>NZ_LT607751.1:0-2400000 GCF_900090305.1 Micromonospora siamensis | reverse complement strand
GTCGTGGGCGACATCGACGCCCTGGTGGCGCGCCTGGACAAGCTCGCCGTGGTGGCCGAGGAGAAGGCCGGGGAGGCCCGCGCCGCCCGCGACGCCGCCCGTACCGAGGCGCTGGCCCGCAAGACGGCCCTGGTGGAGGAGGCGGAGAAGCTGGCCGCCGAGTCGACCGGCTGGAAGACCGCCGGGGACCGGCTCAAGGAGATCCTCGACGAGTGGAAGACCATCCGCGGGGTCGACAAGAAGGCCGACGGTGAGCTGTGGAAGCGGTTCGCCGCCGCCCGGGACGGCTTCACCCGCCGGCGAGGCGCCCACTTCGCCACCCTGGACCAGCAGCGCAAGCAGGCGCAGCAGGTCAAGGAGGAGCTGGTCGCCGAGGCCGAGAAGCTCAAGGACTCCACCGAGTGGGCGGCGACCGCCAACCAGCTCAAGGACCTGATGAACCAGTGGAAGACCGCGCCGCGGGCCTCCAAGGAGGCCGAGCAGAAGCTCTGGGAACGGTTCCGGGCCGCCCAGGACGCGTTCTTCAGCCGCCGCAGCGAGGTCTTCTCCGCCCGGGACAACGAGCAGAAGGCGAACCTGGAGCGCAAGCAGGCGCTGCTGGCCGAGGCCGAGGCGCTCGACGTCGACGGTGACCCGAAGGGCGCCCAGGCCAAGCTTCGGGAGATCCAGGCGCAGTGGCACGAGGCCGGCCGGGTGCCCCGCGAGGCCGCCGCCGGACTGGAGCGCCGGCTGCGCGCCGTCGACGACAAGGTCCGCGAGGTGATGGACTCGGCGTGGCGGCGTACCACCAAGGAGGACAACCCGCTGCTGGCCCAGATGCGGGCGCAGGTCGCGGAGGCCGAGGAGCGGCTGGCCCGCGCGCAGGCCGCCGGTGACGCCCGCCGCGTCAAGGAGGCCGAGCAGGCCCTCGCCTCGAAGCGCCGGTTCCTGCAGCTCGCCGAACAGGCCGGCTGACCCCAGTTCCTACCCCGGAAGCCCCCGACCCTGACGGGTCGGGGGCTTCCGACTGTCCGCCCCGCGCCCAGATCACGCTACTTCCTGGATGTAGTGGCCTCCTCGGGTCCGCGACGCCACCACATCCAGGATCGAGCGTGACCTTGCCCGAGAGGCCGGTCGGCCCGGCGGCGGCCGGGGCAGGAGGGTGGGTGTCAGGCAGGGATGGTTGACGCATCGAGACAGGCTGATCAGAATGGGCTCGGAGCCAGGTTCCGACACCGGCACGAGGGCACCTGCGGCTGATCAGCCGTCGGAGAGTTCCGGTGTGATCGGCGCGAGTGACCGCGTCCACGTGACCGGATCGTCGCGCTCTGTCCGCGTACTCGCGGAGGAGCGTGACCATCGACCTGGCCCTCCCGCCCGCGGCGGCCGCGCCGCGCGGGCATCCGAAGTGGAGCTCCGATGCACCGACCCACCGCCCTCGGCGGCGCGCTCACCGCGCTCGCCACCGCCGCGGCCGGCGTCCTCGTCGCCGCCGCCGTCAGCACCACCCCGGCCGCCGCCGCTGTCGGCGGCACCGGCACCGGCTACCTGCACACCAACGGCAGCAAGATCGTCGACAGTACGGGGGCCACCGTCCGGCTCACCGGCATCAACTGGTTCGGCATGGAGACCGACAACAAGACGTTCCACGGTCTCTGGTCGAGCAACCCGTGGCGCGGTCAGCTCGACACGATGGCCCGGCTGGGTTACAACACCCTGCGCATCCCTTACTCGAACGACGCGCTGAAGCCGGGCGCGACGGCCAGCGGGATCAACGACTTCGTCAACCCGGACCTGGTCGGGCTCTCCCCGCTGCAGATCCTCGACAAGGTCATCGACTACGCCGGCGGCAAGGGGATGCGGGTCATCCTGGACCGGCACCGGCCGACCTCGGCCGGGCAGTCACCGCTCTGGTACACCTCGACGGTCTCCGAGGCGACCTGGATCGCGGACTGGAAGATGCTCGCCCAGCGGTACGCGAACAACCCCACGGTGATCGGCGCGGACCTGCACAACGAGCCGCACGCCGAGGGCACCAACCCGGCCGCCACCGGCGCCTGCTGGGGCTGCGGCGACACCGCCCGGGACTGGCGGCTGGCCGCCGAGCGGGCCGGCAACGCGATCCTCGGGGTGCAGCCGAACTGGCTGATCTTCGTCGAGGGGGTGAGCTGCCCCAGCGGTGGCCTGTCGAACGTCTGGGACGGCGACACCAGCAACGACGAGGACTGCGGCTGGTGGGGTGGCAACCTCTCCAAGGCCGGGCAGTTCCCGGTCCGGCTGAACGTGGCGAACCGGCTGGTCTACTCGCCGCACGAGTACGCCACCTCGGTCTACCACCAGGCCTGGTTCGACGACCCGACGTACCCGGCGAACATGCCGGGCATCTGGGACAAGTACTGGGGTTACCTGTACAAGCAGAACGTCGCGCCGATCATGATGGGCGAGTTCGGCACCACGTTGCAGGACCCGAAGGACAAGGTCTGGTTGCAGAACCTGCTGGCGTACACCGGGACCGGGGTGAACGGGATGTCGTTCACGTACTGGTCGTGGAACCCGAACTCGGGTGACACCGGCGGCATCGCCAACGACGACTGGACCACCATCAACCAGGCCAAGCAGGACATCATCCAGCCGTACCTGATCGCGCCGGTGGGTGGTGGCGGCAACCCGTCCCCGACCCCCACGTCGCCGTCCCCGTCACCGACCTCGCCGTCGCCGTCGCCGACGACGCCGGCCCCGAGCGGGGCGTGCACGGCCAGCTACAAGCAGGTCAACGCCTGGGCCGGTGGCTTCCAGGGGGAGCTGACCGTGAAGAACACCGGCACCGGCACGCTGAACCCGTGGACCGCGACCTGGACCTGGCCGTCCGGGGTGACCCTGGCCAGCGGCTGGAACGCCACCGTCACCCAGTCCGGCAGCACGGTCACCGCCGCCGCTCCGGACTGGGCGAAGACCCTCGCGCCGGGCGCGTCGGTGACGGTCGGCTTCACCGCCAACGGCGCGGCGTCCGCGCCGGGCGCAGTGAAGCTCAACGGCGCCGCCTGCTGAGGACGCCGACGGCCGGGACCCGTGGCGGGTCCCGGCCGTCGAGGCGTCGCGTCAGTGCGCGGAGCAGGCCCCGGCGGGCGCGGGCGGCGTGGTCGGCGCGCCGACCGTGGGCAGCCCGAGCAACACCCCGGGGGTACGCGGGGAGCGTCCCGCCTCGGCCGCGTCACCGGCGCGGGTACGCCGGTGCGACAGCGGCTCGCCGTCGGCGTTGAGGTGGTGCGGGGCGGCGTACGTGACGGTGGTGTGCACGATGTCGCCGGGCCGGATCCGCCCGGCCAGCGACCCGGCGTCGAAGTGGACCAGGCGGCCGTCGCGGGCCCGGCCGGACATCCGGCCGGTGCGCTCGTCCTTGCGCCCCTCGCCGACGGCGACCAGCACCTCGACCGGCTCGCCGACGAGCTTCTTGTTCTCCGCCCAGGTGATCTCCTCGACGCAGGCGATCAGCCGGTCGTAGCGCTCCTGCACGACCTGCTTGGGAAGCTGGCCGTCCATGGTGGCCGCCGGGGTGCCGGGGCGCTTGGAGTACTGGAAGGTGAACGCCGAGGAGAACCGGGACTCGCGGACCACGTCCAGGGTGCGCTGGAAGTCGGCCTCGGTCTCGCCCGGGAAGCCGACGATGATGTCGGTGGTGATCGCCGCGTCCGGCATCGCCGCGCGGACCTTCTCGATGATGCCGAGGTATTTCTCCGACCGGTACGACCGGCGCATCGCCTTCAGCACGTCGTCGGAGCCGGACTGCAACGGCATGTGCAGCGAGTGGCAGACGTTCGGCGTCTCCGCCATCGCGGCGATCACGTCGTCGGTGAAGTCCTTCGGGTGCGGGCTGGTGAACCGGACCCGCTCCAGCCCGTCGATGTCACCGCAGGCGCGCAGCAGCTTGCCGAAGGCGTACCGGTCGCCGAACTCCACGCCGTAGGAGTTGACGTTCTGCCCGAGCAGGGTCACCTCCAGCACACCCTCGTCGACCAGGGCGCGCACCTCGGAGAGGATGTCGCCGGGGCGACGGTCCTTCTCCTTGCCGCGCAGCGACGGCACGATGCAGAAGGTGCAGGTGTTGTTGCAGCCCACCGAGATCGACACCCAGCCCGCGTACGTCGACTCGCGGCGGGTGGGCAGCGTGGAGGGGAAGACGTCGAGGGACTCCAGGATCTCCACCTCGGCGGCGGCGTTGTGCCGGGCCCGCTCCAGCAGCACCGGCAGGGAGCCGATGTTGTGGGTCCCGAAGACCACGTCCACCCAGGGGGCCTTGCGGACGATCTCGCCGCGGTCCTTCTGGGCCAGGCAGCCGCCGACGGCGATCTGCATCTCGCGGTGCTTGTCCTTGACCGGGCGGAGCCGGCCGAGGTTGCCGTAGAGCCGGTTGTCGGCGTTCTCCCGGACCGCGCAGGTGTTGAAGACGACCACGTCGGGGGTCTCGTCCCCGCCGGGTGCGCGCACGTATCCCGCCTGCTCCAGCAGGCCGGAGATGCGTTCGGAGTCGTGCACGTTCATCTGGCAGCCGTACGTGACGACGTTGTAGGTCCTAGCCACCTGCTCGGCGCCCCTTTCCTCGGGCTACCAGGGTAGCGGCCCGCTCGGCCGACCCGTCCGCCCGGCATTGACCCGGCGGCCCATGGCGGGGGCATCCGCCGGGCAGTACGCTGCACAGCAGGACTGTGTTCTGGGCGGTTTCGGGGTCTTTGCACCACCGATACGCGTCTCCGACTCGGGGGAGCACATGACGAACCCGCGGGAGGCCACCGTGACGCTACAAAACGCGGCAGAGCGCATCGTCGTCGCCGGCGACGGGCGGCGACTCGCGGTGGAGACCTCCGGCGCCCCGGACGGGCCGGTGGTGTTCCTGCTGCACGGCACCCCGGGCAGCCGCAGCGGCCCCCGCCCCCGGCCGGTCGTGCTCTACCGCCTCGGCGTGCACCTGGTCTGCTACGACCGGCCCGGCTACGGCGACTCCGACCGGCAGGAGGGCCGCCGGGTGGCCGACGCGGCGGCCGACGTGGCGGCGATCGCCGACGCGCTCGGCATCGACCGGTTCGCCGTGGTGGGGCGCTCCGGTGGCGGGCCGCACGCCCTGGCCTGCGCGGCGCTGCTGCCCGAGCGGGTGACCCGGGCCGCGGTCCTGGTGGGGCTGGCCCCGGCCGGCGCCCCGGACCTGGACTGGTACTCCGGCATGACCGAGGGCAACGTCGACGACTACGGGCTGGCCGACGAGGACGCCACCGAGCTGAAGCTGTCGCTGACCGAGCGGGCGCGCAACGCCCAGCGGGACCCGATGACCCTGCTCGAGGTGCTCCGCCCGCAGCTCAGCGAGTCCGACATCCGGGTGGTGGACGACGTGACGATCCGCCGGCTGCTCACCGACATGTACGCCGAGGCCCTGCGGCACGGCCCGGACGGCTGGATCGACGACGTGCTCGCCCTGCGCCGCGCCTGGGACTTCGACCTCGGCGCCATCCGGGCGCCGGTCCGGTTGTGGCACGGCGAGCAGGACCGCTTCTCGCCGGTGGCGCACTCCCGGTGGCTGGCCGCCCGGATCGCCAACGCGGAGGTCCAGGTGCAGCCGGGCGCCGCGCACTTCGGCGCGGTGGAGATCCTGCCGCAGACCCTGGCCTGGCTGACCACCCCCGAGCTGGCCACCGCCCCGCGGCTCTGACCGCCGGCCGACGGACCCCCGGACGCCATCGGCCCGGCCAGGGCGCGGGCCGACCAGGCGCGCGGCCCGACCAGGCGCACGGCCCAGCAGGGCGCGCGGACCGGCAGGGCGTGCGGACCGGCAGGGCGTGCGGACCGGCAGGGCCTGCGGACCGGCAGGGCGCGCGGCGTGCCGGTCAGAACGGGTTGGGGTCGATCACCCGGACCACCAGCCGGCGCTCCCGCAGCGTCTGCACGCTCGGATGCTCCTGCCCGATCACCTCGGCCAGCCGGTCGGCGGCGGCCTCGGCGTCGGCCTCGGCCGCACCGGCACCCGCCCGCCCCGCGACCAGGGCGAGGTCACCCAGGCAGCGCAGGGTGTCCGGGTGGGTCGCGCCGATGGCGTGGCCATGCCGCCGGGCGGTGTCCCGCAACCGGTCCAGGGCCGGCGCCCACTCCCCCTCCTCGGCGAGGCAGACCGCGTGGTTGACCTCCGCGGCGAGGGTGTGCGGATGGTCGAGGCCGAGCACCTTGCGCAACTCGTCCACCGCCCGCCCGGCGGTGGCGCGGGCCTCGGACCGGCGGCCGAGGGCGCGTTCGGCGGCGGACCGGTTGCTCAAGGTGGCCAGCGTGTGCGGGTGCGTCGGGCCGAGGCGCAGCTCCTCCTCGTACGCGCGGGCCACTGCGGCCATCTCGCTCAGCGCCCGGGCCTCGTCGTTGACCGCGAGCAGGTTCGCCGCCCGGCTCGACCGGCAGGCCACCGTGTCCGGGTTGTTCGGCCCGAACCGGTCGGCCAGCGTCCGGTACGCGGCCTCGAACATCGGCGCGGCGTCGGCGGGCCGGCCCACGCTGCGCAGCGAGACCGCCAGGTTGACCTGGGCGGTGAGGGTGAGCTGGTCCTCGCCGCCCAGCACCTCGACGTAGCGGTCGTACACCTCGCGGAGCAGCAGCACCGACTTCTCGTACTCGCCGGCCTCCCGCAGGTCGCCGCCGAGCCGGACCGCGGAGAGCAACGTGTACGGGTTGGTCGGGCCGAGCACCAGCCGGCGCCGCTGGTGCACCTCGTCGTCCCAGCGCCGCGCCGACCGGTAGTCCCCGACCAGCCGGTAGGAGGCGGCGAGGTTGTTGGCGGCGCTCAACGTCCGCCGGTCGTCCTCGCCGAGCACCTGCACCCAGGAGGCGTAGGTGGAGCGGTCGCGTTCCAGCGCCTCGGCGTACCGGCCGAGGGCCCGCAGATCACCGGCGAGGCTGCCGGCGGTCATCAGCGAGTGCGGGTGCAGCTCGCCGAGGAGTTGGCGCTGCTCGGCCAGGACCGCCTCGTCGAGGTCCCGCGCCTCGGCGAACCGGCCGAGGCTGCGCAGGATGTTCGCCCGGTTGAACCGCAGGTGCAGCAGCTGCCGGGGCAGCGCCCCACCGCCGTCCGGGCCGGCGGCCTGCGCCGACCAGATCTCGTCGACCCGCCGGCTGAACTCGTCGGCCTGGTCTAGGCCGCCGCGCTGCCACAGGTAGCGCACCCGGTCGATCAGCAGCTGACGGACCGTCTCCTCCGCGCAGGTCAGCGCCTCCGACACCTCCAGGTGCGGCCAGAGCATCCGCAGCCGAGGCCAGGTGCCGGGGTCGTCGACGTCGCCGCGCGGGCGGGACGCGGCCAGCACCAGGTGGACCTGGTGCCGGGCCTCGGTGACCTCCTCGGCGGTCATCCGGTCCCGGACCACCGCCTGCAACAGCCGGTGCACCTGGATCCGGCCGCCCTGCACGTCCAACTTGAGCAGGGCGAGGCGGTTGATCTGCTGGACCAGGGCGCCCCGGACCAGCCGTTCGGAGACTGCCGGGTCGTACGGCACCAGGGCCGCGGCCATCTCGTCGCTGTAGATCAGCTCCAGGGCGATCTCCGGCGCCAGCACCGAGCAGAGCTGCAACAGCCGGTACGCGGCCGGCGCCTGGTCGCGCAGCCGGTTGAGCGACAGGTCCCAGGTGGCCTCCACCGACAGCGCGCTCGGCCCGTGCCGTTCGATCAGCCGCAGATAGTCCGGGACCGGCGTGCCGGTCTCCGCCAACCAGGCCCCGGCGGCGGCGACCGCGATCGGCAGGTCCCCCAGGGCGTCGGCGACCCGGTCGGCCTCCTCGGCGCTGATCGCCGGGACCCGCTGGGCGAGGTGCGCGACGCTCTCCGCCCGGTCGAAGACGTCCACCTGGATCGGGTTGGCCCGCTCCCCCCACGCCCGGTTGCGGGAGGTGAGCAGGACGTGGCCGGTCGGCCCCTGCGGCAGGAACTGCTCGATGTGCTCGAGCTCCTCGGCGTTGTCGAAGACGACCAGCCACCGCTCGTGGGGTCGGCCCCGGCCGAGCGCCTGGAGGGTGTTGCGCACCGAGTCGGGCAGCGTCGGGCCGGCCGGCACGTCGAGGCGGGCGCCCAGGTCGGCAAGGGCGGTGTCGACGAACTGCGGCGGGTCCGCCACGATCCACCAGACCACGTCGTACGCGCCGCGGTAGCGGTAGACGTACTCCAGGGCGAGCTGGGTCTTGCCGACCCCGCCCATGCCCTGCAGGGCGACGGGGAGCACCACCGCGCTGCGCCCGCTCTGCAACTGCCGGCGCAGCTCGGCCAGGTCGTCCTCGCGGCCGGTGAACCGGGCGTTGCGGTTGGGGGCGTTGAAGACGGTCGGATCGGTGCCCGGGTAGCGGCTGCCGCCGGCGGGCGCACCCTGGGCCGCGGCCGGCACCGGCCGGCCGACCAGCCGCAGCACCCGCTCCACCGCCGTCTCCGCGCTGACGTTGACCAGGTGGGTGGCGGCCTGCGCGGGGAACTCGGCCAGCGGTCGCAGGTCGGCCACGTAGACGGCGAGGGCGGTCGAGCCGGTGCTCGGCTCGCGGGGCGGCAGGCCGCCCGGTGGGGTCGCCAGGTAGGCCGGAGAGACCACGGTCAGCGTCCGGGGCGCCGGGGTGGCCGCCGAGCCGACCGCCGAGCCGGGGTCGACCACCCGCATCCCGGCCGAGCTGAGCACCCGTTCCAGCCACTCCGCCCAGACCGCGTCCTCCGGGGCGTACCGGAGCACGATCTGGTCGTCGACGGCCTCGGCGCGGCGGCGGAACCGGGCCTTGCCCCGCTCGCGGACGGACTCCACCATCACCGGCAGCGCGCTCACCTCGCCGTCGGTGAGGATCCCGGTCAGCGTCTCGAACGCGGCCAGCAGCGAGGTCGGCGAGCCGGGAGGGTCCCCGAAGGTGGCCAGGGTCTCCTCGTACGCGTAGAACGGCCGGTACGGCACCTCCACCGCCGCCCAGTAGCGCCGGCGTTCCGGCTCGGTCATCCCGGACGGCAGCCCGAGGAACCGGCGCATGGCCAGCGACCGGCCGGCCTCCGCCTTCTCCTTCTCGGCCTGGTCGACCCGCATCGGCACCGGCAGGATCCGGATCGGCCGGCGGCGGAACCGGTCCCGGACCGAGCGGGCCACCCCGGCCGCGCCCTCGATCCCCTGGTCGCTGAGGGTGAAGCAGTCGACCAGGGTGTCCGGCAGGTGCAGGGTGCAGATGTCGGCGACGTCGCTCAGGCCGGTGCGGCTGTCGATCAGGGTGTAGTCGTACTCGCGCTTCATGTCGGCGCGCAGCGCCTCGAAGAACTGCGCGCCGCCCAGCCGGTTGTAGAAGTTGTCCCAGTCCAGGCCGCTGACCGAGACGGCGTAGTCGCTGTTCTGCCGGCCGGCGGAGAGGAAGTCCAGGCTGCCGCCGTCGGGGAAGTCCCAGCGCAGGGAGAACGCGTGCCGGCCGACCCGGGCGAACTGCTCGACCCAGCGGTCCGGCCGGTCCACGGTGCGGGTGGTCTCCCACTCGTAGTCGCGGATCATGTCGATGACGCCGCTGGTGTTCTGGATCGCCTCGGCGTCGAGGAACGGGTGGAAGAAGCGGTGCAGGCCCGGGGATTCGAGGTCCCAGTCGGCGACCAGCACCCGTCGGCCGTTGGCGGCCAGGATCCAGGCCACGTTGGCCAGCGCCATGGTCCGACCCGTTCCACCCTTGAACGAGTAGAACGTGACGACCTGACCTTCGCGATCGTTGCTCATCGGTTCTCTCCGTGGGTACGCGGCGACGCCGGATCGTCGTGGGCGGGCGGCGGGTCGAGGCGGGTGCCGGGCCGGGGACGCGGCTCCGGCCCGTGCCGCAGGCTGGGTGGCGGCTCGGGCGGCGGGGGGAACTCCGTCACCGGGCCGTGTTTGAGGTACTGCCGGCGGGCCTCGGTCACCAGCGCGGGGATGAGGCCGGCGAACTCCGTCACGCTCCGGGCCTGCTTGACCTGGGGCACGCCCGCATTGTGCAGCATGTCCGTGACGTCCTCGGCGAGTCGCGTGGCGTCCTGCGGGTCTTCGCCGTCGGTGATCACCAGGGGCACCACCCAGGGCCGCAGCCCGCGTACCGCGCCGACCAGGGAACCCACCGCGCCGGGCGCCGCGGCGAGCCACGGATCGATCAGCAGCACCGCCGGGCGGCGGTCGAGCAGCTCGCCCGCCCCGTCGAAGTCGACCGTCCGCGCCGACAGGCCGAGCCGTTCGGCGGTGCTGGCGGCGTACTCGGCGACCGGCAGCTCCTGCTGCCCACCGAAGGGGCGCCAGGACCGGCCGGCGCCGGCGTACGGCTGCACGGCCCGGCCGGGCGGGAGCCGGTCGCGGGTGGGGGCCAGGACGGCCACCACCAGGTCCGGGTCGCCGGGCACCGGCCGGGCCACCTCGTCCAGGCCGGGGGCGCGGGAGGGGGCCAGCGGATGCCGCTCGGCGACGTCCACGATGTGCCGGGCCAGTCCCGCCAGCAGGTCGCGGTACGGGTCGGCGTAGGCCGACAGCATGCAGAGCGCCCGGACACCGTTCTCGGCGTACCCGGGGATCTCCCGGCCCCGCTCCAGCGCCGCCGCCAGCTCGGGACCGGTCTCGCCGTACGGGAACGGGATCCACAGCACCGGGGCGACGTGCCCGTCCCGGTCGCCGGTCGCCCCGGCCGCGGCGAGCCGGGCCCGGAACGACTCCTGCTCGCCGAGGGCCCACGGGCGCCGGAAGTAGCCGGGTGAGTAGAGCGGGACGAAGACCTGCGCGCCGCTGATCGCCTCGGCCAGCGCGGCCTTCCAGTCCGCCCCGACCGGGATGTGCTGGTCGAAGAAGCCGATCCGCATCCCGGGCGTCGGTCGGGCCCGCTCAGCCACGGCGGCCGACAGGTCGGTGAAGAACCGGCGTACCCAGACGTCGGTGTCGGTCCGCGCGCCCTGCGGCGGCGCGGAGTGGGCGTAGCTGAGGAAGAAGTACGTGCCGGGCGCCGCGCCGTAGGGGCTCACCGTTCCTCCCCGGCGAAGAGGTTCCGCAGCTCACCGAAGCCCGCGGGCACCCGGGGCTCCACCCGGAACGACCGGTGGATCTCGACGATGCGCTGGGCGAGCCGCCAGGCGACCGCCTGGTACGCGTTCTCCATCCGCATGGTGAGCAAGCCGTAGACCCCTTCCCGCTCGTACTGCCGCACGATGTCGGGATCCGGCATCGGGGTGGGCGAGAACCGTTGGATGTCGCGGACCACCCGGGGCAGCCGGGCGTCGTCCGTGGGCGACCAGGTGACCGGCACGATCGCGGTGGCGTGGCCGGGCCCGCCGCCGCCCTGCGGCACCAGTCGGCGGCGGGAGAAGGCGTCCCACTCCATCCCGCACCAGGCGCTGCCGATCAGCGCGCTGGAGAGCAGGGGGACGAAGACCTGGCAGGTCCCGGCGGCGCGCAGCAGCTCCGGGGTCCACCGCTCCCCGCCGGTCATGGCGCTGTCCATGAAACCGGCGTCGACCCCGGTCTCCGGCCCGACCAGCTCGCTGACGTGGACCGACAGGTCCTCGAAGAAGCGCAGGACGGGATCGGTGGCGCCGGGGGTGGAGCGGCGGAACGGCGGGCGGGAGTAGCTGAGGAAGAACAGCGGGGCCCGCGTCGCGGCGGGTGCGTCCACTGTGCTCACCGATGCGCCTCCGCCCTCCCCACGCGGCCGGACCATCAGCGTAGTCCCCACGTCAACGCCGTGTGCCCGGCCGGTTGGCGGTGAACCACGCGACGGCGAGGTCCACTGTGGCGCGTACCGGCAGCAGTCGGGCCGTGGTGTCGCCGACCCGACCGTGGCGGACCACCCCGGTGGCGTCCAGGGCCGCGCCCACCGCCGGGAAGTCGGTGTCGTCCAGGTCCAGCCCGGTGAACTCCAGCGGCACCCGCTCCCCGTCGACCCGGCGGTAGCAGTGGTAGCGGCGCGTCGGCGGCGGCACCGGCAGCCGGTACTCGGCCAGGTGCAGCGCGGTGCAGGCCGCCCAGCCCACACCGAGCAGCAGCACCCGGCCGTCGGCGTCGTACAGCCGGGCCAGCGGGGACCGCTCCCCCAGGTGACACTCCAGCTCGTGCCCGTCGGTGAACCGGTGGGCGCGCGGCCCGAGGGCGGTGAACGAGGTCTGCGGGTGGTCGCTGCGGACCGCGCCGGGGGTGAGCCGGACGTGCTCGGCGAACGCCCCGGTGCCCTCCGACGGCGTGGTCGCCCGGTCCCAGCCCGGCATCGCCGCGTGGTAGGCGGCCAGCTCGTCGGCGGTCAGGCCGGCCACGGCGGCCCGGTAGGCGCGCGAGGTGGTCGAGTTGCCGGCGTTCTCGGTGGGCACGAGCAGCGTGCCGTCCGGCCCGAGGACGTCCCGCAGCGCCGCGGCCAGGGTGGCCGGCCCGCCCGGCGGCCGGCCCAGCCGGCGCAGGGAGCAGTGCACCAGCACGTCCTGGCCGGGCCGCAGGCCGAGCGCCCGCAGGCCGGCGGCGAGCCGGGCCCGGTGCGCCGCGACCGTCGACGGGTCAGTCGCCGCCAGCACGCGACTCCTCCACGGTGTCCCGCATCCGGTCCTCCAGGGTGTCCCGCATCCGCCGGACGAACCGCTCGCCGGTCCCGGTGAGCGCCCCGCCGGCCAGCAGAGCGTCCAGGGCGTCACGGGTCCAGTCCCGGTAGCGGGCGGCGTGCCGCCGGGCGACGTCCGCGTCGGGCCTGCGGGCCCGGGCCCGCCACACCTCGGTCACCGCCAGATGCGCGTACGCCCCCTGGAGCACCCCCTCGGCGGGCCTGGGGTCGGTGCGCCAGGCGACCCGGGTCAGCACCGGCGAGGCGGAGTCGACGAGGTCGACCAGGTCGAGCAGGGCGCCGAGCTTGGCGTGCTGCCACTCGTGGACCAGGAGCACGGCCAGGGTCTCCGGGTCGGTGACGGGGGCCACGGCGACCGCGCCGAACGCCTGCCGGGCGGTGGCGCTGCGCAGCGGCGCCGTGGGGTCGGGGGCGAGCGGCACCACGGCCCGCAGCCCGGCGTCGAGCGTCCGGCCGTGCGCGGGCACGTCGCGGTGCGCGACCCGCCAGGCCGCAGCGAGGGTACGCGCCAGCGCCCCAGCCGCCGCGCCGTCCAGTTGGGAGGCCACCGGCTCGCCGTAGCAGTCCCGCTCCGGGTCGGTGTCCTCGATGTCGACGGTCGTGCCGGTGACCGGTGCCCGGCGGGTGGGTTGCCAGCCGGGCGGTGGCGCGACGCCCGGCGACACCCGCCACTCCTGCCCGCCGGCCCGGATCCGGAAGCCGCCCGCCGCGACCGTCAGCAGCGCGTCTTTCGTTCCGGGGACGCTCAGCCGGCCGAGGGTGGGGAGCAGGACCGCCCCGGCGCGTACCGGGACCGCCACCGCCGCCTCGACACCCGCGTGGACGGCCGCCGCGGCGGCCAGGGCGGGCAGCGGGTCGGCGTCGGGGCCGCCGGTCGGGGCGGGGCGGTCGAGCCGGCGTACCAGCGCGGGACGGACGAACGGGTGCGCCAGCACCGTGGCGACCGCCTCGGGGGCGGTGGCGTCGAGGTCGGTGAGGAGTCGCCAGGCGGCGCTGTCCCCCGCGACGTCGCGCCAGCTGGCCAGCAACGCCCGGGTGATGGCGAGCTGGGTGCGGGCGAGCAGGTCGAGGGCCTCCGGTCCGCCGTGGCCGGTGGCGAGCTCGTCGGCCAGGGCGTCCGTGCCCATCGGCTCCCCCACCGGCGGCGTCGCGGCTGACTGCCGGCGGGGGGCCGCCTCGGGCCGGTGGGAGGCGGGCTCTCGTTGGCGGGGCACGGCCGGTGGCTTCGCGGGGGCGCCCGCCCGCTGCGGTGGCCGGGCGGCGGCGCCGGGCGGGGTGGCGTCGATCGTGGCGATCAGCGCCCGCAGGTCGGAACAGTAGACCGACGGGTTGTCGAACCCGCTGCCGGAGCGCCAGCGGTGCGGATACAGGCCGCCGCCGCAGCGGGCCACCACCGGGCAGGCCCGGCAGGTGGCGCAGAGCCCGGCCAGCCCCTCCTGCCGGACCGCGACGCCGGGATGCCGGGCCGCCTCGTCGACGGGGTGGCCGAAGACGTCCAGGTCGGTGCCGGCGGCGCCGTGGAACGCCACCTTGAGCGAGTCGACCTGCTCCCAGCTGCCGTCGGTCTCCACCACGAGCAGGTCGGCCGGGGCGAGGCCGACCGCCTCGGTGCCGCCGCCGGTCGCGCCGGGGGCCAGGGCGTCGAAGAGCCGGATCGGCACCGGACGGCCGTCGGCCACCCAGCGCCGGTGGATCCGGCCCAGCCAGTCGGCGTACGGCGTGGGGGTGCCGGGAGGTCGCCAGGGCGGCCGGTCCCAGGTGGCGTGCGGCAGCAGCAGGTCGATCCGGGGCGGCTCCTCGGCGAGCAGCGCCGCGTAGACCCGGTCGGGGTCGTTGCGCACGTCGACGGTGCAGAGGATGCCGGCGTAGCTGCCGCGGAACTCGGGCCGGCGGAGCAGGGCCAACGCCCGGCGGGCCTGGGGATGGCTGGTGCCGCCGTGGGCGAAGCGCCGGTGCCGGTCGTTCGCCGCCCGGTGACCGTCGAGGGACACCCCCACCCTGACGTCGTACGCCGCGAGCAGCCGGCAGAGCTCCTCGTCGAGCAGCACGCCGTTGGTCTGCATGCGCAGGTCGAGACCCGTCCACGGGGTGATCGTCGCCCGCAGCTCGGCCAGCACCTGCCGCAGGCCGTCGGCGCCGAGCAGCAGCGGCTCACCGCCGTGCAGCACGACGTGCACCACGGGCAGTCGGTGCGCCCGGGCGTGCTCGACGATCCGCAGGGCGGCGGCCCGGACGGTCTCCGGCGCCATCCGGACCGGTCGGGTCCGCCAGGTCTGGTCGGCCTCCTGGTAGACGTAGCAGTGGTCGCAGCTCAGGTCACAGCGACTGTGCACCTTGAGGACGTACTGGCTGATCGGCCGGCCGGAGACGCCCGGGTCGGTGGCGCCGTGCCGGCCGGCCATCCCTCAGATGGCGGAGTTGAAGCCGGCGACCGGCACGGCGACCGGCGGGGTGGCGTCGTGGGGCAGGACCCGCCGCCGGACCAGCGCGACCGTGTCGGGGTGCTCGGTGGCGACCCGGCCGAGCGGGGTGTGCAGGCTGCGCGTCAGAACGTCGAGGGACGGCGGAAGGTGACGGGAGGGCGTCTGGTCCACAATGAGTCTCCGGGGGGCCCGGGCGCGGGAAGCGCGAGCGGCAGCGTGGCTCGAAGGGCTCTGATCCGTTGCCAGAATAGACAAGACTCGACCCGTTGTCACCGTCGGTACGGCAGCAGGCACCCGCCGTGGGTGTCACGAGGAGGAGCGCACCATGTGTCGGAGCATCAAGACGCTGCGGGAGCCGTACGCCCCGGAGGTCACCCCCGCGGACATCGACGCGGCCGCGTTGCAGTACGTCCGGAAGATCTCCGGGTTCCGGGCGCCCGCCCCGCACAACGCGGCCGCCTTCGACGCCGCGGTGGCGGCCGTCGCCGCCGCCACCGCCACCCTGCTCGACCAGCTCGTGGTCCGCGGGGGTGGCCGGACGGCCGGCGCCGGCTCCTGACCACCCCGGCCGCGGTCAGGCCGCGGCGAGCACCGGGGCGACCGAGTCCGGCGCCCAGCGGGACCGCTGGCACCACCCCCGGCAGCGGGGGTCGGCCGTGGTGCAGGGCCGCCGGTTGCTCAGCTCCTCACCGTCGTCGGTCTCCGTCACATCGAAGTGGACCGGGCGAACGGTGCCGTCCGGCGCCACCAGCAGGTGCCGGCCGGCGTCCAGCGTGTCGTCGGCGAGCAGGCAGTCGCGCCCCAGCAGCCGGGCGAGCGCCGCGACGCAGGCCTGCTCGGAGAGGCGCTCGGGCACCCCGTAGCAGTCCACCACCGTGCCGAACTCGCCCGGCGCCTCCCATACGTCGCAGACCACCGCGTACGCGGGCAGGCGCAGCGGGTCGGCCACCGCGAGGGGCATCACCACCCGGCCGAGCGCCTCGGCCAGCGCCGGGTACACCACCTCCGGGCGTGACCCGTCGATTCTCCAGTTCCACAGCTCGGTCATGCCGCCTCCTCGCTGTGCTCGTCCCACCGGCCTCCGGATCGGGCCGTCATCTCGATGGTGGGGGGCATATGACCTCAGCCGGGGGCAAGTTACCGGTCTGTGACCATTCCGGGCAAAATTTCCTCGGGCGACGTTGCTCCGAGTAGCGGAAAGATGACAGTTTATCGGGTACGGTGCCGCTCCCGGGCATGCCTGACGACCGTGTCGCGCCGGGGGTGGCGACGGGTCAGCGGAGCACCACCAGGTGCTCCCCCCGGGGCAGCAGCTCGCCGATCACCGGCGCCCCGGGCACCTCCCCGGCGACCAGCAGCCCACCGGAGGTCTGGGCGTCGGCCAGCAGCAGCCGCTCGTCCTCGCCGGCCGCGCCGAAGTCCGTCCACGGGGTGACCCACTCCAGGTTGCGCCGGCTGCCGCCGCTGACGTACCCGTCGCGCAGCGCCTCCCGCGCACCGGCCAGGTACGGCACCCGGGCGGTGTCCAGGGCGACGGTGAGGCCGCTGGCCCGGCCCAGCTTCGAGGCGTGCCCGAGCAGCCCGAACCCGGTCACGTCGGTGCCGCACCGCACCCCCGCCGCGACGGCCGCGCGGGCGGCGTCCCGGTTCAGCGCGCTCATCGACGCGACCGCCTCGTCGAAGACCTCCCCGGTGGCCTTGTGCCGGGTGTTCAGCACGCCCACCCCGAGCGGCTTGGTCAGCGACAGCGGCAGGCCGGCCCGGCCGGCGTCCAGGGTGATCAACTCCTCGGGGCGGACCACCCCGGTGACGGCCAGGCCGTACTTCGGGCCCTCGTCGTCGACGCTGTGCCCGCCGGCCAGGTGACAGCCCGCCCCCCGGGCCACGTCCTGACCGCCGCGCAGCACCTCCCGGGCCAACTCCAGCGGCAGCACGCCGCGCGGCCAGCAGAGCAGGTTGAGCGCCACCAGTGGGGTGCCGCCCATCGCGTACACGTCGGACAGGGCGTTGGCCGCCGCGATCCGCCCCCAGTCGTACGCGTCGTCGACCACCGGGGTGAAGAAGTCGGCGGTGCTGACCAGCCCGGTCCGCTCGTCCAGCCGGACCACCGCGGCGTCGTCGCCGTTCTCCAGGCCGACCAGCAGCTCGGCAGTGCCGCTGGCCGGGCCGAGACCCGCCACCATGGTCTCCAGCTCGCCGGGCGGGATCTTGCACGCACACCCACCGCCGCGGGCGTAATCGGTCAGCCGTACCGGTGAGGTCATCCCCTCATGATCTCGGCAAGGTGTCGCGGGCGCCACCGCAGGGGACCGGATCGCCGCGGAATTCGGACTCCCGGTGCGGATCGGAACCGGTGTTACCGCTCCGTGACCAACTGAGTTGCGTTCCGCCACGTCACCCCGCCTACAGTTGCCGGAACCGGTGGCCGGACGGCCGGCCGGACTCAGCCGAACGACAGGACGGTGGACGACGTGACGACGGGCGAACCGCTCATCGTGCTGGACGGGGTCAACAAGTGGTTCGGCCCGCTGCACGTGCTCGACGACGTGTCCCTCTCCGTCGGCAAGGGTGAGGTCGTGGTCGTGATCGGCCCCTCCGGCTCGGGCAAGTCGACGCTGTGCCGGACGATCAACCGGCTGGAGCCGATCAACTCGGGCACCATCACCTTCGACGGGCGGCCGCTGCCCGCCGAGGGGCGGGAGCTGGCGAAGCTGCGCAGCGAGGTCGGCATGGTGTTCCAGTCGTTCAACCTCTTCGCCCACAAGACGATCCTGGAGAACGTCACCCTCGGCCCGGTGAAGGTCCGCAAGGAGAAGCCGGCCGCCGCCCGCGAGCGCGGCCTGGCCCTGCTCGACCGGGTCGGCATCGCCAACCAGGCCGACAAGTTCCCCGCGCAGCTCTCCGGCGGCCAGCAGCAGCGGGCGGCCATCGCCCGCGCGCTGGCCATGCAGCCCAAGGCGATGCTCTTCGACGAGCCGACCAGCGCGCTGGACCCGGAGATGGTCGGCGAGGTGCTGGACGTGATGACGTCGCTGGCCAGCGAGGGGATGACCATGGTCGTGGTCACCCACGAGATGGGCTTCGCCCGGCACGCCGCCAACCGGGTCATCTTCATGGCCGACGGGCAGCTCGTCGAGGACGCTCCCCCGACCGAGTTCTTCGCCAACCCGCGCAGCGAGCGGGCCCGGGACTTCCTCTCCAAGATCCTCACGCACTGAGCATCCGTAGTTGGAGCACGCCGTCCCCCGGTGGGTTCCGTCGAAGAAGGAGATGAGTATGCGTTTGAAGCGCGTGGCCGCGCTCGCCGCGGCCGCCACCCTGGCGCTCGGCATGGCCGCCTGTGGCGGCGATGACGCCGACGAGGGCACCGGTGCCGGCAGCAAGTCCTTCCCCGCCGGCAGCACCATGGAGCGGCTGCACAAGGCCCAGAAGATCAAGGTCGGCACCAAGTTCGACCAGCCCGGCTTCGGCCAGAAGGGCCTGTCGGGCAAGCCGGAGGGCTTCGACGTCGAGATCGCCAAGCTCATCGTCAAGGAGCTCGGCATCCCCGAGGACAAGATCGAGTACGTCGAGACGCCGTCGAAGGTGCGCGAGGACGTGATCGCGAACGGAACGGTCGACCTGGTCGCCGCGACCTACACGATCAAGGACGAGCGCAAGGAGCGGGTCTCCTTCGCCGGGCCGTACTACGAGGCCGGCCAGAACATCATGGTGAAGAAGGACGACTCCACGATCACCGGTCCGGACTCGTTCAAGGACGGCACCAAGAAGGTCTGCTCGGTGACCGGCTCCACGCCGGCCGAGGAGATCAAGAAGTACGTCAAGGACGTCGCCACCCAGCTGGTGCTCTTCGACACGTACGACAAGTGCCGCGACGCCCTCAAGGGCGGCCAGGTGGACGCCGTCACCACGGACAACGTGATCCTGCTCGGCTACATCGCCAAGGACGAGTCGTCCTTCAAGCTGGCCGGCGAGAACTTCACCAAGGAGCCGTACGGCATCGGGGTGAAGAAGGAGGACACCGCGTTCCGTAACTTCATCAACGACACGCTGGAGAAGGCGTACTCAGACGGCAGCTGGAAGAAGGCGTGGGACGACACCGCCGGCAAGTTCGGCGCCGAGCTGGGCAGCCCGCCGGCCGTCAACCGCTACTGATCTGACCGCGACCTGGAGGGTGGGGAGGAATACCAACCCGTGAACGTGCTCATCGACAAGTTCGACGTTTTTGCGGGCGGTTTCTGGCTCACCCTCCAGATCTGCGTGCTCGCCGCGATCGGCGCCCTCGTCCTGGGCGCCGTCGTGGCGGTGCTCCGCATCTCCCCGGTGCCGCCGCTGCGCGCCGTCGGCACCGCGTACGTGACCATCTTCCGCAACATGCCGCTGACGGTGGTGCTGTTCTTCGCCGCCTTCGGGCTGCCGGCCCTCGGCTCCAACGCCGACTTCCTGCGCATCCCGGGGCTGGACTCGATCTTCAGCCGGCTCGGCACCGACCTGCCGTACTTCCGCTTCGGTCTGATCGCCCTGACCCTCTACACCGCGGCGTTCGTCTGTGAGGCGCTGCGCTCCGGTGTGAACGCCGTGCCACCGGGCCAGGCGGAGGCCGCCCGCTCGCTCGGCCTGACCTTCGGTCAGAACCTGCGCCACGTGGTGCTGCCGCAGTCCTGGAAGGCCTCGGTCGTCCCGCTCGGCTCGGTGATCATCGCGATGATCAAGAACTCGGCGCTGGTCGGCTTCTTCGGGGTGGTCGGCGACCTCGCCCAGACCGCCGACCAGCTCACCTCGGCCGGCGGGTACGCCTTCATCCCCGTCGCCATCGGCATCTCGGTCGGCTACCTGATCATGACCGTGCCGCTCGGCGCCCTGCTGGACCGGCTGGAGAAGCGACAGGCGGTGGCCCGATGAGCCAGCAGAACAGCGTCCTGTACGACGTCCCGGGGCCACGACAGCGCCGGATCACCCTGATCGCCAGCGTCGTCGCCGGTGTGCTGCTGCTCGCCGGGGCGTACTTCCTGATCTACCGGCCGCTGGCCGACAAGGGCCAGTTCTCGATGGAGCTGTGGGGCCCGCTGGTCGACCCCTCCGACGAGAACTTCTCCCAGGTGTGGGACCGGCTCGGTCTCGGCCTGAAGCGCACCCTCACCGCGGCGGCGCTGGCCATCGTCGCCTCGCTGGTGGTCGGCACCCTGCTGGCCGTCCTGCGGATCCAGCTCAAGAGCCTGACGCGCCGCCGCTTCACCGGGTTGGCGACGCCGCTGTCCTACCTGCTGCGCGGGCTCAGCGTGCTGCTGTCGGCGGCCACCCGGGTCTGCGTCGAGGTGTTCCGAGGGCTGCCCGTCGTCATCACGATCTTCTTCGTGGCCCGCGGCTTCCCCGAGTTCGGGGTCACCTTCGACAGCCTGTGGTATCTGGTCATCGGTCTGACGATCTACAACTCGGTGGTGATCGCCGAGATCCTCCGCTCCGGCATGGAGGGGCTGCCGGGCGGGCAGGCCGAGGCCGCCGCCGCGATCGGGCTCTCCCCGCTGCAGACCACCCGGATGATCCTGCTGCCGCAGGCGTTCCGGATCATGCTGCCGGCGCTGATCAGCCAGCTGGTCGTGGTGCTCAAGGACACCTCGCTGGGCTTCATCATCAGTTACGAGGAGACCCTGAACATCGGCAAGCAGATCATCGGCGTGCTCGGCAACCCGATCCAGGTGTACGTGGTGATCGGCGTGCTGTTCATCGTGGTGAACTACTCGCTGTCCAAGCTGGCGCAGTACGTGCAGCGCCGGTTGGCCCGGGGCCGCAGCTCGAAGGGCCTTCCTGCCCAGCAGGCGCCGGCCACCGCGCTGACCTCGCAGGCCGAGGGTGCGGGCGGCAACTGATCCGTCGTACGTCAAAAGGGCCGGCCCGCACGGGCCGGCCCTTTTCGGTGTCGTTCAGCGGGCGATCTCGGTGACCCGGGACTCGCGGACCACCGTCACCCGGATCTGACCGGGATAGGTCAGCTCCTCCTCGATCTGCTTGGCCACGTCCCGGGCCAGCACGGCGGCGCCGATGTCGTCGACGTCGTCCGGCTTGACCATCACCCGGATCTCCCGGCCCGCCTGCATGGCGAAGACCTTCTCCACGCCGAGCTTGCCGGCCGCGATCTCCTCGATCCGCTCCAGCCGCTTGACGTACGCCTCCAAGCTCTCCCGCCGCGCCCCCGGCCGCCCGCCGGAACAGGCGTCGGAGGCCTGCGTGAGCACCGCCTCGATGGTCTGCGGCGGCACCTCGTTGTGGTGCGCCTCGATGGCGTGCACCACGTCCTCGCTCTCGCCGTACTTGCGGGCCAGGTCGGCGCCGATGATCGCGTGGCTGCCCTCCACCTCGTGGGTGAGCGCCTTGCCGATGTCGTGCAGGAACGCGCTGCGCTTGATGGTCGGCACGTCCAACCGCAGCTCGGCGGCCATGATCCCGGCGATGTGCGCGGTCTCCACCAGGTGCTTGAGCACGTTCTGCCCGTACGAGGTGCGGTAGCGCAGCCGGCCCAGGTAGGTGACCAGCTCCGGGTGGATCTCGGTGATGCCGACCTCGACCAGGGCGTCCTCGGCGGCCCGGTGGCAGAGCTCCTCCACCTCCTGGCGGGCCAGGTCGTGCACCTCCTCGATCCGGTGCGGGTGGATCCGCCCGTCGAGGACCAGCTTCTCCAGGGTCAGCCGGCCGACCTCCCGGCGTACCGGGTCGAAGCAGGAGAGCAGCACCGCCTCGGGGGTGTCGTCGATGATCAGGTTGACCCCGGTCACCGACTCGAAGGCGCGGATGTTGCGACCCTCCCGGCCGATGATCCGGCCCTTCATCTCGTCGCCCGGCAGGTGCAGGACGCTGACCACGCTCTCCGCGGTCTGCTCGCTGGCCACCCGCTGGATGGCGTCCACCACGATGTGCCGGGCGCGCTGCTCGGCGGTGTTGCGGGCGTCGGACTCGATGTCCCGTACCAGCAGCGCGGCCTCCCGCTTGGCCTGCGTCTCGATCACCTCGATCAGCTCGGCGCGGGCCGAGTCGGCGGTCAGGCCCGCCACCCGTTCCAGCTCACGGCGCCGCTGCTCCTCCGCCTCGGTGACCGCCTGCTCCCGCTCCGCCAGGGCCGACTCCCGGGCCGCGAGGGCCGCGCTGGCGGCGGTGAGCTGCCGCTCCCGCTCGGCCAGGCGTTCCACCTCCTCGGTGTGCAGCCGCTCCCGCTCGTCCATCCGGGCCGCCCGCCGCTCCACCTCGGCGGCCTGCTCCCGGGTCGTCGCGGCGAGCACGGCGACCTCGCGTTCGCCGCTGCGCCGGGCGGTGGTACGCAGCTGTTCGGCGTCCGCCTCGGCCTGCTTGTGGGCCCGTTCCAGGATGGTGTCCGCCTCGGCGCGGGCGTCGTCGAGGACCCGACGGGCCTCCGCCCGGGCCGCCTTCGCCTCGGCCTTCGCGGCGGCCGCCTCGGTACGGGCCGCCGCGGCGGCCGACTTCGCCACGTCGATGGTGCTGTTGACCTCGTCCGCGGCGGTACGCAAAGCGGCCAGGGACTGCTCCTGGCGGTCCTTCTCGGCGATGAAGGCCGGATCCTCGGGGGCCGGCGCCGCGCCGATCCGACGCATCGCGCGTACGCCGAACAGCACCGCGCCGACCACGACCACGGCCAGCAGCAGCACCACGGCCAGGATCACCACGTCGAAGGCGTTCATGCGCCGGTCCGTGGTGCCCTGGTACGGGCCGGTGCCGCCACGTCGGTACGGACACCTCGTGGGGGACCACCGGTGAACCTCTGCCGACCCGCCATGGCCGCCTCCCCTGAACGTCGGGGCCGCAGCGACCGTGCCGATGGCACGCACCCTGCGGCTGTGGACGCCCGACCGGAGCGGCTGGCCGTGGGTAGGTCTCCACCGGCGACGTCCACACGGACGCCACCAGTGGCCGGATGCAGTTATCCGTCAGCTCCGGACCGGCCAGTCCGGAGCCGTCGCCAGCGACCGGCGAGGTCGCCGGTCGAAAGTGATGCTGTTCTGTTACGAGATCTATGTTGTGCGCTTAGCCTGCGCTGGTCGGGCAATGTGAGCCTGTAAGGCGAGGCTAGGTCTCCGAAGGCGGTTCGGTCAAGGACTCATGATCAAACCCCCCGAACGGAGAGAATTTGTCACGTCACCCACCGCTGATCACGTGCCGGACACCAGCGGACATTCACCACGACCCGCCACGCCCGTCGCCCCCGCCCGGTGACCGCCGGGCCCGGGCTCA
Organism: Micromonospora siamensis; assembly: GCF_900090305.1. NCBI lineage: Bacteria > Bacillati > Actinomycetota > Actinomycetes > Micromonosporales > Micromonosporaceae > Micromonospora > Micromonospora siamensis. Next base: position 2,376,790 of record NZ_LT607751.1, on the reverse strand, counting down.
GTGAAACACCGGGCCGGGCTCAGTGAAAACACCGGGCCGGACGCGGTGGCACCCGGCCGGACGCGGTGACGACCGGGCCGGGTCGACCGGGTGCGGCGGTCAGTGGGCGCCGAGGTCGCGGGCGGCGCGCACCAGGGCTGCGTTGTCGGGGGCGGGCGACCCGTCGGGCAGCTCCACGGTGTCCTCCAGGCCGATCCGGGTGGCCAGTCCCCGGCGCACCGCCTCGGCGAGCACCGGCCAGACGGCCGCGCCCTCGGCGTGCAGCAGTACCTGCACCCCGGACGGGACCAGGTCGAGCATCGCCGCCGCATCGGCCAGCGCCCGCTCCCGATCCTGGGTCATGCACTCGATCAGCAGGCGAAGGGCCGGCACCCGCCAACCTCGGTACGCCTCGACCGCGGCCGGTGTCCAGAGCCCCGCCTCGACTTCGACACCACGCTCGTGCAGGGCCTCGGCGACGATCTCCGCACCCTCCTCGTGGGCGTTGACCGAGGCGAAGTCGGGCAGCACCGTCCAGGCGTGCACCGCGGCGACGCGGTCGGCGGGATCCTTCTCGATCCACGCGCCGGTGCTCACCCCGACGGGCAGGCCGGGCCGGGCGGCGCGGATCGCGGTGACCGCGGCGGCCACCGGCTCCGCGTCGAGGGACTCGGCGCCGGTGTCGTCGCGCGGATGGATGTGCACCGCCGCGACACCGGCCGCGGCGCACCTGGCGGCGTCGGCAGCCAGTTCCGTCGGGGTGAGCGGCACCGCGGGATGTTCGTCGCGGCCACGGCCGCCGTTGAGACAGGCTTTCAGCACCGGCCCATCATCACCCGGACCGCCCGGCGGTCGGCGGAGACCGCCTCAGTCGAGGGAGCGGGTGTCGCGGTCCAGTTCGCCCTCCGCGTCGGCGAGCGCGTCGGCGTCGATCCGGTCGGCGAACTCGGCCGCCTCGGCGCTCTGCGCGGCGAGGGCGTCCTTCACCGCGCGGATCGCCACACCCGGCGGGTAACCCTTGCGGGCCAGCATGCCGACCAGCCGCCGGAAGACCGCGTCCGGCTCACCCCGGGCGGAGCGCAGCTTCCGCTCGACCAACGCGCGGGCGGTCTCGGCCTCGGTCTCCTCGTCCAGCTCGCCCAGCGCCTCGCTGGCCACCTCGCCGTCCACCCCGCGCTGGCGCAACTCGTTGGCCAGCGCTCGCCGAGCCAGCCCGCGACCGTTGTGCCGACTGGAGACCCAGGCCCGGGCGAAGGCAGCGTCGTCGATGATGCCGACCTCGTCGTACCGGTCGAGGACCTGCGCGGCCACCTCGTCGGAGATGCCCCGCTTGGTCAGCGCCCCGGCCAGCTCCGCCCGGGTACGCGGGCGGACCGCCAGCTGCCGCAGGCAGATCTCCCGGGCCACCTCGGCCTCGTCCCGGGGCGGAGCCGGAGTCACCTCCGGGTCGGCCTCCCCGGACCGGGCACGGCGTCCGCGTCGGGGGCGGGGCGTGTCGTTGGCGTCACCCGTGCGGGGCGGGCTGGCATCCCAGCCCCGCCCCGTACGGGCGCGTCGTCCTGCCACGACTCAGCGGATCAGAAGTCGACCGGCGGCAGCTCCGGGCCACCGGCGGCGTCGCCCGCACCGACCCCGACACCGAGCTTCTCGAGGATCTTCTTCTCGATCTCGGCCGCGACGTCCGGGTTCTCCTTGAGGAACTCGCGGGCCTTCTCCTTGCCCTGGCCCAGCTGGTCGCCGTCGTAGGTGTACCAGGCGCCGGACTTGCGGATGATCGCCTGCTCGACGCCGACGTCGATCAGCGAGCCCTCGCGGGAGATGCCCTTGCCATACATGATGTCGAACTCGGCCTGCTTGAACGGCGCGGCGACCTTGTTCTTCACGACCTTGACCCGGGTGCGGTTACCGACCACGTCGGTGCCGTCCTTGAGGCTCTCGATGCGGCGCACGTCGAGCCGGACCGAGGCGTAGAACTTCAGCGCCCGACCACCGGTGGTGGTCTCCGGGCTGCCGAACATCACGCCGATCTTCTCGCGGAGCTGGTTGATGAAGATCGCCGTGGTGCCGGTGTTGTTGAGCACACCGGTGATCTTCCGCAGCGCCTGGCTCATCAGCCGGGCCTGGAGGCCGACGTGGCTGTCGCCCATCTCACCCTCGATCTCGGCGCGCGGCACCAGCGCGGCGACCGAGTCGATCACGATGATGTCGATCGCGCCGGAGCGGACCAGCATGTCGGTGATCTCCAGCGCCTGCTCGCCGGTGTCCGGCTGGGAGACCAGCAGGGCGTCGGTGTCGACACCGAGGGCCTTCGCGTACTCCGGGTCGAGCGCGTGCTCGGCGTCGACGAAGGCCGCGATGCCGCCGGCCCGCTGCGCGTTGGCCACCGCGTGCAGGGCGACCGTGGTCTTACCGCTGGACTCGGGGCCGTAGATCTCGACGACCCGGCCGCGGGGCAGCCCGCCCACGCCCAGCGCCACGTCGAGGGCGATGGAGCCGGTCGGGATGACCGACGTCTGGACGACCGGGCGCTCGCCCAGCCGCATCACCGAACCCTTGCCGAACTGCTTGTCGATCTGTGCGAGAGCAAGGTCGAGTGCCTTCTCCCGGTCGGGCCCTGCGGCCATGTTTGCCACCCCTGCCTTCGCCGGCGTCTTTCCTGAGCTTCGCGTCACGCGGGACACGCTAGGCGCTGGGTCCGACAGAAAACCAGCCGACGGGCCGCGAGCTGTGGACGAGCACCCCGCTGTGGACAATAGCCGAACACCTGTACGACTCGGCAAGCGACACGCGGACGGGCCGGAAAGGCTGCTCAGCGCAGCCGGGCGGGCACCCGGTCGGGATAGGCGGCGACCACCGCCCGCCAGACGACGTGGGTCTGCTCACCCGAGCTCAGCGCCTGTTCGATGGTCCGTCCGCCCAGCTGGGAGAGAACCTGGTCACGGGCGATGCTGGCCGCGTAGCCCGGCCCGAACGCCTCCTCCAGGCGAGCCCAGAAGTCGGTCAGCCGCACGTGATCACTCCTCCTCGTCGGGCACCCGGACGGGCACCCGACGCAACGCTAGCGCCACCAGCGGCACCGTCGCGATCGCGGCGAGCAGGGTCAGGGTCGGATAGTCGGTCACCCGCATCACAAAGCCGCTCAGCGCCGCCGCACCCGCCCCGGCCAGCCCCATGGTCAGGTCGGAGAGGCCCTGCACGCTCGGCCGCACGTCGGTCGGCACCGACTCGGACAGCAGCGTCGAGCCGGCCACCATGGTTCCCGACCAGCCCAGGCCGAGCAGGGCCAGCCCGACCGAGAGCCCCGGCGTGTGGTGCCCGGCCGTGCCGGCGACCGCGCAGGCGGCCAGCAGCACACCCACCCCGCCGAGGATCACCGCCCGCCGGCCGAGCCGGTCGGTCAGCCAGCCCACCACCGGGGAGAACGCGTACATGCCGGCGATGTGCACGCTGAGCACGATGCCGACCACCCGCAGCACGTCGGCGTCGGCGTGGTACTCGCCGAGGCGTACCGGGGTCATCGACATCACCGCGACCATCACCAGGTGACCGACGGCCACGGCGGCGATGCCGAGCCGGGCGGCCGGGCGCTCGCGTACCACCTGCCAGGCCGCGCGCATGCCCGCGCCGCGCCCGGCGGACGCGGCCGGCTCGGCGACCGGGCCGGCCGCCGCCAGTCGGCGCGCCGTGAGCAGCGGGTCCGGCCGCAGCAGAACCAGGATTACGACCGCGGCCAGCACGAACGCCGCGGCACTGAAGGCGAACGGGCCGGCCAGGGTGGGCAGCCCCCACCGGTGGGTGGTGCGGTCGGCGAGCGCGGCGAAGTTCGGGGCGGCCACCGCGCCGATCGTGGTGGCCCAGACGATCATCGAGAGCTGCCGCCCCCGGCGGGCCGGCTCGGCCAGGTCCACCGCCGTGTAGCGGGCCTGAAGGTTGGCCGCGGTGCCGCCGCCGAAGAGCAGCATGCCGAGAAAGAGCAACGGCACCCACCCGGTGGCCGCCGCGGCCACCACCAGCACCCCGCCGGCCGCCCCCACCAGGTACGCGAACACCAGGCCCGGCCGGCGGCCGTGCCCGGTCATGATCCGGGTGACCGGGACGGCGAGCAGCGCCGCGCCGACCACCCCGGCACTCTGCGCCAGGCCGGCCACCGCGGTGCCGGCGATCCGGGCGGCCAGCAGCGCGCCGACGGCGATGCCGATGGTCACCCCGATGCCGCCGATGATCTGGGTGCCGAAGAGCAGTCGCAGGGTGCGACGCTGGATCGACGCGACGTCGGGGCGGGTCGGTGCCGCAGCGGTCAGGTCGGTGGCCATCGGGGGCTCCTCGGTAAGGGGCGGTACGCCGCCTCATCCTTGCGCAACCGCCCGGCCGCCTGCACCCCGGTTCTGCCCCGGGCCGACCTACCGCGAATCGCGCCCCGCCACCCCGGCCGAACCGTCAGAGGCCCAACCCGCGCCCGATGATCTCCTTCATGATCTCGGTGGTGCCGCCGTAGATCGTCTGCACCCGGCCGTCCAGCCACGCCTTGGCCACCGGGTACTCCAGCATGAAGCCGTAACCGCCGTGCAGCTGGAGGCACCGGTCGGCGACCTTGTTCTGCAACTCGGTGGTCCACCACTTGGCCTTGGCGGCGTCGGTGACCGAGAGCCGACCGGCGTTGAACTCGGCGACGCAGTGGTTGACGAAGGTCCGCGCGATGGTGACCTCGGTGTCCAGCTCCGCCAGGAGGAAGCGGTTGTGCTGGAACTTCCCGATCGGCCGGCCGAACGCCTCCCGGGAGCGGGCGTAGTCCAGGGTGATCGCGAGCAGCTTCTCCGCGGCGGCGACCGCGGCGACGGCGATGCTCAGCCGCTCCCGGGGCAGGTTCGCCATCAGGTGGTAGAAGCCGTGGTTCTCGGTCCCGATCAGGTTCTCCGCCGGCACGCGGCAGTCGTCGAAGAACAGCTCAGCGGTGTCGTTGGCCTTCAGCCCCACCTTCGCCAGCCGTCGACCCCGGGTGAAGCCGGGGGTGCCGGTCTCCACCACGACCAGGCTGACCCCGTGCGCGCCCTGGTCGGACGTGCGGACCACCACGATCACCAGGTCGGCCAGCTCGCCGTTGGTGATGAACGTCTTCTGGCCGTTGAGCACCAGCGAGTCGCCGTCGCGGACCGCGCTGGTGCGGATGCCGGCCAGGTCGCTGCCGGCCCCCGGCTCGCTCATCGCGATCGCGGTGACCAGGTCGCCGGAGCAGAACCCGGGCAGCCAACGCTTGCGCTGCTCGTCGCTGGCCAGCTCGGTGAGGTACGGCGCCACCACGTCGTTGTGCAGGCCGAAGCCGAGCCCCGAGCACCCCGAGCCGACGATCTCCTCGTCGAGCACCGCGTTGAACCGGAAGTCGCGCTGCCCACCGCCGCCGTGGTCGGTGTCGACATCCATGCCCAGCAGTCCGGCGGCGCCGGCCTTGCGCCACACCCCCCGGTCGACGATCCCGTCGGCCTCCCAGCGCTGGTGGTGCGGGACCGCCTCGCGGGCCAGGAACTCCCGGCACAGGTCGCGGAACTCCTCGTGCACGGGCTCGTAGAGATGCTGTTCCATGCGGGCCAGTGTGGCACCGCTCAGTCGCGCTGCCCAGGGGCGATCAGGGCCGGTTGGGGCGCTGTCGTGCCAATCGGCGAACCCGGGCCAGGGTGCGCGCCGCCAGGACGGTAAGAACCAGGCCGATCAGGGCGAAGGTGGCCACCCAGAGGGTCCGGTCGGGGTCCCGCGTTCCGACCGCGGCCAGGAGGACCAGCCACACCAGGCCGGCGAGAAGGCCGTAGCGGGCGCCCCGACGCAACCACGCCAGCCGCGCGGGCAACGCCGCCCGCAGCCGGTCGTCGTCCGGCGGCACCCCGTCGCGTACGGCCCTGCGCATCGCCTTCTCGTCGGGAGCAGTTGGCAGCCATGGCGCACCGCCGAACGCCCCGGGGGCCATCGCCAGCGCGAACATCGATGCGCCCAGCACCTGCTCGACGAGGCCCTCGTCCCGGATGATCAGCAGCCGCACCGGCAGGGCGACCACCGTGGCGAACACCCAGGCGACCACGAACCGCAGCAGCGGCGGAATCCGGCGCATCCGGACCGGACCCACCTGGTCACCGACCACGTCAGGCCACGAGCCGGTCGGTGCGGTACTGCGCCAACCGGCGTACCCGGGTCAGGGTGATCGCGGCGACGACGGCCGAGACGACCGCGACCAGGCCGTAGACGACGGCCCAGTACCAGTCGATCTTCTGGCCGGCGGCCAGCAGGATCAGCGCGGCGCAGCATGCCACGACCACCGCCAGGCCCGCCACGGTGGCCCGCCGCTGCCGCCGCAGGTACGCCGGCAGCGCAGCCCGCAGCCGCTCGTCGGCCGGGGGCTCGCCCTGCCGCAGGGCGTCCCGCAGGGCCGCGCCGTCCGGGTCCATCGCACCCCGCCGATCGGGGCCCACGTTGCGGGTCAGGACCAGCACCGGGCCGAGCCAGACGACGCTCTGGGCGGCGCTGAGCAGCGCCTCGTCGAACGGCTCGGAACGGTCGAAGAGCCACCGCATCGGCAACGCGACGAGCACGGTCAGCACCGGCCAGAGCACGGCGAACATCGCCAGGCCGGGCAGCCGGTCGAACGCCTGGCGGCGGGTGGCACGGTCCTCGGGCATGGACGGCCAGTTACCCCACGCGCGCACCCGGCAATCCCGTGTGGACGGTCGACCAGGGTCGGCTATCCGGCCAGGGCCCGAGCCACCACGGTCAGGTCGGCGACCAACCCCTCGTACGCCTTGTCCTGGTCGTCGGCGCGCAGCACGGCCGACGGGTGGATGGTGGCGAGCAGTTGGGCGGCCTGGGCGTCGGCGACCTTGCCCGCGCTGTCCACCGGCACCCGCGCGAAGTCCTCGGGGTGCTGGGCCGACGCCGGCCAGGGCAGCAGTTCGCCGCGCTGCTTCGTCACCCGGAACGCCGGGCCGAGCAGCGCCTTCGCCGCGGTGGCCCCGAGCACGACCACCACCTCGGGGTGCAGCCGGGCGAACTCGGCGACCAGCCAGGGCCGGCAGGCGGTGATGTGCACCCGGTCCGGGGTCTGGTGGATGCGGCGCTTGCCGCGCAACTCGAAGCGGAAGTGCTTGACGGCGTTGGTCAGATAGATGTGGCCGGGGTCGATGCCGGCGTCGTCCACCGCCCGGCGCAGCAGCCGGCCGGCCGGCCCGACGAACGGCAGTCCCTTCTGGTCCTCCATGTCGCCGGGCTGCTCGCCGACGAGGACCAGCCGGGCGCTCTCGTCGCCCCGACCGAAGACGGTCTGTGAGGCGTCCCGGTAGAGCTCACAACCCTGGCAGCCGGTGGCCGCGGCGCGCAGCTCGTCGATCGTGTCGGCCTGCGGCGGGATGAACTGCTGGGCACCGGGTGCGCTCTCGGTCTCGGCCATGCGCAAGGTTCTACCCCGCGTGGCGGCTCTCACGCGACCGCGCCGCGCCCGTCAGGCGGTGAAGCCGTCGTGCGCGGCGGGCCGCACCGCGCGGGCCAGCGCGTCGGCCAGCGGCGCGACATCAGCGTCGTCCAGGGCGCTCACGGTGATCCGCAGGCCGGGCGGGGCGCCGAACCGGAACAACGCGCCGGGGGCGACCGCCCAGCCGGCGTCCCGCAGGGCGGTGACGGCGCTGGTCTCGTCCGGCACCGGCAGCCAGACGTTGATCCCCGAGCGACCCAGGGCGGGCAGCCCCCGTGTGTCGAGCGCGGCCAGCAGCGCCGACCGTCGCCGCTCGTAGCTCTCCCCCGCCCGACCGACCAGTTCCGTGACGGCCGGGTCCTGCCAGAGGGCGAGGACCAGGCGTTGCAGCACGGTGGAGACCCAGCCGGCGCCGGCCCGGGCCCGGCCGGCGACCCGGGCGACCGTCGCCTCGTCGCCGGCCAGCACGGCCAGCCGGAGGTCGGGCCCGTAGGGCTTGCTCACCGACCGGACGAACGCCCAGGCCGTGGTCACCCCGGCGAGCGGGTGCAACGGTACGCGGGCCAGCTCGGCGGCGTGGTCGTCCTCGATCAGCAGCAGGTCCCGGCCGGTGAGCAGGGAGCGCAGCGCCGCGGCCCGGTCGGCGGAGACGCTGGCGCCGGTCGGATTCTGGGCCCGGGCGGTCACGATCAGCGCCCGGGCGCCGAGGGAGAGGGCGTCGCGCACCCCGTTCTCGGTCGGCCCCTGCTCGTCGACGGGCACGGCGATCGGGCGCAACCCCAACGCGGCGACCAGGTCGAGCAGGTTGGCCCAGCCCGGATCCTCGAGGGCGACCGGGTCGCCGGGGCGCAGGTGGGCGGTGAGCAGCCGTTCGATGCCGTCCAGCGCGCCAGCGGTCACGGTCAGCTCGGTGGCCGGAACGCCGTCGGCGGCGAGGCGCTCCCGGGCCGTCGCGGCGAACGCCGGCAGCACCGCGGTGGCGGCGTAGCCGGCCGGCGGGCCGATCTCGGTGGCCAGGGCGGCCAGGTGCGGGCCGAGCGGTGGCAGCAGCCGCGCGTCGGGTTCGCCCCGGGACAGGTCGCGGGCCCCGGGCGCGGGCGCCGGGCGCAGCGCCGAGCGGGTGGCGGCCACCGGCGGTCGGGGCCGCACCCGGGTGCCGTGCCGGCCGGCGGTGGCGACCAGACCCCGCAGCCGCAGTTCCTGGTACGCCTTCGCGACCGTGGCAGGGCTGACCGCCAGCTCGGCCGCGAGGGCGCGAACGGCCGGCAGGGCGGCCCCGGGCGGCAGGGCGCCGGTGCGGATGCCCGTCTCCACGCTGGCCGAAATCTGGGCCGACGTCGCCCCGACGATCTGATAATGTGCTGCCACAGTTCGAGGATTGTACTAGAACAAAGGTGGGATGTCGCATGTACCCCCGCACCGAACGGACCACCGCCACCCGCACCCGCGACCGGATGAGCTACGACCGGGCCGCCGCCCACGCGGTGCTCGACGAGGCGTACCACTGTGCCCTCGGGTTCGTGGTGGACGGCGAGCCGCGGGTGCTCCCCACCCTGCACGTCCGCGTCGACGACACCCTCTACCTGCACGGCTCCACCGGCAGCCGGCCGCTGTTGGCCGCCCGGGGCGACGCCGGGCTGCCGGTCTGCGTGGCCGTGACCCATCTCGACGGCCTGATCTTCGGCCGGTCCCAGTTCCACCACAGCGCCAACTACCGGTCGGTGGTCGCGCACGGCACCGCCCGGCTGGTCACCGACGAACGCGAGAAGCTGGCCGTGCTGACCGCGCTGGTGGAGAAGGCCGCCGTCGGACGGGCCGCCGACAGCCGGCCGCCCAGCCGGCGGGAACTCGCCGAGACGGCCGTGCTGGCGCTGCCGCTGCGCGAGGTGTCGGTGCGCGCCCGCACCGGCGGCGTCCGCGACGAGCCGGCCGATCTCGACCTGCCCTACTGGGCGGGGGTGCTGCCGTTGCGGGTGACCGCCGGGGCGCCCGAGTCGGACACCGGGGTCACCGCGCCGGTGCCGGCGTACCTGCGACCGGTCCGCTCGCCCTGGCTGGAGCCGGTGGTGCTGCGCGGCGAGCACGTGCTGCTGGAACCGCTGGCGGAGCACCACGCCGAGGAGCTGTACGCCGCCCTCGACGACGAGGAGGTGTGGCGGTACGTCGGCAGTCCCCGCCCGCGCAGCGTCGAGGAGACGGCAGGCAACATCCGCGCCGCCCTGGACGCCCAGCAGCGCGGTGTCCGGATGCCGTGGGTGCAGCGCTGCGCGACGACCGGGGCGGTCGTGGGCACCACCTCCTACTACCAACCCGACGACGACCTGCGCACGGTGGAGATCGGCTACACCCAGCTCGGCCGGCCCTGGTGGCGCAGCGGCATCAACACCGAGGCCAAGCTGCTGCTGCTCACCCGCGCCTTCGACGAGCTGGACGCGGTCCGGGTGACCTGGCAGACCAACGTGCACAACGAGCAGTCCCGGCGGGCCATCGAGCGGCTCGGCGCCACTCGGGAGGGGACGCTGCGGGCCAACCGCCGGCGGGCCGACGGCACCTGGCGGGAGTCGGCGCTCTATTCGATGCTCGCCGACGAGTGGCCAGAAGCACAGGCCACGCTGCGGGAACGACTTCGCCCGGCGGCCCCGGTCGGGTCATGATGGCCGGCGTGCTGGGCATCACCGACATCTGGACGTACCTGCTGGGGACCGTGGCCATCGTGCTGCTGCCCGGTCCGAACTCCCTCTTCGTGCTCTCCACGGCCGCGAAGCGGGGGGTGGGCACGGGCTACCGGGCGGCCTGCGGCGTCTTCGTCGGCGACGGGGTGCTGATGTTCCTCTCCGCCGTCGGGGTGGCCTCGCTGCTGCGGGCGTACCCTCCGCTGTTCCTGGTGGTCAAGTACGCCGGTGCGGCGTACCTCGGCTATGTGGGGTTGACCATGCTGCGCGGCGCGTGGCGGCGCTGGCGGGACCGGAACGACCCGGCGGCGCCGCGCCTGATCGACGCCGCGGAGCCGGCGGCGATGCGCAGCCCGTTCCGCAAGGCGCTGGTGATCAGTCTGCTCAACCCCAAGGCGATCCTGTTCTTCATCTCGTTCTTCATCCAGTTCGTCGACCCCGGTTACGCCTGGCCGGCGCTGTCGTTCCTGCTGCTCGGGTTGATCGTGCAGGTGACCAGCGCGCTCTACCTGACCGCGCTGATCTTCGCCGGAACGTTCCTGGCCGCCCAGTTCCGCCAACGTCGCCGGCTCGCCGCCGGTGGCACCACGGCGATCGCCGCGCTCTTCCTCGGGTTCAGCATCAAACTGGCCACCGCCTCGATCTGACCCCGGCGGGCGGCGGCGCGGGCGGCGCTCAGGTGCCGTCGCCGCCGCCTCCGCCGCCGATGCCGCCTCCACCGGCCGTGCCGCCCAGCCCGTAGCCGGGCCGGACCGGCTCGTCGGGGCGCCGGCTGACGTGCGCGGATTCGGTGATCCGGGCGGACCAGTCGGCGTGCGCGGCGGCGGCCGCGTGCCGGTTGATCGTCTCGCGGAGCCAGCCGTCCAGCACGGCGACCCAGTCCCGCTGGTCGGCGCCGGCGTGCCAGACCCGGAACCGGCTGACGCTCTGGTGGCTGATCCCGGCGAGGGACTGCCGCCGGTCACACCAGAGGAGCACCTCCAGGCCGGCCGAGTTCGTCACGAAGATCACCTCCAGCTCGGTGATCGGACCGGCGTAGAGCGGCGCCACCCAGTAGCCCAACCGTTGGTGCATCGGCAGGGTCTGCTGCACGCCGGGGAGCCGCCCCTGCTGGAACCCGGCCTGCCGCATGACGAAGCCGAGGGTGTCCAGGGCCGCCAGGATGTGCTGCTGGGTGGGGAGGGGATGGACGAAGACCGGCACCATCGCGCCCTGTTCCCGCTCCGGGTCGACCCGGACCACGGTCCGCAGCCCCATCCGCAGGCTCAGCAACGGCACCCCGCCGAAGATGGTCACCGGAGTCTCCCAGGGCAGCGGGATCGCGAAGTCCACGGCCCGCCGCCGGCCGGCCGGCACCACGAACCGGCCGCCGATCGGCACCTGGTGGAACTGGACCAGCTGCTTCGGCTTGCCCGGGTCGGCCGGCTCGACCTGGGTGACCAGCCCCAACAGCAGATCCTGGATCGGGACGTCGTCGGGCCCGGCGGCGAGGATCACCCGGCCCGGCAGGCGCAGCCCCGGCCGGGTGCTCGGATTGGTCAGGGTGGTTTGCACGGTGAGCCCGGACCAGCCGGCCCCGCGGTCCACCCCGGTCAGCCGCATCCGCCGCTCCCCCGTCCCCGTCGCCCCGGTCCGGTCGTCGACGGGCCGCTTTCCCGGCCGCGCCGGTTCCGAACCCGCCCCGCCGCCCTCACGCGGCGGCCCGACCTGCCGGCGGACGGGCTGGTCAGGCCGTCGCAGAGCCACCGCCGGCGGGACCATACCGACACCGCCGCCTGCCGCACACGGGGTGATCGGTGCGGCAGGCGGCGGGCGGTACGGGTCAGTTCGGACGCGGATCGGGTCAGCGGAGGCGTCGGCCGCGCGGCACCGGGTCGGTCTCGTCGTCGAACTCGCCGATGACCTCCTCCAGCAGGTCCTCCAGCGCGACGAACCCGATCGGACGGGTCGGGCCGCCGCCGTTACGGACCAGCGCCAGCTGGGACTGCCGGGCCCGCATCGCGGCCACCGCCTCGGTGACCGAGGAGGTCGCCGGGAGGGTGAACGACGGGGACATCAGCTCGCCCGCGGTGGCCGCCCGGCCGGTGGTGACCGCCCGGACCGCCTCGCGTACGTGCACCAGGCCGCAGACCTCGCCGCTGGGGTCGAGGACCGCGAGCCGGGACCGGCCGCTGTCCCGGGACACCTGCTCGACCCGTTCGGCCGGGTCGTGCCGGCCGACCGTGACGATCCGGTCGAACGGCTCCATCACCTGGGCGACGGTGGTGCCCTGCAACTCCAGCATGCTGGTCAGCATCTGGTGCTGCCCGGCCTCGAGCAGGCCGTGCTCGCGGGACTGTTCCAGCAGGATGCGCAGCTCGCTCGGGCCGTGCACCTGGGCGAGCTGGTCCTGCTGCTGCACGCCGACCAGTCGCAGCATGCCGTTGGCCAGGGCGTTGAGCGCGGACAGCACCGGCCGGGCCACCCGGGCGAAGGCCCGGAAGGGCAGCGCCAGCAGGGTCGCCGACCGTTCCGCGTCGGTGATCGCCCACGACTTCGGGGCCATCTCGCCGACCACCAGGTGCAGGAAGGTCACCAGGCCGAGCGCGAACACCAGCGCCACCACGTGACTGGCCGCGGTGGGCAGCCCGACCGCGTGCAGCACCGGGCTGAGCAGGTGTTCGATCGCCGGCTCGGCCAGCGCACCCAGGCCCAGCGTGCAGAGCGTGATGCCGAGCTGCGCGCCGGCCAGCATCAGGGACAGCTCGCGTACGCCGTCCAGCGCGGCCCGCGCCGCCCGGCCGCCACCGGCCGCCGCCTGTTCCAGGCGGTAGCGCTTGGACGCGACGAGGGCGAACTCGGCGGCCACGAAGAAGCCGTTGAGGGCGAGCAGCAGGACGGAGACCAGCAGTGCCACACCGGGGCTCATGCCGCCTCCTCCTCACCGCGGCGGGCGCCGGCGGTGGTCCGCAGCCGTACGGAGTCGGCCACGTGCCGGTCCACGGCGAGCACCTCGACCAGCGCCCTGCCGGCCTCGTCACCGTCGGCGGCCAGCTCGATCTCCAGCCGGTCGCCGACCTCCGGTACCCGGCCCAGCTCCCGCATGACCAGCCCGGAGAGGGTGTCGTACTCGGGGGCCTCGGGCAGCGCGATGCCGGTGCTGTCCGCCACCTCGTCGATCCGCCAGCGCGCGGGCACCACCCAGGAGCCGTCGTCCTGGCGGGCGGGGGCACGCTCGGGCGGGTCGTCCTCGTCGCGGATCGGGCCGACCAGTTCCTCGGCGATGTCCTCCAGCGTGATCACGCCGGCGAAGCCGCCGTACTCGTCGACGACGCAGGCGAGCTGGCGGTGCCCGGAGCGCAGCCGGTCCAGGACGGTGGGCAGCGGCAGGGTCTCCGGCACCAGCAGCGGCGGCGTGGCCACTGCGCTGATGGCGGTGGTGGCCCGCTGCGCCGGCGGCACGCCGAGCACGTCGGCGATGCCGACCACGCCGACGAGGTCGTCGACGCCTTCGGTGCCGCGGACCGGGAAGCGGGAGTGGCCGGTGTCGAGCAGGTCCACCACCCGGCTGACCGGGTCCTCCGCCCGTACGGTGTGCACGTCGACCCGGGGCACCATGGCCTCCCCGGCGGTCAGTTCCCGGAAGTCGAGACCCCGGTCGAGCAGGTCGGACATCTCGGCGTCGAGGTGCCCCTCCTCGCGGGACTCGGCGATGATCTGTTCCAGGTCCTCCGGGGTGGCCCCGCTGGGCAGCTCCTCGATCGGCTCGATGCCGACCCGGCGGAGCAGCCGCACGGCGGCCCGGTCGAAGAGGGTGATCAGCGGGCCGGCGATCTTCATGTACATCAGCGTGGAGCCGGCCAGGGCCCGGGCGAGCGGCTCGGCGCGGGCGATGGCCAGGTTCTTCGGGGCCAGCTCGCCGAGGACCATCTGCACGACCGTGGCGATGATCAGGGCCAGCGCCACCGACAGGGTGAGGCTGACCGCGGTGGAGACGCCGGCCGAGTCGAAGAGCTCGGCCAGCCCGGCGCCGAGGTACGGCTCGGCGGCGTAACCGACCAGCAGGGCGGTCACCGTGATGCCGAGCTGGGCGCCGGAGAGCATGAAGGAGAGGCGGCCGGTGACCTCGAGGGCCTTGGCGGCCTTCTGGTCACCGCCGTCGGCCAGCTGCTTGAGCTTGCCGCGGTCCACCGCGACGTAGCCGAACTCCTGGGCCACGAAGTATCCCGTGGCCGCGGTGAGGACGATGATGAGGACGAGGCCGACGACGATCAACACGGGACGCTCAGGGCTCCCGGGGACGTCGGGGCGGGGAATCGCCGGGCACGACCCGGCTGGCTACTGCTGCCCTCCGGGGCAGAGGAGTCGATCATGCCAGCAATTCTATCGGCGTCCGCTGAACGCCCGCTGAAGGTGGGACAAAGTGCCCCGCCGTCCCCTATCGGGTCGCTCGGGGTGGCTCGTGCTCGGCCAGCTCGTCGACGTCGAGCAGGTCCCGGTCGACCCGCCCCGACCGGTACGCCGCCCGGCCGATCATCTGGGCCGCCACCGGCGCGGTGGCCAGCTGGAAGATCCCGACCAACGCGATCATGCCCAGGTCCGCCGGGGTACGCAGCCGCAGCGCCAGCCCGAGCAGGAGGAACAGCACGCCCAGCACCTGCGGTTTGGTGGCGGCGTGCATCCGGTCCAGCACGTCGGGGAAGCGCAGCACCCCGATCCCCGCGGCGAGGCTGAGCAGCGCGCCGGCCACCAGCGCCACCGCGCCGAGGGCGTCGAGGACGACGCTCATGCTTCCTCCCTCGCGGCGAAGCGGACCAGCGCCACCGACCCCACGAAGCCCAGCAGCGAGAGCACCACCAGCACCGGCAGGGTGGTGGCGTGCCGGGTCACGGCGGCCTCCGCGCCGACGGAGCCGAGCATGGTGGCCAGCAGCAGGTCGGCGGCGATCACCCGGTCCAGCAGCGACGGCCCCCGGTAGATGCGGGCCAGGGCGAGCAGGGCGGTGACCGACAGCAGCACGGTCAGCACGACGGCCAGGACGACGGTCACGGGGTGCCTCCGGTGAGTTGGCGCAGCTCGGCGTCCGAGCCGACCGCCCGGACGATGCGTTCCTCGACGGCGAGGACCCGGTCCCGGGAGCCGGTCAGGTCGGCCGGTCCGCGCACGTCGAGGACGTGGACGTAGAGGATCCCGGCGTCCCGGTCCACCTCCAGGATCAGCGTGCCGGGGACCAGTGAGAGCAGTTCGGCGGTGAGCGCCAGGTTGAGGTCGGTGCGTACCCGCAGCCGGACCCCGATGATCGCCCCGCGCGGCCGGTAGCCGGGGCGGACGGCGATGGCGGCGACGTGGGCGCTGGCGCTGACCAGTTCGACGACGAACGTCCCGGCCAGCACCAGCAGCGCCCGGGGGCGCAGCCGGCCGGCGAAGGAGACCGGCGGCAGCGGGAAGAAGAGCAGCACCGCCCCGCCCACCAGCACCCCGCCCACCAGGTTGCCCACCGAGAACTTCCCCCAGAGCAGGTTCCACACCAGCACCAGCCAGCCGAGCGCGGCCAGCTGGTCGCGGCGGCGCCCGTACCGGCCGGACCGGCCGGCGGCGGTCACGGGGTGCCCGCGGGCAGCACGGCCCGCACGTACGGGGTGCGTTGGCGCAGGTCGGCGGCGGCGTCCGCGGTGACCCGGAACAGCGGCCCGGCGGCCACGGTCAGGGTCAAGCCGAGCACCACCAGGGCGGCGGTGGCGCCGACCATCAGGTTGGGCAGCCGGGTCACCGGTTCGGCGGTGGCGATCTGGGGTGCCCGCCAGAACGCGATGTTCCACACCCGGGAGGCGGCGTAGAGGGTGAGCAGGCTGGTCACCGTACCCGCGACGACCAGCACCCAGGCGAGCCCGCCGCCGACGGCCACGCCGGCCTGGAGCAGTCCCAGCTTGCCGAGGAAGCCGGAGAAGGGTGGGATGCCGGCCAGGTTCATGGCCGGCACGAAGAAGAGCACCGCCAGCAGCGGCGCGACCCGGGCCAGGCCGCCGAGCCGGCGCAGGTCGGTGCTGCCGGCCCGCTCCTCGACCAGGCCGGCGACCAGGAACAGGGTGGTCTGGATGGTGATGTGGTGCACCACGTAGAAGATCGCTCCGGAGAGCGCGGCGGTGGTGCTCAACGCCACCCCGAAGATCATGTAGCCGATGTGGCTGACCAGGGTGAACGAGAAGAGCCGCTTCAGGTCCGACTGGGCCACCGCGCCGAGCACTCCGACCAGCATGGTCAGCCCGGCCACCACCATCAGCAGCCCGGCGACCTCGCCGCCGGGGAAGAGCAGCGTCTCGGTCCGGATGATCGCGTACACGCCGACCTTGGTGAGCAGGCCGGCGAAGACCGCGGTCACCGGGGCCGGCGCCGTCGGGTAGCTGTCCGGCAACCAGGCGGAGACCGGGAAGACCGCCGCCTTGACGCCGAAGGCCAGCAGCAGCATCAACTGCAACCCCAGGCGTACGGCGGGCGGCAGCGCGTCGAGCCGGGTGGCGAGCTGGGCCAGGTTGAGGGTGCCGGTGGCCGCGTACACCAGGCCCACCGCGGTGAGGAAGAGCATCGAGGACAGGAGGCTGACCACGACGTACGTGGAGCCGGTGCGGATCCGGGACTCGGTGCCGCCCAGGGTGATCAGCACGAAGCTCGCCGCGAGCAGGATCTCGAAGCCGACGAAGAGGTTGAACAGGTCCCCGGCGAGGAACGCGTTGGTGATGCCGGCGGTCAGCACCAGGTAGGTGGGGTGGTAGATGCTCACCGGCGCGGACTCGCTGGTCTCCCCGCGGCCCTGCCCGATGGAGTAGAGCAGCACGCAGAGGGTGACCGCCGAGGAGACCACCAGCATCAGCGCCGCCAACTGGTCGGCGACCAGCACGATGCCCACCGGCGCCGGCCAGCCGCCCACCTGCGTCACCACCGGCCCGTGCCGGTACGCCCACGTCAGCAGCACCAGCGCGACGACCAGGTTGGTGCCGAGCGCGACCACGCTGACCGTCCGCTGGACCCGGGGCCACCGGTCGAGCAGCAGGGTCAGCGCGGCGCCCAGCAACGGCACCACCACCGGCAGCGGGACGAGCTCGCTCATGCTCACTGCTCGGTCGCCCGTCTGAGCCGGCGCCGGGCGGGGCCGGGGTCCACCTGCTCCGGGTCGTCGCCGGGGCCCTCGCCCCCGAGGTCGCGGTTGGCCACCTCGTTGCGCTCGGCGAGCTGGACGACCTGCCGGTCCTCCAGGTCGTCCTGCACCTCGTCGTCGCCGGTGAGGTACCAGCTGCGGTAGGCGACCGCGGCGAGGAAGGCGGTCAGCCCGAACGTGATCACGATGGCGGTGAGCACCATGGCCTGCGACAGCGGGTCGCTCATCCGGCCGCCGTCGACGCCGTCCACCAGCGGCGCCTCACCGGACCGGCCGGCCAGCAGGATGAGCAGGTTCACCCCGTTGCCGAGCAGGATCACCCCGAGCAGGATCCGGGTCAGGCTGCGCTCCAGCAGCAGCGTCACGCCGGTGGCGGCGAGCACGCCGACGGCCAGCACGAGCACCAGCGTCGGCCCGGCCCCGCTGCGCGTCACGTCGGGTCCCCCTCGTGGTCGACCACCAGCCCCCGCTCCGACTTGCCGGCCGCCTCGACGTGCCGGTCTACCTCGGCGCCGAGACTGCGCAGGATGTCCAGCACCAAGCCGACCACGATCAGGTAGACCCCGATGTCGAAGAAGAGCGACGTCACCAGATAGGGCCCGCCCAGCCAGGACAGCGGCAGGTCGACCTTGGTGCTCTCCAGCACGGTGCCGGTGGTCAGCAGGGCCACCACGCCGCTGCCCACCGAGACGGCCAGGCCGGCGCCGAGCACCGTGCCGGCGCTCACCGGCGCCGCCTCGGCCAGCTCGTACCGGCCGCCGGCCAGGTAGCGCACGGTCAGCGCGAGGCCCGCCACCAGGCCGCCGGAGAACCCACCGCCGGGGGCGTTGTGACCGGAGAAGAGCAGAAACAGGGAGAAGAGCACGACCGTGTGGAAGATCAGCCGGGTGACCACCTCGAAGACGATCGACCGGCGGCGCTCGTGCAGGGTCGCCCCACCGCGCAGCCAGACCGGCCGGTCGTCCGGGTGGGGCGCGACCGGCTCGGCCCGGCGCGGCCGGGGCCCGGTCCGGGACCGTTCGAAGATCAGGCTGGCCACCCCGGTCGCGGCCACCACCAGCACCGAGATCTCCCCCATGGTGTCCCAGGCCCGGATGTCGACCAGGATCACGTTGACCACGTTGCGGCCGTAGCCCTGCGCCACCGCCAGGTCCGGGAAGGCGGTGGAGATCGGCACGGCCGTCCGGGAGTCGGCCGCCACCAGCGCGAACCCGGCCAGCACCACGCCCACGCCGACGCCGATCAGCCGGCGTACCCAGCGGCTGCGGCGCAGCGGCCGGGCCGAGAAGCGCTCCGGCAGCCGGCGCAGCACCAGCACGAACACCGCGATGGTCGCGGTCTCCACCAGGAACTGGGTCAGCGCGAGGTCCGGCGCGCCGTACAGCACGAACATCATCGCCGCGCCGTAGCCGGTCACGCCGACCAGCAGCATCGCGGTGAGCCGGCGGCGGGCGCCGACGGCCAGCACCGCCGCCACCGTGATCACCAGGCCGACGACCAGCTGCAACGGGGTGTCCCAGAGGGCGATCCGGGACCGCCACGGCCGGGCGGTGAACAGCGCCCCGCCGGGCACCAGGATCAGGGTCAGCAGGATCACCCCCAGGTACTGCGGCAGGGAGCCGCGCTGGGTCACGCTGGTCACCTCGATCGCCAGCCGGTCGAAGCGGTGGGTGACCCACTCGTACCCCTGGTTGCCGCCCACCGGTGAGCGCAGCCGGGCCAGCGCCGGGGCGAGCGGGCCGCGGACCGCGTGCAGGCCGAAGCCGCCCGCGAGGACCAGGGCCGACAGGCCGAGGGCCGGGGTCAGGCCGTGCCAGAGCGCCAGCTTCTCGTGCGGGACGCCGAAGAGTTCCGCGTACGGGCGGAGCAGGCCGTCCAGTGCGGCGGCGGCCGGACCGGCGGCCAACCCGGCCAGGGCGAGCAGGGCCGGGGGCAGCAGCATCGCCAACGGGGCCGGCGTCACCTGGGTCGGCGCGATCCCGGGCCGGCTGCCGAACGCGCCCCACAGGAACCGGACGCTGTAGGCGACGGTGAGCGCGGAGCCGACCACCAGCCCGGCGAGCAGCAGCGGCCGCTCGGTCGACGCGGCGAGGACCGCCTCCTTGGCCACGAAGCCGATCAGCGGCGGCACCCCGGCCATCGAGGCGGCGGCGAGCGCGGCCACCGTGGCCAGCACCGGCGCCCGCCGTCCCACCCCGCACAGTTCCCGCAGGTCGCGGGTGCCGACGTCATGGTCGATGATGCCGACGACGAGGAAGAGCGCGGCCTTGAACAGCGCGTGCGCCAGCAGCATCGCCACCCCGGCGAGCGCCGCGTCGGGGGTGCCGGCGCCGATCACCACGGCGAGCAGGCCCAACTGGCTGACCGTCCCGTACGCGAGCAGGAGCTTCAGGTCGCACTGGCGCAGCGCCGCCCAGCCGCCGGCGAGCATGGTGACCAGACCGAGGGTGAGCAGGACGGGCCGCCACGGGCCGACGCCGGCGAGCACCGGGCCGAGCAACCCGATCAGGTAGACGCCCGCCTTCACCATCGCCGCCGCGTGCAGGTACGCGCTGACCGGGGTGGGCGCCGCCATGGCCACCGGCAGCCAGGCGTTGAACGGCACGATCGCCGACTTGGCCAGCGCGCCGGTGAGGATCAGCAGCACCGCCACCGCGACCGTGGTGCCGCCCGGCAGGGGCGCGCCGGAGATCGCCGACCAGCGGTAGCTGCCGGCGTGCGCGCCGAGGATCAGGAAGCCGAGCAGCATGGCCAGGCCGCCGAGGGTGGTCACGGTCAACGCCTGGGCGGCGGCCCAGCGGCTGGACCGGCGTTCCGTGCTGTGCCCGATCAGCAGGTACGAGAAGACGGTGGTGAGCTCCCAGAAGACGTAGAGCAGCAGCAGGTCGTCGGCGAGCACCAGGCCGAGCATCGCCCCGGCGAACGCCACCAGCACCGCCACGAACCGGGCCAGCCCGACCGAGCCCGGCTCGAAGTACCGTCCGCAGTAGACCAGCACCAGCGCGCCGACCCCGCCGACCAGCAGGGTCATCAACCAGGAGAGCGTCGTCATCCGCAGCGCCACGTCGAGGTGCAGCTGCGCGATCCAGTCGTACGTCTCGACGACCGCGCCGCCGTCGCGTACCGCCGGGGTGCGGGTGAGCGCCCAGCCGAACGCGGTGGCCGGCGCCAGCGCCAGCGGATAGCAGGCCCGGGGTCCCCACCGGTGCACCAGCAGCGGCGCGACCAGGGCCGCGACGAGGTGGAGGAGCAGCAGTACGAGCACCCGTCCCTCCCCCGTCGGCCGGTGGGGCGCCGGGAGGAAACGCCCCGGCCAGGAACGATCAGACGTCAGTTCCCGGCCGCCACGGGCCGTTTTCGCGAGATTCGCCGGGCGACTCGCCGGGTGCGGGCGGCCTGACCGCCCGGGCGGCCGGGGTCAGCGGGTGGCCGGGTCCGCCGTGGAGAGGGCCGCCTCGCGGGTCGCCCGCGGCTCCACCGCGAGGTCGGGACGGCCGAGTTGCCGGGCGACCTTGTTGACCACCCGCTGGGCGGCGGCCAGCGACCGCACCGAGAGCAGCCGGCCACGGCTCTCCCGGCGGAGCACGAAGTAGTGCACGGCGGCCCGGACCTGGCCCCGGTCGGCGGCGCTGGCCTGGGCGGTGGCCACCACCAGCTCCTTGAGGCCGGCGGCGAGCTGCTCGGCCAGCTCCAGCTCGGGACCGCGCAGGCTGGCCCGGAGCGCCACGAGATGACTGTCGACCTTGCGGATGAGCACGTCGGTGCCGGGCGTGAAGCCAGCCTCGTCGACCGCCATCCGCTTCCCTCCACCCGCCGCCACGTTGCGAGTGAAGTTACTTTATGTTGCACGTCACAAGCAAGCAGTTAAGTAAGACTTAACACGTCAACCACCGCATCCGCCACGTATGGCCCCGGAGCCGGACAAGGCGCTGTCCGCCGCCGGTCGAATGTCGGACCCGCGAGGCAGGATGGGAGCCGTGACTGACGAGGCGGGCGCGGCCGGGGGCCGCGGTGGGCGGCGGGCCCCGGCGGGCGACCCCACCGCGGTGACGGCGGGCTTCGGCCCGGCGACCCGGGAGTGGTTCGCCGCCGCCTTCGCCGCGCCCACCCCGGCCCAGACCGGTGCGTGGCGGTCGGTGGCCGCCGGACGCAACGCGCTGGTGGTGGCGCCCACCGGCTCCGGCAAGACCCTGGCCGCCTTCCTGTGGTCGCTGGACCGGCTCGCCAAGGAGCCGCCGCCGGCCGACGCCCGGCGTCGCTGCCGGGTGCTCTACGTCAGCCCGCTCAAGGCGCTCGCCGTCGACGTCGAGCGCAACCTGCGCGCCCCGCTCGCCGGCATCCGCCAGGCGGCGACCCGGCTGGGCATCGCCCCGCCGGAGATCACCGTCGGCATGCGTACCGGCGACACCCCGGCCGACGAACGCCGGGCCTTCGCCCGCACCCCGCCGGACATCCTGATCACCACGCCGGAGTCGCTCTTCCTGCTGCTCACCTCGGCGGCCCGGGACTCCCTGCGCGGGGTCGAGACGGTGATCGTCGACGAGGTGCACGCGGTCGCCGGCACCAAACGCGGCGCCCACCTCGCCCTCTCCCTGGAACGCCTCGACGAGCTGCTGGAGCGGCCCGCCCAGCGGATCGGCCTCTCCGCCACGGTCCGACCGATCGACTCCTGCGCCCGGTTCCTCGGCGGCGCCCGCCCGGTCGACGTCGTCCAGCCGGCCAGCGCGAAGACCATCGAGGTCAGCGTGCAGGTGCCGGTGGAGGACATGACCCGGCTGGGCGAGGAGGAGCCCCCGCAGGACGACCTCGGCGGCCCCGGCCCGCGCCGGGCCTCGATCTGGCCGGCCGTCGAGGAACGGGTCTTCTCGCTGATCAGGTCGCACCGCTCGACGATCGTGTTCACCAACTCCCGGCGCAGCGCCGAACGGCTCTGCGCCCGCCTCAACGAGCTGGCCGCCGAGGAACTGCAGGCCGCGGCCGACGAAGGGCCGGACGGCAGTCGCACCGCCGACGGCGGGGAGGCGGTGGGCGTACCCGGGGCGACGCCGGACGACGACGGCCCGATGGCCGGCGACGGTGGTCTCCCGGGCGGACCGGCCCGGGGCGGGCGCAGCGGGGCGCAGGCGTGGGGCGGCCCGGTCGGGCCGCTGCGGGCGCCACGGCAGCCGGCCGAGGTGATGGCGCAGGCCGGCGCGGCGGCCGGGGCGCCACCGGTGATCGCCCGCGCCCACCACGGCAGCGTCTCCCGGGAGGAGCGCAAGCACATCGAGGAGGCGCTCAAGTCCGGCCAGCTGCCCGCCGTCGTGGCCACCTCCAGCCTGGAGCTCGGCATCGACATGGGCGCGGTCGACCTGGTGGTGCAGATCGAGGCCCCGCCCAGCGTCGCCGCCGGCCTGCAACGGGTCGGCCGCGCCGGACACCAGGTCGGCGCGGTCTCCCGCGGCGTGGTCTTCCCGAAGCACCGCGGCGACCTGCTCTCCTGCACGGTCGTCGCCGAGCGGATGGCCACCGGCGCCATCGAGGAGCTGCACTACCCGCGCAACCCGCTCGACGTGCTGGCCCAGCAGATCGTGGCGATGGTAGCCCTCGAACCGTGGCGGGTGGGTGACCTGGCGGTGCTGGTCCGCCGCGCCGCGCCCTTCGCCGAGCTGCCCGACTCGGCGCTGCACGCCGTGCTGGACATGCTCTCCGGGCGCTACCCGTCGACCGCCTTCGCCGAGCTGCGGCCGCGGCTCGTCTGGGACCGGGCCGCCGACGTGCTCACCGGCCGTCCCGGCGCGCAGCGGCTCGCCGTCACCAGCGGCGGCACCATCCCCGACCGGGGCCTGTTCGGGGTCTTCCTGGCCGGCGCCGAACGGGCCGCCCGGGTCGGCGAGCTGGACGAGGAGATGGTCTACGAGTCCCGGGTGGGCGACGTCTTCCTGCTCGGCTCGTCGTCCTGGCGGATCGAGGAGATCACCCCCGACCGGGTGCTGGTCTCCCCCGCCCCCGGCCAGGCCGCCCGGATGCCGTTCTGGAAGGGCGACCAGCTGGGCCGGCCGGTCGAGCTGGGCCGGGCGATCGGCGCCCGGGTGCGGGCGCTGCTGCGGCAGGACGACGCCGACGCGTCGGCCGCCCTACGAGCCGGCGGGCTGGACGACTGGGCCGCCGGCAACCTGCTGGCCTACCTGCGGGAGCAGCAGGCCGCCACCCGCTCGCTCCCCGACGACCGGACGGTGGTGGTCGAACGCTTCCGCGACGAGCTGGGCGACTGGCGGATGGCCGTGCACTCGGTGCTCGGCGCCCGGGTCAACGGCCCGTGGGCGCTGGCCATCGGCCGCCGGCTCGCCGAACGCTACGGCGTGGACGCCCAGGTCATGCCCTCCGACGACGGGATCGTGGTGCGGCTGCCGGACACCGCCGACTCGCCGCCCGGCGCCGACGTGGTGGTCTTCGAGCCCGACGAGGTGGCCCAACTGGTCGAGGAGTCGGTCGGCACCTCCGCGCTGTTCGCCTCCCGGTTCCGCGAGTGCGCCGCCCGGTCGCTGCTGCTGCCCCGCCGCGACCCGCGCCGCCGCCAGCCGCTCTGGCAGCAGCGCCAGCGCGCCGCCCAACTGCTCGACGTGGCCCGCGAGTACGCCGACTTCCCGGTCACCCTGGAGGCCGCCCGGGAATGCCTCCAGGACGTCTTCGACCAGCCCGCGCTCGCCGGGCTGATGCGCGACCTGGGCAGCCGCAAGGTCCGCCTGGTCGAAGTGGAGTCGGAACGCCCGTCGCCGTTCGCCCGCTCGCTGCTCTTCGGCTACGTCGGCGCCTTCCTCTACGAGGGTGACGCCCCGTTGGCCGAGCGCCGGGCCGCCGCCCTGGCCCTGGACTCCGCCCTGCTGGGCGAGCTGCTCGGCCGGGTCGACCTGCGCGAACTGCTCGACCCGGCGGTGCTCGCCGAGACCGAACGGCAGCTGCGCTGGCGCACCGAGCAGCGCCGCGCCCGCGACGCCGAGGACGTGGTGGAGCTGCTCCGGGTCGTCGGTGACCTCACCGAGGCGGAACTGGCCGAACGGGGGGCGCCCGTCGCCTGGCTGACCGAGCTGGAGGCGGCCCGCCGGGCGCTGCGGGTGCGGATCGCCGGGCAGGAACGCTGGGTGGGCGTCGAGGACGCCGGCCGGCTGCGCGACGCGCTCGGCGTGGCGCTGCCGGTGGGGGTGGCCGAGGCGTACCTCGCCCCGGTGGCCGACCCGCTCGGCGACCTGGTCGCCCGGTACGCCCGCACCCACGGCCCGTTCGCCGCGGCCACCTGCGCCGCCCGCTTCGGCCTCGGCGTGTTCGTCGTCGAGCAGGCGCTGCGGCGGCTCGCCGCCACCGGGCGGGTGGTCTCCGGCGAGTTCGCCCCGGACAGCGTCGGCACCCAGTGGTGCGACGCCGAGGTGCTGCGGCTGCTGCGCCGGCGGTCCCTCGCCGCGCTGCGCCGGGAGATCGAACCGGTCCCGCCGAAGGCGCTGGCCGCGTTCCTGCCCCGCTGGCAGCAGGTCGGGGCGTCGGCGCGCGGCGTCGAGGCGGTCGCCGCCACCGTGGAGCAGTTGCAGGGCGCGTCGGTGCCCGCGTCCGCGCTGGAACGCCTGGTGCTGCCGGCCCGGGTGGCCGACTACTCCCCCGCCCAACTCGACGAGCTCTGCGCCAGCGGCGAGGTGCTCTGGGCCGGGTCCGGGGCGATCTCCGGCGGCGACGGCTGGGTCACCCTGGCGTACGCCGACGCGGCGCCCCTGCTGCTCCCCCCGCCGGACCCCGACCTCGCCGTCACCCCGCTGCACGAGGCGGTGCTGGCGGCGCTCGCCGACGGGCAGGCGCTCTTCTTCCGCTCGCTGTCCGACCGGGTCGGCTCGACCGACGATCCGGCGCTGACCGCGGCGATCTGGGACCTGGTCTGGGCCGGGCACCTCACCAACGACACGCTGGCCCCGCTGCGCGCCGCGATCGGCGGCGGGGGCGCGCACCGGTCCCGCCCGTCCGCGCCCCGCACCCGCTACCGCCGGCCCGGCCGGGTGGCGCTGCCCAGCCGCGGTGGCCCGCCCACCGTGGCGGGCCGCTGGTCGCGCCTGCCGGACCGGGACCTGGACCCGACCCGGCGGGCCGCCGCGCTGGCCGACCTGCTGCTGGAACGACACGGCGTGGTCACCCGGGGCGCGGTGGTGGCCGAGCAGGTGGTGGGCGGCTTCGCCGCGGTCTACCCGGTGCTGTCCGCACTGGAGGAACGGGGCGCGGCCCGCCGCGGCTACTTCGTCGAGGGGCTGGGCGCGGCCCAGTTCGCCGTTCCCGGCGCGGTGGACCGGCTGCGGTCGCTGGCCGACCCGACGGACCGTGGCCGCGGTCGGGGCGGCCCGACCCTGGTGCTGGCCGCCACCGACCCGGCCAACCCGTACGGCGCGGCGCTGCCCTGGCCGGAGCGGGTGGTGGACTCCGGTGACGGCGCCGCCCCGGCGACCGGGCACCGGGCCGGCCGCAAGGCGGGCGCGCTGGTGGTGCTGGTCGAGGGCGAGCTGGCGCTCTACGTCGAGCGGGGCGGGCGGACCCTGCTGTCGTTCACCGACGACCCGGACGCGTTGGCCGCCGCCGGCAAGGCGCTCGCCGACGCGGTGCACTCCGGGGCGCTGGGGGCGATGTCGGTGGAACGGGCCGACGGCGAGGCGGTCGGCTCGTCGCCGTTGCGTGACGCGCTCACCGCCGCCGGTTTCCGGGCCACCCCGCGGGGCCTGCGGCTGCGCGGCTGACCCGGCGGTCCCGGGCCGACCGCGCGGCCGCGACCCGCTCAGCCGAGCTTGTCGAGGACGGCGTCGTACTTCTTGCGCTGCGCGGCGGCCGTGCCGGTGCCGACGTAGTTCAACACCACGTCGCCCTTGTGGTACGCCTCGGCACCCCAGGTGTCGGCCATGTCGGAGGCGCTGGTCCTGTCCGGGAAGACGTACACGGTCACGGCGTCCGTGGCGACCACCTCGGAGCAGCCGAGGCCGAGCCCGTCGGGTCCGCAGTCGACCGACTTGTTGCGGACGTTCGCCGTGGGCAGCCCGGCGGCCCGGAACGCGTCCACCACCTTGCGGGCGGCGGGAGCGTCGGTCGGGCGGGGCGGGAGCACCACCTTGGGCTCGCTGCTGGGCCGGCGTTCGGTGGTGCGCTGCACGGAGGGGGCGGGTGCCGGGCGGCTCGACGTGCTGGCCGCGGGCACCGGCCGGGCGCTGGCCGCGGCCTTCGGGCTCGGCGAACCGTTGGCCCAGGTGGCGTCCGGCCCGGCTGCGGAGTCGTCACCGCAGCCGGCGAGCGCGAGGGTGGTCAGCAGGGCGGCGGCGAGCGGGAGGACGCGAAGGCGATTCGTCACCCTGGCAGTCTTCCCGAAGCCAGGTTCGGGCGCGACCGGCCGGTCGGTCACCCGGATCCGGCCGGGCGCACCGCCCGGCACCGTCCACACCGCCCCGGTCGGGTCGGGTGGCCGGTTAGCCTTCGGGCATGTCCCCCACCGGATGGATCTCGCTCACCACCGACTACGGCCTGGCCGACGGGTTCGTGGCCGCCTGTCACGGGGTGATCGCCCGGATCGCGCCCGCCGTCCGGGTGATCGACGTGACCCATCTGGTGCCTCCGGCCGACGTGCGCCGGGGCGCGGCGGTGCTGGCCCAGACCGTGCCGCACCTGCCGGTGGCGGTGCACGTCGCCGTGGTGGACCCCGGGGTGGGCACGTCCCGCCGGGGCGTGGCCCTGGCCACCCCGGGCGGCATGCTGGTCGGGCCGGACAACGGCCTGCTGGTCGCCGCGGCCGGGGCGCTGGGTGGGATCACCGCCGCCGTGGAGCTGACCAACCCGGCGTGGTGCGGGCCGGCGGTCTCCTCCACCTTCCACGGCCGGGACGTCTTCGCCCCGGTGGCGGCCCGGCTGGCGGCGGGCGCGCCGCTGGCCGAGGCCGGTCCGCCGGTGCCACCGGCGGACCTGGTCCGGCTGCCGGAGCCGGCGCTCCGGCCGGTGGCGGGCGGTTTCGCCGCCGAGGTGCTGACCGTGGACCACTTCGGCAACGTGCAGCTCGCCGCGCCCGCCGACCGGCTGGCCGGCCTGCCCGGCACCGTACGGGTGGCCGGGCGGGACGCGACACACGGACGCACCTTCGGCGACGCCCCCGCCGGCGGGCTGGTGGTGTACGCCGACTCCGCCGGGCTGGTGGCGGTGGCGGTCAACGGCGGCCGGGCGGTGGACCTGCTGGCCGCCGGCCCCGGTCAGGTGCTCACCGTCACGGCGCCCACCGGCGACTGAGCACCTGGGACGGCCTCGCTTCCGGCGCTGACCGGGGGCGTCCGGTATGGAATGCTGCTCGGGTGGGTGAGCTCGAGGTTCCCGTCGTCTGTCCGTGCTGTGCGTCGCTGACCGGGGGCGGCACCTGCCCGATCTGTTTCTGGACCGACGACGGGCAGGGCGACACCGACGCCGACGTGGTCCGGGGCGGCCCGAACGGGGACCTGAGCCTGACCCACGCCCGGCTCAACTTCGCCGTCTACGGCGCCAGCCACCCCCGCTACCAGGACGCGGTCCGGCCGGCCCGCCCCGACGAGCGGCCCCGGCCCCGCGCCTGACCGGCGCCCCGGGGAGTCCGTGCCGGCGCCGCCGGCGCGAGGCAGGATGGGTGGGTGCCCGAAGGTGACACCGTCTGGAACACGGCCCGCGTGCTGCACCGCGCGTTGGCCGGAGCCACCCTGACCGGTTCCGACTTCCGGGTGCCGCAGCTGGCGACCACCGACCTGACGGGCTGGACGGTGCGCGAGTCGGCCAGCCGGGGCAAGCACCTGCTGCTGCGGCTCGCCGGCCGGGACGGCGACCTGCGTACGCTCCACTCCCACCTGCGGATGGAGGGCGCCTGGCGGGCGTACGCCCCGGGTGAGCGCTGGACGGCGCGGCCGGCGCACCTGATCCGGGTGGTGCTGCGCAGCGCCGGCGCGGTCGCGGTCGGCTACCACCTGCACGAGCTGGCGCTGGTGCCGACGGCCGAGGAGGAGTCCCTGGTCGGGCACCTCGGGCCGGATCTGCTCGGCCCGGACTGGGACCCGGCGGAGGCGGTCCGCCGGCTCGCCGGCCATCCGGGGGCCACCATCGCCGACGCGCTGCTGGACCAGCGCAACCTGGCCGGGGTGGGCAACCTCTACAAGTGCGAGGTGCTCTTCCTGCGCGGGCTGTCGCCGTGGACGCCGGTGGGTGACGTGCCGGACCTGGCCGGCACGGTGAGCCTGGCGCAGCGGCTGCTGGCGGCGAACCGGGGCCGGTGGACCCAGAGCACCACCGGCTCGCTGCACCGGGGCGGCACCAGCTACGTGTACGGCCGGCGGGCGCAGCCGTGCCGACGCTGCGGGACGGCGATCCGCAAGGCGGAGCTCGGCGAGCGGGTGACCTACTGGTGCCCGGTCTGTCAGCCGGGGCCGCAGCCGGCCGGCGCGGCCTGAACCCGGGCCGCCCGACCCCGTCAGGGGCGTGGAAATTCCACGAACCGGCAAGATCTCCCCGAGATACGGACGAATGGGTAGTTCCCTCCCGGCCCGTCCACCCCGCATGCTGCGCTTGAGTGCTCACCGATCGTCAGCAGCACGACGCGTCCGCCACGTCGGGGTGGTGGCCGGCGTGCCCCGGTACCCGGGGAGAGCCATGGTCCTGTTCCGCAGACTCCGGCCCAGCCGCACCGACCAGGCGCTCCGGGCCGGCGAGCAGCAGACGCCCACCGTGCCCACCGCCCGCACCCCCGACGGTCCCGCACCGGCCAGCCTCGACCCGGCGGCCGTGCCCCGACTGTTCGGGCCGGTGCCGAACTGGGCGCTCAGCCCACTGCCGGCGCCCGACGGCGCCGGCGGGGTGCGGCCCGGCACCGGCATCCGCAAGTTCGTCGACCCGCTGCCCGTCCCGGCCCCGCCGCCGGACCCCGACGGCCCGGCCGACACCACCAGCGGCGCCCGGCTGCCGGTGGCCGTGCCGGACACCATCACCTGGCCCGGCTGCGACTACTACGAGATCGCCCTCCAGGAGTACGCGCACCGCCTGCACACCGACCTGCCCGCCACCCGGCTGCGCGGCTACCGGCAGTTGAACCTGGGCACCGACCCCGCCGGACACAACACGGTGCACCCACCGGCGCGGCCGTGCCCGACCGGGCCGCTGATCGTGGCGCGGCGGGGCCGCCCGGTCCGGGTCAAGCTGATCAACCGGCTCCCCACCGGACGTGCGGGGGAACTCTTCCTGCCGGTGGACCCGACCGCGGACGGCGCGGCCGGTGGGCCGCTGGACGGACCGGCGCCGCTGCCGCAGAACCGCGCCACCCCCCACCTGTACGGGGCGCAGACCGGCTGGATCAGCGCCGGCAACCCGACCCAGTGGGTCACCCCGGCCGGCGAGATCACCCCGTACCCGGTCGGGCCCGGACTGACCCCGGTGCCGGACATGCCGCCGCCCGGCGCGGGCGCCACCACCCTGTACTGGCCGAACGAGCAGAGCGGCCGGCTGATGTGGCTGCACGACAACACCCTGGGGCTGTCCCGGCTCACCACCTACGCCGGCCAGCTCGCCCTCTACCTGCTCACCGACCCGGCGGAGCAACGGCTGGTCGATGACGGGGTGCTGCCGGCCGAGCAGGTGCCGCTGGTGATCCAGGACGTCACCTTCGTGCCGGACGACGCGCAGCTGGCCGCCCAGGACCCGACCTGGGACCGGGACCGGTGGGGCGCCAAGGGCAGCCTCTGGTGGCCGCACGTCTACCAGCCACGGCAGAACCCGTGGCGGGCCGGCGGCGCCAACCCGACCGGGCGCTGGGAGTACGGGCCGTGGTCGGGCGGGCGCCGGCCGGACGCCGGCCCGACACCGGGCGCCGGCTGGCGAGCCGGCGGGGACGCCCCACCCGGCCCGGACACCGCCGGCCGGGTCGACGACGCGGCCGCCGTGCCGAACCCGTACCACGACCCGGTGGCCGAGCCGGACGAACCGCCGCTGGCCCCGGACCTGCCGCACCCGTCGGTGGTGCCCGGGGCGTACGGGGACACCCCGCTGGTGAACGGGGTGGCCTACCCGTACCTGACGGTGCAGCCGCGGGCGTACCGGTTCCGGATCCTCAACGCCTGCCCGGACCGCAGCCTCAACCTCGCGCTCTACCGGGCCCGCTCGGACGGGCCGATGTGGGACCCGGACGGCGGGCTCGCCGACCCGGACGCCGGCGAGGTGCCGATGGTCGAGGCGGTCCGCGCGCCGGACCGCCCCACCGGCTGGCCCACCGACGGCCGGGAGGAGGGGGTGCCCGATCCCCGGGCGGCCGGCCCGGCGCTGGTGCAGATCGGCAACGAGTGCGGGCTGCTGCCGGCCCCCGTGGTGGTGACCAGCCGCCCGGTCGGCTACCGGTACGACCGGACCGACCCGACGGTGCTCAACGTCGACGGGCACGCCCTGCTGCTCTCCCCCGGCGAGCGGGCCGACGTGGTGGTCGACTTCGCCGGCGTGCCGCCGGGCAGCACGCTGATCCTCCACAACGACTGCCCCGCGCCGCTGCCCCGCTTCGACCCCCGGTACGACCACCACACCGGCGCCCCGGACCGGACCGCCGTCGGGGGCTCCCCCGGCACCCGCCCCGGGTACGGCCCGAACACCCGCACCCTGCTCCAGTTCCGGGTCGCCGACGGTCCGCCCGGTCAGCCGTACGACCTGACCCGGCTCGCCGAGCGGCTGCCGGCGGCGTACGCGGCCAGCCAGCGCCCGCCGATCGTGCCGCAGCCGGCGTACGACGCGGCGTTCGGGAGCCGGACCGCCCGGGAGACGGTGGTGACGGCGCACGCCACCACGGTGAGCTTCACCCCGACCGGGGCGGTCGGCCCGGTGACCCTGCCGCTTTCGGTGAAGGCGGTCGAGCAGGTCTTCGAACCGGGTCACGGCCGGCTGGCCGGGCGGCTCGGGGTGGGCCACCCGTACGCCGGCCCGCTGGCCCCGGCCACCCTGCCGCTGGGCCCGACGGACCCGGCGACCGAGGTGCTCTTCGTGGCGGACCCGGCGGTGGGCGTGGGCGCCCCCGGCGACGGCACCCAGCTCTGGCGGATCAGCGGCAACAGCCGGCAGACCGAGGTGGTGCACCTGGCCGGCTGCGACGTGCAGGTGGTCAACCGGGTCGGCTGGGACGGCACCACCCGGCCGGCCGCGCCGGCGGAGCTGGGCTGGAAGGAGACGCTGCGGGTCAACCCGCGCGAGGACGTGGTGGTGGCGCTGCGGCCGGTGGTGCCCACCCTGCCGTTCAAGATCGGCGACAGCGTACGGCTGCTGGACCCGACCCGCCCGGCGGGCGCCCGCACCGGTTCCACCCCGATCAGCCCGGTGGACGGTCGACCGGCGGTGGTCACCAACCAGCTGGTCAACCTGGGCTGGGAGTACCGCTGGCAGGGCCAGTCCGGCGGCCACCGCGACCTGGGGATGAGCCGGCCGCTGGTGCTGCGGGTGTCACCCGGGGCGCCGACCGGACTCACCGCCACCCCGGCGCCGGGCTCGGCCACCGCCCTGCCCGCCATCACCCTGGCCTGGACGGGCAACGGGGGCCGACCGGTGGCCACCAGCCACCAGCTCCAGCGGGCCACCGACGCGGCGTTCACCACCGGGGTCACCACGATCACGGTGGCGGCCACCGCGACCCGCTACACCGACGCCACCGTCACCCCGGGCGTCACCTACCACTACCGGATCCGCGCGGAGAACGCGGTGAGCTGCTCGGCCTGGTCGAACAGCGTCCCGGCGTCGGTGCGGCTGACCGCCCCGGCCGGACTGACCGCCGCGATCCCGGCGGCGGCGCCGCTGCGGGTCGCGTTGCGCTGGTCGAACCGCTCGTTCGCCACCGGCATCGACGTGCAGCGGGCCACCAATCCGACGTTCACCAGCGGGCCGGGCACCACCGCGATCCCGGTGGGCGACAACCACCTCGACCCGACCGCCGCCCCGGACACCACCTACTACTACCGGGTACGCACCACGTACCTGGGCGCCGCGTCACCGTGGTCGACGGTCGCCACGGTCTGCACCCCACCGGTGCCCGGCGTACCGACCTCGGTGACGGCGACCGCCGGCACGCCCGGCCCGGACACCGCGACGGTGACGCTGAGCTGGGCGTCCGGTCTGCCGCCCGGGCCCGGCGCCGGGTTCGTCGTGCAGCGGGCCGCCGACCCGGCGTTCAGCCGGGAACTGGCCACCTTCACGGTGACCGGGCGGGGGTTCACCAACAGCGGGCTGGCCCGCGGCGTGACCTACCACTACCGGATCCGGGCGTACAACGTGGTGGGCAGCTCGCCGTTCACCGGTCCGGTCCCGGTGACCACCCCACCGTGAGCCGTCAGCCGGTGGCCCGCATCGGGCCGCCCCGCCCCCACCGGTCGGTCACCGGCTCGGCCAGCGGGTCGGCGGCCGGGCCGGCCAGCGGGTCGGTGGCGCTCCACGGGTCGGCGGCCGGCGCGCCCGCCGGTTCGCCGACGGCCCGCAGCTCGGCCAGCGCGGAGGTCACCCCGTGCAGCATGTCGGTGGCCTCCACCAGCCGGTCCGCCGCCGGATGAGTGGTGCTGGGGCGGGCATCCTCGGCGACGTAGCCGGCCGCCGCGACGACCAGCCCCTCGTACGCGGTCACCCCGCTCTCCAGCTGCCCGGCCAGGGCACGGTGCGCCTCGGTCAACGAGGATCGGGCGTCGGCCGGGGCGAGCCGCAGCGCGCGTTCCACGCTGGCCAGCCGGGCCGCCAGGTCGCGCAGCGAACGGTCGGCGGCGGCCGCCTCGCGGACCGCCGGCTCGGCGAGACCGGTCAGCCGGCCGGCCATCCCGGCCAGGGTCAGCGCAGCCCGGTCCAGCCGGTGCCACGGCTCGGCCGCGCCGGTGCCGCGCAGCGCCAGGCGGGACCGGAGGCGACGCGCCTCGGCGAGCACCCCCGGGCCGACCGGCAGCCGCTCCACGGCGGCCACCAGCCGGGCCCGGTTGCGGGCCGCGACGTCGGCCGGGTCGAGCGCCGGCGGGGCCGGCTGGGCGGCGAGGGCCCGCAGGTCGGTCCAGCGCCAGGCGGCCAGCGCGAGGGCACCGCCCGCGGCACCGGCCCAGACCGCGTCCGGCAGCCCGATCCCCGCGTACGGGGTGAGCACGGCGGCGGCCCCGCCCAGTCCACCGGCGAGCACGCTCCACCGCCGGGCCGACCGGCGCAGCCGCCGCAGCCGGCGGAAGTGTCTCGCCCGCTCGTCCGCCATGCGTACCTCCTCGGGCCGGCCGCTCAGCCTGCGGCGGTGGTGTCCCCGGTGCCGCGCTCACGCGACATGCTGGCCCGCAGCTCGTCGAGGCGGGCGGCGGCGGCCGGGTCGGCGGCCGGCGCGGCGGACTCGGTGCGCTGCTCCACGGCCGGCCGGTCCTGCCGGCCGGCGAGCTGCTCGCCGGCCATGCTGGACCGGATCTGCTCCAGCCGGGACGACCCGGCCGAGTCCAGGCTCGCCTTCTGGATCTCCAACATCCGGCCCTCGACGGAGTTGCCGGCCAGCTCGGCCCGGCCCATCGCGGTCGCGTAGCGGCGCTCGATGCGGTCGCGCACCTCGTCCAGGGACGGGGTGTTGGCCGGGGCGGTGAGCGCCGACATCGACTCCAGCGAGTGGGCGACGCTCTCCTGCATCTTGGCCTGCTCGAGCTGGCTGAGCAGCTTGGTGCGCTCGGCCAGCTTCTGCTGGAGGATCATCGAGTTGTTCTCCACCGCGCGCCGCGCCTGCGCCGCCGCGCCCAGGGCCTGGTCGTGCAGGGTCTTCAGGTCCTCGGTGGCCTGCTCGGCGGAGACCAGCTGGGTGGCCAGGGTCTGCGCGGACTGCTCGTAGCGCCCGGCCTCGGCCTCGTCGCCCTTGGCCCGGGCCTGGTCGGCGAGGACCAGCGCCTGCCGGGCCATCGACTGCAGCCGTTCGACCTCGGACATCTGGCGGGACAGCTTCATCTCGAGCTGGCGCTGGTTGCCGATCACCGCCGCCGCCTGCTGGACGAGCGCCTGGTGCTGGCGCTGCGCCTCCTCGACGGCCTGTTGGATCTGCACCTTGGGATCGGCGTGCTCGTCGATCCGGGCGCCGAAGAGCGCCATCAGGTATTTCCAGCCCTTGACGAACGGGTTGGCCATCTCCGCGGTATCCCCTCAGTAGCGTCGCTCCGCCTCGGCCGGCCGGTCGGCCCGGCCACACGGCGATGCCTCCATCGTCCCAGGCGGACGCCAGGGCGGCATCCGTACGCCGGGAGCGGAAACGTCGAAGCGGCTCCCGATCAACCGTACGCGGCGACAACCACCCCGACCACGACGCGGTCGGCCGGAGTCAGGCGGCGTAGACCACGTCCCGCTCGGCGGGTCGGACCCGGCTGGTGCGCAGGGTGGCCTTGAGCGGCGAGTCCTGTCGCACGGCGACCGAGACCTTGCCGTCCGAGGTGACCTGCCGCACACCCCGGTTGGTCGACTTCCGCACCGCGGCCGGGGCCACGGTGGTGGGCTCGTCCTGGACCGGGACCAGCACGCCGGGCATCTGCTCGGCGAGCGCGACGGTGTCGCTGACCTCGCGCAGCAGCTCCGACAGGCGGGCGCCGAGGGCGTCGCAGATCGCGGCGAGCAACTCGCTGGAGGGTTCCTTCTGGCCACGCTCGATCTCGGAGAGGTAGCCGAGGCTCACGTTGGCGGCGGAGGAGACCTCGCGCAGGGTGCGGTGCTGCCCCTGCCGGCGGGCCCGCAGCGCGTCCCCGATCACGCGGCGTAGCAGGACCATCGCACCTCCCCCTGACGGGTGTCACCGCTCCGCCGGGGCCGGGCCGGACGCGGCGGACCGCTCCGGCGCCGAACTGATCGTCGGAGCCTTCCCGCAACCGTACCCGGTGCGGGGCCCGCCGACATCCCACCCCGCCCCTCCGACTTCCCGCCGTCCCACATCATGCGGCGCCTACCGTCGCCCGGCGCCGGTGGCCGCGGCGCCGCCCCGCGGGACGGAGGCGCCGTCCCGGGGGACCGCCGACGCGGCCCGGGAGCCGGGGGCCGGGGCCGTCGAGGCGCCGTCGTCGCTGGACGTCGGGGCGAACGGTTCGCCGCGCAGCTCCTCGCCGAGCAGCCGCAGCGCCTCGATCACCGCCGCGGAGCGGATGTGGTCCCGGCCGCCGTCCAGGTCGAGCCGGCGTACGGTGGCGCCGTCCGGCCCGGCCACGGCCACGTAGACCAGGCCGACCGGCTTGCCGTCCTGCGGCTCGGGCCCGGCCACCCCGGTGGTGGCCAGCCCCCAGTCGGCGCCGCACCGCCGCCGGCCGCCCTCGGCGAGGGCCTTGGCGACGTCCGGGTCGACCGGCCCCCGCTCGTCCAGCAGGCCCTGCGGCACCCCGGCGAGCTGGGCCTTCAGGTCGGTGGCGTAGGTGACCAGGCCACCCCGGTAGACGGCGCTGACCCCGGCGATCTCGACGATCGAGGCGGCCAGCAGGCCACCGGTCAGCGACTCGACGGTCGCCAGGGTCTGGTGCCGTTCGCTCAGGCTGTGCACCGCGCCGGCCGCGGGACTGCCCGCCGGCCGCCGGTGTTGCGCATCCGTCTCCGTCTCCATGGCGTGACACCCTTCCCAGACCCCGTCGACCTACTCATCCTCCCAGCCCACCCACCCCCGCAGGCCCACCCCCGAAGATCCACGGGCGGCGGGCGGACGGATGTCCGACGAGCGTGATGACTCTCGGGTATCAATATTCCTGAGAGTCATCACGCTCGGAACGACGTTCGTCTCCCACGGCCGGAGCGCCGTCGAGCGTCATGCAGCGCGGGACGACGGCCCGCGGGACGTCGGGGCCGTCAGGGGCGGGTGGGGCGGCGCAGGCGTACGGCCTGGACGATGTAGTCGAAGCCGGTGGCCACGGTGACCACCACCGCCGCGCCCATGATCCAGGGGCCCACCGGGGCCAGGGCCGCCGGCATCGGCCACAGGTACCAGGCGATGGCGAGGATCTGCAGCGCGGTCTTGAGCTTGCCGCCGCGGCTGGCCGCGATCACGCCGTGCCGGATCACCCAGAACCGCAGCACGGTGATGCCCAGCTCGCGGGCGAGGATCACCACGGTCACCCACCAGGGCAGCCGGTCGTAGACGGAGAGCAGCACCAGCGCCGCGCCGGTGAGCGCCTTGTCGGCGATCGGGTCGGCCACCTTGCCGACCGAGGTGACCAGGCCGAACCGGCGGGCGATCCAGCCGTCGACCAGGTCGGTGACCGAGGCGAAGGCGAAGACGAGGCTGGCCGCGACGCGCCAGCCGGCGTGGGTCATCCCCGAGGCGGCGACCAGCACCACGAAGACGGGCACCAGCACGAGCCGCAGCAGGGTGAGCCCGTTGGCCGCGTTGAGCACCGGCACCTGGGACACCGCCGCCGGGGTGGACTCCGCCGCCCCGGTCACGCGGGCACCCCGCTCCGGCGGTCCTGGTGGATCCGGCACCGCGCCACGTGGTTCCCCCGCTCCGCTCGGGCCCGCCGTCACCGGGTCGCGCCGGGCGCCGCCGAGATCATCTCATCCGGCACCGCGACGAGGTCGACGCCCTCGGTAGCGGTCACCGTGGCGCGGACCAGGTCGCCCGGGCGCAGGGCCGCCAGGTCGACACCGCCGCCGCTCGGGGCGACCAGGGTGGTCGAGCCGTCCACCTCGGGCGCCTGGTGCGCCGCCCGACCCTCCACCACCCCGTCGGCGACGGTGTCGACCAGGACCTCG
This sequence comes from Micromonospora siamensis, assembly GCF_900090305.1. Lineage (NCBI taxonomy): Bacteria > Bacillati > Actinomycetota > Actinomycetes > Micromonosporales > Micromonosporaceae > Micromonospora > Micromonospora siamensis. The sequence continues at coordinate 2,339,838 of NZ_LT607751.1, read as the reverse complement.
ACGGTGGAGCCGAGCCGCTCCTCGGCCCGCTGCGAGCAGAGCTCGTCGGCGAGCGCGCTGAGCCGGTCGTACCGGCGCTTGACGGTGGCGGCGGAGACCTTGCCGGGCAGGCCGGCGGCCTCGGTGCCGTCCTCGTCGCTGTAGTCGAACATGCCGATCGCGTCGAGCCGCGCCTCGGTCAGGAACCGGACCAGCTCGGCGACGTCCTGCTTCGTCTCGCCCGGGAAGCCGACGATGAAGTTGCTCCGCGCGCCCGCCTCCGGAGCCAGAGCGCGGGCCGAGGCCAGCAGCTCCAGGAACCGGTCGGTGGAGCCGAACCGCCGCATCCGGCGCAGCACCGGCTCGCTGGAGTGCTGGAACGACAGGTCGAAGTACGCGGCCACGCCCGGCGTGGTGGCGATCACCTCGACCAGGCCCGGCCGGGTCTCGGCCGGCTGGAGGTAGCTGGCCCGGACCCGGACGATCCCGTCGATCGCGGCGAGCTGCGGCAGCAGCTTCTCCAGCGCCCGCGGGTCGCCGAGGTCCTTGCCGTACGAGGTGGAGTTCTCGCTGACCAGCACCAGCTCCCGGACGCCGGTCTTGGCCAGCCACTCGGCCTCGGCGAGCAGCTCGTCGGGGGTACGCGAGACGAACGCCCCGCGGAAGGCCGGGATGGCGCAGAACGCGCAGCGCCGGTCGCAGCCGCTGGCCAGCTTCAGCGAGGCGACCGGCCCGGTGTCGAGCCGGTGCCGCAGCACCTGCCGCAGGTGTGCCGGGGTGTGCTCGTCGGTCTCCGGACTCACCCGGGTCGGGGTGCCGTGCCCGGGCAGCGACACCGCCGCGTCGCGCCGCTTCACCGGGGTCAGCGGCAGCAGCTCACGCCGGTCGCGCGGGATGTGCGCGTCGATCGACTCGCCGGCCACCACGGCGTCGAGCCGGGCGGCGATGTCCGGGTAGTCGTCGAAGCTCAGCACCGCCTGCGCCTCGGGGAGGCTGTCGGCGAGTTCCCGGCCGTACCGCTCGGCCATGCAGCCGGCGGCGACCACCTTGGCGCCGGTGTCGGCGGCGGCGAGCAGCGTCTGGATCGAGTCCTGCTTGGCCTTCTCCACGAAGCCGCAGGTGTTGACGACCACCACGTCGGCGCCTTCGCCGTCGGTGGTGACCTGCCAACCGTCGGCGTGCAGCCGGGCGGCGAGTTCCTCCGAGTCGACCTCGTTACGGGCGCAGCCCAGGGTCAGCAGGGCGACCCGGCGGCCGTCGGACGGGGAAGGGGGCGTGGCAGACACCAATCGAGGGTACCGGTCCGAGCGGGCAGCCTCGGCGAAGGAGGGCCCCCGGCCCACGTGCGGCGGCGGCGGATGCGGCGACGATCACACCGCCGGGGCGCCGACCCGGACCAACCGGTCGAGCAGGAAGACCTCCGTGCCGGCCAGTCCGGTCGAGCAGAAGACCGTGACCTGGTCCGCGCCGGTCCGGCCGGGGGCGGCGCCGGCCAGCACCGCGCCCAGGTCGCCCAGCCGCCCGGCGTACGGCGCGACGGCGGCGAGCATCGGCGGGGCGTACGCGGCGGCCTGGGCCGGCGAGTCGGTGACCAGCACGTCGGCGCGGTCCAGCAGGTCGGGGCCGAACTCGTGCCGGTCGACCTGCTTGAAGCCGACGGTGTTGACGTGGGCGCCCGGGGCGAGGTCGGTGGCGTCGAGCACCGGCGTGACGCTGGTGGTGGCGAGTACCACGATCGCGGCGTCGGTGACCGCCTCGCGGGCGCTGCCCACCGCCCGGGCGGGCACGCCCAGCTCGGCGCGGACCCGGGCGGCGAACGCCTCCCGCCGGGCTGCCGAGCGGCTGTGCACCAGCACCTCGCGCAGCGGGCGTACGGCGGCGGCGGCCCAGACCTGGGTCCAGGCCTGCCGGCCGGAGCCGATCACGCCGAGCGTGGCGGCGTCCGGCCTCGCCAGCGCGGCGACGGCGGCCCCGCCCAGTCCCCCGGTACGCCGGGAGCCCAGCTCCTCACCGACCGCGACGGCCCGCACCGCGCCGGTACGGCCGTCGTGCAGCACCACCACCTGCTCCGCCTCGGGGTGGCCGAAGGTGTCGTAGGAGCGGAAGCCGTACCACTCGCCGGTGAGATGGCCGGCGGTGAGCACCATCCGCCCGCCGCCCAGCGGGGCGGCGGCGCGGGGCGGGGCGATCAGCCGCCCCTGGTACGCGGCGAGCAGGGCGTCCCGCATGGCGGCGACGGCGCCCGGGGCGTCCAGCGCGGCGGCGACGTCGGCGTCGGAGAAGAGCAGGGCCATGCCCCCATCCTGCAACCTGAAGTCAGGTTGAGATCCACCCGTCGTGGCCCTCGTCACCACAGCGGCAGCCGGGTCACCGGAGGCGGTGCTAGCGTCGGATCCGGCGGCACCGGGCGACTCGGCCGGGCCGCCCCGGACGAGTCGTGGGCGTACCCGGTGAAGCAAGACGCCCCGTGACCACCCGACTCGTCCCGGCCCCGGCGGCCGGGCCCGTACCTGTAGAAGGTGACCGTCATGGCCTGGACCGTGCTGGTGCTCTCCGGTCTGCTGGAGACCGCGTGGGCGATCGCCCTGGACCGCAGTTCCGGCTTCACCCGTCCCCTCCCCACGGCCGTCTTCGCGGTCACCCTGATCGGCAGCATGGCCGGCCTGGCGTACGCGTTGCGCGACATCCCGGTCGGCACCGGCTACGCGGTCTGGGTGGGCATCGGCGCGGTGGGCACCGCCCTGGTCGGCATGCTGGCCCTGGGTGAGTCGGCCAGCCTGCCCCGGATCGCCTGCCTGGCGCTGGTGGTGGCCGGGGTGGTCGGCCTGAAGCTCTTCCACTGACCCGCCGGGAAAGACCGCTGTCGGGCGGTATCGGCATTGATGCGTAGCGCGAGCGCCGACTGGGTAGAGATCGGGCCACCACCACACCGGCACTCACCACGGAGGACGTCATGGCCGACATGCACACGCCCGCCCGCCCGCGCAGCAACGCCGCCCGCATCTGCACGATCCTCGGCTTCGTCTTCGCCGCGCTCGCGCTGCTGCTCAACCCGATCATCTTCGGCGTGATCGGCGTGGTGCTCGGCATCGTCGGCGCGGTGCTGGGCGACAAGCCGCTGGGCTGGTACGCCGCCGCCGCCAGCGTGGCCGGCGCCGTCCTCGGCCTGGTGATCGCGGCCATCATCCTGAACGCCTGATCCACCCGGACCACGAAGGCCCGCCGGTCACCGGCGGGCCTTCGTCGTGCTCGGATCCCGCCCCGGCGGGTCGACGGCGGCTATTCGCCCTCGCCGCGCAGCCCGCCCAGCACGTCCTCCAGCTCGTCCGGCTTGACCAGCACGTCGCGCGCCTTGGAACCCTCCGACGGGCCGACCACGCCGCGGGTCTCCATCAGGTCCATCAGCCGGCCGGCCTTGGCGAAGCCGACCCGCAGCTTGCGCTGGAGCATCGAGGTCGAGCCGAACTGCGAGGTGACCACCAGCTCCACGGCCTGCACCAGCAGGTCCAGGTCGTCGCCGATGTCCTCGTCGATCTTCTTCTTGCTGTCCTGCGCGACGGTCAGCACATCCGAGCGGAACTCCGGCTCACGCTGGTCCTTGCAGAACTTCACCACATCGGTGATCTCGCGCTCGGTCACCCAGGCGCCCTGGATCCGGATCGGCTTCGACGCGCCCATCGGCAGGAAGAGCCCGTCGCCGCGACCGAGCAGCTTCTCCGCGCCGGGCTGGTCGAGGATGACCCGCGAGTCGGCCAGCGACGAGGTGGCGAAGGCCAGCCGGGACGGCACGTTCGCCTTGATCAGGCCGGTCACCACGTCGACCGAGGGGCGCTGGGTGGCCAGCACCAGGTGGATGCCGGCGGCCCGGGCGAGCTGGGTGATCCGGACGATGGAGTCCTCGACGTCGCGCGGGGCGACCATCATCAGGTCGGCCAGCTCGTCCACGATCACCAGGAGGTACGGGTACGGCCGCAGCTCCCGTTCGACGCCCGGCGGGGCCTTGATCTCGCCGTTGCGGACCTTGCGGTTGAAGTCGTCGATGTGCCGGACCCCGTTGGCGGCGAGGTCGTCGTAGCGCATGTCCATCTCGCGGACGACCCACTCCAGCGAGTCGGCCGCCTTCTTCGCGTTGGTCACGATCGGGGTGACCAGGTGCGGGATGCCCTCGTAACCGGTCATCTCGACCCGCTTCGGGTCGATCAGCAGCAGCCGCACCTCGTCCGGCGTGGCCCGGGTGAGGATGGAGACCAGCAGCGAGTTCAGGCAGGACGACTTGCCAGCCCCGGTGGCGCCGGCGATCAGGATGTGCGGCATCTTCGCGAGGTTGGCCACCACGAAGCCGCCCTCGATGTCCTTGCCGAGGGCGACCACCATCGGGTGGTGGTCGCTGGTGGCGGCCCGGGAGCGCAGCACGTCGCCGAGCGCGACGTTCTCCGGGTCGGTGTTCGGGATCTCCACGCCGACCGCGCTCTTGCCCGGGATCGGGCTGAGGATCCGCACGTCCGGCGACTTCACCGCGTACGCGATGTTGCGGGAGAGCTGGGTGATCCGCTCGACCTTGACCCCGTGCCCCAGCTCGACCTCGTAGCGGGTGACGGTCGGGCCGCGGGTGAAGCCGGTGACCGCGGCGTCCACGTCGAACTGGTCGAAGACGCCGGTCAGCGCGGCGATCACCTCGTCGTTGGCCTTGCTGCGGGTCTTCGGCGCGGCACCGCTGCCGAGCATGTTGGCCGGGGGCAGCGTGTAGTCGCCGGCCAGCCCGTTTATCTCCAACTGCTCGGCGCGGGTGGGCAGCGGCGAGTGCTCCGGCGGCTCGACCGGCTTGCGGCTGGCCGGCACCTTGGACGGCGGCTTGCGGGGCAGCACGATGGTGTCCTGGAGGTCCACGCCCTCGCCGGGCTCCTCCAGGTCGTCCAGGTCCACCGGCGGCGGCAGCCGCTTGGCCGGGCGGCGACGGGCCGGCTTCTCGACCACCTCGACGGCATCGACGTCGTCCTCGTCGGACGGGGCGACCAGCGTGCCGGCGAGCAGGCCGAGCCGTTCCGGGATCTTGTTGATCGGCGTGGCGGTGACCACCAGCAGCCCGAAGAGCAGCAGCAGGATCAGCAGCGGCACCGCCACCCAGGCGGTGACGGCACGTTCGAGCAGGTCGCCGATCCCGGCGCCGACCAGGCCGCCGGCGTAGTCGCGCTGGACCTGGTCCACCGGGTTTTGCCCGATGTGGAGCATCGCCGCGGTGGCGACCAGCATCGAGGACCAGCCGACCAGCCCACGGCCCCGGTGCTCCGGGTCCGGGTCGGTCCGCATGAGTCGCCACGCGCCGATCATCAGCAGCACCGGGACGATCACGGCGATGGAACCGAGGAAGAGGCGTACCGTGTCGGCCAGCCGGGCCCCCAACGGCCCGGCGCCGGAGAACCAGATCGCCACCGCGCTGAGGATGGCCAGGCCGAACAGGAGCAGCCCGCCGCCGTCCCGGCGGTGCTCCGGGTCCAGGTCACGGGCGGAGGCGACCTGCCGGCCGGCGCCACGCACCGCCCAGCCGACGCCGTGCGCCAGCCCCATCCACACCGCGCCGACACCACGTCCGACGTAGACGGCCAGCCCCGTGCGGGCCGGTGGACGCCGCCGCGCGGTCGCCCGGGTCGCCTTCTTCGCCGGTTGGCGGGCACGACTGTTCGTCGTGTTGCGCGACGACGCGCCGCGCCGCCGGCTCGCTTGAGAGGTACGGCCCGCCATACAGTCACCGTAACGGTGGGACCCGGTGGATCGCCGCTTTTCGTCCGCGCGTCGCAGCACGGTCCGCGCCGTCCGTTGTGTTATTCGCCGCAGAAGGGATCCCGGATGGCGTCGCCGGAGATCGAGGACGGTCCGGACGGCCCCCTGGCCGGGCACCCGCGCACGCCGCGCCCGCTGACCGGGGAACTGGTCGCCGCGGTGCTCGGCGCCCGGGGGTACGTCGTGTCGGCCGACGCCGACGGCGACCTGGTGGGCCGCTGGGACGACAGCCTGGTCTGGTTCCTGCGGCTGGGCCGGGCCGGGGAGGTGCTCCAGATCCGCACCGTCGCCGCCCCCACCTTCGGCATCGAACAGGTCCCCGACCTGTACGCGTTCTGCAACGCCTGGAACCACGACCGGCTCTGGCCGAAGGCGTACGTGCACGTGGACGACGACGGGCGGGCGCTGGTGTGCGGCGAGACCATCACCGACCTGGAGGCCGGGGTGACCCCGCACCAGCTGGACCAGTTGTTGGACTGCGGCATCACCACCGGTTGCCAGCTCGCGGCGGCGGTCCGCGCGTTGCCCGGCGGGACCGTCCGGTGAGACCGGCCCGGGACCGGTCCCTGGCGCAGGCCCTGGCCGACGCGTGCGACCTGCCCGACGGTCCGGCCCGGGTGGCCGCGCTGGAACGGGTCGCCGGGCAGGCCGACGCCCGGGGCGACCTGCGCTGCGGGGTCGACGCCCGGCTCGCGCTGGTCGAGGCGTACCTGCACCTCGGGGAGCGCTGGCGGCTGGCCGATCCGGTCCGCCGCTGCCGGGACGCCCTGGACCGGGCGCCGCACCTGCTCGACGACCGGCCCGTCGACGCGGAGGCGCTGCGCCGCTACCAGGGGTACGCGGTGGAGGCGGTGTTCGGCACCCCGCGGGCCGGCCTGGAGCAGGCCCGGTCCCTCCTGGCCGACCTGGCGGACCGGGGTGGCCCGGACGCGGAGCTCGTCGCCCAGCTGCGCTGCCGGCTGGCCGACCACCTCGGCGACGAGCCGACCGCCCGCCACGAGTACGCCCGCTGGCGGGCGGCCGTCGGCGACCCGGCGGCCGGCTGCCCCGCCTGCGGCCTGGTCCGGCAGGCCGAGCTGCTGGCCGGTTGGGGCGACACCCGGGGGGCGTTGGAGGCGCTGACGCCGGTGCTGGACGGCGACGTCGACTGCACCGACCAGCCCGAGCGGGCGCTGGCGGTGGCGCAGCTGCCCTGGCTACGGCTCGGCGAGCCGGACCGGGCGGCGCGGGCCCATGTCCGGGCGTACCGGCGGCACCGGCGCGAGCCGGCCGGCCTGCCGTACCTCGCGGCCCACCTGCGGTTCTGCGCGCTCGGCGGGCACCTCGACCGAGGGCTGGACATCCTCACCGAACAGCTGCCCCGGCTCGTCGGCTGCCCCGACGACCTGGCGGCGATGGAGTTCGCCGCCGCGGGCGCGCTGCTCTGCGGGTCGGCGGTGGCGGCCGGCCGGGGTGACCGGCGGATCCACCGTCCGGACGCGACCGGCCGGCGCGGCGCCGAGGTGGACGTCGCCACGCTCGGCGCGGAGCTGCTGGCCCGGGCGCACCGGCTGGCCGGCAGCTTCGACGCCCGCAACGGCACCGGTCACCAGTCCGGACGGATCGCCTCCTGGCTGGCCGAACGGCCCCTCGCCGCGCCGGTGCCGCTGCCGCCCGACGACCCGGACGACGATCCCGCTCCGGCGGAGGAACCGCAGGACGACGGCGGCCCGGTGCCGCTGCGGGTGCCGGTGATCGCCGCCGCGCTGGACGGGCGGGGGGACGGGTACACGGTGGAGGGGGACACGGTGACCGGCCGCTGGGGCGGGGCGGTGATCCGGTTCCGCCCGGCCGGCGGGGGCGGCGACATCCTGCACGCCCGGGTGGTCGCCGACCGCCGGCTGCCCGCCCGCCGGCTCGCCGAGGCGTACGCGTTCTGCAACGCCTGGAACCACGACCGGCTGATGCCGAAGGCGTACGTGCACCAGCGCGACGGGGAGCTGGTGCTGGCCGGCGACGTGACCGTCGACCTGGCGCACGGGGTGGCCCCGGCCCAGCTGGCGGTGCTGGTCGCCGCCACGGTGAACACCGGTGTGGCGTACGCGGCGGCGGTCGCCGCGCTGCCCTGAGACGGAGGTGTCGGCTAGCCGACACCTGTTCGACGGCAACCCTGCAACCCGTGGGCGCACTCAGAAGTGGTGTTCCAGTCAACGCGATCCACGACCCACGGGGAGCCCCCGATGTTCCGCTCGATGCTGACCGGCGCCGTCGCCGCTTCGGCGCTCGCCCTCGCCACCCCGGCGATGGCCGCGCCCACCCCTGTCACCCCGCAGCCCACCCCCACCGCGTCGGCGAGCCCGACCACCGCCCCGACCGTCGCCGCCACCCCGACCCCCCACGACGCCCCGTTCAAGGCCAAGCCGGATTACCTGGTCTTCCTCAACGGCGACCCGTGGAGCCCGATGGGCGACCTCAACGTGACCGTCCGCAACACCGGCTCGACGCCGGGCCGGGGCTTCTTCCTGGTCGACGTGCCGACGAAACTCATCATCGGCAAGGGTGACGCTGACTGCATGGCCGAGGGCGGCCGTGACAAGGAGCAGGTGCTGTGCCGCACGGCGGTGCTGCCGGCCGGCGGCTCGCGGACCTACCACCTGAGGGTCCGCTCGATGGTGACGCCGCCGATCTTCGACCACACCGAGTTCGGCTCGGTCACCGGACGCACCGAGGACGGGGTGTCGGGGCGCACGGAGAGCATCAAGGTCAACTGGCCGTCCCGGGCGGCGCTGCGGCTGCGCGGCTCAGTGGCCCCGCACGCCGACGGCACCTCCACCGTGACCATCAAGGTCACCAACGCCAGCAGCTTCACCGTCGGCGCCTACTCGCTGATGTTGCGCACCAACGCGGAGCTGCTCTCGCCGACCTACCGCGAGCCCAGCCGGGAGGGCGACAGCTGCGAGATCTACCGTGACGTCAAGCTGGCCGCCGGTGCCACCGACACGTTCCAGCTGCGCTTCGGCCCCTCGCCGGGCCTGGGCACCCTGCGCCTCATCCTCGCCCCCCAACAGCGCTACACCAACCAGGACATCAACCTGACCCTGCACCTGCCGGTCATCACCGATCCCGCGCCGTCGGCGACCGCGTCGCCCGCCACCCCCTCGGCCGGCCCGAGCCCCACCGGCACCGCCGCTCCCGGCCAGGGGGCCGGCGGCACCGGGGCCGAGCTGCCGAAGACGGGCGCCGACGCCACCACGTTCGCCCTGGTCGGCGGCGGCCTCGTCGCCCTAGGCGGCGCGCTCGTGCTGCTGCGCCGCCGGCGCCGCTTCGTGGCCTGACCGCTCGCCACCCGGACCCCCGACCGCCACCGGCGGTCGGGGGTCCGCCCGCGTCCGGGGGCCGGACTAGCATCGGCGGCGTGTTCGTGGTGACGCTGACCTATCTGACCGACCTGGACCGCGCCGACGCCGTCCTGCCCGACCATCTGGCCTGGGTGGACCGACAGTACGCCGACGGGGTCTTCCTCGCCTCCGGGCGGCGGGTGCCCCGCACCGGCGGGGTGATCCTCGCCGCCGGGCTGGACCGCGCCGAACTGGACCGCCGGCTGGCCACCGACCCGTTCGCCGAACAGGGCATCGCGGCGTACGAGGTGGTCGAGTTCATCGCCGGCCGGGTCGCCGAGGGCCTGGAGCCGATGCGCGAGGGCTGAACGGCCCCGCCCCCGGGCGGTGGGGACGGGGCCGCGTCCGGGGCCGCCGGGTCAGCGGATGGAGAAGCCCAGGGTGTACGCCCCGGCGCCGTCCAGCCCGACCACCCGGTAGCGGTAGGTGCCGGCCGGCGTTGCGGCGCTCAGCCGGGCCACCCCGGCGGAGGTGTCGGCGCTGGCCACGGTGGTGAACGCCGCGCCGGTGAGGCGTTGCAGCTGCACCGCCGCCAGGGTGCCCGCCGGTGCGGCGAGGCAGGCCTCCTGGGTGCCGGCCGGCGCCCGGAAGGCCCGCCCGTCGGGTTGGAGCTGGGTCCGCCCGGCGGCGATCCGTCCGGTCCGGGTCACCTGGCCGGTGCAGTCCCCGGTGTCCCCCGGTGGCGTACCCGGAGCGGCGGTCGCCGGCGGGGTGCCGGGGTCGCCCGCAGCGGGCGGAGTGCCGGGAGCGGGCGGTGTGCCGGTGCCATCCCCGGCCGGCGGCGCGGACCCGCCGTTCGCGGTGACCAGTGTCAGGCGGTTGCGTTGCAGGATCTCGGTGACCGGCTGGAAGAACGTCACGCCACCCCGGGTGCAGTCGCCCGAGCCGCCGGAGGTGACGCCCTGCGCCTGGTCGCCGGAGAGCCAGGCGCCGCCCGAGTCGCCGGGCTCGGCGCAGACGTCGGTACGGGTCAGCCCGGTGACCGTCCCCTCCGGATAGTTCACGGTGGCGTTCTTGGCCCGGATCACCCCGCAGTGGGTGCCGGTGGTCGAGCCGGACCGGCAGACCGACGCGCCGACCGGCGCCTCGGTGGCCCCGTTGACCGGCACCGTGCCGCCGTTGAAGTCGTTCACCACGCCCTGCGGCGTCCAGTCGCCGTTGACCCGCACGAACGCCCAGTCGTCGCCGGGGAACGAGGACGCCGCGAAGGTGCCCTGCGCCGCCCGGTTCGCGCCGGTGGTGCGGTCCCCCGGCCGGCCGCAGTGCCCGGCGGTGACGAAACCGCCGACCACGGAGAAGCCGACCGAGCAGCGGCCGGCGTCGTTGATGAAGTACGGGTCGCCGCCGCGTACGTCGAACAGCAGCCGGGGCGACTCGGTGGAGGTGGCCACCCGCAGCGCCCCGCCCGGCGCCCCGCCGGCAGCGGCGAACCGGCGGCCGGCCGCCTCGGCGCCGGGCCGGACCAGCACGGTCACCGAGTTGCTGGCCAGGTCGACGTACCAGCCGGCCACGTCCCGGCCGGCCGTCGCGGCGGCCGTGTCGAGCCGGCTCTTGATCGCGTCCAGCTCGCCCACGCCACGGGCCACCTGCTTCGGCACCGCGCCGGCGGCCCGCACCGCCGCGGCCCGGTCCGGGTCGGCCACCGCTACGGTGAGCGTGCTGCCGTCGGCGCCCAGCCAGCTGCCGCCGTAGCCGGCGCCGAGTTCGGCGCGCAGCTTCCCGACCGTGCCGGCCGCCCACCGCTCGGTACGCAGCCGCCGTACCGCCTGCTCCCGGGTCAGCGACAGGTCCCGGCTCAGCGCCGCCACCACCTCGGGGGCGACACCGTCCGGGGCCACCGCCGCGGCGCGGTCGGCGGGCCGGGGCGCGGCGTTCTCCCCGGCGAACGACGGCAGGGTCACCGCCGCCGTCAATCCCGCCGCCGCCACCACGACACCGATGGCTGTCATCCGTCTGCGGTCCATCCGCGATGCTCCTCCCGGCCGGCGCGGGGCACGCCCGCCGGACCGGAGTACGGGTACGACCGTCGATCGGATGAACCGACCCGGGCAACATCGACTCGACGTGACCCGGCGGGTCCGGAGAGCGACGGCGCCGGCGAGGTCCGAAACCCGCCGGACGGTTTCCACCCGGACGCGGCGACGCCCGCCGGCACGCGGGGTGCGGGCGGGCGTCGGTCGCGGTGCGGTCAGACCTCGACGACCGTCGGGACGATCATCGGCCGGCGGCGGTACTTGTCGTTGACCCAGCGCCCCACGGTGCGCCGGACGATCTGCTGGAGCTGGTGCGGGTCGGTGATGCCGTCCGCGGCGGCCCGGTTGAGCGCCTCGGTGACCAGCGGGACGACCGGGTTGAACGCCTCCGGGTCCTCGGAGAAGCCCTTCGCCGACAGGGTGGGGCCGGCGACGACCTTGCCGGTGACCGAGTCGACCACCACGGTGGTGGCGATGAACCCGCCGTCGCCGAGGATCCGCCGCTCGGTGAGCAGCGACTCGCTGACGTCGCCGACGGCGAGCCCGTCGACGTAGACGTAGCGGCTCTTCACGTGCCCGACGAGACTGGCCCGGCCCTCGACCAGGTCGACGACGTCGCCGTCCTCGCAGAGCACCACCCGGTCCGGCGCGACGCCGGACTCGATGCCGAGCCGGGCGTGGGCGCGCAGATGGCGCCACTCGCCGTGCACCGGCATCAGGTTGCTCGGCCGGGTCACGTTGAGCAGGTAGAGCAGCTCACCGGCGGGGGCGTGGCCGGAGACGTGCACCTTCGCGACGTCCTTGTGGACGACCACCGCGCCGGCCCGGGCCAGCCGGTTGATCACCCGGTAGACCGAGGTCTCGTTGCCGGGGACCAGCGAGGAGGCCAGCACCACCGTGTCGCCGGGGGCGATGGTGATGTGCCGGTGGTCGCCGCTGGCCATCCGGCCCAGCGCGCTCATCGGTTCGCCCTGCGAGCCGGTGGACATCAGCACGATCTGCTCGGGCGGGAGGGTGGTGGCCTCCTCGATCCCGATCACCAGGCCGGCGGGGATGTTCAGCAGGCCCAGGTCGCGGGCGATGCCCATGTTGCGGACCATCGAGCGGCCGATCAGGGCGACCTTGCGGCCGTGCTCGATCGCCGAGTCGAAGACCTGCTGCACCCGGTGCACGTGCGAGGCGAACGAGGCGACGATGATCCGCCCCTTGGCCTTGGCGAAGATCGAGTCGAGGACCGGCCCGATCTCCCGCTCGGGGGTGACGAAGCCGGGGATCTCCGCGTTGGTGGAGTCCGACAGCAGCAGGTCGACGCCCTCGGCGCCGAGCCGGGCGAAGCCGGCCAGGTCGGTGATCCGGCCGTCGAGCGGCAGCTGGTCCATCTTGAAGTCGCCGGTGTGCAGCACCAGCCCGGCCGGGGTGCGGATGGCCACCGCCAGGGCGTCCGGGATCGAGTGGTTGACCGCGAAGAACTCGCACTCGAACGGGCCGAGCCGCTCCCGGCCGCCCTCCCGGACGGTCAGCGTGTACGGCTGGATCCGCCGCTCGGCCAGCTTCGCCTCGACCAGGGCGAGGGTGAACTGGGAGCCGACCAGCGGGATGTCCGGCTTGTGGGCGAGCAGGTAGGGCACGGCGCCGATGTGGTCCTCGTGCCCGTGGGTCAGCACGATGGCCTGCACGTCGGCGAGCCGGTCCAGGATCGGGCCGAAGTCGGGGAGGATCAGGTCCACGCCCGGCTGCTCGACGTCGGGGAAGAGCACCCCGCAGTCCACGATCAGCAACTTGCCGTCGTACTCGAAGACGGTCATGTTCCGACCGATGGCGCCGAGCCCGCCCAGGGGAATGATCCGCAGACCGCCCTCCGGCAGCGGCGGGGGCAGTTCCGCTTCGATGTGCGCCTCGGTCACGCGTCCACCTCATTCTGCGGCGCCGTCACCCGGCGCCCGTCGTGTCGTTTGGTCATTCAGGAAGTGCCAGGCCCGCCGCCGCGCAGTCGGCGCGCAGCTGGGCCAGTTCGTCGTCGGTGGCGTCCACCAGCGGCGGACGCACCGGGCCGGCCGGCAACCCGTGGGCCGCCAGTCCCGCCTTCACCAGGATGATCCCCTGGGTACGGAAGATGCCGGTGTAGAGCGGCAGCAGCCGCCGGTGCAGGGCGAGCGCCCCGGCGGCGTCGCCGGCCTCGTACGCCTCGATCATCCGCTTGGTGAGCGCGCCGGTGAAGTGGGTCGAGGTGCCCACCACGCCGACCGCGCCGACCGCCAGCAGCGGCAGGGTCAGCGAGTCCTCGCCGCTGTAGACCGCCAGGTCGCTGCGGGCGGTCACCCACGCGGTGGCGGTCTGGTCGCCCTTGGCGTCCTTCAGCGCGACGATCCGGTCGTGCTCGGCGAGGCGCACCAGGGTGTCGGTGGCGATCGCCACTCCGGCCCGGCCGGGGATGTCGTAGAGCATCACCGGCAGGGCGGTGGCGTCGGCGACCGCCGTGAAGTGCCGCAGCAGGCCGGCCTGCGGCGGCTTGTTGTAGTACGGCGTGACCACCAGCAGGCCGTCCGCGCCGGCCTTCTCGGCGGTCGCGGCCAGCTCGATGGTGTGCGGGGTGTTGTTGGTGCCGACGCCGGCGACCACTTGGGCGCGGTCCCCGACCGCCTCCACCACGGCCCGGATCAGGGCTTCCTTCTCCGCGTCACTGGTGGTGGGCGACTCGCCGGTGGTGCCGTTGACCACCAGCGCGTCGTTGCCCTGCTCGTCGACGAGGTGGGCGGCCAGTCGGGCCGCGCCGTCGAGGTCGAGCGAGCCGTCGGCCGTGAACGGGGTCGCCATGGCCGTGAGCACTCGGCCGAACGGGCGCGCCGCGGCCCGGTCCGGGGCGGCAGGGTGGTCGTGCGTCATGTCAACAACCTAGCGGACGACCACCGGGGGCCCGGCGGGGAAGGGTTCTTCGGGTCACTCGGCGTGCGGGCTGGCCGCCACCTCGGTGCCGTCGGGCAGCGTGGCGATCGCGAAGTCGGCGAAGACGTTCGGCGCGACACCCTTGAGCTGCCGCAGGCACTCCACCGCCAGCTCGCGGATCTCCACGTCGGCGTGCTCGGTGGCGCGCATCTTGATGAAGTGCCGCCAGGCCCGGTAGTTGCCGGTCACCACGATCCGGGTCTCGGTGGCGTTGGGCAGCACCGCCCGGGCCGCCTGCCGGGCCTGCTTGCGGCGCAGCGTCGGGTTGGGCTCGTCGGTGAACCGGGCCTCCAGGCCCTCCAGCAGCTCGGTGTACGCCCGCACGGCCGCCTCGGACGCCTCGACGAACTTCTTGTGCAGCTCCGGGTCGTCGGCGATCACCGCGGGCTCGACCATCGCCGCGTCCCGCTCCGGGACGTAGCGCTGGGAGAGCTGGGAGTACGAGAAGTGCCGGTGCCGGATCAGCTCGTGGGTGAAGGAGCGGGAGACCCCGGTGAAGTAGAAGCTCACCGAGCCGTGCTCCAGCACGGACAGGTGCCCGACCTCCAGGATGTGCGCCAGGTAGCCGGCGTTCGTCGCGGTCACCGGGTTCGGCTTCTTCCACGACTGGTAGCAGGCCCGGCCGGCGAACTCGGCCAGCGCCTGGCCACCGTCGGCGTCGGTCGACCAGGGCACCTCGTCGGGGGCCTGGAACTGCGTCCACGCGATCAGCTTGACCTGGGGCTGCACCATCTCCGGCATTCCTGGGACTGTAGTGGCCGTATGCCCGGCCGCGAAAGCTGGGCGCGCCGACGTGAGAGCCCCCACCCGGCGACGTTCCGCGGGCACCACACGGCCGCCACGGGCAGTCCCGGTACGTGCCGTCGGTCGCTACAGACTTGAGAGCATGAACGACTCGCCGCCGGCGCTGGCCGCAGCAGCGGTCGATGGCGGTCCGGCAGCCGCGGGGGTGGTCCACCGGGGGTGGCGGTCGGGGGTCGGCGTGCCGTCGACCCGGGTGAGTCGGCCACGCTCTCAAGTCTGTAGGTACCGCCACAGCCACCCACCGGCCCTGGCCGACCCGCGCCGACCCACGGCCACGCCGACCCCACCCGGCCGAGCCGCACCGGGTCGAGCCGCGCCGCGGGCTGTAGAGCCCGTGGGCGAAGGATCGGCAGGGTCGGCCGGGTCAGACGTAGAGGGCGGTGAACGGGGCCCAGGGCAGGTTGCGGGCCACCGAGAAGACCAGCCAGGCGACCAGGAAGCCGGCCAGCACCCGGGAGCTGAGGCGCAGCTCCGGCAGGCGCCAGCCGAACGCCCGGTTGCCGGCCCAGCTGACGAAGAGGTAGGCCAGGAACGGCAGGGCGAAGACGAAGAGGAAATGGTGCCGGGCGGCGGCGGGCAGGTCGCCGTGCAGCACGTACCACAGCGCGCGGGTGCCGCCGCAGCCCGGACAGTCCAGGCCGGTGGTGAGCTTGAGCAGGCAGCTCGGGGCGGCGTCCGGATCGCTGCGGGTGGGGTCGCTGAGCAGCGCGTACGCCATGCCCATGCCGACGCAGCCGAGCGCGGCCAGCGGCAGCGCCCAGCGCGGCGACCGGTCGTGCACCCGGAGCACGAAGCGGCTGAACCGGTCCGGCTGCGGGGCGGGGTACGGGTACGGCGGGTGCGGCCAGGCGGCCGGGCCCACCGGGGGCTGACCGTCCGTGGCGGCGGGTGGGGCCTGCTCGGCCTGCCGGTCGACGCTGGTCACGCGCTCACCGTACACCCGCCACGCCGGCCAGCGCGGCGGCCAACGGAACAGCCAGGTCGCCGGCGACGGGCGGGGCGACCGCGGAAAGGCCCAGCCAGCCGGCGAGCCGGTACAGCTCGGCGGCGAGCGCCAGCGCGGTCTCCCCCACGTCCACGCCCGGCTCGGCCCAGGCGGCCGGCACCAGCAGCACCCCGGCCTTCCGGTCGGCCTTCAGGTCGACCCGGGCGGTGAACCGCTCGCCCTGAAGGAAGGGCAGCACGTAGTAGCCGTGCACCCGCTGCGGGGCCGGCACGTAGATCTCGATCCGGTAGGAGAAGCCGAAGAGGCGCTCGGTGCGCCCCCGCTCCCACACCAGCGGGTCGAACGGGCTGACCAGGGTGTTGCCGCGCACCCAGCGGGGCAGTCGGGCGTCGGCGTGCAGGTAGGCCGGCTGCCGCCAGCCCGGCACGGTGACCGGGGTCAGCTCGCCGGCCTCGACCAGCTCGGCCACGGCCCGCCGCGCGCCGTGCAGCGGCAGCCGGAAGTAGTCGCGCAGCTCCGGCTCGGCGGCCACCCCGAGCGACCGGGCGGCGACCGAGACCAGGGTGCGCCACGCGTCGGCGTCGATCGGGGTGGGCGCGTCCAGCACGGCGGCCGGCAGCACCCGCTCGGGCAGGTCGTAGCGGCGGGCGAAGGAGGGGGTGCGGTCGGCGGCGGTCACCTCACCGGCCCAGAACAGGAACTCCAGCGCCCGCTTGACGGTCGACCAGTTCCACCCCCAGTGGCCGGTCTCCCGGGGCGCGTCGTGCTCGATCTCGGCGGCGGTCAGCGGGCCGCGGGCGGCGACCTCGTCGCGTACCCAGGTGACCAGCTCGGGCTGCTCCCGGGCGATCTGCCGCATCCGGCCCCACGCCTCGTCGCGGGCCTTGGCCATCCGCCAGCGCAGCACCGGCTGCAGCGCGACCGGGACCAGCGACGCCTCGTGGCCCCAGTACTCGAAGAGCTCCCGGGGGCGCCGGTAGGCGGCGCTGTCCAGCAGGGTGGTCGGGTAGGGCCCGAGCCGGCTGTAGAGCGGCAGGTAGTGCGCCCGTTGCAGGACGTTGACCGAGTCCATCTGGATCAGCCCGACCCGGTCCAGCACCCGGCGCAGGTGGCGGCGCGTGGGCACCCCGGTGGGCGCGGGGTCGGTGAAGCCCTGGGCGGCCAGCGCCACCCGGCGGGCCTGGGCGAGCGAGAGCGATTCCGGTGCGGCCATCGTCGGCACCTTAAATCATCGGTACGACGCGGACGCGGGATGCTGGACCTCCCGCCCAGCGGGGCATAGAACGGACAGATGTTCACCATCCGCCGCGAAGAGCCCGAGGACGCGGAGGCGATCGCCCGCGTGCACATCCACGGTTGGCAGGCCGGGTACGCGGAGCTCATGCCCGCCGAGGTGCTGCGCCGGCTCAATCCGGTGGCCTGGGCGTCCCGGCGGCGGGACCTCGGCACCGCCGACCCGGAGCACCCGTTCACCACGCTGCTCGCCTGCGTCGACGAGGCGGTGGTCGGCTTCACCACGTTCGGGCCGTACCGCAACGACCAGGACCGTGACGACCTGGACCCGACCCTCGGCGAGGTCGTCGGCCTCTACGTCGAGCCGGCGTACTGGGGGGCCGGGCCGGCGCGGGAGCTGCTGGCCGCCGCCCGGGCGGGGCTGGCCGGGCGCGGCTGGACCGAGTACCGGGCCTGGGTGCTGGCGGGCAACCACCGGGGGCGCCGGTTCGCCGAGCGCGCCGGCCTGCTCCCCGACGGCGCGCTCTCGACCTATCCGGTGCCGCTGGCCGGCGGCCGGCCCCCGGTCGAGCTGGTGGAACTGCGGTACGCCGGCCGGCTCGACGTCGGCAGCAGCACCAGCAGGGCGATGCTGATCCAGACGTAGACGTTGCTGCCCAGGAACCCGTCGACCCCGCTGAAGTCCTTCTCCCACAGCCAGACGATCCGGCTGCACAGCAGCGCGTACGCGATGCCGGCGAAGGCAAGCAGGGCGCGGCGCCGGCGGCTGCGGGCCGGCGCCGCCGTGGCGTCGTCCACCAGCAGGATCAGCGCCGGGATCAGCCAGACCAGGTGGTGCACCCAGGTGACCGGGCTGACCAGGCACATCACCACGCCGGTCAGCGCCAGGCCGGCGGTCTCGTCGCCGGCCGCGGCGGCGGCCCGGGCCCGCCACGCCCAGACCGCCAGCGCGACGAGCACCAGCGCCAGCCAGAGCAGCGTGCTGGGGCGTTCCGGGTCGAGCCGGGCCACCACCCCGCGCAGCGACTGGTTGGAGACGAACGCCAGCTCGCCCACCCGGTCGGTGTTCCACAGGGCGGTGGTCCAGAACTCCCGGGAGGCGTTCGGGAAGAGCGCGCCGGCCAGCAGGCTGGCCGCGGCGGCGGTGCCGACGGCGGTGGCCGCGGCCCGCCAGCGGCGGGTCACCAGCAGGTAGACGATGAAGATGCCCGGGGTCAGCTTGATCGCGGTGGCCAGCCCGATCCCCACCCCGGCCCACCGGTTGCCGCGCGGCAGCAGCCGCAGCAGGTCCACCCCGACCAGGAAGAGCAGCAGCATGTTGACCTGGCCGAAGTTGACCGTCTCGCGCATCGGCTCGAACGCGGCGGCCAGGCAGAGCGCCACCGCCAGCACGAACCAGCGGTTCCAGCCCTGCCGCCGGACGATCGGGTCGATCAGCCAACCGATCAGCACCGCGCTGACCACCACGGTGGCGGCCACGCTCACCGTGATCGCCGCCGGCCAGGGCAGGTAGGCCATCGGGAGCATCACCAGGGCCGCGAAGGGCGGGTAGGTGAAGCCGTACTGGGTGCCGGGCTTGAGGTAGTCGTAGATCTCGCCGCCGTCGTGCACCCAGAAGTTCAGCGCGCCGTAGTAGACCTTCAGGTCGAAGAAGCCGTGGCGTACGGCGGCGAAGGCGAGGAAACCGGCCACCGCCGCGGCGAGCACGGCGACCACGGCGACCTGCCGTGCCGTCCGTGCGGCCCCCTGCGACACCATCGTCTCCACCGCCCTGCGTAGGCTCACGTGCCATGGCTACGGGGTACGTCCGCCCGGCGCGTCCCGGGGACGCCGGCGAGATCGCACGAATCCAGCTCGCGACCTGGCGGGTCGCCTATCGCCGGATCCTGCCCCGGCACGTGCTCGACAACCTGGACGAGCAGTGGCTCGCCCGGCGGTGGAGCGCCGCGGTGCAGGAGCCGCCCTCGGACGCCCACCGGGTGCTGGTCGCCGTCGAGCAGGCCGAGCAATCCTATCTGGTGGGGTTCGCGGCATCAGGTCCGGTCGACGCGGAGGCCCTCGCGCCGGGCGAGCCGGCCGACGCGCTGTCCGACGGGGTGGCCGCCGTGACCGACCTGCTGGTCGAGCCGCGCTGGGGCCGGCGCGGGCACGGCAGCCGGCTGCTCGCAGCCATGGTGGAGCACTGGCGTACCGACGGTTTCACCCGAGCGGTGGCCTGGACCTTCGACGGCGACGAGGCGACGCGGAAGTTCCTCACCGCCACCGGCTGGGAGCCGGACGGCGCGGGCCGGGCGCTGGACGTCGAGGACATGCTGGTTCCCCAGTTGCGCCTGCACGTCGCGGTCCCCACCGAGCCCGTCGCCCAGGGCTGAGGCGGGGCGGTCACGGCCAGTCCGTGACCGCCCCGGACGGTGGTCAGCCCTTGTCGGCGCCCTCGTTGGCGCCCCGGACGAAGTACCGCTGGAAGATCACGAAGAGCAGCGCGACCGGGATGGTGGCCAGCAGCGCGGCGCCGAGCTTCAACGGATACTGGGTGCCCGAGCCGAGCGAGCCGCTGACCAGGTCGGCCAGCCCGCGCGGCAGGGTGAACAGTCCTGGGTCCTGCACCGCCACCAGGCTGTGCGGAAACTCGTTCCAGGAGCCCTGGAACGACAGGATGGTCAGGGTGATCAGTGCCGGCCGGGCCATCGGCAGCACCACCGACCAGAAGGTACGGAACACGCCGGCGCCGTCGATCCGGGCCGCCTCCTCCACGCTCACCGGGATCGACTCGAAGAACTGCTTCATGATGAAGACCCCGGCCGCGTCGGCGAGCAGCGGCACGATCAGCCCGGCGTAGCTGTTGTAGATGCCGAGCTGGTTGAGCACCAGGAACTTCGGGATCAGCAGCACCACGCCGGGCACGGCCATCACCGCGATGACCGCGGCGAACAGCCCGGCGCGACCCCTGAACCGCAGCCGGGCGAGGGCGTAGCCGGCGAGCGAGTCGAAGAACACCCGGCCCAGCGTGACCAGCACCGTGACCAGCAGCGAATTGCCGAGCCAGAGCGGGAAGTTGGTGCCCGCGAAGATCCGCTCGAAGCCGGCCGTGGTGAGCGGGTCGGGGAACGGTGACAGCGGGTTGGCCGCCGCGTCCGGCTCGGTCTTGAGCGCGTTGCCGAGCTGGATCACGAAGGGGTAGAGGAACACCAGCCCGAAGAAGACCAGGACGGCGTACCCGAGGAAGCGGTTGACCAGGGTGCGGGCGCCGCGACCGTCGCGGCGCCCGGGCGCCGCCACCGGCGGGCGGTCGGTGAGCGCGGTCATGACGAGGCTCCCTCCGATCCGCGTCGACGCCACCAGCGGCGTCCGGCCGGTGCACCGTCCCGGTCGGCCATCACCCGCCGCTGCACCAGCGTGAGGACGATGATGATGAGGAACAGCACGAACGAGATGGCCGCCCCGGAGCCGTAGTCGAACTCCCGGAACGCGGTCCGGTACGACAGGTAGGCCGGGGTGAGCGTGGTCTTGGCCGGCTGGCCCTGGCTCATCACGTACACCTGGTCGAACACCTGCCAGGAGCCGATCAGCCCGAGGGTTAGCACCAGGAAGGTGGTCGGCTTGAGCAGCGGAAGGGTGACGTAGCGGAACCGCTGCCAGCGGGACGCGCCGTCCAGGGCGCTCGCCTCGTCCAGCACCTCGGGGACGTTCTGCAGCGCGGCGAGGTACATCAGCATGAAGGTGCCGGAGGTCGTCCAGACCACCAGCGAGATGATCGTCATCATCGCCACGCTCGGCCCGGAGAACCAGTCCCACCAGCTCAGCCCGAACGGACCGCCCTCGGTGAGCGCGGTCGGCGGGCTGTCCACCCCCACCGCGCCGAGCAGCACGTGCAGGACGCCGCGGGAGTCGGCGAACCACTGCGGCCCGGTGATGCCGAAGAAGCCGAGCAGCTGGTTGACCGCGCCGGAGTTCGCGAACAGGAAGAGGAAGACCACGCTGATCGCCACCGAGCTGGTGACCGACGGGAAGTAGAAGGCGCTGCGGAAGAAGCCCTTGCCCTTCAACATCCGGTTGTTGACGATCAGCGCGAGGCCGAGCGCCAGCACGGTCTGCACCGGCACCACGATCGCCACGTAGTAGATGTTGTTCCGGATGCTGGTCATGAAGTCCCGGCGGGCCAGCCCCTCCTCGGTGAACAGCCGGGTGTAGTTGTCGGCGCCGACGAACGGCACCTTGCCGGTGAAGGGGCTGCCCTGGCCGTTCCAGTCGGTGAGGCTCACCCAGAGCGCCATCAGGATCGGCAGCAGCAGGAACAGCCCGAGGATCAGGATCACCGGGGCCACGAAGAGCCAGCCGGCGACGTTCTCGTTGCGGCGGATGCCGTGTCCGGGGCGGCGCCGCGGACGACCTGTCGCGGTGGTCGGCGCTGCCATTGCGTCGGTTGCCATCTGTCTCTCCTTCGACTCACGCGGAGCCGGTGCGGGGCGCCGCCGTTCCCGGCGACGCCCCACGCTCCGGGTCAGCCGCCGAGCGCGGCCTTGGCGTTCTTGTCGAAGCTGCCGAGGATCGACTTCGGGTCGGTGCTGCTCAGCTTCTGCAGGCCGGTGTCCAGGTCGGCCAGCACGCTGTCCATCTTCGGGGCGTTCACCGGGCCCTGTGCGTACTCGGCGCCGTCGATGAACGGCTTGTCCGCCGGGAACTGGGAGGTGTACTGGTCGCGAACCGACTGCCGGGACGGCATCACGCCGAACGCCTTGGCGAAGGCCATCTGCTGGTCACCGGCGGTCATCGCCTCGACGAACTTGATCGCCTGGTCCTTGAACTTGCTCTTGGCGGCGATCCCCCAGCACTGGGTGAAGGAGAGCGTGCCCTTGCCCTTCGGACCGGCGGGCAGCTCGACGACCTTGTACTTCACGTTGGGGAAGTCGTTCTGCAGGGCGCCCTTGATCCAGTTGCCCTCGATGGTCATCACGGCCTTGCCCTTGCCGAACGCCTCACCGGACCAGCCGGCGTCGAGCTGCTTGGGGTAGCGGGCGTAGCCGTCGGTGAGCAGCTTCTTGACGTACGTGAGGGCCTGGACGTTCTCCGGGCTGTCGGCGGTGGGCTGCTTGCCGTCGTCGCTGATCAGCCAACCGCCGTTCTGCACCATGAAGGCGCCGATCCGGTCCCGGGTGTCACCGAGGGCGAGCGGCACCAGGCCCTTGGCCTTGATCTTCTGGCTGGTGGCGGTGAGCTGGTCCCAGGTGGTCGGCACGTCGGCGTCGGTCAGCCCGGCCTTCGTCCACAGATCGGTGTTGATCTCGAGGGCGAGGGTGGAGAAGTCCTTCGGCGCGCAGTAGAGCTTGCCCTCGTAGGTGAAGGCGGTGCGCAGGCTCTCGTAGAAGTCGTCCGGGTTGCTGACCTTGTCGCCGTAGGGCTCCAGCGCCCCGACGCTGGCGTAGTCGGCGAACCGGGCGGCGTCGACGTAGAACACGTCCGGCGGGTTGCCGCCGGCGAGGGCCTGGCCGAGCTGCTGGGTGAGGTCCTGGGCGGGGGTGACGGTGGCCTGGTTGCCGGAGCCGGACGCCCACTTGGCCGCCGCGTCCTGCACCGCCTTGGTCTCGGCGTCGCCGGAGGAGCCGATCAGGATCTGGAGGTTGGCCGGCCCGCTGGACTGCTGGGCAGTGCCGGACGAGTCGTCGTCGAAGCCGCTGCCGCAGGCCGCGGAGCCGAGCAGCGCGAGGGTGGCCAGGCCGGCCACCGCCGCCCGGGTGAGGTGTCGAGGTGCCATCGGTTCTCCTGGTGGGGATGCGGTTGGGGGAACGGGTGTCACGCGGTGTGCCGGAGCACCAGCTCCGGTTGGAGCAGCACGGGAGACAACGCCCGCCGCGGCTCGTCGAGCACGGCGGTGAGCAGGTCGACGCAGCGGGCGGCGGCGTCGCCGAGGGGTTGGCCGACGCTGGTCAGCCCGATCGCCGCGGCGACCGGGGTGTCGTCGAAGCCGATCACCGGGATCGCCGGCCCGGTGGTGCGGGCCGCCTGGAGGGCGCCGAGCGCCAGGGAGTCGCTGGCGCAGATCAGGGCGGTCGGCGGGGTGGGGTCGGCCAGCAGGTCGCGGGCGTGGCGTTCCCCCTCGGCGATGCCGTCGGCGGTCTCCCGCTCCAGCCCGGCCGGGTCCACCCCGGCCGCGCGCAGGGTCCGGTGCCAGCCGGCGCGCCGGTCGTCGCCGACGCCGGAGCCGGCCGGCCAGCCGATCCAGCCGATCCGCCGGTGGCCGGCGGCGAGCAGGTGCGCGGTGGCGGCGGCGGTGCCGGCCGCGCCGTCCACGTCGACCCAGCAGTGCGCGTCCAGGTCGTCCCAGGGGCGGCCGAACGTCACGAACGGCACGCCCCGGGCGGCCAGCCAGGCGGTACGCGGGTCGCCGTGGTCGGTGCCGGTGAGCACGAAGCCGTCGAGGTCGTACGAGCCGAGCAGGTCGTCGTAGGTGGCGATCTCCCGCTGCGGGTCGGTGGCGGTGTAGAGCATGGTCCGGTAGCCGGCCGCCTCGGCGGTCTCGGTGAGGCCGTGCAGGAAGCGGTCGAGGACCGAGCCGTTGATGCCGTCGCGGGTGGGTTCGATGCGTACGGCGATGAGCCGGGACCGGCCGGTACGCATCTGGCGGGCGGCCTGGTTGGCCCGGTAGCCGAGGGCGACGATGGCCTCCTGCACGCGCTGGCGGGTCTCCTCGCGCACGATGTGCGGCGAGTTGAGCACGTTGGACACCGTCTGCCGGCTGACCTGGGCGTGCCGGGCCACCGTTGCGATGGTCACCTTTTCGGCCACATTATCCCTCTCGCGGTCTTGAACGATCCAATTTGGATAGGGCAGGATTGGATCGTTCAAGTTTCTGGAATGTTTCGCACTCTGCACCGCCGGAGGACGCCTTGTCAAGAGGTCGTCCGCACCCCACAGGATCTGGAGCCGACGTCGTGACCGAACGCCACCTGCAACCCCTGCTGCACGAGCTGGTCGGGGTGCTCCTCGCCCCCACCAGCGCGCTGGGTGACCGGGCCGGGCAGATCAACCCGACCGGCGTCCAGGGCGTCTTCCACGCCGACGCCCGGGTGCTCTCCCGCGCCCAGCTGCGCGTCGACGACCGGGAGCCGGAGGCGATCGCCCACGGGCCGCACGGCCCGCACGGCGTCCGCTTCGTCGGCCTGGCCCGCTGGCTGGGCGACCCCGGCCCCGACCCCACCGTGCGGGTCGAGCGGACCCGCCGGGTCGGCCCGCACGGCCTCGACGAGGAGGTACGCCTCGTCTCCACCGCGACCGTCCCGGTGGCCGCCACGGTCACCGTCGACCTCGGCTGCGACCTCGCCCCGGTCGAACGGGTCAAGTCCGGCGCGCAGACCACCCCGGTCGAGGCGAAGCTGGGCCGGCCCGGGGAGCTGAGCTGGACCGCCGACGGCACCACCGTCACCGTCACCGCCGACGGCGCCCGGGTCGACGCCGACCGGGACCGCGCCACCGCGCCCCGGCTGGCCTGGCCGGTCGAGCTGCCCGCCGGGTGCGAGGTGACGCTGCGCTGGCGGCTGCGGGTCGACGACCCGCGGGCCGTGGTGGCCGCCGCGGCCGGCGAGCCGGACTGGTCCCGCCCCGAGCTGCGCGCCGACGACCGGCGGCTGGTCCGGCTCCTCGACCGCTCCCTGGACGACCTGCGCGGGCTGCGGCTGGTCGACACCGTCGACGGACGGGACGTCTTCCTGGGCGCCGGGGTGCCCTGGTTCCTCACCCTGTTCGGCCGGGACAGCCTCTGGGCCGCCCGGATGATGCTGCCGCTCGGCACCGGGCTGGCCGCCGGGACGCTGCGCGTCCTGGCCCGCCGGCAGGGCGCCCGGGTCGACCCGGCCAGCGGCGAGGCCCCCGGCAAGATCCTGCACGAGCTGCGCCGCGGCGAGTTCAGCCCGGGCGGCAGCCTGCGCCTGCCACCCGCGTACTACGGCACCGTCGACGCCACCATGCTCTGGGTGGCGCTGCTGCACGACGCCTGGCGCTGGGGCCTGCCGGCCGACCAGGTCGAACCGCTGCTGCCGCACCTGGAGGCGGCGCTGGGCTGGCTCGGCGACCACGCCGACGCCGACGGCGACGGCCTGGTCGAGTACGTCGACACCACCGGCCACGGCCTGGCCAACCAGGGCTGGAAGGACTCCGGCGACTCGATCCGGTTCCGCGACGGCGGCCTGGCCGCGCCGCCCATCGTGCTGGCAGAGGTGCAGGGGTACGCGTACCAGGCGGCGGTGAACGGCGCCGACCTGCTCGACGCGTTCGGCCGGCCCGGCGCCGACCGCTGGCGCGGGTACGCCGACCGCCTCGCCACCGCCTTCCGGGACCGGTTCTGGGTCGACGGCGGCGCGGGCGGCCCCCGCCCGGCGCTGGCCCTCGACCGGGACAAGCGCCCCGTCGACTCGCTGACCAGCAACATCGGTCACCTGCTCGGCACCGGCCTGCTCGACGGCGCGGAGGAGACCCGGGTGGCCGACCTGCTCGCCTCGGCGGCGCTCAGCGGCGGCTTCGGGCTGCGCACCATGTCCACCGACGACGCCGGTTTCGCCCCGCTGTCGTACCACTGCGGGTCGATCTGGGCGCACGACACCGCGATCGTGCTGGCCGGGCTGGCCCGGGCCGGCTTCCGGGACGCCGCGCTCGGCCTGGCCGACGGGCTGCTCGGCGCGGCCGAGGCGTTCGACTACCGCCTCCCCGAGCTGTACGGCGGCGACGACCGCGGCCTGCTCGGCCGGCCGGTGCCCTACCCGGCGGCCTGCCGCCCGCAGGCCTGGTCGGCGGCGTCGGCGGTGCTGCTGCTCCAGGCCGCCGCCGGACTGCAGCCCGACGTGCCGAACGGTCGGGTCGCCCTGCGCCCGCTCGCCGGCCCGGAACTGGGCGCCCTACGGGTCAACGGCCTCCGCGTCGCCGACACCGACGTCACCGTCGAGGTCGACCACACCGGCCACGCAACCGCCACCGGCCTCCCCCAAGGCATCACCGTGACCACCCCCAGCGTCCCCACCCCCCGCCACCCCACGGCCCCCACCCCCACCCCCCACTGACCCGGGCCCAGCTGCGGTTGATCATGAAGTTAGCGGCAGTTTCCGCGATCCACTTCGCCGCTAACTTCATGATCAACGCGTCGGGGTGAGTTCGGCGATGTGTTCGCCGTCCTCCTCGGCACCAGTGGGGTGGAAGCCGAGGGTGGTGTAGAGGCGGACGGCGGCGGTGTTGTCCGGGTGGTAGGAGAGGCGGACCGGGTGGGGGCCGCCGTCCTGGGTCGCCAGCCAGGTGGCGAGGGTGCGGACAGTGGCGCGGCCGACGCCGCGGTCCTGCTCGGCCGCGTCGATCACCATGCCGCCGATCCAGCGCGAAGCGTCGTCGTCCACGCCCCACATGACGTGGCCGACGACGGTCTCGTCGGCGTACACCGCCAGCGACGTCCAGACCTCGGAGCGGTCGGACAGCAGCAGGTAGCGGGCCGCCAGCGCCGCCACCCAGGCCCGCTGGTCGTCCCGGGGTGCCACGTCGGCGACCGCCCGCCAGTTGTCGTCGTCCACCGGGCGCAGCGTCACGTGCCGCCCGGCGCGGTCCCGCAGTCCTGAGTCGATCATGCGGGCCAGCCTAGGCGGCCGGTCCACCGGGCCGCGAAGCGGCGCGGGCGGCAAGGGGTCGGCGGTGCCCCGGCAGCCCCCGCGGCCACCCGGGCCGCGGGACGCGGGAACCGTCAGTCGAGCAGGGCGTCCAGGCCGATGGTCAGGCCGGGCCGGTTGCGCACCGCGCGGACCGCCAGCAGCACGCCGGGCATGAACGAGGCCCGATCGTACGAGTCGTGCCGGATGGTGAGCGTCTCGCCGACGGTGCCGAAGAGCACCTCCTGGTGGGCGACCAGGCCGGTGGCGCGGACGGCGTGCACGCGTACCCCGTCGATGTCGGCGCCACGCGCGCCGGCCACCTCGTCCTTGGTGGCGTCCGGCACCGGACCGAGACCGGCCTCGGCGCGGGCCTGGGCGATCAGTCGCGCGGTGTGGGTGGCCGTGCCGCTCGGGGCGTCCAGCTTGCGCGGGTGGTGCTGCTCGACGATCTCGACGCTCTCGAAGTGCCGGGCGGCCCGGGCGGCGAACTGCATCATCAGCACCGCGCCGATGCCGAAGTTGGGGGCGATCACCACGCCGACGCCCGGCTTGCGCTCCAGCCAGCCGCGCACCCGGTCGAGTCGCTGCTCGGTGAAGCCGGTGGTGCCGACCACCGCGCTGATGCCCTGGTCGATGCACCAGTGCAGGTTGTCCATGACGACGTCCGGCGTGGTGAAGTCGACGACCACCTCGGCACCGGCGTCGGAGGCGTTGAACAGCCAGTCGCCCTGGTCGACCATCGCCACCAGGTCCATGTCGGTGGCCGCGTCGACCGCCTTGCACACCTCGAGGCCCATCCGGCCCCGGGCACCCAGCACACCGACCCGGATCGGCTCCGCCGCCGTCTTCTCCTGCTCGTCAGTCACGGGGCACAACCTATCCCAACCCGGACGCCGGTACGCGCGGAGACCACCACGACGGCCGGACGGCGACGCTCAGGCGGAGAAGTCGGTGGCCTTGAACGGGCCGACCACCGCCAGCGACATGGGCCGGGCCAGCAGCTCGGCGGCGAGGGTGTTCACCTCGTCGACGGTGACCGCGTCGACCCGGGCCAGCAGCTCGTCGACCGGCACCAGGTCGCCGTAGAGCAGCTCCCCCTTGGCCAGCCGGCTCATCCGGGAACCGGTGTCCTCCAGGCCGAGCACGAAGGAGCCCTTGCTCATCCCCTTGCCGCGGGCCACCTCCGCCTCGGTGAGCCCGTCGGCGGCCACCCGGGCGAGTTCCGCCCGGGTCAGCTGGAGCACCTCGTCGACCTTGCCCGGGGCACAGCCGGCGTAGACGGCGAACAGGCCGCTGTCGGCGTACTGGCTGGCGTAGGAGTAGACCGAGTAGGCCAGGCCGCGCCGCTCGCGGATCTCCTGGAACAGCCGGCTGGACATGCCGCCGCCGAGGACGTTGTTCAGCACTCCCAGGGCGAACCGCCGCTCGTCGGTGCGGTCGATACCGGGGCAGCCGAGGATGACGTGCGCCTGCTCGGTCTCCTTCGGCTCGACCACCGTGGTGGCCGGCTGTACGCGTACCGCCGGGGTGGCCGACCGGTGCGGCGCCGGCGCCGCCGGGTCGGTGTCCAGCGGGGTGCCGCGCAGCGCCTGGCGGACCAGCCTGACCACGGCGGCGTGGTCGAGGTTGCCGGCGGCGGCCACGACGATCTGCGGCGGGGTGTACCGGCGCCGGTAGAAGCCCTGGATCTGCCGGCGGGTCATCGGGGTGACCGTCTCCTCGGTGCCGGAGATCAGCCGGCCGAGGGGGTGGTCGCCGTAGACGGCCCGGGCGAACAGGTCGTGCACCTCGTCGCCGGGCTCGTCGTCGTGCATGGCGATCTCTTCGAGGATGACGCCCCGCTCGGTCTCCACGTCCGCCGGCTCCAGCACCGAGTCGGCGACCGCGTCGCACATGACGTCGATGGCCAGCGGCAGGTCCTCGTCGAGCACCCGGGCGTAGTAGCAGGTGTATTCCTTGGTGGTGAAGGCGTTCGTCTCGCCGCCCACCGCCTCGATCTCCGAGGAGATGTCCAGCGCGCTGCGCTTCTTGGTGCCCTTGAAGAGCAGGTGTTCCAGGAAGTGCGCGGCGCCGGCCTGCGGCCCGTTCTCGTCCCGGGAGCCGACCGCCACCCAGATGCCGAACGACACGCTGCGCATCGCCGGGATCGCCTCGGTGAGCACGCGCAGGCCGTTGGGGAGGACCGTCCGACGGACGGTGCCGCCGAGCGGGTCGTCACTGAGGGTACGGGTGACCGCCCGGGTCGAGCCGCCGGCGGACCGGCCGGAGCCGGTCGCGTGCCGGGCGTCGCCGGACGGCGCCGCCCCCCGTCGACCGGCAGGAAAAGACGAACGCTGGGCCCGACTCACGGAAACCTGCTCCCAGTTTGACGAGGGGTGGGTGGTGCGATGAGAAACCGGCCGGGTGGCGACGTGGTCGCCACCCGGCCGGGTCGTAGCTCAGCTGTGCCGGGTCCGGCGACGCGGACGCTCGCCGCCCTCGCCACCCTCACCGCGCGGGGCACGGTCGCCACCCTCGCCGCGCGGGGCACGGTCGCCGCCGCGCTCCCGCGGAGCCCGGTCGCCACCGCGGTCGCCGCCGCGCGGACGCTCGCCACCGGCGGACTCACCCGCGGACTCACCGGCGGCCGGCGCCTCGGCGCCCTCCGGCCGGACCTTGTCCAGGTAGATCTTGCCGCGGGCGTCGATGTCGGCGATCTCGACC
Source organism: Micromonospora siamensis (assembly GCF_900090305.1). NCBI lineage: Bacteria > Bacillati > Actinomycetota > Actinomycetes > Micromonosporales > Micromonosporaceae > Micromonospora > Micromonospora siamensis. The sequence continues at coordinate 2,310,482 of NZ_LT607751.1, read as the reverse complement.
TCGACCCGGTCGCCGACGTTGAGGAAGTCCTCGACCCTCTCGACCCGCTTGCCGTCGCCCACCTTGGAGATGTGCAGCAGACCGTCGCGGCCCGGGAGCAGCGAGATGAAGGCGCCGAACGCGGCGGTCTTCACCACGGTGCCGAGGAACCGGTCACCCTGCTTCGGCAGCGTCGGGTTGGCGATCCCGTTGATCCGCTCGACCGCGGCCTGGGCCGACGGGCCGTTGGTCGCGCCGACGTAGATCGTGCCGTCGTCCTCGATGGAGATCTCGGCGCCGGTCTCGTCCTGGATGGCGTTGATGGTCTGGCCCTTCGGGCCGATCACCATGCCGATCTTGTCGACCGGGATCTTCACGGTGGTGACCCGCGGGGCGTAGTCCGACATCTCGGCCGGCGCCTCGATGGCCCGCTGCATCACCTCGAGGATGGTCTGCCGGGCCTCGTTCGCCTGCTGCAGCGCGGCGGCCAGCACGTCCGACGGGATGCCGTTGAGCTTGGTGTCCAGCTGGAGCGCAGTGACGAACTCCGGCGTGCCGGCGACCTTGAAGTCCATGTCACCGAACGCGTCCTCGGCGCCGAGGATGTCGGTCAGCGTCACGTACTGGGTCTTGCCGTCCACCTCGTCGGAGATGAGGCCCATGGCGATACCCGCCACCGGCGCCTTCAGCGGCACACCGGCGCTGAGCAGGCCCAGCGTCGAGGCGCAGACCGAGCCCATCGAGGTGGAGCCGTTGGAGCCGAGCGCCTCGGAGACCTGCCGGATGGCGTACGGGAACTCCTCGCGCGACGGCAGCACCGGGATCAGCGCCCGCTCGGCCAGCGCGCCGTGGCCGATCTCGCGCCGCTTCGGCGAACCGACCCGGCCGGTCTCACCGGTCGAGTACGGCGGGAAGTTGTAGTTGTGCATGTAGCGCTTGCGGTTCTCCGGGGACAGGGTGTCCACCATCTGCTCCATGCGGAGCATGTTCAGCGTGGTGACGCCCAGGATCTGGGTCTCGCCCCGCTCGAACAGCGCCGAACCGTGCACCCGCGGCAGCACGCCGACCTCGGCGGTCAGCGGCCGGATGTCGCGCGGCCCACGGCCGTCGATGCGGACCTGCTCGCGCAGCACCCGGTTGCGGACCTCGGACTTGGTCAGCGACCGGAAGGCGGCGGAGAGCTCCTTCTCGCGGCCCTCGAAGCGACCACCCAGCTCCTCGGCGACCTTGGCCTTGACCCGGTCCAGGGCCTCCTCGCGGTCGGCCTTGCCGGCGATCTTGAGGGCCTCGGCGACCTCGGCGCGGACCAGGTCGGCGACCGCGTCGTACGCGTCGTCGGAGTAGTCCAGGAAGACCGGGAACTCGGCGACCGGCTTGGCGGCCACCTCGGCCAGCTCGCTCTGCGCCCGGCACAGCTCACGGATGGCCGGCTTGGCGGCCTCCAGGCCGCTGGCCACGATCTCCTCCGTCGGCGCGGTGGCGCCGCCGGCGATCAGGGTCACCGCGTTCGGGGTGGCCTCGGCCTCGACCATCATGATCGCGACGTCGCCGTCCGGCAGGGTGCGGCCGGCCACGACCATGTCGAAGGTGGCCCGGGCCAGCTCCTCCAGGGTCGGGAAGGCCACCCACTGGCCGTCGATGTGCGCGACCCGGGTCGCCCCGATCGGGCCGGAGAACGGCAGGCCGGAGAGCTTGGTCGACATCGAGGCGGCGTTGATCGCCACCACGTCGTACGGGTGCTGCGGGTCGAGCGCGAGGACGGTCTCGACGACCTGGACCTCGTTGCGCAGGCCCTTGACGAACGACGGGCGCAGCGGCCGGTCGATCAGCCGGCAGGTGAGGATGGCGTCCTCGCTGGGCCGGCCCTCGCGGCGGAAGAACGAGCCGGGGATGCGGCCCGCGGCGTACATCCGCTCCTCGACGTCGACGGTCAGCGGGAAGAAGTCGAACTGCTCCTTCGGCTGCTTGCCGGCGGTGGTGGCGGAGAGGACGACCGTCTCGCCCAGCTGGGCGACGACGGACCCGGCGGCCTGACGGGCCAGCCGGCCGGTGGAGAAGGTGATCTCACGGGTGCCGAAGGACCCGTTGTCGATCACGGCGGTGCGGGATTCGGTGCCGAGGTTGCTCTCGGTCATGTGCGGTGGTACTCCTTCGCGTCGGTGGACCCACGACACGGGGAGCTGCTCAGACGGCCGGTCTTCGATCGAAGCGCCCGGGTGGTCGGCGAGGTGCCGGTGGTCCCGGGGGCCACTACCGGAGACCGGTACGCTGACCGGCTCCCTGTCGGATTGGTCGCGCGGCCCGGTCTTCTTCTGTGGGGCGCCCCGCCCGTACGGACGGTGCACCGGAACGGGGGAGCGGCCGGTGCGGCCACTCCCCCGTCATGTCATCGGCGCAGGCCGAGCCGCTCGATGAGCGACCGGTAGCGGTTGATGTCCTTCTTCTGGACGTAGTTGAGCAGCCGGCGGCGACGGCCGACCAGCAGCAGCAGCCCGCGGCGGCTGTGGTGGTCGTGCTTGTGCACCTTCAGGTGCTCGGTGAGCTCGGCGATCCGCTTGGTGAGGACCGCGACCTGGACCTCCGGCGAACCGGTGTCGCCCTCGGCGGTCGCGTACTCCGAGCGGATCTTGGCCTTGGCTTCCTGGTCGAGCGCCATGTTCTCCCTGTTTCGGTGGGTTGATCGTTGGTTGTCCCGATCGGTCAGGAGACCGGATCCGGACCGGCACCTCGCACCCGCGGCGTCGTGCAGGCACGCGAGGCCCCACGTCGGTCAGCCGACGTCCCCGCCAGACTACCAGCACACACCGGGGGCGCCCGGTCAAGGGCGGTGTCGACGGGTCGTCGGAGCGGTCAACCCAGCACCCGGCGGGTGCGTTCCACGTCCTCGGCGATCTGCGCGACCAGCGGCTCGATCGCGTCGTACCGGCGCTGCTCGCGCAGGTGGGCGACGAAGTCCAGGGCGAGCCGCTCGCCGTACAGGTCACCGCTGAAGTCCAGCGCGTACGCCTCCACCCGGCGCTCCCGACCGGAGAAGGTCGGATTGGTGCCGACGGAGACGGCCGCGGCCAGCGGGTCCCGGTGCCCGCGCCGGATCAGCCGGGCGGCGTACACGCCGTCGGCGGGCACCGCCGCGTACCGGTGGCAGAGCAGGTTGGCGGTGGGGTAACCCAGCTCACGGCCGCGCTGGTCGCCGCGGACCACCACCCCCTCCAGCCGGTGCGGGCGGCCCAGCGCGGCGGCCGCCGCGCCCACGTCCCCCGCGTCGACGCATGAGCGGATGTACGTGGAGGAGAAGACGGTGCCGGCCTCGGCGACCAGCGGTGCGCCCTCGACGCCGAAGCCGAAGGTCCGGCCGAGCCGGGTGAGCAGCGGCACGTCCCCGGCGGCCCGGTGGCCGAAACGGAAGTTGTCCCCCACCACCACCAGCGCGGCGTGCAGGTGCTCCACCAGGACGTCGTGCACGAACTGCTCGGCCGGCAGCCGGGAGAACTCCGGGGTGAACGGCACCACGCAGAGCACGTCCACGCCGAGCGCCTCGATCAGCTCGGCCTTGCGGGCCGGCTCGGTGAGCACCGCCGGGTGCGAACCGGGGCGGACCACCTCGGCCGGGTGCGGGTCGAAGGTCACCACCACCGACTTCACGCCCAGCTCGCGGGCCCGCGCCACGGTGTGCCCGATGGTCGCCTGGTGGCCCTTGTGCACGCCGTCGAAGACACCGATGGTGACCACCGAGCGCCCCCACCCGCCGGGCGCCGCCTCGTAGCCCCGCCACCGCTGCATGCCGCTCCTCCCCTGTGCCGCTTCCTGACGGTCCGGTCCCGGCGTCAGGCCGGGGCCAGCACGATCTCCGCGCGGGCCCGCCCGCCCCGCTCGCTGACGATAGCGATCAGACCACCGTCCGGACCGAAGACGGCGTACGGGCCGTCGATGCCGGCCGGGTCCAGCGGCCCCCCGTGGGAGAGCACCTTCGCCTCGTCCGCGGTGGCGTCCCGGCGCGGGAAGAACCGGTCGGCGGCCGCGTCCAGCGGCAGGTTCACCACCTCGGGCGCCCGCTGCTCCAACTCCTCCAGGGTGGCCGCCTCGGCCAGCGCGAACCCACCCACCGCGGTGCGCCGCAGCGCCGTCAGGTGCCCACCCACGCCGAGCGCCAGGCCCGCGTCCCGGGCCAGTGCCCGGATGTACGTCCCGGACGAGCAGGTCACGTCCACGTCCACGTCGACCACGTCCGGGCCGTCCCGCCGGATCGCCAGCACGTCGAGCCGGGAGACGGTGACCCGCCGGGCCGGCAGCTCCACGCTCTCCCCGTCGCGCACCCGCTTGTACGCCCGCTGACCGTCGATCTTGATGGCGCTGACCGCGCTCGGAACCTGGTCGATCTCGCCGGTCAGGGCGGCGAAGGCGGCCCGGATCGCGTCGTCGGTGACCGCACCGGCCGGGGTGGTGGCGATCACGTCACCCTCGGCGTCGTCGGTGACGGTGGCCTGGCCGAGCCGGACCGTGGCGGCGTAGCTCTTGCCGGCTCCGATCACGTACGTCAGCAGCCGGGTGGCCCGTCCCACCCCGATCACCAGCACGCCGGTGGCCATCGGGTCGAGGGTGCCGCCGTGCCCGACCCGGCGCGTCCTGGCAAGGCGGCGGATCCGCGCCACCACGTCGTGCGACGTCATGCCGCCCGGCTTGTCCACCACGATCAGACCGTCTGTGCTCACGACCGCCAAGCCTGCCAGACGGGCTCCTGCGGGCCGTCACCGCAGGGCAGAATGCGCACCACCGGTGGCAGCCGCCACACCCGTTCCCAGGAGCAGCGATGAGCGATCCCACCCCACGGACCGGCGGCCACCGCGCCCGAGTGGACCTGCCCGACTGGATGCGCAATCCCGAGCCGCCCCGCCGTACCCTGGGCCGCCGGCTCTCGACGCTGGTGGACGCCGTCCCGGCGCTGCGCGACGCCCGGCGCCGCCTCTGGCTGTGGCGGGACCGCACCCGGTACAGCGAACGGCATCCGGTGATCTCGGCGATCGTCTCGTTCGCCGTCGTCGCCCTGACCGCCACCCTCCTGATCACCGGCACCCTGTACCTGTTCCACCAGATCACACACCGCGCGCTCTGATCCGGGACCGGACTGCCGCCGGATGGCCGGGAAACCGGACAGCGGCGTACGACGGCGGCGTGCGAAGATCCACGGCGCCGCGCCCCGCCGGACCCTGGACAGGCCATGAGCACCGATCCGCACGCCCCCTCCTCCGCGCCCACTTCGGAACGGCCACCCCTGTCGGAGCAGCCGTCCGCGTCGGAGCAGCCAGCCCCGGCCGCCGGTGATCCGGCAGGTCCGTCCAGCGGCGAGGCGCCCACCCCGCCCGGCGAGAACGGGCAGCGGCCGTCGCCGCGCCAACTCGCGGAGCTGTTCGCGCGCGCGGACGCGCCGGTCCGGGTGCCGGACTGGATGCGCCAGCCGGAGGTGGAGCACGAACTCACCCGGGGCGAGCGGCTCCGGCTCCGGTTCCACCGGTACGGCGGCAAGGCGCTGATCGCGCTGATCGGGGCGGTGGCGCTGGCCCTGATCGGGTTCGTCGGCGCCGCCGGCTACGGCTTCGTCGGCAAGGTCGAGCGGGGCGAGGCGATCCTGCCGGCTCGGCCCGACGCGGCGGCCGAGCCTCGGCCCACCGACGCCGACGGCGACACGCTGGACGTCTTCCTCGGCACCGAGGCGCAGGACTTCCCCACCGGCCCGGCGGCGATCGTCCTGCCGCCGGCACGGCCGACCGGGCCGTTCACCCAGGCACAGGTCGCCGACGCGCTGACCCAGGTACGCGCCGCCCTGATCGCCGGCCGACTGGACCCGAGGATGCTCCAGGGCGAGCCCGCGGGTCTCCTCGCCCGGCTCGCTCCCGACACCCGGGACACGGCCCGGGCGGAGCTGAAGCGGGGCGGGACCCCCGGCTTCGCCACCCGGATCGCCGGCCCGTGGCTGAAGAAGACCGGCATCCGGGCCCGGGGGACCATCGAATACGCGTCGACCACCGACTCCGAGGGGGTGCGGGTGCTGGCCGTCACCACCAGGTTCACCTGGGTCTATCCGCTCCTCCTGTTCCAGGCGCAGCTCTATCCGGCGGGCGCCGAGCTGGTGACGGTGCGGGACGAGGTGGTCTGGCACCTCCCACACCCGGACGACGTCAGGCCCACCTCGAGGGGTCTCTGGATCGACTCCTACGGGGCCGGCGTGCAGAACGCGACCTGCCTCGGGGTGAAGCAGGGTGTCCTCGAGCAGGATTATCGGAACACGTCCGACTACCGGGCGCGCCACACGACGCTCGGGTGCGTCGCCAGGTGACCGGCGCTGACCTCAGCGGACCGCGCCGACCACCGCCCAGCCGCCGGAGCGCAGCCGCAGCAGCAGGGCGACCAGGCGCAGCAGCACGAAGAGCAGCAGACCGGCCCAGATGCCGCCCAGCCCGAGGTCGAACGCCCAGGCCAGCCAGATCGCCGGCAGGAAGCCGCCCAGCGCCGCCACGATGGTGAGGTTGCGCAGGTAACGGACGTCTCCGGCGCCGATCAGCACCCCGTCGAGGGCGAACACCACGCCGCCGACCGGCTGGAGGGCCACGAACCAGGGCCAGGCCACCATGGCCTGCTCGCGTACCCCCGGGTCGGAACTGAACCAGGAGGGCACGACGCCGGCGCCCGCCGCGATCAGCGCGGCGAAGACGACGCCGCAGGCCCCACCGATCAGCGCGAGCCGGCGGGCCAGCGCCCGGGCCCCGGTGTCGTCGCCCGCGCCGAGCGCCGCGCCGATCAGGGACTGGGCGGCGATGGCGAGCGCGTCGAGCACCAGCGCGGTGAAGAACCAGAGCTGCACGGCGACCTGGTGGGCGCCGACCGCCGCGGCGCCGAACCGGGCCGCGACGGCGGTCGCCGACAGGAAGCTGGCCTGGAAGGCGACGCCGCGGACGAGCAGGTCGCGGCTGAGCACCAGTTGCTGGCGGATGAGGTGCGGACGGGGCCGCAGGGAGATCCGCTCGCGGACCAGCGCGGTGGCGAAGAGCGCGCCGGAGATGCTCTGGGCGATCGCGTTGGCCACCGCCGAGCCGACCAGGCCGAGCCCTGCCGGATAGACCAGCAGCGGGCAGAGCAGCGCGGAGAGCAGGTTCGGCGCGAGCACGAACCAGAGCGGCCGGCGGGTGTCCTGGATGCCGCGCAGCCAGCCGTTGCCGGCCGCGGCGAGCAGCAGGCCGGGGGCGCCCAGCGCCGCGATCCGCAGCCAGTGCGCGGCGGCGTCGGCCACCGCGCCGGACTCGCCGACGAGGGTACGCGCCAGCGCCCCGCCGCCGAGCTGCATGCCGGCCGCCACCAGCACGCCCAGTGCGAGGGCAAGCCAGGATGCCTGGACGCCCTCGGCCACCGCGGCGGCCCGGTCGCCGGAGCCGAACCGGCGGGCCGACCGCCCGGTGGTGCCGTACGCGACGACCGCGCCCAGCCAGGCGATCAGGGTCAGCACCGTGCCGCCGACCGCGAGGGCGGCGAGCGGCACCCGGCCCAGGTGGCCCACCACGGCCGTGTCCACCAGCACGTAGAGCGGCTCGGCGGCGAGCACCACGAGCGCGGGCAGGGCGAGCCCGGCGATCCGGCGCGGGGAGGCGTCGGCCGCGGTGGCGGCGGTGGCGGGCTGGCTCATCGCCGCTGATCCTGGCACGCGGCAGGTAAGGCCCGCAACCCCCGTCATCACTTACGGATGCGAGCCGGCCGGAGGCCGGGTGGTGGCCTGAAGGGGCGGGCGCGGCCACCGGCGCGGGCGACGGCCTCAGGGGTGACGCCCCTGTGCGGCCGAGGGCCCGGGCGACGGCCTCAGGGGCGACCACCTCGCACCGTCGCGGCTCGGGCGACGGCCTCAGGGGCGAGGACGTCGCGCGGGCGGCGGCTCCGCCGGCAGGGTGGCCAGGAAGGCGCGGATGTCCGCACGGGTACGCAGGCGCAGGAAGGCTGGGCGGGGTTCGGCGGCGGCCAGCGCGGCGATGATCCGCGGGCGGGACCGGGCGGGATAGCGCCAGACGTACCGGAGGAACTGCAGGTCGATCCGCTCGGGGCAACCGGCGGGGAGGTCGGGCCGGGGCGTCGCCCGGTGGACCCAGCGCCGGCGCAGCACCCGGGCCAGGCAGAGCAGCCGCGGCGGGTCGCAGAGGACGAGCAGATCGGCCCGGGGCAGCCGGAGGTCCAGGGTGCCGCCGTAGTTGCCGTCCATCACCCAGCACGGGCGGGCGGCCAGCGCGGCGACCTCGGAGCGGAAGTCGCCGTCGGCGGCGGGGATCCAGCCGGCCCGCCAGTAGTGCCGGTCGAGGTGGATCAAGGGAAGGCCGAGGCGGCGGGCGACCTCGCGGGCCAGGGTGCTCTTGCCGGCGCCGGCGCTGCCGACGATCAGGATCCGTCGCACCGACCGGAGGTTACCGGGGCGGCGGCAGCACCGCGGCCGGCGGCGGGCACGGGCGGGCGGTGGCGCTGACGACCCCAGGTGCGGTCGGCAGCGTCACCGCCGGTCCGGTTGCGTCACTGGCGGGTGTCCATCGAGGTCTGCAGCGCGCGCCGCATCTGCTCGCGGGCCTCGTCGGTGGTCTCGGTCTTGGTGGGCTTGCTGGCCATGGGGTGATTCCTTCCAGGGTGTCGAGCCGCCGCACGCGGCGGCCCTACGGGCGGTCCTGCTGAGCGCCGGGCGGGCGGTCCGGGATCACCGGAGCGGCTCGCCTGGCAGCGTGAGCCCGGGTCGGTCAGACCCTGGAGGGGGGCGACGCCGGGTGTGGCGCCACCGCCCGCGACCTGCGTCCCCACGGGGACGCCGGCCAATTCCCAAGTTAACGTTCAGTTCCACATGCTGCCCAGGCTTCCCGCTATCTGGACACGCTCAGCGGGCCAGGAAGTGCCAGCCCACCCACCACCAGAAGCCGAGCAGACCGATCCTGCCCACCGGCACCGGCCCTACGTCGTAGCGCATGAGACAGCCGCACACCACCCCGAGCGGCGGGATCCGCGACCCGGGCCGCCGGGCGAGCAGCGCCAGCGCCACGAAGAGCGCCAGGGCGAGCAGGAAACCACCCGCGGCGAGCGCCCGCATCATCGCCGCGCCAGCCCCCAGAACGCGACCAGCCAGGCGAGCCAGGCCGCCGACCGGGCCGTCGGATGCTCCAGCACCGGGTCCATCAGGCGGGAGAAGGTCGGAAACTCGTGGCCCGCGTCGGCAACGAACGTCACGGCCTCGAACAGGGCGAACACCGCGACCGGCAGCAGCCACCAGCCCGCCCCGGCGGGCAGCCGCGGGGCGGCGGGCCGGCGGGACACCCGGCGGTCCAGACCGAGCCAGATCAGTACGGCACCGGCACCGAGGGTCCACAGGGTGGCCGGCGTGGAGAAGGAGGGCAACTGCCCGCCCACCAGCGCGACGCCCACCAGCGCGGGCACGGTGACCAGCGGCCGGTCCCACGACCGGGACGCCGCGGTGAAACGTTCGTGGGAATGCTCCATCCGACGATTCTCCCCGCCGTCACGCAGCGCAGGAAGACCGGCACGCCCCGGAGTCGTCGCCCGATCAGGCCGGCAGCAACGCCCCGTCGAGCTCGGCCCGGATCAGCCCGACCACGGCGTCCACGTCGCCCACACCGGTGAACCCGGCGGCGAACCGGTGCCCACCGCCGCCCAGCGCCACCGCGACCCGGCTGACGTCCACCGCGCCCTTGCTGCGCATCGACACCGCCCACTCGGCAGCGCCGACCTGCTTCAGCACGCACGCCACGTCCGCCTCGGCCGTGCAGCGCACCGAGTCGATCAGCGCCTCCAGCACGTACGGTCGCTGGTCGTACCGGGCCAGGTCGTCCTGCGTGGCGTACGTCCAGACCAGACCGTGCCCGGCCGCGGCGGCCGGTTCCAGGCGGGCCCGGCCGAGCACCTCGCCGAAGAGCCGGACCGCCCCGAACGGGCGGGTGTCGAAGACCTCGCGGGAGATGTCGCCCGGCCGGATGCCGGTGGCCAGCAGCCGCGCGGCCAGCCGGTGCACGGCGGGGGTGGTGGCCTCGAAGCGGAACGAGCCGGTGTCCGTGGTGAGCGCCACGTAGAGGCAGGCCGCGATCTCCGCGTCCAGCGGCACCTCCAGCCGGGCCAGCAGCTCCTCGGCGACCACCGAGGTGGCCGCGGCGGCCGGATCCACCAACTGCACGTCACCGAACCGGGTGTTCGAGCCGTGGTGGTCGAGCACCAGCGCCCGCCCCGGGCCGGCCAACCGGTCGGCCAGCTCCCCGAGGCGCGACTCACTGGCCGCGTCGAAGCAGATCACCAGGTCGGGCTCCCGGTACGCCTCGTCGGCCGGGACCAGCAGCTCCAGCCCCGGCAGCCAGCGGAACGGTTCCGGCACCTCCGGCGGACCGGGAAAGGTCGCCTGGAGGTGCCGTACGCCGAGCCGGCGCAGACCCAGTCCGAAGCCGAGCATGCTGCCCAGTGCGTCGCCGTCCGGGTTGACGTGGCAGATCAGCAGGACCCGCGCGTCGGGATCGCCGTCCAGGGCGCGTACCGCCGCCACGGCGGCCGCCCAGTCGGCCTCACCCGGGCCGGCCACCGCTGTCGACGCCGGCGAGTCGGTCACCGCCGGTCCGTGGTGGGCGGGGTGTCGGCCTCGTCCTCGTCCTCGTCGGCCTCGTCGTCGTCCTCGTCGACCCGGTACGGCTGGGCCTCCCCCGCGTACGCGGCGCCGGCGGCCAGCCGCTGCACCTCGGCGTCAGCGTTGCGCGCGGCCGTGAGCAGGTCGTCGATGTGCTTGACCTGGTCCTGCACGTCGTCCAGGACGAAGGTCAGGGTCGGCGAGTGGCGCAGCCCGAGGGCCTTGCCGACGGTGCTGCGCAGCATGCCCTTCGCGCTCTCCAGCGCGGCGGCCGTGCTGGCCTGGGCGGCGGCGTCGCCGAGCACCGTGTAGAAGACCGTGGCGTCCCGCAGGTCGGCGGTGATCCGGGCGTCGGTGATCGTGATCATGCCCAGCCGGGGGTCCTTGATCTGGCTCCGCACCACCGAAGCAACCAGTTCACGGATGCGCTCCGCGTGCCGGCGTACCTTGGCCGGATCCGACATCTCCCCCACCTCCAGGGCGTTCTGCTCCCGGTCGGATCGCCGCGGCGCGAACGCCACCGGGCCCGACCGCCCAACCCCTCGAACACTACCCGCGCCGCCGCGCCCCTCGCGCACCACCGCCGGGGGTGCGAGCAGGGGCACCCTCCCGGCGGCCGGCTCAGTCCTCCTCGGTGTGCAGGCGGCGGCGCACCGACAGCAGTTCGGCCTCGGGCCGGCCGGCGACCAGGCGCTCGCACGAGTCCAGCACCTCACGGACGTGGGACGCCTCGGCGGCCACCACGGCCACCCCGATCTCGGCCCGGCCGGTCAGGTCCAGCGCGCCGGTCTCGGCCACCGAGACCTCGAAGCGGCGCAGCGCGGCGATGATCGGGCGGACGTAGGAACGCTTGGCCTTCAGGGAACGGGAGTCCCCGGGCAGCAACAGGTCGAAGAGCGCGGTTCCGGTGTACACGGCGGGAAACGGTACGCCACGGCACCCGGCTCGATCACCTGTTTTCCGCCGGCGGCGCCGCTCAGGCCGGGGCGACGGCGACCAGGACGTCCCGCTCGATGGCCTGGTCCACCCGGTGCGCCAGGTCCCGGTAGCCGGGCCCGTCCATCACCCGCAGGCCCGCGTCCACCAGCACCGCCTCGGCCGCCGCCCGCGGCGTCACCTGCGTGTTCCAGGACAGGCCGAGCGCGCCGCCCGGGCGAAGCAACGCCCGCCAGACCGGGACCGCGGCGGTCAGCAGGTCCAGCGGGCTGCGGGACAGCCCCCGCTCGGCGGTCCGCGCGCCGTGCGCCACGCCGTACGGGGCGTCGGTGACGATCACGTCGGCGCAGCCGGGTCGGAGCACCTCGCGGGCCCGGGTGGTGTCGGTGTGCAGCACGGTGACCCGCTGGGTGGCGCCGGCCCGGTGCTCGTCGCGCGACGGCGCCAGCACCGCCTCGAAGCGGCGGGCCACCAGCTTGCGGTCCTTGCGTACCGGCACCAGCTCGGCGGTGTGCTTGAGCCGCTTGCGCCGCAGCCAGGTACGCAGGAAGGCCGCGTACGCGTCGACGTCCTTGCCGTCGTGCTCCACGCCGATGCCGTCGTAGCCGTACATCAGGGCCTGGTTGAGGGTGGTGCCCCGGCCGCAGAGCGGATCGAGCACCACCAGCTGCCGGTCGAGCATCCCCGGCGCGGAGGCGGAGGCGAGCACGGTGGCGTTCAGCAGCAGCCGGGTGAACTGCTCGTTGGTCTTGCCGGCGTACTTGGGGATGGTGATCAGGTCGGAGTCGTACCGGGCCAGCGGGTGCAGCGGCACCGGCCGGAGCAGGTCGTCGCCCACCCGCTCGAAGAGCGCGTACGCGGCCGACAGGTTCGCCAGGTGGGCCAGGTCCCGGGTGGAGAGCCCGTCCGCCGTCGCGGCGAAGGTCAGGTAGTCCACCCCGGCGATCCGCTCCGTCGCCGGGGCGACCGGGGCTGAGTCGAGCACCCCCGAACCGGCGAAGATCTCCAGCTCGGCGCGGGCCAGCCGGCCGGCGGCGTCGGCGTAGACCCGGTTGGCGGACGGGGCGAGGAGCAGCGCGTACCTGAGCACGCCGGAAATTGTCGCAGCCTGCGCGGACGGCGACGGCCGGGACCCACCAGGGCCCCGGCCGCCGCCGTACTCACCGCTTCACACCGCTCAGGCGCGCGGCTTCTCCCGCATCTCGAAGGTCTCGATGATGTCGCCGACCTGGACGTTGTTGAAACCGCCCAGCGTCAGACCACACTCGAAGCCCTCGCGGACCTCCGTCGCGTCGTCCTTGAACCGCTTCAGAGAGCTGATCGTGAGGTTGTCCGCCACGACCGCCCCGTCCCGCAGCAGCCGCGCCTTGGCGTTGCGGCGGATGATGCCGGACCGGACGATACAGCCGGAGATGTTGCCGATCTTGGACGAGCGGAACACGTCGCGGATCTCCGCGCTGCCCAGCTCGACCTCCTCGTACTCCGGCTTGAGCAGACCCTTGAGCGCGGCGTCGATCTCCTCGATGGCCTGGTAGATGACGGTGTAGTACCGGATCTCCACGCCCTCGCGGTCGGCGATCTCGCGGACCTTGTTCGCGGCCCGCACGTTGAAGCCGATGATCGTGACCGCCTCGGACGAGGCGCTCGCGAGCATGACGTCGCTCTCGGTGATCGCACCCACACCCCGGTGGATGATCCGCAGCTGGACCTCCTCGGGGATGTCGAGGTTGAACAGCGCGTCCTCGAGCGCCTCCACGGAACCGGAGCCGTCGCCCTTGAGCACCAGGTTGAGCGAGGTCTTCTCGCCCTCCTTGAGCTGCTCCATGAGCGTCTCGAGAGTGGCCCGGCCACGGGAGTTGGCGAAGGACGCCGCCCGCCGCCGTGCCTGCCGCTGCTCGGCGATCTGCCGAACGGTCCGGTCGTCCTCGGCCGCCAGGAAGGTGTCACCCGCACCCGGCACCGTGGTCAGACCGAGCACCATGACCGGACGCGCCGGCCCGGCCTCGGCGACCTGGTTGCCGTTCTCGTCGAGCATCGCCCGGACCCGGCCGTGCGCCCCACCGGCGACGATCGAGTCGCCCGCCCGCAGGGTGCCCTTCTGCACCAGCACCGTCGCGACCGCACCACGGCCCTTGTCCAGGTGCGCCTCGATGGCCACACCCTGCGCCGGCCCGTCGATCGGAGCGGTCAGCTCCAGCGACGCGTCGGCGGTCAGCAGGACGGCCTCGAGCAGTTCCTCGATGCCGGTGCCCGGCTTGGCCGCCACGTTGACGAACATGGTTTCGCCGCCGTACTCCTCGGCGACCAGGCCGTACTCGGTCAGTTGCTGGCGGACCTTGTCCGGGTTGGCGTCCGGCTTGTCGACCTTGTTGACCGCGACCACGATCGGGACGTCCGCCGCCTTGGCGTGGTTGAGCGCCTCGATCGTCTGCGGCATCACGCCGTCGTCGGCCGCCACCACCAGGATGACGATGTCGGTCACCTGGGCACCACGGGCACGCATGGCGGTGAACGCCTCGTGACCCGGGGTGTCGATGAAGGTGACCGCCCGGTCGTTGCCCTCGTGCGGGACGTGGACCTGGTACGCACCGATGTGCTGGGTGATGCCACCCGCCTCACCGGCGACCACGTTCGCCTTACGGATCGCGTCGAGCAGCTTGGTCTTACCGTGGTCGACGTGACCCATGACGGTCACGACCGGCGCACGGCTGACCAGGCGGTCCTCCGCGACCTCGGCGTCGAGGTCGATGTTGAACTGCGCGAGCAGCTCACGGTCCTCGTCCTCCGGGCTGACGATCTGCACGTCGAAGCCGAGGTGCTCACCCAGGAGCAGCAGCGTCTCGTCGGAGCAGGACTGCGTCGCCGTCACCATCTCGCCCAGGTTGAACATCTCCTGGACCAGCGAACCCGGGTTGGCGTTGATCTTGTCGGCGAAGTCCGACAGCGAGGCGCCACGGGAGAGCCGGACGACCTGACCCTGGCCCCGGGGGGCACCCGAGGACATGGTCGGGGCCGACAGGTTGTCGAACTCCTGTCTGCGCTGCTTCTTGGACTTGCGGCCACGGGTCGGCCGACCACCCGGACGCCCGAAGGCACCCGCGGCGCCGCCGCCACGGCCACGACCGCCGCCACCGGGACGACCGCCGCCACCACCCGGGCGGAAACCGCCACCGGGCGCACCGGCACCGGGAGCACCGCCGCCGCCACCGGGGCCGCCACGGTAGCCACCGCCACCGCCACCGGGACCGCCGCGGTAGCCACCGCCACCGCCGCCGCCACCGGGACCGCCACGGAAGCCGCCGCCACCACCGGGACGACCGGCGCCGCCACCGGGGCCACCACGACCGGCACCGGGGCCGCCGGGGCGACCCGTGGTCGGACGCTGGCTCGGCATGGACGCCGGGCTGGGCCGCGGCGGCATGGAGGCCGGGCTGGGCCGCGGCGGCATGCCCGCCGGGCTCGGCCGCGGGCCACCCGCGCCACCGGCGGCCGGGGGCCGCTGCTGCTGGCCACCCTGGATGCCGAACGGGTTGTTACCGGCGCCGCGCGCCGGCGGACGGCCGCCCGGACGGGCACCCGGACCCGGGGTCGGCGCGCCGGGACGACCGGCTGCCGGACCGGGCCGCGGCGGCACGGCGTTCGGGCCGGGACGCGGACCGGGGCGGGGACCGCCCTCGGCCGGGGGCTCCCGGCGGACGTTCTCACGCTGCTGCTGGCGGGCGGCCTGCGCGGCCTTGACCGCGGCCTCCTGCTCAGCCTTCAGCGCGGCGGCACGCGCCTCGGCGGCGGCCACCTCGATGTCGTGTGCGCTCGCCGGCTTGGCGACCGGGGCCGACGGGGTCGGCGGGCCGGGAACCGGCGGCTTCGGACGGGGACCGGGGCCGGGAGCCGGCGCGGCCGGCCGCCGAGGCGGCATCGGCTTGGCCGAGATCCGGGGGGCGCCCGGGGTCGGGGTCGGCGTCGGGGTCGGCGCCGGAGCCACCGGAGGAGCCGCCGGTGCCGGGGCGGACCCGGCGGAGGCGACGAACGCGTTACGCAGCCGACGGGCGACGGGCGCCTCGACGGTGCTGGACGCGGACTTGACGAACTCGCCCATTTCCTTCAGCTTGGCGAGCACGGTCTTGCTTTCGACCCCGAGCTCCTTGGCAAGCTCGTGTACGCGGGCCTTTCCTGCCACTGCACTCCTCACTCCGAGGTCGTGCGGGCAGCACCCGCAGCGACCTCACTCGTGCACTTGAAGCCTGGTCATTTCAGGGACTTCATCGTGTGCTCATGTTGGTCGTCCTACCTTGCTAGCGATCCCTCGTCCGGTCGGGCTGACCGGACGTAGAGGTTGGCGCGTCAACGTGCTCCGCCAGCTCCCCGTGATCGACGATCCCGGTGATGCGCAGTGCCCGCCCGAAGGCGCGGCGCCGCACCGCCTGCGCGAAGCAGGCCGGATCCGGGTGCATGTTCGCTCCCCGACCCGGCAGCCTGCGGGTCGGATCGGGTTTGAGGCTGTGACCAGCCTCGTCGCCGACCGCGACGATCCGCAGCAGTTCGTTGGCCGGCGCACGACGCCGGCAACCCACACAGGTGCGCTCCGGCAGCGCGCGTCGTACCACCGGAGGAAGTCTACCCCTAGCTGCCCGAGATCGCGCCGCCCGGCTCCTTGACGTGATCAGCCCCGCCCCGCGCGGCCGGCGCAGCCTGCTCGGCGTCGGACCGGATGTCGATCCGCCAACCGGTCAACCGGGCGGCCAGTCGGGCGTTCTGCCCCTCGCGCCCGATCGCCAGCGAGAGCTGGAAATCCGGAACGGTCACCCGGGCGGTCCGGGTGGCCAGGTCGACCACCTCGACCCGCAGCGCCTTGGCCGGCGACAGCGCGTTGCCGACGAAGGTGGCCGGGTCGTCCGACCAGTCGATGATGTCGATCTTCTCACCGTGCAGCTCGCTCATCACCGCGCGCACCCGCTGGCCCATCGGGCCGATGCAGGCGCCCTTGGCGTTGACGCCCTGGGTGGTCGAGCGTACGGCGATCTTGGTGCGGTGCCCGGCCTCGCGGGCGATGGCGCCGATCTCCACGGTGCCGTCGGCGATCTCGGGCACCTCCAGCGCGAAGAGCTTCTTCACCAGCCCCGGGTGCGAGCGGGACAACGTGATCTGCGGCCCGCGCATTCCCTTGGCGACGTGCACCACCACGCAGCGGATCCGCTCGCCGTGCTCGTAGCGCTCGCCGGGGACCTGCTCGGACTGGGGCAGCACGCCCTCCAGCTTGCCCAGGTCGACGCTGACGATGCCCTTCTCGCGCCGGGTCTCGTGCGCCTGCACGACGCCGGTGACCAGGTCACCGTCGCGGCCCACGTACTCGCCGAAGTGCACCTCGTCGGTGGCCTCCCGCAGCCGCTGGAGGATCACCTGCTTGGCGGTCATCGCGGCGATCCGGCCGAAGTCGTGCGGGGTGTCGTCCCACTCCCGCGCCACCGAGCCGTCGTCGTCCAACTCCTGGGCGTACACCGAGGCGGCGCCCGACCTGCGGTCGATCTCCACCCGGGCGTGCGGCTCGGAGCCCTCGGTGTGCCGGTAGGCGGTCAGCAGCGCGGTCTCGATCGCCGCGAGGATCGTGTCGAACGGGATCTCCCGCTCGCGCTCGAGTGCGCGCAGCGCCGCGAGGTCGATGTTCACCTCTCCTCGTCCTCCACATCATCTTCGTCGTCGATGTCGTCAATGTCGCCGGTCTCTTCGGTCTCGTCGATCTCGTCGAGCCGGCTGAACTCCACCTGCACCCGGCCGGGGCCGAGCTCGGCGTAGGAATGCTCCACGCGGCCGGAGTCGGTCTCCAGCGTCACCCGCTCGTCGTCGGCCTCGACCACCCGGCCGGTGAGCTGCCGGTCGCCGGCGGCCCGCTGCCCGGGCACCCCCGCCGCGCCGCGCACGGTCACCTTGACCAGCCGGCCGACGTTGCGCCGCCAGTGCCGGGGCAGGGTCAGCGGCCGGTCCACCCCGGGAGAGCTGACCTCGAGCTGGTACTCGCCGGCGACCAGGTCGCCACCGGCCTCCTCGGCCGCGTCCAGGGCCGCGGAGACCGCCCGGGAGACGTCCGCGACGGCGTCCAGGTTGATCCCGCCGTCGGCGTCGACGATCACGCGTACGACGTGCCGGCGGCCGGCGCGGGAGACGGAGAGGTCCTCCAGGACGTAGCCGGCCTCGGTCACCACCGGCTCGACCACCTCGCGCAACTTGGCGCGTCGGGCGCCGAGGTCGCCACCGCGCGGGCCGCCGGCCCGGGGGGCGTCGGTGCGGGGGGCGTCGGTGCGGGGGGCGTCGGCGCGCCGGGGTCGACCCGACGGGCCGGTCGACCTGGTGGCACGGCCACGCTGCGTCATCTGGCGTAACCCTTCTGCGATCGGCGGCGGCCCGGTCGGCCGCCATGCCGGCACGCCACCGGGGCGGACGCGCCCGGTGGCTGCGCAGAGCGTAACGCGCCTACCGGTCGGCGTACCCGGCGGCGCACCGGACGGTGGTGGCCCACCGGCCGGCACGGATGGTGTTGACTTGTCCGGTGGCGACGGGCAGAACGACACAGCGCGACGAGACAACCAGTCATTCCCGACGAAACCTGCTCCGGGCCGGCGCCCTGCTGGCGCTCGGCGGGGCGACCGCGCCGCTGGCCGGTTGTGATCTTTTCGACCGGGGCGACGACCCGCCACCCCCGCCGGACCCGCTGGAACCGCTCGCCGCCGGGGCGGAGGAGCTGGCCGGCCGGCATCGCGCGGCGCTCGCCGCCGATCCGAGCCTGACCGAACGGCTCACCCCGATCGCCGAGGCCCACGAGGCGCACGCCGCCGAGCTGCGCCGGGTGATCGGGCGTACCCCGCCGTCGGGGTCGCCGTCCCCCACACCCGGCGCGAGCGCGCCGACCGCAACCGGCGCGGCCCTGGTCGCCGAGCTGCGCGCGGCCGAGCGCGCCGGGCAGGTCGCGGCCGCGAAGGCGTGCGCCGCCGCGCCCGGCGAGCGGGCCGCGCTGCTCGGCTCGATCACCGCCGCCCGGGCCACCCACGTGGAGGTGCTGGCATGACCCGCCGCGCGCCCGCCGCCGGGCCCACGCCGGCGCTGACCGCCGCGCTGACCGCCGAGTACGCGGCCATCTACGCCTACGGCCCGATCGGGGTACGCCTCAGCGACGCCGCCCGGTCCGCCGCCCGCGCCGCCGAGGCGGCCCACCGCAACCGCCGCGACGCCCTGGTCCTCCAGCTCAGCGCCGGCGGGGCCGAGGTGCCGGCGGACCACGCCGGCTACGCCCTGCCCTTCCCGGTGACCGACCGGGCGAGCGCCCTGCGGCTGGCCGTCGAGATCGAGGACCGGACGGCCGGGTTCTGGCGGGCGGCGTTGGCCGAGACGGAGGGCGCCGACCGGAACCGGGCGCTGGCCGCCCTCACCGACTGCGCGTTGCGGGCCACCCGCTGGCGCCGGGTCGCGGGGGTGACCCCGCTCACGGTGCCGTTCCCCGGCCGCTCCACCTGACGCCGGCCGGGCCGGACTGTCGCCGGCCCGGTTGCGGGTCCCATACCAGGTATGCATACTCCGGGCCATGTCCATCCGACACGGCCTGCTCGCCCTGCTCGAACGCGGCCACATGTACGGCTACCAGCTCCGCGCCGCGTTCGAGGAGTCCACCGGCTCGACCTGGCCGCTGAACATCGGGCAGGTCTACACCACCCTCGCCCGGCTGGAGCGCGACGGCCTGGTCCGACCGCTGCCCGAGGGCGAGGGCGGCCAGCGGCCGTACGAGATCACCGACGCCGGCCGGGCCGACCTCGCGCTCTGGTTCGCGACCCCGATCAGCCGTACCGACCGGCCCCGCGACGAGCTGGCGATCAAGCTGGCCCTCGCGCTGACCACCCCGGGTGTCGACGTGCGCTCGGTGGTCCAGGCGCAGCGCACCGCCACCATGCGGACCCTGCAGGAGTTGACCCGGTTGAA
The DNA here is from genome assembly GCF_900090305.1 of Micromonospora siamensis. Classification (NCBI taxonomy): domain Bacteria; kingdom Bacillati; phylum Actinomycetota; class Actinomycetes; order Micromonosporales; family Micromonosporaceae; genus Micromonospora; species Micromonospora siamensis. The sequence goes on along the minus strand of NZ_LT607751.1, from coordinate 2,290,972 downwards.
GTTCGCCAGCGACCGCCCGGAGGACCTGCCCTGGCGGCTGGTGCTGGACGCGATGGTGTTCCAGTCGGAGGCCGAGATCCGCTGGCTGGACCACTGCGAGACGAGCCTGGTCCGGTACCGGCCGGCTCCGGGGCGTCCGGCGCCCGGCCCCGGGGTGGACGAGGCGGTGGACCGCGCAGACCAGGAGGCCCGACGGTGAGCGGTACGGCCGAACCGGTGCTCGACGTCCGCGACGTGCACCGCACCCACGGCGCCGGCCCGGCGGCGGTACGCGCGCTGCGTGGGGTGAGTCTCACCGTCGCACCCGGTGAGCTGGTCGCCGTGATGGGGCCCTCCGGCTCCGGCAAGTCGACGCTGCTGGCGCTGGCCGGCGGCCTGGACGGCCCGACGGCCGGCGAGGTACGCGTCGAGGGCGAGTGCCTCGGCGCGCTGGACCGCCGGCAGCTGGCCCGGGTCCGCCGCCGCCGGATCGGCTACATCTTCCAGGAGCTGAACCTGCTGGGCAGCCTGACCGCGGCGGAGAACGTGGCCCTTCCCCTGGAGCTGGACGGCGTGGGCGTCCGGACGGCCCGGCGGCAGGCCCGGGTCGCCCTGGCCGAGGTGGAGCTGGACGGGCTGGGCGACCGCTTCCCCGACCAGCTCTCCGGCGGCCAGCAGCAGCGGGTGGCGATCGCCCGGGCGCTGGTCGGTGAGCGCCGGTTGGTGCTGGCCGACGAGCCGACCGGCGCGCTGGACTCGCGTACCGGGGAGGCGGTGCTGCACCTGCTGCGGCGACGGGTCGACGCCGGGGCGGCCGGCGTGCTGGTCACCCACGAGGCGCGGCACGCCGGCTGGGCCGACCGGGTGGTCTTCCTGCGGGACGGGGTGCTGGTCGACTCGACCGCCCCGCTGGGCAGCGTCGAGCAGCTGCTGTCCGGCAGCCACCGGTGAGCCGACCGGCAGCCGCGCGTTCCCCGGTGGACCGCCCGTCCGCCGCGAGCCGGCGGCTCGTCGAGGGCCGCCGGAGGCCGCGCCTCGCCGCGTGGTTCGGCTCCTGGCGGGCCGCGTTGCGGATCGCCCGCCGGGAGGCCCACCGGGCGCGGGGACGGACCGCGCTGGTGCTCGCGATGATCGCGTTGCCGGTGCTGGCGCTGACCTTCGTCGCGGTCAGCTACGACATGGCCCGGCTGACCCGGGACGAGGAGCTGGATCGCCGGCTGGGGGTCGCCGACGTGGAGCTGCGGCCGATCGCCGACCGGGCGATCCGACAGGACGCCTGGGGCACCGGCCCGGCGGACATCGGCGACCGGGAGCGGCGGGTCGATCGGCCCGGCACCGTCGAGGAGGTGACCGCGCTGCTCCCGCCGGGGAGCCGTGCGGTGCCGGTGCACCGGTGGGTGCCGTTCGACGTCCGCCGCGGCGACCGCGACGAGACGATCCGCGCCCGGGCCCTGGACCTGACCGACCCGCTCGCCCGGGCGCACGCCCGGCTGCTGTCCGGTCGCGCGCCGGCCGGCGCCGACGAGATCGCGGTCAGCCGGGCCGCCCTGACCGACCTGCCCACCCGGATCGGCGGCCGGGTGACGGTGGCCGACGGCTCCCGCTCCTACCGGGTGGTGGGCACCGTCGAGTTCCCCGACGACCTGGGCGTGGTGATCGCGCTGCACCCGTCGGCCGTCGGCCGGGTCGGGCTCGACGGCGAGGCCGGCTGGCTGGTCGACCTGCCCGGCGGCGTCGACGACGACCTGGTCCGGCGGCTCAACGCCCACGGCGTCCTGGTCGCCGCCCGGGCCCCGGTGCCGGGCGCCCCGCTGCCGCGTACCGACGCCGGATCGGACGCCACCGACTGGGGCAACGGAGTGCTGGTCGGCGGGTTGGGACTGCTGGAGGTGGTGCTGCTGGTCGGGCCCGCCTTCGCCGTCGGCGTCCGGCGTCGACGCCGGGACCTGGCGCTGGTGGCGGTCGCCGGCGGGGACGCCGCCCAGCTACGCCGGGTGGTGCTCGCCGACGGCGTGGTGCTGGGCGCCCTCGGGGCCGCGGCCGGCCTGGCGCTGGGTGTGACGGCGGCCTTCGCCGGGCGGCCACTGGTCGAGCAGTACCTGATGCAGGCCCGATCCGGCGGGTACCGCTGCTTCCCGGCGGCGCTGGCCACCATCGCGCTGGTGGCGGTGGTGGCCGGCGTGCTGGCGGCACTGGCCCCGGCCTGGACGGCGGCCCGCCACGACGTGGTGGCGGGGCTGGCCGGTCGCCGGTCGGCGCCGCCGCACCGCCGCCGGTGGTTGCTGATCGGGGCGGCCCTCACCCTCGCCGGCACCGGCCTGGCCGCGCTCGGCGCGGCCCGGATCAATTCGACCGGAGTCCTGGCCGGCCTCGTTCTCGGCGAGCTGGGCCTGGTCTTCGCCACCCCGGCCCTGCTCGGCGCGCTGGCCCGGGCCGGCCGGCTCCTTCCGCTGGCACCCCGGATCGCGCTGCGCGACGCCAGCCGCAACCGCTCGTCGGCGGCGCCGGCCATCTCCGCGGTGATGGCCGCCGTGGCCGGGAGCGTCGCCGTCGGGGTCTACCTGGCCGGTGGCGTCGAGCGGGACGCGGGCCGGTACCGGCCCGCGCTGCCGCCCGGGCACGTCCTGGTCACCCGGATCGACGACACCGGCCCGCTACCGCCGCTGTCCCTGGTCGCCGAGCTGGCCCGCACCGAGCTGCCGGGCGGCCACCCGGCCCCGCTCGCCTACCCGGTCTGCGCCGACGGCACCGGCAACTGCTACGTCTCCGCGCCGCTGCCGCCGGGCCGGGCCTGCCCGTACGCCCTGGGCCCGCCGCTGAGCCGGGCCGAGCAGCACGCCGCCCTGGCCGACCCGCGCTGCGACCGGTCCGACGGTTACTACTCCGGGCCGTCGGCGGGGACGGCCGTCGTCGACGACGGGAGCGCCCTGCCCGGCCTCACCGGGGCCGGCCCGGAGGCGGTGGCGGCGGCCACCGCGGTGCTGCGGGCCGGCGGGGTGGTGGTCGGGGACCCGCGCCAGGTCGTGGCCGGGCGGGTCACCCTGGTCGCGAACCGGACCGACGACCGGCCGGAACCGGTCGCCACGACCACCGCCACGGTGCCCGGGTACGCGCTGACCAACGGCGTCCCGGCCGACCGGCTGATCCTCTCCCCCGCCGCGGCCGCCCGGGTGGGGCTGGTCGGTCGGCAGTCCGGCTGGGTCGTCGCCACCGACCGCACACCGAACCGGGGCGAGCAGGACCGGTTCACCCGGGCGCTGCGGGCGCACCTGCGGGTCCAGGTGGACGTGGAGCGCGGACCGTCCGAAGAGGACCGCTCCCCGCAGCTGCTCCTGCTGGCCCTGGCCGCCGGGGTGGTCACCGTGGGCGCGTCGGCGATCGCCACCGGGCTCGCCGCCGCCGAGGGCCGCGCCGACCTGTCCACCCTGGCCGCGGTCGGGGCCAGCCCAGGCGTACGCCGGCTGCTCTCGCTCTGCCAGGCCGGGGTGATCGCCGGAACCGGCTCGGTGCTGGGCATCGCGGCCGGCCTCGGCACCGCCGTGATCATCCTCACCGCCGTCAACCGCCGGTACGCCGAGTCGTGGCCGGTGGAGCCGCCGTATCCGCTGGTGGTGCCGGGCTCGGTCGCCGCCGTCGCGGTGGTGGTGCCCCTGGTGGCGATGCTCGGCGCCGGCTTGTTCACCCGCTCCCGGCTGCCCGTCGAACGGCGACTCGACTGACCGGCATCGATCGATCGGGGGGTGCCGCGGCGGGCCGGGAACGGGCAGACTGGAGGGCGTGTCCGTGTTGGGAAGCCTCACCCGCCGGGTCGGCCACCACCGCTGGTTCGGCGCCGCCGCCCGCCTGCTCGTGCCCGCCGACCGGCTGGTCGGCCGGCTCACCCGGGGGCGGGTGGTCGCGCTCGGGCTGATTCCCTCCCTGGTCATCACCACCACCGGCCGGCGCTCCGGCAAACCCCGCAGCAACCCCCTGCTGTACGTGCCGGACGGCGACGCGTACGTGGTGATCGGATCGAACTGGGGGCAGCAGCACCAGCCCGGCTGGGCGATGAACCTGCTCGCCGACCCGGCCGCCGAGGTCGACGTCAAGGGCCGCCGGACGAGGGTGCGCGCCGAGGTGGCCACCGGCGCCGAGCGGGACCGGCTGTGGCAGCTGCTGGTGACCGAGTGGCCGGCGTACCGGACGTACGTCGAGCGGGCCGGCGGCCGGGAGATCCGCATCTTCCGGCTGGTGCCGGTGCCCGGCGGCCCCCCGGACGGCGGCGCCCCGGACCGGTGACCGGGGTCCGGCCGGCGCGCGCCGGCCGGGCGGCCTCGTCAGCCCAGCCCGCCCTGGATGCCGATCAGGGAGCCCACCAGATACGTCGCGCCGGCCGCGGCCGCGCCCAGCAGCAGCTGCCGCAGGCCGCTGGACCACCAGGGCCGGTAGGTGAAGCGGGCGACGATCGCCCCGGCCAGGAAGAGCCCGACCCCGCCCACGGCGAGCGCCAGCCAGAGGCTGGTGAAGCCGAGCAGGTAGGTCAGCAGCGGCACCAGCGCCCCGATGGAGAAGCAGACGAACGACGACACCGCCGCGGCCCAGGGGCTGGGCTGCTCGTCCGGGTCGACGCCCAACTCCTCGCGGACGTGCACCCGCAGCGCCTCCTCGGGGTTGCGCCGGACCGCGTCGGCGACCTGCATGGCCAGGTCCCGGGGCAGGCCCCGGGCCACCCACGCGTCGGCCAGCTCGCGGGCCTCCGCCTCCGGGTGCCGTTCCAGCTCCCGGCGCTCCTTGGCCACCTCGGCGGCCACCTGCTCGTTGGCCGACCGGACGCTGGTGTACTCGCCCAGCCCCATCGAGATGGCGCCGGCGACCAGGCCGGCCGCGCCGGTCAGCACGACGCTGCGCGGCGAGACCCCGCCGCCGCCCACGCCGGCGATCAGGGCGATGTTGGTGACCAGGCCGTCCATCGCGCCGAACACGGCCGGCCGCAGCCAGCCGCCGGACACGTCCGCGTGGTGCGCCTCGCGCAGCGCCGCCGGGGTGTCGGTCACGGGGCCTGCCTTTCGTTCGCGACTGCGGGACTCCGCTTCGCTGTGTTCCTCGCGCTCACGGCAGGGTCAGGATCTCGTGGCCGTCGTCGGTCACGACGACGGTGTGCTCGAACTGGGCCGTCCAGCGCCGGTCCTTGGTGACGACCGTCCAGCCGTCGTCCCACATGTCGTACTGGTAGGTGCCGAGGGTGATCATCGGCTCGATGGTGAACGTCATGCCCGGCTCCATCACGTCGGTCGGCCGCGGGCTGTCGTAGTGCGGCACGTAGAGGCCGCTGTGGAAGGACTCGCCGATGCCGTGACCGGTGAAGTCGCGTACCACCCCGTAGCCGAACCGCTTGGCGTACGACTCGATGACCCGACCGATCACGTTGATCTGCCGGCCCGGCCGGACCGCCCTGATCCCCCGCATGGTGGCCTCGCGGGTCCGCTCCACCAGCAGCCGGGCCTCCTCGCCCACCTCGCCAACGAGGAACGTCGCGTTGGTGTCCCCGTGCACCCCGTCGAGGTACGCCGTGACGTCCACGTTGAGGATGTCGCCGTCCTGCAGGACCGTCGAGTCCGGGATGCCATGGCAGATGACCTCGTTGAGGCTGGTGCAGCAGGACTTCGGGAAGCCCCGGTAACCCAACGTCGACGGGTAGGCGTCGTGGTCGCAGAGGAACTCGTGCACCACCCGGTCGATCTCGTCCGTGGTCACCCCGGGCTTGGCGTGCTCACCGGCGAGCTGGGTGGCCTGCGCCGCGAGGCGGCCGGCGACCCGCATCCGCTCGATCGTCCCGGGCGTCTGCACGTGCGAGCCGCGCCACTCCTGGGGGCTCTTCTTCCCCACGTACTCGGGGCGGCGGATGTGCGCGGGCACCGGTCGCCACGCAGACAGCGTGCCCGGGGTCAGCGGCGGACGGACGGTCATGCCCACAGCCTATCGCCGGGCCCCGCGTGACCCCCGCCACCGTCGACCCGGCCGGGTTGTTGCCGTGGCAGAACGCCTGTGCCATTGTTTCAGCGTGGATCTAGGGGGCGAAACTCCCGTCTTCTCCGTCAGCTCGGAGCGGGACGGCGACCGGCTCCGGGTGGTGGTGACCGGCGAGGTCGACATGGCGACTGCCGACGCGATGCTTCAGAGCGCCCTGCGCGAGCCGGCCGGGCACGTCCTGCTCGACCTGCGGGCGGTGACCTTCTTCGACTCGGCCGCGATCCACGCGGTGGTGCGGCTCGCCGAACGCTTCCCGGACCGGCTGGACGTCCTGCCCTCCCGCCAGGTCGGCCGGGTGCTGGAGATCTCCGGTCTCGGCGACCAGAAGTGGCTGCGCCCGCTCTAGCCCCCGCTCAGTCCGCCAGGCGCCGGCGCAACGTCACCTCGGTGCCCCGCCCGGTGCGGGTCACGGACAACTCACCCAGCGCCCGGATCAACGACAGTCCGCGTCCCCGGAACCCGGCGCCGGTCGACTCCCGCCACCGGCCGCTGTCGGTGACGGTGGCCACCACGGTGCGGTCCTCGAGCCGCACCTCGACGTCGATGGTCGGCTCGGTCGGCTCGACCGGATGCTCGATGGCGTTCGCCGCCGCCTCGGAGACCGCGACGGTGAGGTCGAACAGGTCCGTCTCACCGACGTGGTGAGCCGTGAGGAAGTCCTCCAGCCGCTTGCGCAGCACGCTCAACCGGGTCGGGTCGGCGGGCAGCCGCAGCGCGAACCGGTTGAGCTCGGCCGCCTCCAGGGCGAGCACCGCCACGTCGTCGTGCCGGGGCCGCCCGGCGACCCGCTCGACGACGGCGTCGACCACGTCCGCCACGTGCTCGGCGGGGATGGCGGCGTCGACCCGCAGCTGGTCCAGGGCGGCGTCGATGCCGAGCCGCCGGTCCTCGATCAGGCCGTCGGTGTAGAGCAGCAGCCGGCTGCCCGGAGTCAGCTCCGCCTGCACGGTCCGGTACGTCGCGTCCGGAATCGCCCCGACGGGCGGCCCGAGCGCACGGTCGTGCAGGAACACCACGTCGTCTCCTCGGATCAGCAGGGGGGACGGATGCCCGGCGCTGGCGTAGCGCAGCCGGCCGGTGCGGGGGCTGAAGTGCAGGCAGACCACGGTGGCGAAGGAGCGGCTCTCGGTGGAGCCGACCAGCCGGTTCAACCGGGTCAGCGACAGGCCGGGGTCGAAGCCCTCCATCACGTACGCGCGCAGCGCGTTGCGCAGCTGGCCCATGGCCGCGGCCGCGCGCACGCCCTTGCCGACCACGTCGCCGATGACCAGCACCAGCTCGTCGTCGTCCAGGCCGATCACGTCGTACCAGTCGCCGCCGACCTCGACGTCGGCGCTGCCGGGGAGGTAGCGGCTGGCGACCACCGCGCCGGGCAGCTGCGGGAGTGTGCGGGGCAGCAGGCTGTGCTGCAACGTGGTGGCGATGCGGTGCTCGGCCTCGTAGAGCTGGGCGTTCTCCAGCCGCACCCCGACCAGGCGGGCGAGCTGGGTGAGGGCGGCCTGCTCGGTGCCGTCACCGTCGCGGCGCCACACCCGCAGCTCGCCCAGCCGCTCGCCGGTGGTCCCGGTCAGCGGCAGCACGAACGACGGTTCGGCGCCGCTGTCGCCGCCGGCGTCCGCCTCGTGCCGCGCCCCGGTCGCGGTGACCACGACCCGGGCGGCCTCGGCGAGGTGCAGGGCGTGCTGGGCGGCCACCCGCACCACCTCGGTCGTGGACCGGGCGGTGTTCACCGCGACGGCGGCGTCGGCCAGCCCGCTGAGCCGGCGGATGATCTGCCCGCGCAGCTGGCCCAGCTCCACGTTGGCCCGGACCCGGGCGATCAGCTCCTGCCCGGAGAACGGCTTGGTGAGGTAGTCGTCGGCGCCCACGGCCAGGCCGGCGACCGCCTCGGCGGAACCGGCCCGGGCGGAGAGCAGCACGATCGGCACGTGCCGGGTGCCCGGGTCGGCGCGCAGCGCGGTGACCAGGCCGAACCCGTCCAGCCGGGGCATCATCACGTCGGTCAGCACCAGGTCGAACGGGGACTCGACGGCCAGCCGCAGCGCCTCCAGGCCGTCCGGTACGGCGACCACCTCGTACGAGGGGGCGAGCAGCCGGGTGACGTGCTCGCGCAGGTCGGCGTTGTCGTCGGCGAGCAGGATCCGGCCGGACCCGCCGGCCGCGTCCCCCGGCCGGGAGGACTCCATGGTGTGGGTGTCGCCGTCGGTCCACAGCGCCGTCTCGGCGACCCAGAGCCGGGCCTGCTCCGGCTCGGCCAGGGCCACCTCGGCGCCGGCTTCCACCCGGTCGGGCGGCAGGTGGCCGGAGCCGAACGGCACCGTCACCGTGAACGTGCTGCCCCGCTCCACCTGACTGTGCGCCTCGACCCGGCCGCCGTGCATCTCGACCAGCTCACGGACCAGCGCCAGCCCGATGCCGGTGCCCTCGTGGGTACGCGACCGGACGCCCGCCACCCGGTGGAACCGTTCGAAGACGTGCGGCAGCTCGTCGGCGGCGATGCCGACGCCGGTGTCGCTGACCTCCAGCCGGGCGGTGCCGTCCACCGCCCGGACCCGGACCCGGATCTCGCCGTCGAAGGTGAACTTCACGGCGTTGGAGACCAGGTTGAGGACGATCTTCTCCCACATGTCCCGGTCGACGAAGACGGGCGCGGGCAGCGGCGGGCAGTCCACCACCAGGCGCAGCCCGGCCCGCTCGGTGGCCGAGCGGAAGGTGCTGGCCAGCCGGGCGGAGTAGTCGGCCAGGTCGGTCGGGCGGTAGCGGGCGGCCAGCCGGCCCGACTCCAGCCGGGAGAAGTCGAGGACGGTGTTGACCAGCTTCAGCAGCCGCAGCGCGTTGCGGTGCATCATGGCCAACCGGTCGGTCAGCTGCGGCGGGAGCTGCGGATCGGCCAGCATGTCCTCCAGCGGGCCGAGGACCAGGGTCAGCGGGGTGCGGAACTCGTGGCTGACGTTGGCGAAGAAGTTGGTCTTGGCCCGGTCCAGGGCGGCCAGTTCCGCGGCCCGGGCCATCTCCTGCTCGTACGCCTGCTGCCGGCCGACGGCCCGGGAGACCTGTGCCGCGACCAGCTCGTGGAAGTTGCGGTACTCGTTGGTGAACGGCAGCCGGCGGGAGACGCCGAGCACCAGTGCCCCGGCCGGTGCACTGGTCGCGGTGACCGGCACCACGACCGCCTGCGCGGCGGCGTCCGGCGGGAGGTCGCCGACCAGGTCGGCCACCGCCACGGTGCCGCCGTCGACCCGGCCGGCGGCGACGTCGTCCACGACGGCCGGTGGCTGCGAAACGACCTGACCGTCGGTGACACCGCTGCGACCGGCCAGGGTCAGCCCGCCGTCGGCGTCCCGCAGGTAGAACAGCGCGAACGGCACGTCGGCGCGATGGCCGTCGAGGACCCGGGCGGCGGCCCGGCCCAGCTCCTCGCTGCTGACCGCGTCGCCGAGCTCGGAGCCGAGCTCGGCGAGGGCGCGCAGCCGGCGCTCGCCGACGACCCGACCGGTGGTCTCCGTCACCAGGCAGAAGACCCCGGTGATGGTGCCGTCGTCGTCGCGGACGGGGTCGTAGGAGACGTCGAAGAAGACGTCCTCCAGGAAGCCGTGCCGGTAGATGACGAAGGGGTGGTCCTGGCCACGGTAGGGCTCGCCGGTGCGGTGCACTCCCTCCAGCAGCGGCTCCAGTACGTCCCAGGTCTCCGGCCAGTGTTCGCGGGCGGGCTGCCCGATCGCCTGCGGGTGCTTGGTGCCGATCGTGGGCAGGTAGGCGTCGTTGTAGAAGGCGCGGTGCTCGTCGCCCCAGAACATGGCGATCTGCGCCCGCGAGCCGAGCATCATGCTCACCGCGTGCCGCAGCGCGGAGGACCAGTCGGCGGGGTGACCCATCGGGGTGCCGGACCAGTCGAGGTCGGCCAGCCGCCGCCCCATCTCGCCACCGGCGGCGAAGGCGGCGGTGAGCAGCGGCGGGAGCGTGGCAGCGCCGGACCGGCCGGCCTCCGGGGACAGTCGTCCCCCGTCCGCGCCCCCCAGGGCCGAGCTCATGCAGCCTCCCGCTCCGGCCTCGTCGACGGCGAGCAAGGATGATCCGCTCGCCGCGTCCGCCCATGTACCCCGACGGACCAGCAACGTAACGCATTCAGTCGGGTGCGCGCTGGTTACCTGCGCCTCACTTCGGCGTCACCGGCCGGGCCGGCGGCTCCCGGGCAGGTGGGAACGGGTGTGGTGAGAGCGCGTCGGAGCGAGCGGCGCGTACCAGGGCGGTCACCGGGCGTGGATCGGGCTCGTTCTCCGGATGCCACTGCACCCCGAGGACGAACCGGCGGCCGGAATCCTCGACCGCCTCGATCACCCCGTCGTCCGCCCAGCCGGTCACGGTGAGCCGGCCCGGGTCGGCGACCGCCTGGTGGTGGTAGGAGTTGACCCGGTCCACCTCGCCCATCACCGCGGCGGCGAGACTGCCCGGAGCGAACCGGACGCCGTGGCTGCCGTACCGGCCGGGTGCCGGGCGGTGCCGGTCGTGGCCCACCACGTCGGGCAGGTGCTGGTGCAGCGCCCCGCCGGCCGCGACGGCGAGCAGTTGCATCCCCCGGCACACGCCGAGCACCGGCAGGTCGGCGGCGAGCGCCGCGGTGAGCAGGGTCAGCTCGCCGGCGTCCCGGTCCGGCCGGGACTCGGTGCGCGGGTCGGGCGGCTGGCCGTACCGCTCCGGACCGACGTCGGCGCCGCCGGCCACGAGCAGCCCGTCGAGCAGCTCCACCACGTGGGCGTCCACGTCGTCCGGGGGCAGCACCACCGCCCGGCCGCCGGCTGCGGTGACCGCCCGGGTGTACGCCTGCGGCACCAGCACCGCGGGCACGTCCCGCCAGACCGCCCAGCCGGCCGGCTCGACGTACGCGGTGACCCCGATCACCGGCCTGGTCATAGGGGGGTCACGTACGCCCCGGTGATCCCGCCGTCGACCACGAACTGGCTGGCGGTCATGAAGGAGGAGTCGTCGCTGGCCAGGAAGGCCACCGCGGCGGCGATCTCCTCCGGCCGGCCGAACCGGCCCATCGGCACGTGCACCAGCCGGCGGGCGGCCCGCTCGGGGTCCTTGGCGAACAGCTCCAGCAGCAGCGGGGTGGCGACCGGACCGGGACAGAGCGCGTTGACCCGGATCCCCTCCCGAGCGAACTGCACGCCCAGCTCCCGGGTCATCGCCAGCACCCCGCCCTTGCTCGCCGTGTACGCGATCTGCGAGGTGGCCGCGCCCATCAACGCCACGAACGAGGCGGTGTTGATGATCGAGCCCTTCCCCTGCCGCCGCATGTGCGGGATGGCGTGCTTGCAGCAGAGATAGACGCTCGTGGTGTTGACCCGGAGCACCCGCTCCCAGGCGTCCAGCCCGGTCTCCAGGATCGAGTCGTCGTCCGGCGGGGAGATGCCGGCGTTGTTGAACGCCACGTCCACCCGCCCGTGCCGGTCGACCACCCCGTCGAAGAGGTCCCGGACCGACGCCTCGTCGGCCACGTCGCAGGCGACGAAGTCGCCGGCCACCTCGTCGGCGGCCCGCTTCCCCGCCTCGGCGTCGATGTCGACGCAGACCACCGTCGCCCCCTCGGCGGCGAACCGGCGTACGGTCGCCAGGCCGATCCCGCTGCCCGCCCCGGTGACCACGGCGACCCGGTCCGTCAGTCGTCCCTGCATGCTGTTCACTCCTCGGTGCTGATGAACACGTTCTTGACGTCGGTGAAGGCGTGCAGCGCGTCCGGGCCCAGCTCACGGCCGAGGCCGGAGCGCTTCATCCCGCCGAACGGCGTCCAGTAGCGCACCGAGGAGTGCGAGTTGACGCTGAGGTTGCCCGACTCCACCGCCCGGGCCAGCCGCAGCGCCCGACCGACGTCCCGGGTCCAGATCGAGCCGGAGAGGCCGTACTCGGTGTCGTTGGCCAGCCGGACCGCGTCGGCCTCGTCGTCGAACGGCAGCACCGACACCACCGGGCCGAAGACCTCCTCCCGCCAGTGCCGGTCGGCCGGGGAGTCGGCGAGCAGCACGGTCGGCGGGTACCAGAAGCCGGGCCCGTCGGGGCGGCTGCCGGTGAAGGCGACCTTCGACCCGTCGACGTAGCCGGCGACCCGGTCCCGGTGGCCGGCGGAGATCAGCGGGCCCATCTCGGCGTTCTCGGTGGCCGGGTCCTGCACCCGGAAGGCGCGGACGGCCGGTTCGAGCAGTTCCAGGAAGCGGTCGTACACCGGGCGTTGCACCAGGATCCGCGAGCGGGCGCAGCAGTCCTGGCCGGCGTTGTCGAAGACCGCGTACGGCGCGGTGGCGGCGGCCCGCTCCAGGTCGGCGTCGGCGAAGACCAGGTTGGCCGACTTGCCGCCCAGCTCCAGCGTCACCCGCTTCACCTGCTCGGCGCAGCCGGCCATGATCCGGGTCCCGACCTCGGTGGAGCCGGTGAAGCAGACCTTACGCACCGCCGGATGGGTGACGAACCGCTCGCCGACCACGCTGCCACTGCCGGGCAGCACGGTGAACACGCCCTCCGGCAGGCCCGCGTCGAGGGCCAGCTCGGCCAGGCGCAGGGCGGTGAGCGGGGTCAGCTCGGCGGGCTTGAGCACCACCGTGTTGCCCGCGGCCAGCGCGGGGGCGAACCCCCAGCCGGCGATCGGCATCGGGAAGTTCCACGGCACGATCACCCCGACCACGCCGAGCGGCTCGTGGAAGGTGACGTCCAGCCCGCCCGGCACCGGGATCTGCCGGCCGGTCAGCCGCTCCGGCGCGCCCGCGTAGTAGTCGAGCACGTCCCGGACGTTGCCGGCCTCCCACCGGGCGTTGCCGATGGTGTGCCCGGAGTTGCGCACCTCCAGCCAGGCCAGCTCCTCCCGGTGGTCGTCGACCACGGCGGCGAACCGTCGCAGCAGTCGCGCCCGGTCCCCCGGCGCGACGTGCCGCCACGACTCGTACGCCCGGGCCGCCCGCTCGATCGCCGCGTCCGTCTGGGCCGCCGACGTCGCCGCGACCTCGGTCAGCACCGTGCCCGTCGCCGGGTCCACCACGTTCGTCATGTGCCCAGCCTGCCGGTCAGAGGCGTTCGAAGCCACGGACCAGTTCCCAGTCGGTCACGGCGGCGTCGAACGCGGCCAGCTCGACCTTCGCCTGGTTGGCGTAGTGGGCGGCCACCTCGTCGCCGAACGCCTCCCGGGCCACCGACGAGCCCTCCCAGAGGGTGAGGGCGTCGCGCAGGGTGGCCGGGACCCGCTCGGCGGCCGGGTCGTCGTACGCGTTGCCGGTGCACTCGTCGGCCAGCTCCAGCTCCGCCTCGATGCCGTGCACCGCCCCGGCGACCAGCGCCGCGATCGCCAGGTAGGGATTCACGTCCGCCCCGGGCACCCGGTTCTCCACCCGCATCCCCTGGCCGTGGCCGACCAGGCGCAGGGCGCAGGTGCGGTTGTCGGTGCCCCAGCGCAGCGCGGTGGGCGCGAAGGAACCCGGCTGGTAGCGCTTGTAGGAGTTGATGTTCGGCGCGAACAGGAGGCTGAACTCGCGCATCGAGGCGAGCAGCCCGGCCAGCACCCGCTGCCCCGTGACCGACAGGTGCGCCGGCCCGTCGCCGAGCATCGCCGAGCGGCCGTCGGCGTCGCGCAGCGAGAAGTGGATGTGGCAGGAGTTGCCCTCGCGGGCGTTCGGCTTGGCCATGAAGGTGATCGACATGCCCTCCTGGGCGGCGATCTCCTTGGCCCCGTTCTTGTAGATGACGTGGTGGTCGGCGCAGGCCACCGCCTCGTCGTACCGGAAGGCGATCTCGTGCTGACCGAGGTTGCACTCCCCCTTGGCGCTCTCCGGGGTGAGCCCCGCGCCGGCCATCTCGGTGCGAATGCGCCGCAGCAGCGGCTCCACCCGGGCGGTGCCGAGCAGCGAGTAGTCGACGTTGTACTGGTTGGCCGGGGTGAGGTCCCGGTAGCCGCGCCGCCAGGCGTCCTCGTACGAGTCGCGGTAGAGGACGAACTCCAGCTCGGTGCCCGCGTACGCGGTCAGCCCGTGGGCGGCGAGCCGGTCGAGCTGCCGGCGCAGGATCTGCCGGGGCGAGGCGACCACCGGACCGGAGCCGTCCAGCCACTCCAGGTCGGCCAGGACCAGCGCGCTGCCCGGTTGCCAGGGCGTGCGGCGCAGCGTGGCGAAGTCGGGCTTCATGGCGAAGTCGCCGTAGCCGCGTTCCCAGCTGGACATCGCGTACCCGTCGACGGTGTTCATGTCGACGTCGACGGCGAGCAGGTAGTTGCAGCCCTCGCTGCCGTTGGCGACCACCTGGTCGAGGAAGTACGGCGCGTGGATGCGTTTGCCCTGCAGACGGCCCTGCATGTCGGTCAGGGCCAGCACCACCGTGTCGATCTCGCCCTCGGCGACGGCGACGCGGAGCTGTTCCAGCGTGAGCGGAGCTTTCCTCATGGGTGCGCCTCCATCACCAAGGTCTACTGGCCGGACCCGATCACCGTCAATGCCCCTGGTCGACACGTCGGCAAACCCGATCGACGCCGCGCACTTCTTCTCTTGATGTTCGTCGATGGCAAGCGGGCGAGACGGGTCGGGCGCCAACGGAGGCGCCAGGTCATGATGGGGAGGAGCGCGATGTGCACTGCTCAACACCGTCGGCACGACCGCCGACGCATCCTCGTCGCCGCCGTGCCTTCACCAGGGTCCCGCGTCACCCTGCCGTCAGCTGAACCGGTCCGCGAGCTTCGTCAGCCGCGCCACGTACGCCGGCCAGTCGTAGCCGTCCGGGAGGCTGCCGTTCGCGCCCTGCCAGCCGACCGCGCCGTCGCGCTGCTCGCGCACGATGTCGGCGTGACCGGCGTGCCGGGCGACGTCGGTGATCACGTGGACGATGACCCGGTGCAGGGTCACCGGCGGTGAACCCGGCCGCCACCACGGCACCTGCCCCGGCGCGTCCAGCGGCAGCTGCTCGATCGTCTCGTCCGCGAATGCCGCGACCCGGCGGTACAGGTCGATCAGCCCGTCCTTGGTCTCGTCCTCCCGGGCGTACCAGTCCGCCTGCGGGTCGGCCTCGAACTCCTCGTCGCTGACCAGTTCCTCGGGCGTGGGGAAGCGACGCCCGAAGGTCGGTCCGAAGTAGCCGGCCTCGACGTTCAGGCAGTGCTTGACGATGCCCAGCAGGTTGGTGCCCGTCGGGGTGCCGGGGAGCCGGGCCTCGCGTTCGGTCAGCCCGTCCAGCTTGGCGATGAGGTCGTCGCGGTTCCCACGGAGGTAGTGGAGCAGTGCGGTCTTCGGATCGGTCATGTCTGCCATGGCCGCCAGTCTTCCCCAACCGCCCCTCGCCCGTGGTCCCGCGACAGGGCGGGACCGAGGGCGTCAGCGGTGGGCGAAGACGAACCCGCCCTCGACGTCCGGGGACGGCCGGTGCGTCATCTCCGCGTCGACGGTGAGCCCGGCGGCCTCCAGCCAGGCCGCCACCCGGGCCGGCGGACGGCGGTGGACGTACACGTGCATGGGGTGGCCGCCGTAGCCCTGCGTCTTCAGCCTGCTGCCGTCACCGGCGAAGAAGCCGAGCAGCGCCACCCCGCCGGGTCGCAGCACCCGGCGGAACTCGGCGAGGACCGCCGGCACCTCCTCGTCGGGGACGTGGATCAGCGAGAACCAGGCCAGCAGCCCGCTCAGGCTCCCGTCGGCGATCTCCAGGCGGGTCATGGAGCCCACCTCGAACCGCAGGTCCGGGTGGTCCCGCCGGGCCACGTCGACCATCGCGGGCGACAGGTCCACGCCGAACGCGTCCAGTCCGAGGCCGTGCAGGTACGCGGTGAGCCGGCCCGGACCGCAGCCGACGTCGGCCACCTCCCCGATCCCCTGGGCCCGGACCAGCTCGGCGAAGAGCCCGAGGACGCCCCGCTCGAACGGTGCGTCGGCGAGCGCGTCGCGCAGCAGGTCGGCGTAGCTCGCCGCCACGGTGTCGTAGGAGGTGCGGGTGTCGTCGAGCCAGTCACGGTCGCCCATGCACCGCACCCTAGTCGGCGGGGCAACGAAGAGATCTTGGTCGTACTAGCCTGCCCGGCATGGCCTTGAGTCCCGAAGAGTTCCACCAGCACGCGCTCTCCGCCGCGGACGACGAGCGGCGGCTTCCCCTGGCCCGGATGACGGCCTGGGAGATCAGCCCGTTCGAGCAGCAGGGGCTGAGGGTCACGCCGCTGCGCCCGCCGGTGCTGCCCGAGGGCGCCCGGCACGGCGAGGACCCGGCGGACTGCGGGCCGTGCCGGGGCCGCGACAAGGGCATCTGGTTCAACGACCGGTGGCGGCTGGCGCGGGTTGCGGGGGTGGGTGTCCCGCTGGTGCTGATGCTCTACCCCCTGGACCACCACGACCTGGCGGACCTGCCGGACGAGCTCGCCGCCGAGCTGGGGCTGCTGACCACCCGCATCGCCCGCCACGTGCAGGCCCTGCCGCACATCTCCCGCGCCCACGTCTACCGCGTCGGCGACGGGGCGGCCCACCTGCACATCTGGTTCTTCGCCCGGCCCGAGGGCCAGGCCCAGTTCTTCGGTTCGTGGCTGCCCGTCTGGGACGACCTGCTGCCGGAATATCCCGCCGACGTCGCCGAGGCGGACGCCGCGATCGTGGCCGACGCCCTGGTCGCCTCGCACGGTGGCCGGCGGTCGCCGGCTAGCTGACCCGGGCGGCCGGATCGCGGCCGATGAAGCCCAGCAGCCGGGTCTGCGGGTCGGCGTCCTCCTTCACCGGCACCCGGGGACCGTACTGCCCGGAGGAGCGGATCAGCTCCTCCATCGGCTCCATGCCGGCCAGCAGCTGCGCGCAGAAATCCTGGTCGAGACGTTCGTCCTGGCCGGTGGCGCGGGCCAGGTCCCAGGTGTGCATGAACACGTCGCTGGTGTAGAACTGGTCGATCGCCCGGTCCAGCGGCAGTTCGCCGACGTGCCGGTCCGTCAGCAGGCGACCGGCGGTGGCCGGATCGTCGAGCAGGGCCTGAACGCCTTCGCAGTGCACCTGCCACGCGGCCACCGGGTCGTCGTCGACCGACGGCCCGGCGGGCAGCCGCACGCCGGCGCCGCCGGCCAGGAACGGCGGCAACCACTCGACCAGATGGCGTACGACGTCGCGGGCGGTCCACCCCGGGACAGGTGCGGGGACGTCCCACGCCCGGACGCCCCGGACCCGGTCGGTGAAGGCGCCGCTGACCTGCCGGTGCCGCTGCGCGGGGTGTTCAGACAGTGCCATCGGCGAGCATCCCGTCGAGTTTGGCGTAGCCCTGGTCGACCCCGGTCTCCATGCCGCTGGCCAGCCACGCGTCCCGGGCCTCGAAGCTGTCGACCAGCGACTGGGTGCGCAGCAGCGTACGGCCGTCGCCGAGGTCGTCGAACCAGAGCGTCTCCAGCGCCACGCCGTCGGGTTGCCCCTCGAAGGTGAACGTCTGCACGATCCGGTCCGGTCGTACGTCGTGGAAGCAGCCGCGGAACGCGTACTCCTGGCCGTCGCGGGTGGCGACGTAGCGCCAGCTGCCGCCCGGGCGGGCGTCCCACTCCTCGATCCGGTTGGCCATCCGGTCGGGGCCGATCCACTGGGCGAACAGCTGCGGGTCGGTGTGCGCCCGGAACAGCTGCGCGGGGGTGGCGTCGAACTCCCGGCTGATCCGGATGATCGGCAGCTTGGGGTCGGCCTCGATGGTGGCCTGTTTGCTGGTGCTCATGCCGCGCCTTCCTCCTCGGTCCGGTCGTTGGCCGGGTCCTGGTCCATCCGCGCCAGCACGGCGTCGAGGCGGCGGTAGCGTGCCTCGGCCTCGCGCCGGTAGCGCTCGATCCACGTGTCCATCAGGTCGAAGACCTCCGCCTCCAGCCGCACCGGTCGGGGCTGCGGCCCCGCCGGTCGGCTCACCACGCCGGCGTCCTCCAGCACCTTGAGGTGCTTGTAGATCGCCTGGAGGGTCATCGGGTAGGGCTCGGCGAGCTGGCCCACGGTGGCGTCCCCGGATGCGAGCCGGGCCACCATGTCCCGCCTGGTCGGGTCCGCGAGCGCCGCGAAGACCCGCGACAGGGTGTCCACCGCCATCTCCCCCACTTTCTACCATTCGGTTGAAAAGGACCGTATTCGCGCCGCCCGGCGCTGTCAACCAGAATGTTGAAAGCCCAGCCAGCGGCTTTTCGGGACGACGACGAGAGCAGGACCTGGCATCGTGTCGGGGCATGATCGTCCGAACCGCCACCGAGCGGGACGCCGAGGCACTGGCCGTCGTCCACATCCGCAGCTGGCAGGAGGCGTACCGGGGCAAGGTCCCGCAGGACTACCTCGACCAGCTGGACCCGACCCAGCGCCGGCAGGGCTGGCGGGACTGGATCCGCGAGGACCGTCCACCGGCCGGCACCCTGGTGCTCGTCCACGACACCGACGGCGTGATCGGGTTGGTCAACGTCTCACCGAGCCGCGACCCCGACACGGATCCCGACCTGGTGGGCGAGATCCAGGCCCTCTATCTGCTGCCGGAGCACTGGGGACGGGGCGCCGGCCGGCTCCTGATGGCGGCCGGGGTGCGCCGGCTGGCGAACGCCGGCTACCGGGAGCTCGTCCTGTGGGTGCTGGAGACGAACGACCGCGCCCGACGCTTCTACGAGGCCGACGGCTGGCGCGCCGACGGCTCGCGGAAGACCGACGACTCCCGGGGCTTCCCCTACGTCGAGGTCCGCTACCGCCGCCGGGTCATCCCGACCGTCGAGCCGCTCCGGGCCGGCGCCGAGCCGATGAAGCGGCTGAGTCAGCCGGGCTGAGACCGGCACTCCGAAATGATCTGGCGACGGCAAAGGATCTTCACCTACGGTGGCGCCATGGCTAGCCCGATCAAGCAGGTCCAGATCACCTTCGACTGCGCCGACCCCCGGCGCGTCGCCCGCTTCTGGTGTGCGGCGCTCGGGTACGTCCCGCCGCCGTCGCCGGAGGGGTTCGACTCCTGGGACGACTACGAGCTCACGCTGCCGCAGGAGCAGCGCGGGGCCTGGGCGGTGGCCCAGGACCCCACCGGAGCCGGCCCCCGCCTGTACTTCCAGCGCGTCCCGGAGAGCAAGGTCACCAAGAACCGGCTGCACCTTGACGTCCGGGTGGTCACCGGGTTGGTGGGCGAGGAGCGCCTGGCCGTGCTCGAGTCCGAATCCGCCCGCCTGGAAGCCATCGGCGCGAGGCGCGTACGACTCATGCTCGCCGACGAGGAGAACGAGTCCTGCCTGGTCATGCAGGACGTCGAGGGCAACGAGTTCTGCCTCGACTAGGGCCTGCGGCGGGCCGGCGCGGCGGCGTCCCGAAAGCCGGCCCGGTCGAGCCGGGCACCTCGTGCACGATGCCGGCCACCGGCGGATGAGAACCGTCCATCCTCCGCACCGTAGTGACGGGCCGGCCCAGCCGCTCGCCCCTAGGAGTCACCGGTCAGGTAGCCGGTGAGCCGGTCGGCGAGCTGACGCGGGTGGCTGAGCGCCACGGTGTGGCCGCCGTCGACCTCGTCCGGCACGAGGCCGAGCCGGTCGGCGGCCACCCCGCGCAGGAAGTCGGCCGGGAAGAACCTGTCGTCGCGGGCGATGAGCACCTTCGTCGGCACGTCCGGCCAGGCGGCCAGCGGCCACGGTTCGTCCCACTCCGCGCTGACCTGCTGGCGGACGTGCGCCGGGGCCTGCGCGACCAGCTCGGCCGGCACGCCGGTGTAGAACTGCTCCTCCTCGCTGAGCCCCTCCGGACCGCGGTAGCCGGTGGCGTCCCACCAGTCCCCCGGCTTCTCGCCCGGTCGCGGGATCATCGGGGTGAGCAGGACCAGCAGCCGCACCGGCAGCCGGTCGGCGACCAGAGGCGCGGTGAACGCGCCGTACGACTGGCCGACGACCACCAGGTCGCGGCGGTTGCCGATCGCCTCGACGACCGTGTCGCGGAACTCGGTCAACCCCGCCGCCTCGTCGTCGATGGGCAGCTCCGGCACGACCACGTCGTGCCCGCGGGCGGTCAGCTCGGCGGCCAGCAGGTGCCAGTCCCAGGCGCTGCCCCCGCCTCCGTGGATCAGAACGAAAGTGGCCATGCACCGCAGCCTCACACAGGGGTATGACAGCCCCGGGCGGCGCGCAACCGGCGCAGGTGCCGCTCGACGACGTCGCGGCTGAGGCTCAGACACCGGACCTGGCTGTCGAGCCGCGCGAACTCGGCGGCGAACAGGTCGACCAACTCGTCCCGGTCGGCGGCGTCGGTCGCCTCCGCCGGCTCAGACCGCAGGTCGGCGAGCAGCGGCAGGATCAGCCTGGTGGGCAGCCCCGACCTGACCAGGCTGCTGACCAGCGTCGCCCGCCCGACATCCGACTCCTGGTACGTCCGGTAGCCGCTCGCGGTGCGCTGCGGCGTCAGCAGCCCGCGCTCCTCGTAGTACCTCAGCATCCGTACCGGGATCCGGGTACGCCGGGACAGCTCACCGATCCGCATCCGCCGCTCCTTGACTCTCACATCAGTGTGAGACTTTACGGTTCCCGCCATGAGCCCTCAACCCACCGCGACCGTCGAGGAGGTGGCGTACCGCCTGCCCTGGCGGACGCTCCTGCTGCTCGCCGGCGCCGCCTTCGCCACCGTGACCACCGAACTGCTGCCGGCGAGCCTGCTGCTCCAGATCGGCGACGACCTCGACGTCACCCCTGCCGCCGCCGGGCGGCTGGTCGGGGCGTGGGCGTTGACGATCGCCGTCGCCAGCGTCCCGCTGACCCGGCTGACCAGCCGGACGCCCCGCCGACGGCTCGTCCCCGGCGTCCTGCTGCTGCTCGCCCTGGCGACCGCCGGCACCGCCCTCGCCCCCTCGTACGGCTGGGCCCTCACCGGCCGGATCACCGCCGCCGTCGCGCACGGTCTCTTCTGGTCCCTGCTCGTGCCCCTGGTGGCCATGCTCGTCCCGCCGGCGCGGGTCGGCCGGGCGGTCTCCGTGGTGCTGGCCGGCCCGGCGCTGGCCGGAATCGTCGGCATCCCGGCCGGCGCCACCGTCGGCGCCGCGCTCGGCTGGCGGGTCTGCGTCGCCGCGCTCGCCGGTCTGCTCGCGGTGGCGGCCCTGGGCATCGCGAGCCTGCCGCTGCCCGACGCGACCGGGCCGGCCGTACGACGGGACGGCCCGGACCCGGCGCTGCGGGCCGTGCTCGCCGTGGCGCTCGCCGGCGGTCTCGTCCTCACCGGACACTTCCTGCTCTACACCTACATCGCGCCGCTGTTGCGCCAGTTCGGTGGCTACGACGTCACCACCACCGGCCTGCTGCTGCTCGTCTTCGGGGTGGCCGGGGTGGCCGGCACCGCCGGGGCCGGGGCGCTCTCCGACCGGTACCCACGGCAGGCGCTCAGCTGGATCTGCGCCGGCCTGGCCGCTGCCGCCGCCGCGCTACTGCTGCTCGCCGCGCACCTCGCCGTGGCGATCGTCGTCGTCGCCGGCTGGGGTGTGCTCATCGGCCTGCTGCCACCGGTCTTCCAGACCCACCTGCTGCGGATCGCCCCACCCGGCCGGGAAGCGGTCTCCGGGGCGATCGGCATCACCGTGCTCAACCTCGGTATCGCGGGCGGGGCGACGCTCGGCGGGGAGGTGCTCGACCGTTGGCAGGCCCAAGCCCTGCCCGCCGTCGCCGCCGCCACCATCGCCGTCGCCACCGGCTGGCTCCTGGTCACCGGCCGCCGGGACAGCCGCGCCGACGCCGCCACGGCCGGCGGGGTACGGCCGTGACGACCAGCGCGCCCCTGCCCGACCTGATCCGCGCCGGTGTCGTCGAACGGTTCGGCGGCCCGGAGGTGCTGCGTACCGTCCGGATTCCCCGACCGGTGCGCGCGGCCGGCCACGTCCTGGTGCGGGTGCACGCGGCGTCGGTCAACCACGGGGAGACGAAGATCCGGCGCGGCCTCGTACCGGAGCTCGGGCCGCCGCCGCTGGTGCTCGGCTCGGACCTCTCCGGCACCGTCGTGCAGGCCGATCCGGGTGGCCGGTTCCGCGCCGGCGACGAGGTCTACGGCATCCACTTCATCGGCACCTACGCCGAGTACGTCTCGGTGCCCGAGGCGGCCCTGGCCACCAAACCGCGATCCGTGGACCACGTGGCCGCGGCGGCACTGCCGGTCGCGGCGCGTACCGCGCTCGCCGCCGTCGTCGAGTACGCCGACCTGCGCGCCGGCCAGCGGATCCTGGTCCACGCCGCGGCCGGCGGCGTCGGCCACCTCGCCGTGCAGCTCGCCCGGCACCGGGGCGCGTACGTCATCGGCACGGGCCGGGCCGTGCACCATGCGTTCCTGCGCCGCCTCGGGGTGCACGAGCCGGTCGACTACACCAGGGTGGACTTCCGCACCGTGGCGGGGGAGGTCGACGTCGTGCTCGACCTGGTCGGCGGCGGGTACGGGCGGCGGTCCCTGGACTGTCTGCGGCCGGGCGGCCTGCTGATCGGCGCGACCCTCGACCCGGGCGTGACCGGGGAGGAGGCCGACCTGCGGGGCCGGCGGTACCGGTGGCTGGGCGAGGTGCGGACCGTCCGCCCCCTCGACGTGGTGCGCGACCTCGTGGACGCCGGCCGGCTCACCGTCCACGTGCAGCGGACCTATCCGCTGTCGGACCTGGCGGCCGCGCACGCCCACTCGGACAGCGGCCGGGTCACCGGCAAGCTGGTCGTGACGATCCCGCCGCCCCAGCCTGCGCGGATTTTCGGATGAGGGCGATGAGTTCCGCGTCCCGGAGAAGTCGACCCGGTCATGACGAGGACGCACATCCTGGAGACCGCCGGCGCCGACATCGTGTACGACGTGCGCGGCCCGCTGCCCACCGTCGACGGGCGGCCACCGCTGTTCCTGATCGCGCAGCCGATGACCGCCGACGGCTTCGCCGCCCTGGCCGCGCAGCTGCCCGACCGCACTGTGGTCACGTACGACCCCCGCGGCCTCGGCCGCAGCGTCCGCAAGGACGGCCGGGACGACCACGATCCCGAGGTCCAGGCGACCGACGTCCACGCCCTCGTCGAGGCGCTCGGCGGCGGACCGGTGGAGATGTTCGCCAGCAGCGGTGGTGCGGTGACCGCACTGGCGCTGGTGACGGCGCATCCGCACGACGTGAGCACCCTGGTGGCGCACGAGCCGCCACTGATCCCCGTGCTCCCGGACGCCGAGGCCGCCGAGCGGGCCTTCGGCCGCGTCCGGAGCGCCTACCAGGCCGGCGGGGCAAACGCCGGCATGGCCGCCTTCATCGCCATGACGTCGTGGCCGGGCGAGTTCACCGAGGAGTACTTCGCCGCGCCCGTGCCGGACCCGACCCAGTTCGGCATGCCCCGCGAGGACGACGGCTCCCGGGACGATCCGCTGCTCTCCGACCGGTCCCGGACTGTCAGCGGTTACCACCCCTGGGTCGACGCCCTGACCGCCGCGCCGACCCGCATCGTGATAGCCGTCGGTGAGGAGTCCGCCGGCACCTTCACCGCGCGTACGGCGGCGGCCATGGCGGCGCTGCTCGGACAGGAGACGACGGTGTTCCCCAGCCACCACGGCGGGTTCCTCGGGGCCGACTCGGGCTACCCGGGCCAGCCGGAGGCCTTCGCGGCCAGGCTGCGCCAGGTCGTGGACCAGCACAGCTGACACCACCCGCACCCGTCCGTCGCTCCGCTGTCGTGGGGTGGCGATAGCCTGCCGTCATGCCGAGCGCCGAGCTGGATGAGTTGATCGTCGCGGACGCCGCCGCGCTGCGCGACTGGCTGTCGGCCAACCACGCCACCTCCCCCGGAGTGTGGCTGGCCCTGACGAAGAAGGGTGGCACGGTCACCACGCTGACCTGGCAGCAGGCGGTCGACGAGGCGCTGTGCTTCGGCTGGATCGACGGGCAGGCCCGCAAGCGGGACGAGGAGACCTCCTGGATCCGGTTCACCCCCCGCCGGCCCGGCAGCTCCTGGTCCCAGCGCAACGTCACCCACGTGGCCCGGCTGGAGGAGCAGGGCCGGATGCGGCCGGCGGGCCGGGCCGCGGTGGAGGCCGCCAAGGCGGACGGGCGGTGGGCGGCGGCCTACGCGCCGCCGTCGGAGGCGGTGGTGCCGGCGGATCTCCTGGCCGCCATCGCCGCGAACCCGGCCGCCCAGGCCATGTTCGACGTACTCACCAGGACCAACCGGTTCTCCCTCATCCACCGCCTCAACGCCGTCAAGCGGGCCGAGACCCGGGAACGGAAGATCGCCGAGTTCGTCGCCATGCTGGCCCGCCAGGAGACCATCCACCCGCAGAAGGCCCGACCCGCACAGACGCCGTAGTCGGCACCTTCGCCACCCGGGGCGCGGCGCGGGCACTACCGTTGCGGCGTGCAGATCCGTTTCGACGTACCCGCCGATCCCGCCTATCCGGGCCGGGTGGCCGCCGCTCTCAGCGCCGTCCGGTTGCGCCGGTTCGCCCGGATCGGCGCGGCACTGGCCGCGGCCGGCGTCGTCGGCTTCGCGTTCGCGCCCGGCGGCCGGTTCTCGTCGCTGTGGACGACGCTGCTCGTGGCCGGCGTGCTGTCGATGTTCTATCCGACGTGGGTACGCTGGCGCGCCCGGCGCCGCTCCGGTGACTACGCCGTCGAGGGCGGCTACGAGATCACCGAACACAACATCATGATGCGCAGCGGCTCGGAGTCCAGCGGCATCGCCTGGGACGGGGTCACCGAGGTCCGCGACACCCCCGGCTTCTGGATCGTGTACGTGGGCCGGATGCCGGCCACCGTGATCCCCCGCGACCTGATGTCCACCGAGGACGCCGAGACGCTGCGCGCCTTCATGGCCGAGCGTGGGCTGCTCCCGCACACCCCGTCATGACGGCGGGGCGTCGACGGTACGACGCGGTCCGGTGAACCACCTCCGCGCCGACGCCCACCACCACACCGCCACCCCGAGCAGCACCCCGCCCACGGCCAGCGGCGCGTAGTTCACCGCCGTCCAGCTGAAGTCGGCGTGCCCGGGCACCCCGGCCGGCACGATCGGCAGCACGAAGTAGACGGAGATGACCACAATCTCGATCACCGCGATCCAGCCGAGCAACTGGTAGCGCCGGCCCAGCGTCCACGGCCCGGGGACGAACCGGTCGCCCATCCGCAGCCGCAGGAAGATCGGGATCAGGAAGGACAGGTAGAGCCCGATCACCGCCACCGAGACCACCGCGTAGAAGGCGACCGGCACGCCGCCGGACTGGTACAGCGCGGGCACAGTGAGCACCAGCCCGGCCAGGGTCGCGCCGATGATGGCGTTGACCGGGGTGCCGTTGCGGTCCACCCTGGACCAGAGCCGCCAGCCGGGCACCGCCCGGTCGCGGCTGAACGCGTACGCCATCCGGCTCATCGAGGTCACGCAGCTCATCCCGCAGAAGAACTGCCCGATCGTCGAGATGATGATGACCGTCTTGAAGAAGAACGGGGTCAGCGCGGATTCGAAGATCGCCCCGGAGAAGCCGCCCGCGTCGTTGATCGCGTCCACGTCGGTGGCGGCGAAGAGGAACGCCAGCAACAGGATCCAGCCGCCGACCGCGGAGTAGGCGATCGACCGCCAGAGCCCCTGGGCGGCGGTCTTGGAGGCGCCCCGGGTCTCCTCGGAGACGTGCGCGCAGGCGTCGAAGCCGGTGATCGTGTACTGGGTGAGCAGGAAGCCCAGCGGCAGGACGTAGAACCAGAAGGTCAGCCCGCCGGTGTCGCCGTCGCCGAAGCCCGAGTTGTTGAACCGCTCGGTGAACACGAAGCGGAAGCTCTGGTGGTCGTCCGGGACCAGCAGCAGGATCGCCACCACGGCCGCCGCGCCGGCCACGTGCCACCAGACCGAGACGTTCTGGAGTACGTCGATGATCCGGTGCCCGAAGATGTTGATCAGCCCGTGCAGGGCCAGGATGACGACGAAGAGCCCGAAGGTCTGGGTGAGTGTCCCGGCCCAGCCGTCGAAGAGCGCCGACAGGGTCAGGTTGAGGAAGGTGGCGCAGCCGTAGTCGACCGACGCGGTGACCGCCACCAGGCCGATCAGGTTGAGCCAGCCGGTGAACCAGCCGTGCACCGGGCGACCCATGGTCGCCGCCCACCAGTAGATCCCGCCCGCCGTCGGGTACGCCGACACCAGCTCCGCCAGGCAGAAGCCGATGATCAGGATGAACAGTGAGATCAACGGCCAGCCCCAGGAGATGGCGACCGGGCCGCCGTTGTTCCACGCCTGGCCGAACGTGGTGAAGCAGCCGGCCAGGATCGAGATGATCGAGAACGAGATGGCGAAGTTGGAGAAGCCGCTCCACTTGCGGTGCAACTCCTGTCGGTAACCGAGTTCGGCGAGCCGTCGGGCGTCGTCGTCCATCGGTTGCTCGGCGGTCGGCGCGGGCGTCGTGGCCACTGCACACCTCCTGGAGGTGGTCCCCGGTACGAGTGGCCCGAGTCTGCTCCCGCCGCTGACGATGGTCAATCCGTCGCCCGTACCGGGCTCGCTAATTGCGTTGCCGCGACGTCCCGTCGGACGCATGCTTGAAGCCGTGACCAGGCCCGATCGCGACGGGCCCTCCCCCGGGCGCTCGGCACCGCCCGGTGCGCGGCGGCGCGGGGCGTCCACCTCTCTCTCGGGTACGGCGGTCCGCCGTACCACCCGGACACCCCGTGCCGCCGTCCCGCTCAGGTGAAGAGCAGGCCGAAGACCCAGATGGTGCCGACCACCACGCCCGCGGTGAACTCGACCAGCAGGGCCAGTCCCGCCGCGCCCAGCGCCTGCCGGGTCGCCGGCCAGGCCAGCTGGTTGCTGCCCAGCCGCAGCCGCTCGGCGCCCCACACCCCGGCGACGAAGCCGAGGATCAGACCGACCACCGGGATCACGAAGAAGCCGACCAGTCCCAGCAGGCCACCGGCGAGCAGCGACGAGGTGGGCACGCCGGTCCGCTTCAGGTTCCGGCCCGGCCAGGCGTACTTGACGATCGTGCCACCGGCGGCAACCACCGTCGCGGCGGCCAGCACCGCCCAGCGGCCCGGCCCGGCGCCGCCGAAGACCGCCCAGACCAGCACGCCGCCCCAGCACAACGGCAGCGCCGGCAGCCCCGGCACCAGCACCCCGGCCAGCCCGGCCAGGATGGCCAGCGCCGCCACCAACGACACCGCCGCCTGCGAATCCGTCAACCCCACGCCCGCTCCCGTCCGTTGCCGTCGTCGCCGCGCAACCGCGCGGTGATCTCCTCGGCCGGTACCGGGCCGCCGAACCAGCGTCCCTGCCCGGTGTCGCAGCGCAGCGCCCGCAACCGTTCGGCCTGCGTCGCGGTCTCCACCGCCTCGGCGGTCACCCACAGCTCCAGCGCGTGCGCCAGCCGCACCAGCGCGTCCACGATCCGCTCGTCTCGATGGTCGGCGGGCCCGTCGGCGTCCCCGGCCCGGATCCCCTCGACGAACGGCCCGGCCAGCTTGAGGCAGTGGATCGGCAGCCGCCGCAGGTACGCCAGGTTGGAGTAGCCGGTGCCGAAGTCGTCCACGGCCAGCCGCACCCCAAGCGCCGCCAGCCGGTGCAGCGCGCGCAGCGGCTCCCCCGCGGTGCCCATCACCGCGCTCTCGGTCAGCTCCAGCTGGAGCAGCTCCGCGGGCAGGCCGCTGCTGGCGAGCGCACCCGCCACCATCTCCACCACGGCCGGCTCCTCCACCTGGCGGGCGGCCAGGTTGACGCTCACCACCAGCCGGGCGTCGGGGAAGGCCCGCCGCCACGCCTCGGCGTCCCGGCAGGACCGGTCGAGCACCCAGGCGCCGAGCCGGACGATCAGCCCGGTCTCCTCGGCCAGGCCGATGAACCGGTCCGGGCCGATCAGGCCCAGCTCCGGGTGACGCCAGCGGACCAGGGCCTCGACGGCCCGCATCGAACCGTCCAGCAGGGACACGATCGGCTGGTAGTGCAGCACGAACTCGCCCCGGTCCAGGGCCGCGGGCAGGCCGGCGGCCAGCGCCGACCGGGCGAGGTCCCGGGCGCTGCGCTCCGGGTCGTACACCGCCCACCGGCCGCGACCCTCCGCCTTGGCCCAGTAGAGCGTGGTGTCGGCGGCCTTCATCAGGTCCGACGCGCTGGTCTCCCCGGCCGGGCACTCCACGATGCCGATGCTGGCCGAGACGGCCAGCTGCTGGTCGCCGATCACCACCGGGGTGGCCACCGCCGCGAGCGCCGACTCGGCCACCGCCACCGCCCGGTCGTTGCCCGTGCCGGCGCGGACCAGGATGACGAACTCGTCGCCGCCCATCCGCGCCACCAGGTGACCCTGCGCGGCGACGCACTCGGCGAGCCGCCGGGCGATCACCACCAGCAGCCGGTCACCCAGGTCGTGGCCGAGGCTGTCGTTGACCGCCTTGAAGCCGTCCAGGTCGAGGAAGCAGACCCCGACCGGCTGGTCCGGCGGGGCGGCCTGCAGGACGTGACCGAGGGTCTCGAAGAACAGCGTCCGGTTGGGCAGGCCGGTGAGCGGGTCGTGCAACGCCTGGAACCGCAGCCGTTGCTGGAGCTCGTAGCGTTCGGTGATGTCCTCGATCATCGCCACGGTGAACCGGGGCCGGCCGTCGTCGTACCGGATCAGCGAGACCGCCAGGTCGGTCCAGACGACGCTGCCGTCCTTGCGGTGGTAGCGCTTCTCCACCCGGACCGAGTCGTGCTTGCCCTCGATCAGCTCCTGGTAGAGCTCCCACATGCCGGCCGCGTCGTCGGCGTGGAAGAGCGCCGCCACGTTCGTCTGCCGCAGCTCACCGATCGTGTAGCCGAGCATGTCGGCGAACGACTGGTTCACGTCGATGATCACGCCGTCGGTGTCGGCGATGCCGATGCCGATGGCCGCGCCGGTGAAGACCGCCCGGAACCGCGCCTCGCTGTCGCGCAACGCCTGCTCGACCGCGTCCCGGGCCTGCCAGGCCGACCGGGCGATCCGCTCCTGCTGGCTGAAGGTCCGGTCGCGCAGGGCCGCGGCGAAGCCGGCGGCCAGCGCCGCCTGCAACGCGTCGACCCGGTCGGCCACACCGCCGGGCCCGCCCCGCTCCGGCAGCACCAGGGGTACGAAGCGCTCGCCGAGCGCCCGCACCGACCAGTCGAGTACGCCAGGCTCGGTCAGGTGCGCCTCGACCAGCGCCCGCCCCACGTCCCGGCCCGGCCGGACGGAGAACGGTTCGGCCAGGGCAGCCTGCGCGAGTCGTACCGTGTGGGCCAGCAGCAGCCGCTCGGTCTCCTCCGCGCTCAACGGCACGAACCCGAGCCGACGCACCGCGCGGGCCCACGCCGAGGCGTACTCGTGGGCGCCCGGTCGGCTGACGTCCTCCTCGCCGGGAGCCACGGCGCTGCCTCAGCCGCCCGGACGGTCGTGGCGGGCGACCCCGCCGAACGCGCCGAACCGTTCGGGGTGCTCGTCGACGTCGGACGGCGAGTCGGGCCGCCACAGCGGCATGTGCACCACGCCCGGCTCCAGGATCGTCCAGTCGCCGAAGAAGCCGCTGATCTCGGCCCGCGAGCGCAGCGTGATCTCGGTGGCGGTACGCGCCGACAGCCGCTGCGCGTCGAGCATCTCCTGCGGCTGGTCCTCGAAGGTGGAGTGGGAGATCACCAGGAAGCTGCCGGGGGCGGCGGCGGCCCGCAGGGTGGCCAGGATGTCGCCGGGGCGGTCGGCGTCCGGCACGAAGTGCACCACCCCGGCGAGCAGGATGCCCACCGGCCGGCCGAAGTCGATCAGCCCGCTGTCGCGGGCCCCGTCCAGGATCAGCTTCGGATCCCGCAGGTCGGCGTGGACGGCGACGGCCCGGTCGTTGCCGGCGAGCAGTTCCCGGCTGTGCGCCACCGCCACCGGATCGATGTCGACGTAGACGATCCGGGCCTCCGGGTTGGCGGCCTGGGCCACCTCGTGCACGTTGCCGACGGTGGGGATGCCGGAGCCGATGTCGAGGAACTGGTCGATGCCGGCGTCCAGCAGCACCCGGACGGCGCGGCGCAGGAACTCCCGACCGGAGCGCATGGTGGCCGCCAGGTTGGGGGTCATCGCGGCGATCTGCTCGGCGAGCTGCCGGTCGATCTCGAAGTTGTGCGCCCCGCCGAGGAAGTAGTCGTAGACCCGGGCGGCGCTGGGCCGCGTCAGGTCGATCTCGGTGGGGATGTTCTCCGGCTTCTGCATGGCTTCGCCCCTGGTCGTCGCCGCGGCGCGGGAGGGCCCCGGTCGTCGGGCGCGGCGCAGCGCGCGAGGGGAACCGGCCGACCCGCGGATCGAGTGGTGGTGACCACTCTATGCGCGCCCGGCCACCAACGGGAGATCCACTTTTCGCCGCCCCGGGCCGACCGACCGGCCGCCTCGGGCCCCGCCCGAAGGCCCGCAACGCCACTAGCCGCCCCAGCCCCACCGGGGCAGCGCCGGAAGCGACAGACGTTTCGAGCGTGATACCTGAGAGTCATCAAAATACCTCCGTGGTATCGCGCTCAAATGTTTCGCAGGCCCGGCGAAGGCCGGTGGGCTGGCGCGATGCTGCAAGCCCGGCCCATCCCCGAGCCGGGAGGGGCCAGGGTGGTGCCGGAAGCGGCGCCACCCCGAGCCGGGCGTGACCGGGCGTGGAGAAGAGGCCTTTCTTACGCCGACTCCAGGAGCAGGGCGATGCCCTGGCCCACGCCGACGCACATGGTGGCCAACGCCCGCCGGCCGCCGCGGCGGCGCAGCTCCAGCGCGGCGGTCAGCGCCAGCCGGGCGCCGCTGGCGCCGAGCGGGTGGCCGAGGGCGATCGCGCCGCCGTTCGGGTTGACGTGCTCGGCGTCCTCGGGCAGGCCCAGCTCGCGCAGCACCGCGATGCCCTGCGCGGCGAACGCCTCGTTCAGCTCCACCACGTCGACGTCGGCGAGGGCGATCTGATGCCGGTCCAGCAGCTTGCGGGTGGCCGGCACCGGTCCGATGCCCATGATCCGGGGCGGTACGCCGGCCGCCGCCGCGCCGCCGACCCGGGCGAGGGGGGTGAGGTCGTACCGGGCGACGGCCGCCTCGGAGGCGACCAGCAGGGCGACCGCGCCGTCGTTGACGCCGGAGGAGTTGCCGGCGGTGACCGTGCCGCCGTCGCGGAACGGGGTGGGCAGCGCCGCCAGCTTCTCGATCGATGTCTCCCGGGGGTGCTCGTCGACCTCGACCAGCTTCGTGTCCCGCCGGCCGGCCGGCACGGTCACCGGCACGATCTCCTCGGCGAACCGGCCGTCGGCCTGCGCCTTGGCGGCCCGCTGCTGGGAGCGGAGCGCGAACTCGTCCTGGGCGGCCCGGTCGACGCCGAACTCGGCGGCGACGTTCTCCGCGGTCTCCGGCATCGAGTCGATGCCCCAGCCGGCCTTCATCAGGGGGTTGACCAGCCGCCAGCCGAGGGTGGTGTCGTACACCTCGGCGGAGCGGGAGAACGGCGTGGTCGCCTTCGGCATGACGAACGGCGCGCGGCTCATGCTCTCCACCCCGCCGGCGACCACCAGGTCGGCCTCGCCGGCCACGATGGACCGGGCGGCGGTGGCGAGGGCGTCCAGGCCGGAGCCGCAGAGCCGGTTGACCGTGCTGCCGGACACCTCCTCGGGGAGGCCGGCCAGCAGCGCCGCCATCCGGGCCACGTTGCGGTTGTCCTCGCCGGCCTGGTTGGCGCAGCCGAGGACGACGTCGTCGGTGCGCGCCCAGTCCACCGAGGGATGGCGGGCGACCAGCTCGCGGATCACGTGCGCGGCCAGGTCGTCGGGGCGTACCCCGGCGAGGGCGCCGGCATAGCGGCCGATCGGGGTGCGGACTCCGGCCACGAGGTAGGCGGCGGTCATCGGCGCTCACGTCCTTCGGGGGTGGGAAGGGGCTGGCGGTCGCGGCGTTGTCCGGGTCACGGGCACGCCCGGCGCCAGGATATCCGCGCGGCGACCGGATAGGTTTGCGGCATGGCCCGGGCCCAGTTCAGCGCAGAGACCGCCGGTGGCGGGCAGTTCGTTCGCCAGCCCAACCGGTTCACCGGTCGGGTCACCCCGCACTCCACCTCCCCCGAGGGCGGCGGCCCGGACGACCAGGGACGCTGGCCGCTGGAGGCCGGCCGGTACCGGCTGATCTGGTGCAAGGCGTGCCCGTGGGCGCACCGGGCCCGGATCGTGCGCACCCTGCTCGGCCTGGAGGACGTGATCTCGCTGGGCACCGTCGACCCGATCCGGGACGAGCGGGGCTGGCGGTTCGCCCTGGACCCCGACGGCTTCGACCCGGTGCTCGGCATCGGCTTCCTGTCGGAGGCCTACCTGGCCACCGACCCGGACTACACCGGG
This sequence comes from Micromonospora siamensis, assembly GCF_900090305.1. Lineage (NCBI taxonomy): Bacteria > Bacillati > Actinomycetota > Actinomycetes > Micromonosporales > Micromonosporaceae > Micromonospora > Micromonospora siamensis. Next base: position 2,258,754 of record NZ_LT607751.1, on the reverse strand, counting down.
CGGGTGACCGTGCCGGCGCTGGTGGACACGCTCACCGGCCGGGTGGTCACCAACGACTACCCGCAGCTCACGCTGGACCTCTCCACCGAGTGGCGCCGGTTCCACTCCCCGGACGCGCCCGACCTCTATCCGGTCGAGCTGCGCCCGGAGCTGGACGCGCTGATGGCGGAGATCCACGCCGACGTCAACAACGGCGTCTACCGGTGCGGCTTCGCCACCTCCCAGCAGGCGTACGACGAGGCGTACGAGGCGTTGTTCGCCCGGCTGGACGCGCTGTCGGAGCGGCTGTCCGGGCGGCGGTACCTGATGGGTGACGCGATCACCGAGGCGGACGTGCGGCTGTTCACCACCCTGGTCCGCTTCGACGTGGCGTACCACGGCCACTTCAAGTGCAACCGGCAGAAGCTGACCGAGATGCCGGTGCTGTGGGCGTACGCCCGGGACCTGTTCCAGACCCCCGGCTTCGGCGGGACGGTGGACTTCGACCAGATCAAGCGGCACTACTACGGCACCCACGAGGCGATCAACCCGACCCGGATCGTGCCGCTGGGCCCGGACACCTCCGGCTGGACCACCCCGCACGGCCGTGGCTGAGCGGGGCACCGTGGCCCGGGTCGCCGCCGCGTCGGTCGCCGCCTGCTGCGTGCTGGCCGGCACGGTCGCGGTCACGTTCGCCGTGGTCGCCGGCACGGGCGCTGGCCTGACCGGGTACGTCAGCGAGGCGGGCATCGCCAGCAGCAGGTACGCCTCGACGTACCGGATCGGGGTGTTCGCCTTGGCCGCGTCGTTGCTGCTGCTCGCCGCGGCGCTGCCCCCGGCGTTGCCGGTCGCGGCCGGGCTGCTCGGCGCCGGCGCGGTCTTCACGGTGCTGTCGGGGGCGGTGACGTGCAGCGCCGGCTGCCCGCTGCCGCCGTTCGAGTCGTCGACCGTGGCGGACCTGGTGCACGGCGGGGCGAGCATCGTGGCGATGGCGTCGACGGTCTTCGCGATGCTGGTGATCGCGCTTTCCCCGCACGCGGCGCCCGGGCTGCGGCGGGTGGCCCGGCTGGCGGTGGCGGTGGCGCTGCCGGTGGCCGGGGCGATCGCCGTCGGGCTGGTGACGGTGGGCCGGGGCAGCCTGCTGGGCGGGCTGGAGCGGCTGCTGCTGGCGGTCGGCGCGGCCTGGGGCCTGGGCACCGCGACGGCGCTCGGACGGGCCCGCTCCGCCCCGGACGTGACGAACGGGTCACCGGCCGACAAACAGCACGTGTAAGGAGCGTCACGGGCACCGCTCCTTCCACCTGCGGACCGGCCGGGAGTACCGTCGGCAGGCGATGACCAACGTCTGGGACCTGACCGTGCGCCTGTATGTCGACCTCCGACTGCAGGCCAGCGGCGTCTGTCCGGCGCAGCCACTCTCCTGACGCTGCCCCCGTTCCGCCCTCCCGACCTTGGACGTCCCATGGCTTCCGCCCTGCGCAAGATCCCCTTCTCCGTTCAGATCCTCCTCGGCCTCGTGCTCGGCGTGGCCCTCGGCTTCGTTGCCCGGGCCAACGACCTGAGCTGGCTCACCACCACCCTCGACACGGTCGGCGGACTCTTCGTCCAGCTGCTCAAGCTGGCCGTCCCGCCCCTGGTCTTCACCGCCATCGTGGTCAGCGTGGTCAGCCTGCGCGGCGTCGCCAACGCCGCCCGGCTGGCGGTCAGGACGCTGCTCTGGTTCGGCATCACCGCGCTGATCGCGGTGACCGTCGGCATCGGCCTCGGCCTGCTGGTCGACCCGGGCCGCGGGGTCAGCCTGAACGTGGCCGGCGCCGAGGCGCCCACCAAGACCGGCTCGTGGACCGACTTCCTCACCGGGATCGTCCCGACCAACCCGGTCGGCGCGTTCGTCGACAACAACGTGCTCCAGATCGTCTTCCTGGCCCTGGTGGTCGGCGCCGCCGCGCTGCTGATCGGCGAGGCCGCCGAGCCGTTCGTCACCCTGAACCGCTCGGTGCTGGCCATCGTGCAGAAGGCGCTGTGGTGGGTGATCCGGCTCGCCCCGATCGGCACGCTGGGTCTGATCGGGAACGCCGTCGCCTCGTACGGCTGGGACCTGCTGGCCCCGCTCGCCAAGTTCACCACCGCCGTCTACGTCGGCTGCGCGATCGTGCTGCTCGTCGTCTACCCGGTGGTGCTGCTGGCCGCCGGCCGGCTCAACCCGCTGCGCTTCTACGCCGGCGCCTGGCCCGCCATCGAGCTGGCCTTCGTCTCCCGCTCCTCGGTGGGCACCATGCCGGTGACCCAGCGTTCCGTCGAGCGGCTCGGCGTCCCCCGCGAGTACGCCTCCTTCGCCGTGCCGTTCGGCGCCACCACGAAGATGGACGGCTGCGCCGCGATCTACCCGGCGCTGGCGGCGATCTTCGTGGCGCAGGTCTTCGGCGTCCAGCTGGGCGTCGGCGACTACCTGCTGATCGCCTTCGTCTCGGTGGTCGGCTCCGCGGCGACCGCCGGCCTGACCGGCGCGCTGGTGATGCTGACCCTGACCCTGAGCACGCTGGGCCTGCCGCTGGCCGGCGCCGGCCTGCTGCTGGCCATCGACCCGATCCTCGACATGATCCGCACCGCGACCAACGTCGCCGGGCAGGCGCTGGTGCCGACCATCGTCGCCGCCCGGGAGGGCACCCTGGACCGGGCCGCGTACGACACGGCCGGCAAGCGCGACCTGATCGAGCCGGACCCGGCGGACCGCCCGGCGGAGCGGCTGGAGCCGGTCCCCGCCTGATCCGTGGCCGCGCAGTGGCGACCCGCCGGTCTCCGGCGGGTCGCCGCCGCGTTCCGGTGGGTTCCGCGCTCGCTGCGAGCCGCCGCCCTGTTCCGCGCCCGCCCGCGCCGTCGACGGCGCCGCGCCCACGACCCGCCCGCCCGGCCGACCTCCCCGGAGGCGCCGGCCCACCGACCGTCCCGGAGGATCACCCCCATGAGTGCCCTGTTCTCCCCGCTCACCCTGCGCGGTGTCACCCTGCCCAACCGGGTCGCCATGGCCCCGATGTGCCAGTACAGCGCCGGTCCCGACGGCCTGCCCACCGACTGGCACCGCGTCCACCTCGGCTCCCGGGCCGTCGGCGGGGTCGGTCTGATCGTCACCGAGGCGACCGCCGTGGTGCCCGAGGGCCGGATCAGCCCGCAGGACACCGGCCTCTGGTCCGGCGCGCACGTCGACGCCTGGCGGCCGATCACCCGCTTCCTCGCCGAGCACGGCGCGGTGCCGGCCGTGCAGCTGGCCCACGCCGGTTTCAAGGCCTCCACCCACCGCCCCTGGGACGCGCAGCGCGGCGGGGTGGCCGACACCGAGGGCGGCTGGACCCCGGTCGGTCCGGGCACCGAGCCGTTCGTGCCCGACTACCGGCGGCCCACCGCGCTGGACGAGCGCGGCATCGCCGCCGTGGTGGCCGCGTTCGCCACCGCCGCCAGCCGGGCGCTGGACGCCGGCTTCGCCGCCGTGGAGATCCACGCCGCGCACGGCTACCTGCTGCACGAGTTCCTGTCACCGCTGACCAACCACCGTGGCGACGGCTACGGCGGCGACCGGGCCGGGCGGATGCGGCTCACCCTGGAGGTGGCCCGCGCCGTCCGGGCGGCCGTCGGGGAGGACGTGCCGGTGCTGACCCGGATCTCCGCCACCGACTGGGTCGAGGGCGGCTGGACCGTCGAGGACAGCGTGGTGCTGGCCGGGGAACTCGCCGCGGCCGGCGTCGACCTGGTCGACACCTCGTCCGGCGGCGCCGCGGCCACGGCGACCGTCCCGGTCGGCCCCGGCTACCAGGTGCCGCTCGCCGCCCGGATCCGCCGGGAGGCGGGGGTGCTGACCGGTGCGGTCGGGCTGATCGTCGAGCCGGAGCAGGCGGAGCAGATCGTCGCCGCCGGGGAGGCCGACCTGGTCCTGCTCGGCCGCGAACTGCTGCGCGACCCCTACTGGCCCAACCGCGCCGCCGCCAAGCTGACCGCCACCCCCACCTGGCCCAACCAGTACACCCGCGCCCACTGACCCCCGACCCCGACCCCACCCCCGCGCCCGGCCTTGGCCCGCGTCGTTGATCATGAAGTTAGCGGGTCGTTTCGTCCCGTTCCGCTACGGCAAACTTCATGATCAACGGCGATGACCGGGGTGGGGGGCCCGAGGGGGGTCAGCCGGCCAGGTGGGACCAGGTGGGTTCCAGGGTGTGCCAGGGGCCCTGGGCGGCCACCACGCCGTCGACCAGCACCACCACGTGGTCGGCCCGGATCAGCGCCGCCCGCTTCGAGGTCGAGCCGACCACGGTGACGCCGTGTTCGCGCAGCGCCGCCCAGAGCGCCAGCTCGGTGGTGACGTCCAGGGCGGACGACACGTCGTCGGCGACCAGCAGCTCGGTACGCGGCGCGAGCGCCCGGGCCAGCGCCAGTCGTTGCAGCTGACCGCCGGAGAGCCGGGTGCCCTTGTGCCCGATCAGCAGCCCGAGCCCGCCGACGGCGGCGGCCAGGTCGTGTTCGAGCTGGGCGGTGGCGACCGCGCCGGCCGCGTCCACCTGGTGGCCGAGGGCGATGTTGTCGGCGACGGTGCCGGAGAGCACCCGGGGCAGCTGCCCGACGTAGCCGACCTGCTGCGGGCGCAGGAACAGCTCCGGCTCGGTGACCGGCTCGCCGTTCCACCGCAGCTCGCCGGTGTGGTGCACGATTCCGGCCAGCGCCCGCAGCAGCGACGACTTGCCGCTGCCCACCGGCCCGACCACCAGCACCAGCTGCCCGCGTTCGACGGTCAGGTCGACGTCGCGCACCGCGAGGGTCCCGTCGGTGTGCAGCGCCCCGAAGCCGGCCAGCTCCAGCCGGCGCAGCGGACGTCGGGCCGCTGGCACGGGCGCCGGCGCGGTGCCGGCGGCCAGGTCCACCCCGGGCACCGCCGCCGAGTACGCCCCCACCCCGGTCATCGCCACCGTCCGGTGGGTCCACACCCGGGCCGACGGGTACTGCGAGACCAGGGCGGCGCTGGTCCAGGCGAACCACCGGGCCGTGCCGAGGGTGGAGACCACCACCAGCGTGGCGCCCGCGGAGAGCGTCCCGCCCAGGTAGAGCGCCCACGCGACGATCGGCAGCAGCCCGGTGGTGACCGCGGGCGTCGACCGCGACCAGACCTGCATGGCGATCTCCCGCCGCTGCCGGTCGCTGCGCACGGTGTCCAGTCGGGCCAGATGGTCCAGCACCGGACGGGTCGCGCCGGCCAGCTTCACCGTACGGGCGGCGGAGAGCGCGGAGACCAGCGCGGTGGCGAACGCCGCCCGGGCGCTGACCGTGGCCTGCGCCGAGCGTTCCAGCCGCGGCCCGAACAGGGTAGCGGCCAGCCCGGAGACCACCATCGTGCCGAGGAAGAACAGCCCGGGTACGACGCTGCCGGTCACCGCGGTCATCGCCACCACCATGAACAGGGCGATGAACTGGTCCATCAGGTTGTCGGCCAGCTGCACCACCCGTTCGGTGTCGCCGCCCTGGGCGACCACCTCGGCCGGGGTGTGCGCGCTGACCCGGCGCGGCCCGGTCTGCCCGTGCACCAGGCGCAGGCTGATCCGCAGCAGCTGCCGCACCCACCACTGCGGGAAGAGCAGGTTCGTCAGGTAGGGCATCGGCAGGATCACCAGCAGTGCGGCCACGATGCCCAGCGCCGGCAGCCACGGGTCTCCCCCGCCAATCAGGTCGGCCCAGAGCCAGGGCAGCACCGCGCCGTCCAGCCCCAGCAGGGTCATCAGGGCGAACATGACGATGGAGACCAGGCCGTACCGTCGGTCGTTGGTGCCCAACCGGAGGATCTCCCGCAGTGTCCCGGCGCGCGGGGCCGGCGGCAGCGGCGGCGGGTCGGTGCGCGGCAGCGCCACCACCGGCCGCGGCGCCGGATCGGGAGCCGCCACCTCGACCGGGTCGTCGGCCGGGTCGGCGTCCGGCGCGGGCAGCAGGTCCACGCCGCCCCGGCCGGTGCCCACCCCCGCGTACGCGCCGGCGTGGCTGGTGGCCAGCAGCTCGGCGAAGCGGGCGGACTCCTTCATCGGGCCGGCCTCCAGCACTGCCCCGTCGGCCATCACGACCACCTCGTCACAGCGCCGCACCGAGGAGAGCCGGTGCGCGATGAGGATGCCGATCCGGTCGGCGAGCAGCCGTTCGGTGGCCCGGCGGACCCGGGTCTCGGTGACCGGGTCGAGGCGGGCGGTGGCCTCGTCGAGGATCACCACGTGCGGGTCGCGGACCAGGATCCGGGCGAACGCCACCAGCTGCTCCTGGCCGGCGGAGAGCACGTGCCCGCCCTCGCCGAGCCGGGTGTGCACCCCGTCGGGCAGCTCGGCGACCCAACCGGTCAACCCCAGCTCGGCCAGCGCCTCGGGGACGGCGGCGAGCAGGTCGGGGTCGAAGAGGGCGACGTTCTCGGCGAGGGTGCCGGCGAGGATCTCGGTGCGCTGCGGCACCACCGCGATCCAGCGGCGCAGCTGCTCGACGTCGAGGTCGACCAGGTCGGCACCGGCCAGGGTGACCGTGCCGTGGGGCACGTCCACCGCCCGGGTGAGCACCTTGGCCAGCGTCGACTTGCCCGAGCCGGTCCGCCCCACCAGGGCGTACGAGCGACCCCGGACGAAGCTCAGGTGCACGTCGCGCAGGGCGGGCCCGCGTTCGCCCTCCCCGCCGGCCGGGTAGCGGAAGGTCAGCCCGCGTACGGTCAGGTCGCCCTCGACCGGTGCGGCGCCGCCGGAGGGTTCCTGCGCGGAGTCGTGCAGCAGTCGCACCCGGCCCCAGGCGCCCAGCGCGAACTGGAGGTGGGGCAGCATCCGGGTGATGTGCTCCATCAGGGCGCCGAAGCCGATCACCAGCAGCCAGACGGCGGTGAGCCGGGCCGGGTCGATCCGGCCGGTGGTCAGCGCCCACGCCCCGCCGAGCACCACCAGGGCGACGGCGGTGCGGGTGGTGGCGACGGCCGAGAGGGTGAACCGGGCGTTGAGCCGGAAGACCCGCCGGCCACGGGCGAGCACCTCGGCCGCCCGCTGGGCGTAGAGGCGCAGCACGTACGGCCGGGCCAGGCTGGTACGCACGTCGTCCTGGCCGTGCACCGCCTCCTCCATCACGGCGGCCAGGTCCGACCAGGCCTCCTCCTCGGCCATCCGGGCGGGCCTGATCCGGGCCGCCGGGCGGCGCAGGGTGAGCACCAGCAGGCCGACCAGGGCCAGCATGCCCAGCCCGGCGGGCCACCAGACGTAGAGGGCCAGCACGGTGGACAGTGCCCCGCCGGCGAGCGCCTGGATCATCCGCCAGCCGGTGTTGCGGATCTCGGCGGCCACCTGGTAGACGTCGCCGTCGATCCGGTCGAGCAGCTCGCCGACCGGGGTGGTCTCCAGGGTGGGCAGGTCCTGCCCGAGCGCCACCCGGCACAACCGGCGGCGGACGTCGGCGGACCAGTCGGCGGTGAGCCCGGCCATCAGCAGGCCGACGGCCAGGTCGGCGAGGACGGCGGCGGCCAGCGCGGCGGCGAGCGCCACGAACCAGCCGGTCGCCCGGTGCACCAGAACCGGTCCGGCCAGGGCCGCCGCGCCGACCTGCCCGCCGGCGCTGAGCAGGATCAGCAGGAACGCGGCCGCCACCCGCCGGGGCGCGGCGATCCAGAAGTCTCGGAGCAGGCGCATGGAGGGTCCTCCGGACTCGGTTGGGGGGCGGTACTCCCAGCTTGGTCCGCGAACCCGTACGGTTCAACGCAATTTCGCCGCCGGCAGAGCCCGTGGCTCAGGTCTGGGCGACCCGGCGGACGATGCCGAGCAGCGCGTCCTGCACGTCGGCGATCGGCCGGTCCGGCTGGAACACCAGCCAGTCGACGGCCACCACCAGACCCACCCCGAACAGCGCCGACGAGGCGGTCGGCACGTCCAGGTCGGCGGGCAGGTCACCGCTGGCCACCCCGGCCCGGACGGTCTCGGCGATCACCTCGATGGCCTCGCCGCGCAGCAGCCGCAGCGTCTGCTGCCACTCCCGGTTGGTCCGCCACATCTCCGAGAGCAGCAACTGGGCGAAGGCCCGGTAGCGACGGATGTACTCCAGCTCGGCGCGGACCAGCGCGGCCAGCGCCTCGCGGGGCGGCAGGCCGTCGACGGCGGCCCGGAACTCGGCGGTGAGCAGCCCGATGCCGTGCCGGAGCAGCTCCTCGAAGAGGACGGTCTTGGACTCGAAGTTGTAGTAGACCGTCCCCTTCGCCACCCCGGCCCGGGCCGCGATGTCCTCCACGGTGGTGGCGGAGAAGCCCTGCTCGGCGATGAGCTGCACGGCCGCCTCGAAGAGGCGTTGCCGGGTGTCCTCCCGCCGCCGTGACCGTCCGTCCGCCACCGAACCTCCCCGTCCCACCGCCCGGCCGGCGCGGCCGGCGCCGCACCGGTGCGTCGCCGCCCGGGTCATCAGCATCCTCACATGGTCAGTTCGGGGTGCAGCTTCGACGGGGTGAGCCGCCGGGACCGGCGGGTCGCCGCGACGGTCAGCGCGAGCGCCCCGAGGCCGAAGCCGGCGAGCACGAGCGCGCCGGTGAGCACCGGGCCGGTGGGGCCGCCGTTGATGGTGTGCCGCAGGCCGGCGACCACGTAGCTCATCGGCAGCCACGGGTGGATGGCCTGGAAGAAGCCGGGCGAGGTCTGCACCGGGTAGGTGCCGCCGGAGGAGGTCAGCTGGAGCATCAGCAGGGCCAGCGCGGCGAGCCGCCCGGCCGGGCCGAGCTGGGCGCCGAGCCACTGCATGATCGCGGTGAACGCCAGCGACACCAGCGCGAGCAGTCCGAGGGTGGCCGCCGGGCGGACCGGGTCCAGGCCGAGGACCTGGGTGACCACCACGAAGAGCACCCCGGCCTGGGCCAGGCCGATGGCCGCGGCGGGCAGCCAGCCGGCGAGCGCGACCCGCCAGCCGGCCGCGCCGGACATCACGTGCCGCCGGTTGACCGGCCGCAGCAGCATGTACGTGATCATCGCGCCGACCCAGAGCGCCAGCCCGAGGAAGTACGGGGCGAAGCCGACCCCGTACGAGGCGGCGGGGTGGTGCGCCTGCCGGTCCAGGGCGACCGGGTCGCCGAGCACGTCGGAGCGGGTGCCCGCGTCGTCGTACCCGGGGATCTTCTTCTCCCCGGCGGCGAGCCCGTCGGCGAGGTCGCCGGCGCCACCCTCCAGCTTGCTCAGCCCGCCGACCAGCTGCTGCTGGGCGCCGGTGAGCCGGTTCAGCCCGCTGTCCAGTTCGCGGGCGCCGGTGGCGAGCCGGAAGAGCCCGCCGCGCAGCTGCTCGGCGCCGGTGGCGGCGTCGCCGAGCCCGTCGCGGAGCTGGGCGCTGCCGTCGGCGAGGGTGTTCAGGCCGGCGGCGAGTTGGTCGACCTTGGCCCGGGCGGCGGCCACGTCGTCGGCGAGGTGCGGCGCGGCGGCGGCGATCTCCCGGGCGGTGGCGGCCACCTCGTTCATCCGGCTCTTCAGTCCGGCCAGGTCGGCGCCGTCCAGGCCGGTCACCACCTTCTGGGCCGCGGTGGCCGCCTCGTCGGCGGCCTGCCGGGCGGCGACGACGTCGGGGTCGTCGGCGAGTTCCGGGTGGGCGGCGACCAGCGCGGCCAGCCGGTCGCGGACCTGCTGCGCGTCGGTGGCGGCCTGCCGGGCGGTCTGCGGCAGCGCGTCGATGTTGTCGGCGAGCGCCTGGGCGCCGGTGGCGACGGCGGTTGCGGCGCGCTGGATCTCCTCGGCGTTGTCCCGCAGCACCGGCTCGATCCGGTTCGCCGCCGAGTCGACCTTCTTGGCGGCGGCGCTGGTCTCGGTGGCCGCCCGGGCGGTGCCGTCGGCGATCTTCGCCGCCCCGGTACGCAGCTGCCCGATGCCGTCGGCCAGTTCGTCGGCGCCCTTGGCGGCGCTGCCCAGCCCGGCGGCGAGCTGCCCGGCGCCCTGTTCGGACTGGTCGATCCCGCCGGCGATCTTCCCGGCCCCGGACCCGGCGTCACCCAGCCCGTGTTGGATCTGCCCGGCGCCGTCGGCGGCCTTGCCGGTCTCGGCCTTGAGGTCGGTGAAGCCGATCAGCATCTTCTCGAAGTACGACGCGGAGGCGCTCTCCCCGGCGGCGGCCCGGATCTCGGCGAACGCGGAGCGGGCGAGCAGCCCGGACAGGTAGTTGGTGGCGTCGTCGTTGACCACCTTGAGTTCGCCCCGGTGGGCGGCCCGCTCCGGTTCGGGGCCGGCGGCGAGGCTGGCGGAGAAGTCTGCCGGGATCTCGAAGACCAGGTGGTAGCGGCCGTCGCGCAGACCGACCTGGGCGTCCCGCTCGTCGGTGACCGTCCAGCCGAAGACCTTGCGGTCCAGCAGTTCGTCGGCGAGGTCCTGGCCGGCGTGCACGACGCTGCCGTCGCTCGCCTCGGCGGGCCGGTCGGCGACGACCATCGCCACCGGGATCCGGTTGAGGTTCCCGTAGGGATCCCAGAAGGCGTAGAGGTAGAGGGCGCCGTAGAGCAGCGGGACGATGGTGAGCACGGCCAGCGCCGCGCGCGGCAGCCGGCCCCGGGTCATCCGGCGCAGCTCGAAGCGGGCGAGGCGGAAGACGCTCATCGGGTGACCTCCGCGGGGGTGCGGGCCGGGGTGGGCCGGGGCAGGATCAGGGTGGGGCGGGCGGGGACGTCCGCCGGGTCGGCGAGGCGGTGTTCGATCGCCGGGCTGCCGGGTTCGACGGCGCGGGCGCTGGCCACGACGGCGTACCCCTGTTCGGCGAGGCGGGCCATCGCGGCCCAGAGCCAGGCCCGTTCGGGGGCGTCGGAGCCGCTGTCCACGTCGTCGGCGACGATCAGCTTGGGCCCGCTGAGGGTGGCGAGGACCAGGCCGAGCACCTGGCGTTGCAGCGGGGTGAGGTCGCGGCCGCGGGTGTCCGGGTCGAAGGGGACGTCGCCGGTGAAGCCGGCGCCGGAGATGGCGGTGGCGAAGGCGTCGCGCCGGTAGGCGCGCCGGGCGCGGACCGCGGCGACGGGGACGAGTTGCCGGCGGCGGCGGGGCACCGGGCCGAGCAGCAGCAGCCGTTCCTGGATGTGCTCGCCGACGGTGAGCGCCGGGTCGGGTTCGTGCACCCCGGCCACCTGGCCGAGCGCTGCCGGCCCGTGCCGGACGACCCGACCCTCCCCGACCGGGAACCGGCCGGCCAGGGCGAGCAGCAGGGAGGTACGCCCGCTGCCGGGTGGCCCGGTGATCGCGTGCAGCTCGCCCTCGGCGGCGCTGAGGTCGACGTCCCGGAACACCCAGCCCCGGCGGGTACGCAGTCCCAGCCCGCTGGCCTCCACGACGACGCTCATCACTCCCCTAACTAAACTGACCGGTCAGTACAAAAACATGACCAGCATAGTCCCCGGTGTCCCGTTCACCTCAAGCCGGACGCACGTGACCCACCCCACCCGGGCGGGACGCCTCAGAACAGGACGGTGGCCAGGGTGCCGACCGGGCGGAAGCCGCAGCGGGCGTAGACCCGGCGGGCCGGCAGGTTGAAGTCGTTGACGTAGAGGCTGACCGTCGGGGCGACCCGGATCAGCGCGTCGCGGACCACGGCCGCCATCGCCGCGGTGGCGATGCCGCGCCCGCGCCACTCCGGCGCCACCCACACCCCCTGGATCTGCGCGGTGCGCCGGGTCACCACCGCCAGCTCCGCCTTGAAGACCACCTTGCCGTCGACGAACCGGGCGTACGCCCGACCGGCGCGGACCAGGTCGGTGACCCGCCGCCGGTAGCCCCGCCCACCGTCCTCGGCCAGCGGCGAGACGCCGACCTCCTCGGTGTACATGGCCACCGCCGCCGGGAAGAGCCGGTCCACCTCGTGCGGGCGGACCGGCCGCACCTGCGGGTCGGCGGGCAGCTCGGGAAGCCGGTCGACGGCCAGCAGCGGCTGGTTGGCGCGTACGTCCCGGGCCGGCCCCCAGTGCCCGCGCAGCCGGTCCCAGAGGCCGAGCACGGCGTCGGCCCGGCCGACGATGGAGGAGCAGAGCCGCTCCTCTGAGGCCAGCAGGTCGGCGTACGCGTCGACGGCCGGCTCGGAGGCCAGCACCGGGGTGAGGTTGCCACCCAGCCAGCAGATCGACTCCAGGTTGCGCCGGTTGCCGTACCCCAGGATCCGGCCCTCGGACCGCCACCAGGCCAGCCCGCGCGCGGCGACCCGCTCGGCGACCTGCGCGCCCGCGTACGGGTCGCGGTCGAGCAGCCGCTCGACCGCGCGGCGCTCCGACTCCCCGAGTTGCCGTACCGGCACCGTCAGCACGGCTACCAGCCTGCCAGACCAGCCGACCGCCCGGCGGCCGGACCCGGCGACAGCCCCGGCGTACCGTGCCCGCGTACGCGAAAGGCGGCCTCCCCGACGGGAAGGCCGCCCTTACGGCAACGCGGGCGTCAGTGCACGGTGACGGTGGCGCCGGGGACGAGGTCGCGCAGCTCCTCGGGGATCTCCGCGCCCATCTCGTCGGCCAGCCGCAGCGCCTCCTCGATCAGCGTCTCCACGATCTGCCCCTCGGGCACGGTCTTGATGACCTGCCCCTTGACGAAGATCTGGCCCTTGCCGTTGCCGGAGGCGACACCCAGGTCGGCCTCGCGGGCCTCGCCGGGGCCGTTCACCACGCAGCCCATGACGGCGACGCGCAGCGGCACCGGCAGCCCCTCCAGGCCGGCGGTGACCTCCTCGGCGAGCTTGTAGACGTCGACCTGTGCCCGTCCGCAGGACGGGCAGGAGACGATCTCCAGGCCTCGCTCGCGCAGGCCCAGCGACTCGAGGATCTGGTTGCCGACCTTGATCTCCTCGACCGGCGGGGCCGACAGCGACACCCGGATGGTGTCGCCGATCCCCTCGGCGAGCAGCGCGCCGAAGGCGACCGCCGACTTGATGGTGCCCTGGAAGGCCGGGCCGGCCTCGGTGACGCCCAGGTGCAGCGGGTAGTCGCACTGCGCGGCGAGCTGCCGGTACGCCCGGATCATCACCACCGGGTCGTTGTGCTTGACGGAGATCTTGATGTCCCGGAAGCCGTGCTCCTCGAAGAGCGAGCACTCCCAGAGCGCCGACTCGACGAGCGCCTCGGCGGTGGCCTTGCCGTACTTGGCGAGCAGCCGCTTGTCCAGCGAGCCGGCGTTGACGCCGATCCGGATCGGCACGCCCGCGTCGCCGGCCGCCTTGGCGATCTCCTTGACCTTGTCGTCGAACTGGCGGATGTTGCCCGGGTTGACCCGGACGGCCGCGCAGCCGGCGTCGATCGCGGCGAAGACGTACTTCGGCTGGAAGTGGATGTCGGCGATCACCGGGATCTGCGACTTGCGGGCGATCGCCGGCAGCGCCTCCACGTCGTCCTGCGACGGCACGGCGACCCGGACGATCTGGCAGCCGGAGGCGGTCAGCTCGGCGATCTGCTGGAGGGTGGCGTTGACGTCGGAGGTGAGGGTGGTGGTCATCGACTGCACCGACACGGGTGCTCCGCCACCGACCGGCACCGAGCCGACCATGATCTGGCGGCTGGCGCGGCGCGGGGCCAGCGGCGGGGGCGGTACGGCCGGCATACCGAGACTGATCGAGGTCACTTCAGGCACTCACCTTGAGAAGAGCGTGATCGGGTTGATGACGTCCGCGGTGATGGTCAGCAGCGTGAACGCGCCACCGATCAGGATCACCGCGTACGTCAGGGGCATGAGCTTGAGGTAGTCGACGCGGCCGGGGTCGCGGCGGCCGATCTTCGCATAGAGCCAGGAGCGGGCCCGCTCGAACCAGGCGATGGCGATGTGGCCGCCGTCCAGCGGCAGCAGGGGCAGCAGGTTGAAAACGCCGATGAAGAAGTTCAGCGACACGAACAACATGAAGAAGAGGTACCAGGCGTTGTTCTCCACCGCCTCGCCGCCGAGCCGGCTGGCGCCGACCACGCTGATCGGGGTGTCGACGTCCCGCTCGCCGCCGGTGATGGCGGTCCACAGGGCGGGCACCTTCTGCGGGATGCGCTTCATCGCCTCGTACGTGCCCACGGCCATCTGGCCGGTGTAGTCGGCGGTCGCCCCGAACGCGCCGACCGGGCCGTAACTGACCCGGGCGGGGGTGCTGAACTGGAGGCCGACGCCGAGCGCGGCGACCGGACCGACGGTGCCCTTCGGGTCGTCCAGCGGCGGGCGCTGGGTCTGCGCCAGCACGGTGCTGGTGGTGCCGGGCTGGCCGTCGCGGACGTACCCGATCTCGGCGCGGTCGCCGGGCTTGACTGCCCGCAGCGCGGTGAGCAGGTCGCCGTAGTTGGCGATCGGCTTTCCGTTGAGCGAGGTGATCCGGTCGCCGTCGCGCAGCTTGGCCTGGGCGGCCGGGCTCGCCGGGTCGCCGGCCTGGCAGGCCCGGGCGGCGGCCTCGGGGACCACGCACGGGGCCAGGCCGATCACCGCCGGCTCCTGGCGGGCCTGGGCGTCGGTGGAGGGGAACTTCGGGTTGGGCAGGCCGACCGAGACCGCCATGATCCAGAGGGCGATCAGGGCGAGGGCGAAGTGGGTGATCGAGCCGGCGGACATCACGATCGTCCGCTTCCAGACCGGGTAGCGCCACATCGCGCGCGGCTCGTCGGCCGGGTCGACGTCGTCGTCCTGCGGCGTCATCCCGACGATCTTGCAGAAGCCGCCGAGCGGGACGCCCTTGACGCCGTACTCGGTCTCGCCCCGCTGGGTCGACCAGAGGGTCGGGCCGAAGCCGACGAAGTATTTCGTGACCTTCATCCCGAAGGCCTTGGCGGTGGCCATGTGCCCCGCCTCGTGCAGGCTCACCGAGATGAGGATCGCGAGGGCGAAGAGCACCACCCCGAGCAGGTACGCCATCAAGCTCCTTCCACCGAACCCGCGATGATCTCCTGCGCGTGCGCGCGCGCCCACGACTCGGCGGCGAGCACGTCCTCGACGGTACCTGGTTCGGTGAAGTCGGGAGCGTCCTCCAGCACCCGCGCGAGGGTGTCGACGATGCCGAGGAACGGCAGCCGCCCGGCGACGAACGCCGCGACGCACTCCTCGTTGGCGGCGTTGTAGATCGCCGGCCGGCAGCGCCCCGCCTCGCCGGCCGCCTTCGCCAGCGCCACGGCCGGGAACGCCGCGTCGTCCAGCGGCGCGAACTCCCAGGTGTGCGCCTTCGTCCAGTCGACCGCGGCGGCGGCGTCACCGACCCGGTCCGGCCAGCCGAGGCCCAGCGCGATGGGCAGCCGCATGTCCGGCGGGCTGGCCTGGGCGATCGTGGAACCGTCGACGAACTCGACCATCGAGTGGATCACCGACTGCGGGTGCACCATCACCTGGATGTCGGCGTAGGGCACGTCGAACAGCTCGTGCGCCTCGATCACCTCGAGCGCCTTGTTGACCATGGTGGCTGAGTTGATCGTGACGACCGGCCCCATGTTCCAGGTCGGGTGGGCCAGCGCCTGCTCTCGCGTGACCTCGGTCAGCTCGTCGCGCCGCTTGCCGCGGAACGGCCCGCCGCTGGCGGTGACGATCAGCCGGCGTACCTCCGCCCGGGTGCCGCCGCGCAGGCACTGGGCCAGCGCGGAGTGCTCGGAGTCCACCGGGACGATCTGCCCCGGCCGCGTCACCGCGGCCTTGACCAGCGGGCCGCCGGCCACCAGCGACTCCTTGTTGGCCAACGCGAGGGTACGACCAGCACCCAGCGCGGCCAGCGTGGGAGCGAGGCCCAGCGAGCCGACCACCCCGTTGAGGACCACGTCGCAGGGCCACTGCGCCAGCTCG
The DNA here is from genome assembly GCF_900090305.1 of Micromonospora siamensis. Taxonomy (NCBI): domain Bacteria; kingdom Bacillati; phylum Actinomycetota; class Actinomycetes; order Micromonosporales; family Micromonosporaceae; genus Micromonospora; species Micromonospora siamensis. The sequence goes on along the minus strand of NZ_LT607751.1, from coordinate 2,243,026 downwards.
GTCATGGCGTCCGGGCCGGCCACGATCTTGGGGATCTTGAAGTCGCCGGTGGCGTACCCCCGGCGGCTGGCCTCGGCGTAGAACGCCAGCTGGAGGTCCTGGGCGGCGGAGGCCTTGGCGACGCCGACCGCCTCGACGCCCAACTCCAGGGCCTGCGCGGCGAGCAGCTCCACGTTGCCGCCGCCGGCGCCGAGCGCGACCACCCGGAACCGGTCGGGGTTGCGCCGGACGATGTCGATGGCCTGGGTACCGATCGAGCCGGTCGAGCCGAGCAGCACGAGGTCTCGGGGAGATGTCACGGGGTCATTCTGCCCCGGCGGTGCTGTGCGCCCGCTGGGAGCCTCAGCCCTCGCCGTCCGCCTGCTCCCCGTCCCGCTCCTCGGCCTGGTCCTCGGTCGCCTCCTCGTCGAGCAGGTCGGCCGGGTCGACGGAGAAGGCGAAGGGCTGGTGCATCACGAAGGTAGTGCCAGCGGCGGCCGCCGACACCGGCTGGTACTCCCCCTCGACCAGCTCGTAGAGCGCGAGTGCGGGGATCCGGTTGCGCAGATCGACACGAAGGAAGAAGGGCACACCGGCGGCGGCGTACTCCCGGGGTCGGTCGATGACGTCCTTGCGCCGGTTGCCCGGCGAGACGATCTCCGCCAGGAGAACGGCATCGGCGATGTCGACGGCAGGCCGGCCGCCGCCGGACGACCGCAGGACGCTGATGTCCGGGATGAAGAGTTCCTTCCCGGAGACCACGTTGATCTCGGGATACACCCAGAGCCCGGCCCGGCGGGCGGCTCGGTGCAGGAGGTAGGGCAGTTCACGCTCGACCGACTGGTGGTCGATTCCGGCATGTGGTGTCACGATCACGCTTCCGCTCAGGACCTCGACCTTGGGACCGTTGGTCTCCGGCAACAGGTCGAGGGCGAGCTGGGCGGTCCACGGCTCGTCGCGCCAGCGCAGCACGTCGAACGACGGCTCGGTCGGCTCGGGCATCTGCTCCGGCGCCGGCTCGGGCGCGTATGCGGCCTGGGCCATCAGGCTCACCCCCTCAGCGGAAGATCCTGCCGCCGACCAGCCTAGTCGCGCTGCCCCGCGGACGGCCGGATCGCACCGGGTGTCCGTCGGGAGCCGGGGGTGGGTTCACGAGGCCAGGCGTTGGGCCGGGTGGCGGGCCGGACGGGCGGGTCCGACGCCGTCGTCGGACCGGTTGATCTCCGACCAGACGGTGTCGAGGGAGAGGCCGAGGACGTCGGCGATCGCGGCGATGGTGGGGAACGCGGGGGTGGCCACCCGACCGGACTCGATCTTTCGCAGGGTCTCTGGCGACACGCCGGCCTCCAGCGCGGTGAGCAGCATCGAACGCTCCCCCCGGGCGCGCCGCAGGAGGGCGCCGAGGCGCTGCCCGCGTTCGACCTCCGCGGGGGTGAGTGGCAACCTGACCATGGCCCGTATTCTAGTACCGGGATAGTATGGCCGGGATACTTATTGGTCGTGAGTGAGGCGCCGCGTGATCGAGATCCTGAACCCCACCCAGCTGCTGCGCGCGAGGGACACCGGCACCCTGGTCGCCAGGATGCTCCAGACCTTGAAGAGCCGCGTCACGGTGGGCACGAACCTGCTGGACATCGACCGGTGGACCCGCGACATGATCACCGAGGCCGGGGCGGCGTCCTGCTACGTCGACTACGAGCCGTCGTTCGGGCGCGGGCCGTTCGGCCACTACATCTGCACGTCGGTCAACGACGCGGTGCTGCACGGCCTGCCGCACGACTACCAGCTCGTCGACGGTGACCTGCTCTCCCTCGACCTGGCTGTCAACCTGGGCGGAGTCGTCGCCGACTCGGCCATCAGCTTCATCGTGGGCGACAGGCACCCGCCGGAGAGCGTCGCGCTGATCGAGGCGACGCAGCGTGCCCTGCACGCCGGTATCGCCGCGGCTGGTCCTGGCGTGCCGATCGGCGACATCTCCCACGCCATCGGCACGGTGCTGCGCGAGGCGGGGTACTCGGTGAACACCGAGTTCGGCGGTCACGGGGTCGGCTCGACTATGCATCAGGACCCGCATGTGTCGAACACCGGTCGAGCGGGCCGGGGCTACCGGCTGCGTCCGGGGCTGCTGCTGGCCCTGGAACCGTGGGTGATGGCGGACACCGCCGAGTTGGTCACCGACGCCGACGGCTGGACGCTGCGCAGCGTGACCGGCTGCCGGACGGCGCACAGCGAGCACACCATCGCCATCACCGACGACGGAGCCGAGATCCTCACCCTGCCCGCGTAACCGCCTCGGTTGGGCCGCCCGGTGGCGGCCGGCTCCGGATCTTGGACACTTTCGGTTCGTGGTGAACGGAAAGTGTCCAAGGTCCGCGACATCCTGCGCGCTCGGCGGCCGGGGCCGCCATGTCGGCGTTCAGGACAAACGGGACTCACGCGGCTTCCGGATGCCTGGACGAACACAGGTCTGCCAGGAACTCATCAAGTTCCTCGTCCGACTCGATGAGATGTGGGCAGCTCAGGTCACCGACCGAGTCGACCGGTCCGACGCCCTGCCGCCGCGCCAACTCAGCTGCCGGCACATGCCCGGACGTCGCCCACTCAGACTCGGTGTCCATAACAGAGGCGGCCAGTGGTTCCGGGTCAGTGGGGTCCGGCGAGGCGGCCGGTGGCGGCGGCGTGGGCGAAGGCCGTCCAGGCGCCGGGCGGGAAGGTGAGCGCCGGGCCGCGGCGGTCCTTGCTGTCTCGTACGCCGACCACGCCGGGCAGGTTGGTGGCCACCTCGACGCAGGTGGCACCGCCGTTGTCGCTGCGGGTTGACTTGCGCCAGACCGCGCCGGTCAGGTCCATGACTTCGCCAACTCCCGGATCAGCTCCCGGGAGGCCCGGCGGGGCAACGCCTCGCCCCGCAGGCTCTCCCACCTGTGTTGAAGGCTATCAACGTCGTCCGGCCGGTCCGTGACGTGCGCTCTCAACGGTGTATCCAGGTGGGCCACCTCGCCGCCCTCGGGGGTGCGAGCCAGGATGAACGCGCCAGCCAAGCCGGCGTGCATGCCGGCGTCGGCGGGGACCACGTGCAGCGTGACGTGCGGCTGCTCGGTAAGTCGGAGCAGGTGCTCGAACTGCTCCACCATCACCGCCGGCTCCCCCACCGCCCGGCGTAGCACCGCCTCGTCGATCACCGCCACGAACTCGGGCGGTGTCTCCCGGCGCAACACCGCCTGGCGCTCCATCCGCGAGGTGATCCGCTGCTCCACCTCGGTCTCCCGCAGCATCCGCCCGCCGCGCAGCACCGCCCGGGCATATGCCTCGGTCTGCAACAGGCCGGGGAACAGTGACGGCTCGAACCAGCGGATAAGGGTGGCTTCCCGTTCCACGCTGATCCACTCCCTGAACCAGGGTGGCGCAGCGTCGGCGCGGACCAGGGCGAGCAGCCGCTCGAAGAGACCGCCAGCAGTCAGGGCGGCGTCGGCCCGGGCGATGAAGTCCTGCGACGGGGTGCGGTGGCCGATCTCCACCATCCCCACCAGCGACGAGGAGTAGCTGATCCGCTGGGCCAACTCCTCCTGGCTCAGCCCGGCCTCCTTGCGCGCCCGGCGCAGCTCCGCGCCCAGGAACTCCAGCGTCGACATCGCCGCACCGCCCATCACACCTCCACCACAGCCCACCCGCCGGTCACCACAGCCGCGCCACGGGGTCGCATCCCACCGGCACAGGCGGCAGTGAGGGCCCGCGGCACCTTCCGACCGTAGTCACGTCCACAGCAGAGTGTGACCAGGAGCGGCGAGGGGAGCAAGCCGATGGACCACCGTTTTCCGCATCTCGGGGAGGTGGTGACCGTGCCCGAGGCGGACTACTGCTACGGCGCCGGGCCGCTGCGGCTGCGGCTCACCGAGGAGCCGGTCGGGCTGGACCATCCCCGGATCGAGTGGGTGGAGCTGACCGGCGTTGAGCTGCGACCCGACGGCGCCGAGGCGGGCGGTGGGCGTACCCGCAGAGCGCTGGTGCGGGTCGCGGCGCTGCGACGGGGCGCGGCGGGTGAGCCGCGGTGAGCGTGTCCCGGGCCGAGCTGCGGCGGCACGTCGCCGCGCGGCCGGTCTGGCTGTGCCGGGCGTGCGGCGCGCCGTGGCCGTGCCAGCCGGCGAAGCTCGGGCTGCGGGCGGAGTACGCCGGGGACCGGGTGGGGTTGGCGGTGTATCTGTGCGGGCTGCTGCACGAGGCGGTGGCGGACCGGTTGCGGCTACGGCCCGACGAGGTGGATCCGGCGGAGTTCTTTACCCGGTTCATCGGCTGGACGCGCCCAGTACGGGTAGGCCCCCCGCAGTAGCAAAAGCCACCACGGGGGGCGCGGACCGATCAGGCGCCGTTTGCCGCAGGCGGATCGAGTCGTTCGGCTGCCACGCCCGAGGCCAAGCACGCCAACGCCGAATCCACCTGTCCTAAGCGAAACAGCCGAGCGGAGAGGTAGTACAGGACGGCCTCATCATCGATGGCGAGGAAGAACTCCCCCTGACCCAGTTCCCCCACAGGAAAAAAGCGCCGGCCGAATACCTCAGAGAACTCGGCGAACCGCTCCTCCTCCCCCACTGCGAGCTCCGGGTCGAACTCAAACGGCACACGCGCGCAGCTGACCCCAGGACCGCTGACTTCCACCCTGATCCCACCAAACTCCTGAAGGAATCGCGTCGCCGCGGCATGCCAGCTGAATTCCCGCATGCTGATTTGCCACGCGCCGAGGTCGATTCGGCGCTGCGGGAACCAGCCGGCCTGCCGAAGGACGGCCTCCACCTCTGGAGAGAAACGGGACATCTACTTTTTGAAATCGATCTCGAAGTGCCGAACCAGTACCTGACAGCTCGGGCATGGTCCGATCAGCACCTTGAAGTTCGCATTCGTCCTCGCCCGTCCCAGCGTTGCGGCGGCCGTGGCACCGGTTGGATCGAGTCCGGAGTCCAGTGCTTCTGTAAGGCACTGCACGAGACCACAGCCTCCGTGATTGTTGCCGCGGTTAGCAGCCGGGATCGAGTCTAGGACAGCCTGCACGTCAGGGTGCACCCGTCGGTTACCTGCCCCGCCGTCGCTGTGGGCAACGATGGGATCGTGGCCGGGGACTTGGAGGGCTTCGATCACATTCGGACGCTGGGACTTCGTCTTGTCGGCGACGGCTTCCGCCTCCGCCTCGACTGCGTCGACCACGCCGCAGTTGTGCACCAGCAGCGGCGCCGAGCCAGCCAACACGTAGTACGTGTGGATGTTCGCGACCGTCAAGTTGTGCACAGTCGCTCGCGGCGTGGTCCATCGCTCGATCGCCGCGACCTGGACGAACGTCCCGGCGCTGGTTCGCAGCCATTCCCCGGCCCGCAGATCGGTGGCATCGACCCACGCGTTCAACTCCGGCACCCAGAACGGATGACCATCGGTCGCGGTGACCGAAGCCGTCCGTGCACCCTGCTCACCATCGGTGTCGACAGTGACCTTCACCAGATGCTTGACGCCGTCACCCTTGATCGCCGCAGAAACCTTCTCCGCCTTGGTGCGTCCCGTCTCGGGATCGGTAACCAGGACCTTGTCGCCCGGCTTCACATCCTCGATCGACTTGGTGGAACCGTCCGCCATCAGAACCTTGGTGCCGGGAACGAAGCTGTTACTGATGGGGCAGGATTCACCACTCGCCTTGCCGGCGTTGCCGCTGGCGCTGGAGCCACCCTTGCCCCGAGCCGTGCCACCGGAGGCGCCACCCGGCTTGGAGTTTCCCTTGCCGCCACCGCCAGAACCCTTGCCGCCCCCCGAGGAGGCAGCCGACGAGCCCCTCGGATTCGCCTTGGCCTGGGCCTGTTTGTGGACCGGGTTGCCCGTTTTCTTCGTCTGGTTGACGACCCTGTCGCTGGTCCTTTTAGCCTTCTCGGCCGCCTTCTTCGCCGCAGCCTGCGCGGCCTTCTTCGCCCGCTCCATGGCCAGCTTTTTGGCCGTGAGCGCCGCCGCCTCCGCGGCACGAGCGGCCGCTAGGACCGCCTGCGCCGCCTTCTTCGCCTTGAAGAACGCCTGGATTGCCTCGATCGTCCGGTTGACGGCCTTAATCACGCCCGGGATCTTGCCGAGCTTGGCCCACGGGATCGCCCCGATGATCAGGCTGCCACAGGACCACATGTCACCGCCGAAGCAGTTGATCGCGTCGGTGATGCCGATGAAGTCCTTCAGCATCGACCAGGCGGTCTCCAGGATCACGGACGTCAGCGAGCGGCCCATGGTGGACTGCGCCTGGGCAACCTGCGCGGCGGACAGTCCCGCACCGGCCAGCGCCGACGCCATCTCCGAGGCGTTCAGGGACACCGACAGGCCCGACGGGTCCGACAGGGTCACCGGGTTGTTGTGGGCGTAGGCGTAGCCGTTGGACTGGAGTGGGTCCGTCAGGTCCAGCACCGGGTCGGCGGAGATGAATCGCCCGACCACGGGGTCGTACAGTCGCGCGCCGAGCGGGGTGTAGCCGGAGGCGTCATCGCGGTTGGCGCCGAGGAAGCCGGCGTTGGTCTGCATGTTGCTCGCGAGCTTGTCCGCGCCCCGCTGGTTGCCGAACGGGTCCTGCTTGCGGATCCGGACCGGCATCGAGCCATAGAGCCCGATCTCTGCGTAAGGGCTGCCCTGGTGGTCACCCGCGAGGGCGACCAGGGCCGAAGCGCTGGTGCCGTGCGAATAGCGGAGGACGGCACCACCAGGAGCGGCGTAGGTCCGCTGGCTGTTGACCAGCGTTCCACCCTTCTGCACCACCACCTGGGACTCACCCAGGTCCAGCGTGGCCTGCCGGCCCTGGACCGTCAGCAGGCGGTTGCCACCGGGCCCGTAGATGTGGCGGGTCTCGTTCTGCGCCTCCCACTGCTGCGCCGCGGCGGCGCTGTCACAGGCCGCCAGCACCAGCGGAGTGCCGCTGGCGGTGTTGGCGTCCTTGACCGCGAGGCACAGGCCCGAGTCCGTGTGCTTGAGCTGGCCGGTGGAGTTGCGCTCCAGGATCTGGCCGGTTGAGCCGTCGCACTTCTGGATCCGGAAGGCCGAACCGGCCGTGTTGGCCGCCGGCTGGACGCACCAGTTGTCGACGATCGACAGGGTGCCCAGGTTCGCGTTGGCCTGGTTCGGGGCCGGGGTGAAGTTCCACTTCTGCGCGATCGTGCCGTTGCACGAGTACAGCTGGATGGGCTGGCTCGCCACCGCCGTACCGGCGCTGAGGTCGATGCACTTGTTCCCCAGGCCGACGTATGCCGTCTTCCCCTTGCCGCCCTGTCCGACGACGCGCTCGACCTGACCGTCGTAGGTCCAGGAGAGCGTCTGCTGGTCGCCGTTCTGAACGGACGTGACGGACTTCGTCTCACCGGTCAACTCGTAGAGCCGCTCGGCAGCCGCGGTGACGGCCGCACCCGCCGGGGTGACGTAGTTCTTCGTCACCTTCGTCAGAGTCCGCGGCTGGCTGCCGTCCGCCTTGCCGTAGTCGTAGGTGGTGGTGGCGTCCTTGGCGGTGCTGCCGGTGAGGTCCTTCTCCACCAGCTTCTTGCGGTTGCCGAGCAGGTCGTACTCGTACTCCTGCCAGTAGCCCGCGCCGTCGGTGCCGGCCGTCACGGTGGTAGCGGTCGGATCCGCCTGGCACGACGCCTGGTCCTTGGCCGTCCAGGCCGTGGCCAGCTGGCCGAGCGTGTCGTACCGGAAGCACTGCCGCTCCTCAATGCCGAGCGAGCGCTCGCGGATCGAGGTGACGTTGCCGGCGCTGTCGTACCAGTAGGAGCGGTGGGAGACCAGGTTGGCGCCGACGAGCGACTTGTCGCCGGTCTGCTCCCGGTAGACCTGCTGGTCGGTGAGGGCACCGCTCGCGTCGTCGTAGGTCGCCATCGTCCACACCCGGTAGGGCTGCGCGCCGAGGGTCGATCGCAGCACCTGCCCGTACGGCGAGTAGACCGTCTCCGCGCCGTACCAGTCCTTGCCGGAGACCGAGAGCGGCAGGCCGTCCTTGGTGTAGCGGACCAGGATCTTCTCGGAGGGGAGGCTGCCGACGGACGGCAGGCTGACCGACTCGGAGAGGCCGGTGTCCGTATACGTGTAGTCGTAGGTGTAGGAGGTCCGCAGGCCCCACGTGTCGGCGATGGACTGCGGCAGCGTGAGCGTGGTCGACGTCGGCTGGTAGTCGGTGGTGTAGCCGCCGACCGTCTGCGTGTACGCCAGGCCGTCGGTGTACCGGGTGGCGGTGGCGGGAAGGCCCTTGCCACCCGCGGCCGTGTCGTAGGTGTACTCGGAGAGCACCGCCCCGGTGCTGCCGCCCAGCCGCTGCTGGACCGGGCGGGACAGTTGGTCGTAGCCGTTCCAGACGGTGACACCACGGGCGTTGGTGGCCGTCAACTGCCGGTCGCGGTGGTCGTAGGTGAACCGGGTGGTCCCGCTGTCCGGGTCGGTGGCGGTCTCCACTCGACCACGCTGGTCGTACGTCCACGTCCACGGGTGGGTCGGATCGGCGGAGTGGGTCGCCTGGGCCATCTGACCACGCGCGTCGTACTGGTAGCGCATGGTGGTGAACTCGCTGCGGCCAGCGTTGGTGAAGGTGTCCAGCCGGTTGGTCCGGCCCAGAGCGTCGCTGTACATCCGGTAGGACGAGGCCCCCGCCGGGTTGATCACCGAGGAGGAGTCGGCGCCATAGGTGTAGTTGGTGGCCCGGGACGGTTGGTCCACGCCGCGCAGGACCGGCATCTCCTGGGTGACCCGGCCGAGGCCGTCATAGGTGTAGCGGGTGGCGTTCGGGATCGCCGTGTCGGCCAGCGGCGTGAAGATCGTGCCGACCGGACCGCCCTCGGCGAAGTAGGCGTTGTTGGTCTGCCACACCTCACCGGAGCTGTTGTAGAGCGTGTCGGTGATCAGGCGGCCGCCGCCGGTGGCCTCCTCCTGGGACTGCCGCTCCCGGCCCAGGCCGTCGTAGAGGGTTACCGAGGTCTGGATCTTGTTGTCGTGCCCACGGCTGAAGGTGGTGACGTACGGCGGCTTGCCGACGGGAGTGGCGTACTCCGCCTTGAAGTCCGGCACTGCCGTGGCCGACGGAGTGCGACCCGCGCCCCAGGCCTCGACGAGGCGGCCCAGCGGGTCGTACCTGCCCTCGCTGACCCGGTTGTTGGCGTCGGTGGTCTTGACCGCGGTCCCCCGGCCCGGTTCAAGCTCCTGGACCTGCTGGTGGCCGAGCGAGTTCTGCTCGGTGATGGTGAAGGTCTGGCCGATGGACGGGGTGTAGGTGATCGTGGAGGACTTGCCGTCCGGGTCGGTGGCGGAGGTGACCCGACCGACGGCGTCGAAGCTGGTGGTGCCGCCGGGCTGGAAGCCCGAGCCGTCACCCTTCAGCGACCAGGTCTGGGTGGCGAGGCCACGGGTGGTGGCACCCAGGGCGGTGCCGTAGGCCAGGCTGTCGTAAGCCACCCGGTTCGCCGCACTTAGCGTGGTCAGGTTGTCGAAGGTGGCCGCGGCGCAGGTCGTCGGACTGGTACGAGACTGCAGCGTGAGACCGATCATGTTCTTGTCGGTCCGGTGCACGTACTCGTTGAAGGTGCAGGACTCGTCGCCGGTCTTGCCGGTGTCGCCGAGCGACTCCACGTACGTCGGCAGCCCGTACGTCGACTCGAACGTCGTCTTGGTCTCGACCGCGCGCAGCGTCCGGGTGTCGTCGCCGGTGCCCGAGGACTTCGTCCAGGACACCGTGCGCGGCTCGGTGACCCGCCACGCCTCCAGCGGGCTCAGCCCGTCGTCGCGGGTGCGGCTGGCCAGCAGCTGCGCCGCCGGGTAGGTGACGCTGCGGGTGAGCCAGTTGGTGTCGGCGTCGGTGGCCTCGCTGTAGGTCAGCTCCTCGGCGACCCGGCCGGCGAACGGCTCCTTGTCCTTGGCGATCTCGGCACCGGTGATGTCGTTGACCGGCACCGTGTCGCCCATGCCGCGGAAGTAGCGGGTGACCGCCTTGGTGCGCTTGCTGTTGAACGCGGGGTCGTCGGCGCCGGTGAGGACGGTGGTCTGCGCGAAGCCGGCGAACTGCGACCAGGTCCGGGTGGACTTCTTGGTGAACTCCTGCTCGGCGAGCTTCCAACCCGGAGTGGCGTAGTCGTAGTGCGTCACGGTGGGCTGCGTGCCGTCGATCGCGGGGAGCTCCTCGACGGTGTCCACCACGTACTTGTGGAACCAGTCGATCTCCTCGGCCTCCGGGTCCGGGTGCCAGAAGGAGGGGTAGCAGAGCCGGGTGTTGGACCTCAGCTGGGCGGTGTCGGCCTTGGTGGGCAGGCCGGTGCCGGTGGCGCAGTCACCGACCGGCGCCTTGTAGGTGATGACCGTCTCGCCGCCGTACTCGTTGATGACGCGGGCGATGCGCAGGCGGGAGAAGCCGGGCCGGTTGTCGTTCTTGACCCGGTTGGGCATGTCCTCGGCGTTGGCCTCGAAGCGCACCGGGTTGAGGGTGACCTTCGCGTCCGTGGTGCCGTTACGGCCGTAGCCGGTGCGGGTGATCGACTCCAGCCAGAGGGCGGTGTTCGGACCGGTCCGCAGCACCGGGAACGACTGCTTGAGCTGGTACTCGTCGACCACCTGGCGGGCGGTGGTGTCGGTGCGCCGCTGGGCCGACGTGCTGATCATGTCGAGCCGCTTGCGGGTGAAGAAGGACGGGCCCGCGTTCCAGCACTTCACCGTGTTGCTGCCCGGGCCGCAGCGCAGGTCGGCCGGGGTGTCGTACCAGATCCGGTACTTGCCCGGGTCCTTGGCGGTGAAGTTCTCCTCGCTGCAGGTGAGGGTGCCCTCGGTGAAGCAGCGCTCCGCCGTGATGAAGCGGACGCGGGCCGGCGCCTCGGCCGAGAAGATGCTGTCCTTGCGCTGGCCGTAGTCGATCCGGGTCAGGTAGCCACCGCGGTCGTACTCCACCGGCGCCTTGAAGTTGAAGTCGCGGGCGTAGTAGTTCTTCTCCTTGCCCCACCACAGGCTCATGGCGTTGCCGTGGACGTCCTCGACGTAGTCCAGGCCCCAGCGCCAGGCCTGGGTGCAGACGGACGCCTTCCAGGCGTCGGTGCCACCGGACTTGTAGCAGGTCTCGGCGACCGGACCGTCGTCCAGGTGGTTCCCGTAGACCGGGACGGTGAGCACGGAGTTGGTCTCCGGGTCGTCGGCGGCGGTGCCGTTGTCCGACCAGCCCGGCAGGCGATTGAGGCCGAAGTGGTACTTCGTCCCGTCCCGGGTGGTGATCACCCAGTACTCGCCGTCGGCGTCGCCGTTGCCCTTGCTGGTGTCCTTGCGGCGCTCCACCTTGGAGCCGTCACCGTTGGCGGTGAACCAGGAGCCCTTCGCCTCGTCCCAGACCAGCTCGGTGGTCATGCCGCCGAGCGACAGGGTGGCGTTCTGCGAACCCCAGCACAGGTCGGCGGTGCGGTGGTCCTTGTTGTTCGAGCCGGTCTTCTTGGAGTCCTGGCGGCAGTTGGCGTAGCTGCGGGTGATCTCACCGGCGTTGTAGTCCCAGCCGTCACCGATCCAGGAGGCCTGGTTGTTGGTGGCGGAGGTACGCCCGTCGGCGGACTGCGAGGAGTAGCCCAGGGCCACCTTCGGCATCAGGCCGCCGGCGGTCTCCGGCACCTGCACCTGGTAGGAGTAGGTGAACGCGCCGGAGGAGGCGCCCGCCGCCCAGGAGCCCGAGGAGAGCAGCGGGGTGGCGGTGTAGTCACCGGAGGCGGAGGCGCCGGTGTCGAGCACGCCGACGACGTTCGGCTCGGTGGAGGTGGCGGCAAGCGACCGGGCACCCGCCCCGGTCGAGAGCAGCGGAGCCACCGGCACGCTGGTGGTGATCACCCGGCGGGTGGACGGCTCACCGGCGGCAGCGATGCCGAAACCGGCGGTGGCGGCGGGGACCAGCTCGACGTCGCTGGCGAGCGTCTGCGCCGGCGCGGCCGGCGGGGCGGTCTCCGGGGCGCACTCGCCGGTGTCCGGGCTGTCGTAGACGCAGCTGGGCAGCAGCACGGCGCCGAACCGGTCGGCGGCCTGCGGGCCGTACAGGTCGACGAAGGGGGTGCTGTCGACGCTGAGCGCGACCTGGGCGGCCGGGTCGGCGGTGTCCGGCGGCGTGATCTTCATGATCAGGCCGGAGACGCCGGCGTCCTGGGACGCGGTCGGGGCGGCCAGGTCGACGGTCCAGGTACCGGCGAGCGTCGCCGGGTCGGTGCCGGCCGGCACGCCGAGCGCGACCGGCAGGTCGTCGACCGGCACGGTGTCGCCGGCGGCGACGCCGGTCAGGTCCACCACGCCGGTGTCCTGCTGCCACGGGGTGACGGCCGTCGGAGCGTACGGCTCCACCGGGACCTCGTCGGCCGTGGTCAGGTTCTTCTCGGCGGAGTCGTCCTCGCCGACCAGCTCGCTCTGCGGGATGTCCGGCAGGTCGAGGTTGGTCTCCTCGCGCGCCATGCCGGCACCGGGGACGGCCCACGCCTGCGCGGGCAGCATCGTCGCGACGAGCGTCGTGGACAGGGCAAGCATCGTGGCCGTCCGGGCCCGACGCCACCGGGGATGACCGGGTCCCGTCGGGGTCCGGCGGCCCTGCCACCGCCGAGACAGCAAACCGATAGCACGCATACGCGTCGACTCCCACCCAGGCGCAATAACGAAAGAGAAGGCGCGGAAAACCCGCGAAGAGGCATGCGCCAGGTGCGGCACGTGCGTGAGCACTGTGCGTCAGTACGCCCCCGCGCTCAAGGCCGATAGAGGCCGTTGACCTGGGCAACAAGTGATGCCGGTCACAAATGGTTTAGGTCGACAAGGCGGCGAAGATCAACAAGAGCCGCAATCCGCCTCCAATCACGGCATGTCGCTTTTGGAGGGTCCCCAAATCCAGACAGAGTCCCGGAATCTGAGCGCCAGCCGTGTAACTCCTTAAAGGAGGGTAACGAATTCATAACGTTCACGGGGTAGCCGAACGGCTGGGTCGCCGTGCGATCGTGTGCCCGCGTTCTGCCCCTCGGCCAGCCGACCGGGGCCGTCTGTTGTGCCTTCCCATCCACCTGGCCCCCAACGGGAGTGGACCGCCGTGACTGCGCCTCGCCTGTTCAGCCCCTTCGTGCGTACGCGCACCAGGCTGACCCTCACCCTGGGCCTATCGCTGGCCACCCTCGTCGCCGCCCCGCTGCCGCTCTGGCTCGGGACCGACGAGGCGACCGAAACCGCCGCCGCCGCGCCGGCGCCCGAGGGGCCGCGGAGCGAGGTGATCGCCATGGCCGACGCCCGCCGTACCGGCAAGGAAGTCCTCGTGGACACGGCGACCACCGCCACCTCCCGCACCTGGGCGCTCCCCGACGGGCAGCTGCGCTCCGAGTTCCACGCCACGCCCCAGCGGGCCAAGGACGCCACCGGGCAGTGGAAGGAAATCGACAACGCCCTCGCCCGGGGCGCGAAGACCGCCGGTGGCCTGGACGTCCGCCCGGTCAACGTCCCCCACCCGGTCCGCTTCTCCGGCGGCTCCGCCGCCACGCCGGGCAGTGCCGGGACCGTGCTCGCCGAGGCGGACGTGGCCGGCCACACCATCGCGTACACCTGGCCCGGCGCCCTGCCGGAGCCGGTGCTCGACGGCCCGCGCGCCCTCTACCCGGAGGTCCGCTCCGGGGTCGACCTGCTGGTCGTCGCCCGCCAGGACGGCGGCTTCGCGCAGCTGCTGATCGTCAAGAACCGCTCGGCCGAGACCCTCCAGGCGGTCCGGACGCTCAGCTACGGGCTTCGCTCGAAGACGCTGGTCTTCCGCCACGACGACCTCACCGGCGGCGTCCGGGCGCTGGACCGGGCCGGCCGCGAGGTCAGCTCGATCCCCACGCCGTTCGCCTGGGACTCCGCCGGCCGGGACGTCGACGCCGAACCCGGCACCGCGACCCGCACCGCCGTCGACACCCCCGCCGACGTGCTGAAGCTCTCCGGCCTCAGCGGCATCGAGCCCGGCGCCCACCAGGCGCCGCTGCCCACCCGCCTGGACCGCGACGGCACCGGCGACGTGCTGCTGCACCTGGACGCCGCCGCGACCGGGCTGCTCACCCGCACCGACGTGACCTTCCCGCTCTTCCTCGACCCGACGCTGAACAGCGGAAACTCGGGCTGGACGTTCGCCTACAAGCCCTACCCGAACAGCAACTACTGGAACGGCACCAACTTCAACGGCGGCACCAGCGACGCCCGGGTCGGCTACGAGTCCGACACCGGCGGCACCTCCCGCGCCTTCTGGCGGATGGGCTACAGCAGCAGCCTCAAGGGCGCCACGATCAGCTCGGCCACCTTCAAGATCCTGAACAACTACTCCTGGTCCTGCACGGCCCGGGAGATGCAGCTCTGGCTCACCGGCGCGATCTCCACCGGCACCACCTGGAACAAGCAGCCCAGCTGGACGACGTTGCAGCAGAAGCTCTCCTTCGCCCACGGCTACAGCAGCAGCTGCGCCGACGACTACGAGAGCTTCAACGTCCTGAACGCCGCCCAGCAGGGCGCCAACGGCGGCTGGTCCACCCTCACCTTCGGCCTGCGGGCCACCACCGAAACCGACAAGTACACCTGGCGCAAGTTCAAGGCCTCCTCCGCGGCGCTCTCCGTGGTCTACAACCGGCCGCCCAACGAGCCCACCGGCGGCACCACCTCCCCGGCGGCGCCTGCACCCCCGGTCCCGGCAACGGCGTCACCATCGCCAAGACCAACATCGTCCTGTCGGCCAGCGCCACCGACGCCGACGGCAACCTCAAGGGCCTGCGCTTCCGCTGGTGGCCGACCGGCGGCACCGTGCCCGCCGGCACGCTGGTGACCAGCCTGACCAGCGGCAAGGGCACCCTGACGATCCCGTCGACCAGCCTGGCCGACAAGACGACCTACTCCTGGGACGTCCGCTCCGAGGACACCTCCGGCGCCGTGTCCACGTACTTCCCGGCGGGCACCGAGCCGTGCCGCTTCACCATCGACGCCTCCGCGCCGCCGGCACCCGACGTCACCAGCAACGTCTGGCTGGAGGCCACCCCTGACGGGGCGACCTGGGCCACGGTGAAGTTCGGCGGGACCGGCGCGATCACCTTCACCGCGGCCGGCGCGACCAAGTTCAGCTACGCCTTCGAGGGCATCGGCACCACGTACGTCAACGCCACCTCCGGCGCCGCCACCGTGCCCGACCTGAAGCCGCGGCACGCCGGGCCGACCACCCTGCACGTGTACGCCTACGACGCGGTCGGCAACAAGAGCGCCCGCACCGACTACTACTTCTACGTGCCGCCGCGCGACACCGCGGACGCACCGGGTGACACCGGCGGCGACGGCATCGTCGACCTGCTCCTCATCGACTCCACCGGCAGGCTGCGCAACTACGCCGGTGACGTCGACGGCGAGCTGTACGCGTGGCAGACCGCCTCGTACGACGACAAGGGCACGCTGAACCCTGCCGGACACTGGTACGACCCCGCCTCCGGCAAGGCGGCCCTGATCGCCAAGTTCGCGGACGCGTACCCGGGTGACGGGTCCACCGACCTGTTCGCCCGCACCCCCGACGGCGGCTTCTGGCTCTACCCGGGTGACGGGTACGGCAGCTTCAACGTCGACAAGCGGCTGCGGGTCATCCTGCCGGCGAATGCGCCCGACCCGGCCACCTGGATCCAGCTCAAGGCGATCGGGGACATCACCGGCGACAAGCACCCCGACGTCATCCTGCGGGCCGGCACGGCGTTCTGGGTACTCAGCGGCTACACCGGCGGCAGCTTCCAGGAGGCCACCCTGATGGAGGGCACCGCCTGGGCCCGCCGGGAGATCGTCAACGTGGCCGACGTCGACCTCGACGGCACGCCGGACATGCTCTGGCGCAACCTGGACGCCGGCACCTTCTACATCCGCCACGGCAAGCCGGGGACGGTGGCGGGCAGCGTCAGCCTCGACTCGCTCAAGTCGGCCGCCGCCTCCCGCAGCGGTGACATCTCCTATGGCAGCAGCTGGACCGAGGCGAACGTCAACGCGGTCATCGGCATCCCCGACGTGAACGGGGACCGGGTGCCGGACATCTGGGCCCGGTTCGCGTCGGACGGGGCGATGCGGATCTACCACCCGTCGACCACCAACACCAACGCCCCGGTGAAGGTCGTCCTGGGCGACAACTGGAACTCGGTCAAGGCGTTCGGCTGACAGTCGGCACACCACGACGGGCCCGCACCTTCCCGGTGCGGGCCCGTCGTTGTCGTCCCGGTTCCCGGTCGGTCGCGACCGAGAGCCGGGGCGGCCGGTCAGGCCGGCGCGGTCCGGACGAACGTCTCCAACTCCTCGCCGCCGTACCAGTCGGTGCGCCGGCCCAGGTGGGTCATGCCGAGGCGCCGCGCGACCGCCATCGACGCCGCGTTCTCCGGCGACACCACCGCGAACACCTCCGGCGTGCCCAGGGCCAGCTCCCGCTCCAGCGCCGGGCGGGCCGCCTCGGTGGCGTAGCCGTGCCCCCAGCACTCCGGGTGCAGGTGCCAGCCCACCTCGATGTCGCCGGTCAGCGCGTCCTCGTCCCGGCCGGGCAGCGGCTTGAGCAGCAGCGTGCCGACCACCCCGCCGCCGTCCCGCCGCTCGATCGCCCAGGTGCCGTACCGGTCGCCGTGGTCGGCGTGCCGGGCCCGCCACCGGGCCAGCAGGCCGGCGGCCCGGTCCGGGCCGGTCAGCGGCAGCCACGGCACGGTCAGGAACCGGGCCACCTCCGGCCGGGAGTAGATCTCGTGCAGCCGTCCCAGGTCCGCCGGGGAGTCGGTCCAGTTCCGGACGAGCAGCCGTTCGGTGGTGAAGACGGTCATGTCGCGGGATCGTAATGCGTACCGGGCTCCCGCAGGGGGAAGGAGATCGCGATGGGAGCAGGGTGGCATCGGGCGAAGCGGATCACCAGCGCGGCGTTCCGGCCGGTACGCGGTCGGGACCTGTCGCTGCACGCCGCCGCGATCACCTTCTACGGGGCGATCGCCGTGGTTCCGGTCGCGCTGCTGGCCATCTGGATGACCGGGCTGATCGCCGGTGACGACCACGTCCGCCGGCTCACGTCGTACGCCATCGACACCCTGCCCACCGACATCGGCGCCAACCGGGCGGTGGCCGCGCTGGTCGAGGCCGGTCTGGGGCTGACCCCGCTGCTGGCGCTGGCGTCCCTGCTGCCGGCGTCGCTCTACGGCGAGGGCCTGCGCCGGGCGTTCGTCTCGGTGGCCGAGCCGCGCGGCGAGTCCGGGGCGCTGGTCGGCTGGCGCGGCCGGCTGCTGCTGCTCCCCCTGCTCGCGCCGGCCCCCGCGCTGCTGCTGTCGATCCTGATCGCGCTGCCGCTGACCACCCGGCTGGTCCAGCAGGGCGGCTGGGTGACGGCGCTGGGCATCGTGCTGTCGTTCCTGGGGGTGTGGCTGGTGCTCACCCCGGTGCTGATGTGGGTGTTCCGGGTGGTCGGGCCCGCCTCGCCGGACTGGCTGTCGACCCTGGGCATGGGCTCGTTCACGGCCGCGAACCTGTCCGGCTTCGTGCACGGTTTCGTGCTGTTCTGCTCGCTGCCGCTGGATCTCGGGGTGCCGTTCGGCGGCTTCGACGAGATCGGCGCGGGGGTGGCCGTGCTGCTCTGGCTCTACCTTTTCCACGTGATCGTCCTGGCCGGCTACTCCGCCACCCTGGCGCTGTCCCGCTGGCGTGCCCAGCGCGCCGCCCCCTCCCGGTGAGCGGCCCGCCGCACTAGGGTGCGCGGGTATGAGTGATGTTGGTGAGCTGCCGTCCCGCGCCGACGTGGTGATCGTCGGGTCCGGGCACAACGGGTTGGTGTCGGCGATCCTGCTGGCCCGGGCCGGTCTCGACGTGCTGGTGCTGGAGGCCGCCGAGGTGATCGGCGGGGCGACCCGCACCGAGAACCCGTTCCCGAAGGTGCCCGGGCTGCGGCACTCCACCGGGTCGTACCTGCTCGGGCTGATGCCGCCGGAGCTGCTCGCCACCCTCGACGTGGACATCCCGGTGCTGCGCCGCGACCCGCACTACTTCCTGCCCACCCCGGGCGGGCCCGGCGCACCGTACCTGCTGTTCGGCAGCGACACCGCGGCCACCCGGCGGCAGCTCACCGAGATGTTCTCCCCCGCGGACGTGGCCGCCGACGACGCGCTCCAGGCCGAGCTGGCCCAGCTCCGCGCGGACCTGGCGCCCGCCTGGCTGGCCGAGCCGCTGCCGGTCGAGGAGACCGCGCAACGGTACGTCCGCCCGGCGCTGCGCCAGGTCTTCGTCGACCTGGTCCGCGGCTCCGTCGCCGACCACCTGGCCCGCTTCGACTTCCGCTCCGAGCTGCTGGTCAGCATGTACGCCGTCACCGACGGCCTGTCCGGCCTCAACGCCGGCCCGGACGACCCGGGTACCGGGCACAACTTCCTGGTGCACAACATGTGCCGGCTGCCCGGCGCGGACGGCACCTGGATGATCGCCCGGGGTGGCATGGGTACCGTGTCGCGCACCTTCGCCGACGCGGCCCGGGCAGCCGGGGCCCGCATCCTGACCGGCGCACCGGTCACCGCGATCACCCTCGACGGCGGGGCCGCCTCCGGGGTGGTGCTCGCCGACGGCCGGCAGGTCGCCGCGGACGTGGTGCTCGGGGCCTGCGACCCGTACCGGCTGATGGACCTGCTGCCCGACGGCGCGCTGCCGGCGCCGCTCGGCGAGCGGATGGCGGCGGTCCGCCGCCCCGGCACCACCCTCAAGCTCAACCTGGCGCTGACCGGGCTCCCCCGCTTCTCCTGCCTGCCGGCGGACGCGCCCAGCCCGTTCGGGTCCACCATCCACCTGCTCCCCGGCTCGTCCTCGCTGGTCGACGGCGGGGGCGAGTCGCCGATGGCGGCGCTGCGCGCCATGTGGGCCGACGTGCAGGCCGGCCGGCTGCCCGAGGAACCGACCATCGAGTGGTACCTGCACACCACCGTCGACCCGTCACTGTCCGACGACGCCGGCCACCACTCGTCGGCGCTGTTCGTCCAGTCGGTGCCCTACGAGCTGGCCGACACGACCTGGGACGCCGCGCTGCCCGGCTACGTCGACAAGCTGATCGCCATCTGCGAGCGGTACGCCCCCGGCACCGCCGGGTTGATCGCCGACGCCGTGCCGCTGCCCCCGCCCGGGATCGAGGCGCACTTCGGCATCACCGGGGGGCACATCCACCACGTCGACAACACCGTCTCGTTCACCGACCGGATGCCGTACGCCACCGGCGTCGACGGCGTGTACGCGGGCAGCGCCGGCTGCCACCCGGCCGGCAGCGTGATCGGCGCGGCCGGGCACAACGCCGCCCGCCGCATCCTCGCCGACCTGGGTCGGTAGGTGCTCACCCCGGCTCGGCGGCCTCCCGCCCCGCACGCGGGAGGTCGCCGGGGCCGCGGATCAGATAGAGCGCCACCAGCAGCAGGTACGCCAGCAGGCTCAGGATCGGGTCGATGAAGACCACCGCGAAGGCCAGCAGGTAGAGCAGCGGCCCGAGCAGGAACCGACGGGCCACCGCCTTCGCGAGCCGCGGATCCAGGTCCGGATGCAGCAGGCCGCGCCGGCGTGCCCACCACCAGCTCAGGTTGAAGAAGAGCGCCTCACCGAGCACCGTGCCGACATAGAGCGCCGCGGTCAGCCGCTGGTCGCCGGTCGAGCCGCGCAGGTTGTCCGACAGCAGGTTCGCGGTGAACGGGATGGCCGCCACGAACATCAGCAGCAGCAGGTTCAACACCAGTAACATCTGGTCGACCTGGCAGACGTACCGCCACATGTTGTGGTGGGTGAGCCAGACCTGGCCGACGATCGCGAACGTGATCACGTACGCCAGGTAGGCCCGCCACTCGTGGCCCAGGGCGGCCGCCAGCCCGTGCCCGTCCGGGGCGTCCGGGGAGAACTGGAGCAGCTCCACCGCCATCAGCGTCAGCACGATGGCGATCACCGCGTCGCTGAACGCCTCCACCCGCGAGGCGTCCCGGGCCATCTCCCGGCTGCGCCCGAAGCGGTAGCCCGGTTCCCTGTCCGCACCCGTCACGCCGCCCCCCTTCCGACCTCATGGTCACCCGGCGGGGGCGGCGTGCGGGGGGAAACTAGCTGAGCGCCTCCCCGGCCGGGGCCGGGGTCTCCGCGTCGACCCGGTGCGCCCGGACCTTGTGCCCCACGCTGGTCAGGCAACGGCCGCTGGGCAGGTCGAACTTCCAGCCGTGCAGCTGACAGGTGAGCTGGTCGCCGTCGACGATGCCGAACCGGCTCAGGTCGGCCTTCAGGTGCGGGCAGCGGCGCTGCACCACCCAGCCGTCCAGCGTGATGTCCTCGGCGTCGACGGCCCGCTCGTGCTCGTCGTACCAGCCCTCGGCGTACTGGAGGCGCTCCTCGGAGAGGCACTTGAAGAAGGCGTAGACGAACTCGTTGTACTGGCCGATCCGGGCGGCGGAGAAACGGCAGGACAGGAAGAGCGAGTTGACCCAGTCGATCTCGCCGATGTGCAGCAGGTGCTCGACCAGCGCCCGCTCGGTACGGAACCGGTAGCGGACCTTCTCGTCCGCGTACGGGCGCACCTCCTTGCCCGGGAAGTCCACCACGATGGATTCAACGCTCTCGCCGTCGTAGCCGACCAGGTCGAAGCGGACCGGGCCGCCGACCCCCTTGGCCAGGTAGATCGACTCGTCGAGCAGCGGCTCGATCCGCCGCTTCATCTCGCCCAGCACGTCGATCTCGGGATGCCGCCAGGACGCCTTCTCGGCCTCGATGACGCCGCGCTTGCGCTCCCGCATCTCCTCCAGGTGGGCCTTCTTGTTGGCGAAGAACTCCTCCACCGGCTGTGGGTGGGTGGTGGTCGCGCCGGAGGTGGTCACCTCGGCGACGCTGCCGGGCAGCAGCACGATGCCGTTGGTGCCACCGACCTTCGCGTACTCCGACAGGAACACCGACTGGTCGGGGAAGATGTTCCCCTCGTCGCCGAAGATGTCGTTGAACTGCCACAACTCGTCGTCGAGGAAGCACGGCGGGCCGGCGATCGGGAAGACGTGGTCGGCCTTCAGGTCGTCGATGTAGCGCCAGGTCCGGTCGAACTGCCGCTCCCGCTTCTGCTTGCCGAACGCGGTCTTCGCCGACTGCGGCAGCTCGTAGACCATCGGGTACCAGATCGCGCCGGAGAACTGGAGCAGGTGCGCGTGCACGTGGCCCAGCTCGGCGAAGACCGTCAGGTCGGTCGGGCGGGCGTCGTTCTGGTTGAGCAGCCGGACGCCGTCGTACTCCACCCAGAGCGAGGAGTCGCCGATCGGGCCGTCGGTCGGGCTGGTCAACGCCTGGATCATGATCTTCAGCCCGCCGGGCAGCTCCACGACCTGCTCGTTCGGCGCCTTCAGGAACTTCGTGAAGCCCAGCTCCCGCAGCTCGTCCTCCATCTCCGAGGTGGGGAACTCGGGGAGCAGGACGGTGGCGTCCTTGGAGACGAAGTCCCGCAGGTGCTTCGCGTCGAAGTGGTCCCGGTGCAGGTGCGACACGTACAGGTAGTCGACTTGGCCGAGCGTCTCCCAGTCGAGCAGGGAGTTGTCGGGGAAGGGGAACCAGGAGGCGAAGTAGGCGGGATTGACCCACGGGTCGCACAGGATGCTGCCCGCGGCCGTGTCGATCCGCATGCTGGCATGTCCCGTACCGGTCACTCGCACCGCAGTCCCCCTCAAAACGACAATCAAGGTGTACGTCAAGACGCTACCGGAGGCAGTCTGGCCACCGCCCCGCGACGCCGGTAGTGCCGCTGGGCCCGCCCGAAGAGGGGCCCAAGGACCCGATGGGTCAGGCCGGGGCCGGGCCGGTCCAGCTCCGCCGCTGCGGCGCCTCGGCGGACCAGGCGTCCATCAGCGAGGCCACCTCGGCGGGCGGCGCCGCGACGTGCACCGCCTGCCCGCCGGAGACCTGATGGTCCCGGTCCTGATGCACCCCACCCTCACTGCAACACGCGCAGATGACGCGGGTCCCGCTGGCCGGCTCGGCGGCGTACCCGTGCCCGTCGAAGAGCTCCGCCAGCGCGCGGACGTCCTCCGGCGTCCCGGCGACCACCTGGACCGTCGTCGTCGGCAGGTCGGACGCGCGGAACAGGACCAACTCGTCGAAGACCGGGAACGTCCGCCCCGCCACGACCCGCTCCCCGTTGGGCGCCCCGTCGTGCACGACCACCTCACCGAACCGTCGGCCGGACTCCACCGTCGGAACGTTCAGGACCCGCGCCCGGGTGGGGCAGAGCCGACGCGCCCAGACCACCTCGCCGTTGGAGAGCCGGATCGGGGTGGGCCCGAAGTCGGCGAGGATCTCCCCCTCGCCGTCCGGTAGTGACAGCCCGTAGCCCTGCCAGGCGTCCCTGGCCACGGCCCAGTCCTCCAGGATCGTGGCCGCGATGCCGAGGTTCCAGAAGGCCGGCTCCTCGGCTCCCCGTTCCGCTCGCGCCGCCGCCTGCACACCGAACTCGTACGCCTTCGACCAGTTGCCGAGGAACTTGTGCGCCAACGCGGCGTCGTACCACCAGGCCCCCGACTCGGGCCGGTCCGGGTGGCGGCGCAGCAGCACTTCCAACGACTGGGCGGCGACCGCCCAGTCGGACGCCTCCCACGCCTCGTACGCCGTCTTCAGCAGCTCCCGGTCCCCTGCGGCGGTCATCCGTTTCCCCATCAGGTCGGACCCTGCGCCAGGGCTGGCAGGGGGCGTGCCAGACTAACCGGAGATCCGATCGCGAGGGAAGGACCGACAGTGGCAGGAAGCGAGCCGGTAACCGCGCCAGATCAGCACAAGCCCGGGCACCGGAAGGCCGGCCGGATCGGCGCGGTGCTCTCCGCGCTGGTGCTGCTGGCGATGCTGTGCGGCAACCACGAGGGCAAGGTCGAGGACCTCTGGCTGATCGGGATCGCCGTGGTCCTGCTGGCCATCGTCATCGGCGACGCGGTGCTGCGCCGCAACGGCCTGCGGTCCTGACCCGTCGCACCGACACGCACGAGGGCCCACCCCCCGCCGGGGGTGGGCCCTCGTCACGTCGTACGGCTCAGCGGCCGAAGAGGATGTCCTGCACGTCCTTGAGCGCGGCGTCGACCTCGGCCTCGAAGTAGCCACCCGGCACCAGCCCGAAGCGGAGCGTGTCCAGGTCCTTCGGGTTCACCGGCATCGGGTTGCGCCCCTGCATGCCGCCGAGCAGGCTCTCGAAGAAGCGGTCGACCTGATCCGGGTCGTACCCGCTGCCGAACCGGCGCACCTGGAAGCGGCGCCGGATCTGGTCGACCCGGTAGAGGTCGCTGCCGGGCGGGCCGGCCATCGGCGGCCCCACCATCGGCGGGCCACCCATCGGCGGGCCACCGTGCTGGGGGGCGGCCATCGACGGCGGGCCACCGGCCTGCTGCGGCAGCGACGGCGGGCCACCCGGCCCACGACCGCGCATGTCGCGCAGCTCCCGGTCGTTCATCCGGATCTCGGCGGTCATGTCGGCCCGGCCGTGCCGGCCGGCCTCGAAGCCGTCGAAGCGCTGCTCGTCCTGGCCGAAGCCACCCGGACCGGGCGGCAGGCCACGGTGCGACTGGTCGTCCTGGCCGAAGCCACCGGGGCCCGGCGGCAGGCCACGGTGCGACTGCTCGTCCTGGCCGAAGCCACCGGGGCCCGGCGGCAGGCCGCGGTGCGACTGCTCCTCGGGACCGAACCCGCCCGGGCCCGACGGCAGGCCGCGGTGCGGCGGCGGGGCGCCGTGCCCCACCTGGGGGCCCGGACCCATCGGCCCGGGGCCGCGCGGACCGTCGTAGCCGCCCCGGGGGGCGTCGTACCCGCCGGCGAAGGCGCCGGTCGGCTCGTCGTACCGGCCGTAGCGGTCCGCAGGCGGGCCGGCCTGGGCCGGCATGGCGCGCGGCGGCAGCGGCTGCGGCACGGGCGACAGGCCCCGGTCGTCGCGCATCGGCGGGCCCAGCCGGTCCATCTTGCGCGGGTCGGCGCCGCGGCCGGCGAGGCCACCGCGCTCCTCCAGCTCGGCCAGCTGCCGCTCCACGCGATCCAGGTGCAGGTCGACCTGCCACTCGTCGTAGCCGTTGAAGCGGACCCGGAAGACGACGTCGTGGACCTCCTGGGAGGCGACGGGGGCGCCGACCGGCTGGCCGGCGAGGGTCGCCTCCACCCGGTCCAGGAAGGCGTCCACCTCGTCGACCTTGTATCCCCGGCGAAGCGCCTTACGCCGGAAACGCTGACCCTGACTCGCCACTATGTCTCCTGGTCTCGTTCGCTACGCCCGGTCACGCCATGGCCTCGCGCGACACGTCGGTGTCCTGGTCCTGGGCGGCGGCCAGCTGCCCACACGCGCCGTCGATCTCGCGCCCCCGGGTGTCCCGCACGGTCGTCGAGACACCGGCGGCGCGCAACCGCCGGACGAACTCCCGCTCGACCGGCTTCGGGCTGGCGTCCCAACGACTGCCCGGGGTCGGATTGAGCGGGATGAGGTTAACGTGGGTCAGCTTGCCGGCCAGCAGCCGACCCAGCAGGTCGGCCCGCCACGGCTGGTCGTTGACGTCCTTGATCATCGCGTACTCGATCGACACACGACGCCCCGTCCGGGCCGCGTAGTCCCAGGCCGCGTCCAGCACCTCGGACACCTTCCAGCGCTGGTTGACCGGCACCAGTTCGTCGCGCAGATCATCATCGGGCGCGTGCAACGACAGCGCAAGGGTCACCGAGAGGTCTTCGCTGGCCAGTCGGCGGATGGCCGGCACCAGCCCCACCGTGGAAACGGTGATGTGCCGCTGGGACAGGCCCAGCCCCTCCGGCGCCGGGGCGACCAGCCGGCGTATGGCGGCCACCACCCGGGCGTAGTTGGCCAGCGGCTCGCCCATGCCCATGAACACCACGTGCGACAGCCGCGGCGGCGAGCCGGCCACCGCCCCGGAGGCGGCCACCCCGGCCAGGTAGACGGCCTGGTCGACGATCTCGGCGGTGGAGAGGTTACGGGTCAGGCCGGCCTGGCCGGTGGCGCAGAACGGGCAGGCCATGCCGCAGCCGGCCTGGCTGGAGATGCAGACGGTGACCCGGTCCGGGTAGCCCATCAGCACGCTCTCCACCAGCGAGCCGTCGTGCAGCCGCCAGAGCGCCTTGCGGGTCGCCCCGTCGTCGCAGGCCAGCTCGCGGACCGGGGTGAGCAGCTGGGGCAGCATCGACCCGGCGAGCCGCTCCCGGGTCGCCGCTGGCAGGTCGGTCATCAGCGCGGGGTCCCGGACCAGCCGGCCGAAGTAGTGGTTGGAGACCTGCTTGGCCCGGAAGCCCGGCTCTCCCAGCTCGGTGACCAGCTCCTGCCGGGCGGACAGGTCCAGGTCGGCGAGGTGGCGGGGAGGCATCTTGGGCCGGCGTCCGGGGGCGTCGGGGTCTACGGGGATCAGTGGCAGGCTCGTCATGGCGGATCCAGTCTGTCACGCCGCCGCCGGAACGCACCCCTCCGGAGGGGCCGAATCGGCTCCCACCAGACGAATGACCCGGGCGTACCGGCGTGATTCATCCCTCAGCCCACCACCGGCACGAAGACCGCCAGGAGCAGGTACGCCGTCGGCACGGCGAACAGCACCGAGTCCAGCCGGTCCATCAGGCCACCGTGCCCCGGCAGCAGGTTGCTCATGTCCTTCACGCCCAGGTCCCGCTTGATCATCGACTCGGCGAGGTCACCGAGCACCGCCGCGCCGGATACCGCCACCCCGAACACCGCGCCCCACCAGGGGGCCACGTCGAAGAGCTGCCAGATCAGCACGGCACTGCCCACCGCCGCCGCCGTCACCGAGCCGGCGAAGCCCTCCCAGGACTTCTTCGGGCTGATCGACGGCGCCATCGGGTGCTTACCGAACGTGACGCCGGCCGCGTACCCGCCGGTGTCGGAGAGCACCACCGCCACCAGGGTCACCAGCACCCGCCACGGGCCGTCGTCGGGGGCCGCCGCCAGCATCGCGGCGAACCCGGCCAGGAAGGGCACGTACACCGCGATCAGGGTGGCGGCGGTCAGGTCCCGCTGGAAGCCGGCCGGGCCGTCACCCAGCCGCCAGATCATCGTGCCCAGCACGGTGACCAGGAGCCCGAGACTCAACGCGTCCGGGCCGGCCCACCAGGCCAGCCCCACGGTCAGCACGCCACCGGCGATCAGCGGCACCAGCGGCGGGTGGGCGCCGCTGCGGCGTACCGCCCGGGCCATCTCCCAGGTGCCCACGGCGACGGCCACGACCACCACGGCCAGGAAGGCGGGCGGGTAGAGGAAGAGCGGCACCACGATGGCCGCGCCCAGCCCCACGCCCACGGCGATGGCCGCCGGCAGGTTGCGCCCGGCCCGGCTCGGCACGGCCTGCTGGGTCGCCGGCCGGTCCGCGCTGGCCCGGCGCCGGCCCCGCTGCCGCCGGCCGGACGGCTGCTCCGGCTCCGCGTCGGCGGTCGTCGGATCGCCGGGGGTCGACGGCGCACCGGACAGCGGCGGCTCGGCCGGGATCGGCGGCTCGCCGGGGACCGGCGCGAACTGGGCGGTCGGGTACTCGTCGTCGGGCTGCCGCCCGAGGTGCCCGGGGCGCTGCTCGTCCGGCCAGGGAACCCCGCCGCGCCCGGCCCGCTCCACCGGCTCGTCGCGGTAGGCCGGATCGTCCCGGTCAGCCGGATCGTCCCGGTACGGCGGCTCGGGGCGGTGGCCCGGCCAGGGCTGCCCGGGGCCGGACCGGGGGTGCTCCCCCGCCCGTCCGGGCTCGCGCGCGGGGCGGTCGTCGTAGCGGCTGCCACGGCGCTCGTAGGGCGGCTCGGCGTACCGGTCGGGTCGGGCGTACGGCTCGGCGTACAGCTCAGGTCCGGCGCCGGGACGCCGGGTGGCCGGGCCGGGCTCGATGTCCCGCTCGGGCCAGGGCAGGGCCCCCGGCTGCTCCGGCCGGTCCCAGCCGCGCTCCGCGGCGCCGTAGGGGTCGAGGTGGGACATCACGCACCGAAGAGGCTCGGTACGAGTTCCACCGCATGACGCAAGACCAAGACCATCCCCTACTGGCGCGACTGTTCCGTCCGGTTGACCGGCCCGACGGCCGGCCGATCCCCGCCGTTCACTTCGTGGATGGTCGGGAATCGTGCCGAGCCTACTGCACCCGCCAGCCGGACACGGCGGACGAGGGACCCCGCCCGGGCCGCGACCCGCCTCGGTCCGCTACCCGACGGACCGGCCGGCCGAACGGTGGATGTCCGCCAGCACCCCCGATGGTCGGCTGACCGGGACGCCGGCACACCGGCCGGCGGCGGGAAGGGAGCGGACATGGGCAGAACGAGGCTGGTCCTGCTGACGGTGGCCGTCGCCGTGCTGGGCGTGGGCTCGCCAGCGGTCGCCGGCGGAGCGGACACCACCATCCGGATCGCGCACCGGGCGGGCGCGCTGTACCCGTACGACCCCAGCTTCGAGGGCGGCGGGCCGACGTACCCGGCGACTCTCGTCCAGGGTCTGGTGCGCAACTGCCCGGACGGCAGCTACTGGCTGTCGGCGACGCTGGAGCAGGACGGGCTGCCCACCGAGTGGGCCACCACCGCGCGGGGGGCCGGTGAGGTGCTCTGCGAGGGCGGCACCGGCGCCGCGGCGATGCCGTTCTACCGGGAGGACCCGGTCCTGCACCCGGGCCGGGCGCGGGTCTGGTTCCAGCTGCACAGCAACACCGACGGATCGGTGCTGGCCGAGGCCGCCGCCACCGTCCGGATTCCGGGCTGAGCGACGCGGAGGCCCGCCCCCGACGTACGGGGACGGGCCTCTGCGGTGACGTCGTGTCGAACGGCTCAGACCTCGAGCAGCTCGGACTCCTTGTGCTTGACCAGCTCGTCGACGTGGGCGACGTACTTCTGGGTCAGGTCGTCGAGTTCCTTCTCGGCGCGGCGACCCTCGTCCTCGCCGGCCTCGCCGTCCTTGACGATCCGGTCCAGCTCTTCCTTGCCCTTGCGGCGGATGTTGCGGATGGCCACCTTGGCCTCCTCACCCTTGTGCCGGGCCACCTTGATCATCTCGCGGCGGCGCTCCTCGGTCATCTGCGGGAGCAGCAGGCGCAGCTGGTTGCCCTCGTTGTTCGGGTTCGCGCCGAGGTCGGAGTCGCGGATCGCCTTCTCCATGGCGTTGATCTGCGAGTTGTCGTACGGCTTGATGATCACCATGCGCGGCTCGGGGACCGCGATGGAGGCCATCTGCGGCAGCGGGGTCGGCGTGCCGTAGTAGTCGATGATGACCTTGGAGAACATGGCGGCGTTGGCGCGACCGGTGCGGATGGCGCCGAACTCCTCCTTGGCGTGCTCGACCGCACGCTCCATCTTCTCCTCGGCCTCGAGGAGGGTGTCGTCGATCACCGGTCTCCTCGCCTCCTTCTGTGCTCGTTGGGCTCTGCTGTCGTGTCGGAGGACCGCTGCGGTCGTCGGCGGGCACACCCGCCGGCCGGCTCAGGCGGTGATCAAGGTGCCGATCCTGTCGCCACCCACGGCGCGGATGATCGTGTCGTCGCCCTGCGCGCCGAAGACCAGCATCGGCAGGCCGTTCTCCATGCAGAGGCTGAAGGCGGCGGCGTCGGCGACCCGCAGGTTGCGGCGCAGCACCTCGGAGAAGGTGATCGAGTCGAACTTGCTCGCGGAGGGGTCGATCCGGGGGTCGGCGGTGTAGACCCCGTCCACCCCGTTCTTGCTCATCAGCACCACGTCGGCGTGGATCTCCAGCGCGCGCTGGGCGGCCACCGTGTCGGTGGAGAAGTACGGCATGCCGGCGCCGGCGCCGAAGATGACCACACGGCCCTTCTCCAGGTGCCGGATGGCCCGCAGCGGGATGTACGGCTCGGCGACCTGCGCCATGGTGATCGCGCTCTGCACCCGGGTCTCGATGCCCTCCTTCTCCAGGAAGTCCTGGAGGGCGAGGCAGTTCATCACGGTGCCCAGCATGCCCATGTAGTCGGCCCGGGCCCGGTCCATCCCGCGCTTCTGCAGCTCCGCGCCGCGGAAGAAGTTGCCACCGCCGACGACCACGGAGACCTGCACGCCGCGGCGTACCACGGTGGCGATCTGCCGGGCGATGGCCTGGACGACGTCCGGGTCGACGCCGATCGCGCCGCCACCGAAGACCTCGCCGGAGAGCTTCAGCACCACCCGGCGGGACCGCCCCGGCGGTGGCGCCGTGGGATCGTCCGCTGCCAGGCTCCGGTCACTCACAACCTGCGTCATCCGCCCGCCCTTCCCTCGCGCGCCTCACGTGCGTCGCGTACTGCGAAACTGCCGCTGCTGACCCTATGTGACGAGGAGGCCGCGGTGCCTGTCACGTACACCGGCGGCCTCCTCGTCCACGTTTCCCTGCCGGCGGGCGCGCCATGCGCGCCCGGCCGGGTCGGCTCAGGCCTGGCCGACCTCGAAGCGCAGGAAGCGGGTCACCTCGATGCCGGCGTCGGCCAGCAGCTGCTTCACGCTCTTCTTGTTGTCGGCCACCGACGCCTGCTCCAGCAGGACGTAGTCCTTGAAGAAGGAGTTGACCCGGCCCTCGACGATCTTCGGCAGCGCCGCCTCGGGCTTGTTCTCCTCGCGGGCGGTCTGCTCGGCGATCCGCCGCTCGGACTCGACGACCTCGGCCGGAACCTCGTCCCGGGTGAGGTACTTCGGGCGCATCGCGGCGATCTGCATGGCCACGCCACGGGCGTCCGCGTCGCCCGCCTCGTCGGCCTTGCCGGTGTACTCGACCAGCACGCCGACGGCCGGCGGCAGGTCCTGGCTCTTGCGGTGCAGGTAGACCGCGGTGGTGCCCTCGAGCTTGGCGAAGCGGTTGAGCACCAGCTTCTCGCCGATCTTGGCGGACTGCTCCTGGATCAGGTCGGCGACGGTCTTGCCGTCGAGGGTGCTGGCCAGCAGCTCCTCGGCGGAGTTCACGCCGCTGCGCTCGCCGTGCTCGACCAGCTGCTGCGCCAGGGCGACGAAGGCGTCGTTCTTGGCGACGAAGTCGGTCTCGCAGTTGAGCTCGAGCAGCGCCTTGCCGGAGTGCGCGACCAGGCCGTTGGCGGCGGTGCGGCCGGCCCGCTTGCCGACGTCCTTGGCGCCCTTGACGCGCAGGATCTCGATGGCCTTGTCGAAGTCGCCCTCGGCCTCGGTCAGCGCCTTCTTGGAGTCCATCATGCCGGCGCCGGTCAGGTCGCGGAGCTTCTTGACGTCCGCGGCGGTGAAGTTGGACATGACTCTCTCTTCGGTGTCGTGTCGGAACTGCGGTGGGATGGTCTGGGTGCCGGTTACCCGGATCCGGGCCGGATCTGCCCGGCAGGTCCGCCGCCCTCCGCCGCCCGCGACGGGCGGCGGAGGAACGGCGGCGGGATCACTCCGCGGGGGCGGCGGCGGGAGCCGCGGCGGCCGGCTGCTCAGCCGGGGCGGCGGCGGCCGGCTGCTGCTCGTCGGCCTTCTTCGGCTCCTCGAGCAGCTCGCGCTCCCACTCGGCCAGCGGCTCGTCGGTGCCGACACCGGCCTCCGGCTTCTCGTCCCCACCGCGGCGGCGGCCGGAACGGGCGATCAGACCGTCGGCCACGGCGGCGGCCACGACCTTGGTCAGCAGCTCGGCCGAGCGGATCGCGTCGTCGTTGCCCGGGATCGGGAAGTCGACCTCGTCCGGGTCGCAGTTGGTGTCGAGCACGGCGATCACCGGGATGCCCAGCTTGCGGGCCTCGTCGACGGCGATGTGCTCCTTCTTGGTGTCGACGATCCACACCGCGGCCGGGATCTTCTGCATGTCCCGCAGACCACCGAGGGTCTTGGTCAGCTTGGTCTTCTCCCGGAACAGCTGGAGGGTCTCCTTCTTGGTGTAACCCGCGGCGGTGCCGGTCAGGTCACCCAGGGCCTCCAGCTCCTTCATCCGCTGAAGGCGCTTGTACACCGTCTGGAAGTTGGTCAGCATGCCGCCGAGCCAGCGGTGGTTGACGTACGGCTGGCCGACCCGGGTCGCCTGCTCGGCGATGGCCTCCTGGGCCTGCTTCTTGGTGCCGACGAAGAGGATCGAACCGCCCTCGGCCACCGTGGTGCGCACGAACTCGTACGCCTTCTCGATGTAGTCGAGGGTCTGGCGCAGGTCGATGATGTAGATGCCGTTGCGCTCGGTGAAGATGAAGCGCTTCATCTTCGGGTTCCAGCGCCGGGTCTGGTGCCCGAAGTGGACACCGCTCTCCAGCAGCTGACGCATGGTCACGACGGCCATGGGGTACTCCTTGTGGTCCCTGGTTGTCCACGCCCGGCCGGCGGCCGGGCGTCCTGGCGCCCGGTCGCCGGCCATGGTGGGCCCGACCAAGATCGGGACCAGGGAGGCCGTCGCCCCACGATCAACCGTGGAGAGGGCGCGCGAGGTCGACCGCGCGAGGCGGTCGCCAGTCGACCAGTGTACGCCCCTGCTCCGCTGCCCACCCCGCGGGTGCACGGGGTGGGCAGCGCGTCCGTTTCCGGCCCGTCCGGGCGGATCAGCCGGCGGCGAGGGCGGCGGCGACGAAGAGGACCAGACCCACCGTCAGGTACGCGGTCGGCGGACGCAGCCAGCCCCGGCTGCCGTCGGCCAGCGCCAGCCCACCGGTACGCAGCCCGTAGAGCCCGGCGGCGAAGATCGGCAGACCGGCCACCAGGAAGGTGCCCACCACCACGTTGGTCGCCGAGACCGGGTCACCGACCAGGCCGTTGAAGAGCACCCGGAGCGCGGGGGCCTCGAAGACCAGCACCAGCACGGCGAGGATCACGGCCAGCGCCGGCCGCCGGGTGCGGTAGACGCCGTCGCCCGGCCGGGCCGCCGGGTCCGGTGCGCCGACCGGCGGAAACACCGGCGCGCCGTCCGGACGCGGACCGACCGCGGGCATCGGCCCGGTCGGCATGTCCAGCGGGTGCGTCCCCTCGACCGGCCGCGGCGGCTCGCCCGCCCGCGCGTCGTCGCCGGCGCGGGCCGGGTCACCGGCGCGGGCCGGATCGACGGCGCGGGCCGGATCGACGGCGCGGGCCGGATCGACGGCGCGGGCCGGATCGACGGCCGGGTAACCGGCCGGCGGCGCCTCCGCCGTGCGGGACGGGTCGACGACCGGGTAACCGGTCAGCGGCGCCTCCGCCGCGCGGGACGGGTCGACCACCGGGTAACCGGCCAACGGCGCGGACCGGACCCCCTCGGTCTCGACCGGCGCGGCGGTCGCCGTCTCCCGGGCGGCACGTCGGCCGCCCCGCTCGCCGGGCAGCTCACCCGAGGACTCCGGGTCCGCGTCCGGCCGGCGCATCCGGGGTGCCCGGTAGCCACCATCGTCCGGGCGGTTCTCGGTGAGCGGGTCGGCGCCGAAGCGCTCCGCGTACCGGCCCTCGGCCGGGTTGCCCGGCTCCGCGTACCGGCCCTCGGCCGGGTTGCCCGGCTCCGCGTACCGGCCGTCGTCGGTGCGCTGGTCGTCGCGGTACCGCTCGCCCGCGCTGCGCCAGTCCGGCTCGCCGTATCCGCGCTCGCCGCCGGGATACCAGCGCGACTCCTGATCTTCGGGATAGCTCCGTCGTCCGTCCACGTCCGGCACCGTATGCGACGCGCCGGTCGCGCGCCATTCGTGGTCCGGGACCGCCGAACCGGCGCGTGACCAGGCGATTCCGGAGCGTCAGCGAAGAGCCGGGGAGCCCTCGTCGGCCCGGCCGGCGAGCTGGTCGAGCGCCGCGGTCAGCTCCGCCCGGAGCCCGTCGTGCCGGGGGCCGAGGGCGTTCGCCGGATCGCGCCACACCTCCATCGGGTACGCCGTCACCGGCCGCCCGTGGACGTGCTCGGGTTCCCAGGCGTACCGGGCCCGGACGTGGGCGTGCAGGAAGGCGTCCAGGTTGCCCTGGATCTCGTAGTTGACCCGCCGGAACGCCGGGTCCCGCCGCGCGCAGACCCGGTGCACCGCCTCGCCCAGCAGGTCCATGTCGGCCAGGAAGGCCAGCCGCCGCTGCCGGGGCAGGTCGGCCAGCCGGTCGGCGGCCGGGTCGTCGCTGATCAGCACGCAGTACCCGGGCAGGAACTGGACGTCGCCGATCACCGCGAAGCCGGCGGAGAGCCGGCGCAGCACCGTGGGATTCGTGCCGCTCAGGGCGGCGCGGACCCGGTCGGCCCGCCAGTCGTCGATCATGGGCGAAGGCTAGCGGCCCGGCCGCCGACGGAGGGCCCCTAGCACGCCGACCGCATGATCGTCCGGTCGTCCACAGCGCCTCCCGCCGTCCACAGGCCCGCTCCCGCCGGTGGCGCCGCCGGCCGGCCACGGCGCACCGTCACCGCCATGACGACACGCAACCAGGCCGTCGGCGCGTACGGCGAACGCTGCGCCGTCCGCCACCTGATCGACACGGGGCTGCGCCCGGTCGACCGGAACTGGCGCTGCCCCGCCGGCGAGATCGACATCGTCGCCTGGGACGGGGTGGTGCTGGCGTTCTGCGAGGTGAAGACCCGACGCTCGGGCCGGTTCGGCACCCCGGCCGAGGCGATCGGGCCGGCCAAGGCGCGGCGGCTGCGGATCCTCGCCGCGCGCTGGCTGGCCGAGACCGGCACCAGCGCCGAAGAGGTGCGCTTCGACGTGCTCGCCGTGGAACTGCCGGACGCCGGGCCGGCCCGGGTCGAACACGTCAAGGGCGCCTTCTGAGATGAGCTACGCCAAGGTGCTCTGCGTGGGTCTGGTCGGGGTGACCGGACACGTGGTCGAGGTGGAGGCCGACCTCGCCGCCGGGCTGCCCGCGGTGGTCGTCTCCGGCCTGCCGGACACCGCCCTGCACGAGGCCCGGGACCGGGTCCGCGCGGCGGTCGTCAACTCCGGCCAGAAGTGGCCCAACCGCCGGATCACCATCAATCTGCTCCCCGCCACGCTGCCGAAGTACGGCTCCGCCTTCGACCTGGCGATCGCGGCGGCCCTGCTCGGCGGCGCGGGCGAGCTGCCCCTGCTGCCGCTGGAGCGGGTGGTGGTCCTCGGCGAGCTGGGCCTCGACGGCACGGTCCGGCCGGTGCGGGGCATCCTGCCGATGGTCGCCGCCGCCGCCCGCGCGGGACTGGACCGGGTGGTCGTACCGGTCGACAACGCCGCCGAGGCAGCGGTGATCCCCGGTGTCCGGGTCCGGGCGGTGGACACCCTGCACCGGCTGGTGAGCTTCGTCCGGGAGGGCACCCCGCTGCTGGAGCCCCCGGTTCCCGGGCCGCCCGCCGTCGCCCCCGGCCCCGACCTGGCGGACGTCGCCGGACAGGGCCTCGGTCGGCGGGCCCTGGAGGTCACCGCGGCGGGTGGCCACCACCTGGCGCTGCTGGGCCCACCGGGCGCGGGTAAGACCATGCTCGCCGAGCGGCTTCCCTCGGTCCTGCCGGAGCTCGACGACGAGGCGGCGCTGGAGGTCACCGCCCTGCACTCGATCGCCGGGCTGCTCCCACCGGACGGGCGGCTGTTGCGCCGACCGCCGTTCCAGGCCCCGCACCACACGGCCACGGTCGCGTCGCTGGTGGGCGGCGGGTCCGGGCTGGCGCGGCCGGGCGCGGTGTCGCTCGCGCACCGCGGCGTGCTCTTCCTCGACGAGGCCGCCGAGTTCGGCAAGGGCGCGCTGGAGGCGCTGCGCCAGCCGTTGGAGAGCGGCCGGGTCCACCTGGCGCGCAGCCGGGGCGGTACGGAGTACCCGGCGCGGGTCCAACTGGTGCTCGCCGCCAACCCGTGCCCCTGCGCGAAGCCCGCCGGCGACGCCTTCTGCGAGTGCACCCCGCTGGCCCGCCGGCGCTACCTGGGACGGCTCTCCGGTCCCCTGCTGGACCGGATCGACGTGCAGATCCAGGTGAACCCGGTGCGGGCGGCCGAGCTGATGGAGGCCGGCACCGCCGCCGAGTCGTCCGCGCTGGTCGCGGCCCGGGTAGCGGCGGCCCGGGCCGCCGCCGCCGAGCGGTGGGCCACGGTCGGGCGCCGGCTCAACGCCGACATCCCCGGCCCGCTGCTCCGCCAGCTGCCCTGGCGCCTGCCGGCGCGGGACACCGCGGAGCTGCGGGGCCGGCTCGACAGCGGCTCGCTGTCCGCCCGGGGCTTCGACCGGATCATCCGGCTCGCCTGGACCGTCGCCGACCTGGACGGGCGGAACCGACCCGGGCGGGAGGACGTCCGGGAGGCCATCGGACTCAGAACGGGAGACGGGGTATGACCGACGACGAGGACCGGCTCGCCCGGGTGGCCCTGACCTGGCTGGCCGAACCGGGCACCCGCTCGGTGCACCGGCTGGTCGGCCAGTGGGGTGCCGGCGACGCCCTGGACCTGCTGCTCGACGGCGGGGCGCCGGACGAGCAACTGCGGGCCGCCGTGGCGGCCCGGCTCGGCGCCGGGAACCCCCGGGCGGTCGCCGCCGAGGCCCTGTCCCGCGCCGACCGGCTGGGCGCCCGGCTGGTCGTCCCGCGCGACGACGAGTGGCCCCGGCAGGTTGGCGACCTGCACCGGCTGGTGCTGCCGGTGGCCGACCGCAAGGTGGACCGGGAGACCGCTCCGCCGCTCTGCTTCTGGGTGCGCGGCGGCTGGCCGCTGGCCGAGGCCCTCGACCGTTCGGTCGCCGTGGTCGGCGCCCGGGCCGCCACCGGGTACGGCGTGCACGTGGCGACCGAGATCGGGTACGGGCTCGCCGACCGGCAGTGGACGGTGGTCTCCGGCGGCGCGTTCGGCATCGACTCCGCCGCACACCGGGGTGCGCTGAGCGCCGGCGGCGTCACCGTGGCGGTGCTGGCCTGCGGGGTGGACCGGCCCTACCCGATGGGCAACACGGCGCTGTTCGACCGGATCGCCGACACCGGGCTCCTGGTCAGCGAGTGGCTGCCGGGCTCCGAGCCGCTGCGGCCGCGGTTCCTGATCCGCAACCGGGTGATCGCCGCGGGCACCCGGGGCAGCGTGCTGGTGGAGGCGTCGGCGCGCAGCGGGGCCACCCAGACGATGCGGCGGGCGCTGGCCATCGAGCGGCAGGCCATGGTGGTTCCCGGGCCGGTCACCTCGGCCATGTCCGTGGGCGCCCACGAGCTGCTCCGCGAGTACCCGAAGGCCCGCCTGGTCACCGGGATCGCCCACGTGCTGGAGGAGGTGGGCCGGATCGGGGCCGACCTGGCCGAGCCGGCCCGCGGCCCGCACCGCCCGACCGACCTGCTCGACGACGAGGCGGCGCTGATCCGCGAGTCGCTGCCCCGGCGCGGGACGATCGGGGTGGACGCGCTCGCCGCCCGGGCCGGCGTGGACGTCCGGACGGCGCTGCGGAAGCTGTCCCTGCTGGAGGAACTGGCCCTGGTGGTCCGCCGCCCGGACGGCTACGCGCTGGCCCAGCCGCCGGCCCGCCGTGCCGGGGGTGCCTGATCAGTCACCCTCGAAGCGGATCTCCACGTCGCGGTCCCGCAGGCAGCGCCGCACGAGCAGCCCCAGCCGCCGGACGTGGCTGACCTCCGGCGGGGCGGTGGCCACCTCGGCGAGGCAGCGCAGTTCCGCCATCAACCGGGGTGCCGCCTCCGCGCCGACCACCAGCTGGCCGAGTGGGTCGACCAGATCCAGCAGCGGGGTACGACCACCGCCGCGTACCCGCCTGAGCAGTTCCAGCAGCACGTCGTCGGGGTCGGGGACCACCTCCGCGGTGACGTAGGCGGGCCGCCGCTTGCCGGGGCCGGCCCGGACCACCCGGTAGAGGACCGCATCCACACCCATGCCCGGTCGCTCCTTCCTGGACGGTCCCCCGCACGGCGCTGCGGCGCGACGTCTCACCCACCGCCCGCGGGTGGTGACCGGAGACGTCCGCCCGTCGGTCCAGTTTCGCCTGCCGGAGCGCCGCCCACCAGCCCCGTTGGCGCGCCGGGAGCGACCGGGCCGGCCCACCCCTAGGCTGAGGACGTGCGCAGTGACCAGGCCGGCCGCCCCGACGGCGGAGCGGCGCCCGTCGGCCGGGGCACCCGGGCCACCCACGAGGCGCTGCCGCCGGCGATGCGGGAAGCGGTGGACGATTTCGCCGGCCACCTCTCCGGGGTCCGCAACCGGTCCCCGCACACCGTCCGGGCGTACGTCACCGACCTCGTCTCGCTGCTGGACCATGCCGTCCGGATGGGCTGCGCCGAGCCCGCCGAGCTGGACCTGACCGTGCTGCGCAGCTGGCTGGCCCGGCAACGGACCACCGGCGCCGCCCGTACGTCGCTGGCCCGCCGGGCCGCGTCGGCGCGCACGTTCAGCGCCTGGGCGCACCGGGCCGGTCTGCTCCCCTGCGACGTGGCGGCCCCGCTGGCCAGCCCCCGTGCCCACCGGGAACTCCCCGTGGTGCTCCGCACCGAGCAGGCCGCCGCGCTGGTCGAGGCCCCCGGCCACCCGCCCGGCGTCGCGCCGTCCGGTGCCACCACGCCCGACGGGACGGATCCCGGGGAGTCGGTGCTGCTGCGGGACCGGGTGCTGCTGGAGCTGCTCTACGGCACGGGCGTACGGGTCAGCGAGGCGTGCGGCCTGGACGTCACCGACGTCGACCGGGGGCGCCGGGTGGTCCGGGTCCTCGGCAAGGGCGGCCGGGAACGGTCGGTGCCGTACGGCCTGCCGGCCGAACGGGCCCTGCGGGAGTGGCTGGACCGGGGGCGTCCCGCGCTGGCCGGCACGGCGTCGGGTGGCGCGTTGCTGCTCGGCGCGCGCGGTGCCCGGCTCAACCCGACCACGGCGCGACGGATCGTCCGCGGCTACGCCGACGCCGCCGGCCTGCCGCCGGTCAGCCCGCACGGGCTGCGCCACTCGGCCGCGACGCACCTGCTGGAGGGCGGCGCGGACCTGCGGTCGGTGCAGGAGCTGCTGGGCCACTCCTCGCTGGCCAGCACCCAGATCTACACCCACGTCTCGGTCGAGCGGCTGCGCGCCGCGTACCGGCAGGCGCATCCCCGGGCCTGAGCCGAAGGGCGCTCGGGTGATCGTCGGCGGGCTACGATCACGCGGTGAGCGTTCCGCAGCCGCCCGAGCCGGTCCCCGGCGCCCGGCTGCTCTTCTCGCTCGATGCGGCGGTGAGCCACCTCAACCACGGCTCCTTCGGCGCGGTGCCGATCGGCGTGCAACGGGCGCAGCAGCGGCTCCGCGACGAGATGGAGAGCAACCCGCTGCGCTTCTTCACCCAGGGGTTGATCGACCGGATCACGCACGCCCGGCGGCACCTGGCCACCTTCCTCGGCGCCGACCCGGCGGGCACCGCGCTGGTCGGCAACGCCACCACCGGGGTGGCGGTCGTCCTCGGGTCGCTCGGCCTGCGCCCCGGGGACGAGGTGCTGACCACCGACCACGGGTACGGCGCGGTCGCGTTCGCAGTCGAACGGGAGTGCCGGCGCACCGGCGCCACCCATCGGGTGCTGCGGGTGCCGCTGACCGCCACCGACGAGGAGGTCGTCGAGATCGTCCGGTCCGGTCTGCGCCCCGGCCGGACGAAGCTGCTGGTGGTCGACCAGCTCACCTCGCCCACCGCCAAGCTGCTGCCGACCGCCGCGATCGTGGGCGTGGCCCGGGAACGCCAGGTGCCGGTGCTGGTCGACGCCGCGCACGCACCGGGCATGCTGCCCACGCCGGTGGCCAGCGTCGGCGCCGACTTCTGGGTGGGCAACCTGCACAAGTGGGCGTACGCCCCGCGCGGCACGGCGGTCCTGGCGGTGGCGCCGCCGTGGCGGGAGCGGATCGAGCCACTGGTGGTCTCCTGGGAGCAGCCGGCCGGGTTCCCCGGGAACGTGGAGTGGCAGGCCACCCTGGACTACACGCCGTGGCTGGCCGCGCCGGTCGGGCTCTACACACTGCGCAGCCTCGGCGTCGACCGGCTACGCGCGCACAACGCCGCACTGGCCGCGTACGGGCAGCGGGTGGTGGGGGACGCCCTGGGCGTGGCGCCGGCCGACCTGCCGCACCCCGGCGGGCCGGCGGTGGCGATGCGGATCGTGCCGCTCCCGCCGGGAGTCGCCACCACCATCGACGCGGCGCGGGAGCTGCAGAGGCGGATCGCCGACCGGCTCGCCACCGAGGTGGCGGTGACCAGCTGGGGTGGGCGCGGCTGGTTGCGGCTCTGCGGCCAGATCTACAACTCGCCCGACGAGTACGACCGCCTGGCCGTGCGGCTGCCTCCCTTCCTCGCCGCCGCCTGACCGTCGTCTCCGACCGGGAGCAGCCGGACCGGCCCGGCGGCCAGCAGCGCCAGCGGATCGAGGTACTCCGTGCCCCGGAGCAGTCCCCAGTGCAGGCAGGCCGGGACCGGGCAGCCGGAGTGCCCGGGCAGCAGTGCGCCCAGCGTCGCGCCGGCCGCCAGCACCTCACCCACGTGCACGGCCGGCCGGACCGGCTCGTACGTGGTGCGCAGTCCGTCGGTGTGCCCGACGGTGACCACCGGGCGGCCGGCGACCCGCCCGGCGAAGAGCACCACCCCGGGCCCGGGCGCCCGGACCACGACCCCGGGCCCGCCGGCCAGGTCGACGCCCCGGTGGCCGGGGAGCCAGGGTCGCGGGGGCGGCGCGAAGCGGCGGACCGGCACGGGTGTCCCGGGCAGCGGCCACCCGAACACCAGCCGGGACGGCGACACCCATCGAGACGGCGACACCGACCGGGACGGCGGGGCCGGAGCCGCCGGCCACCGTGTCGCTCCCGTCGGCGGCGGGGACGCCGCTCCGACCACCGGGGCCGGCGCCAGGACCAGGAGCAGGACGCCGACCAGCAGGGTGGCGGCGCAGCGCCGCGGAGTCGTTCGCACGTCCGGCAGCCTGCTCCACCCGCCGGTCCACCCGCCACCCGCTGGACGCCCGCCTGTGGACGGACCCGACGCTGTGGACGACCACCACCGGAGCGGACGATCTGCTAGGTCACCGGCCAGGCCGGGTGCCGGCGACCCACGGTGCGCGGGGACGGCACTCGCGTCGACCGCCACCCCTCGGCATACTCGTACCGCCGGTGTCGCCCGGCCAGCGATCCCCGACCGACCCCCGGGAGCCCCGCATGACCACCATGGACGACGTCAGCCGCCCCTCCCGGGTGGCCGCTGCGGACGAGGCGATCAGCGCCGAGGAGCTGCAACTGGCCGCCCGCAACCACGGCATCCCGCTGGAGGCGCTGCGCTACGACGTGACCCCGGCCGGCCTGCACTACCTGCTGATCCACTACGACATCCCGGAGCTGGACCCGGCGGCGCACACGCTGGCCGTCGACGGCGCCGTGGACCGGCCGCTCGACCTCGACCTGGCCGCGCTGCGGGAGCGTCCCCGGGTCAGCCACAAGGTCACCCTGGAGTGCGCCGGCAACGGGCGGGCGCTGCTGCACCCACGCCCGGTGAGCCAGCCGTGGCTGGTGGAGGCCGTCGGCAACGCCGAGTGGACCGGCACCCCGCTGGCGCCGCTGCTGCGTGAGGCGGGACTGTCGCCGGACGCCGTCGACGTCGTCTTCACCGGCGCTGACCACGGGGTCGAGCGCGGCGTCGAGCAGGACTACCAGCGGGCGCTGCCGGTGGCGGACGCGCTCCGCGACGAGGTGCTGCTGGCGTACGAGATGAACGGTGCTCCCCTGCTGCCGCAGCACGGCGCGCCGCTGCGGCTGATCGTGCCCGGCTGGTATGGCATGGCCCACGTGAAGTGGCTGCGGGGCGTCACGGTGACCACCGCGCCGTTCGAGGGCTACCAGAACGCGGTCGCCTACCGGCTGCGGCGGGACGCGGACGATCCCGGCGTGCCGGTGACCCGGATCGAGCCGAGGGCGCTGGTCCGGCCGCCGGGCTTCCCGGACTTCATGTCCCGGACCCGGGTGCTGCGTCCGGGGGCGTGCCTGCTGGACGGCCGGGCCTGGTCGGGGCACGCGCCGGTCGACGCGGTGGAGGTGACCGTCGACGGCGGGGCGAGCTGGGCGCCGGCGGAGCTCGACCCACCCACCGCCGGGGAGTGGGCGTGGCGGCGGTGGCGGTACGCGTGGACGCCGGAGCCGGGCCGGTACGTGCTGGGCGCGCGGGCGACCGACGCCTCGGGGCGCAGCCAGCCGGTCGCGCAGCCGTGGAACCGGGGCGGCTTCGCCAACAACCTGGTCCAGCGGGTGGAGGTCGTGGTCCTGCCGGAGTGAGCCGCCGGCGGGCCCGGGGTCAGCGGGCGGTCAGCCGCCGAAGCCGGAGTCGGCGGGGAGCGAGATGTCGGGCTTCTCCAGCTCCTCGACGTTGACGTCCTTGAACGTCATCACCCGGACGTTCTTGACGAAGCGCGCGGGACGGTACATGTCCCACACCCAGGCGTCGTGCATCTCGACCTCGAAGTAGACCTCGCCGTCGGAGTTGCGCACGTGCAGGTCGACCTGGTTGGCGAGGTAGAAGCGGCGCTCGGTCTCCACGACGTAGGAGAACTGGCGGACAATGTCGCGGTACTCCCGGTAGAGCTGCAGCTCCATCTCGGTCTCGTACTTCTCGAGATCTTCCGCGCTCATCGCTCTCCGCCTTCCATGACCACATCTTCCCCCACCGGCGCCGGGGGCCGAGGCTGCTCGTCCAACGCCACGCCGACGGTACCCCCTGCCGCCGCCGAACGCGCCATCGGCTCGTGCCGGCCGTCGGGGGCCGGTCGGCGGGACCGGGGAGGTCGTCCCTCCCGGCCGGAGATCGCGGCGACGTTGACGTACGAGAACCGGTGCTCGACGCAGGGACCGTGCTCCCGCAGGGCCGCCGTGTGCTCGGCGGTGATGTAGCCCTTGTGCTCGGCGAAGCCGTACCCGGGGAAGTTGGCGTCCAGCTCCACCATGATCCGGTCCCGGGTGACCTTGGCCAGCACGCTGGCCGCCGCCACGCAGGCCGCCACCCGGTCACCCTTCCAGACCGCGAGGCCCGGCACGTCCAGCCCGTCGACGCCGAACCCGTCGGTCAGCACGTACTCCGGGCGGGTGGTGAGGGAGGCCAGCGCCCGGCGCATCGCGGCCAGGTTGCACACGTGCAGGCCGCGGGCGTCGACCTCCTCCGCGGGGATCACCACCACCGCGTACGCCAGCGCCCGGGCCACCACCTCGTCGTGGATCCGCTCCCGGCTGGCCGGGGTGAGCAGTTTGGAGTCCGCCAGTCCGTCGATCTCACCGCGCCGCCCCTCGGGCAGCACCACCGCGGCGGCGACCAGCGGCCCGGCGCAGGCGCCCCGGCCGGCCTCGTCGGCGCCGGCGACGTGCCGGAAGCCGCGCCGCTGCAACGCCCGCTCCAAGGCGTACAGGCCGCCGTCGCGGCGCACCACGGTGCGCGGGGGCGTCAGCATTCGCCACCGCCGCGGCAGGTCGGGCCGATGCTGCCGACCGGCGGCCCGGGCGGGGCGGGGACGGCCCGCCTCGGCGCGGCGGGGGGCCCGGCCAGCGCCCGGCGCAGGATCGCCGGCAGGTCGGGCGGGTAGTACCGCTCGCCGGTGGCGGCCAGCTCCGGCTCGGACCACCAGCGGTGGTCGAGCATGCTGGCCCGCTCGATCTCGTTGAACCCCATTGTGTCGACGTCGTGCGAGTCGACCCGGACCAGGAAGAACTCCTGATCCTGCCGGTACCAGACCCCGTCGAAGGGGAACTCGGTCACGTCGCGGTGCACCGGCGCTCCGAACGCGGTCGGTGGGAGCCGCAGCCCGGTCTCCTCGGCCAGCTCACGCGCCGCGGCGACCGGGTAGGTCTCGCCGGGCTCCAGGCCACCGCCGGGGGTGAACCAGTACCGGTGCTCGGGGCGGGCCGGGTCGACGCCCACGAAGAGCAGCACCCGACCGGCCCCGTCGACCAGCAGCACACGCGCGGCGCGACGAGGGGTGTAGACGGTCACCGCACCAGACTGCCAGACGACACCGACGAACGACCACGCCCGTCCGGCCCGGCCGCCGGCCGGCTACGGGTTGGGGACGCCGTCGAACTGCTTCGGCACGGTCAACCAGGTGGCCCGGTTCAGCGGCCAGAAGACGGTGAACGCGCGACCGACCACCTGGTCCTCGGGGATGGTGGCGCTGTCGATGTTCTGACCCGACTGCTGCCAGTGCTCCAGCGAGTCGCCGGAGGCCGACCGGTGGTCGCCCATCACCCACAGCCGCCCCTTCGGGACGGTGATGTCGAAGTCCTGGTCGGCGGGCTTGTCCTGCACGCCGTCGGCGGAGTAGACGTACGGCTCCGTCAGCGGCTTGCCGTTGATCACCAGTCGGTCGGCGTCGCAGCAGACCACGTGGTCGCCGCCGACACCGATCACCCGCTTGATGAAGTCCTCGCCGTCCGGGTTGCCGCTCCACTCGGTCGGTGCCTTGAAGACCACCACCTCGCCGCGGTGCGGCGACCGGAAGTCGTACACCAGCTTGTTGACCAGCACCCGATCGTCGATCTTGAGGGTGTTCTCCATGGACGGGGAGGGGATGAAGAAGGTCTGCAGTACGAAGGCCCGCACCAGCACCGCGACCAGGATCGCCACACCCAGGAGGATGGGCAGCTCCTTCCAGAAGGAGCTGCGCGACTTGTCGGTCTGCTCGTCAATCACGGAAGGAGCCTACGTTGCCGGGCGCGACGGCACCGACCGGAACGCGCGACAACGGACACGGCGGCCAGGACGGGCAGGACGAGCCCGACACCGCCCTGCGGCACCGGCTCCACCGGCGCGGGCGTACCCGCCGGCGCCGCCACCGGCCGGTCCAGACCGTCGAAGGTGTCCGGCACCGGCAGCGAGGCCCACCGCGACGAAGGCCACACCACCATGAAGGCCCGCCCGATCACGTTCTCGATCGGCACCGGACCCTGACAGCGGGCGTCCTGGGAGACCAGCCGGTGGTCACCCATCACCCAGATCTGCCCGGGTGGCACGACCACCTCGTTGAAGAAGCGCGACCGGCACTCGCGCGGATTGGGCGGCACGTCCAGCGGCGAGTCGCGGATCACGTACGGCTCGTTCAGCGACACCCCGTTGACGATCACCCGGCCCTGCTTGTCGCAGCAGCGGACCTTGTCGCCGGGGACGCCGATCACCCGCTTGATGAAGTCCTTCTCGCCGGGGCGGCTCACCCCGACCAGGTCGCCGAGGGTGCGGCCGACCTTGCCGGCGAGGCCCGGCTCGGGCTCCTGCACCTCCTGGGCGACCCACTTGTCGGTGCCCCGGAAGACCACGATCTCGCCGCGGACCGGCTCCCGGACGTCGTAGACGACCTTGTTGACCAGCACTCGGTCGCCGATCAGGAGGGTGTCCTCCATGGAGCCGGAGGGGATGAAGAACGCCTGGAGCAGGAAGGTGCGGATCAGCACCGCGAGACAGAACGCGACGACCAGCAGCAGCGGCAGCTCCTGCCAGAGCGGCATCTGCCGGCGGCCGCTGCGGGCCCGCCGGCGCCAGGGATCGACGGTGCCGTCCTCGTCAAGCATCTGCACCATGCCACTCTCCGGTCCGCAGAAAAACACCACCGCCCGGGAGTCTCGTCGAGACCCCGCGGGCGGTGGTGGACTTCCGCGTCGTCGCGGTCACCGCGACGTGCCGCCCTCCTGCGCCCGTACGACCAGAGTAGTGTGCTCCGACGCGTACGACATCCGCGCAGTTCGGGCGGCGTGGCGAGCGGTGGGTCAGTTGGCCGGCTGCTTCTCGCGAAGCTCCTTGATCTTGGCCTTCTTGCCGCGC
The DNA here is from genome assembly GCF_900090305.1 of Micromonospora siamensis. Lineage (NCBI taxonomy): Bacteria > Bacillati > Actinomycetota > Actinomycetes > Micromonosporales > Micromonosporaceae > Micromonospora > Micromonospora siamensis. The sequence continues at coordinate 2,198,494 of NZ_LT607751.1, read as the reverse complement.
AGCTCGCGCAGGTAGTAGAGCTTGGCCCGACGGACGTCACCGCGGGTCACGACCTCGATCCGGTCGATGCCCGGGCCGTTGAGCGGATAGGTCCGCTCAACACCCACGCCGAAGCTGACCTTGCGGACGGTGAAGGTCTCGCGCAGGCCGTCACCCTGGCGGCGGATGACCACGCCCTGGAAGATCTGGACACGGGACCGGTTGCCCTCGACGACCCGCGCGTGCACCTTCACGGTGTCACCGGCACGGAAGTCAGGGAGGTCGACCCGCTTCGACTGGGCGTCAAGGGCGTCCAGGATGTTCATCGCTGTGTCCTCGTGAGGCTCACGGCGCACCGTCACTCGGTGCGCGGATGGGTGATTCTGACCCCCGAAACCCGGGGGTCCTCGCAGCCGTCCACGGCGTGGTCGGATGCGGCAACCCCCCTACTTTGCCACATCCCCCGGCGGCAGCTGAAATCCGGCCCGGTCCAGCGCCGCGGCGTCCCGCTTGTCCAGGTTCTGCGGCGGCAGGGCGGCGATCATGTCGGGGCGTCGGGTGGTCGTACGGGTCAGCGCCTCGTCGCGCCGCCAGCGGGCGATCCGCCCGTGGTCACCGGAGCGGAGCACCTCCGGCACCTCCAGCCCGCGCCAGGTCGCCGGCTTGGTGTACATCGGGGCCTCCAGCAGGCCGTGGGCGTGCGACTCCTCGTCCAGCGAGCCGGCGTTGCCCAGCACCCCGGGCAGCAGTCGGGTGACCGCCTCCAGGATCACCAGCACCGCGACCTCGCCGCCGAAGAGCACGTAGTCACCGAGGGAGACCTCGGTCACCCGCATCCGGGTCGCCGCGTGGTCGAGCACCCGCTGGTCGATGCCCTCGTACCGGCCGCAGGCGAAGAGCAGGTGCGACTCGGCGGCCAGCTCGTGCGCCATGGCCTGGGTGAACGGGACGCCCGCCGGGGAGGGGACCAGCAGCCGGGGCAGGGTGTGCCCGTCCGGGCTGAGCTCGTCGGGGGCGAGGGCGTCCAGCGCCTCACCCCACGGCTCGGGCCGCATCACCATGCCCGGACCGCCGCCGTAGGGCGTGTCGTCGACCGTGCGGTGCACGTCGTGGGTCCAGCTCCGCAGATCGTGTACGGCCAGCCGCAGCGTCCCGTTCGCGCGGGCCTTGCCGATCAGCGACAGGTCGAGCGGGGCGAAGTACTCGGGGAAGATCGACACGATGTCGACGCGCATGGGGGGTGGGCTCCAGCTCTACAGGTCGAGCAGTCCGCCCGGCGGGTCGACGACGACACGACCGCCGGCGAGGTCCACCTCGGGCACGATCGCCTTGACGAACGGGATGAGCGCGGTACGCCCCTCGGGGCGACGCAGCACCAGCATGTCGGAGGCGGGCGCGTGGTCGATCCGGGCCACCTCGCCGAGCCGCTCACCGGCCGGGGTGACCACGGCCAGGCCGACCAGCTGGTGGTCGTGGAACTCCTCCGGGTCCTCCGGGGGCGGCACGTCGCCGCTGTCCACCACGAGCAGGGTGCCGCGCAGCGCCTCGGCGACGTTGCGGTCCAGCACCCCGTCGAAGGCGACCAGCAGGTGGCCCTGGTGCCACCGGGCCGCCTCGACGGTCAGCTCCGCCGGAACCCGGTAGGCCCCGGCCGCCGGGGGCGCGCCCGCCCCGGGTTCGGTGCGCAGCACCGTCCCCGGGGCGAAACGAGCTTCGGGCTCATCGGTCCGCACCTCCACGGTGACCTCACCGCGGATCCCGTGCGGCTTGCCGATCCTGCCGACGACGAGGTCCATCAGTACGAGTCGACGATGTCGACGCGTACCCCGCGTCCACCGATGGAGCCGATCACCTGGCGCAGCGCCTTGGCGGTCCGGCCGGACCGCCCGATCACCGTACCGAGGTCCTCGGGGTGCACGCGGACTTCCAGCCGCTTGCCCCGACGGGAATCGACCATCCGCACCCGGACGTCGTCCGGGTGGTCGACGATGCCCTTGACCAGGTGCTCCAGCGCGGGACGCAGTGCCACGTCAGGCCTGCTCACCGGCGTCGGCAGCAGCGGCCGGGGCCTCGGCCGGAGCCTCGGTCTTCGGCGCCTCGGTCTCGGCGGGGGCCTCGGCCTTGGCGGGGGCCTCGGCCTTGGCGGGGGCCTCGGCCTTGGCGGCCTTCTTGGCCGGCTTGGCCGGGGTCTCCGGGGCCAGCCCGGCGGCGGCCTTCGCCTCGGCCTCGTACGCCGCCTTGCGGTCGGCGCGCTCGGCGGCCACCTTCAGCGGCGGCGGGGCCGGCAGGCCCTTGAACTTCTGCCAGTCACCGGTCAGCTCCAGCAGGCGCTGCACGGCCTCGCTCGGCTGCGCGCCGACCGAGAGCCAGTACTGGACCCGCTCCGACTTGACCTCGATCACCGAAGGGTCTTCCTTCGGCTGGTACACACCGACGAACTCGATCGCGCGACCGTCACGCTTGGTGCGCGAGTCGGCGATGACGATGCGGTACTGCGGGTTGCGGATCTTGCCCATCCGCAGGAGCCGGATCTTTACGGCCACAGTTGTTTCGCTCCTGTTGCGATCTCACCGGCCCGGTACGGGCGGTGTGCGGGTGAGCGCCGACCGGCACAGTGGGGTTTGGGCCGGAGACTGCTCGGTGGACTGGCGACGCGCCCGGGTTAGAGGGCGCCTGACGCGTGCCGGATACCAGCGACCCATTCTGCCAGATCGGGGGGCGATCTCCCGCACCGGACCCGGACGAGACGCCCGGACCGGGCCGACGGGTGACGGAGGACACCGTCACGGGACCGGCGGCCGGTCCCATCCGGGCGGCAGCTCGTCCGGTACGTCCCATTCCGGCGGCGGAGTGAAGTCGCACCAGGTGCCGTCGAACGGGAACGCGCCCGCCTCGGCGAGCCGGATCACCCGCTCCCCCTCGGCGCGTACCGCCTTCTCGTCGGGCACCCAGTAGTGCTCGGGGTGGGCGAGCCGCTCGGCGAACTCGTCCTCGTCCTTCCACTCCCAGCTCAGGTCCGGCCGGACCACCACGTCGAGGTCCTGGTCGACCATGTCGACACCGGCCAGCGTGCCGTCGTCCCAGCGGACGCCCGGCTCCTCCAGGTTGACGTACCAGTTGGTGAACCGGCCGTGCGCGTCCCGGAACCACCAGACCGAGTGGGCGGCCCCGGTGGGCAGGAACTTCAGCACCGGCGGGCCGTTCCAGCGGGCCTGGTCCAGCCGGTACCCCGAGGTGATCCACTCGGTGAACGGCATCGCCCGCATGCCCCGGCCGTCGGCCGCGACCTCGTGCGCCACCGGCGAGTCCCGGGCGATCCAGAGCAGCAGCCCGCGGTCGTCGTCGAGCACCACCCGCGCCGTCCGCGCCCAGCCGATCCGGCCGTGCCGGACGTTCCGATGCACGATCAACCGCCCCGGTTCGAACCGCACCGATCCCCCCAGGTTGATGAGAAGGGGCCCCTCCTCGACCGAATGCGTCGAGAAGGGGCCCTCACTCGAGTCTCAGTAGGCGCGGGCGAGGATGGCCACCAGGTCGGGCTCGTCCTCGGAGTCCGGCACCGAACCGTCGGCCCGCAGCAGGCAGCGGACCGTCACGCCCTGGCCGTTCGCCTCGGCCTCACCCTTGACGCCGACCGCCGACCACGGCACCTTGGCCCAGCCGGTGGCCGCCGCCTCGATCGCCTCGGCGAGCGTGGCGACCTCGACCGTGCGGGACCGGCGGTGGGCCAGGGCCTGGTCGTGCAGCGCCTTCTGGTCCGCGTCCAGCGCCGCGAGGACCGCGCCGACCACGTCGGCGACCGGCGTCGGGGACTTCGAGCCGTCCGTACGCCGGACCACCACCGCGTTGCCGGCGGCCAGGTCGCGGGGGCCGACCTCGACGCGTACCGGATAGCCGCGCAGCTCGGCGTCGACGGCCCGGCGGCCGAACGCGGTGTCGGTCCGGTCGTCGAGCGCGACCCGGACGCCGGCGTCGCGCAGCGCGTCGGAGATCTTTCGCGCCGCCTCACCGACGCCCTCGCCGTCCTTGACGATCATCACGTACGCCTGGACCGGCGCCAGCTTCGGCGGCACCCGCAGACCGTTGTCGTCGCCGTGGGCCATGATCAGGCCGCCCAGCATCCGCGTCGAGGTGCCCCAGGAGGTCGTCCAGGCGTGCTCCCGGCCGCCCTCCTTGGCCGAGTAGGAGATGTCGAACGCCTTGGCGAAGTTCTGCCCCAGCTCGTGGCTGGTGCCCAGCTGAAGCGCCTTGCCGTCACCCATCATGCCTTCGCAGGTGTAGGTGGCGGTCGCCCCGGCGAAGCGCTCCCGGGCGGTCTTCAGGCCGACCACCACCGGGATGGCGAGCACGTTGACCATCAGGTCCTCGTACGCCTCGTGCAGGATCCGCCGGGCGTAGGCCCGGGCGTCATCGCGGGTGGCGTGCGCGGTGTGCCCCTCCTGCCAGAGGAACTCGCTGGTACGCAGGAAGATGCGCGGGCGCAGCTCCCAGCGGACCACGTTGGCCCACTGGTTGAGCAGCAGCGGCAGGTCCCGGTACGAGTCGATCCACTTGGCCATGAACTCGCCGATCACCGTCTCGCTGGTGGGGCGCACCACCACCGGCTCGGCGAGCTGCTTGCCGCCACCGTGGGTGACGACGGCCAGCTCCGGCGAGAAGCCCTCGACGTGCTCCGCCTCGCGCTTGAGGTAGCTCTCCGGGATGAAGAGCGGGAAGTACGCGTTCTCCGCGCCCGCCGCCTTGATCCGGGCGTCCATCTCGGCCTGCATCCGTTCCCAGATGGCGTAGCCGGCCGGTCGGATGACCATGGTGCCGCGGACCGGGCCGTTGTCGGCCAGCTTCGCCTTGGCGATCAGGTCCTGGTACCAGCGGGGGAAGTCCTCCGCACGGGGAGTGAGCACGCGTGCCATGACCGCACATCCTATGCGCCGCCCGGAGGGCCGCCGCGATCGGGCGCGCCCGTACCGCGCGGACCAGACGGGGGCGGCTCCGGCGGGCGTACGGGCGAGGGGCAGCGGGACCTACCGGACGCTGGCTAGCATCTGCGCTCATGTCCCCGCTGCGCTCCCTGTTCGGTCGCGTCTCCGGGCCGGCGCCGCTGCCCTTCGCGCCCACCTCGCCGGAGGGGCTGGTCGCCCGCTGGGTGCGTTGGGTGGCCACGCACGGGTCGGCGAAGAACCCGGTCCGTGACGCCACCGGCGAGCACGCCGGCCACCACCAGCCGGACGACGTCTGGTTCCTCGCCGGCAGCTACGGAGGTTCGGTGACCCGGCGCTGCGCCCTGCCGGCCGGGCGACCGCTCTTCTTCCCGGCCTTCAACATGTGGCGGTACCCGGCCCGCGCCGGCGAGGTCCCGATGGCGTCCCGCGCGACCGGGCACGCCCAGCTCGCCGGGGTTCCGCTGCCGCTGGCGACGATCGGCACGCCGACGCCCTTCGAGGTACGCGGCGCGCTCGGCAACGGGGTGACGTCGAGTTCCCGCCCGACGCCCGTCACCTGCTGGGGCCTCTGGGCCAGCCTGCCGCCGTTGGCGTCCGGGGCGCACGAGCTGACCTTCGGCGGCACCGACGGCGACGGCTTCTGGGTGCGGGCCGAGTACCGCCTCGTCGTCCACTGACCCGCCCGGCGGTTGCCGGTGACGGCGATGGACACGGCGTCGCCGCCCGTAGACTTCCGGACACCATGACCGGGTCGAGGAACACCACACCGGTGCGCGACGCCATCGTCGACGCCGCCCGGTCGCTGACCGTCGCGAGCGGCTGGGACGGCGTCCGGATGGGCGCGGTGGCCGCGGCCGCCGGAGTGAGCCGGCAGACGCTCTACAACGAGTTCGGCACCAAGGCGGGCCTGGCCGAGGCGCTCGCCCGCCACGAGGTGGACCGGTTCGTCGGCGAGGTCCGGGCCGCGCTGGCCGAGCACGGCGTCGACGTGCGCGCGGCCGCGTACGCGGCGATCCGTCGTACGCTCGCCTCGGCCGCCGACAATCCGCTGGTCAAGGCGATCCTGACCAGCGCCCGGGGCGGCTCGGACGAGCTGCTGCCCTACCTGACCACCCGGGCGGATCTGGTCCTCACCGAGTCGACCGCCGCGCTGCGGGAGTGGGCGGGGCGCCACCTGCCCGACGCCGATCCGGCGGCGCTGGCGTTCGCGGCGGACAGCGTCGTCCGCCTGGTGGTGAGCCACATCGTGCTGCCCGGCGCCCCGGTGGACGAGACCGCCGACAAGCTGACCGACCTGGCCGTGCACCTCTTCCTCACCGCGACCACCGCACCGCGCTGACCCGAGCCCCGCGCCCCGCCCCGCGCCCCGCGCCCCGCGCCCCGCGCCCCGCGCCCCGCGCCCCGCGCCCCGCGCCCCGCGCCCCGCGCCCCGCGCCCCGCGCCCCGCGCCCCGCGCCCCGCGCCCCGCGCCCCGCGCCCCGTGCCAAGATCACGCTACTTCCTGGATGTAGTGGCCTCTTCGCGAACGCGATGCCACTACATCCACGATCGAGCACGAACTTGACCGGACGACACCCCTCCGCGCCACGAACGGGGAGGTCCGGCCGAAGGGTCCGCTCAACTTCGGGGAAGGTGCTGGCTCCCGACGCGCGCAGGCCGCAATTTCCGCGAAGTTGCCGCCTCGGGACGGCGCGGAGACGGCGCGGAGCGGGCGCGCGGCGGGGGCTGGGGGGCCGGGGGGCGGGGCCCAGGCGGGCGGGTCAGCGGAGGACGCGGCCGCGCAGGACGATGCGGGACGGGGTGCGGACCACCCTCAGGTCACGGCGCGGGTCCTCGGGATAGACGGTCAGGTCGGCCAGGCCCCCCTCGACCAGGCCGGGGAAGCCGAGCCACTCCCGGGCCCGCCAGGAAGCGGCGGCGAGCACCTCCTCGGCGGGCATGCCGGCCCGCTCGTGCAGCAGCAGCATCTCCTCGGCGGCCAGCCCGTGGTCGATGCCCCCGCCGGCGTCGGTGCCGACGTAGATCGGCACCCCAGCCTCGTACGCGGCCCGGACCACCTCGGGGAACCGGTCGCGCAGGGCGATCATGTGGTCGGCGTACCCGGGGAACTTGGCGCGGGCCTGGTCGGCGATGTGGCCGAAGGTCGCGATGTTGATCATTGTGGGGACCAGGGCGGTCCCCTGCCGGGCCATCAGGTCGACCAGGTCCAGGCTCAGGCCGGTGCCGTGCTCCACCGAGTCCACCCCGGCCCGGACCATGATCTCCACGGCCGACTCGGAGAAGGTGTGCACCGCGGCGCGTACCCCGGCGGCGTGCGCGGCGGCGACCGCCGCGGTCATCGTGTCCGCGTCCCAGGCCGGGGCCAGGTCGCCCACCCCCCGGTCGATCCAGTCCCCGACCAGCTTGACCCAGCCGTTGCCGGCGGCGGCCTGCGCCGCCACCGTGGCGGCCACCTCGGCGGCGCCGACCTCCACGCCGATGTCGCGCAGGTAGCGCTTCGGCGGCGCGACGTGCCGCCCGGCCCGGGCCAGGCGCGGCAGTTCCGGCTCGTCGTCGAGTTCCGGATACGGGTACGGCGAGCCGGCGTCGCGGATGGCGAGGACGCCCGCGTCCCGGTCGGTCCGGGCCAGCTCACGGGCCTGGTCGAGGGAGGTGATCGGGGCGCCACCGCGGGCGATGCCGATGTGGCAGTGCGCGTCGGTCAGGCCGGGCAGGACGAAACCGCCGTCGACGATCGTCTCCGCGCCGGGCACCGGTTCGAAGGTGACCCGGTCGCCGACCAGCCACAGGTCCCGGACCTCGTCGTCGGGCAGGAGCACACCGCGCACATGCAGAGCCATGTGCACAGTCCTACCCGATCAGTCGTCCCCGTCGGCGAGCAGGGCGTCCCGGCGGGCGGTCAGCGCCGGCACGTCGACCGAGACCTTCCACGGCGTCTCGGTGACGAACAGGTCCTCGGTGTTGGAGACCTGCTCGTACTCGCGGTTCGCGCCGAGGACGTACTCGGTGAGGGCGATCCGGTCCTGGAGCGGGTCCACCACCCAGTAGGAGCGGACCTTGGCGTGCGCGTAGACCTTGGCCTTGTCGTACATGTCCCGGAAGGTGGAGGTGGGCGAGACCACCTCGACGGCGAGCAACGCGTCCTCGACCGGCACCGGCGACCGGCCGGCGTGCTTGCGGCGGATGACCACCACGTCGGGGCGTGGCTCGTTGCGCCGGTCCACCCGCATCGACAGGTCGATGCTGACCAGATAGTCGGGTGGGCAGTTGACGCGGAGTGCGAGCAGCAGCTCGACACACAGCTCTTGGTGCACGGCAGTCGGCGACGGCACGATCAACCTTCCGTTGATCAACTCGTACGGAAGGTCCCTGGGCAGGTCACCCAGGTCGTCGACCGTCCACTCGTGCCGCTCCGGCAGGATCGGGGCCGCGGTCATGACATCTCCTTCCAGGGGGCGACATCACCCTAGGAGATGATGATGTCACCCACCGACACCGACACGCGCTCAGCGGGGGCGCTGGTCCCCCTTGCCGAGCTTGTTGAAGTCGATCTTCGGAAGCTTGAAGCCCGGCGGCAGGCCCTGCCCACCGGCCAGGTCGCCCGGGTCCATCCCCGGCGGGAGCTGCGGCATGCCGCCCGGGAAGCCGCCCGGCATCCCGGCGCCCGCCCCGGTACGCGGCCGGTTGCCGCCCTTGGTGCCCTTGCGCTTGTTCTTCGGCGACTTGGTGGCCTTGCGCCGGCCGCCACCGGGCAGGCCCATCATGCCGCCCATCTGCTTCATCATCTTCTGCGCGTCGGCGAAGCGGTTGAGCAGCTGGTTGACGTCCATCACGGTCACCCCGGAACCGCTGGCGATCCGGGCCCGGCGGGAACCGTTGATGATCTTCGGGTTGGTGCGCTCGCCCGGGGTCATCGACCGGATGATCGCGGTGACCCGGTCGAAGTGCTTGTCGTCCAGCTCGGCGAGCTGGTCCTTCATCTGCCCCATGCCGGGCATCATGGCCAGCACGTTGGCGATCGGGCCCATCCGCCGGACCGCGATGAGCTGGTCGAGGAAGTCCTCCAGGGTGAACTGCTCGCCGCCCATCAGCTTGGCAGTCATCTTCTCCTTCTGATCGGTGTCGAAGGCCGCCTCGGCCTGCTCGATCAGAGTGAGGACGTCGCCCATGCCGAGGATCCGGCTGGCCATCCGGTCGGGGTGGAAGACGTCGAAGTCCTCCAGCTTCTCGCCGGTGGAGGCGAAGAGGATCGGCTGCCCGGTGACCTCCCGGACGCTCAGCGCGGCGCCACCGCGGGCGTCGCCGTCGAGCTTCGACAGGACCACACCGGTGATGCCGACGCCGTCGCGGAACGCCTCGGCCGTACGCACGGCGTCCTGGCCGACCATCGCGTCGATGACGAAGATGACCTCGTCCGGGTCGACCGCGTCGCGGATGTCGGCGGCCTGCTGCATCATCTCGGCGTCGATGCCGAGCCGGCCGGCGGTGTCGACGATGACGATGTCGCGGGCGGCCCGCCTCGCGTGCTCGATCGACGCGCGGGCGACCTGCACCGGGTCGCCGGTGCCGTTGCCGGGCTCCGGGGCGTACACCTCGACGCCGGCACGGCCACCGAGGACCTGGAGCTGCCCGACGGCGTTGGGGCGCTGGAGGTCGGCGGCGACGAGCAGCGGCTGGTGGCCCTGGGCCTTGAGCCAGCGGGCCAGCTTGCCGGCGAGGGTGGTCTTGCCGGAACCCTGGAGGCCGGCCAGCATGATCACCGTCGGCGGCTGCTTGGCAAACTGGAGCCGCCGCCCCTCGCCACCGAGGACGTTGATCAGCTCCTCGTTGACGATCTTGATGATCTGCTGCGCCGGGTTCAGCGCCTCGGAGACCTCGGAGCCGCGCGCCCGCTCCTTGACGTTGGCGATGAAGCCCTTGACCACCGGCAGGGCGACGTCCGCCTCCAGCAGTGCCATCCGGATCTCGCGCGCGGTGGCGTCGATGTCGGCGTCGGTGAGCCGACCCTTGCCGCGGAGCTTGGTGAAGATCCCGGACAGGCGGTCACTCAAGGTGTCAAACACGCGAACATCCCGTTTGTCGTGGTCGGCGGGCGCAGGGCGGCCGGGCAGGTGTCCAGCCCATCGCTAGGGTAGCCCGCCGCCCGTACCCGCGCTCCGGGCCGGCCCGACCCCCGCCGCGGGCGGCGGCGCGGTCAACCGTCGACCAGTCCCGACTGGTAGGCGAAGACCACGAGCTGCGCCCGGTCCCGGGCGCCCAGCTTGACCATCGCCCGGCTCACGTGGGTACGCGCGGTCGCCGGGCTCACCACCAGCCGCCCGGCGATCTCCTCGTTGCTCAGCCCCTCGCCGACCAGCCCGACCACCTCGCGTTCCCGCTCGGTCAGCGCGCCGAGCCGGGGATGCGGGCGGGGCACCCGGGCCGGCCGGGTCGCGAACTCCCGGACCACCCGGCGGGTCACCGAGGGCGACAGCAGCGCCTCCCCGGCGGCCACCAGCCGGATCGCGCGGAGCAGCTCGGCCGGGCGGGTGTCCTTGGTCAGGAAGCCGCTGGCGCCGTGCCGCAGCGCGTCGAAGACGTACTCGTCGAGCTCGAAGGTGGTCAGCACCACCACCCGGCAGCCGGCCAGCTCCGGGTCCGCCACGATCCGCCGGGTCGCCTCGATGCCGTCGACGCCGGGCATCCGGACGTCCATCAGCACCACGTCCGGGCGTTCCCGGCGAGCCAGCTCCACCGCCCGCAGCCCGTCCGCCGCCTCGCCGACCACGGTCAGGTCCTCCTCGCTCGACACCAGCGCGCGCAGCCCGATCCGGACCAGGTCCTGGTCGTCGGCGATCAGCACCCGGATCACCGGGCCGGCTCCACCGGCAGCCGGGCGTACACCCGGAACCCGCCGCCCGGGAGCGGCCCGGCGGCCAGCTCCCCGCCCAGGGCCGCGACCCGCTCCCGCATGCCGGCCAGGCCGTGGCCCGCGCCGCCCTCCCCGCCGGTCCCGGCGTCGGTCACCTCGACGCTCACCTCCCCCGGCGCGTGCCGGACGGTCACTGCGGCGCGATCCACCCCGGCGTGCCGCAGCACGTTGGTCAACGCCTCCTGCGCCACCCGGTACGCGGCCAGGTCCACCGGTGGCGGCAGGTCCGCCGGCTCACCGGTCACCCGCAGCTCCACCCGGAGTCCCGCGCCCGCCAGCCGGCCGACCAGGGCGTCCAGCCGGGCCAGCCCCGGCACCGGCTCCCGCTCGGCACCCCGGCGCACCGCCCCCAGGGTGACCCGCAGCTCATCCAGCGCCTCCCGGCTGGTCCGGCTGATCGCGGTCAGCGCGGTCACCGCCTGCTCGGGCTGGCGTGGCATCAGGTGCAGCGCGATGTCGGCCTGCATGCTGATCGCCGCGAGACCGTGCCCCACCACGTCGTGCACCTCCTGGGCGATCCGCAGCCGCTCCTCGTCGGCCTGCCGCCGGGCCTGCTCGGTCCGGGTCCGCTCCACGCTCTCCCGGTTGGCCCGCACGGCCACGCCGAGCGCGAACGGCACCACCACCCAGGCCGAGCCGGGCAGCACCCCGAACCAGCCGGGCCGCTCCCCCCGCGACCAGACCAGGTGGGCCAGGAGCACGACCAGGGCCGCCGCGGCGGCCAGCGCGGCCGGCCGCAGCGGGAGCCGGACGGCCACCGTGCCGACGGCCACCAGCACCGCCAGCAGCACCGGCCCGTACGGGTAACCGAGCACCAGGTACGCCGAGACGGCCGCGGTCACCACGGCGAGCGTGGCCCGCGGGACGAGCCGGCGGGCGGCCAGCGCCAGCACGGCGACCGTCACCAGCGCCAGGGCCGTCCCGTCCACCCGGGTCGCATCCGGCCGGACGTGGCCGGCGAGCCGGGTGGCGAGCAGCACCAGCGGCAGCAGGACCAGGGCGAACGCCAGGTCCGCCGCCGACTCCCGCCGGCGCCGGTCCCGGGATGACACCGCCGGCCGCACGCCGTCATTGTGCCGCCCTCGGCGCCGGTAGCCGTACCGCCACGGGCGACGGTCCGGGTACGCCACCGGGCGTACGTCCGCGCCGGTCAGCCGGCGGACATCCGGGGCAGCCGGGCGTACAGCAGCGGCGGTCAGCCGGCGGCGGCCAGCACGGCCGCTTCCAGCCGGGCCCGGTCGGCCTCCGCGGGCCACCCGCCGACGAGGTAGAAGGTGTCCACGACGTCCCCGCCGAGGGTGGAGATCCGGGCCGCCCGCACCTGGGCGCCCGCCTCGTCCAGGGCACAGGTCACCCGGTAGAGCAGCCCGGCGGCGTCGGCCGCCCGCAACTCCAGCACCACCGCGTCGGTGGCCGCCGCCCGGTGCCAGACCACCCGGGGCGCGGCGCCGGCCCCACGGGCGGCCAGCGCCCGGCCCCGCAGCCGCTGGTTGACCGAAACGTCGCCGCCGAGCGCCCGGCGCAGGTCGGCGCCGAGCGCGATGGGGTCCGGCGCCAGGCCGTAGCGCGGTTGGACGCGGCACTCGACCAGGGCCCGGCCGTCGACCGCCGAGGCGTCGGCGGAGATCACCTCCAGCCGGTGCAGGGCGAGGCAACCGGCCACCGTCGCGAGCAGACCGCGCCGGTCCGCCGCGGCCACCGCCACCCGGTCCTCGGTCAGGTGTACGACCGGCAGCGGCCCGACCAGCAGCGCCGGGTCCGGAGCGGGTGGGGCGGGCAGCACGCCGGTGTCCAGCGCGGTACGCACCCGGGCGACCAGCTCGCCGATCAGCCGGCCCTTCCAGTCCGACCAGGCGGCCGGGCCGGTGGCCGCGGCGTCGGCCCGGACCAGCGCGTGCAACAGGTCGAGGGTGCCGGTGTCCCCGACCCGCTCGGCGACGCCGGCGATGGTCACCGGGTCGGTGAGGTCCCGTCGGGTGGCCACGTCGGGCAGCAGCAGGTGCAGCCGGACCAGCGTGCCGATCAGTGCCACCTCGGGCTCGGGCAGGCCGATCCGGGTGGCCACCGCCTCGGCCAGCGGCACGCCGGCGACGCTGTGGTCGGCGACCGCGCCGGAGGTCCCGTCGCCGGGCAGCCCCTTGCCGATGTCGTGCAGCAGGGCGCCGAGCAGCAGCAGGTCGGGGCGGTCCACCTCGCGGGTGTGCCGGCTCGCCTCGTACGCGGTCTGCACCAGGTGCCGGTCCAGGGTGAACCGGTGCACCGGGTTGTGCTGCGGCAGGCTGCGCAGTCGGGTCCACTCGGGCAGCCAGCCGTCGACCAGGCCGTACCGGTCGCAGGTCTCCCAGGCGGGCACCAGGCCGGGACCGGCGCCGAGCAGGGTGACCAGCGCGGCCCGGGCGGCCGGTGGCCACGGGGTGGGCAGCGGTGGGCAGTACGCGGCCAGCCACTCGCAGGTGGCCCGGGCGATCGGCAGCCCGGTGGTGGCGGCCGCGGCGGCGACCCGCAGCGAGATGCTCGGGTCGGGGCGCGCGCCGATGGCGGTGCGGGCCAGCACCAGCTCGCCGTCCTGCTCGACCACGTCGCGGGCCACCGGTCGGCGCAGCGGCCGGCCGTCGGCGCCCCGCCGGCCGCGCCCGGAGCGGAGCCGGTCGGCGGCCCGCCAGGCGTCGTCCAGGGCGTGACTGACGGTACGGGCGTCCCCGGCGACCCGGCGCAGCAGCGCGTCCCCGTCGCCGCGGGTGGCCTCGGTCCCGGCGGCGGCCCGACCGGTGCGGGTGGCGCCGCCCCCGGCGGCCGGCGGGCCGTCGGGCCGCGACTCAGCCTCGGGCGAGCCGTCCGGCGGCCCGGACGGGAGGTGGCGCAGGCCTAGCAGGGCGGCCACCCCGTCACGTTCCTGGGCGACCAGCCGGTCCACCCGGCGGCCGACCTGCTGGTGCAGGGCGTCCCGGGCGTCGAGCAGGCGCCGGTGGGCGGCGTGCACGGCCGGGCGCAGCGCGTCGGTGATCCCGGCGGTGGCGATGGCCCGCAGGATGCCCACGTCGCGCAGCCCGCCGGCAGCCTCCTTCAGGTCCCCCTCGAGGAGGAAGGCCAGCTCGCCGTGGGCCTGCCAGCGGGCGGTGGTGAGTTCCCGCAGCCGGGGCAGCTGCCGCAGGGCGGTACGCCGCCAGTGGTCGGTGGCGGTGCGGGTCAGCGAGTCGGCCAGCGCCCGGTCCCCGGCGACCCAGCGGGCGTCGAGCAGCCCCAGGGCCACCTTGACGTCGTCCTGGGCCACCGACAGCGCCTCGGCCACGGTGCGTACCGAGTGGTCCAGCCGCAGTCCGGCGTCCCAGATCGGGTACCACAGTCGCGGGGCCAGCTCGTCCATCCCGGCGACCCCCGCGTGCACCAGCACGAGATCGAGGTCCCCGTACGGCGCGCACTGCCGCCGCCCCAATCCACCGACCGCGACCAGCGCCACCCCCGGAGGCAGCGGAACCACCCCCCGCAACCACCTGTCGAACGCCTCCGCCCGCCCCCTCCGCGCTCCCTCCCCGATGCCACCGACCTCGTTGATCAAGAGGTTTGCGTCACCGTCACCGGCGTTTCCTGACACATTCCTCTTGATCAACGAGGTCATGGTGGCTCCTACAGGGCGTCGAGGCCGCGTTCGTTGGTACGGACCCGGACCACCTCTTCCACGGCGGTCACCCAGACCTTGCCGTCACCGATCTTGCCGGTCCGGGCGGCGGCCACGATCGCGTCCACGATCTTGTCCACGTCCATCTCGTCGGTGAGCACCTCGACCCGGATCTTGGGCAGGAACTCGACCGTGTACTCGGCACCCCGGTAGACCTCGGTGTGCCCCTTCTGCCGGCCGTACCCCTGGACCTCGCTGACGGTCAGGCCGGCCACGCCGAGGGCGTGCAGGGCCTCCTTCACCGCGTCCAGCTGGTACGGCTTGATGACCGCGGTCACCAGCTTCATGTCCAACCCCTCCATCCCAGGAACGTTAACCGGCGACCTTCTCGTCCACCGGCGCGGTGGCCGGTGCGGGGGCCTCCTCCGAGGCCGGCTGCTTCGCGGCGCCCGGGCTGATCCCGGCCATCGCGAACGCCCCACCACCGCTGCCGGTGGTCGGCGACAGGTCGTACGCGCTCTCCGCGTGCTCGGCGTAGTCGATCCCCTCGACCTCGGCCTCGGGGCTGACCCGGAAGCCGATGGTCTTCTGGATCGCGAAGGCGAGCAACCAGGCCACCCCGCCGGACCAGACGGTCACGATCAGGCCGGCGAGGGCCTGCCGGCCGAGCTGGGTCAGCCCGCCGCCGTAGAACAGGCCGTCGGAGCCGCCGACCACGTCGCTGATCGCGGCGTTGACCGAGTTGGTGGCGAACAGGCCGAGCCAGAGCGAGCCGATCCAGCCGCCGACGAAGTGCACGCCGACCACGTCGAGGGAGTCGTCGTAGCCGAGCTTGTACTTCAGGCTGATGGCGAGCGCGCAGACCGCACCGGCGACGATGCCGAGCAGGACCGCGGCCCAGGGGGCGATGAAGCCACAGGCCGGGGTGATGGCGACCAGGCCGGCGACGGCGCCGGAGGAGGCGCCGACCATGGTGGGCCGGCGGTCCTTGACCCACTCGACGGCGAGCCAGCCGAGCACGGCGGCGGCGGTGGCCAGCTGGGTGTTGAGGAAGGCCAGGCCGGCGACCGAGTCGACGGTCAGCTCGGAGCCGGCGTTGAAGCCGAACCAGCCGAACCAGAGCAGGCCGGCGCCGAGCGCGACCAGCGGGATGTTGTGCGGCTTCATGCCCTCGCGGGGCCAGCCGATCCGCTTGCCGAGCACCAGGGCCACGCCGAGCGCCGCCGCACCGGCGTTGATGTGCACGGCGGTGCCGCCGGCGAAGTCCAGGGCGTGCAGCTTGGCGCCGATGATGCCGCCGCCCCACACCCAGTGGGCGACCGGGAAGTAGACCAGGGTGGCCCAGCCGAAGGCGAAGAGCAGCCAGCCGGAGAACTTGGCCCGGTCGGAGATGGCGCCGCTGATCAGCGCGACGGTGATCACCGCGAAGACCATCTGGAACGCCATGAAGACGTAGAGCGGGACGCCGATGCCGCTGGGGTTCTCCGCCGTGGCGCCCCACAGGTCGGTCTCGGCGAGGAAGGTCTTGGTGCCCAGGTAGGCGCCGGGGTCGCCCCAGAACCCGTTGACGTCGGTCCCGAAGGCGACGCTGAAGCCGTAGAACCACCACAGAACAGAGATGAGCCCGATGGCGGAGAAGCTCATCATCATCATGTTGAGTACGCCCTTGGACCGGTTCAGGCCGCCGTAGAACAGCGCCAGCCCCGGGGTCATGAGCAGCACGAGAGCGGTCGAAACCAGCAGCCACACGGTGTTGCCGCCGTCGATCGTCGGTGCTTCAGGCACGCTGGCCTCCTAAAGGTGAAGTCCTCCTTCGCGGCTTCCGGGGCAGCGTCGCCCGTACGCCGGTTGGGCCGAAGCTTGGTCGGCGGCTGTTTCCTTCACCGACACCCCTCGATTTCCGGCGCGTGACACGTTGTTTCCGACGTGTGAAGAACGCCGATCTTGGGTCGGGAAGACGACGCAGGGGCCGTTCCGGGTACGGAACGGCCCCTGCCTCAGCGTTGCCCGTCAGCGCAGGGCGTGCTCCAGGGCGTGCCGCTCGTAGTCGAGCAGGCGCAGGTCACGCATCGGGCGACGAAGGTGACCCTTGTGCACGATCCGGACGAACGCCGGCTCACCGGCGGCGGCCATCCGGCGGATGCCCTCAACGTGGTCGACGATCCGCTTGCGGATGGTCCGGATCAGCCGGTGCCGGTCGCGCGGGATCAGCCCGTACGCGTCGGCGAAGAGGCGCAGCCGGCGCGGCCGGTCCGGGTGCTTCCAGCCCAGGGTGATCGAGTCCCGGTCGGAGAAGATCGGCACCCAGGTCCAGGCCGCGTACGCCACGTCGTAGATCCGGGCGCCGGGCGAGGCGAGGTCGAAGTCGATCAGGCCGAGGGTGCCGTCGGGGCGCCAGATCACGTTGTGCGGGGCGGCGTCGTGGTGGCAGATCACCTCGGTGTCCGGCGGCGGTGGCCCGAACGAGCGCCAGACCGCGCCGGGCGGCGGCACGAAGCCGTACTGCGCGTCGTGGAACATCCGCAGCATGG
Organism: Micromonospora siamensis; assembly: GCF_900090305.1. Lineage (NCBI taxonomy): Bacteria > Bacillati > Actinomycetota > Actinomycetes > Micromonosporales > Micromonosporaceae > Micromonospora > Micromonospora siamensis. The sequence goes on along the minus strand of NZ_LT607751.1, from coordinate 2,181,517 downwards.
TGGCCACGGTGACCAGCGCCTCGTCGGTGACCCAGTGCCGGGCGAGCGGATATTCCCCGCACTCCCCCTCCAGGTACGACAGGACCTCGCGGTTGCGCTCGTCCATGCCGAGGGCGCGCGGCGCGCCGGTGAAGCCGACGTATTCCAGGTGGCGCAGCAGGGCGTGCACCGAGGGGGTCCACGGCCCGGCGTTGCGCCGGACCGTGTCCCCGACCCGGACCACGGTGCTCACGTTCCCGCCGTGCAGCGGGATCTCCTGCGCCGTCACGTACGGTCTGCCGAGGCGCTGGGTCGGCTCGTTGGGGTCGCGCCAGCCGCGGTAGGCGCGATCGTCGGTGGTCACGTGGTCAGGCGGCTTCGGTGCCGAGCAGCGCGTCGACGAACTGCGCCGGGTCGAACGGGGCCAGGTCGTCGGGGCCCTCGCCGAGGCCGACCAGCTTGACCGGGATGCCGAGCTTGCGCTGCACGGCGATCACGATGCCGCCCTTGGCGGTGCCGTCGAGCTTGGTCAGCACCACGCCGGTCACGTTGACCACCTCGGTGAAGACCCGGGCCTGCTCCAGGCCGTTCTGGCCGGTGGTGGCGTCCAGGATCAGCAGCGTCTCGTCGATCGGGCCGTGCTTCTCGACGACCCGCTTGACCTTGCCCAGCTCGTCCATCAGGCCGATCTTGTTCTGGAGCCGGCCGGCGGTGTCGATCAAGACCGTGTCGACGCCGGTGTCGATGCCGCGCTTGACGGCGTCGAAGGCGACGCTGGCCGGGTCGGCGCGCTCGGGGCCCCGAACGGTCTCGGCACCCACCCGGCCGCCCCAGGTCTCCAGCTGGTCGGCGGCGGCGGCGCGGAAGGTGTCGGCGGCGCCGAGCAGCACGGTACGGCCGTCGGCGATCAGCACCCGGGCGATCTTGCCGCAGGTGGTGGTCTTGCCGGCGCCGTTGACCCCGACGACCAGCAGCACGGCGGGCACGCCCTGGGTGCCGGTGGTCTTCAGCGACCGGTCGAGTTCCGGGTCGAGGGCGTTGACCAGCTCGGCGGCGAGCAGCGCGCGCAGCTCGGTGGCGGAGCGGGTGCCGAGCACCCGGGTCCGCTCGCGGAGCCGGTCGACGATCTCCCGGGTGGAGTCGATGCCGACGTCGGCGGTGATCAGGCTGTCCTCGATCTCCTCCCAGGTGTCCTCGTCGAGGTGGTCGCGGCTGAGCAGGCCGAGCAGGCCCTTGCCGAAGACGTTCTGCGAGCGGGACAGCCGGGAGCGCAGCCGGACCAGCCGGCCGGCGGTGGGCTCGGGAACCTCGATGGTGGGGGCCGGGGCCTCGACGACCGGCGGCTCGACCAGCACGCCGGTGGACAGGTCGGACTCCGCCGCCTCGACCGGCGGACCGGCGAGGTCCTCCTCGGCCCGGGTGTCGACCTCCGTCTCCGGCAGCGGCGGCTGGGGGCGCCGGCGCAGCTTCGGCACCACGAGGCTGAGGCCGCCGAGGATCAGCACGCCGAGCAGGGCGAGTGCGACGAGGAGGTATTCCTTCATGCCGAAATCCTGTCAGATGCCGGCGACCGCGTCCCACTCACCGCCTCGGCATGCGAACAACCTGCGGGTACGCTCGCGTTCGGTAGGCGTGCCGCAACCGCCGGCCGGGTAGAAGACGATCTAGAGGATCTTCGTCGGAGGTGCGTTTTGCCCAGTCCCCGCCTGCTCATCGGGCCCCTGCTGCGTCGGGTGGTGGGCACGCGGGCGACCGTCTGGGTGGAGACCAGCGGACCCGCGGTGATCACCGTCCGCACCGCCGACGGGGCCACCGGCTCCGCGCCGACCTTCACCGCGTACGACCACCACTACGCGATCGTGGTGGTGGAGGGGCTCACCCCGGACAGCGCCACGGAATACGAGGTGCGCGTCGACGACGAGGTGGCCTGGCCGGTGCCCGAGAGCGGCTTCCCGCCCAGCGTGATCCGGACCCGGGCCGCCGACGACGCCGACCAGCCGGTCCGGCTGCTCTTCGGCTCCTGCCGGGAGACCACCCAGCACGCCACCGCCCGCAAGCTGCCCCCGGACGCGCTCGACGCGTACGCCCGGCGGCTGATCGCCGCCCCCGACCCGGCCGCCCTGCCCGACCTGCTGGTGCTGCTCGGCGACCAGGTCTACGCCGACGAGACCTCGCCCACGGTGCGCCGGCTGCTCAAGCGGCGCCGGCGCCGGCCGAAGGACGCCCCGGCCACGCAGGTGGTGAGCTTCGACGAGTACACCAAGCTCTATCTGGAGTCCTGGCGGGATCCGGAGATCCGTTGGCTGCTCTCCACCGTGCCGAGCGTGATGATCTTCGACGACCACGAGGTGATCGACGACTGGAACACCTCGAAGTCGTGGCGGGCGGACATGCGCGAGCAGGCCTGGTGGCCGGAGCGGATCCGCAGCGGCCTGGCCTCGTACTGGGTCTACCAGCACCTGGGCAACCTCTCCCCGGACGAGATCGCCGCCGACCCGGTGTACGCGAAGGTCACCGCCGCCGAGGACGCCAGCGGGGTGCTGCACGAGTTCGGCGAGCGGGTCGACACCGAGGCCGACGTGGCGCACGACACCGAGCGCTGGCGGGCCGTGCAATATCAGTGGAGCTACGCGCTGGACCTGGGCCGAACCCGGCTGGTGATGCTGGACAACCGCTCCAGCCGGGTGCTGGAGCCCGGCCAGCGGGCGATGCTGCCGTCGGGCGAATGGTCGTGGTTCCTGGACCAGGCGCACGGCGTCTACGACCACCTGGTGGTCGGCGCGTCGCTGCCCTGGCTCCTGCCGCCGGGCATCCACCACGTCGAGGCGTGGAACGAGAAGCTGGCCGACTCCGGCCGGCCGTGGGTGGCGAAGCTGGCCGAGCAGATGCGCCGGGCCTGGGACCTGGAGCACTGGGCGTCGTTCCGGCGCTCCTTCGACGCCCTGGGCGAGCTCTTCGCCCGGCTCGGCAGCGGACGCGCGGCCCGGACCGGGGACCGGGTCGGCGCCGGTCCGGCGTACCCCGCGCCGGCCTCGATCAGTGTCCTGGGCGGGGACGTGCACCACTCGTACGTGGCCCGGGCCCGGTTCGCCGACCCGTCGGTGCACACCCCGGTGCACCAGCTGACCTGCTCCCCGATCCACAACCAGGTGCCCGCGGCGATGCGCCCGCTGATGAAGCTGGGCTGGAACCCGGGGCCGGCCTCGGCCACCCGGGCGCTGGCCCGCTCGGCCGGGGTGCGCCGCCCCCTCGTGCGCTGGAGGAAGCTCGCCGGACCGTACTTCGGCAACGCGATCGGCACCCTGGCGCACACCGGCCGGGGGGCCGAGGTGGTGATCGAGGGCACCACCAGCGACGGTCACCTGCGGGAGGTGGCCCGGCAGCGACTGACCGCCACCGACTGATCGTCGCCCCGTACGCTCTGTGCCGTGGAGGAGCAGCTGCCGGAGCCGTTGCGGGCGGTGGAGCACGAGCTGGGGGCGCTGCTGCGCCGGGGTCGGGCGATCTCCTGGGAGATCGCCCGGGAGGTGCACCCCAACCTGGAGCCGAACGCGTACGGCCTGCTGCTCTGGCTGCGCCGGTCCGGCTCGACCCGGCTGACCGACCTGGCGGTCCGGCTGGGCATCGGCAAGGGCACCTTGAGCCGCCAGATCCACTCGCTGGAGGCGCTGGGCCTGGTCCGGCGCGACCCGGATCCGACGGACCGGCGGGCCGCGCAGATCAGCCTCACCGACGAGGGCACCCGGCGGTTCGACGCGGCCCGGGCCTCCCGGCTGGGGCAGATCCGGCACACGCTGGAGAGCTGGTCGCCGGAGGACATCGACGACTTCGCCCGGCTGCTGCGCCGGTTCAACGACGCCTTCCTCTGAGTCCCGGACCGGGCGGAACCGGACGGGTGGGACGGTCGCCGCGCGGAATAGATCTGCGCCACGTCCGGTTGTTGCTTCAGGCAACGAACCCATACGGTTGCCTCAAGCAACTCTTCCCGACTCCCACCGGAGGCACCCCACGATGACGCAGGCGTCAGCGCCCACCAGGGCGACCGCCGTCGACATGACCCACCGGCAGATCCTGGAGGCCCTCTCCGGCCTGCTGCTGGGCATGTTCGTCGCGATCCTCTCCTCCACGGTCGTCTCCAACGCGCTGCCGCGGATCATCACCGAGCTCAAGGGCGGCCAGTCCGCGTACACCTGGGTGGTCACCTCGACGCTGCTGGCGACCACGGCGACCACCCCGATCTGGGGCAAGCTCGCCGACCTGACCAGCAAGAAGATCCTGGTCCAGCTCTCCCTGACGATCTTCGTCCTCGGCTCGGTGCTGGCCGGGCTCTCCCAGTCCACCGGGCAGCTGATCGCCTGCCGGGTGCTCCAGGGCGTCGGCGCCGGCGGTCTCACCGCGCTGGCCCAGGTGATCATGGCGACGATGATCTCGCCGCGGGAGCGCGGCCGATACAGCGGCTACCTCGGCGCCGTGATGGCCGTCGGCACCATCGGCGGCCCGCTGATCGGCGGCGTGATCGTCGACACCGACTGGCTCGGCTGGCGCTGGTGCTTCTACGTCGGCGTGCCGTTCGCCATCGCCGCCCTGATCGTGCTCCAGAAGACCCTGCACCTGCCGGTGGTCAAGCGCCAGGTGAAGATCGACTGGTGGGGCGCCACCCTGATCACCGCCGCGGTCTCGCTGCTGCTGATCTGGGTCACCCTGGCCGGCGACAAGTACGACTGGCTCTCCTGGCAGACCGCCGTCATGGTGGCCGGCGCGGTGCTCCTCGGCGCCCTGGCGATCCGGGTCGAGAACCGGGCCGACGAACCGATGATCCCGCCGCGGCTGTTCCGCAACCGCACCATCACCCTCGCCGTGGTCGCCAGCATCGCCGTCGGCGTGGGCATGTTCGGCGCCTCGGTCTTCCTCGGCCAGTACTTCCAGATCAGCCGGGGCGAGAGCCCGACCATGTCCGGCCTGATGACCCTGCCGATGATCCTCGGCCTGCTGATCTCCTCCACCGTCGTCGGCCGGATCATCACCAACACCGGCCGCTGGAAGCGGTGGCTGGTCCTCGGCTCGGCCCTGCTCACCGTCGGCTTCGCGCTGATGGGCACGCTGCGCTACGACACCCCGTACTGGCTGATGAGCATCTACATGGCGCTGATCGGCCTCGGGCTGGGCATGAGCATGCAGAACCTGGTGCTCGCCGTGCAGAACACCGTCGGCCCGCACGAGCTCGGCGCGGCCAGCTCGGTGGTGGCCTTCTTCCGTAGCCTCGGCGGCGCGATCGGCGTCAGCGCGCTCGGCGCGATCCTCGGCCACAAGGTCAAGGACTACATCGCCGAAGGGCTGGCCGGTCTGGGCATCAAGGCCTCCGGCTCCGGCAGCGGCGGGGTCCTGCCCGACGTGCACACCCTGCCCGCCCCGATCCGGACCGTCGTGGAGTCCGCGTACGGGCACGGCGCCGGGGACATCTTCCTGGCCGCCGCCCCGTTCGGGCTGATCGCCCTGATCGCGGTCATCTTCATCAAGGAGGTGCCGCTGCGGCAGCGCAACAGCGACCCGATCGCCGGTGAGGTCGAGCAGGAGTCGACCGTCGCCGCCGGCGCAGGCGCCGCGGTGGTCCGGACCGGTATCCGGGACTGATCAGCGATGACCGCACCCGTCGAGCGTGAGCAGTACGGTCCGCAGGCCCGTCCGTCGCCGTTCGAGCGCGGCACGGACGGGCCCCGGGTGGTGCTGGTCGGCACGGACGGCACCCGCACCTCGCTGCGCGCCGCCGCGTACGCCGCCGGCCTCGCCCGCCGGCAGGGCGCCGGCCTGGTCGTGGTCTTCGTCAGCTCGCCCGCCCCGTACTCCGGGATCATGTCCGGCGTGGTGGCCGGGGCGGTCCAGCAGACCCACGACGAGCTGGCCGCCGAGCTGCGGGCCGAGTGCCGGCGCGGAGCCGAGGAGCTGGGCGTGCCGGTGACCTTCCTGTGCCGGCGTGGCGACGCGTACGCCGAGCTGTGCCGGGCGGCCGACGAGACCCGGGCCGACATGGTCGTGGTCGGCTCCTCCGAGCAGGCCGGGCACCGCCTGGTCGGCTCGGTCGCCACCCGGCTGGTCCGCACCGGCCGCTGGCCCGTCGTCGTCGTCCCCTGAGCCGCCGGGAGGGGCCCCTGCCACCGCATCCGGTACGGCAGGGGCCCTCCTCAGCATCCAGGTCGGATACCGGGTCGCGCCGTCGCGGGTCGAGCGGCGAGGATGGCCGCCATGACCTGGACTGCACCCAAGATCGACCGGACCACCGAGCCGTTCGGCGGCGACGAACGCCCCATGCTGGAGGGCTGGCTCGACTACCACCGCGAAACCCTGCTGCTCAAGTGCGCCGGCCTGACCGCCGAGCAGTTGAAGACCCCCAGCGTCGAGCCGTCCACGCTGACCCTGCTCGGCCTGGTCCGGCACATGGCCAACGTCGAGCGCTGGTGGTTCCGGATCCGCGCCGCCGGGCAGGACCTGCCGGGCGTCTACGACGACTCGCAGGACCCGGACGCCGACCTCAACGACTACGTTGACGCCGACCCCGAGGCCGACTTCGCCATCTTCGCCGCCGAGGTCGCCGCCGCCCGGGCGGCCGTCGCCGGGCTTCCCCTGGACGACGTCCTCCGCGCGCCGCGCCGCGACGGCACGCCCGAGCACCGGAACCTGCGCTGGGCCTACCTGCACATGATCGAGGAGTACGCCCGGCACAACGGCCACGCCGACCTGCTCCGGGAACGCATCGACGGCGTCACCGGGGACTGACCCCGCTCCGGGGAGCAGGGCCGGTCAGTACGCCAGCGCCGCCCGCACGTAGCGCAGCCCCTCCGGCCCGCTCCACCGGTACGCCGACAGCCCACCCGCCCGGGCGCCCCGGATCACCCAGTCCTGGTCGTCGACGCAGAGCACCCGACCCGGCGGGGTCTCCAACGCCGCGCAGGCCGCCTGGAAGTACTCCGGGGCCGGCTTGTGCACCCCGATGACCGAGGAGTTGACCACCACGTCGAACTCGCCGACCAGCCCGAGGGCGGCCAGGTCGGCGTCGAGCAGGTCGGTGGCGTTGGTGCCCAGCCCCACCCGTACGCCCGCCGCCCGCACCTCGCGGATCAGCGCCAGCACGTCCGGGTCGATCTCGCCCCGGTAGCGCTGCCACTGCTCGACGGCCGCGCGGGCCCGCTCCGGGCTGCCCACCGACTCGGTGAGCGCGTCGGCGACGCTGGCCACCCACTCGGCGTGGCTGACCCGGCCGGTCAGCACCGGCCGGAGCCGCCCCCACTGCATGGCGATCTCGCCGAGGACCCCCTCGGAGAGCCCGTACTCCCGCTCGACGCCGGCGGCGACCGCCGGGTCCCAGCGGCGCAGCACGCCGTCGAAGTCCACCAGGAGCGCCGTCGCGCGTTCCCGTGCCACTACTCGTTCTCCTCGCCGCGGCCCTGCCGCTGGTCGTCGTCGTTGTCGGCCCGGTTGAGCCGTTGGCTGATCACCTGGGTGACACCGCTGCGCATGGTGACGCCGTAGAGCGCGTCGGCGATCTCCATGGTCCGCTTCTGGTGGGTGATGACGATCAGCTGGCTCTTCTCCCGCAACTGTGCCAGCAAGGTGATCAACCTGCCCAGGTTGACGTCGTCGAGGGCCGCCTCGACCTCGTCCATGATGTAGAACGGGCTGGGCCGGGCCCGGAAGATCGCCACCAGCATCGCCACCGCGGTCAGCGAGCGTTCGCCGCCGGAGAGCAGGGACAGCCGCTTGATCTTCTTGCCCGGCGGCCGGGCCTCCACCTCGACTCCGGTGGTGAGCAGGTCGTCGGGGTCGGTGAGGATCAACCGCCCCTCACCGCCGGGGAAGAGCACCGTGAAGACCTGCTCGAACTCCCGCGCGGTGTCCTCGAACGCGCTGGCGAACACCTCCAGGATCCGCTCGTCGACGTCCTTGACCACGGTGAGCAGGTCCCGGCGGGTGGCCTTGAGGTCCTCCAGCTGCTCGGAGAGGAACTTGTAGCGCTCCTCCAGCGCGGCGAACTCCTCCAGCGCCAGCGGGTTGACCTTGCCGAGCAGGGCCAGTTCCCGTTCCGCCTTGGCGGCCCGTTTCTCCTGCACCGGCCGCTCGTAGCGAACCGGCTCGGGCACCGGCCGGCCCTCCTTCTCGGCCAGCACCAGGTCGGCCTGGGTCGGCGGGACGGGCTGCTGCGGGCCGTACTCGGCCACCAACGACTCCACGTCCAGGCCGAAGTCCTCGGCCGCCTTCGCCTCCAACTGCTCGATCCGCATCCGCTGCTCGGCGCGGGCCACCTCGTCGCGGTGCACCTGGCTGGTGAGCCGGTCCAGCTCGCCGCCGAGCCGCTTGGCCGCGCCGCGTACCTCGGACAGCTCGGCCTCCCGCGCGGCCCGCTCGCGCGCCACGGCGTCGCGGTGCTCCTCGGCGCGGGCGATGGAGACGGCCAGCCGGGTCAGCGCCTGACGGGCGCCGCCGGCCACGGCCCGGGCGATGCCGGCGCCGCGGGCCCGGGCCGCCCGCCGGGCCGCGGCGCGCTCGCGGGCCGCGCGTTCGGCGGTGGCCTGCCGCGCGAGGGAGTCGGCCCGGCCGGCGATCGAGGAGACCCGCTCCTCCGCGGTACGCACCGCGAGCCGGACCTCCATCTCGTTCTGCCGGGCCTGCGGCACCATCGCCGCGAGCTGGTCGCGTTCCTCGGTGGAGGGCTCGGCGTCGATCGGGGTGTCCTCGGCCAACCGCAGCCGCTCCTCCAGCTCGGCCAGGGCCAGCAGGTCGCGCTCGCGGGCGGCCTCCGCGCGGGCCCGGGACTCGCCGAGCCGGTCGGTCTCCGCCTTCGCCGACCGGGCGGCGGCACCCAGCTCGGCCAGGCGCCGGGCGGCGGCGTTGCGGTGGCTCTCCGCCTCCCGCTTGGCGGCGGCCGCGTGCTGCACGGCCTCCTTCGCGGCGGCCACCTCGGCGCGGGCGTCGACGAGTTGCTCGCGCAGCTCCGCGCCGGTGCGTTCGGCGGCGAGCCGGTTGGCCCGGGCCTCCTCCACGGCAGCCTGGACCTCGATGAAGCTGGGCGCCTTGGCCGACCCGCCGGCCGCCGCGTACGCCCCGACCACGTCCCCCTCGGGGGTGACCGCCCGCAGCTCCGGGTTGGCGGCGGCCAGCTCCGCTGCGGCGGCCAGGTCGTCGACGAGCGCCACGTCACGCAGCGCCCGGTGCACGGCGGGACGGATCTCGGCCGAACACTCCACCAGGTCGGGCGCCCAGCGGGCACCGTCGGGCAGCTTCGGGCGCAACGCGTCGGCCGACCCGTCCATCCCGGGACCGGCCGCGCTGCCCACCAGCAGGCCGGCCCGGCCGGCGTCGGAGATCTTGAGCAACCGCATCGCCTCGACGGCCTCGTCGACGCCGGTGACGGCGACCGCGTCGGCCAGCCCGCCGAGCGCCGCGGCGAGGGCCGCCTCGTGGCCGGGGGCCACCGTGAGCAGGCCGGCGAGGCTGCCCAGCAGTCCGGGTACGTCGTCGGCGCGGGCCAGCAGCGCGCCGGCGCCGTCCTTGCGGCGCAGGCCGAGGGCGAGCGCCTCCTCGCGGGCCTTCCAGGTGGCGGCGTCCTTCTCGGCGGCCCGTTCGGCGTCGGCGAGCGACCGGACGGCGGCCTGCGCCCGCTCCTGCCCGGCGACCGCCTCGGCGTGCCGGGTGTCCAGGTCGGCGTTGTCCCGGTCCGCCTCGGTGGACTGCTCGGCGACCGCGTCCAGGTCGGCCTGGGCGTGCTCGGCCCGGGCCATCGCGTCGGTGTGCGCGGCGGCCAGCCGGTCGATCTCCTCGCCGGCGCTGGTGGTCCGGGCCCGGGCCGAGTTCACCTGGCCGGTGAGCCGGGCCAGGCCCTCGCGCCGGTCGGCGATGGCCTTGGCGGCGGCGACCAGTTCCCGCTCGGCGGCGGCCAGCTGCCGTTCCAGCTCCTGCCGGTGCTCCACCGCCTCGGCCAGCCGGATCTGGTCGTCGGTGAGCGCCGCGCGCAGCTCCTCCTCCTGCTCGCGGACCCGCCGCGACTCGGCCTCCAACTGCTCCGGGTCCCGGCCCGGACGCTCGTCGTCGGTGCCGCTGCTGAGGTGGCGCAACCGTTCGCGGGCCAACTGCTCGATGGAGCGGAACCGCTCGGCGAGGGCGGAGAGCTTGTACCAGGTGTCCTGGGCGGCGGCGAGCAGCGGAGCGTCCTCGGCCAGCGCCGCCTCCAGCTCGCCGAGACGACCCTGGACCTCGGCGTGCTCCGCCTCGATCTGCTCACGCCGCTCCCGCAGCGCGGTCTCGTCGGCGATCTCCTTGTCGAGCGTGGTGCGCAGGGTGTGCAGGTCGTCGGCGAGCAGCCGGAGCCGCGCGTCGCGCAGGTTGGCCTGGATGGCGGCGGCGCGGCGGGCCACCTCGGCCTGCCGGCCCAGCGGCTTGAGCTGGCGGCGCAGCTCGGCGGTCAGGTCGGTCAGCCGGTTGAGGTTCACCTGCATCGCGTCGAGCTTCCGCAGCGCCTTCTCCTTGCGCTTGCGGTGCTTGAGGACGCCGGCCGCCTCCTCGATGAACGACCGCCGGTCCTCCGGCTTGGCGTGCAGCATGCCGTCCAGGCGTCCCTGGCCGACGATGATGTGCATCTCCCGGCCGATGCCGGAGTCGCTGAGCAGCTCCTGGATGTCCAGCAGCCGGCAGGTGTCGCCGTTGATCTCGTACTCGCTCTCGCCGGAGCGGAACATCCGGCGGGTGATGGAGACCTCGGTGTACTCGATCGGCAGCGCGCCGTCGGTGTTGTCGATGGTGAGGGTGACCTCGGCCCGGCCCAGGGGCGCCCGCCCGGCGGTGCCGGCGAAGATGACGTCCTCCATCTTGCCGCCGCGCAGCGCCTTGGCCCCCTGCTCGCCGAGCACCCAGGCGATCGCGTCGACGACGTTGGACTTGCCGGAGCCGTTCGGGCCCACCACGCAGGTGATCCCGGGCTCCAGCTTCAGCGTCGTCGCGGAGGCGAAGGACTTGAAGCCCTTCACCGTCAGGCTCTTGAGATGCACCTTCTCGATCCTCGTCCGGTGGCCGCCGTACCGTCGCCGGAGACGCGGACCTGGGTTGACCCGCAGACTAACCCGGGGTCGGGACCGCCTCGGCACGCGACCCGCCCGTCCCGCCCCGGGGGCCGCCGGGCGCCGGCGGAACCGACCTGCGGCAACCCGGTCCGTCACACCCCGGCGATCACCCGACACGCCGCGCCCCGCGCCTCGCCCTTCGCCGCGAACCCCGCGACACCGCGCCCGCCACCAGGCCGGAACCGACTTCCCGAAGTGCGTCGAATCGTCGTTCGGATCATCGGAGTGTCGGCAGGATCACATCAGGCGGACCATCCGCTCCGGATCACGGAATCCGGCCCGACCGTGATCAACGGGCGTCGGGCAAGATCAGGAATTGTGTCCGGCCGAACTGCACCGGGAACAGAGCTGCGCGCCGGCACAAAAGTGTCGGCGCGCGTTTTCTTGGTGGTGCGATTCAGTTTTCCGACATCCGGAGATCAGGTCAGCGCCGGCTCGGCCAGCCGGAGGAGGTCGTCGGCCTCCGCCGCGGCCGCCGCCAGCCGATCGTTGTCGGCACGCAGACGCGTGATCTCGAACTCCAGTGCCTGAACCCTGGCACGCAGCCGGGTGACCTCGTCGAGCAGACGCCGGTCGGGCGCTGCACCTACGTGGCCGTAGAGGGCCTTCGCCATGCTGACTCCTTGATATGCGCTGCCGGAAAGGCCGGCCAACGCGCGCCCACTTGGTTCGCGAGGGTCATCCCAGCGAATTGCGGGCATGACCGGGCGCGAGTGGCGACACCTATATATTGAGCTGACACCCCCTCCTTCGTCAAGTTCTCGCAGGCCGTAGATCATCTCCACGCCAACCTGCTCCACTTGCCGGGGGGCCGCCGCAAGGCTCGGACACGCTCTGTCCGGACGCCTTTACTGTACGCCCGGTATTGCGGTAACGGTGACACGGTGAGTCCGATTCGCCTTAACTCTTTCTTAGCCACGTTGCCGCAGTTCAGCGGGCACCCGTAGCGTCACTGCGGCCTGCGAAACCGACCCCCGTGGAGGAACAGCGTGCACGGCTGGACCGACCCGATCGACAGCGACGGATCTCCCCGGCGCCCGCAACCGCCGACGGACGAGCCGTACTGGCTGACCGACCGACCCGAGCCGCGATCGGCGTACCTGTTCGGGGACGAGCCGGCGGCGCCGGCCGGACAGCCGGAGACCGCCGGAGGGCCGGAGCAGGCCGAGCGGTGGCGGGCCGACCGCCCCGAGCCGTGGCAGGCGGAACGCACCGAGCTCTGGCGGCAGCCGGAGCCGACCGGTGCCTGGGACGCCGGCCAGGAACACCGATGGCCGGCCGAGCAGGCCGAGCAGCCCGGGTCCCGGCAGGCCGAGCCGTGGCGGGCCGAGCGTGCTGAGCCGTGGTCGGCCGGGCCGGGCGCGGAGACCCACCTCCTTCCGCCGGTCTCGGCCGCGCACCGTGCGCCGGGCGAGCCCGCGCCGGGCGGCTGGCCGGCCCCGGTGGAGATCGACGCCCGCGCCGGTGCGACCGAGACCGAGGGCCGGCACCGGCAGGGCCGGCGGCTGCGCCGTCCGTTGCTGGTCGGCGGGGCGGCCGCCGCGGCCACCCTGGTGGTCAGCCTGGGCGCCGCCGCACTGGCGCTGCCCGGCGGCGACCAGCCGGCCGAGCGGAGCGCTGCGGACGACACCGTGGCCACCGCCCCCGCGCTGCCGGAGATCGCCGACACCCCGACCGGGCCGCCGACCCCGACCCCGGCGCCGACGTCGGCCGCGCCGAGCGCCGCGCCGACCACCAGCCGCCCGGCCCCGTCGCCGACCCGGACGCGAGCCACCACCCCGGCGCCTACCCGGACCACCGCGCCGTCGCGACGCGACGTGGACCGCAGCACCACCAAGGCCACCGCCGCCCCCACCACCAAGGCGCCGACCAGCGCCGCCCCCACCAGCACCGCGACCACGACCACGGCCGGTCTCAGCGGCGAACTCCAGCAGGTCGTCGACCTGGTCAACCAGGAGCGGGCCAAGGCCGGCTGCAAGGCGCTGAGCGTGGACAGCAAGCTCAACCTCGCCGCCCAGCGGCACAGCCAGGACCAGGCCGACCACCAGAACATGTCGCACGACGGCAGCGACGGCAGCGACGCCGGGGACCGGCTGGACCGGGCCGGCTACGCCTGGCGCTCGTACGGCGAGAACGTCGCCTGGAACCAGCAGACCCCGGCCGCGGTGATGGACGCCTGGATGAACAGCCCCGGTCACCGGGCGAACATCCTCAACTGCAGCTTCACCGAGATCGGCGTCGGCGTGGCGCGCAGCAACGGGCCGTACTGGACCCAGGACTTCGCCACGCCGCGCTGAGCGGGCGCGTCGCCACCGGGCGGCGTTCGTTTGACCGGGTGAGGTGCGCCCGCCCCGTGAAGGCGGGGCGGGCGACCGCCGGGGCGGCACGGCGCCGCCCGCGACCCGGGAGCTGCCGATGCGGATCCGGCTGCCAGCGTCCGCCGTGCGGGCCGCGGCGACGCTGCTGGCCGCCGCGCTCCGCCGGATCACTCCAGCCGCCGCGCACCGCCGGCTCGCCGTGGGCGCCGTCGTGCTGGCGCTGCTCACCCCGCTGTACGGCTGCCGCGCCGAACTGGTCCCGCCGGGCGCCCCGACGCCGTGGTCGAGCCCGCCCGGCGGAGTGTGGCGGTGGCAGTGGCAGCTGCGCGGGCCGGTCGACACCAGCGTCGACGCGGACGTGTTCCTGCTCGACCCGGTGCGGGTCACCTCGACCGAGACCGCCGCGCTGCGACGCCAGGGGCGGCGGCTGGTCTGCCAGGTGCCCGTCGGGTCGTACGCCGGGAGCGACCCGGACGCCACCCGGTTCCCGGCGGCGGTGCGTGGTGCCCCCGCCCGGCGGACCGGCGGGCACTGGCTCGACGTGCGCCGCTGGGACCTGCTACGCCCGGTGCTGGCCGACCGGTTCCGGCTCTGCCGGGGCAAGGGCTTCGGCGCCGTCGCGCTCGCCGACGCCGACGGGTACGCCCACCGGCCCGGCTTCCCGTTCGGCTTCGACGACCAGCTGGTGTTCAACCGCCGGGCGGCCGAGCTGGCCCGCTCGCTGGGCCTCTCCCCCGGGCTGGTCGACGACGTGGCGCAGGTGGCCGCGCTCGCGCCGGACTTCGACTTCGCCGTCAACCAGGAGTGCGTACGGCTGCGCCAGTGCGCCAAGCTGCTGCCGTTCGTCGACGCCGGCAAGCCGGTCTTCCACGTCGAGTACACCGGCGCCACCGGCATCTTCTGCGTGACCAGCGTCGGCTACGGCTTCTCCTCGATCCGGAAGAACCGGACGCTGGACGCCTGGCGGCGACCCTGCCCGCCGCCGTAGGGCGACCCGCGAAGGCACGACGCCCGCCCTCGGACCCTCTTCGGCTGACACCGCCTCCCGCGCAGCCGGTCCGGACATGCGAGGGCCGGGCAGGACGCCGAGGGAGACTCGGCGGCGAAGCGACACCGCCCCCGCCTGGACGGGCGGGGGCGGTGTCGTGGACCCGCGGGGTCAGCCGGTGGTGGCGCCGGTGACCGGTGCCGGGGTGTCCGCGCCGGAGCGCTGCCCCGGGACACCGGCGTGCTCGGCGCTGAGCGGGGTGGCCAGCTCCTCCAACGACTTCCCCTCGGCCTTGACGCCGAGGGCCAGCTCGACCAGACCACCGATGATCATCACGGAGGCGCCGATCACGAAGGCGACCACGGTGTCGCCGACCTTGCCGGTGCCGACCAGCTTCGAGAAGAGCAGCGGGCCGGTGATGCCGCCGGCCGCCGTGCCGATCGCGTAGAAGAACGCGATCGCCATGGCGCGGGTCTCCATCGGGAAGATCTCGCTCACCGTCAGGTACGCCGCGCTCGCGCCGGCCGAGGCGAAGAAGAGCACCACGCACCAGCAGGCGGTCATCGTGGTGGCGTTCAGCACCCCGGAGTGGAACAACCAGGCCGTGCCGAGCAGCAGCAGCCCGGAGACGATGTACGACCCGGCGATCATCGGCACCCGGCCGACGGTGTCGAAGAGCCGGCCCAGCAGCAGCGGACCGAGCAGGTTGCCGACCGCGATCACCGCGAAGTAGTAGCCGCTGTTGCCCGGCGGGACGTCGAAGAAGGTCTGCAGGATCTGGGCGAACCCGAAGGTGATCGCGTTGTAGAGGAACGCCTGGCCGATGAAGAGCGAGAAGCCCAGCGTGGCGCGCTTCGGGTAGCGGGCGAAGAGCGTCTTCGCGATCTCCAGGAAGTTGGTGCTCTTCCGCTGCCGGATCTCGATCCAGCTGTCGGCCTCCGACAGCTCCTTGCCGGTCTCCCGCTTGACCTCGGCCTCGACCGAGTCGACGAGCTGGTTGGCCTCGTCGGCCCGGCCGTGGATGAACAGCCAGCGTGGGCTCTCCGGCACGTGCCGGCGGACCAGCAGGATCACCACGCCGAGCACCGCGCCCAGGCCGAACGCGACCCGCCAGCCGAGGTTGGTCGGCAGGCCGTTGAGCAGCGGCACGGTCAGCAGCGCGCCCATGGCCGCGCCGAGCCAGAAGGTGCCGTTGATGATGATGTCGATCCGGCCGCGGTGCCGGGCCGGGATCAGCTCGTCGATCGCCGAGTTGATCGCCGCGTACTCGCCGCCGATGCCCATGCCGGTGAGGAACCGGAACAGGAAGAACCACCAGGTGTCGAAGGAGAGCGCGGTCAACGCGGTGGCGACCAGGTAGAGGCCCAGGGTGAGGAGGAACAGCTTCTTGCGGCCGAACCGGTCGGTCAGCCAGCCGAAGAACAGCGCGCCGACACAGGCGCCGGCCACGTAGAGCGCGGCGGCCAGGCCGGTGACCTGGCTCTGGGTGATGCTCAGCCCGCTGCCCGGCTCGGCCAGCTTGCCGGAGAGGTTACCGACGATGGTCACCTCGAGGCCGTCGAGGATCCACACGGTGCCCAGCCCGATGACGATCATCCAGTGCCAGCGGGACCAGGGCAGCCGGTCCAGCCGGGCCGGAACGTTGGTGCGTACCGTTCCGGTCTGCACGTCCGCGCTCATGACGTCCTCCGGGGGGCTACGGGGGCGGCCGGGGCACGCCGATGTGCCCCCGGCTCCAGCTCTTCGTCCATGGCGGGCGAGATGCCCAGCCGGCCCGGAAACTAATCCTTCAGCAAGCTCTCAGCGACGAACAGGTTTGCGGGCCCTTGGTCGACGAATGTCCGTCGACCAGGGGCCCGCGTCAGGGCAGGACTCAGCGGGCGACGACCAGCTCCGGGGCCGGGGCCGGCGGGTCGACCGGCCCGGCGACGGGCTTCGCCCGCAGGAACCGCGGCGCCCACCAGTTGGCGTCCCCGAGCAGGGTCATCAGCGACGGCAGCACCACCGCCCGGATGATCGTGGCGTCCAGCAGGATCGCCGCGGCCAGCCCGATCCCGAGCTGCTTGAAGTCGATCGTGCTCAGCGTCGCGAAGATCGAGAAGACCCCGACCATCACGATGGCCGCGCTGGTCACCACGCCCGCCGACGAGCTGATGCCGTACGCCACCGCGTCGCGGTTCGACATGCCGGCCCGAATCCCCTCCCGGATCCGGCTGACCACGAAGACGTGGTAGTCCATCGAGAGCCCGAAGAGCACCACGAACAGGAACAGCGGCAGCCAGGACACGATCGCGCCCATCGAGGTGAACCCGAGCAGCCCTTCGGCCCACTCCCCCTGGAAGACCAGCACCAGCAGGCCGTACGCGGCACCCGCGGAGAGCAGGTTGAGCAGGATCGAGGTGAGCGCCACCACCACCGAGCGGAACGTCAGCGCCATCACCAGGAAGGTCAGCGCGAGCACGAACGCCATCACGATCGGCAGCTTCTCCCGGATGTGCGCGGCGTAGTCCTCACTGCCGGCCACCGCGCCACCGACCGCGTACTCGGTGCCCGGCAGGCCAGCCAGGGCGGCGGGCACGAAGGAGTCACGCAGCTCGTGCATCGACCGGGTCGCCTCGTCGCTGCGGGTGGCGTACGGGGTGGCGACCTCCAGCACCGAGACCGTCCGGTCCGCCGACACCCGGATCTTCGGGCCGTCCCCCTCGGCCGGCGCGAAGAGCGGGTCGGCGGCGGTCCGGGCGGCCAGCCCGGTCAGCGCCACCCGCACCCGGTCGGCCTGGTCGGCCGGCGCCCGCACGGCGACGGTGTGACTGGTGCCGTTGCTGGGGAAGGCGGCGGTCAGCCGGTCGTACGCCTGCATGGCCGGCGTGGTCCGCGGCAGGTCCTCCATGCCGGGGAACTTCAGCTTCATGCCCAGCGCGGGCGCGGCCAGCGCCAGCAGCAGACCGACCGAGACGACCAGGGTGACCAGCGGCGCGCGCAGCGCCGGCCGCAGCACCGCCGGCCAGAACCGTGGCCCGGAGCGCCCGGTACGCGGCGCGGTGAGCCGCCACAGCAGCGGCACCCGGGGCCGGTCGACCCAGCGGCCCAGCTTGGCCAGCAGGCCGGGCAGCACGGTCAGCGAACCGGTCACCGCGACCGCCACCACCAGGATCGAGCCGACCGCCAGCGAGGAGAAGATCGCGTCGTTGGCGAGCAGCAGCCCGGCCATCGAGATCATCACGGCGATGCCGGAGACCACCACGGCGTGCCCGGAGGTCTCCGCCGCGATCTCCACGGCGTCCAGCCCGGCGCGGCCCTTCGCCCGTTCCTCCCGCTCGCGGCGTACGTAGAACAGCGAGTAGTCGACCCCGACCGCCATCCCGATCAGCAGGATCACGCTGGAGGTGGTGTCGGTCGCCGGCACCAGGTGCGAGGCGAGGGTGGACAGACCCATCGCGGCGGCCACCGAGCTCAGCGCCAGCAGCACCGGCACGCCGGCGGCGATCAGCGCGCCGAACGCGACGATCAGGATGGCCAGCGTGACCGGCAGGCTGAGCAGCTCGGCCCGCTTGAAGTCCTTGCCCAGCGTGTCGTCCAGGGCCTTGCCGATGGACGGCCCGCCGACCTGCTCGACCCGCAGCGCCGGGTGCGCGGCCTGCACCGAGGCGGTGGCGTCCCGCAGCGGGCCGACCCGATCGGAAGCGGTCTCCGGGTCGCCCGACATGGTGATCGGCACCAGCAGCGCGGCGCCGTCGCGGGACGGGACCGGCGTACCCACCGAGGCCACCCCGTCGACCTGGCGCAGCCGGGTCGACGCGTCGTCGGCCGCGGCCTTCGCGGCGGCCGGGTCCAGCGTCCCGGCGCGCGCCGTGATCAGGACGTTCTCCACTGCCGGGTCGTGGAAGTCGCCGTCGGCGACGATCAGCTGCGCCCGGCCCGACTCACCGATCGCCTGGTCGGCGTCGGTCGCCTCGTTCAGCCCCGCGGCGTTCCCGCCGACGAAGCACACCGCCACGAACACCACCCAGAGCGCGATCGCCCGCCAGGGATGCTCCGCGCTCCACCGCGCCAACCGCACCGTCACCGGTCGTCTGCCCATCGCCCCGTCACACCTCCGCCACAGTCGGCACCGTGCCGACCATGCCGACGCTAGGGAGCTGGGCGGACCCGGACATCCGGGTGCGTCCCCCGCTCGGCCCGGAGATCCGGCGACCACGCCGACCGGGGCCGCGCGCGCCACCGGGCCGGGCGGATCGGGCCGGAACCGGCGAAGGGTACGGGAGTGTCCCCCGACCGGGGGACGCAGCACGGCCGCGCAACCCCGAGCCGGTTCGGGGTCACCCCCTCAGGGCGCCCCGGGGCCGGGGCTGGCAGCGGGGGCAGCTGAACGACGACCGGTTCATGAACGCCTCCCGGCGGATGGGCGCGCCGCATCGCGGGCACGGCTCGCCCTCCCGGCCGTACGCGTTCAGCGACCGGTCGAAGTAGCCGCTCTCCCCGTTGACGTTGACGTAGAGCGCGTCGAAGCTGGTGCCGCCGGAGACGATCGCCTCGCCGAGCACGTCCCGGACGTGCCCGAGCAGCCGGGACGCGGCCGGCGCGGTCAGCGCGTCGGTCGGCCGGGCGCCGTGCAGCTTCGCCCGCCACAGCGCCTCGTCGGCGTAGATGTTGCCCACCCCGGAGATCAGGGTCTGGTCCAGCAGCGCCCGCTTCACCTCGGTACGCCGGCGGCGCAGCCCGGCGACGAAACCGGCGTCGGAGAACTCCGGGTCCATCGGGTCGCGGGCGATGTGCGCGATCTCGTCGGGCAGCTCCGCGCCACCCTCGCTGACCGACAGCCCGCCGAACGTGCGCTGGTCGACGAAGCGCAGTTCCGGCCCGTCGTCGGCGAACCGGAACCGGACCCGCAGGTGCAGCTCGTCGGCCGCGTCGGCGGGTTGCAGCAGCAGCTGCCCGGACATGCCGAGGTGCCCGATCAGCGCGTCACCGCTGTCCAGCGGCAGCCAGAGGTACTTCCCCCGGCGCCGGACGTCCTGCACCGTCCGGCCGGAGAGCACGTCGGCGAAGTGCGCGTCCCCGGGCAGGTGCCGCCGTACGGCGCGGGGATGGCGTACCTCCACCGAGGAGATCCGGCGGCCGGTGACCCAGCGGTGAAGCCCCTGCCGGACGGTCTCCACCTCGGGCAGCTCAGGCACGGCCGGCGTCGCCCTCGTCGCCCGACGCACCGTCGGCCGGCACGGACACCGGCACGGGCGGGACGCCGGCCGGCTCGGCCGCGGTCTCCGCCGCCGCCTCGGCCTCGGCCTGCTCGGTGAGCACCCGCCAGGCCGACTCGGCGGCCCGCTGCTCGGCCTCCTTCTTGCTGCGGCCGTCCGCGCCGCCGTACCGGTTGCCGGCGACGACCACCCAGGCGGTGAAGGTCTTCAGGTGGTCCGGGCCGGTGCCCTCGATGCGGTACTCCGGCACGCCCAGCCCGAGCGCGGCGGTCAGCTCCTGGAGGCTGGTCTTCCAGTCCAGCGCGGCGCCCCGACCGGCCGACTCGGCCATCAGCGGGTCGAAGAGCCGGTGGATCACGATGGCCGCGGTGTCCAGGCCGTACTGGAGGTAGATCGCGCCGAGCAGCGCCTCCAGCGTGTCGGCCAGGATGCTCGCCTTGTCCCGTCCGCCGGTGGCCTCCTCGCCCTTGCCGAGCAGCAGGTACGCGCCGAGCCCGTCGGGGCCCAGGCCGCGCGCCACGTCGGCCAGCGCCCGCATGTTGACCACGCTGGCCCGCAGCTTCGCCAGCTGCCCCTCGGGCAGGTCCGGGTGGTTGCGGAACAGGGCGGTGGTGATCACCACGCCGAGCACCGAGTCGCCGAGGAACTCCAGCCGCTCGTTGGTCGGGAGCCCACCGTTCTCGTACGCGTACGAGCGGTGGGTCAGGGCGCGCTCGAGCAGCTCCGGGTCCAGGGAGACGCCGAAGGCGGTCTCCAGGTGCGCGACGGGGGCGCGGCGGCGCTTGTCGTTGCTCATGGTGCTGTCACCTCGGTGTCGATGGTGTCTAGGGGGAGGTCGGTGTCGGCCGGTGGCGTGCCGGCCAGCAGGGCGGCGACCCGGTCGACGGCGCCGCGGCGGCGAAGATGGGCGGCGAGGGCGATGCCGGAGGCCACGTCGTCGGCCCGGGCGGCGCCGTGACAGACGACCACCGTCCCGCCCACCCCGAGCAGGGCGGCGGCCCGGGGCGTGCCGTCGACGCCCGGGGTGCCGCCCGCCATGGCGTACGCGCCTTCGATGGCCTTGAGCAGCACGTTGCCGGTGAAGCCGTCGGTGACCACGACGTCGGCGCGGGCGCCGAGGGTGACGTCGTAGCCCTCGACGAGGCCGGCGTAACGCGCGCCGCACGGCAGCGCCTGGGCGGCGAGGACGGTGTCGGCGAGCCGCCGGACCCGGTCGCCCTTGCCGGCCTCGGTGCCCACCGAGAGCAGCCCCACCCGGGGCGCCTCGACGGCGTGCGCCACCGTGGCGTAGGCGGCGCCGAGCACCGCGTGCCGGGCCAGCGTGGCGACCCGGGGCTCCAGGGAACCGCCCACGTCGAGCAGGACCACCCGGCCCGCGGCGGTGGGCAGCGACGCGGCCAGGGCCGGCCGGCGGATGCCCGGCCAGCGGCCGAGGCCGAGGGCGGCGGCGGTGACGGTGGCACCGGTGGAGCCGGCGGAGACCAGCCCGTCGGCGGCACCCTCGCGGACCGCCGCGACGGCGGCCCGGACGGTGCTGTGCGCGCGGGCGGCGGTGGGATGGTCCGCCATGCCGACCGCGACCCGCACCGAACGGACGGTGACCCGGGCGCGTTGCGCCGGGTCGAGGGCGTCGATCAGCTCGCCGGCCACCTCGGGGGGGCCGACGAGCAGCAGGTGCAGGTGCGGGTCGACGCGGATGGCCCGCAGAGCGCCGTCAACCACGACGGCGGGAGCATCGTCCCCGCCGAGGAGGTCGACGGCGATCCGCGCGGTGCCCGGCTCCACCGGAACGCCGGCCGGATCAGGCCGGCCGGCGTCGGAGGGAGCCGGGGCACCGGGGGATCGCCCGGTCGTGCGCGCCACCCGACCCTGGGTCGGGGGCGTCACTCGGCGTCCAGGTCAGACCTCGAGAACCTGGCGGCCGTTGTACGTGCCGCAGACGGAGCAGGCCGCGTGCGGCAGCTTCGGCGACTTGCACTGCGGGCAGGCCACGGTCGCCACCACGGCCGCCTTCCAGTTCGCCCGGCGGGACCGGGTGTTGCTGCGCGACATCTTGCGCTTCGGGACGGCCACGGTTCCTACTCCTCTGTACGGTTCAATTGCGACAGGCCCGCCCAACGCGGGTCGATCTGCTGGTGGCTGTGATCGGCCGGCAGATCGTCCCAGTGCACCCCGCAGTCGGGGCACAAACCTGGGCAGTCCTCCCGGCAGAGCGGGTTCGTCGGCAGTGTGAGCACCACCGCGTCCCGCAGCGCCGGTTCCAGGTCGATCAGATCGTCCTGCATCCGGCCCACCTCGTCCTCGTCGGTCGTCTCGTCCGTGGTGCTGTTCTCGTACGCGTACAGCTCCTGGACGTTCACGGTCAACGAGTCGTCGATCTCGCGCAGGCAACGCCCGCACTCGCCCTTGACGGGACCGCTGACGGTCCCGGAGACGAGTACGCCCTCGGACACCGACTCCAACCTCAGGTCGAGGTCGAGGTCCGCGCCCTCCGGCACGCCGATCATCTCCACGCCGAGGTCCGCCGGTGCCGGCACGACCCGCTTGACGGTACGCAACGCACCAGGGCGACGCGGCAGGTCCCTCGTGTCGAGGACCAGCGGCGCCCTGGGGTCGAGTGATGAAGGCGAGTGCTTGGGCATAGTTAGACTCCGGCCGGTAGAGGCCGACGAAAAAGGTTACCTGGGAGACGGCCGGACCGTCGAACCGGGGGCACATCCGACCCCGGCCGTCGGCCACCGAGGTGTCGCTTCAGAAGGGTAGCGGGCGTTCCGCCTCGTCCCCACCGAAGGTGCCGATCTCACGCAGCGCGTGCATCTTGTCGCGGCCACGCTCTATCGAGGCCAGCGCCCGGGTGAGGAACTGCTCGAAGTTGGCCAGCGCGGTATCGACGTAGTCGTCCACCTCCTCGCGGAGGCGTTGGGCCTCCGCGCGGGCCTCGGCCACGATCCGGGCGCCCTCGTGCTCCGCCGAGACCGTGATCTCGTTCACGGAGACCAGCCGGGCGTGTTCCGCCTCACCCTCGCTGATGATCCGGTCGGCCTCGCGCTTGCCGGCCTCCATGATCTTGTCCCGCTCCTCCAGGAGCGCGGCCGCGCGGCGCAGGTCGGCGGGGAGCTCGGCGCGCAGCTCGTCGAGGGCCGCGATCATCTCGCCCCGGTCGACCATGCAGTTGTTCCGGGACATCGGGACGGAGCGCGCCTGCTCCACCATGGCGATCAGTTCGTCGATGCGATCGAGCGGGTCCACCGGTACCTCACTCCTGTCGTTCGTCGGCCGACCTACATGATGCGGGCTGCGGCCGGGTTCCCGCTTGCGTCAATCATGTCCTGCACGGGCGACGGGAGGGCCACGCGGCCGGCCCGGCGCGCCGTGTCTCCTCGGCGGCGGGCCGGGTCGGGCTGGCCGACGGTGGTCGAGGTCAGCCGCGCGGCTGCGGGCCGAGGCGGGACTGGAGCGCCTCCCGGACCACGTCCGGCACGTGCGCCGAGATGTCGCCACCCCACTTGGCCACGTCCTTGACCAGGCTGGAGGAGAGGAACGAGTAGAGCGGGTTGGTCGGCATGAAGAGCGTCTCCACGCCGGCCAGGCCGATGTTCATCTGGGCCATCTGCAACTCGTAGTCGAAGTCGCTGACCGCGCGCAGGCCCTTGATCAGCACGCTGGCGTGCTGGGCCCGGCAGAAGTCGACCAGCAGCCCGCGGAACGACTCCACCCGGACGTTGTCGTACGACGCGGTCACCTCGCGGAGCATCTCGATCCGCTCCTCGACCGTGAACAGGCCGCTCTTCGACTGGTTGACCAGCACGCCCACGATCACCTCGTCGAACAGCCGGCTGGCCCGCCCGATGATGTCGAGGTGTCCGTTGGTGACCGGGTCGAAGGAGCCGGGGCACACCGCACGTCTCATGATCGGCGACCGTACCAAAGGGTGGTCTCGCCGTAGCGTCGGCTGCGCTCGGCAGTGAGCCCCTGCACCCAGTCGACCGGCCCGGTCCGGCTGGACCGCTCCACCACGACCAGGGCGTCCGGGGCCAGCCAGTCCCGCTCGACCAGCGCGGTCAGCACCGCGGTGATCTCGTCGTCGGAGACCGCGTACGGGGGGTCGGCGAAGACCACGTCGTACGGCTCGGCGCCCGGGCCGGCGGCCAGCACGGTGGCCACCTTTCCGGTGACCAGCCGGGCGGCCGGCGCGGCCCGCAGGGCGGCCACGTTCTCCCGGATCACCCGGGCCGCCCGCGCGTCGGACTCCACCAGCAGGACGTGCTCGGCACCCCGGGAGAGCGCCTCCAGGCCGACCGCGCCGGAGCCGGCGTACAGGTCGGCGAAGCGGGCGCCCACCAGGTCGACCTCGGTCTGCACGGCGCTGAACAACGCCTCCCGGACCCGATCGGAGGTGGGACGGGTGCCGGCGCCCGGGGGCGCGGCGATCCGTCGGCCGCCGTGCGTACCGGCCACGATGCGGGTCACGCGCTCCTCCCGCCGGCCGGGACCGTCTGGGCCGTTCGGCCGGCCCGGTCGAGGTGCTCACTCACCCCCGTGACGCTACGCGACGTTCCGTCCGGGTCGACGAACACGGGGCGTGTGCCTGCGGCGAGGTTTCGGTGACGCTACGCCTATCAATGATCACGAATTGACAACATCATCCTTAGTGGCCACTGAGCGCTGTGACGCGAGGGGCGTTCTCGCTAGGGTCTCCCGGGTGTCGGTGGGGAGGTCCGCCGGCACACGGCGTCGGCGAGGCGCCGCCGCGGGCCGCAACACTCCCCGCAGGCGACCGTCGGCCTCAGCCCACGCCACTCGAAGCCCTTCACCCCAGGAGTACCCGTGATCCGTCCGAAGCTGTCGCCGCGGCGACCGCTCGCCCTCATCGGCGCGACCCTGGTCGGCGTGGCCGCCGCGACCGCCTTCGCCGCCCCCGCCAGCGCGCACCACTCGATCGTCTCGGGCACCGCCTGCAAGCTGGAGTCCGGCGACCTCTCCGTCGAGTGGACCGTCAAGAACAGCGAGAGCGACCTCGCCGGCAAGATCACCGAGGTCTGGACCCCGTCCGCTACCGAGATCGTCGGTATCGCCGCCGGCGCGGAGCTGCCGAAGTCCACCGATGGTGAGCTGAAGGGCCAGCAGGTCGTCAAGGCCGGCAAGAAGCCCGTGCTGAAGATCAGCGCGGAATGGTGGCGCGGCGAGCGGCACATCACCAACACCGCCCGGGGCGTCGCCGTCCTCTCCGGAGACTGCGCGCCGACCAGCACCCCCACCCCGGAGCCGACCAGCCCCGAGCCGTCGGAGAGCCCGGAGCCGTCGCAGAGCCCCGAGGCCACCCCGAGCCCGAGCACCCCGGAGGAGACCACCAGCCCGGAGCCGAGCACCTCGCCGAGCGAGGAGCCCAGCAGCCCCGCCCCGAGCACCCCGGCGCCGACCACCCCGGTCCCGACCTCGCCGGCCCCCACCCCGCAGCCGAGCGAGCCGACCGGCCCGCTGGTGCCGGAGGAGCCGAACGCCCCGGTCTTCGAGATCATCTTCGCCTGTGACGCGCTGGCCGTCACCGCCGACAACCCGGCCGACGGGGTGACCGCCACCATCGTCTTCACCACCGACAAGGGCGCCACCAAGGAGCTCAAGCTGGTGCCGGGCAAGAAGACCGAGGTCGTCTTCGAGGCGTACGAGGGCCTGACCATCACCCCGAGCTTCCCCGGTGAGAAGCCGGACCCGGCCGACGCCGTGGCGTGGGAGAAGCCGGCCGACTGCGCCCCCGGCGCGGGCGGCGGCAAGGGGGACGGCCCGACCCTGCCGCTGACCGGTGCCGCGACCGGCGGCATCGTGGCGGGCGCCGCGGTGCTGCTCGCCGCCGGCGTGGCGCTCTTCGTGGTGGCCCGCCGCCGCAAGGTCCGCTTCACCGCCTGATCCACCGCACGACGCCCGAGGGCGCGCCGACCGGCTGGTCGGCGCGCCCTCGCCGTTCGCGCCCTCGCCGTTCGCGCCCTCGCCGTTCGCGCCCTCGCCGTCCGTGGCCGCGCCGTTCGCGCCCTCACCGTCAGCGCCCTCGCCGTCCGTGGCCGCGCCGTCAGCGCCCTCGCCGTCCATGCTCGCGCCGGCCGTGCCCGCGCCGTTTGCGCACTGCCCGACACCATGACGCGGCCAGCCCGACCTACGGCAGATCGCGCCGACACCCCCGCCCTGGAGGGCACCCCTACTCGCCCTCGGACAGCCCCACTCGCCTTGCACCGAGGACGCCGCTGCCCGTGCGCCTGCCAGCGCGGATGAGAGTCGCCGACGTTCAACCCGGGCGTGCGCCCGGGTTTCGCCTGGGTGTGTCCTCGGCGGACCGGTGATTCGGTGAGGAGCGTGATGACTCTCAGGTATAAATATTCCTCAGAGTCATCACGCTCGAAAAAGTCATGCCCACCAGCGCGCCGGTCCACGGCGCCTGTCCGCCCGACCCACCGGCTGCGAGTCGAGGGCGGGGACGGATGCCCGACGCGCCCGTGCCCGTCGGCTGGGTCGCTAGGCGACCGGATCGTCGGACGGCCTGGTAGACACGTCGTCAGACGGCCGGGTAGACGCGTCGTCAGACGGCCGGGACGTCGCGCGGCCGGACGCGGCGGGGCGGCGGGCGGCCGGACGCGGCGGGGCGGCGGGCGGCCGGTGGCGGGGGGCCGGCGGCGGGGGGCCGGCGGCGGGGTTGCCGGCGCAGGGTGCCACGACCGTGGCCGTCGGGTCCGAGCCGGTCAGCCCTTCTCCAGGTATTCGGCGCGTTCCTCGTCGACCAGGGCGGCCACCGAGGCGGCCAGCGCCGGATGACGGGACAGGTCGGGATCCTCCTCGACCAGCACGACCGCCTCGGCTCGGGCGTCCCGGATGAGGTCGGTGTCCCGCAGCAGCGACAGCAGCCGCAGGTGGGAGCGGCGACCGGACTGGGTCGCGCCCAGCACGTCACCCTCGCGCCGCTGCTCCAGGTCGAGCTCGGCCAGCTTGAAGCCGTCCGTGGTGGACGCCACCGCGTCCAGTCGTACCCGCGCCGACGAACCCTCGGCCGCCTCGCTGACCAGCAGGCAGAGGGCCGCCGCGCTGCCCCGGCCGACCCGGCCGCGGAGCTGGTGCAGCTGGGAGACCCCGAACCGGTCGGCGTCCAGCACGATCATCACGGTGGCGTTGGGCACGTTCACCCCGACCTCGACCACGGTGGTCGCCACCAGCACGTCGATCTCGCCGTCCGCGAAGGAGCGCATCACCGCGTCCTTCTCGTCGGCCGGCAACCGGCCGTGCAGCACCCCGATCCGCAGCCCGTGCAGCGGCCCCTCGGCCAGCAGCGGCGCCACCTCGGTCACCGCCAGCGGCGGACGCCGGCCGTTGTCGTCCTCCCGGGGCGGCTCCTCGTCGCTCTGCGGGCCCTCCCCGATCCGCGGACAGACCACGTACGCCTGGTGCCCGGCGGCCACCTCCTCGCGCAGCCGGCGCCAGGCCCGGTCCAGAAAGGCCGGCTTCTCGGCGGCCGGGACCACGTGCGAGGCGATCGGTGAGCGCCCCTGCGGCAGCTGGGACAGCACGGAGGTCTCCAGGTCGCCGTAGACCGTCATGGCCACCGTGCGCGGGATCGGCGTCGCGGTCATCACCAGCACGTGCGGCGGCTGATCGGCCTTGGCGCGCAGCGCGTCCCGCTGCTCCACGCCGAAGCGGTGCTGCTCGTCGACGACCACCAACCCGAGGTCGGCGAAGTCCACGCCCTCGTAGAGCAGCGCGTGGGTGCCCAGCACGATGCCGGCCCGCCCCTCGGCGACCTCGGCGAGCGCCCGACGGCGGGCCGCCGCGCCCAGTGAACCGGTAACCAGCTCCACCCTGGTCGCGTCGTCGGCCGCGCCCAGCTCGCCGGCGCGGCCGAGCGGACCGAGCAGCTCCAGCACGCCCCGGTAGTGCTGGCCGGCCAGCACCTCGGTCGGGGCGAGCAGCGCCGCCTGCCCGCCGGCGTCGACCACCTGGAGCATGGCCCGCAACGCCACCACCGTCTTGCCGCTACCCACCTCGCCCTGGAGCAGCCGATGCATCGGGTGCGGCTCGGCCAGGTCGGCGGCGATCTCCACGGCGACGTCCCGCTGGCCGGCGGTCAGCTCGTACGGCAGCCGGGCGTCGAACGCGTCGAGCAGGCCACCGGGCTTGGGCGGGCGGGCCTTCGCCGGCCAGGAGGCGGCCCGGCGCTTGCGCTGCACCAGGGTCAGCTGGACGGCGAACGCCTCGTCCCACTTGAGCCGGCGGCGGGCCCGGTACAGCTCCTCCTTGCTGGACGGCCGGTGGATCTCGCGCAGCGCGGC
The DNA here is from genome assembly GCF_900090305.1 of Micromonospora siamensis. Lineage (NCBI taxonomy): Bacteria > Bacillati > Actinomycetota > Actinomycetes > Micromonosporales > Micromonosporaceae > Micromonospora > Micromonospora siamensis. The sequence continues at coordinate 2,153,623 of NZ_LT607751.1, read as the reverse complement.
ACCGATGCCGACCAGGTTCCGGCTGGCCCGCACGGTCGCCGGCAGCGGATCCTCCGGCGGGGTGAAGGTGTCCAGCACCACCCGTACGCAGCGGGCGATCACCCAGGTCGGCACGGCCGCGGCGGCCGGATAGACCGGGATCAGCGCGCCGGCGAACTCCTCGACCTCCTCGTTGGCCGCCGCCTCGCCCTCGCCGCCCTCGCCGCCCTCGCCGAGCAGGACGTACTCCGGGCCGTTGAGCTGGCGCTTGCCACGGAACTCGGTGACCTTGCCGGCGAACAGGCCCCACCGGCCCGGCCGCAGCTCCCGCTCCCGCCACGCCTGGTTGCCGAAGAAGGTCAGCGTCAGCATCCCGCCGGACCCGTCGCCGACCGTCACCTCCAGCAGGTTGCCGCGCCGCTGGCGCATCGGTCGGACCGCGGTGCGCTGCACCTGGGCCAGCACCGTCACCTGCTCGCCGACGTCCAGCGAACGGATGTCGGTGTGCTCGCCGCGCTCGTCGTACCGGCGGGGGAAGTGGTAGATCAGGTCACCGGCAGTGTGCAGGTCGAGATGACTCGCCAGTGCCTTGGCGGTCTTCTCCCCCACCAGCTTCTTCAGCGGCGTGTCCACCGTGGACGGCTTGGACGTCATTCCACCCCCACCAGCAACGGGTAGTGCGGCTGCCCACCCTCGTACGCCTGCACCTCGACGAACGGCCAGCGCCGCTGCACGTGCCCGCGTACCGCGTCGGCCAGCCCCTGCGGGGCGTCGGCGCCGCAGAGCAGGGTGACCAGCTCGCCGCCACCACCGAGCATCCGGTCCAGCAGGGCGGCGCAGGTGTCGACGAGATCGGCGCCGATCAGGTGCACCTCCCCCTCGACCAGGGCCAGCACGTCCCCGGGCCGGCACGGGCCGGCCACCGTCAGCGCCTCCTTCGAGGCCTGGCAGACCTCCGCGTACCGGCAGGCACCGGCGGCCTCGGCCATCGCGATCACGTCGTCCTCGAAGCGGCGCTCCGGGTCACGGACGGCGAGGGCCGCCAGGGCCTGCACCGGGGAGCGGGTGGGCACCACGCTCACCTTGACCCCGAGCGCGTGCGCCTCGCGAGCGGCGGCGTTCGCCACGGCCTGGGTGTTCGGGTCGTTGGGCAGCACCACCACCCGGGCCGCCCCGGTGGCCCGGATCGCGTCCAGCAGCTCACCGGTGGACGGGTTCGCCGGGACGACGGTCGCGCCCTCGCCGGCGAAGATCTCGGCGATGCCGGTGCCGGGCGCGACCACCACCGCACCCCGGCCGTCCGGCCGGGCACCGGGCGCGGGCCGGGCCGCCACCTGGTCGGCGAACCGGGTCACCGAGATCCGGTACGGCCGGCCGGCGACCACCCCGGCCTCGACCGCCGCGCCCACGTCGTTGACGTGCACGTGCACGTTCCAGGTGTTGGTGCCGGCGTCGGTCGCGCCGTCGCCGACCACCACCAGCGAGTCGCCCAGCTCGGCCAGCTCGGCCCGCAGCCGGTCCACCGCCGCCGCCTCCGCGTCGAGCAGGAACTGCACCTCGTAGGCGTACGCGTCAGAGCCGGTCTCCCGGACGGCCGTGGCGGGCGGACGGACCCGGCGCGGCGCGGGCTCCGGCCGCTCGGGGAGCTCACCCGTGACCACCTCGACCAGCGCGTCCAGCAGCAGGCACAGGCCCCGCCCACCGGCGTCGACCACCCCGGCCCGGGCCAGCGCCGGCAGCTGCTCCGGGGTACGCGCCAACGCGGTCGCCGCGCCCCCGGCCGCCGCCCGGGCGACCGCACGCAGGTCGTCGCTGTCGGTCTGCTCGGCGGCCCCCGCCGCGGCCGCCACCACGCTGAGCAGGGTGCCCTCGACCGGCCGGGCGACCGCCGCGTAGGCCGCGGTGGTGGCGGCGCGCAGCGCGGCGGCCAGCTGCCGGCCCCGGACGGCCGGGGCGACGGCGAGCACGTCGGCGAAGCCGCGCAGGATCTGCGACAGGATCACCCCGGAGTTGCCCCGGGCGCCGAGCAACGCGCCCCGGGCCATCAGCCGCAGCGCGTGCCCGTGCGGGGTGGCCGCGCCGTCGGGCAGCGTCTCCAGGTCCATCGACAGGGCCTGCTGGGCGGAGTTCAGGGTGAGCACCAGGTTGGTGCCGGTGTCCCCGTCGGGCACCGGGTAGACGTTCAGGTCGTCGATCTCGCCCTGGTGGCGGCGCAACGCGGCCAGCCCGCTCGCGCACCAGCGGCGCACCGCGGCGGCGTCGAGGGTCTCCAGCACGGCGAGAAGCCTACTGGCGCGCACCGACAGCCGCCGGGGTCGCCCGGAACGGCACCGGCGTGTCACCGACCGGTCGCTGGCCGCCGGCCCGTCGGGCGACCCCGACCGCCGCTCAGCTCAGCGCCCCGGCCAACCCGCGCAGGCCGGCCCGGTGGTCCGGCGCCGCCGGCCGCCACCCCAGCTCCTCCCGGGCCCGGGTGTTGTCGACCCGCATCGAGGTGGTGAGGATCCGGTGGGCGTACGGGACGACGCGCAGCAGCCCGCCCGGCACCCGGGGCGGCCGGGGCGCGCCGAGGACGGCGGCCATCTCGTCCAGCCAGTCGCCCCAGCGCACCGGCGCCCCGTCCACCACGTTGTACGCCGCGCCGGGCCGCCCCCGTTCCAGCGCCGCCACGGTGGCCGCCGCCGCGTCGTCGACCAGGACCAGGTTGACCAGTCCGCCACCCGAGCGGGGCACCGGGAAGCGGCGCCGGCGCAGCATGCCGGCCGTCGCCCGGGTGCTCGGGTCGGCGCCGTAGAACAGGCCGTAGCGCAGTGCGATCCCGGCCAGGTCGGTGGCGCCGCGCACCTGCTCCTCGGCGGAGCGCATGGCGGCCATGTGCCGCCCGGCGGCGCCCGGTTCCGGCGCCCCGAACGGGTCGTCCTCGGTCAGCGTCCGGTCCCCGTGGTCGCGGTAGCCGTAGCCGAAGACCATCGACTGGACGACGAACCGCCGCGCGCCGACCGCCCGGGCCACCGCGAGCAGGTTCGCCGTGCCGGTGGTGCGCAGGGTGTTCGTGGCGGTCATGTCGGCGTGTCGGACCGGCGGTCGGCGCAGCGCCGTCAGCTCGTGCACCACAGCGTCGGCGCCGAGGCCGTCGACCGCGGCGAGCAGCCGGTCCCGGTCGAGCACGTCGGCGACCACCGGCCGCACGCCGGCACCCGCCAGCCGGGCGGCGTTGCTCTCGGTACGGGTGATGCCGACCACCTGGTGGCCGGCGGCGACGAGCCGGCGGACCAGCGGGGTCCCGATCGTGCCGGAGGCTCCGGCGAGCACTATCCTCATGGTCTGCGTCCCTTCGTACGACCTCTGTGCAGGGACGGGACACCGGTCGCCAAGGTGACCGGACGGGCGCGTGACCGCGCCCACAGCACCGGCCTCCACCAGGCCGGTTGGCCGGGCGCGGGGGTCATCGGGTAACCTGACCAGGTTGCCCGGGCAGCGCCTGCCGGCGACCTCATGAACGTATCAATCCCAGGAGTATCCCGTGGCTAGCGTGTGCGACGTCTGTGGCAAGGGACCGGGCTTCGGCCACAACGTGTCCCACTCGCACCGGCGGACCAACCGCCGCTGGAACCCGAACATCCAGTCGGTGCGTACCCCGGCCGGTGGCGGCAACACCAAGAAGATGCAGGTCTGCACCTCGTGCATCAAGGCCGGCAAGGTCACCCGCGCCTGACGCGGTAGCGCCACAGCCTGATCATCGTCACAGCCGGCGGGTCCCTCGGGCCCGCCGGCTGTCGTCGTGCCCGCATCCCGGGGCGTCACCCCGGGATGCGTGGCGTGGTCAGAGGATGCGGCCGTAGGAGAGACAGCCCGGTTCGTCCTTGTAGTAGCCGAAGTTCGGGATCGGCTCGTACCCGGCCGAGGTGTAGAGCGCGATCGCCTCGGGCTGCTTGTCCCCGGTCTCCAGGATGACCCGCTTGCGACCCTGCTCGCGGGCCGAGCGCTCGACCGCGGCGAGCAGCGCCCGGGCGATGCCCCGGCCGCGGGCCGCCGGCGCGGTGTACATCCGCTTCAGCTCGGCGGCGTCGTCCGGGCCGCCGTGGCTGCGCCAGCCGCCGCAGGCGACCGGCTCGCCGTCGAGGTACGCGATCAGGAACTCGCCGTTCGGCGGGGCGAACTCCGCCGGGTCGACGGGGGTCTCGTCGCCGTTGCCGCCGTACCGCTCGCCGAGGTCGGCCAGGGTCGCGGCGATCAGTCGCCGGGACTCCGGCGAGTCGAACGGGCGGGGACAGATCTGCAGCTCACTCACGGTCTGAAGGGTACGAGCCTCACCGGAAGTGGTCCCAGCCGGCCGGGCCCTCCCAGGCCCGCCCGTCCACCGTGACCCCCTCGCCGTCGGTCACCGCGCCGACCGGCCGCCACCCCGGGGGGAGCTCCGTCCCGGCCGGGAAGGTCGCGGCCAGCGCGTGGTCGTCGCCACCGGTCAGGATCCAGGTGTACGGGTCGACGCCGAGCGCCTGCGCCGCGTCGCCCATCTGGCGGGGCACCTCGAAGGCGTCCCGCCGGACGTCGAGGGCGACCCCGCTGGCCCGGGCCACGTGCCCGAGGTCGGCGAGCAGCCCGTCCGACACGTCGATCATCGAGGTCGCCCCGGCGGCGGCGGCCTCCGGGCCGGCCCGGTACGGCACCTGCGGCCGGCGGTACGCCTCGACCAGCAGCTTCGGGGTCCGGAAGCCCCGGGACAGCACGGTGTAGCCGGCCGCCGCCCACCCGGTCCGTCCCGACAGCGCCAGCACGTCCCCGGGGCGGGCGCCGGAGCGCAGCACGGGGGCCCGCCCGGCCAGGTCGCCCAGGGCGGTGACGGCGACGGTGAGCGTCGGACTGGCCGACATGTCCCCGCCGACCACGCTCGCCCCGACCGAGGCGGCCTCGGCGCCCAGCCCGTCGGCCAGCTCCTCGGCCCAGCTGGCCGGCAGGTCGGGCGGCGCGCAGAGGGCCACCAGCAGGGCCGTCGGGGCGGCCCCCATGGCGGCGATGTCGGCGAGGTTCGCCGCCGCCGCCCGGTGCCCGACGTCGCGCGCGCCGGACCAGTCACGCCGGAAGTGCCGCCCCTCGACCAGCACGTCCGTGGACGCGGCGACCCGCCCATCCGGCGCGGTGACCAGCGCCGCGTCGTCACCGGGCCCGAGCAGGCAGGTCGGCCCGTACGACAGCCGGGCGGTCACCCGCCCGATCAGTCCGAACTCTCCGACACCGGTCACGCTCATCCCGCTCCCTCGCCCTGCTCGCTCACCGCTCCTCCGTGACCACCGATCGGGGTCACGCCTGCTCCGTAAGGTAGTTTCACCCTTCGGGCCGCCCTCGAGCGGCGGCGGACGGAGGTCGAGTCGTGGTACAGGCGTACATCCTCATCCAGACCGAGGTCGGGCGCGCGCGTGACGTGGCCGGTCGGATCGCGGACATCGCCGGCGTGGTCCGCGTCGACGCCGTCACCGGGCCGTACGACGTGGTGGTGCTGACCGAGGCCAACACGGTCGACGAGCTCGGCAAACTCATCGTCAGCAAGGTGCAGATGGTGCCCGGCATCACCCGCACCCTCACATGTTCGGTGGTGCGCCTCTAAGTGGACGAGATCACTTCCCCCCGCGCGGTGGACGACCGGCCCCGGCCGGACGGCGACGGCGTGACGGACCTCACGGAGACTCCGGCGGCCGCCCCGGTCGCCGACCGGTCGACCCGCCGGGCGGCGTTGATCGCCACCCTGGTCGCCGTGCCGGTGACCGCCGTGGTGGCGGCCCTGGTCCTGGCGAAGCTCTCCCCGCCGGAGCCGGCCGCCGCGCCGGCGCCGACCGCGAGCGCGGCCCGCGCCCAGGCGACCGGGCCGGTGGAGATGCCGGCCCCGGCCCTGGCGGCCCGCCCGGCCGTCGTCTGCCGCGCGCTGGTCTCCCAGCTGCCGGCCACGGTCCGCGACCTGGCCCAGCGGCCGGTCACCGCCGGACCGGAGCAGAACGCCGCGTACGGCGATCCCGCGCTCACGGTGGCCTGCGGTGGCCCGGCGGCGCAGTTCCCGTCCACCGACGAGGTCTGGCGGGTCAACGGGGTCTGCTGGCACCCGGTGGAGGCCAAGGACGCTCCGACGGTGCTCACCACCGTCGACCGCGAGGTGCCGGTGACCCTCACCGTGCCGCGCGCCTACGACGGGGCGCTCCAGTGGGCCGCGCCGGTCTCCGAGGCGGTCGTGGCCGCGGTGCCGTCGGCGAAGACCGTCCCCTCCGGCTGCGCCGGCTGACCGCGCCGGCTCAGCGGCCGGCGCGGCGCAGGGCGGTACGGATCAGGCGGTTGACCAGCTTCGGGTATTCGAGACCGGAGGCGGCCCACATCCGCGGGAACATCGACGTCGGGGTGAAGCCCGGCATGGTGTTGATCTCGTTGAGGTAGATCTCCAGCTCCGGGGTGACGAAGAAGTCGGCCCGGGCCAGGCCGGAGCAGTCCAGCGCGGTGAAGGCGCGGGTGGCGTACTCCCGCACCTGGCGGGTGACCTCGTCGGGCAGGCCGGCCGGGATGTCGTACTCGCAGGCGTCGTCGATGTACTTCGCCTCGAAGTCGTACCAGTCGTGGCCGGAGACGACCCGGACCTCGGCCAGCACGGACGCCTCGGGAGCACCGCCCGCCTCGCCCTCCAGCACGCCGCACTCGATCTCCCGGCCGACGATCGCGCCCTCGACCAGCACCTTGGTGTCGATCTGCCGGGCGGTGGCGACGGCCTCGTCGAGCTGCCCCCAGTCGTCGACCTTGGTGATGCCGAAGGAGGAACCGGCCCGGGACGGCTTGACGAAGACCGGCAGGCCCAGCCGCTCCTTGTCCGCCTCGGTCATGGTCATCCCGTTGCGCAGCACCACGTACGGCCCGACCGGGATGCCCTCGGCGGCGCAGAGCTTCTTGGTGAACTCCTTGTCCATGGCCGCGGCTGAGGCGAACACGTTCGCCCCGACGTACGGGATGTCGGCCATCTCGAGCATGCCCTGGATGGTGCCGTCCTCCCCGTACGCGCCGTGCAGCACGGGGAAGACCACGTCGACGTCCGCGAGCGCCCGCGGACCCTGGGCCGGGTCGAGCACCATGAGACCGGCGGCGGTGGGGTCGGCGCGCAGCACCAGCTCCGCGCCGGAGCCGGCGGTGATCTCCGGCAGCTTCCGGTCGGTGATGGCCAGCTGGCCCGGGTCGCCGCTGGCCAGGACCCACTGGCCCTGCCGGGTGATGCCCACCGGCACCACCTCGAACTCGTCGGGGTCCAGGGCGGCGAGCACGCTGCCCGCGCTGACGCAGGAGATGCCGTGTTCGGGGCTGCGTCCGCCGAAGACGATCGCCACGCGGGTCCTGCCTGGGGTGGTCACTGGGGTCACCTCTTCGATCGCGACTGCGGCTGGCCGTGCTCGCCCCGGGGCGCTCACCCGGTTGACCTTACTGTGCGTGGCGAGGACCGGCTGGTGATACCCGGCGACAACCCGCATGCCCCGCAACCGGTCAACCTTCTGCATACGTAGCGTAACGGCGCGGAGGGCGTCGGACAGGCCGGGACGGGACGGTGGGGCGGCGGGAGAGCGGGACCGGGCACGGGCGCACTACGCTGCTCGTCCTATGAGCACCGATCCCCTCATCGCCAGCCTCACCGCCGCGGTGGAGGGCCGTCCGGACGACCTGCCGTTGCGGCTGCACCTGGCCGGGTTGCTGCTGGACGCCGGCCGCCACGGCGAGGCGGTCGCCCAGATCGGCCAGGCGCTCACCCGCGATCCGGGCAACGAGCCGGCCCGGGCGCTGATGCAGCGGGCCCTGGGTGGACCGGCCGCCCCGCCCGCCGGCTCCGGCACCGCGGGCCCGACCGGCCGCGTCCGCGCCGACGGCGGCAACGGAACCGATGGCCGCGGCGGGACGGACGGCCGCACGGGGGCCGCCGAGCGTGGCGGTGACGGCGGCGACCCGCTGGCGGCGTACGAGCGGGAGCTGGCCGACGTCGTACCGCCGCGCTTCGTCCGGGCCGGCGACGAGCCGGAACCGGTGGCCGGCGACGGCGACCGGGTCTACGACGTGGAGTCCAGCGGGATCCGGCTGGCCGACGTGGGCGGGATGACCACGGTCAAGGAACGGCTGGAGCTGGCCTTCCTCGGCCCGCTGCGCAATCCGGAGCTGCGCCGGATGTACGGCAAGAGCCTGCGCGGCGGCCTGATGCTGTACGGCCCGCCGGGTTGCGGCAAGACCTTCCTGGCCCGGGCGGTGGCGGGCGAGATGGGGGCGAAGTTCCTCTCGTTGTCCATCGTGGACGTCCTCGACATGTGGATCGGCAACTCGGAGCGGAACCTGCACGAGCTGTTCGAGGCGGCCCGCCGCAACGCCCCGTGCGTGCTCTTCCTGGACGAGGTGGACGCGCTGGGCCACAAGCGGTCCCAGGTGGGGTCGAGCGCGATGCGGACGCTCGGCAACCAGTTGCTCGCCGAGCTGGACGGGATGGAGGGCAACAACGAGGGCGTCTTCGTGCTGGCCGCCACCAACACCCCGTGGGACGTGGACCCGGCGTTGCGCCGGCCGGGCCGGCTGGACCGGGTGGTGCTGGTGCTGCCCCCGGATGCCGAGGCCCGCGCGGCGATCCTCCGGTACCACCTGCGGGAGCGGCCGATCGCCAACGTGGACCTGGGCAAGGTGGTGACGGCGACCGAGGACTACTCGGGCGCGGACCTGGCCCACCTCTGCGAGACGGCAGCCGAGTTCGCGATGGCCGACTCGGTACGTACCGGCGAGGTCCGGATGATCGAGCAGCGGGACCTGGAACGGGCGTTGCGGGAGGTTCGGCCCTCCACCCGACCGTGGCTGTCGACCGCCCGGAACGTGGCGATGTTCGCCAACGAGGGTGGGGTCTACGACGACCTGGTGGCGTACCTGAAGCGGCGCCGGATGCTCTGAGGGTCAACCCTCGCGGCGCCGGCCGACGGCGATCACCTTGACCCGCTGCCGACCGGCGCGGACCATGCCGAGCGCCATGAACGCTCCGGCGATCCGGTCGGCCGCCTCCCGGCTGCTCGCGCCGACGACCTGGCGGCGTCGCTCGGGGCAGGTCCGCTCGTTGCGTCCGGTCCCGCCGAGCGGGCGGACGTCGGTCAGCACCACCAGGAACCGGGTCACCGGGCCCCACCGCCCGGTCGTGTGCCCATCGGCATCGCAACTCCCTCCCGGCCGGCGGCGGGGCACGCGGCGATCGAGTCCGGGGGACAAACCCGATCGCCGCGCACCCCATCCCCTCCAGTCGCTCACCCCCGCCGTCGCCACGACAACCGGCGGTGAGGACGTGCTCACACATTGACATGTGCGAACGCGTGAATGCAACTCTCATCGACGTTCTCTCATGTACCCCTTCCCGCAAACATGTGCCACCATCGACGTATGGCTCCGAAGACCGCCCGGGCGCGACGGCTCGGCATCGCCCTGCGCACCCACCGGGAGGCCGCCGGCCTCACCCTCGAGGCCGCCGCCGACGAGATCAACAGCACCCGCAGCACGCTCTCCCGCTACGAGAACGCCCAGACGCTGATCAGCCCGGCGACCGTACGCGCCCTGCTCACCTGCTACGGCGTGGGCGCCGACGAGGTGGCCGCGGCGGTCGAGCTGGCCAAGGACGCCCGCAAGCCCGGCTGGTGGGTCTCCTACTCGTACCTGCTGGACCGGCGCACCATCGACTTCATCGCGCTGGAGGCGGAGGCGACCGGGATCGCCAACTTCGAACCCTCGGTGGTGCCCGGCCTGCTGCAGACCGCCGACTACGTTCGCGGGGTGATGCGCGGCGGCCCGCACACCCTCACCGACGAGCAGGTCGAGCAGCGGGTGCACCTGCGGTTGGACCGGCAGCAGCGGCTGACCGGCGGTGAGCCGCCCATCTTCGACGCGATCATCGACGAGGCCGCCCTGCTCCGGCCGGTGGGCGACCGGACCGTGATGGACGGGCAGCTGCGACACCTGTTGAAGATGGCCGAGCTGCCCAACATCACCGTTCAGGTCATCCCACTGCGCGCCGGCTACCACCGGGGCACGCGGGGATCCCTGCACATCCTCGAGTTCGCCGACCCGGAGGACCCGATCATCGCCTCGGTGGAGACCGTGGCCGGGCAGATGGTCCTCGACCGGCCGGGCGACCTGCGTACCTGCACCAAGATCATGGAGCACCTGCGGACCGTCGCGCTGACCCCCGCGGCGAGCCGGGACCAGCTCCACCAGCTCCTGAAGGGACGGTAGGACCATGACCCCGACGACCAGCGCGGCCCTGGCCGTGGCGCGGTGGCGCAAGAGCAGCCGCAGCGGCGACGAGGGCGCCTGCGTGGAGATGGCCCTCCTGCCCGGCACGGTGGCCGTACGCGACTCCAAGGACCCGGCCGGCCCCGCCCTGCTCTTCGCACCCGCGGCGTGGGTGGCCTTCGCCGACGCGCCGCCCCGCCGCTGACCCGACGCCACCGACCGCCGGACCGCGCCACCGGCGAGCGGACCGCGTCGTCGAGCCTCGGCTAACCGCCGACCAACGGCTCGGGAGCCGGCTGGGCGCGGAGCGCCTCCACCGCCGCGATGGCCACCCCTCGCGCACCGGCCATGTCCCGCTCGGGCACCAGGGCGAAGGTCGCCACCTCGGCCTGCTCGTCACGGAGCACGGTGTGCTCCCGCACCGTGGCCAGGAACCAGTCCCGGAACTCCGGCGCCGCCTCCACCACCCCACCGCCGACGAAGTACGCGTGCGGGTCGGTGAAGTTCGCCGCGATCGTGAAGAGCCGGCCCAGCGCCATCGCCTGCTGGGCGAAGACCTCCCGGGCCAGGGCGTCGCCCCGCTCGCCGTACCCCCGGACCAGCTTCGCGGCCCGGGCCGGCGGCTCGGCGGCGAGCGGGTGGCCGGGGTGGCGGGGCAGCCAGTACGGCAGCAGGTTCCGCTCGATCGCGGTCAGCGAGGCGACGCTCTCGGCGTCCCCGGAGAAGCCGCAGGCGCAGGTCGGCACCGCCTGGCCCGGGCCGAGTAGGCCGGTGAGCGGGATGTGCACGTGGCCGAACTCCCCGGCCATCCCGGCCGCGCCGGTGACCACCCGGCCGCTCTCCACCACCCCGCCGCCCAGCCCGGTGCCGACGATGGCGGACACCGAGGACCGACGCATCGCATCCGGTCCGAAGTGGACGTGGTGGGCGTAGAGCGCCGCCGCGTTGCCGTCGTTGTGGTAGACCACCGGCAGGCCGAGCCGCCGTTGCAGCGCGCCCCGCACGTCGAAGCCGCGCCACTGCGGGTGGGCGAAGTTGGTCGAGCCCCGGGAGGAGATCACCCCGGTGGCGCTGGCCGGGCCGGGGGTGTCCAGCCCGACCGCGCGGACCAGCTCACGCGGCACTCCGGTGGTCGCCAGCACCCCGTCGAACGCCCGGGCCAGCGCCTCCACGGCGACCTGCGGACCGGAGCGCACCTCGCTGGGCGTCTCCATCAGCCCGTCCACCAGGAACCGGCCGTCGAGCGTCAGCACGGTGGCGTTGTTGCTGGTGCCGCCGTTGTCGAGGCCCACCACCACCGGGACGCCCACGCTGCCCACCGCGCCACCTCTCCCCGTCCGAACCGCCTGACGTGAGGTTAATTCCCCGTTCGCCGGCCCGCCACGCTCCGGCGCTACCCGGGACCGCGGCGGGCGGCGACGGCGGTGGCACCGAGGTCGTCGTCGTGCAGCACGGTCGGGGTGAGGCCGTGCCCGGCGAGCACCGCGCAGAGCGTCGGAGCCTGCCCGCTGCTCGCCTCGACGACCAGGTGACCGCCGGGCGCGAGCCACCGCGCCGCCCCTGCCGCCACCCGGCGCAGCACGGCCAGCCCGTCCGGCCCGCCGTCGAGCGCCACCGCGGCCTCGTGCAGCCGCGCCTCGGGCGGCAGCAGCGCCACCGCGTCGGTCGGGACGTACGGGGCGTTGGCCACCACCAGGTCCAGCCGGCCCCGCCAGCTCTCCGGGGCCGGGTCGAAGAGGTCACCGGCCCACACGTGGACCCCGAGCGGGGCCAGGTTGCGGCGGGCGCACGCCACCGCCGCCGGGTCGACGTCCACCGCCCCGGCCCAGCGGGGGCGCACCAGCGGGGCCAGGGCCAACGTGGCCGCGCCGGTGCCGCAGCACAGCTCGACCATCGCGGGGCCCGGTGCGGTCCGCTCCGTCGCCGCCCGGACCAGCAGGGCGGTACGTCGGCGCGGGACGAACACCCCCGGGTCCACGGCGACCCGCAGGCCGTCGAACTCGGCCCAACCGAGGAGGTGTTCCAGGGGTTCACCGGCGATCCGGCGTTCGACCAGGGCGGCCAGTGCCGCCGGGGAGTCGGCGGCGGCGATCAGCAGCTCGGCCTCGTCCTCGGCGAAGACGCAGCCGGCGGCGCGGAGCCGACGGACGAGGGCGGGACGGTCGGGGTGGTGCGGGGCGGATGCCATGGGAAACCTTCCGGGAACGCTCGTCGGCGCTCCCGGGGCCGCTATCGCGACCCGGACTCGGGAGGGAGCGCCGGTCCTGCTGACTGACGGATCGGACTCACCTCCTCGGGGTCGAGGCCCCGCTCCGGGGCCGCCATGACGATAGCCGTTCCCCCCTTCGCTGCGCGCCCCGGCTCGGCCCGGTCGGCGGCGGAACTTTTGCGAGCGTGATACCTCAGAGGAATTTTGATGACTCTGAGGTATCACGCTCGCAACGGAGTTCACTCCCGGCGCGGAGGGCCAGCCGAGCGGCGCGGCGGGCCGAGCGGCGCGGCGGGCCGAGCGGCGCGGCGGGCTCAGCCCGGGGGCGGGCCGGCTGCGTCCAGCGCGGCGACGATGTCCGCCACCAGGTCGGCCGGGTCCTCCACCCCGCAGGAGAGCCGGACGAAACCGGGCGCGGTGTCGTCGCCCCACTGGGCCCGCCGGTCGGCGGTGGTGTGCAGGCCACCGAACGAGGTGGCGGCGCCGACCAGCCGGGACGCGTCGAGGAAGCGGGCGACCCGCTCGGCGTCGCCCAGGTCGAAGGAGAGCACCCCCGGGATCCGGCGCATCTGCTCCGACGCCACCGGGTACGCCGGATCCTCCGGCAGCCCCGGCCAACGCAGCCCGGTCACGTCGGGACGCCCGGACAGGGCCCGGGCCACCGCCTCGGCGTTGCCGCTCTGCCGGCCCAGCCGCAGGTCGAGGGTGGCCAGCGAACGGTGGGCCAGCCAGGCGTCGAACGCACCCGGGACGGCGCCGGTGACGGTCCGCCAGGCGGTCAACGGCTCCAGCAACCCGGCCGAACGGGTGGCGACATAGCCGAGCAGCAGATCGGAGTGCCCGGTCAGGGCCTTGGTGCCGGAGGCCACCACCAGGTCCGCGCCGAAGTCCAGCGGGCGCTGCCCGAGCGGCGTGGCGGTGGTGTTGTCGACGGCGACCAGCGCCCCGGCGGCGTGCGCCCGGGCGGTCAGCTCGGCCAGGTCGACCACGTCGAGGCCGGGGTTCGCCGGCGTCTCCACCAGGACCAGCTTCACCCCGTCGAACGACGGGTACGGGCCGGCGGTCGGGGCGAACAGCACCCGTACGCCGATGCCGGCCAGGGTGTCGGTGGCGAAGGCGCGCACCGGGAAGTAGCCGTCGGCGGGCAGGACCACGGTGTCACCGGGTCGCAGCAGGGCCAGCAGCAGGCCGGTGATGGCCGCCTGCCCGCTGGCGAAGACCCGGCAGTCGCCCCCCTCCAGCTCCCCGACCGCAGCCTCCAGCAGCCGCCGGGTGGGGTTGTCCGGGCGACCGTAGCCGTTGGCCGCCGCCGACGGGCCCTGCCACGGGTCGAGGTGGTACGGCGCGGCGAAGACCGGGCCCGGCAGGAACGGCTGGCCCGGCACCGGATCCGGCAGCCCGGCCCGCACACTGCGCGTCCCGTCCCCCCACCCCGCGTCGGTCGTCCCGCTCATTCGTACGACTCCGGCTTGGCGGTCCGGCTCATCAGGGTGTCCACGGCCAGCCGCGGGTCCATCCCTTCGTGGCAGATCCGCTCGATCTGCTCGGTGATCGGCATCTCCACCCCGTGCGCCCGGGCCAGGTCCCGGATGGCCAGGCAGCTCTTCACGCCCTCGGCGGTCTGCCGCGTCGCCGCCTGCGCCTGCTCCAGCGTCTCGCCACGACCCAGGTGCTCGCCGAAGGTGCGGTTGCGGGCCAGCGGCGACGAGCAGGAGGCCACCAGGTCGCCCATTCCGGCCAGGCCGGCGAAGGTGATCGGGTCGGCGCCGAGCGCCACGCCCAGCCGGGCGGTCTCGGCCAGCCCCCGGGTCATCAGCATCGCCCGGGTGTTGTCGCCGAAACCCATCGCCGTGGCGATGCCGTACGCCAGGGCGATGACGTTCTTGACCGCCCCGCCCAGCTCGCAGCCGATCACGTCGTCGTTGGTGTACGGCCGGAAGTACGGCGTCCGGATCGACGTCTGGACCAGGGTGGCCCGGCCCGGGTCGGTGCCGGCGACCACGGTGGCCGCGGGTTGCTCGGCGGCGATCTCCGGGGCGAGGTTGGGACCGGAGACCACGACCACCCGGTCACCGGTCACCCCGGCGGTCTCCACGATCACCTCGCTCATCCGCTTGGTGGTGCCCAGCTCGATCCCCTTCATCAGGGAGACCAGGGTGGCGTCGGGGTGCAGGTGGGGCACCCACTCGGCGAGGTTGCCGCGCAGCGTCTGCGACGGCACGGCGAGGACCACCAGCTCGGCGCCGGTGATCGCCTCGACCGGGTCGCCGGTCGCCGACACCCGGTCCGGCAGCAGCAGCTCCGGCAGGTACTCCGGGTTGCGCCGGTGGACACGCATCGCCTCGGCCACCGGAGCCCGACGGGCCCACACCGTCACGTCCCGGCCGGCGTCGGCGAGGATCTTGGCGAACGCGGTGCCCCAGGAGCCCGCTCCGAGCACCGCCACGTGTCCGCTCACGCTGCCGCCTCCGGGCGCTGGTCGGTGGGCCGGATCCGGCCGGGACGTTCCCACAGGGGCGGCGGTGTGCCGCCCCGGATCTCGGCGAGCATGTCGCGCAGCCGAAGCATGATCGCGTCGGTCATCTCCTCCAGGGTGGCCCGGGTGGGGGTGGCCCCGGCCCACCGGCTCAGGTCCACCGGCGGGCCGGCCACCACCGTGACCGGGATCCGCGGGCGCAGGCTCAACCGGTTGGTGCGCGGGTCGAAGATCTTCTCCGGCCCCCACATCGCCACCGGCACGACCGGCGCGCCGGTCGCCAGCGCGAGCCGCGCCGCCCCGGTCTTGCCCTTCATCGGCCACATGTCGGGATGGCGGGTGGTGGTGCCCTCCGGGTAGATCACCACGGCGCCACCCGCGTCGAGCGCGGCGACCAGCTTGTCCAGGGACTTCACCGCGTCGACCGTGCCCCGCTCCACCGGGATCTGCCTGCACCGGTGCAGGATCCAGCCGATCACCGGGACCCGGAACACGCTGGCCTTGCCGAGGAACTGCGGCCAACGGCCGGAGTCGTAGACGAAGTGGGCGGAGACCAGCGGGTCGGCGTGCGAGAGGTGGTTGGGCACGATGATGACGCCGCCGGGCTCGCGCAGGTGTTCCGTACCCCGCCAGGTGCGCCGGGTCCAGACGGTCATCACGGGCTTGACCAGCACCACGGCGAACCGTTGCCAGAATCCCAGCCTGCGCCGTGTCACCCTGCCTCCTCATTGCCCGCGCCCGCACCCGCGGTGTGGTCCGCTGGGAAATCATGCCTGCTCGCCCCGGGTCCGGCCAGTGAGGGTACCGCCGCCGGCTGGCAGGATGTGATGCCGTGCGTCAGCCGACCTGGACCGTGGTGGTGCCGGTGAAGCGCCTCGACGTGGCGAAGAGCCGGCTGCGGGGCGCCCTGCCGGTCGTACCCCACGAGGACCTGGCCCTGGCTCTGGCGGCCGACACGGTCCGCGCGGTGCGGGCCTGTCCCGCGGTCGCCGAGGTGCTGGTGGTCACCGGCGACGACCGGGTCGCGGCGGAACTGGCGGCGGCGGGGGCCCGGCTGGTGCCGGAGCCGCCGGGCGGCGGGTTGAACGGCGCGTTCCGGCACGGCGCGTCCGTGGCCACCGGCGGGCGGTGGGTGGCCGGGCTGACCTCCGACCTGCCGGCGCTGCGCCCGGCCGAGCTGGCACAGGCGCTCACCGCCGCCCAGGACGGGCCGGCCGGGGTACGCCGGTTCGTGGCCGACGCCCCGGGCACCGGCACCGTACTGCTGGCCGCGCCGCCGGGCGTACCCCTGGAGCCGCGCTTCGGGGTCGGCTCGGCGGCGGCGCACGCGGCCGGCGGGGCGGTGCCGCTGGCCGGGGCCTGGCCGACGCTGCGCCGCGACGTGGACACCGCCGCCGACCTGGCCGCCGCCGCCCGGCTCGGGCTCGGCCCGGCCACCGCGGCCCTGCTCGACGCCGCCCCCGCCGGCTGAGCGCACCGGCCGCCGCCGCCCACCGGTGTACGGTGCTGGCATGCAGGGCACCGTGGCGACCTACGACGCGCAGAGCCGCAGCGGCCTGCTGCTCCTCGACGACGGCACCGAGCTGCCGTTCCCCGCCCGGGCCTTCGACGCCTCGGGCCTGCGGCTGCTGCGCCTGGGCCAGCGGGTGCGGGTGGACGTCGACGCGCAGGGCGAGGTGGTCCGGGTCACCCTGCCGACGATGGCGTGATCCCGGCCCAAGTTCATTTTGCGTTAACCCGGATCGGGTGATTATGGGCTGGTGAGCACCCCTCGCAAGGACCCCGCCAGCCAGCCGTCCCCCACCGACCGACCGCAGCCCGCGCAGTCTCGCAACGGCGCCCGCCGCCGCGGCCCCGGCGGCCGGTTCAGCCGGCCACCGCACCCGGCGGTCTCCGCCGAGCCGGCCGGAGCCCCGCCCGGGGGCGCCGCCGACCTGGCCGGGCTGCAAGCCGGCGCCGCCGACTCGGCCGGCCTGGAAGAGGTCCTCGACCCGGCCGCGCCGACCGACGCGCCACCGGCCGCCGATCCGCTGCCCGCCGACCGGTTCCTCAACCGCGAGCTGTCCTGGCTCGACTTCAACGCCCGGGTGCTGGCGCTGGCCGAGGACCCGCGCACGCCGCTGCTGGAGCGGGCGAAGTTCCTGGCCATCTTCGCCAGCAACCTCGACGAGTTCTACATGGTCCGGGTCGCCGGGCTGAAGCGCCGGCTCTCCGCCGGCCTGCCGGTGCGCGGCGGCGACCGGATGCCGCTGCGCAACCAGCTGGAACTGATCTCCGAGAAGGCCGCCGACCTGGTCACCCGGCACGCCAGCTGCTTCGTCGACGACGTGCTGCCCAAGCTCGCCGCCGAGGACATCCGGATCGTCCGCTGGACCGAGCTGGACGCCGCCGAACGGGAACGGCTGCGCACCTACTTCCGCGAACACATCTTCCCGGTGCTCACCCCCCTCGCCGTGGACCCGGCGCACCCGTTCCCGTACATCTCCGGGCGGTCGTTGAACCTGGCCGTGGCGGTCCGCGACCCGGGCGGCGGGTCGGAGCTGTTCGCCCGGGTGAAGGTGCCCAACAACGTGCCGCGGTTCGTCCGGGTGGACCGGGAACGGCCCGGGGTGCGGTTCCTGCCGGTGGAGGACCTGATCTCGGTGCACCTGGGGCAGCTCTTCTCCGGCATGCAGGTGGTCGAGTGCCACCTGTTCCGGGTCACCCGCAACGCCGAGGTGGAGGTCGACGAGGACCGCGACGAGGACCTGCTCCAGGCTCTGGAACGGGAGCTGGCCCGCCGCCGCTTCGGACCGCCGGTACGCCTCGAGGTCGCCGCCTCCATCTCCGACCACATGCTGGAGCTGCTGGTCCGCGAGCTGGACATGGACAGCCACGACGTGCTGCGGGTCCGCGGCCTGCTCGACCTCTCCGCGCTGTGGCAGGTGTACGGCGAGGCCGACCGCCCCGACCTCAAGGACCCGCCGTTCGTACCGGCCACCCACCCCCGGCTCACCGAGGGCGAGGTGCCGCGCAGCGTCTTCGCCACCCTGCGCGACGGCGACGTGCTGGTGCACCACCCGTACCACTCGTTCGCGACCAGCGTGCAGCGCTTCGTCGAGCAGGCCGCCGCCGACCCGAACGTGCTGGCCATCAAGCAGACCCTCTACCGGACCAGCGGCGACTCCCCGATCGTCGACGCGCTGGTCGACGCGGCCGCCGCCGGCAAGCAGGTGGTGGTGCTGGTGGAGCTGAAGGCCCGCTTCGACGAGGTGGCCAACATCGGCTGGGCGCGCACCCTGGAACGCGCCGGCTGCCACGTCGTCTACGGCCTGGTCGGGTTGAAGACGCACTGCAAGACCGCCCTGGTGGTACGCCAGGAGGGCAACCAGATCCGGCGGTACTGCCACATCGGCACCGGCAACTACCACCCGAAGACGGCCCGGCTGTACGAGGACTTCGGCATGCTCACCGCCGACCCGGAGATCGGCGCCGACCTGACCGACCTGTTCAACGTGCTCACCGGCTACAGCCGGCAGACCGCGTACCGGCGGTTGCTGGTGGCGCCGCAGGGCATCCGCAGCGGCCTGATCGAGCGGATCGAACGGGAGATCGCCCACGTCCGCCTCGGCATGCCGGGGCTGGTGCAGTTCAAGGTGAACGCGCTGGTCGACGAGGAGATCACCGACGCGCTGTACCGGGCCTCCCGGGCCGGCGTGCACGTCGACCTGATCATCCGCGGGATGTGCACGCTGCGTCCCGGCGTACCGGGCCTGTCGGAGAACATCCGGGTCCGGTCCATCCTCGGCCGGTTCCTGGAACACTCGCGTGTCTTCCGGTTCGGCAACAACGGGGAGGCCGAGTTCTGGATGGGCTCGGCGGACCTGATGCACCGCAACCTGGACCGCCGGGTGGAGGCGCTGGTGCAGGTCAGCGACCCGGTCGCCCGGGCCGAACTGGACCACGTGCTGACCTGCGCGATGAGCCCGGAGGTGGACGCGTTCGAGCTGGCCGCCGACGGCAGCTGGACCCGGCGTACCGGCACCGACACGCCCCTGGTGCACCTGCAGGAGACGCTGCTGCGCCGCGTCGGCGGCACGGCCGGCTGAGCGGCCATAGGGTGGCGTGATGGTCGAGGAGGAACGCAAGTACGAGGTGGCCGACGACTTCGTGCTGCCGGACCTGTCCCCCGTGGCGCCCGCCGGCGGCGCGGTGCGGACCGTGCCACCGGTGACCCTGGTCGCGAGCTACGTCGACACCGCGGACCTGCGGCTGGCCCGGGCCGGTGTCTCGCTGCGGCACCGGGAGGGTGACGCGCTGCCGTGGACGGTGAAGCTGCCGACCGGCGCCCAGGGGGTGCGGCACGAGATCTCCCGACCCGGCCCGCCCGGTGAGCCGCCGGCCGAGCTGGCCGCTCTGGTCACCGTGCACGCCCGGGGCGCCGCGCTGGGTCCGGTGGCGGTGGTGCGAACCGTGCGGGACGCGTACGAGGTGTGCGGGCGCGACGGCGCGGTACTGGCCGAGGTGGTCGACGACCGGGTGACGGTGCTCGACGCCGCGGGGCGGACCACCGACGCGTTCCGCGAGCTGGAGGTGGAACGCAAGGCCGGTGACCGGGCACTGCTCGACGACGTGGGTGCGGCGCTGGAGGGCGCCGGGGCGCGGGGCGGGGCGTTCGTCCCCAAGCACGTCCGCGCGCTCGGCCCACGGGCGCAGGAGCCCGCCGATCTGGTGGCCCCGGCCGGGTTGCCGGCGGTGCCGACCGCCGGGGAGGTGGCCGTCGAGGCGGTCCGCGACGGGGTGGCCCGGATCCTGGCGAACGACCCGCTGGTGCGGCTGCGTGCCCCGGTCGGCGACGACGACAGCGCCGTACACAAGATGCGGGTGGGCTGCCGGCGGCTCCGCAGCGCCCTGCGGACGTTCCGCCGGCTGCTGGAACGGGAGCAGGTCCGGCCGCTGCGCGCCGAGCTGACGTGGCTGGGCGAGGTGCTCGGTGCGGCCCGGGACGCCGAGGTGCTGCGGGAGCGGCTTCGGCGTACCGCCTCGGCCGACCCCACCTGCCCGGTGCCGCCGGAGCCGGTGGACGCCCTGGACGCGGCCCTCGCGGCCCGCCAGGAGGCGGCGCTGGCCGCCGTGGACACGGCCCTGCGGTCCCCGCGCTACCTGGCGCTGGTCGACGCGCTGGTGTCGGCCGCCGGGGAGCCCCGGCTGCGGGCCCGGGCGGCCCGGCCGGCACGCAAGGCGCTGCCGAAGCTGGTCGCCAAGCCGTGGCGGACGCTGACCGAGCAGGCCCCGGCGCTGGCCCCGGACGGCCCGGACGACGAGTGGCACGCGGTCCGCAAGGCCGCCAAGCAGGCCCGGTACGCCGTCAGGGCGGTGGCGCCGGTGGCCGGCGCGGACGCCCGCAAGCTGGGCCGGGCGCTGGCCCGGGTGCAGGACCTGCTCGGCGAGCACCAGGACGCGGCGGTGGCCGGCCGGACCTGGGTGGCGCTGGCGGCCGAACACCCGGACGGCCACGGCCTGGCCGTGGCCGCGGGGCGTTTGCTGGAACGGGAACGCGGATCGGTACGCCGGGCCCGCACCGACTTCCCGGCGGCCTGGCGGCGGGCCGGCCGCAGGAGCCGGACCCGATGGCTGCCGTGACCCGCATCCACGCCGCCGGCGGCGTGGTCTGGCGCCCGACCGACGACGGCGTGCAGGTGTGTCTGGTGCACCGCCCCCGCTACGGCGACTGGTCGCTGCCGAAGGGGAAGCTGGAGCGGGGTGAGCACCCGCTGCTGGCCGCCGTCCGCGAGGTCGCCGAGGAGACCGACGTGCGGGCGGTGCCGCAGGTGCGCCTGCCCACCGTGGGCTACCGCAGCGAGGGACTACCCAAGACGGTCGACTACTGGTCGATGCGGGCCGTCGGCGAGGGCGGTTTCCAGCCGGGCACCGAGGTGGACGACGTCCGCTGGCTCCCGGTCGACGACGCCGTGCGCCTGGTCAGCTATCCGCACGACGCGGAGGTGCTGGCCACGTTCGCCGCGCTGGCCCCGGTGACCGGCGCCGTGGTGCTGGTCCGGCACGCCCAGGCCGGCAAGCGGGCGACCTGGTCGGGGCCGGACACCGGCCGGCCGCTGGACGCCACCGGGCAGGTGCAGGCCCGCCGGCTGGCTCCGCTGGTCGCCGTGGTCCGCCCGGTACGCCTGCTCTCCGCCTCCCCCCGGCGTTGCCGGCAGACCCTCGATCCGGCGGCGGCGCTGCTCGACCTGCCGATCGAGGTGCTGGGCGACCTGGACGAGCCGGAGCCCGGTCAGCAGCCCGACGAGTGCCGGTTGGCCGTGGCGGCCCGCCTGGCCGAGCTGGGCGGCGCGGGTGAGCCGGTCGGGGTGTGCAGCCAGGGCAAGGTGATCCCGGGTGCGTTGGAACTGCTGACCGGCCGGGCGGACGACTTCACCACGCCGAAGGGCGGGGGGTGGCTGCTGGCCTTCGCGGGGCAGCGGCTGGTCGGCGCCGACCGGCTCTGACCGGCGCCGTCGGGTCACGGGCCGGGACAGGGCTGAGGGCGCCCACCGTGACGGTGGACGCCCTCGGACCCGGACGCGGTCAGCGCTTGGTCGCTGCCTTCTTGGCCGGAGCCTTCTTCGCCGGGGCCTTCTTGGCCGCCGTGCTGCGGCTGGCCGCAGCGGTGGTCTTCTTCGCCGCGGTGGACTTCGCGGCGCTCTTCGCCGGCGTGGCCTTCTTGGTGGCCGTGGTCTTGGTCGCCTTGGCCGCCGTGGTCTTCTTGGTGGCGGCGGTGGTCTTCTTCGCCGCCGTCGCCTTGGCGGTGGTGGTCTTCTTCGCCGCCGTCGCCTTCGCGCCGGTGGCCTTCGCTCCGGTCGCCTTCGCGCCGGTCGCCTTCGCACCCGTGGCCTTGGCGCCGGTGGCCTTCGCCCCGGTCGCCTTGGTGCCGGTGGTCTTCGCCGCCGCGGTGGTGGTCTTCTTGGCCGGCGCGGCGGCCTTCGCCACCTTGCCGCTGGCCACCATCTCCTTGAAACCGGCCCCCGGGCGGAACGTCGGGACGGAGGTCTTCTTGACCTTCACCGCCTCGCCGGTCCGCGGGTTGCGCGCTGTTCGGGCGCCCCGGACACGCTTTTCGAACGCTCCGAATCCGGTGATCGCCACCTTCTCGCCCTTGGTGACCGCCGCCTGGACCTCAGCGAGAACCGCGTCGAGCGCGGCCGTCGCCGTTTTCCGGTCCCCCAGGCGAACGGCGAGCGCCTCGATGAGCTCGGCCTTGTTCACGACTTCCTCCCGATTGTGCAACTGACTCGACGCGAGCCATTCTGCGCGCACGGTATGCCCTGCGCTGCCGGGACACAAACATTCGGTGGAAAAAAGCCCTTGTGTCTCAAGGGATTCACCCACGCAGGCCGCCGAGCAGGGGCGAAAACCGAGGCCCAGTCAGGCGTACGGGGTCCGGTGGGGCGGGGCCTGGCGGCGGCAGCGCGTACGGCAGGTCCAATGTCGCGTGGCCGGCCCGTGGCGACGGGTTCCCAAGAGCCGTACGGGTAAATGGTTCCGGCCCCCGCAGCAGCACCGGGAATCATGCAGACGAATACTCTTCATCGCCGTTCGCAAATGGGATCGGTCGCCGGGCGGTGGCCGCGGCGAGGGCTTCGCCGGTGGACGCGGAACGGGTTCGATGGTCCATGATGGAGCGACAGGATGCGTCGATCCGGTGCGGCAGCGGCCGGGCGCCGCCACCGGCGGGCGGTCGAACCGAGCGTGACGCGGCTCCCACGATCTGGACATCCTAGATTCTGGGAGGTATGTTTCGGCTCGTGGGACACAGCATGAGTGGCGTGGGCGTACTCGACAAGGCGGTGGTCATCCTGGCCGCCTGCGTCGACGGCGCCAGCCTGGCCGAACTCGTCGAGCGCACCAAGCTGCCCCGGGCCACCGCGCACCGGTTGGCCCAGGCGCTGGAGATCCATCGCATGCTCGTCCGGGACACCCAGGGCCGATGGCGTCCGGGCCCGCGCCTGGGTGAGCTCGCCAACGCCGCGCCCGACGTGCTGCTGACGGCGGCCGAACCGCTGCTGGCCGCGCTCCGGGACGCCACCGGCGAGAGCGCGCAGCTCTACCTGCGCCGGGCCGACGAGCGGATCTGCGTGGCCGCCGCCGAACGGGCCAGCGGCCTGCGGGACACCGTCCCGGTGGGCTCCGTGCTGCCCATGACGGCGGGTTCCGGGGCACAGATCCTGCTGGCCTGGGAGCCCCCCGAGGCGGTCATGCCGCTGCTCCCCCGCTCCAAGTTCACCGGCCGCACCCTCGCCGAGGTGCGCCGTCGGGGCTGGGCGCAGAGCGTCGCGGAACGGGAGGCCGGGGTGGCCAGCGTCTCCGCCCCGATTCGGGACCGCACCGGCCGCGTCATCGCCGCGATCAGCATCTCCGGCCCGATCGAACGCCTCGGTCGCCGCCCGGGCGAGCGCCACGCGATGGCCATCGTCCGCGCCGGTCAGCGCCTCTCCGGCCTCTGACCCGCGCCACCGGACGGTCGGCCGGGGCCGGATCCGCCGGCACCGCCGGACGGACCGGGCGCAGCCGGTTCGCTCGGTGCCCGGCACGCCGTGCCGGAGCCTCGACAGCGAGGCGCCAGACCGACCGCAGGTCGCCGGCCGCACGGGCCGGCCTGCGGCGCCGGACCGCAGTGCAAAAAAGCGACGAGCCCGCCCCACCGAAGTGGGACGGGCTCGTCGCAGATGTAGCCCCGACCGGATTCGAACCGGCGCTACCGCCTTGAGAGGGCGGCGTCCTGGGCCGCTAGACGACGGGGCCAGAACTTTTGCTGCATCACCGCCCTGGCGAGCGGTGCGGCAGTAGTCTATCGGAATCCGATGGCTCCCCTGCGGCGGGGGTGGGCCCGCACGACAGGACGCCGGGACGCGCGAAGACCGGCCGGCGCAGCACCGAACCGGGACACGAAAAAGCCCGCCCCACCGAGGTGGGACGGGCTTCGCGCTGTAGCCCCGACCGGATTCGAACCGGCGCTACCGCCTTGAGAGGGCGGCGTCCTGGGCCGCTAGACGACGGGGCCAGAACTTTCGTTGCTCCCCGACCCTCGCGGGCAGGGAAGCTGCACTCTATCAGAGAACAACTCCGACCCCTCGCGGAGGCCGGAGCTGAACTCGGAAGAATCCAGCGGCCAGAGGATCTCGCGACCCTCGGCAGCGCTGGGGTACCAGGACTCGAACCTAGACTAACTGAACCAGAATCAGTCGGGCTGCCAATTACCCCATACCCCATCGGCGCCTTGCGGTGCCGGGAAGAAACATTACCCTCCCGGCGCCGCCGAGGCCAAATCGGGCCCCCGAAACTACCCCTGACCTGCGGGTTCAGGGCCCGATGCGGGTCATGCGACCGGGACCACCGGGTTGGTCAGTTCCCCGATGCCCTCGATGCGGACGCTGACCGTATCCCCGTCGGCGAGCGGGCTAACCCCTGCCGGCGTGCCGGTCAGCACCACGTCGCCCGGGAGCAACGTCATCACGTGGGAGATGTACGACACCAGGGCCGGCACGTCGAAGACCATGTCCTTCGTGCGACCCAGCTGGCGTACCTCCATCTCCTCCGGGTTGCGACCCACCTCGCAGCGGATCTCCAGGTCCCGCACGTCCAGCCCGGTGGTGATCCACGGGCCGATCGGGCAGAACGAGTCGAAGCCCTTGGCCCGGGTCCACTGCCCGTCGGAGCGCTGGAGGTCCCGCGCGGTCACGTCGTTGGCGCAGGTGTAGCCGAAGATGGCCCGCTCGGCGGCGGCCCGGTCGGCGCGGCGGGCGCCCGGGGCGCCGATCACGACGGCGAGCTCGGCCTCGTGCTCGACCTGCTTGGAGAAGACCGGCAGCCGGATGGCGTCCCGGGGGCCGATCACCGAGGTGGACGGTTTCAGGAACAGCAGCGGCTCCTTCGGCACCTCACTGCCGTGTTCCGCGGCGTGCTCGGCGTAGTTGCGGCCGACGCAGACCACCTTGCTGGGCAGGATCGGCGAGAGCAGCCGGACGTCCGACAGCGCCCACCGCGCGCCGCTGAACTGGATCGAGCCGAACGGGTGACCCTCGATCTCGGCGATGGTCAGCCCCTGCGGGCCGGCCTCCGGCTCCCCCTCGACGACCCCGAACGACATTCCCTTGGCATGAGCAAAACGAGCGATACGCACCAGCTCAATGTAGCTCCCGGCGACGGCACGGGCGGGCGGGTCGGAGCCGAGGCACCCTACGTCACCCGTCGGCGGCAGGGGTGGGAATCGCGACTTCGTACCCGCTCGACGTGACCGCGCCCCTAGCGTCGGCTCCGGAGGTTCGTTCGTATGCCTGCATCGAGACGACACCACAGGGCCCTCGCAGTGCTGGTCAACTGCCTGGGCGTCCTCGCCGCCGTACCGGCGGTCCACCATCCCGCGCCGCACGCCGCGCCCGTCGCGGCCGCCGTGCCCGCGCCGGAGCCACCCGCCCCGGAACCGGCCGCGCCGGCCCCCGGCGGCGCCGCGCCGGCCCCCGGCGGCGCCGCTCCGGCCGCACCGGCGGCGCCCGAGCCGGGCGGACCGGCGCCCAACGCGCCCGCACCGGGCGGGCCGGTGCCGGGCGGGCCCGCGGCGGCGGCGACCGATCCGACGGTGCCCACCGGGGCCGCCGTTCCCACCGGGCCCGCGGCTCCGGCCGGCTCGGCCGCGCCCCGGGCGAACCGCTCCGGAACGGCGAGCCCGCCGTCCCGGCCGCTGGTCCGGGCCATCGCGCCGGGAGCCGTCACCGTGGCGGTGAGCCCGGCCCGGACGCCCGCGCCGGGCTACCGGATCGACGTGCGCAACGCCAGCGGTACGCCGGTGCCGGCCACCGTGCGCCAGGAGGTGCCCGACGGCACCCGGGCCACCACGGTCACCGCCGGCGGAACGGCGACCCGGGCGGCCGGGCGGGCCACGCCCGGTGAGATCACCTGGCAGCTCACCCTGCCCGCGCGGAGCACCACCACCCTGCACACCGCGCTCTCCATCCCGCCGCCGGGCCGGGCGGTCACCGCACCGGCCTGCGCCCTGAGCGAGGACGGCAGCCAGCCGTACGACTGCGCCACGGCGACCTGGTCGGGCGGTACGGTGCCGGCGGCGTCGGTGACGCCCGCGCCGACCTGGCGGCGTACCCCGGTGCTGCTCGCCGCCCTGACCGCGGCGCTGGTGATCACGGCCGGTGCGCTCTGGTGGTGGCAGCGCGGACGTCGCCGTCGCGCCACCGCCTCGCCGGGGTCGGGGTACCCCCCGGCCGGCCCGGCCCGGTCCGCGCCGGCCGGTGGCCCCGGGACGCCCCTGTACTCCGGCGTACCGGTGCGGGGCAGCGTCTATCCGCAACCGGCGGCGCCCGGTCCGTCCCGGCGGCGGCGCACCCCGCCGGTCTGGCTGGCGGTCGGGGTGGCCGCGGCGGTCCTCGCCGGAGTGGTCGGCGCGGCTGCCTGGACCGCCACCCAGCGGGTGGCCGCCATCGACACCCAGAAGCAGCCGACCAGCGGCGCCTGGGTGGGACAGACGGTCAACGGGCCGATCGGGGCGCCGCTGCGGGAGACCGCGTTCGAGTTCACCGTCTACCGGGTGGCCTGCGCCGCCGCGGCGACGGCGGTCAGCGACCGGGAGTGCCAGGCCACGGTCGGCGTGCGCAACCTCACGCCCGAACAGCAGACCTGGCACGGCCAGCTCCAGCGGGCCTACCTGCCGGGCGGCACCTGGGTCAGTGCCGACGAGGCGGCCACCCGGGCCGCCAACCAGGGGCGGGACGTCTTCGCCGAGCCGGTGGCGGCGGGCAGCCGGAAGGTGCTGCCACTGGTCTTCACCGTCAACGGCACGGACGCGCCCAGACAGCTCGAACTGCGCAGCGGGGTGTTCTCCGCCGGGGTCCGGGTGGACGTGCCCTGACCGGGGGCGGGGCGGCGGTCGTACCCTGGTCCGGTGACCGCCGCCCTCGCCCCCGCCACCGTGCTCGACGCGGCGGACTGGCGGGCCCGGCGGGCGGCGCACGAGCGCCGGATGGACGCCTGGCTCGCCCCGCACCTGGCCCGCCGGCGGGTCGGCGGCAGGCACCCGGTGGAGGACTTCCTCTTCACCTACTACTCGCACCGCCCCGCCCAGCTGCGCCGCTGGCACCCCGGCGCCGGGGTGACGCTGCGCGACGCCGAACCGGGCGAGTTCGGCCGGGACTACCGCGCCGACGCCGCCGGGGTCACCCTCGACACCGATCGGGTACGCGAACGCCGCGCCGAGTCGCTGAGCTGGATCCGGGACCTGCTCGCCGCGACCGCGTCCCGCCCCGCCCACCTGGGCTGTTTCGGGATGCACGAGTGGGCGATGGTCTACCGGCAGACCCAGGAGGAGGTCCGGCACAACGCCTGGCCGTTGCGGCTGACGCCGGAGCGGACGGCGGAGGTGGTGCGGGAGCGCGGCGTGCGGTGCAGCCACTTCGACGCGTACCGGTTCTTCACCGCGCCGGCCCGGCCGCTGAACCTGCTCACCCCGACCCGGGAGACCCAGCACGCGCTGGAGCAGCCGGGGTGCCTACACGCCAACATGGACCTCTACAAGTGGTCGTACAAGCTCTCCCCGCTGGTGCCGAGCGAGCTGGTCGCCGACTGTTTCGAGCTGGCCCGGGAGATCCGGACGCTGGACATGCGGGCCAGCCCGTACGACCTGGCCGCGCTCGGCCATCCGCCGGTGAGGGTGGAGACGGCGGAGGGACGGGCCGAGTACGCGACGGCCCAGCGTGGTTTCGCCGAGCGGGCGGCCGGGCTGCGCGGTCGCCTGTTGGCGGCGATCGACCGACTCTGACCGGCCCCGGTCAGCTGTCGCCCCGCCCTCAGTCGCCGTCCACCCGGCGGTCGCGCTTGCGCTGGGACTGCCGTTTCTTGTCGGCGAGCCGGCGCTCCTTGGCGCCCCGGGAGGGTCGGGTGGGCCGGCGGGCCTTGGGCGGCGGGGCGATCGCCTCGCGGAGCAGCGCCGCCAGCCGTTCGCGGGCGGCTTCCCGGTTGGCCAGCTGCGCCCGGTGCTCACTGGCGGCGATGGTCAGCACCCCGTCGACGAGCCGGCCGGCGAGCCGCTCCAGCGCCCGCGCCCGTAGCGACTCGGGAACGCTCGGCGAGCCGGCCAGATCGAAGCTCAACTCGACCCGCGAGTCGGCGGTGTTGACCCCCTGCCCGCCGGGCCCGGACGAGCGGGAGAAGCGTTCCCGCAGCTCGGCGGCGGGTACGACAAGCCGATCACTCACCCGCAGTCCGCCGTCCACCTCCTGAGGCTAGCGCCCGGTGCGGTGGGCGGGCGTGGCGGACGGGCTCGGGGTGGGGCTGGGCGTCGGCCCGGCCTGTTCGTGGTCGGGCCCGGCGGCGGCGTACGCGACGGCGCCGACCAGGAGCAGGGCCACGATGCCGATCTTCGTGGCCGCCAGCCGGATCAGCAGCCAGGCCAACCGGCGCAGGCCCGGGACGCTCTTCTTCGTGTTCTGGTAGTCGGCCCAGCCGCGTCTGGCCCGCGCGTAGGCCGCACCCATCACTCCGCCGACCAGCAAGCCGACCGCCAGCAGGATTGCCATCAGGGACCGTTCCATCCCCGTGAGTTATCCATACTCAGCGTAATATTTCCATGGCCCGATGGGCTTATGCCAGATATCTGACAGTTATCCCGTTCGCCCAGCTCCCACAATGGATCTTCGCAGGTCAGCCGCCCTTGCCGATGATGATGTCGGCGGTCTGCCGGACCTGGTCGATCGGGATGGCGAAACCGATCCCGATCGAGCCGCTGCCGTCGATCGTGGCGATCGCGGTGTTCACCCCGACCACCTCGCCGCGGGCGTTGACCAGCGGCCCGCCCGAGTTGCCGGGGTTGATCGAGGCGTCGGTCTGGACAGCGCTGTGCCGCCCGGCGCCGAGCCGTACCTGACGGTTCAACGCGCTGACGATGCCGGCGGTGACGGTCCCGGCCAATCCGAGCGGGGAGCCGACCGCGAGCACCGGCTCACCGACCCGGGTGGTGTTGGGCTTGGCCAGCGGCAGCGGGGACAGCCCGGCGGAGGCGGGCACCTTGAGCACGGCCAGGTCGCTGGCCGGCTCCCGGCCCACCACCTGGGCGGTGAACCGGCGCCCGTCGGGCATCTCCACGGTCACCGCGCCGCCGCCCCCCTTCGCCAGGATGTGGTCGTTGGTGACGATGTGCTGCTCGTCGTCGATGGCGAAGCCGGACCCGGTGGCCGAGGCGCCGCCCGCTCCACCCACCATCACCGACACCACCCCGGGCACGGTCTTCTGCGCGGCGGTGACCAGCTCCGCCGGCACCGGCGCGGCGGAGGCGGCGGCCGGACCGGCCGGACCGTCCCGCCCGGCCACCCAGCCGCCGGCCACGGCGCCCGAGACGGTGGAGAGCGCCACCACCGTCAGCGCGGTCATCAGCCGCCCCGGCCGGCGCCACCGACGGCCCGGCCCACCCGCCGGCCCCGGCCCGCCCGGGACGGTCCGCCCGTCCGGGTCCAGCTCCGGGGAGATGAACCAGGGGCCGCGGGGCTCGCCCAGTCCGGTCTGCACGGCCATGCATCGCTCCTCACGTGTTCGGTACGGGTCGCGGCGCCGCCTCAGGGCAGCCGGGAGAACCAGCGCATCGATCCGGCGGCGGCGCCCATGGCGAAGACCAGCCCGAGCCCGATGAACCGGGCGGAGACGTCCTGCCGCTCGGTGCGGTAGCCGACCGAGCTGCCGATGTCGTCGTAGACGGCCCGCAGCTCCTGCCGGGTGGTGGCCTCGTGGAAGCCGCCACCGGTCTGCTCGGCGACCGCCTTGAGGGTCTGCCCGTCCACCGGCACCTGGATCGCCCGGCCGCCCCGGTCCACGAACCCGGTCGGCGTGCCGAACGAGATGGCGTGCACCGGCACCTTGGCCGCCACCGCCGAGGAGGCCGCCTCCATCGGGTCCGCCCCCGAGGTGTTGGCGCCGTCGGAGAGCAGGATGATCCGGGCCGGTGGCGGATGCTTGGCGGCCTTGTCGTCGATGCTCTTCACCGCGCCCAGCGAGGTGCTGATCGCCTCCCCGATCGCGGTGCCCTGCACCCCGGTCATCCCCTCGGCCAGCCGGTCGATGCCCTCGTGCAGGGCCTCCCGGTCGGTGCTCGGCGGCACCACCACGGCGGCGCTGCCGGCGAACGCCACCAGCCCCACGTTGAACTCGTCGGGCAGCCCGTCGACGAACCGCCGGGCCGCGTCCCGGGCCGCGCCGAGCCGGTCGGGCTCCACGTCGGTGGCGAGCATCGAGGTGGAGACGTCCACCGCGACCATGACGGTGGCCCGCTCCCGGGGCACCCGCACCTCGGCGCTGGGCCGGGCGAAACCGACCACCAGCAGGGCGAGCATGGCCAGGAAGAGGCCGGCCGGCAGGTGCCGCCGCCAGCCCGGGCGGTGCGGCGCGACCCGGTCCAGCAGCCGCAGGTTGGTGAACCGGACCGCGTACCGGCTGCGGCGGCGCTGGGCGACCAGGTAGCCGACCGTGAGGGCCGCCACGCCGAGCAGCAGCCACAGGCGTACGGGTGACTGCCAGGTCACGCGGCACCTCCCCGGGCCACCCCGACCGGCGCGGCGGCGAGCCGGCGCTGGGCGTGCACGTGCCGGACGATGTCGGCCGCCCAGTCCCGGTCGGTACGCAGCGCCAGGTGGGTCGCCCCGCACCGGCGCAGCAGCTGGCGTACCTGGTCGCGTTGGGCCGTCGCGGCGTCGGCGAACCGCTGGCGCAGCCCCGGATCGCCGGTCCAGACCTCGCGCCGGCGGCCGGTCTCCGGGTCGGCGAGGGTGATCAGGCCGACATCCGGCAGCTCCCACTCCCGGGGGTCGGTCACCTCGACGGCGAGCACCTGGTGGCGGGCGGCGAGCCGGCGCAGCGCCGGTTCCCAGGGCGCCGCGGCGGCCGGGTCGTCGGGCAGGTCGTCGAGGAAGTCCGAGACCAGGACGACCAGGCCACGTCGAAGCGCCACCCGCTGCACGGCGGTGAGCGCCTCGGCCAGCCCGGACGGGGCCGCGCCCACCGGGCCGCCCGCGACCGTGGGCCGGCCGTCGGCTCCCGGCCGGTCGCCGGCGCGGGGCGCGTCGAGCAGGGCGCGCAACAACCCCAGCAGATGGGTACGTCCACCGCGGGCCGGAAACCGGCGCAGCCCGGTCGGGCCGAGCACCTGGGCGCCGAGCCGGTTGCCGGTGCCGGCGGTGAGGAAGCCGACCGCGGCGACCGCCGCCACCGCCAGCTCCCGCTTGTCCAGCTCTGCGGTGCCGAACTCCATGCTGGGGCTGGCGTCCACCAGCAGCCAGGTGGTGAGTTCCCGGTCGGCGTCGACCTCGCGTACGTGCGGGACGGCGGTGCGGGCGGTGACCGCCCAGTCCATCCGGCGTACCTCGTCCTCCCCCGGGCGGTATTCACGGCTGCCGGCGGCCTCGCTGCCCGGGCCGGGGAGCAGGCCCCGGTGCTGGCCGTGCAGCAGTCCGTCCAACCGGCGGGTGACGGTCAGTTCCAGCCGACGCAGCCGCTGGTCCGGGGTGAGCGCACCCAGGCCGGGCCCGGCGGGTGGGGCGGGCGCCGGTCGGCGCCTCATGCCGCCGCCAGGTCGGCCGGGTACTCGGGCTGCGCGGCGACCCGGGGCGGTGGCACCGCCTCGACCAGCCGGCGGACCACGGCCTCGGCGGCCACCCCGTCGGCCACCGCGTCGAAGGTGAGCACCAGCCGGTGGGCCAGCACGTCGACGGCGAGTTCCCGGACGTCCTCCGGGGTGACGTACTCCCGGCCGCGCAGCAGGGCCTGGGCCCGGGCCGCCGCGACCAGGCCCAGGGTGGCCCGGGGGCTGGCCCCGTACGCCAGTTGGGCGGCCATGTCGGCCAGGCCGAACCGGCCGGGGTCGCGGGTGGCCAGGATGAGCCGGACGACGTACTCGGCGATCGCGTGGTGGACGAAGACCCCCTCGGCGCTGCGTTGCAGGTCCCGCAGCCGGTGTGGGTCGAGCACCGTACGCGGGGTGGGTCGGTCGCTGCTCATCCGGTAGAGGATGGTCAGCTCGTCCGCGTCGCTCGGGTAGTCCACGGTGATCTTCATGAGGAACCGGTCCCGCTGCGCCTCCGGCAGTTGGTAGACGCCCTCGGACTCGATCGGGTTCTGGGTGGCGAGCACCAGGAACGGCTCCGGCACCGGCCAGCTCCGCCCGCCGATGGAGACCTGCCGCTCCGCCATCGCCTCCAGCAGCGCGGACTGCACCTTCGCCGGCGCACGGTTGATCTCGTCGGCCAGCACCAGGTTCGCCATGATCGGACCGAGCTCGATGTCGAAGCTCTCCTGGGACGCCCGGTAGATGCGGGTGCCGACGATGTCGGAGGGAACCAGGTCCGGGGTGAACTGGATCCGGGAGAACGTGCCGCCGACCACGGTGGCGAGGGTCTGCGCGGCGAGCGTCTTGGCCACGCCGGGCACCCCCTCCAGCAGGCAGTGCCCGTTGGCGACGAGGGCGGTGAGCAGGCGCTCGACGAGCCGGTCCTGCCCGACGATCACGCGTTTGACCTCGAGGAGGGTCTGTTCCAGGTCCGCACCGGCCGCGTCGGCCGCGGCCGGGCTGGGCAGGCCGGCCAGGGTGTCCGAGATGTCCGTCACGGTGCTTGCTTCCCGCGAAGGACGGCGACAAACGTGGGATTGTCCGGCCCGGACGGGGCCGGTGGGCGGGAATCGGGCACGAACCGCCCGGCCGGTGCCGAAGGCCGACGTCCGCGCCGGGTGGGGACGAATGACACGTCCGAGCGCCGCCCGGGCGAGCGTTCACGCTCGGGGCGGCCACGGTGGGGTGCCGGTGGGCGCCGGCCCCGCACCGGGGACCGGGGGCCGACGCCCACCGGGAGGGGTCAGTTGAATACCACCAGATGGAAGGGCTTGTCGGCGAGGGCGCCCGACGAGCTGTAGGTCGCCACGAAGACGGCGTTCACCGTGCCGTTGCGGGGAGCGACGGCGGCCTCGCCGGGCGGCGGGACGTTGTACTGGTCGGTGGTCCCGACGGTCGCGCCGTAACCCTTGCCGGAGACGGTGTAGCGGAAGATGATCTGGTACTGCCCGGTGCTGTACCGCTTCGCCGAGAAGACCTCGGGTGAACCGCGCAGCAGGGTGCCGTTGGCGCTGACCACCGCCCACGCGACGGTGCCGGGGCTGGTGGCCATGGTGCTCATCTCGGCGGAGGCCAGCGCGGCCTTCGCGGTCCGGACGTCCTCCGCGCTGACCGGCGGTTGCACGACGACCCGGTGCACGCGGTCCGCCGGCCGGTCGGCGGGGCCCCGGGCGGCGGCGATCCCGCCGCCCGCCAGGGTGAGCGTCAGGGCGGCGACGGCCGCCGCCGGCGCGTTGCGGGACAGGAATGTGGCCATGGCAGGTCTCCCTCGAGTTGCCGAGATGATGTGGCCGAACCGCGTGTGGCGGGTCGGAAAAACTGCGGCGCAACAGCGTGGACAACACGATCTGATTACTCTGGAGAATTGTCGTCAGCAGCCTCTCGGACACTGCACCACAGCGCGCCAAGGCCCGCTCTGACCAGCGAATCCGATGAGCATGAGGAGCTGCGAACAGGTGGAACGTAACACCGAAAAATGCGACACGTCAATAGATGATCAAGCCCTTAAATGGGGTGAGGAAATCGTGAGAGGTCACCGCTGAGGCATTCACGAATTGTTTTCGGGGCAGTGGGCTGAGGGGCGGGCGGATACGGTGATCGGCATGATTGCGGCCACTGCTGCGCGTACCGTCACCGCCCGCCGGACCGCGGCGGCCCTGTGCTGGCTGGCCGTCGCGCCCGGGGTCGGCTGGGCGGCGGTCCGCCTGCCGGGGCTGGAGCGGGGGCCGCTGGTGCAGGCGGTGGCCTTCACGCCGTACGTCGCGGGATGGAGCCTGCTGGCGCTGGTGGCGGCGCTCGCCCTGCGGCGCCGGTGGCCGGCGGTCGTCGCGGGGGTCAGCGCGGCCGCGCTGGTCGCCGTCGTCGCCCCCCGCGCGCTGCCCGCCGGGCAGCCGGCGGCCCACGGCCCGACGGTACGGCTGCTCACCGCCAACCTGCTGCACGGCGACGCCGACCCCGGCGAGCTGGTCGGCCTGGTCCGCCGCCACCGGGTCGACGTGCTGGTGGTGCAGGAGTTCACCCCGGGCGCCGCGGCGGGCCTGGACCGGGCCGGCCTCGGCGCGCTGCTCCCCCACCGGCAGCTCAACCCCGAGGTCGGCACCACCGGCTCGGGGCTCTACAGCCGGTTCCCGCTCTCCGATCCCCAGGTACGCCGCAACCGGGGCTTCAACTTCACCCAGGCGTCGGCCACCATCGCCGCGCCCGGGGCGCCACCGGTCCGGGTCGAGTCGGCCCACCCGGCGGCGCCCTGGTCGGTGTCGGTGGTCGACGACTGGCGCACCGACCTGGCCGGGCAGCCACCGGCCACCCCGGACGGACCGCTGCGCATCCTGGCCGGCGACTTCAACGCAACCCTCGACCACGCGCCGCTGCGCGCCCTGCTCGACACCGGGTACGCCGACGCCGCCGACGCGGTGGGCGCCGGCCTGGTCGGCACCTGGGGCCCGTACGACGGCGACCCGATCCCGCCGGTCACCATCGACCACGTGCTGGTCGACCGCCGCATCGCGGTACGCGCGGTCGACGTGCACGGGTTGCCCGGCAGCGACCACCGGGCGGTCCTCGCCGAGCTGCGCCTGCCCACCGGCTGAGCCGCCCCGCCGCTCCTACACCCGGGTGCGGGCGAGGCCGTAGGTGAGCGCGTCGACCAGGGCGTGCCAGGATGCCTCGACCACGTTCGGGTGCACCCCGACGGTGGTCCAGTCGTTGCCGGCCCCGTCCACGGTCTCCACCAGCACCCGGGTCACCGCCCCGGTGCCGTGGCTGCCCTCCAGGATCCGCACCTTGTAGTCGGCCAGTTCGAAGCTCAGCAGCTCCGGGTAGTGCCGGGACAGCCCGACCCGCAGCGCCTCGTCGAGGGCGTTGATCGGGCCGTTCCCCTCGGCGGTGGCGATCACCCGCTCGCCGCGTACCCGGATCTTGACGGTGGCCTCGGAGACCACCGCGCCGTCCTCCCGGTGCTCCACCTGCACCCGGTACGACTCCAGGGCGAACGGCCGGGGGGCCGCCCCGCCGGGCAGCTCCGAGCGGACCAGCAGCTCGAAGGAGGCGTCGGCGGCCTCGAAGGACCAGCCGTCCGCCTCCAGCTCCTTGACCCGGCCGGTCACCTTCGACAGCGCCTCCGGATGGCCGGCCAGGTCCAGGCCAAGCTCGCGGCTCTTCAGCTCGACGCTGGCCCGGCCGGCCATCTCGGTGACCAGGATCCGCATGTCGTTGCCCACCACCGACGGGTCGACGTGGTTGTAGAGCAACGGGTCGACCTTGATCGCGCTCGCGTGCAGCCCCGCCTTGTGGGCGAAGGCGGCGGCCCCGGCGTACGCCTGGTGGGTGTCGGGGACGATGTTGGCGATCTCGGCGATGGCGTGCGAGACCCGCACCATCTGCTCCAGGCACCCGGCCGGTAGGACGGGCAGCCCGAGCTTGAGCTGGAGGTTGCCGACCACAGCGAAGATGTCGGCGTTGCCCGGCCGCTCGCCGTACCCGTTGGCGGTGCCCTGGACGTGCCGGACCCCGGCCTCGACGGCGGCGATGGTGTTGGCCACGGCGCAGGCGGTGTCGTTCTGGGCGTGCATGCCGAGCAGTTCCGGCGCCACGCCGGTCCGCGCGGTGAGGTCGGCGATGACGGCGGTGACCTGGGAGGGGAGCATGCCGCCGTTGGTGTCGCAGAGCACGAAGCGTTCGGCGCCGGCGGCGAGGGCGGTCTCCACCACGGTGGCGCCGTAGGCCGGGTCGTGCCGGTAGCCGTCGAAGAAGTGCTCGCCGTCGACGAAGACCCGCCGGTCGTGGCGGACCAGGTGGGCCACCGTGTCGCGGATCATCGCCAGGTTCTCGGCCGGGGTGGTCCGCAGGGCCCGTTCGACGTGCCGCAGGTCGGCCTTGGCGACCAGGGTGACCACCGGGGTCTCGGCGTCGAGCAGGCCGCGCACCTGCGGGTCGGCGTCCACCGCGACCCCGGCCCGGCGGGTGGCCCCGAACGCGGCGAAGACCGCGTGGCGCAGGTCGAGTTCCTTGCGGGCCCGGCGGAAGAACTCGGTGTCCTTGGGTACCGCCCCGGGCCAGCCCCCCTCGATGAAGCCCACCCCGAACTCGTCGAGCAGCTGGGCGACGGCCAGCTTGTCGACGACGGAGTAGCTGAGCCCTTCGCGCTGCGCGCCGTCGCGCAGCGTGGTGTCGTACACCTGGAAGGTCATGGGGGTCCCTTCTGTCTTCGGTGCGGGTTCGTCGGGGCGGTGCGGAGCAAACAAAAAGACCTCCAGCGGATGCGGGAGGTCTACGCGCTCGGCGAGGGGGAGGATGCCGGCGCGTCAGGGGCTAATCAGTACGGTGCTGGTCACGATTCGTAGTCTGCCACCGCCCCGCTGGTTTTGGGAGCGGCAATCCACATCGCGGGATAGTCACCCAGCGTCGTCATCAACCCCGCCGCGCCCGCTCCGGCCCGGGAGCCCGGCGCTGGTGATCGACTTCACAAGTGGTCCGGGAGCCGAGCAGGCACGAGGAGCGCTGCGGAAGTATCTGGAACCGATCCAGTTATCGGCCTCGCGCCGCTGACGAGCCACTGTCAAGGAGGACCTGTGCTCACCGTCGGTGACCGCTTCCCCGAGTACGAACTCACCGCCTGCGTGTCGCTCGACGCCGACAAGGCGTTCGAGACGATCAACCACAAGTCCCACGAGGGCCAGTGGCGGGTGGTCTTCTTCTGGCCGAAGGACTTCACCTTCATCTGCCCGACGGAGATCGCCGAGTTCGGCCGGCTCAACGGCGAGTTCGCCGACCGCGACGCCCAGGTGCTGGGCGTGTCGGTGGACAACGAGTTCGTCCACTACGCGTGGCGCAAGGACCACCCGGACCTGCGCGACCTGCCGTTCCCGATGCTCAGCGACATCAAGCGCGAGCTGACCGAGGCGTGCGGCGTGCTCGGCTCCGACGGCGTCGCCCAGCGGGCCACCTTCATCGTCGACCCGAACAATGAGATCCAGTTCGCCATGGTCACCGCCGGCTCCGTCGGCCGCAACGTCTCCGAGGTGCTGCGGGTGCTCGACGCCCTGCAGACCGACGAGCTCTGCCCGTGCAACTGGAACTCCGGTGGCGACACCCTGGACGCCACCAAGCTGCTCGCCGGCGCCGGGGCCTGACCATGGGTCTGGACGCGGTCAAGGCGGCGCTGCCCGAGTACGCCAAGGACATCAAGCTCAACCTCGGCTCGACCGTCGGCACCTCGACGCTCAAGCCGGAGCAGGCCTGGGGCACGGCGCTGGCCTGTGCCGTCTCGGCCCGCAACGGCGAGCTGCTGCGGGAGATCGCCGAGGAGGCGGCCTCCCACCTGACGCCGGAGGCGGTCGAGGCAGCCAAGGGCGCCGCCACGATCATGGCGATGAACAACGTCTACTACCGGGCCAAGCACCTGATCGGCGACGAGCAGTACGCTTCGATGCCGGCCCGGCTGCGGATGCAGATCATCGCCCGGCCCGGTGTCGACAAGGGCGACTTCGAGCTCTGGTGCCTCGCCGTCTCGGCGATCACCGGCTGCGGGGTGTGCCTGGAGTCGCACGAGAAGGCACTGCGCGCCGCGGGCTTCACCCGTGAGCAGGTGCACGAGGCGCTGCGGATCGCGGCCGTCGTGCACGCCGCCGCGGTGGCCCTGGACGCCCGGGCCGCACTGGCCTGAGGCGTACGCCCCGACGGGCCGGCGCCGCGACCGCGGCGCCGGCCCGTCGTCGTTTTTTCGGGTACGGGTGTAGAAAGCGGCCGAGCCGGGTACCACTTATCCGGACACGACATGAGCTTTTCTCCCATAACGACTATGACAGTCGAGGCAGGAGTTTCCCATGGACAGGCTCGACCCGCAGAACCCGAACACCGTCACCGGCTCCACCGTCGACGGTGACCCGGCCGGCTACACCACCGGCACGCCGGGCGGCGCGTTCGACCCGTGGCGCTACCGGGACGAGGCCGGTGTCGCCGGCGCCGACCTGGTCGGCTACAAGGTCGAGGCGACCGACGGCCACATCGGCAAGATCGACCGGGCCAGCCACGACGTGGACGACAGCTACCTGGTCGTCGACACCGGGCCGTGGATCTTCGGCAAGAAGGTCCTGCTGCCGGCCGGCACGGTCAACCGTGTCGACCACGACGAGAACAAGGTCTACGTCGACCGGGACAAGGACCAGATCAAGGCCGCCCCGGAGTACGACGAGAACACCCACACCGACCCGGCCTACCGGGAGAAGCTCGGCGGCTACTACGGCGAGAACTACTCGGCGCTGCCGCCGGACACTCAGGGCCGGGTCTGACACCCGTACCGCCCGCGCACAGCGCGGCGAAGTGAGACGGCCGGTGGGAAGTCTTCCCACCGGCCGTCTACCGTGTCCGGGGTGGACGCCACCGAGGCCAACCGACCCAGCCCCTTCACCACCATGTTCAACTTCCGCGACGTCGGCGGGCCGACCGGCCACGACGGCCGCACCGTCCGGTACGGCCGGCTCTACCGCTCGGACTCCCCGCACCGCCTCGACGACGCCGACCGGGCGGCCTTCACCGCCCTCGGCGTCCGCACCGTGATCGACCTGCGCCGGCCCCGCGAGGTCGAGCGGGACGGCCGGGTGCCCGAGCTGCCCGGCCTGAGCTACCGGCACATCCACCCGGAGCACGACGACTGGTCGCAGATCCCGCACCCCGAGGAGCAGAGCGTCGCGCGCTGGCTGGCCGACCGGTACGCCGGGCTCGCCCGCACCGGCACCGCCGGACTGGCCGAGGCGGTCGGGCTGATCGCCGACAGCGCCAACGCACCGGTGGTGGTGCACTGCCTCGCCGGGAAGGACCGCACCGGGGTGGTGTGCGCGCTGACCCTGGCGGTGCTCGGTGTCTCCGACGACGACATCGCCGCCGACTACGCGCTGAGCACCGAGGCGTCCGCCCGGTTCAGCGCCTGGATCGCCGCCACCATGCCGGACGCCGCGGAGCTGCCCCGCCCGTTCCTGGCCTCACCGGAGGAGGCGATGCGGCTCTTCCTCACCGAGCTGCGCACCGGGTACGGCTCGGCGGAGGGCTACCTGCGCCACGCCGGCGTGACCGACGCCCAACTGGCCGCCCTCCACGACCACCTGCTCGACTGAGGACCGACTCAACCGGCCAGCTCCGCCAGCGGGAACGCCCGGTTCCGCCGGGGCGGCACCAGGAAGTTCTGCCGACGGGTGCAGGTCAGGAAGCGTTCCAGGCCGTTGTCCTGCTCCGCCACCCGGTGCTTGCGCGCCAGGTCCACCGCGGCCTGGCTGCGCCGCATCCGGGTGAAGAAGTCGGCGGTCGGCACGAAGATGCTGAAGTGCAGCTTCGGCTGGCTGCTGCCGTCCGGGACGTCCATCGCGTCGAAGCCCGGGCCGTCCACCCGCAGGTGCATCGGGGTGCCGTCGGCGGCCCGCGAGGTGCGTTGGAGGGTGGAGAGGTGCCCCATCCGCCGCTCACCCGGGGGCAGGCCGATCCCCCGCGCCGTCCGCTCCGCGTACGCCGGGCCGCGGTTCTCCGCCGGCAGGAAGGACGGGCCGCCGCCGTCGGTCAACTGGTCGGCGTTGCCCGGGTGCACCGGCGGGGCGTGGAACATGTACTGCACCCGCTTGGTGAAGTTGCCGTTCGCGCTGGGCGGGGTGTCCGCGTCGGCCATGTCGTAGAACTGGAGCATGTCGAGGATGACGTGCGACAGGTGCTGCACGCCGCCGTTGTCCAGGTAGTCGCCGGGCCGGGCGGTGGTCAACCGGGCCGACGCGTTGCCGGCGAAGGTGCAGATCGCCGGCGGGCCGGAGGCGTTGACCTGCTGGTCCGAGAAGCCCATCCACATCGGCGAGTCGGGCTGGATGAACCGGGCGTACGGCAGCCGGTTCTGCTCGGCGACCGAACGGGGCAGGCCGACCTGGGTGAACATGTGCCGGCTGGAGGTGACGGTGAGCAGGCCCGCGAAGCCCGGCGAGGGCGTCGGCCGGCCGGCGAGGCTGCCGCTGCCGTCGAACCAGGCCAGCACGTCCTGGATCACCGCCGCCCGGTCACTGCGGAAGGTGAAGAGCAGGTCGTTCTGCTCGATCCGCACCGGCACGGTGAACCGCTTCT
Organism: Micromonospora siamensis; assembly: GCF_900090305.1. NCBI lineage: Bacteria > Bacillati > Actinomycetota > Actinomycetes > Micromonosporales > Micromonosporaceae > Micromonospora > Micromonospora siamensis. The sequence continues at coordinate 2,113,480 of NZ_LT607751.1, read as the reverse complement.
TGGCCACCCCCGGGTTGTCCGGGTGGACGTCGGTGGGCCCCGGCACCGCCTCCTCCAGCACCGACCGGGCGGGGTCGGCGAGCAGCTTCGGCAGGTGCGCGTCGACCAGGTCACCGGTGAGCCCGCCGGGCAGCCGGCGGAAGTACGGCAGCCCGTACGACACGAAGGTCATCAGGCCGGCGGCGCCGAACGGGTACCCGGCCTCCAGGGCGGCCAGCACCCGGTGCAGCTCCCGCTGGTCGTCACGGCCCGGGGCGCGGGAGAGCGCGGCGGTCAGGTAGACGGTGTGCACCGGTGGCATGACGAACGGCCCGCCGGTCGGCGAGCTGCGCTCGGGAGCGCTGTAGCGGGCCACGTCGAACTGGATGTCCGGCAGGCCGGCGGACGGGTCCGGCGCCGCCGGCCGGACCGGCGTACGGGCGCTCGCCGAGCAGGCGGCCAGCGCGGACGCGGCCATGGCGAGGGCCCCACCGGCGAGCATCGTGCGCCGGCTGAGCCGCGGTTCGCCGTCCATCGGCTCAGCTCGACCGGCCGAGCGCGGCCCGCAGCGCCACGCCCAGCTCCTCGTCGTCCGGGGCGGCCAGCCGCACCGACTGCTCGGTCAGGCCGACGAACCCCTCCCGGCCGCCGTTACGGGTCGGGCTGACCAGCACGTCCTCGCCGTCCTGCTCGACGTCGACGTGCACGGCGCCCTTGGCGTACGTGGCCCAGGAGCGCAGCCCGAGCGCGTCCAGCACCGGGGCGAACAGGGACGGCCCGCCGCGCAGGTCCGGGGTGGGTACGCCGTCGCGGGAGGCGTCCAGCATCCGGCGCACCGCCGCGCCCAGCTCCTTGTCCCCCGGCGAGTCGTCGAGGAGCTCGAAGACGCCGTTGGCGATCCACAGGCCGTCGACGGTGAGCGAGGAGGAGTGGACGACGTGGCGACCTCTACGCAGGTCGAGTCCGGCGAGTCTGGTCATCGGTGTCCTCTGTCGACAGGGGGACGTCCCAGCGTACCCGCGGGACGTCCCCGGGGAAGGGGTCATCTCATCACGATGACCCGGACGGTCACCCCCTTCTGGGCGCCGTACTGCACTATCTGGTTGAGCGCGTTCTGCTGGGCGGCGGTGGCCCCGCGCGGCACCACCACCTCCAACTCCCGGGCGGCGACCTGCCCGGGCCGGATGGTCACACCGTCGAAGGTCACCGGGTTGCTCTTGGCGAAGCCGGCCGCCTTGTCCACGTAGCCCTTGAGCCGACTGGTCAGCTTCGCCGCCGACTGGTACGTCTTCGCCCCCAGGTCGACGCTCTTGATGCTGGTGGCGGTGCCGTTGGCGAACCGGTCGATGGTCGGGAAGCTGCGCGGCAGGTTGCCGCCGAGCTTCGCCTCGATGGCCAGGCCGCGTTCGAACTGGCCGAGCTTCCACACCCCGCTGCCGGCCTTGAGCCACGCCCCGGCCCCACCGGTGAGGCCGCCGAGGGCGGCGCCGATGGCGAAGTCCTTGAGGGCGTCGTTCCAGCTGTACTTGCGCCCGGTCAGGGCCGAGATGCCGGCCCCGATGCCGACCGAGGTGGCCCCGCCGACCAGCGCGCCCACGATGATCGCGACGCAGATCGGGCAGTCGCCGTTGGGGTCGGAGAGGTTGACCGGGTCGTTGAGCGCGTAGGTGTAGAGGTTGGTGCTGCCGCCGCCGAGGCCGGCCGGGTCCTGGCTGAGGAAGCGGCCCGTCTCCGGGCTGTACCAACGGGCCCGGTTGTAGAGCAGCCCCGTGTCGGCGTCCCGCTCCCGGCCGGTGAACTGCTGGGTGTTGCCGCTGCCCGCGCCCTTGGCGGTGACCGCGCCGAACGGGTCGTAGCGGTACTCGGTGGTCAGGGTGCCGGACGAGTCGGCGAGGCCGAGCACGCTGCCGAGGGCGTCGGTGATCGGCACCCGGGCGCCCGCCGCGTCGGTACGGACCAGGGTCTGGTCGAGTCCGGCGGTGAGCCGGTCGGCGACCGCCGAGCCGGTCTGCTCGCGGACCAGGTTCGGGCCGTCGTAGAGGAACCCGGTGGTGGCGCCGCCGCTGGTCCGGCTGGCCAGGCGGCCCGCCGCGTCGTAGCCGTACGTGGTGGCCACGCCCGGCCCGGTCACCCCGGCCAGTTCGCCACGGGCGTTCCAGGCGTAGCTGGACGACCCGTCGGAGGTGAGGTTGCCCTCGTCGTCGTAGGCGAAGGTCCGGGCGCCCCGGCCGGTCAACCGGTTGGCCGCATCGTAGCTGGCCGGCGGCCCGGTGCTGGGGATGGTGACGTGGGCGAGGGTGCCGGTAAGGTCCGCCACCCGCCCGGTCCGGTCGTACCGGTAGCCGAGGTTGCCGATCGGCACCCCACCGGCGGTTTCGTACGTCATCCCGGTCAGCTGGGAGGCCGCGTCGTACGCGTACCGGGTGACCACGCCCGCCTGCTCGACGCGGTCGGTCCGGCCGGCGGCGTCCCGGTGCCAGGTGGCGGTGGTGCCGCCCTGCGTGATCCGCTCGATCAGCCCGGTCGCGTCGTAGCCGTAGGAGATGGCCGGCTGGCCCGGCACGGTCATCCCCGCCCGGCGGCCGGCGGCGTCGTAGGAGTAGCCGACGGTGCCGGCCGGGCCGGTCACGCTGGTCACCTGGTCGAGCGCGTTCCAGGCCAGGGTGATCGCCCCACCGGCCGAGTCGTCGATGGTGGTGAGCCGGTCCAGCGTGTCGTAGCTGAACCGCTTGGTGCTCTCGTAGGTCGGGCCGGCGGTCGCGCCGTACCCGATGAAGGTGGTCCGGCCGAGGCCGTCGTACGCGGTCACCGTGGTCTTCCCGCGCCGGTCGGTGGCGGAGACCGCCCGGCCGAGCACGTCGTACGCCTGCCGGGCCTGCTTGCCCAGCGGGTCGGTCACGGTGACCGGCCGGTCGGAGTTGTCGTAGTCGACCCGGGTGGTGTTGCCCCGCGGGTCGGTGAACGACGTCAGGTTGCCGTTGCCGTCGTAGTCGAAGGCGGTGCTGCGACCGAGCCCGTCGGTGCTGGCGACCACCTGGTTGTCCGGGTCGTAGCGGACCTGCTCCAGCACCCCCTGCGCGTCGGTGACCGCCACCGGGCGGCCCACCGCGTCGGTGAAGCTGCGGGTGGTCCGGCCCAGCGGGTCGGTCACCTCGACCAGGTCACCCAGCTCGTAGCGGTAGCGGGTGGTGTTGCCCAGCGGGTCGACCGACGAGGTGACCTGCCCGGCGCCGTTGTAGGTGTAGCGGCGGGTGCGGCCGGCGGCGTCGGTCGCGGCCACCAGGTTGCCGTCGTTGTCGTACTCCATGCGGGTGCTGCGGCCCTGGTCGTCGGTGACCGAGGTGAGCTGCCGGTACGGCCCGCCGGAGGTGACCGTGGCGGCCTGGGCGGCGGCGGTGCCGGCCAGCGCGGTGACCGAGGTCAGGTCGCCGTTCGGCCCGTAGTCCAGGGTGGTGCGCCGCCCGTACGGGTCGACCAGTGCGGTGGGCAGGTGGGTGACCGGGTCCCGGGTGGTGGTGGAGGTGCGCTCCTGGGCGGTGCCGGCGGCGGTGGTCTCGGCGACCACCCGGCGGTCGGCGTCGAAGCTGGTCTCCCGGACGCTGCCGTCCGGCTCGGTGACCGCCGTCTTCACCACCCTGCCGTTGGCGTCGGTGGTGTACGCGAACCGGTAGCTGACCCCGTCCGGCATGGCCTGGCTGGCCACCCGCCCGTTGGCGTCGTAGGTGTTGGTCAGGTAGGTGATGCCGCGGGCGTCGGTGACCGTGGTCATCCGGTGCGCGGTGTCGTAGCCGTACGTGGTGGTCCGGCCGCCGGGCGAGGTGACCGAGGTCAGCCGCCCGGAGGTGTCGTAGCCGTACTGGACGACCCGCCCGGCGTTGTCCTGTGCCCGGGTGACCCGGCCACCGCTGTAGGAGAGCTTGATCCAGCGGCCGTTCGGCGAGGTGATCTGGGTGATGTCGCCGGACTGTCCGCCGCTGGACCGGGTCAGGGTGATCTGGTTGCCGTGCCGGTCACGGATCGACTGCAACGGCGCGTTCTCGCCGAAGACGAAGGTCAGCCCGTCGCTGCGGACCAGGTCCCAGCCGTCGCCGTTCCAGCTCATCACCGCGTCCCGGTACGGCCCGGTGGTGTTCACCGCCTTGAACACGGCGTCCGTCCAGCCGGTGCCGGGGCTCACCCGGTCGAAGTGGACCTTGCCGCTGTCCGGCAGCACCAGGTCGGCCTGGACGTACTGCTGCTCGGAATAGACGAAGATGCCGTAGGTGAAGTTCGCGCCGATGCCGAACTCGCGGCTGTTGGTGTCGTTCTGCCGGTAGGTGCGGGTGATCGAGATCGGCAGCACGTCGTTGACCAGCAGGTCGGTGTGCTCGTCGACGAAGAGACCGGTGGCCAGGTCGACCGGGTCGCCGCCGTCGTCGCCGTCCTCACCGGGTCCGGAGCCGGCCGGGCGCTTGCCGCTGCCGTTGAACATCGCCCCGGTGAACTCCCAGACCCGCACGTCCGGGTCGGGCACGATCTGCCGGCCGTCGGGGGTGACGGTGCCGTGGCCGTAGATGTACCAGCCGGCCTCGGCGCCGGTGACCGCGCAGACCGAGGGCGCCTTGACCGCCTTGGCCGGCGGCTTCGGGTACGACTTCACCGGCGCCTTCGTGCACGGCACCCGGCCCGGGTCGTAGTCCCAGAAGTCCAGCCGGCTGCCCGGCGCCAGCTTCTGGGTGTTCGGGTAGATGATCTGCGCGCCCTCGGGCAGCACCACCGACCCGCCCGGCTGCACGGTGAAGTAGACCGGGGTGCGTACCCCGACCGGCAGCGGGAACGGCGGCTGGTCCACCGGCAGGGCGGTGATGGAGAGCTCGGTGACCCGCTTGCCGGCCCGGTCCCGGATCACGGTGCCCTTGGGCAGCCGTACCTCGAAGCCGGGGATGGCCGGGGTGGTGACCACCGTCTGCCGCTTCGTCGGCGACGCGATCTTCACGGCGTGCGCGGTGTCCAGCCGGGTCATCCAGATCGGGTACGACAGCTCGGTGGTCTGCTCCGCCCGCAGGTCAACCCCGGTCTCGAAGCGGCCGAAGGCCCGCCCCGGCGTGCTCGCCGTCGCCCCGTCGATCACCAGGACGTGGTGGCCGCCGGTGAGCCCGGTGAGCAGGAACCGGCCGGTGGCGTCGGTGCGGGTGGACTTGCGGCCCACCGCGAGGGTCACCCCGGCCAGCGGCTTGCCGTTGAGCAGCAGCGCCTGCCCGGCCAGCGCGGTGGCGCCCGCCTCGGCGCGCAGCGCCGGCTGGAGGTTGCCGTACGCGCCGGTGCGGTGGCTCTCCCAGTCCTCACCGGCCAGGTTGAATCGGTCCGGCGTCCAGGTCTCCGTGACGTCGGCCCTGGCCGTGCTCTTCGAGCCGCTCGCCGGGGCGCCGGCCTTCGGGCTGCTGGTCTTCGGAGCGGCGGCGGTGAGCCCGGCGGGCAGCCGGACCTCGCCGGTGAGGCTGCCGACCACGGTGGACGACGGGTCGACGAAGACCGTGTACGTGCCGGTGGTGGGCAGCGTGAGCGAGGCGAAGGTGCAGGACGCCCCGCAGTACGCGCTGCCGGTCAGGTTCGACCCGTCCGGCTTGCGCACGATCGCCGAGGCGTTGTACGTGCCGTACGTGCCGGCGCTCATCACCACGCTGACCACCTGACCGGCGGTGCCGGCGAAGGTCATCGCCGCGTTCTGGCCGGCGACGGTGGTGGTCAGGGTGACGGTCGGCCCGCCCGGCGTGGCGCTCACAGTGGCGTTCGCCGGTACGTCGTTCACCTGGAGGGTGACCGCGCCGGTGTACATCCCGTCCGGGTTCAGGAAGATCGTGTACGTGCCGGTCACCGGCAGCGTGGTGACGTCGAAGAAGCACGACGACCCGCAGTACGCGCTGCCGGTCAGATTCGACCCGTCCGGCTTGCGCACGATCGCCGAGGCGTTGTACGTGCCGTACGTGCCGGCGCTGCCCACCACGGAGATCCGCTGCCCGGCGGTGCCGGTGAAGGAGAGCACCGCGTTCTGCCCGGGGCCGGTGGTGGTGAGGGTGGCCGGCGGCCCGCCGACGCTCGCGGTGCCCGTGGCGTCCGCCGGCACGTCGTAGATCCGCAGATTGACCGCGCCGGTGAACATCCCGTCCGGGTTCAGGAAGATCGTGTACGTGCCGGTCACCGGCAGCGTGGTGACGTCGAAGAAGCACGAAGACCCGCAGTACGCGCTGCCGGTCAGGTTCGACCCGTCCGGCTTGCGCACGATCGCCGAGGCGTTGTACGTGCCGTAGGTGCCCCCGGTCCCCTGGATGACGATCCGCTGGCCCGCGGTGCCGGCGAACGACAGCGTGGCGTTCTGGCCCGGCCCGGTGGTGCCGAGGGCGACCGCGTCCCCGCCGACGCTCGCGGTCGCCGTGGCGTCCGCCGGCACCTCGTAGATCCGCAGGCTGACCGAGCCGGTGGACATCCCGTCCGGGTTCAGGAACATGGTGTACGTGCCGCCGACCGGCAACGTCGTGGTGTCGAAGAAGCACGACGACCCGCAGTACGTGCTGCCGGTCAGGTTCGACCCGTCCGGCTTCCGGATGATCAGCGAGGCGTTGTACGTGCCGTAGGTGCCGCCGGTGCCCTGCACCACGATCCGCTGGTTGGCGGCGCCGGTGAAGGAGAGCGTCGCGTTCTGCCCGGGCACGGTGGTGGTGAGGGCGACCCCGCTGCCGCCCGCGCTGGCGGTGGCCGTCGCGTCCGCCGGCACGTCGTACACCCGGACGGTGAGCGAGCCGGTGTAGGTGCCCGCCGGGTCGAGGAAGACGGTGTACGTGCCGGTGACCGGCAGCGTCATGGTGTCGAAGAGGCAGGAGGAACCGCAGTAGGTGCTGCCGGTCAGGTTCGACCCGTCCGGCTTGCGCACGATCGCCGACGCGTTGTACGTCCCGTAGGTGCCGCCCGTCGCCTGCACGAGCACCCGCTGGCCGGCCGTGCCGGGGAAGGACACCACGCCGTTCTGGCCGGGGACCGTGGTGGTGAGCGTGACCGGGTCACCGCCCGGGGTGGTGCCCACGGTGGCGTCCACCGGCACGTCGAGGACCTGGACCGTCAGGCTGCCGACCGCCGCCGCGAGCGGGTCCACCAGGACGGTGTACGTGCCGGCCGTGGCGAGCGACACCGAGCTGAACGAGCAGCTCGTGGCGCAGGACGAGGTGCTGGTGACGGTGCCGCCGTTCGGGGCGCGCAGGGTGACCGCCGCGTTGCCACCGGCGTAGGAGCCCGCCGACATGGTGACGGTGACGATCTGACCGGCGGTTGCGGGGAACGACACCACCCCGTTCTGGCCCGGCACGGTGGTGGTCAGGGTGACGGCCGCCCCGTTGGGCGTGGTGCTCGCCGTCCGGTCCGCCGGCACGTCGTACACCTTGACGGTGATCGTGCCGACCGCGGTGACCTTCGGATCGACCAGCACGGCGTACGTGCCGTCGGCCGGCAGCGCCGTGGTGTCGAGGAAGCAGGAGGCGCCGCAGTTGCCGTTGCTCACCACGGCCGTGCCGTCCGGCTTCCGCAGCGTCACCACCGCCTCGTTCGTGCCGAACGTGCCGGCCGAGAGCTGCACCGCGACCCGCTGACCCGCCGTCGCCGGGAAGGAGACCACCGCGTTCTGTCCCGGCACCGTCGTGGTCACCGACACCGCCGCGCCGCCCGGGGTGGCGGTCGCCGTGCTGTCGGCGGGCACGTCGTGCACCTTGACGGTGATGTTGCCGACCACGGTCCCCTTCGGGTCGACCAGCACGGTGTACGTGCCGTCCACCGGCAGGGCGGACACGTCCAGGAAGCAGGAGGCGCCGCAGTTGCCGTTGCTCACCACGGCCGTGCCGTCCGGCTTCCGCAGCGTCACCACCGCCTCGTTCGTGCCGAACGTGCCGGCCGAGAGCTGCACCGCGACCCGCCGACCCGCCGTCGCCGGGAAGGAGACCACCGCGTTCTGTCCCGGCACCGTCGTGGTCACCGACACCGCCGCGCCGCCCGGCGTGGTGTTGGCGACCGCGTCGTTCGGCACGTCGTAGACCCGGACACCGATCGCGCCGAGGGTGGTGCCGCTCGGGTTCACCAGGACCGTGTACGTGCCGGTCACCGGCAGCGTGACCGCGTTGAACGAGCAACTGGTACCGCAGTAGCCCTCGCTGACCAGGGTGCTGCCGTCCGGCGCGCGCAGCGTGGCCGAGGCGTTGTAGGTGCCGAAGGTGCCGCCGGTCAGGTTGACCGAGACGGACTGCCCGGCGGTGCCGGTGAAGGAGACCACCGCGTTCTGCCCGGGCACGGTGGTGGTGACGGTGACCTGGGCGCCGCCCGGCGTGGTGCTGGCCGCCGCGTCCGCGGGCACGTCGTTGACCAGCGTGGTCACCTCACCCACGGCGGTGCCGTCCGGGTTCAGCAGGATGGTGTACGTGCCGTCGACCGGCAGCACCACCGTGTCGAAGAAGCACGACGACCCGCAGTACGCGCTGCCGGTCAGGTTCGTCCCGTCCGGCTTCCGGATGATCGCCGAGGCGTTGTACGTGCCGTACGTGCCACCGCTCATCTGCACCGAGACCCGCTGACCGGCCGTCCCCGCGAAGGAGACCACCGCGTTCTGCCCCGGCACGGTGGTGCCCTGGGTGACGGCGGGGCCGCCCGGGACGGCGGTCACCGTGGCGTCCGCCGGCACCACGTTGATCTGCGTCGCGACCTGACCGACGGTCACCCCGTCGGGGTTGAGGTACAGGGTGTACGTGCCGTCGACCGGCAGCACCACCGTGTCGAAGAAGCACGACGACCCGCAGTACGCGCTGCCGGTCAGGTTCGTCCCGTCCGGCTTCCGGATGATCGCCGAGGCGTTGTACGTGCCGTACGTGCCACCGCTCATCTGCACCGAGATCCGCTGACCCGCCGTCCCGGCGAAGGAGACCACCGCGTTCTGCCCGACGGTGGTGGCCACGGTGACCGGGCCGGCGCCGGGGGTGGCGGTCGCGGTGGCGTCGGCCGGCACGTCGTACACCTGGACGTCGACCGTGCCCACGTAGGTGTTGTCCGGGTTGAGCAGGACGGTGTACGTCCCGTCGGCCGGCAGGACGGTGGTGTCGAAGATGCAGGAGGAGCCGCAGTACGCGCTGCCGGTCAGGTTCGTCCCGTCCGGCCTGCGGATGATCGCCGAGGCGTTGTAGGTGCCGTACGTGCCGCCGGTGAACTGGACGACGACCCGCTGCCCGGCGGTGCCGGGGAACGACACGACGGCGTTCTGGCCGGGGACCGTGGTGCCGACGCCGACCTTCGGGCCGCCGGGCGTCGCGGTGACCGCCGCGTCGGCGGGCACGTCGTACACCTGGGCCGTGATCGCGCCGGTGGAGGTGGACTGCGGGTCGACGAAGAGGGTGTAGGTGCCCTCGGTGGGCAGCACCAGGGCGTCGAGGAAGCAGCCGGCCCCGCAGGAGCCGTTGCTGACGACGGTGCCGCCGCCGGGGCGACGCAGGGTGACCGAGGCGTTGTAGGTGCCGTAGGTGCCGCCGCTCAGCTTCACCGAGACGCGCTGCCCGGTGCTGCCCGGGAAGGTGACGGCGGCGTTCTGCCCGGGCACGGTGGTGGTGACGGTGACCGGGTCGCCGCCGGGGGTGGTGCCGGCCGTCGCGTCCGCCGGCACCTCCTGCACCGTCGCGGTGACCGACCCGGTCGCGGTGCCCGCCGCCGCCAGCAGCAGCGTGTACGTGCCGGCGGTGCGGGCCCGGACCGTGTCGATGAAGCCGGTGGCGCCGACGCAGCCGGACGACGCGGCGGTCCGCCCGTACGGGTCGAGGACCTTGGCGGTGGAGATGCCGCAGCTGCCGAAGGTGCCGTCGGCCAGCTTGACGCTCGCCTGCTGCCCCTCGGCCAGGTCGAAGACGACCAGCGCGACCTTGCCGGCGGTCGGGATGGCGACCGACTTCGGCGCGCCGAGCGCGACCCGCGAGGTGTGCACCACGTCCGCGACGGTGTACGGCGCGGGCGCGACGAAGACGTCCGCGGCGCTCTCACCGCTGCCGTACCGGGTGCGCAGGCCGATCCGGCCGGAGGCTGCGCCCGAGGGCACCTGGACGGTGAGGCTGCTGGCGGCTGCCGCGGCGGTGAAGGCGCGGGTGCGGTTGAGGGTGACCGCGTTGTCGCCGGCGTCGGTGGCGAAACCGGTGCCGGAGACGGTGACGGTGCCGCCGGGCGCGACCACCGTCGGGGAGACGTCGGTGACGGTCGGGGCTGACTCGTCCGCCCCGGCGACCACGAAGGACTGCGGGCTGGCCGCGGTGACCCCGTCGACCGTGACGGTGATCGGGCCGCTGGTCGCGCCAGCGGGGACCCGGGCGACCAGCCGGTGGCCGCCGGCCTCGGTCACCGCGGCCGGTACGCCGTTGAACCGGACGGTGTTCTCCGCGGCCACGTCCGAGAAGCAGCCGCCCTGGAGTGTGACGTCGGCGCCGACCGCCGCCCGGGCCGGAACGACCGACAGGACGGCCAGGGCGGGGCTGCCGTCGTTGGTGACGGAGGTGATGTTGCCCGCCGGGTCGTAGCCGTACCGGGCGGTGCCGCCGGCCTGGTCCTGCACGCCGGTCAACTGCCCCGCCGCGTCGTACGCGTAGCCGACGGAGTCGCAGGCGGCCGCCGCCGGGACGATGGCCGGCAGGTCGGCCCGTACGCCGAGGGTCAGCAGCAGGGCGAGCGCGGCGAGGCTCGCGGAGAACCGCAGGCGGGTGCCGGCCCAGAACCTCGATCGGATGGTGCGACGGCCCAGCGGTGTGGACATGCTGCCTCCCCCACGATGCAACTTCTGCGCAGCAACGTAGGGGAGGGAAATCAACGAGCATAGATGGCCGATCGGCCATCCCCGCCGAAGCCCCCGTCACAGTCCGTGACAGGGGCTTCGACCAGGAGAAACAATCAGCCGATGTACGTTTCGTGTCGGCTATCGGACAGAGCGTTGCGTTGCCCGAAGCCGGGCGAAAAAGGGCAGGTCAGAGGAGCCGCCGCACCCAGCCGTGCCGGTCCTCGGCCTCGCCGCGCTGGATCGCCACCAGCTGCTGGCGCAGCGCGTTGGTGGTCCGGCCCGGCTCGCCGCCGCCGACCAGGAACTCCCCGTCCGGGAACTTCACCCGGCCGATCGGGGTGATCACCGCGGCGGTGCCGCAGGCGAAGACCTCACGCAGCCGGCCGCTCGCGGCATCGGCCTGCCAGTCGGCGAAGCTGACCGGCCGCTCCTCGGTCCGCAGCCCCGACTCGGCGGCCAGCGTGAGGATCGCGTCGCGGGTGATGCCCGGCAGGATGGTGCCGGTCAGCGGCGGCGTGACCAGGGTGTCGTCGTCGTAGACGAAGAAGACGTTCATGCCGCCGAGTTCGTCGACGAAGCGCCGTTCCACCGCGTCCAGGAAGACCACCTGGTCGCAGCCCGCCTCGATCGCCTCGGCCTGGGCCACCAGCGAGGTGGCGTAGTTGCCGCCGCACTTGGCCGCGCCGGTGCCGCCGGGCGCCGCCCGGGTGTAGTCCGGGGAGACCCAGACCGTGATGGGCTTGACGCCACCGGTGAAGTACGCCCCGGCCGGCGAGGCGATCACGCAGTAGAGGTATTCGTTGGCCGGGCGGACCCCGAGGAAGACCTCGCTGGCGAACATGAACGGCCGCAGGTAGAGGCTGGCGTCCGGCCCGTCCGGGATCCACTCGCGGTCGATCTCGACGAGCTGGCGCAGCGACTCGACGAAGGTCTCCGGCGGCAGCTCGGGCATGGCCATCCGCTTGGCGGACTCGACGAACCGCGCCGCGTTCGCCTCCGGCCGGAACATGGTGACCTCACCACCGGCCGTGCGGTACGCCTTCAACCCCTCGAAGATCTCTTGCGCGTAGTGCAGGACGGCCGAAGCCGGGTCCATCGGGATCGGCGCGCGGGCCTCGACCCGGGCGTCGTACCAGCCCTTGCCCTCGGCGTACCGGATGGTGACCATGTGGTCGGTGAAGACCCGGCCGAAGCCCGGGTTGGCCAGCAGGGCGGCCCGGTCGGCTGCCGATACCGCCGCGGGATTCGGACGGATCTCGAAATCGAGCTTGTCACCACCGCTCATCGCACTGACCTCCCTGGGACTCCAACGGCGCGCGGGGCCGCACACCGCATCACTGGTGCCAGAAACTTACCCCCAACGGTCGTTCAGCCGATAGCGCCGCCCGCCCGCATCGAACGATTCCGATGCGGGTCAGGACGCCCGGCTGGGCAGGGGGTGCGGGTGCGCCCGCAGGCGGGTCCGGCGGCCCGGCCCGGGGCGGGAAAGAGGGCCTGGTCAGGCCACCGCGTACCCGGCGAGGCGGTCGCCCACCTCGGCGGTGCGCAGCGGTACGCCCGGGGTCCGGCCGGCCAGCTCGCTGGCTACCGCGGCGGTGACCCGGGCGGCGGCCCGCGGATGGCCGAGCTGGTCGAGCAGGAGCGCGGCGGAGAGCACGGCGGCGACCGGGTCGGCCACTCCCCTGCCGGCGATGTCCGGCGCGGAGCCGTGCACCGGCTCGAACATCGACGGGTAGCGCCCCTCGGGATTGATGCAGCCGCTGGCGGCCAGCCCGATGCCGCCGGTGACGGCGGCGGCGATGTCGGTGAGGATGTCGCCGAAGAGGTTGTCGGTGACCACCACGTCGTACCGCTGGGGCTGGGTCACCAGGAACATCGCGGCGGCGTCGACGTGCTGGTACTCGGTCTCCACGTCCGGGTGCTCGGCGGCGACCGCGGCGAAGGCGCGGGCCCAGAGCGAGCCGGCGTGGGTCAGCACGTTGGTCTTGTGCACGAGGGTGACCTTGCGGCGCTCCCGGGTGGCGGCGCGGGCGAAGGCGTCCCGGATGACCCGCTCGACGCCGTGCCGGGTGTTCAGGCTCTCCTCGGTGGCCACCTCAGCCGGGGTGTCCCGGTGCAGGCTGCCGCCCGCGCCCGCGTACAGCCCCTCGGTGCCCTCGCGGACCACCACCAGGTCCACCTCGCCGGGCTTGACGGCGGCGAGCGGGCCGGTCACCCCCGGCCACAACCGGGACGGTCGCAGGTTGACGTACTGGTCGAAGGCGAACCGGAGCTTGAGCAGCAGGCCCCGCTCGAGCACGCCCGGCGGCACCGTCGGGTCGCCGACGGCGCCGAGCAGGATCGCGTCGTGGCCGGCCAGCTCGTCCAGCACCGAGTCGGGCAGCACCTCGCCGGTCCGGTGGTACCGCGCGGCGCCCAGGTCGTACTCCGTGGCCTCGACGCCGGGCAGCACCGCGTCGATGACCTTGCGGGCCTGCGCGACCACCTCGGGTCCGATCCCGTCCCCGGCCACCACCGCGATCCGTGCCACCTGCCGCTCCTCACCTCGTCGGTCCCGGCCACCGTACGTCGCCGTCCCGCTTCCCGGTACGCATCTTCCAGGATGTGGAATATCAGGATGCACAGGCCTCTCCCAGCTGGCATTCATGATGTGGTCAACTCCGCTGCCTAGGGTCGGTGGGGACGGGTCACGGGGGCCCGGGACCGGATCCGCCGCGGCGCTGCGGCGCGACGGCGAGGGAGCGGGAAGCCATGCGGATGGACGAGCAACCACGGACGACCTGGGTCGAGGACCGCCCCACCGACCGTCCGGCGCCCCAGCCGGCGTACCGCAGCCGCCGCCCCGACCTGCGCCTCGGCGCCCGCAGCCACCGGGTGGAGCGGACCGCCGACGAGACCGCCGACCGGCTCGCCGTCCGGTACACCGTGCGCACCGCCACCGCCGAGTACACCCTCCTGCTCAACGCGCCCGGCTGGTTCGGGCACAAGGGCCTCGGCGACGCCCTGCGCGACGCCGTCGCCGAACTGCGGGCCGTCGACCTGACGTACGGTCCCACCCGGCCGGAGAGCCTCGTCTCCCGACTGCGCCGGGGCGAGATCAGCGCCGAGTCGTACCAGCCCCTGGCCGACCTGGTGGACCGGTGCGCCGCGATGCGGGCCGCCACCGACGGCTGGTTCGACGCCTGGGCCGTGCCCGGCGGCTTCGACCCGGGCGGCCTGCTCGGCGGCTGGGCGGTGGAGCGGGCGGCGGCCCGGCTGCGCGCCGCCGGGGTCCACGACTACGCCGTGCTCACCGGCGCCGACCTGGTGGTACGCGGAAACGCCGCGCACGGCGGCCCGTGGCGGGTGGCGGTGCACCACCCGACCGACGGCCGGCGCCCGCCACTGGTGCTGGAGATGACCGCGGGCGCGGTCGGCACGTCGGGGGTGAGCGGCCGACGCGGGCACGTGGTGGACCCGCACACCGGCGAACCGGCCGACCAGCTGAGCGCCGCCACGGTGGTCGGACCCGACCTCGCGGTCGCCGACGCCTACGCCACCGCGCTCTACGCCGCCGGGCCGGCGGGGCTGTCCTGGTTCCGGGCCGGCTCCGACTACCGGGCCCTGCTCGCCGACCGGCGCCGCTGACCCGAGGCCCGCCCGGCCCTTCGCATCCCGGGCGGGGGCTCCGCGATCGGCCCCCACGGTCTCGGCAACGACCGTGGGGGCCGGTCAGCGACGAGTGCGCGTGGCTCGCGCAATCGAGGGGTGCGGGCCCGGGCGGCCGGACGTCAGGCCACGTCACCCGAAGACGGGCCGACGCCGATCCAGCCGGTGACCGCACCGGTACGCTAGCGAATCGACGCAACTCGACGCAAGAGTCTCCACAGCGGACCGTCCGGTCACCACGGTCGGCAAATCGACCGGCGACCTGCGGCGGGGCAGTTTCGACAGCGGCCCCGGCGGATGGCACGCTGTCCGCCGTGAGTTTCGATCTGAGCGTGTGGGCCCTGCCCGACGGGGCCACCGGCGCGGACGTACGCGCCGCCGTGCAGCGGTGTCGCGAGGGGCGGCACGGTGACCGCCATCCCGACCCGCGGGTCGTGGGCTTCTACCGGGCGATCACGACGAACTACCCCGACCGGGCCGCCGGGCCCGGCACGCCGTGGGAGGTCGCGCCGCTGCACGCGGCCGCCGACCACGTCGAGATGAACCTCGACCCGGCCTGCGCGGACCAGGTGCTGCTCGACATCGAACGGTTGGCCGCGGAGCACGGGCTGATGCTCTTCGACGCCCAGGACGGCTCCGTCTACCCGCCGCCGGCCCGCGTCGGCCACTGACCGGCCACTCACCGACCGGCCACGACGACGAAGGGGCCCGGCCTACCGGCCGGGCCCCCGCACTGTCCTGGCTGGACTACTCGTCGCGCAGGTCGGCGGCGCTGGCCGCGACCGCGCCGATCGACTCGGCGGCCGAGGTGAGCAGGTCGGCGCCGAGCGCCTGGTCGACGGTGAGGGTCATCAGCGTCTCGCCGCCGGCCTCCCGGCGGGCAACCTGCATCGCCGCGATGTTGACGCCGGCCTCGCCGAGCAGGGTGCCGACGGTGCCGACCACGCCCGGCCGGTCGACGTAGCGCAGGAAGACCAGGATGCCCTCCGCGCCGATCTCCACGTCGAAGCCGTCCACCTCGGTCAGCTTGATGACGTCCCGGGCGCCGGCCTGGGTGACCGTGCCGGAAACGCTGACCGTCCGGCCGTCGGGCAGCGCGCCCCGGACGGTGACCAGCAGCGGGTGGTCGACGGTCTCGGTCTGCGTGTCCAGCGCCACCTCCACGCCCCGCTCGGCGGCCAGGTGCGGCGCGTTGACGTAGGTGACCTGCTCCTCCACCACGGAGCTGAACAGGCCCTTGGTGGCGGCGAGCTTGAGCACCGACACGTCGTGCTCGACAACCTGGCCGCGTACCTCCACGGTGACGCTGGCGGCGATCCCCCCGGCCACGGCGGTGAACGCCCGGCCGAGCTTCTCGGCCAGCGGCAGCAGCGGGCGGACGTCCTCGGCGACCACGCCGCCGGCCTGCACGTTCACCGCGTCCGGCACGAACTCGCCCTGCAACGCCAGCTTGACGCTCTTCGCCACGGCCAGGCCGGCCTTGTCCTGCGCCTCGGCGGTGGAGGCGCCCAGGTGCGGGGTGGCCACCACGTTGTCGAAGGCGAACAGCGGCGAGGAGGTGCACGGCTCCTTGGCGTACACGTCGACGCCGGCGCCGGCGACCCGGCCCTCGGCGATCGCGTCGGCCAGGGCTTGCTCGTCGACCAGGCCACCGCGGGCGGCGTTGACGATCCGGACGCCCGGCTTGACGATCGCCAGCTCCTTCTCGCCGATCAGGCCCACGGTCTCCGGGGTCTTGGGCAGGTGGATGGAGATGAAGTCGGCCTCCCGCAGCAGCTCCTCCAGCCCGACCAGGCGGACCCCGAGCTGCGCGGCCCGGGCCGGCTGGATGTACGGGTCGTACGCGATCAGCCGGGTGCCGAAGGCGGCGATCCGCTGGGCGAAGAGCACGCCGATGCGACCGAGACCCACCACGCCGACGGTCTTGCCCTGGAGCTCGACGCCGGTGTACTTGGACCGCTTCCACTCCCCCGCCTTCAGCGCGGCGCTGGCGGCGGCGGTGTTGCGGGCCACGGCCAGCAGCAGCGCGACGGCCTGCTCGGCGGCGGAGACGATGTTGGAGGTGGGGGCGTTGACGACCATGACGCCCCGCGCCGTGGCGGCCGGCACCTCGACGTTGTCCAGGCCGACGCCGGCCCGGGCGACCACCTTCAGGCGCGGCGCGGCGGCGACCGCCTCGGCGTCGATCTGGGTGGCGCTGCGCACGATCACCGCGTCGGCCTCGGCGAGCGCGGAGAGCAGGGCCGGGCGGTCGGTGCCGTCGACGTGACGTACGTCGAAGTCGTGGGCGAGCACCTCGATGGCGGCGGGAGCGAGTTCTTCGGCGATCAGTACGACAGGATTCATCGGTCCTCGTAGACGCTCGGGTGTGGTCGGCCTGGGGCGCCGGGACGCCGCGCTGCGCCCTGCGCTGTTCCGAGCCATGGCCGTCAGGTGCCGGTCGGAGCACCTATAGGGGATCGTAGGGGCCGGTCCGGCCGGTGTGTCGCGGACCGTGGGGTGAGTGCCCTCACAGGCACCCCGGGTGAGCGGGGAACCTCACCGCCGGTCGAGCTGGACAGATTCGCGAGCGCGATACCTGAGAGTCATGGTGATACCTCTTCGGCATCACGCTCACCGGGATGTTTCCCCGCGGAGCCCAGCCGCCCGCGACCCGACGCCGGGGAGAGCGTCGGGTCGCGAGCGGCGGTGGGCCACCCCACGAAAGGGACCCCGGTCAGGCGGTCTCGGTGATCGGCCGGTCCACCCAGCTCATCATGGCCCGCAGCTTCTGGCCGGTCTCCTCGATCGGGTGCGCCGCGCCCTCGGCCCGCCACTTGGCGAAGTTCGGGCGACCGGCCTCGTCCTCGGCCACCCACTCGCGGGCGAACTCACCGGACTGGATCTCACCGAGGATCTTGCGCATCTCCTCCTTGACCCGGGCGTCGACCACCCGCGGGCCCCGGGACAGGTCGCCGTACTCGGCGGTGTCGGAGACGCTGTACCGCATCCGGGCGATGCCGCCCTCGTACATCAGGTCGACGATCAGCTTCAGCTCGTGCAGGCACTCGAAGTAGGCCACCTCGGGGGCGTAGCCGGCCTCGGTGAGCACCTCGAAACCGGTCTGCACCAGCGCCGCCGCGCCACCGCAGAGGACCGCCTGCTCGCCGAAGAGGTCGGTCTCGGTCTCCTCGGTGAAGGTGGTCCGGATCGCGCCGGCCCGGGTGCCGCCGATGCCCTTGGCGTACGACAGGGCGAGCTGGAAGGCGGTGCCGCTGGCGTCCTGCTCGACGGCGACCAGGCAGGGCACGCCCTTGCCGTCGACGTACTGCCGGCGGACCAGGTGACCGGGGCCCTTCGGGGCGACCATCGCCACGTCCACGTCGGCCGGCGGGGTGATCAGGCCGTACCGGATGTTGAAGCCGTGGCCGAAGAAGAGCGCCTTGCCGGGGGCGAGGTTCGGAGCGATCGCCTCGGTGTAGAGCGCCCGCTGCGCGGTGTCCGGGGCGAGGATCATGATCACGTCGGCCTCGGCCGCCGCCTCGGCCGGGCTGAGCACCCGCAGGCCCTGCTCCTCGGCCTTCGGCCGGCTCTTCGAACCCGCCGGCAGGCCGATCACCACGTCGACGCCGGAGTCCCGCAGCGACAGCGCGTGGGCGTGGCCCTGGCTGCCGTAGCCGATCACCGCGACCTTGCGACCCTGGATCAGGCCCAGGTCGGCATCGTCGTCGTAGTACACCTCAACGCTCATGGACTTCCCTTTCGTACGGCGGTCCGGGCGGCCCGTCGTGGATCTGTGGGTGACGACGCGCGCGGGCGCCGCCGGGGTCGGGGTTTCAGGCGGCCCGCAGGGCCGGGCCGGCGGTGATCGAACGCGAGCCGCGCCCGATCGCCACCAGCCCCGACTGGACCATCTCCTTGATGCCGAACGCCTCGAGGTCGCGCAGCAGCGCGTCGAGCTTGTCCGGGGTGCCGGTGGCCTCGATCGTCAGCGTGTCCGGGGCGACGTCGACCACCCGGGCGCGGAACAGGTTCACCGTCTCCAGCACCTGGCCGCGGACGGCGCGGTCCGCGCGGACCTTGACCAGCACCAGCTCCCGGGCCACCGAGACCTGCGGGTCCAGCTCGACGATCTTGAGCACGTTGACCAGCTTGTTGAGCTGCTTGGTGACCTGCTCCAGCGGGGACGACTCCGCGTCGACCACGATGGTGATCCGGGAGACGTTCGGGTCCTCGGTCTCGCCCACCGCGAGACTGCTGATGTTGAAGCCGCGGCGGGAGAAGAGCCCGGAGACCCGGGCCAGCACACCCGGCTTGTTCTCCACCAGCACGGAGAGCGTGTGCATCGTCATTGCAGTGTCCCCTTCGTCATGCCCTCATGGCCCTCGCTGCGCTCGGTGCATTCGGTCATGACTAGATGTCGTCCTCGTCGAAGGCCGGGCGCACGCCCCGGGCGAACTGAATCTCGTCGTTGCTGGTGCCGGCGGCCACCATCGGCCAGACCATGGCGTCCTTGCCGACCACGAAGTCGATCACCACCGGCGCGTCGGTGATCGCCATGGCCGCCTCGATCGTCTTGTCCACGTCCTCGGCGGTCTCGCAGCGCAGCCCCACACAGCCCAGCGCCTCGGCCAGCTTGACGAAGTCGGGGATGCGGTGCTTGTGCGTGCCCAGCTCGGTGTTGGAGTAGCGCTCGTTGTAGAACAGCGTCTGCCACTGCCGCACCATGCCGAGGTTGCCGTTGTCGATCACGGCGATCTTGACCGGGATGCCCTCCAGGGCGCAGGTCGCCAGCTCCTGGTTGGTCATCTGGAAACAGCCGTCACCGTCGACCGCCCACACCACCGTGTCCGGCATGCCGACCTTCGCGCCCATCGCCGCCGGCACCGCGTAGCCCATGGTGCCGAGGCCGCCGGAGTTCAACCAGGTGTACGGCTTCTCGTACGAGATGAACTGGGAGGCCCACATCTGGTGCTGGCCCACCCCGGCCACGTAGATCGCGTCCGGACCGACGATCTCGCCCAGCCGCTTGATGACGTACTGCGGGGAGAGGGTGCCGTCGGTCGGCTCGTCGTAGCCCAGCGGGTAGCGGCTGCGCAGGTCGTCTAGCTGGGTCCACCAGTCGGCCAGCTCGGCCCGGCGCCCGGCCGCCTGCTCGACGGTGACTGCGGCGATCAGCTCGTCGATCACGTGCCGGGCGTCGCCCACGATCGGCACGTCGGCGTGCCGGTTCTTGCCGATCTCGGCCGGGTCGATGTCGGCGTGCACCACCGTGGCGTCCGGGGCGAACGAGTCCAGCTTGCCGGTCACCCGGTCGTCGAAGCGGGCCCCGAGCGCCACGATCAGGTCAGCCTTCTGCAGGCCGTACACGGCGGAGACCGTGCCGTGCATGCCGGGCATGCCCAGGTGCTGCGGGTGCGAGTCGGGGAACGCGCCCAGCGCCATCAAGGTGGTGACCACCGGCGCGCCGGTCAGCTCGGCCAGCCGGCGCAGCCCCTCGGTGGCCCGGGCCTTGAGCACCCCGCCGCCGACGTAGAGCACCGGGCGGCGGGCGCTGGTCAGCAGCCGGGCCGCCTCCCGGATCTGCTTGCCGTGCGGGTGCAGGGTGGGCCGGTAGCCGGGCAGGTCCAGGGTCGGCGGCCAGGCGAAGGTGGTCTGCGCCTGGAGCACGTCCTTGGGGATGTCGACCAGGACGGGGCCGGGCCGGCCGGTGGCGGCGAGGTGGAACGCCTCGGCCAGCACCTGCGGGATCTCCTCCGGCGTCTGGACCAGGAAGTTGTGCTTGGTGATCGGCAGGGTGATGCCCTGGATGTCCGCCTCCTGGAAGGCGTCCGTGCCGATCGACGGGCGCGCCACCTGCCCGGTGATCGCCACCATCGGCACCGAGTCCATGTACGCGTCGGCGATCGGCGTGACCAGGTTCGTCGCGCCCGGACCGGAGGTGGCGATGCAGACGCCGACCTTGCCGGTGGCCTGCGCGTAGCCGGTGGCGGCGTGCCCGGCGCCCTGCTCGTGGCGGACCAGGATGTGCCGGACGGAGGAGTCGTAGAGCGGGTCGTACGCGGGCAGGATCGCGCCGCCGGGGATACCGAAGATCACGTCGACGCCGAGCGCCTCCAGCGAGCGGACCAGCGAGCCGGCGCCGGAGACCTGGACCGGCGCGGGCTGCCGTACGGCCGGCGGGGCCGGGACGGGGGCGGTACGCGGGGCCGGAGTGGCCTCGACGTCGGACTCGACGACGGCGCGGTTCCGGCGGGCGGAGTGGGCGAGGGTCTCGGGCGTGGGTCTCGTCATGGCGGTTCAGACCTTCGGCTGAAGTGATGGTGGCTCTTCAAGGAGTGCAACGCGGGCGGGGCCCGCCCCGCCGGGTTCCGGCGGCAACAAAAAAGCCCACGTGCTCAACGCACGGGGCCAGCGCACTCTCGACGAGGGAGAGTGCGCTCAGGTAAGTACTCGCGACGACCACTGGGACGGCATGCGGTCAAGCCTGACGCATCTCACGCGATGAGTCAACTGATCCCACATTTTGGTTCACGGAGCGCGACGCTTCACCCGTCGGTGGGACCGGCGCACCCGGAACCACCTGCGCCGACCCGCCCGCCGAGCGGTCGCGGGAGCGCTGCGCGGGCACCGCCGGCAGCTGCGCCGGCCGGGCCGCCGGTGAGGTGGCCGCGTCGAGCATCGCCTCCAGGTGCTCGGCCGGCACCCCCCAGCCGAAGAGCGCGCCCTGCCCGAAGCGGCAGCCGGCGGCCACCACGGCGGCCAGCTCCGTGGGCGTGGTCACCCCCTCGGCGATGACCTCCAACCCGAGCTGGTGCCCGAGCCGCATGACGATGTCGACCATCGGGGCGAAGGCGGGCCCGTCCCGGCCCACGGGACGGACCGGCTCGTGCTCGGCCACCAGGCTGTGGTCGATCTTGAGAATGTCGATCGGCAGCCGACGCAGCTGCCCCAGCGACGAGTAGCCGGCACCGAAGTCGTCCAGGGCGATCCGCACCCCGGTCAGCCGCAGCGCGGCCAGCCGCCGGATCAGCTCGTCGAGATCGGTCGCCACGGCGTGCTCGGTCACCTCCAGCACCAGCCGCTGCGGCGGCACGTGGTGCGCCCGCAGCGCCTCGGCCACCTGCACGACGTATTCCGGGGCGTGCAGCTCGCGCGGGGAGACGTTCACCGACACCCAGACGTCGTGCCCGTCGGCGAGCCAGCGGGACAGCTGCCAGCAGGCCTGGTGCAGCACCCAGGCGCCGAGAGTGGAGATCATCCCGCACTCCTCGGCGAGCGGGATGAACTCGTCGGGCCGCACGTTGCCCAGCTCCGGGTGGTGCCAGCGGAGCAGGGCCTCGGCGCCGACCGGGCGCACCGACGGCAGCGAGGCCACCGGCTGGAAGGCCAACCGCAGCTCGTTGCGGTCGATCGCGCCGCGCAGCTCGTGCTCCAGCATGGTCCGCCGGCGCAGCAGCTGGTCGTACGCGACGTCGTAGCGCTCGATCCGGTTCTTGCCCCGCTGCTTGGCGTAGCGCAGGGCGAGGTCGGCGTTGCGCTGGAGCAGCTCCACGTCCGGGGTCCCGGCCGGCTCGGCCAGCCCGATGCTGACCGAGAGGAACACCGGCCCGTCCAGCTGCTCGTACGGGCGGTTGAGCAGTCCGAGCAGCCGCTCGGCGACCGGGTCGGCCTCGGCGTGCCCGCCGTGCACCAGCACCGCGAACTCGTCACCGCCGAGCCGGGCGGCCAGGTCACCGGGGCGCAGGTTGCCGCGCAGCCGCAGGCCCACCTCGGCCAGCACCGCGTCACCGACGTCGTGGCCGCGCATGTCGTTGACGTTCTTGAACCCGTCCAGGTCGAGCACGAGCAGCACGCAGGGCACGCCGGCCTCGGCGCAGCGGTGCAGGGCGCGCAGCAGGCCCCGACGGTTGGCCAGCCCGGTCAGCGGGTCGGTGTGCGCCAGCTCCCGGAAGTGCCGCTCCCGCTCGGCCAGCCGGGCGGCGTACCCGCGCACGTCGTTGAGGGTCAGGTACTGCCGCGCCACCAGCGCGAAGCCCTCCAGGCTGCCGGCGACGATGGCCAGCGCGTCGAACCGGCCGCCCTGCGCGAGGTGGTACATCGCCGAAGCGGCCATGCCGAGCATCGGGACGAAGGCGTACTCGCCGTCCCTGCCGATCGGGTCCACGTCCAGCTGGCCCGGTGGGCCCACCCGCCGGGCCGCCACCGCGCAGGCCGCGAGCCCCAGGGCGGTGACCACCGCGCCCACCGCGACCACCGTCGGACCGGCCTGACAGAGCCCGGCGGCCACGGCCAGTCCACCCCAGGTGGTCAGCGTGCCGCCGGCGGCCAGCAGGGCCAGCCGGCGGCGCGGCGCGGTGGCGCGCACCACCACGATCACGGCGAGCCCGGTGGTGAGGGCGGCGGACATCGAGGCGAGCAGGATCGTCGGGCAGACGACCGGGGTGGCCGCGCCGAGCAGCCGGGTGGGCTCGGAGCAGAGCACCCAGCCGACGAACCAGAGCGCGGTCGCCACCACCAGGCCGTCGAGGGCCAGCCGGCCGGTCGCCGCCGCGCCGGGCAGCCGGAGCAGGCCACCGCAGAACGCCAGCCCGGCCAGGGCGGTGCCGACCGCGACCAGCTCGGCCCAGCCGCTGTGCCCGGCCCCCGGATCGACCCAGTCGGGTGGGCCGGTCACCGTGGCGGTCACCCCGACCAGCAGGCTGACCAGCGCGATCAACGCCGCGCCCGCGACCAGCAGGCGGGCCGTGGCGTACGCGCCGGACCGCCGCCGGGCGGAGCGGGTCAGCAGGGCGGCGGAGCCCGCGGCGACCAGCCCGCTCAGCACCGCTACGGCGACCATGCCCGGTGGGGACTGCACGCCCTCAACTGTGCCGGATGACCGTCCCCGGTGGGGGATCGGGTGTGCATCTGTTGGGACACGGGTCGCGCGCGGCCGGGGTGGCGATCCGGTGGTGCAAGACTGGTACACATGCCTGAGCTGCGGTCGAGGACCTCCACCCACGGTCGGACGATGGCCGGCGCCCGGGCCCTCTGGCGGGCCACCGGGATGACCGACGACGACTTCGGCAAGCCGATCGTCGCCATCGCCAACAGTTTCACCCAGTTCGTGCCCGGTCACGTACACCTCAAGGATCTCGGCGGCCTGGTCGCCGACGCCGTCGCCGAGGCCGGCGGGGTGGGCCGCGAGTTCAACACCATCGCGGTCGACGACGGCATCGCCATGGGGCACGGCGGGATGCTCTATTCGCTGCCCAGCCGGGAGCTGATCGCGGACGCCGTGGAATACATGGTCAACGCGCACTGCGCGGACGCCCTGGTCTGCATCTCCAACTGCGACAAGATCACCCCCGGCATGCTGCTGGCCGCCCTGCGGCTCAACATCCCGACGGTCTTCGTCTCCGGTGGTCCGATGGAGGCCGGCAAGACCGTGGCGATCGAGGGCGTCGTCCACTCCAAGATCGACCTGATCGACGCGATGATCGCCTCCTCCAACGAGGCGGTCACCGACGAGCAGCTCGGCGAGATCGAGCGCTCCGCCTGCCCGACCTGCGGCTCCTGCTCCGGCATGTTCACCGCCAACTCGATGAACTGCCTCACCGAGGCGATCGGCCTGGCCCTGCCGGGCAACGGCTCGACGCTCGCCACCCACGCCGCCCGCCGCTCGCTCTTCGTCGAGGCCGGCCGGACCGCCGTGGAGATCGCCAAGCGCTGGTACGACGGCGACGACGCCTCGGTGCTGCCCCGCTCGATCGCCAACCGGGCCGCGTTCGAGAACGCCGTCGCGCTGGACGTGGCGATGGGCGGGTCGACCAACACGATCCTGCACCTGCTCGCCGCCGCCCGCGAGGCCGAACTCGACTTCGACGTGGCCGACATCGACGCCATCTCCCGCCGGGTGCCCTGCCTGGCCAAGGTCGCGCCCAACTCCCCGCAGTACCACATGGAGGACGTGCACCGGGCCGGCGGCATCCCGGCCATCCTCGGCGAGCTGGACCGCGCCGGCCTGCTGCACCGGGAGGTGCACGCCGTGCACTCCCCCTCGCTGGCGCAGTGGTTGACCGACTGGGACGTCCGGGGTGGTTCACCGAGGTCGGAGGCGGTCGAGCTGTTCCACGCCGCCCCGGGCGGGGTGCGTACCACCGAGCCCTTCTCCACCACCAACCGCTGGTCGTCGCTGGACACCGATGCGGCCGGCGGCTGCATCCGCGACCTCTCCCACGCCTACAGCGCCGACGGCGGGCTCGCCATCCTGCACGGCAACCTCGCGCCGGAGGGCTGTGTGGTGAAGACCGCCGGCGTGCCCGAGGAGTGCCTGACCTTCCGCGGCCCGGCCAAGGTCTACGAGTCCCAGGACGACGCGGTGACGGCCATCCTGGCCAAGCAGGTCGTCGCCGGGGACGTGGTGGTGATCCGTTACGAGGGCCCGAAGGGCGGCCCCGGCATGCAGGAGATGCTCTACCCCACCTCGTTCCTCAAGGGCCGGGGCCTGGGCCGGGCCTGCGCGCTGCTCACCGACGGCCGGTTCTCCGGCGGCACCTCCGGCCTCTCCATCGGGCACGTCTCCCCCGAGGCCGCCTCCGGTGGGCTGATCGCGCTGGTCCGCGACGGCGACGAGATCGTCATCGACATCCCCGGCCGGTCGATCGGGTTGAACGTGCCCGCCGACGAGCTGACCGCCCGGCGGGTGGCCGAGGAGAAGCGGGACAAGCCCTACACGCCGACCGACCGGCAGCGGCCGGTGTCGGCGGCGCTGCGTGCGTACGCCTCGATGGCCACCTCGGCCAGCGACGGCGCATACCGGCGCGTGCCCGAGTAGACCGCTCCCCACCGATCCCCCGCGCCGCCGGTAGGGTCCGGCGACGTGGGGACCACGGTGAGCTACGCGCGACTGATCCGGCCCGTCGTCGACCGGGTGTACGTGGGCGCGCGCTGGGCGGCTCGGGAACGGATGGCGGCGTTCTACGCCGAGCGGCACGTCGACCTCGGCTATGAGAACAGCTTCTTCTCCGGCGTACTGGCCCGCCCGATGCCGGCCGACGCGCTCACCGACGCGCTGGTCTACACCTCCGGGAGGATGGACACCGAACTGGCGCAGGGCGTGACCACGGTGCACGCCGACGGCACCTGGCACCTGACCGCGCTCGGCCGGGAGCTGGCGCTCTTCGCTCAGCGGGCGACCGCCGAAGCGGCCGAGGAGCGGTGGTCGTCCGCGCCGGGTTTCCTGGCCGGGCTGGCATCGGTGCCGCACCTGGCCGAGTTGGTCGGTCGAGTGCTGGCGCACGGACTGGCCTCCGGCGGGCCGGCGTTCCGAGCGATGACGCCGCCGTACGAGCCGGACGGCGCCTCTCCCGTGCTGCTGCTGGTCACCCGGCTCGGGTCGCTGCGCCACCACCGCGCTGACGCGCACCGGGCGGCGTGGCGGGCCGCCGGGCTGACCGCCGAGGAGATCGTGACGTTGCCCGACGGGCCGGAACGGGCCGCGATCGAGGCGGAGACCGACCGCCGCGACGAGCCCGCGTACGCGGTGCTCAGCGAGGCCGAGCGCTGGGAGCTGCTGGCTGGCCTGGGCGCCCTGCCCGGCTGATCGCTACCTGGCGCCGGGTTCGGCGCCGGGGTTCTCGTCGGCGGGCGCGGAGCCGTCGGGGGCAGCGGCCCCGCCCGGGGTCATGCCCGCCACGCCGAGCGGGGACTGGAACTGTTCGTCGGGCTCGCCCGGGGGCGCGTGCTGGGCGTCGGGCGCGCCTGCGCCGGGGTCGGCGCCGCCCGCGTGCTCTTCGGAAAGCTCAACCGGATCCGTCATGCCGCTGTGCTACCCCTGTGCGGGGGCCCCAACCGCGATCTTGGACAGTTGCCGTTCGCGGTGAACGACAAGTGTCCAAGATCCGCAACCGTCACTCGGCGCGGAGGTGGCCGACGGTTCCGCTCAATTGCGTCGACAGCCGTTCCGGAGTGCGGGAAACTCCCCGCGATGCCTCAACGAACCGACACGCCGCCCACCTGGGACGAGCGTACGCAGCTGGCCACCTTCCTCGACTACGCCCGGGACACCGCCCGGGCCAAGTGCGAGGGCGTCTCCGCCGAGGACGCCCGCAGGGCCCCGCTCCCCGGGTCACCGCTGATGACGTTGTGCGGGC
The DNA here is from genome assembly GCF_900090305.1 of Micromonospora siamensis. Taxonomy (NCBI): domain Bacteria; kingdom Bacillati; phylum Actinomycetota; class Actinomycetes; order Micromonosporales; family Micromonosporaceae; genus Micromonospora; species Micromonospora siamensis. The sequence continues at coordinate 2,086,921 of NZ_LT607751.1, read as the reverse complement.
TGATCAGCCATCTGCGCTGGGTCGAGTACCACTGGTTCCAGGTGATGTTCCTCGGCGAGGAGCCCGCGGGGCCCCTCACCGAGGCGACCGACGACGATCCCGACCCGGAGATGCGGAAAGCGGTCGACATCCCACTGCCCCAGCTTCTCGCCGAGTACGAGGAGCAGAGCGCCCGCTACCGCCGCCTGGTGGCCGAGCACGAGCTGGACACGGCGGCCAGGCGTCCGATCGGCGACGGCCGCCACGTCGACCTGCGGTGGGTGATCCTGCACCTCATCGAGGAGACGTCCCGCCACAACGGCCACCTCGACGTCGTTCGCGAGCTCGTCGACGGGCGGACCGGCGCCTGAGGCCTGCCCGGCGGCCGGGCGGCGGGTCAGCCGCCGCCCGGTCGCCGTGATCACTCGGCGCGGAGGTTGTCCAGCTCGTGCACACCGGGGCTGACCCAGATCAACACCCCGCGTACGTCGGCCAGGGCCGCCGCGTCGCAGGACATCTGGTCGAGCAGGTCCACCTCGACCGTGGTGGTGGTCCCCTCCGGCACCCAGCCGAACGTCGACTGGCACCAGGTGAACCCGGAACCGGTCTGCAGGGCGATCGCCGAGGAGGTGCCCGCCGTCGACGACGTCCGCACGTCGTACCTCACGGTGCCCTTGGCGGACAGGTCGACCGGCGCGGGCAGCGTCACCCCGAACCAGCCGCCGCCGGTGGCCGTCACGGCCAGGCCGTACGCGCCGTCGGTGTGGAAGGCGGCGGTCTGCGCGACGGTGCCGGCGTCGGTCTGCCAGCTCCCCGGCGCCCAGCCCTCCACGCCGGACTCCCAGGAGGCGAGCCGGATCGGGTCGCCCGGCGCCGGCTTGACCGTGATCACCAGGTCGGCGACGTTGGACCGCTGGCCGGCGACGTCCCGCACGGTGTAGTGCCCGGTCACCTTGCCCTGGAAGCCGTCCACCGGGGTGAAGACCACGTCCCCGGAGGCCGACAACCCAAACGAGCCACCTGCGACAGAGGCGACCCGCTGCTGGCCGGCGAGCGCCGGGTCGAGATCGAGCGTGGACGGTCGCACCCTGCCCACGTACGCGATGTCGTTGTCCGTCGGGGTGAGGGTGACCGGCGTGCCGGCGGTGGTGGTGGCGGTGTCGTGGTCGGCGACCGGCGGGCGGGGCCGCAGGCCGCGCCGGATCCGGTCGGCGGCGTTGCTCAGGGTGGTGCAGACCGGGCTCGGGCAGTAGACGGTGTAGCCGTCGTAGTCCGGGTAGAGGCTGCCGTCGTCCTGGACACCCGAGAGGATCCAGTAGAGGAAACCGGCCCCGCCGCCGCGGATGACCGCGTCGGTCCACCGTTGGTAGACCGGGTTGCGGGTGGCCTTGTCGGCCCAGCCGAACTCGCCGAGCACGGCCGGCTTGCCGATCGCCTCCGCCTCGCGGTTGTGCCGCTCGATCCAGGCCACCCCCCAGTCGGCGTCCTTGTCCCAGTGGTCCGGATAGAGGTGGTAGCCCATCAGGTCGACGGCCGGCAGCTTCGCCAACGCCACCGCGTCGACGCCCTCGCCGCAGTTCACCGTCCACTCCGCGGCGGCCGGGTCGTCGCAGAAGAAGCCCTCGTCGCCGACGCCGACCAGGTGGTGCCGGTCGACGGCCTTGACGTGCCGGCTCATCTCGTCGGCCCAGCCGGTGACCGTCGCCGTCGAGCAGCCCGGCGAGGTCGGGTAGACCCCGGAGCCCTTGCAACGCGGTTCGTTCGCCAACTCCCAGGCGAGCACCGTCGGGTCGTCCTTGTACGCCACCCCGGTCAGCGGGTTGACCCGGTCGAGCACGTGCGACACCCAGTCGCGGTACCAGCCCCGGATCACCGGGTCGGTGTAGAAGTCGTCGTGGTGCGCGGCGCCGCGCCAGCGGACGTACTGGTCCATGCCGCCGAAGTCGCGCCAGTTGTTGACCAGCGGCACGACCACCTTCAGGCCCGCGCGGCGGGCCGCGTAGAGCACGTAGTCCAGGCGCTGCAACCCGTCCGGGCCGTCGTTGTACCCCGGTTTCGTACCGTCCCAGTACTGGAACCACACCCCGTCGGACGGGCCGGCGACCGAATCGGTGCCACCCGGGGTGCCGATGTCCAGGAAACCCCAGTGCCGCAGCACGGTGAACCGGGCGGCCTTCGCGTCGGCGAGGACGTCGTCGACCATCGCGCGGGACTTGTACTCCACGTAGTAGTTGTTGCTGCCGGCGAACCGGAACGGCCTGCCGTCCAGGAAGAGCCGGTCTCCCTTGCGCACGACGAAGCCGTCACCGGGCCGGCCGGCCGCCGCGGCGGGCGGGGCCGTGACGCCGGTCGCGGTGAGCAGCCCGGCCAGCGCCAGCAGTACGCCGGCAAGCCGTCCTCTCATCGGGCCACCTCGCTCACCGGTACGTCGTTGACGCAGCGCAGCACCGGACGGCTGGTGAGCGCGGCCGGGTCCAGCGGCCCGTCGGCGTGCACGGTGAACGTCGCGGACTCCCCCGGCAGCAGGGTGACCAGCGCCCGGTCCACTCCGGCGGACGGGTCGAGCCGGTCCGGGAAGAGGGTCAGGTCGCGCAGCACGCTCCGGGCGGTCACCCGGACCCGCTGGCCGCCGTCCGCGGCCTCGACCACCGCGTCCAGCTCCGGCGCCGGCCAGTCGACCTCCCGGTCCTCGGCGAAGAACCACAGCGCCCGCTCCGCGCTGTCGCCGGCCTCCGCGACCAGCAGCTCACGCCGGGCCTGCTCGGGCCCCGCCAGGTCCGCGGGCAGCGCCAGCACCACCGAGGAGTACGCCGGGACGTCGAGCTGGACCGAGGTCTTCGCCCTCGGCTCCCCGGCCAGGGTGAGCCGGGTGACCGTGGCCGGCGCGCTCCACGCCTCGCCGGTCTCGTTCACCGCCACCAGCGCCAGCCCGCCGTCGCGCGGCTGCACGGTGAGCAGCCGGTCGGCGTACGCCTGGCGCAGCGCGTACCACAGTGGCTTGCGGCGGCCGTCCCCGTCGACCGCCGCCCAGGAGGTGACCGGCCAGCAGTCGTTGAGCTGCCACACGATGGTCCCCATGCAGACCGGCCGGTACGACCGGAAGTGCTCCACCCCGAGCTGGATGGCGCGGGCCTGGTTGAGCTGGGTCAGGTAGTGCCAGTCGTCGAAGTCGGCCGGGGCGGGCAGGTGGGCGTCCAGCCCCCGCTGGAGCTTCCGGTCCCCGTCGATGGCCTTCTGGTGGTGCGCCATCCCGGGCGAGTCGTGCGCCAGCGGATCGTCGGAGAGCGCCCGGCGCAGCGTCGCGTACGCCGGGGGCGCCTGGTAGCCGAACTCGGCGACGAAGCGGGGGACGTACTCCCGGTACTTGGTGTAGTCGTCGTCGTTCCAGACGTCCCAGATGTGCATGGTGCCGTGCGCCGGGTCGTTCGGGTGGATGTCGTCGCTGCCCGACCAGGGGCTGCCCGGCCAGTACGGGCGGGTCGGGTCCAGCTCGCCGACGACGGCTGGCAGCAGCTCCAGGTAGTAGCCGCGCCCCCAGGTGCGGCCGGCGAGCGGCTCCTGCCAGTCCCAGTCGTGCCAGCCCCAGATGTTCTCGTTGTTGCCGGTCCAGAGCACCAGCGACGGGTGGGCGGCCAGCCGGGTCACCTGCTCGCGCGCCTCCGCCTCGACCTCGGTGCGGAACGGCTCCTCCTCCGGGTACGCCGCGCAGGCGAAGAGGAAGTCCTGTTGCACCAGCATGCCGAGGGAGTCGGCGAGCTCGTAGAAGTTGTCGGACTCGTACCGGCCGCCGCCCCAGATCCGCAGCAGGTTGATGTTCGCACCGAGGGCCTGGTCGAAGCGTTCCGCCAGCCGCCCCCGGGTGATCTCGGTGGGGAACGGGTGGTCCGGGATCCAGTTGATGCCGCGGACGAAGACCGGCACGTCGTTGACGTGCAGGGCGAACGGGGTGCCGTGCGCGTCGGGGGTGGTGTCCAGGCGTACCGAGCGGAAGCCGAGCCGCTTGGACCAGCCGTCCAGCGCCCGGCCGTCGGGGGCGCAGAGGGTCACGTCGAGGTCGTACAGCGGCTGCTCGCCGTACCCCCGGGGCCACCACAGCTCCGGGTCCGCGACGGTGAGGGTCAGCACGGCCGTGCGCTCCCCCGCCGCGACGGTGACCTCGCCGGTGGCGTCGCCCACGGCGGCGCGCAGCGTCAGCGGCGGGCCGCCGACCCGCTCCACCTCGACGTGCAGCTCCACCCGGCCGACGCCGTCGGCCACGGTGACCACCGGGCGGACCTGGGCCAGCCGGGCGGTCGACCAGGCGTGCAGGCCGATCTCCTGCCAGATGCCGGCGGTCACCACGGTGGGACCCCAGTCCCAGCCGAAGTTGCAGGCCATCTTCCGGATGAACTGGAACGGCTCCGGGTAGGCGTTCGGCCGGTCGCCGAGCCGGTCCCGCTGCGCCTCGGCGTAGCGGTACGCCGAGTCGAAGCGCACGGTCAGCGTGTTGCCGCCCGGCCGTAGCAGCGACCCGACGTCGAACCGGTGGCCCCGGTGCATGTTCTGCGTCCGGCCCACCTCGATCCCGTTGACGTCGATGGTGGCCACGGTGTCCAGGCCGGCGCAGACCAGGTCGACCCGGTCGTCGCCGCCGGGCTGCCAGTCGAAGCTGCTCTCGTAGACCCAGTCGGTGCGGCCGATCCAGCCCAGCCGGGTCTCGTTGTCGTCACCGAACGGGTCGGGGATCAGCCCGGCGGCCAGCAGGTCGGTGTGCACGCAACCCGGCACGGTGGCCGGCACGGCCCGCTCGGCGACCTCGGCCGGCACCCCGGCGCCCGGTACGGCCCGCAGCGTCCAGCCCTCGTGCAGCGTCTGTCGGGTCAAGACTTCACCGCGCCTTCCATGATTCCGCGGACGATCTGCCGTCCACCGATGAAGAGCATCACCAGCAGGGGGATGGTGGCCAGGAACGCGCCGGCCAGCACCCGCCGGTAGATGACGTAGTTGCCGCTGGCCAGGTCCGAGATGGCGACCATCGAGGTCGGGAAGTCGGTGCCGGACAGCGTGATCAGCGGCCACTGGAAGTCGTTCCAGGTGGCCACGAAGGTGAGCAGGCCGAGCACGGCCAGGGCCGGGCGGATCGCCGGGAGGACGATGTTGGCGTACACCCGCATGGTGGTGGCGCCGTCCATCCGGGCCGACTCGATCAGCTCGTCGGGGACGGTGTTGACGATGAACTGCCGCATGTAGAACACGCCGAAGGCGGTGACCAGGCCGGGGGCGATGACGGCGAGCAGGGTGCCGTTCCAGCCGAGCTTGCCCATCACGATGTAGAGCGCGACGATGCCGAGCTGGTTGGGCACGGTCAGGGTGAGCACCACGAAGAGCATCAGCGCGTTGCTGCCCTTGAAGCGCAGCTTGGCGAAGGCGAAGCCGGCCAGCGAGCAGAAGAACAGCACCGAGGCGGTCACCACGGTCGAGACGATGAGGCTGTTGACCAGCGACGCGGCGAAGTAGACGTCCTGGAGGCTGAAGACCTCCCGCAGGTTCACCATGAACCGGTCGCCGGGGACCACCGCCGGCGGCAGCTTGGCCAGCGCCTCGTCGTTGCTGGTGGCGATGACGAACATCCAGTACAGCGGGAACGCCGCGAAGAGCATGGTCAGGGCGAGGAAGAGGTACGTCCAGATGCCCGCCGGGGTGTCCTGCGGGGCCCGGGCCATCGCCGTGGGCCGGCGTCGCGCGGCGGCGACGGGGGTACGCGGGGGCGCGATCGCACTCATTTGCGACCTCCGGACAGTCGGTTGGTCGCCACGAAGTTGATCCCGGCGACGATCAGGATGATCAGGAAGAGGGCCCACGACATCGCGGCGGCGTAGCCGAGGTTCAGGTCCTTCCAGCCGACCTTGTAGATCAGCTGGGCGATGGTCTGCCACTCGCGGTTGGGCCCGCCGGTGGCGTTCTGGGCGTTCTGGTCGAAGAGCATCGGCTCGGTGAAGAGCTGGAGACCGCCGATGGTGGAGAGGATGACCGTGAAGACGACCACGGGCTGGATCATCGGCACGGTGATCCGCCAGAGCTGCTTCCACGGGCCGGCGCCGTCGATCGCCGCGGCCTCGTAGACGTCGCGCGGGATGGACTGCATGGCGGCCAGGTAGAGCAGCGCGTTGTAGCCGATCCACTTCCAGTTGACCATCGTGGCGATGGCGATCCAGGAGTGCAGCTTGTCGGCCCGCCAGTCGATCGGGTCGTCGGGGCCGCCGAGGCCGAACAGGCCGAGCACCCAGTTGGCCATCCCGAAGTCGCGGGAGAAGAAGACGCTGAACACCATCGTCGAGGCGACGATCGGGGTGATGTACGGCAGCAGCACCCCCACCCGCCACCAGGTCTGCGCCCGCAGCTTGCGGTTGAGCAGCGAGGCGACCACCAGGGCGAGCAGCAGCTGCGGCACCGACGAGAGCAGGAAGATGCCGAAGGTGTTGTAGAGGGCGTTCCAGAAGTACTCGTCGCCGAAGAGCTTGGTGAAGTTCGCGAAGCCGGCCCAGTACGGCAGCGTCGGGTCGTCGAGCCGGTAGTTGCGCAGCGAGACCACGGCGTTGAACAGCAGCGGGAAGAGCCCGAAGACGGCGAAGAGCAGGAAGAACGGCGCGATCATCAGGTACGGCATGTAGCGCATGTCGAAGCGGTACAGCCGGTTGCGCCAGTTCAGTCGCCGCTCGTCCGCCCCGGAGCCGCCGGCGCGCTTCGGCGCGGACCGGTGGGCGGGCGGCGTGGGCGCGGCACGCGTGGTGGACATGGGATCACTCCAGGACGGAAGAGGTGACACGGGCTACGGGCGGGCGACGCCGGTCCGGTCGGCGTACGCCGGGGGTGGTGCGACGGCGGAGCGGGTGCCGGACCCGCCCCGCCGCCGCGCCGGTCAGATCAGGAGCTCTTGACCTTCTCGGCCGCCTTGACCGCCTCCGCCCACGCGGCGTCCGGCTTCAGGGTCTTGTTCTCCACCCGGCGGATGACGTTCTCCACCTCGACCCGGGTCGGGCCGTTCTTCTTGCCCAGGTACTGCGGGGTGAGGCCCTGCGCCATCTTGGGGAAGATCTGGCCGACCGGGGCGTTGTTGAAGAACGGGTTCTTGAACTCGGCGATGGCCGGGTCCGAGTAGAGCGCCGGCTGCGAGGGCAGGTTGCCGACCTTCTTGAAGATCTCGATCTGCTGCTCGGGGGCGACCAGCCAGGTCAGCAGCTTGTACGCCTCGTCGACGTGCTTGCCCTGCTTGGGGATGGTCAGGAACGAGCCGCCCCAGTTGCCGCCGCCACCGGGAACCGCGGCGATGTCCCACTTGCCCTCGGTGCCGGGCGCGGTGTCCTTGATGTGGCCGAGCATCCAGGCGGGGCAGGCCAGCACGGCGAAGGCGCCGCTGGTGAAGCCCTTGTCCCAGTCGGCCTGGAAGCTGACCAGGTTGGCGGAGAGGCCGGCGTCGACCGCCTTGACGGTGTAGTCGAAGGCGACCTTCGGGCCGCCGTCCATCTTCAGCTGTTCCTGGTCGTCGTAGAAGCCGACCGGCTGCTGGCCGAGGATCGGGTTGAACAGGTTGGTCCCGGCGTCGATGAACTTCTTCTTGGTCTTGGCGGTGTACTGCTGGCCGACCTCGATGAACTTGTCCCAGGTGGGCCAGAGCGCGGAGACCTGGTCCCGCTCGGTCGGCAGGCCGGCGGCCTTGAACAGGTCGGTGCGGTAGCACATGGCCAGACCGCCGACGTCGGTACCGAGACCGATCTGGGTCTTGCCGTCGGCCGACAGCGACTGCTTCCACTTCCAGGGCAGGTACTTGCTCTCGTAGTCCGCGGCGCCCTTGTCGAGCAGGTTGACGAACTTGTCGGACTGGCCGCGGAACTGGACCATGAAGCCCTCGTCGATCGCCGCGATGTCCGGCGCGCCGTTGCCGGCGACGAGCTTCTTCTGCAGGTCCTCGTGCTGGGCGTTGTACTCACCCGAGTTCAGCTGGATCTTGACGTTCGGGTGCTCGGCCTCGTACTTGGTCTTGAGGTCGGTCAGGCCGAAGTCACCCCAGAAATTGATCTTCAGGGTGACCGGGCCGCTGGCGGAGTCCGAGTCGCCGCCCTTGGTGCTCTGGCCGCTGCAGGCGGCGATCAGGCTCAGGCCGACGGTGCCCGCGGCGAGCGCGCGGGCCCACCGCGTCCAGGACCGTTTCATGTCATCCTCCGAGCAAATGGGAACGCTCCCGGGATCGAGAGACGTTGACTGAACCGGATAAGTGAGGCCACCGTACGGTTCAGCCCCCGGAGTGTCAACGGCCGGTTAACGGGAAGGCCGTCCCGTAATCATCTCGACGCCATGGGAGCGCGACCATGCGTGGTTGAGCGTTATATCGCGCAGATGTGAACGGCAGGGGCTGGCGCTCACCCGGGGGCCACCCCGTACGCTTAACCGAACAAGTAGCCGTTCAGTTGACCCGGCGCGGCGGTGATCATGCGCCGACCGCTTGGGTTAGCGTGGTGGCCGCCGGTGACCCCGGCGCCAGGCAAGCCCGCCCCGAGGGGCCGGACCAGTGGAGGAGCGCGCCGGTGAAGCGGCCGACCATCGCCGACGTCGCCCGGCGCGCCGGCGTCTCCAAGGGCGCGGTGTCGTACGCGCTGAACGGCCAGCCCGGGGTCTCCGAGGCGACCCGGCAGCGCATCCTCGCCATCGCCGCCGAGATCGGGTTCAGCCCGAGCAGCGCCGCCCGGGCGCTCTCCGGCGCCACCGCCAAGGCGGTCGGCCTGGCGCTGTGCCGGCCCGCCCGGATACTGGGCATCGAGCCGTTCTTCATGGAGCTGATCAGCGGCGTCGAGGCCGAACTGTCGGCCCGCTCGTACGCGCTCACCCTCCAGGTGGTGGCCGACCAGGAGGCCGAGATCGCGGTCTACCGGCGCTGGTGGGCCGAGCGCCGGGTGGACGGCGTCTTCGTCTGCGACCTGCGTACCGACGACCGCCGGGTGCCCGCCCTGGAGGAGCTGCAACTGCCCGCCGTGGTGATCGGCGGCCCCGGCCACACCGGCACCCTGGCCAGCGTCTGGTCCGACGACGCGGCCGCCCTGGTGGAGACCGTGGAATACCTGGTCGCGCTCGGGCACCGGCGGATCGCCCGGGTCGGCGGCCTGCCCTCGCTGCTGCACACCGAGATCCGCAGCGACGCGTTCACCGAGGTCTGCGCCCGGCTCGGGCTGGACGAGGCCAGCACCGTCTGGTCCGACTACACCGGCGAGGAGGGCGCCCGGGCCACCCGGCGGCTGCTCAGCTCCGCCGCCCGGCCGACCGCGGTCATCTACGACAACGACGTGATGGCGATCGCCGGCCTCTCGGTGGCGCAGGAGATGGGGCTCCAGGTCCCCGGTGACCTGTCGATCGTGGCCTGGGACGACTCGCCGCTGTGCCAGCTGGTGCACCCACCGCTGACGGCGCTCGGCCGGGACATCCCCGCGTACGGCGCGCACGCCGCCCGCCAGCTGCTCGCGGCGATCGCCGGCGAACCGGTCAGCGGGTTGCAGGACGAGACGGCCCACCTCACCCCGCGGGGCAGCACCGCGCCGCCGCGCATCAGGTGAACCGGTTAAGTAAACAGCTGAACGGCTGACCGTTCACCGGGACGCCGACGGGAACTCCTCGAAGTACGCCTCCACCCGCTCCGCGGTCGCCGGACGGGCCAGCACGAAGCCCTGCCCGTACCGGCAGCCGGCCCGGTGCGCCCGATCCACCTGGCCGGTCGACTCGAGCTGTTCGGCCACCACCGCCACGCCCAACCGGTCGGCCAGGCTCACCACCACGTCGAGCAGCGGACGCTGCGGATCGTCCACCGCGCCCACCAGGTCCGGACCGACCTTCAGCAGATCGATCGGGAGCCGGCGGAGCTGCGCCAGCGAGGCGTGCTCGGGCCGGAAGTCGTCCAGGGCGATCCGTACGCCCAGCGACCGCAACCCGGCCAGCCGGGCGGCGACCATGCCGACGTCCTCGGTGACCAGCGGCTCGGACACCTCGATCACCAGCCGCTCCCCGGGCACCCCGTACTCGGCCAGCAGCGTGGCGGCCCGCTCCACGAAGTCGGTCCCGGCCAGCTCCCGGGGGGACACGTTCACCGCCATCCACAGCTGCGGGCTGCCCTGCGACCAGTCGGCGAGCTGCCGGCAGGCCCGGGTCAGCACCCAGCGCCCCAACTCCCCCAGCAGGTCCAGGTCACCGGCGACCGGCAGCAGCTCCGCCGGCAGCACCGTGCCCAGCACCGGGCTGCGCCAGCGCAGCAGCGCCTCGGTGCCCACCGGGCAGCGGTCGGTCAACCCCAGCACCGGCTGGTAGACCAGGTCCAGCTCGCCCCGCGCCACCGCCCCGGGCAGCTCCCGCTCCAGGTCCAGCCGGCGGACCAGCTGCTCCTCCAGGTAGCCGTCGTACCACTCCACCCGGTTGCGGCCGAGCTGGACGGCCCGCCGCCGGGCCAGGTCGGCCTGGCGCAGCACGTCCTCCGGGCCGGCGTCGGTGATCTCGGCCAGCCCGACACTGGCGGCCAGCCGCACCGGCCCGGCGTCGGGCAGCGGGTACGGCTCGCCCAGGGCCGCCACCAACCGGTCACCCAGCCCGAACGCCAGTACCGGCCCCGCCGTGGTGACCACCGCGAACTCGTCCCCGGTCAGCCGGGCGACGATCTCGTCCGGCCCGACCGTGCCGCGCAGCCGTCGGGCCACCTCGACCAGGACCAGGTCCCCGGCGGCCCGCCCGTGCGCGTCGTTCACTTCGCCGAGGCCGTGCAGGTCGACCACCAGCAGCGCGCCGGACGGGTTGTGCGGGTGCCGGCGGGAGCCCAGCGCCCGCAGCAGCTCGACCCGGTTGGCCAGGCCGGTGAGCTGGTCGGTGGCGGCGAGCCGGTGCACCGTGCGCTCCAGCCGGCGCCGGTCACCGACGTCCCGAACGTGCAGCACCAGCGCCCCCACCTCGACCACGCCACGCTGGTCGCTGACCGTCGACTCGGTCTCCCGCCAGTTGCCCTGCCCGTCCCGCAGCCGGGCCGACAGCAGCGTCGGCTCGACGCCACCGAGCACTCCGGTCAGCAGCCCGGCGGCGCGCGGCGCGTCCTGCGGGTGCAGCAACTCGGGCAGCGGCCGGTCACGGACGTCGGCGTCGGTCAGCCCGAACAGCCGGGCCGCCGCCGGGGACTGCCAGCGCACCCGCAGCGCCTCGTCGAGCAGCAGCACCAGGTCGTGCCCGCCGGAGACCAGGGCCCGGAAGTGCGCCTCCTGGGCGCCCAGCCGGTCGGCGTACCGGCGGTTGTCGGCGGCGGAGAGCAGCTCGCGTACCACCATCGGCGGGATGACCGCGAGGCCGAGCAGCATCCCGGTCACGTCGAACTCGCCGACGACCAGCAGGTGCCAGGCGGCGGCCACCGTGGCGATCGCCGCCGGAGCGGTCACCGTCGGCCAGACCGGTCCCGCCGGCCGGGGCGGGTCACCACCGGCCAGCCTCGCGGCGCCGGTCGCGGTGGCCAGCGCCCCGCCCAGCAGCGGCGGCACGGCCAGCAGGGTCGCCCGCTCCGACGCGCCGGCCACCGGCAGGACGAGCAGCAGACCCAGCCCGAACAGGACGGCCGCCGCCCCGGTCCAGCAGAGCGCGGCGCCCGGCCGGCGCCGTCGGTCCGCGATACCGGTCCCGGCGAGCCCGGCCAACAGCCCCGCGCCGGCCACGGTCAGCTCGCGTACGGCCGGCGGCAACTCACCCGGTGGCAACAGCACCCAGGTCGCGAAGACCAGGCTGACGCCGAAGCTGACCACCTCCACCACCCGGCGCAGCCGCACCGGGCGGTCCAGTCGGGACCGGCCCGGCAGCAGGAACAGGGCGCCGCCGAACAGCACGCCGGTCAGCGCCACGCCCGCGGCGACCACCGCCGACCGGTGCGGAGGCGCCACGATAGGCGGCACGGCCGCGGTGAGACCGGCCGTCGCCACCGCCGCGTCGAGCAGCCCGACGACGCGACGCCGCAGCGCCGCCCGCCGCCGCCACCGGCCGTGCCGCGGGTCCGCCGCCGACGCCCCGGCCGTCGCGACCGGCGGCCGACCGGGGGCCGGGGGCGTCGGCGGTCCACCGGTGGCCGTGGCGGCCAATCGGGACAGCCGGACGCCGGCCAGCACCGTGCCGGCCGCGGCGGCGAGCGCCACGGCGGCGGACGGCGGCAGGACGCCGGCCACGGCCAGGAACAGGAGCAGGGCCGCCGACGCCAGCACGACCGCCTCGGGCAACGGCGGTCGGCGGCGGAGCCTCTGGCAGGGGTACGCGACGGGCACGGCGGTCGCCTTCGTGAGGGGGCACGGGGGCGGTGCGACGGTGCGTGGCGCGTCCGGGATGCCTACCCCGGACGCCCAACTGCGTGAACGAGCGAATCGCCTACCGGTGACGTCCCCACCACAGTGATCCAGATCACTCCGCCGCTGCGCGGGGCCCGGTTCCCGGCCCGGGCCGGGTGCCCGCCGTCGCAGGTGGGATCATTCGGGGGTGAGTCGCGTCGACACCCTCCGCTTCCGGCACAACCAGGCGATCCTGGTCGCGGCGATCGTCGCCTTCATCGGCGCGCTGCCGCTGGCCACCGCCCGGTCGTACCTGCTGCCCGTGCTCCTGGTGCCGTTGGCCGTCGCCGTCTGGGCCTGGCGGGCCGGAACCGACGCCGACCCCCGGGAGCTGCGGCTGCGCGCCCTCACCGGGCAGCGCCGGATCGCCTGGGAGCGGGTCGCCGAACTGGCCGCCGACCCACGGGGCCGGGCGGTCGTCCGGCTCGACGACGGCGAACGGCTCGTGCTGCCGGCGGTACGCGGCAGCGACCTGCCCCGGCTGGTCGCGGTGACCGGCCAGCCCCTGCCCGACACCACCCGCTGAGCAGGACGCGGGTCAGTAGCCGTCGGTGACCACGTTCTCCAGCGGCTCACCCGCGACGAAGCGGCGCAGCTGCGCGCCCACCAGCCGGTACGCCCGCGGCAGCAGCCCCCGCACCGAGCCCGCCACGTGCGGGGTGAGCAGCACGTTCGGCAATTCCCACAGGGGGTGGTCGGCGGGCAGCGGCTCCGGGTCGGTGACGTCCAGCGCGGCGTGCAGCCGGCCGGTGCGGGCCTCCGCGACCAGCGCCTCCGTCCGGGCCACCGGACCGCGGGCGGCGTTCACCAGCAGCGCGCCGTCCGGCATGGCGGCGAGGAACTTCTCGTCGACCAGGCCCCGGGTCCGGTCGGTCAGCGGCACGAGCAGCACCACCACGTCCGCCTCGGGCAGCAGCCGGGGCAGCTCGTCGACCCCGTGCACCCCCTCGGCGGGCCGGGCCGTCCGGGCGACCAGCGTGAAGTCGACCTCGAACGGGGCGAGCCGGGCCTCAACCGCCGCGCCGATCGACCCGGCGCCGACGATGAGCACCCGCTTGCCGGCCAGCTCGTCGGTGGGGGCGACCTCGTCGTACGCCCACTCGCGGCGGGCCTGCGCCCGGGCCAGCGCCGGGAAACCGCGCAGGTGGGCCAGGATCGCGGTGACCACCCACTCGGCGGTGGCGGAGTCGTGCACGCCCCGCGCGTCGCAGAGGGTGACCCCCGCCGGTACCCGGTCGACCCAGGCGTCGGCCCCCGCGGAGAGCAGCTGCACGACCTCCAGGGCCGGCAGCCGGTCCAGCAGCCCGGTCACGTCACCGGCGGACAGGAACGGCGGCACCCAGAACCGCACCCGGGCCGGGTCGGACGGGAGCTGCGCCGGGTCGGCAAGACATTCCACGATGACGTCGGCGGGCAGCTCGCCCAGCAGCTCACGGCCGGCCTCGTGCGGGATCCACACCTTCACGACCGCCGACGATAGCGGTCCCGGCGGCTGCCGGCCCGACCGACGGCCGTTCCCCGCCCGGCGGCGGGCGGTGATCGTCGTTACGGCGTCACGACTCGGGCGTGGCGGGCGGTCGGCGGGTATAACGAAGGATCGGAGCGCCGTCCGGAGGCTCCCCGGCGCGCGGACAGGTGGACAATGAACGACGGCTCTCGCGACCGCGCGGCCGGACGCCCGCGGATCGTGTCGCCGGCGCTGTCCGACCCGGCCCGGTTGCGGTCCCTCGCGGAGACCGGGCTGGACAACCGCGCCGACGAGGCGTTCGACCGGTTCGCCCGGCTGGTCAGCGACCTGCTGGAGGTGCCCGTCGCGCTGGTGTCGCTGGTCGGCCGGGACCGGCAGTTCTTCCCGGGCGCGATCGGGCTGCCCGAGCCCTGGGCGGAGCGGCGGCAGACCCCGCTGAGCCACTCCTTCTGCCAGCACGTCGTCGACATCGAGGTGCCGATGGTGCTGCCGGACGCCCGGCTCTACCCCCGGGTCCGGGACAATCTCGCCATCCCCGACCTGGGCGTCGTGGCGTACGCGGGCATGCCGCTGACCGACCTGGAGGGTCGGGTCCTCGGTGCGCTCTGCGCGATCGACAGCAAGCCCCGGGCCTGGACGGCCCGGCAGTTGCGGACGCTGGCCGACCTGGCCGCCGCCTGTTCCTCGGAGCTGCGGCTGCGGATCGCCCTCGACGGCGCGCAGGACGCCCGCCGGCAGACCGAGGAGGCGCACGGGCGGCTGACCATGCTCGCCGAGATGAGCGAGACCCTCGGCGGGACCCTGGACGTGAACACCTCGGTGGAGCGGCTCGGTCACGCGATGGTGCCGGTGCTGGCCGACTGGTGCCTGGTGACGCTGGTCGACCGGGCCGGCGAGCCACGAACCGTCTCGGCCGTGCACCGGGACCCGGAGCGGGCCGCGGAGGCGGCCCGGTTCGCCGACCTGATGACCACCGGCCTCGGGCCGCGGTCGATCACCCGATCGGTGCTGCGCAGCGGGCAGTCGGTGCTGGTGAGCGCGGGTACGGTCGCCGACGTCGCGGAGCGCACCACGCTGCCCGAGATGCCGGCGCTGGCCGAACGGCTCGGCTTCGCCTCGCACCTGAGCGTCCCGATCACCGCGGCCGGCCGGGGCGCGGTGATCGGCTGCATCACCCTGGTCAACGGGCCCGACCGGCGGCCGTTCGACGACGGCGACCTGCACACCGCGCAGGACATCGGCCGCCGAGCCGGGCAGGCCGTCGGCAACAGCTGGATGTACGGCGAGCAGCGGCACGTCGCCGAGGTGCTCCAGCACAGCATGCTGCCCGCCCTGCCCCGACCGGCGGGCGTGGAGCTGGCCGCCCGTTACCAGCCGGTGGCCGACCGGGTGGAGGTCGGCGGCGACTGGTACGACGCCTTCGTCCAGCCCGACGGCGACCTGGTCGTCGCGATCGGCGACGTCGCCGGGCACGACATCGAGGCGGCGGCCACCATGGGTCAGCTGCGCAACCTGGTCCGGGGCAACGCGTTCGGCCGGACCGACCCGGTGGCCGGGCTGCTGACCCACCTGGACGAGGCGATCCGGGGACTGCGGATTCCCACGGTCGCCACCGCGGTGCTGGCCCGGTTGCGTCACGCCGACACCGGGGGCCTGACGCTGAGCTGGTGCAACGCGGGGCACCCACCGCCGCTGCTGGTACGCGTCGGCGGCGCGGTGGAGGTCCTCGACGCGCCGCGGGAGCCGCTGCTCGGCCTCGCCCGCCCGATCCGCCGTACCGGCCGGGAGACGCCGCTGGCGCCCGGCGACACGCTGCTGCTCTACACCGACGGGCTGGTCGAACGGCGGGACCGGCCGCTGGACGAGGGGCTGGAGGAGCTGGTCGACCGGCTCACCGGTGGTGACCGGCTCACCGTGGACGAGCTCTGCGACCGGCTGGTGACCGCGGTGCACAACCGGGAGGACGACATCGCGCTGCTCGCCGCCCGCGCCCACTGACTCCGCTCGACCCGTCGGAGCGCCACGGCGGGCTAGGCTGGGCCGGGTGAGCGCCCGTCCCCCGTACCTCCGCACCGGCCGCCGCCGCGCGGCCCTGGCGGCGTCGTGCGCAACGCTGCTGCTGGCGACCGCCGGATGCAGCTTCGGCCCGCCCGGGCCGGACCCGGCCGGCGAGCCGCCCTCCTTCCCCACCCCGTCGGTCTCGGCCGCTCCCGGCGGCGCCGGGCAGGAGGTGGTCACCACCGTGCTGGCCAAGGGGCTGCGGGTGCCGTGGGGGATCGCCTTCCTGCCCGACGGCGGCGCCCTGGTCACCGAGCGGGACGGCGGCCGGGTGCTGAAGGTGGGGCCCGAGTCCGGGCCCGACGGGCTGAAGATCACCGTGGCGCAGACCCTGCCGGAGGTGACGCCGGCCGGCGAGGGCGGGCTGCTCGGCGTCGCCGTCTCCCCGACGTACGCCAGGGACCGGACGGTCTTCGCCTACCTGACCGGCCGGGACGACAACCGGATCGTGAAGTTCACGCTCGGCGGCAGGTCGACGCCGGTGCTCACCGGCATCCCGAAGTCGGGCACCCACAACGGTGGTGGGCTCGGTTTCGGCCCCGACGGCTACCTCTACGCCAGCACCGGTGACGCCGGCGATCGGGGCTCCGCGCAGGACCCGAAGGCGCTGTCGGGCAAGATCCTGCGGATCACGGCGCAGGGCCGCCCGGCGCCGGGCAACCCGTTCCCCGGCTCGCCCGTCTGGTCGCTCGGCCACCGCAACGTGCAGGGCTTCGCGTGGGACGCCGGCAAGCGGATGTACGCGGTGGAGTTCGGGCAGAACACCTGGGACGAGATCAACCAGATCGTCAGGGGCGGCAACTACGGCTGGCCGCACGTCGAGGGGCGGGCGGGTGACCGGCGCTACCGCGATCCGCTGGTGCAGTGGCGCACGGCGGAGGCGTCCTGCTCGGGACTGGCCGCCGCGCAGCGGCTGCTGGTCACCGCCTGCCTGCGCGGCCAGCGGCTGTGGCTGGTCGAGCTGACCGACACCGGTACGGTGCTGGGCCAGCCCCGGCAGTTGCTGACCAACAGGTACGGCCGGTTGCGGGCGGCGGCGACCGCCCCGGACGGCTCCGTCTGGGTGAGCACCTCGAACCACGACGGGCGGGGTGAGCCGGCCCCGGAGGACGACCGCCTCCTGCGGCTGGTCTTCGGTGGCGGTGGCGCGGGGCGCAGCTGACCGCCACCCCCCGGGCGAACGGTCAACATCTTTCAGGTTTGCCAAGATCCTCCACCGGGCAGGTCAGAATCTCAGCATGGACGGTCAGGAGAACGAGCGGCACAGCACCGGCGGCGAGGACGCCCCGGCGACCGGGAACGACCGGCGCCGACCCCGCCTGTCAGGACGTACCGGACGGCTGGGAGGAAACCCCCGCCTCCGGCGGTTCGGGCTGGCCCTGGCCGTCCTGGCGGTCGCCCTCATCGGGGTGGTCGGAGGCACCTACGCCGGCGGGCACGTCGACACCGACATCGGGCCGTTCCGGGCCGAGCTGAGCCTGCGGCCCGCGCTCACCGGGGGCACCACCGTCGACATCCCGCCGCTCGGCGCGCTCATCCTGAACAGCCATGACGGGCCGACCCACCTCACCGTCGAGCTGGGCGCGCTGGACCAGCGCCGCACCGAGGCGCTGATCGGCGACCCGGCCAGCATCAGCCGGGCCAGCCAGTCCGCCGTCCGAGACGTCCGCGCCGGGGTGATGCGCCTGGGGCTGCGTACCCTCGGCTGGTCGGTGCTGGCCACGCTGGTGCTGGCGGCGCTGGTCTTCCGCAACGTCCGGCGGACCGCCTGGGCGGGCGGGGTGGCCCTGGCGGTCACGGCCGGCACCCTCGGCCTGGCCGCCGGCACCATCCGGCCGGAGGCGATCGACGAGCCCCGGTACGAGGGGCTGCTGGTCAACGCGCCCGCGATCGTCGGTGACGCCCGCCGGATCGCCAACGACTACACCAAGTACTCCGAGCAGCTCCAACGGCTGGTCGGCAACGTCAGCAAGCTCTACACCACCGTCTCCGCGCTGCCGGTCTACGAGCCGGCCCCCGGCACCACCCGGGTGCTGCACATCTCCGACATGCACCTGAACCCCACCGGTTGGCAGCTGATCCGGACGGTGGTGGAGCAGTTCGGCATCGACGTGGTGATCGACACCGGCGACATCACCGACTGGGGCAGCGAGCCGGAGGCGTCCTTCGTCGGCTCCATCGGCCTGCTCAAGAAGCCGTACGTCTACATCCGCGGAAACCACGACTCGCCCCGGACGGCCGCGGCGGTCGCGCAGCAGCCGAACGCGATCGTGCTGAACAACTCGACCACCACCGTCGACGGGCTGACCATCGCCGGCATCGGCGACCCCCGGTTCACCCCCGACAAGAACACCTCGCCGGCCGGCAGCGGCCTGACCAAGGCGGTCGCCGACCAGGTGATCGGCGCGGGCGAGCAGCTCGCCGCCACGGTGAGCAGGTCACCGAAACCGGTGGACATCGCGCTGGTGCACGACCCGGCCTCGGCCGGACCGCTCTCCGGCACCTGCCCGCTGGTGCTCTCCGGGCACACCCACGCCCGGCAGGTGTCCAAGCTGCCGCAGGTGCCGGGCAAGGCTCCGACCACGCTGATGGTGGAGGGCTCCACCGGCGGGGCCGGCCTGCGCGGCCTGGAGGGCGAGAAGCCCACCCCGCTGTCGATGACGGTGCTCTACTTCGACCAGCAGAAGCTGCTCCAGGCGTACGACGACATCACCGTCGGCGGCACCGGGCAGTCCCAGGTCAACCTGGAACGGCACGTGATCCGGGACCCGGCGAAGGGCGACCAGGTGCCGGTCACCCCGACCCCGACCCGCGGTGGCCCGGAGTCCCCGACCCCGGCCTCCCCCAGCCCCAGCTGACCGGGTGCCCGGGCGGGGTGACCACCCCGCACCGGATGCCTGATGACCACCTTCTGTGACGACAGCTCCCCCCAAGGCGGATCCCCTGCCGCCTTTGCTCTGCTTAATCATGCGCAACAGGCACGTAGCGTCACCGTCGCGACGGCCGATCCACGGGGAGTGGCCGCATAGAGTCCCAGATCATCGCGGTGTCGCGTGGGTTGCAGCAGAGCAAAGGCGGAGCGGGATGTCGGCCGAGGTGAGGCGGCGGTCACCGTAGGTCACTCAGGGTCCTTCAACGCAGCACGGGGCCACCGTCACCCGGCGTGGTCGTCCGGCGTGACCGCCGGACGACCGGGGGCGTCGGTTCAGCGCAGCGCGAGGGCGGCCAGGGCGGCGTTGACGATGCTGCCCGGCAGCAGGTCGTGCAGCTCGTACAGCTCCTGCACGCTGCCGGACTGGCCGAACTCGTCCACGCCCAGCGGCACCGCCGGAGCGCCCACCGCCGAGCCGAGCCAGGCCATCGCGTGCGACGCGGCGTCGTGCACCGACACCACCGGCACCCGGTCGGCGAAGGCCGACCGCAGCGCACCCGGCACGCTCGGCACGGTCGCCGTCCGCACGCCCTGGCGCAGCGTCCGCTGCCAGGCCCGGTAGAGCCGGTCCAGGCTGGTCACGTCGACCACGTGCGCGGCGACGCCCTCCTCCGCCAGCTCCGCGGCGGCCGCCAGGACCTCCGGCAGCACCGCGCCGGAGGCGGCGAGCTGCACGACCGGGGCGTCCACCAGATGCGGGTACGCCTCGTGCGCGTCCACCAGCCGGTACGCCCCCGCCACCACCTGCCGGCGCAGCACCGCGTCGCCGATCCGGGCCCGGGCCGCCTCGAAGGGCGCCTGGTCGATCGGGCGGGTGCTCAGCCGGAAGTAGTACGCCCCGTCCTCGGCCGGCGCGGCGGTGGCCGAGGGGGCCGACCCCTGGGCGATCTGCCCGAGCGCGTCGCAGAGCAGCCAGTCCAGGCTGCCGGCGTACGCGGGCTCGACGAAGGTGACCCCGGGCAGCTCCAACCCCACCGAGGCGGTGATCGTGGACTGGTGGGCGCCGCCCTCCGGGGCGAGGGTGATGCCCGACGGGGTGCCCGCCACCACGAACCGGGAGCCGGAGTAGGTGCCGTAGAGGAACGCGTCCAGGCCGCGCAGCACGAACGGGTCGTAGACCGTGCCCACCGGCAGCAGCGGCTGCCCGGACAGGTCCCACGACAGGCCGAGCTGACCGAGCAGCAGGAACAGGTTCATCTCCG
The DNA here is from genome assembly GCF_900090305.1 of Micromonospora siamensis. Lineage (NCBI taxonomy): Bacteria > Bacillati > Actinomycetota > Actinomycetes > Micromonosporales > Micromonosporaceae > Micromonospora > Micromonospora siamensis. The sequence continues at coordinate 2,066,923 of NZ_LT607751.1, read as the reverse complement.
AGATGCCCAGCTCGATGTGCTGGCCCGCCGGGCTCTCCGTCCAGCGCAGCATCCGGTCCTCGGTCCAGGACCGCCGCTCGGTGGGGGCGAACACCCCGGTCTTGTTGATGAACCCGGCCAGGTTGGTGGAGGTGGCCACGTCCGGAGCGGTGGTCACCAGGTACGGCGCCACCTTCGGGTCGCGGGCCAGGTCGACCAGCACCCGCCCGAAGACCTCCTGAGTGGAGACGGGCTTGTTGGCGCGTACCTTCGTGGTCTCCGGGACGGTGACCCCCAGCGCCCGCTCGCGGGGCGCGCGGGACAGCGCCTCCCGGCGGGCGCCGGCCCGGATGCCGGCCTCCGACGCCGGGTCCAGCCGGTCCCACTCGGTCTCCGCGGTGAGGCCCAGCTCCGCGCGGAACGCGTCGACCTGCTCGGTGGTGAGCAGCGCCGAGTGGTTGCGCGGATTGCCGGCGATGGGCAGGCCCCAACCCTTGACCGTGTACGCGAAGACCACACTGGGCCGGTCGGTGACCGCGTCGCACTGGGCGTACGCGTCGAGCATCGCCTGCGGGTCGTGCCCGCCCAGGTCGGTGACGAGCGGGCCCAGCTCGTCGTCGCCGATGCCCTCCACGAAGGCGCCCACCTCGGCCGGCGCGCCGTCCAGGAACTGCTTGCGCAAGGCCGGCCCGGCCAGCCCGAACAGCGACTGGTACTGCTCGTTGGGCATCCGGTCGATCCAGTCGCGCAGCACGTCGCCACCCGGCCGGGCGTACGCCTCGGCCAGCTTGCGGCCGTACTTGACCTCCACCACGTGCCAGCCGGCCGCCTCGAACTGGCCGCGCCACTGGTTGATCCGGATGCCGGGGACGACCCGGTCCAGCGACTGGCGGTTGAAGTCGACCAGCCACATCACGTTGCCCAGCCCGGTGGTGGCCGGGTCGGCGACCGCCTCCCAGATGTTCCCCTCGTCCAGCTCGGCGTCGCCGATCAGGGCGATGAACCGGGAGTGCGGACGCGCACCGAAGTGCGCGTCGACGTAGCGGCGGGTGACCGCGGCGAACAGCGGCGCGGCGGCGCCCAGCCCGACCGAACCGGTGGAGAAGTCCACCTCGTCCGGGTCCTTGGTCCGCGACGGGTACGACTGGAGCCCGCCGCGCGCCCGCAGCTTCGGCAGGTACGACCGGTCCAGGTTGCCCAGAAGGTATTGAATCGCGTGGAACACCGGCGAGGCGTGCGGCTTGACCGCGACCCGGTCCTCGGTGTCCAGGTGTGCGAACCAGAGCGCGGTCATCGCGGTGACCAGCGAGGCGCTGGACGCCTGGTGGCCGCCGACCTTCACCCCGTCACCGGTGTCCCGGTCGTGGTTGGCCGCGTCCACGATCCGGGTGGCGAGCCAGAGCACCCGCCGCTGAATCTCGTCGAGGACGTCGAGGTCGTGCTGGTTCACGGTGACTCCATCCGGGCGTCGCCGTTGACGCCCTCGCGAGGGGGTGGCGCGGGTCGCGCGCGTACTCCGGTGGAATTTCCGAAGGCCGCCGCCGGGTCACGGCGGCGGCCTTCGCGGGTTGTTCAGCCCTGGGCGCCGAGGCGCTCCAGGATCAGGGTGCGGACGGTCTGGGCGTCGGCCTGGCCACGGGTGGTCTTCATGACCGCGCCGACCAGCGCGCCGGCTGCGGCGACCTTGCCGCTGCGGACCTTGTCGGCGATGCCCGGGTTGGCGGCGATCGCCTCGTCCACGGCGGCGGTGAGCGCGCCGGTGTCGGAGACCACCTCCAGGCCCCGGCTGGTCATGATCTCGCTCGGCGAACCCTCGCCGGCCACCACGCCCTCCAGGACGGAACGGGCCAGCTTGTCGTTGAGCTTGCCCGCGTCCACCAGGCCCTGCAGCTCGGCGACCTGCGCCGGGGTGGCGCCCACGTCGGCCAGCTCCACGCCGGTCTCGTTGGCCCGGCGGGACAGCTCACCGAGCCACCACTTGCGGGCGGCGGCCGGGGTGGCGCCGGCGGCCACGGTGGCCTCGATCAGCTCGACGGCGCCGGCGTTGAGCACCGACTGCATGTCCAGCTCGGACAGGCCCCACTCCTGCTGGAGGCGGCGGCGGTGCAGCCGCGGCAGCTCCGGCAGGGCGGCCTTCAGCTCGGCGACCCACGCGGCGTCCGGGGCGAGCGGCACCAGGTCCGGCTCCGGGAAGTAGCGGTAGTCGGTGGCAGTCTCCTTGGAGCGGCCCGGCCGGGTGTCGCCGGTGTCCTCCTGGAAGTGCCGGGTCTCCTGGGTGATCCGGCCGCCGGCGTCGAGCACCGACGCCTGGCGCAGCATCTCCGAGCGGACCGCCCGCTCGACGGAACGCAGCGAGTTGACGTTCTTGGTCTCGGTGCGGGTGCCCCACTCCTCGCCCGGCAGGTTCAGCGACGTGTTGACGTCGCAGCGCAGCGAGCCCTCCTCCATCCGGACGTCGGAGACGCCCAGCGAGCGGATCACGTCGCGCAGCTCGGTGACGTACGCCCGGGCCACCTCCGGCGCCAGCGCACCGGTGCCGGGGACCGGCTTGGTGACGATCTCCACCAGCGGGATGCCGGCCCGGTTGTAGTCGACCAGCGACTCGGTCGCGCCGTGGATGCGGCCGGTGGCGCCACCGACGTGCAGCGTCTTGCCGGTGTCCTCCTCCAGGTGCACCCGCTCGATGCCGATCCGCACCAGCTCGCCGTTGACCTCGACGTCCAGGTAGCCGTCGAAGCAGAGCGGCTCGTCGTACTGGCTGATCTGGAAGTTCTTCGGCATGTCCGGATAGAAGTAGTTCTTCCGGGCGAACCGGCACCACTCGGCGATGGAGCAGTTCAGCGCCAGGCCGATCCGGATGGTCGCCTCGATGGCCGCCTTGTTGGCCACCGGCAGCGAGCCGGGCAGGCCGAGGCAGACCGGACAGACCCGGGTGTTCGGCTCGCCGCCGAAGTCGGTCGGGCAGCCGCACCACATCTTGGTGTTCGTGCCCAGCTCGACGTGGGTCTCCAGGCCGATCACCGGTTCGTAGCGCGCGACGACCTCGTCGTACGCGGGCAGTGTCGTCGTCATCTGAGCTCCAGGCGCGATCCGGACAGAACCTGTCCAGCCTAATGGGGTTGCCCGGCCGCACCTCGGCCGGGTTTGCCCATCCCGCACGGCCCGCGCGTGGCGAAGAGCGCCACTGGGTACGGGTCGACCATGACGAATACCCGACGCCGGCTCGACCGGAGGACCGTCATGGTGGCCGTGGCGCTGGCGGTCGGGCTGCCGGCGCTGATGGTGGCCCTCATGGCGCTCGACTCCCGCGAGGTCACCGGCCGTGGCGTGCTGACCGTCTTCCTGCTCACCCTGATCCCGGCGGCGCTCGGCGCGGCGATCGCCCTGGAGTACGGCCGCCGCCGACCGGACCGGCTCGACTGGTCCCCGATCACGGGCGCTGCCCCGGCGGCACGGCAGGCGCTGCGCGCCGGGCACACCGACGATCCCCGGGTCGACGCGCTGGCCCGCAAGGAGGCGCAGCGCCGGCTGGGCGAGCGGTGGCTGATCTGGATATTTGGCACCGTCGCCTTGTCCCAGGTGGTGGGGGCGATCGGCGGCCGTCCGTCGCGGGTGCTGTTGGCAGTGCTGTCGGTCGGGCTGTGGAGCGTCTATGCGTGGCAGCGGCGGCGGGGTCTGCGGGAGGCCCGCGCGTACCTTGCCCGTCCGGCGGAGGGCGTCGCGGCCACCCCGCCCGTCGAATCCGTTCCCGGGCCGGAGCACCCGGCGTAGCGCCGCGCCCACTCGGGTAGGGATCGACCATGACGAACGCGGGGGACACCTTTTCCGAGGCGGACCGGGCGGCGCTGCTCGCCGACGGCCACCGCCGGCAACGCCGGCTCGACCTGTACGTGTTCTGCGCACTGCTGGTGCTCGGGGTGGCGGCCGCAGCCACCGTGCTGATCGGCACGGACGGCACCGACCGGAATGATCTCTGGTTGGTGTTCCTGCTGATGCTGATCCCGCCGATGATCGGCGTGCTGGTCGCGTTGGTCTTCGGCCGGCGGATCGTCAAGCGGCTGCCGAAGCAGGCCCCCGCCGACCCGGAGTCGATGCGCCGAGCCAAGCGGGCGCTGCGCGACGGGCACATCGACGACCCCCGGATCGACGCGCTGGCCCGCGACATGGCCACCCGGACCCTCGCCCAGGGGTGGCTGCTCTGGGTCGGCGTGCTGCTCCTGCTCACCCAGGGCTCGCAACTGGCCTTCGACGACGACCTCGCGGTCCGGCTGACCGGGGCCGCCGGCGTGCTGGCCGCGCTGTTCCTGATCTGGACACAACTCCAGGGCCGGCGACGGGCCCGCACCTACCTCGCCGGACGACGCGACGGCTGAACGCCGACCGTTCCGTCCCGACGGCTCCCGTACCCGAAGAGCAGCCGGCGCCGACGGAGGTCTCCGTCGGCGCCGGCTCGCGGCATCGCCTGGGTTACAGGGCGGGCGGGGTGAGCGTGCCCACCGCCGACTCCAGCGCGGCGGCCACCCGGTACATCCGGTCGTCGGCCATCGTCGGGGCCATCACCTGAAGGCCCACCGGCAGCCCGTCGGCCAGCCCGCACGGCACCGAGATGCCCGGGCCGCCGTACAGGTTGGTGGGGATGGTGAACAGGTCCGCCAGGTACATCTGGTACGGGTCCGAGGTGCGCGCGCCCATCTCGAACGCCACGAACGGGGTGGTCGGCGAGATCAGCGCGTCGACCCGCTCGAACGCGGCGGTGAAGTCCCGGGTGATCAGCGTCCGGACCTTCTGCGCCTGCCCGTAGTAGGCGTCGTAGTAGCCCGAGGAGAGCGCGTACGTGCCGAGCATGATCCGGCGCTTGACCTCGGGGCCGAAGCCGACATCGCGGGTCAGCGACATGACCTCCTCCAGCGACCGGTTCCCGTCGTCGCCCTCGCGCAGGCCGAACCGCACCCCGTCGAAGCGGGCCAGGTTCGAGGAGCACTCGCTCGGCGCGATGAGGTAGTACGCCGGCAGCGCGTAGGAGAAGTTCGGGCAGGAGACCTCGACGATCTCGGCGCCCAGCTTGGTCAGCGTCTCCACCGCCTCGCGGAACGCGGCCAGCACGCCCGGCTCGGCGCCCTCGCCGGAGAACTCCTTGACCACACCCAGCTTCACCCCGGTCAGGTCGCCGGTCGCGCCGAGCTTCGCCGCGGCCACCACGTCCGGCACCGGCTGCGGGATGGAGGTGGAGTCACGCGGGTCGTGTCCGCCGATCACCTGGTGCAGCAGCGCGGCGTCGAGCACCGTACGGGCACACGGGCCGGGCGTGTCCAGCGACGAGGAGAACGCCACCAGGCCGTACCGGGAGGTGCCGCCGTAGGTGGGCTTCGCGCCGACGGTGCCGGTGACCGCACCGGGCTGGCGGATCGAGCCGCCGGTGTCCGAGCCGATCGCCAGCGGCGCCTCGTACGCGGCCAGCGCCGCGGCGCTGCCACCGCCCGAGCCACCCGGGATACGGCCCAGGTCCCACGGGTTGTGGGTGGCGCCGTACGCGGAGTATTCGGTGGAGGAGCCCATCGCGAACTCGTCCATGTTGGTCTTGCCGAGCATCACCGTGCCGGCCTCGCGCAGCCGCTGCACGATCGTCGAGTCGTACGGCGGTCGCCAGCCCTCGAGGATCTTCGACCCGACGGTGGTCGGCACGCCCTTGGTGGTCAGCACGTCCTTGACCGCGACCGGCACGCCGGCCAGCGGGCCGAGCGGCTCACCGGCGGCCCGACGCTCGTCGACGGCCCGGGCGGCGGCCAGCGCGCCCTCGGTGTCGACGTGCAGGAACGCCCGCACCCGGTCGTCGACCTCGGTGATCCGGTCCAGGTGGGCCCGGGTGACCTCGACCGCGGAGGTCTCGCCACTGGCGACGAGACCGGCGATCTCCGTCGCGGTCTTCCTGATCAGCTCACTCATGACGCCACATCCTCGTCCAGGATCCGCGGGACGCGGAACCGCTGCTCCTCGGCGTCGGGCGCACCCGACAGGGCCTCCTGCGGGGTCAGCCCGGGCACCACCACGTCCTCGCGGAGCACGTTGGTCAGCGGTACGGAGTGGGAGGTCGGCGGGATGTCCGCCGCGGCGACCTCGCCGACCTGCGCGACCGCCTGGAGGATCACGTCGAGCTGGCCGGCGAAGGTGTCCAGCTCCTCCTCGGTGACGGCGAGCCGCGACAGTCGCGCGAGGTGCGCGACCTCCTCGCGGGAGATGGCGGCCATCGGTGCCCCCTTCGTGGCTGTCCTGCTGGGTCCTCGGTCACCCCGGTCGGCGACGGGCCGCCCGGGAGCACCGGCGCGACGGGTCGGGCGATGACGCGCGGTGGCCGGAGCGAGTCTATTGTCCTGCGTTCACGCCGACGCCTCCGACTCCCCCCGTCCGCCCGGGCAGGTGGGGCTCGGCCGCGCTTCAGCGGGCGGGCCGGCGCTGCCGGTCGCCGTCGGCGGTCACCGTGGGACGCACCGGGCGGTAGCGGGCCAGCCACCCGGTCAGCTCCTCCGCCGGCATCGGGCGGGCGTAGAACCAGCCCTGCGCCACGTCGCAGCCGGCGGCGTGCAGCAGCCGCCAGGTGCGTTCGTCCTCCACGCCCTCGGCGACCACCCGCAGGCCGAGCGCGCCGGCCAGCTCGATCATCGACCGGACGATCGCCGCGTCGTCGGCGTCCTCGGTCATGCCGAGCACGAAGGAGCGGTCCACCTTCACCTCGGACAGCGGCAGCCGGCGCAGGTGTTGCAGGGACGAGTACCCGGTGCCGAAGTCGTCCAGGGCGATGCCCACCCCGATCCGGTGCAGCTGGGAGATGGTGGCCAGCACCCGACGCGGGTCGGCCATCAGCGCCCCCTCGGTGATCTCCACCTGGAGCCGGTCCGGTCGTACGCCGAAGCGGGTGAGCCGGTCGGCGATCTGGTCGGCGACCTCGCCGGTGTGCAGGTCACGGACACTGACGTTGAGGGCGGCCCGCAGGTCGGTGCCAGCGGCCGTCCACTTGGCGAGCTGCTCGACCACGTCGTCCACCACCCGGCGGGTGAGCAGCCGCATCACGGCGCTCTGCTCGGCGACCTGGATCAGCTCGCCGGGGTCGACCATGCCACGCCGCGGGTGCCGCCAGCGCAGCAGCGCCTCCACCCCCACCACCTCGCCGGTGGCGATGGCGATCTGCGGCTGGTAGTACATCGTGATCTCGCCCGCGCCCGTGGGGTCCGGCTGCCGCTCGCGCTCGCCGGACCAGGCCGGCCCGGCCGGCGGCGGCGTCGGCGGTTGACCGTCGGCGACGGCGGGCGGGACGTCGGCCGAACGGCCGGTTCCGGCCGGTTCGGTCGTCTGCGCCTGCGCCTGCGCCCGGCGGCGGATCGGGTCGGCGCCGGTGACGATCCGCTTGATCAGTTCGTCGGAGCCGGCCAACTCGGCCGGGTCGCGCCGGCGCCGCCCCCACCGCCGGCCCACGGGTCGCCGGGCGGCCGGCAACGGTCCGGGGCCGGCGGGCAGGGCCGCGCCGTCCGAGCCGCGCACCCCCGCGGGCGGCTCCGCACCGGCGGCCGGGTGGGTCAGGTCGTCGCCGTCCGGCGTACCGGCCTCCGGACCCGGCAGGTCGACGCCCACCACGGCACCGGCGTGCGGCGGGCCGGGGTCCGCCGCCGGCCGTGGTGACCCGCCACGCCGGTCGGCGCCACCTCGGCCGCACTCCAGCACCCGACGCAGGTCGGCCAGGAGCGCCAGCCGCTCCGCCGAGTTGTGGTCGGACTCGGCGGCGTAGACGGCGACGGTGTCGTTGCGGTGCTTGGCGTCGTACATCGCCACGTCGGCGTGGCGCATCAGGGTGGCGTAGTCCTCGCCGTGCTCGGGGAAGACCGCGATCCCGATCGACCCGCCGACGTCCAGCGGGAGGCCGTCCAGCTCCACCGGCTCGACCAGCGCCCGGACCGCCCGCTCGGCCAGCTCGCGGGCCTGGTCGGCGCCGGTGAGCCGGGTGCCGACGATGGCGAACTCGTCTCCGCCGAGCCGGGCCACCAGGTCGCCGGGGCCCACCACGGCCGCCAGCCGGGCGCTCACCTCGACCAGCAGCCGGTCCCCGACGGCGTGGCCCAGGGCGTCGTTGACGTGCTTGAACCGGTCCAGGTCGATGAGCAGCAACGCCAGGTGCCCGTCGGGGTCGCCTCGCGCCTCCCGCTCGGCGTGCAGGTGCACCTGCTCGGCCACCTCGGCCAGCAGCGCCTTGCGGTTGGGCAGGCCGGTCAGCGGGTCCAGCGACGCCAGCTCCTCCTGCTCGGCGGAGAGCCGGGCCATCCGGTAGACGGCGAAGAGCGGCACCAGCACCAGCGGGATCAGCACCGCGCTGGCCCGGGCGGCGGTCACCAGCACCGGGGCGAGCAGCAGCAGCGAGCCGGTGGAGAGCAGCTCGTAGGGCAGGCCCTGCCGGACGCCGGGCCACCACCGCTCGCCGAAGCGCAGCCGCACGGCGGTGCTGACCAGGCCGTAGTTGGCGGCGAACCAGGCGACGGTGGCGCCGCCGACCACCGCGACGTCCGTCCAGCGCAGGCGGCCGTCGTCGAAGAGGCCGCCGGAACCGAGCCGGGTGACCGCGTACGCGGCACCGAGCGCCACGGCGTACTGGGCGCCGTTGAAGACGGTGCGCCAGGCGGCGTGCCGCATCCGCCAACCGGAGACGGCGACCGCCACCGCCTGCACCGCCACCGCGGGACCGAGCCCCCAGCCGAGCAGGATGGCGAAGGTGAAGCAGGTGGACGGGAAGACCGCCGAGGACTCCCGACGGCCGGGCGGGACGAACGGACGCGCGTCGCAGGCGACGGCGAGCGCCGCCATCGTCCAGAACGCCGCGGGCAGGTCGTCGAGGCGGCCCGGCAGGCCGGCCAGCGGGCCGGCCGACACCAGCACGGCCAGCGCGAGGACCCCGGTGACGAAGCCGAAGAACGGCCGGGCCCGGCCGGGCGGCACGACGTTCCGGGGATCGCCGGTCTCCATCGCACCTCCCGTTCCACCGGCCGTGGTGGGATGGTCACCCCACCGTGTCCCAATGAAACGCCCTGTGCGGGGGGTTTTCCGATGCGACAGTCACGAATCGGTCGTAGTCGTAATTAAGTTGGTATACGCGCTCCGGCCCGGAACGGCTCAACCCTCGACGGTGGCCACCTCGCGGGCCGCGTCGGGGCCGGCGTCGAGCAGCACCCGGAAACCGTCCTCGTCGAGGACCGGCACCTTGAGGGTGGCCGCCTTCTCGGCCTTGGAACCCGGGTTGTCCCCCACCACCACGAAGCCGGTCTTCTTGGAGACCGAGCCGCTGACCTTGCCGCCCCGGCTCTGGATCGCCTCGGCGGCCTGGTCCCGGGAGAAGCCGGCGAGCGTGCCGGTCACCACGACCGTCACCCCCTCCAGGGGCCGGGGCCCCTCGTCGACCGCCTCCTCGGCCATCCGTACGCCGGCCCGCCGCCACTTCTCGACCACCTCGCGGTGCCAGTCGACGGCGAACCACTCCTTGATGCTGGCGGCGATGGTCGGACCAACACCGTCCACCGAGGAGAGCTCGTCCTCGCCGGCCGCCTCGATCGCGTCCACCGAGCGGAAGTGCCGGGCGAGCGCCTGCGCGGCGGTCGGGCCGACGTGCCGGATCGAGAGCGCAACCAGCACCCGCCACAGGTCGCGTCCGCGGGCCTCGGCCAGGCTCTCCAGCAGCTTGGCGGCGTTGCTGCCCAGGCTGCCGTCCTTGTTGACGAAGAACGGCGAGGCGGCGAGCTGGTCGGCGTCGAGCTGGAACAGGTCACCCTCGTTGGTGATGATCTGCGCGTCCAGCAGCGCGGCCGCGCTCTTCTCGCCGAGCACCTCGATGTCGAGCACCTTGCGGCTGGCGAGGGTGGAGACCCGTTCGCGGATCTGCCCGGGGCAGGTGCGCCCGTTCGGGCAGCGGATGTCCACGTCACCCTCCTTGGCCGGGGCGAGCGGGGTGCCGCAGGACGGGCAGGTGGTCGGCATGACGAACGGGCGGGCGTCGGCCGGGCGCAGGTCGACCACCGGACCGAGCACCTCGGGGATCACGTCGCCGGCCTTGCGCAGCACCACCGTGTCGCCGATCAGCACCCCCTTGCGTTCGACCTCACGGGCGTTGTGCAGCGTCGCCAGGGCCACCGTGGAGCCGGCCACCCGGACCGGTTCGAGGACGGCGAACGGGGTGACCCGGCCGGTCCGCCCGACGTTGACGTCGATGTCCAGCAGCTTGGTGGTCACCTCCTCCGGCGGGTACTTGAAGGCGATCGCCCAGCGGGGCGCCCGGCTGGTCGAGCCGAGCCGACCCTGGATCGCCACCGGGTCGACCTTGACCACCACCCCGTCGATCTCGTGCTCGACGTCGTGCCGGTGCTCGCCGTAGTAGGCGATGTAGTCGGCGACGCCGGCCAGGTCGGGCACCACCCGCACCCGGTCACTGGTCGGCAGCCCCCACGCCTTCAGCGCCGCGTACGACTCCGACTGGGCCTTGGGCTGGAAGCCGCGACGGGCGCCGATGCCGTGCACCACCAGGCGCAACGGCCGGGAGGCGGTGATCCGCGGATCCTTCTGGCGCAGGCTGCCGGCGGCGGCGTTGCGCGGGTTGGCGAAGGGCGCCCGTCCCTGCTCGACCAGGCCCGCGTTGAGGTCGGCGAAGGCGGCCACCGGGAAGTAGATCTCGCCGCGCACCTCGAGGAACTCCGGCACGTCGGGGAAATCGTCGGAGGGGGTGAGCCGGGCCGGGACGTCGGAGATGCTGCGGACGTTGGCGGTGACGTCCTCGCCGGTGCGACCGTCGCCCCGGGTGGCGGCCCGGACCAGCCGGCCCTTGTCGTAGGTGAGGTTGATCGCCAGCCCGTCGACCTTGAGCTCGCACAGGTAGGGCACCGGGCCGCCGGCGTCCCGCTCGACCCGCTCGGCCCAGGCGGCCAGCTCCTCGTCGGCGAAGGCGTTGTCCAGCGAGAGCATCCGCTCGGCGTGGGTGACCGGGGTGAAGTCGGTGGAGAAGGTGCCGCCGACCCGCTGCGTCGGTGAGTCCGGGGTGCGCAGCGCCGGGAACTCCTCCTCCAGCGCCTCCAGCTCGCGCAGCAGCTTGTCGAACTCGGCGTCGGCGACGGTCGGCGCGTCGAGGACGTAGTAGCGGTACTGGTGCTCGGTCAGCTCCTGGCTGAGCGTCGCGTGCCGCTCCCGCGCCTGTGGGGTCGGCTCGGCGCCCGCCGCCGCCTCCTGCGCGGGGCTGACCTGCTGGGGGATGGCTTCTTCGGACACCGCAACCTCCGTGATCACGCTACTGCAGCACCGTATCGGTCGGGTGGGACAACCGGCGGGCCCACCCGCCGCGCCCGCCGGGCGACCGGGCCGCGGCCGTGCGAGGATCGCCGGGCGGTGGCGGTCCGCGCCACCCAACGACAGGCGGGGGTACGCATGCCCGAGTGGCTGCCCTGGGCGCTGGCGATCGTCGTGGCGGTCGCCGCCGGGTGGGCGTGGAACAGCTGGCGGCACCGGGCCGGGCGCAGCGGCACCGGCCCCGCGGCCACCCGCCGGCCGGGCCGGCCGTCGCGTGGACCGGGTCGCCAGGGCGCACCGCCGCGCCCCCGGGACGCCGAGCCGGCGGAACGCACCGGGGAGACCCCGCGGCCGGGCGAGATCTGGTGGGCCGACGTGCCGTACGAGGACGGCACCGGCTCCAAGGTGCGGCCGTGTCTGGTGCTGCGGGCCGACCGGCGGGGCGCCGACGTCCTGAAGATCACCAGCCAGGACAAGAGCGACCGCGACGACCACGTGCGGATCCCCACCCGGAGCTGGGACGCCAGCGCCGACCACGACAGCTTCCTGGACGTGAGCGAGCCGATCCGGGTCACCGCCGCCGCCTTCGCCGACCGGGCCGGCACCTGCGACCCGACGCTCTGGCGGCAGGTCCGCAAACTGCCCCACCTGGCCGCCTGACCCGAAGTGCCCGGTCAGTCCCAGGCGGCGGCCAGGGTGGCGAGCTGGTCGGCGTACTCGATCCGGGTGGCCCATTCTGCCGGCCAGGCCGACATGCCGTGTGCGGCGCCGACGAAGGCGCCGGCCAGCGCGGCGATCGAGTCCGAGTCGCCGGCCGTGGTGGCGCCCCGGGCCAGCGCGCCCACCGGGTCGTCCGGGTGGCGCAGGGCGCAGAGCAGCGCGGTGGCCAGCGCCTCCTCGGCGATCCACCCGTCCCCGGTGTGCCGACAGGGATCGCCGCCGTCGTCCGGACCGGCCAGTGCGTCGTCGAGCCGGGCCAACGCGTCCAGGCACTCGTCCCAGCCACGGGCGATGAACTCCTGCGGCGTCGACCCGCCGGGTCGTTGCCACAGGTCGCCGAGCCACTCACCCCGGTAGACGCGGCGCTGCTCCCGCGCCCGGTCGGTGAGGGCGGCGGGCAGGTCGGCCAGCGCGGCGCCGTCGCGCAGCAGCCGCACCGCGTACGCGGTCAGCTCGCTGGCCGCCAGCCCGGTCGGGTGGCCGTGGGTCAGCCCGGCCTGGAGCTGGGCCAGCCCGGCCAGGGTGTCCAGGTCGACGTCGAGCAGACCGACCGGGGTGACCCGCATGTTGGCCCCGCAGCCCTTGGAGCCGGCCACCGTCGCCTCCTGCCAGGGCAGGCCGCGATCCAGCTCGGCGCAGGCCCGCAGGCAGGTCATGCCCGGCGCGCGGTTGTTGTCCGGGCTGACCGCCCAGTCCAGGAAGCGCCGCCGCAGCAGCGGCTCCACGGCCTCGGCGGTGTAGCCGGGGGCGTCGTGCAGCGCCCACGCCACCGCCAGCGCCATCTGGGTGTCGTCGGTGACCAGGGCGGGCTGCCCGACCAGCTCTCGGGGGCCGCTGGGGCCGTACCGGCGGACGATCTCGGCGACGGTCAGGAACTCGGTGGGCTTGCCCAGCGCGTCTCCGTAGGCGAGCCCGAAGAGCGAGCCGGCGGCCCGGCGCGGCGAGGAGTCGATCACGCCCGTGATGATGCCCGGCGCGGTCAACTCCCCGCCCGCCGCACGTCGCCGGTCAGTCCCAGCAGAGGCAGAACGGGTGCCCCGACGGGTCGGCGTAGACCCGGAAGCCCTCCCCGTCGCCGGGCAGCCGCCGCGCGCCCAGCTCCAGCGCCTGCTTCTCGGCGACCTCGATGTCATCGACGGTGACGTCGATGTGGAATTGCTGCGGCCGCTCCGGGTCCGGCCAGGCCGGCGGACGCAGGTCGAGCGCCTTCTGGAAGGCGAGCCGCGGCAGGTGCCCGGGCGGGCCGCCCAGGACCACCCAGTCGTCACCGTCCGAGTTGTCCTCGATCAACGGCAGCCCGAGCAGTTGGCCGTAGAAGGCCGCCAGGCCGCGCGGATCCGGAGTGTCGATCACCACTGAACGCAGTCTTCCCACCATGCCCGCCATCCTGCCCACCCGGTACGACAGGAAAACCGGTCGATCACTCCTCGGTGAGCCGCCGTCCGGCGTCCCGGCAGGCGGCCAGCGCCGCCCGGGCGTACGCCGGGGTGACCCCGGCCAGGCCGCACGCGGGGGTGACGACCACCTGCTCGGGCAGGCGTCGGCGGGGGAACCCGAGGCGGTCCCAGACCCGGCGTACCCGGTCGGCGACCTCGGCCGAGGTGGGCGGGCGGCCCGGCAGCGGGGTGAGCGTGGGCACGGCCCCGGCGAACAGCCCGAGCCCGGCGTCCAGCGCCTCGCCGAGCGGATCGAGGTCCCGGACCAGGCCGAGGTCGAGCGCGACGCCCACCGCCCCGGCGGAGCGGAGCAGCTCCAGCGGCACGTCCGGCGCGCAGCAGTGCACCACGGTCGGCACCCCGGCCGCGGTGATCACGGAGCCGACCAGGGCGCGGACCACCTCCGCCTCGACCGGCCGGTAGGTGCCGAGGCCGCTCTCGGTGGGCACCCGGCCGGCGAGCACCGTCGGCAGCGCCGGCTCGTCCAGCTGGAGCAGCACCGACGCGCGGGGCAGCCGGCGGGTGACCGCCTCGACGTGGGCGCGCAGCCCGTCGGCGAGCGAGCCGGCGAGGTCCCGCACCGCACCCGGGTCGCGCAGCAACCGGCCGCCGATCGGCAACTCGACCGCCGCGGCCATGGTGAACGGTCCCGCGGCCTGGATCTTCACCGGACCGGCGTACTCCTCGGCCTGCTCGGCGAGCTGGTCCAGGTCGCGTTCCATCAGGTCGCGGGCGCGCCGCAGGTCACGGCCGGGGCGAGGGGCGATCCGCCAGCGGGCCGCGTACAGCTCGACCGGCAGCTCCACCAGCAGGCCGCCGGTCCGGCCGATCATGTCGGCCCCGGGTCCTCGGGCCGGCAGCTCGGGCAGGTGCGGCAGGGCGGGCAGCTCACCGAGGACGATCCGCTGCGCCTCGGCGATGTCGGTGCCGGGCAGCGAACCGATGCCGGTCGCCGCGCCGGTGGGCCAGGGCCAGGAGTGATCGGTCACGGCCGAAGGGTAGCCGCTTTCCCGCTCCCGCCAGCCCGGGGCGGTCGGAGCCGCACGGCGTCCCGGCCGTGGTCCGGTCCCGGCTCCGGGGAGGGCCCGCCGGCGCCCGGTACGGCCGCTCGCGGTCGCTACAGACTTGAGAGCGCCGACGACTCAGGGGGCGGCGCTCGGTGTGGCTCTGCGACGGGGGCGGCGCTGTCGGCGCGGCGCGCGCCTGCCGCGCCCCCGCACTGCGACGCTCCGGGCGAGTCGTTCACGCCTTCAGGTCGGTAGCGACGGGCGGCAACGTCCCGGACGGCCCGGCCCGACGGGTGGGCCGCTCAGCCGGTGATGGTGGCGGAGCCGAGCACCACGTCACCGGCCGGATCCGGCCGGTACGCCACGATCGCCTGGCCGGCCGCCACGCCGCGTACCGGGCGGCGCAGCTGCGCGGCGAGCCCGTCGGCGGAGAGCTCCACGGTCGCCGGGACCACGTCGCCGTGCGCCCGCAGCTGCACCTCGCACTCGACCGGGCCGGTGGGCCGCTCGCCGCCGGTCCAGACCGGACGCTGCGCGCGTACCGACGAGACCTCCAGCGCCTCGGCCGGGCCGACGGTCACCGTGTTGGTCTTCGGGGTGATGGAAAGCACGTAGCGGGGTCGGCCGTCCGGGGCGGGCCGGTCCAGGTGCAGGCCGCGCCGCTGGCCGACGGTGTAGGCGTACGCGCCGGCGTGGCTGCCGACCACCGCTCCGGTGAGCGCGTCGACCACGTCACCGGGGGCCTCGCCGAGCCGCTGGGCGAGGAAGCCCCGGGTGTCGCCGTCGGCGATGAAGCAGATGTCGTGCGAGTCGGGCTTGTCGGCCACGGCCAGGCCGCGCCGGGCGGCCTCCGCGCGGACCTCGGCCTTGGTGGAGTCGCCCAGCGGGAAGATCGACCGGTCCAGCTGCTCGCGGGTCAGCACCGCCAGCACGTACGACTGGTCCTTGGGCAGGTCCACGCTGCGCCGCAGCAGCCCGTCGGCGCCGAGCCGGGCGTGGTGGCCGGTGACCACGGCGTCGAAGCCCAGGGCGACCGCCCGGTCCAGCACCGCGGCGAACTTGATCTTCTCGTTGCAGCGCAGGCAGGGATTCGGGGTACGACCGGCCGCGTACTCGGCGACGAAGTCGTCCACGACGTCCTCGTGGAACCGGTCGGCCATGTCCCAGACGTAGAACGGGATGCCGATCACGTCGGCGGCCCGGCGGGCGTCCCGGGAGTCCTCCAGGGTGCAGCAGCCCCGGGCGCCGGTGCGGTAGGTCTGCGGGTTGCGGGCCAGCGCAAGATGCACGCCGGTCACGTCGTGCCCGGCCTCCACCGCGCGCGCCGCGGCCACCGCGGAGTCCACCCCGCCCGACATCGCCGCCAGAACCCTCACGACCACACCCCCTTCACGCCCTGCCCAAGCCTAGCCACCCCGACCCGTCACTCCCTCCCCCGCGCACCCCCGTGCGTCACTCGCCACCCTTCCGGCGGTACGGACGCCCCCGCCACGACACGATCAGGGGATCCTCCTCGACCAACAAGTCACCAATAGGCACTTTAGTCCTATTCTGAACGTGTTCATGGCTTACATTCGCGTTTTCCCGGCCCGTGCCCGACGTGCGGGTGGCCTTGGGCGACGCGTCTCATCGGACCACTTTCTGGAGGGCGACCTTGGGCGGCAACGGGACGAGCAAGGTGGACAGGCGGCACTTCGTCCGGCTCTCCGGGGCGGCCGGCGCGGGGCTGCTGGGCCTGGTGGGGGCGGGCCGGGCGCTGGCCGACGGAGGGCTGGACGACGGCGGGCAGGGCCACGACCTTCCCCCGCCGGACCTCGGCGCCCCAGGCGCCGGATCCTGCCCGACCCCCTCCGCGCTGTGCGGCAGGCCCAGCGACAGTGGCCCTCGGTACGAGCTGTGGGAGCGGGTGCAGGTCTGCACGGGTGCCGCGTCTCCGCCACCGTTCGTCGACTGCCTGTCGGTGACCTCCACCTACGTCGTGTTGCGCGGCTTTCCCACCAACACCCACAACTACCTGCTGGTCCCGACCTGCCGGGTCAGCGGCATCGAGTGCCCGTGGATCGCCACCACGGCGGCGCCGAACTACTGGCTGGACGCGTGGAACAACGCGCAGGCCGGCCAACCGGGGCATGTGGTCTACCCGACCATCGGCCTGGGGATCAACTCGGTCGCCGCCCGGCAGCAGGAC
The DNA here is from genome assembly GCF_900090305.1 of Micromonospora siamensis. Taxonomy (NCBI): domain Bacteria; kingdom Bacillati; phylum Actinomycetota; class Actinomycetes; order Micromonosporales; family Micromonosporaceae; genus Micromonospora; species Micromonospora siamensis. The sequence continues at coordinate 2,050,289 of NZ_LT607751.1, read as the reverse complement.
CAGCTCCACATCCACCTGGCCGGCATCCACTCGGGCATCCAGACGCAGCTCAACCAGTACGACAGCACGATCACCAACGACCCGACCAGATGGCGGAACCAGTTCGTCCCGATCCTGGGTGTGTCGGCCTCGGCGGCGGTCTCCCCCTACCGGACCTACCGGGTGCTGCGCGTAGCGACCCTCAACACGAACCTCTTCACGCTGCTGCGCGACTACGTGGTGCGGCCGACCGGGGCGGCGATGGGCGACCAGATCCTGGCGGTGACCCCCCGGCTGGTCGGTAGCGGCGGGTTCTACGTCCTGAACAGCCAGCTCGCCCTGCCCAACCCGGCGGGTCTGCCCATCGGCACGGCCACGGTCGACTTCCTGCTCGCGTACGCGTGACCAGCGGGCGCGGGAGGTCGGCTAGCGGGGGGTACGGAGGGCGGCGGCGCGGCGGGCGCGGTCGACGGCGGCCGGGAGGGCGGCGATGAGGGCGTCCACCTCGGCGGGGGTGCTGGTGTGGCCGAGCGAGAAGCGCAGCGACGAACGGGCCCGGTCGTCGTCGGCGCCCATCGCCAGCAGCACGTGCGACGGCTGAGCCACCCCCGCGGAGCAGGCCGAGCCGGTGGAGCAGGCGATGCCCTGGGCGTCGAGCAGGAGCAGCAGGGCGTCCCCCTCGCAGCCGGGGAACGAGAAGTGGGCGTTACCGGGCAGCCGGTCGGCCGGGGCTCCGTTGAAGACCACCTCGGGCACCGCCTCCCGGACCCGGCGCACCAGGTCGTCGCGGAGGGCGGCCACCCGGGCGGCGTACTCCTGCTGGCCCTTGACCACCGTCTCCACGGCGACGGCGAAGGCCACGATGCCGGCGGTGTCCAGCGTGCCGGAACGGACGTCGCGTTCCTGGCCGCCGCCGTGCAGCAGCGGCGTGGCCGCGACGTCCCGGCCGAGCAGCAGCGCGCCGACGCCGGTGGGCCCGCCGAGCTTGTGCCCGGTGACGGTGAGCGCCGACACGCCGCTGGCGGCGAAGTCGACGGGAACCTGACCGACGGCCTGGATCGCGTCGGTGTGGAACGGCACCCCGTGCTCGGCGGCGACCGCCGCCAGCGCGGTGACCGGTTGCACGGTGCCGACCTCGTTGTTCGCCCACATCGCGGTGACCACTGCCACCCGGTCGCCGTGGGCGGCGAGTTCCGCCCGCAGCGCCTCCGGGTCGAGCCGGCCGGCGGCGTCCACCGGCAGCCAGCCCACCTCGGCGCCCTCGTGGCCGACGAGCCAGTCCACCGCGTCGAGCACGGCGTGGTGCTCGACCGCGCTGGAGACCACCCGTCGCCGCCCGGGATCGTCGCCGCGCCGGGCCCAGAAGATGCCCTTGACGGCGAGGTTGTCGCTCTCCGTGCCGCCGCCGGTGAAGATCACCTCGGAGGGGCGGGCGCCCAGCGCGGCGGCCACCCGCTCGCGGGACTCCTCCACCCGCCGGCGGGCCCGCCGGCCGGCCGCGTGCAGGGACGACGCGTTGCCGACCTCGCGCGACGTGGCGACGTACGCCTCCAGTGCCTCGTCGAGCATCGGAGTCGTCGCCGCGTGATCCAGGTATGCCATCAGGGGTCAGCGTACTGACCGGGGCGGGACCCCCCGGACGCCGGAGGGCATCCGCGTCCGGGGGGTCACGTCGGGGCGGCTCAGGCCGGCACCGCGGTCACCACGATGTTGTCGCGGTAGTGCCGGGTGGCCGGGTCGAACGGGCCGCCACAGGTGATCAGCGTGAGCCGCGGCTTGCCGTCCCGGGCGAAGTACTTGTCCAGCGGGATCTTGGACTTGACGTACTCCTCCCGGGCCACCACCCGGTACGCCCGGGGCTTCCCGTCGGTGCCGGTGGCGGTGAGGGTGTCCCCGCGGTCCAGCTCCCGGAGCCGGAAGAACGCCCCCTTGCCCTGGTCGGCGCTGTCCACGTGCCCGGCGATCACCACCGATCCGGCGTCGGCCTCCAGCCCGGGGCCGTACCGGTACCAGCCGATCACGTCGACACTGGGCGGCACCTCGAACTCGTTGGTCCGCGCGTTGACCCCGACCGGCTTCACCGTGGCGGTGACGTCGATCGCCGGGATGACCAGTCGGGCGGGTGGGACGGTGGCGCCGCCCGCGGGCAGGGTGCCCTCGCTGATCGGCACGGACGACGTCCCCGCCCCGGCCGCCGACGCGGTGGCGCTGGGGGCCGGCGTGCCGGTGGCACCGGCCAGGGCGGTCACCTCGTCGGCGCCCACGTTCTCTGCCGGGCCCGACCCGCAGGCCACGACGGTCGCCACGGTCAGCGCGGCGGCGCCGGCGGCCATCGCCGCCAGCGCCCCGCGGTGCCGCATCGTCACTTGCGTCCGGTGCGGGCGGTGGCCACCCGCGCCCCGCCGCCGACCAGCAGCAGCACGCCGGCGCCGGCCAGCGCGTACCACCAGGCGTCCACGCCGGTGCCGGCCTGGCCGCCGGTGCCGCTGGGCACGCCGTGCGGGGCCGAGTGCAGGCCGGTGATGGTCTGCGCGACCACGCCGAGGTTCTTGTCCTTGGCGGAGCCGATGGCGTAGACGATGGTGGCGGTGCCCTCCTTCAGGTCGAGGTCGGCCGGGCCGATCGCGACGGTGTCGGTGCCGGCGAGCACCACGTCCGCCTTGACGGTGCCGGCGTCGACGTCGGCCTTGGCCTCCTTCGGGTTGGTGAGGTTCTCGAAGACGGGCTTGCCGCCGGCCCGCACGTCCACCGCCGGGGCGGCGGCGGTGTGCCGGACGATCAGCCGGGCCTTGCCCGCGCCGACCTTGCTGGTGTCGTTGACGAACGGGGTGATCTCCGGCTTGCCGTCGGCGCTCAGGTGGGCGGCGAGGCTGATGTTCGCCCCGCCCGGCACCTCGGCGTCGTCGACCTTGAGGATCGCCTTGTCGATCGCCTCGCCCGGCTTGGTCAGCGTGATGTCGTACTCGCCCTCGGGGAGGGTCAGCGGGCCGGCCACCGTGCCGGGCTTGAAGTTGTTGAGCGTCTTCTTGCCGTTGACGTAGACGTCGACCGGGGTGTCCGGGATGCCGTGCACGACGGAGACCTTGGACGAGGCGGCGAAGGCGGGAGTGGCGGTGGCCGCGCCGACGCCGGCGAAGGTCAGGGCGGCGGCCGCGCCACCCGCGGCGACCCGACGGAAGTTCGAGAGCTGCATGTCTGCCTCCTGGTGATAACTGCTGATTCGTCAGGCCTGGCTTGCAGAACGGGTTACGCCGGCTCCCGGACCCACGGATGCGGCCCGCAAGGATTTCTTTTTCTTTTCTTCGACCGCATCCGGATCGGGGTCCGGCGACGAAGAGCAGGTGAGCAAGCTGTCAACACGGCGGCCGGGGAAGAGGGGCGAGGGCTGTGAGCGTTACAGTCGGGCATGCCCCACGGAAGGCGAGCCGCCCGGTGACGGCGGTACGGCAGGAACCTGATCCGCCGCCGACGGACGACGATCTGGCCCAGCGGTTCCGGGCCGGCGACGACATGGCGCTGCGCGAGGCGTACGACCGGTACGGCCGCGCGGTGCTCCACCTGGCCACCAGCACACTGGTCAACCGCAGCGACGCGGAGGACGTCACCCAGGCCACCTTCGTGGCGGCCTGGCTCGGGCGGGACACCTTCGACCCCGACAAGGGATCACTGATCGGGTGGCTGCTCGGGATCGGCCGGCGCAAGGTGATCGACCGGATCCGCGCCGCGGCCCGGGAGACCCGGGTGGTGGAGACGGTCCGGCAGCTGCCCGAGCCGGTCTCCACCGGGCCGGACCCGGACGCCGTGGTCGACCGCCTGGTGGTCGCCGACGAGCTGGCCCGGCTCCCGGAGGACCAACGCCGGATGCTGGAGCTGGCCTTCTACGACGACCTGACACACCAGCAGATAGCCACCGTGACAGGGGTGCCGCTGGGCACGGTGAAGAGTCACATCCGGCGCGGCATGGCGAGTCTGAAACGCAGATGGGAGGTGGACGGTGCAGCACCTGGACCACGAGCGGCTGGTCTTTCTGGCGCTCGGTGAGAGCGACGCGGACCACGGCGAGACCGGCCACCTGGACACCTGCGCGCAGTGCCGGAGCGAACTGGAGGGCCTGCGGCACGTCGCCGGCCTGGGCGCCGACACCCAGGGCCTGGCCGACCTGCCCGACCCGCCGGAGCACCTCTGGCGCAACATCGTCGCGGAGATCGAGGCCGCGGGGAGCCTGCCGTCGCTGACCGACGCCCGCCGGGCGCCGGACTTCCTCGACGGCACCGCCGGCACCGCCGGCACCGCCGGCACGACCGGCTCAACCGGTCTCACCGGGACGGCCGGCACGACCGGGATCACCGGAACGGCCGGCGCTGCCGGGATCACCGAGACGGCCGGCGCTGCCGGCACGATCCAGCCCGGGACGGCCGGCGCCGCCGGGACGGACGAGCCCACCGACGGCCCGAGCAGCCGGCCGGGTGCGCGCCCGTCGGCCAGCCCGTTCCGAGCCCCGGGGTCCACCCGGCGGTCGCGGCGCTGGCCGGGCTGGGCGACGACCGCCCTGACCTCGGTGGCCGCCGCCGCGATCGCGATCGCCGGCACGGTCGCCGTGCTGGACGGTTCCCGGCCCACGCCGCAGCCGACCGCACGGCAGGACGTGGTGGCCAGCGCCCCGCTGGCCGCGTTCGGCACGACGCCCAAGGACGCCAACGGCGACGCCCGGGTCTTCACCGACGGCCGGCTGCACCTGCACGTGGCGAATCTCCCGGACGTTCCGGGGTACTACGAGGTCTGGCTGATCAACCCGAAGAACATGGAGATGTTCTCGGTGGGGGTGCTGCGCAACCGCTCCGGCGACGCTCTGCTCCCGTTACCACCGAACGTCGATCTTCAGGCATACTCAGTTGTCGACGTCTCCGCCGAGCAGTACGACAACAAGCCTGCCCACTCCGGCGACAGTTTGCTGAGGGGCAACCTGACGGGCTGATCGGCGGGCCGGCTCAGCTCCCCGGCCCGCCGATCAGCTCCCTTCGCACCCGCAACGTGCGAGCAACGACAGAGCCGCCGCCCGGATCACCGGGCGGCGGCTCTGTCGTGTTCGTCGGGGCGTCGCGCGCGGCGACGCCCCGACGGCGACTCACTTGCGCTTGCGGATCTCCTCGGCAGCCTGCGGGACGATCTTGAACAGGTCGCCCACCACGCCGAAGTCGGCCAGCTCGAAGATCGGCGCCTCGCCGTCCTTGTTCACCGCGACGATGGTCTTCGAGGTCTGCATGCCGGCCCGGTGCTGGATCGCACCGGAGATGCCCAGCGCGACGTACAGCTGCGGCGAGACCGTCTTACCGGTCTGGCCAACCTGGAACTGGTGCGGGTAGAAGCCGGAGTCGACGGCCGCGCGGGACGCGCCGACGGCGCCGCCGAGCAGGTCGGCCAGCTCCTCCACCAGCTTGAAGTTGTCGGCGTTGCCGACACCGCGACCGCCGGAGACGACCACGCCGGCCTCGGTGAGCTCGGGGCGGGAGCCCTTCTGCTCGGCGACCCGGTCGACGACCTTGGCCAGCTTGTCGGTGTCGGTGGCCGACACGGTGAGCTGCTCGACGGCCGGGGTGGCCGCGGCCGGGGTCGGGTTGACCGAGTTGGGCCGGACGGTGACCAGCGGCAGGCCCTTGGTGACCTTGGACTTGACGATGGTGGAGCCGGCGAAGGCCACCTGGGTGGCGGTGCCGTCGGCGGCCAGCCCGACGATGTCGGTCAGGATGCCGTTGTCCAGCTTGACCGCGAGGCGGGCGGCGATCTCCTTGCCCTCCTGCGCGGAGGCCAGCAGCACGGCGGCCGGCTGGACCCGCTTGACCAGCTCGGCCAGCACGGTGGCCTTCGGGGCCACCAGGTAGCCGTCGATCTCCTCGCTCTCGGCGGCGTAGATCTTCTCCGCGCCGTACTCGCCCAGCTTGGCGCTCAGCGCCTCGGCGGCGCCGGGGCCACCGAGCACGACCGCGCTGGGCGTGCCCAGCTCGCGGGCGAGGGTGAGCATCTCCAGGGTGACCTTCTTGACGCCGAATTCCCGGGTGGCTTCGACGACGACGAGAACCTCAGACATGTCCAGACCTCTCACACGAACTTCTCGGTGGCGAGGAACTCGACCAGCTTGACGCCGCCCTCGCCCTCGTCGGTGATCTTGGCGCCGCCGGAGCGCGGCGGGCGCTTGGTGTGCTCCAGCACGGCGCTGGTCGCGCCGTCGAGGCCCACCTCGGTCGGGGCGACCCCGAGGTCACCCAGGGAGAGCGTCTGCACCGGCTTCTTCTTGGCGGCCATGATGCCCTTGAAGGACGGGTAGCGCGGCTCGTTGATGGTGTCCCAGACGGAGACCACGGCCGGCGTCGAGGCGGTGACCACCTCGTAGCCCTCCTCGGTCTGCCGCTCGACGGTCAGCGTGGAGCCGTCGACGGTGAGCTTGCGCGCCCCGGTCAGGGCGGCGACGCCCAGCCGCTCGGCGATCATGTGCGGCATGACCTGGACCCGGCCGTCGGTCGACTCGGCGCCGCAGATCACCAGGTCGGCGTTCAGCTGGCCGAGGGCGGCGGCGAGGACCTTCGAGGTCGCCACGGCGCAGGATCCGTGCAGCGCGTCGTCGACGACGTGCACGGCCTTGTCCGGGCCCATGGAGAGCGCCTTGCGGATCGACTCGGTCGCCCGGTCCGGACCCATGGTCAGGACGGTGACCTCGCCGCCGTGCGCCTCCTTGATCTTCAACGCCTCTTCGATGGCGTACTCGTCCATCTCGTTGATGACGTTGTTCGCCGAACCGCGGTCGACGGTGTTGTCGTCAGAACGCAGGTTGCGGTCCGCGCCCGAATCGGGCACCTGCTTGACGAGTACGACGATGTTCATCGCGCTTCGACGACCCTCCTGTTTGGTGTAGCGATCTCTCGCCCGGTCACGGGCGCAGCCTCCCGCGAGACTGAACGCTCGGTCAACCGCGGGCTGCTGTGCAGTTGCCCACGAGGGCAATGTTACCTGTCAGTAGCATCGCCTCCCCGGGCACTCAGAGTGACACAGCTCACCCGACGCCGCCGAGCCGGTACGCTGCGGACAAAGGGAGGTATCGGCTCATGTTCGGACAAATTAGCCCTAGCGGGCTGGGCGGCCCGCGCCACGGCGACCCGGGCCGCCACCACCGCGCGCACCCGGAGACCTACCGCTGCGCCTGCGGCCGGATCCGGGACCGGTGCGTACGGGCGGTGGTGCGGGCGCTCTGGAACGACCGCCCGAGCCCCGTGGCGCCCCTCACGCCGGCTCGGCCAGGGCCGTCCTGATCCGGTCGATCACCGCCGCCTCGGCCGGCACCACGCCCCGGTGCGCCTCGGCAACCCGGTCGGCGGCGTCCAGCACCACCGCCCGGTAGGCGGCCACCTCCCCCGGCGACTTCTCGGCCAGGATCCGCAACGACCGCTCCAGCGCCGGCACCACCACCGACTCCACCTCCAGCGCGGAATCCGTCGGCAGCTCGGGCAACGGGCCGGCGGTGAGCGCCTCCTTGACCAGCCCGGCCGCCCCGGCGAACGCGGCCGAGGCGGCGAAGCTCTCCTTGACCATGGCGAGGACCCCCGGGTCGGCGTTCGACACCAGGAAGACGGCGCCGAACGCGCCGGTCCGCAGGGTCAGGCGCTCCTCGTCGGTCAACCGTTGCTCCATGATCACGGAGTGTAGACGTACGGTGTCGTCGTGGTGACGCCAACCAGACCCAGCCGCTCCAGGATGGGCCGGCTGTCCTCGGAGCAGTCCACCTGCACCAGCGTCTTGCCCCGCTGCTCGGCCAGCCGGGCCCGGTACGCCACCAGCGCCCGGTAGACGCCCCTGCGCCGCCACTGCGGCAGGGTCGAGCCGCCCCACAGGCTGGCGAAGCCGGTGCCACGCTGGTAGCGGATCCAGCCGGCGCTGATCACCTCGTCGCCCGCCTCGGCCACCACGATGGTGATCGACTGCGGGTCGGCCTCGATCTCCTTGGCCAACGCGTACACCAGGTGACTGCGGTCCTCCTGCCAGACCGCCTCCTCCATGGCCGCGATCCGCTCCAGGTCCTCCCGGGCGGTGACCTCGCGCAGGCGTACCCCCTCGGGCAGGACCGGGACGGCGCCGGCCAGGGCCGCGACCGGGCCCACCACGACGGTCTCCCGGTCCTCCGGCACGAACCCGGCCGCGCGCAGCCGGTCGGCCAGGTCGGCCGGCTCGTCGTGCCCGGCGAGCTTCCACTCGACCGCCTCGCCCCGGGCCCGGAAGAACTCCACCTGCCGGGCGACCAGCGCGTCCAGTTCGGCGCCGGCCAGCCCACCCAGGTCCCGGTAGGTGAGGAAACCGCGCTGGTCCAGGCCGAGAACCCGGAACAGCGGGCCGTCCCGTTCCACGGTCACCCCGGCGGGCAGCGGGTCCGGCAGCTCCGGGCGGACCTGGTTGTCGTAGGCGTCGCGCAGCGTGCGAGCGTCAAGATCAGTCATCCGCCCAGGCTATTCGCGGGACAAAGCGGATAATCGTCGGTGTGATGACGGCGATCAGGCGGTGGTTCGATCCCCGCGAGCTGCGCTCGGTGGGCAGCACCCCGGACTACCGCTTCTCGCTGGCCAACGAGCGGACCTTCCTGGCCTGGCTGCGAACCGGGCTGGCGCTGATCGCCGGCGGGCTGGCCGCCGCCCAGTTCCTGCCACCACTGCCCCTGGCCCACCTGCGCGAGATCATCGCCGTCGCGCTGCTGCTGCTCGGCGGCACGGTGGCGGTCCGGGCGGTGGACCACTGGGCGCGTACCGAGCGGGCCATCCGGCTCGGCGAGGAGCTGCCGGCCTCCCGCTTCCCCGCCGTGCTCGCCCTGGTCGTGGCGCTCGGCGCGCTGCTGCTGGTGGCCGCCGTCCTGGCTCGCGCGATCGGATGACCAGGGACCCGGGGCTGCAACCGGAGCGCACCCGGCTGGCCTGGCGACGGACGTTGCTGGCGCTCACCGGGGTCGTCGTGCTGGAGCTGCGGTTGGCGTTCGCCGGTGACGTGGTCGACGCGCTGCTGGCCGGCGTCGCGGTGGCCGCCTGGCTCGCCATCCTGGTCGTCGACTGGCGGCGGGCGACCGGGGCAGGCGTCCAGCGCGGACAACGCTGGTCGTTCCCCCTCACCGCGCTCGCCGCCGCCGGGCTGGCCCTGCTGGGGGTGCTGCACGTGCTACGGGGGCTGCGGTGAACGCCCCGACGGCCGATGACGTCCGGCCTGGCCGGCACGCGGCCTCGCGCCGCCTGTGGTGATCGGGCGAAGGTGCGCCATAGTTGAGCCATGGTGCGGCTCGCGATCCTTCTCGTCCTGGCCCACGTCGTCCTCGGCGCCCTCGCGCTGATCAGCTGCCTCTCGGCGGAGAAGCGCGAGGTCCGTTCGCTGCCCTGGCCCGTCTGGGTGCCGGTGATCGTGTTCCTGCCGCTGGCCGGCCCGATCGCCTGGTTCGTCGCCGGGCGGGACACCGGACCGGCCCACGGAGCGCGGCCGACCGGGACCGGCAACTCGCGGCGGCCGGTCGCCCCCGACGACGACCCGGAGTTCCTCCGCTCCGTCGCCGAGCGCGGCCGCCGGCAGGACGAGGAACTCTTCGACCGCTGGGAGCGGGACCTGCGCCGCCGGGAGGACGAGCAGGACCGGCCGGAGGTCTGACCGCCGGCCGGTGTCCGCGCTCAGGCCAGGTTCGACGAACGGGGGTACGCGTCCGACGGGTCGGTCAGCACGTTGACCAGGTACGGCACGCCTGCGTCGAAGGCGCGGGTCAGGGCGGGGCCGAGGTCGGCGGACTTCTCGACCGTCTCCCCCGCGCCGCCCAGCGCCTCGACCACCTTGTCGTAGCGCAGCCCGGGCTGGAGGTCGGCGGCCACGTCGTAGCCGTACATGGCCCGCATCGGGTGCTTCTCCAGACCCCAGATGCCGTTGTTGCCGACCACGATCACCACGGGCAGGTTCTGCCGCACCAGGGACTCGACGTCCATCAGCGAGAAGCCCGCCGCGCCGTCGCCCATCAGCACGCAGATCTGCCGGTCGGGGTGGGTGACCCGGGCCCCCATGGCGTAACCCATGCCGGTGCCGAGGCAGCCGTACGGGCCGGGGTCGAGCCAGGTGCCGGGCTGGGCGGGTTCGAGGTACTTGCCGGCGTAGGAGACGAAGTCGCCGCCGTCGCCGATGGTGATCGCGTCGGGGGCCAGCACCTTGCGCAGCTCGCCGTAGACGCGGGCCGGGCGGATCGGGTCGGTCTCGGCGGCCATCGCCTCGGCGTCGCGGGCCTTGGCGGCGTCCTCGGCGGTACGCAGCCCGGCGATCCAGTCGGCGTGGTCGGTCCGGTCGCCGGGGTGCTCGGCGAAGGCGGTGAGGATCAGCCGCAGGTCGCCGGCGGGGCTGGCGGCGGGCTGGACGTGCCCGGCGCGCTGGCTCGGGGCGTCGACCACGTGCACCACCTGGGCGTCGCCGAAGTCGCCGAAGCTCAGCCGGAAGTCCAGCGGGGTGCCGATCACCACGACCACGTCGGCGCCGGAGAGGGCGGCCCGGCGGGCCTTGGCGAAGGCGAGCGGGTGCTCTGGCGGCAACGAGCCGCGACCCATGCCGTTGGTGAAGACCGGCACCTGCAACGCCTCGGCGGCGGCCCGGAGCGCGTCGACGGCGTCACCGGCGTACACGTCGGAACCGGCGATGATCACCGGGCGCTGCGCGGCGGCGATCAGCGCGGCGGCGCGGGCGACCTCGTCCGGGTCGGGCTCGATCGGGGCGACCGGGGCCACCGGGGGCAGCTCGGCGTCGCCGACGGAGAAGACCGCCTCCAGCGGGAAGTCGAGGAACGCCGGGCCGCGGTGCGGGGTGAGCGCCGCGGTGAGCGCGGTGGTCACCGCGCGCGGGATGTCGTCGGCGCTGAACACCGTCTCGGCGTGCTTGGTGACCGGGGCGACCAGCGGCAGGTGGTCCATCTCCTGGAGGCTGCCCGAGCCCCAGCGGAACTGCGGCGCCCTGCCGCCGAGCACGAGGACCGGGGAGGCGTTGAAGAAGGCGCTGGTCAGCCCGGAGACGCCGTTGGTGACACCGGGACCGGCGGTGAGCACGGCCAGGCCGGGGCGGCGCTGGAGCTTGGCGACCGCCTCGGCGGCGAAGACGGCGGACTGCTCGTGCCGGACGTCGTAGATCGGGAAACCGGCCTGGTGCGCGGCGTCGTAGAGCGGGAAGACGTGCCCGCCGGAGAGGGTGAACATCTCGCGTACGCCGTGCGCCCGCAGCGCCGCCAGCGCGAGCTGCCCGCCGTGCCCCTCGACCTGTTCCGTCATCGCCACTCCCCTTCGTCGCATGACCGGAGTCACACGCTACTGGCCGGTACGCGGAATGTGAACCGCTCTCGGGTCGACGGCGGAGGGCCGCCGACCCGAGAGCGTGGCTCAGCGGCCGGTGAAACCGGGCCTGCGCTTCTCGACGAAGGCGGCCATGCCCTCCCGCCGGTCGTCGGTGGCGAAGAGCCCCGCGAAGAGCTGGCTCTCCCAGGCCAGACCCGAGTTCAGGTCCATGTCGAGGCCACCGTCCACGGCCAGCTTCGCCGCCCGCAGCGCCTGCACCGGACCGGTCAGGAACGGCTTCACGTACGCCACGGCAGCGGCGTAGACGTCGGCGGCCGGGACCACCTGGTCGGCCAGGCCGATGCGCAGCGCCTCCTGGGCGTCGACCATCCGGCCGGTCATGATCAGGTCCTTGGCACGGGCCGGGCCGACCAGGCGGGCCAGCCGCTGGGTGCCGCCGGCGCCCGGGATGATGCCGAGCTTGATCTCGGGCTGGCCGAGCTTGGCGTCCTCGGCCACGATCCGCCAGTCGCAGGCCAGCGCCAGCTCGCAGCCGCCGCCGAGGGCGTACCCGGTGATCGCCGCGACCACCGGCTTCGGGATCCGGGTGAACGCGCCGAGCGCGCTGGACAGGTCGGCGGCCCGCTCCGCCATGTCCACGTAGGACATGTCGGCCATCTCCTTGATGTCCGCGCCGGCCGCGAAGACCTTCTCGCCGCCGTACACGATGACCGCGCGGACCTCGGGGTCGGCGGCGGCCTCGGCGGCCGCGGCGCGCAACTCCTCCTGGACCTGCTTGTTCAGCGCGTTCATCGGCGGCCGCTCGAGCCGGATGGTGCCGATGCCGTCCTTGGATTCCAGCCTGACGAACTCGCCCACGCTGCCCTCACTTCCTCGTCGAAGTCGCGTGCCAACCTTACGACCCGGATCGTTTGGGTACGTAGTGTGGTGTCAGCCCCACCACCGGGAGTCAAGCCATGATCACGTTCTACGACGACAGGTCGGTGCGGGTCACCTCCACCGCCGTCCGGGTGGACGAGCGGACCTTCCCGCTGGCCGAGATCAGCATGGTGTGGCACCGCCGGGGCAGCCGGTCGTGGCGGGTGCTCGCCGGGCGGGGAGCGATCGGGGCCGCGCTGGCCGGCCCGCTGGTGGCCGCCGCCCTGGGCGTCGCACTCGCGCTCTGGCTGCACCGTTCCGCCACCGTGACGATCGCCATCGTCGGGGCGTCGGTGCTCGTCGGGCTCGCCGTCGGCCCGCTCGCCGACTTCCTCTTCGAACACCTGGACCGGTCGTACGCCCGCGGCAGCCGGCAGTGGGAGATGTGGGCCCGCTGGCGGGGCAGGCCGGTCCGGCTGCTCGCCACCGGCGACGCGCTGCGCTTCGGCCAGATCTACCGGGCGGTGCAGCGGGCGATGGAGAGCGGCCAGCCCGTCGCCCGCCGGCCGGCCCCGTCGGCCACTCAGAACGCGGGCAGCTCGGCCGGCAGGAGCTCCAGGCCGCGCAGCAGACCGTAGAGGTCCTGCTCGCCCCAGAACTGCACGATCCGCCCGCCGGCCAGCCGGTACATCTTGCAGGCGCTCTGCACGGCGACCGCCCCGGTGGCGTCCCGCCGGTAGGTCAGCGCCATCGACACCACCACCCGGTCCTCCGCCGCGAAGATCTCCACGATCTCCAGGTCCAGCACGGTCAGCCCGGGCGAGGAGACCGCGCCCTCGGGATACTCCCGCCCCCGCACGCTGCGGCCGGAGCCGTAGATCTCCACGTCCTCGGCGACCACCGCAGCCAACTCGGCCAGGTCCTTCGTGACGAAGGTCCGCAGATACCGGCGGACCACCTCGACGTTGCGCTCCCGCTCGTCGCCTCCCACTCCGCCGAGAATAGGCCGAGGTTGGCTGACCCCGCCGATACCCCCTTCGGCCACTACAGACTTGAGAGCGTGAACGACTCGACCACGGCTGCCACACGAAACGCGCCGCCACGGGGGGCCTTCGGCTCCCGACCGAACCAACCGTCCCGGTCGGACGGGACCCGACCACCCGCGTCCTGAGTCGTCCACGCTCTCAAGTCTGTAGGCACCCCGACGAGCTACCCGCGGGGAGCCGCAGGGCCGGCCGGCCGTTCCGCCGCCGCCTTCGGAGCCGGAGCTGAGATGACGACCGGGGAGCCCACGGGGTGTTCCGGCTTGGACACCGGTGGTAATGCTTAGTGATGACCCTCTATTACCGCGACGACACCGTGCAGGTGACCTCCGAGTCGATCCGGGCCGGTGGGCAGGCGGTCCGGGTGGCCGACGTGACGTACGTCTGGCACGCCCGCGGGGTCACCACGCTGGCCGTCCGGGGTCGGGTGCTGGGTCGGGGCGTCCTGGTGCTGCTGCTGTCCCTGCCGCCGTTGGTCGCGCTGGTCTGCGTGCTCTCGCTCGCCTGGGCGGCGCAGGACCGGGGCAACTGGAAGCTGGCCCTGATCATCCTGGCCGCCTGCGCGGTCGGCGCGCTGGTCCTCACCCCCTTCCTCGAACTGCCGTTGGGTTGGCTGGACCGCTCGTACGAGCGCGGCAACCGGGTGCACGAGCTGTGGGTGCAGCACCACGGGCAGGAGGTGATGTTGCTGCGCACCCCGGACGCGCTACGGTTCGGGCAGATCTACCGGGCCGTGCAACGCGCCGTCGAACAGCAGGGAGACCATCGGTGACGAGTCGTCGCGGCGAGGCCCTCGCCCTGGCCGGACTGCTGGCGGCGGCCGGTGTGACCCATCTGGCCCGTCCCCGCTTCTACGACCCGATCGTGCCGCGCCGGCTGCCCGGTCCGGCGCGCTTCTGGACGTACGCCAGCGGGGTCGCGGAGCTGGCGGTGGCGGCGGCCGTGGCCGCGCCGCGGACCCGGCGGGCCGGCGGGCTGGCCGCCGCGGCGCTCTTCGTCGCCGTGCTGCCCGCCAACGTGAAGATGGCCGCGGACTGGCGGCACCGGGGGCCCGCGAAGCGGGCGATCGGCTACGGCCGGCTGCCGTTGCAGGCGCCGCTGATCTGGTGGGCGCTGCGGGTCGCCGAGCGCACCGCCGACAACGGCTGATCCCCTGGTCAGGCCAGCGGCAGCGTGGTGGCGATCGGCCAGGCCAGCAGCACCGTGCCCACCACGGCCGGCAGCCAGCCCGGCACGCCGGCCCGGCGCAGCACCGCCGCCCAGGCCGCCGCCCACCCCGCCAGCACCGCGAAGAGCGGCACCACCAGCAGGACGAAACCGGGCGCCAAGCCGGCCACCGCCGCGACGGCGAGGACCAGCACGGTGAGGGCGAGCACGGCGGCGTACCGGCCGCTGCGGCCCGCCGCGATCCGCTCCGCGCCGAGCAGGAAGGCCAGGCAGCCCACCGCCACCACGGGCAGCAGCCACCACCTCGCGCCGACCGGCCAGGCCGCGGTGAAGCCGAGGTGGATCGGCACGGCCACCGAGACCAGCGCGTACCCGATGGTCAGGGCGGCGAGCGGCGCGGGCCGTGAGCCGGCCTCCCGGACCGGCGGGGTGCCCCGGCCGGGGACGAGCCGGCGGGCCAGCACGGCCAGCAGCAGCCCGGTGAGCAGCAGGTAACCGGTCACGTAGCCGCCGACGGCCAGCGGCAACCGGACGGTGGGCGCCACCGTGGCGACCACCGCCGCCAACCCGGCCGCGACCGCCACCGCGCCGAGCAGCAGCCACCGGCCGGTGACCGGCCGCACGTCGGCGGCTGCCGGGCCGTCCGGGCGCCGCCCGCGCAGCGCCGCCACCAACGGCACGAAGCCGACCCCCAGGCCGAGCAGGAGCAGACCCGCGCCGGCCAGCCGGGCGCCCGGCCGCGGCGGCGGGCCGGCCGACCCGCCGGGCAGGGCAGCGACCACCGTCTCGTGGGTACGCCCGGCGAAGAGCACCGAGATGTGCTCGGTCCCCGACACCACGGTCAGGCTCCGCTGCCCCGGCGGCGCCGCCCGCAGCGCCTGCTCGGCGGCCCGGCGGAAGCCCGGGAACTCGGCGCCCCCGACCACCAGGCGCAACGCCCGGGGCCGCCCGTACGGCAGGGCGCCCGCGTCCGGCAACGACACCGCCACGGTCGCCGCGATCTCCGGGTGCGTCGCGGCGTACCGGGTGACCGCACCCGCGCCCATCGAGTGGCCGACCAGCACGATCCGGTCCGGGTCCACGTCCGGCAGGGCCCGCAGGTGCGCCACGGCCACGTCCAGGTCGTGTTCCAGCACGGCCCGTGCGGCGGAGCCGTCCCGGCCGGCGCCGGGGAGCCGGGCCGGGTTCGCGCCGTGCCCGGCGAAGTCGAGCAGCAGCGCCACCGCGCCGTGCCGGGCCACCGTGTCGGCGAGCGGACGCATCAGCCGGGCCGAGCCGGCGAAGCCGTGCGCCACCACCACCCCAGGGTGCCGGCCCGGCGACGACCCGGCCCGCACCTCGGTCAACGGCACCCCGTCGACGGTGACCTGGCGGGCGCTCGACCCGGCGCCGGCCTGCGCCAACCGGACGCCGCCGAGCACCACGGCGAGCAGGGCCAGCACGGCGAGCAGCACGGTCGCGCGGGTGGCCGGGACGACACCTGCGGGGCGGGCCGACATGGCCGCACCCTACCGCCCGGCGCCCGTGCCCCCCACCACCCGGACGGCCACCGCCCGGCGCTCCTGGCCGGCCCGACGCACACTGGGAGCATGGCGATTCCCCTCCCCCGACCGACCGCGGTCTTCGGCCTCACCCGTTCCGCGCTCGACCAGGCGGCGTCCTTCGCAGCCGTGCCCACCCGCGCCTTCGCGGTGCTCGACGGCGTCGAGGCGCTGCTGGCTCGGATCAACGGGGTGGTCGACCGGATCGAGGGGACGCTGGACCGCACCGACCGGGTCCTCGACGACGCCGAGTCGGCGGTCCGCGAGGTGGCCGTGATCAGCGCCGCCGCCACCACCGCCATCGACAGCGCCACCGAGGTGGCCGCCGCGGCCGCCGTCGTGGTGGGTGAGGCCGAACGGGTCTCCGCCGCCGCCCTGTCGGTGGTAGCCGACGCGGAGAAGGTGGCCGTCGCCGCTGCCGAAACCACCACCACCGCGGCGGGGCTGCTGGCCGCGTACGAGCCGGCGTTGCGGCGCGGCGCGCCGATGGCCGACCGGTTCGTCGCGGAACTCAGCCAGGAGGAGGTGACCGCCGCCATCCGGCTGGTCGACGAGCTGCCCAAGCTCAAGGAGCACCTGACCGCCGACGTGCTGCCGATCCTGGCCACCCTGGACCGGGTCGGCCCGGACCTGCACGACCTGCTCGACGTCACGCGGGACCTGAAGCTCGCCGTGGCCGGCATCCCCGGCCTGGGCATGCTGCGCCGCCGCGGCGAGCGGCTCAACGACGACCCGGAGAGCTGACCGGCCGCCGGACGGGTCGACCCGGGCGGGGCCGGTCAGGCCGGCGCGTAAAGCTCGTCGATCTCGTGCCGGCGGGGCAGCGCCACCGAGGCGCCCAGCCGCCGGCAGCAGGCCGCCCCGGCCGCCGCCGCCCAACGCACGGCGTCGAGCAGGTCCCGCCCCTCGCCCCAGGCCACCGCCAGCGCGGCGGTGAACGCGTCACCCGCGGCGGTGGAGTCCACCACCTCCACCCGCACGGCCGGTACGTGCACCGCCGTGCCGTCCCGGTCGCCGTACCAGGCGCCCTCGCCACCGAGGGTGAGCACCGCCCGGGGCACCAGCGCCAGCAGGGCGTGCGGGTCCTCCCGGCCGTGCCCGGTGAGCGCCTGCGCCTCGGTCTCGTTCACCACCAGCACGTCCACCGCGGCGAGCAGCTCCGCCGGCACCGGCCGGGCCGGCGCCGCGTTCAGGATCACCCGGGTGCCGGCCGCCCGGGCCGCCACCGCCGCCTCCGTCACCGTCTCGACCGGCACCTCCAGCTGGGCGACCAGCACGTCGGCGTCGCGTACGGCGGCCAGCTCGTCCGGGGTGAGACCGGTGAACGCCCCGTTCGCGCCGGGCGTCACCGTGATCAGGTTCTCCCCGTCGGCGTTCACCATCACCAGGGCCACGCCGGAGGCGCCGTACACCACCCGCAGCTGGCCGGTGTCCACCCCGGCGGCGGTGATCCGGGCCCGCAGGGTCACCCCGAACGAGTCGGAGCCGATCGCGCCAAGGAACGTGCAGGTGGCGCCGGCGCGTACCGCGGCGACGGCCTGGTTGGCGCCCTTGCCGCCGGGGACGGTGACGAAGTCGGTGGCGAGCACCGTCTCCCCCGGCCGGGGCAGGGTGGCCGCGGTGGCGACCAGGTCCATGTTGGCGCTGCCCACCACCGCGACGCGGGTCTGTCGCACCGGCTCTCCTCCGAACGTCGAGTGGCGGCCCGGCCGGCTCAGGCGGCGCGGGCGGTGAACCGGTCGCCGCGCCGCTCGACCACCAGCGGCAGGCCGAAGGTCTTGGAGAGGTTGTCGGCGGTCAGCGTGTCACCGAGCAGCCCCTGGGCGACCACACCGCCGTCGCGCAGCAGCAGCGCGTGGGTGAACCCCGGCGGGATCTCCTCGACGTGGTGGGTGACCAGCACCAGGGCGGGCGCGTCCGGGTCGTACGCCAGCTCGGCCAGCCGGGCGACCAGATCCTCGCGGCCACCCAGGTCGAGCCCGGCGGCCGGCTCGTCGAGTAGCAGCAGCTCCGGGTCGGTCATCAGCGCCCGGGCGATCTGCACCCGCTTGCGCTCCCCCTCGGACAGCGTCCCGTACGTCCGGTCGGCGAGGTGGCCGATGCCCAGCTGGCTGAGCAGGGCGTGGGCCCGCCGCTCGTCGCCCGGGTCGTAGCTCTCCCGCCAGCGGCCCACCACCGACCAGGCCGCGGTGACCACCACGTCGGTGACCTTCTCCTCGGCCGGCAGCCGCTCGGCCAGCGCGGCGGTGGAGAGGCCGATCCGGGTCCGCAGCTCGTTGACGTCGGTACGGCCGATCCGCTCGCCGAGCACGTGCGCGGTGCCGACGGTCGGGTGCAACCGGCCGGCGGCGAGGTTCAGCAGGGTGGTCTTGCCGGCGCCGTTCGGCCCGAGCACCACCCACCGTTCGTCCAGTCCGACGCGCCAGTCGACGCCGTCCAGCAGGGCGGTGCCGGACCGGCGTACCGCCACTTGGTCCAGGCTGACCACCAGATCCGCATCCACAGTCACCCGCCCATCCAACCACGCACCGCGTGGGTGCCCCCCACGGGCGGCGGGGCCGCCATAGGGTGGGGCGCCGTGTCATGACTCACCCCGGGAGAGGACACCTGATGCCCGTACGCGACGGCGAGACCGCCGGATGACCGCGATCATCGAGATCGAGGGCCTGCGCAAGTCGTTCCACAGCCTGCGGCACGGCCGCCGGGTGGCGGTGGACGGCTTCGACCTGTTGGTGGAGGCCGGCCAGGTGCACGGCTTCCTCGGCCCGAACGGCTCAGGCAAGACCACCACCCTGCGGGCGCTGCTCGGCCTGGTCCGGTCCGACGGCGGCCGGATGCGGGTGCTGGGCGCGGAGTCGCCGCGACTGCTGCCCGAGGTGGCCGGTCGGGTCGGCGCGATCGTGGAGAGCCCGCAGTTCTTCGGCAACTTCACCGCGCACCGCACGCTGCGCCTGCTCGCCGTCGCCGGCGGGCTGCCGACCGCCCGGGTCGACGAGGTGCTGGAGCAGGTGGGCCTGCGCGACCGCGGCCACGAGCGGGTCCGCGGCTATTCGCTGGGCATGAAGCAGCGGCTGGCGGTGGCCTCGGCGCTGCTGAAGAACCCGGAGCTGCTGATCCTCGACGAGCCGGCGAACGGGCTGGACCCGGCGGGCATCCGGGAGATGCGGGACCTGGTCCGATCGCTGGCCGCGGCGGGAGTGACCGTGCTGCTCTCCAGCCACATCCTCGGCGAGATCCAGCTGATCTGCGACCACGTGACGATCATCTCCCGGGGCCGGCGGGTGGCAGCCGGCCGGGTGGAGGAGGTGCTGGCCGGCTTCGACCAGCACCAGTGGCGGGTCGGGGTGGCCGATCCGGGGCGTGCGGCGCAACTGCTGGCCGCCGCCGGGGTGCCGGTCGACGCCGACGGGGACCACCTGGTGGCGACCGGGGTGGCCGACCCGGAGGTGATCTCCCGCACGCTGGGCGAGCAGGGTCTGTGGGTACGCGAGCTGACCCCGCTCCGGCCCGACCTGGAGAGCGTCTTCCTGGAGCTGACCGGCACCACTCCGGACCCGGGCGTGCCCCGGCAGGTGGACGACGCGGTGCTGCCCGGGCCGCGCAGCCCGGAGCCGATGATCGACCTCGACGTGACGGTGGGCGATGCCCGGGAGGTGCAGTCGTGAGACTGGTCCGTGCCGAGGCGGAGCGGCTCGCCGCCCGCCGGTTCGTGCAGTTGATGGTGGTGCTGCTGGTGCTCGCCTTCGGCATCACCGCGGCGACCACGCTGGCCGACTCGCACCGGCCCACGGCGAACGAGTTGGCCGAGGCCGACCGACAGGCCGTCGAGGCGCGGCAGAGCATGGAGGACAGCTACCGCAACTGTGTGGCGGCCAAGCAGGCCGGCGACCCGGAGGGGCAGGTCGAGGAATATCCCGAGGACTGCTCGTTCCTCGACCCGGGGCAGCAGGAGCGGCTGCCGGTCGCCAGTGACTTCCTCTACAACGTGTTCACCTTCGCCGACGAGGCGCGCCCGCTGCTGTTCTTCCTGATCGCGTTCCTGCTGCTCTTCGGATTCCTGGTGGGGGCGTCCTACGTCGGGGCGGACCTGAACTCCGGCGGGGTGGTGAACCTGCTGCTCTGGCGGCCGCGGCGGCTGGCCGTGCTGGGGGCGAAGCTGGGCACCCTGCTCGGCGGGGTGCTGGTGCTGTCGGTGCTGGCCTCGGCGGCGTACCTGGCGACGTTCTGGCTGATCGGGCAGGCGGCGGGGCGGCCGGGGCGACTGGACGACGCGTTCTGGCGCTCGCTGGGCGGCCTGTTCGGTCGCGGACTGCTGCTGGTGCTGCTCGGCACGGCGGTGGGCTTCGCGATCGCCACGCTGGGCCGGCACACCGCGGCGGCGCTCGGCGCGGCGGCCGCGTACGCCGTGGTCTGGGAGGCCGGCGCCCGGCTGGTGATGGAGATCCTGGACGTGCGCAGCCCGGAGCGCTGGGTGCTGTCCAGCTATGTCGGGGCGTGGCTCAACGGGAGCCTGCAGTTCTCCACCGACGTGGTCTGCTACGGCCGGGGCGACTGCTCAGGGGTGTGGAGGCTGACCGCGGCCGAGTCGTTGCCGGTGCTGCTGGTGGTCACCGCCGTGCTGGTGGTGGCGGCGTTCGCGGTGTTCCGCCGCCGCGACCTGATCTGATTGCGCGGCCGGCCCGTCACCCGGCGGGCCGGCCGGTTCAGCCCACGGTGGAGCCGAAGACCTCGTCGCGGACCGCGTCCAGCGCGGTGCGCAGCGCGCCGTGCAGGATCGGCTCCTCGGTCAGCCCGGTCACCACCACCCGGGGCCGGACCAGGGTGATCGCGGCGACCTCGTGCTGCACCCGCTCGGCGAGTGCCGCGCCGCCGGCCTGACCCACCTCACCGGCGAGCACCACCAGCGGCGGGTCCAGCACCACGCAGGTGCTGGCCACGCCGAGGGCCAGCCGGCGGGCGAGTTCGTCGAGCATCGGGCCGCCGGCCGGGCCGGCGTCGATCGCCGCCCGGACGGCCGCCGCCGCGTCCGGGGCGCCGAAGCCGTGCTCGCGGGCCACCGCGCGGACCGCGTCCGCCCCGGCCAGCTGCTGGAAGGCCGGCTTGGCCCGGCGGGAGACGTCGCGCGGGATCGGTACCCCGGGCACCGGCAGGTAGCCGATCTCGCCGGCCGCGCCGGTGCTGCCGTGGTGCAGCCGGCCACCGAGCACGATCGCCAGGCCGACGCCGGCGCCCACCCAGACCAGCACGAAGTCGGGTACGCCCCGGGCGGCGCCGGACTGCGCCTCGGCGACCGCGGCCAGGTTCACGTCGTTCTCGAAGACCACCGGGATGCGCAGGTCCTCGCGGAGCGCGGCGAGCAGTCCCCGGTGCCAGCGGGGCAGGTTGAACGCGAAGGTGATGTCGCCGGTGGCCGGGTCCACCAGGCCCGGGGTGCCCAGCACCACCCGTCGTACGGTGGACAGCTCCGCGCCGGCGCTGCTCGCGGCCTGGACCACCGCGTTGTGCACCACGCCCACCGGGTCGTCGGTGTCCCGGGTGGACTGTTCCACCCGGCCGTTGACGGCGCCGGTGATGTCGGCGCAGGCGGCCACCACCCGGTCGGCGCCGACGTCCACGCCGACCACGTGCGCGCTGCCCGGGCGTACGGCGTAGAGCTGGGCGTTGGGGCCGCGGCCGCCGGCCTGCTCGCCGACCCGGGTGACCAGGCCGCGTTCCTCCAGCCGCTCCACCAGCTGCGAGGCGGTGACCTTGGACAGCCCGGTCAACTCGCCCAGCCGGGCCCGGGTCAGCGGCCCGCGTTCCAGCAGCAGCTCCAGCGCCGCGCGGTCGTTGAGCGCCCGCAACAGGCGGGGGGTGCCGGGCAGCCGGGTCGCACTCATGTGACGTCCTCAGGTTTCCGTAAACTTTGTTGACCAACCGACCCGGGGGCGGTTCCCGTAGCGTATCGGCCGCCCGGAACGGCGATACCCGGGCGACCGGGCAGCGCCGCCGGCCGGCCCGGTCAGGTCGATCACCCGTACCGGCGGGCGTCGAAGGAGGAATGTGGTGGGGCTGGATCCAGGACTGCGCCGGTTGGCGCTGGGCACGCTGCTGGCCGCGTACCCGGGGCCGGTCCCGCCGGACTGGGCGGTCGACCTGGTCGCCGAGGGGCTGGCCGGGCACACCCTGTTCGGCACCAACGTGCACGACCCGGCGCAGGTGGCGGCGAGCACCGCCGCACTGCGGGCCGGGCGGGCGGACGTGCTGGTGGCCATCGACGAGGAGGGCGGCGACGTCACCCGGCTGGCGCACGCCACGGGCAGCCCGTACCCGGGCAACGCGGCGCTCGGCGCGGTGGACGACGCGGGCCTGACCCGCGAGGTGTACGCGGCGATCGGCGCGGAGCTGGCGGCGCTCGGCGTGACCCTGGACCTGGCGCCGACGGTGGACGTGAACACCGCCGACGAGAACCCGGTGATCGGCACCCGCTCGTTCGGCGCCGACCCGGTCCGGGTGGCGGTCCACTCGGCGGCGGCGGTGCTCGGTCTCCAGTCGGCCGGCGTGGCGGCCTGCGCCAAGCACTTCCCCGGCCACGGCGCGACGGTCGCCGACTCGCACCACGAGCTGCCCACGGTCGACGTGGCGGCGGAGGTGCTGCGGCAGCGGGACCTGCCGCCGTTCGCCGCGGTGATCGACGCGGGGGTGGAGGCGATCATGACCGCGCACATCCGGGTTCCGGCGTTGACCGGCGACGGCCCGGCCACGTTCAGCCGGGCGGTCCTGGTGGACCTGCTGCGCGGCGAGTACGGCTTCACCGGCGTGGTGGTCACCGACGCGCTGGAGATGCAGGGTGCGGCGCTGGCCGCGGGCGGGGTCGGTCCGGCCGCCGTCCGTGCGCTGGCCGCCGGGGCGGACCTGCTCTGCGTCGGTGCGCAGGTCGACGCGCCGCTGGTCGAGCGGGTGGTCACCGGGATCGTGGAGGCGATCGGCGACGGCGGGCTGGACCGGGCGCGGGTGGAGCAGGCGGCGGAGCGTACCGCCGGGATGGCCGCCCGGACCCGCGCGGCGACGGCAGTTCCCGCGGCGTCGGACCTGGGGTACGCGGCCGCCCGGCGGGCGGTCCGCGTCGAGGGGACGGTCGACGGCCTCGACCGGCCGCTGGTGGTGCAGGTGTACGCCGCCTCGACGATCGCCGAGGGTCGGGTGCCGTGGGGGCTGGGCCCGCACCTGGCCGATGTCGAGCAGGTGCGGGTGGTGGCCGAGGAGGCCGATCCGCAGCAGCTGCGCCGGCTCGCGGGCTCCCGGCCGATCGTGCTGGTCGGCCGGCACCTGCACCGGCTGCCCGGCGGCACCGACCTGGTGGCCGCGCTGGCCGCCGCCCATCCGACGACGGTGGTGGAGATGGGCTGGCCGGCGGCCTGGCGGCCGGCGGGGGCACGGGCCTTCGTCACCACCTACGGGGCGAGCCACGCCAACGGGCGGGCCGCCGCGGAGGCGCTGGGGCTGGCCGCCAAGGTCTGAGTCGTCATCCATGCACACCGTCGGTCACCGGTGGCCGGCACCGGCTCCTGCGGCTGCGCCGCAGGTCAAGTCCGCTAATGGACACCAGGAATCACCGGTCGACCACTTGCCCCCGGACCCTTTGGATACGTAGCGTCACCGATGACGGGCCGGCCAGCGGCCCGCCACGGAGGGACCTGGGGAAAGCGGCAGCGGACCGTGGATCCGGCCCGGGATCCACGGTCCGCGTCTGCCGCGGGTCAGCGCGGCGCCGGCACCCGCGGGTCGGCCAGCCGGGCGTCCGCCTCGGTCCCGTCGCCCGGTACGCCGTGTGCGGCGTCCTCGTCGAGCATGGTGAGCTCGTCGAACGGGTCCCGGCCGGCCAGCACCGCCTCGGCCCGGTCCCGGTCGAACTGGCCGGTCCAGGTGCCGACCAGTACGGTGGCCACGGCGTTGCCGGCGAAGTTGGTCAGCGCCCGGGCCTCGGACATGAACCGGTCGATGCCGACGATCAGGCCGACGCCGTCGACCAGTTCGGGGCGGTGCGACTGGAGACCACCGGCCAGGGTGGCCAGACCGGCGCCGGTCACGCCGGCCGCGCCCTTCGAGGCGATGATCATGAAGCCGAGCAGGGAGATCTGCTCGCCGATCGAGAGCGGCTTGCCGAGCGCGTCGGCGATGAACAGCGACGCCATGGTCAGGTAGATGGCGGTGCCGTCGAGGTTGAAGGAGTAGCCGGTCGGCACGGTGATGCCGACGACGGGCCGGGCGACGCCGGCGTGCTCCATCTTGGCGATCAGCCGGGGCAGCGCCGACTCCGACGAGGAGGTGGAGAGGATCAGCAGGAACTCCCGGCCCAGGTAGCGCAGCAACTTGAAGATCGAGATGCGGGCGACGAACCAGAGCAGCGCGCCGAGCACGGCGAAGACGAAGATCGCGCAGGTGGCGTAGAAGCCGAGCATGATCTGGGCGAGGCTCTTCAGCGCGTCCACGCCGGTCTCGCCGACCACGGCGGCGATGGCGCCGAACGCGCCGACCGGCGCCAGCCACATGATCATGGCGAGCACCTTGAAGACCACCCGTTGCAGGGCGGCGATGGCGTTGACGACCGGCTCGCCCCGACGGCCGAGGCTCTGCACGGCGAAGCCGACCAGCAGCGCCACCAGCAGCGCCTGGAGCACCTCGCCCTCGGTGAGCGCGGAGAACAGAGTGGTGGGGATGATGCCGAGCAGGAAGTCGACGGTCCCCTCGGACTCACCGCCAGCCGCCTTCTGACCGGCGGCGGCGAGCGAGTCGTCGAGGTTGAGGCCCTGCCCGGGGTGGATCAGGTTGCCGACGACCAGGCCGATCGCCAGCGCGACGGTCGACATGGTGAGGAAGTAGCCGAGCGCGAGCCCGCCGACCTTGCCGACCTGCGCGGCCTTGCGGACCGAGCCGACGCCCAGCACGATCGTGCAGAAGATCACCGGGCCGATCATCATCTTGATCAGGTTGACGAACCCGGTGCCGAGCGGCTTGAGCGACTTCGCGAAGTCGGGGAAGAGGAACCCGACCGCGATGCCGGCCAGCACGGCGGCGATGACCGCCAGGTACAGGTAGCGGGTGCGGTCACGGCGCCGGGTCGGCTCCGCCACGGTGTCGGCGCCCGGTGGCCCCGCCCCTTCGGTGTCCACGGCCCGGCGGGCGGGCGGTACGGGAGCGGACGGGCCGGATTCCGGTTCGGGATCGCGCTGCTCTGCCATGACCCCGGCACCTACCCAGAGCCGTCGGCCGCCACACCCGGCCCCGGATCAGGGTGGGAAGACCCCGAACGACCGCCAGCCCCGGTCCGGGAAGCCGGCGGCCTCGGCGACCTCGGCGGAGGCCCGGTTGCCGGCGTCGTGCAGGTAGGTGGGGATCGCGCCCTCGTCGAGCACCCGGCGGGCGGCCTGCGCGACCAGTCGCCGGGCCAGTCCCCGCCCCCGGGCTGCCGGCACGGTGCCGACGGCCAGCTCGTGCCCGTGCGCGTCGTGCCGCTTGACGCCGGCCCCGGCCAGGTAGCCGCCGTCGGCGTCCCGGACCACCAGCACCTCCCGGTCGAACAGCCGCAGCCAGCGCGGGAGCCCGGGTTCGGTGGGCGCCAACCACTCCCCCACGTCGGGCAGCGGCGCGGGGGCCACGCACCAGCGGAACGACCCGTCGTGGGTCACCCACTCCGGGTGCGCCACCGCGGCGGGCAGGCCGGCGAGCAGCCGTTCCTCGCCCTGTCGGGCCAGGGCCCGGACCGCCTCGACCCGACCCGGTCCGACGGAGAGCACCACGCTGCCGGGGGCGCCGACGGCCAGTGCCGGCCGGAGTCGGCCGTCCCAGGCCGGCAGGTCACGGCGGCGGGACCGGACCACGTGCAGCCCCGGTCCGGCCGGCCACTGCCCGAGCCAGGTGGCCAGGTGCAGGTGGAGCCGCCGGTCCAGCACCTGGTCACCCCCGCTCGATCCACATCTCTCAAGATCAGGGTACGCCCGCGGCGCGCGGTCGACGCCCCGATCAGGCCCGGGAGCCGCCGTCGTGGTGGACGTGGCCCCCGTGGCTGTCCTGGCCGGCGTGGTTGTCCAGGCCGGCGCGGCTCTCCTGGCCCCCATGGTCGCCGTGGTCCGCGTGCCCACCGTGGTCCGCGTGCCCACCGTGGTACCGGTGCACCACGGCGTGACCGCGGCCCCGGGCGATCAGTGCCCGGTTGACCGGCACGGTGACCACGAACGCCACGGCGAGGGCGAGCAGCAGGCTCACCCAGAACAGCCAGTTGGTGAGGCCGGCGTCCATGGCGCCGGGGACGCCCAGCATGACGGCGTTGTCGGTCACCTCCATGACCAGGATGCTCACCGTGTCGGCGGCGAGCGCCACGCCGACGGCGGAGCGCAGCGGCAGGCCGGAGCGGAGCACCGGCCGGATGGTCAGCGCGTAGCCGAAGAGGAAGGCCAGCGCCACCGACAGCAGCACGGTGGCGAGGTTGTGCCAGCCGAGCGCGGTGCCGACGAGCATGCCGAGCACCTCGCCGATGGCGCAGCCGGTGAGGCAGTGCAGGGTGGCGGCGACGGCCAGTCGGGTGAGGTTCGGATTCTCCATGCCCGGCACGCTATACCCCTAGGGGGTATCCAGCAAAGCGATGTCGGTCACTCCCGAGCAGTTGCCGGACGACAACCGAAATAAGCTCGACTGTCGATTGGATCGCCGGTCACCCGGGTAGACGTACCGAACATCACCGATGCCTTCCCCGCGCCCGCGGCACGGGGAACCGGAGACATCGACGGTGCGTCATATCTATTTCCATACATGTACAACTTCCTTTGGGACGGTAATGGTCATGCCTAATCAGCCGAATGACCGGTACCAGCAGGACACCGACCGCGCCTGGGAGGCGGCGAGGAACGCCGCCGCGCGGTTCCCGGCCCAGCCGGCGTACCGGGAGGCCCGCTCGGGTGACTCGCCGTCCTGGGCCGAGCTGAACGCGCTGCCCGCCGGCACCTCCACCCGGCGCGGCCTCACCGCCCACTGACCCCGCACCGAAAGCGACGACACACCGCGGCGCTCCGCGCACGGCGTTCGCACACCTGTCGGGTAGCGTCTTCTGGTCCGAAATTTCGGCGTACGACGGGAGATGCTCCGCGCATGGGCAAGAAGACGATCCACGTCTCCGACTTCACCGGCACCGTGCTGGGGACCGACGACGAGGTGGTCAAGGTCGTCGTGCTGGAGCACCCCGACCTGGTGGCCGGGCCCGTGCAACTGGACGCCACCCCGATCGAGGTGGAGAGCATCGACGACGCCGCGCTGGACGTGGCCGTGGTGGAGATCCACGACCGGCACGGCGGCGGCGAGCCGCGTCGGGTGGTGCTCACCGCCAGCGAGTTCGACGCGATGGCCACCGACGTGCCGATGGCCCAGCTGCTGCGTACCGCCGAGCGGGTGAAGCCGCCGAAGGCCCGCCGGGCCGCCGAGAAGATCGACTACGGCACCATCGAGCACGCCGGCCGACCGCACCGGGGCCGGGTCACCGAGGAGGAGGCCCGGCTGGTGCGGGAGCAGCTCGACGAGGTGAACAAGCGCCTCGCCGACGCCGGCATCCGGCAGGTCGACCCGGCCGACCCGGAGCACGCCGCCCGCTACGGCTTCCCCACCGCCGACTGACCCTCGCCCCGGCGCCGCCGCCAGTACGCGTACGTGACGGCGGCGAGCAGCGGCGGCCAGGCCAGCTGCGGGGCGTAGCAGGCCGTCATCAGCGCGCCCGCCACGCCCTGCGGCGCGTCCGGGTCACCCATGTTCTCCGGGCCGTTCCAGACCGCCACCGTGGGTACGGCGAGCACGGTCAGCGCCAGCACCCCGAGCGCGGCCACGGTGACCGCTAACCCGACGGGAACCCGCCGGCCGCCCCACCGCGGCACCCAGCGGGGCAGCACCTCACCCCACGGCCGCACCAGCCCGAGGGTGAGCAGCGCCGCGGCCTCGGCGAGCGCGGTCAGGGCGATCACGTACGGGGTGATCCAGCCCGGGGCGTGGTAGAGCCGGGCCAGCTCCCCGGTGAACCCCATCGGGACACCCAGCCCCAACGCGATCCGCCACAGACCGGAGGGCAGCACCAGCCACGGTACGGCGCGCGCTGCCCACTCGGCCCAGCGCGGCACCGGCCGGGCGGTGCCGCTCGGGATACTGATCGTCGTCATCGTCGCGCTCCTGTCGGTGATGGTCCTTCCTGGACCGTGCCCGACGGGGGCGTCCACCTGATCGCCCGCGCGGGGGAGGCCGCTCCCCCACACCGGTCACTGCCCGATGGTGACCTGCTTCAGGGCGGCGGCGACCCACTCCTCGATCGACTCCTTGGTCAACCCGAGGCCGGTCAACGGGCCGTCACCGTTCTCCTCCTCGATCAGCGCGAGCAGGACGTGCTCCGTGCCGACGTAGTTGTGCCCGAGCCGCAGCGCCTCCCGGAACGTCAGCTCCAGGGCCTTCTTGCCGCGGGCGTCGTACGGGACGAGGTCCGGCACCTGCTCGGCGGCCTGC
This sequence comes from Micromonospora siamensis, assembly GCF_900090305.1. Classification (NCBI taxonomy): domain Bacteria; kingdom Bacillati; phylum Actinomycetota; class Actinomycetes; order Micromonosporales; family Micromonosporaceae; genus Micromonospora; species Micromonospora siamensis. The sequence continues at coordinate 2,021,858 of NZ_LT607751.1, read as the reverse complement.
GGCAGCACGGCGGTGGCCGCGGCCCGGACGTCGTCCAGGGTGACGCCGGCGGCGACGATCGCCTTGACGGCCAGCGCGTCGGGCTCGGCGAGCAGGCCGAGGACCAGGTGTGCCGGGCCGATCTCGGGGTTGCCGGCGGTCCGGGCCTCCTCCTGCGAGGCGATCACCACGTTGCGGGCCCGGGGGGTGAAGCGCGCGAAGCCGGCGTTCGGGTCGAGGGCGGCGGCAGAGTCCGACTTGGCCGCGGACCGCTTCTGCGCGGCCTGCTTGCTCACCCCCATGCTCTTGCCGATCTCGGTCCAGGACGCGCCGGAGCGGCGGGCCTGGTCCACGAAGTGGCCGATCAGGTGGTCGGCGACGTCGCCGAGGTGCTCGGCCATCACCATCGCGTCGGCCAGTTGGTCGAGCGCGTCGGGACGCGCCTTCTTGATCCCGGCGATCAGGTCGTCGAGGCGGATGGGGTGACTCATCTGCTGCGAAGGTTCCGTCATTCGTCAACCATAGGTTGACGCTCTGCCGCCGTCAACCACAGGTTGACGAAATCCGCCGGCATCGGGCTGTCACGATGAACACCCGGCCGGACATGGGAGGGACGTGAGCGCCGGAATCGAGCACGAGGACCTCTTCCGCCAGGTCTACGCGGCCAACTTCGAGCGCATCCTGGTGTACGCCCTGCGCCGGGTCGCGCAGCCCGAGGACGCCGCCGACGTGGTCGCCGAGGTCTTCCTCGTCGCCTGGCGTCGCCGCGACATCCCGCCCGAACCCGAGACCCGGCTCTGGCTCTACGGGGTGGCCCGGCGGGTGCTGGCCAACCACCACCGCGGCACCCTGCGCCGGGAACGGCTCGGCGACCGGCTGCGGCACCGGCTGCGCGGCGGTCCGCCCGTCGACCCCGGCAGCCAGGTGCCGGACCGGCTCGCCGTCCGGTCGGCGCTGGCCCGCCTCGGCGAACTGGACCGCGAGGTGCTCATGCTGACCTTCTGGGAAGGACTGGAACCCCGCGAGATCGCCACGGTGCTGCGGGTGAGCCCCGCCGTGGTCCGTACGCGCCTGAGCCGGGCCCGGACCCGGCTGCGCGAAATTCTCCGTGACGAACCCGAGCCGGCCGGACATGCACTCGACGTCATGGCCGTACGCATCCCCGAGGAGGGCAGATGACCGACGAGCAGCTGGACCGGATGGTCCGAGACGCCGACCCGTACCGGCCGGAGGCCGTCCGGCACCTCGACGGGGCCGCACAGCACCTGCTGGAGGAGATCATGTCCACGCCGACCCTGGCCCCCGCCACCGAGCCACCGCAGCCCCGACCGGCCCGCCGCGGCCTCGTGAGCGGCCTGGCCGCCGCGGGCGTCGCCGCCGTACTGCTCACCGGCTTCGTCGCCGCCTCGGCCCTGCGGCCCGCGCCCCCGGCCGGCCACCAGGCCTCTCCGGTCACCACCTCGAAGGGGACGCAGCAGGTCGCCTACTCGGCGATGGCGCTCAAGGCCGCCGAGCAGAACCCCCGCCTGCTGATCGACCAGCCCGGCTGGAAGGCCACCACCGTCTACGGCTTCGCCGAGAAGCACGGCACGATCGGCTTCACCAACGGCGACCGGCAGGTCGAGATGAACTGGTACCCGGCCGAATATCACCAGGGCTACTACAAGGACCGGCTCAACGTCAGCAGGCCGGAGAAGGTCACCGTGGACGGTCAACCCGCCGACCTCTTCCGCTACGCCGGGAACGACTTCGCCGTCATCACGCGGCCCCGCGACGGTTCCTTCGTCGAACTGCGCGGCGGCGGGATGCGGCGGGCCGAGTTCGACCGGATGCTGGCCGCCGTTGTCCGCGTCGACGTCCGCACCTGGCTGGCCGCGATGCCCCCGGAGATCGTCACACCGGACCGGATCAAGGAGCGGGCGGCCACCGTCCTCGCCGACGTGCCGCTGCCCCCGGGCTTCGACGCCGCCGCGCTGAGCGAGCTCGGCGTCAACGACTCCTACCAGTTCGGCGCCCAGGTCGTCGCCCGGGTCGGCTGCGGCTGGATCGAGGAATGGCTGCGGGCCCGCAAGGCCGGCGACGACGCCGCCGCGAAGCGGGCCGTCGACGCGCTGCGCAGCAGCCACAAGTGGAAGGTGCTGCACGACATGAACGACGCCGGAGACTATCCCGAGGTGTTCTGGGAGTACGCCGACAAGGTGACCGCCGGAGACAAGCCAGCCGGCTACCGGGATGCACTCGGCTGCGTCTGAGGCAGCAGCAGCGCCGACCGGACCTCGGGCAGGGGTCCGGTCGGCGCGGGAAACCGGCTGGCGCCGACCGCGCCCACCGGCTAGAACCAGATCCCATGACGACAGACTCGACAGTGGATTCCGTACCCCGGCTGGTCGCCGGACGCCTGGTGCTGGAACCCCTGGACGGCCCGGCCGCCACCGCGGTCCGGGCCGGAGACCTCGCCGGCCTCACGGTCGCCGACGGGTGGCCGCACGACGACACCCTGGACGGCCTGGCCGGCATCGCGGACGGCCGTTCCTTCGGCTGGCTGGTCACCCTCGACGGCGTCGTGATCGGCGACTGCGGGGTGCACGGGCCGGCCGACGAGCACGGCGACATCGAGATCGGGTACGGACTGGCCGCCCCGCACCGCGGCCACGGCCACGGCACCGAGGTCGTCGCGGCGCTCACCCGGCACCTGCTGTCCCGCCCCGAGGTGCGCCGGGTCGTGGCCGGCACCGAGGCCGGCAACCGGCCCAGCCGGCGGGTGTTGGAGCGCGCCGGCTTCCAGCAGACCGGAACCGACGGCGACGAACTGCGGTACGCCACCGACACCGCCCCGCCGACCATCCTGTTGATCTCGGGCAGCACCCGGGCGGCGTCCACCAACTCGGCCGCCCTGCGGACCGTTGCCGCCGTCGCCCCCGACGGCATCCACACCCAGCTGTACGACGAGCTGGCCGCCCTGCCGGCGTTCAACCCCGACGACGACCGGGAGTCGGTGCAGCTGCCGCCGGCCGCAGCCCGGCTGCGGGCCCGCATCGAGGCCGCCGACGGCGTGCTGTTCTGCACCCCCGAGTACGCGGGCACCCTGCCCGGCAGCCTCAAGAACCTGCTCGACTGGACGGTGGGCGGCGGCCAGCTCGACGGCAAGCCGGTGGCCAGCCTGAACGTCGCGGCCCCGGGCCGGGGCGACGGGGCACAGGCCACCCTGCGGCTGGTCCTGGGCTACGTCGCCGCCGAGATCAGCGAGGCCGCGAGCGTCCGGCTGGTCGTGCCGCGCGACGCCGTGGGCGACGACGGCCTCGTCGTACGCCCCGAGCTGCGCGACGAGCTGCGCCGGGTGCTGACCGTCTTCGCCGACGAGCTGCGGGTACGGCAGCCGGCCTGAGCACGCTCTAGGGTCGACCCGTCACACCGTCCAGCAAACTCAGTCCATGGCAGGGGACCTTCATGTTCGGACACCGCCACGATCAACGCCCACCGCTGCAACGCGCCCTGGAAGCCGCCGGGTCCTTGAAACCGGGCAGCTGGGAGAGCGTGGAAGCCCTCGCCGTGCTTGCCATCGAGTGCAGGGGCACGCCGGACGCGGAGCACCTGTACCAGACCGCGTCCAACGCCGCGGCGCAGTTGAAGGCGGGCACGTACGACAGCGTCCGGGCGCTGGCGTGGCTCAACCGCGCCGGCCGGGAACTGCGCAGCGCCTGAGACTCGCACCCGACCGCGGCCCGGCGCGACATTCCTCCGGGGCGGTGTCGATCGGCGGGCTGCCCGTTCGACCTGAGGGTGCGAGGGTCGAGAGGCGACCCGGCCGGACGAGGAGAAGCAGATGTCGAAGTACATGCTGATCATGCGGGGCACCGACGAGTCGAACGCGGCGATGATGGCCGACATCGAGCGGTTGATGGCCGCGACGGGGGAGTTCATCGGGGACATGGTCAAGGCCGGTGTCCTGCTCGCCGCGGAGGGCCTGGACGACGCGAGCCGGGGCGTCGTGGTCGACTTCAGCGGTGAGGTCCCGGTGGTGACCGACGGGCCGTACGGCGAGACGAAGGAGCTGTTCGGGGGCTACTTCCTGCTCGACGTCGCCTCGAAGGAGGAGGAGGCGGTCGAGTGGGCCCGGCGGGTCCCGGCGGCTCCCGGATCGAAGATCGAGGTCCGGCGGGTGCTCGGGGATGACGAACTGCCGCAGGAACACGAGCGGGTCGCCACGGAAGACGCCGTCAGCCAGGGCTCCGGCCGAACCTGATGGGTCCGGCCGACGTCGAGGCGGTCTGGCGGATCGAGTCGGCGCGGATCGTCGCCGCGCTGACCCGGTTCACCGGCGATTTCGGGCTGGCCGAGGACGCCGCCCAGGAGGCGGTGGCCGAGGCGCTGGTGTCGTGGCCGCTGGTCGCACCGGCCAGTCCGGCCGGCTGGTTGATGGCCACGGCCCGGCGGCGGGCGATCGACATGATCCGCCGCCGGGCCGCGCTGCAGGACCGGTACGCACTGCTGGCGGCGGACGCGGCGAGCGACCCGGCGGTCGACGACGTCGACCCCGACCGGATCGACGACGACGTCCTGGCGCTGATGTTCGTCAGCTGCCACCCGGTGCTGTCCCGGGAGGCCCGGGTGGCGCTGACCCTGCGCGTGGTCGCCGGCCTGTCCAGTGCGGAGATCGCCCGCGCGTTCCTCGTGCCGGTGCCGACGGTGCAGGCCCGCATCACCCGGGGCAAGAAGACGATCGCGGCGGCCGGGGTGCCGTTCGCACTACCGGTGGCCGACGAGCGCCGGGAGCGGCTGGGCGGCGTGCTCAGCGTCCTCTACGTGATCTTCACCGAGGGGTCGACGGCCACCTCCGGTGACCGGCTGCTCCGCCCCGACCTGGCGTACGAGGCGGTCCGGCTGGCCCGCACGCTGGCCGCCCTGCTGCCCGACGAGCCGGAGGTGCACGGCCTGCTGGCCCTGTGCGAGCTGACGGCCGCGCGCTTCCCGGCCCGGACCGCACCGGACGGTTCGCCCATCCTGCTGACCGACCAGGACCGGCGCCGCTGGGACCACTCGGCGATCCGCCGAGGGCTGGCCGCGCTGGCCAGGGCGTCGAGGGGCGGCCTGGGCCCCTACGGGCTGCAGGCGGCGATCGCCGCCACCCACGCGTCCGCGTGCTCGGTCGAGACGACCGACTGGGACCGGATCGTGCTGCTCTACGAGGCGCTGGGCCGTGTCGCCCCCTCGCCCGTGGTCGAGCTCAACCGGGCCGTCGCCGTCGCCATGGCCTCGGGCCCGGCGCAGGCCCTGGCCATCGTCGACGAGCTGATCGCCCTGGACCGGCTCCCCGGCTCGCATCTGCTCCCGACCGTACGCGGGGAGCTGCTGGCCCGGCTCGGTCGGCGAGCGGAGGCGCGGGCCGAGCTGGAGCAGGCCACCCGGCTCTGCGCAAACCAACGCGAGCGGTCCGTTCTGGTGCGCAAGGTGACCGCGCTGGCCGACCCTTCCGACTGACCGGGAACGGCGGGTCGCGGCGCGATGAGGTCCCGTGCCAGGCGACCACCCACCAGCGACTCACGCGAAAAAGGCCCCGACCCGGTGTGAACCACCAGGTCAGGGCCCTGCTCGTTGGTGCGCCGCCAGGGACTCGAACCCCGAACCCGCGGATTAAGAGTCCGCTGCTCTGCCAGTTGAGCTAGCGGCGCTCATCGGCAACGGGGAGAAACGATAGCAGGCCCCCGGCCACCCCGCGAAGCGGGCACCTCAGCTCCGCAGGGCGTCCTCGACGCCGGTCTCGTGCCGGCCCAGGTGCACCGGGTCGCGCCCGGACAGCACGTCCCACGCCGCCTTGTCCGCGGCCCCGTACTCGCGCACCACGCCCCGGACCCACAACGGCGCGTACCGCCTGGCGGTCTCGTCGCCGACGCCGTTGGCCTCGACGCCGAGCGCCCGGCAGAGCGTCACCGCCCGGTCGAGGTGGAAGGACTGGGTGACCACGGTGGCCTGGCGTACCCCGAAGATCCGCCTGGCCCGGGCGCACGAGTCGTACGTGTCGAAGCCGGCGTGGTCGAGCACCACCTTGCGGTCGGGAACGCCCCGGTCGACCAGCCACCGGCGCATCGCGCCCGGCTCGTCGTAGCCCCAGTCCATGTGGTCGCCGGAGACGAGGATGGCGTGGACCTTGCCGGCGGCGAGCAGTTGCCGCGCGATCTCCAGCCGGGCGGCCAGGAACGCCGAGGGCTGCCCGCCGGGATCGATCTGCGCGCCCAGCACCAGCGCCACCGGCGCCTCGGGGACGTCCCCGACGGTGAAGGTGTGGCCGCTCGCGCCGGAGCGTACCCAGACCACGCTGCCGCCGGTGACCGCGCCGGCCAGCACGACGGCGAGCGAAGCGACCAGCAGGCCGCGCCGCAGCCAGCGGGCCCGGTTGGCGGCACGGATCCGGCTGAGCACCCGGCGAAGGACCGACATGGGCCCAGTATCGCGGCAGCGGCAAGGACGGTGGGTGACCCTCCACAGCCGACGCGCGGTCGGGCCCAGCCGGTTGTCCACCCGCGGGGTGGCCGGCTGGGACACCCTCACCGGCGGGCGGGGCACTGGGCCCACCGGCGGCACCCGGCGCCGGTCACGACACGACCGCTGGCGTACACGAGAAAGGCCCCGATCGGCAGGAACCGCCGAATCAGGGCCTCGCTTGTTGGTGCGCCGCCAGGGACTCGAACCCCGAACCCGCGGATTAAGAGTCCGCTGCTCTGCCAGTTGAGCTAGCGGCGCTCGTTGGCAACGGAGAGAAGATTAGCACGGGCTCGGAGCCTGGTTCCAACCGGTTCCCCACTCCCCCCTTCGGCTCGGATTATCCGGCAAAACCCCCGCAAAGACCCCGGCCGAAGGGCTACGGGACGGAAGCCGACGTCCGGGTACGGCACCATGTCCGCCAAGCGCGCGAGGACAGGGGTGGGGATGGGCAGGTTCACGCGGGCCAGGGCGATGGTGGGCGTCCTGGTCCTGGCGGCGTCACTGACGCTGACCGGATGCGGTGGGGATGACAAGCAGGCCGAGTTCGCCGGGGGGACGGGAGCGGCAGCCGAGGCGACGGCCGCGCCGCCGTCCGGTGCCCCAGGGTCGTCCGGCGACCCGGCGGCATCCGGCACTCCGACGCCGAGCGGGTCGGCGGCGCCGGCCCTGCGGGTCACGCCCGCGAACGGCGCGACCCGGCGCCCGATCAGCACGGAGATCAGCGCCAAGGCCCCGAGCGGCGGCGAACTCGGCGAGGTCACCCTGGTCGCCGCGAACGGCGACAAGGTGCCCGGCCGGTGGCGCGTCGACGGCTCGTCGTGGGTGCCGTCCACGCCGCTGAAGTACGCCACCCGCTACACCGCCACGGTCACCGGGACCGGCCCGGACGGCGCCGCGCGCCGGGGCACCAGCACCTTCACCACGATGGGGAAGCCGGGTTCCATGATCGGCTCGGGGCTCTACCTCGCCGACGGCCACACCTACGGCGTGGCGATGCCGGTGGTCGCCGAGTTCCACCCCGGTATCCCGGCCAAGGACCGCGCGGCGATGCAGCGGCGGATGTTCGTCCGCACCGATCCGCCGCAGCCCGGCGCCTGGCACTGGTTCTCCAACGGCACCCAGGCGTACTACCGGGCGCCGGAGTACTGGCGGCCCGGCACCACCATCGACGTGCGGATCGGGCTGGCCGGCGTGCCGCTGAGCAACGGCCGCCACGGCAACGTCGACCGTACGGCGACGGTGAAGATCGGCCGGGCCTTCGAGATGAAGGTGGACAACGCCACCAAGAAGATGACCGTGTACGAGGACGGCAAGGTGGTCCGCACCCTGCCGGTGAGCCTGGGCAAGAAGAGCACCCCCTCCTCCAGCGGCACCATGGTCGTGATGGAGAAGAAGGAGCACACCACCTTCGACACCCGCGACGAGCCGGACCCGGAGAACCAGTACGTCACCGAGATCGACTTCGCGCAGCGCCTCACCTGGGGCGGGGAGTACATCCACGCGGCGCCCTGGTCGGAGGGGCAGCAGGGCCGGCGCAACGTCTCGCACGGCTGCGTGAACGTCTCCATGGCGCACGGCCGCTGGCTGTTCGCGAACACCAAGGTCGGCGACCCGGTCACCGTACGCGGCACCGAGCGTCGCCTGGCGCACGGCAACGGCTGGACGGCGTGGAACCTGAGCTGGGCGGAGTTCGTCAAGGGCAGCGCGTTGCCGGTGCCGACCGGCGGGGCCGGTCCGGCCCTGCGCTGACCCTCAGGGCTACTCCACGCCAGGCAACCACTACTCAAAGTGATACATATGTCGGTATCCCGATGCCCCTGGCGGGCGCTGTTGGTACATCATGGTCGGGGTGTTCCGGCTCACCCCCGGCAACCGTCACCCGCCCCCGCACGTCGGTGAGAGACGATGGGACGGGGACACAACTGTGAGGGAATCATGCGAGCTGACCATGACCAGCTGAGCCGGCGCGGCCCCCGTCGCGCCGGGCGACGCCGTGGGTGGGCGGCGGGCGCGCTCGCTGTCGCGCTGGCGTTCACCTCCGCCTGCACCGACAGCGGCGGCGGAAGCAAGGACGGCGACAAGCCGTCGACGTGGCAGAGCCCGAGCGAGCAACCGCCCAAGGCGTCCGCCACCATCACCGCCCCGGCCGCCGACGCCACCGACGTGCCCGCCCTGACCACCGTGGCGTTCACCGCCAAGCAGGCTCAGGAGACCGAGTTCGCGCTCAAGGACTCCGCCGGCGAGGAGGTCGAGGGCAAGCTGGCCAAGGACGGTCGGAAGTTCACCCCGACCGACGCCCTGAAGTGGGGTGAGACGTACACGGCGACGGTCACCGCCACGGGCGACGACGACAAGCCGTTCACGGCGACCAGCAAGTTCACCGTCATGAAGCAGCCCAACCTGGTCCGGGTGAGCAGCTTCCTCGGCGACAACCAGGTCGTCGGGGTGGCCATGCCGCTGATCGTCCGGTTCGGCCGGGCCATCCCGGCGGACTACCGGGACGACATCGAGCGCCGAATGTCGGTCACCTCGGTACCGGCCCAGGAGGGCGTCTGGCACTGGAGCAGCCCCACCGAGATCCGGTACCGCCCGAAGACCTTCTGGAAGGCCGGCAGCAAGGTGTCGTACCAGGTGCGGGCCAAGGGCGTGCCGATGGGCGACGGCTGGTACGGCCGCTCCGACTTCGGCGTCGACATCAAGATCGGACCGTCGTTCGTGATGACGGTGGACAACGCCACCAAGAAGATGACGGTCACCCGGGACGGCAAGGTCGTCAAGACGATCCTGGTGAGCCTCGGCAAGAAGACCACCCCGTCGTCGAGCGGCACGATGGTGGTCATCGAGAAGCTGCGCAAGACGGTCTTCGACACCCGTGAGGAGCTGGGCCCGGAGGAGGGCTACCGCACGGACATCGACTTCGCCCAGCGGCTGACCTGGGGTGGCGAGTTCATCCACGCCGCGCCCTGGTCGGAGGGGCAGCAGGGCAGCGTCAACGTCTCGCACGGCTGCGTGAACGTGTCGATGGCCGACGGGGCCTGGCTGTTCGCCAACACCCGGATGGGTGACCCGATCACCGTCAAGGGCACCGAGCGGAAGTTGCAACTCGGCAACGGCTGGACCGACTGGAACATCAGCTGGGACGAGTACGTCAAGGGCAGCGCCCTGCCGTACACCCCGGCGAACTGAGCCGACCGCACCGCCGGGCCCGGGAGACCGGGCCCGGCGGGCCTCGCGCGCTCGACGGACGGACGAAACGACGAAGGCCCCCTCCGACCGGAGGGGGCCTTCGTCAATGGGGTGACTGATGGGAATTGAACCCACGACAACCGGGACCACAACCCGGTGCTCTGCCAACTGAGCTACAGCCACCATGCTCTCCGCTCGGGCAGGCCCGGCGGCGCGGACTAATAATAGCCACACCCCCGCCCGGCCCGTCCAGCGGGTTCACCTTCGCACGGTCTAGAGCCCGGCGGCGATGGCCTTCGCGGTCTCCACGTCCGGCCCGGGCAGCGGCACGAAGACCGTCCGCCGGTAGTACTCCAGCTCGCGGATGCTCTCCCGGATGTCGGCCAGGGCGCGGTGCGCGAGCCCCTTCTGCGGCTGCCCGAAGTACACCCGCGGGTACCAGCGGCGGGTGAGTTCCTTGATCGAGGAGACGTCGATCATGCGGTAGTGCAGGTGCGCGTCGAGGCGGGGCATGTCCCGGGTGATGAAGCCCCGGTCGGTGGCGATCGAGTTGCCGCACAGCGGTGCCGTACGCGGGTCCTTGACGTGCGCGGTGACGTAGTCCAGGACCATGTCCTCCGCCTCGGCCAGGGTGACCGTGGAGCGCCGTACCTCCTCGGTCAGACCCGATTTGGCGTGCATCGTCGCGACGATCTCCGGCATGCCCGCCAGGGCCGCCTCGTCGGCGTGGATCACCACGTCGACACCGTCGCCGAGCACGTTCAGATCCGGATCGGTGACCAGGGCCGCGACCTCGATCAGGGCGTCCCGGCCGAGATCCAACCCGGTCATCTCACAGTCGATCCAGACAAGGAGGTCAGCCACCGCAACAGACTACGCGCCGGCCGGCCGCCCGCGCCTGGGCACCATCGGCCCGGCCGACCGCTAGGGTTTCGGAGTGCCAGCGCAATCAGCCGACCCACCCGCCGTGGGCGCCGACGAGCAGCGGGGGCGTACGGCCCGTCGGCTGGTCACGGTGCTGGCGGTGGCGGCGGTGCTGCCGATGCTGTACCTGCCGGGGCGGGCGCACGACTTCTTCGACCTCAAGATCTACATGCGGGCGATGGACTGGTGGTCGGCCGGGCACCCGCTCTACGACTACGTCCAGCCGGACCGGGTGCAGGGTGCGCTGTACTTCACCTATCCCCCGTTCGCGGCCCTGCTGCTGCGCCCGTTCGCCGCGCTGCCCCTCGGCGCAACGGTCACGATCTTCACGGCGCTCACCCTGCTCGGTGTGCTGGTGACCACCGGCTGGCTGGTCCGGCCGCTGACCGCCCGGCATGGCCTGCCCCGGCTGTTCACCATGACCGTGGCGGTGCTGCTGGTGCTCGCCGTGGAGAGCACCCGCGAGACGATCACCTTCGGTCAGATCAACATGCTGCTGGTGGTGCTGATCCTGGCCGACCTGCTCTTCGCCGTACCCGAGGGGCGGCGGTGGGCCGGGGTGGGCGTCGGCCTGGCCACCGCCCTCAAGCTCTTCCCGGGGATCTTCCTGGTCTACCTGCTGGTGAGCCGGCGCTGGCGGGCCGCGGTGGTGGCGGGCGTGACGGCCGCCGTCGCCACCGGCGTCGCCGCGGTGGTCGCGCCGGCCGACTCCTGGCGCTTCTGGACCCACGAGCTGTGGGCCACCGACCGGGTCGGGCGCACCGACTACACCGGCAACCAGTCCCTGTACGGGCTGCTCAGCCGCTTCACCACCCCGCAGCTGCCACCCCGGCCGCTCTGGCTGCTGCTCGCCGTGACGGTCGCCGCCTACGGGCTGTGGCGGGCGGCCCGTGCCGCGCGCGCCGGGGACCAGCTCACCGGACTGACCCTGACCGGACTGGTGGGTGCCCTGGTCAGCCCGATCACCTGGACCCACCACATCTACTGGTTCATCCCGGCGGTGGTGGTCCTGGTCGACGCCGGCCTCTCCGCGGACCCGGGCCCGGCCGGAACGCGCCGCCGCGGCCGGCTCTACGGGCTGGCCGTCGTGACCACCGCCGTGATCGTGATCGGGGTGGTGACGTTCGCCGACTGGGGGGTGGCGCCGAACCGCACCGACGACCCGGTGGAGTTCCTGCTCCGCAACGCGTACGTGCTGCTCGCGCTGCTGTTGCTGGCCACCCTGCCGGTCCGCGAGCCGGCGAGCGGGTCCTCGCCGAACGGATAGCGGGAGATCAGGACCGGTCGGCCGCCGGCGCGTCGCCGTCGGGAGTCGCCGGGCGCAGCGTCGCCGGCACCGACGCCGGCCGCCGGGTCTCCGCCGCCCCGACGGGTGGCCAGGTCAGGTCGAGCGCCACGTCGGGCGGGGCGAGCCGGGTGGCGGGCGGCGCACCGCCCTCGGCGACACCGGTGGGCGGCAGGTCGGCCAGGCTGGCCGGACGGCCGGGCGGGACCGACCCGGGTGCCGAGTGGGCGGCGCCGGCACCCACGCCGACCAGTTCCCGCTCGCGCACCGGCGGGGGTTCCCAACCCGGCGTGGAGCCCAGGCCGCTGAGCGAGCTGACCCCGAGCCGGCCGGCGAGCACCGGCACCTGGTCCGGCTCCACCACGAAGACCACCTCGCGGGGGCGGGTCGGGCGCAGCAGCACCAGCGCGGCGAGCGCCACCAGCAGGATCCCGCCGCCCAGCAGCCCGTACGTGATCGGCCCGAACCAGCCGGCGCGCAGTTCGGCCCGCAGGTCGAGGGTCAGGTCGGCCCGCCCGTCGGGGCGCATCACCACCAGGCTCAGCGGCGGGCCGGCCAGGTCGGCGGGGCTCCACTCCAGGGCGCCGATCCCCTCGCGTACCCAGTTGGTCCTGCTGACCGGGGTGCCCGCGCCGGCGGCGGACGGGGCGCCCATCGGCGGGCCGGCCGGTTCCAGGCGGACCGGGAGCGGGCCGCGGGCCAGCGTCACCCGCGTGATGGCCGCGTGCGGGACGGGCCCGAGCCAACGCCGCACCTCCTCCGTGGGGGCGAGGCCGAGGAAGGCCGGACCGTCGGCGGTCCGCGCGGTGAGCCGGACCCGGGAGCGGTCGGTGCGGGCGAACGGCGCCTCGCTGTGCAGCAACGCGTCCAGGTCGGGGACGACGACGGCCTGGCCGTCGGTGTGGACCTGCTCGAAACGGGCGCCGAAGCTGCCGCCGGGGTCGGCGTGCCGGGCCACGACGGCCAGCGTTCCGCCGGCGAGGAGCGCCGGGATCCCCATGGTCAACAGCAGCAGTCCGGCCAGCGCGCGCACGAAACGCATCCGTTCAGTCCCCCTCCGTCGCCGATTACCCGGCCGACCTTACCGAGGCAAACCGGGCTATCAGCGGATATCCACGGCAACCATCGCAGGCCCGGCGATCCGGCTGTTCTGGCCTCCGGATGCGGAGCCCCGGGCCGCTGGCTGGCGGGCTGGCGGGCTGGCGGGCTGGCGGGCTGGAAAGCAACGAGAAAAACGAGCGTGATACCTCAGAGGTATCAAAATGACTCTGAGGTATCACGCTCGTGGCGATGTTTGCGCCCACGGGTCGCGTGCGGCTTCGCCCCGGACAGGCGCCGGCTGATCAGCGGGTCGGGAGGTTGGCCTCCAGCTCCACCTCGGCCGGATGATCCGGGTCGATCACCCAGGCCACCACCGCCATGGTCGCGGCGGGGCCGAGCCCGGCCGCCGGATTGCCGGGACAGGATGGGTCAGGCGGTGGGGGCCGCCGCACGGGTACGGCGGAAGGCCAGGCCGCCCAGGACCAGCCCGGCCAGCCCGGCGACCAGGCCCGCCGCGCCGAGACCGACCGCCAGGCCGGTCGAGTCGTCGTCGGCCTCGTCGGCGTCGTCCGAGCCGGCCGGCGCGGCGGCCGGGGCGGCGGACCCGGAGGGCGCCGCGGCGGTCAGGGTGAGCACCGGTGCGGGGCTCTCCGGCTCCGCACCGCCCGGCGTCGGCTCGTCGATCCAGCGGACCACGTTGCCGTCGGAGTAGGTCTGCAGGGTCTTGAAGACCATCGTGTCGACCTTCGGCAGCGGCCCCATGGAGACCGGGAACTCCTGGAAGGTGCCCGGCTTGATCGCCGCGTCCCCCGCGGCCGTCCAGGTCAGCTTCGACACGCGCTCGGTGAGCTGGCTGCCGTGCACCTCGATCGGCGGGTCCACCTTCGCCTTCTCCACGGCCACCGTCCAGCCCGGCACCGGCAGCGTGGACACCGAACCCACCGGCGCGTTCTCCGGCAGCACCACCTCGACCTTGGTGGTGGCGGCGGTGTCACTCTCGTTCGGCACCCGGAACGCCACCCGGGCGTACCCGCCCTGGGTGGCCTGCTTCGGGTCGACCGTGACGTGCGCCGAGGCCGGACCGGCCAGGCCGAAGACGGCCGCGCCCACGGCGGCGAGGGTGAACGCGGCGGCGGTACGCCGGAAACGGATCATGTGCGGGAGCCTTCCTAGCGGATCGGCACGGTGGCGGTCACCGTGGCCCGGTCGATGTCGGTGGTGCGGAGGGTGAAGCGGAACTCCCACTGCCCGGCCGAGGGCAAACTCACCTCACCGGTGACGTGGTTGTCGGTCAGCGGCAGCAGCGGCACGTCGATCGGTTCGATCCCGGCCGACGGCAGCGCGGCGGTGACCTTCCACTCCGCCACCCGCTGCGGCTTGTTGTCCTTCGTGTACGCGTACAGGTGCAGCGTGTTCGGGCCCCGCTCGGCCGGGTCCAGCTCCACCTGCAACGAGTAGAGCGAGCTGGTCAACGTGGCCGAGAAGTAGCCGGCCGCCGTACCGTCCACCTGGGCCTCGGCGGTGCGCGCCGGGGTGGTCTGCACCAGGGTCGCCGACACCCCGAGCACCACCGCGGTGATCGCCAGCTCGGCGATCACCGCACGGCGCATCCGGGTCGGCCGCCCCGCCGCGGTCCGCCGCCGCACCAGCTGCCGGGAGTACGCGGCCACCGCCACCACGATCGCCAGCAGCACGATCTTGGCCAGCACCAGCCGCCCGTACGTGGTGTCGACCAGCGCCTTCGGGGTGGCCACCTCGATCAGCGCCTGCACGGTGCCGGCGAGCAGCAGCGCCGACACGGCCAGCGCCGCCCAGCGCGACCAGATCGGCAGGATGGCGTCCAGTTCCCGCTCGTCGGCCCGACGCAGCAGGAACCCGGCGAGCATCACCAGGCCGCCCAGCCAGACCGCCATGCCGCCCAGGTGGACCGCGTCGACGACCACGGAGACCGCCGGGGCCGGCGAGGCCGCCGCGTGCCCGGCCAGCGGCCAGGTGAACAGCGCCGCCCCGCCCAGCACGGCCAGGATGATCAGGTCGGTCCGGCCGGCGGGGGCGGCGAAGAGCGGCCGGAGCAGGAAGGCCGCCGCCGCGAGCAGGCCCAGCCGGACCAGGTGCGCGGCGCCGAAGGTGCTGCCCAGCACCTCCCCCAGCCCGGACCCGGTGACGTCGAGGATCCCCCCGCCGGCGGTGTACGGCACCTGCAACCACAGGTCGGCCAGGGTGGCGAAGGCCAGCAGCCCCAACCCGGCCCAGGCCAGCCGGGCCGGCCCGCGGCGGGACAGCCGGCGCGGCCAGAGCGCGGCGAGCACCAGCGCCGGACCCACCAGCAGGAGCAGGCCGGTGTAGCCGAGGTACTTGGCGACCTTCACCGCGACGCCCACCACCCGGTCGGCCCGCACGTCGCTGCCGGTGTCCGTGGGCGGGGTCGACGGCGCGCCGACGGAGTAGGTGAAGGCGCCGGAGACCGGGTGACTGTCCGCCGAGATCACCCGGTAGCTGACCAGGTAGGTGCCGCGCGGGCCGGACGAGTCGACCGGGACGGTCACCACCGCCCCGGAGAAGCGCGGCTCGCCCCGGTCGGCGCGGGACCCGTCCGGGGCGATCACCCGGATCTTGCCGCTGACCTTGCGGACCGACTCGCTGAAGGTCAGCACCACCTCGGCCGGGGCCTGCGGCACCACCGCGGAGCCGACCGGGCTGGTGCTGACCAACACCGCGTGGGCGCTGGCGGGAGTGGCCGGAGCCAGCAGCAGGGCGACGACGGCGACCAGCAGACCGGCCAGCGCGCCGAACCGGGGAAGCCACGCGGGGACGCGGCGGACGGAAGTCATGACGGCCATGCTTACCGACCGCACCCCGTTCCGGCGACCCGGGCGGTGCTCATCCGCGCCCCGGGATGACCACCGGCGCCAGCGGGCGGCGCGGCGCGCCGTCGACCCGGCCGAGCGCCCAGAGCAGCCCGGCCTGCACCACGGCGGCCAGGTGGCCCACCTCGTGCACCAGCGCGGTGGTCGAGTTGGCGATGTCCCAGGCGCTGGTCACCGCCAGGCAGACCGCCAGCACGAACGCCACCGGCACGAACGCCCGGGCCCGCTCCGGCCGCACGGCGGCCAGCACGAAACCGACGGAGAGCGCCACGTCGAACGAGGCCATCTCCCGGTTGGTGTGCGGGTCGAGGGCCCCGCCCGGCCCGGCCAGCAGGATCGGCAGGGCGACCGCGAGCTGGGCGACGGCGGCCACCGCCAGCGCCGCCCGCAGCACCTGCCGCCGGCCGTGCGCCACCGCCTCCGCGGCCCGCCGGCCGGCGGCCCGGTCCGCGGCGACCGCCGCCAGCACCGGCGCGGTCAGGTCCGGTACGTCGACAGACTGCAACCGGGTGAGCCGGGTCACCCGCTCGGCGTGGGCCAGCCACTGCCGGCAGCCCGGGCACGAGGCGGTGTGCGCGTCCAACGTCGGCGCCGGCACCCGCGGGTCCTCCCCGTCCAGCCGCGCCGACAGCGCCAGGCGTACGTCGTCGCATGTCATGAGCGGGTAGTCGGCCGGGGGCGGGGGAAAGTTCCCGACGTGGCGCGGGCCATGCAAGAGCCGAAGGACCGTGCCCCGGGCGGGAGCGGCGCGTAACCTTCACTGTCGTGATCCCCGCCCCGCGTGACGCCGCCGTCGGGCCCGCCCCGACCGGCGACGCCGACCGGGAGTCGGCGACCCGCTGGGCGTTGGCCGCCCGCGACGGCGACCCGGTCGCGCAGGCCGCCTTCGTCCGGGCCACCCAGGCGGAGGTGTGGCGGTTCACCGCCGCCCTGGTCGACCGGGACAGCGCGGACGACCTCACCCAGGAGACGTACCTGCGGGCGTTCCGGGCGCTGTCGACGTTCCAGGGGCGCTCCAGCGTGCGTACCTGGCTGCTCGGCATCGCCCGCCGGACCTGCGCCGACCACCTGCGCACCGTCGTGCGGCGACGCCGGCTCGACCAGCGGCTGGCCGCCGACGCGTGGACCGACCGGCCACACCCCGACCCGGCCGGCCAGCTGGGCGCCGCCGACCTGCTCCGCCGGCTGCCCGCCGAGCGGCGCGGCGCGTTCGTCCTCACCCAACTGCTCGGCCTGTCGTACGCCGAGGCCGCCGCCGTGGAGGAGGTGCCGGTGGGCACCATCCGCTCCCGGGTGGCCCGGGCCCGCAACGACCTCGTCGCGGCCGTCGACGACGCGCTGCGCGGCTGAGCGGGAACTTCTGCCGGTGACCGGACGACCAATGATCGTGACCGCGAAGCGCTCCGCCCGCTGGCCCGCCGTCCGGCCGTGGGTGTCCACCGCCGCCCGGCTCGGCCTGGCCGCCGTCTGGCTGATCGCCGGCGGCGCGAAGGTGGGTGACCTGGCCGCCTCCGGCCGGGCCGTCAACGCGTACCAGGTGATGCCGTACGACCTGGCCACCGCGATCGGCGCGGCGCTGCCCTTCGTCGAGCTGGCGCTGGGCGTACTCCTGCTCCTCGGGTTGGCCACCCGACTGGCCGCCGGGGTCTCCGCGGCGCTGCTGGTGGTCTTCATCGCGGGCATCGCCTCGGCCTGGGCGCGCGGCCTGGCCATCGACTGCGGTTGCTTCGGCAGCGGCGGGCAACTCGCCGCCGGCCGGTCACCGAGCTACCTCCCGGAGATCCTCCGGGACCTGGGATTCCTGGCGCTGGCCGGGATCCTGCTTGCCTGGCCCCGCACCCCCGTCTCGGTGGACGGCTGGCTCGCGGGCGAACCTCCCACGGAGGACGAGGATGAGTAGTCGCAAGGGGCAGAAGAACGCCGCCCGGGTCGTCCGCGAGCAGATCGCCCGGGAACGACGGCGCAAGCGGGCGCTCTGGGCCACCGTCGCCGCGGTCGCCGTGCTGGTCATCGCCGGCCTGATCGGCTGGAGCGTGTTCAACAGCCAGAAGTCCGACACGTTCACCGCCCCGCCGGGCGCCAACGACGCCGGCACCGGCATCGTGCTCGGCAGCGGCAAGGTCACCATCGACCTGTACGAGGACTACCTCTGCCCGGTCTGCCGGAACTTCCAGGAGACCAGCGGCCCGACCATCGACAAGCTGGTCGCCGACGGCAAGGCCCGGGTCGTCTACCACCCGGTGGCCTTCCTCAACCGCTTCTCCACCACCGAGTACTCCACCCGCTCCTCGGCCGCCTCCGGCTGCGCCGCCAAGGGCGGCAAGTTCAAGGAGTTCACCGATGCGCTCTTCGCCCGCCAGCCCGCCGAGGGCAGCGCCGGGCTGAGCAACGACGAACTGATCGACATCGGCGCCGGGGTGGGGCTCAACCGCGACGACTTCGGCTCCTGCGTCAAGGACGGCACGTACAAGCCGTGGACCGAGAAGGTCACCGACGACGCGAGCCGGGCCGGCGTCACCGGCACCCCGACCATCAAGGTCGACGGCAAGGACGTCGCGGACCGCTCCCCGCAGGGGATCACCGCGGCGGTGGAGGCGGCCGGCAAGTGATCCGCCCGATGCTGCGCCGGGCGGGGCTGGTGGCCGCCGCCGTGCTCACCACCACCCTCGCCCTGGCCGCCCCGGCCGCCGCGCACGGCGGCGACGCCCCGGACGGCACCGACTACCGCACCCTGGTCCACTTCCAGGACCCCAGCGTCACCGGGCTGACCGTCCGCGCCGTCGAGGCGGGCGCCCGGCTGGAGTTGGTCAACGACGGCGACCTCGACGTCGTGGTGCCCGGCTACTCCGGCGAGCCCTACCTGCGGGTCGGGCCGGGTGGGGTGTACGAGAACCGCCGCTCCCCCGCCACCTACCTGAACCGGACGATCGCCGGTGACACCAAGCTGCCCCCCGAGGCCGATCCGGCCGCACCGCCCGACTGGCGGAAGATCGACGACGGGACGAGCGTCCGCTGGCACGACCAGCGGGCCCTGGCCGGCGACGACCGGCCACCGCCGGCGGCAGCCGCCGACCCCACCAGCGAACACCTGGTCCGGAACTTCGCCTTCGGAGTGTCCCGGGGCGACACCGCGCTCACCGTCGTCGGCGGGGTGTACTGGGTGCCGCCACCCGACCCGTACCCCTGGTGGGTCGCCGCGACGCTCGGCTTCCTGGTCCTCGGCGCCGCCGGTCTGCTGCCCGCCGCCCGGCCGGTCGGCGTGCGCGGGCTGCGCGCCGTCGGCGCGCTGCTGGCCCTCGGCGGGGCCGGGCTCGTGGTGCTCGTGGTCGGCCGCGCGCTCGACGCCGGCGCCCAGACCCTCGGCGGAGTGCTCGCCGGGCTGCTCACCGACCAGATCTGGTCGCTGGTGACCGGCCTCGGGGCGATCGCCGCGGGTGTCTTCGCGGTGGCCCGCCGGCCCGCGGCCGACTTCGCGCTCGCCCTCGCCGGGGCGTGCCTCGCCATCTTCGGCGGGTTCGCCAACGCCGCCGTACTGTCCCGCCCGGTCCTGGCGACGGCCTGGCCACCGACCCTGGCCCGGGTGCTGGTCGTGCTGGCGCTGGCCACCGGCGCGGGCGCGCTCGGCGCCGGGATCCTCCGCTTGCGCGCCGCCGCCCGTACGGCCGCCCCGCCCCGCGCCCCGGTCAGGGACGTCGGACAGCCTGCGGGCTGAACCCGTACGGCAGCTCCAGCCGGTGCGTGGCCAGCAGCTCCTGATCGGCGAGCACGTCCAGGGTCGGCGCGTCGGCGACCACCCGGCCGGCGTCCAGGATCACCGACCGCGTGCACAGCTCCGCCGCGTACGGCAGGTCGTGGGTGACCATCAACAGGGTCACCGGCAGTCCGCGCAGGATCTCGGCCAGCTCCCGGCGTGCCGCCGGGTCGAGGTTCGACGACGGCTCGTCCAGCACCAGGATCTCCGGCCGCATCGCCAGCACCGTGGCCACGGCCACCCGGCGCCGCTGCCCGAACGACAGGTGGTGCGGCGCCCGGTCCCGGTGCTCGGACATCCCGACCGCGGCCAGCGCCTCGTCCACCCGCTGCGCCAGCTCCGCGCCCCGCAGCCCCAGGTTCGCCGGCCCGAACGCCACGTCCTCCGCGACGGTGGGCAGGAAGAGCTGGTCGTCCGGGTCCTGGAAGACGATGCCCACCCGGCGGCGGATCTCCGCCAGGGTGGCCCGGTCCCGGGTCACCGTCAGCCCGCCCACGGAGACCGTGCCCGCCGTCGGGGTCAGGACGCCGTTGAGGTGCAGCACCAGGGTGGTCTTGCCGGCGCCGTTCGGCCCGAGCAGCGCCACCCGGTCGCCCCGGGGCACCGTCAGGTCGACGCCGTGCAGCGCCACGTGCCCGTCCGGGTAGGCGTGCTGGACACCGCGGACGTCCAGCGAGGGTGGGGTGGTCGACACGTCGGAGATCATGTCAGCACCAGCGCGGCGGCGGCGATGCCCACCGCCAGCACGGGCACCACCGCGGCGACCGCCCACTGCCCGGCGTCCGCCGCCCCCGCACCCTGCCACACCGCCGGCATCCGGCCCGCGTAACCGCGGGACAGCATCGCCAGGTAGACCCGCTCGCCGCGCTCGAACGCGCGCAGGAACAACGCGCCCACCCCGGCCGCGAAGCCGCGCAGCTGCCACAGGAACCGCGGGTCGTCACCGCGGGACAGCCGGGCCACCCGCATCCGCCGGGCCTCGCCGACCAGCACCTCCAGGTAGCGCAGCATGAACGAGGCGATCTGGGTGAGCACCTGCGGGCAGCGCAGCCGGTCCAGGCCGAGGATCAGGTCCCGGCTCGTCGTGGTCGCCGCCAGCAACAGCGACGCGAGTACGCCCAGCGTGCCCTTGGCGAGGATGTTCCAGCCGCCGTACAGGCCGTCGACCGACAGGCTCAGGCCGGCCAGCTCCACCCGCTCCCCCGCGCCCAGGAAGGGCAGCACGAACGCGAAGAGCACGAACGGCAACTCGATGGTGGTACGCAGCAGCAGCCACCGCGCCCCGACCCGGGCCAGCGCGGCGACCGCGACGACCAGCAGGGCGTACCCGCCGAAGGCCCAGAACGCCTCGCGCGGGGTGGCCACCACCGCCAGGGTGAAGACCACCATCGCGACGACCTTCACCTCGGGCGGGAGGCGGTGCACCGGTGTGTCCCGCTCCTGGTGCAGGACGTGCGCGTGTCCGGCGCCCACCGCTCAGCTGCCCTGGTCCGCGGGGGTGTTGCTCTGCTGCGTGCCCTGCGCGGCGCCGCTCTGCTGCGTGCCCTGCGGGGTGCGGCGGCGCAGCAGCCAGAAGGCGCCCCCGCCGATCGCGAAGGTCAGCAGCACGCCCACCACGCCGGCGAGGCCGGTGGAGAGGAACCCGTTGTCGATGCCGGCGATGCCGTAGTCGGCCAGCGGACTGTCGGACAGCTCGTGGTCCTTGGCCTGCTGCGCCGGACAGCTGCCGCCGGTGATCTCACCGTCGGCGTTCACTGTGCAGCCCTTGAGCAGGGAGGAGTCCAGCCCGTCCGGGTGCGACGAGGCGTAGTTGCTGACCACCCCGGCCAGCAGCAGGGCGACCAGCAGACCGGCGGCCACGAAACCCCAGGGACGCCTGCTCATCGGGCACCGCCGGCCACGGGAACGGCGGGGGCCGGCGGCGTGGCCGGCTTCAGGGCGCGCAGCGCGTACACCAGATCGGGACGGACCTTCGCGACGGTGACCACGGTGGTCGCGGTGATCAGGCCCTCGCCGATACCGATCAGCAGGTGCACGAAGGCCATCGTGCCGGCCAGCCCGGCCAGGTTCCCGCCCAGGTCGGTGGTGCCGCCCAGGGCGTACTCCAGGACGAAGCCCTGCGCGGCCACCCCCACGCTGACCAGGGCGGAGACGAACGCGGTGACCCCCAGCCCGGCCGGGGTGCGCGGCAGCACCCGCAGCAGCACGGCGATCAGCAGGTACGCCGCCGCGGTGCCGAGCACGGCCATGTTGGTGATGTTCAGGCCCAGCATGGCGACCCCGCCGTCACCGAAGACCAGCGCCTGCACGATCAGCACCACCGCGACGCAGAGCGCGCCCACCCACGGGCCGACCAGCAGCGCGGCCAGCGCGCCGCCGAGCAGGTGACCGCTCACCCCGGCGGTGAAGATCGGGAAGTTGAGCAACTGCACGGCGAAGATGAACGCGGCGACCATCCCGGCCATCGGCGCCAGCCGGTCGTCCAGGTCGGCGCGGCCCCGCAGCACGCAGAACGTCAGCACGGCGAGGGCGAAGGCGGCGAAGACCGCCGCGACGGGACCGTTGATGATCCCGTTCGAGATGTGCATCGCCAGGGTTTCCACTCGACCTCCCCGCGCACGGCATGGCAGTTCCACGCCGGCCGGGCTCAGCCTATTTCCCGTCGGCAGTTGTTGCCAATCTTTGGCAACAACCCGAGTCCTTGATCACCTGCCCCGAACCTCCGGCGGGCGTGGCGGCGTGGCGACGGCACGGCCGCGTCGGTCGCCGGCGGTATCGTCGGCGCCATGACCGACCGCCTCAGCCCCGGCGACCCCGCGCCCGAGTTCAGCCTCCCGACCGACACCGGCGACACGCTCTCCCTGGCCGACCTGCGCGGCCGCCGCGTCATCCTCTACGCCTACCCCGCCGCGATGACCCCCGGCTGCACCAAGCAGGCCTGCGACTTCCGCGACTCGCTCGCCTCGCTCCAGGCCGCCGGTTACGAGGTGGTCGGCATCTCCCCGGACAAGCCCGCCAAGCTGGCGAAGTTCCGCGAGCGCGACGCGATCACCTTCCCGCTGGTCGCCGACACCGACAAGACCGTGCTCACCGCCTACGGCGCGTACGGCGAGAAGCAGATGTACGGCAGGACCGTCACCGGGGTCATCCGCTCCACCTTCGTCATCGACCCGGACGGCAAGATCGAGCACGCGTTCTGCAACGTGAAGGCCACCGGGCACGTCGCCAAGCTGCGCCGCGACCTCGGCCTCGACTGAGGTTGGTTCTCCGCGAGGCAGGGCTCACCGCAGCCGAGGCGGGACGCTCTAGAATCACCGGGTCGGCGGGAGTGGCGTAACTGGCAGCCGCGCGGGTCTTAGGAGCCCGTGTCCGAGAGGACGTGGGGGTTCGAGTCCCCTCTCCCGCACCAGAGGGGCGTGTCAGACACGTCACGATCGTTGGTAAGCCCGGGCACCGTTGCCCAGGATGACCGGCGTGAGCCTGCGCTTCGTCCTCAACCCCGAGCTGACCCCCACCCTCCGCGACCAGATCGTCGACCTCTGGGTGGCCGTCACCAACGCCGGCGGCGCGGTCGGCTTCGTCGCCCCGGTGACCGCCGACGAGGTCCGCCCGGTCGCCGAGCGGACGTTCGCCGACACCACCGACGGCCCGGACCGGCTGCTGGTCGGCTATGCGGGCGAGCGCCCGGTGGCGGTGCTCTTCTTCGCCGACAACCGGTTCGCCCTGTCAGCGCACTGGGGGACGTTGAAGCGGGTGATGGTCCACCCGGACACGCAGGGCCGCGGCTACGGCCGCGAGCTGATGCGGGAGGCGGCACGCCGCGCGCCCGAGCTGGGCTGGCGGGCGCTGCTGGTGACGATCCGCGGCGGGCAGGGCCTGGAGTCCTTCTACGGCGGGCTGGGTTTCCGTGAGGTGGGCCGGCTGCCGGCGGCACTGCGGGTGGCGCCCGGCGACGAGCGGGACGAGATCGTCATGTGGCAGGACCTGGCGACGGCGAACTGAGCCGACGGCCAGCCCTGCGGACGCGCTGTCGGCCGCCGGAGCGAACCACGCAGCAGGACCGACACAGGCCCGGGCAGCCGTGCACCAGGCAGACGCAAGCCGAGAGGGGCCCGAATCAGCCCGTCCGGCCGGGGACCAGGCAGGGCAGGACCCGTCAGCCCGTACAGCCGGCGACCGGTACAGCGGCCAACGGCGCCTCCGCCACGACCGTCGCGCCGACCGGCGGAGGGACGGGCGCGGTGCTCGACGTCGCCCGGCCGGCGGAGGGGCTGGCCGACGGACCCCGACGGGCTGAGGCGGCCCCACCGGGCCGGGCCGACGGGGACGGCGACGGCGAGCGCCGGGCAACCGAGGGCCGGGCCGAGGTGCCGCCGTACATCCGCACGTCGCTGCGTTGCACGCGGCCCGGCGCCAACTCGATGCCGGTGGCGGTGGCCCGGTGGCCGCGTACGTCGGTCACCCGGATGGCGTACGGCCCGGCTCCGGCGCCGGATTCGAGCAGCCAGTAGTTGTAGTCCTGCCGGACGGCCGGGCGCCACGAGCCGCCCTGGCGGACCTCGACGGAGCGCAGCGGGTTGCCGTGGTCGCCGACGAGAACGGCGAACCACCACCGGGACGCGCCTTCCTTGATCCGGAAGGTGAGCGGGCCGGCCAGGGGCGGGTCGACCACAGCCCGGTAGCTGACCGGTACGACGCCCTGGACCGGGTCGGCGATCCGGGCGAACGCCTCGGCGGAGAGGTCGAGGTGGCCGGGTTCGCACTCGGGGCACTGGTCGGTGACCAGGACCCGGACGGTGCCCCTGGGGCCGGTGACGTCGAGTTGGCCGCCGCAGGCGGCGCCGGCGGCGTACCCGGTGGGGCCGAGCGCCACGTAGCGGCGGTCGGTGGGGGCGCTCGGGTAGGAGCAGTTGCCGCCGCCGTGGGAGTCGTAGAAGGTGGCCTTGCCGGTGTGGGCTGTCCCGCCGGTCGGGGGCGCGGCGCAGGCGGGCGCGGCGCCGGCGCGCAGGGCGAGGGTGATGCCGAGCATGGCGGCGAGGGCGGCGGCGGCGGATCCGGCGAGGGTACGCGTGGACGGGACGCCGGGCGCCCGTCGTCGGCCGGGCCGGCGCGGCGGGCTGGGTGCGGTGCCGGGGTCGGTCACGCCGGTCGATGCTGCCGGACGGTGCCGGGGCCGGACAAGCGACCTCAGCAAAAGTTAAGCCAGCCGGTCAGCGGCCCCGGGCCCGGCCGGCGGCGTCAGGCGGCCAGGCCGGCCCGTCGGCTGTGGAGCCGGCCGGTGGCGATGGTGGTGAGGTCGCGCAGCGGGTCGGCCAGGTCGGGGCGGGTGGTCAGGGCGTCGGCGAGGCGTACCCGCCAGAGGCCGGCCTCGACCATGGCCCGGCCTCCGGTGGTGTCCCGGCGCAGCCGGTCGCGGGTGTCGTGCAGGGCCTGTTCGGAACCGACGCCGAGCAGTTCGCCCAGCTCTCCGCTGTACCACCGGAACAGGTCGTCGTCGCCGGCCGCCGCGACGAGCGCCCGGGCGGTGTCCCAGGCCACTCGGGGATGGTGGATCACCTGCATGTCGACTCCTTCGTCGCAGGTCGCCTACCGGTCATCATCGGCCCGGCCGGCGGGTGGGGACAAGAGGGTGAACGGGTCGCCGACGGCGACCCGGCCGGTGTGCTCGGGGACGGCATGCAGGCCGAAGAGGAGCTTGCGGCCGATGTTGCGGTGCCGGGCGAGGGTGCGCAGCGGTTCGTGGCCGCGTACGCCGGTCTCCTGGTCGGTGGTGGTGACGACGCAGCGGTCACACGGCCCGGCGGCGCGGAAGGTGGTGTCGCCGATGCGGAACCGGCGGCCGGCCCAGTCGTCCTCGGCCCAGGCGGGGGCGCCGGTGACGACCAGGTTGGGGCGGAATCGACTCATCGGCACCGGTTCGGCGCCGGCGTCGGTGAGCCAGCCGTTGAGCGCGTCGAGGGAGGCGGTGCTGGCCAGCAGGAGCGGGTATTCGTCGGCGAAGCTGACCCGGTCGCCGGGGTCGTGGGCGCGTTCGTCGGGGTCCAGGTGCCGGGCGGGTCGGGCCAGTCGGACGAGGCGGACGGGTCGCCCGACGAGCTCGCCGAGCCAGTCGTCGGCGGCCGGGCCGGCCGGGATGGCGTCGACGGGTCGACGGCTGGTGAAGACCCGCACCGGCACCGGGTCGGCGGCCGGTTCGGCGACGTGCAGGTCGGGGCGGCCGTCGGCGGTGAGCAGCAGGCCGCCGGGGCGGGGCAGGGCGCGCAGCCGGACCAGGTCGGTGGTCTCGCGCTGGGTGACGCCGACGCCGTCGGCGTCGACCAGCATCCAGCGTCGGTCGCCGGCCAGGCCCCACGGCTCGACCTGCGCCTCGTCGTGGTCGAGCCGGTGGCAACCCTTGACCGGGTACGTGTGGACGGCGGCGAGGTGGGCCGCCACGCGGTGGACCATGGTGCTGTTTCTACCACTGTGGACCCGGGCCGGTGGTCCCTCGGTGGAGCGGCGGGGACGTGTGTCCTTCGGGACGGTCATCTCGGACGGGCGGGGGTACGTCAGGGAACGCGAGAATCAGTAGCATCCCCGCCATGTATCCACAGCAGTATGCGGAGCCCGAGCCGGCCCGTTGGGGCGTCGGTCCGTCCGAGGACCCGCCCGCGGCCGCTCCCCCGCCCAGGCGTCGTCGGTGGCGGCGGGTCGTCCTCTTCACCCTGCTCGCACTGATGGTGCTGGTCGGTGGTGGTGCCATCGCGGGTGGCTTCTACCTGAAGTCGGTGGAGAAGGGCGTCGACCGGGTCGACGCCTTCGCCGGCGTTCCCGAGGCGGGGCGGCCGCAGAGCGGGGCGCAGGGCGCGATGAACATCATGATCCTGGGCAGCGACTCGCGGGATCCGGAGAAGAGCTCCGGTTCGCGTACCGACACGATCATTCTGGCCCACATTCCGGCCGACCACTCCAGCGCCCAGCTGACCTCGATTCCTCGGGACACCTGGGTGGATGTGCCGAAGTCCACCGACGGCGCGCACGGCGGCCGCAAGGCCAAGATCAACGCGGCCTTCGCCTGGGGTGGTGCGCCGCTCATGGTGCAGACCGTGGAGAAGTTCACCGGGGTACGTGTCGACCACGTGATGATGGTGGACTTCGCCGGGTTCAAGGAGATCGTGGACGCCCTCGGCGGCATCGAGGTGACCTCGGAGAAGACCTTCACCTCGATCCACCCACCGCACCGGACGTTCCCGGCCGGCCGGCAGCAGCTGGACGGCGAGGCGGCGCTGGACTACGCCCGGCAGCGCAAGCAGTTCGCCGACGGTGACTTCGCCCGGATCCGCCACCAGCAGCAGGTGATCAAGGCGATCCTGGACAAGGCTGCCTCGGGTGGCATCATGACGAGCCCGGGCAAGCTCAACGACTTCGTCAAGGCGACCTCGAGCGCCGTCTCAGTGGACGAGAAGATGTCGCTGCTGTCGATGGCGAGCGACCTGCGCGGCCTCCGGGGCGGCAACGTGGTCTTCCTCACCAGCCCGACCCGGGGTACCGGGATGGCCGGCGGCCAGAGCGTCGTCTTCGCCGACACCGACCGGGTCGCCGCCTTCTACGATGCGGTGCGTCGGGACGACGTACCGAAGATCCTCCAACTGGGCGCGAAGAAGAAGTGAGCGACCGGGCCGGGGCCCGGGGGCGGCGCCGCCCCCGGGCCCCGGGCCGTCAGTACGCGCCGCGCCGGGCCAGCACCACGCTCATGGTCCGCCACAGGATGCCGATGTCGTAGGTCAGCGACCAGTTGTCGACGTAGTGCAGGTCGAGCCGGACGGCGTCGTCCCAGGTGAGGTCGGAGCGCCCGGAGACCTGCCAGAGGCCGGTGATGCCGGGGCGGACCAGCAGCCGCCGGCGCACGTCCCCCTGATAGTCGTCGTCCTCGGTCGGCAGCGGCCGGGGGCCGACGAGGGACATCTGCCCCGTCAGCACGTTGATCAGCTGGGGCAGTTCGTCCAGCGACAGTGCCCGCAGGTGCTTGCCGATCGGCGTCACCCGCGGGTCGTCCTTCATCTTGAACAGCAGGCCGTCGCTCTCGTTCTGGTCCTGCAGGGCCGCGAGTCGCTGTTCGGCGTCGGTGTACATGGTGCGGAACTTCCACACCTTGAACGCCCTGCCCTTGTAGCCGATGCGACGCTGCCGGAACATCACCGGTCCCGGGTCGGTGACCTTGATCGCCACCGCGATGCCGAGCAGCAGGGGGCTTAGCAGGATCAGCCCGAAGAGGGCCGTCAGCCGGTCCAGGGCGCTCTTGGCGACCAGCGAGATCCCGGAGAGGGTGGGCTCCTCGACGGTGAGCAGCGGCATCCCGTCGACCGGCCGGACGTGGATGCGGGGGCCCGTCACGTCGGTGACCTGGGGCACGACGACCAGGTCCAGTCCGGTCCCCTCCAACTGCCAGGCGAGCTTGCGCAGCTCGTAGGACTCCAGGCTGGCCGGGCCACAGACGGCGATGGTGTCGGCACCGATCTCCTGGACCAAGGGCACCAGTTCCCAGCCGACGTAGACGGGTACGGGGGCGGTCACCGTCTCGCCGGGACGGGGATGCTGCGGCAGGTGGATGGCGATGGGGCACAGCCCGGCAGCCTTGTTGCGGGTGACCACGTCGTAGAGGGCCAGAGCGTCGGAGAGCTTGCCGACCAGGAGGATCTTCTGAGAGGCGCGCGAACCGGAGCGGCGCAGGTGGTGCAGGACACAGCGGGCGAGGAACCGACCGAAGAGGGTGTAGACCAGGGCCGCGGTGACCACGAGGAGCACGGTCAGCCGGGACAGGTCCTTCTTGAAGCCGAGCGCCAGCAGCGAGACGGTGGCGGCCAGGGCGACGTCGGCGCGGAGGATGCGCTTGAGCTCCTCGGTGCCGGTGCCCAGCGCCCGCCGGTCGTACGCGCCAGCGATGGCGAGCAGCAGCACCCAGCCGAGCGGGATGCCCAGGTTCGCCACCAGGACGAACATGCCGTCGACGCCACCGGGGGCGGCCGGGTCCTGGAAACCGGCGTCGGCCTTGTCGAGCAGGGCGACGGCGGTCTGGCTGGCGGCGAGGGCGGCCAGCAGGTCCAGCACGAGCAGCCAGAGGATGTACGGGCGATGCCACATCACCTGCGGCGTGGCTCGGCGGCCGAAGGCCGCCCTGGCGTAGCCGTGTGACGGCAGGATGACGCCGGGGTCGGGCGGTGTGGGTCGCCCGGCGCGCGGCGCCGGGACCTTGGTGTTCAGGGACACGATCGTCCTTCCTACGTCAGCCCCCGTCGGGAGATCGCGACGTGCACCGTACGCGGGACTCGCCCCCCGGTCCATCGTCGGTTCGGTCGATGGGGGGCGATCGCCCGGATCATCCTTGGTGGTCGGTCACATGGAGCTGGGTCGCGGGGAAGCGTCCAGCCACTTCATCCACCGGATCGACGCGGTATACCGGTGGGTGCTCGCCCACTGACCGTCCGTCGGTACCGTCCGCATGGCGGACGGTACCGACGGTCCGGGGGCCACGCCCACGGGTGGCTCAGCGGCCCAGGGCGGTGACCAGGGCCTTACCCAGTTCGCTGGCCGCCCGGACCAGCAGCATGCCCTGCGCCGGGCCGGGAATCCGGGTCGGCGTGTACGTCTTGATCAGCTGGCGCCAGACCCGCAGGCCGGCCATCCGCTGCCGGCTGATGTTGGTGTCGTGCCGGTGGAACCGCACGACCGGGTACGCCAGGTGGACCAGGTGCACGCCGTTGGCGAGGGCGCGCAGCACCAGCTCCACGTCGACCTTGATCGGGGTGCCCTCGTCATACCCGCCGATGTCGGCGAGCACCTCCCGCTCCATGGACATGCCGGAGTGCTTGAACGGCAGCCGGGGGCGGCTCAGCACCGACCAGAGCATCTGCTCTGGCGATGCGAACGACGGCAGGTGGATGATCCGGCTCCCGGCGGGGCTGAGCTCCTCGTAGTCGGTGTAGATCCAGCGAGCCCCGGTGCGGGCGAACTGCTCGTAGATACGGCTGAGACCGTCGTGCGCCAGCTCGTCGTCCGAGTCGAGGACGGTGATGTACCGACCACGGGCCACCTGCAGCGCGGTGTTCCGGGCGGCGCTGATCCCCGAGGGGGGTTGCCGGACCAGCCGGATCCGGTCGTCGGCGAGCAGGCCCGCCGCTGCCAGCCCTTCCTGCACCGGCACGGTGGAACCGTCGTCGACGATGACCACCTCGAAGTCGGCGAAGGCGCCGGCCAGGACGCTGCGCACGGATTTGATCAGCAGCTCCGGACGGTTCCGGACGGCGATGCAGACGGAGATCACCGGCGTGACGGGGAAGGTCCGTGCGCGTTGCCAGGCATCGAACGGGGCCGGTACCTGCTGCGGAGCAGCGGCGTACGGCACCTGGTTCTGGTTCGGCGCCTGAGGTCGAACGCCAAAGGGTTGCACCATCATGGACCGGCGTCACCGGCCACGGCGATCGGGGTCAGGATCCGATCGTCCCGTACGTCCATACTCTCATCGCCCCCGTGCGTTGTCGGGACGACGCCGAATCGGCCGGACGCCGCGTGTGAAACGCAGCGTAATCGCACCAGATCGACTCACGTCGTCGCTTGGCAAAGCGGATTCTATGCACCGGTCCGGCGGGGCGAGTTCCGCCGAACGGCTCGTGTCAGCGCGGGCCGGTGCTGCCCCAGGGCCGTCCCGGGGCATCGGTCCGTCCCGGCTCGGCGTCGCCCCGCGGCGCATCGTCCCAGCGTGCCGGCGTTTGGGCCGGGCGTCGGGACCGTCGGGCGACGTCCAGGATCTCGTCCGTGGCGAGGATGCTGGTCCGCCCCGCACCATCGTCGGAGCGACGGATAACCGACAGCATCTCGGTGGGGGCGGTGTAGACCGACGCCGCCTCCTCCTGCGAGCGCCGGCACGCCCACCAGGCCACGCCGAGGATCGTCCACAGCAGGGCCGGCAGCAGCTGGTCCTCGAAGGCCGGCGAGAAGAAGGCGACGAAGCCGGCGAAGACCGTGGCGACGATGCCCCACACCACCGGGGCGGACGGCCCCGGGCCGCCTGCGTTCCGGCGTCGGGAAGCGCCGGCCAGCAGGGGCCGGACCACGAAGAAGAGCCAGACCAGGAAGGCGATCAGCCCGAGGATGCCGGTCTCCATGGTCAGGTGCAGCCAGAACGGGTCCATCTCGCCCGCCTCGGAGCCGTACCGGTCGAAGCCCTCCGGGCCGAACTTCGGGTTCTTGTGCCACTCCGGGTTGTTCTGCTCGGCGACGACGCCGCCGAACTGGCCGAGGCCGAAGCCGAGCAACGGTCGGCGCGGCAGGATGTCGGCGGCCTGCTGGAGGTGGCTCACCCGGGTCTCGCGTACCGGCGCCGGGGTGGGGCTCGCGGTGGGGGCGGCCGGTTGGCTCGACGGTGTCCCGGCGGCCGCCGGCGTACGGCTGCCGGACGGCTTCGGCCGTGGCGAGGGCGACCGGCCAGCCGAAGCTGCGGCGGCCGCCCCCGGGGATCTGGTGGCGGCGGACGGGGCGGCCCCGGTCTCGCTACCGGCCGGATCGAGGAAGCCGGTGAACCCGTTGCCCACCCGCTGCTCCCACTCGGCCCGGCTGTCGGGTCGGGCGGCGATCAGCGCGGCGGTGCAGAGCACCAGAACCAGACAGACGGAGAGCACCCGGCGGGCGCCCCCCTTCACCAGGATCGCGATCAGCACCGCTGCGCCCAGCACGCCGAGCAGCGACTCCCAGGACTGGCTCGCCGACAGCGCCAGCGCCACCGCGCCGGCCACCGCCCACCAGGCGGGGCGGACCCGGGGCTGCACCGCGACCCAGGCGACGAAGCCGAGCAGGGTCAGTCCGAGCAGGTGGCCGAGATGATCCGGGTGCGACTGGAGGCCCTGGGCCCGGCTCTGCTCCGCCCAGGTCATGTCCACCCAACCCAACGCTCGGTAGGCGGGCCGGCCGATCGCCATCTGCACCAGGGCGAGGAGCACGTTCAGACCGACGACACCGGCCACCACCTGGAGCAGACGGCGCACCATGCCGGCTTCCACGTCCGCGGCACGCAGGGCGTAGAAGATGAGCACCCCGCGGAAGTAGACGAAGAGCGCCTGGCCCATCAGGCCCGCCGACGAGTCGTTCGCCACACCGGCGAGAACCATCACCGCGCCGAGCACGAGCAAAGCCAGGTCGGCGCCGGTACGGAAGCGGCGCCAGAGCCGATCGACGGCGACCTTCACCATGGTGAGCGCGGCGAGCAACAGGTAGAGCAGGGTCTTGAGCCGCTTCGGCCACTGGGCCGAATTCTCCAGGTCGACCCGCAGGTCCTCGTTGGTCGGACCGGTGAGCACCTGGACCCAGGCATCCACGAGAACGTACACCAGCAGGATTCCGACGACGGCGACGATCGCGACCGACAGCAGACGCGACAGTGGTCGGGGCACGCCGGTGGCGGCGCGGCCCGCGGGGGGCAGCGTGGCGGCGGCGGTGTTCATGCGCGACGCCTGGTTCCCGAGATGGCGAGCAGGATCAGCACGACCAGCAGCGCGGTGCCGGCGCCGACGAGCAGCCATCGGGCCCAGGCCTCCCCGTCGGTCGACTCGCCCTCCAGCTGCTGGCGGGTGTCGGCGTTCTGCCGGTAGGCCTCGGCCAGCTGGTTCTCGGGCATCTGCTGCGCCACCGTCCGTAGCTCTTCGATCGCGGCGGGGTAGCGGCCGGTGTAGTACGCATCCAGGCCGGAGCGGTAGTGGCGGTCCGCCTCCCCCGTCCCGGCCCGTACCCCGGCGTCACCGAGCAGTTTGGTGAAGGCGGAGGCGGGCAGCACCACCCGGTTCGCCCGGTCGGGTCGGGCCAGGTCCTGGTCGATCAGGCCGACGACCCGGCCGGCCGGGTCGACCGCGATCCCGCCGTACGAGGTCCTGCCGAGGTCCTGGCCGATCCGCCAGATGGACAGGTCGCCACGCCGGCCGGTCCCGGCGATCTTCGCGAGCACGGGCCGCGGCCGGTAGGTGGCGGCACGGGGCTCGGTGTCGACGGCGACGAAGCCGAGGATCAGGAGGTTGCCGGCCCCGGTGACCTCGACGCCCGTGTCCACTTCGGCGACGGGCAGGTTGCCCCGATCCAGCTTGACCAGTGCGACGTTGCCGGTCTCCTCGGTCTGCGCCGCGACCACCTGACCGGGGATGGCCGGGCTCTCGGTGACGTTGCCCTTGGCCTCGTTGAGCTGCGCGTACACCTGAACGCTCGGCTCGGTGCCGGCGTCGACACCGGTGAATCGGGTCTGCCCCTGGTGGGCGGCGATGTAGCCGTCCACCTGGGCGTCGGTGAGCTTGCGCTCGCGGACCATCATCCGGGCCACCGCGTCGAGCGCGATCCGCCGCACGTACTCCTGGCCGGGCCTGACGCAGGAGCTGCTGGTCAGAACGTGGCCTGCCGTATCGACGACGAAACCGCTGCACCGGCGGCTGAAGACGATCGGGCTGGTCCGCACGGGCCGGTTGGTGACCCGGTCACGGAGGTATCCGGTGAAGACCGACTCGAGGAAGACCAGCGATGGTCCGGCCACGGCGGTCGCCCGTTCCTGCGGGCTGCTCGGGGCGAAGGCGGCCCACGGCCGAAGGTCGGGCTGCGCCGGGCCTGCCGGGGGAAACTCGGCCGCCGGCTCCGGTGCCTGCCTCCGGGTGTCGCCTCCACCGGTGGTGAGCCCGACCCCGCCGACCGCGGCGACGATACCGAGCACAAGCGCGGTGAGCGCGAGCCAGGTGACACCGTCACGGCTGGTGCGGCTGCCGACCGGGGTCGGCTGGATGCGGCGGACGGGTGCGGCGAACGGGTCGACGGCAGGCACGGCCGCGAGGGCGGAGGGTGCGGGCGAATGCGGCGCCGGCTGCGACACCCCGGTGCCCTGCTGCGGAGTGGTCGTCGCGGTGTGCATCGCCCACGGCAGTCGCGGCGGGCCGGAGGTGGGGGCCGGCGAGCCGGAGGTGGGTACGCCGGAGATGGGTCGCGGCGGCTCCGTGACGGTGCCGGTGGCGGGGATCAGCACGTTGGCCTGCGCTTCCGCCGGGTGCAGGTCCATGCCGAGGCGCTGGAAGAGACGCTGGGCGCCCATCCCCTCCTCCGAGGGGTAGGCCACCCACGGCTGTGGGGCGTTCAGGTCGGCGTTGACGTAGCGGGGGCCGGTGGGGCCCTGCGCCATGGCGTTGGCGGCGTTGGCGAACGCCTGCCGCCACGGTGGATCGTTGGCCGCGGCGCCTTCCAGCACCGCCACCGTGACCAGCCGGTCCTGCCCGTCGAGGGCCCACCAAGCCGTACCCACCTGACAGACGCCGAACGCCTCGGTGAATCTGTACGGACCAACCGGCTGCATGCCAGGACTCCTCTGCTCAACCGCCGTGCGGATAGTACAGAGAAGAGGGCTCACCTTCTCGCCCGTGGTCCGGGGCGGGAGCGGGTGCAGCCGGTCCGGGTGGAGTCGCGTCCCGACCGGTGGACCCTTGCCTACTGAAAGTTTTCATGCATAGAGTCACGGCATGAATGAAGGAGGTGTCGCCGCGGCCCCGGACCGGGTGCTCGACCTGTTCCACGGCGTCCGGCTCACCCCGACCCAGCGGCGGATCGCGCACTGCCTGGTGCAGCACGCCGCCGCCGCCGCGTACCTGTCGGCCGCCGAGGTGGCCGAGCTGGCCGGGGTCAGCCAGCCGTCGGTGACCCGGTTCGCGGTGGCGCTCGGCCACGACGGCTACCCGGCGCTGCGCCGCCGGCTGCGGGAGATCGCCCCGGCCGGCGTACCGGACGGCGGGAGGGCCGGCAACGAGCTGCAACGGGCCGTCCGCGCCGAGATGGGCAACCTGGACCGGCTCGCCGGCGAGCTGGGCGACCGGGAGCGGATCGCCGAGGCCGGCCGGCTGCTGGCGGCCAGCCGGCCGCTGCCCGTGCTGGGGCTGCGCGCCGCCGCGCCGCTGGCCGCCTACTTCGCGTACTTCGCGGCCAAGGTGCACCCGGACGTGCGGGTGCTCGACGACGGCGGCAGCCTGCTGACCGACCGCCTGGAACAGGCCGCCGCGGCCGGGGCCACCACCCTGCTCGCCCTGGTCCTGCCCCGCTACCCCCGGGAGACGCTGGACGCCCTGCGGGAGGCCCGCGACGCCGGGCTGACCGTCGTGGCGATCACCGACTCCCCGGTCAGCCCGGCCGCCGAGTACGCCGAGCTGGTCCTCCCGGCCGCCGTCGGCACCGGGCTCGTCTTCGACCTGCACACCGCCCCGATGACCCTGGCCATGGTGGTGCTCCAGGCGATCTGCGACGCCACCCCGGCCGAGACCCAGGCCCGGCTCGAGGCGTTCGAGTCGTCCGCCGCCCGCCGCCAGTTGTTCCTCGGCTGAGAGGAGTACGAGATGCACCAGCCCGTCCGCGCCGCCCGCGGCACCACCCGCACCGCCAAGGGGTGGCCCCAGGAGGCCGCCCTGCGGATGCTGATGAACAACCTCGACCCGGAGGTGGCCGAGCGCCCCGACGACCTGGTGGTCTACGGCGGCACCGGGAAGGCAGCCCGGGACTGGCCGTCGTACCACGCGCTGGTGCGGACGCTGACCGAGCTGCGCGACGACGAGACGATGCTGGTGCAGTCCGGCCGCCCGGTCGGGGTGATGCGGACCCACGAGTGGGCGCCCCGGGTGCTGCTGGCCAACTCCAACCTGGTCGGCGACTGGGCCACCTGGCCGGAGTTCCGCCGCCTGGAGTCGCTCGGCCTGACCATGTACGGGCAGATGACCGCCGGCTCGTGGATCTACATCGGCACCCAGGGCATCCTCCAGGGCACCTACGAGACCTTCGCCGCCGTGGCGGCCAAGCGGTTCAACGGGACCCTCGCCGGCACCCTGACCCTCACGGCCGGCTGCGGCGGGATGGGCGGCGCGCAGCCCCTCGCCGTCACCATGAACGGCGGCGCCTGCCT
This sequence comes from Micromonospora siamensis, assembly GCF_900090305.1. Taxonomy (NCBI): domain Bacteria; kingdom Bacillati; phylum Actinomycetota; class Actinomycetes; order Micromonosporales; family Micromonosporaceae; genus Micromonospora; species Micromonospora siamensis. The sequence continues at coordinate 1,986,411 of NZ_LT607751.1, read as the reverse complement.
GATCGTGGACGTGGACCGCTCCCGGCTCGACCGGCGGGTCCACGACCGCTACCTCGACGAGGTGGCCGACTCGCTGGACGACGCCGTCGATCGGGTGCTCGCCGCGAAGCGGGACCGGCGGGCGCTGAGCGTCGGCGTGGTCGGCAACGCCGCCACGGTCTTCCCGGAGCTGCTGCGCCGGGGCGTCGCCATCGACGTCGTGACCGACCAGACCAGCGCGCACGACCCGCTGTCGTACCTGCCGGAGGGGGTGGAACCGGGCGACGCCCGGGACTACGCGGCGGCCAAGCCGGCCGAGTTCACCGACCGGGCGCGGGCGTCGATGGCGAAGCACGTCGAGGCGATGGTCGGCTTCCTCGACGCAGGCGCGGAGGTCTTCGACTACGGCAACTCGATCCGCGGCGAGGCGAAGCTCGGCGGGTACGAGCGGGCGTTCGACTTCCCCGGCTTCGTGCCGGCGTACATCCGGCCGCTGTTCTGCGAGGGCAAGGGCCCGTTCCGGTGGGCGGCCCTCTCCGGCGACCCGAAGGACATCGCGGCCACCGACAAGGCCATCCTCGACCTGTTCCCGGAGAACGAGTCCCTGGCCCGGTGGATGCGGATGGCCGGCGAGCGGGTCGCCTTCCAGGGCCTGCCGGCGCGGATCTGCTGGCTCGGCTACGGCGAGCGGGACTCCGCCGGGGTGCGGTTCAACGAGATGGTCGCCGCAGGTGAGCTCTCCGCGCCGGTGGTGATCGGCCGGGACCACCTGGACTGCGGCAGCGTGGCCAGCCCCTACCGGGAGACCGAGGCGATGGCCGACGGCTCCGACGCGATCGCCGACTGGCCGCTGCTCAACGCGCTGGTCAACACGGCCAGCGGGGCGTCCTGGGTGTCCATCCACCACGGCGGCGGCGTCGGCATCGGCCGGTCCATCCACGCCGGGCAGGTCTGCGTCGCCGACGGCACCGCCCTGGCCGGCCAGAAGATCGAGCGGGTGCTCACCAACGACCCGGCGATGGGCGTGATCCGGCACGTCGACGCCGGCTACGACGACGCCCGCGAGGTCGCCGCCCGCACCGGCGTCCGCGTCCCGATGGCCGAGGGAGCCTCATGACGGACCTCACCGAGCGGTTCCGGGAGTTGTGGGACGAGATCGCGCCGGTCGGGCGGGACGCCGGCAGCGGCGGCTACCTGCGTTACGCGCTCACCGACCCGGAGCTGCGGCTGCGGGAATGGTTCCGGTCGCAGGCGCGGACCCGGGACATGCCGGTGACCGGGGACGGCAACGGCAACCTCTTCGCCTGGTGGGGCGACCCGGACGCCGGGGAGGCCGTGCTCACCGGCAGCCACTTCGACTCGGTGCCGCACGGCGGCGCGTACGACGGGCCGCTCGGCATCGTCAGCGCGCTGCTCGCCGTGGACGAGCTGCGGGCGGCCGGGGTCACCCCGGTCCGGCCGATGGTGGTGGCCGCGTTCGTGGAGGAGGAGGGGGCCCGGTTCGGCGTACCCTGCCTCGGGTCGCGGCTGCTCACCGGGGAGATCGCGGTCGACCGCGCGGCCGGGCTGCGCGACGCCGCCGGGGTGAGCTTCGCCGAAGCGCTGGGCGACCGGCCGGCGGGCGCCGACCCGGCCCTGCTCGGCCGCTTCGCGGCCTTCGTGGAGCTGCACGTCGAGCAGGGCCGCGCGCTGGTCGACGGAGACGCGCCGGTCGCGGTGGCCAGCGCGATCTGGCCGCACGGCCGCTGGCGCTTCGACTTCCACGGCGAGGGCAACCACGCGGGTACGACCCGGATGGCCGACCGCCGCGACCCGATGCTCACCTACGCGTTCACCGTGCTCGCGGCGAACAAGGAGGCCCGGCTGCGCGACGCGCACGCCACGGTTGCCCGGGTGGCCGTCGAGCCCAACGCCACCAACGCCATCCCGGCGAAGGTCACCGGCTGGCTCGACGCCCGGGCGGCGCAGGCGGACACGCTGGACGGCCTGGTCGAGGCGGTACGCGCCAAGGCCGCCGAGCGGGCGAAGCGGGACGGCACCGGGCTGACCTGCACCCAGGAGTCGGCCACCCCGCTGGTCGCCTTCGACGGCGGGCTGGCCGACCGGCTGGCGGCGCTGCTCGACGCGCCGGTGCTGCCCACCGGGGCGGGACACGACGCCGGGGTCCTCGCGGCACACCTGCCCACCGCGATGCTCTTCGTCCGCAACCCGACCGGGGTGTCGCACTCCCCCGCCGAGTCCGCCACGGACGCCGACTGCGCCGCCGGGGTCACCGCCCTGGCCCGGGTGCTGGAGGAGCTGGCATGTCGATGAGATGGATCGCCGAGTACGCCTGGCTGCCCGAGCACGCCGAACCCACCCCGGACGTGCTGATCGAGGCCGAGGACGGCCGGATCACCGCGGTCACCCCGCTGGTCGGGGGCGGGGCGCCGGCCGCCGGGGTGGAGGTGCTGGGCGACGCCGTACGGCTGCCCGGGCTGACCCTGCCAGGGCTGGCCAACGCGCACTCGCACGCCTTCCACCGGGCGCTGCGCGGGCGTACCCACGCCCGCCGGGGTGACTTCTGGAGCTGGCGGGACACGATGTACGCCGTCGCCGGCCGGCTCGACCCGGACTCGTACCTGGCCCTGGCCCGGGCCGCGTACGCCGAGATGGCGCTCGCGGGGATCACCTGCGTGGGCGAGTTCCACTACCTGCACCACGGGCCGGACGGGACGCCGTACGACGACCCGAACGCGATGTCGGCGGCGCTGGTGGAGGCCGCCGCGCACGCCGGCATCCGGCTCACCCTGCTCGACGCCGCCTACCTGACCGCCACCGTGGACGGCCAGCCGCTGGCCGGTCCGCAGCGGCGGTTCGGCGACGGCGACGCGCTGCGCTGGGCCGAGCGGGTCGGTGCGTTCCGGCCGGAGGACGACCACGCCCGGGTCGGTGCGGCCGTCCACTCGGTGCGCGCGGTGCCCGCCGAGCAGCTGGCGACGGTGGCGAACCTGGCCGACCGGGCCGGGGTGCCGCTGCACGTGCACCTGTCCGAGCAGCCGGCCGAGAACGACGCCTGCCGGGCCGTGCACGGGGTCACCCCGACCCGGCTGCTCGCCGAGCACGGGGTGCTGGGCCCGCACACCACCGCCGTGCACGCCACCCACCCCACCGGCGCGGACGTGGCGCTGCTCGGGGAGAGCCGGACCGGAGTCTGCCTCTGCCCGACCACCGAACGGGACCTCGCCGACGGGATCGGCCCGGCCCGGCGGCTGGCCGAGGCGGGCAGCCCGATCAGCCTGGGCAGCGACAGCCACGCCGTGGTCGACCTCTTCGAGGAGGCCCGGGCGGTGGAGCTGGACGAGCGGCTGCGGACCCGCCGGCGGGGCCACTTCACCGCCGCCGAGCTGCTGCACGCCGCCACGGTGGGCGGGCACGCCGCGCTGGGCTGGGGCGACGCCGGCCGGCTCGCCGTCGGCGACCGGGCCGACCTGGTCACGGTACGGCTGGACAGCGCCCGTACCGCCGGGGTGCCGCCGGTCGGGGCGTTCTTCGCGGCCACCGCCGCCGACGTCACCACCGTCGTGGTGGACGGGCGGACCGTGGTCGCCGAGGGCCGGCACCTGACCGTCGACGTACCCACCGAGCTGCACGACGCGATCGCGGCGGTGACCTCATGACCGGCTTCCCGACCCGTCCGGACGGGCCGGGCCGGCCGGCGGTGCGCAACTCGGGCAGCCTGCTGGTGGACAACATCGGCGAGCTGGTCACCAACGCGGCCCGGCCGGGCGACCCGCTGGGGCTGCGGCGCGACGCCGCCGTGCTGGTCGAGGACGGCGAGGTGGCCTGGGTCGGACCGGCCCGGGACGCGCCGGCCGCCGACCGGCGGCTCGACGCGCGGGGCGCGGCCGTGCTGCCCGGCTTCGTGGACAGCCACGCCCACCTGGTCTTCGCCGGGGACCGGGCCGCCGAGTTCGCCGCCCGGATGGCCGGTGAGCCGTACACCGGGGGCGGCATCCGGACCACCGTCGGCGCCACCCGAGCCGCCACGGACGGGCAGCTACGGTCCACCGTGGGCCGGCTGCGCGCCGAGGCGATGCGGCAGGGCACCACCACGATCGAGATCAAGAGTGGGTACGGCCTGACCGTCGCCGACGAGGCCAGGTCGCTGCGGATCGCCGCCGAGTTCAGCGAGGACACCACGTTCCTCGGCGCGCACGTGGTCCCCGCCGAGTACGCCAACCGCCCCGACGACTACGTGGGCATGGTGTGCGGCCCGATGCTGGCCGCCGCCGCGCCGCACGCCCGCTGGATCGACGTGTTCTGCGAGCGGGGCGCCTTCGACGTCGACCACGCCCGGGCGATCCTCGCCTGCGGGCAGGCCGTCGGCCTGGGGGTACGGGTGCACGCCAACCAGCTCGGCCCCGGCCCGGGCGTACGACTCGGCGTGGAGCTGGGCGCGGCCAGCGTCGACCACTGCACCCACCTGACCGACGCCGACGTCGACGCGCTCGCCGGCTCGGCGACGGTGGCCACCCTGCTGCCCGGGGCGGAGTTCTCCACCCGGTCGCCGTACCCGGACGCCCGCCGGCTGCTCGACGCGGGAGTCACCGTGGCGCTGGCCACCGACTGCAACCCCGGTTCGTCGTACACCTCGTCGATGCCGTTCTGCATCGCGCTCGCCGTACGCGAGATGCGGATGACCCCCGCGGAGGCCGTGTGGGCGGCGACGGCCGGTGGCGCGAAGGCGTTGCGCCGCACCGACGTCGGGGTGCTGCGTCCCGGCGCCCGGGCCGACCTGATGATCCTCGACGCGCCGTCCCACCTGCACCTGGCCTACCGGCCGGGCGTACCGCTGATTAGCCAGGTTCTACACAACGGAGTGCCGCAGTCAGCTTCTCGGACCTGAGGGACGTGAACGTTCGGCCCTGAGGGTGGTTGACCAGCCCGAGAACCTCTGAAGGGAGGGATCTACGTTGTACACAGGTCAGACGACCCACTCCGGGGTGCTTCCTCAGCCCCGGACCCTGGAATCCGCGTCAGTAGACACGGCACCGAGAAGCCACGAAACGGGACGCGGACGCCACCCGGCAGCCGGTGTACGACATGGGCGAGGGGAGACCGGCGGACGCCGGCGTCACCCAGAACCTGCACCCGCAGGAACTGGAGCGGGCCGTGAGGCCCACACCCACCCGGTGGTGTTCGTGCTCGATCGACACCACCGGCCACTACAACCGACCACGCCGGCGCGGGCCCGGAAGCTGCTGACATCTGGGCGGGCGGTGGTACACCGGCACACCCCGTTCGTGATCCGGCTCAAAGACCGTGAGGTCGCCTCTTCAGAGGTGGACGGCGTTGAGGTCGGGATCGATCCGGGGTCTAGGTTTACCGGCATTGCAGTGTTCCTGGCGGAGACTGCTGGCGACAACCTGGTCCGCACGGGTTTGTTCGGGATAGAAGTTCGCCACCGCGGTAACCAGATCCGGGACAGGTTGTTCGCTCGCGCCGCTCTGCGGCGTGCTCGCCGGTCGCGCAAGTTGCGATATCGGGCACCCCGATACGCCAATCGGCGTAGGCCGCACGGGTGGTTGGCGCCCTCCTTACGGCACCGTGTCGACAACACCATGTCCTGGATCGAGCGGCTGCGCCGGTGGACACCCGTGAAACTGCTGCATGTGGAGCGGGTCGCCTTCGACACGCAACTCATGCAAGAGCCAGACATCTCCGGCGTCGAGTACCAGCACGGCACTCTCCACGGCTACGAAGTCCGCGAATACCTCCTGGCAAGGCGCGGGCGCAAATGCGTCTACTGCGGTGCCGTCGGAGTGCCATTGAACATCGACCACGTTGTGCCCCGCTCCCGTGGCGGCTCCGACCGGGTGTCGAACCTGACTCTGGCCTGCGTTCCCTGCAATCAAGCCAAGGGGGCCACGCCGATCGATACCTTCCTCGCGGACCAGCCTGCGGTGCTCGCCCGGATCCGACGACAGCAGAAATTGCCACTCAGGGATACCGCAGCGGTGTCGGCGACCCGGTGGGCGTTGTGGCGGGCTCTTGTGGCCACTGGCCTTTCAGTGCAGGTTGCCACCGGCGGGCGCACCAAATGGAACCGACACCGCACCGACGTCCCGAAATCCCACACCCTTGATGCTCTCCATGTCGGCGTACTCACCACCGTTCGTTCCTATCCGGGGCAGGTGCTTGTAGCCACCGCCACTGGGCGAGGCCGTTATGCCCGCACCCGAGCTGATCGGTATGGCTTTCCGCGACTACGACTACCCCGAATCAAGACCGTATGCGGCTTCCAAACTGGTGACTTGGTGCGCGCTGTCGTACCCACCGGCAAGAACATTGGCAAACGTGAGGGCCGAGTCGCTGTCCGAACCAGCGGCCGTTTCGCCATCCGCACCGGCCAGACCCTCATACAGAGCGTGCACCACCGATACGTCCACCTGCTGCAACGTGCAGACGGATGGGCCTACACACGAGAGGAGGAACGGCGCTTCGACCCAGTCGTCACCGACCGGGTACCCACGCCGCATACCTGATGACCGTCACCATCCAGCCCACGGGGGTTTCCCCCGCCGACGTGCTCGCGGTGGCCCGCGGCACCGCCAAGGTGGTCCTCGACCCCGCCGCCGTCGAGGCGATGACCGCCAGCCGCCGCATCGTCGACGGCATCGAGGCCGCCGGCCGACCCGTGTACGGGGTCTCCACCGGCTTCGGTGCGCTGGCCAACACCTTCGTCGCGCCGGAGCGGCGGGCCGAGTTGCAGCACGCGCTGATCCGCTCGCACGCCGCCGGGGTGGGTGCCCCGATGCCGCGGGAGGTGGTCCGGGCGATGATGCTGCTGCGGGTCCGGTCGCTGGCGCTGGGCCGCTCGGGGGTCCGCCCGCTGCTCGCCGAGGCCCTGGTGGACCTGCTCAACCACGACGTCACCCCGTGGGTGCCGGAGCACGGCTCGCTGGGCGCCTCCGGCGACCTGGCCCCGCTGGCGCACTGCGCGCTGGTGCTGCTCGGCGAGGGTTGGGTGCTCGGCCCGGCCGGTGAGCGGCTCGACGCCGCCGACGCGCTGCGCCGGGCCGGGCTCGCCCCGGTGTCGCTGGCCGCCAAGGAGGGGCTGGCGCTGATCAACGGCACCGACGGCATGCTCGGCATGCTGCTGCTGGCGATCCACGACGCCCGCCACCTGTTCGCGATGGCCGACGTGACCGCCGCCCTGGCCATCGAGGCGATGCTCGGCTCGGAGCGGCCGTTCCTGCCGGAGCTGCACGCCATCCGGCCGCACCCCGGCCAGGCCGCGTCGGCCGCGAACATCCACCGGCTGCTGCAGAACTCGGCGGTGATGGACTCGCACCGCGACGACCTGGCGCACGCGGTGCAGGACGCGTACTCGATGCGCTGCGCGCCGCAGGTCGCCGGGGCGGCCCGGGACACCCTCGACTTCGTCGAACTGGTCGCCGGTCGGGAGCTGCTGTCGGTGGTGGACAACCCGGTGGTGCTGCCGGACGGGCGGGTCGAGTCGACCGGCAACTTCCACGGCGCGCCGCTCGGCTTCGCCGCCGACTACCTGGCCATCGCCGCCGCCGAGGTGGGCGCGATCGCCGAGCGTCGGGTGGACCGGCTGCTCGACGTGGCCCGCAACCGGGAGCTGCCGGCGTTCCTCTCCCCCGACGCAGGGGTGAACTCCGGCCTGATGATCGCCCAGTACACGGCGGCCGGGATCGTCGCGGAGAACCGCCGGCTCGCCGCGCCCGCCTCGGTGGACTCGCTGCCCACCAGCGGCATGCAGGAGGACCACGTGTCGATGGGCTGGGCGGCGACCAAGAAGCTGCGCACCGTGCTGGACAACCTGACCAGCCTGCTCGCGGTGGAGCTGCTGGCCGGCGTGCGCGGGCTGCAGCTGCGGGCGCCGCTGGAGCCGTCGCCGGCCGGTCGGGCGGCGGTGGCGGCGCTCGGGGCGGCGGCCGGCGAGCCGGGGCCGGACGTCTTCCTCGCGCCGGTGCTGGAGGCGGCCCGGGCGGTGGTGGCCGGGTCGGAGCTGCGGGCCGCGATCGAACGTGCGGTCGGCCCGCTGAGCTGAACCCCTCGGGCGACCGCCGGCGCTACCGGCGGTCGCCCAGTGGGGCGACGTCAGGCCGGGCGGGCCCAGGGCGCCCGGACGAAGTTCAACCGGGCCCGGTCGGCGAACTCGGCCAGGTGCAGCCGCGGCCGCGCGCCGTCGGTGAACAGCCGCAGCAGGACCTTGTGCACCTCGGCCGGGTCGTCGGGCTGCACCGGTAGCAGCCGGCTCGCCGGCTGTCCGATCTCGTCGAGGAAGTCCGCGCACTTGCGGTGGTACGGCACCAGCGCGAACGGCATCCCGGCCACGTACGAGAAGATGCCGCCGTGCATCCGCATGTGCAGCCCGGCGTCACAGGCCCGCAGTTCCGACCACACCGCCCGGACGCCGTCGTCCGCGCTGACCGTACGGATGTCGCAGAGCCCCTGCAGGGCCGCCCGCAGCCGCTCGCTCGGGCCGACGTCGCCGCGCTGCGGATGGGTGTTGAACGCGAAGATGGTCACGTCGACCGGCTCGGTCTCCACGAACGAACGGATGCCGGCGATCAGCGCATGCTCCCGCCGCAACTGCTCGGGGTTGGGCAGGTCGGTGTCCGAGCCGAGCAGGGTGACGCCCAGCCGGACCCGGCCGTGCGGGCGGGGCACCGGGGCGGGCGGCACGTCACCGAGCACCTCCGGCAGGAGCCCGGCGAGGTCGCCGGCCGGCACCAGCATGCCCGGGTAGCCCAGCTCCCGCAGCCGGTGTACGGAGGCGGTGTCGCGCACCCCGACGTAGTCGATGTGCTGGAACACCTCGCCGAGCCGCTGCCGGGCCGAGTCGGAGACGAACGGCCCGACGGACACCCCGACCGCCGCGATGGGCCGGCCGGACACCCGCGACCAGGTGGCGAAGACCTTCTTCTCGCTGAACGGTCCCATGTCCCGGAAGACGGAGCCGCCGCCGAACACCAGCATCGACGCGCCACCGAGCATGGTCGCCTTGGTCAGCAGCTTGCCCGCCCGGCTCAGCGGGTCGGCCGACTCGAACAACGACTGGCTCATCGTCGACCGGGCCGACGGGAGGTCCACCAGCGGCGGGGCGGCGAAGATCGGCTCCTCGGTGCCCCAGTACCGTGCCATCGCCCAGTCGACGATCACGCAGAACGCGTTGTCGCCCACGTTGCGCATCCCGTAGTACCCGACGACCAGTGGTCGCCGGGCCGGATTGCCCCTCATCACGTCACTCCTTCGTCAGCCGTCGCCGGATCTCGGCCCAGGACGGCAGTTCGGCATCGGCGACCACGTCACGCCTGACTGCGGTCCAGAAGAGCACCAGCAGCACCCCCTCCGCCAGCACGGTGGCCCAGGCCGCCCCGGTCACCCCCGCCAGCTGGATGCCCACGGCGAGGGTCACCAGGTAGACGACCGCGCCGACACCCTGGTAGAAGACCTTGCGTCGGAGCAGCCCCCCGCTGGTCAGCAGCGACGCGACGCTGGCCGAGCCGAACCGCAACGGAACCGCCAGCGCCAGCACGGCCATCACCGGGACGGATTCGGCGTACTCGGGGCCGAAGACCATCGGGATGGCGAACCGGGCGACGAGCGCCATCGCGGCGGCGATGAGCAGGCCGAGGGCGATCATGCCGACCGTGCCGGCGCGGTACGCGACCAGGACCGCGTCCCGGTCCGACCGCGACCACCGGTGCAGCTTGGCCAGGAAGTACTGCTGGTAGACCACGCGCGGCAGCACGTAGATCGCGGTGAGCAGCGTCATCGGGACAGCAAGCACGGCCGCCGACTCCACGCTGAGGAACTCGCCGGAGACCACCACGCCGAGCTGCATGCCCAGCAGGTAGAAGAGGCTGCCGAGCATGAACGGCATGGCCCCGCCGACCAGGTGCGCGGGACGGGGCGGACGGCCGGGCCGCACCGGGGCGGACCGGTGTCCCTCGAACCGACTGCGGCCGGTCAGCAGCGGCGCCAGCGCCACCGCGCTCAGCGCGACGGTGCCGACCGCGACCAGTGCGTAGCCGGTGGCGGCGGCGAGCGCGGTCAGCCCGGCGACCCAGGTGAGCAGGGCGACGAGCAGCCGTCCGGCCTGCGGTACCAGTTGCAGCACGGAGAGCTGCCCGTAGGCGCCGCGCAGTTGCATCGCCGACACCGCCAGCGCCATGCCGGCCTGGGCGAGGATCACCGGCGCCAATGCGATCCGCAGGTCGCCGACGAGCGGGTCGGTCCGGTCCAGCAGGCCCCAGGCGACCAGCACGGCCGTCTGCACGCCGGAGCAGACCAGCACCAGCACCACCGACGGCAGGACCCAGCGCAGCGCGCGTGGCCCCTCCCGGCCGAACCGCTGCAGCCAGAACTCCGCGACGCCGAAGAGCGCCAGCGGGCCGGCCAGGGTGACCAGCGACATCACCGACATGAAGGCGCCGAAGTGCGCCTGCGGCAGGCTACGGGCCAGCAGCAACTGGGTGACGAAGGCGATCACCGTGAGCCCGACCTGGCTGATGCCGAGCATGCCGAGCTGGCGCAGCCGACGGCTCAGCCCGCCGCCCGAGCGGCGCGGGGCGACCGGCCCGCTGCGCACCGCCGTCCCCGTCATGGCCGGGTCACCGGATCGCTCCCGTCGAGACGTGTGCCACCAGCTGCTGGAGCTCGACCGCGGTGCGGGCCCGCCAGGCCGCCCGCGCCACCGCGGCCCGCGCCGCCGCCATCGGCTCGGCGGCCAGCGCCGCCCGCACCCCGGCGGCCAGCGCCGGCGCCTCGTTGCGTACCAGGACGGCGACGTCGCCGAAGAGTTCCTCGGTCGTGCGGGTGTGCGACAGCACCAGGGGCCGGCCGGCGCTGAGCGCCTCGCAGGCGCCGCTCGGCTGGCAGCCCTCCCGGTCGGTCAGCACCACCACGGCTCGGGCGCCGGCCAGGGCCGCCTCGTAGTCGGGCAGGTCGAGGAAGCCGAGGCTGATCAGGTTCGGCATCGCCTGGGCCCGCTCCCGCAGCCCGTCGGGCAGCTTGTGCAGCGGCGCGGTGGTGGCGAAGGTGACGTCCGGCGTCGCCGCGATCGCGTCGAGCAGCACGTCCATCGGCTCGTCCGGGGCGGCGGTCGCCACCACGAAGACCCAGCCGCGCGGCGCCGCCGGCGCGATCTCCCGCAGCGGGTCACGCACGACCAGCGTACGCAGGCCGGGGAAGGCCTCGTGCGCCATCGCGTCGGCCTCCCGGGTGTGGGTCAGCACCAGCGCCGCCCCGCGCAGCACCCGCTCGGTGCCGGGCACCTTCCGCCACCAGGACTGGAACTGCCCGTTGTGCGCGTCGACCACGTACGGCACCCGTGCGCGGTACGGCGCCAGGGCGGTGAAGTGCGGCTGCGTCTGCACCACCACGTACGGGGGCCGGCGTTGGCGCAGCAACTCCAGGTCGTCGCGCACGTGGGACAGGTAGTCGGTGGGGCGCAGGAACTTCGAGGTCGCCTTGTGCGGCCGCCAGACGATCTCGGCGCCCAGCGCCTCGGCGAGGACGTCGGAGCGGCGCTGGTAACGCTTCCAGGAGATGAACAGGGGGTGGCTCATCAATATCCCTCGCTTCGATAGACCCCGGGCGCGGTCCGTACCGGGCCCGGGCGAGTGGGGGGTGGCGTGGGCGGCCGGTCCGGGTCGTGGGGGGTCGTGCCGTGGCCGGCACCGGCCGGCTCGACGCGCCGCGGGCGCACCACGACGAGCAGCAGGTGCGCGAAGAGGAACAGCCACATGTAGTACGAGTAGGAGGTCGGCTTCTGGGTCAGCGCGAAGAAGGCGGTCGCCACGTAGAGCACGCCCAGGGCCCACCGGCCCTCCGCGTCCAGCAGCGGCCGGGTGGCCCGCCACAGGGTGACGAAGAGCACCGACATCAGCACGACGCCGAAGAGACCCCAGACCACGAAGATCCGTACCGGGTCGCTGTGAGTGTTCCACGGCTCGTAGCCAAGACCGTACAGCCAGACGTCCAACGGCGCGTGCCCCCAGGCGTCGGCGATCGCCGCCCAGATCTCTCCCCGGCCCCGCATGAAGTCCTTGTCGGTGACGTCGAGCGAGCCGACCTGGGTGAGCAGGAAGGCCACCCGGCGCCAGAGGAAGTCGCCCCAGATCACCAGCAGGACGACGACCGCCGCGAGCACGAGCACGGCACCGGGGACGGCCACCCGCAGCGGCAGGCCGCGGAGCCAGGCGAGCAGCTGCGGCAGGCGCCGTAGCTCCATCGCCGCGATGACCAGCCCCACGCATAGCAGGGTCAGCCGGTGGGTGGTGACGAAGGTGGTGCCGACGAGGAGCACGATGAGTCCGAGGCGGGCCGGCAGCCGGAACCGCAGCCGGGCGCCGACCGCGTAGATCAGGAACACCCCGAAGATCAGCAGCCGGCCCAGGGACGCCGGGTGGAAGTAGCCACCCGAGGCCCGGCCGATGTTGCCGCCGGGCAGCTTGAAGAAGAACGTGTACGGCACAACCCCGGCCACCTGGAGCCACGCGATCAGGCAGTGCACCGCGGTCCCGAGGAGCACCAGGAGCAGCACCTGGCGGATCCGCTCGGCGGGGAACCAGTGCGGCGTGAACACCATGGCGACGAGCAGCGCCACCGGGGCGAACCCGACCACGAGCTGGGCGGCCTGGGTGATGGTGCCTTTCGTCGGTGGCACGTACGAGCCGAAGATGTCCCGCAGGCCGTCCACCTCGAACTGCTGGAGGAACCCGTCACGGGCCGGCACCAGCAGCAGGTCCACCACGGAGAGCAGGCCGAGCCCGACCAGCGCGACGACCACCGGCAGCAGTCTCGCCGGGACACCCCGGTGGACGACGAAGAGCAGCAGCAGGGCCAGGCCCATCAGGCCGGCGCCGATGGTCGTCGCGATCATCCCGGCGTCGACCGTGTCGTACGGGACCTTCTTGCCCGGAATGTCCAGCAGCGGTTTCAGGCCGATGATCAGCAACGAGACGACGATCAGGTACCAGGCGAACCGGCCGAGGCGGCCCGATCCGGCCGCCTCGTCCCCGCGCTGCCAGTGCCGGGTGAGGGCGGAGGATGAACGGCTCACCCGTGGCCGACCAAACATGTCTCGGACGACCACTCCCGGCCGAGATTGCCGAGGTTACTGTCCACCCGCGATCCTCTCGCTGTAACCGATCGGGGGCACTATACGCGAGGAGGGTGAGACTTCCGGGCCATGCCGGCGGTCCTTCCCGGCCCGGACCGGTGCCGGCGGCCGGCCGGCGGCACCGACCCGCAGACCGGGAGCGGCCGGGGTCACGGCGCCAGCCCTCCGGCGACCAGGTCGACGAGCCGGCCGCCGAGGGTGCGCGCGAAGGTGGCCGTGAGATGGTGACTGTCCCGGTAGTCGACTACGTACCCGATCAGGCGGCGGATCCGACCGGCCCAGGAGGAGGATCAGCTCGGATTGCCCGCGTGAGTCAGTGTCTCGGCCGCGTAGAACATCCCGGGCTGGGCGGGCCGGGCGGCCACCACGAGCTCGGTGGTCCGGGGCAGCTTCAGCCCCATCCGGGTGGTGTAGTGGTTGTAGGCCACCTCGGGCGACGGCGCTAGGCCGAGGGCCAACTGTCCACCGCACAGCCAGTTGGGCACCGGCTCGTCCAACTCGTACGCGGCGTGCAGTTCCATCGCGGCGGTGAGCCGGGGACGGGCCTCGGCGTACAGGTCGAAGCCCTGGATCCAGGCGGTCTCCGCCACGTGCGCCGCCGCGGCCAGCCCCCACCCGGTGTGCAGGAAGTCCCGGCAGGTCTCCTGGGCGAGGCCGGTCACGAAGCGGCTCTGGTCGCCCCAGTACGCGACGACCTCCTGCCGGTCCAGCCGCTTCCCCGGCGGGGACTTCGGCACCGGGCCGTCCGAGGGGAGGTAGATGTATGCCGGCAGCCGCTTCCGCCAGCGGTTGACCGCCTTGCCGAAGGCGGACCGGTCGTCGAGGAAGACCGAGATGCCGACCGCGGCGTCCATCATGATCAGTTCCCAGTTACCGGCCCGGTTCCAGTTCAACGGCTGCGACAGCGTCGGCAGGTAGACCTTGCGGAACATCCGCTCCGCCCGGTCGATCCGCTCCTGGGGCCACCCGGTCCAGGTGTACCGCATGAGTTCCGCGGCCCGGGAGAAGGACGCCCCCGACCAACCGGCCTGCAACGGGCCGTTGGTGTTGGTGTGCCGCTTCAGCACCTCGGACCAGGCGTCGATGATCTCGACCGACTTCTTCGCGTGGCGACGGTCCCCGGTGAAGTACCACAACAGCGCGTGCAGATACGCGGCCGTGGCGTCGTCGGTCTCCTCGGTGCAGCCGACCGCCGGCTTGCCGTAGAAGCCGCAGTCCACGGTGGCGTAAGGCTTCGGCTGCCAGTCCAGCTGGCTGTACCGGCTGCGCTGGACGGCGCGCAGGGCCGAATACCAGGGCTCCTCGCGGGCCCGGACCTTGCCGGCGACGAACTCCAGCTGGCCGCTGCTGACCAGTACGCCCGGGTGGACGAAGCCGCTACCGGCGTCCCGGAGGGAGCCGACGACCGGTCCGCTCGTGGGCGACTGGGTGGCCCAGACACCGGTCGCCTGGCTCTCGCTGCGGCTGGTCGTCGTGGCGGCCACCAGGCTAACGCCCACCGCCAGCACCACCCCGGCCACCAGCACCGCGAGGGCGCCACGTGCCCCGGCCCCCGCCATCGTGTCTCCCCGATGCCACACCCGTACGGACCGACCGGACGAGTTTCCTGCGCCAACAGTAGATGGCCCGACGACGTGGCGGGCGCGCGGACCGGCCCATGGCGCGGCTGCCCGGCGGCCGGGTGGGCGATCCGGCGGGCATCGCCCAGGCCTTCGGAGCGGTCATGGAGAACGGATTCGTCACCGGGCCGGCGCCGCACCTCGAGGGCGGACACCGGCTGATCCGAGCGCTGGCCGGGGCGAACCGGCCCGGCCGGCTCAGGTGGCCGTGGGCAGCACCTTCGCGACCAGCTTCGCCAGCTCGCGCAGCGCCTTGCCGCGGTGGCTGATCGCGTCCTTCTCCTGCGGGGTCAGCTCCGCGTTGGTCCGCTCCTGACCGTCGCCGAGGAAGATCGGGTCGTACCCGAAGCCACCCTCGCCGCGCGGGGCGCGCAGCAGCCGGCCGGACTGGCGGCCGTCGACCAGGTGCTCCTTACCGCCGGGCAGCACCAGCGCGACCGTGCAGACGAACGACGCGCCCCGGTTCTCGTCCGGCAGGTCGGCGATCTGGTCCAGCACCAGCTGGAGGTTGGCCTGGTCGTCGCCGTGCGAGCCGGCCCAGCGGGCGCTGAACACCCCCGGCATGCCGTTGAGCGCGTCGACCGCGATCCCGGAGTCGTCGGCGATGGTCGGCAGGCCGGTACGCCGGCAGCCCTCCCGGGCCTTGATCAGCGCGTTCTCGCCGAAGGTCAGGCCGCTCTCCGGCAGCTCCGGATATTCCTCGACGTCGTCCAGGCCGATCAGGGCGATCCGGTGCGCGCCGAGCGCCCCGTCGAGGATGCGCTGCAGCTCGACCAGCTTCTTGCGGTTACGGGTGGCGAGCAGGACCTTGTTCATGATGCGAGTGCCTTCCGCTGCGCGTCGGCCAGTTCCATGCAGCCCAACGTGGCCACGTCGAGCAGGGCGTCGAGCTGGGCCCGGGAGAAGACGCCGTCCTCGCCGGTGCCCTGCACCTCGACGAACTCCCCCTCGCCGGTGCAGACCACGTTCATGTCCACCTCGGCGGCCACGTCCTCCTCGTAGCACAGGTCCAGCCGCGGCTCACCGGCGATGATGCCGACGCTCACCGCGGACACCGACCGGTGCATCACCTTCTCCACCTTGCCGGCCAGCGCCTTGCGCCCGGCCAGCCAGGTCACCGCGTCGTGCAGCGCCACGTACGCGCCGGTGATCGCCGCCGTACGGGTGCCGCCGTCGGCCTGGAGCACGTCGCAGTCGAGCACGACGGAATTCTCGCCGAGCGCCTTGAGGTCGATGCCGGCCCGCAGGCTGCGCCCGATCAGTCGGGAGATCTCGTGGGTCCGGCCACCGATCTTGCCGCGCACGCTCTCCCGGTCCGACCGGGTGTTCGTGGCCCGGGGCAGCATCGCGTACTCGGCGGTCACCCAGCCGAGCCCGGAGCCCTTGCGCCAGCGGGGCACCCCCTCGGTCACACTCGCCGTGCAGAGCACCCGGGTGCCACCGAACTCCACGAGCACCGAGCCTTCCGGATGGGTGCTCCAGCCCCGGGTCAGCGTCACCGGTCGGAGTTGGTCGGGTCGCCGCCCGTCAGGTCGCGCCATGCCTGCACCCTATGCGGTGCGGTGATCGACCGGTGTCCGGGTGCCCCGCCTGTGGCGGATCAGCCCGGTGCGCGGCGATTCCGGACGGTTCCCTCACCTGCCCCGATGGCGTCGTGCACGCGCAGGAAGTCCGCCACGGCCGCGTCCCAGCCGAACTGTTCGGCCCGGCAGCGGGCCGTCCGGCTCCGCTCCGCGGGGGGCCGGGCCACCAGCCGGGTGACCGCCGCCGCGATCGACTCGGCCGTGCCGTAGGCGGCCAGGCCGCCGTCGCCCACCACCTCCGGCAGGGCGCTGGCGGCGTTCACCACCACCGGTGTCCCGCAGGCCAACGCCTCCAGGCCAGCCAGCCCGAAGGTCTCCACCGGGCCGGGCGCGAGCACCACGTCCGCGCTGGCCAGCAGCGCGGCGACGGCGTCCCGGCCGGGCAGGAAACCGGTGAAGGACACCGGCAGGCCGGCCGCCCGCCGGGCCAGCGCCGGCCGCAGCGGCCCGTCCCCCGCCATGACCAGCACCGCGGGTACGCCGGCGCGGCGCAGCGCGGCCAACGCGTCCACCGCCAGTTCGGGGCGCTTCTCGGGGGACAGCCGGGCGCAGTGCACCAGCAGCAGCTCGGTGTCGTCGGCGTACCGCTCGCGCAGCGCCGGGTCGGCGCGGGTGGGGTGGAAGGTGGCCAGGTCAACCCCGAGCGACACCAGCCCGACGTTGGTCGCGCCGATCCGGTGGAACTCCTCGGCCGCCCACCGGGTGGTGCAGAGCACCCGGTCGTACCTCCGGACGGTCTCCCGGTTGAGCCGGTCGGCGATCCGGCGGGCCGGCCCGGCGGGAACCCGCCACTGGCCGAGCAGGCCGGTCAGGCACTCGTGGGACACCATCACCGACCCGACGCCGTGCGCCCGGGCCCAGTCCCCCGCCCACCGCAGGGTCGACCGGTCGGAGACCTCCAACCGGTCCGGCGCCAGCTCGGTCAGGAGCGCGGCGAGGCGGCGGCGCGCGGCCAGCACCCGGTACCCGCCGGTGCCCGGCAGCAGGGGCCCCGGCAGCGTCACCTCCCTTCCCCAGGGGCGGCGCGCGTCGGCGTACCGGTCTCCGGGGATGACCAGAACCGGGTCGTGCCCGGCGGCGAGGTAGCCCTCCCCGAGGTGGCGCAGCGCGGTCCGCAGGCCGCCGGAGCGCCCGGTGACGAAGTTCGCCAGCCGGACGATCCGCAGCCCGCGCCGCGCCGCGTGGTCGGGGCGGTCGGCTCCGCTCATGCGACCAGCGGGTCCGCGGCCGCCGCCCCGGCCCGCACCGCCCGGTAGTGCCCGATCAGCTCGTCGCCCACCGCGGCCCAACTGCGCCGGCTGACGGTGGCCCGGGCGGCCAGCCCGTACGCCGCCCGCCGGGCCGGATCCGCGCGCAGCGCCGCCGCCGCGTCGGCGAGCACGGCCGGGTCACCGGGGGGTACCAGCTGCCCGGTCACGCCGCTCTCGACCAGGTCCACCGGCCCGCCGGCGTCCGGCGCGACCACCGGTACGCCGCTGGCCAGCGCCTCCTGGATCGTCTGCCCGAAGGTCTCGTGCGGTCCGGTGTGGACGAACACGTCGAGGCTGGCGTACAGCCGGGCCAGGTCCGCGCCGTGCCGCACGCCGAGGAAGAGCGCCCCGGGCAGGACCCGTTCCAGCTGCCGCCGCGCCGGACCGTCCCCGACGATCACCAGCCGGACCCCGGGCAGCCGGGACACCTCGGTCAGCAGGTCCACCCGCTTCTCCGGGGCGAGCCGGCCGACGTAGCCGACCAGCAGCTCCCCGCCGGGGGCCAACTCCCGGCGCAGCCGCTCGCAGCGCCGGCTCGGGTCGAACCGCTCGGCGTCCACGCCCCGTCGCCAGAGCCAGATCCGCTGCACGCCGTTGGCGATCAGGTCGGCGGCGGCGCGGGTGGACGGGGCGAGGGTGCGCTGCGCCGAGTTGTGGATCTCCCGGATCCGCCGCCACGCCGCCGCCTCCCCCCAACCGACCCGGTACTCGCGGGCGTAGGAGGCCACGTCGGTCTGGTAGACCGCCACCGTCGGCACGCCGTGCCGGGCGGCCAACGTGGCGGCCCGCGCACCGAGGACGAACGGGCTGGCGAGGTGGACCAGGTCCGGCGCGTGCCCGGTCAGCGTCTCGGTCAGCCGGGCGCTCGGCATCCCCAACCGGAAACCCTGGTAGCCGGGGAGCGGCACGCTGGGGATGCGGACCACCGGGTACGGGTACCGCTCACCGACGTGCCGGCGACCGGCGGGCGGCGTCGGGGCGATGACCACCGGCTCGTGACCCCGGGCCACCAGATGCTCCGCGGTGCGGACGACGGAGTTCGCCACGCCGTTGACGTCCGGCGGGAACGACTCGGTGACGATGGCGATGCGCATGGCCTCACCGTGGGGGCCGCCCGGGTGCGGCAGGCTACCGCCGGCTGACCAACCGGCGAACAGTGCCGGACAAGACGGCCGTCGGTCGGCGGGTCAGACGTCGTAGCCGGCGCCGGGCCGGACGACCTCCAGCGGGCCGGCGTACGCGGCGGTGGCCGCCTCGACCGTGTGCGCCTCGCTGCCCCACGCCGGCACCAGATGGGTCAGCAGCAGCCGGCCCACCCCCGCCTTGGTGGCGAACTCGCCGGCCTCCCGGCCGGTCAGGTGCAGGTCCGGCGGGTTGTCCACCCCGTCGAGGTAACTGGCCTCGCAGAGGAACACGTCGGCGCCCTGGGCCAGCCGCAGCAACGCCTCGCAGGGCGCGGTGTCGGCTGAGTAGCAGAGCACCCGGCCCTCGTGCTCCAGCCGCACCCCGTACGTCTCCACCGGGTGGTTCATCCGGTCGACGGTGACGGTGAACGGGCCGATCGGAAACGTGCCCGGCTGCAGACCGTAGAACTGGTAGACGTCGTCGAGCGAGCTGTCCTCCTGCCCGTACGCGGTGGTGAGCCGGTCCGGCGCGCCGGACGGGGCGTACACCGGCAGCGGAGGGTACGGGCCGTCCGGGGCGTACCGGCGGACCACCACGTAGTTGAGCGCGTCGAGGAAGTGGTCGCAGTGCAGGTGGGTCAGGAGGATGGCGTCCGGGGCGTGCAGCCCGACGTAACGCTGGAGGTTGGACAGCGAACCGGGTCCGAAGTCGACCAGCAGCCGGAAGCCGTCCGCCTCGATCAGGTAGGCCGAGCAGGGGGACTCGGGGCCCGGGAAGCTCCCGGCGCAGCCCAGGACGGTCAGTCGCATCCGGTCGCCCCATTGTCACGCGCCGTAGTCGCCGCCCCGGCCCTCGTGCCGCCGATGATCTCTACCGACGCGTACGCCACGCTGCGCAGCCTACGCTCCGTCGACGGCCAGCCAGAATCATCTGACCGAAGTTGTCATCAAGGTGACACAGAGTCCGGGTCACCGGGCGTGTCCGACCGACCCGATGCGCAGCGGGCCGGCCGGACGTGTCCGGCCGGCCCGCTCGTCGCTCCCGGTCAGGCCCAGAGCTGGCCTTCCAACGCGTCCTCGGCGTCGCTGAGAGTGCCGCCGTACGCGCCGGTGGAGAGGTACTTCCAGCCGCCGTCGCAGACCACGAAGGCGACGTCGGCGCCCCGGCCGTCGCGTACCGCCTCGTGCGCCACGGCGAGCGCGGCGTGCAGGATCGCACCGGTGGAGAAGCCGGCGAAGATCCCCTCCACCTCCACGAGCTGACGGGTACGCAGCACCGCGTCCCGGGTGCCCACCGAGAACCGACGGTTCAGCACGGTCGCGTCGTACAGCTCGGGGACGTACCCCTCGTCGATGTTGCGCAGGCCGTAGACCAACTCGCCGTAGCGGGGCTCGGCGGCGACGATCTGGATGCCGTCGACCTTCTCCCGCAGGTAGCGCCCGGTGCCCATCAGGGTGCCGGTGGTGCCCAGGCCGGCCACGAAGTGGGTGATGGTCGGCAGGTCGTGCAGCAGCTCGGGACCGGTGGTCTCGTAGTGCGCCCGGGCGTTGGCCTCGTTGCCGTACTGGTAGAGCATCACCCAGTCCGGGTGCTCCGCCGAGATCTGCTTCGCGGTGGCGACCGCCTGGTTCGAACCACCGGCCGCCGGCGAGAAGATGATCTCCGCGCCGTACATCCGGAGCAGCTGGACCCGCTCGGTGGAGACGTTCTCCGGCATCACGCAGACCAGCCGGTAGCCCCGCAGCTTGGCCACCATGGCCAGCGAGATGCCGGTGTTGCCGCTGGTCGGCTCGAGGATGGTGTCACCCGGCCGGAGCCGGCCGGCCTCCTCCGCCGCGCGGACCATGAACAGGGCCGCCCGGTCCTTGATGCTGCCGGTCGGGTTCCGGTCCTCCAGCTTCGCCCACAGCCGCACCGGCGGGGCGCCCTCGGGCACCGTCGGCGACAGCCGCGGCAACCCCACCAACGGGGTGCCGCCACAGGCGTCGAGCAGGCTTTCGTACCGCGCCATGGTGACCGCCCTCAGCGGGCGGCGACGGCCGCGTTGCGGGCGGCGGTGGTCGCCGCACGGTGTGCGACGGTCCCCGCCGCACGGTGCTGGCTGATCGCCGCGGCGGCGGCGCGGTGCTGGCTGATCGCCGCGGCGGCGGCGAAGCCGAACGCGCCACCGGCGACCGCCGGCAGGATGGTGACGCTGTCGCCGTCGTTGAGCTTGGCGTCCAGCGCGCCGAGGAAGCGTACGTCCTCGTCGTTGACGTAGACGTTGACGAAGCGGTGCAGCGCGCCGGCGTCGGTGACCAGCCGGCCCTTCAGCCCGGCGTGCCGGGAGTCCAGGTCGGTGAGCAGGTCGCCGAGGGTGTCCCCGGCCCCTTCGACGACCTTCGCGCCGCCGGTGTAGCTGCGCAGGATGGTGGGGATGCGAACTTCGATGGCCATGGTGACGTCCTCCTGGAACGGGTGTGCCGCGGTGACGGGAAGGAAGAGGGTGAACGGGCGCTGGAGGTCAGCGGCCGGAACACTCGTAGTCGACCGTCGCCGGGCTCTGCCCGAACATGTAGGACTGGACGGCGTGCGGGTCCACGGCCGGCTCCACGATCCGCACCGGCTCCTCGGTGACCACGCCGTCGACGATCCGGTAGGAGCGGATCTCCTCCGTGTCCGGCTCACGGGTCGACACGAGCAGGTAGTGCGCTCCCGGCTCACCGGCGAAGGAGACGTCCGTCCGGGACGGGTACGCCTCGGTGGCGGTGTGCGAGTGGTAGATGACGACCGGTTCCTCGTCGCGGTCGTCCATCTCCCGCCACACCCGCAGGTGCTCCATCGAGTCGAACTCGTAGAACGTCATCGAGCGGGCGGAGTTCTCCATCGGGATGTGCCGGGTCGGGGTGTCGCTGCCCACGGGACCGGCGACCACGCCGCACGCCTCGTCCGGATGGTCCCGGCGGGCGTGGGCGACGATCGCGTCGACGATCGACCGGTCGATGCTCAGCACGTCGGCAAGCCTAGCGCCTGAGCCACCCGGGCCGCGAGGTGGCGGCCCTCACGGCTCAGTCGACCAGGGCGTTGAGCAGGGATTCCTGGAGATAACCGAGATACGCGTAGACCGATAGTTGGAACACCCGGGACGAGGTGGGGTCGGCGGCCATCGCCTCGTCGAGCTCCTCCCCGAGGTCGGTGCCGTCGGATATGTCCAGCCTGACCCCCATCGCCAGCCGGGCGTCGTTGAGCGCCCGCAGCCACGCCTCGGCCGCCTCCGCGTCGAGACGTACCTCACCGCCGGCGTCGGTCGTGTCGGGCAGCGCCGCGAGGATCGCCCCGGCTTGGTCGATCTTGGCGGTCTTCAGGTCGCCCTCGGTGTAGCGGCGGAACTCCGCCGTGCCCGCCGAGTCGTCCGGATAGACCTCCGGGAAGAGCCGGCCGACCACCGGGTCGCCGTGGTCGAAGCCGTCGGTCAGCAGGCCGACCACCTCGCCGGCGACCTTGCGCAGCACCCGCACCTCGTCGACGGCGAAACTGGCGACGTACCGGTCGCCCTGCCGGCGGAACATGCTCACAGCACCACCCTTGATCGCGACTGCGGGGCTCGCAACACCGGCTCACTCCTCGCGCTCACGCCCGATCCACCGTCGCCCACAGCCCGTACGCGTGCAGCTGCGACGCGTCGTGCTCCATCCGCTCCCGGGCACCGGTGGAGACCACCGCCCGACCCTTGTGGTGCACGTCCAACATGAGCTTCTCGGCCTTCTCCCGGCTGTAGCCGAAGCATTTCTGGAAGACCCAGGTCACATACGTCATCAGGTTGACCGGGTCGTCCCACACGATCGTCACCCATGGCCGGTCGGAGACCGGCACCTCTTCGGTGTCCGGCGTCTCGACCGGTGCAACCTGCGGAGCCGCCATGCCCCCCATCGTGCCACCGGAGTCGGCGAACCGATGAACCGGAACGCCCGGTGGGTCGGGATCGGCGTCCCGGGCGGCCGGAGCGGGCACTCCGGCCGGGCGGTCGGCGCCGCGCTCAGGCGAGCAGGATGCCGTGGTCGATCGCATCCGCGAGCACCGTGGAGATCGAGAGGCGGATCACCTCGAACCGACGGGAGACCTCCCGGGTCAGTTCGAGCTCGACCTCGCGCAGCGCCCGCTGCGCCCAGGCCCGCGCGCCGCCCGGATCGTCGTTGCCCGGACTGCGCCAGTGCTGCCAGCAGCCGCCGGAGAGAGCCACCGCGATCGGCGGCAGCACCTCCGTACGCGGGGCGCCGGGCGAGCCGGCCAACGCGTCGATCGCGCCCGCGCCGGCCAGGCCGGCCACCCCCGCGGTGCTGGTGACCAGGAGCACCCGGTCCAGCTCCTGCCCGGCGGCGTGGTCGGCCAGCCCCCAGCGCACCGCGGTGACGATCCGCCGGCGCACCCCCTCGGCCAGCGGCTCCCCGAGCACCTGGCCCGCCGACTCGTCGAGCAACCTGCGCACCGCCAGGTCGCACTGGGCGGTGGCCAGCGCCGACAGCGCCTCCATCTCGCGGTCCAGCAGCTGCGGCAGGCCGGCGCAACCGACCCCGAAGACGATCTCCTGCACGACCCGCAGGTGCACGTTCGCCAGCTCGAGGGCGAGGTCCTGGCGGATCCGCTGGGCGCAGGCGCGGGTCTGGCGGTCCAGTTGGTCGGCCCAGTCGCCGCGGGCCGCCTCCGGCGCCACCGGCACCCGCCCGTGCTCACCGGCCAGCACGGGCGGCTCGACGCTGGCCCGGCGCAGCCCCTCGCCGGCCGACCAGCCGACCAGCGCCCGCTGGAGGGCGGGCAGGTCCGGCCGGGGGGCCGGGAACCACTGCGCGCCGGCCAGCGCCGGCACCGCGGCCAGGAGGGCCGCCCGGTGCGCCTCGGTGCTCAACTCGACCCCGTCGGTGGGGACGGCGGGCCGGACGGGCGGCGGCACGGACGCCCCCGTGTCCCCCGTCGCCGCGCCGTCCGGCCCTGGCTCCCAGTCGGCCGCCCCGGGGGTGACCACGAAGAAGACCTCGACCGCCGACCGGGAGACCTCGGCCAGCAGGTCCAGCTCGGCGGCGCTGAACGCCTGGGCGGCGGCGATCACGAAGAGCAGCGCGCCGCCCCGGCCGGCGGCGTCGAGCAGCAGCCGGCCACCGGCCACGCCAAGCGAACCGGTGTCGGGGGTGTCCAGCACGGCGAAGTGCCGCAGCAGCGGCACCGGCAGCCCCAGCTCCACCCGGCGCGGCGGCCGGGCCAGCGCCGGACCGGCCGCCAGCTGGTCGGCGCCGTACACCAGTGGCTGGCGGTAGCCCGGCACGTACGCCACCCGGGTGGCCTCCCGGGCGTGCCGGACCAGCAGGCAGGCGCCGGTCGGTACGGCGAGCATGCCGGCCGGCTGGGTGAGCAGGGCGGCGAGCACCTCCTGACGGCGGGCTCCGGCCGGCCCGGCGACGACCACGGCCAGCGGCTCGTCCGGACCGGGCGTCGTCACGCCGAGCCGGGCGGGCAGCGGCCCGCAGCGTGGCAGCTCGATCGTCGTCTCGTCGTCGTCGCCAACTGCGGCGGCGGTCTCCGACCGGTAGACCGAGGGAAGAGGACGGGGCTTCATCCGGTGCCCTCCGGGAGGGGCGGCCTGGGGCGGTCGCGTGGACATGTCCGGTGGTGAGGACCGGATGACGGAAGCCTACGGAGCGGGGCCGCGCCGTGACGAATACCTCCGATACTCACCGGTAACGGCCAGACTACTCAACTTCACTGCGTGACGCTGTCCGCGCGGACCGAATCACATCGATATGCTGCTCCGATGAGTCGGTGGAGCTTCGTCGGCCGAACGGTTGAACTGGGCCGGTTACGGTCGGCGGTCGCCAGCGCGGACCGGCACGGCATCTTCTTCAGCGGCAGCGCCGGCATCGGCAAGAGCCGGCTGCTCCGCGAGGGACTGGCCACCCTCCCCACCGACCGGTACGCCATCTTCACCGTCGCGGCCAGCGCCACCACGGCGGCGCTCCCCTTCGGCGGGCTGGTGCAGGTCCTCCCCGCCGAACAACCCGAAGGGCTCTCCCCCGCCGGCCTGCTGCGCTGGGCGGTGCAGGCCCTGCGGGAGCAGGCCGCCGGCCGACCGATCGTGCTGGCCATCGACGACGCGCACCTGCTCGACCCGCCGTCGGCGGCGCTGGTGCACCTGCTCGCCCGCACCGAGAACACCACCGTGGTCGGCACACTGCGCGACGGCGAGCAACTGCCGCTGCCGATCCGCGCCCTCTGGACCGACGACCTGGTGGACCTCGCCGAGCTCACCCCGCTCGACCGCCCCGAGACCGGCACCCTGCTGGCGGCCATCCTGGACGGTCCGGTCGACGACGGCTCCACCGAGCGGCTGTGGCGGCTCTCCGGAGGAAACCCCCTGCTCCTGCGGGAACTGGTGCTCGCCGCCACGGGCGGCGGGGAGCTGCACCGCACGTACGGGGCGTGGAGCTGGACCGGGCGCCTCGAGCTGGCGCCCACCCTGACCGAGCTGATCGACACCCGCGTCGGGCAGCTCAGCGCCGGCGTCCGTACCGTGGTGGAGCTGGTCGCGTTCGGCGAGCCCCTCGGGCTGCAACTGCTCAACGAGGCCGTGGCGCCGACCGACGTGGAGACCGCCGAGGAACGCGGCCTGATCACCGTGGTCCGGCACGACCGCCGGGTCAACGTACGGCTGGCCCACCCGCTCTACGGCGAGGTGATGCGCCGCCGCTGCCCGGTCAGCCGGACCCGCCGCCTGCACGCCCGACTCGCCGACCTGATCGAGAAGGCCGGCAAGCGGCGCCGCGACGACCTGCTCCGGGTCGCCGTGTGGCGGCTGGACTCCGGCACGGCGCAGGACCCGGCGCTGCTGCTGGCCGCGGCCGTGCAGGCGTTCACCCGCTACGACGTGCCGCTGGCCACCCGGCTGGCCCGGGCCGCGCTGGACGCCGACGGCGGGTACGACGCGGCCGAGCTGCTCGCCACCATCCTGATGTTCGCCGACCGGCCCACCGAGGCGCTGCGGGTGCTCGACGCGGTCGCCGACGACCTGGACTGCGACCGCCGGCGGGCCCGCTGGCTCACCGTGCGGGGAATGGTCGACTACTGGGGGCTCAGCCGGGAGTCCACCGTGGAGGAGATCGCCGCCCGGGCCGACGAGCTGACCGACCCGGCCGACCTGGCCCGGGTACGCGCCTTCGAGGCGATCATGCGGCTGCACCGGCTGGACACCGAGACGGCGCTGCGGCTCGGGCGCGGCGTCCTGGACCGCCCCGCCGCCAGCACGGCCGCCCGGGAACTGGCCCGCTGCACGATCGCGCACCTGCAGGCCGCGCAGGGCCTCTTCCGGCGCAGCGCCGAGGCGGTGGCCCGGGTGGCGGCCGAGGCACCGGCCTGGCGCAACGACATGCCCTACCTGCAACTCGCCATGGAGCTGGCCCGGGGCACCCGGCTCACCCTGGCCGGCGACCTGGCCGGCATCGACGCGATCGTGGCCGACGAGTTCGCCGACCTGGCCGGGGCCGGCGACTTCCGGCTCGGCACCGGCTACCTGGCCATCCTCCGGGCGTACGCGGCGCGGCTGCGCGGACGCAGCGACGACGCGCTCAAGACCAGCTTGGGCGCCTGCGCCGTGCTCGCCACCAGCCGCGTCTACGCCGGTCTCGCCCAGGCCGAACGCGCCCAGGCGGCGGCGCTGCGCGGTGACGCCGGGCACGCCGCCGAGGCGATGGCCGAGGCGGACCGTACGCACGCGCCCGGCATGGCCGTGCTCTATCCGTGGCTGGAACAGGCCCGCGGGGCGACGCTGGCCGCCGCCGGCGACCTGGCCGCGGCCACCACCCAGCTGACCGGGCTCGCCGACCGGCTGCGCGCCGACGGGCTGGCCGGGCACGAGGTGCTGGTGCTGCACGAGCTCGTCCGGTACGACCGGGCGGCCGAGCCGGTCGGCCCGACCTGCACCGACGGCGGCCGCCGCAGCGTCGCCCAGCGCCTCGCCGAGCTCAGCGAACGGGTGGACGGCCCGCTGGCGCCGTTGCTGGCCCGACAGGCCCGGGCCTGCGTCGAGGACTCCCCCACGGACCTGCTGGCGGTGGCCGACGACTTCACCGGGCTGGGGCTGCCGGTGTACGCGGCGGAGGCCACCGCGATGGCGCTGCACCGGCTGCGGCGCATCCGTTCCGGGGCGGCCGGCGCGGCGCACCAGCGGCTGGGCGCCCTGCTCGCCCGCTGCGACCGGCTGGACACCCCGGCGCTGCGGCTGGTCCGGCCGACCCTGACCAGCCGGGAACGGGAGATCGCCGGGCTGGCCGCCGAGGGTGCCAGCAGCCGGATCATCGCCGAGCAGCTCTACCTGTCCAGCCGCACGGTGGAGAACCACCTGCAGCGGGTCTACAGCAAGCTCGGGGTGAGCGGGCGGGCGGAGCTGCCGGCCGCCCTGCGGGCGATCGCGGGCCGGACCGGCGCGGAACCGGAGTGAACTCTAGGCTGGGACGGGTGAGCACCCTTCGCCCCGCGCTGCTGACCGACCACTACGAGCTGACCATGGTCAGCGCCGCCCTGCGCGACGGCACCGCCGACCGCCGCTGCGCCTTCGAGGTGTTCAGCCGGCGGCTGCCGGCCGGCCGCCGGTACGGCGTGGTCGCCGGGACCGGGCGGCTGATCGACCTGATCCGCGACTTCCGGTTCGACGAGGCGGAGGTGGACTTCCTGCGCCGCACCGGGGTGGTCGACGACGCCGGCGCCCGCTGGCTGGCGGACTACCGCTTCACCGGCGACATCGACGGGTACGCCGAGGGTGAGCTGTTCTTCCCCGGCTCGCCGATCCTCACCGTCTCCGGTGGCTTCGCCGAGTGCGTCGTACTGGAGACGCTGGTGCTCTCGGTGCTCAACCACGACTGCGCGGTGGCCGCGGCCGCCGCCCGGATGGTGACCGCCGCCCGCGGCCGGACGTTGATCGAGATGGGGTCGCGCCGGGCGCACGAGGAGGCCGCCGTGGCCGCGGCCCGGGCGGCGTACCTGGCCGGTTTCCGGTTCACCTCGAACCTCGCCGCCGGGCAGCGCTACGGCATCCCCACCGCCGGCACCGCCGCGCACGCGTTCACCCTGCTGCACGACGACGAGAAGGCCGCGTTCGCCTCACAGGTCGCCACGCTGGGCAAGGACACCACGCTGCTGGTCGACACGTACGACATCAGCCAGGGCATCCGCAACGCGATCGAGGTGGCCGGGCCGGAGCTGCGGGCGGTCCGGATCGACTCGGGTGACCTGGCGGTGATCGCCCAGCAGTCCCGGGAGCTGCTCGACTCCCTCGGCGCCACCGAGACGAAGATCATCGTCTCGGGTGACCTCGACGAGTACGCCATCGCCTCGCTCGCCGCCGAGCCGGTCGACATGTACGGCGCCGGTACCGCCGTGGTCACCGGCTCCGGTGCGCCCACCGCCGGCCTGGTCTACAAGCTGGTCGAAGTGGAGGGGCGCCCGGTGGTGAAGCGCTCCGAGCACAAGGCGACCATCGGTGGCCGGAAGGTGGCCGTACGCCGGCACAAGCCCACCGGCACCGCCACCGAAGAGGTGATCGTGCCGCAGGGCGTGCCGGACCGGAAGCCCAACGACCGGTTGCTCCAGCGCTCGTTCGTGGCCGGCGGGGAGCCGGTGCCGCTGCCCTCGCTCGACGAGTCCCGGGAACACCTGCGGGAGTGCCTGATCTCGATCCCCTGGGAGGGGTTGAAGCTCTCCGGCGGCGACCCGGCCGTCCCGGTCACCGTCGTACCGGCCAGCTGAGGAAGGGACACCACGATGGCGAACGCGCTGATCATCGTCGACGTGCAGAACGACTTCTGCGAGGGTGGCTCCCTCGCCGTGGCCGGTGGCGCCGGGGTGGCGGCCGGGATCTCCCGGCTGCTCGCCGCGGAGCCGGGCCGGTGGGACCACGTCGTCGCGACGAAGGACTACCACGTCGACCCGGGGGCGCACTTCGGCAACCCGCCGGACTACGTCGACTCCTGGCCGGCGCACTGCGTGGTCGGCACCCCCGGCTCCGAGTTCCACCCCGAGCTGGAGACCGGCCGGGTGGAGGCGATCTTCCACAAGGGCGAGCACGCGGCCGCGTACTCCGGCTTCGAGGGCCACGCCGACGACGGCGAGTGCCTGGCCGACTGGCTGCGCCGGCACGACGTCGACCGGGTGGACGTGGTCGGCATCGCCACCGACCACTGCGTCCGGGCCACCGCGCTGGACGCCGCCGAGCAGGGCTTCGACACCACGGTGCTGCTGGACCTCACCGCCGCCGTCGCGCCGGACACGCTCGACGTGGCGTTGCGGGCATTCGACGGCGCCGAGATCACCATGGTCGGCAAGCCTGTGATCAGGGCCGCTTGACCCGGTAATCGCTTGCCGATGTCGTACCCCCGGCCGAGGATGAACGGCCGGAGGTACGGACCATCATGAACCTGACGCCTTACCGGCGGGCGCTCGCCCTGCCCGGTCTGCGGTCGTTGCTGCTGGTGTCGGTGCTGGCCCGTGTCCCGCTCACCGCGACCGGCGTGACCCTCACCTTCTTCGTCGTGCTCGACCTGGGTCGCGGCTACGGCGCCGCCGGCCTGGTCGGCGCCGCGCTGACCGTCGGCAACGCGCTGGGCTCACCGCTGCTCGGCCGCCTGGTCGACCGGTACGGCCTGCGGCCGGTGCTCCTGCTCACCACCGCCGCCGAGGCGGTCTTCTGGGCCACCGCGCCGGCCCTGGACTACGCGCTGCTGCTGCCCGCCGCGTTCGTGGCCGGGCTGCTCGCCCTGCCGGTCTTCTCGGTGATCCGCCAGTCCATCGCCGCGATGGTGCCGGAGAGCCAGCGCCGCCCGGCGTACGCGCTGGACTCGATGTCGGTGGAGCTGTCGTTCATGGTGGGCCCGGCGCTGGCCGTCGCCCTGGCCACCGCCGTGTCGCCCCGGGGCACGCTCTGGGCGGTGGGCGCCGGCATCGTCGCCTCCGGCATCGCGCTGCTGGTGCTGAACCCGCCCACCCGCGGCGCCGAGGAGGCGGCCGGGCCACTGCCCCGGATCCCCCGGCGGGAGTGGCTGACCCCGAGGTTGCTCGCCGTGCTGGCGGTCAGCGCCGGCGCGACCCTGGTCCTCGGCGGCACCGACGTCGCGGTGGTCGCCGTGCTGCGGGCCGACGGCGAGGTCGGCTGGACCGGCGCCGTGCTCGCGATGTGGGCGGTCGCGTCGCTGGCGGGTGGCTTCGCGTACGGCGCGGTCAGCCGTTCCTTCTCTCCCCTGGCACTGGCCGCCGCGCTGAGCCTGTGCACCATCCCGGTCGGCCTGGGCGGCGGCCACTGGTGGCTGCTCTGCCTGACGCTGATCCCCGCCGGTGCGCTCTGCGCGCCCACCCTGGCCGCCACCTCGGACGCGGTCAGCCGGCTCGCCCCGCCCGCCGTACGCGGCATGGCGATGGGCCTGCACGGCTCGGCTGTCACGGTCGGGATCGCGGTGGGCGCGCCACTGGCCGGGGTGGTGATCGACGCCTCGGCGCCGTTCTGGGGCTTCGTGGTCACCGGCGCGGTGGGGCTGCTGGTGACCCTGCTGGTGCTGCCGGTCGAGCTGCGCCGCCGTCGCACCGCCGAGGGGCCACCGGCCACCTCACCGGCCCAGCCCACCGACCGTCCCGCCGAGCTGGCCTCCCCCACCGCCGCCTGACAGTCCCCGTCCACCGCCACCCGCCCCGCCCCGCCCCGGGCAGACGGTCCTCTCGCATTCGCCGTTTCGTTGCCGGTGGGCCTGACGACGTCAACGACATGCCCGGTAGCGCCGAGGGGGGACGGACGAGCCCCGGCCGGAAACAACCTCGCCGGCGAGCGTGATACCTCGGAGTCATATTGATACCTCAGAGGTATCACGCTCGTCGAAGTCCACGCGTCCCGTGACCGACGACTCCGAACGGCTGCGGCCCGGGCCCGGGAGATGGAAATGGCGACGGGCGCCGTACCCCGGGAGGGGTGCGGCGCCCGTCGGGCGATCGTCGGGAGCGTCAGCTCCGGTCGATGGTGCTGGAGGTGTCCTCCCGGTAGCTGGCGCCACCGTTGGACTCGCTGGTCAGCGGCTTGGCGCCACCCTCCGGCGGGCCGGCGATGGACTGGCCGGCGGCCAGCTCCGGGAACTTCGCGTCGAAGGCCGGCCGCTCGGAGCGGATCCGGGGCATCCGGTCGAAGTTGCGCAGCGGGGGCGGCGAGCTGGTCGCCCACTCCAGCGAGTTGCCGTGACCCCACGGGTCGTCGACCTCGACCACCGGGCCGGTCTTGTACGACTTCCAGCAGTTCCAGATGAACGGCAGGGTCGAGATACCGGTGATGAACGCGCCGATCGTGGAGATCGTGTTCAGTGTGGTGAAGCCGTCGCCGGGCAGGTAGTCGGCGTACCGCCGGGGCATGCCCTCGGCGCCGAGCCAGTGCTGCACCAGGAAGGTGGTGTGGAAGCCGATCATGGTCAGCCAGAAGTGGATCTTGCCGAGCCGCTCGTCGAGCATCCGGCCGAACATCTTCGGGAACCAGAAGTAGATGCCGCCGAAGACCGCGAACACGATCGTGCCGAAGAGCACGTAGTGGAAGTGCGCCACCACGAAGTACGAGTCGTGCAGGTGGAAGTCGAGCGGCGGGCTGGCCAGCAGCACACCGGTCAGGCCACCGAAGAGGAAGGTGACCAGGAAGCCGACCGCGAAGAGCATCGGGGTCTCGAAGCTGACCTGGCCCCGCCACATGGTGCCGATCCAGTTGAAGAACTTCATACCGGTCGGGACCGCGATCAGGTAGCTCAGGAAGCTGAAGAACGGCAGCAGCACCTGGCCGGTGGCGAACATGTGGTGCGCCCACACGCTCATCGACAGGGCGGCGATGGAGATCGTCGCGGCCACCAGGCCCTTGTAGCCGAAGACCGGCTTGCGGGAGAAGACCGGGATGATCTCGGTGATGATGCCGAAGAACGGCAGCGCGATGATGTAGACCTCGGGGTGACCGAAGAACCAGAACAGGTGCTGCCAGAGCATCGGTCCGCCGGTCGCGGGGTCGTACACGTGGGCGCCGAGCAGGCGGTCCGCGGCGAGCGCGAAGAGCGCGGCGGCCAGCAGCGGGAACACCAGGATCGCCAGCAGGCTGGTGACCAGCATGTTCCAGGTGAAGATCGGCATCCGGAACATGGTCATGCCGGGCGCGCGCAGGGTGATGATCGTGGTGATCAGGTTCACCGCGCCGAGGATCGTGCCCAGACCGGAGATGGCCAGGCCGACCACCCACATGTTGGCGCCGACGCCCGGCGAGTGCTCGACCGTACTCAGCGGCGTGTACGCCGTCCAGCCGAAGTCGGCCGCGCCACCGGGGCTGATGAAGCCGGCGGTCGCCATGGTGCCGCCGAACAGGTACAGCCAGTACGCGAAGGCGTTCAGCCGGGGGAAGGAGACGTCCGGCGCGCCGATCTGCAGCGGCACCACGTAGTTCGCGAACGCGAACACGATCGGCGTCGCGAAGAACAGCAGCATGATCGTGCCGTGCATCGTGAAGAGCTGGTTGTACTGCTCGGCCGAGAGGAACTGCAGGCCCGGCCGGGCCAGCTCGGCTCGCATGATCAGCGCCATCAGGCCGCCGACCATGAAGAACACGAACGCGGTGACCATGTACATGATCCCGATCTGCTTCGCGTCCGTGGTGCGCAGCAGCCGCGCGATAGCCGACCCCTTGACCGGCTCTCGGACCGGCCAGGGCCGGGTCACGACCGGCTTGGGTGCGACGGTGGTCACGAATGGCCTCCGGTTCTGGTTGTCCCGCTCGGCGCGCGGTGGTTATCTGCGAGCCGTCATCCGCAAGGAGGATAGTCCCCGGCAGGTGGCCACGCTGATCGGGGTGGCGTGGGACGATCGGCGCGCGTGGTGCGTGCTCACAGCGGGCCGACCAGCAGTCGGTAGTGCTCCCGGAAGATCCGTCCGCCGCGCCCGCGCAGCAGCGGGTCGCGCAGCGCCGGCGGCACGTCGCGGGTCCGGTTGCGGTCCCGGGTCCGGTCCCGCACCCAGCGGGTACGCGGGCGCCGGCGACTCTCGTACGCCAGCAGCGCGGAGTCGACGTCGCCGGCCGCTGCCAGCGACTCGGCGAGCACCACGGCATCCTCCAGCGCCATGGCGGCGCCCTGGGACAGCGACGGGGCGGTGGCGTGCGCGGCGTCACCGACCAGCAGCACCCGGCCGTGGAACCACCGGCCCAGTTCGACCTCGTCGGTGAGCCCCACGTCGACGTGGTCGAGCGCGGCGAGCACCTCGGGCACCGGCCCGCCGTACCCGCCGAAGATCTCGCGGAGCCGGCGGAGCGGGTCGGCGGGCAGGATGTCGCCGGCTTCGTCGGCATAGCAGTACAGCCGTCCCGCGCCGATCGGCACCACCAGGAAGCCGGAGCGCTGCCCGAGCAGGGCGGTCCAGTCCCGCACCGGTGGGCCGTCGCGCAGGACGCCCCGGTAGACCACCTGCCCGGCGGGGCGGGGCGGTCCACCGAGAGCGGCGAGCGCGCGGACCGACGAGCGGGGTCCGTCGGCGCCGACGACCAGGTCGTACTCGCCGGTGGTGCCGTCGGTGAAGGTGACGCCGACGCCGGCCGGCAGCGGTTCGACGGAGCTGACCTCGGCGCCGTGCCGGACGGCGCCACCGGCGCCGGTCAGCAGCACCCGGTGTAGTTCGCGGCGGGGCAGGGCCCGGCACGACCCGACCCCGGCCCAGAGCGCGTCGAGGTCCACCTCGCACAGCGGCGCCCCGGCGGCGTCGAGGAAGCGTTGTCGGTGGATGACCTGGCCGAGCCGGCCGACGGGGCCGTCGAGGTCGAGGCGGCGCAGTGCCCGCTCGGCGTTGCCGGGCAGGTAGAGGCCGGTGTCTCCGCGCTCGGCCGGGGGGAGCTTCTCGGTGACGTCGGGCCGGAGGCCGGCCATCCGCAGCGCCCGGGCCACGGCGAGGCCGGCGATGCCCGCGCCGACGACGAGGACGCGCAGGGCTGAACCACGCATTGCGGTGTACGCCTCCGGAGGGGGTCGGAACGCGTTGGAGGCAAGACGTTACTCGGAGCGATCTGGGCACGCCAGGGCCGTTCGGCCCGCGCGGCACGCCGCTCCGCCGCGATGACCAGCATCTTTACGTCCGACGGCTGGTCGATCGGCGACCCCGGACGGCGCGAAGATGAAATCGCTTAACCGGTACAGTTGCGCAACTGTTTCAGACATGTAAATGTGTCGGCTGAACCTGGGAGCGCTC
The DNA here is from genome assembly GCF_900090305.1 of Micromonospora siamensis. Classification (NCBI taxonomy): domain Bacteria; kingdom Bacillati; phylum Actinomycetota; class Actinomycetes; order Micromonosporales; family Micromonosporaceae; genus Micromonospora; species Micromonospora siamensis. The sequence continues at coordinate 1,952,462 of NZ_LT607751.1, read as the reverse complement.
CCGCTCGTATCTCCCGACATGTCCGGCGCCCCCACGCCGTAGCCAAGGAGCATCATGAGACGTCCACTCCGGGCCATCGCCGCCGCCGGCCTGCTGGCCGCCGGCACGATCGTCGCCGTCGCCCTCGGCGGCAACGCGTCCGCCGACACCCAGATCTGCGACCAGTACGGTTCGACGGTCATCGGCAACAAGTACGTCGTGCAGAACAACCGCTGGGGCACCACCGCCACCCACTGCATCAACGCCACCGCGACCGGGTTCTCGATCACCCGCCAGGACGGCGTCTCGCCGACCAACGGCGCTCCGGTGTCGTACCCGTCGATCTTCGCCGGCTGCCACTACACCAACTGCTCCCCCGGCACCAACATGCCGATCCAGGTCAAGAGCATCAGCAGCGCGCCAGCCAGCATCAGCTGGAACTACATCAGCGGCGCCACCTACGACGCCGCGTACGACATCTGGCTCGACCCCACGCCCAAGAAGGACGGGGTGAACCAGATGGAGATCATGATCTGGATGAACCGTCAGGGCCCGATCCAGCCCATCGGCTCGCCGGTCGGCAACACCACCCTCGCCGGCCGCAGCTGGGAGGTCTGGCGGGGCAGCAACGGCCAGAACAACGTCATCTCGTACGTCGCCTCGTCGCCGATCCCGAGCATGAGCTTCGACGCCCTGGAGTTCATCAACGACACCCGCAACCGGGGCGCCATCACCAACGACTGGTACCTGACCAGCATCCAGGCCGGCTTCGAGCCGTGGCAGGGTGGTGTCGGCCTCGCGGTGACCAACTTCTCGCAGGACGTCCGCACCGGCGGCACCAACCCGCCGCCGTCGCCGACCCCGTCGCCGACGACCCCGACGCCCTCGCCGACCACCAGCACCCCGCCGCCGTCCGGCGCCGCCTGCACGGTGAAGTACACCGCCACCAGCGTGTGGAACAACGGCTACACGGTCGACGTGGCGATCACCAACAAGGGGTCGAACACGATCAACGGCTGGAACCTCACCTACAACCTGCCCACCGGGCAGCAGGTGACCAACGCCTGGAGCGCCACGGTGACGCAGAGCGGCAGCGCGGTCAGCGCCCGCAACGTGGACTACAACGGCACCATCGCCCCGGGCGCCTCGACGACCTTCGGCTACCAGAGCACGCTCAGCGGCGCGTTCTCCGCGCCGAGCGCGTTCGCCCTCAACGGCGTGAACTGCGCCAAGGTCTGAGGAGCCCCGACGCCACGGGGCGCGGTCCGCCACCCGCGGACCGCGCCCCGTGCGCGTACGGCGAGGCTCAGCCGCCGAGGGCGTCGATGTCGCGCATCTCCTCGGCGGTCAGCGAGAACCGGAACACGTCGGCGTTGGCCCGGATCCGCTCCGGGGTGACCGACTTGGGGATCACCACGATCTCGTGGTCGATGTGCCAGCGGAGCACCACCTGCGCCGGGGAGACGTCGTGCGCTCCGGCGATCCGCGCCAGCACCGGGTCGGCCAGGTCGCTGGTCTTGAACGGGCTGTAGCCCTCCAGCACCACCCCCCGGTCGCGGTGCGCGGCGTGCGTCTGCCGGTCGTACAGCGACGGGCTCCAGCGGATCTGGTTGACCGCCGGGGTCTCCTCGGTGGCCTGGATCAGCTCGTCGATCTGGCTGATCGAGTAGTTGCTGACCCCGACCGCCCGGGTCAGGTTCTCGTCGCGGGCGGCGAGCAGTTCCCGCCACACCGGGATGCTGTCGCCCGGCGACGACGGCGGCCAGTGGATCAGCCACAGGTCGACGTGGTCGAGGCCCAGGGCGTCCAGGCTCGCCTCGATGGTCTCCCGTTCCCGGCCCACCCGGTCCGGGGGCAGCTTGGTGGTGACGAAGAGGTCCTCCCGACGCAGGCCGCTCTCCCGGACCGCCCGGCCCACCTCCTTCTCGTTGCCGTACATGGTGGCCGTGTCGATGTGCCGGTAGCCGGCGTCGAGGGCGGCGAGCACGGCGTCGTACCCGGCCTCGCCGGTCGCCTGCCAGGTGCCGAAGCCGAGCAGGGGCATCCGGACGTCGCCGGGGAGCGCGACGGTGGGCTGTTCAGGGCTGGTCATGGCGGCTGTTGTACCCGGCATCCCGGCGCGCATGCCCGGGTGGGCGGAGAATGCGGAGGTGGCCGACCCGCTGGAGGAGTACCGCCGCCGGCGGGACGCGGCGCGCACCCCGGAGCCGGTCCCGCAGCGCCCGCCGCGCCGGCCCCGGCGGGCCGGCGAGGCCCGGTTCGTCATCCAGCAGCACCACGCCCGCCGGCTGCACTGGGACCTGCGGCTGGAGCGCGACGGGGTGCTGGTGTCCTGGGCGGTGCCGCGCGGCCTGCCCCGGGACACCGGACGCAACCACCTCGCCGTGCACACCGAGGACCACCCGATGGAATACCTCACCTTCCACGGCGAGATCCCGGCCGGCGAATACGGCGGCGGGCGGATGACCGTGCACGACACCGGGACGTACCGCACCGAGAAGTGGCGCGACGACGAGGTGATCGTCGTGCTCGCCGGTAACCGCACCCGGGGCCGGTACGCGCTCTTCGCCACCGGCGGCCGGGACTGGATGATCCGGCGTACCGACCCGCCGCCGCCGGGCTGGACGAGCATGCCGGAGCGGGTCGCGCCGATGCACGCCACGCCGGCCCGCCGGCTGCCCAGCGACGACGCCGCCTGGGGGTACGAGCTGCGCTGGGACGGCGTACGCGCGGTCGCCCACGTCTCCGGCGGCCGGCTGCTGCTGCGCTCGGCGGACGGCGAGGACGTCACTGCGGCGTACCCGTGGCTGCGGGACCTGGCCGAGGAGCTGGCGCCCACCGAGGCGGTCCTGGACGGCATCCTGGTCCGGATCGACGCCGCCGGCCGGGTCCGGCCCGCCACCGGGGGAAAACCGACCCGTGGCTCCGCCCGCGCGACCGCGCCGGACGCCCAGTTCCTGCTGGTGGACCTGCTCTGGCTGGAGGGGGCGAGCACGGTCGACCTGCCGTACGCGCAACGCCGGGAGCTGCTCGACGGTCTGGCGCTGGCCGGGCCGCACTGGCAGACTCCGCCGTGGTTTCCCGGTGGCGGGGCGGACGCCCTGCGGGCCGCCCGGGAGCAGGGCCTGCCCGGGGTGGTGGCGAAACGCCTGGCCTCGGGCTACGAGCCGGGGCGGAGCAGCCGGAACTGGCGCACCATCGACGCGAGCTGAGAACTCCCGAGGAGCGACGTGTACCTGACCCACCTGGAGTGCCCGCGCTGCGGCACGGGACATCCGGCGGACGAGTTGGCGAACCTCTGCGGCTGCGACTCACCGCTGCTGGCCCGGTACGACCTCGGCGCGGCCGGCGCGGCGGTCACCCCGGAGCGGTTCGCGTTACGCCCGGCCGACCTGTGGCGCTACCGGGAGCTGCTGCCGGTGGCCGACCCCCGGCACGTCACCACGCTGGGCGAGGGCTGGACGCCGCTGCTGCGGGCGCCCGCGTACGGGGCGGAGATCGGCATCCCGGACCTGATCGTCAAGGACGAGGGGCTCATTCCGACCGGGTCGTTCAAGGCCCGCGGGGCGGCGGTCGGGGTGAGCCGGGCCCGGGAGCTGGGCGTCAAGCGGATCGCCATGCCGACCAACGGCAACGCGGGCGCGGCGTGGGCGACGTACGCGGCGCGGGCCGGGCTGGGCGCGACCATCGTGATGCCGCTGTCCGCCCCCACCATCTGCCGGCGGGAGTGCGTGGCCGCCGGAGCGGACCTGCGGCTGATCGACGGGCTGATCAGCGACGCCGGCCGGCACGTGGCCGGGCTGGTGGCCGAGTCGGCGGGCGGGATCTTCGACGCCGGCACGCTGCGCGAGCCGTACCGGCTCGAGGGCAAGAAGACCATGGGGTACGAGATCGTCGAGCAGCTCGGCTGGCAGGTGCCCGACGTGATCATCTATCCGACCGGTGGCGGGGTCGGGCTGATCGCCATCCACAAGGCCATGCACGAGCTGCGTGAGCTGGGCTGGATCGGGGACAAGCTGCCCCGGCTGGTGGCGGTGCAGTCCACCGGCTGCGCGCCGATCGTGCGGGCGTTCGCCGCCGGCGAGCAGCGGGCCACGCCCTGGGCGGACGCGCACACCGTCGCGTTCGGGATCACCGTGCCGGCACCGCTGGGCGACGAACTGATCCTGACCGCCCTTCGGGAGAGCTCCGGCACCGCCCTCGCGGTCGACGACGCCGAGCTCCTGGCCGACCTGCGGGACTTCGCGGCCCGGGAGGGCCTGCTGCTCTGCCCGGAGGGAGCGGCCTGCCTGACCGCGGCGAAGCACCTGCGGGCCGGCGGCTGGATCCGGGCCGGCGAGCGGGTGGTGGTGCTCAACACCGGCGCCGGCCTGAAGTATCCCGAGACGATCGACGTCTCCGGCGTGCCCGTGGTGTGAGGCCGGTTCAGGCGGTGGTCGGGTCGGTCAGCCGCCAGGCGGCGTTGATCAGCCCGATGTGCGACAGGGCCTGCGGGGTGTTGCCGAGCTGGGCGCCGGTACCCAGGTCGATCTGCTCGGCGAAGAGCCCGACGTCGTTGGCGTGCCCGAGCACCTTCTCGAACAGCACCCGGGCGCGTTCCTGCTCGCCGGCCAGCACCAGGCACTCGACCAGCCAGAAGGAACAGAGCACGAACCCGGCCGGGTCGGTGGCCCAGCGCCGGACCAGCCCGTCGTCGGTGCCCAGCTCCCGCTCCACCACGTCGATCGTGGAGCGCATCCGCGGATCGCGGGCGTCGAGGAAGTGCAGCACCGGCAGGAAGAGCGCGGACGCGTCCAGCTCCGCCGAGCCGAACGCCCCGGTGTACGCCCCGATCCGGTCGTTCCAGCCCTCGCGCAGCACGGTGGCCCGGATCTCGTCGCGGATCGCGGCCCACCGGCGCGGGTCGGCCCGCTCACCGAGCCGGGGGGCCAGCTCCACCGCTCGGTCCAGCGCCACCCAGCAGAGCACCTTGGACGACACGTAGTGCCGCTCGGCGTCCCGGGTCTCCCACATCCCCCGGTCCGGCAGCCGCCAGGTGGTGGCGACCTGCTCGGCCAGCCCGACCACCATCTCGCGCAGCTCCTCGTCGAAGGTCTCGCCGAGATAGTCGTGCAGCCGCCACACCGCCGAGATCACCTCACCGGGCACGTCGAGCTGCCGTTGCCGCCACGCGTCGTTGCCGACCCGGACCGGCCGGCTGCCCGCCCAGCCCTGGAGGTGGTCGAGCTCGTGTTCGGAGATGTCCCGCTCCCCCTCCAGGCCGAACAGCACCGGCACCGGGCGGTCCCCCATCCGGCCGATGGAGCGGGCGGCCCAGGCGAAGAGCCGGTTGGCCTCGTCGGGGCAGGCCGCCACCCAGAAGGCCCGCATGGTCATCGAGAAGTCGCGCAGCCACGCGTAGCGGTAGTCGTAGTTACGGTCACCGCCGACCCGCTCGGGCAGCGAGGTGGTGAGCGCGGCGGCCACCGCGCCGCTGCGGGCGTACGTCAGGCCGGTGAGGACGACGGCGCTGTGCCGGACCTGCTCGGCGTACCGGCCCTCGTAGCCGTGGGTCTCCCGGTACGCCTCCCAGGCGGCGACGGTGTCGTTCAGGGCGGCGACCGGGTCGAGGCGGGCGGCCGGGCGCCCGTGTCCCGGCGCGTACGCCAGGTCGAAGCCGACCACCTGGCCGGCGCCGATCTCGAAGGTGTGCCGGACCCGGTCCCGGTCCGGTCGCAGCGGCCCGGCGCCGCCGCGCAGGGTCAACGCGACCGGCCCGGCGTCGGCCAGCACCCCACCGTCGGGCTGCTCGTGCAGGTACGGGGTGAGCAGGCCGTACTCGGGTCGGGGGGCGAAGTCGAGTTCCATCGGCACCCGCCCGCTGAGCCCCTCGACCACCCGCAGCAGCACGGCCGGTGAGTTCATCCCCAGCTCGTGGCCGCGGGCGCCCAGTTCGGCGGCGAGCGCGTCGGTGACCGCGACGCTGCCCTGCGGGGTGTGGTGCACGGTGCGCAGGACCAGCGTGTCGGGCCGGTACGCCCGCTCCACCCGGCCGGTGGCCAGCGGCGCGAGCCGCCAGTAGCCGGCCTGCGGATCGAGCAGGCGGCCGAAGACCGACGGGCTGTCGAACCGGTCGGGGCACCACCAGTCGATCGAGCCGTCCCGGCCGACCAGCGCGCCGGAGCGGCAGTCGGAGAGGAACGCGTAGTCGGAGATCGCCGGTTGCCCCACGCCCGCCGGGTTACCCGGGCCGGCCCGGATCACGCGGGCCGGCCGGCGGGCTGATGGTCAGGCGGTGGGCGGCTCGTCCTCGCCGGCCGCCTCGGCCGCGTCGGCCTCCTCCTTGGTGCGGTGCACCACCTGGTCGGCGTGCTCCGGCGGCCCGTAGACGGTGTAGAGCACCAGCGGGTTCGGGCCGGTGTTGACGAAGTTGTGCTTCGTGCCGGCCGGTACGACCACCAGGTCGCCCGCGACGACCTCCTTCTTCTCGCCGCCCACCCGGGCCTCCCCGGCGCCGCTGACGAAGGTCAGGATCTGGTCGATGCCCTCGTGGACCTCCTCGCCGATCTCGCCGCCGGGCGGGATGGTCATGACCACCAGCTGGGTGTTGGTGCCGGTCCACAGCACCCGCCGGAAGTCCGGGCTCTTCTCGGCCACTGTCGCGATCGTGTAATGCTCCATGGCGCGCACATACCCGGTGTGGCGGACGATCACGCCGGGAGTGGCAGATGGTGGAATTCCCCACGTGATGCAGGTTTGCCCCACGTCAGGACGGGCATCGAGTGTTCCGACCGGTGCGGTTTTCCCGGACCGGTCGGTGCCAGGTCCCCGCTGACGTACCGCCGTCGGGGCTGCGGTGGTGGGAGACGGCCGAGCGCGGCGACGTTAGGACTCCGGTCCTGCGGCGCCGTGCGCTCGTCTGCCCGTACTCCACCCGCGCACGCCGGTCAGCACCAGGGCGACCGCCACCAGGCAGAGGATCGCCACCACCTCCTCCTCGGGGAGCAGCGGACCGGGCGGCGGCGCGTAGCTGAGGCCGACCTCGAGGAACGCGTCGCCGGAGCGGGGCAGCGGCTGCGGGCGCAGTGGCAGCCCCGGGACCGGGCCGATCAGAGCGGCCCCCGCGCCGAGCCCCAGTCCGGCCGCCACGGTGAGCGCGCCGGCCCGTAGCAACGCCACCAGCGCCGCCCCGGCCAGTACGAGGTAGAGCGGCGAGACCGGCCGCGGACCGAGCACCGCCGCACCCGCGACGATCAGGCCGACCGCCGTCGTCACTGCGGTCCGCCTCCGGTCGGCGGCCCGCGGCGGTAGCGCGAACACCGCCACGGCCACGCCCACCACGGCCACCGCCAGGCAGGCCGTGCTCCACCACGGTTCGACCGCCCGCGCCGCGTACTGCTCCAGGTACTGCTCGGCGCTGAGGAACCGAAGTTCGCTCCCGCCGGCCGCGTCGTGGGCGGGCAGGCCGAGCAGTTCGCGTACGCCAAGGGCGGCCAGCGCCACCGCCACCCCGATCCGGACCGGGCGGGAAGCGCTGCCGGGGGCGGCCAGCGGGTAGCCGGCGGCGGCGAGCCAGGCGAGCCCGCCGGCGGCCGGCAGGATCGGCGCATCGAACCGGAGGCCGACCAGGTGGGCCACGGCGAGCAGCAGCGCCGCGGCGGCGAGCCAGCGATGGGTACGCACGGGCGCGATGCTGCCACGGCCGACCTCGCCATGCTGTCCCGTGGGCGTCCGCCCGGCCCGGTCAGGCCAGCACGGCCAGGTGGAAGGCACGGTCGGCGCGGTTACCGTCGTCGGCGAAGGTCTCGACGAACACCCCGTTGGGGATGCCGGTCCGGCCGGCCACGGCGATGTCCCCGACCCGGGAGACGCCGAGGTTGCCGACCCGGCCGAGGGTGCCGAGGTAGCCGGCCCGGGTCACGTCCTGGTCGAAGGTGACCTGGTACATCCCGGTGGCGAGGCGGGCCGACGAGGCGGCCCCGAGCCCTCGGACGAGGGTGCCGTCGGCGTCGACGACGGCGAAGAGCACCCGGGCGCTCGGTGGCATCCCGATCGTGCCGCAGGTGGTCAGCTCGGCGTCGGCCCGGTGCACCTCCTCCTCGTCCGCTTCGGGCTGGCCGGGCACCCGCCTGGATCTGGTGCTGGACATGGTGGTCCCTTCTCCACCGGCCGTGGCCCGGACCGGCCGAGGTGCTGCGTGGTGAGCCGGGGCGATCCGCGGTGATCGAGCCCCCTGGGTTACCGAACGTATTGCGGGGATCGGGCGACCAGCCAGTAACGACGCTGTCCGATCTAGGACAGTTGACAAGGCCCTGACCTGGGCAGACGCCGACCCGCCCGGTGCGTGGGCACCGGACGGGCCGACGGCTTCAGCGGGCGGCGCAGCGCGGGCCCGAGGGCGCCGCGACGTCGCCGTTCACGGTCAGTCCCCAGGCGGTGGTGCCGCCCGGGGCCACGGCGCCGTTCCAGCTGACGTTCGTGGCGGTGACCTGCTGGCCGGACTGGCTGGCGGTGGCGTTCCAGGAGCCCGACATCCGCTGCTGCCCGGGCCAGCCGAAGTCGGTGGTCCAGCCGGTCAGCGGAGACGTACCGGTGTTGCGGACGGTCACCTCGGCCTGGAAGCCGCCGCTCCACGACGAGGTGACCCGGTAGCTCGCGGAGCAGGCCAGGCCGGGCCCGGTGGTGCCGGTCGGGCTCGGGCTCACCGTCGGGCTGGGGCTCACCGTCGGGCTCGGGCTCGCCGTGGGGGTCGGGCTGGCCGTCGGCCCGGTGCCGTCCGAGGTGGTGTACGCGACCTGGGTGTACGCCGCCGAGCAGGTGCCGCCGCACGAGCCGGGCAGCGAGAACCGGTACACCCGACCGTTGTTGATCAACGTGTCGGCCGCGTCGCGGACCCGGATCTGGAAGTCGGTGCCGCCGGAGGTGGTGGCGCCCAGCACGTACGACTGGCCCATGTCACTGTTCATCGTGGCCCGCCGCCACACCCCGTCGGCCAGGTACTCCACCCCGTGGATGCCGTTGGCCAGGTGCGACACGGCGATCGCCGGCCAGTACCGCTGGGCGCCCTGGAGGAAGCCGATCCGGATGTCCCCGGAGTAGTTCGGGGCGGGCACGAAGGACCAGGAGACGTGCCGGTTGTTCCAGTGGTTCGGGTACATGTCGCCCACGGCGGTGCCGTTGCGGCTGAACTGGTTGAGCGAGGCGGTCGCCAGGTCCAGGTGGTACGGGTCGTCCCGGCACCAGGCGTTGCCGTCGCCGCAGCTGTCGGCGACCAGCATGGTCAGGGTGGCGCCGTCGTAGGCGTCGGCCACCCAGGAACCGTTGCGGCAGAACGGCTGCCCGGGGGCGCCGTCGTTGACGCCGGTGCAGTAGTCGCCGATCGAGACGCGGACGTACCGGCCGCAGTTGAGGCCGTTGTTCCACAGCCCGATCCTCGCGGCCTGGTCCGGCGGGATCGGCCGGACCGGGTACGACGTGTAGTCGCCGGGCAGGTCGTAGACGTTGAGGGCGACGAAGTGCGGCGAGTCGAGCTCGGACTGGGGCAGCCCGCAACCGCCGTACGGGGCGCCGAGGCCGTCGAAGTGGGTGGCGTTGCCGGTGACCGGGGCGGGCGGGTCGCCGGGGACCAGCGCCAGGGCCGGGAGCTGGCCGGTGAGCAGGAGGGCGACGGCGGCGGCGGCGAGCGCCGCGACCAGGCCGGCCCGCTTGCGCGGGGTGGTCATGGGGTGCCTTTCGGGCAGGGTCGACCGAGTCGACGTGGTCATGGGTGCCCATCCATGCCCGGCAGTGCCCGCCCGCCCATGGCATCACCTGCGTCGATCGGTGTCAATTCGAAGCCTGCCAGGCGGATTCCCTGCCACGAAACGGGTTCCGGGCCGGAAGGCCCTGTGCCGAACGCCACGACCTGGCTACATTGAGGTATGGTGCCCGCCCACGGGGGCCGGACGGCGGAACCGGTCTACCGCCCCGTCCTCCCCGGACGACGGGGCGAACTGGAGGCGCTCGGTCACCTCGACCGCGCCACCGCCGCCCTGCTCGCCCCGATCATCGAGCTGTCGACCGTGGACACGTCCGTTGTGGACGCGCTGCGCCGGCTGCCGGAGGGGCTGCTCCCGGCGGTCGACGTGAGCCTGCTGCCGGAGGGCGTCGCCGGCGCGGTGGCCGGTTGGGGCGTACCCGTGGTACCGGTGATCGGTCCCGACTGCGGTCACCGGGCGCTGCTGGCCCACGGCGCGACCGCCCGGGCGTACGCCCGGCGGGCGGTGGTCCGGCTGCGGACCGGGCAGGTGCGCGCCGGCCCGGACGCCACGACGGCGGCCGTGGAGCGGATCTGGCGCCTCACCGGCCTGGTGCCGGAGCAGTGCGACCTGCTGGTCGACGCGGGCGACGTGTGCTGCGCGGCGGACGTCCGGCAGGCCGAGCCGCGGATCCGCCGGCTGCTGGACTGGGCCCGCCGGCACGCCTGGCGCTCGGTGACCGTCGCGGCGGGCGGGATGCCGCCGACGCTGTCCCGGCTGCCCACCGACGAGCCGGTCCGGCTGCCCCGTTGGGACTGGCTGCTCTGGCAGCGCCTGGCCGAGCTGGGCGTCGGGTACGGCGACTACGGGGTGGGCAGCGCGGTGCCGGGGGCCGAGCCGTCGGGCGACCGGCTGCCCACGGTGCCGTACACCGGTGACGGGGAGTGGTGGGTCCACCGGTGGGCGCGGCGCGGCGGGCGCGGCGACGAGCGCTTCGCCGACCTGTGCCGGGAGCTGGTGTCGGCGCCCTACTGGCCGGCCACCGGGGCCGCCTTCTCCTGGGGCGACCACGAGCTGCTGCGCCGGGCCCGCCGGGGAGCCGGCGCGGGCTCCCCGGCGAACTGGACGGCGTGGAGCACCTCGCACCACCTGGCGTACGTGCTGGGCACGCTGGCGGGCCCGGAGCGCGACGAGACGCCCGGGCCGTGGCGGACGGGCCGCGACGCCGACCGGGGGCGGCCCGCCCGACGGATCACTCCTTCTCGGTGAACCCGAACTGGACGACGCCCTCCTCGTCCACCTCGGCGTCGACCGAGGTGTCGCCGAGCAGTTCGGCGGCGTCGGAGTCGAGGAAGATGCGGGCGCCCTGGTTGTCGACCACCTGGTCGCCCTGTACCGGTTCGGGCACCAGCTCGATGGTGAGCGACCCGGCGTCGGTGTCGGCGGCGATGCGCAGCCCACCGGCCTGGGCGACGTCCTGCTGCGCGGCGAGGTCGCGGATCACGAGCACGGCGTTGTCGGTCATGGTGAGCATGCGGGGATCTCCTCGTCGGTTGCGGTCATCGGCCGTACGACCTGGTCGGACGGCTCGGCATTCCTACCCCGGGATGTCGGGATTATCCATATGCTCGGCCCATGGACGCAGCCCGCCGGTACGCCGCCGAGTTCCTCGGCACGCTGCTGCTGGTCTTCTTCGGCGTCGGCAGCGCCGTCTTCGCCCGGGTCCAGGGCGGCGTGGTGGTGGTGGCGCTGGCCTTCGGCTTCGTCCTGCTGGCGCTGGTCTACACCATCGGCCCGCTGTCGGGCAGTCACGTCAACCCGGCGGTGACGCTCGGGGTGCTGCTCTCCGGCAAGATCTCCCCGCTCGGGGCGGTCGCGTACTGGATCGCCCAGTTCGCCGGTGCCACCGTCGCCAGCTTCGTCATCTGGGCACTCACCCGATGGGGTGACGTGGTGGACCAGACCGGGGCACTGGGCAGCAACGGCTACGGCGCGCACATCAACGCGGGCGGGGCCGCGGTGCTGGAGACGATCCTGACGTTCCTGTTCGTCCTCGTGGTGCTGGTGGTGACCAGCCGGGCGGAGCGCGCCGGCGTCGCCGGCCTGGCGATCGGGCTCGCGCTGGCCGCCGCGCACCTGGTGGCCATCACCCTCGACGGCACCTCGGTCAACCCGGCCCGGTCGTTCGGCCCGGCGGTGTTCGCCGGTGGCAGCGCGCTGCGCCAGCTCTGGCTCTTCATCGTCTTCCCGCTGGTCGGCGGGGCGCTCGCCGCGCTGGTGGCACCCCTGTTCACCGGGGCGAACACGCACTACCGGGCCGAACCGGAAGAGCCACCCGGGCACGCCCCGCGTGCCTTCTGAGCCGTCGGTAACAAATTTTCATCACCGAGGGTTCACTGGAGGAAAGCTCCGTGCGACCATCGACGCATGCATCGTCGTCACTATGGGCGGGGGTTGGCGCTGACCGCGCTGCTCGTCGCCACGGCCACCACCGGCGCACCCGCCACCGCCGAGTCCCCCAGCCCCGCCCAGACACGGTTGCACGCCACCATCGACACGGTCCTCGCCGACCCACGGCTCGACGGCGCGCAGGCCGGCGTGGTGGTGGTCGACACCAGCACCGGGCAGACCCTCTACGACCGCAACGGCGACCGGCGGCTGGTGCCCGCCTCCAACACCAAGCTGCTCACCTCCACCGCCGCCCTGGCCCTGCTCGGCCCCGGTCACCGCTTCACCACCGACGTGCGCAGCACCGGCAGCCGGCGGGCCGGCCTGGTCGCCGGCGACCTCTACCTGCGCGGCGGCGGCGACCCCACGATGCTGGCCGGCGACTACGACGCGCTGGCCGCGCAGGTCGCCGCGGACGGCGTACGGGTGGTCACCGGGAACCTGGTCGCCGACGACACCCGCTACGACGACAGCCGGCTCGGACCGGACTGGACCTGGGACGACGAGTCGTACTACTACGCGGCGCAGGTCTCCGCGCTGACCGTGGCCCCGGACACCGACTACGACGCCGGCACCGTCATCGTGCACGCCGCGCCGGGCAAAACCGCCGGCGACCGACCGGCCGTCACGATGACCCCGCCCAACGGATACCTGAGGATCGACAACCGGGCCGAGACCGTGGCCGAGGGCCGCACCGACCTCACGATCGAGCGACGGCACGGCACCAACACCATCGTGGTCACCGGCCAGATCGCCGCCGGCGACGACCCGGTCGACGAGTGGATGACGGTCTGGGAGCCGACCGGGTACGCCGCCGACGTCTTCCGGGCCGCGCTGCGCCGGCACGGCGTACGGGTGCTGGGGTCGACCGTCCTCGGCCGGGCCACCCCGACCGACGCCGCTCCGGTCGCCCGGCACGACTCGATGACCCTCGCCGAGCTGATGACGCCGTTCCTCAAGCTCTCCAACAACGGCCACGCCGAGGTGCTCACCAAGGAGATCGGGCGGATCATCTCCGGCACCGGGAGCTGGTCGACCGGCCTCGCCGCGATCAGCGAGTACGTCGCCGACGCCGGGATGGACACCGGCACCCTGCGCCAGCGCGACGGCTCCGGCCTGTCCCGGCGCAACCTGATCCCACCGGCCGAGTTCGTGGACCTGCTCGCCGCGGTCCGCACCGCACCCTGGTTCCCCACCTGGTACGCGGCTCTGCCCGTGGCCGGCAACGCCGAACGGTTCGTCGGTGGCACGCTGCGCAGCCGGATGCGGGGCACCGCGGCGGCGGACAACGTGCACGCCAAGACCGGCAGCCTGACCGGCGCGTCCAGCCTCTCCGGCTACGCCACCGACGCCGACGGGCACGTGCTGGCCTTCTCGATCGTGCTGAACAACTACCTGGCCTCGTCGGTGAAGGGGCTGGAGGACCAGATCGCGATCGCGCTGGCGGCGTACTCGGAGAAGAGCGGGACCACGGTGCGGGTGGCGCCGGCGGCGGCGCCGGACGCGCCGCGGGTGCCGGAGGGCCTGGAGTGTTCCTGGGTGAAGCCGATCGCCTGCTGAGCTCCCGCCGGTGCCTCGTCGGCGGGACGGGGCACCGGCGGGTCGGCGTCAGGCCACCGGCCGGGTGGGTCGGGGTGACACGACCGCGCCCGGGTCGCCCCGCTCGACCAGCGCGTCGATCTCGGCCGGGCGCAGCCCGCGCAGCGTCAGCACGCGTCGCCCCCACCGGTGCAGCCGGCAGGGGAACGGGTGGGCGTCGTTGCGGCAGATCGTGCCCCCGGACCAGCGCCGTGGCGCGTGCACCACCACCGCCCGGACGGCGAACTGGACGTCCTCGCCGGTCACCTGCGGGGGCATCGGGATCTCCCGGAGCACCTCGCGACCGGCGGTCGGTGGGACTGGTCGGACGGCACTGCTGGTCATCGGAACGAGCCTCCACAGGGGATCGTCGGGATGTCGACAGCAGAAAGTTACGACCCGCTCGACGCACCGCGACGGACAAACTGTCCCGGCGGTGTGCTCAGCGCCCGCACCCCGGGCACACCGGCCGGGTACGGGTGCGGAAGCTGAGCGCCGCCACACCCAGTCCCCACCCCCACACCCAGTACGCCGGCTCGGCCACCCAGAAGAACCCCAGCGGGAAGCGGCCGTCGCCCGGGTCGAAGGTGCCGGTGACCGTCTCGACGGCCAGGTCGACCAGCCCGACGCCGAAGTAGCCGACCAGCCCCACGGCGAAGACCGCCGCCGGGACCAGCAGCAGGGCCGGCGGGATCCGGCGGCCGGCCAGCAGCGGCACCCAGCCCGGCCAGATCCGACCCCACCGGTGCACCAGCGCCAGCGGCAGCAGCACCCCGGCCAGCAGGAAACCGACCTCGAAGACCAGCATGGAGGCGCCCGGGCCAGCGGCATGCCGTCGAAGCCCACCGCGACCTGGGCGGCCAGCCGCAGCAGGCAACCACCGACGGCCGCCCACGCGGCGGCCCGGGCCCAGCCGGGCACCGAGCCGGCCCGCCCACCCGGAACGCCGTCCCGCTCGACCGCTTCGCCGCCGGCCGCGGACCGGCCCGGCCCGGTCCGACCGCAGTCGGGGCAGCCGCCCCGGTACCGGCGGCGATGGTCCAGCACGGCCGCGTGGAGCAGCAACCCGCCGGTCAGGCAGCCCAGCCGGCCGAGGAAGCCACCCACCGTGAACGCCGGCGTGGGGTGCAGGATCAGCAGCCCGACCAGGTCGAGCAGGAGCAGCACGCAGGCGACCACGACCGCGCCGCACACCACCCACCCGGCGACCGCCAGCGCGGGGTGCCAGCGACGCGCACCGGCAAGCCCGGCACCGACCAGTCCGGCGGCGGCACACAGCCCGACCGACCACCAGCCGGTGAACACCACCAGGTCGGAGCCGAACGGCGGGAAGGGCTGCCCGCCGGTGACGGCCCACCACAGCCGCAGCGCGCCGTAGCCGACGGCCCAGGCCAGCACGGCGTAGGGCAGGACCGCGGGCTTCGGCGCGGCGGGCTCGGGGCGGGTGAGTCGCATGCCGTCCAGCCTCGCGACGGTCGGCGACCGGCCCCTCCCGCAGTCGGGGGGTGACCGCTCCCCCGGCCGGGGGTCAGGCGCGTTCCAGCACCACCACCGGGATCTCCCGGTCGGTCTTGGTCTGGTACTCGTCGTACGCCGGCCAGATCGAGGTCATCGTGGACCACATCCGCGGCTTCTCCTGCGGGCCGGCGGTACGCGCCCGGACCGGGAACGTCTCGGCGCCCACCTGCAATTCGGCCTGGGGGTCGGCGAGCAAGTTCAAATACCACGCCGGGTGCTGCGGGGCGCCGCCCTGCGAGGCGACCACCAGGTAGGCGTCGCCGTCGCGCCCGTAGATCAGGGCCGTGCGGCGCAGCTTGCCGCTGCGCCGGCCCCGGGTGGTCAGCAGCAGGGTGAAAACACCGGGCCGCCACTCGTGCCCCTCGGCGCCGTCGGTCTCGACGTACCGCCGGATGTGGTCGGCCACCCACCCCTCGGGGCTGTCCAGCACCTGCTCGCTCGACGTCATCGTCGCCTCCCGGATCTGACCTTCTCGTCCGGTTCACGCTACCCGCGACCGACCGGCCGCGGGGCGACGATCAGCGCAGCGCGACCGCCTGAAGGCCCACGTTGCCGCAGCCGGTGAAGGATTCCTCGACGGTCCAACCGATCTGGAGCCGAACGCCCGCGGCGGCCCGGAACCGGACGGTGAACTGGGCCGTGTGGCTGGTGTGCGGATCCTCCAGCCGCAGGCTGGTGGTGGGTCCGCCGCTGGAGAGCCGCAGGTCGAGCCGTCCGCGCGCCATCCACACCCCGGCGTAGACCACCGCCGTACGCTCCGCGCCGTTGCCGGCGACCGCCAGCCGGAAGCCGTTGCCGACGCCGCAGGAGTTGGCCCCGGCCATGGTGGAGTCCACCCGCTCCACCGGGTCGCCGTCGCGCCAGCCGAACCCCTCCGGGTTGGCGTCGTAGCCGCCGCGCGGCCCGGGTCCGCCCTCGTCGACGATCTCCCCCGAGCCGCCGCGGCGGCGGACGACGTCCACCCCGTCGACCGGTCCCCAGTGCACCCAGTCGGTGGTGCCGACGGCGGTCAGGTCCACCGTCGCCGGCACGTCGGCCCCGACCACGGTGAGCGCCGGGGGTGGCGCCGCCGAGGTGGGAGCCGCCGTGGGCGTGGGGCTGGGCCGCGGCGTGGGGGTGGGCGGCCGGGTGGGCCGCTGACGCGGGCGCAGCCCCGGGGAGGCGGGAGCCGCCGCGCCGATCGTCGGGTTGCCGGGGAAGGCGGCGCCGGGGCGTTCCGGGCCGGCACCGGGACCGGCCGGTTCGGTGCCGGCCGGCTCGGGATCCCGGGCCGCACCGAGGTAGGAGACCAGCGCGACGAGACAGCCGAAGACCAGGAAGCCGACCAGCAGGTGGACGCCGGACCGGCGGTTCAGGCGGCGCCACGGCACCGGACCGGCGGACCGGTGCGACGCCGGTGCCGGCTGCCGCCGATCGCCGGCCATCCCTCGTACGCCGGACCAGTTGCGCTCCCCCGCGGCCATCCGCACCTCCGCCACGCCCCGGCCCGTCCCGCGGTCGCGAGGACGACTCAAGCCGTCTCACGTTGTCACCGGAACGCCCGGTTCGCCACGGATCGAACGGTGGCCGTGTCCTGTTCGTTACCGACCGGGAGCGGTCGTCCGACTCAGGTCCGCAGCACGTTGGCGAAGATCAGCCAGGCCAGCGCCGACTTCGCACCCAGGCTGAGCAGGATGTACGTCACCTCGCCGACCCGGTAGTCACGCCACCGCCTGACCTGCGCGTACTGCAGGGCCATGGTGACCGCGAACCCGGCGAAGAGCACGAACTGCACGACGGTGATCGCGTAGACGAAGGTCGGCACCTCGGGCGGCTGGGCGATGTAGATGGCGATCGCCAGCCAGGGCGCCAGCCCGACCAGCGACCCGAACCAGAAGGCACTCCAGTCGGCGCGGCCCGGTTGCTGCTGTCGTTCCATCAGCAGGCCGAACAGGATCATGGCGGTGTTGGCGGCGAAGAGCCCGATCACCGCCGCCAGGTCGCGGATCCCGACGAAGAGCCCGATCAGCACGATCATGATGGAGGCGCTGACCGAGTACTCGATCCACCGGGCGTAGTTGGCCCGCCGGTCCAGTCGCCGCTCGTACCAGCGGTGCACCCCCGGCGCGGCCACCGCGAAGTGGTCGACGGCGGCCAGCAGCAGGAACACCGCGACCGCCGGCCCGACGGCGATCCGGAACACCGTCTCGGGCAGGGTGCCGTCGCGCAACGTCACCGGGTCGGCGGTCAGATACGACGCGGTGACCGGCAGCGCGAGGTCGTTGCTCGCCGCCCACATGAACAGCCCCTCGGCGGCCAGCAGGAGGCCGACCACGACGTTGAACCATCGCAGCCGCCGGTAGCGGTCCGCTGCCTCGGCGTCTCCCACCTGCCCGACGTTAGGTCCCGGTCGGTGCCCGCGACGGACGATCGGGAGGATTCGGCCGTCCGCGTTTCCGGCCCGCCGGCCGGACCGCCTCCCTAGGCTGAAGGCGCAGGTCAGGGCGGCCCTCGGAGGGAGGCGACGGTCGGATGTGGCGGCTGCGGGGGCCGGACCCGTGCGACATGGACCGGCCGCTGTCCTGGGACGAGCGCAGCCCGCACCGGTTCAACCGGGAGTCCCGGACCGCCCCGTCCCAGCTGCCGGTCCCCCATCCCCACCGGTGGTTGACCGCCGCGCTGGTCACCTCGCTCGCGGCGCTGGTTGCCCTGACGATCCTCGCCTCGACCGGCGACACGTCGAAGCCGACACCGTTGGGGAGGCCAGGATCGGACCTGGACGCGACGGTGGCCTTCCTCGGCCGGTTGTTCAGACGGACGATGGAGGGGGTGGCGATCCCGTTCGCCGCGGACAAGGCCGTCTGGCAGCGGCTGGTGGCCTCGTTCGTGCTGGTGGTGACCTTCATGGTGTGGCGCCGGTGGCGCCAGGACAGCTGGGTGTACCGGCCGGGCCCGGTGGACGTGCAGGAATTCGACAACGGCACTGGTGAGCCCGACAACCAGAGGACCTACCTACGCAGCCGGTTCTGCCGGCAGATCGCCGAGACCAGCGTCTACCCGCCGTACGCCGGACCGTCCGATCCCCCGCCGCAGGGCTTCTTCGACGTCCTTGGCCAGGGCGGGGGCAACCTTCTCGACCCGGGCGTCCTGATGAAACTGATGGGCCGGCTCTGGCCGAAGAAGGCGTACCAGATCAAGGGCACATTGCAGATGCGAACGCAGAAGCCGCAGTACGGCCTCTCTGTCACGGTGACCTCGCTCGTCGGCGCGAGCGGGAGCGCCACCACCACCGAGTGGGGCTACAGCTGGGAGGACGCCACCTGCAAGGCGGCCTACTGGGCGATGGCCAAGATCGTGCCGGTCACCCAGTTGGCGAACACCCCGCCGTGGCGCAAGTGGCGGGGGCGGGACATGCCGGCGCAGCTGTTCGAGACGTACAACGAGGCGAAGAAGCGACACGACGCCCAGCAGCTGGACGACGCGCTCTGGTGGTACCGCGAGGCACTGCTGCTGGACCCGTTCAACATCGACATCCGGCTGATGGTCGGCAGCGTCCAGGAGGACCTGGGCCTGTTCCTCGACGCGCTCGAGACCTATCAGGGCGCGCTCGGCATCGTAGAACTCGAGGGGCGCTACACCGGGGCGCTCTGGTCCCGTAAGCGGCAGCGGCTGCTGCATCCGCTCCGGTACGCGGCCACCACCTGGCGCCTGAGTCGCCGGCATCCGGAGTGGGTGAAGCTGCGCCTGCAGTACGCCCGCGCGCTCGGCTACGCCGACCGGGTGGTCGACGACCTCTTCCCGCCCGGGCCGCCACCCGTGGTGTTCCAGCCGGACGAGACGCACTCCGGCCGGGAGAAGGCCCGGGCCCAGAACCGGGAGCGCCTCTGTGCGGCGATGGCCGAGCGGTACTGGCCAGCGGTGCTCGACCGGACCGCCGACGGCATCCGCGACCAGGCGAAGTCGACCGTGCGGCGGATGCTGAACGACCCCCGCAGCGCCCGGGTGCTGCTGCTGCTCGCGTCCTGGCAGGAGGCGCACCGGCTCTACGAGGACGCCCGCCTCGTCCGGGTGCTGCGGCTCGGTGGCGAGACCGGGGTCAGCTGGCGGCGGCTGCGAATGCTGCGGGACGTCTGGGTCCCGCTGCGGTTCATGCACGCCCTGTTCCGTCAGCGGCGTGACGAGGAGACCGACGAGTGGCGGACTCCGCCGGAGATGGTCTTCACGCTCGCCGACGCGGGATGCCTGAGCGCGTGGTGGGTGTGGGGCCGGCGGCGCAAGGCCGCCCGTGCCCTCGCCGTCGGCTGGCCGGCCAGCCCCAACCTGCTGGACTACGTCGTCGGCCGCGCGCAGCGCCGGAGGAACAGGCTGATACCCCTGGACTACCTCGACTACTACGCGGCCGGCTGCGTGTCCGCGTTCGCACTGTGCGGCTACACCACCGTGAGCGACCGGAGTCGGGCCCTCGGACCGTGCGTGCGGGACAGTGCGCCGCAGCCGGATGTCGAGGCGCTGACGTACCGGGCCGTGGAGAGCCTGCGAGCGGCGCTGATGCGCACCGAGAGCGGTCTGGCCGGACGGCTCGGTGTGCAGTCCGACACCAAGTCGGGTACCGCGTCCCGGCTGCGGACGTGGATTGCCAGCAGCGATCCCGACCTGGCCCGGCTGCGCAACCACGTGGAGTTCCGGTTCTTCCAGCAGGACGCGTACCAACCGATGAAACCGGTCCTGCTGCGACCGGAGGACGTCAGCCGGGTACGGGTGGCCGCGTACACCAAGCGGCTGCTGGTGGAGGGTGCCAGGCTGCTGGAGAGCAACTGGCACTGTCGACGGGACAAGGGCAGCAAGATGGACTTCCACGAGTTCCGCCGCCTGGTGCGACTCGACACCGACACGTGGCGGGTCGTGCAGCGGATCGCCCAGGACGGGGGGCTGTTCTGGGAGGACCGCGCCGAGTTCGGTCGCCTGGTCACCCAGGCGGCGAGGCTGGTGACCACCGCGGAGAAGCATTTTCCGCCACCGATCGCCATCTACGACGACCTGGTGATCGACGGTCTGGACGCGCTGCGCGACGACCGGCCGGACCTGGCGGTGCGGGTGGGAGAACTGACCGGCGACGAAGTCGAGGACATCCTCGACCAACTGCGGGTCAGGGGCTCGGCGATCGCCGCGATCGGCCGGCGCCGGGACGAGGCGACCACCGAGTACCTGCGCGGCCGCGACGTGCGCGACGAGCCGTTCTCCGCGGACGACTACTCGCGGCTGTGCATGCTCTACGCCGGCAGCTGGCAGGAGCTGGTCGATCTGCTCCGGGACGTCGGCATGAACGTCCGGTCGGTCGATCCTGCCGACGAGCAGACCGAGCCGTGACGGCCGGTCAGCCTATCCGGAAGCCGAGCGCCTGGGCCAGCACCACCGCCTGCTCCGGGTCCACCAGCGCCCCGGCCCGCTCCACCGTCGTCGGGTCCAGCGCGCTCAGGTCGCTGCCGCGCAGGTCGGCGCCGGTCAGCCGGGCCCCGTCGAGCTGCCCGCCGGAGAGGTCCACCCGGGTGACGGTGGCGTCGGTCAGATCGGCGCCGGTCAGGTCGGCCTCGCGCATGCGTACGCCGGTCAGCACCGCGTCGCGCAGGTCGGCGCGGACCAGCGTGGTGAAGGACCAGTCGCCTCCGTCGACCCGCAGCGGGCGCAGGTCGCAGTCGGTGAAGGCGCTGCCGACCAGCTTGCAGCCGGTGAACTCGGCGTCGAAGAAGTTGCACCGTCGGAAGGTGCAGCGGGTGAACGCGGAGTCCGCGTGCCGGGAGGCGTTGAACTTCACGTTGCCGAAGTCGCACTCGGTGAAGACCGCGCCCCGGGTGAGCGCCTCGGTCAGGTCGACGCGCTGGAACGAGCAGCGGACGAAGTGCCGGTCGACCAGCTCTTCGGAATACCAGTCCTCGTCGTGGAAGGTGGCGTCCTCGGTCGTCTCCGGCATCGGCCCAGGCTAGCGGCGACCACCGACAACGGCACTCTTCCCGGAGCGGCGTACCGGCCGGTAGGTTCGGCGGGTGACTGTGGCACGAACCATCGACCCGGATCGGATCGGCTTCGACCCCGCGCGGCTGGCGCGGATCGACGAGCACTTCGGCAGGTACGTCGACGACGGCAGGCTGGCCGGCTGGCAGGTGGTGGTGACCCGGCGTGGCGAGATCGCGCACGCCAGCACGTACGGCCAGCGGGACGTGGAGGCCGGCACCCCGGTGGAGCCGGACACCCTGTGGCGGATCTACTCGATGACCAAGCCGATCACCTCGGTCGCGGCGATGATGCTGTGGGAGGAGGGCCGGTTCGAGCTGACCGACCCGATCAGCAGGTGGCTGCCGGAGTTCGCCGACGTCCGGGTCTTCGACAAGGGTTCGCTGCTCAAGCCGTACACGGTGCCGGCGGTCGAGCCGATCCGGGTCTGGCACCTGCTCACCCACACCGCCGGCCTGACCTACGGTTTCGCGCAGAGCACGCTGATCGACGGCCTGTACCGGGCGGCCGGGTACGACCTGTGGGTGCCGCCGGGTCAGGATCTGGCGGCGGCGTCGGTGGGGCTGTCGCAGCTGCCGCTGATGTTCCAGCCGGGCACTGGCTGGAACTACAGCGTGGCCACCGACGTGCTGGGCCGGCTGGTCGAGGTGGTCTCCGGGCAGTCCCTGGACCGGTTCTTCGCCGAGCGGATCCTGCGGCCCCTGGGCATGTCGGACACCCGCTGGTGGGTGGAGGAGGCCGACGCGAAGCGGCTGGCCGCCCTCTACACCCCGCACCCGGCGACCGGGCGCCTGGTGCGGGCCGACGGGATCGGCCGCGCGGCGCTGGCGCAGCCGCTCTTCCTCTCCGGCGGCGGCGGTCTGATCTCCACCGCGGCGGACTACCACCGGTTCACCCAGCTGCTGCTGCGCGGCGGCGAGCTGGACGGGGTGCGGCTGCTTTCCCCGCGCACGGTGCGCTTCATGACCCGCAACCACCTGCCCGGCGGCCAGGACCTGGCGTCGTTCGCCCCGACCGGGTTCGCCGAGACGGTGATGGACGGGATCGGCTTCGGGTTGGGCTTCGCCGTGGTGCAGGATCCGGTGCCGGCGCGGGTGCCGAGCAGCGTCGGCGAGTACTACTGGGGTGGGCTGGCCTCGACGGCGTTCTGGGTGGACCCGGTGGAGGAGGTCACGGCCCTGCTGTTCACCCAGCTGATGCCGTCGAGCACGTACCCGCTGCGCTCGCAGCTGCGCCAGCTGGTCTACTCCGCGCTGGTCGACTGAGCCGTTACCGCCCGCCGCCGCCGTCGGCCTCCCTAGCCTGGGAGCCATGAGCAACGTGGTGGTGTTCGGTGCCGGGGGCACCGCGGGGTCGCGGATCACGGCGGAGGCGTTCGACCGGGGGCACCGGGTGATCGCGGCGGTGCGCCGCCCGGAGGCGACCAGCTACCTGCCGGCGGGCGTACGCGTGGTCACCGGCGACGTCACCTCGGCGCGCAGCGTGCGGGAGCTGGCGCCGGACGCGGACGTCATGGTGGTGGCGGTGGGCGGCGGTGAGCGGGCGTTGTGGCGGGACGCGGCGCAGACCCTGACCACGGTGCTGCGCGACGTCCCGGCCGCGCCGCGGATCATCCACGTCGGCGGCGGCTCGACCCTGCTGACGGCGAAGGGCACCCCGTTCCTGGACGAGCCGGACTTTCCGGCGGAGTACCGGGAGTCCGCGTTGGGGCAGGCCGACGCGCTGGCCTGGTACCGCTCCTCGGCCGACGGGGTGACCTGGACGTACGTCTCCCCGCCGCCGCTGGAGTTCCATCCGGGTGAGCGCACCGGCCACTACCGGACCGGCACCGAGGAGCCGGTGACCGACGCGCAGGGCCGGTCGGTGCTGACCTACGAGGACCTGGCGGTGGCGGTGGTCGACGAGATCGAGAACCCGCGCTTCGAGAACATGCGGTTCACCGCCGCGTACTGAGGCTCAGTCGGCGAGGCGGGCGGGGAAGCCACCGGTGGCGATCGGCCCCCAGTGCTCGACGGTGACCCGGATCAGCGACTTGCCCTGGCGGACCATTGCCGCCCGGTACTCGTCCCAGTCGGGGTGCTCGCCGGAGATGCTGCGGAAGTATTCCACCAGCGGGTCCAGGGCGTCGGGCAGGTCGAGCACCTCGGCGGCGCCGTCGACCTGCACCCAGGGGCCGTTCCAGTCGTCGGAGAGCACGCACGCCGAGACCTGCGGGTTGCGCCGGATGTTGGTCACCTTGGCCCGCTCGGGGTAGGTGGAGATGACCAGCCGGCCCTGCGCGTCGACGCCGCAGGAGACCGGCGAGGACTGGGGGCGGCCGTCGGCGCGGGTGGTCATCAGGATGACCTTGTGCCGGGGGCGGAGGAACTCGGTGAGGGCGTCCCGGTCGACCTTGGTGTTGGTCGCGATGCTGCGTGCCATGCCCCCGGTTCTACCAGGCCGGGCGGACAACCGCCGGGCCGAGGGCGGTCAGCGTGGGCGGCCGGCGGCGCGGCGCGCGGTGGGCTGGGCCGGCACCCGCGGGCGTACGGTGGGCCGCCAGGCCCGGCCGTTGGCGTAGATCACCCGGAAGCCGAGGTACGACGCGAGCGGCGCCCAGTGCGCCGAGCCCATCCGCAGCTCGGCGGCGTTGTGGCGCTGGCCGTTGGCGAGCACGTCGAGCAGCACCGTCTCGAAGGCGGCGGACTCCACCCAGTCGACCTCGCGGGTGAAGCCGCAGATCAGCGCGGCGCCGGTGACGTCGAGGAAGTCGCGCAGCACCGCGTCGGGGGCGCGCAGCACGGAGCAGCTGCCGAAGTAGAGCCGCCGGCCGTCGCAGCGACCGGCCATCCGTTCGGCGACGTCGGTCAGGTCGACCGAGTCCCAGTCGGTGAGGCAGAGCCGGCTGGGCTCGCCGTGCATGGCGAAGAACCCGACCCGGTAGTCGGCGTACTGCTTGAGCAGCCAGCGGTCGAGGAAGTAGAAGAGCTCGTCGCGGGTGGCGGCGTCCTTGTGGATGAACCGGATCCGGCCGAGCCGTTCCAGCAGCTCGAGGGTGGGCAGCACAGAGCCCCGTTCGTTGAGGTCGCGGTGCCACTGGCCCTCGACGCAGAAGACGCCTCCCCGAGCCACCGTCACCTCCGCGCGTCCGTCAGCCCGCCGGTGAGGTTACTCCGGGGCACCGACGGGACGGCGGAGGCCCACAATTGCCAGCGAACGCCCAGGAAACGCAGATTATGAGGACTATTCCGGTATTAGCCGCCAACAACACTAGATGCTTGCGAAGGTGGAGGGACGGGACAGACCGGTCCGGGCCGCCCCGTTCCACGCTCTCCTACCGGGAGGACTCCTGTGCGGGTCAGCATCTGCAAGCGCGTCGCCGTAGCGTTCGCCCTGGCCCTGCCGGGCGCCGCGATCGCCACCGTGGTCGGGGCGCCGGCCGCCCACGCGGACGGCTGCTACACCTGGAAACGCACCCTGTCGCCGGGCCGCTCCGGCGACGACGTCCGCCAGCTCCAGATCCGGGTCGCCGGCTGGGCGGGCTACCGCGACGTCGTGGAGGTCAACGGCCGGTACGGGCCGAAGACCGTCGCCGCCGTCCGGCGGTTCCAGGCCGCGTACGGCCTGCGGGTCGACGGGATCGCCGGACCGCAGACGTTCGGCAAGATCTACGAGTTGCAGGACGACGACTGCACGCCACGGCACTTCTCCTACGGCGAGCTGGACGACGGCTGCGGCGGCAGTGGCTTCGACGGCGGGCCGCTCTCCACCGCCCGGACCCGGGCCAACGCCCTGCGCACCATGTGGAAGCTGGAGGCGCTGCGTCACAGCCTCGGCGACCGGCCGCTGCGGGTGATCAGCGGCTTCCGCAGCACGTCCTGCAACAGCCGGACCGGGGGCGTGCGGGACAGCCAGCACCTCTACGGCAACGCCGCCGACGTGACCTCCCGTGGCGCGTCGCTCTGCCGGATCGCCCGGGAGGCCCGCAACCACGGCTTCAGCGGGCTCTACGGCCCGGGCTACCCGAACCATGACGACCACGTGCACGGCGACTCCCGCCGGGAGAACAACGACGACCGCTCCTCGAACACGACCAGCTGGTCCGCGCCGGACTGCGGCATCCGCGGCAGGTGAGCGGGGGACGCCGGCCCGACCCGGGGTGGGGGATCCCGGGTCGGACCGGCGTCGGCCCGGGCGAGCTCTCGGGCGTACCCCCGAGGTGCCGCTGCGGCGCGATCCGGCGCGGTCGTCAGCTCGCCCGGGGCCAGCGCGGCGTGGTGGCGGCGGGCGCCACCGGCCGTCCGGGACCGCCGGGCCGGATTGCGGGCCGCACCCCTGGTGCGGCGCCCCGGCCGGCCTGGCCGCGCAGGCTGGAGGGGATGGGACGGTCCGCGCGCACGGGCGCCGCACCGGTCAGGACGAACGGGAAGGGTACGTGCACGAACGGGTTGCCGTGCCGGATCAGCGCCTCGATCTGGCGCTGGTTGAGCCCGTGGTTCTCCAGCACCCGCCGGCCCCAGCGGTGCAGGCGGCACGGGTACGCGGCGCCGTCGTTGCGGCACAGCGGCCCGTTGGGCCACTCCTCGGCGGCGTGCACGACGACCGCCCGCACCGCGAGCCGGACGTCCTCGGGGGTCAGCGGTGCCGGTACCGGCACCTCACCCAGGATCAGGTCGATGGGATCCGTAGACTGCTCACCAACTCGCACGGCAGGCCTCCCGCAGCTCGGCAGCGGTGACGGCTGACCCGCCGTCCCGCATCCTCGGCCAGTGGTACGGACGGTGACGGTCGACGGTTCAATCGCGGTCGACGAGCCGGCGGGGCCCGGCGGCGGTAGCGTGACGGGTGACCCACCGTAGGCACCGGGAGCGCGCATGACCGAGCAGCAGCCGTACCAGGTGCTCTCCCGGCACCCCGGATTCGAGCTGCGCCGCTACCCGGCGCACCTGGTGGCCGAGGTCCGGGTGTCCGGCGCGTTCGAGCAGGCCGGCAACGAGGCGTTCCGGCCGCTCGCCGGCTACATCGGGGGCGCCAACCGGTCCCGCCGGTCGATCGCGATGACCGCGCCGGTGGTCCAGGAGCCGGGCGGCTCCGAGAAGATCGCGATGACCGCGCCGGTGGTCCAGGAGGAGGGCGACCAGCCGGACTGCTGGCTGGTGCGGTTCGTGCTGCCGGCCGAGCTGACCGCCGCGACCGCACCCGAGCCGGAGGACCCGCGGATCACCGTCCGCGAGGTGCCCGAGCAGCTCGCCGCGGTCGACCGGTTCTCCGGCCGCTGGTCGGCCCGGCGGTTCGACGCGCGGGCCACCGCGCTGGGGCGGGCGGTCACCGCCGCCGGCCTGAGCCCCACCGGCGCGGTCCGCTACGCCCGCTTCGACCCGCCGTGGAAGCCGTGGTTCCTGCGCCGCAACGAGGTGGTGCTGCCGGTCGCCCAGTGACGGGTCGGCCGACGGTGCGACTGCGGGTTGCGGTGAGGCCGTCGGACGGCGGGCGGCGCGACAAGAACTGTGAGCGTGATGCCTCAGAGGTATCAAAATGACTCTGAGGTATCTCGCTCGCAACGATGTTCGCGTCCCGCGCGCCTGCGGCGTCCACCCGATCGGGTGAACGCCCCCGGGAACGAAAGGGACAATAGGCGCGAAACTCCTTGAATGGTGGGGACACGTCGTCCCCCGTTCGAGGAACCCGCTGATGAACCCGACCCGCAACCGCACCCTGTACATGGCCGCCGCGACCGTGGGCCTGTGCCTGTCGCTGACCAACCCGCCGGCCGCCGTCGCCGCCCCCGAGGAGGCCGGCCAGAACGCCGCACCGGCGCTGACCGGGCTGCTGGAGAGCAGCCAGCCGGTCGACCCGGACCAGGGTGACCCGCTGGGCCCCGACGGGCTGCCCCCGGGGGCCGGACGCGGCACCGCCGGACCGGACGAGATCGGCCAGGGCACCAGCCCCGGCGAGGCGTACGGCCAGGGCACCGGCCCGGGTGCCACGCCCGGCCAGGGCCCGGGCGGGGCGTACGGCCAGTGGGGCGGGCGTCCCGGCGCCCGGCCGCAGTTGCCGCGTACCGGCCCGTCGATCACGTCGCTGCACCTGCTCGGCGGCACCGGTGGAGCCGCCCTGGCGCTCGGCACCGCGCTGGTGGTGGTCGCCGGCTACCGCCGCCGCTCGGCGTGGTGACCCACCGCCGAGAGGGTCAGCCGAGGCCGGCGTCGGTCGGCGGTGGCGGCCCGGTGGGTCCGGCCGGCGCCGCGGTCGCGGCCGGCCGGCGGTAGCCGAGCGCGTTCGGCCAGGCCAGCAGCAGCGCCATCACCAGGCCGGTGAGCAGCCCGACGACGGAGAAGAGCACGTCACCGGTGCCGTCCGGGCCGCTGACCACCACGTTGCCGGCCAGCGCGGTGGCCAGCGCCCCCAGCCTCAGTCCGCTGACCGCGACGCCGGCCAGCAGGGCCACGGCCGGCAGGCCGAGCAGCACGCCGACGGCGGCCAGCAGGTGCCGTCGCCAGTGCGGCCGGCCCCCCGGCCAGTCCCAGGCCACCAGCGGCAGGGCGGTCAGCGCCACGACACCCAGGAGCACGGCGATCAGCGGCCGGTCCGACGCCTCACCCTGGCCGAACTGGACGCCGCTCGGGTCGTAGACCCGGGTGCGGGCCAGCCAGAGCAGGACCAGCGCGACGACGCCCGCACCGGCCGCGATGCCGGTGCGGGCCCGGCCGGCGCCGGGGGCGGCGGCAAGCGCGCAGCCCAGGGTCAGGCCCAGGGCCAGGACCCCGGTGACGTACGCCGCCGGGTCCAGGGTCTGCTCCCGGCCGGTCGGTGCGGTCAGCGAGGCCGCGGTGGCCAGCAGGGCCGCGGCCACGCACGCGGCGCCGGTGAGGCTCCGCCGCTCCCGCCAGCCGCCGACCGCGCCGGGCCGCCCCCACCTCCGCCCCAGCAGGAGTACCACCAGCGCGATCCCCGCCCAGGCCACGGCGACCAGCAGCACGGTCGCCGGTACGCCCTGCGGGTCGACCCGGTCGACGGCGATGTCGGCGACCACCCACACTCCGCCCAGCGGCACGGCCGCCCGGGTCCACCGGTGGTCCCCACCGGCGGCCAGCACCAGCGCCAGGACGGCCAGGAAGATCGTGCTGAGCCGCAGCTCCCGGGCCCAGTAGGGGTGGCCGCCGAGCAGCCGCTCCGACCACGGGCCGAGCGGCTCGGTCAGCGGTTGCAGCTCGGTCACGCCGACCGCCCACCAGACGGCGGCGAGTCCGGCGAGGGCCAGCCCGGTGGCGTACCGCAGGTCAGCGCGCATGGGCACGACGGTAGTCGGTCGGAGCCCGCGCGGCCGGCCGGCGAACGGGCGGCCCGCGCCCGGCGCTGCGATCGTGCCGGCCGGCGCGCGGCTGCCTAGGCTGACGGCATGGATCGGTACGTCGCCCTGCTGCGCGGGATCAACGTCGGCGCCAGCACCCGGATCGCCATGGCCGACCTGCGCCGGGTGGTCACCGACCTCGGGCACGAGGACGTGAAGACCCACCTCCAGTCCGGCAACGTGATCCTCGGCAGCCCCACCCGCGACCCGGCGAAGGTGGCCGGCGGCATCGAGAAGGCGATCGCCGACGAGTTCGGGCTGCGCGTGCCGGTGCTGATCCGTACCGCCGCGGAGCTGGCGGCCATCGTGGACGGCAACCCGTACCCGGACCAGGACGACCCGACCCGGCTGCTGGTGGCGTTCCTCGCCGAACAGCCCACGAAGGCGAAGGCGGCGGCACTGGCCGTGCCCGGCTCCGAGAACGTGGAGTTCACCGTCGCCGGCCGGGAGATCTACCAGCACTTCCCCGACGGCGGGTACGGCCGGTCGAAGTTCACCAACGCCCACCTGGAGAAGCAGCTGGGCGTGGTCGCCACCACCCGCAACTGGAAGAGCGTCCGGGCGCTGGCCGAACTGGCCGCCGGCTGAGCGGGAGCGGGGCCGGCCCGGCCGGCCCCGCTCCCGGGCCACTCAGAAGTGGTACGCGGTGTGGTACTCCGGCACCAGCACCCGGCTGCGCGGCGACACCCGCCGCACCTCCTCGATCAGCGCGTCCAGCCGCTTGCGGTCGTTCGGTTCCACCCGCGGCGGGTTGGTCAGCCCGGTCTCGAAGTTGTCCCAGTGCACCGGCACCACGACCTTCGGATGATCCAGCGCCGCCATCAGCCGCGGCACGTAGTCGGCGGTCGACGTGGTGGCCGCCGAGGCGACCATCGCCACGTCCGGGGCCAGCCCGGTCAGGTTGCGTTCGTTGAGGTCGCTGGCCCCCATGAAGAACACCGACGGGCCGCCGGCCACCCGCAGCTGGAAGGCCAGGGTGTCCCCCTCGGGCAGGTCGGAGATCTTCTCCGGCCGCGGCGGTGGGGTGACCCGTACGCCGGGGAAGGCCACCGACCAGGAGCCGTTGCGGCTGTGCAACGTGTCGACCACCTCGACGGTGTAGTCACCGAAGTCGAGCACCTCCCCACCCCGGACCGGGGCGAGCTTCCCGGCCGGCAGCCCGTACGCCAGCCCCAGGTGGTAGGCGGTCAGGGTGCCGAAGACCCGGGCCCCGGTACGCCCGGCGATGTACGGCACGTCGTTGAAGTGGTCCCAGTGGGTGTGCGTGACGAAGATGTTCTCGGCCCGGTCGACCAGCGGGTCGATCACGTCGGTGTCCACCGTCAACGGCGTGTCCTGGTGGAACGCCCCCGTGAACAGCCCGGTGTCGTAGCGGCTCAGGTACGGGTCGATCAGGACGGTCCGGTCGCCGATGTCGATGCGCCAGCCGGACGTACCCCACCAGCGGAAGCTGACCGCGCCGGAGCGGCGGCCGGTGGTGCCGGCCGGCGGCGCGGCCTGCGCCGGCGTGGACGCGGCGGTGGCGCCGAGGCCGGTGGTCGAGACGGCGGCGGCGCCGAGCGCGGCGTCGCGCAGCAGACGGCGACGGCCGTACGGCCGGTTTTCGAGCATGGTGGGTCCTCCCCCGGTTGGCTGGGTGATCGGTGCGTCCACCACACCACCGGCCGGTCAGCCGTGTCCAAGATCAATCAGCGGCACGGTCGATATCGGACCGGATATCACCGCAGGTCAAGCGAGGTGCCCCGGCGGCCGGGCGGGCGCTGATTCAGCGCAGCGACTCCACCGCGACCCGGGCCGCCGTCCCCATCGCCAGGTCCACGTCGATGCGCCGCACGCTCAGCCGCTCGGTGCGGGCGTGCACCAGGATCGCGTACCGGCGACCGTCCGGGTACTCGGCGACACCGGCCTCAAGGTGCAGGCCGGGCAGGTTGCCGGTCTTGCCGGCGACTCGGACGCCGGGCGGGAAGGCGGCGGCGAGCCGGGTCCAGAACAGCTGGCGGCCCATCAGCTCGCGGACCATCGCGCAGGCGGCCGGCGGCCCGGCCTCGTCGCGCCAGACCAGCCCGAGCAGTCGGGTGATCTCCCGGGCCGTGCTGGACGTCGTGCGCTCCGGGTCGAAGACCCGCATGGCCCGCACCCGGTCCGCGTCGAGGGTGGGGAAGATCCGGGCGAACTCGGCCTCGTCGCGGGCGCCCACGTCGGCGAGCATCACCTCGACCAGTTGCCGGGGGCCACCCACGATCCGGGTCCGGGGCAGCCCCAACTCCGCGGCGAGCATCGCTGGCACGTCCGGCCCGACCCGGCGCAGCAGCAGGTCGGCGGCGGTGTTGTCACTGACCGACATGGTGAAGTACGCCAGGTCACGCAGGGAGATCTCGACGTCGTCGGCGCAGCCGGCCACGCCCCACCCGCCGAGCCGGTCCGCGGCCCGCACCAGCACCCGTTCGGTCGGGTCGAGCTGCCCGGCGACGGCCTGCCGGGCGAACTCCAGCACCAGCAGAATCTTGAACACGGACGCGATGACGATCTGCTGGTCGGCCCGGACGGCGACCTCCCGCGCCGGCGCGTCGACGTCCACCACGTGCAGGGCCCCGCTGATCCCCGCCTGCCCGTAGATCTCCTCGACCCGGCCCCCGACCCCCATGCCCCTCACGCTAGACCCGGCCCCCATAGGGTCGGCGGGTGGATCTGCTGCGGCACCTGGGGCACTTCGTGGTGGTGGCCCGCGAGCTGCACTTCGGGCGGGCCGCCGAGTGCCTGGGCATGGCGCAGCCTCCGCTGAGCCAGTCGATCCAACGGCTGGAGCGGGAACTGGGGGTCGAGCTGTTCGACCGGTCCCGTCGACAGGTGCGGCTGACCACCGTGGGACAGCTCCTGCTCGGCGAGGCCGACGAGCTGCTCGCCGCCGAGCGCCGGCTGCGCAACCTGATCCGGCAGGTACGCGACGGTCGGCTTGGGGTCCTCCGGGCCGGCGTACCGCCGGAGACCCCGGCGGTGACCCTGCGGACGCTGCTGGACCGGCTCACCGCGCGGGCCCCCGGCCTCGACGTGGACCTGCACGAGCTGACCAGCGCCGAGCAGGTGCGGATGCTCGGCGAGGGACGGCTCGACGTGGGGCTGCTGCACCACCCGGTGGACGGCACCGGGCTTCGCCTCGGCCCGGCGGTGGAGGTGCCGCTGGGCGTTCTGCTGCCTCGGGTGTCACCACTGGCCCGCGAACGCGAGGTGAGCCTTGCCGGACTGGCCGGGCTGGACCTGGTCACCGCGCCCCGGGCGACCGCGCCGGGCTGGCACGACCATCTGCTGCGGGTGTGCGGGGAGCACGGCTTCACCCCCGGACGGGTCCGGCCGGCGCGCAACCCCGAGTTCCTGTTCGGGCTGCTGCTCGCCGGTGGCGGGGTGGCCGTCGAGCCGGAGACCCTGGCCCGGCGGGAACCCCGGCTGACCTGGCGACCGCTGGCCGGCGTACGGCTGGTGAAGCGAACCTCGGCGGCCTGGCCGGACCGGTCGGCGCACCCGGCGGCGCCGATGTTCGCGCAGCTCGCGGCGGAGGTCCTGGCCGTCACCGAGCCACCCGGACCAGCGCCGCTCGCGTCCGCCGCGCGTCCGTGGCCGGTGCTCTTCGAGGCCGGGCAGGGCGAAGAGTTGCCCCCGTGATCTCCCGCAGTTCACCCCCGCCCGACTAACATCGCCGTTCATGAATATAAAGAGCGTCACCCGCTCGCGACCCGGGCGCCTGATCACGGCGTTCGTGCTGGCCGTCACCGTCACCACCCCCGTCGTGGTGGCCAGCCAGGCATCGGCGGCGACCACGTTGACCGTGGCGCAGGCCCTCGCCGCCCAGGACGGCCGGACCGCCACGGTCACCGGTTACGTCATCGGCCAGCCGACCGCCTCGACCACGGTGATCACGAGCAACTACACCGCCGACACCGCGATCGCCATCGCCGACACCGCGACCGAGACCAGCACCGCCCGGATGCTCTACGTCCAGGTCACCACCGCGTACCGGGCCAACTTCGGCCTGCTCACCAACCCGACGCTGCGCGGCAGGCAGGTCACCGCCACCGGGACGCTGACCGCGTACTTCAGCCACGGCGGCCTGAAGAGCCCGACCGCGATGGCCCTCGGCGGCGGCACCTCGCCGTCGCCCTCACCGACCCCCACCGCCACCTCGACGACCGGCCCGTACGACTCGACCTACTACGCCACGGCGGTCGGCAAGACCGGCACCGCCCTGCGCAGCTCGCTGCACGCGATCATCCGGACCCAGACGAAGCTCAGCTACGACCAGGTCTGGGAGGCGCTCAAGGACACCGACCAGGACCCGGCCAACGCCAACAACGTCATCCTGCTCTACACCGGACGCTCCCAGAGCAAGACGCTCAACGGCGGCGGCGTGGACGACTGGAACCGCGAGCACGTCTGGGCCAAGTCACACGGCGACTTCGGCACCACCACCGGCCCCGGCACCGACGTGCACCACCTGCGCCCCGAGGACGTGTCGGTCAACTCGCTGCGCGGCAACAAGGACTTCGACGCCGGCGGCAGCGCGGTCGCCGAGGCGCCCGGCTGCTACACCGACGGGGACTCCTTCGAGCCGCGCAACGCCGTCAAGGGCGACGTCGCCCGCATGATCATGTACATGGCGGTCCGCTACGAGGGCGACGACGGCTGGCCCGACCTGGAGATGAACGACTCCGTCACCAACGGCACCGCACCGTACCTGGGCCGGATCTCGGTGCTGCTCGCCTGGAACAAGCTCGACCCGCCTGACGCCTTCGAGCAGCGTCGCAACCAGCGGATCTACGAGCGCTGGCAGGGGAACCGCAATCCGTTCATCGATCATCCGGAGTGGGCTGCTGCCATCTGGGGGCTCTGAGCGGGGCTCGGGGGCGACCGTCCCCGGCTCCGGGCGGTCAGGCTTGATCCCTGCGCCGGGGACGCTCGCCCCCGAGCCCGCCACGGTCGGCCGCCGTCCGTCGGCCGCGCTTGTTTTCGGGTACGCCCGCGCGGGGCGGTTCGGATCTTGGACGGTTTCTGTTCGTGGCGAACGGCAAGTGTCCAAGATCTGCGCTGGACATGCCGCTGGCCGGCGCCCGTCAGGGGTGCCGGCCAGCGTGTCGTTCATGTCTGCGGTCAGTTGTTCCAGTGCTGGGCGACCAGGTCGGCGGCCTGCTGCTCCCACTGCGCGTACGCATCCGGGTAGGCCGACACCTGCACCGTCTGGGCGGCGTCGGTCAGCGGCATGTCCTGCCACCCGTCGACCTGCTTCAGACCCTTCAGGAACGCCAGGGTGGAGTACTCGGGGTCGATGATCTGCTCAGGCGTTCCCCAACCACTGGACGGGCGCTGCTGGAACAGGCCCAGCGAGTCGTGGTCGTTGCGGTCGCCCAGATGGCCCAGGTTCTCCAGCTTCGACTCCTGCAGGCTCGTGGCGATCGAGACCACGGCGGCCCGCTCCGGGAGACCGGCCTTCTTCGTCGCGGCGATGATCGCCTTCACATTCGCGGTCTGCTCGTCGTTCAGATCGATGTGCGACTGGGTGCCCTGCACGCCGTGCGGGATCAGCTTGCCGGCGTCGGGCTTGTCGGCCTGCACGACGGCGACCGGGGTCAGGGCGGCGGTGGTGGGGGTGGTGTCGGCGTGGTTCAGCGGGCCGGCGGCCATCCCACCGGCGAAAGCCAGACCAGCGATACCCAGCACGCTCTTGGTCAGCATCGTGTTCATGGGAAAGCTCCATTCGGGGTTGGCACGCCACCCGATGGGGGTCGGGTGACGGGCAAGCACCACGTCAGGCGCTCAGACAAGGGGGGAAAGTCTGGGGGGTGTCCGGCACGGCCACGGACCCGGCGGGGCTCATCGCGGCCGGCCTCTAGCCTGCTCACCCGAACCAGGGGGTCCATCGTGGCGGCGGACCATGTGTAACGACCGCCGGCCCCACATCATTCCGGGGCCCGACCCGATCCCGTAGGTATCGGCGCTGGCAGCCGGGGGCGCTGCTGCGGTCGTCCAGATGATGTAACGACCCGGCCCCGGCCGCCATTCCACCGCCCGGGTGCCACCGGTCACCCGCGATTCGGACAATCGGCGCAGACCACCGGGCCGGCCCCAGACCATCAGGCCGCTGGCCGGATCTCCCCCGCGCCCACGCCGGTCGAGTGCGTGGGACACCCGCCCTTCTCGCAGACGCGGCGGGTCGCCCTTCGGGGGACTACAGACTTGAGAGCACAGATGACTCACCCAGCGGGCGGCCTGTCTGGTCCGGGCAAGGTGTCTGGGCCGGCGCACTATGTCCGGTATCTGGGCCGGCGCACTACGTCCGGTGGTCTGGGCCGGCGCAGCCGACGGCCGCCGGACTGATCGCTCCCCGACGGGCTGGCCGACCATGCCGTCACGAAGGTCATCGGAGCGTCGAGCCGGCGGTGAGTCATCCACGCTCTCAAGTCTGTAGGCGCCGGACGGCCATGCCGCCGGTCTGGTCCGCCGCCGCCTCGCCCGCGGCCGGGACCAGGCCGGCAGTGACCGACGCACCAGGCCGGCGCTCACGCCCGATGTCCCAGATCACCTCACCCACCTGTGACGATCCGATCCGAGCGGGTAGAACAGCAGCCGTGACAGGTGCCCGGCGCGGGCGTGGAAACGCTCCCCACAGCTGACCGGGCGCCCCTGACGATGGGAGAGAGAGCCGGCATGGCGAACCCGATTCCCGACATCAGCCTCAACGACGGCAACACCATCCCGCAGCTGGGCTTCGGGGTGTTCCAGATCGAGCCCAAGGACACCGTGCAGGCCGTACGCACGGCCCTGGACGTCGGCTACCGGCACATCGACACCGCCGAGATGTACGGCAACGAGGCCGAGGTCGGCCAGGCGATCCGCGAGTCCGGCCTGGACCGCCACGACGTCTTCGTGACCAGCAAGCTGAACAACGGCTTCCACCGCCCGGACGACGCCCGCAAGGCGTTCGAGTCGACCCTCTCGGCGTTGAAGTTCGACTACCTCGACCTGTTCCTGATCCACTGGCCGCTGCCCACCCTCTACGACGGCGACTTCGTCAGCACCTGGAAGGTGCTGGAGGAGTTCAAGAGCGACGACCGGGTGAAGTCGATCGGTGTCTCGAACTTCCAGGTCGCCCACCTGGAGCGACTGGCCGCCGAGGCCGACGTGGTGCCCGCGGTGAACCAGATCGAGGTGCACCCGTACTTCGGCAACGAGGAGGTGCGCGCGTACGGCAAGGCCCACAACATCCCCACCGAGGCCTGGTCGCCGATCGCGCAGGGCAAGGTGCTCGACGACCCGACCATCACCGACATCGCCCAGCAGGTCGGCCGGACCCCGGCGCAGGTGACGCTCCGCTGGCACGTGCAGCGCGGCGACATCGTCTTCCCGAAGTCGACCACGCCGAAGCGGATCGAGGAGAACTTCGCGATCTTCGACTTCACGCTGGACGACGCGGCGATGAAGCGGATCGACGGGTTGAACAAGGGTGAGGCCGGCCGGCAGGGCCCGAACCCCGACACGTTCGACTACGTGCCGGCGTAACGGGCCGGCGGCAACGGCGCAGGGAAAGGGGGCCCGATCGGGCCCCCTTTCCGCGTACACGGGAGCGAACCCGGGCATGACCAGGCCCATCGACGGGTATTCTTCTCCGCAGCAAGTATCCACTGAGGACGCAGCGGGGTAGACGTGAGCATGGATCAGACCGCGCCGGGGCCACACCTGGGCCCGACGGCCGGCCAGCCACCGGCCCGGTTGCGCTGGGCGCGGCGGCACGACAGTCCCGACCTGCCAGGGGCGGTCTCGAAGGTGACCACCCTGCTCACGGTGCTGATCGGTCTGGCCATGGTCAGCCCGGTCCTGTTCTTCGTCGTCGCCATCTCGGAGCTGGTCCAGGGGAACCCACCGGTGCACCCGATCGCCTTCGTCGTCTTCGCGGTGGTGATCACCCTCTACGTACTGATGCTGGTGCTGGTGCGGCGGGTCCGGCAGGGCAACCGCACGGCCTGGATCATCCTGCTGGTGCTCCTCGGCATCGAGACGGTGTTCTTGCTGATCGGTGGCGCGTACGAACTGGTGGCGAACGGCTCCCCCCTGGCGCTGGCGGTCGCCGCCGTACCCGCGCTGATGTTCATCCTGCTGATCGCCCCGCGCAGCAGCCGGGCCTACTTCAACCGGCACCGCGCCGCACCGGCGGGACACTGAGTCAGGTGTCGACCCGCTCCCCCACCCGCCGGAACACCTGCCGGGTGGGGGAGCCCGGCGCGGCGACGTGGACGATCAGCCGCTGGTCGGTCTCCGGCACGTGCAGCACCCGGCACCCGAACTCCAGCGGCCCCAGCTCGGGGTGGTCGACGCGCTTGACGGTCGGGCGCCGCTCCCCCACCTCGTGCTGCGCCCGCAGGGCGGCGAACCGCGGTGAGGTCCCGAGCAGCTCGGTGACCAGCGCGGGGCCGAAAATGTGCCGGATCATGTTCCGCTCGTCGGCCGGTAGGGCCGAGAGGTCACCCACGAACCGGGCGGCCAGCCGGTTCCAGGCCAGAATCCCGTACGCGGCATCGGCCAGGAACGACGGTCAACCAGGTGGTGCTGGCCTGGCTGATGGGCGGGGACGTGCCGGCGATCCCGCTGGGGGGCGCCTCGTCGGTGGCGCAGCTCGAGGAGAGCCTCGCCGCGGTGGACCTGGACCTCACCGCCGAGCAGCGCGCCCGGCTGGACACGGCGGGCTGACCCGAGGGCGCCGGCCGGCGTCACCCGTGAGCCGGCCGGCGCCACCGGTCAGTTGAAGTCGCCCTGACGGATCGCGATGACCGCCCGGTAACCGGGGTGCTCGGAGAGCGTGTACAGCATGTCCGGCTGGCCGCCGGCGCCGTCACCCCAACCCCAGTACGAGATGGCCTCCGCGCCGTGCGCCCCCGTGAACGTCTTGACCGGGTTGCCGGTGGAGCTGTTCCAGTAGCGCAGCTTGCCGTAGAAGTCGGAGCCGCCGCTGCTGTGGAACCAGAAGTTGTCCCCGTGGGTCACCGCGCCCTGCACCTTGTCCCACGGCATCGACCAGACGTCGGAGGCGCCGGTGGTGGTCGACGGGGCCGTCACGGCGGGCAGCCGGGTGGTGTAGTCCAGGTTGTACCGCCAGATCTTCGCGCCGTTGCTGGTGGAGTACTCGGTGACCACCATCTTGTCCGGCGACGAGCCCCGGTCCAGGGCGAGCGACGAGAACCGGACGTTGGCGTTGACCGGGGTGATCTGGCCGACCTGCGCCATCACGTACGCGTACCCGCTGGCGCAGAACCGGACGGTGCCGTTGTCGTCGAAGCGGCCGACCTTGTCGGCGCAGTACGACGTGGTGTCGGCGCTCCACAGGTGGTCCCAGCTGAACAGCTTGACGTGGTCGGTGCAGGCCACGTAGAGCATGGTGCCGTACCACATCGCGCCGCCGGCGTGGCAGTCCTCGACAGCGGTGAAGTTGCCGCCGGAGGTGGGGTCGACCAGCAGCAGGTGGCGGTACTTCGCGCCGCTGCTGTAGCCGGCGGCCGGTGCCAGCGACACCCGCACGTGCCCGGCGTCGGTGCTGTACCAGGTGGTGGCGACGGCCTGCACGCCGTCGTAGGTGTGGTTGCCGTAGGCGTCGGCGGTGGTGGTGATGCCCTGCGGGATCCAGGTGGTGGTGCTCGGATCGTCGGTGGAGGTGCCGGTCTCGTCCCAGCAGAAGCCGTACTCGCCGGTGCCCTGGCTGGCCAGGTAGGTCATCGCCTTGCCGCTGCCGGTCTGGCAGGACAACGGTTCCAGCGACCGGTTGGCGTTGGCCAGGATCCAGTCCACACCGCGCTTCCTGTCCGCGCCGATCGCCCCGCCCAGCAGGTCGGCGTCGGCGTAGCTGCGGGTGGTGGTCAGGGTGTAGCCGGAGGCGGAGATCT
The DNA here is from genome assembly GCF_900090305.1 of Micromonospora siamensis. Taxonomy (NCBI): domain Bacteria; kingdom Bacillati; phylum Actinomycetota; class Actinomycetes; order Micromonosporales; family Micromonosporaceae; genus Micromonospora; species Micromonospora siamensis. Next base: position 1,913,988 of record NZ_LT607751.1, on the reverse strand, counting down.
TCGTCGGTGCCGGGTCGGCCGCCTGCGCCGGGTTGCCCGGGCCGGCCAGTGCCGCCGCCACCAGCACCGCCACCATGGCGATGCGTCCGGTACGCCTCATCGATGCACTCCTCCCCGACCCAGTCACCGGGTCGCTTGTGGACGCACCCTATCGAGTGGGCCGGGCGCTTTTCCGCCCCGCTCGCAGCCGAGGTCCGGTTCAGCCCGCCGTCGGCCCGGTCAGGTCCAGACGCCAGTCGTTGGAACGCATCCACTGCCCCGGCGGGTACTCGAAGTCGGTCGGGCCGACCAGCTCGAAGCCCGCCTTGCGGCAGACCGCGTTCGACGGCGGATTGTCCACCGACGGGTACGCGTGCGCCCAGCGCCGGTCACCCCGCGCCCGCGCCGCGTCGACCACCGCCCGCACGGCGGCGGTGGCGATCCCCCGCCCCTGGAACTCGGGGAGCACCGCCCAGCCCATCTCGTAGACCGGCTCGTCGTGCCAGACCCGGGGCCAGTAGCCGACGCTGCCCACCTTCACCCGCTCGGGCAGCAGCACCACGGCGAACATCTGACCGGCGCCGCGGACCGGGCCGCGCAGGTAACGGCCGTGCCGGACGATCACCTGGTCGTCGGTCTCGGTCCCGCCGGTGTACGCGCGGACGGACGGCTGGTTGAGCTGGCGCAGCAACTCCAGGTCGTCCTCGCTCCACGGCTCGATCCCCACGTCCCCCATGCCGCCATCCAACCCCCGGGCCTCGACGATTCGGGCGGGACGCGCCGGAGGCGCGAACTCAGGCGGCGTCGACGTCCGGGGAGAAGCGAACGTCGAGCCGCATGTTGAGCGCCCGGGCGAGCCGTTCGAGGACCGGCAGTGTCGGCACGGTGCCGCCGGCCTCGAAGCGGGCCACGGCGGACTGCGTCATGCCCGCGGCGAGAGCGAGCTGGCTCTGGCTCCAGCCGTTGCGCTCGCGCAGGCTCCGTACGCTCTGACCGAGTTCGAAGGCGATGCGGGCAGCGTCGTACGCCTCCACCGCGCCGGGCTCCGCCATCCGCCGCTCACGCAGGTCGTTCCAGTCGGTGCGATCACTCATCGCTCCGCCCCCCTCAGCTGACGCTGTGCCGCTCGGCGACACAGCGCTCCAACGCCCGCCGAGCCCGCTCGATCTCCCGATCTTCACGCATCCGCGTCTTGCGGAACACGGTGAGAAGGATGATCCGCCGGTCGGGTGCGATCCAGTACGTTACGCGCACCGCGTCGCGCTCCAGATAGAAGCGAAGCTCGCGGAGCTTCCCGTCCAGCTGCCTGGTGTACGGCTCCCCGAGCAGGGCGCCTCGCTCGGCGAGCAGGTCGATGTAGAACGCGGTCCTCGCGAAGTACGGGGTCGGCAAATCCTCCAGCCAGTCTCGGACTTCTGGTTCGAGCTCTACACTAGCCCAGGCCATAGCGTTGATGCTATGGGTTCCGAATCAGGCCTGACGACGACACGACTCGGCGTGTCGGGAAGGAAACGCGCGACGGACCGCACCTCGCCAGGTGAGCCGTTCCGGTCAGTCGACCGCGACCCGGTGGTGGTCCTGCCAGGCGGCGAGCATGGCGTGGTTGGCCTCCCAGCCGTCCGGGAACTTCACCGGCACGTCCAGGTGCACCGTCTCCGTCGACGGATGCGCGTCTAGCAGCTCCCCGATCCCGGCCCGCGCCACCACCAGGCACGCGTGCCGGTGCCGCGAGGTCAGCACGCAGAGCCGCCCCGACTCCAGGTGGAACGCGGTGGCGTCGCGCCGGCCGGAGAGCGGGTGCAGCACGATGGTCACGTCGTACTCGCGGCCCTGGAGCCGGTTGGCCGTGTCGACGGTGATGCCCGCGCCCTCTTCTCCGAGCCGGGCGCGGATGACCGCGACCTGGTCGCGGTGGGCGGCGCCGACGGCGATCCGGTCCGCGGTGACGGGCGTACCGCCGGGGGCCTGCTCGGAGATCGCGACGGCGCCGCGCCGCAGCACCCGCAGCGCGAGCGCCGCGCACGCGGCGGCGGCCTCCGGGTCGGTACGCATGGTCTGCCGGGCCGGCAGCTCGTAGAGCGCCCAGCCCGTCGTGGCGGCCACCTCCACCGCCGCGTCTAGCCGGTCGCCCGCGCCGGGCTCGGTGAGGGTCAGCGCCCGGTCGGCGGGCCCGGTGCCGGCCCGGAACCCGGTGAACGGATAGAAGGCGGCCGCGACCAGCGGCGCGGCGGTGGCGGGTAGCCGCCACGACACGGGCAGCCGGTGCACGGGCAGCTGCGGGTTGTGCCGCAGCAGGGTGGCCACCGCGGACTGCATCGGATCCCAGGTCAGACCGGTCCAGCGCAGCGTCTCGACGGTGGAGAACGGGTCGAGCTGCCCGGGATCCCCCACGAACAGGGCCCGTTCGAACCTGCCGGCCACGCGCAGCAGGGCGTCCGAGCGCATCTGGTACGCCTCGTCCACGATCGCCCACGGCCAGACCCCCTCTCCGACGGTGGCCCACTTGGCGGCCGTACCGATGATGACGGCCGAATCGGCGAGGTCGGTGACCTTGGCCGCGACCCGGACCGTCTCGTGGCCGCGGACCCGGGCGGAGGGCTTGTACTCGGTGGCGGAGAGCCGGCCGATGCGCAGCTCGGGGGCCTTGCGGGCGAGCCGGTCGATGAGGTCGTCGACCTGTTCGTTGGTCTGCGCCACGATGATCAGCGACTCGCCGGCGGCGGCCAGCTCGACGGCGGCCCGCACGACGAGGGTGGACTTGCCGGCGCCGGGCGGGGAGTCGACGACCACGCCGCGGTGGTCGCCGGAGCGCAGGTCGGCCAGCACGGCGGTGATCACCCGCTCCGCCTCGACGGCGGGCGGCGCTTCCAGTCCGAGCATCCCGTCCCCTCCCCGATCGGCTGCCTGCGGACCCTACCGCCCGGCACCGACACCGCAGGCGTGGCGGCGGGCCGAGCGGGTATCCGCCGCGCGGCCCGGCCGGCGCAGGCGGGGCGATCGAGTCGGACATCGGGGGTGTCAAGGTGGCGAAGTTCCTGCTCACGGCGACCTACACCGTTCAGGGCGTCAAAGGGCTGCGGCAGGACGGCGGGACGAGACGCGCCGAGATCGTGACCTCGATGATCGAGAACGCGGGCGGGTCGGTGGAGGCGCTGTACTTCGCGTTCGAGGAGCACGACTCCTACGTGCTGTGCGACCTGCCGGACCAGCAGACGGCGGTGAGCATCGCACTGGCGATCCGCGCCGCCGGCGGGCTGGACCTGCGGGTCACGCCGCTGATGACGCCCGCGGACGTCGACCAGGTGATGCAGCTGCGGGTCGCGTACGAGCCGCCAGGCGCCTGACCGCACCTGATCTGGACGACCCTCCCGGGACATTCTCCCGGGAGGGTCGTCCGTTCAGTCCTACCTGACAATTGTCCGGCGCCACCTGTTGCCAACGGCAACTTCTCCGGCTACGAACGTCATTGGCACAACGATCGATCGGTACCCCGCCGATGATCCATTTCAGATCCCTTAGGGGGGCCAATGGCACGTCGCCGCCTCGCCGGTGCAGCAGCCATCACCATCGTTCTACCCCTGTTCAGCGTCGTGCACGCATCCGCCGCGGTGGCCGCACCCGCCGCACCCACCACTGCGGACGCCGCGAAGCAGGCCCGGACCGACGACACCCGGGAACTCACCCGTAAGGACTTCACCCTCGACGGCAAGCCGGTCAAGACCCCGACCCGCTACCAGCCGCGGGCGCAGGCCCGCTCGAAGGGCCTGGCGGCGGCCGAGACGCCGGCGGTCGGCACCGTCCGGCAGTGGCTGGGACTCGACGACCTCCAGGGCCGGTACTACCGCAAGGACTACACCCTGCGGGGCGTCGGCAACCACATCGAGGTGTGGGTGGCCAACGACATCGCCTTCCCGGCCGGTGACTGCCGCACCCAGGTTCCGGACTCGACGACGGTCACCGACGCGCAGGTGGCGGACCTGGTCAACGAGTTCGACAACAACATGTACCCGAAGGAGTCGGCGGCGTTCAGCGTCGCGCCGGACCGCGACGGCAGCAACGCGCTGCTCGGCCCGGACGCCAGCGGCAACGGCGGCGACTACACCGGTGGCGGCAGCAAGACCGTCACGCTGGTCGACAACGTCCGCGACGACAACTACTACACCTTCCCGGCCGCCCCGACCTACATCGCCGGGTTCTTCTCCTCGCAGCTCAACGAGCTGTTCGACCGCAACGTGATGACGATCGACGCGTTCGACTGGGCGCACCGCACCGGCGCCAACCCGCCGAACGAGCCGACCGACGACCTGTGCACCAGCCGCCCGGCCCGGCCGCGCAGCTACGAGGGCACCTTCGCCCACGAGTACCAGCACCTGCTGCACTCCTACACGGACCCGTTCGAGACGACCTGGATGAACGAGGGCCTGTCCGACTTCGCCCAGTCGCTCGTGGGCTACGTCGACACCACCGCCACCGTGTTCGACCGGGGCGCGGACAGCCACCTGTACTGCTTCCAGGGCTTCGGGCCGGTGCAGACGCCGTACAACACCAACCCGCGCGACTGCGGTGGCCCGGAGAACTCGCTGACCCTGTGGGGGGAGAGCCCGAACCCGAACGCGGTGCTCGCCGACTACGGCAACGCGTACTCGTTCATGCAGTTCCTCTACGACCGGTACGGCACGGACTTCATCTCCGCCCTGCACCGTGACGGTGCGCGGCAGGGTCTGGCCAGCCTGCAGGCGCTGCTGGCCGCCGAGGGCGTCAAGAACATGTACCAGGTGATCCACGACTACCAGACCATGACCCTGGTGGACAAGGTCGTCGGGGACCGCCGCGGCGTGATGCTCGGTGTGCCGAAGAGCCGGGTGACCACCCCGAGCCTGCGCTCCACGGTGAACCTGGCCAACCCGCGGGCGTACGCCACGCCGGGCGCGGCGCCGAACGGGGCGGACTACGTGCCGCTGCAGAAGGCCGACGGCACGGTGCTGCGCGGCCGTGACCTGCGGTCGCTCTCCTTCACCGGCGCGAAGACCCTGCCGGCGCAGCCGCTGGCCTGGACCGTCGTCAACGACGACCCGGACCGTCCCGGCAACCCGGTGCTGTTCTCTGGCAACGTCAACAACACCGACGCCACCGCGGTCACCCCGGTGACCGTGCCGACGGCCGACCCGACGCTGCGCTTCGTCGCCAAGTACGGCGCCGAGGCGGGCTTCGACTACGGGTACGTCACCGTCTCCACCGACGGCGGCGCCACCTACACCGCCATCGGAGGTGACAAGACGGTCGACGGGCCGCTCGGCCCGGCGCTCAACGGCACCACCAACGGGTTCGAGGCGCACACCTACGACCTGTCCGCGTACGCCGGCAAGAGCATCCTGCTCGGCTTCCGCTATGTCAGCGACGGCGGCGTCAACGAGGGTGGCCTGCTGATCGACGACATCACCGTCGGCGGGACGACGATCAGCGACGGCAGCAGCCTCGCCCCGTTCGACTCGCCCACCGAGATCAAGCCGGTCGAGGTGGACAACTGGAACCTGCGGCTCGTCGGCCTCGACGAGAAGCACTCCATCGCGCTGCAGCTCCAGTTCGACGGCAAGTCGAGCGTGACGCTGACTCCGGCGCAGCGGGCGGTTCTCTTCCTGTTCCCGAAGGTGGTCGCGATCGTCGCCTACGACGAGCCGACCGAGCAGGTCCAGCAGTACGCCCCGTACACCCTGAAGGTGAACGGCGTCGTCCAGCCCGGCTGAGGTGTAAGGAGGGGTCCCTTGTTAACGCATTCGGTATAGCAGGGGCCCCTTCTTAACCACCGGCCGCAAGGAGGTTGAGCGCCCGGATGTCCGTCGTCACGACGGGTGTCCGGGCGTTCCGCCGTTCGCCGGCAGGTGCGCGGACGGGGGCTCAGGACGGGCGGCCGCCGAACTGCCAGTTGTGCACCTCGACGGCGGCGTACCGGCCGGCGGTGAGGACGGCCCGCGCCGCGTCGGGGTCCGGTGCCCGGACGAGCGCGGCGGTGCCGAGCCATACCGTGCCGTCGTCGGCGAGCAGCGGCCCGTACGCGATCAGCTCTTCCGGGTCGGCCGGCACCTCCAGGTCGGCGACCTGTCCCGCGCCGAACCCCAGCACCAGGTAGCGACTGCCGCCGGTCCGACCGCCGGGGAACTGCCACATGGTGCGGCCCAGCGTGTTGCGCCACCGGCGGATCAGCACGTCGCGGTAGACGCCGGCCTGATAGTTGGGCTCGTCGAAGGCGAACGCGCGGGCGGCGGCCGGATCGGGCAGGTCGAGGATGTGCACGCTGCCGGTGGGCGTGTCGAAGTCGTCGGCGAGGGTCGGGCCGCGGGCGATCATCTGCTCGGCGTACCGGTCCATGTAGGCCCAGTGCGCCTGGATCAGCTCGTCACGCAGCGCCACCGAACCCGGCCGGTCCCGGTGGTAGATCAGGAACTCCATGCGCGGCAGTATTCACCGCTGGCTCAGGGCTGCCCAGCGGGAAAACGTTCGTGGCCGAGCACGGCGAGCAGCCGCAGCTTCTCGTCCGCCTCGCTGCGCGGCGGAGCGGTCAGCACCAGCAGCGCCTGCGACTGGTCCTCGGTGAAGAGCGCCTGGCAGTCCAGCTCGATCGGGCCCAGCTCGGGGTGGACGATCGTCTTGTGGTCGGCGAAGCGCTGTGCGACCTCGTGGCGTTCCCACAGTTCCGCGAACTCTCCGCTGGCCTTCTGCAGCGCGCGGACCAGCTCGCCGGCGCGGGACTGCGGGCCCATCGTCCCGTACGCGGCGCGCAGGTTGGCGACCTGGGCGCGGCTCTGCCGGGGCCGGTCGTCCTGGGGGTAGCGGAGCCGTTCGTCGGGTTCGGTGAACCACCGGTACGCCTCGCTGCGGGCCAGCCCGGTGTGCCCGGACCGGTCACCGAGCAGGGCCTTGGACAGCCGGTTCTGCACGAGCGTCTCGCCGAGGTTGGACAGGATCAGCGCCGGGGTGTCCTCCAGCCGGTCCAGGACGCGCAGCAGCGCCGGGGCGACGTGGGTGGCCGCGGTGACCGGGGTGGGGGCGTTCTGCCCGGCCACCCGGAACAGGTAGTCGCGTTCCCCGCCGGTGAGGCGTAGCGCCCGGGCCAGCGCGGTGAGCATCTGCGGGCTGGGCTGCGGTCCGCGCCGCTGCTCGAGGCGGGTGTAGTAGTCGGTCGACATGGCGGCGAGCGCGGCGACCTCCTCGCGGCGCAGGCCGGGGGCGCGGCGGCGGGCGCCGGGGGCGAGCCCGACGTCGGAGGGTTGCAGGGTCTCCCGGCGTCGGCGGAGGAAGTCGGCCAGGGCTGCGCGGTCCATGATCCCAGTATCCGCCGGCCGAGCGGCCCAACCAGGGATCGCGGATCCCCCGATGACCGGTCTCTGCACCGGCGGAGCGGGTTGGCGGCAGGCTGGGGACATGGACATTTCCGGGAACACCATCTTCATCCCCGGCTCGACGAGCGGCATCGGCCTGGCCCTCGCGCTGGAGCTGCACGCCAAGGGGAACACCGTCATCCTGGGCGGCCGGCGCGCCGACCTGCTGGCGAAGATCGCCGCCGACTACCCGGGCATCGACACCGTGGAGATCGACACGGCAGACCCGGCGAGCATCGTCTCGGCCGCCCGGCAGGTGCTGGAGCGGCACCCGGACCTGAACGTCCTGGTGGCGATGGCCGGCATCATGCGGGTCGAGGACTGGCACCGCCCGGACGGGTTCCTCGACTCCGCCGAGTCGATCATCACCACCAACGTGCTCGGCCCGATCCGGCTGATCGCCGCGTTCGTCGAGCACCTGCGGACCCGGCCGGACGCCACGATCGTGACGGTCTCCTCGGGTCTGGCGTTCGCGCCACTGGCCGCCACCCCCAGCTACAACGCCTCGAAGGCCGCCATCCACATGCTGAGCGAGTCGATCCGGCTGCAGCTGGCCGACACCAGCGTGAAGGTGGTGGAACTGGTGCCGCCGGCGGTGCGTACCGGGCTGCTGCCGGGGCAGGAGAACAGCGAGTTCGCGATGCCGCTGGACGACTTCGTGGCCGAGGTGGTGGCGCTGATCGAGGCGCAGCCCGACGCGAAGGAGATCCAGGTGGAGCGGGTGAAGTTCCTGCGCCACGGCGAGGCGCGCGGCGACTACGACCAGGTGGTGGCGACCCTCAACGCCGCCGACCCGCACGGGAAGTAGGGGCGTACCGGATCGCCGCGCCGGCAGCGGTGAGTTTGCCGGCTGCCGGCGGTCCTACCGGCGTGGCCACCTCCATGCTCTGTTTCGCCGTCGGCGCACGGCTGACCCGGGCGGACGTTCCCGCCCTCTGCGCCGACCTGGCGGAGGTGCTGCGCGACCGGCCTCCCGGGGTGGTGGTCTGCGACGTGGCGGCGTTGGTCGACCCGGACCTGGTCACGGTGGAGGCGCTGGCGCGGCTACGGCTGACGGCGCGACGGCACGGCTGGCGGCTCGTGGTCGACGGCGGCCACCCCGGCCTGCGGGAGCTGGCCGGCCTGCTCGGCCTCGCCCGCGCCCTCTTCGAGCCGGTCGGGCAGGCCGAAGAGCGGGAACAGCCGGTCGGTGTCGAGGAAGTAGTTGAGCCGGGTGATCCGACCCGCTGAGATGTCCAGGACGACCAGCGCCCACGCCCCATGGCCGGGCCCGTCGGGGTCGGGGCGGTACTGCGCGAACGCCGGCTGACCGTTTGCCAGCACCGGCACGAGCCGGGAGCCACGGCAGCCGCGACCCGTGCCCGCCATCCAGGTGGTGATGTCGCGGGGGCCGCGCAGCCACAGCGGCATCGGCGGCATGGACAGGGTGGCGTCCTCGTGCAGCAGCGCGGCCAGCGCCGTCAGGTCGTACGCCTCGAAGGCCCGCACGTAGCGCGCGAGCAGCGCCCGCTGCTCGTCGTCGAGAGGCCGGCGGACGTCGCCGCGGGTGTCGGCGGCGGCGAGGGTGGCGCGGGCCCGTTGCAGCGCGCTGTTGACGCTCGCGACGCTGGTGTCGAGCAGCTCGGCGACCTCCTGCGCCGACCAGGCCAGCACCTCACGCAGGATCAGCACGGCCCGCTGTCTGGGCGGCAGGTGTTGCAGCGCGGCCACGAACGCCAGCCGCACCGACTCGCGGCCGGCGATCACCTCGGCCGGGTCGGCGCGCTCGGGCAGCACGCGGTCGTCGGGCGCCGGCCCGGTCCAGATCTCGTCGGGGCGCGGCTCGCCGGGGTGGGTGGCGTCGCCGGAGGCGGCGGGCCCGAGGTCCATCGGACGGACCCGACGCTGGGCGCTGGTCAGCATGCTCAGGCAGACGTTCGTGGCGATCCGGTAGAGCCAGGTCCGCAGCGCCGACCGGCCCTCGAACCGCTCGAAGCTGCGCCAGGCGCGCACGAACGTGTCCTGCACCGCGTCCTCGGCCTCGAAGGCGGAGCCGAGCATCCGGTAGCAGTAGCCGGTCAGCTCCGACCGGTAAGGCTCCAGGAGCTCCTCGACGGACGTGCTGGTAGCGACCTCGCTCATGCCGACAACCTAACCCGCACCCCCGACAGCCTTGCCCCCGAAGAAAATGTGTCGGGGTCACCGATGAGTTCCCGGCGCCCGCCCGGTCCACCCCGCAACACGACAGGACACGACCCGGAGGAACCCGCCATGAGCACCACCGCGCAGCCCGGCACCGTCACCGGCGAGTACGCCGACGTCAACGGCCTGCACCTGTACTACGAGACGCACGGGCAGGGCAGCCCGCTGATCCTGCTGCACGGCGGCCTCGGCTCCGGCGAGATGTTCGGCGCGATCCTGCCCGCCCTGGCCGCCAAGCACCAGGTCATCCTCCCCGACCTGCAGGGCCACGGCCGCACCGCCGACATCGACCGGCCGCTGGACATCCCGCTGATGGCCGACGACATCGCCGCCCTCATCGACCACCTCGGCCTGGACAAGCCCGACGTCGTCGGCTTCTCCCTCGGCGGCGGCGTCGCCCTGCACGTCGGCATCCGCCACCCCGAGAAGGTGGGCCGGGTGGTCAGCGCGTCGGCCAACATCCGCAGCGACGCGATCTATCCGGAGATGCGGGCGCAGCAGGGCCAGATGGGCGCCGCCGCCGTCGAGTTCCTCAAGGACACCCCGATGTACGAGCTGTACATGCGGGTCGCGCCCCGCCCGGAGGACTTCCCCCGGCTGCTCGACAAGATCGGTGAGGCGATGGCGCACGACTTCGACTTCACCGAGGAGGTCCGCGGCCTGCGGGTGCCGACGCTGGTGGTGGCCGGCGACGCGGACATGGCCCCGCCGAGCCACTACGTCGAGGTGTTCAAGCTGCTCGACGGCGGGCTGCGCGACGGCGGCTGGACGGGTGAGGGGCGGCCGGCGGGTGGGCACGCGCTGGCGATCCTGCCCGGGCTGACCCACTACAACCTGGTGGACTCGCCGCTGTTCGCGGCGGTCACCCTCGCCTTCCTGGGCCGCTGACCGCCTACCGCACCGGCGCCGCCCGGCACGGGGGCAGGTGGCGCCGGTGCGGTAAGCAGGAAGTTCCCCGGAAGGAGGCGCGGATGGGCGCAACCGACAAGCCGATCGGCTACTGGCTCAAGCACCTGCACAACCTGCTCGACGAGCAGTTCGACGTGACCCTGGGCCAGCTCGATCTCGACCGCCGGCAGTGGCAGCTGCTCAACCTGCTTGCTGGCGGAACGCGCAGCCGAGGTGAGCTGGAGCAGGCGCTCGCGCCGTTCTGGACCGACGGCGTACCCCAGCTCGATGCCGCGGTGGACGGCCTGGTCGCTCGGGGATGGCTGGCGGGCGAAGGCGACGCGCTCACCCTGACCGCCGAGGGCCGGGCGGGACACCGCACTGCGGCCGAACGGGTCGGCGAGACCCGGCGGTTGCTGACGCGCGGGCTCACCCCCGAGGAGTACGCGGCGACCGTGCGGGTTCTGTCGGTGATGGCCGGCAACCTCGAGGCGGCGTCGGCGGGGTGACGGCGGCTGGTCAGCGCGGCTTGGGCACCTGCCGGTTGAAGCGGGGCTTGAGTGCGAGGACCAGGGCTTCCTTCGTACCCTCCGGGTTGTCGGTCTCCAGCCAGCGGACCTCGCGCCCGCCCAACCAGTCGGCGATGTCCGCGGCCGTGGCCACCGGCCCGCGCCGGTCCAGCTCGGCGCCGACCTGCTGGTGCAGCACCGACGAATCCCGGTTGCCGGTCAGGTGCTGGCGGAGGCGGTCGCGCAGGTTCCCGGTCCGACCGACGTAGAGGACGGCGCCGCCGTCCAGGACCACGTGCACGCCGGGCGCGCGGGGCGCGTCGGCGACAGCTTCCATCGTGTACGACCGCGCGGGCGTGAAGCCGGCCAGGAGGTCTTCGGTCTCGGGCATCCTCGGGACGGTACCGGGGTCAGCGCTCCCCCGCCGTCCCGCACGGACCCGGATGCCGATCACCCAGCCGACACCGCCGGCCGCCGGTCAGCCGGGTGTCACACCAGACCCGGTGGCGCAGGTGCTGGGCGTCCTCCGCGCTCAGCGTGGTCTCGCCGAAGTCGATGACGTCGACGTGGTCGAGGGAGGTCTTGAGTACGGCGGCCAGGCCGGCGGCGGCCTCGCGGCTGGTCAGCGTGGTCGGCAGGTGGATGATCCAGCGGCTCACCTTGGCCACCGGCTGTTCGGTGAGCTCTGGTCCGGGTGGTGGCAGGTGGCGTGGCGGGACTGCCACTGGCGCAGAGCCTGGCGGATGCGCTCGGACTCGGTGTTGGCGGTGGTGAGGTCCCGGTGCAGGCGGTCGAGTTCGTCGGCGAGGCGGGTGAGGTAGGCGTGGACCTGGGTGGGGTCGAGGCCGCGCCAGCGGGTGTCGAAGGTGGCGGCGCGGACCTGGTGCGGGAGGGGGCGGTCGCCGGTCACGTAGATCATGGGCGCCCGATCGCCAGGTCGTTTTCATCGAGACCGGCGGCCTCGATGGTCGCCCGGCCCCAGCGGGCGAGGCGGCACGGGTACGGGACGCGCTCGCTGCGGCAGAGCATGCCCTCGGGCCAGGACTCCGGGGCGTGGACGCGGACCGCGAGGGCGGCGAGGGTCAGGTCTTCGTCGGTGACCGGGGTGAGGACGGGAAAGTCTTCGAGTACGGCGGGCATCGGTGGGCGCCTCCCGGGTCGCGATTCGGTCGAGTGGCGCCGGGGCGGGCGGGGTCGGCCGCCGTCGTACGGGGGAACGACGCGGCCGGAGCCCAGCACCCGCCCCGGGCCATGCGACCAGCCTGGTTTCTCGGCCGAGCAGGAACTACAGCAACGACGAAGCCTCAGTGACGCACAAATGAGGCACCTGCGTGCCCGCCTGATCTACGGACTGTTACTACAGTGGCGGCAGGGCGGAGGGAGATCGCGCATGGCCTTGAAGCGACGCCGGCTTAGTCAACGGCGTAAGGCGCTCGGGTACAGCCAGGAGCGCTTGGCCCAACTCCTCGGTGTGGAGCGGTCGACGGTTGTGCGCTGGGAGAACGCCGAGACGGATCCTCAGCCCTGGCATCGGGCCAGGATAGCCGCTGCACTGGAAGTTACGCTCGAACAGTTCGACGACATGCTCGTCGACGTGTCAGTGGCAGGACATCGAGGGCAGGACATGGGAGACAACGCTCAGAGCCCCACTTCCGCCACCCAGCAGGAGTTGTTGAGCGGTTTACGGACCTTTCTCGCCAACTACCTGCCATCTCCCGCGGGTCCGTGTCCAACCTTGGCCGACGCTCGTCGGGCTGTGGGCCGGGTGCACACCTTGTACCAGCGGGCGAGCTACACCTCTTCGGCTCGGCTGCTTCCGGACGTGCTCAACCAGACGACGGCCCTGGCTGGATCGACCACGGGGCTGCACCGCAGTAGCGCTTTCCGGCTCCTCGCCGCCGCCTATCTCGCAGCGTCGAAGCTGGCAGCCAAAGTGGGCGACGGTGACACCGCTCTACTGACGGCCGACCGGGCCTCCACGGCTGCTCGCCTGGCCGATGACCGAGCGTTGGCAGCCCTGGCGGGAGTGTGGATCTAACGGTGTTTCCGGCCTGACCCGCCAGGCGTTGTGCCTGGTGAGGAGGGTGCCGTAATGACCGCGACACTGAACGACCAGACCGGACGTAGGAAGCGGCCCGAGCCGTCGGCGGAGGCGAAGGCCGCCGCCGATCTGGTCCGGGCCGCTAAGGAACAAGGGCTGTCGTTGACCGGCCCGGACGGGCTGCTCAAGCAGCTGACCAAGACGGTCCTGGAGACCGCGCTCAACGAAGAGATGACGGAGCACCTCGGCTACGAAAAACACGACCAGGCTGGTGCCGGGTCGGGCAACATCCGCAACGGCACCCGGTCGAAGACCGTCTTGACCGACGCCAACGGTCCGGTGCAGATCGACGTGCCGCGGGACCGGGCCGGCACGTTCGAACCGCAGATCGTCCGCAAGCGGCAGCGGCGCCTGTCGGGGGTCGACGAGGTCGTGTTGTCGCTGTATGCCAAAGGCCTCACGACCGGGGAGATCAGCGCGCACTTCGCAGAGATCTACGGGGCTTCGGTGTCGAAGGAGACGATCTCCCGGATCACCGACAAGGTGATCGAGGAGATGACCGACTGGTCCCACCGGCCCCTGGATGAGATCTACGCCGCCGTGTTCATCGATGCCATCGTGGTCAAGGTCCGCGACGGGCAGGTCGCGAACCGGCCGTTCTACGCCGCGATCGGGGTCACCCTCGACGGGGAGAAAGACATCCTCGGGCTGTGGGCCGGCTCCGGCGGTGAAGGCGCGAAGTTCTGGATGAGCGTGCTGACCGACCTGCGTAACCGGGGCGTCAAGGACGTGTTCTTCCTCGTCTGCGACGGCCTCAAGGGCCTGCCCGAGGTCGTGACGAACGTGTGGCCCCGCACGGTGGTGCAGACCTGCGTGATCCACCTGATCCGCAACACGTTCCGCCTCACCTCCCGCCGGTACTGGGACGAACTCAAGCGCGACATCAAGCCGATCTACACCGCCGTCAACGCCGACGCCGCCCGGGCCGCCTTCGACGACCTGGCCGACAAGTGGCGCGGCCGGTATCCGGCGGTGATCCGACTGTGGGACAACGCCTGGGCGGAGTTCATCCCGTTCCTCGACTACGACCTGGAAATCCGCAAGGTCATCTGCTCCACGAACGCGATCGAGTCCCTCAACGCCCGCTACCGGCGAGCGGTCAAGGCCCGCGGCCACTTCCCCAACGAGCAGGCCGCGTTGAAGTGTCTGTACCTGGTGACCCGGTCCCTGGACCCCACCGGAGCAGGCAGAACCCGATGGACGATGCGCTGGAAACCCGCGTTGAACGCCTTCGCCATCACCTTCAGCGACCGCTTCCCAGCCGCTGAAACCTACTAACCAAGCTCGCCGGAAACACCGTTAGCGAGACAGCCCCGCCCTGGCGGCATACCAGGCGGCGTGTGGCCTTATTCGGCTTCCCGGGAGATCGGCCGAGGCCCAGCAGATCGTGCTCAACAGCATCGAACGGCTCAGCAATGCCGTCGCTGAGCCCGAAATCCTGTCCGCCCGAGGATCGCTCACGCTGCTAGCCGCGGTGATGGCCGCAGGACAGGGGCGACCAAAGGACGCTGGCCAGTTCCTCACGCAGGCTGGAAAGTTGGCGACGGCCCTGGGACCAGATCGCAACTGCTTATGGACCGGCTTCGGGCCGACGAACGTCGTCATACATGCTGTTTCCGCTGCCGTCATCGCTGGTCAAGGCGCACAGGCTATAGATATCGGAATGCGGCTGGATACGTCGCGGCTGCCGGCGGTGTTGGTCGGTCGACGGGCGCAAGTTCATGTGGACCTGGCGGCAGCGGCGATGCTGTCAGGCGGCGACCGGTCGGTTTCCGTGCTCCACCTCCTCGAAGCCGAGCGGGTGGGAGTCGAGGTGGTTTACGCCAATGTCCAGGCACGAGCACTGTTGCTGAATCTGCTGGCTAAGGAGCGGCGAGCCGCAACGCCGGGCCTGCGGCCATTGGCCGAACGAGCCGGGTTGTTGGCGTGAGCCAGCGCGGGGTGCTGGCGCTTGTCGCCTGTGCGGCTCCTCCGGTGCTGCGGATCGGGGAGCTGATCCAGCTTCTGCAAGAGGACGGGTGGACGGTGTGCCTCACCGCTACGCCGACCGCTGCCACCTGGATCGATCGAGAGGCGTTGGCGCAGCAGACGGGGTATCCGGTTCGGGTGAAGTGGCGGATGCCGGGTGAGCCGGAGCCGCATCCACCGGCGGATGTAGTAGCTGTGGTGCCGGCGACGTTCAACGTGATCAACAAGTGGGCGCTCGGTATCAGCGACACGCTTGCGCTCGGCATCCTCAACGAAGCCCTCGGCGCGGGACTCCCGGTATATGCGTTCCCGAACGTTAAGGCACAACTCGCCGCACATCCCAGCTATGGCCAGAACTGGCGACTGCTCGAGCAGGTAGGCGCTCGCGTCATACCAATGGATGACGCCGGCTGGACAACCGTCCTGGGCAAACTGCGTACGTCGCAGCTTCCGCTGTCCGACAACCGACAGAGCCCCCCTGCCCAGAACGGCTTCGAGCAGGAGATGGGTTAGCGTCTGGCGATGACCGATCTTGGCCGGGGCATCTACGAAAACTTGATCACCCAGCGACTTGCCAAGCGGTTGCACGACGTCGACCCGGAGCTTGTCCAACATGACAGGCTCGACCCAGCCGACACCCCTGATCTCCTCGCTCGACACATCGCGACGCTGGCTCGTCGTGCGCTTCTCGCCGTCGGCGGCGGAGATGACAAGCTGGCCCGTCAGGTTGCGCTGACCAATCAGATCGCGGAGAGCATCGCCCAGGCCGACCCGCGCGCAGTAGACGCTGACGATCAGATCGGCGATGCGCGGCGGCTGTTGCACGCCATTGCCGCACCGGCGACGCCACCCGCCACCCCCACCTTCCCGGTACGCCCCACGACCCCGCTCTCCACCGGCGCCCTCCTGGTCAACGGCCGCCACCAGCCGCGCATCGGCCACGAGGTCGCCCATGAGATGGCGTCCGCCGATGAGGTCGATCTACTCTGTGCCTTCATCAAGTGGCATGGCCTCCGCATCATCGAGCCGGCGATTCGGGAGCTGATCGAGCGCGGTGGCCGGCTACGGGTCATTACGACCACGTACATGGGGGCCACCGATCAACGGGCCCTGGACCGGCTCGCCGAGATCGGCGCCGACGTAAAGGTGTCCTACGAGACCCGGACCACCCGACTGCACGCCAAAGCCTGGTTGTTCCGCCGCCACAACGGCACCACTACCGCCTACGTCGGCTCTTCGAACCTCTCGAAGGCGGCGCTGGTCGACGGGGTGGAGTGGAACGTCCGCATCTCGAACATGGAACAGCCGCACGTCATCAACACCTTTGAGGCAACCTTTACCGACTACTGGAGCGACTCGGCGTTCGAGACGTACGACCCGGCGAGGGACCGGGAACGGCTGCGCATCGCGCTACGCGGCGAGCGCGCCGATGAGGCGCCCACCGAGATCGCAAACCTAGATATCCGGCCGTTTCCGTACCAGCAGGAGGTCCTGGACGACCTGGACGCCGAGCGGCTGGTGCACGGCCGCTGGCGGAACCTGGTGGTGATGGCGACTGGCACCGGCAAGACGGTGGTGGCGGCGCTGGACTACCGGCGGCTTCGCAAGGCTGGCCATGCCGACTCACTGCTCTTCGTCGCCCATCAGGAGCAGATCCTGCGGCAGAGCCGCTCGGTGTTCCGACAGGTGGTAGGGGACGGCAGCTTCGGCGAAACCCTGGTGGGCGGCGATCGACCGTCAGACTGGAAGCACGTCTTCGCCTCGATCCAGTCGCTGCACCGGCAGGAGATCGACCCCAAGGCGTACGACATGGTGATCGTCGACGAGTTCCACCACGCCGAGGCGCCTACATATGCGCGGCTGCTGGAGCGGCTGAAGCCGCGCGTACTCCTGGGGTTGACGGCGACGCCCGACCGGAGCGACGGCGGCGACGTGCGCCGGTGGTTCGACGGCCACGCTTCCGTGGAACTGCACCTCTGGGAAGCCCTCGAACGGCAGTTGCTCTGCCCGTTCCAGTACTTCGGGCTACACGACGACGTCGACCTGTCGCGCCTGCGGTGGAAGCGGGGGCAGGGGTACGACCCGGCCGAGTTGGACGGCGTCTACACCGGCAACCATGCCCGGGCCCGGATGATCCTGCGGGCGGTACGCGACACCGCGGACGTCGAGCGGATGCGGGCACTGGGCTTCTGCGTGAGCATCGGGCACGCCGAGTTCATGGCCGACTGGTTCACTAAGCACGGCGTGCCGTCGGCGGCGGTGACCTCGAAACTCGATCGAGCCGGCCGACACGCGCTGATGGATCGCTTCCGCAAGCATGAGCTGCGCGTGCTGTTCACCGTCGACCTGTTCAACGAGGGCGTTGACCTGCCGATGGTCGACACGATCCTGATGCTGCGGCCCACCGAGAGCGCCACGATCTTCCTTCAGCAGCTTGGGCGCGGCCTGAGGCTAGACGACGACAAGCCATGTCTGACGGTGCTCGACTTCATCGGTGGGCAGCACGCCAACTTCCGCTTCGACCTGCGCTGGCGGGCACTGACCGGAGTCAGCCGGCGAGCCGTCACGGCGGCAGTGCAGGACGACTTCCCGTCTCTGCCGAGTGGCTGCCACATCGAGCTGGACCGGGTGGCAAAGGATCTGGTGCTCGCCAACTTGAAGTCGGCGCTGCCGACGTCGAAGAACGGTCTGGTAGCAGAGCTCCGGCACCTCGGTGACGTGAGCCTGGCAGAGTTCCTGCACGAGAGCGGCCTAGAGATCGAGGACGTCTACCGGTCAGCGAGCATTGGCGGCTGGACCGGGCTTCGTCGCCTAGCCGGCTTCGAGACCGCTGTCGCCGGGCCGGATGACCGCGAACTCGGGCGGGCCATCGGCCGAATGCTGCACACCGACGACACCGACCGACTGGACCTGTTGGCCCGCGTTGCCGGCGGCGAGCATCCCGGCGGCGATCGACTGCTGGACATGCTGCACTTCAGCCTTTGGGGGCAGTCCGCACCTCTGGCTGAACGGGACGCCCGGCTTAGCCGGCTCTGGGCGGAGCCTGCACGCTGCGCTGAGCTGCGCCAGGTCGCCGAGGTGCTACGAGGCCGCATCCATCGGGTCACCGAGGAGCCGCTGGCAGCGCGGGTGCCGCTGCGGGTGCATGCCCGCTACACCCGCAACGAGGCGTGCGCGGCGTTCGGGATGTCGAACCCAGGGTCGTTGCGGGAAGGGGTGAAGTGGCTTCCCGACGAGCAGGCCGACCTCTTCTTCGTCACACTGGTCAAGTCCCAGCAGCACTACTCCCCCACCACCATGTACGCCGACCGGGCCATCACCGACCGCCTGTTCCAGTGGGAGTCGCAGAGCACCACATCTGCCGCGTCAGCCACCGGGCAGCGCTACATCCACCACGCCGAGCGCGGATCAACGGTTCACCTGTTCGTGCGGGAGACCAAGGTGGCTGACCGCGATCTCGGTGCGCCGCCGTACCTGTATGCCGGGCCGATGACGTACCAGGAGCACAGCGGGGAGCGGCCCATGCGGATCATTTGGCGCCTCACCCATCCACTGCCGGCAGACATGTATGCGGCGGCGCGCACCATCGCTGCTTAGCCGATCAGCAGGGTTCAACCGGCTCCAGTGACGGACGTACACCGACTACGTCGCTGTTTCGCCCCTTTCATCGATGCAAGAGAGATCTGTCTTAGATCTGACATCAATTCACGGATCAAACAAGACATTTATGGACGCCAGCCACCTGCCTCAGGGACTAACCGAGCGTTGCAGGGTGTTCGCCCTTCGAGTTGCTGGCTATGGTGTCGGCTTCGCACCCCTCCTGACACCTAGGGACTGACGTGGGCATCCTCAAGGAGATGCAGCGGGCGCACGCGCGGCAAGTGCGCGCCCAGAAGCAAGCTCAGGCCGCCGCATACCGGCATCACCAGCAGATGCGCCGGGAGGCGGACCGGGCGATGAAGGCCGCACAGCGCGCCAGCGCTGCCGACGAGCGGGAACGGAAGCGGTTGTACGCCGCGGCACGCGTCGCCGAGGTGGCCGCCCAGAACTCTGATCTCCAAGCCCACCTGGAGGAGCTAGACAATCTTCTGGCGGCGACGCTCGACGTCGACGACCACATCGACTTTCGTCGCCTCAGGAGGTCGGCGAAGCATCCACCGTTCGACCCAGGACCCCTCGGCACTCCACTGCCGCCCCCGGATTGGCGCCGATTCGAGCCGCCCGCGCCCACCGGCCTGGGCAAGATGTTCGGCGGTCAGGCAAAGTACCAGCAACAGCTCGCCGGCGCGCAACAGTCGTTTGCGCAGGCACAGGCTCAGCATGCGAAAGCAGAAGCCCACCGTCAGCACCGACTGTCGACTGCCCACCAGAGCTATCAGCAGCATTGCGCAAAGGTCGAAGCGGAGATCAAGGCACACAATGCCGAGATCGACCGATTCGCCGCTACGGTGGCTGCCGCCGAACCGGCAGCGGTGGTCGAGTACTTCGGCATGGTGCTGGGAAACTCGGTATATCCCGACGACTTCCCGCAGCACTATCGCCTCGCCTACGTACCAGAATCCCGGCAGCTGGTCGTGGAGTATCACCTGCCGACCCTGGACGTGATCCCCGCCGTACGGGAGCACCGCTACGTCAAGGCGCGCGACGAGATCACCACCGCCGCCCGTCCAGCCAAGGAGATCAAGGAGCGGTACGCCAACCTCGTCGCTCAGGTCACCCTGCGGACGGTGCACGAACTATTCGAAGCTGACCGCTCCGGGTTGGTGGAGACCGTAGTGTTCAACGGCATCGTCGACACGACAGATCCTCGGACGGGCGCATCCGTTCAACCGTGCTTGGTGACCCTGCGAACGACCCGTGAGGTGTTCACGGAGCTCAACCTGAGCCTGGTCGAGCCGCTGGCCTGCCTTCAACATCTCAACGCCTCGGTGTCGAAGCGACCCGCCGAACTGGCTCCGGTGCGGCCGGTACTTGAGTTCGACATGGTCGACAAGCGGTTCGTCGACGAGGTCGACGTACTCGCCGACCTTGACCAGCGGCCGAACCTGCTCAAGCTCACGCCTACGGAGTTCGAGAGCCTGATCCAGAATCTCTTCGCGAAGATGGGCCTGGACACTAAACAGACGCGAGCGTCCCGGGACGGTGGCGTCGACTGCGTGGCCTTCGACCCTCGACCGATCTTCGGCGGAAAGGTCGTCATCCAGGCCAAGCGCTACCGCAACACTGTCGACGTGTCAGCGGTGCGCGACCTGTTTGGGACACTTCAGAATGAAGGCGCCTCCAAGGGGATCCTCGTGACCACCAGCGGCTACGGCCCAGCGTCCTACGACTTTGCGTCGGGGAAGCCACTCGAGCTCATCGACGGCTCCAACCTGCTCTATCTGCTGTCCGAACACGCAGGGGTGAACGCGCGCATCGACGCCGGAGATCTGGACTGACTCGTTGTAGACCCTGCGGGTGGTGGTCGGCGGAGGCTGCCGCAGAAGCTCGATGCCCGCGACCCCGGGCAGCTCGTGTGATCGCCTACAAAGCGGCCTGGTCAGCCCGGGCGACAGATGACCGGGCGGCCCGACAATGATGGCTCGGGCCGCCGGTCGATCCACCCCTAGGCCACGCCCGCTGGCTCCGGCTCGGCGCGCGGCCCCTCGACCCGCCGCGCATCCCCATGCCCCGGCCACCAAGCCGCATGCCCGATCAGCGCCGTCACCGCAGGAACGAAGAACATCGACATCACGAACGCCGACAGCACGATCCCGATCGCCACCGCGAACCCCATCTGCTGCAGGAACGAGATCGGCGCCAGCATCAACACCCCGAACGTCCCCGCCAGAATCAACCCGGCCGCGGCAACCGTAGGCCCGGCATGTTCCACCCCGATGGCAGCAGCCTCATGCGGCTCGTGACCCTCCCGAGCCTCCTCCCGCAGCCGCGCGATCATCAGGATGTTGTAGTCCGTCCCGATCGCCACCACGAACAGATACAGGATGATCGGCAGCTGGAACGTCACCCCCGGCTTGTCCTGCAACCCCTGGAACAGATAGACCGTCGCTCCGAGCGTGGCCGCGAAGTTGAGCAGCACGGCAATCACCAGGTAGATCGGCGCGACCAGGCTCCGCAGCAGCAGCGCCAGGATCAACGCGATCAACCCGGCCGCGACGGGCAGGATCACCGACAGGTCCCGGTTGTTGGCCGAGTTGATGTCCGCGAAGATCGCCGTCGGCCCGCCCACCAGCGCCTTCGTACCGGTCGGGGCCGCAGCGTGCAGGGCGTCGCGCAGGTCGTCCCGGACCAGGGTGATCGCCTCGTTGGAGACCGGGTTCTCGTTCAGCAGCAGGTTGACCCGGGCGACGCTCGGGTCGGTACCGCGTTCGGTGGGCTGCACCCGGGCCACGCCGGGGGCGTCGGCCGCGGCGGCGGCGAAGCCGTTGACCTGCTGGTCGGTGAGCGGGCTGCCGTTGCCGGTGGTCAGGTAGACCTCGGTGGGGGCGAGCGCGCCGGCGGCGAAGCCGCGTTGCAGGTCCTTGGCGGCCTTCGCCGACTCGGTGTCCTGCGGGAAGCCGGCGCTGAAGTCGTAGTCCGCCTGGTAGCTGAGCGTACCGGCGGCCAGCGCCACGAGCAGGGCGCCGGAGGCGGCGGCGACCAGCGCGGGCCGGCGGCCGATGGCCGCGCCGAGCCGGCGGGCCATGGTGGCCTTCGGCGCCTTCTGCCAGGCCTTCGACGGCCAGAACACCCACCGGCCGAGCAGCGACACGATCGCCGGGATCAGGGTCAGCGAGGTGACCAGCATGACCGCCACCGCGATCGCCAGCGCCGGACCGAGCGAGCCGAAGAACCCCAGGGAGGCCAGCAGGAGTACGAGGAAAGCCACGATCACCGCGCCGGCTGCCGAGGTGATGACCTCGCCGACCCGCTCCACGGAGACGATCATGGCGGTGCGCTTGTCGTCGCCGGCGCGCAGCCGCTCCCGGTAGCGGAACAGCAGGAACAGGATGTAGTCGGTGCCGATACCGAACAGCACGATCAGCAGGATGGTCTGCAAATCCTGGCTGACGTTGAGGTCGAAGGCCTTGCCGGCGGCGGCGACCAGCCCGCTGGTGACCGCCATGACGACGCTGATCACCACGACGGGCAGCAGCGCGGCGATCGGGCTGCGGAAGATGATCAGGATCAGTCCGATGATCAGGATGATCGTGGCGACGCCGACGACGGCGAAGGCGCTGTTGAAGGTGTTCTCGTTGTCGACGAAGCTCGCCACGTCACCGGCCACCCCGGCGCTCAACCCGCTGCCGGACAGCGCCGGGCCGAGCGAGGACCGCAGGTCGCGTACGGCGTCCAGCAGCGCCGGGTCGTCCGGGGTCGGCGCGTCCAGGCCGACGGTGACCACCTGCACCGACTTGTCCGGCGCGACGGCCGGCGGGCCGGTCAGGTAGCCGCTGGTGTGCGCGATGTCCTTCGCCTTCAGCGTCTGGGCCAGCTCGCCGACCTTCGTCTGGTCGGCTTCGGTGAGCGGCTGCCCGTCGGCGCGCTTGACCACGATGCTCGCCGTGGCGGTGGCCTGCTGCGGGAACGCCTTCTTCGCCAGCTCGGTGGCCTGCACCGACTCGTACGACTTGGGGAGGAAGCTCTCCTGGTCGGCGGAGGTGATGTCCGACAGTGACGGTGCGGTGAAGACGATGGCGAGCGCGGCGAGCAGCCAGCCCGCGATCACCCACCACGCCCTGCGTACGACGAATCTGCCCAACCGCTCGAACATGGTTTCCCCCGTGTGTTCGCCTGCGCTCGACGGCCCGGGGCCCGACGCCTACCGGCTGCCCGGCCGTCACGATGACGGCAGCATTCCGCTACCCAGCGTGGATGCTACCGGTGGTGGGCAAATCCTTTTCGGACGGCGGGCGGCGTGCCGCCTGCTGTCTCGAAGCGCCGCGCCGACGTCAGCGGGTGACGGTGACCGGGACCGGCTGCCCCTGCTGCACCTCCAGCACGGCCCGCTCCCCCATCTCGCGGGCCAGCTCCACGGTCGCGATGCGCTCGGCCCCGATGTCCGGGCACGCCCCCTGGCGGCTGTGCGGGTGCGCGTGGACGATCACCGCCACCGCCGACACCGACTGGACCGCCTCGGCCGTGTAGTCCACCCCGCACGGCTCGCTGCCCGGCCCCGGAGCCCCGGTGAACGAGACGGTCAGCGTGCGGCCGCCGCGCTGGGTGGTCGCCTTCTCGATCCGCTGCACGCTGGGCGAATTCGGATCCCACGGCAGCGGCGGCACCTGGACCGTGGCAGCGGGGTCGACCGCCGCCCGGACCAGGCGTACGGCGGTGCCGGCGAGCGTGTACTCCCAGGCCGGGACGGTCGCGTCACCCCTGGTCGTCTCCACCTCCAGGGTGGTCAGCCGGGCGCCGGTGACCCGCAGCGGCGGGCAGCCGTCGCAGCGCGCCCCGTCGGCCCGGAACCCGGCCAGGGTGGCCTCGGCCCCGACCAGCGGCACGGTGTCCCGGGTGCCGTCGTTCCAGATCACGCTGCCCGTGGGGTGCGGTGGGGTCGGCAGGTCGGCGACGGGTGCGAACTCACCGGCGGCCAGCGAATTCTTGTTCCGCCCGTTCGCCAGCTCCCAGTCACCCAGCTGCTGCTGCGGTGGGCCGACGGGCACGAATCGCGGGCCGCCGCCGGAGCGCCGCACCGCTTGGTCGTACCGGTCCAGGACCGCGCGGGCCTGTTGCCGCAGTTGCTCGTCGCTCAGGTCGCCCCGAGCCGGAGCGGGTGAGCCCACGTCGGTGCCCGACTCGGTGTGACAGCCGGCGAGCAGCAGCAGAACGGTCGTCGCGAGCAGACAGCGCCTCATCCCCGTGCACCTCCACCCGTTCAGACGCACGCGGTACCGCGATCGGTTCCGGATGCAGCCG
The DNA here is from genome assembly GCF_900090305.1 of Micromonospora siamensis. Classification (NCBI taxonomy): domain Bacteria; kingdom Bacillati; phylum Actinomycetota; class Actinomycetes; order Micromonosporales; family Micromonosporaceae; genus Micromonospora; species Micromonospora siamensis. The sequence continues at coordinate 1,890,088 of NZ_LT607751.1, read as the reverse complement.
CACCGGGACCGTGACGGCTCACGGAGGTGATCGTGGTCGTAAGCGGTCGCGCCTGCCACCAGAGCATGGTGGCAGGCGGCGGCTGGGCTCAGCCGGCGGTGATGTCCTCGAACTCGGTGACCCGACGGACGTCGATCTCCACGTCCAGCCCGGTCTGGGCGAAGACGTCGGCGAACCGGCGGGCGATCTCCACCGCCTCCGCCTTGTCCCGCACGTCGACCAGCACGAACCCGGCGATGAGTTCCTTGGTCTCGGTGAACGGCCCGTCGGTGATGGTGGTCTTCTTGTCGGTGACCTTCACCCGGGCGGCGTTGTCGGTGCTGGGGCGCAGCCCCTCCCCGGCGAGCATCACCCCGGACTTGGTCACCTCCTCCATGAAGGGGCCGAGCAGCGCCAGGAACTCCGGGGTCGGCTGGTAGCTGCCGGGCACCGTCTCGTCCAGCTTGTGCATGATCATGAAGCGCATGGTGGGTGGTTCCTCTCGATCGGAAGTGGCCTTTCACCGACGCGTCGCACGGGCCGCCCCGGATCCGACATCCTCGCTCAAGATTTTTTCTGGGAACTTTCGGCGGCCCGGTCGAGCAGCAGTTTCCGGTCCCGTCCGTTGCCGGCCAGCCCCGCTGCCCGCTCGAACTCGGCCCGCGCCTCGTCGTGCCGGCCGAGCCGCGCCAGCAGGTCACCGAGCACGCTGGGCAGCAGGTGATAGTGCTCCAACGACGGCTCGTCCGCCAGCTCACGGGCCAGGGCCAGGCCGGCGGCCGGCCCGTCGGCCCGGGCCACGGCGACCGCCCGGTTCAGCTCGATCACCGGCGAGGGCACCAACGCCACCAGGTCCGCGTAGCGGGCCGCGATCCGCGGCCAGTCCGTCTCGGCGGGGGTACGCGCCCGCGCGTGGCAGGCCGCGATCTCGGCCTGCAAGGTGTACGGGCCGGGGTCGCCGAGGGTACGCGCCCGGTCCAGGGCGGCCAGCCCACGGCTGATCAGCAGCCGGTCCCAGCGGGCGCGGTCCTGGTCGTCGAGGAGGACCGGCTCGCCGTCCGGGCCGGTACGGGCGGGGATGCGGGACGCCTGGACCTGCAGCAGCGCGGCCAGCCCGTGCACCTCCGCCTCGTCGGGCATCAACCCCTGGAGCACCCGGGCCAGCCGCAGCGCCTCCCGGGTGAGCTCGGGGCGCATCCAGTCGTCGCCGGCGGTGGCCGCGTACCCCTCGTTGAAGATCAGGTAGATGACCTCCAGGACCGAGTCGACCCGCTCGGCCCGCTCGGACGCGGTGGGCACCTCGAACGGGATGTGGGCGGTGGCCAGGGTCTGCTTGGCGCGGGTGATCCGCTGCCCGATGGTGGACTCGGAGGTGAGGAAGGCGCGGGCGATCTCGCCGACGGTCAGGCCACCGAGCAGCCGCAGGGTGAGCGCGGCGCGGGCGATAGGGGACAGGATCGGGTGGCAGGCCACGAAGATCAGCCGCAGCAGGTCGTCGTCGATCCGCTCCTCGACGGCGGCGTCGAAGTCCACCGTGACCTGCTCGTCCAGGTCGCGGCCCAGCTCGGTGAGGGTGCGCTGCTGGGTCTGTTGGCGACGGATCAGGTCGATCGCCCGGCGCTTGCCGACGGTGGTCAGCCAGGCGCCCGGGTTTGCCGGCACCCCGTCGCGCGGCCACTGCTCCAGGGCGGCGACCAGCGCGTCCTGGGCCAACTCCTCGGCCAGCCCGACGTCGTGGACGAGGCCGGCGATGCCGGCAACCACCCGCCCGGACTCCATCCGCCACACCGTCTCCACGGTCCGCCGCGCCGCCTCGGTCTCCGCCACGCGCCCATGACAGCAGCCTGGTCCGACAACCGCCAGCACCGGGCGGAAGTGTCGTAGTCCGCTCGTAGGGTGGCCCGGTCACGACGGACCGCCGGGAGGCATCGTGCTCGACCACTTCTCTGTCCCGGTGCGCGACCTGCCGGTCGCCGCCGCCTTCTACGACGCCGTGCTCGCCCCGCTGGGCGGGCGGCGGATCATGGAGCCCGGCCCCATCGGGTACGGCGTCGACCGCCCCGACTTCTGGTTGGAGCCCGCCAGCCCGGACGCGACGCCCGTGCCGGCGCACGTCGCCTTCACCGCCCCCGACCGGGAAGCCGTGCACGCCTTCCACGACGCGGCGATCGCCGCCGGGGCGGAGGTCCTGCACGCCCCGAAGGTCTGGCCCGAATACCACCCGACCTACTACGGCACCTTCGTCCGCGACCCCGACGGCAACAACGTCGAGGCGGTCTGCCACCGCCCCCAGTAGACGACGGTGTTGATCATGAGGTTGGCGGCGATGTGGATCTCCATCAGTGCCGCCAACTTCATGATCGACGCGGGTCTCGGGGTCGGGTGTCCGGGGAAGGTCGGGGACGGGGCCGGATGTTTCTGGGGGCCGGGTGCCGGGAGGGTGAGGCAATGATCACCGACGATGCCCGGGTCGCCGGGCGCACCGCGTACCGCTGGTTGCGGCCGACCGCCGTGACTGCCGCCCTGCTGCTGCTCGCCTACGGGCTGCTGCGCCTGCTCGACGGCCTGGACGGCCACCGGGACAAGGACGGCTGGGCCTGGAACCTCGGCCACACCCTGTTCCTGCTCGGCGTCGTCCTCTTCGGAGTCCTCATGGTGGGGCTGCGCGGGGTGCTGCGGGACGGTTCGCGGCCACGGCGCATCCTCGCCGACGTGGCCACGGCGGCCGGGCTGGTCGGGGTGGTCGGCTTCGTCTGGGTGATCCTCGGAGACATCTTCGGCAGCTTCGCCGACGCGGTGGACACCCCGGACCTGGTGCTCTTCGGTGGGCCGCTGCTGTTCGAACTGGGGCTGCTCACCCTGCTGACGCTGGCCGCGACGGCCCGGCCCCGGCTGCTGCCGCCCTGGGCGCCCGCACTGGTGCTGGCCGGGTTCGTGGCGATCGCGGTGAACCTCGACCTGCTGCCGGTCGGGGCAGCGCTGGTCCTCGCCGGACTGGTGCCGTTCAACCCGCCGGCCAGGACCGGCGCAGCGCGGTGACGGCGGCCTCCAGGTCCGCGCCGAGCAGGCTCGCCTGTCGGGCGTACGCGGCGGCGTGCCGGTCCAGGGCCGGTCCGCCCTCCGGCGGCGGGACGTCGCGGGTGACCCGGGTACCGCCGCCGCGGCGGGAACGGACCAGCCCGGCGGCCTCCAACTCCCGGTACGCCCGCGCCACCGTGCCGACGGCCAGCCCCAGGTCACCGGCGAGCTGGCGCAGCGGCGGCAGCCGCTCCCCCAGCGGCAGCACGCCCGAGCCGATCAGGTCGACGAACTGCCGGCGCAACTGCTCGTACGGGGGCGTCGGGTCGTCGGCGTCCAGGCGCAGGGTCGGGGTCATCGCGCGACGGGTACGGCAGGCCGGGGGGTCGGGGCACCCGAGCGGAGCAGGGCGGTAACGCTCCAGGCGGCCAGCGCCAGCCAGCCCGGGACCAGCAGGAGCAGCAGCCAGGCGGCGGCCGTCCACCACAGGGGACGGCACGGGCTGGCCAGCAGGCCGGCGGAGGTGGTCAGCGAGACACCGATCAGCGGGACGGTGACCAGCAGTCCGCAGGCGCCGGTCACGGCGTACCCGGCGCGGCGGCGCTCGGCGTCGTCGCGTACCAGGTCACCGGCGTCGTCCACCGGGCGCGGGCGGCCGACGACGCGGCGCAGCGCCAGCCCGGCCAGCAGGACGCCGACGCCCAGCACCACGGCCAGCGGCAGGCTGTAGAAGGAGCCGGCCCACGGGCCGTGGCTGCCGGCGACCACCCCGCAGTCGTAGGCCAGGGAGCGGCCGGCGCGGCCCAGGTCGTCGGCGGAACCCGCGGCGGTGGTGGCCGCGAGCAGGACGGCCAGGCCGGCACCGGCGACCGCGACCGCCCGGGCCGGCCACCGGGGCAGGTAGTGCCGGACCTGGCGGGTCTCCAGGGCGGCCGTGCGGGCCGGGCCGGTGGGGCGGGCGGCGCGGCTCTCCCCCGCGACGACCCCGGCGAGTACGCAGAGGCCGAGCAGCGGCGCGGCGATCGCCGTACCCCGGCCCAGCGGGTCGGACCGCACGGCGACGGCGGCTGCGGCAACCCCGACGGCCAGGCCGCCCCACCGCCAACCCCGCACGGTCCGGCGGACCCGGGCGGGCGCGGGGTCGCCGGCGGCCGGTGTCCCGGTCAGCGCGGCGACGACGAGCGCGATCACGACGATCCCCAGTACCAGCGACAATGCCACAGGGCCACTCCTCTTGTATCAGCCGTTTGACACAAGCCAGCATGCGGCCAACCGGCGGCTTGTGTCAAACGGTTGATACAAGGTCGGCTGCGCATACGGTGCGAGGATGGAGCAGCGGATCAGCCTGATCACTCTCGGGGTCGCCGACGTCGCCCGCGCCCGGGCGTTCTACGAGCGGCTCGGCTGGCGCGGCCAGGAGGTCGAGGAGACCGTCTTCTTCCAGGCCGGCGGGCTGGCCGTCGTCCTGTGGGGACGCGACAAGCTGGCCGACGACGCCGGGGTGACCGACCGCGGCGACGACGGATTCGGCGGGCTGAGCCTCGCCCAGAACGTCCGCTCCCGCGAGGAGGTCGACGCGATCCTCGCCGACGCGGCGGCGGCCGGGGCCGCCCTGAGCCGGCCGCCCCGAGAGACCTTCTACGGCGGGTACGCGGGCTGCTTCACCGACCCCGACGGGCACGTCTGGGAGATCGCGCACAACCCCGGGTTCGCCCTGGCCGAGGACGGGACGCTGACCGTACCGGACTTCGGCGCCGGCTCCTGACCAAGACCGACCGACGTGCGCCGCGTTCAGCGGAGCGACCGGGGGCGACGCGTCCACCGACCGTCCGGCGGGCGGACGCACCACCGGCGGGGCTGCGTCAGCGCAGCGGATCGGCCGTGCCGCACGGCACGCCGGGCTTGCAGCGGCGCACCCGCGCGGCGGCCAGCCGCCCACCGACGGCCAGGCCGTAACGCTCCACCGCCGCCAGGCCGTACGTGCTGCAACTGGGGGTGAACCGGCAGCGGCCCGGCCACCGGTGCGACAGCCACCGTCGGTAGCCGAGGATGGCGGCCCGCCCGGCCCGGTCGGCACCGGCGCCCGGGTCACCCCGGCGGCCACCGACCCGAGGGTCAGCAGCGTGGAGAACAGGCCGAGGTCGCAGCAGTCCAGCACCTTCGGGTCGCACATCGGCAGCGGGTCGTCGCAGCACCCGTCGCGCTTGCGCTTACGGCGACGCCTGAGCTTGAGCATGCGGACCATGATGAACGACCCGCGCAAGCCGGAGCGCGTTGTCGGCAACGGGCTCCTGACCCACCGGAGGCGTTGCCAGGGGCCCGTGCCTACATCGTCACCGGGCGGCGGGCTCCCTGGTGTCGGGCGCAGACGCCGGGCCGGCCGCCGTTGAGGCTGTACTGGCCGTCGCGGCACTGCACCAGGTAACCCCTGCCCTGCCAGAATCCGGGCGCGCAGTCGAAGAAGTCGCACACCGCCCGGGCCGGCCGGCGGATCCTGTCCCCGCCGCAGAAGTCGTACCCGAAGGGGTTGCGGGGCGCGCCGCAGCGCCGCTCCGCCGTCGCGGACGGCGACGCCGACGGCCGGGGCTTGCGGGCGACCGGGCCGGCCGGGGCGAGCCGGGTCGGCGTGTGCGTGGGCGCCGGGGTCGCGGCCACCGCCACGTCCGTCTGCACCGGCGGCTCCGACTCCAGCAGCACCGCCGGCACGATCAGCGCGAACGCGGCGGCCACCGCGACGGTACGCCGGCCACCCGGTACCCGGGCCGAGAGCCGGGCCTGGGCCGGGGTGACGATCGACGGGCGCAACGGCTCCCGCTGGGCGTGCTCGGCGATCAGCTCGTCGAGCTGCGCGAGCACCGCGTGGCGCTGCTCGATCGCCTCGGCGAAGGCCAACGTCAGGGTGAACCGGAACTCGGCCGCGCCCGCCGCGGGCAGCAGCAGGCCGGAGGTGCCACGCCGGTCGAGGACCTGGATCAGGGTGACCGGCGCCGCCGGGTCGTGGGCGAGGCCGGTCATCTTCGCGTACGCCCAGTCGCGCCGGCCGCGACCGCCGGCCAGCATGAGCCGGCGGTTGGTGAGCACGGCGAGCCCGGCGTCGACCACCTTCAGCCCGTCCGGGCGCCGGCCGCGCAGCGGCGGCGGATCCGCCTCGACCCGCAGCTCGGGGGCGGGCAGCACGGCGGTGTGCCGCACCTCGACCAGTTGCGCCCCCGGCTGGGTCCAGAAGACCGTCTCGCCGGGGCCCAGCTCGACCGGAAGCCCGGTACCGGGCGTTCCGCTCAGTGCCGCCGCGGCGGCCCGCAGCCGGCGCAACTCCTCGTCGCGGCGGCGCCACGCTCGCTCGGCGTCGCGGAACGCGATCTGCCGCCGCTCGTTCTGCCGGTACGCCCACCGGTACCGCCAGGTGGAACCCGTCGTATCAGTCTCCGCCACGCCGACTCCTTCGCCGTGCGAACCACCAACCGGGGTGTCATCCGGATCAACGGTCGACGCGAGCGGGGCGGAGCCGGCGAAGCCGACGTTCTGCCCGAACGGCGGAGTAAGCGGCACGTTAGGGCGATGCGGGCGCGTCGATTCATGTTCCGGACGGCAAAAACCCAGTCCGAGCTGGGGAGATGCAGCACACCGTGCAGCACCGGTCAGCCGTGGGTAACGTCAGCCGCAGCCGGCGGCGACGAGGCTGCCGGCACCGCAGGCGAGGGGGCGTACCGGTGGCGGACACGGCGGTGGTAGTCGGCGTCGACATCGGCACCACCAGCACCAAATCCGTCGCCTACGACGCCTCCGGGCGGCAGCTCGCCTCCCACTCCGTCGGCTACCCGCTCGAGGAGCCGCACCCCGGGTACGCCGAGCAGGACCCTCAGCTGATCTACGACGCGGTGCTGGAGACGATCCGCGAGGTCGCCGCCCAGCTGCCCGGGCCGGTCGCCGGGCTGTCGTTCAGCACCGCCATGCACAGCCTGATCGGTCTGGCCGCCGACGGCACCCCACTGACCCGGTCGATCACCTGGGCCGACTCGCGGGCCAGCCGGCAGGCCGAACGGATGCGCGCGGTCCCGGCGGGGCTGGCGCTGCACCGGCGTACCGGCACCCCCGTGCACCCGATGTCGCCCATGGTCAAGCTGGTCTGGTTCGGCGAGCAGGAACCGCAGCTCTTCGAGCGGGTCGCGCACTGGGTCGGCATCAAGGACTACGTGCTGCTGCGGCTGACCGGGACGCTGGTCACCGACCACTCCGTCGCCTCCGCCACCGGCCTGATGGACATCCACAAGCTGGCCTGGGCCCCGGACGCGCTGCAACGCGCCGGGATCACCGAGGAGCAACTGCCCCGACTGGTCCCCACCACCACCGTGCTGCCCGGGCTGACCGCCGAGGCCGCCCAGGCCACCGGCCTGCCGGCCGGAACGAAGCTGGTGGTCGGAGCCGGCGACGGGCCGCTGGCCAACCTCGGCCTCGGCGCGGTCCACCCCGGCGTGGTGGCCTGCTCGATCGGCACCTCCGGCGCGATGCGGGTGGCCGTGGAACGGCCCGCCGTCGACCCGCTCGGCGGCGTCTTCTGCTACGCCCTCACCGCTGACCGCTGGGTGGTCGGCGGGGCGATCAACAACGGCGGCATCGTGCTCCAGTGGGCCGGCGACGCGCTCGCCCCCGAGCTGGGCGAGCACGCCGAGGAGGAGCTGCTCGCCACCGCCGCCAGGGCGCCCGTCGGCTCCGGCGGGCTGATCATGCTGCCGTACCTGCTCAGCGAGCGGGCGCCGCACTGGAGCGCGCTGCCCCGCGGCGCGTACGTCGGGCTGACCCACGGCCACCGGCGCGAGCACCTGGTCCGCGCCGCCCTGGAGGGGGTCTGCCAGCAGCTCGCCCTGGTCCTGCAGTCGGTGCGCTCCGCCGGCAACGAGGTCCGCGAGATCCGGGCCAGCGGCGGCTTCGCCCGCAGCCCGCTGTGGCGGCAGATCCTCGCCGACGCGCTCGGCATGCCGGTGAGCTTCCCCGCCGGCCACGAGGGCTCCAGTTTCGGGGCCGCCCTGCTGGGCATGCAGGCGCTCGGGCTGATCGAGTCCATCGACGTCGCCGCCGACCTGGTCAAGATCGACGAGACGGTACGCCCCGACCCGGGCGCCGCCGCCACGTACGCGGCCCTGCTGCCGCTCTTCTCCGAGTTGTACGACGCGCTCGTCCCCACGTTCGCGTCGCTGCGACGGCTGGCACCCAGCCTGCCGCCGGAACCCCCACCCACCGCACCGCCCATGTGACCGTCCACCGAAGGGCGTGATTGACCGTGACCCCTGTTCTCGCCGCACCGGCGGAACCACTCACGAACGCCGGAAACACCCAACTGATCATCGCGGCCCTGCTGGGCATCGCCGCGGTGGTGCTCCTCATCGCCTGGGGGAAGGTCCATCCCTTCCTGTCGCTGATCCTCGGCGCCGCTGTGCTCGGCGTCGTCGCCGGCGTCACGCCCGACAAGATCGTCACCTCGTTCAGCGGCGGGGTCGGCTCCACCGTCGGCGGCGTCGGCCTGCTGATCGCCCTCGGCGCCATGATCGGCGGCATGCTCGCCGAGTCCGGCGGGGCGGACAGCATCGTCGAACGGGTCGTCGCCCGGGTCTCCGGCGGCGCCCTGCCCTGGGCGATGGCCGGCGTGGCCGCGCTGATCGGCCTGCCGCTCTTCTTCGAGGTCGGCGTGGTCCTGCTGGTGCCGATCGTGCTGCTGGTCTCCCGCCGGGTCGACGTACCCCTGATGAAGATCGGCATCCCGGCGCTGGCCGGCCTGTCGGTGCTGCACGGCCTGGTGCCGCCGCACCCCGGCCCGCTGGTCGCCATCGACGCCCTCGGCGCCAACCTCGGCCAGACCCTCGCCCTGGGCCTGCTGGTAGCCATCCCCACGGTGATCATCGCCGGCCCGGTCTTCGGTAACTTCATCGCCCGGTACGTGCCGGCCACCGCGCCGGAGGCCCTGCTGCCCACCCGCCGGCCCCTCACCGTCGCCGGCCGGCGCACCGGCGGTGCAGCCGACGCCGGCCGCTCCACCTCCGTCGGTACGGCCGACGTCGGCCCGGCCACCGGCCGAGCGGCCGACACCCGGCCCACCACCCCCGGCCGCGGACCGGTCGACGACGACGGCGACCTGGTGACCTCCGACGACCTGGTCAACCCGGGCACCGGCCACCCCGGCGAGCCGATCGCCGAGGAGACCCGCCCCCGCCGCGCCCCCGCCCTCTGGGCCGCCGTGGTGACCGTGCTGCTGCCCGTGGTGCTGATGCTGCTGCGCGCCATCGGCGAGCTGACCCTCGCCGAGGACACCGGCGGCCGCAAGGCGCTGGACATCGTCGGCACGCCGATCGTGGCCCTGCTCGCCGGCGTCATCTTCGCGATGATCTTCCTGGGCTACCGGACCGGCTTCAGCCGTACCCAGGTCTCCGGTTTCCTCGGCGGCTCGCTGCCGGCCATCGCCGGCATCCTGCTGATCGTCGCCGCCGGTGGCGGTTTCAAGCAGGTCCTGGTCGACGCCGGCGTGGGCAACCTGGTCGCCGACGCGGCCAAGGACGCGAACCTGTCCCCGCTGCTGCTCGGCTGGCTGGTCGCGGTCGGCATCCGGGTCGCCACCGGCTCGGCCACCGTCGCCACCATCACCGCCGCCGGCATCGTCTCGCCTCTCGCGGCGACCCTGCAGGGCCCCGAGGTCGCCCTGCTGGCCCTGGCCGTCGGCTGCGGCTCGCTGTTCTTCTCGCACGTCAACGACGCCGGCTTCTGGCTGGTCAAGGAGTACTTCGGCCTGACCGTCGGGCAGACCATCAAGAGCTGGTCGGTGATGGAGACCATCATCTCGGTGGTCGGCTTCGCCGGCGTCATGCTGCTCGACCTGATCCTGTAGGGGTTTTCTCGTCGCGGCCAGGCCGCCGTCGCCCACTCGGGCGGCGGCGGCCTCGTCGTTCGGGAACCGTCAGGGGGCCTCGACGGCGGAGATCACGAAGCGGTGCACCTCCGCGCCGCGGATGGCCGCCGCCTGCTCGCCGCTCGGTCCGGCGCCCCGGAAGGCGAGCAGCTGCTCCTCGGACTCCCAGCGTTCGTAGACGTTGATCCGGGCCGGCTCGACCAGGTCCGGGCTGACCGCGAAGTCCACGCAGCCCGGCGCGGACCGGGCCGCCCGGATCACCTCCACGCACGAGGCCAGGTACGCGTCCCGGTCGGCCGGGTCGACGTAGAGGGTGCCGGCGACGATCAGCATGCGTCATCTCCCGTTCCTTCCGGCCCGCCAGACACCGGACGCACGCCCGCCAGACACCGGACGCACGCCCGTCGGGCTCGCCGACCCGCCCGTCGGGCCCCGCGACCCGCCCGGCCGGCGTCGGCGTCCCGGTGCCGGCTCTCGGCCGGCGCCGACAACACCGGCGCGGGCCCGGCCGGCACGGACAACACCGGCGCGGGTCCGGCCGACCGGCCGGCGGACATCTCCGCGAGGCTGATACCTCACAGGTATGAATATGCCCCAGAGGCATCACGCTCGTGGGGACATCGCCTTCCGCCGCGCGAGCCGGCCCGCGCGGGACATCACCTCCCGCTCGAGCCGGCCCCCGCGGGACATCGCCTCCCGCGCGGGGCCGGCCCGAGGGACATCGCCGCCAGAGCGCGCCGGCCGCCGCGGGGCGGGCCGCCGCGGGGCAGGCCGCCGGTCAGGCGCGGCTGATGGCGTTAGCGTGGATCGCCTCGGCCAGATAGGCCGCCATCCCCGGGTGGATCGTCTCGAAGTACCCGGTGAACCGCTCGTCGGCCACGTACATGTCGGCCAGGCAGACGTGCAGCTCGTACGGGCAGTCGTAGAACCAGCGGGTGATCAGCTGCCGGTGCTCCTCGGCCAGCGCCATCGCCTCCGCCGAGTCCGCCGCCACGCCCGAGGTCATCACCGCGACGAACCGCCGCCCCCAGTCCTCGTTCTCCGCCTTGTTCCGCAGCCAGTCGTCCTTGGAGTAGCGGGCCGTCCGCTCGGCCGACTGCCGGTACGCATCGGTGTCGCCCCAGCGCCGCTGCGCCTCCTCGGTGTGCTCGTCCGGGTCGAAGTCGCCGAAGACCTGGAACCGCTCCTCCGGGGTCAGCTGGATGTTCATCTTCCTCGCCTCCATCGCGAGTTCGATCGCGGCGACCATCTCCCGCAGCTTCCCGATCCGCCCGGTGAGCAGCTCGTGCTGCCGACGCAGGTGCGCCGCCGGGTCGGCGGCCGGGTCGTCGAGGATCGCCGCGATCTCGTCCAACGGGAACCCCAGCTCGCGGTAGTAGCGGATCAGCTGCAACCGCTCCAGGTCCGCGTCGTCGTAGCGGCGGTAGCCGGCCGGCGTACGCCCACCCGGCGACAACAAGCCGATCTCGTCGTAGTGGTGCAGCGTCCGCACCGTCACCCCGGCGGCCCGCGCCACCTGTCCCACCGTGTACGCCATGGTTCCCTCCCTTCCGCGATCCAGGCTGCCGCCTCCCGCGACGTGAGGGTCAAGCGCGCCACGGGCACGCGCCCACCGGTCCGTCGTCGTAGGCTCGCACAGGTGACTCCCGACCTTCGCGCCCACGACGAGACGGCGGTACGGGCGACCATGGCACTGGTCGACCGCGTACGCCCGGAGGACCTCGGCCGGCCCACACCCTGCGCCGGCTGGGACCTGGCCGCGCTGCTGGCGCACATGACCGCGCAGCACCGCGGGTTCGCCGCCTCGGCCGCCGGCCGGGGCACCTCCCTGGACGAGTGGCAGACCCGTCCACTCGGCGACGACCCCGCGACGGAGTACGCCGACGCCGCCGAGCAGGTCATCGCCGCCTTCGCCGCACCCGACGTGCCGGAGCGGACGTTCGCCCTCCCGGAATTCGGCGCGGAGGTACGGGTGCCGGGCCTGCGGGCCGTCAGCTTCCACTTCATCGACTACGTCGTGTACGGCTGGGACGTCGCCCGGTCACTCGACCTGCCGTTCACGCTGCCGGCGCAGCTGCTGCACGCCGCCGTTCCGGTCGCCGAGGCCATCCCGGACGGCAGCGGGCGGCTCGCGCCCGGCGCCGCCTTCGCCCCCCGCCTGCCCGCCCCCGACGAGCCCGACCCGCTGGCCCGGATCCTCGCGCTGGTCGGCCGCCCCCCGACCTGGCCGCGGTCCTGATCAGCGGGCCGAAGGCTCCGCCGGAGTGAGGGCGGTGAGCAGCTCGGCCAGGGCCACCGGACGGCCGTACCGCCAACCCTGGCCGTGCACGCAGCCGATCGCGGTGACCGCCGCGTGCTGCGCCTCGGTCTCCACCCCCTCGGCCACCACCGCCAGGTCGAACGCGCCGGCCAGTCGGGTCACCATCTCCACCGTCGCGTACGCCCGGGCGTCGTCGCCCAGCCGGGCCACGAACGACCGGTCGATCTTCAGCTCGGTCGCCGGGATGCGGTGCAGGTAGCTCAGCGACGAGTAGCCGGTGCCGAAGTCGTCGATGGCGATCCGGATGCCCAGCTCGCGGAGCTGGCCCAGCCGTTCCAGCACCGCGTCGCTCCCCTCGATCAGCGCCGACTCGGTCAGCTCCAGGGTGAGCGCGCGGGGGGCCAGCCCCGCCCCGGCGGTCGCCCCGGTGACCGTGGCGATCAGGTCGGGCCGGCGCAGGTGCGCGGCGGAGATGTTCACCGCGACCGTCGCTTCCGGGGCGCGCTCCCGCCACGCCCCCGCCGCCCGGCACGCCTCATGGATCACCCACCGGTCGATCGGCAGGATCAGCCCGGTCTCCTCGGCCAGCGGCAGGAACCGGGCCGGGGTCAGCGGCCCGAGCCGGGGATGCCGCCAGCGCACCAGCGCCTCGGCGCTGCGTACCGTGCCGGTGGCCAGGTCGACGATCGGCTGGTATTCGAGATACAGCTGCTTCTCGTCGACCGCCCGCCGCAGGTCGGCGATCAGCTCGGCCCGGGTCACCGCGGACTCGCGCAGCAGCGGCGTGCAGGTCCGGTACGCGGACTTGCCGGCGGCCTTGGCCGCGTACATGGCGATGTCGGCGTCGCGGAGCAGGTCCGTGTGGGAGGTGTGCTGCGGCCCGTACTCGGCGATGCCGATGCTGGCCGACGGGTGCACGCCGAGGTCCTCCTCGCCGGGCAGCGGTTCCAGCGCGGCGAGCAGCCGGTCGGCGAGGCGCTCGGGCGGCACCGACCGGCCCCCGTCGAGCAGCACCGCGAACTCGTCGCCACCCAGCCGGGCGATGGTGCCGGCGTCGCCGACCACACCGTGCATCCGTTCGGCGATGCTGGCCAGCAGCCGGTCACCGGCGGCGTGCCCGAACCGGTCGTTGACCTGCTTGAAGCCGTCCAGGTCGAGCAGCAGCACGGCGACCGGCGCCCGGGTGCGCAGCGCGCGGCGCAGCCGCCGGGTGAACATCAGCCGGTTCGGCAGGCCGGTGAGCTGGTCGGAGTAGGCCAGCCGGCGCAGCCGGGCGACCAGCCGCAGGTTCTCGTTGGCGGCCAGCCCCTGCCGGACGGCCAGGACGCCGAGCAGCGCCATCATGCCCACGAAGACCAGGTGCGGGGTCTGCCCGGTCGGGCGGCGGGACAGCAGCACCGCCACGATCGCGCCACCCACCGGCAGGTACGGCAGCGCCACCCGCCACCACGGCGGCAGCGGCGACTCGACGGTGTCGTCGGCGCCGTCGCAGGTCGGCGGCGGCGGGTAGCCGCTGGCGACCCCGACCAGCAGGTAGCTCAGCGGCCAGCACACGTCGATCGGGTGCCCGGGGGCGTACGTGCCGTGGGCGACCAGGGAGACGTACCCGGCGTCGGCGGCGGCCCGGATGGCCAGGCTGACCCCGATCACCGTCAGCGGCGCCCAGGTCCGCCGGGCCGGCCCGGCGACCGCCACCAGGATGGTCAGCTGCATCAGGTCGAGCATCGGATAGAGCAGTGCGAAGGTGCGCAGCGGATCGGTGAGGTCGGCGGCGGCGACGTCGCGGAAGACCACCACCCAGCCGATCGGGATCAGCGCCAGCCCGACGATCACCCCGTCGAGCACCGTCCGGGCCCGGCCGACGGCGCTGCGCGGCGCGGACAGCGAGCTGAGCAGCGCGGCGGTGCCGGTGACCAGGCCGAGGGTGAAGATGGCGCCGATCAGCGGGGTGTGCGGCAGGTCGTCGGCGCCGATCCGCTCGACGGTCCACACCGTACGACCGAGGGCGGCGAGGCCCATGGTGGCGGCGAGCAGCGACCAGAACCGGCGCAGCGCCGCCGGGTGCCGGCGGGCGGCGGCGACGCAGGCCACCGTGGACCAGGCCGCCACGGTGACCGCGCCCAGGTCGCTGGCCAGGGCGGCACCGGGCAGTTCGGTGAGCAACCAGACCAGTTCGACGAGTACGACGAGACCGGCGGCCAGCAGGCCCGCCCGCGCCACCCGGCTGATGGGCAGCGGCGCGACGGCGGCCACGGTCACGTCCTGGGGTTGCACAGCGATCGCTCCGGCTCCCTCTCCTGCGTGCACCCTCACGGCGAGGACCGGTCACGGACGGCGAACGCGGCAAGCGTAGCCACCGCTCCGGCGGGCCGCCAGGGCCGATCGACCGGGCCTGGCACCCGTCACGATGGGTCCACCGATCTACAACGGACGGTGGACGAGAGGCGGAACGTGGGCGGGGGCCCCGGCCGTCCGGGGCCCCCGCCGGGCGGTCAGGAGACGGTGAGGTTGTCGACGTAGACGGCGGAACCGCCGCTCGCGCCGCTGCCGGGGACGAACTGCACGCCGATCTCGCGGACGTCACCGAGGTTGGCCACCGCGCCCAGGTTGAGGGAGAGGTTGGCGCCCGAGGAGGTCACGGCGACCGAGCCGCCGTCGTACCACTGCCAGGAGCTGCCGGTCTTGACGTACAGCTTGGCCTGGCTGCCGGTGCCGAAGCTGCCCCACGGCGCGACCCGCGCGGTGGCCCGCAGGGTGGTCCTCCCGCTGAGGCTGGTGGTGGCGGTCTTCTTCAGGTACGCGGCCCCGGCGCCCAGGTTGACGTCGGACTTCAGCGAGTAGGAGCCCTGGGCGGCCCACTCGTTGACCTGCCACGGGCCGCCGGTGACGTTCGTGCCGGTCCAGCCGTCGGTGCCGGACTCGAAGCCGGCCAGCAGGGTGCCGCCGGACGGCGGCGGGGTGGTGGTGCCGCCGCCGGGTTCGGTGACGTTGCCCAGGTCGACCTCGCCGCGGTTGGCGATCCAGGAGTTGTTGAACAGCGTGCTCGCGCCGGAGTTGCGGGCCGGGCTCCAGCTGTCGTTCCAGGCCAGGAAGTACGACGTCTTCGGGTAGCTCTGCTGGAACGCGGTGACCCACCGGCCGTAGTCGAAGGAGCCGGCGGTGTCCGGGCCGATCTCGGCGAAGGCGAACGGCTTGCCCAGCCCGACCAGCTCCGAGTACGCGGACTGGATGCCGGCGACCTGCGGGTTGTCGTCGTAGGCGTCCATGCCGACGATGTCGGTGTAGGAGGCGCCCGGGTAGTAGGTGGTCCGGTTGCCCCGGCTGAAGTCGGCCGAGTAGACCCAGATCAGGTTGTCCAGCCCCTTGGTCTGGGTGAAGTACGTGTACATCTGCTGCCACACCTGCTTGAAGGTGTTCGGGTCGCGGTTGCCCCACCAGAACCAGTCGCCGTTGACCTCGTGGAACGGCCGGAACAGCACCGGCACGCCGGCGTTCTCCAGGTCCTGGAGGCCGGCGGCCATCTTGTCCTCCAGCCGCCGCCAGCGGGCGCCGGCAGCGGTGGACGGGTTGAGCAGGTCGGCGAAGTTGGTCATCGGGGTGTTCAGCCCGCCGCCGTTGGCGTTGGCCGGGCTGGGCGAGTGGACGCTGATGGTGACCAGGCCGCCGCTGCTCCACCAGGACTTCAGTGAGGAGTTGCAGGAGTAGTCGACCAGCGCGGTGATGTCGCTGTTGGTGGCCCAGCCGGAGCCGTAGTCGCAGCTGAGGATGGCCGGGTACTGCCCGGTGGCGGAGCGCAGCTCCTCGGTCTGGCTGAGCGAGAAGCCGCTGTTGCTGTAGCCGCCGAAGAAGCCGGAGGCGATCCGGTTGCTGCTGCGGTTGGGCAGGTGCGCCAGCCAGTTGAGCACGCTCCTGGTGGAGGCGGAGGCGTTGCCGTTGGCGGGGGAGACGGTGTGCGCGTCGGCGGGGCCGATCACGGTCAGGACGGAGGCGGCGGCCAGCGCGGTGGCGGCGGCGCTCAGCGCGAGGCGGACTCTGCTTCGCATGGTCACCTTTTCGTTCCGGGGGACGGGGTGGTGGCCTCCACTGAACTACTGAACCGTTTAAGTTTCAAGCATGTAAATATGTTGTTGCAACTACTCTGGGTCAAGGTCCTCGACGGTGGGCGGCGGACCGCCGTGCGTCCACGGCGTCTCCTCCGGCTCCGGGAACGCCCCGGCCGGCAGGAACGCGTCCGACAGGGTGGTCAGGCAGAGCCGCTCCCCCACCTCCGGCACGCTTCCCGGCGGCGCCGTCAACCCCCGCCCCATCCCGCCCGACAGCTCCAGCACCACCTCGGTCTTCCCCTCGGCCGGGGTCAGGAAGACCACCTTCGCCTTCTGCGCCGGCCGGACCGGTGAATACAGCGTCGCGCCCACCGGCACCAGCACCGGCTCGGCGGTCACCACCTGGATCCGGGGCCGCAGCACCGGCCGCTTCCCCGAGTCGTCCACCCGCGCCGGGTCGGCCAGCGTCACCTCGGCGACGAACGCCTCCCCGGCCAGCCGGTGCTCCGCTATGACGAGCGGATCGTCGTAGGCGCGCTGCACGGCGTACGAGGTGCCGGCCCGTTCCAGCCGGTGCAGCCGACGGGCCGCCGCCACCGCCCCGTCCCGGCGCGGCTGCGGGCCACCACCGGCGTCGACGTGCTCGGCGTACCCGGTGAACGCGTCCTTGTCGCCGTCCCAGCGCCCGGCCACCCGCGCCCCGGCCGGCAGGCCGGCCAGCAACCCCACGCCGCGCCACATCAGCTCCCAGGTGGGCGCGAGCTGGCCGCGCAGCACCCCCGCCAGCTCCGCGTACGCCGCCGCCCGCGCCACCTCGTCGTCCCCGGCGTCGGCGTACGCGTCCATCGCCGGGGCGAGCACCCGGTTGTCGAAGTCCGGGTCGGTCGCCGGGCCGGCCGGTGGGCACACCGCCGGATCCTCCGCCCGGGCGGCCGCCGCCGCCCCGGTCGATCCCGGCGGCGGGTCGATCCAGCCGAGCAGCGCGGGCAGGTGCAGGTCCTCCACCGCGCTCTGCCCGGTCGCCCAGTGCAGCGTCAACGCCTCCGTCATCGCCAGCAGCGCCGACGACCCCGGCTGCTCGGCCCGCTCGGCGAAGAAGGTCAGCCACCGGCCCAGCAGCGGCACCGCCGGGTGCACCGGATAGTCGCCATCTGCCCGCCGGAAGCGGCTGGAGCGGCCGAGCAGCCGCAGGAAGGTAACCCCGGCCGGGTTCGGCACCAGCAGCTGCGGCGCGTCCACGTGCCGGTAGCGGACGTCCCGGCCCCGGTCGATCGGCACCGCCTCGCTCACCCCGCGGAACGAGTCCAGGTACGGCAGCACCACCTCGGCCAGCTCCGCCACGAACCCGAAACGCTGGTCCCGGTTGCGGGGCTGCGGCACCACCAGCAGCCGCGCCTCGTCCGGCGCCGTGCCGACCAGCGCGGCCAGCGGCGCGTGCGCCTCACCGGCCATCGCCAGCGGCACCAGCACCAGCGGCCGGGCCGACAGGTGCACGTGCCGGACCGTGGCCACCGGCTGGGCCACCCCGGCGGCCAGCGCCTGCGCCTTGGCCAGCGCGCGCAGCGTACTCACCGCGGCGGTCCGATCCGGGCGGGCCCGGCGGGCGCGGGCGGCGTACTCACGCGGGGTCCCCGGCCAGGGCCTCGGCGCGCAGCCGGGCCGCGGCCCGCAGCAGCGCGGCGGCCTCCGCCCGCTCCGGCTGCGGGGCCCGCTCGCCGGCCGCCAGCGCCAGCGCCTCCGCCACGTCGGCGACCCCGCCGAGCGCCTCGCGCACCGGCCGGCCCATCGCCCCGGTCCGCGCCCGAGCCTCCTGGCGGCAGAAGTACGCCAGCTCGCAGGCGGCCAGGCACTCCGGCGCGTAGCGGGCCTCCACCGCGGACAGCGCCGCGGTCAGCGTCGCCGGGTCGGCCGTCGGGTCGGCGGTGAACCCGGCCGGCACCCGGGCCAGCAGGTCCTCGATTCGGTCCATCCGGTCCAGCTGGCGGCGCAGCACCAGCAGCTGCCGGCGCACGTCCACCAGGCTGGCCACCGGCTGGTTGGTGAAGTCGCGCGGGCAGACCAGCACCACCTCGTGCGACACCAGCTCCGGGTCGCGCCCCTGCCCGGCGAGCAGCTCGCGCAGCGCCAGCACGTAGACGGCGGCCTGGATCGCGGCGGCCGAGACCTTGGCCGGGTCGGCCTGGCCGTCGACCACCGGGAACGACTTGATCTCCACGACGTGGAACCGGCCGGCCAGCCGGGCGGCCACCAGGTCCGGCTCCAGGTGCACCCGCTGCCCGGCCACCGAGAGCCCCAACAGCGGATGGTCGAACAGCGCCGCGTCGTCCCCCGGCGCGGTCAGCGCCGCCCGGGACCGCTCGTGCCGGTCCGGCAGGTCCTCGGCGCCGCCCAGGTCAGTCCAGCTCGCCGCCGCCGGCACCGGTACGCCCAACCGCTCGGCCACCAGCCGCAGCAACTCGACCCCGCCGTCGGCCTTCACGCGCGCCTCGAAGGCGTTGCCCCGGGTGATGGCGAACCGGGACTGCCCGAAGCGGGCCGGGAAGCCGACCCGCTCGGCCAGCTTCGGCTTGTCCACCCCGGCGCCGTCGAGCACCGCCCGACGGGTGCAGCCCGGGTTGCCGGTCAGCGCGGCGATGGTCCGGGCGTTGTGCCGCTTCGGCGGCACGTCGCCGCGGATCTCGGCCAGGCGCTGCGCGGTGTTCGTCATGATCCGCCAGGATAGGCGCTTCCCGCCGCCTCGGCCCGCGGCAGGCCGCGCCGGGCCAGCAGGGCCGTCGCGACCGCGGCGGCCAGCGCCAGCCCGGCCATCACCCAGAGCACCGTACGCAGCCCGCCGGTGAAGCCGGGGTCGGCGAGCCGGCCACCGGTGGTGCTGGCCAGCACCGCGCCCACCACGGCGATGGCGACCGTCTCGCTGGCCAGCCGCGCCGTGTTGATCATCCCGGCGCCGGTGGCGGCCCGGGCCGGGGGGACGCTGCCGATCGCGATGGCGTCCAGCAGCCCGATGGACAGCCCCACCCCGCCCCCGATGGTCAGCAGCGGACCGGCCAGCGTGCCGGTGCTCGCGTGCGGGCCCAGCACGGTCGCCCAGGCCGCCCCGACGGCGACCAGCGCCACCGACACCACGGTGACCGTGGTGGCCTGCACCAGCCGGGTCAGCACCCCGGTGAGCAGCGGCAGCACCAGCGTCGGCGCGGTGAGCAGGATCAGCGTGGCTCCCGCCCGGCCGGGGCTCACCCCGACCACCGTCGTCAGGTACGACGGCAGGTAGACCAGCAGCGGCACCAGCACCGCGACGATGACGGCCGCCGCCAGGCAGATGCCGACGAACCGGGGGTTCGCCAACAGGGAAAGGTCGAACATCGGCTGGGCGCTGCGCCGCTCCACGCGGACGAAGGCCACCAGCAGCGCCACCGCGGCGACGAACGCCGCCACGATCACCGGCGCCGACCAGCCGTAGTCGGGGCCCTGCACGAACCCGAAGATGAGCAGCAGCAGCGCGGCGGTGAAGGTGACCGTGCCCGGCCAGTCCACCCGGCCCGCCCCGGGCTGGCGGGACTCCGGCAGCAGCGGCACCAGCACGACCAGCACCAGCGCGGCCACCAGGGCCGGGGCGGCGAAGACCGCCCGCCAGCCGAACGCCTCGATGAGCAGCCCGGCGATCGACGGGCCGAAGGCCAGGCCGGCGCCGATCGTGGTGCCGAAGACGCTGAAGGCGCGGGCCCGGGCCCGGCCGTGGAACGCCCCGGCGAGCAGCGCGGAGGCGCTCGTCGCGGCGGCCGCCGCCCCGACGCCGGACAGGGCGCGGGCCAGGTCCAGCAGGACGATGTCCTGGGCGGCCGAGGCGAGCAGGCCACCCCCGGCGAACAGGGCCAGGCCGACCGCGTACACCCGGCGCCGGCCGAACAGGTCGGCCAGCGCGCCGGTGGCGAGCATGAAGCTGGCGAAGGTGGCGTTGTAGCCGTTCACCACCCACTGCACGGCGGCGAGCCCGGCGTCCAGGTCGCGACCCACCTCCGGCAGGGCGACCGACGCGCCGGTCAGCGAGACCGGCAGCGCCAGCGTGGACAGCAGGACAGCGACCAGCACGACGGCCGGGTGATTGCGCACGATTCTCCCCGTTCGGACAACCGGCCCAGCCTAGTCCGCGCCGGTCAGCGGCCCGCCGAGCGGTTCCACGGGGAGCGCGGCGACGCGGCGCCCGCGTCGGGGCGGCCACGGCGCCGGTGCCGGCGGCCGGGCGTGCACGGCGGACGGGAGACGGTCTGCACCGGGGCCGGGGGCGGCTGGACCGGTTGCCGGCCGATCAGCCAGCAGAGGAAGCGGGCCACTTCTCAGCCGACCGGGAGGCGGTGCGCCTCGGACTTCGACAGGTCGTACTCGTTGCCGCAGAAGGTGCACTGCTGGGTGTAGCGGGTACGGATCGGGATCAGCGGGATGAAGAACAGGGTGAACTTCGTGGCCCGCCGGGTGATCACCTGCGCGGCGTTGTTGCCGCAGTTCGGGCAGACCCGGTGCGCGACGCCCGACCGGTCGACCTTGGTCCGCAGACCGAATATGAAGAACATCGCCCGCCAGTACCCAGCCAACCCTCGTTTTGCACCTGCCAATTTTGCTAGGCCCAGGGTGCCTGGTCAGCGCCGCTACAGACTTGAGAGCGTGGACGACTCAGTGCGGCCGGATCGGGCACGAGCGGGCGCTGCGCGAGCGAGGCCCGGAGGTCGCCGCCGGACCCGCCTCCCGCACCGCAACGTCAGGTCCCGCCGACCCGATCCACCTACGCTCTCAAGTCTGTAGCGGCCACCGACACCCCCGCCGACCCGGGCTGCTTCCGCGCCCCGCGCCCGCCGCCGGCGTGGTCGTTCCTGTGCGAACGCCGTGCGTCCCGGTAGGTTCGACGACATCCGTCGTCGCCCGGGGAGGTCGGCTGCCGTGTCGCACATCGAGACCATCACCGGTGAGCTGCGCGCCCTCGCGGCCGGGGTCGAGCGGGCACAGGGACTCGTCGGCGCCGCCGACAAGCAGGCCCAGGACGTCGCGCTGCGGGCCGCCGGTGCCGGGTTCGCCGCGGTCGCGGCCGGCGTGGTCCGGGTACGCGGGGCGATCGGCGAACTCCGGGGCGGCCTGGGCGCGCTCGCCACCTCCCTCGGCGAGGCGACCACCGTCACCGCCACCGTCCCGCACCAGGCCACCCCGCAGGAGACCATCGCCGGGCTGACCCCGGTCCGGCAGGCCGTCGACGCCGCTCGGCAGGCCACCGCCCGCAGCATCGCCCAGGTCGGCGAGGTGCAGCAGCTCGCCCGGGTGGTGCTGCAGGGCGGCCAGCCGGGGCCGATGCTGGCCGGGCTGGAGAGCGTCAAGCAGGTGCTGACGCTGGTGGTGCAGCGCACCGGCACCGCCGGTCGGGCCGTGGACGCCGCCGTCGCCGAGGCCCGCCAACTCGGTGCCACCACCGACTGACCGCAGAGAGTCGTCTGGCCGGCGCCCGGGACGCCCCAGCGTCAGGCCGGCGCCGCGGACGGCATCTCGACGGCGAGCCAGATCGGTCGCCAGTCGGCCATCTCGTGATAGCGGCGCAGCTCGGCCAGCCCGGCCACCGTTCCGGTCCACGCCGCGTACGGCGGGTTGCCCTCGTCGAAGCCGCTCTGCACGAAGGTCAGCTTCGTCTTCCCGTCGGACTCGGCCAGCTCCCAGGTCCCGACGCCGGTGGGTCCCCAGTCCACGGAGAGCTTGCGCCCCGGGTCCAGGTCGACGATCTTCGCGGCGTGGCCGGCCTCGAACCCGCCCATGGCGAACCGGCCGCCGACCCAGGGTTCGATGCCGATCGGGTAACCGAACCAGGCGCTGGCCTGTTCGGAATCGATCAACGACGTCCAGACCCGGTCCATCGGCGCGGCGATCAGCACCTCACCGCGCAGGTCGGCGGAGGTGAAGTCGGTACGCGGCAACAGCGCCCGCCCCTCCAGCCGGGCGGCGAGGTTGGCCAGCGACAGCGCCCACCAGGTGTGCAGGACCCCGCGGATGCTGCTGCCGTCGAAGGTCTCGGCGATGTTGAAGTGGCTCTGGGTGAGGGTGAGGACGGTGGCGTCCGACCCCTCGGGGGCCAGGGATATCTCGCTGGTGGTCTCCACCCCGTCAAGCAGCCAGGCGAACCGCAGGGTGTGCTCGTCGGCGTGCAGCAGTCGCTGGTGCGGCTTGTCGCCCTCGGGGGTGTAGCGGCCCCAGAACTCGTACCGGTGGGGCAGGTCGACCTCGGCGTGCTCGGTGAGCCAGACGCGCAGCTCGGCGGGGTCGGTCAGGGCGTGGCGGACGGCTTCGACGGGCGCGGCCAGGCGGACGCGCACGGTCAGCAGGTCACTCATCTGTATCGCCTTTCGGATAGCAGGCCACGGCGAGCTTGAAGGCGTCCCCCTCGGCGCCCCCGTAGCGGGTGAACAGGTCCTGCAGCGTGGACCGCAGGTCGTGCAGGAACTCCTGCCGGCGCTCGGCCGGCACCCGGATCTCGCCGGAGACCCCGATCGACGGCAGCTCCGGGGCCGTGCGGTCCAGGGCGGCGACGTCGGCCTGGACCTCCTCCATCAGGTCCAGCAGGTAGCCGAGGCTCAGCTCGTCGCTCGCCCGCCGCGCCCCGCCGATCCGGCCGACCAGTCGGGGCGAGAGCCAGTACGACCGGGCGACGGCGCGGTAGATGCCCTCGGTGATGCCACGCACCTGACGGGTGGTGACCTGCTCGGCCAGGCCGGCCGCCACCAGCTGCTTGACGTGGTAGTAGACCCGCTGCGGGGTCTGCTCCAGCCGGGCGGCGACCTCGGTGCAGGTGCGGGGTTCGGCGAGTTGCCGCAGCACCTCGATGCGCTGCGGCTTGAGCAGGGTTTCGGCCTGCTCGCGTTCTTCCAGGTACAGGACGTCTCTCATGGCAAAACCAGTTTGTACGTACAAAATCTGTTTGTCAATGGGGTCGAACAAAGGGCCGCGCGGCCCGCGCGGCCCTTTGCGTGGACGTCAGGGCGTCCAGTCCGGACGCAGCGGGTACGTCGTCTCGCCGTCCGGCCCGTTACGGGTGGCCAGCACCTGGTGCAACTGGATGCCGTTGCGCTCGAACGCCATCCGCGACCCGGCCATGTACAGCCCCCACACCCGGGCCGTGCCCGGCCCGACCTCACCCACGCAGAAATCCCAGTGCTCCACCAGGTTGCGGCACCAACCGGCCAGGGTCAGCGCGTAGTGCTGGCGCAGGTTCTCCTCGTGGTGCACCTCCAGCCCGGCGTCGTGGATCTCGCCGATCAGCCGTCCCGGACCGGCCAACTCACCGTCCGGGAAGACGTACCGGTCGATGAACGCGCCCGAGCGGTGCGGCGCCCGGTTGTCGGCCCGGGTGATGCAGTGGTTGAGCAGCCGCCCGTCCGGGCGCAGCCGCTCCCGCAACGCCCGGAAGTACGCCGGATAGTTACGCACCCCGATGTGCTCGGTCAGCCCGATCGAGGAGACCGCGTCGAACTGCTCCCGCGGCGCGTCCCGGTAGTCCAGGTGCCGCACCTCGGCCAACTCGGACAGGCCCTCCCGCTCGATCGCCGCCTGCGCCCACTGCGCCTGCGCCCTCGACAGGGTCACCCCGAGCGCCTTCACGCCGTACTCCCGGGCCGCGTGCCGGACCATGCCGCCCCAGCCGCACCCCACGTCCAGCAGCCTCATCCCTGGCCTGAGCGCCAGCTTGTTCGCCACCAGGTCGTACTTGGCGCGCTGCGCCTCCTCCAGCGTGTCGTCCGGGGAGCGGAAGACCGCGCAGGTGTACGTCATGGACGGGCCGAGCACCTTCTCGTAGAAGGCGTTCGACACGTCGTAGTGGTGCGAGATCGCCGTGCTGTCCCGGGACTTGGAGTGCCGCAGCCCGTTCATCACCCGCTTCCAGCGCGGCTGCGCCTCCTGCGGCGGGGGCGGCGGCGGCAACAACCGCTCCCAGCCCAGCCCCCGGACCAGCGCCAGCCCCTCGGCCACCGACGGCAGCCGCAGCGGCATGTCGTCCTTGAGCACCGTCAACGCCGCGTACGGGTCGCCCGGGTGCACGCCGCTCAGCGCCAGGTCACCGCTGACGTACGCCCGGGCCATGCCCAGGTCACCGGGGGCGGTGAGCAGGTAGGACAGGCCACGCTCGGAGCGGATGGACAGGGTGATGCCGGCGTCGGCGGGCCCCACCGCGCTGCCGTCGTAGGCGGTGATCCGGACCGGCAGGCTGCCGGTGGTGACCGCGCGGACCACGTCCGCCACGGTCGTACCGCCCCGCCGGCCCCCCGCCGGTGGTGTCGCGGGCGTACTCGCCGCCCCCTGTTCTCGGTCGGTCAGGCTCATTGTCGTGCTACCGCCTTCTCGTACAGTCCGGTCAGCCGGTGGTCCGGGTCGTAGCGGTCCCGTACGGCCCCCCACACCTGGCCGCCGTAGAGCCGGTCGAACGATTCCCGGTCGTAGTACGCGTCCGAGTAGAGCGACTTGTGCCCGCCCGCCTCGGACACCGCCCGCTCGATGGAGCGGTTGACGTCGCCGTCCGCCGCACCCGCGGCGATCGGCACACTCCCCCAGAAGCCGATGTTCACATAGGTTTCGCCCGGTTGGAGGGGATACAGCGGCCATGCCCGGGCCGATCCCGGGCCGGCCCGCTCCCGCAGCCGCAGCGGGCAGAGCCAGACCGGGGTCATCCCCACGTTCCGGTGGAACCAGCGCAGGAACCCGGCGGTCTCGCCGAGCGGGATCTCCACGTCCTGCACCACCCGCTCCCGGGCCGGCCGGCCCCGCCAGCGGTCCACCCGGGCCGCCACCTGGTGCCGGTGCTCGAAGCGGACCAGCCGGTGGTAGAAGTCGCTGCGCCGGTAGCGCTGCGGCCAGAGCCGGCGCACCACCGGGTGCTGCACCCCGAACGCCGACGAACACCAGAACCAGTCGGTGTCCCAGCGCCAGAGATAGTCGTACGCGCTCAGCGCATCGCGGGTGCGCCGGCGCAGCGACCGGTAGTAGATGTCCTGGCCGGTGTAGTCGCTGGGCCGCTCCGCCTCGTCGCTGAACGAACCCAGCACCAGATAGGCCTCGCCGGGGCTGAACATCACCCCGTCCATCGCGTCGACCGGCTCACCGGCCCAGACGCCCTTGTCGATTACCTCGCCGATCGCGTCGGCCAGCTCCTCCAGCCGGGTGAACCGGATGTTGCGCAGGCTCACGAATCGGCGCACCGGTTGCAGCTCGATCCGCAGCCGGGTGGCGTAGCCGAGGCTGCCCAGCGAGTTGGGGAAGGCCCGGAACAGGTCGGCGTGCTCGCCGACCGACCGGGCGGTGACGATCTCGCCGGAGCCGGTGAGGATGTCCATCTCGGTCACCGACTCGTGCGGCAGCCCGTTGCGAAACGACGTGGACTCGATGCCCAGCCCGGTCACCGCCCCACCCAGGGTGATCGTGCGCAGCTGCGGCACGACCAGCGGCATCAACCCGTGCGGCAGGGTCGCGTCCACCAGGTCCTCGTAGGTGCACATGCCCTGCACGTCGGCCGTCCGGGCCGCCGGGTCCACCCCGATCACCCCGGTCAGGCCACTGACGTCCAGCCCCGGACCGCTCGGCGCCGACCGGGGCCGAAACAGGTTCGAGGTGCGCTTGGCCAGCCGCACGGGCTCGCCGGGTGGCACCGCGGCGTACGACCGCCGCAGTGTGGCCACCGCGTGATCATGGTCGACCGGATGATCCACACGCTCCGCGCGCATGAGATCACATTACGCCTCCAGCCGCCCGGGAGGGGGGACGTCCACGGTGGCCGTTTCGCGTCCCGCCGGCGGCTTGCGGGTTACCGTGGTGCGCAGCGGTGGCCGGGGCGGCCCCGGCGGCATAGCGTGGCAGCATGCCGAAAGCTGTGTGGAACGACGTCGTGGTCGCCGAGAGCGACGACACCGTGCTGGTCGAGGGAAACCACTACTTCCCCCGGTCCGCCCTGCGCGACGACCTGATCCGGGAGTCCGACACGCACACGGTCTGCCCGTGGAAGGGCACCGCCTCCTACTACTCCCTGGAGCACGACGGCCGCACCAGCGCCGACGCCGTCTGGTACTACCCGGAGCCGAAGCCGGAGGCGGAGCAGGTCCGTGACCGGGTGGCGTTCTGGAAGGACGTCCGGGTCGTCGACTGAGCGACGTCGATCGCCGGTCCCGGCGGTGGACCAAGCGTGACCGGGCGGAGCGGCGATTGGCCCCGGGGCACCCGGTTGCGTCAGGATGCCCCCATGGCCGTCTCCGATGAGCGCAACGACCCGGCCGGCACCGTCTACGGCGCCGGCCGCCGCCGCCCGTCCCGCCCCGGGCTGCCCGGCGACCCGCTGATGCGGATCGCGCTGGCGATCGGGCTGGTCGGCGTCCTGCTCGGGGCCTTCTTCGCCACCGGCGTGCTCGGTGGCGGCGGCGACGAGCCGGTGCTGCCCGCCGCCGCGGCCACCCAGGAACCGGCGGCCGACGAGTCGCCGACGGACGCCGAGCCGACCGTCGAGCCGCTCCCGACCGTGCCGGCGGAGCCGTCGCCGACGCCCTCCCCCACCCCCGAGGCCACCACGCCCCCGGCGCCGCCCGCCCCGGCCGGCCCGCCGACCGGCCCGCAGCTGTTCAAGGCGGTCACCTCCGGCCTCTGCGTCGGCCTGGCCGGCGGCGAGCCGGAGGGTGCCGACGCGACCCTGGTCGACTGCACCGGCGGCCCCGACCAGCAGTGGGTGGCCACCCCGGTGAACGGGGACGTGGTCACCCTGACCAACGCCGCCACCGGCAAGTGTCTCGACGTGGACGGCGGCAGCGGTGACGACGGCGCGGTCGTGCAGCAGTGGTCCTGCCAGGGGCAGGCCAACCAGCAGTGGCGGATCGTCGCCATCGGCACCGGCCCGGTGCTGCTCACCCCGGTGCACAGCGGCAAGTGCGTCCGGATCCACGACAACGCCACCACCGCCGGGGCCTACCTGGAGCAGGCCACCTGCACCGCCACCGCCGAGCAGCAGTGGACGCTGGGCTGACCGTCAGCCGCGATAGCTCCAGGCCCGCCGGCCGGTGACCACCGGCACCGGCTCCACCGCGACGACCACCGGCTCCCGTCGACGCAGCAGCAGCGACAGCACGGCCGCGCCGACCGACAGCGCGCCGGCCGCGTACCAGGCCACGGCGTAGTCGCCGAGGGAGTCCCGGACCAGGCCGGCCCCGGTCGCGGCGATCGCCGCGCCGAACTGGTGGGCGGCGAAGACCCAACCGAAGACCACCGCGCCGGACGCGCCGAAGTACTCCCGGCACAGCGCCACCGTGGGCGGCACGGTGGCCACCCAGTCCAGCCCGTAGAAGACGATGAAGACCAGCATGCTCGGCTGCGCGCTGTCGGCGAACAGCGCCGGCAGCACCAGCAGCGACGCACCGCGCAGCGTGTAGTAGGCCGCCAGCAGCAGCCGGGCGTCCACCCGGTCGGTGAGCCAGCCGGAGGCGATCGAACCGGCGATGTCGAAGATCCCGACCAGGGCCAGCAGCCCGGCCGCGGTGGTCTCCGCCATGCCGTGGTCGTGCGCCGCCGGCACGAAGTGGGTGCCGACCAGCCCGTTGGTGGTCGCGCCGCAGATCGCGAAGCCGCCGGCCAGCAGCCAGAACGCGCGGGTCCGCGCGGCGGCGGCCAGCGCGCCCACCGCCCGCGCCGCCGCCCCACCGGCCGGCGCGGGCGCCGGCACCACCTCGGTCGCGCCGTAGGCGGGCATCCCGAGATCCGCCGGGTGCTCGCGCAGCAGCCACGCCACCAGGGGTACGACCGCCAGCGCGGCCCCGGCCACGACGAGCGCCGCCACCCGCCAGCCGTGGTCGCGGACCAGCACCGCCAGCAGCGGCAGGAAAACCAGCTGGCCGGCCGCCCCACCGGCGGTCAGCACCCCGGTGACCAGCCCGCGCCGCTTCACGAACCAGCGCCCGGTCACGGTCGCCACGAAGGCCAGCGCCATCGAACCGGTGCCCAACCCGACCAGTACGCCCCAGCAGAGCAGGAGCTGCCAGCTCGCGGTCATGAAGACGGTCAGGCCACTGCCGAGGGCGACCAGCAGCAGCGCGGCGGCCACCACCCGACGGATGCCGAACCGGTCCATCAGCGCGGCGGCGAAGGGCGCGGTCAGGCCGTAGAGCAGGAGGTTGACCGAGACGGCGGCGGAGATGGTCGCCAGCGGCCAACCGAACTCGGCGTGCAGCGGGTGCAGCAGCACCCCGGGCGTGGCGCGGAACCCGGCCGCGCCGACCAGCGCCACGAAGGCGACGGCGGCGACGTACCAGGCCGGATGCGGGCGGTGTCGGATCACGCTGTCGAGTCTTCGGGCCGGCGCGTCCGGCGGCGAGTGGCCGGAAAGCCATCATGCGCAATAATCAGGCCATGACCAGCGTCGCGCACCGGATCGGGGTGCTCGCCCTCGACGGGGTGGTCGCCCTGGATCTCGGCACCCCCGCCCAGGTCTTCGGCACCGCCCGCACCGACGACGGCACCCCGCTCTACACGGTCGCCACCTGCACGCCGGGCGGCCGGCCGGTCCACTCCAGCGCCGGCTTCCAGGTCCTCCCCCGGCACGGCCTGGAGCTGCTGGCGGACGTGGAGACCGTGATCGTCCCCGGCATCCACAGCGGCGACCCACTGGACGACGGCACCGTCGACCCGGCCGTCGCCGAGGCGCTGCGGGCCGCCCACGACCGGGGCGCCCGGGTGATGTCGATCTGCACCGGCGCGTTCGTACTGGCCGCCGCCGGGCTGCTCGACGGCCGCCCGGCCACCACCCACTGGGCGTACGCGAGCCGCTTCCGCCGGCTGCACCCGACCGTCGACCTGGACCCGGACGTGCTCTTCATCGACGACGGGCCGGTGCTCACCTCGGCCGGCGTGGCCGCCGGGATCGACCTGTGCCTGCACGTCGTCCGCACCGACCACGGGGCCGCGGTGGCCAACCGGTCGGCCCGGCGGTGCGTGGTGCCGCCGTGGCGCGACGGCGGCCAGGCCCAGTACATCGAGCGACCCGTGCCGGCCGGCCCGCGTACCGGCACCGCCGCCACCCGGGAGTGGGCCCGCCAGCGGCTGCACGAGCCGGTCACCCTCCGCGACCTGGCCGGACACGCCCGGATGAGCGTCCGCACCTTCACCCGGCACTTCCGCTCGGAGACCGGGCTCAGCCCCGCCCAGTGGCTGCTGGGACAGCGCACCGACCACGCCCGGCTGCTGCTGGAGACCACCGACCTGAGCGTCGACCAGGTCGCCCACCGGTCCGGCTTCGGCACGGCCGCCGCCCTGCGCCAGCAACTCCAGCTGCGGATCGGGGTCTCCCCGTCGGCCTACCGCCGCACCTTCCGCCACTCCCCCACCTGACCCGCGGGCAGGGGTGCGCTCAGGCGGGGTGGGGGTGGCGGCGCAGAGAGTGCAGTTGGGCCAGGTGCATGGGGAGGTGGACGCGGGCGTGCAGGTCCAGCACCCGCCCCCAGGGCAGGGACTCGTCCACGTCCAGGTCGAAGCCCTCCCGCAGCACCGTGTCGACCGGCGTCTCGGCGGCCTCGCCCAGCCGGTCGGTGAGCGCGCAGAGCTTCTGGCTGGTGGCCCGCAGCAGGGTGGCCAGCCCGTCCAGCCCGCCGCACTCGGCGGCCAGGGCGTCCAGCTGCGGCCGGTGGATGGTCTCCAGGTCGTAGTAGGCGAACGGGGAACCGGCGAGCACCGCCTCGGTCGCCTCGCTCATCAGCTCGTCGTTGGCGGCGAGGTGCGCCACGATCTGCTCCGCGCTCAGCTCCCCCTCGGCCGGTACGCCGAACTCCCCGCCGTCGACGAGGTCGAGCACCTCGTCGTAGCGTCGCCGCAACTCCCCGCTCTCCACCACTCCCGCAGCCAACCCGTCACCCCGCCCGGGTGCCGGCCGATCGGCACCGGTTCACCCGGACGGGGCTGCGGGTCAGCGGCGACCGTGCCGGGCACGCAGGTAGTCGGCGACGACGTACTCGCCCAGGTCGTCGGGGTCGGGGGTGAACATCCGCCCCTTGGAGCGGCGCGCCACCGCGTCCACGAAACGGCGCAGGCCGGGGTCGTCACCGAGCATGAACAGGTTGATGGTGGCGCCGTAGCGGGTCAGCCGGTCCACCTCCCGGATGGTCGCCTCGACGGTCTCCGGCAGCGGCGGCCAGTGGAAGTACGCCTCCCCGTCGTCCGGGTCGAGGTGGGCGGTCGGCTCGCCGTCGGTGACCACCAGCACCACCGGCTCGGCGCCCGGGTGCTTGCGCAGGTGCCGCCCGGCCAGCCGCAGCGCGTGCTGGAGGTTGGTGCCCTGCTGGAGGTCCGGCTCGACGGCCGCCAGCTCCTGCTGGGTGAGCGCCGCCGCCTCGCGGCCGAACCCGACGATCTGGAGCGCGTCCTGCGGGAACCGGGTGGCCACCAGGTGCGACAGGGCCAGGGCCGTCTGCTTCATCGGCCCCCAACGCCCCTGCGAGATCATCGAGTACGACAGGTCGACGCAGAGCGCCACCGCCGCCGACGCGCGCCGTTCGGTCTCCACCACCTCGAAGTCGTCGACGGCCAGTTGCAGGGGCACGGTGGGGCCGGCCCGGCGTACCGCGCGGGTGAGGGTGCGGACCACGTCCAGGGGCTGCTCGTCGCCGTACTCCCACTGCCGGGAGGCGCCGCTGACCTCGCCGGCCGCCCCGGCCGAGCGCAGGTCGTGCTGACCGCGGGGGCCGGCGGTCAGGTCACCGAAGACCTTGCGGAGCGCGGTGCCGGCGAGCCGGCGCAACGCCTTCGGGCTCAGGGTCAGGCCGTCGGCGTCCCGGCTCACCCAGCCCTGCCGGCGCAGCTCCCGCTCCAGCTCCCGCAGCCGGCGTACGTCGTCGGCGGCCTCGCGGCCCAGCGTCCGGGCGACCGCGTCGACGTCCACCTCGTCCAGGGTGGCGCCGGGCTGGTCCTGGTCCAGGGCGTCGAGCAGCTCGTCCAGCTCGGCGATCTCGTCGAGCGCGCCGGTCGCCTCGCCGTACCCGAGCTGCTGGTCGCCGCGGACCCGCTCGCCGCGCTGCCAGTTCAGGTCGGGGCGCAGCGCCTTCAGGTGGTCGTCGAGCGCCGACAGCTCGGTGGAGAGTTGGTCGCCGAGCGACTGGCGCATCAGGCCGGCCAGTTCCTCGCGCTGTCGGTCCGACAGCGACCGCATCAGCCGCTCCCCGGCGGCGGCCCGCCGGGCCAGCACGTCGACCAGCTCGTCGACGTCCTTGGGTTGTTCGGGGAAGAACTCGCCGTGCCGGCGCATGAACTCGGCGAACGCGTCGGTGGTGTCCTCCGAGCGGGCGTGCCGGCCCAGCAGGTCGTTGAGGTCGCGCATCATCTCGGCGAGCTGCCGCTGCACCGCCGGGTCGCCGGCGGCCCGCGCGGCGTCGCGCAGCCCGGCGAAGCGCTGTTCCAGCACGTCGCCGCGGAGCCCGTCGAGGATCTGCTGGTACGTCCGCCGCGCGTCCTCGCTGGCCCACCGGTAACCGGCCAGCTCCTGCACGGCGCGGGCGGTGGAGCGGGGCAGGTTGTCCAGCACCGCCTCGGCGAACCGGGCGTCGTCGTCGGCACGGTCACGCAGGGCGTCCCGCTCGGCGGCGAGCGCCTGGTCGAGCAGCGCCCGGGACCGGGTGACCGTCCCGTCGAGGTCGCCGCGGCGCAGCGCCTCCCGGCGCAGCCGGCGGGCCCGGGCGGCCAGGTCCTCCAGGCCACCCCGGCCCTGCGGTCCCCGGCGCAGCAGGTCGCGCAGCGCCTCCCGCAGGCTGCCGCCGTTCAGCACCTCGGCGCCGACGGCGTCCACCGCCTCGCGCACGTCGTACGGCGGGGCGAGCGGGTCGGGGCCGCCGCGCCACTGGCCGTAGCGGAACCGGTTGCCGGCCATGGTCAGCCCCGGCCGCCGTAGACGGTGCGTCCGGTCTCGGTGAGGTCCTTGCCGAGCCGGCGGGTCAGGTGCAGCCCCTCCAGGACGAACTCGACCCCGGCGGCGGCCTGCTCGGGGGTGGGCGCGTCGCCCAGGCCGAGCCGGTCCAGCGCCTTGGCCAGCCCGGGCACGGTGCCGACCTGGCGCAGCAGCTCGGCGGAGGAGACCAGCTCGCCGGTCTCGATCACCGTGCCCTCGCCGACCAGCGCGGTGAAGCCGGAGAGGTCCAGTCCGGCCAGCCGGGCCCGGAACGTCTCCGCGGTGGCGGTGCGCAGCAGGTGGGCCAGGATCTCGATCTCCCGCCCCTCCTCGCCGCTCTCGAACTCCACCTTGCCGCGCAGCGTCGAGGTCACCGAGACGGCGTCACCGACCCGGGCGACGGCGTCCTCGGGGCGTACCCCTTCGGGAGCGGAACCGGCGAGCAGGCCGGCGCGGCGCAGCGCGGCCGCCGCGACGGTCTCGGCGGCGGCGATGGCGAACCGGGCGGAGACGCCGGAGCGCGGGTCCACCGACGGCGACTCGCGGACGTCGCGGGCGAACCGGGCGAGGACCTCCAGCACGTGCTCCGGCACCTCGGCGACCAGGTCGGCCTCCTGCCGGATCAGCGCCAGCTCCAGCTCCAAATCGACCGGGTAGTGGGTACGGATCTCCGCGCCGAACCGGTCCTTGAGCGGGGTGATGATCCGGCCCCGGTTGGTGTAGTCCTCCGGGTTGGCGCTGGCCACCAGGAGCAGGTCCAGCGGCAGCCGCAGCTGGTAGCCGCGGACCTGGATGTCCCGCTCCTCCAGCACGTTGAGCAGCGCCACCTGGATGCGTTCGGCCAGGTCGGGCAGCTCGTTGACGGCGAAGACGCCCCGGTTGGTACGCGGCACCAGCCCGAAGTGGATGGTCTCCGGGTCGCCGAGGGTGCGCCCCTGGGCGATCCGGATCGGGTCGACGTCGCCGATCAGGTCACCGACGCTGGTGTCCGGGGTGGCGAGCTTCTCGCCGTAGCGCATCGACCGGTGCAGCCAGCCGATCGCCAGGTCGTCGCCGGCCTCGGCCACCTGGGCGCGGCTGGCCGGGGTGAGCGGGTGCATCGGGTGCTCGTTGAGCACCGAGCCGGGGATCACCGGGGTCCACTCGTCGAGCAGCGCGCCGAGCGAGCGGATCAGCCGGGTCTTGCCCTGGCCGCGCTCGCCGAGCAGCACCATGTCGTGGCCGGCGAGCAGGGCCCGCTCGACCTCGGGCAGGACGGTGTCGTCGTAGCCGACGATGCCGGGGAAACGGTCCTCGCCGGTCCGCATCCGGGCCAGGAGGTTGTCGCGGAGTTCCTGCTTGACCGTGCGGTAGCGGTGTCCCGCGGCGCGGAGCTGCCCGAGCGTGCCGGGCAGGTCGGCGGGCGGGACCGGAATAGCCTGGTTGGGCGCAGTCACCCGATACACGCTAGCGCGGTCCCGGCCGTCCCGGCCCGGTCCGGACCGGGCCGCCCCCGTCGCGACCCGGTCCGGTGGCCGTCACTCCCGGTCGCAGCGCTGGCAGGCGCCCCGGCGACGCAGGTGGTAGGCGAGCGCCGCGGCCCCCAGCGCGACGCCCCAGAGCGGCCAGAGCAGCATCGGCGCCTCGGCCGAGCTGAAGTCCTCGGTGAGCCGCCAGAACGCCGGCGCGGTCAGCAGGGCCAGCGATGCCGAGGTCACCGACAGGGCCACCAGGGCCGCCGGGACCACCGCCAGGGCGACCGGCACCCGCCGGCCGGCGAGCCCGGGCAGCCAGCGCGGGAACCGCTCGCCCCACGGCCGGATCAGACCCACGGTGAGCACCGCGCCGACGGTGGCGAACGCGCCCAGCCCGACGCCGCCCCAGACCAGTCCGGTCTCGCGCATCTCGGCCAGGAAGTCCTCGCCGATGCCGAGCGGGATCCCGAGCAGCCAGGCGAACCGGGTGGCCGCGTAGACCAGGGGGATCACCGCGGCGGTCCAGGTCGCCCAGCGGCCCCACCGGGCCGCCGACGCCGCCGTGGTCCAGCCGCGCTCCGGGTCGCGCCGGCCGCAGGCCGGGCAGGCCGCGCTGGTACGCCGCTGCCAGACCAGCAGCGCCCCGGCCAGCAGCACCCCGCCGACCAGCGCCGCCGCGCGGGCGAACAGCGCCCAGGTGAACAGCTCCGAGTAGTCGACCGGTGGCCAACCGAACGGTGCGCCGATGATCAGCATCGGGGCGTACCCGAGCATCATCAGCACCCGCACGTCCGGCACCACCACGGCGAGGAAGGCGGCCAGCGGCCAGCCGTAGCCGAGGACGAGCAGCCGTAGCGGGCGGCGGAGCGGGGTGGAACCGGCGGCAACCAGGGCGACCACGGCACCGGCCAGCAGCAGGCCGGCGAAGAGCGGCGGCCCGGCCGCCACCGGCACCGACCGGAGCAGGTTCGCGCCGTCGCCGTACGGGTCGTTGTCGCCGAACGGGTAGCCGGCCCGGGTCAGGGTGCCGACGAGCGCGAGCACACCCCAGCTGGCCAGCCAGGCGGCGGCCAGCGGTGCGGTGAGGCGGAGCCGGGACGACTCCCGGGTATGGGTCCTCGTGGTCATGACCCCAGCCTCGGCCGATCGATCCCCGCCGGCCTCCCGCCCGCGGAGCAGCCCGGTCCCCCTGCCGAGGGAGCGGCGGTCAGGCAGACGGGGCACCGGGGGCGGCGCCGCCGGTGGTACGCGGCGGTCGCCACGGCCAACCCCAGGCCCCACAACGGCCAGAGCCAACCGGGACCACCGGCGCCCCAGCCGGTGATCTCCGGTCCCTCCGGCTCGGGGCGCAACCAACCCAACTCGGTGCCGACGACGATCCGCACGACGGAGAGCCCGCCGATGGTCACGAGGATCGCGGCGAGCCCCCCGAGCGTGGTCGGCAGCGCCGGCGGGATCCGTCGCCCGGCGAGGACGGGGATCCAGCGGGGCCACACCTCACCCCAGGGCCGGACCAGCCCGAGCGCGAGCACGCCACCGCCGATCGCGAGCGCGGCCAGCGCCGCCTCCCCGAACCGCGCGGCCAGTGGCTGGTCGGCCAGACCCTGGTCGATGCCGAGCGGGACGCCGAGCGCCCAGGCCAGCCGGACCAGCCCGTACGGCAGCGGGGCGAGGAACGCGGTCCAGGCGGCGACCGGGCCGAGCCGGACCAGCCGCGAGGGCCGGTCGGCGCTCCCACAGGACGGGCAGCGCCCGGCCCGCCGCCGCCCGGCCGCCAGGGCAGCCCCGGCGAAGGCCAGTCCACCGAGCACCACCACGCCCTGGTTGAGCACCCGCCAGTCGAGCTTCACGAAGATGAACAGCAGCGCGTAGGCGGCGTTCTGCAACAGTCGCGCGTCGGGAAGCACCAGCAGCAGGATGCCGGCGAGCAGCCAGGCCGCCCCCACGGCCAGCCGGTTGGCGATCCGTCCGGAGGTGCGCAGCAGGGCCACGGCGACCAACGCGCCGGCCAGGCAACCACCGGCGAGCAGGGGCGCCGCGTCGGCGGCCGCCGCGCCGGCGAGCACCGAGCCCATGCCGGCGCCGTCCGGATCCGCGTCGCCGTACGGGAAGCCCGCCGCGCCGGACGACCAGGCGACCGCCAGTGCGCCGTAGCCGAGGCACCAGACCAGCGCGGCGTACCCGGACCAGACCGGCCAGTGCCGCCAGGCGCGGACCAGGGCCCCGGGCGGACGGGCGGTGCGATCGCGGCGGACAGGGCGGGGGATCTCGGGAAGGTCCATGGACGCAGCATCGGCCGGTGGCCCGGGCGGATCCTCCCCCGCTCAGGTGACCGGGCTCCCTCGACGTGCTCAGCCGGTCGGCACCACGAACCCCGACTCGTACGCGGCGATCACCGCCTGGGTGCGGTCGCGGACGCCCAGCTTGGCCAGCACGTTGCCGACGTGCGTCTTCACCGTCTCCACCCCGACGACCAGCTCGGCGGCGATCTCGGTGTTGGACAGGCCGGTGGTCATCAGCCGCAGCACCTCCCCCTCCCGCTCGGTGAGCCGGGCCGAGGCCAGCCGGTCCCCGCCCGGGCCCGCGTACGCCCCGACCAACTGCCGGATCGCCGCCGGGAACAACAGCGACTCGCCGGCCGCCACCACCCGGATCGCCTCCACCACCTCGGCGGGGCGGGCCCGCTTCAACAGGAAGCCGCTGGCTCCGGCGCGCAGCGCCTCGTAGACGTACTCGTCGTTGGCGAAGGTGGTGACGACCAGGACGCGGGGCGGGTCGGCGGAGGTGGCGAGCAGCCGGCGGGTGGCCTGGATGCCGTCGATGGCCGGCATCCGCACGTCCATCAGCACCACCCGGGGGCGCAGCTTCGCCACCAGCGGCGGCACCTCGGCGCCGTCGGCGGCCTCCCCCACGACCCGCAGGTCGGGCTGGGCGTCGATGATCGCCCGCAGCCCCACCCGGATCAGTTCGTCGTCGTCGACGATCAGCACGTCGGTGGTCATCGCGGCTCCCCTCGCGGTACCGGCAGGCGGACCTGGACCTGCCAGCGCCCGTTTCGTGGCCCGGCGCTGATCCGGCCGCCGAGCAGCAGCACCCGCTCCCGCATGCCGTCCAGGCCGCGCCCGCCGCCGCCGGGTCCGGTGGCGGCGGTCAGGTCGTTCTCCAGCTCGATCTCCAGCCAGCGGCCGTCGGGGTCCGGGTCCGCCGGTTCGGCGGGTACGTCCACCCGCAGCCGGACCGGTCCGCGGCCGTGCCGGGCGGCGTTGGTCAGTCCCTCCTGGACGATCCGGTAGCCCTCCCGGGACACCGCGGCCGGCAGCCCGGCGAGGTCGCCGGCGATCCGGGTACGCACCGGCAGCCCGGCGCCGCGGGTGTCGTCGACGAGCCGGCCGAGCTGGGCCAGGGTGCGTTGCGGGGCGGTGCCGGCGGGTGGCCGGGCCCCGTCCTCGCGCTCCCGGAGCAGGCCCAGCACGTGGTCGAGGTCGTCCATGGCCGCGCGGCTGGTCTCCTCGATGGCGGCGAGCGCCCGGCGGGCGAACTCCGGGTCGCCGTCGAGCACCTGCCGGGCGGCGCCGGCCTGGAGGGTGGCCACGGTCAGCGCGTGCCCCACCGAGTCGTGCAGCTCGCGGGCCAACCGGTTGCGTTCGGCGAGCCGGGCGGCCCGCGCCTCCAGGCCGGCGATGCGTTCGGCCGGGGAGGGGCCGAGCAGCACCGGGGCCATCGACGCGGCGAGCGCGCCCAGCCCGGCCACCGCGTAGCCGAGGCCGACCAGCACGACCACACCGACCAGCGTCGACCAGACCCGGTTCTGCCCGATCAGCGGCCCGAAGCCCTGCGCCGGCCCGGTGTCGATGCCGAACTGCTGGGCGATGAAGACCAGGGCCATCGGAAAGGCGCTGATCGCGGCGAAGACCACCACGCCGCCGGTGGCCAGGTGCAGGGCGATCCAGAGCGCGGCGCGCAGCCGGGTCTCCCGGTCCAGCCGGTGGCCGGCCGGCGGCTCCGGCAGCTCCACCGCGAGCAGGGCCCGGGCGGCGGCGATCTCCAGGGTCCGGCTGCCGTGGAGGAAGACCGGCACGGCGGCGATCACCACCGCCACCAGCAGCAGGCCGACCACCATCGGCAGCGGTACCGCATCCCGGGTGAACAGCTGCGCGAAGGTCGCCGCGAGCAGCGCGTACGGCAGCGCGAGCACCCCACCGAGCAGCAGGAACACCGCGCGCCGCCAGGTGCTGACCCGCACCAGCGGCCCCAGCACGCGATGAACCCTCACCGCCCCATTCTGCCGCCGCGACCGGACCGGCGACTCCCCCGCACCGGGGAGATCGAGCAGGCCGACTGCCGCGACCAGGTCAGGGTTTCCGGGCAGCCCGCCCGCGGAGGGATCGAACCTGACCGCCCGGAGCGGGTGGGCTGCCCGGAAACCCCCGACCGACCAACCTCAGCGATGGTCCTCCACGTACTCCTGCGGGTCCTTGTCGGCGAAGCGCAGGTCACGGCCGTTCTTGTGCTCGCCGTAGAACTTCAGCCAGCGGGCCCCCAGCTCGGCGCGGAGCTCCACGCTCGCGTGCTTGCGGAAGTCGGGCAGCGCCTCGTCCTCCTCCTCGGCCAGGTGCTCGCTGTTCTCCCGGCGGGCCTTCCACACCGCGGCCCACCACTTCTCGGAGCCGACCGGGTGCAGCTTGGCCTCGGCCACCGCGTCCCGGATCTTGTTGTGGTCGCCGATGGCGTCCTCCGTCTCGTCCTCACCGTCGTCGCCGTGCTTGACCAGGTGCGGATAGAGGATCGCCTCCTCCGCCTCGGCGTGGATGTCCAGGTGCAGGGCGAGCGCCTCCCAGACGGCGAGCCGTTCGGCGTCGTCGCGGGCGTCGTCGAGGCGGGCGAAACCGCGCCGGAAGGCGGCGTGGTCGTCGAGGATCAGCGCGGTGATGTCGTCCATCGGCTCACTTTCCCATTCGGTTGCGGATCAGCTTCGCTGCGGCGGCCAACCCGGTGACCGGCCGGAACCGGTGGGCGGCGTCGCGGAGGGCGGCGTACTGGTCGTCGGCCAGGTCGATCTCGGCGGCGGCGGCGTTGCGTTCCATCTGTTCCACGCTGGACGCGCCGGGGATGGCCACCACGTTCGGGTGCCGGAGCAGGTAGGCCAGGGCGATCTGGCTGGGCGTGGCGTCGTGCGCCTCGGCGACCTGCCGCAGGGTGTCGATCAGCGCGGCGCCGCGTTCCAGGTTCTCCGGCAGGAAGTACGGGTTGGCCCGGCGTACCGCGCCGCTGGGCGGGTTCTTGGCGTCGTAGCGGCCGGAGAGGAAGCCCTGGGCCAGCGGGCTGTACGCGATGACGATCCGGCCGGCCTGCTCGGCGTACGGGATCAGGTCGTCCTCGGGCTTGCGGTCGATCATGCTGTAGCGGACCTGGTTGCTCAGCACCCGGCGGCCGAGGGCGGCCTCGGCGAACTGCCAGCGGCGCAGGCTGTAGTTGCTGACCCCGACCTCGCCGACCAGGCCGACGTCCTGCAACGCCCGCATGCCGCGCATGGTGGTGGTGTCGGCGACCACCGGGTTGGGCTGGTGCACCTGGTAGAGGTCGATCTGCCGGACGCCGAGCCGCGCCGCGGAGGCGACCGCCCGCTGCTGCACCACCGAGGCGACCGGCAGCACCGGGAAGATCTTGCTGGCCACCACGACCTTGTCCCGCTGGTCGCCGACGACTGCTCCAGGTCGCGGCGCGGCGCCAGACGCGTCGTGCTGGAGTGGTCGAAGCGCCGCGCCGAGGATCCGTTCGCTGCGGCCGAAGCCGTACAGCTCGGCGGTGTCGAAGAGGGTGACCCCGAGGTCGAGGGCGCGCCGGACGATGTCGGCGGCCCGGTGCTCGTAGTCGGCGCCGTAGCCCCACTCCCGGGAGCCGAACTGCCAGGTGCCGAGACCGATCTTGGAGATGGGACGGGGGGTGTCGAGCTGGACGAAGCGCATGGGCTCGAAGCTACCCGCGCGAGCGCCCCGGCACGCCCGTTCCGGGCCGCCGGGCCGACGCCCGGTCGCCGTCGGCGGCGCGGACTAGGCTCGTGATCCGTGACCTACCTCGCCGCGGACGACCGCTACGACTCCATGACCTACCGGCGCGCCGGCCGCAGCGGGCTGCGCCTGCCCGTCATCTCGCTCGGGCTGTGGCACAACTTCGGCCCGGACCGGCCGTACGAGCGGCAGCGGGACATTGTCCGGCGCGCCTTCGACCTCGGGGTGACCCACTTCGACCTGGCGAACAACTACGGCCCGCCGCCGGGCGCCGCCGAGGAGGCGTTCGGCCGGATGCTCGCCACCGACCTGAAGCCGTACCGGGACGAGCTGGTGGTCTCCAGCAAGGCGGGCTATCTGATGTGGCCCGGCCCGTACGGCGAGTGGGGTTCGCGCAAGTACCTGATCGCGTCGCTGGACCAGTCGCTGCGCCGACTCGGGCTGGACTACGTCGACGTCTTCTACTCGCACCGGTTCGACCCGGACACCCCGCTGGAGGAGACGATGGGCGCGCTGGACGCGATCGTCCGCTCCGGAAAGGCGCTCTACGTCGGCGTCTCGAACTACGACTCGGAGCAGACCGCCCGGGCCGCGGCCATCCTGCGCGACCTGGGTACGCCGCTGCTGATCAACCAGCCGTCGTACTCGATGCTCAACCGGTGGACCGAGGCCGACGGCCTGCTGGACACGCTGGCCGAGGTCGGTGCGGGCTGCATCGCGTTCAGCCCGCTGGCGCAGGGGCTGCTCACCGACCGTTACCTCAAGGGCATCCCGGCGGACTCCCGGGTACGGACCAGCGTCTTCCTCAACGAGAGCGACCTGGACGAGGAGAAGATGGCCACCATCCAGGGGCTGGCCTCGGTGGCGGAGCGCCGGGGCCAGAGCCTGGCCCAGCTGGCGCTGGCCTGGGCGCTGCGCGACCCGCGGATGACCAGCCTGATCATCGGGGCGAGCAGCGTGGAGCAGCTGGAGACGAACGTTGCCGCGGTGGGCCGGCTGGACTTCACCGCCGAGGAGCTGGCCGGGATCGACGAGCTCCTCGGGCGGTGAACGGTCTCACTTGCGGTTCATGTACTGCTGATATTCCTTGATCACGTCACGGGTCGGGCCGTCGCCGCGGATCACCCCGGATTCGAGCCAGATGGCCCGCTCGCAGGTGTCGATGATCGACTGGTTGTTGTGGCTGACCAGGAAGACGGTGCCGGCCTCGGCGCGCAGCTCGCGCACCCGGGCCTCGCTGCGCTTGCGGAACCGGGCGTCGCCGGTGGCCAGCGCCTCGTCGATCAGCAGCACGTCGTGCTTCTTCGCGGCGGCGATGGCAAAGCGCAGCCGCGCCGCCATGCCGGACGAGTAGGTCCGCATCGGCAGCGAGGCGAAGTCGCCGCGCTCGTTGATGCCGGAGAAGTCGATGATCGACGGGGCGGTCCGGCGGGCGTCGGCCTTGCTCATGCCCATGGCCAGGCAGCCCAGCTCGACGTTGCGCTCGCCGGACAGGTCGTTCATCAGCGCGGCGTTGACGCCGAGCAGCGAGGGCTGGCCGGCGGTGTAGAGGCCGCCCTTCTCAATCGGCAGCAGCCCGGCGATGGCCCGCAGGATGGTCGACTTGCCGGAGCCGTTGCTGCCGATCAGGCCGATCGCCTCACCCCGGTACGCGGTGAAGCTGACCCCCTTGATCGCGTGCACCTCGCGCAGACCCGGGGTGCGCTTGCCGGTGAGCATCCGGCTCAGCGCGGCCACCGGGGAGCCGCTGCCGACCGTGCCGGGGCCCTGCACCCGGTAGACGACGTGCACGTCGTCCACGATCACGGTGGGGATCCGCTGGCCGGCTTCGGCCCGGTAGTCGGCGACCTCAGCCACGTCCATACTCCTGCTCCCCTCGCCAAAAGTAGACATAACCACCGACGAAGACCACCGCCGCCCAGACGACCGCCAACAGCCACAGGTGGGGCAGCGTAGACGAGAGCTGGACGTTCTCCAGCATCGCGTGCCGGATCAGCTCGATGTAGACCAGCAGCGGGTTGGCCTCGACGATTCCCGCCGCCCAGCCAGGCAGGTGCTTGGCGAAGAGCGTCGAGCTGTAGAAGACGCCGGAGGCGTACATCCAGGTCCGCATGATGAACGGGACGACCTGCTTGAGGTCGGTGAGCTTGCTGCCCAGCCGGGCCATGAACATCGCCAGGCCGGTGTTGAAGGTCATCTGGAGCAGCAGCGCCGGGACGATCAGCAACCACTCGAAGGTGAGCGGCTCACCGGTGAGCAGCACGATGGCCGTCAGCACCAGCATCGAGGCGGCGATGTTCTGCAGCTCGATCAGCGCGATCGCGACGGGCAGGCAGGCTCGCGGGAAGTGCAGCGCCCGGATCAGCCCCATGTTGCCGGTGATCGCCTGGACGCCGGCCTGGGCCACCGTCTGGGTGAACAGGAAGATGAACAGCCCGGTGCAGAGGTACGCGATGAAGTTCGGCACCGAACGGCTGGTGGCCAGGATCACGCCGAAGATCAGGTAGTAGACCGCCGCGTTGGTCAGCGGGGTGAGCACCTGCCAGAGCCGACCCAGCCGGGTCAGGCTGAACGAGGCGGCCACCTTGGCGTTGGAGTACGCCACGATGAAGTGCCGGTACGCCCAGACCTGCCGGGCATATCCGCCGAGAGTCGGTCTCGTGCCGGCGAAACCGAGGCCGTGCCGGGCGGCCAGTTCCGCCGGGGTCAGGCCCGCGTCCGGATCGGCGAACGCCGTGTCGGGCATGGAGATGTGCTCCGATCTCTCGGTCCTTCTGGGGAGGAGCATCCGTCACTCAGCGTATAAGCGGCACCCGACGGAACGGGTCCGTTTCAACGCTGCGCCGAATGTAGTCCACCCAACGTCGAGACGCAACGGTACCGTCGTTGCGCTACGCTGGCCTGCGTGACCCAGAACAAGCGCGCTCCGGCGGGGGCAGCGGTGCTCCGAGGAGACATCACCTCGGCCATCCGCGCCGCCGTCATGCAGGAGCTCGCCGAGGTCGGCTACGGGCGCCTGTCCATCGAGGGAGTGGCCCGCCGGGCCGGCGTGGGCAAGACCGCGGTCTACCGCCGGTGGAGCTCCAAGCTGGCCCTGGTCCTCGACGTGGTGTCCGACCTCGCGGTCCGCAAGATGCCGCTGCCGGACACCGGCTCGCTCCGCGACGACCTGGAGATCCTGCTCC
The DNA here is from genome assembly GCF_900090305.1 of Micromonospora siamensis. Lineage (NCBI taxonomy): Bacteria > Bacillati > Actinomycetota > Actinomycetes > Micromonosporales > Micromonosporaceae > Micromonospora > Micromonospora siamensis. Next base: position 1,847,327 of record NZ_LT607751.1, on the reverse strand, counting down.
AGATCATCAACCAGGTGCTCAAGCACCGGCTGGCCTCCCAGGTCGTCCCCGACCTGCTCGCCGAGGCGGCCCGCAACCCGCAGATCGCCGAGACCCTCCAGCAGGCGCTGCGCGCCAACCAGCGCAACGTCGCCGACCAGCTGCTCGGCCGGGCGATCGCCCGCGGCGAACTCTCCCCGCAGATCGACACCGAGGCGGCCGTCGACCTGATCATCGGGCCGCTCTACTGGCGGTTGGCCATCTCCCGGACCCGGATCCCCCAGGGCCACCTGCCCCGGCTCGCCGCGGTCACCGCCGCCGCCCTGCAGTCCGAGCTGATGTCACCACCCCCACCGGCGCCGCGACCCCCCGCGCCCCCGGCCAGCGAGGCGGCGCCCCGACCGGCCGCGCCCCCGGCCACCGAGACTGCCCCCGCCACGGTCGTCCCACCGGTCACCACGCCCCCACCGGGCGCCACCGTCACCGCCTGATCCCCAGGACCCCCGTCAGGAGACACCGAAGATGCTCCCCCGCACCGAGAACGCGCCCGCCCTGCCCGAGGTGAAGGTCCTCGTCGTCGGCGGCGCCGGCTTCATCGGCAGCACGGTCGCCACCGCCTGCCTGGAGAACGGCATCACCCCGGTGATCCTGGACAACCTCAGCACCGGCCGGGAGGAGTTCACCCGGGGGCGGATCTTCTACCAGGGCGACATGGCCGACGGCCCCCTGCTCGACAAGATCTTCGCCGAGCACCCGGACATCCAGGCCGTGGTGCACTGCGCCGCGCTGATCGTGGTGCCCGAGTCGGTGGCCCACCCGCTGCGCTACTACCGGGAGAACGTCGCCAAGTCCCTCGACCTGGTCGAGAGCCTCATCCGCAACGGCTGCACCCGGCTGCTGTTCAGCTCGTCGGCCTCGATCTACCAGCCCGGCGCCGACTTCACCGTCGACGAGAGCTCGCCCATCGAGGCGCTCAGCCCGTACGCGCGCAGCAAGGCGATGCTGGAGCAGATGCTGGAGGACGTCGCCCGGGCGTACCCGCTGCGGGTGCTGTCGCTGCGCTACTTCAACCCGATCGGTGCCGACCCGCGGCTGCGTACCGGCCTGCAGGTGCCCCGGCCGACCCACGTGCTCGGCCGGCTCATCGAGGCCGCCCGCGGTGGCGAGGAGTTCCCGCTCACCGGCACCGACTGGCCCACCCGCGACGGCTCCGGCATCCGCGACTACGTGCACGTCTGGGACCTGGCCCGGGCGCACGTCCTGGCCCTGCGCCGGTTCGACTCGATCTTCCCGGCCGACGGCGACGCGTACACCGTGATCAACCTGGGCACCGGCGACGGCACCACCGTGCGCGAGCTGGTGACCGCCTTCGAGCAGGTCCTCGGCCACTCGGTGAAGGTCCACGAGACCGACCGTCGGCCCGGCGACTCGGCGGGCACCTACACCCGCAGCGACCGGGCCCGGGAACTACTCGGCTGGACCCCGACGTACTCGATCGCCGACGGCATCCGCGACTCGCTGCGCTGGATGGCCGAACGCGACTCGGTGCTCGGCGCGCCGGCGCCGACCGCCACGGTCCCGGCGATGGGCGACGGGACGCGGGACGCGGCCGCCGTCGTCACCGGCGGCGACCCGGCCCCGTGCTAGCTTTCTCCGATGTTCCGGACAGGGGTACGGCGACGCGGAGGATCGACATGGCGCCCGTGACCCGGCGCCAGGTCGTGGCCGGGGTACGCCGGCGACTCGGCTCCTTCTCCCAACGCCTTCGTGACGTCACCCCCCGCCGGCTGCCCAACTGGGACGAGCAGTCGGCCACCGCGACCGGCGGTCGGCCCGGCGACCTCACCGTCGGCACCGTCGGCGAGCTGACCCGGCACCTGCTGCGAACGGCCGACACCGCCTCCGTCCGGGAGTTACGGGTCGTCGTCGAGCGCTGGCAGGCGCCCCGGCCCGGCTGGTCCGGGCGGCTCGGCCCGCTGCCGGGGCTGCTGACCCACCAGGTCGCGCTGCCCGCCGCCGGCACCGGCCGGGCCCAGGTCGCGGTGACCCTGACCGACGCGCTGCCGCTGCACCGGGTGGTCGCCGCCGTGTTGGCCGTGCTGCGGCCCGACCCGGCACTACCCGCCCCCGGCTCGGTCGACATCGCCGTCGACGGCCCCCTGCCCGGCTGGCTCGACCCGGCCGCGGTGACCCACGCCCCGGCCGGACCCGAGCCGGGTGACGCCCCGGTCCGCCCGTACGACCTGCGGCTGTCGCCCGCCGACGCCGAGCCTCCCGCCGAACCCCCGACCGGCCGGCTCAACGTGCCCGCGGCCCGGCTGGCCGGCGACACCACCGGCGTCCGGCCCCCGGCCGACCCGCCGGTCGTGCTGGTCGACGCCGGCGCCGCGAACCCGGTCGGCCGCAACCGGTACGGCGCGAAGATGCCGGTCGGCCGGCTGGTCCTCACCGACGACCGGTGGCGCATCGACACCGGCTCCGAGTCGCACACCGTGGTAGCCGGCCGGATCGGCGAACCGCTCGACGGTCGCCAGTCGGCCGTGCTGCGCGACCTGTACGCGGTGACCGTGCCGCCGCAGGCCGGTGCCGGCCCGGCGCTCGCCGCCACCGTGGCGCAGCTGGCCATGACCGGCCTGCTGGTGCACGCCCCCGACCTACCGGCGGAGGTGACCGGGCTGCTCGGCCCGGAGCTGGCCGCGCTGACCACCCTCGCCCCACCCGGGCCGGACACCGACGCCGTCGACCGGGAACTGGCCAGCGTCAGGCAGCGCCGCGCCGCGCTGCGCCGGCACGCCGCCGCGGTGGCCCTGCCCCGGGCGATCGCCGACCATCCCGGTCTGGCGACCCCGCCCTCGGTCACCGCCCTGCTGATGACCCGCAGACCGGAGCGGCTGGTCGTGGCGCTGCGCGACTTGGCCGGACAGACCTACCCGCAGCTGGAGGTCGTGGTCGGACTGCACGGCGTCGAGCTGCCGCCCCAGGTGGCCGCCGCCGTCGCGGCCTGCCCGCTGCCCGTGCAGGTGGTCACCGTCGGCGCCGGGGTCCAGTTCGGCGCGGCGCTCGCCGAGGTCACCCGGCATGCCCGGGGCACTCTGGTCACCAAGGTCGACGACGACGACCGGTACGGCGTGGAGCACGTCTGGGACCTGGTCCTGGCCCGCCACTACTCGGCCGCCACGGTGGTCGGCAAGGGCGCCGAGTTCGTCTACCTGGAGCCCCGCGACCTCACCGTCCGGCGCCGGATGGCCAGCGAGATCTACGACGACGTGGTGGCCGGCGGCACCATGCTGCTGTCCCGCGGCGACCTGGAGGCGGTCGGCGGCTGGCGGCCGGTGAACCGGTCCATCGACCGGGCCCTGCTGGACCGGGTGCTCGACGCCGGTGGCCTGGTCTACCGCACGCACGGCTTCGGTTTCCTCTACACCCGGCACGGCGAGGGCCACACCTGGGATCCTGGGCTGGACTACTTCGTGCAGAACCCGCTGCGGCAGTGGACGGGCCTGCCGCCCCACGAGAGCTTCGGAACCGCATGAGCGCCGTGCCCCGCGTGCACCGCAACGACTGGTCCACGCTGACCGTCCCCGACCTCGGCAGCTGGCGCCCCGAGCTGTCGGTGAGCGTCGTCATCCCGGCCTACAACTGCCAGGCCAGCCTGGACCTGACACTCGCCTCGCTCAGCCGGCAGACCTACCCCGACGAGCTGCTGGAGGTCGTAGTCGTCGACGACGGCTCGCAGCCGCCGATCGAGCTGCCCGCCGTCCGGCCGGCCAACACCCGGCTGGTCCGCGCCGGGGAGCACTCCGACGGCTGGGGCCGGGCCAACGCGCTGCACGTCGGCGCCACGGTGAGCACCGGTGAGGTGTTGCACTGGCTCGACGCCGACATGGTGGCGCACCCGGCGCACGTCGAGGCCCAACTGCGCTGGCACCACGTCGCCCCGTACGCGGTGACCCTCGGCTACAAGCGGTTCGTCGACACCTGCCCCGGCGCGGCCGACTGGCCCACCCCGGACGCCGTCGTCGCGCTCTGGGACGCCGGCACCCCGCAACGGCTGTTCGACACCGAGGGCGAGCCGCACGACTACGTCGAGCGGTACATCGACCGCACCGACCAGCTCCGCGCGGCCGACCACGAGGTGTTCGGCATCCACGTCGGCGCGACCGCCGCGCTGCGCCGCGAGCTGTACCAGGCGTGCGGCGGCCTGGACACCACGCTTCGCCTGGGCGAGGACACCGAACTGGGCTACCGGCTCGCCGCAGCCGGGGCGCTGTTCGTCCCCGAGCCGCTCGCCGGCAGCTGGCACCTCGGCGCCAGCCACGTGATGCAGGACAAGGAGCGGGTGCAGCGCCACAATCGACCGTACCTGGCCGACCGGATGCCCTATCCGCGCTGGCTGCGCCGGGTCGGCGGCTCGAACTGGTCGGTGCCGCTGGTCGAGGCGGTGGTCACCGCCGGCGACGAGCCGCTGGAGCGGGTCCGGGCCGCCGTCGACGCCGTCCTCGGCGGCGACGAACGCGACCTGGTGGTGTGCCTGGTCGGCCCCTGGGACCGGCTGGGCGAGGGACGCCGGCGGGTCCTCGCCGACCCGGACCTGGACCTGCGGCTGCTGGCCGAGACCTACCGCGGGGACCCGCGAGTGCGGCTGGTCACCGAGGCGCCCCACACGCCTTTCCCGGCCGCGTACCGGCTGGACCTGCCGGCCCGGCACGGGCTCGGCCCGCACGCCGTACGCCGGCTGGTGGAGCTGGCCGACCGGGAGCAGGTGGGGCTGGTCGAGCTGCGCCCGTCGGGAGCGACCGACGGGCCGGCCACCCGGTTGTGGCGCACCGCCGCCCTCGGCCGAGTCGACCGGGTCGGCACGGCCGGCCGGTCGCTCGCCGACGCCGTCACCGAACTGCACGGCAGCCGTACGGTCGCCGCCGAGACGATCGGCATGGTGGATCTGGGCCGGTTCGCCCCGGAGCAGCTCGCCGCAGGTCTGCGGACCATCGCCGACCCAGCCCTCGGGGGCAGCCGGTGGGTGCCGAACGCGGTCGAGGTGGCCGGCGTCCGCTCGCTGGCCAAGGCCACCGTCCTGGTCGGTACGCTGGCCGGCCGCAAGCTCTCCGCCCGGATCCGCCGCCGGGTGGTCCGCCCCGCCGTGCCGGTCCGACCGCGCCCCGACGGCGGCGCTCAGCCGCCCGGCGACGGCTGACCCACCCGACCCTCCCCGATTCAGGCAAGGTGACCATGGATCCGCGGCCGCAGCCGATGATCTCGATCATCATCCCGGTGTTCAACGTGGCGGACTTCCTTCCGCGCTGCCTGGACAGCGTGCTCGCGGACCCGGCACCCGACATCGAGGTCATCGCCGTCGACGACGCGTCACCCGACGCCAGCGGCGCCGTCCTGGACGAGCGGGCCGCGACCGATGGCCGACTGCGGGTCGTGCATCTGTCGGAGAACGCCGGCCTGGGCGGCGCCCGCAACGCCGGCCTGGACCGGGCCCGCGGCGAGTACGTCTGGTTCGTCGACGCCGACGACTGGCTGCCGGAGGGATCGGTGGACGCGGTACGGCGGCGGCTCGCCGCACAGCGCCCCGACGTCCTGGTGGTCGACCACGAGGAGGTCTTCCCGGACGGCCGGACGGTGCGTGGCGCGTACGGCGAGGCGCTGCGCGAGCCGACCGCCCCGATCGGTCTCGCCGACCGCCCCGAACTGCTGAAGCTCGCCCAGTCGGCGTGCACCAAGGTGGTCCGGCGGGACTTCCTGCGCCGGATCGGCCTGCGCTTCTCCCCCGGTTGGTACGAGGACTGCTCCTACAGCCACCCGCTGCTGATGGCGGCGCGCTCGATCGACCTGCTCGACCGGGTCTGCTACTGCTACCGGCAGCGGGCCGACACCGGAGCCATCACCAAGACCCCGAGCCCGCGGCACTTCGAGGTGTTCGACCAGTACGAACGGCTGTTCACCCTGGTGGAGAACGCCGCGCCGGCGTACGACCGGTACCGGCCGATCCTGTTCCGGCTGATGATCGACCATTACCTGGTCATCGTGGGCAACGAGCGACGGGTGCCGGCCCCCCTGCGGCGGGCGTTCTTCGACCGGATGGTCCGGGACCATCGGCGTTGGCTGCCGGCGCAGGGCTACCCGGTGCCGGGCGGGCTGGCCGGGCTGAAGCATCGGCTGGTGGGCCGCGGCGACTACTCCGCGTACGCCGCCCTGCGCGCCGGCTACCGGGCCGCCCGCCGGCTGCGGTCGGTCGCGCCCCGGACCTGAGCCGGGCGGGTCGAGGTCGGCTCAGCGCAGCCCGGCGGCGCCCAACGCCCGCTTGGCCATGGCCCGCACGCCGCTCTCCTCTCCCGGCCGGTACGAGTGCGGAGTCTGCAGGGTGCGCCGGACCCGCTGCTCGTCCACCTCCTCGCCCAACCAGCCGAAGAGCTGCCGGATGTTGGCCAGGCTGTCGTCGATCTCGTCGAACTGGAAGTGGAAGTGCCGGTCGTCGGCGGGCACCGCCCGCATCCGCGCGTCGGCCGCCTCGATCCGCTTGAGGGCGTGTGGGTTCTGCGCCCACCAGGCGCTCTTCGCGACGTCGGCGGGGAGGCGGTGGTTGAACACGATCCGGGACTGCGGAAAGGCGGTCCGCAGAAAGTCGAGGTAGCCGTCGAGGTCCTTGACGTGCTCCGAGGTGTAGCGGATCTCCTTGAAGCCGAGCACCCGGTCCCCCGGGGCAGGACGCAACACGTTGGCGACGAACGCGTCGACCAGCGCCCGTTCGAACCCGTCGGGCCGCCACTGGTCCACCCCGTACCAGGGGTCGGTCGCCCGGTTGCCGCCCTGGTGGGTCTCGCGCCCGTCGCGCACCGCCCGGACCGCCTGGTACAGGTGGTGCAGCGCGTTGGCGTTCTCCCCCCGGATCCGGTAGCCGGGGATGGTGTTGAGCAGCCCCATCAGCAAGGTCGACCCGGATCGCCCATAGGTGACGACGAACAGGAAACCGCGCTCGTGCGGCTCCTCGGCACGGCGATTCAACCAGGCGCGCATGTAACCTCTCCGTAATCGGGTCGGCACGACGGGGACGGTCGGCCGTCGACCCCGCGGCGGTACCTTACCCGAGCACCGGCCGGAACGGCCGTGTCCGTGGGGGATCGCCACGGCATCGATGCGTCGGGCGGGTGAACACCGGTCAGGAATGCCCGATCCGGGCCGGCCCCTCCGTGTTCGCGAGTGTGAGCTGGGGTAGCCTTCGGGGCGTTCCGCGATCGCCGACTCGTCAGTGGAGGTCGCAGCCCTGCTCACCTCTGCCGGGTGTTCCCACCCGCGCGGCGTATCAACCGGGTATCGACAGCGCGCTCACAGTCTGACCTGCGGAAGCGTCGGACGCGTCGGCACGACAGGGAGATTCAGCTCTGATGGAGAACGAAAGCCGCGAGCCCGCCATGCGGGTCGTGTTGCTCAGGGACAGTGGCTGGCCCGAGCAGCCCGGTGTCTGTTGCTGGCGGCAGGCGGTCCGTGACGCCTTCACCGCGGCGAACGCGACGGTCAAGGACGTGACCTGGCGGCGCCCGGCTCCTCCGCTCCCCAACGCGCCCGCCCCGGCCCGCACACCGCGCCTGGCGTTCCTGTCACCGGCCCTGCGCAAGCCGCTGGCCAAGGCGTACGGCAAGTCGCGTCGATCCCTGCAGCGTACGAGCGAACTGCTCCGCCCCCGTCCCGCCCCCCAGGCCGCGCCGGCCGGCAAGCCGGCCGGGCCGCGCTCGCTGCCCGGGCTGGAGAACGCCGACCTGGTCATCGCCGAGACCCTGGAGGCCGCCCGCGCGGCGGTCAACGGTGGCACCCCGTTCCGGCAGGTGTGGGCCCTGGCGCTGCCCGCGCAGTGGCTGCCCGCCGGCAACACCACGGAGTACGGCACCCAGCTCAACCGCGTGGCGGACGTCATCGGTGGTTTCCTCACCGACAGCGAGCTGGCCCGCGAGTCGGTCGAGCGGGCCGTCTCGACCCGCCGCCCCAGGATCGAGATCTTCCCGCCGATCGCCGTCGACCGGCGCTGCGACGCCTGCGCCGACAAGCCCGCGGTCGTCGAGCGGCCCACGGCGGAGCCGGTGCTCAACCCGGAGACCGGCGAGGTGATCACCCCCGAGCCGCCGCCGGCCGGCCCGGCGCAGCTGGAGCTCTGGCGCCGGCTGAGCATCGAGCAGGAGACCGGCCCGCTGCCGTACTCCTTCGCCGCCGCGAAGTTCCGCGACCTGTCCAGCGCCTGGCTGCCCGCCGAGCGTTCCGGCTGGGGCAACGGCCTGCCGACCACGCCGATGGGGATGCCCAGCGACGGCGCCCCGGCCGACTGGACCACCGCCGCCCAGCGGCGGGGCGTCGAGGCGGTGCGCAAGGCGGTCATGCCGGAGCGTCCGCGTACGCCGCGGGCGCCCCGCAAGGCGATGCTCGCCGGCTTCGACCTGAAGTTCGCGGTGGACCTGGGTGAGCGCCTCGACAAGCGCACCGACCTGGAGATGTCCATCGACGACTGGCCCGGCCTGGCCCGGCCGACCAATCTCACCGAAGCCCGGATGGCCGAGTCGGACTCGATCTTCGCCGAGTGGGCCCGGACCAGCGCGATCTGGATGTCCGAGCGCAAGCGCCCGGACCAGTTCATGGCGATGCGGCTGCACCGCTTCGAGCTGGACTCGCCGTACCCGCACGAGATCGTCATGGAGAACGTCGATGCGGTCGTCTACATCGCACCGCTGTTCGGGCGACGGATCCGTGACGAGCTGAAGTGGCCGCTGGAGAAGCTGCTCTTCATCCCGAACTACATGGAGACCGAGTGGCTGGACCGACCGAAGCTGCCGGGGGCCGAGTTCACCCTGGGCTTCGTCGGCTTCGAGTTCATCCGTAAGCGGTTCGACCTGGCGCTGGACCTGCTCACCGAGATCCGCCGCACCGACCCGCGCTTCACCATGGCGGTGCGCGGCAAGATGCCGTGGACCAACAAGTACGCGTGGAAGGACGAGGAGGAGCGCGAGTACGTCGGCTGGTGCTTCGAGCGCATCGAGCGTGACCCGCTGCTGCGCGACGCCGTCACCTTCCACGCGCCTGGTCGGGACATGGCCCGCTGGTTCCGGCAGGTCGGCTTCATCATCTCCACCAGCGACGAGGAGGGCAGCCACGCCTCCGTCGCCGAGGGCATGGCCTCCGGCGCCGTGCCGATCATCCGGCCCTGGCCGGGGGCGGACGAGCTCTACCACAAGGACTGGGTGCACGCGACGACCAGCGAGGCCGCCGCCGCCGTGCTGAACACCGCCCACGGCAACGGATGGGCGGAGCAGTCGGCTCGCGCCAAGGCCGAGATCAACCGCAGCCACAACCCGGACAACGTCGTCGCCGCGTGGGCGGACCTCCTGCACGGCGACGTCGCCGGCGCGCGCAGCTACTTCGCCGAGTTCTCCCCGCTCTGATCGAGTCCTGAACGCCGGGGTCCGGGCCACCGCATGGTGGGCCGGGCCCCGGCTTCGTTCGCGGGGTCGCCGACGGCGATGCGAGATCGGTGCGCGCGGATGATCGCCGGACGGCCCCACGGCTCCTATAATCCGCACAGCCATCGTCGTCTCGTCTCGTCGAACCCGGGAGCACCCATGCCAGCAACCGACGAAGGGCGGGGCACCGCCGGCCCGACGGCGACCTCCCACGGGGGGACGCTCCGGCCGGCCTTCGGCTCGCTGGGCAGCCTGCTCGTCCGCCGGGACGTCGCGGTGGCGACGGTGGCTGCGGTGGCCCTGGCGGTCGTCGCCGCGACGCTCCTGGGCGCCGGCGCCACCACGGTCCTGCTGGTGGCCGCCATCGGGCTGGTGCTGCTGGCCGCGCTGCACTCGCACCGGCAGAACCGGCTCGTGATGTACGAGCTGCGCCGTCGGGTCGGGCAGCTCGACCACGAGGTGACCCGGCTCGTCGGCCGGTTCGACACCACCGAGCAGCAGCACGAGCAGATCCGCGCCGAGGTGCGGCACACCACGGAGACGGTCGAGGCGATCACCCTGGACCCTGCCGTCGAGCGGGTCAACGAGTACATGAAGCGGGTGGTGGTCCGGGAGACCGGGCACACCTATCGCGAGGTCGAGTCGCTGCTCAACCTCTATTCGATGATCACCGTGGAGGGTCGGGTGCCGCCGATGCGGGGCTGGGCGGCCTCTCCCGACGTGCTCCTGCTCCTGGTCGACCTGGTGCGCACCGAGCGGCCCGGATTGATCGTGGAGTGCGGCAGCGGCGTCTCCACGCTCTGGTGCTCGCTGGCGTTGCGCCAGTTCGGCGTCGACGGCCGGGTGGTCAGCCTGGAGCACGACGAGGCGTACGCCCGGCAGACCAACAAGCTGCTCGCCGAGCACGGGGTCAGTCACCTGGCCGAGGCGCGACACGCCCCGCTGGAGGAGTTCGACCTGGGCGACCACAGCGCCCCCTGGTACTCCCGACGGGCCTGGGCCGACCTGGACCGGATCGGCCTGCTCTTCGTCGACGGCCCGCCCGGCACGACCGCCGGCCAGGCCCGCTACCCGGCCCTGCCGCTGCTCGCCGACCGGCTCGCGGCCAACGCCGCGGTGGTCATGGACGACACGGTGCGCCGCGACGAGCAGGACATCATCAAGCAGTGGCTGACCGACGTGCCGACGCTCACCGAGGAGCGGTTCAAGCTCGAGAAGGGCGCCTCGGTGCTGCGCGCCGCCGGCTGACGGTCGACACACGCGACGGCCGGCCCCGGGAACCGGGACCGGCCGTCGTCGGTGGGGTCAGCGCAGCCGGGCCGCGATCACCTGGGCGATCCGCTCGCCGGCCCTGCCGTCCCAGAGCGGCGGGGTCGGCCAGGACTCGGCCCGACCGGCCGTGAGCACCGCCTCCACGATCTGTGGCAGTCGCTCCCGGGTGACCAGCTGGTTGGTGCCGTGGGTGATGGTGACCGGTCGCTCGGTGTTCGGGCGCAGGGTCAGGCAGGGTACGCCCAGCATGGTGGTCTCCTCCTGCACCCCGCCGGAGTCGGTGACGACCGCGGCGGCGCCCCGGACCAGACCGAGGAATTCGACGTAGCCGAGCGGGTCGATCACCCGCAGCGCCGGGTGGTCGAACAGGCCGGCGGCCTGCAGTCGGCCCCGACCGCGCGGGTGCAGCGGCAGCACCACCTCGGCCTGGTCGGCGACCGCGTGCATGGCCTTGACCAGCGCGGCAGCGTCGGCCGGGTCGTCCACGTTGCCCGGCCGGTGCAGGGTGGCCACCACGTAACGGTCGGCCAGGCCCAGCTCGGTACGGGCCTTGTCCTGGTCGAAGCGGTCGATGTTGGCCAGCAGGGTGTCGATCATCGGGTTACCGACGAAGTGGATCTTCTCCGGTGCCACGCCCTCGTTGCCCAGGTGCGCCACGGCGTCCGGGCTGGTCGCGAAGAGCAGGTCGGACAACCGGTCGGTGACCAGACGGTTGACCTCCTCCGGCATGCTCGGGTCGAAGCTTCGCAGACCGGCCTCGACGTGCGCGAGCGGGATCTGCATCTTCGCCGCGACCAGGGCGGCGGCCACGGTCGAGTTCACGTCGCCGTAGACCACCAGCATCCCAGGGCGCTCAGCCTCGAAGAGGTCCTCGAGACCGGTCATGATCGCCGCGGTCTGCTTGGCGTGCGTACCCGAGCCGACCTCCAGGTTGACGTCCGGCTCCGGCAGCCCGAGCTGGCGGAAGAAGACCTCGGACATCCGCTCGTCGTAGTGCTGGCCGGTATGGACGAGCTTCTGAGACACGCCGAGGGCAGCCAGGGCGCGGATCACCGGTGCCGCCTTCGGGAAGTTCGGGCGGGCCCCGGTGATGTGCAGGACGAGATCAGACATTCAGGCCTTCCAGAGATGTGGTCGTTTCCAGCCGGTCGGGCGGGCCCCGGGACCCGGTTCCCGCCCGACGGCCGACGTTACGCCGAGCGGGACGACCGCTCCGCGAGCTTGTCGCGAACGAGCTGCTCAAGGACCTTGCCGGCGGCCTCCACGTCACCCACCGGCGAGTTGTACGCGAGCTGCTTCTGCCCGTTGAGCGGGCTGCCCGCCTCGGTCAGACCCCAGACCGACGTGCCGCTGCCCTTGTAGTCCGACCACTTCGACGGCAGGTAGGGGTTCAGTGGCTGGTAGTCGGCGGTGAACGCGTCGTTGACGATGAGGCAGTCGAACTTGGTGGTGAGGTTGAGGAACTCCAGGAAGCGCACGTACGGCCCGACCTGGATGCAGTCGGCGATGCCCAGCTCGGCGGCACGCCGGTCCAGCTCGGCCGGCTTGGTGGTGAACACGTGGATGCGCAGCTTGCGGCGCAGCTCCTCAGGGGCGTTGGCGACGGCGGCCAGCACGTCGTCCATGCCCCGGGTGGCGTAGAAGACGCCGAAGTACGCCAGGTGGATCAGACCCTCCGACATCGGGTAGTCGAAGTCCACCATGGAGTAGAAGTCCCTGGGCAGGGTCGGGTGCGCCGACACGACCGCCTTCGACCGCGCCGTCGCCGCCACCTTCTCATCCGAGCAGTAGCTCATCATGTACTCGAGCTGGTTCGGGTTGGTGAAGATCAGCTCGTCGGCGAGGACGTAGGTCAGCTCCTCACACCAGACGAAGCAGTTGCTGGACTCGGGGATGGGCAGCCCGAGCGCCTTCGCGCCGTTGCGCAGCGTCTCCAGCACCGGGCCATCCTCGACCGGGGTGCCCCGCTCCTCGTCCAGCATGTCCTTCGACAGCGGGTCGGAGAACTCGGCGGTCCAGCGGACCTCCGGGTTCGCCAGCTTGTAGACCGCGGCCAGCAGGTGCGAGGCGGCGAAGTGGGCCCGGCTGTAGATCCACTCGTAGCGGCCCTTCTCGGCCTCCCACTTGTGGATCTCCGCCATGCCGGCCTCGACGAACTTCTCCATCGAGCCCCAGTGCGAGAAGTAGGTCGGGGTGGCCACCGGCGCCTCGTCGGCGATGAACGGGCCGGAGATCCGCCGGACCGTCTGGTCCTTGGTCCGCATCCGGTCCATCGCGTTGTAGACGACGTCCGCCACCCCGCCCATGTTCCGGACCCGCTTGGCCATCACGATGGCGCTCGCGTCGGCGTACGGCGAGAAGGCGTACGCGACCACGAGGCCGCGCGGCATGCCGCGGTTGACCAGCCCGTGCGGCAGCTCGAAGACCGGGAACCGGTCGAGCTCCTTGACCACCTCGGGGTGCTGGTCCGGGTGCTGGGCCAGGTAGTCGCCCATCCGCTCGGCCTGCCGGGCCACCGCCTGGGTGACCAGTTCACCGACGGCGCTGCCGGAGTCGGCGTGCAGCCGCTCGAGCCGGACGACCGTCGCCAGCCGCTCGGTGATCTCGGTGCGGAAGTCGCCCGTGCCGGGCCGGGCGGGCACGGCGGTGCGGTGGTACACCGCGTCGGCGGCGGTCGTGAGTTCCGCGGGGCCGTGCACGGCCGCGGCGAGCCAGAAGACGCCGTCGACCTCGTCGACCACACCGGTGCGGAACAGCCGGTCGGCCAGGGCGGTGCTCACCAGCCGGCCGACCGCCAGGTCGGCGGCGCTGTCGACGGCCTCGCCGTCGGCGACCACGGAGGCGGCGGCGACGACGCCGTCGCCGGCCCCGGCCAGCAGCGCCTCCAGATAGTTCGGAGAGAGCCGGTCGCCCGCCTCGACCAGGGTGACGTACTGCCGGGAGGCGGCGGCCACGCCGAGGGAGAAGGCCCGGTTCAGGCCGGCCCCGGCGACGGTGACCACGCGTACGGCCAGGGCGGGCCGGGCGGCGCCGAGGTCGTGCACCGCGGCCCGACCCGCACCGTCGGTCAGCACGACCACCACCTCGACCAGACCGGTGTCCACCGTCTGCCGGGCGATCCCGTCGAGGGTGTCGGCGAACCGGTCACCGGCGCCGGCCAGCACCACGGTCACGCCGGGGGTGAGCTGCCGCGCGGTGGGCGAGAGGGCGCGGGCGCCCCGGGTGTGCAGGCTGTCCCGGTCGGCGGCCTGCTCCCAGCCGGCGAGCACCTTCCGGTCGACCGCACCCTTCACAGGCTTCAACCATGGGCGTCGATGTGTCTCGACCTTCTTCCCGCCGTCCACATCAACGTTCGATGACTGACTGCCTGCCACGATCGTTACCCCTCCACGGTGATGGTGCCCGTCGTCGCGACCGATGCGGACGTTCCGTCGATCTTCGGGCACCTGCGAAGCCCACGTCCCAGGCCGGTGCTGTGAACCGCCCGCGTCGACCCATGCGCTAGTCTTCGCTGCGCATAGTAGCCAGTCTTCCGGTCCCGGAGGTACGTCAGGATGACGAACGGTGCGCCCGCCATGCTCGGCACCGCCAGCGATGGCCGGCCCGCAGCCGACGACGAACTGCTCGTCATCACGGACGAACGGCGTCGCGGCAGCGACGCGCTCGCCCTGCCCTTCCGGGCGGCGACCGTGCTCGAGCTCGGTCCGCAGATTGGTACGCTTCCGGTCACGGAGAGTTTCGACACGGTCGTCATCGACCGCGGCCCGCTGGATCTGCGCTGGCTCGACGCGCTCGTCCCGGCGCTCCGGCCGGCTGTGCGCCCGGGCGGTCGACTGCTCGTGATCCTCGACGTCGAGGGCCCGACGGACGCGGAGGAACCGGTCGCCGGCCGCCTGACCGGCCTGAAGTGGGCCGGCCTCGGCAGCCTCAACGGCCGTCCCTACGCGGCGCTGGAGCTGGCCGAGGGAAGCACCGAGCCGGCTGCCCAGCTGCTGACCGCCGCCATCGCGGTTCGCCTCGGCGCGGCCGAGGGCGCCGCTCGCCGCGACGTCGAGGTGGCCACCGCCCTGGCCGGCGCGGAGCGGGACCGCCGACTGAGCGAGACCGCCCTGCTCGGGCAGCTCGGCACCCTGGCCGACCGGGTCGAGAAGCTGAACAAGGAGCTCAAGTCGCGCCCGCAGGCGCCGGGAGGCCAGCAGGCCGTGCGAGCTATCCTGGTCAAGTCCGAAGGCGGTCGGAAGATGCTCGGCGTCCTGCGCCGCGGCAAGCGGCTGGCCGGCAAGGTGAAGCGCAAGCTCTCCTGACGTTCCGCCCGCGGGCCACCGGACAGGGCGAAGACTCCCCCGAGGTACGCCTCGTCCGGTTCGACGGGCGCCGTCACTATCATTCCTGGCGGGCCACCAGCGACCGGCCTTCCATCTGAAACCATGTCCGTCGCAACTCGGCCGGTCGGCACGCAGAGACCCCCGCACCGGGCCACCCAACGAAGGAGTAGGCAGTGTCTGTCGATGTCGTGATTCTCGGGCTCGGATACGTCGGCCTACCGCTCGCCCAGGAGGCGACCAAGGCCGGGATGACCGTCCTCGGCTTCGACATCAACGCCCGCGTCGTCGAGTCGCTGAACTCCGGCAAGTCGCACGTCGACGACCTGTCCGACGGCGACATCGCCGAGATGATCGGCGGCGGCTTCCGGGCCACCACCGACGCCTCGGAGATCCGGGGCGCCGCCGCAGCGGTGATCTGCGTGCCGACCCCGCTCTCGGAGGACCAGGGCCCGGACCTGCGCGCGGTGATCGGCGCGACCGAGGCCGTGGCCGCCAACCTCACCGAGGGCATGCTGGTCATCCTGGAGTCGACCACCTACCCGGGTACGACCGACGAGGTGGTCCGGCCGATCCTGGAGAAGGCGTCCGGCCTCACCGCCGGCACGGACTTCCACCTGGCCTTCTCCCCCGAGCGGATCGACCCGGGCAACGAGAAGTTCGGCGCGCACAACACCCCGAAGGTGGTCGGTGGGCACACCCCGGCCTGCTCGGAGCGGGCCGCGCAGTTCTACGGCCGGTTCATCGAGACGGTGGTCCGGGCCAAGGGCACCCGCGAGGCGGAGACCGCCAAGCTGCTGGAGAACACCTACCGGCACATCAACATCGCGCTGGTCAACGAGATGGCCCGGTTCTGCCACGAGCTGGACATCGACCTGTGGGACGTCATCCACGCCGCCGCCAGCAAGCCGTTCGGCTTCCAGGCGTTCTACCCGGGCCCGGGCGTCGGCGGCCACTGCATCCCGATCGACCCGAACTACCTGAGCCACAACGTGCGGGCGAAGCTCGGCTACCCGTTCCGCTTCGTCGAGCTGGCGCAGGAGATCAACGCGACGATGCCCGCGTACGTGGCGCACCGGGCGCAGAACCTGCTCAACGACGCCGGCAAGGCCACCAACGGCGCGTCGGTGCTGCTGCTCGGTGTGACCTACAAGCCGAACATCGCCGACCAGCGCGAGTCGCCGGCCGTCGAGCTGGCCCAGAAGCTGGGCGCCCTGGGCGCCAAGCTGAGCTACCACGACCCGTTCGTGAGCCAGTGGAAGATCTCCGACGTGGACGTGCTGCGGGTGAACGACCTGGAGAGCGCCGTCGCCGCCGCCGACCTGGTCATCCTGGTGCAGAACCACAAGCAGTACGACGCCGACCGGCTGGCCGAGATCGCTCCGCGCTTCTTCGACACGCGTGGCGTCACCAAGGGCGACAAGGCCTACCGGCTCTGACGCCCCACCGCTGAACAGCGCAGCCGCGTCGCACCTCCGGGTGCGGCGCGGCTCCGTCGTTTCCGGGGCTGGACCGCACGCGGCGGGTCACCAGACCCGGCGGCGACCGGCCCGGTGGTTGCGGACCTCGCACTGCCGGCCCGGCGGCGCCGCGCCGACGCGGCGCAACCGCGCCCCGAGCATCGCCGCCAGCAGCACCACGACGACGCCGGCCACCCCGGCCACCAGCGTCAGGTTCACCCGGCCCAGGGCGGTCACCGACGCCACCGGCACCCCGCCGTCCGGCTCGGCGAGCGCCGCCGAGGACGCGCCGGCCGTCGCCGCCGGCCCGGCGGTGCCGCCACCGGACGCGACCCGGGTACGCGGCGTCGCCGGCACCGGGAAGTCCACGTCCGAGCAGGAGTAGTAGGTGTCCTGGGTGTCGGAGTTCTGCCAGATCGTGTAGATCAGGTGCCGGCCGGTCCGGCCGGTCGGCACCCGCCCCGGCATCTGGTACGCCCCCGAGCGCACCGGCGGGTCGGTGGCCGTGAGGAAGGGCCGCTGGTCCAGGTCCGCCCAGCTGAGTCGCCGGCCCGGATCGTAGCCGGGACGGGTCAGGTACAGCCGGAACGTACCCTTGTGCGGGATGGTGGTCCGGTAGCGGAAGGTGAACCCCCGGCCCGGGGTCAGCCGGGTCGCCGGCCAGTCGTCCCGGGCCAGGTCCAGCCCGTGGTACGCGGACAGCCCGCCGCTGCACAGCTCCCCGTCGGGGATCCGCTGCCGGTCCCGCCCGTCGACCCGCGCCACCCGCACGTTGTCCCACTCGCGTACCGCCGCGCCGGCCGCCACGGCAGCCAGGCAGGCCGGGGTGTCGGCCGCCGTACCCGCCGGACCGCAGGCCGCCGCGCGGCTGACCGGGCTGGTGGGGGCACCGTGCGCGTGGGCGGGGGTGGTGACGGGCAGCAGCGTCACCGCGCCGGCGAGGGCGGCGGCGAGCAGTCGGCGTACGGCCATGAGATCGACCTCCCGCGCACAGGTACGTACGCGGGCCGGCAAAGGTTCGACGGCGCGGCGGAATCGGCCACGGCCCCTCAGGCGTCGACGTCGACGACGACCTTGCCCCGCGCGGCGCCTCGGGCGACCAGGTCGTGCGCCTCCCCCACGGTGTCCAGGGTGAAGCGGCGAGCGTCGAGCCGGGGACGCAGCGCGCCGGCGTCGGCCAGTGCCGCGCCCTCGCGCAGGATCTCCCCGTGGTGCTCCCGGCCCTGCCCGGTCAGCATGGGCAGCAGGGTGAACACCCCGGAGTAGGTCGCCCCGCGGAACGACAGCGGTGCGAGGGCGTGCGACCCCCACCCGAGCGCGCTCACCACGTGTCCGTGGTAGGTACGCACCGCCGCGAACGAGGCGTCGAGCGTCGCGCCGCCGACGTTGTCGGCGACGATGTCGAACCCCTCGCCCCCGGTGTACGTCCCGACGTACTCCTCCACGCCGACGACGCTGTAGTCGATGGGCACCGCGCCCAGGCTCTGGATGACATCCATGCTCGACGGGCCGCCCGTCGCGTAGACCTCGGCGCCCCGGGAGCGGGCCAGCTGGATCGCGACGTGCCCGACGCCGCCGGCGCCCCCCTGCACCAGCACCTTCTGCCCGGCGTGGACCCCGGCCCGGTCGACCAGCCCCTCCCAGGCGGTGATCAGGGCCAGCGGCAGCGCGGCGGCCTCCCGCATGGAGAGCGCGGCCGGCTTGCGCGCCAGCAGCCGCCGGTCCACGGCGGCGTACTCGGCCAACGAGCCCTGGAGATCGCCTACGCCGCCGGTGAGCCCGTACACCTCGTCACCCGGCCCGAAGTCCGTGACGTCCGGACCCACCGCGACCACCACCCCGGCGAGGTCCAGGCCGAGCACCGCCGGCGGTCGGACCCGGGCGTGCGGGGCCTGGCCCGCCTGGATCTTGGTGTCCAGCGGGTTGACGCCACTGGCGACGACCCGCACGAGCACCTGACCGGCGCCGGCGGAAGGTCGGTCGATCTCGTCGACCCGCAGGGGAGCACCGAACTCCCGGAGTACCACGGCACGCACGACGCACCGCACCTTTCTGTTGTCGAGGCGTCCTCGGGACGCCGGTTGTGCGGACCGCCACCCGGCTGGAGGTGGCGGCCGCGGGGTCAGCTGGTGCGCTGGAGCACCGGGACGATCCGGAAGTCGACCGTGGAGTGGTCGATGGTGGCGTGCACCGGGGAGTCGGCCATCTCGGTCATGATTCCCGAGGCGCTGCGCCGGCCCTGCGCCACGGAGTCCCACGCGACGATGTCGGTGATGGTGCCGTCGTCGTCCTGGACGATCCGGCGCCACCGGAAACCGGGCTGTCGCCGCAGGTAGTCGTTGATCGCCGCGTTGGCGTCGACGAAGTCGGCGCCGGTGAGGCCGGGGACGAGCCGGAAGGTCGTCATCTCGAGCGCTTCGCTCATGGGTGCACTCCTCGTGGTGTGTGGTCAGCCCTGTGCGGTGGACCGCATGACGATCTCGTTGACGTCGACGCTGTCGGGCTGGGAGATCGCCTGGGCGATCGCGTCGGCGACGGCCGACGCCGGCATTCCCAGTTCCTCGGCCGCCGCGTGGGCGGCGGCCCGCACCTGAGGGTCGCCACCCCGTTCGGTGAGTTCCGAGTGGGTGTAGCCGGGGCTGACCAGGGTCACCCGGACGGCCCGGCTCTCCTGGCGCAACCCTTCGGTGAGGGCCCGGACCGCGTACTTGGTGGCGCAGTAGACCGCGGCGGTCGGGTCGACACGGTAGGCGGCGGTGGAGCCGATGTTGACGATGTGCCCCGTGCCGCGCGCCCGCATCAGTGGCAGCGCGGCGGCGATGCCGTACAGGGTGCCGCGCAGGTTCACGTCGACCATCTGCTCCCACTCGTCGACCCGCAGCGCGTCGAGGGTGGACAGGGCCATCACGCCGGCGTTGTTGACCAGGACGTCGACGCGGCCGTGCCGGTCGTGGGCGCCCTCGACGAAGGAGCGCACGCTGTCCCGGCTCGTGACGTCGAGCTCATGGTGTTCGGCGGCGCCACCGGCGGCGCGCAGTTCGTCGACGAGTACGGCCAGCCGGTCGACGCGCCGGGCGCCGAGCACGACGTGATGGCCGTCGGCGGCCAACCGGCGGGCGGTCGCCGCCCCGATGCCGCTGCTCGCACCGGTGATGAGAATGATCTTCGAGCCGGCACTGTCTCCCACTGGTCCTCCTCTTGCCTCCGGGGCTGCGGCCGAGCGCCGCTGCTCAACGATCCGGCGGGCACCCGGACCCGGGAAGGGTGCGGTTTCCGGGGTGCCCGACACCCTGGCACCGAATACCTTTCGCGCCCTTTCAACGCCCTCTGTCCGGTCCCGTGCGCGAACCCCGGATCGGCGCACCCGACGAAGTCGCCAGCCGGCCGGGGACGTCGGCCCGGACCCGTAGGCTGGTCGACATGCCCGATTCAAACCGGCTCGGGGAATTCCTCCGTGCCAACCGTGCCCGGGTAGACCCGAAAGAGGTCGGTCTGCACGGCGGCGGCGACCGGCGGGTACCCGGGCTGCGCCGCGAGGAACTCGCCGTGATGGCCGGGGTGAGCGTCGACTACTACGCCCGCCTCGAACAGGGCCGCGAGCGCAACCCCTCGGCCCAGCTGCTCGACGCGATCGGCCGGGCCCTGCGCCTCGACCCGGACGCGCGCGGCCATCTCTTCCGGCTCGCCGGGCTCCACCCCCGACGCGGCCCGGACAACTCCCGGGACTCCGTTCACCCCGCCCTGCTGCGGCTGCTGGACGCCTTTCCCACCGCCGCCGCCTACGTGCTCGGTCCCGCGTTCGACGTGCTGGCCACCAACGACGTGGCCGCCGCGCTGCTCTCCCCGTTCACCGGTCCGACCAACATGGTCCGGGTGCTGTTCCAGCACCCGCAGGCCCGCACCGTCTTCCCCGACTGGCCGACGCTGACCGAGAACGTCGTACACGCCCTGCGGCTGAACGCCGGCCTCTTCCCGTACGATCCCCGGATCCGGGCGCTCGTGGCCGACCTGCGACGGGACTCGCCGCCGTTCCGCGCCCTCTGGGCCGACCAGCACGTGCAGGGCCTCACCCGCATGTTCAAGGTCATCCACCATCCCGAGGCGGGGCCGGTCGAGCTGACGTACCAGACCTTCGACGTCCGCGACGCTCCCGGTCAGCAACTGCTGGTCGGCACGCCCGAACCGGGCAGCCGCAGCGCCGCGGCCCTGGCCGCCCTGGTGGCACCGGCTCGGGAGCTCGCGGAGCAGCCGCCGGTGGGTGGTCGGTCGGCCGGGGAAGCACCCGACCGGCCGGCCGGTGAGCGGGCGCCCTGACGGACGGGACCAGCGAGCCCAGAAACGCCGAAAGCCCCGGCGAGGATTCCTCGCCGGGGCTTTCGTCCGCTCAGGTGGAGCCGAGGGGACTCGAACCCCTGACCCCCACACTGCCAGTGTGGTGCGCTACCAGCTGCGCCACGGCCCCTTGCGGTCGTCCCGGTTGCCCGGGCACGAGAGAACTATACACACGGCCCTCGGCATGGTCATCTCGCGGGGGTCCCCCCTGCGCGGGTCGCTCAGTTGAGCGCCACGTCGGGCGGAAAGTGGGCCACGGCGGCCAGCATGCCGCCCTGCCGGCGCAGCACCATCGGCCACAGGTCGTCGGGCCGGTCGACGAAGGCGTCACCGGGCAGCGCGTCGAGCACGAACCACGATCCCTCCTCGATCTCCTGCTCCAGCTGCCCCGAGCCCCACCCGGAGTAGCCGGCGAAGACCCGGATGCCGCCGATGCTCTCCCGCAGCCGCTCCGGGTCCACCGACAGGTCGATGGTGCCCACCGCGCCGGAGACCCGGTGGAAGCCCTTGAGCGGCTTGATCGGGTGGCGCATCCGGGCCAGGCAGATCGCCGAGTCGGGCTGGACCGGGCCGCCCTCGAAGAGCACCGCGGGATCCCGGGCCAGGTCGCTCCAGTCGCCGAGCACGTCGGCCACCGGCACCTCGGTCGCCCGGTTCAGCACCACACCGAGGGCGCCGCCGGCCTCGTGGGCGACGAGCAGCACCACCGTACGGTCGAAGTTCGGGTCCTTCAGGGTGGGCGTCGCGACCAGCAGCCGTCCGGTCATCGACTCCATAGCGCGACCACCGATCGCCTGTCCCTCTCCCTGCATCCTGGACCTCCGTCAGCCGCGCACCGGGGCCGACCCGACGCCCTCGACCGTCCGCGCTGTCAACGCCATGCCTGGCACCATAGCCTGCGTCCCCGCCGCTGGCTAAGGTCTGACGGGCGGATGATCGAACAGGATCGAGGGAGGGTCGATGGGTCCAACGGCGGAACTGGCGGTGATCGGCGGATCGGGGCTCTACGCGCTCCTGGACGGCGCCACCGAGCACACGGTCGAGACGCCCTACGGAGCGCCTTCGGACGCGATCACCATCGCCGAGGTGGGCGGCCGGTCGGTGGCGTTCCTGCCCCGCCACGGTCGCGACCACCGGCACCCGCCGCACCTGATCCCGTACCAGGCCAACCTGTGGGCGCTGCGGTCACTCGGGGTTCGCCAGGTGCTCGCCCCGTGCGCGGTGGGTGGCCTGCGGCCGGAGCTGGGGCCGGGCACCTTCGTGGTGCCGGACCAGCTGATCGACCGGACCAGCGGACGCGCCCAGACCTACTACGACCGGGGCGCGGTGCACGTCTCCTTCGCCGACCCGTACTGCCCCACCGGCCGGCGTACGCTGCTCGACGCGGCGAGCGGCCGGCACGTGGCCGCGGTGGACGGTGGCACGGTGGTGGTGGTCGAGGGGCCGCGCTTCTCGACCCGCGCCGAGTCCCGCTGGTTCGCCTCGATCGGCGGCTCGGTGGTCAACATGACCGGCCATCCGGAGGCGGTCCTGGCCCGCGAGCTGGCCCTCTGCTACACCTCGATCGCCCTGGTCACCGACCTGGACGCGGGGGTGGCGGCCGGCGAGTCGGTGACCCAGGAGGAGGTCTTCCGGGTCTTCGCCGAGAACACCGACACGTTGCGCGCGGTGCTGCTGGACGCGGTGGCGGCGCTGCCCTCGGCGCGGGACTGCCCGTGCGCGCACGCCCTGGACGGGATCAAGCTCCCCTTCGAGCTGCCCTGACCCCGGAAGCGCCCGAAAGGCGGCGTGCTGCCGATAGATTCGGTTGGTCGGGGGGCTGACCACCCAGCCGTCTCCGGCACCGCGCGGCAGACGGGGGCAGCTGGCGATGGCGACGGTCCGGGAGACGACCTACGACCTGTTGCGGTCGCTCGGCCTGACCACCGTCTTCGGCAACCCGGGCTCCACCGAGGAGACCTTCCTCCAGGACTTCCCCGCCGACTTCCACTACGTGCACGCCCTGCACGAGGCGTCGGCGATGGCGATGGCCGACGGGTACGCCCAGGCCACCGGCCGGCCCGCACACGTCAACCTGCACACCGCGCCGGGCACCGGCAACGGGATGGGCAACCTGGTCACCGCCTGGCACAACCGGACCCCACTGATCGTCAGCGCCGGCCAGCAGACCCGGGAGATGCTGCTGATCGAGCCCCGGCTGGCCAGCCCGCGGGCGGCGGAGCTGGTGCGACCGTACGTCAAGTGGGGGTACGAGCCGGCCCGCGCGCAGGACGTCCCGGCGGCGTTCATGCGGGCGTACGCCACGGCGGTGCAGCCCCCGGCCGGACCCGTCTTCCTCTCCCTGCCGATGGACGACTGGGACCGGGTGGCCGACCCGCCGCCGCAGGTCCGGACGGTGGCCACCCGGTTCGCGCCCGACCCCGCACGGCTACGGGAGTTCGCCGACCTGCTGGCGGGCAGCCGGGCGCCGGTGCTGGTGCTCGGTGCGGCGGTGGACCGGGCGGGGGCCTGGCCGGCCGCGGTGGAGCTGGCCGAGTGGCTGGCCGCTCCGGTGTGGGCGGCCCCGGCGCCGGAACGGGCCGTCTTCCCCGAGGACCACCCGCAGTTCCGGGGTGTCCTGCCGTACGCCATCGGGCCGCTCGCCGAGGCGCTGCACGGCCACGACACGGTCCTGGTGGTCGGGGCGCCGGTGTTCCGGTACTACCCGCACGTGCCGGGCGACCACCTGCCCCCCGGCGCCCGGCTGCTGCACGTCACCGACGACCCGGACGAGGCCGCCCGGGCGCCCGTCGGGGAGAGCCTGCTCGCCGACGCCGGGCTGGCCCTGGCTGCGCTGCGGGAGCTGCTTCCCCCCACCGACCGGGCCCGGCCGGGACCACGGCCCGACCCGGCGCCGCCGGCGGTGACCGATCCCCCGACCCCGGACGCGCTCTTCGCGGCGCTGGCCGCCTGCTGGCCGGCCGACGGGGTGCTGGTGCAGGAGTCACCGTCCAACCTGGCCGCCCTGCGCCGGCGGGTGCGGATCCGCCGGCCGGCGTCGTACCTCACCATGGCCAGCGGGGGCCTCGGGTTCGGCCTGCCGGCGGCCGTCGGGGTGGCGCTGGCCGAGCGGGACACCGGGCGGAGCCGGCCGGTGGTGGCGGTGATCGGCGACGGCTCGTTCCACTACTCGGTGCAGTCGCTCTGGACGGCGGCTCGGCTACGCCTGCCGCTGGCCGTGGTGGTGCCGGTCAACCAGCAGTACGCGATCCTCAAGGCGTTCGCGGAACTCAAGCACACCCCCGGCGTGCCCGCGCTGGACCTGCCCGGGCTGGACGTGACCGCCGTGGCCCGGGGCTACGGCTGCGCGGCCACCGTCGTCGACGACCTTGACCGGCTGGGTGACGCCCTGGCCGGGGCGCTCGCCGCCGACCGGCCGACCGTGCTGCCGGTGCCGATCAGCACCGAGGTCCCCGCCATCCTGTGACCGCCC
The DNA here is from genome assembly GCF_900090305.1 of Micromonospora siamensis. Lineage (NCBI taxonomy): Bacteria > Bacillati > Actinomycetota > Actinomycetes > Micromonosporales > Micromonosporaceae > Micromonospora > Micromonospora siamensis. The sequence continues at coordinate 1,823,041 of NZ_LT607751.1, read as the reverse complement.
GCCGCGCCCGGTCTCAGGCCCGGGTCAGGGCCAGCGGGGCGCCGGTGACCACGTCCAGGACCGGCCGGTCGCCCAGCGGCGCGGTGAGGGAGACGCTCACCGGTTCCAGCTTGAGCTGCATGGTGCACGGACCGGTGGGGCGGACCACGGCGGCACCGACCACCACGACGTCGTCACGTTCGACCACCAGCGGCGTGATGTCGCTGTCGCAGGCGCCCACCCCCACCCGGTAGTCGATCCGGCCGTCGGTCACCGCGCGCAGGCTCACCCCGGCGACCACGTCCGGCGGTGCCGCCGTGCCCGGGCCGCTCCCCTCCGGCGGGGCGGTGACGGCGTCGGGGGCGACGGCCACCCGCGCCACCGGCACCGCCAGCTCCTCCACCGTGAACAGCCAGGCCGGCACCTCGGCAACGCCCCGGCTGGTGCGTACGGACGCGATGCCGAGCCGTACGCCGGTGACGGTGAGCGGTACGCAGGCGGTGGACGGCTCGCTCTGCACCGGAGTGTCCGGGCCGGGCTCGATCGTCGGGCCGGGTCCCGGCGCCCTGGGGCGCCCGGCCGGCGCCGTCGGGTCGGACCCGGGCGCGGGCGACTGGCCGGGCGGCGTCATCGGCCGGCCCTCGCACGGCGGCGGATCACCCTGGTCGAGCTGGCGGAACGCCTCGTCCGCGCCGACCAGCGGCACGGTCATCGTGCCGTCCGGGAACCGGATGGTGCCGGGGGCCAGCTTGAACATCGGCAGCGGGTTCTGCAGCCGGTACCAGCCGGCGCGGAAGGCCGTCTCGGTGTCCGGGCTGAACCTGGGGTCGCCGGTCAGCACGGTCGGCTCCTGCAACGGGACGTACCCGGTGTCCCAGCCGGGGCCCGGACGCCACGCCCCGGCCACCTCGGCGGCCCGCTTGTCGAACGCCGCCCGCCGCTGGTCGGGCACGGACGGCTCGGCCCCGCCGGCGGTGGACGGGTCGGAGCCGGCCGGGGCGCAGCCCGCCACGACGACCAGGAGGGGCAGGCCCAGCAGGGCGAGGATGCGACGCATGGGAGTTGGACGCCGGCTGCGGCGCACCGGTTCCCCGGCGGTCAGGTCTCGCCCCCGAGATCGGTCTGGTACGCCTGCCAGATCAGGTCCGCGCCGCGCTGCCGGTGCCGGGCCAGCGCCCGCAGCAGGTGCCCGGCCCGGCCGCACAGCTCCTCGCACTCCACCCCGGGCAGTTCGGCGGCGCGTTGCAGGGCGGCCAGGGCGGTCGCGATCGCGGCGTGCTCGCGGGTCAGCAGCCGTACGCCGTGGTCGAGTCGCGGCGCGTGGCCGAGCAGCTCCGCGTAGAGACCGGTGGGTCCCTCGGTGGCCCGGACGTGTTCGGCGAAGCCCCGGCGCACCGGGGCCAGCCGCAGGATCAGCCGCTCCCGCCAGCGCGCCTCCCCGGGCGGCACGGCGAGCGCCCGGGCCAGGGCGTGCACGTCGCCGCTGAAGGTGGGCCGGGACGGCGGCGGGACGGGCGGCCGGCCGGTCCCGGTGACGGTGGTCGGCTGCCGGACCGGACGGGTGACCATGGGCACCTCCCGCGCTGCGCTGCTACCGCGTACAGCGATGGTGGACCCGCCGGTCCGCCCTGTCCAGGCATACGGCCCGCCTCATTGGCCCCATCGTCCCCGGCAGTCCCAGCGGCACCGCCGGCCTCAGCCCAGCGGTCTGGTCGCCATCTCCCGCAGCTAGTCGGCGAGGGCGTGCACGTCGCCGTCCCGGCCCGCGGTCGGGCGGCCGGCAGTCATCGCGTCGGCCAGCGCCCGCAGCTCGTGCGGCGGGAGGGTCGCCAGCCCGGGGCTCCGCAACGGGATGGTCACCCGGCGGCCGGTCGCGGGATCCCGGGCCACCACGGTTGGCACCCGGACCACGGCGTCGTCTCCCGCCCGGTAGCCGGTGGCCCCGGCAGTGACCTCCGCCGTGGCGAGGTCCACGGTCCGGCTGCCGAGGGCGCCCCGGGCCCGGACCCGGGTGCCGTCCAGCCAGGCCGCGGTGCGCAGCACCTTGAGTACGAGGTAGAGGCCGAGCAGGACGACCGGCAGCCCGCAGAGCCCCACCAGCCGTACCGACCCGAACCCGTCGTCCTGGACGGGTCGACCGGCCAGGTCGGGCGGGAGCATGCCGGGCGGCAGGTCCCGGGCTTCCTCGTACGACGGCACCGGGTCCCCGAAGCCGCTGATCCGGCGCAGCAGTGCCTCCCCGGTCAGCGGCAGCAGCACGAAGGCCGCCCCCAGCGCGGCGAACAGCCCACCCACCACGACGCTGAACGCCCGCTGCCCACCCGACACCCCGACCGACAACCGCACCGGCTCATTCATCACGCCGTCACCCTAACCAGCCCACGCCCACCCCCGTTGATCATGAAGTTGGCGGTGCGGAATGTTCATTTCGTCGCGGCAAACTTCATGATCAACGGGGGCATACGGAGGTGAGGGGGTGGAGAGGGGGTGGAGACGACTGTGCGCCCCGGTCCGGGTGGACGGGGCGCACAGGTCAAGGTGGTGGAGGTGCCGGGAATCGAACCCGGGTCCTTCGCCGGTTTGTCAGGGCTTCTCCGAGCGCAGCTCGCTATGCCTCTACTCGGCCCCACCGCTCACGCGAGCAAGTTGGTGTGACGGGCCCAGTCGCTGATTGATCTCGCCGCACGGACCCCGCGACCGGGTCCGATTGGCCAGCCTCCTAACTGATGCCGGCATACTGGGACGGAGGCGCTCCCAGGCCGACAGACTCACTACTCGCCTCAGGCGGCGAGAGCGAAGTCAGCGCGATTGTTCTTGGCGCTTATTGGTTTCCGACGACCGATTCTCGAGACGACGTCGGCTTCCTCGGCTCGCTTCCCCTGTCGCTGCGTACGAAGTCGAAACCAGTCACCCCCTCGACAGGCCACCGGTGTCGGTGGCACTGACAAGCCTAACGCCTACCGCAACGGGTTTCATCCCGAGCCCCGCCCGAACCTGCCGACCGGGACGAAAGGGACGAGTCAGTCGTCCATTCCCTTGCCACGTCGGCCCGCCGCCCGCTGGATCTCCCGGTCGGCGTCCCGCTTGGCCAGATCCTGTCGCTTGTCGTACGACTTCTTGCCCTTGGCCAGGGCGATCTCGACCTTGGCCCAGCCGTCGGAGAAGTACACCTGGAGCGGGACCATGGTCAGGCCGCCCTCCTTGGTCTTGCCGATCAGCCGGTCGATCTCCAGCCGCTTCAGCAGCAGCTTGCGCGTACGCCGCGGCTCGTGGTTGGTCCACGTGCCCTGGGTGTACTCCGGGATGTGCATGCCGTGCAGGTACAACTCACCGTCGCGCTCCTGGGCGAACGCGTCCACCAGCGACGCGCGGCCCGCCCGCAACGACTTGACCTCGGTGCCGGTCAACGCCATGCCCGCCTCGTACGTGTCGAGGATGGCGTAGTCGTGGCGGGCCTTCTTGTTGGAGGCGACCACCTTGCGGCCTTTTTCCCGTGGCATCCGGCGCCACCTCCCTCCTCGTGGGTCCGCGACCACCCGGCCGCGGAGCGGAGATCATGCTACCCGAGAGACAAGGGCCCCTCCGCGCCGTTTATTCCGGCGCGGAGGGGCCCTCGGAGAGCCGGGACCTGACTAGACCCGCAGGTAGAACCGGAGGGTCACCCAGGCGGTGACCGCGCTGACCACGGCGCCGACGCCGGCCATCAGCGGGAACACCAGGAAGATGTCACCCCAGGAGATCGGCGAGATCAGTCCCTCGAGCGCCGACAGCGAGCCGCCGCCGCCCAGGGTCTTCACCGCGATCAGCGCCACCAGGCCGAACAGTGAACCGATCACACCGGCCACCACCGCCTCCAGCACGAACGGCGCCTGGATGAACCAGTTGGAGGCACCGACCAGCTTCATGACGGCGACCTCGCGGCGCTTGCTGTACGCGGCGACCTGGATGGTGTTGGCCACCAGCAGCAGCGCGGCGATCGCCATCACGATCGAGATCGCCAGCGCGAAGGTCTGGATGCCGCTCAGCACGCCGAAGACCTTGTCCAGCAGCTTGCTCTGGTCGACGATCTCGTCGACGCCCTCGACGTCCTTGTACTGCGAGTAGATCTGCTTGTACTGCTCAGGGTTGACCAGGGTGAGCCGGAACGACTCGGGCAGCTGGTCCGGCTTGACCGCGTTCACCAGGTCCGGAGCGTCCTGGTACATCTGCTGGAAGCGCTTGTACGCCTCGTCCTTGTCGACGTAGTCGACCGTCTTGACCAGGCTGTCGCCCTTGAGCTTGGTCTCCAGCTCGGTGCGCTGCTCGGGCTTGACGTCGGTCTTCAGGAAGACGGAGACCTGGATGTTGTCGTAGTACAGGTCCTTCATGTCGCTGACCTTCTGGTACAGCAGCCCACTGCCGCCCAGCATGAACAGCGACACGGCCATCGTGATGATCATCGCGATGGTCATCGTGACGTTGCGCCACAGTCCGACCATGACCTCGGTCAGGACATATTTCATCCGCATCGGGAAATTCCTCCGGCTCTCCGGCGTGAGGTGTTTCGTCGTCAGGATCTACGGCTGGCGGCGCGCGCCGGCTCAGCCGTAGACGCCGCGGGCCTGGTCGCGCACGATACGGCCGCTCTCGATCTCCACGACGCGGCGACGCATCTGGTTCACGATGTTGGAGTCGTGCGTGACCATCACGACGGTCGTGCCGGTGCGGTTGATCCGGTCCAGCAGACGCATGATCTCGATCGAGGTGTCCGGGTCCAGGTTTCCGGTCGGCTCGTCCGCGAGCAGGATCAGCGGACGGTTCACGAAGGCTCGCGCCACCGCGACCCGCTGCTGCTCACCACCGGAGAGTTCGTGCGGATACCGGTGCTCCTTGCCGCCCAGCCCGACCAGTTCGAGGACCTCGGGCACGACCCGGCGGGCGACCGCCTTGGTCTTGCCGATCACCTCGAGGGCGAACGCCACGTTCTCGTACGCGGTGCGGTTGGGCAGCAGGCGGAAGTCCTGGAAGACGCAGCCGATCGAACGCCGGAAGTGGGGTCGCTTCCAGGAGCGCATCGTGGTGACGTCCTTGCCGTTCACGACGACGCGGCCCTTGTTGGGGCTGACCTCGTGCAGCAGCATCTTGATGATCGTGGACTTGCCGGAGCCGGATGGACCGATGAAGAAGACGAACTCGCCCTTCTCGATCGAGACGGACACGTTGTCGAGCGAAGGCCGGGACGCCTTCGGGTACGTCTTCGTCACTTGCTCAAGCTGAATCACGGGTGGTGAGTCTACGCGGTGTAACCGCAGAGCCAAGTGCCACGCCCCCGCGATGCGAGGCGCGTCATCGATTCACCGGGTCAGCGGAAGATCGATGACGCGCTCCGCCCACGCATGATCACGCAGCGTCGTTGGCGAGCTGCTGCTGCTTGCGCCACCTGATGCCCGCCTCGATGAACGCGTCCAGCTCACCGTCGAAGACCGAGGACGGATTGCCGGTCTCCTGCTCGGTTCGGAGATCCTTCACCATCTGATACGGGTGCAGGACGTACGAGCGCATCTGCTCGCCCCAGGATCCGGTGCCGGTGCTCTTGAGACCGGCCATCTTCTCCTCCTCCTCCTGCCGCTTGCGCTCCAGCAGCCGCGCCTGGAGCACCCGCATGGCGGAGGCCTTGTTCTGCAGCTGGGACTTCTCGTTCTGACAGGTGACCACGATGCCGGTGGGGATGTGGGTCAGTCGCACCGCCGAGTCGGTGGTGTTGACGCTCTGCCCGCCCGGACCGGAGGAGCGGTAGACGTCCACCCGGACCTCGTTCTCCGGGATGTCGATGTGGTCGGTCTGCTCGACCACCGGCAGCACCTCGACGCCGGCGAAGCTGGTCTGCCGCCGGCCCTGGTTGTCGAACGGGCTGATCCGGACCAGCCGGTGGGTGCCCGACTCCACGCTCAGGGTGCCGAAGGCGTACGGAACCTTGACCGCGAAGGTGGCGGACTTCAGGCCGGCCTCCTCCGCGTACGAGGTCTCGTAGACCTCCGTCGGGTAGCCGTGCCGCTCGGCCCAGCGCAGGTACATCCGCAGCAGCATCTCGGCGAAGTCCGCGGCGTCCACGCCACCGGCCTGGGCCCGGATGGCGACCAGCGCCTCCCGGGAGTCGTACTCGCCGGAGAGCAGGGTGCGGACCTCCATCTCCTGGATGGCCTTGGTCAGCCCGGCGATCTCCGTCTCGACCTCGGTCAGCACGCCCGGGTCGGACTCGTCCTCGGCCAGCTCCAGCAGGACCTGGGCGTCGTCGATCCGGGAGCGCAGGCTGCCCAGCTTGTCGATCTCGCCGTTGACGTACGACAGCTGCGAGGTCACCTCCTGCGCCCTGGCCTGGTCGTCCCAGAGGTCCGGCGCGGACGCCTGCTCCTCCAGCCGGGCCTTGTCCTGGCGCAGCCGGTCGAGGTCGAGCACCGCCTCGATGTTGCGGAGGGTGGCGTCGAGGTCCTTGAGCTGTTCGGCGTAATCGGCAGCGGTCACGACAAATAAGAATACTGCCTCTGCCGCTCCAGCCGTCGGAGGCGTCAGCCGACCGGGGCGGTCTTCAGCCAGGACAGGGCGGCCCGGTGGTAGGCGACGGCGAACTCCAGCGCGCTGGCGTCGTACGCCTCGCCCTCCTTCTTGGCGTTCTTCACCTGCTCGCGGACGGCCGCGAGGGCGTCGCTGTGGTACTGGTTGGCCGTTTCGTACAGGTTCTTCAGCTGGCTGGCCGAGTGCAGGTTGCCGAAGGCGATGCGCAGCGCCACGGGGTTGCGGATGGTGTCCCGCCCCGGGTCCTCCGCCAGCCAGCGGGAGAATGTCCGTTTTCCGGCCGCCGTGATCGCGTACGGCTGGCTCATCCGGGGGCCCGGCTTGCCCAGCCGCACGAAACCCCGCTCGGCCAGGACCGGCAGCTCCCGGTAGACCTGACTGCGGGTCATCGACCAGTACGGCGCCAGCCGGCGCTCAGCGGCGGCCATCAGTTGGCCGCCTGTCATCGGGCCGTCGTGCAGCAGGCCGAGCAGGGCCGCCGCCGTCGGGTTGACTCCGGATTCCGCCATGCCCTCTAAGCTGCCACTTTGCCGACCCGGCGTCCAGGATTTGCCGTTTTCGCCACCCGTTGGGTCTTCCTATGTGCACTGTCGGCCGACGACAGTGCCCCCGACGCACAAAGGGGCCCCGGCGACTCGGCCGGGGCCCCTGCGTGTGCCGTACGACTCAGCCCATGTGGGGGTACGTGTGGTCGGTCGGCGGAACGAAGGTCTCCTTGATCGTCCGCGGCGACATCCACCGGACCAGGTTGTGCCAGGAGCCGGCCTTGTCGTTGGTGCCGCTGGCCCGGGCGCCGCCGAACGGCTGCTGCCCGACCACCGCGCCGGTCGGCTTGTCGTTGATGTAGAAGTTGCCGGCCGCGTACCGCATCTTCTCCGCCACCGCGTCGACCACCCGGCGGTCGGTGGCGAAGATCGAGCCGGTCAGCGCGTACGGGGCGATCGACTCGGCCTGGTGCACCACGTCGTCGAAGCGGGCGTCGTCGAAGACGTGTACGCCGAGGATCGGGCCGAAGTACTCGGTGGTGAACGTCTCGTGTGCGGCGTCGGAGCACTCGAACAGGGTCGGCCGGACGAAGTACCCGACCGAGTCGTCGGCGGTGCCGCCGGCCAGGACGGTGCAGCTGTCGTCGGAGCGGATCAGCTCCAGCGCGGCGGTGTGCCGGCCGAACGCCTTGTCGTCGATGACCGCGCCACCGAAGTTGCTGAAGTCGGTGACGTCGCCGTACGTCAGCGAGTCGGCGGTGGCGGCCAGCCGGTCGCGCAGCCCGCCCTCCCAGATGGAGCGCGGCACGTACGCCCGGGAGGCGGCCGAGCACTTCTGGCCCTGGTACTCGTAGGCGCCCCGGATCAGCGCGGTGTGCAGGGCGTCCACGTCGGCGCTGCTGTGCGCGACGACGAAGTCCTTGCCGCCGGTCTCGCCGACCAGCCGCGGGTAGCCCCGGTAGCCGGCGATGTTCTCGCCGACGGTCCGCCACAGCTGCTGGAAGACCTTGGTGGAGCCGGTGAAGTGGATGCCGGCCAGGTCGGGGTCGGCGAGCACCACGTCCGAGACCTCCTCGCCCCGGCCGGTGACCATGTTGATCACGCCGGGCGGGAGGCCGGCCGCCTCGAACAGCCGCATGGTGAAGTGCGCGGCGAACTGCTGGGTCGGGCCCGGCTTCCAGACCACGGTGTTGCCGAGCAGGGCCGGCGCCGAGGGCAGGTTGCCGGCGATCGCGGTGAAGTTGAACGGGGTGACCGCGTAGACGAAGCCCTCGAGCGGCCGGTGGTCGAACCGGTTCCACACCCCTGGCGACGACTTCGGCTGCGCCTCCAGCAGCTGGCGGGCGAAGTGCACGTTGAACCGGAGGAAGTCGATGAACTCGCAGGCCGCGTCGATCTCCGCCTGGACGGCGGTCTTGGACTGGCCGAGCATGGTGGCCGCGTTCAGGGTGTCCCGCCACGGGCCGGCCAGCAGCTCGGCGGCGCGCAGGAAGATCGCCGCCCGCTCCTCGAACGGCAGCGCCCGCCACATCGGCGCGGCGTCCCTGGCCGCCTTCACGGCGGCCCGGGCGTCCTCGTGGTTGGCGTGGCCGGTGACCCCGAGCACGTGGGCGTGCTTGTGCGGCTGCACCACGTCGATCGACGCGCCGCCGGCCATCCGCTGCTCGCCGGCGATGGTCATCGGCAGCTCGATCTGCTCGGCGGCCAGCTCGGTCAGCCTCCGCTGGAGCCGCTCCCGCTCGGCGCTGCCGGGCTCGTAGGTGTGGACCGGCTCGTTGCGCGGCTCGGGTACGGAGAACACGGCGTCCATCACAGGCTCCTGTGCGATCTCGACGGCGGTGGCGAAATCGGACCCGCGGGCACCGACCGGACGGCCGGACACCGGGCGTCGCGCGGCGTATCGGGCGCGACGGCGGGACCTCGGTGCGATTCTCCCACGCCGAGCGGGCCACCGGCCGCGCCCCCGCCCTCCCGCCCGTCCGTCGATCTAAAGCCTGCCGAACCGCGTCAGCCCCGATTCTTGTGCGGAACGGCCCGGAAACCGACGAAAGACAGGCCGCTCCGGCGGCGGCGGCGCTGCGGGAGGCGGCCCGCCGGGCGCGTACGCTGGGTTGCCGGTGCGGGTGCCCGTCCCCGCGGGCCCGCGTGTCGAAGGGGAGACGATGAGCAACCAGCCCGGCAGCTCCACGGCCGCGGAGCCGGACCGGCCGGCCACCACCGACCGGGCCGCCGAGCCGGACACCCGGCCGGCCGCCGCCGACGCGGTGACCCGGCCGGAGGACGCCGACACCGGGCCGGCCGACTCCGCCACCGATCCGGACGAGGTCGACGCCCCCGGGCACCGCGCCGGTCGTACCCCCGGCGCGCCCGCGCTGGCGCTGCTGGCCGTCGGCTGGCTGGCGGCGATGCTCTGGTCGACCCGGGAGGCGATCAGCTCGGCCGCCGCCGGGGTCACCGCGGTCAGCCTCTCCGCCTTCGCGCTGCCCGGCGTCATCTCCGCCGCGCTGGTCGCCGGCGCGGCCGTCGCGCTGGCCACCACCGGCCTGCTCGCCCGCCGCGGCACCGACCGGGCCACCCTGCGCTTCCTGGTGGCCGTCGGCACCGGCCTGCTCGTCGGCCTCGGCACCGCCGTGGCGGTCAACCTGACGTACGCGGACAACGCCACCACCAACACCATCGCCGGTACGGCCGCCGCCGCCGCGATCATCGGCGGCGCCCTGGCCGGGGCGCGGACCGCCGCCCCGGTCGGCGCCATCGTCACCGCCGCCCTCGGCACCCTGCTGTTCGTGGTGGCGTTCAGCCGGGCCCGCGACCCGCTGTTCGACCTGTTCGGCGCGGACGGCACCCAGGCCGGCATGGTCGACGCGGCGAAGTGGGTGTCCCGCACCGAGTCGCTGCTCGCCGGGCTGGTCGCCGGGCTGCTCGCGTTCGGCTACCTGACCTGGGCCCGCCGCCGGGCGGCCCGCCGTGACCCGCAGGCACCGGCGCTGCGCTGGCCCGCGTACCTGCTGGCCGGGGCGGGGCCCGGGCTGCTCCTGCTGCTCGCCGAGGTGATCATCCGGGTCGGCGGCAAGGGGCTGCTCGACCTGGCCGCCGCGCTGAGCGACGCCGACGCCGTGGCCCAGACGTCGCTGGGCGCCTCCCGCATCGACAACGGGATCTGGGTGCTCTTCGTCGGGGCGCTCACCGCGCTGATCGCCTTCGGCCGCACCCTCGGCCCGGCCCGGCACGACGAGGAACCCGCCGACAGCTGACCGCCGCCGCGGTCAGGAGACCGTACGCAGCAGCAGCTCCAGCTCCGACGCGTCGTACCACTCCAGCTCGTGGTCCTCGGCGGAGTCGACGGTGAACTGGGCGTCCGGGTCACCCGCCAGGGCCTCCCGCGCCACGTCCACCGCCGCGGTGACGTCGCCGACCGCCTCCGCGCCGTCCACGTGCAGGGCCGCCACCGCAGCCGCGGGCACCGGCGCCGACAGCAGCACCAGGCTGGAGCCGAGCACCCCGTCGGCCCGCTCGACCGCCGCGGCGGGCAGGTCCACCGAGACCACCACCCGCCGGCGGGGCGCCGAGGTGTCCTCCCGGAGCAGCAGCAACGCGTCCTGCGCGGCGCGGGTGAAGGCGACGTACTCCAACTCCTCCTCGTCGCCCTCGGCGTACCACTCACGCAGGTCGCGGGTCACGGCGTGCGCCTCGCTCGCGCGCAGGCCCTCGGCGTGCAGCCGGGCCAGCATCGGGACGGTCGCCGGCACGTACACCCGGACAAGCTCGTCGGTCACCGGTCGTCTCCCCCTGCTCGGTCCGGGCCGGCGGCCACCGGTCCCGGGCGCAGATCATGCCGTACGCCGGAATCGTCACACACCGCGCACCGGCGGGAGCGCAGCTCCCCGGCCGGTGTGTCCCCCACATCGCCGCGGCACGGCCTGCTGGGCAGTGTCGGCCGCCGGTGGCAAACTGAGGCAAACGCCGTCAACCCCGGGAGTCTTCGTGGAACCGAGGTTCCTCCTGCTCTCCGACGTGGCCACCGAGCTGAACGTGTCGGACTCGCAGGTGTACCACATGGTGCGCAGCGGAGAGCTGCCCGCGATCAAGATCGGCGGCCGTGGCCAGTGGCGCGTCGAGCGCGCCCGGCTGGAGGAGTACATCCAGCAGAAGTACGCCGAGACGGCCGAATGGGTCCGCGGCAACCCGCTGACCGACCGCGACGGGGAGTGACCCGACGGCTCCGCCGGGCATTGACCGGGGGCGTCAGCATGCCCGAGAATGGCTCCTGTCGGAGGCAAACGAAGGCAAACGCAAGGATTGGGGCCGTTCACGATGGTCGACTCCCGCCGTCCGGTGTCGCCCCGCCCACCGATCCGGCTGCGCCCCGCGCCCTCGATCGACCCGCCCTTCACCGACGACGAGGCCGAACCCTGGCTCCCCCCGGCCGGCCTCCAGCTCACCCTCGACCTCCATGACCCGGGCCGCCCCGAACCGACCCGCCCCGCCGGCCGGCTCCGCGACGTCCGCCCCACCCCGGCCGGTCCGGGCCGGCACCCGACCGCGCCGGTTCCGCCTGCCGTACGCGCCACGGCCACCCCGGAGGCCGCCCGGGCCGGTCACCGGTTCGTCGCCACCTGCCTGGAGATCCTCAACGGCTACCGGCCCATCGGCCAGATCCGCCCGATGAGCGAACCCGGGAAGTCCGCCGAGGTCGTCCAGGAACTCACCCGGGCCGCGGCCCGCACCGGCCCGGTCCGCCGTCGCTCGACCCGCCCGTCCGTACGACTGCGCCGGATCCGCGTGTGCGAGCCACGAGCCGGCGCGATCGAGGTGGCCGCCGTGGTGGGCAGCGCCGCCGGCCGCAGCTGGGCGATGGCGCTGCGCCTGGAGCACCGGCGCGGCAGGTGGCTCTGCACCGCCCTCCAGGTGCTCTGACCCCGACCGCCGCCCCTTCCCGACCGCCCCCCGCCCTGACCGCCCCCGCCCTGACCGCCGCCCTGCGCGGCCGCCCGGGCAGCGGGCGCCCGGGCAGCGGGCGCCCGGGCAGCGGGCGCCCGGGCAGCGGGCGCCCGGCTGCAAGATCGTGCTGCAACCTGGATGTAGTGGCCTCGTCATCGCTACGAGGCCACTACATCCAGGATCGAGCGCGATCATCACGTCAGACCGGCGTGGGGGTCGGGCACCCCAAGGGGTCGGGACATGCCGACGGGCCCCGGCCGTCGGCCGGGGCCCGTCGCGTGGACCACTTGTCGTCCCGCCGTCACCCGGTGCACGGGCGACGAGAAGCACCGATCAGAGGTCGCCGCTGCCGTTGGCGGCGCCGTGGCAGCGCTTGTACTTGCGGCCGGAGCCGCACGGGCAGGGCGCGTTACGGGACGGGCCGTTGCCCGCCTCCGCCTGCCCCGGGGCGGCGGCGCGGCGGGAGGCACCGGCCGCAGCCATCGCCTGGCCGCTCGCACCGGCCGGTCGGCGCGGCGTGTTCGACGGGGCGGCGGCACGCTCCGGCGCCGCCGGACCGCCGAGGCCGAGCGCCGGCGCCTGCTCCTCGGGGCGCTCGACGGCGACCGCGCCCGCGCCGGCCTCGCCGTCGATGGTCGGGGCGGAGTACTGGAGGCCCTGCTGCTGCGGCGCGCGGTTGAGACCCTTGGCCTTGATCTCGACCGGCTTCTCCAGCAGCTGCACCTCCTCGGCCTCGGGCTCCGGCTCCTGGACCTGCACCTCCAGGTTGTAGAGGAACCCGACCGTCTCCTCCTTGATGCCGTCCATCATGGTGGCGAACATGTCGAAGCCCTCGCGCTGGTACTCGATGACCGGGTCGCGCTGGGCGTACGCCCGGAGGCTGATGCCCTCCTGGAGGTAGTCCATCTCGTAGAGGTGCTCGCGCCACTTGCGGTCGATGACCTGGAGTAGCACCATCCGCTCGAGCTGGCGGGTCGCCTCCTCGCCGAGGGTCTCCTCCCGCCGGTCGTACGCGGCGTGCGCGTCCTCCTTGAGGCGGGAGAGCAGGAAGTCCTGGTCCAGGCCGGCCCGGGAGCCGACCTCCTCCTCCAGCTCCTCCACGGTGACGTTGACCGGGTAGAGCTGCTTGAGGCTGGACCAGAGCTGGTCGAGGTCCCAGTCCTCGGCGTAGCCGTCGCTGGTGGCGCCCACCACGTACGCGCCGACCGTGTCGTCGATCATGTTGCGGACCTGCTCGGAGAGGTCCTCGCCGTTGAGCACCCGCAGGCGCTCGGCGTAGATGACCTGGCGCTGCTTGTTGAGCACCTCGTCGTACTTGAGGACGTTCTTGCGGATCTCGGCGTTCTGGCCCTCGATCTGGGCCTGGGCGCTCTTGATCTGGCGGGTGACCATCTTCGACTCGATGGGCACGTCCTCCGGGATGTTGAAGCGCTCCATCACCGCCTCGACGGCGCCGGCCCGGAACCGCTTCATCAGCTCGTCCTGGAGCGACAGGTAGAACCGGGACTCACCCGGGTCACCCTGCCGGCCGGCGCGACCGCGCAGCTGGTTGTCGATCCGGCGGGACTCGTGCCGCTCGGTGCCCAGCACGTAGAGGCCACCGGCGGCGGCGACCTCCTCGGCCTCGGCCTCGCACGCCTGCTTCCAGGTGGGGAGGACCTCCTCCATGGCCTTGGCGTACTCCTCCTCGTTCTCCGCCGGGTCGAGGCCGCGCTGGCGCAGCTCGTTGGCGGCGAGGAACTCGGCGTTGCCGCCGAGCAGGATGTCGGTGCCCCGGCCGGCCATGTTGGTGGCGACGGTGACGGCGCCCTTGCGCCCGGCCTGGGCGACGATCTCCGCTTCCTTGGCGTGGAACTTCGCGTTCAGCACCGAGTGCGGGATGCCGCGGCGGCGCAGCAGCTGGGACAGGATCTCGGAGTTCTCGACCGAGACGGTGCCGACCAGCACCGGCTGGCCCACGGCGTGCCGCTCGGCGATGTCCTCGATGACCGCGTTGAACTTGGCCTTCTCGGTCTTGTAGATGACGTCGGGGCGGTCCTCGCGGACCATCGGCCGGTGCGTCGGGATGGTGACCACGCCGACCTTGTAGACCTTGTTGAACTCGCCGGCCTCGGTCTGCGCCGTACCGGTCATGCCGGAGAGCTTCTCGTAGAGGCGGAAGTAGTTCTGGAGGGTGATGGTGGCCAGGGTCTGGTTCTCCTGCTTGATCTCCACCCCCTCCTTGGCCTCGATCGCCTGGTGCATGCCCTCGTTGTAGCGGCGCCCGTGCAGGATGCGACCGGTGAACTCGTCGACGATCAGGACCTCGCCGTCGCTGACGATGTAGTCCTTGTCGCGCTTGTAGAGCTCCTTGGCCTTGATGGCGTTGTTCATGTAACCGACGAGCGGGGTGTTCACCGACTCGTACAGGTTGTCGATGCCGAGCCGGTCCTCGATCTTGGCGACGCCCCGCTCGGTCACCGCGATGGTGCGCTTGGCGTAGTCGACCTCGTAGTCGCCCTCACCGTCGGTGCCGGGCTGGAGCCGGGCGATCACCGAGGCGAACTCCTGGTACCACCGGGCCGAGTGCTCGGCCGGGCCGGAGATGATCAGCGGGGTCCGGGCCTCGTCGATGAGGATGGAGTCGACCTCGTCGACCACGGCGAAGTTGTGGCCGCGCTGGACCAGCTCCTCCTGCGACCAGGCCATGTTGTCGCGCAGGTAGTCGAAGCCGAACTCGTTGTTCGTGCCGTAGGTGATGTCGCACTCGTACGCGGCGCGGTGCTCGCTGGCCGGTCGGTTGGGCAGCACCACGCCGACGGTCAGCCCGAGGAACTCGTGCACCCGGCCCATCCAGGCGGCGTCGCGCTGGGCCAGGTAGTCGTTGACCGTGACCACGTGCACGCCCTTGCCGGAGAGCGCGTTGAGGTAGACCGCCATGACCGAGGTCAGGGTCTTGCCCTCACCGGTCTTCATCTCGGCGATGTTGCCGAAGTGCAGGGCGGCGCCACCCATCACCTGGACGTCGTAGGGGCGCTGGCCGAGCACCCGGGCCGCCGCCTCGCGGACGGTGGCGAAGGCCTCCGGCAGCAGGTCGTCGAGGGACTCACCGTCGGCGATCCGCTCGCGGTACTGCTCGGTCAGGCCGCGCAGCTCCTCGTCGGTGAGGTTGACGTAGTCGTCCTCGATCGAGTTGACGGCGTTGGCGATGGCCTTGAGCCGGCGCACCATACGGCCCTCGCCGGCGCGGAGGACCTTTTCCAGAATCGACACGGATCAACGCTCCCCTAGACAGTCTCGAACCATCGTAGGCGTTCCATCGGGGCGATGGTCACTGGTGGCGGCGGTCCGAGGCCGTGAATCAGACATAACTGGCAACCGCTGTGTCCGGCGCACCATATCCGGTTACGCCCAGCGCGAACGATCCGGCAGGATGCCCGGAATGGAGCCTGTGGAGATCGCCGAGGACGGACTGTTGCTGCGCCCGTGGCGGCCCGGCGACGCCGCCGACGTGCACCGCGCCTGCCAGGATCCGGACATCCAGCGTTGGACCACCGTACCGCGACCGTACCTGCCGGAACACGCCGAAGGCTTCGTCACCGGCATGTCGACGAGCGCGTGGGCCGACGGCACCGGCGCCCCGTTCGCGGTCTGCGCCGCCGACACCGGCGAGCTGCTCGGGTCCTGCGGCCTGGTCTCCATCGACCGGGGCCTCGGCTCGGGCGAGGTCGGCTACTGGACCGCGCCGTGGGCACGCGGCCGGGGGGTCACCGTCCGGGCCACCCGGGCGGTCGCCCGCTGGGCCTTCGACGAGCTGAAGCTGAGCCGACTGATCTGGCAGGCGGAGCTCGGCAACCACGCCTCCCGGCTGGTGGCCCTGCGCGCGGGCTTCCGCATCCAGGGCGAGCTGCGCCTGGCCCGCCCGACCCAGGAGGGCCGGGCGGAGGCCTGGGTCGGCTCACTGCTGCCCGGTGAGGTGCCCGCCCCGGACGATCCGGGCCCCGCCGCCCCGGGCACCCTGGAGGCCCGCCGCGCCGCCGTCTTCGGCCGGCCGCAACCCACCCTCTTCGCCACCGCCGGCGACACCGAGCTGCGGCTGCGGCCGATGGAGGAGCGGGACCTCGACGACATCGTGACCACCTGCCAGGACCCCGACACCGTCCGGTGGACCTCGGTGCCGCACCCCTACCAGCGCGGCGACGCCGACGGATACCTCGCCTTCGTCCGGCAGACCTGGGCGCGGGGCACCAGCGGCTGCTTCGTGATCGCCGGCCCCGACGACCGCTTCGCTGGCACGATCGACCTGCGGCTGCAACCCACCGACCCGCTCCTGGCCGACGTCGGCTTCATGACCGCCCCGTACGCCCGCGGTCGTGGCTGGATGCCCGCCGCCGTGGCCGCGGTGGCCGCCTGGGGTTTCACCACGCTCGGCCTGGCCCGGGTCGAGTGGCGGGCCAACGTGGGCAACACCGCGTCCCGGCGGGTCGCCGAGAAGGCCGGCTTCACCTTCGAGGGCACCACCCGCGGCGGGCTCACCCACCGGGGGAACCGGGTGGACACCTGGCTGGCCGCCCTGCTCGCCGAGGACCTGACGTGACACCGGCGATGATCGAGACGGGCGGAGTACGGCTGCGGCTGTTCCGGCTCGACGACGCGACGGACACCGCGGCGGCCTGCGCCGACCCGCTCACCCGACGGTTCATCTCCGGCATGCCGGACCCGTACACCGAGGCCGGCGCCCGGTGGTGGATCACCGAGGGCGCGCCCGCGGCCTGGGCCACCGGCGGCGCCGCGTACGCCATCGCGGACCCGGCCACCGACCGGCTGCTCGGCGGGATCGGGCTCAGCCAGCCGGTGCCCACCCGCAGCCAGGCGGAGATCGGCTACTGGGTGGCGCCCTGGGCGCGGCGCCGCGGCGTCGCCACCGCCGCCACCCGCGCCCTCGCCTGGCACGCGTTCGCCGCCGGCGCCGTCCGGCTGGAGCTGCTCACCCACCCCGAGAACCCGGCCAGCCAGCGGGTCGCGCTGGCCGCCGGTTTTCGGCACGAGGGGGTACGCCGGGCCGCGAACCCCGGCCGCGACGGTGGCCGCGACGACCTGATCGCCTGGGTACGCCTCGCCGACGACCCGCCCGGACCCACCGCGCGGCTCCTGCCCGACCTGCCCGGCGGGCAGCTCACCGACGGCGTGGTGACGCTGCGCCGGCTCGCCCCCGGCGACGCGGCGGCCATGCACCGGTTGCACACCCTGCCGGAGGTGGTGGCCAACCGGGTGCCGCCCGTCCCGCCGGAGCGGGCCGCGATCGAGGGGCGCTGCCTGCTGGCGGAGAGCCACTGGCTGGCCGGCGCCTCGGCCGACCTGGCGATCCTGGACGCCGTCACCGGCGCGGTGGCCGGCGGCTGCGCGCTGGTGTACGACGAGCCGACCACCGGTCAGGCCATGCTCGGCTACAGCCTGCTGCCCGAGGCGCGCGGGCGCGGCCTGACCAGTCGGGTGCTCCGTCTGCTCGCCAACTGGGCGTTCGGCGTGGGGCTGGCCCGGCTCTGGGCCGGCACCCGGCCCGAGAACGTCGCGTCCCGGCGGGCGCTGGAACGGGCCGGCTTCCGGTCGGAGGGGCTCATGCGCGGCCGGCTGCCCGGCCCGGACGGCACCCGGGTCGACTCGGCGCTCTACGGCCTGCTCGCCACCGACCCCCGGCCCAGTTGAGCCGCGTCGGAAGGGGCCCCTGCGATGAGGAGCCCCTTCCGGCAACTCAGGCGTCGAGGGAGATGATTCCGTAGTCGTAGGCGTGTCGCCGGTAGACGACGCTCGGCCGTCCGGACTCCTTGTCGTGGAACAGGTAGAAGTCGTGCCCCACCAGTTCCATCTGGAACAGCGCGTCGTCGACGGTCATCGGCTCGGCCGGGTGCACCTTCGCCCGGGCGATGTGCCACGGCTGGTGCTCGTACTCGTCGACCGGCTCCTCCGCCCGCTCGGCGACCGCGGTGGCCGTCCCGTTGGCCAGGGCGTTCAGGCCGGGGCCGTCGAGGTCAGCGACCGGCAGGCCGGCGGTGGCGGCGGAGACCGACAGCGGCGCGTGCCGGCCCCGGTGCACCCGCCGGCGGTCGGCGGCCCGGCGCAGCCGGGTGTCCAGCTTGGCGATGGCGGCGTCCAACGCGCTGTAGAAGTCGTTCGTGCAGGCCTCGGCCCGGATCACCGGGCCCCGGGAAACGCAGGTGATCTCCACCCGCTGACAATGGTCGGACTGGCGTGGATTGCGCTCGTGGAACAACTCCACGTCCACCCGAATGAGTTTGTGATCGTAGCGCTCGATCTTTGCGAGTTTCTCCGCTACATGAACCCGGTAATGGTCCGGCACTTCGACGTTTCGGCCCTTGACCACGATGTCCACGTGACCTCCCTTTTTCGGACGGTCGTTCGATCCGGTTGCCCGGTCACGACGCCTTGGGGAGACCCCACGCTCGGCGTCGACCGGTTCGTACGGCTACGCCTCCTCTCACCGCCGGGAGCGGTTGGGAATGACCTCCTACCCCCGACACGAAAACGCTAACTCGTGTTCGGCCAACAGTCACCCCCAGTCGTCGTGGCGGCCCCAAAATTTTCACAGCTCATACACCAAAGGGTGAAACGGAAACACGCACGGTCACAAATGGTGCCGCTTCACGGTCGCGGCGAGGACCGCCGCCACCGCCGGTGACCGGCCGGTGGCGGTCAGCACGGTGCTCGCGGCGGCCAGGGTCGCACCGGTGGTGAGGATGTCGTCGAGCAGCACCACCACCGGGTCACCGGCGGCGTCGCGCCGGCCCGACCCGACGGGCCACCACGTCGAACGGGGCCGGAAGGCAGCCGCCGCCGCCTCGGCCCGGCCGGCGCTGTCCAGGGTCACCGAGTCCGGCCGGGGCAGCGCCCGAAGCGGCCGGTCCACCCGCACCCGCCAGCCCGCCGCGGTCAGCCGCGCCGCCGCGTGCCGGGCCAGCCCGGCCAGGTGGTCGCCGTACCGGGCGCGGGCCGCCGCCGCGGTGTCCGGGACCGGGACCAGCAGCACCGGCCGGTCGCCGTCGACCGCCGCGGCCACCACCTCGGCCAGCAACCCGCCCAACGGGCGGGCCAGTCCGTGCCGGCCCTGCTCCTTGTACGCCAGCAGGGTCGCGCGCAACGCCCCCGCGTACGGGCCGAGGGCGGCGCAGGGCGGCAGGCCGGGCGGGGCCGGGGTGGGTCGTGCCGGGCCGGGACGCAACGACTCCAACTCCGCCACGCAGGACGGGCAGACGCCGCGCCGGATGCCCGGCACCCGCTCGCCGCAGCCCGCGCAGCCGGTCGGCAGCACCAGGTCGGTGAGGTCGGTGAAGAGCCCGCCGACGTCACGCACGCCGGGCCTCAGTAGAGGAAGAACGGGGCGGTCGGGTTGGACGGCCGGCCCCCTGCCGGCGGCTGCGCCACGTCCAGCACCTGATCCCGCTTGATGGTCTCGAAGGGGCTGTTCGCCCAGGAGACACCGTTCGCCTCGTACATCAGCGCGTTGGCCGGCTGCGGCACGACCGGGTTGGTCGGGTACGCGGCGAGGTGGGTGACCTGGGCGCCCACGTCCGGCTTGAGCGAGGTCTCCAACGCGCCGTCCACGCCCACCTCGTGCAGCGCCGGGCGGCGCCCGGCCGGGCCGGCGCTCAGCCCGCTGGCGATCAGCGAGTTCTCCCCGCCCCAGTCGACCGCCGTCAGGCCGGTCAGCGAGGTCGCCAGCGTCCGGGCCGGCCCGACGTTGACCACCCCGCCGTCGAGGTTGACCGCCGCGACGTGCAGCCGGCCGCCCACGATCACCGCGATCCGGCGCCCGTCCAGGGCGGCGGCCACCGCGGTCACCGGGCCGGGCACGGTCAACGCCACCGGGGTCATCCCGGCGGACTGGTCGAAGGAGTAGAGCCGGTTGTCGGCCACCACCAGCCCGTGCGGCGGCTCCTTGTGCAACGGCCGCAGCCAGACCGGCCGGCCCATGGCCGCGTACCGGTCGTCGCCGGTGTTGAACACGGCCACCGGTCGCACGCCGGTGCCGACCCGTAGCCGCAGTTTGCGATCCGGTCCGGTCACCACCAGCGCGGCGAGGATCTCCTCCTCGGCCCGGCTCAGCCCGGCGGAGACGATGTCGTGGTTCTCCGCCGCCACCACCGGCACCTGTCCGGGCGGCTCCTCGGGGAAGTTCAGCGGGTGGATGGCGCCGTCGTACACGCAGAACCGCTGCGCTGCCGGCGGCAGCAGCGAGTAGACCGGGTGGGCCGCCCGTTCCCGCGCCAGGTCGATGATGCGCCGGCTCTGGTTGCCGATCTTCAGGTCGAGCTGGCCACCCGGCTGCCCCAGATCCGCCAGCGACCAGGCGAGCTGGGTGGCGAGCCGGTTCAGCTTGCCGACGTCCTCGCCGGGCATGCGGAGGTTGACCTCCCAGCGGCTGTCGGCCCCGGTGGCGTTGTTGATCAGATCGGTACGATCCGGCAGCCGGCTGACGCCGCTGGCCAGCCACTCCGACGGCCCACCGATCAGCCACCGGACCACCTCGTTGACCAGCCGCTCCTTGGGGACGGTGAGCGGCAGGTAGCGCTGGTCGGGCACGAGTCGCGTCTGGTCGGTGCTCCAGAAGTAGACCAGGTGTCGCTCGTAGTACCGCTCCAACGCGGTGTCGCTGAGCAGCAGCACGTTGGGCGGGTCGGTCACGTACAGCCCGCCGTTGCCGTTCTCCGAGTCGGCACTGAGGTTGAACTTGTACTCGGTCTCGGTGGACACCGGCGGTGCCAGGGTGCCGTCGGCGCGAAGCAGGCCGACCTGCTGCACGGCGAGCTCCACCGAGAAGGTGCCGTCGGTGTTGGTCTGGACCAACGGGTCCGGTTCGCGCAGCCGCACCACGGTGAGGGCGACCTCGCTGCCCTGCTTCGGCTGCAACCGGTTGCGCTGCTCGGGCTGGATGAAGGCCCGGGCCTGGAGGTAGGCCCGATCGGGCTCACCCGCCGCGGCGGCCAGGAAGTTGAGCACGAACGCCTTGGTGTCGTTGCCGCTGGTCGTGCGGATCGGTGGCTGGTTGGGACGCCCGTTGGTGGAGCCCGCCTCCGTCGGCGGCAGTCCCCGCCCGTCCACCTGCACCTCGGACGACTTCGGAATGCCGCAGGCCGCCGCCGCGGTGGCGAGCAGCACGCCGCAGAGCAGCCCGGCCAGCCGGCGCCTCACGACCGCACCCCCGCCCGCTCGGCGTCCCCGCCCGGGCCCGGGCCGATCGCGAGCGCACCGGCGCTGCCCGGACCGATCGCCAGCAGCCCGCCGTCGCGCGGGCCGCCGAACGGCAAGGGCGCGTCGGCCGGCACCAGCCGCAGCGGCGAGGTGGTGAGCCGGTCACCGGAGCGGGCCGGCAGGGTGAGCCGGAACTGGGCGCCCTGCCCCGGCGCGCCCCACGCCTCCAGCCAACCGCCGTGCAGCCGGGCGTCCTCCAGGCTGATCGACAGGCCCAGCCCGGTGCCGCCGGTCTGCCGGGCCCGGGACGGGTCGGCCCGCCAGAACCGGTTGAAGACCAATTTTTCCTCCCCCGGCTTCAGCCCCACCCCGCGGTCGCGGACGGTGATCGCCACCGCGGTCTCGTCCGCGCCGAGGGTGATCAGCACCGGCTTGGACTCGCCGTGCTCGACGGCGTTGCCGACCAGGTTGCGCAGCACCCGCTCCACCCGGCGCGGATCCACCTCGGCGATCACCGGCGTGCTCGGGACGTCCAGCTCGATGGCCACCCCGACCCGCTCGGCCAGGCCGGCCAGCCGGTCGACCACCCGGTGCACCACCGGCACCAGGTCGGTGGGCTCGGAGTCGAGCATCGCGAAGCCGGCGTCGAAGCGGCTGATCTCCAGCAGGTCGGTCAGCAGCTCCTCGAACCGGTCCAGCTCGGCCTGGAGCAGCTCGGCGCTGCGGGCCACCGCGGGGTCGAACTCGTCCCGCTCGGCGAAGATCAGGTCGGCGGCCATCCGGACCGTGGTCAGCGGCGTACGCAGCTCGTGCGAGACGTCGGAGGTGAAGCGGCGCTGCAACCGGGACATCTCCTCCAGCCGCAGGATCTGCCGCTGGAGGTTGGTGGCCATCTGGTTGAAGGAGGCGGCGAGCAGGGCCAGGTCGTCCTCGCCGTTGACCGTCATCCGCTGGTCGAGCAGGCCGGCGGAGAGCCGCTGGGCCGTCCGGGCGGCCACCCGGACCGGGGTGACCACCAGCCGGGTGACCAGCGCGGCGAGCAGGCCGAGCAGCAGCACCAGGGCGACGCCGGTGGCCACCACGGTGGCCCGGGCGTCGGCGGCGGTGCTGTCCTGACGGGCCAGGGGTACGAGGTAGTAGAGCTCGACCTGGCCGAACCGGGTGGGCACCGGTGAGCCGTACACCAGGTATTTGGTGGGTTCGTTCCCGTTCAGCCGGCCGGTACGGATCTGGTGGGCGATGTTGCCGTCGGCGACGGCCGCCCGCAGCTCCGGGCTGACCAGCGGCTGGAAGTCGACGTCCGGTGAGCTGCGCGGCCTGATGCTGTCGGTGTGGTCGGCGGTCAGCGCCACCACCACCCCGCTGGTCTGCTGCGGGTCGCCCAGGTAGCTGACCGTGTTGTCGATGGTGTCCTGGACCTGGGCGTCCTGCGGCTGGCTGAACAGGCCGAGCTGCTTGGCGGCGTAGTCGCTGCCGCTGCGCAGCCGCAGGAGCACGTCGGTCTCGGCGTTCTCCAGCAGGATGTTGGTGATCTTGTCAGCGATCAGGTAGGCGAAGCCGCCGACCAGCAGGCTCGACGCGACCAGGGTGATGGACACCACACGCACCTGCAACGACCGGCGCCAGGTCTGATGCAGACCGGCCACCAGCCGGGCCGCCCAACCGGTCAGGGCACGCCAGATGTCCCACACGGCGGAGCGTTGGTGGGCATTCTGGTCCGGGGGTACGCGGAGGGTGGCCACAGTGTGACCAAGGCTAGCCGGTGCCCGCCTTGTAGCCCACGCCCCGCACAGTGAGGATGATTTCGGGTCGCTCCGGATCCGGCTCGATCTTGGCCCGGAGCCGCTGCACGTGCACGTTGACCAGGCGGGTGTCGGCGGCGTGCCGGTAGCCCCAGACCTGCTCCAGCAGCACCTCGCGGGTGAACACCTGGCGCGGCTTGCGGGCCAGCGCGACCAGCAGGTCGAACTCCAGCGGGGTGAGCTTGACCTCCTCGCCGTCCCGGCTCACCGTGTGCGCCGGCACGTCGATGGTGATCTGGTTCCCGGGCGGCCCGATGGTCAGCATCTCCGGCGCCACGTCCTCGCCCCGACGCAGCCGGGCCCGCATCCGGGCCACCAGCTCCTTGGGCTTGAACGGCTTGACCACGTAGTCGTCGGCGCCCGACTCCAGCCCGAGCACCACGTCGACGGTGTCGCTCTTGGCGGTGAGCATCACGATCGGCACGCCGGACTCGCCGCGGATGGCGCGCGCCACGTCGATGCCGCTCATGCCCGGCAGCATCAGGTCCAGCAGGACGATGTCGGGTCGACTGTCCCGGAACGCGGCCAGCGCCCGTTCCCCGTCGGCGACGAAGGACGGCACGAAGCCCTCACTGCGCAGGACGATGCCGAGCATCTCGGCGAGCGCGGGGTCGTCGTCGACCACCAGTACCCGGGCTCTCATGGGGTTTATGTTGGCATCCCCGTTCACGTCGGTGGGATCACGGTCACCATCATGATCCCCGGTCGGGCCCCGGTTCGCCAGCGGCGCGGCCGGTTCAGGCGAAGAGGGCCCGGCCCCAGTGGTCGCCGGCGTCGGACACCCCGGGCGGGCAGGCGAACAACGCGCTGGAGACGTGCCGCAGGTACTCGTTCATCGCGTCGTGCCGGGACAGCTGGGTCTGGATGGGCACGAACTGCCGGCGCGGGTCCCGCTGGTACGCGATGAAGAAGAGCCCCGCGTCGAGCCGGCCCAGGCCGTCCGAGCCGTCGACGAAGTTGTAGCCACGGCGCAGCAGCCGGGCACCGTTGTTGAGGGTGGGGTGGGCCAACCGCACGTGCGAGGTCTCGGCGATCACCGGTTGCCCGTCGTCCCCGCGGGCGGCGAAGTCCGGCTCGTCGAACTCGTCCCGGCGGCCCAGCGGCGCACCGCTGCCCTTGGTCCGCCCGACGATCTGCTCCTGCTCCCCCAGCGAGCTGCGGTCCCAGGTCTCGATCTGCATCCGGATCTTGCGGGTGACGGCGTACGACCCGCCGGTCATCCAGTCCGGTCCGTCGCCGGGCTGGGCCCACAGCTGCTCGCGGAGCAGGGCGGCGTCCTCGGCCTTGAGGTTCGCCGTGCCGTCCTTGAAGCCGAACAGGTTGCGCGGGGTCGCCTGCTCCCGGGAGGTCGACGACGTACGCCCGAAGCCGAGCTGCGACCAGCGGACGCTCACCACGCCCATGCCGATGCGCGCCAGGTTGCGGATGGCGTGCACCGCCACCTGCGGGTCGTTGGCGCAGGCCTGGACGCAGATGTCGCCGCCGGAGATCTCCGGGCGCAGGGCGTCCCCGGCGAAGTGCGGCAGGTCGGCCAGGGCCGGTGGACGCTGGTCGGCGATCCCGAACCGGTCCCGTCCCTGCGCGTCGCGGAACAGCGTCGGGCCGAAGCCGACGGTCAGGGTGAGCTGGGACGGGGGCAGCCCGAGCGCCTCACCCGTGTCGTCCGGCGGGGCCTCCGGCACGCCGCCGACCGCGCCGAACACCCCGGCGTCGCGGCCAGTGGTCATCCGGGCGGCGGCGGCCGTCCACTCCTGGAGCATGGCGACCAGCCGGCCCCGGTCCTTGGTGATCACGTCGAAGGCGACGAAGTGCAGCCGGTCCTGGGCCGGGGTGGTGATGCCGGCCTGGTGCGCGCCGTGGAAGGGCACCGCGTCGGCGGGAGCGCCGGCGCCGGCCGAGGCGTGGTCGGCCGCGCCCCGGATCAGCGCGCCGGCCCCGCCGGCCACCCCGGCGACGCCGGCCACCCCGACACCGGCCAGGGTGATCGCCCGGCGGCGGGAGAGCGTCGTACCGGCCCGGTCGGCGGTCGGCTCGCCGGCGTCGGTGCTCGTCTTCTCGGCGTCGGTGCTCATCGAACCTCCAACGAAGGTGGGCTCGGGGGTCAGCGGGCCACGGCGGCGGCGACCTTGCTGACCGGCTCGGCCAGCGCGTTGATGCTGTCGGAGAGCTCCTTGAGCTGGGTGGTGCTCAGCTCGGTGTGCAGCTTCCAGCCGTCACCGGCGCGGTGCTGGCCGAGCGCCTTCTCCACGTTGGCGAACTCGGTGTCGAGCTGCTTCACCAGCTCGGGCGCGCGCTGCTCCAGGGCGGGGCGGAGCGCGGCGATGGCCGCCTTGGAGCCCTCCAGGTTGGCGTCGAAGTCCCAGAGGTCGGTGTGCGAGTAGCGCTCCTCCTCACCGGTGATCTTGCCGCTGGCGACCTCGTCGAGGAGCGCCTTGGCGCCGTTGGCGAGCTGGAGCGCGGTGAGCTTCTCGGCGTTGGCCTTCGCCACGATGGCCTTGACGTCGACCAGGAGCCGGTCGGCGATCGGGCCGTCCTTGCTGATGTCGCCGGTGGTCCAGAGGTCCTTCTCGATCCGGTGGAAGCCGGTGAACTCCATCCCCTCCTCGATGACCTCCTCCCGGCCGTCGATCTTCGGGTCGAGGTCGCCGAAGCTCTCCGCGACCGGCTCGATCCGCTCCCAGTGAGTGCGGGTCACCGGGTAGAGCGCCTTGGCCTTCGCCACGTCGCCGGCCTTCACCGCGGCGACGAACTCGCCGGTCCTCGTCAGCAGCTCGGCGGTCTCGCTGGTGACGTAGCGCTGGTAGCCGGCGGTCGCCTGGGTCAGCAGGGCGTCGGCGGCCTTCGGCGCCGCCGACCCGCCGCCGACCTTGAGCGCGCCCCGGATGCCCCGGCCGCTCATCCCGGGCTTGCAGGCCGTCTCGTACGCCCCGGCGGGCAACTCGACGCGCAGCTCACGGGTCAGTCCGGGGGCGATGTTCTCCACCTCGCCCATCACCCGGTCACCGGCCGCGTAGATGTAGAACTCGTTGACCTTGCTGCCGCTGTTGGTCACCGAGAAGGTGGCCTGACCGGCGGTGAGGTCGGTCGTCGCCACCTCGCAGGTGGTGTCGGTGGCCTTGACGGTCACCGTGTTGCCTCCGCCCCCGGCGGCGGAGGAGTCGTCGTCCGAGCCGCAGGCGGTCACGCCGGTGACGGCCAGCACGCCGGTGGCGGCGAGCACCAGGAAGCGGGTGGTACGCATGGTTCTCGATCTCCTCGCGGAAGGCGGGTCAGGCGCGCTGGGGCGCGGAGGTGTCGGTGGTGCCGGCCTCGCCGGACGAGGTCCGTGCGGCGGGCTCGGTCCGCTCGGCGGACACGGCGGGCCCGGTCGGCGCGACCGGTTCCGGCTGCGCGACCGGCTGCGTCTGCGCGACCGGCTTCGCGGGGGTCGCGGGCTTGCCGGCCGGCTTGCGCAGGAAGAGGAAGAGCACCGGGACCGCGTACGCGACCCAGGCGATCATCTCCAGCACGGTCGGGGCGGCGGTGATGTTGAACATCCCGGCGAGCAGGGCGGCGTACCAGGTGCTGGGGTCGAGCCAGGCGGAGATGTCGAACGCCTGGTTGTTCAGGCCGGGCAGCACGCCGGCCTCCTGGAAGTCGTGCACGCCGTACTTGAGGATGCCGGCGGCGACCAGGATCAGCAGGGCGCCGGTCCAGGTGAAGAACTTCGACAGGTTGATCTTCAGGGCGCTGCGGTAGAGCAGGAAGCCGAGCACCACGGCCGTGGCGATGCCACCGATCAGCGCGAGCAGCGGGCCACGGCCGGCGCCGCCGGCCGCGCTCTGCGCGGCGGAGTAGAAGATCAGCGCGGTCTCCAGGCCCTCCCGGATCACCGCGAGGAAGGCCATCCCGGCGACCGCGAGGGCGCCGACGGCGAGGGCCTCGGTGAGCTTGCCGCGCAGCTCGCCGGAGATCGTCCGGGCCGCCTTGCGCATCCAGAAGATCATCCAGGTGACGAAGACCACGGCCGCCACGGAGGTGACCGCCTCGAACAGCTCGCGGTCCTCGGAGCGGGCCAGCAGCGAGGTCGAGGTGTACTCGATCAGCCAGCCGAAGAGCACCGACAGCGCCACGGCCAGGGCCACGCCGGCCCAGACGTGCGGCAGCCGGTCGCGCCGTTGCGACTTCACCAGGAAGGCGACGAGAATGCTGACCACCAGGGTCGCTTCCAGCCCTTCCCGCAGGCCGATCAGGTACGTGGCGAACATCGGAACTCCGTGATCACTTAGGCACGCCTCAGTTAACTTAGGGCAGCCATACCTTCCTCCCGATCCCCCCGTGCCGTCAAGTCGTTCATGGTCACGTCACCCGGGTCCGTGACGCAGCCGACCGGTTCGCCGAGGTCCCCGCGCCGCGCTCGGCTGTGGCAGGATCCGGCCAACCCCTCGTAGGACAGGACGACCGTGGCCGACGAGCTCTTCCGACCGACCATCTCCCCCACCGCCCGTCCGGACGGCCGCCAACCGTGGCGCCCGTCCTCGCTGGTCTATCCGGCCCTGCTCGGCGGCGCGGCCCCGGTGACGGCGCTCGCCCTGGTCAACGCCCGCCGGCTGGGCCTGCCCGGGCGGGCCCGGGCCGCGGTGCTCGGCGCCGGGCTGGCCGCGCTGGCCGCCAGGGTGCTGGTCACCGCCCTGGTGCTCGACGACGACGGCTCCCGCGGTCCCGGCCGGCTGATCGGCGCCCTGGCCGGTGGGTTGGCCTGGCTGGCGGTGTCGGCCACCCAGAAGGGCGCCTTCCGCGGGTACGAGATGCGCGGCGGCGAGGCCGGCTCGCTCTGGGGTCCGGCGGTGCTGGCCGTCCTGGTGCTCGGCTTCGCCGAGGCCCTGCTGGTGCTCACCGTGGCGGGGGCATGACACGCGCCGGGGCGGACCGCGCCACCGGAGCCGGCCGGACCGGAGCCGACCGGTGACCGCCCCCGACCGGCAGTTCGACCGGGTGGCGGCCCTGCTCGACCTCAACCGCGCCGACGAGGCCCTGACCGAGCTGGGCCGGCTCGCCGGCCCGGAGGCCACCCAGCGGCGGGCCTTCCAGCTGCGGGCCGCCGCGCTGACCGACCTGCAACGGTGGTCAGCCGTCGCCGACACGGCCCGGCAGGGCCTCGCCGAGACCGGTCCGGACGCCGAACTGTTCGGCCGGCTGGGGCTGGCGCTACGCCACCAGGGCGACCACGCCGGCGCCGAGCGGGCCCTGCTCGACGGCCTGGCCGTGGAACCGCAGCACGTCTGGCTGCTCTGCCAGTACGCCGACCTCTGCGCGATGGTCGGCCAGACCGGCAAGGCGGCGCAGCTGGTCGACCGGGCCGCCACGCTGGCACCCGAGCACCCGCTCGTGTGGGTCTCCCGGTTCCAGCTCGCCTACGCCGCCGGCGACGACCGCACCGCGCAGCGGATCGCCAAGGACTTCCTCGGCCGCTGGCCCGACCACCCGGCCGCGCTGTTCCTGCACGGCGCGATGGCCGGCGAGCGGGGGCAGGTGGGGGTGGCCCACCGTTCGTTCGGCCAGGCGGTGGCCCAGGACCCGACCGACGCCGACTACGCCGACGCCGCCTGGCAGTCCCGGGTGTACGCCCACCCGCTGCTGCTGCCGCTGCGCCCGCTCTACCGGCTCGGGGTGCTGCGTACCTGGCTGATCGCGGTGGGGACGGTAGTGGCGCTGAACCTGGCCGGGCTGGAGCCGGTCGCCGGCCTGGTCGGCCTGCTGTGGCTGGTGTACTGCGTCTGGTCCTGGGTCGCCCCGGCCCTGGTCCGGCGACTGGTCCTCGGCAGGTGGCGGTCGTGAAGGGCTTCGGGCCGTGGCTGGCCGTGCTGGTCGTGGTGCTGCTGCTCAGCGCGCTGCGGCTCCGCGCCCTGGCAACCCTCGTCTCGCTGGGCTGGCTGGCCTGGTGCGTCTGGACCTGGATCCGCCCTTCCCGCCGCCCCTGACCACCCGATCCGCTGCCCGGGCCGTCGCTCCTGGTCGAGCGGCCCCGCCCGGTCCGCCCCGTCCGCCCCGTCCGCCGCGTCCGCCGCGACCACCCAGGGTGTCGCACCGATCCCGCCCGGCCACCGACGGTGACCGGCCCGCCGGCACGCCACCATCCCCGCCCTCCCTTTGCTCTGCTGCAACGCGCGCAACAGGCACGGAGGGTGACGGATCGCTGATAGGCCGGCGAGGCTCGATCGCGTAGAAGGCCAGCTCAACGCGGTGTTGCGTCGGGCGCAGCAGAGCAAAGGCGCCGAGGGCTGTGGTGGCTCCCGCGCCACGCGGTCACACTGCGCCACCACGTCGAGCGATCACCCTTGGTGAACAGGCACGGCGGGTGGACGGCGTACACGAAAGGACCGGGCCGGCCGCGCGGCGGCCGACCCGGTCCTCGGTGTGGATCAGTAGCGGTAGTGCTCGGACTTGAACGGGCCCTCCGGCGAGATGCCCAGGTAGGCGGCCTGCTCCTTGGTGAGCGTGCTCAGCTTGGCGCCGAGCGCGGCCAGGTGCAGCCGGGCGACCTTCTCGTCCAGGTGCTTCGGCAGCACGTAGACGCCGATCGGGTACTCCTCGGTCTTGGTGAAGAGCTCGATCTGGGCGATGGTCTGGTTGGCGAACGAGTTCGACATCACGAAGCTCGGGTGGCCGGTGGCGTTGCCCAGGTTCAGCAGACGGCCTTCGGAGAGCACGATGATGGCGTGGCCGTCGTCGAAGCGCCACAGGTCGACCTGCGGCTTGATGTTCTCCCGGGTGACGTCCGAACGCTTCGCCAGGCCGGCCATGTCGATCTCGTTGTCGAAGTGGCCGATGTTGCCGACGATGGCCTGGTGCTTCATCCGGGCCATGTGCTCGTTGGTGATGACGTCGAAGCAGCCGGTGGCGGTGATGAAGATGTCCGCCTGCTCGACCACGTCGTCCAGGGTGGCGACCTGGTAGCCGTCCATCGCCGCCTGGAGGGCGCAGATCGGGTCGACCTCGGTCACCACGACCCGGGCGCCCTGGCCGCGCAGCGACTCCGCGCAGCCCTTGCCCACGTCGCCGTAGCCGAGAACGACGGCCATCTTGCCACCGATCAGCACGTCGGTGGCCCGGTTGATGCCGTCGATGAGCGAGTGCCGGCAGCCGTACTTGTTGTCGAACTTGCTCTTGGTCACCGAGTCGTTGACGTTGATGGCCGGGAAGAGCAGCTTGCCGTCGCGGTGCATCTCGTAGAGACGGTGCACGCCGGTGGTGGTCTCCTCGGTCACGCCCTTGATGCCGGCGGCGATCCGGGTCCAGCGCTGGCCGTCCTCGGCGAGCGAGCGGTGCAGGACGTTCAGGATGACCGCGTACTCCTCGGAGTCGGCGGACTCGACCGGCGGGACCACGCCGGCCTTCTCGAACTCGGCGCCCTTGTGCACCAGCAGGGTGGCGTCACCGCCGTCGTCGAGGATCATGTTGGGGCCCTGGCCGTCCGGCCAGTTCAGCACCTGCTCGGTGCACCACCAGTACTCCTCGAGGCTCTCGCCCTTCCAGGCGTACACGGGCACACCGGCCGGGTTGTCGGGGGTGCCGGTCGGGCCGACCACGATCGCGGCGGCGGCGTGGTCCTGCGTGGAGAAGATGTTGCAGGACGCCCAGCGGACCTGCG
Organism: Micromonospora siamensis; assembly: GCF_900090305.1. NCBI lineage: Bacteria > Bacillati > Actinomycetota > Actinomycetes > Micromonosporales > Micromonosporaceae > Micromonospora > Micromonospora siamensis. The sequence continues at coordinate 1,792,466 of NZ_LT607751.1, read as the reverse complement.
CGCCGAGCGCGACCAGGGTCTCGATCAGGACGGCGGTCTGGATGGTCATGTGCAGCGAGCCGGTGATCCGCGCGCCGGCCAGCGGCTGCGCCTCGGCGAACTCGCGACGGATCGCCATCAGGCCCGGCATCTCGTGCTCGGCGAGCTGGATCTCCTTGCGCCCGAACTCGGCGAGCGACAGATCCGCCACCTTGTAGTCGCCCTCGCCGAGGGTGCTCGGCCGGGCCTCGGTCGGCGAGCCGCTGGCGGCCGCCGGGAGGGTGCTGGTCATGGAAGCTCCTGTCGAACGATTAGCTGTGCGCGACCCTCTACCTTACGCGCGGGTCGATCCGACTGCGGGGGCGGACAGCGCACGGGGCGGTCGGCGTGGACGGACTTTCCGCCCACGGGCCGGCCGCCCCGTGCATCCCCCCGGTTTGGTTCCCCCGCGCGCGTGCCCCGACGATCGTCGCGACAACGCTGCGTACTCATAGAGTCACACTCCGCATTGGCCACGTCAAGCGTTTCCGGAATTTCCGACTTGGGCGAGTCGCCGGAGCGCCGCGCACGCCGCGAAGCGGCTCAGCGCAGGCCGCAGCTGGCGACGTAGGCCTCGCCCTCACCGCCGACGACCAGGGCCCCGCCGGCCGCCGTACCGACCGCCGCCTGGCCCGGGTCCAGCGTCACCGCGCCGGCGCCGTCGTCCACCGACAGCTTCCCCGTCCGGCAGAGCACCACCCGCGGGCCCGGCAGGGCCAACCGCACACCCGGCCCGGACGCGTCCACCGTCACCCGGTGCAACGCGAAGTCCTCCACCGGAACCGGCCAGGTCACCACCCCCGGCGACACCGGCTGCGGTCGTACCACCGGGTCGTCGAGCACCTCGAACCGGAGCACCCGCAACAGCTCGTCCACGTCGATCCGCTTGGGGGTGAGCCCGCCGCGCAGCACGTTGTCGCTGGCCGCCATGATCTCCACGCCGGTGCCGCCCAGGTAGGCGTGCAGGTTGCCCGCGGGCATCCAGATCCCCTCACCGGGGTCCAGCCGGACGTGGTTGAGCAGCAACGCCACCAGCACCCCCGGGTCCGCCGGGTAGGTCGCCGCCAGCCAGCGTGCCAGCTGTGCGTCCGGACCGGCGACCTCCGCGGCCAGCACCGCCTCGGCCAGCCCGGCCCGCCGCGCGGCGGGCCAGGTCAGCAGCGTGCGTACGGCCTCCCGCAACCCCGCCGTACCGTCCCGCAACGCGGCCACCACCGGCGCCAACGCGGGTACGCCGAACCGGGCCAGCGCCTCCGCCGAGACGGCCGGGTCACGGAACCCGCAGAGCGCCTCCATCGGCGAGAGCGCGACCAGCAGCTCCGGCTTGTGGTACGGGTCGACGTAGTTGCGTTCGCCGGCCGCCCGCGCCGCGTCCGCCTCGTGCCCCGCCCGGGCCTGCTCCGGATCCGGATGGGCCTGAAGACTCAGCGGGGCGTCCGCGGCGAGCACCTTCAGCAGGAAGGGCAACCGGGTGCCGAACCGGCCGACGATCCGCTCGCCGAGCCAGTGGTCCGGCTCGGCGACCAGCAGGTCGACCAGGCTGACCCGGGTGCCCTCCCGGTCCACCGTGGCCGGTGCGCCCGGGTGGGCGCCCAGCCACAGCTCGGCCTCCGGGCCGTCGCTGGGCACCGGGCGCCCCTGCAACTCGGCGATCGCCGAGCGGGAACCCCAGGCGTAGTCCCGGATCGGTCCGTACAGCAGCTCCACGGTCAGCTCCCGGAGTGGCCGGCGGCTTCCGGGGTGGACTCCGGCTGCGGTACCGCGGTGTCCGCGGCGGCACCGGTGCCCGCTCGCTCCGCCGCGGCGCTGTAGATGTCCGGCTCCAGGTAGATCACCCGGGCGATCGGCACGGCCTCCCGGATCCGGGCCTCCACGGCGTTGATGTCGCGGGCCAGCGCCTCCGCGCTCTCGCAGCGCGGGACGCCGATCTTCGCGGCCACCATCAGCTCCTCGGGGCCGAGGTAGAGGGTCTTCATGTGGATGATCCGCTCGACCTCCGGGCCGTCGGTGACGGCCCGCTCGATGGCCGCCAGGTCCTTCGGCTCCGCACCCTCACCCAGCAGCAGGCTCTTGGTCTCCACCGCCAGCACGATCGCGATGATCACCAGCAGGATGCCGATCATCGCGGTGCCCGCGGCGTCCCACCTGCCGTTGCCGGTGATCAGCGTCATGCCGACGCCGAAGAGCGCGAAGACCAGACCGACCAGGGCGCCGAAGTCCTCCAGCAGCACCACCGGCAGTTCCGGCGCCTTCGCCCGGCGGATGAACCGCACCCAGCTCTGGTTGCCGCGGGTGTGGTTGGACTCCTTGATGGCGGTACGGAAGGAGAAACCCTCCATGCCGATCGCCAGCACCAGCACGGTCACCGGCACCCACTGCCAGCTGTCGATGCCGTGCGGCTCGGACCACTTGTGGTACGCCTCGTAGAGCGCGAAGAGGCCACCCAGGGTGAACAGCACGATCGCCACGATGAACGCGTAGATGTAGCGCTCCCGGCCGTAGCCGAAGGGGTGCTGCGGGGTGGCCTCCCGCTTGGCCCGCTTGCCACCGAGCAGCAGCAGCCCCTGGTTACCGGAGTCGGCGACCGAGTGGATCGACTCGGCCAGCATCGACGAGGAGCCCGTCAACAGGAAGGCGATGAACTTGGTGACGGCGATGCCGATGTTGGCCAGCAGGGCGGCGATGATCGCCTTCGTCCCGCCGTTGGCGCTCACGCCGCCGCCCCCGTCCCGGCAATGGCCAGCCGGTGCATGCCGGGTCGGTTCGTCCGATCGCTCACTGGTTCGACAGCTCCTTCATTTCGGTGATCGCCGGGACCGCCATCGGGTCCAGGCCATGGGCGAGCGCGAGGTAGATCGAGGTGAAGTCCGGCACCGCCATCAGCGAGGCGAGCCGCTCCAGCGCGGAACCGCCCTCGGCGGTCACCACGTCACAGCGCACGCCCCGCCGCTCGGCCAGGGTCTGCACGGCGTCGGCGCGCCGCTCCTCCACCGCCAGCGGCTCGTCGGTGTCGTCGTCGGCGTTGAGGCCGCCGTCGCGCAGGATGACCAGTCGCAGCCGGGTGGCGTCGCCGTCGGACTCGTCCGGGTCGGCGAAGATGTCCCGCCCCGACTCGAACAGCCCGCCGAAGACACCGTCGAGCAGCCCGACCCGGCCCCGGCCGGCCTCACCCAGCGCGCCGGTGACCACCGGATAGCGGGCGTTGGCCGACAGGGTGTCACCGAAGCGGCGGGCCGCCACGGTGGCCAGCGGCGACGAACCCCAGACGATCGGGACCGACCCGGCCAGCCCCAGGGCCAGCGACTTCGCCGGGTTGACGAACGACTCGGCGGTGGGCCGGCACCGGTCGGCCTCGGCGTCGAGCCGCGCCGCGGTCTCCGCCAGATCCGCCTCGTTGACCTTCACGAGGCCGAGACTACGGGCGGCGAGCAGGACCGGCACGGTGAGCGCCCAGAGGCTGGCCCGGGCCGGGGCGCGGCGGGGCACCGGGATGAACGGTGCCCGGGCCCGCTCGGCGACGGACTGCAACTGCGAGTCGGGTGCGCCGACGGCGACCAGCCGGGCGCCGCGCCGGTGGGCGGCCTCGGCGGCGCCGAGCGCCTCGGGGCTGCGCCCGGAGGCGCTGACCGCGATGACCACGTCCGCCGCGCCCACCCAACCGGGCACCCCGGCGCTGCGGTGCGAGATGACCGGCACCGGACAGCGTGGGCCGGCGACCGTGGCCAGCACGTCACCGGTACGCGCCGCCGTGCCGATGCCGGCGACCACCACCGCGCGGGCGCGCAGGTCGTCGGTGAGCACCGACAGGTTCGCCTCGGCGGCCAGCGCGGCGGACTCGCGCACCTGGGCGCCGGCCGAGGCGGTGAACCGCAGCATGCCGCCCGGATCGCTCTCGGCCAGCCGGGCGGGATCGTCGAGCAGTGCCTCGTCGGCGTGCCGGTGGCCGCTCACCCCGGCGGTGCCGTCCATCTCCATCACCGGTCGACCGCCGAGGCGTCACGCCCGCCGTCCGCGGCCGGGCCACCCCGCGCCTCGTCCAGCAGCAGCACCGGCACGTCGTCGCGGACCTCGAAGATCCGGCCGCACTCGGTGCAGGTCAGGGTCTGCGCCTGCGGGTCGTAGTCGAGCGGGGCGTGGTGCGTGTCCGGGCAGGCGAGGATCTCGAGCAACTGCGGGTCCAGGGCCACGGCGCGGCTCCTTCCACGTGTGCGGTCGACCGATCGGCGGTGCCGACCGGCGCAGGGGATCTTATCGGCGAACCCGGTCGAGCACCTCGTCGCGAAGCGAGATCATCCGCTCCTCGGACGGGGCCTCGACATTGAGCCGCAGCAACGGCTCGGTGTTGGAGGCGCGCAGGTTGAACCAGGCGCCGTCGGGGAACCGCAGAGTGAGCCCGTCCAGCTCGTCGACCTCCGCCTGCGGGTACGCGGCCCGCACCTCGGCCACCTTGGCGACCTGGTCGTCGACCGTGGAGTTGATCTCACCCGAGGCGACGTAGCGTTCGTACGCGGCGGCCAGCTCGGACAGGGGCAGCGGCTGCTCGCCGAGCGCGGCGAGGGTGTGCATGGCGGCCAGCATTCCGGTGTCGGCGAACCAGAAGTCCCGGAAGTAGTAGTGCGCCGAGTGTTCCCCGCCGAAGATGGCGTTGGTCCGGGCCATCTCGGCCTTGATGAACGAGTGCCCGACCCGGGCCACCACCGGCTGCCCGCCCTGCTCACGGATGATCTCGGGCACCGCCGCGGAGGTGATCGGGTTGTGGATCACCGTGGAGCCGGGGTGCTTGGCCAGCTCGCGGACGGCCACCAGGGCGGTGATCGCCGACGGGGAGACCGGCCGGCCACGCTCGTCCACCACGAAGCACCGGTCGGCGTCCCCGTCGAAGGCCAGCCCCAGGTCCGCCCCGTGGGCGACGACGGCCCGCTGGAGGTCCACCAGGTTCGCCGGGTCCAGCGGGTTGGCCTCGTGGTTGGGGAAGCTGCCGTCCAGCTCGAAGTAGAGCGGCACGATCGTCAGCGGCAGGGCCGGCAGCACCGCGTCGCCCAGCACGCTGGGCACGGTGTGCCCGCCCATGCCGTTGCCGGCGTCGACGACCACCCTCAACGGGCGGATGCCCGAGAGGTCGACCAGCTTCCGCAGGTGGGCGGCGTACTCGGGGCGCAGGTCCCGCTGCTCGGCCGGGGCGGCCGGCTCGCCGCCGGGGGCGGCCTCGCCCTTCTCCAGCAGCGCCTCGGCCCGGTCCCGGATCTCGGCCAGCCCGCTGGCCTGCCCGATCGGGCGGGCGCCGGCCCGGCACATCTTGATGCCGTTGTACTTCGCCGGATTGTGGCTGGCGGTGAACATCGCCCCGGGCAGGTCGAGCGCGCCGGAGGCGTAGTAGAGCATGTCCGTGGAGGCCAGCCCGATCTCGATCACCGCGCGCCCCTCGGCGCGTACGCCGGCCGCGAAGGCGGCGGCCAGGCCCGGCGAGGTCGCCCGCATGTCGTGCCCGATCACCACCGCGTCGCCCGGCTCGCCCGTGGCGGCCAGGAACTGGGTGAAGGCGGCACCGATGGCCTCGGCGACCGGCTCGTCCCACTGCTCCGGGACCGTGCCCCGGACGTCGTAGGCCTTGATGATCTGGGACAGATCAGACACCGGTTTCGCTCCTCAGCCGCAGGTCGTCAACGCACCTGAGCGTATCGGAGGAGCAGGGGGCGTCCCGGCTCAGCCGGGCAGGCGGGGCATCACCGTGGTGGCGTCGCCGCCACTCGCCGCATCCGGCGGTGGGGTGCCCGGCCCGCCCTGAACCGGCGGGGTGGGAGCGGCGGGCGGGGCCGGGGTGGCACCGGTGCCGTAGACGCCACCGGTCGGGCGGGGCGCCGGGGCACCGTAGACGCCGCCCGAGGGGGCGGGCGGCTGGCCGTACACCTGGCCGCTCGGCGCCGGCGCGGACCCGCCGCCGGCGCGGTAGGTGGTGGGGCCGGCGCTGCGCGGCAGCGGCGCGCCCGACCACGGCGACGGATCGGCCGCGGCCGGCTCCTCCACGGCGGCCCGGTCGGCGCGCGAGCGACGGACCAGCAGGATGATCAGGCCCGCGCCGACCAGTACCAGGGCCAGGCCGACGAGCATGATCGGCGACATTCCGGAACTCTGCTTCTGGGCGACCGGCTGGGCGCTGCGGGTGTCGACGGCGGCGGCCACCGCCGAAGCCGGCTGGCTGGGCACCGCCGGATCCACCGTCGCGACCGCGCTCGGGGTCGGCGTCGGCGTCGGCTCCGGCGTGGGGCTGGGCGTCGCGGAGGGCGTGGCCGCGGCGACCTGACCGCCGACCACCCGGGCCCGGTCGGCCCCCCGGTCCAGCGGCTTGCCGAACGCGTTGGTGGCCTCGCCGACGAGGGTCAGCGAACCCTCCGGCGCGCCGGCCAGGAACGCCACCCGGTACTTCACGGTGACGCTCTTGCCCTTGCAGAGCGTCGGATTGGTCGGCGTCGTCGGGCCGGTCTGCACGCCGCGACCACCGTCACCGATCGGTGCCGGCCACCAGCGCCCACCGAAGTTGACCTGCACCTTCACCTGATCGGCGGAGAGCCCGTCGAGGCGCAGGCCGAGCACCGTGCGGACCAGGACGCAGCCGTCGCTGCGCTTGCGAACCTCCACCGAGACACCGCCCGGCGAGCCACCGGCCTTGAACGTGTCGGTCGAGCGCACCCGCACCGAGTCGTCCTCCGCGAGGGCCGGTGACGCCCCGGCGGCCACCAGGCCGCCCAGCAGCGCGCAGACCGTCGCGAGCCGCGCCGCGTGCCGACGTACCGACATGTTCACCTCGCAGTTCCTCCCCGGACGGGGCCCGGTCCCTTCGAGTGGGCCGGTCCTCCTCGGTCGGGGTCCGGCGGACAGGCTACTACCGGCCCCGAAGGGCCCCCGGTCATAGAGCGGCCCGGATGTGCGCGGCGTTACCTTCCCTGCCCCGGCCGGAGGTGCCCCCGCAGGGCATCCCGACAGAGCCGGTCAGCGGTGCGGACGGTCTCCGGCAGCCGGTAACGCGGCGTCGCCGCCAGCACCCGCGCGCAGGCGTTGTCGAGGCTGACCCGGTGCCCGACGCTGACGAAGACCGGCTTCACCCCGTCCCGGGTCCGCAGCACCCGGCCCAGCACCTCGCCGTCGTCGTCCCGCAACGCCGACCAGGCACCCCGCCGCGGCGCGGGCGGCTCCCACCGGCCCACCAGCGACGTCTTCCCCACTCCGACCGTCGGCAGGCCCGTCACCACACCGAGGTGGCAGGCCAGCCCGAACCGGCGCGGATGGGCCAGCCCGTGCCCGTCGCAGATCAGCAGGTCCGGGCGGACGGCCAGCCGGTCCAACGCGTCGAGCAGCGCGGGCAGCTCCCGGAACGCGAACAGCCCCGGCACGTAGCCGAAGGCCGGCCGGGCGACCACCACGGCCGAATCCACGACGGCCAGGCTCCGCGCGTCCAGCACCGTGACAGCGGCCGCGAGCCGGTCATCATCGTCGGCGTACGCGACGTCCAGGCCGGCTACCGTCGCGGGCTCGGCCGGACCCGGCCCGACCAGGTCGACCAGGGGCCGCAGGGCGTCCTGGATCGCGTACGCCTCCTCGACCGTGCCCGGCGTCTCCCGCCCCGCGACGCTCACCCGGCCTGGCCCTGCCGGGCCTCCGCCCGCCGGCGGTCGAAGCCGACCGCGTGCAGGGCGCTGCCGTACGCCACGCCGACGACCACCCCGAGGATGCCGCCGAAGATCCACATGCCGAGATAGATGCCGATCGCCATGCCCAGCAGCAGCATGGTCGTCTCACGGCCGAGCCCTCTGGTCCGCACGCCTGGACCTTATTGCCGACAGGCAAGCGCCGGCGCCCATTGTCACCCCTGGGCGAGGGTCGGGTCCGCGCCCGGATCGCCGGCCCGCTGAAGTTCCTCCTCGAACATCACGAACGTCTTCCGTCTGATGCCGCCGACCAGGGCACGCTCCCTTGGCGTCAGGGACCTGCGTTCCCGGTCGGGGACGTCGAGAATGGCCTGGACGGTCTCGTAGAGAGCGAAGACCGGTCCCGTGCCCTTCAACCGGTAGGCACGTTCACGCTCAGTCAACTGGACGAAGTCGTCGCGAGTGATCTCTTGGATCTCGTCTCCACCGACGAGGAGCACTTTGTTGATGAGGTCATCAGCACGGTTCCATCCACCCGTGTCCGAGAGCCGCCACGCAGTGAACTTCCCGCCGGGTACCTCCACGAGCTTCAGGGGGCTGTCGTAGTAGTCGAAGAATCTCGACGAGCCACGGCTCTGCGACTTGTTCAATCCTCATCCTCCTGGGCGGCCTCTGACAGGGCATGCCGGTAGGCCGCCCGTCCCCGCCGAAGCAGGCCCTTGACGATCGCCGATTCTCGAACGCTCGCCTGGCGACCCTCCGACTCTGCGAGCGCCTCAAGATCACGGCGCACTTTGTACAACTCATGCTCCCACTCGGCCACCTCGTCCACCTCGGTCAGGTGCAGGCGCAGCTCGCCGATATGGCCACCAGAGGTACGAATGTTCAACAACACATCGCAGTAGCCGCTCGCTTGCGGCTGCTGGAACCGGTCCTTGACGCCCACCACTTGGACCGCCCGGTCACTCCCTATGTCGTCAAGCGCTCGGTAGAGCGCACGCAACGTTCGGAACTGCACCTTTGCGCCGGCCAGATCCTTTAGCCTCGATGCGTCGTTCTCATACTCGATGAGCTTGTCCTCAATCCGGCTCAGTTTTTTCTGTTCCGTACGCCAAGCAGGATGCCCACCATGGTCTCCAGCCACACGGATGGCCAGTTGCTGTAGCTCCGACTGCGCTCCTTCAGCTTCTCGGATCAGATTTCGCACCCAGCCGTCCCGATATGCCTTGTCGTCCTTTCGAGAGCGATCGAAGCCGGGCTGTGTCGGCGCGGAGCCGATCTCAGCCAGCCGGCTGCTGATTTCCTTCTGCTCGCCCGTCAACAGTTCCACGTTTGCGCCGCCCAGATCGCCAGCTTCAGCCACCGCGGCGGGGCCACGCTCATTGACGTCGTCGAGCACCTCTCGCAGCACGTCGAGTGCCCGCTGCTGCCCAGCGAGATGATGCAGGGTCTCCGGGCGTGCGGTGAGCGGGTTCGCCAACTCCGGCTCGTCCAGGATCATCCGCACCAGGTCGGGATGCTGTGACAGATCACGGACGAGCGTCTCGGCGAGCGTCGGCTGCTCGGCGGGCGGCTCTGTCCAAGCGGTGCCCAGCATCCGCTGGACCCGACTGTCGGCGAACATCTGGGCCAGGTCCGCGGCGGCTGCCTCATCGAGGTGCGGGGCCAGCCGCCTCAAGGTGGCTGGATCCGCCGCCGCAGCGAGTTCGTCGGGGCGTACGCCGGCAGCGAAGACCGCGTCGAGGTCGGCGCTTCGGGCCAGCACCTCGTCGACCGACACGCCATCGGCGACTCTGGACTCGTAAGCCTGGATCCGCTCCCGCCGCAGCACCTCGTCCGGCTCCCCGACCCCGCGAGGAGTTGGTCCTGTCGGAGGTGCCCCGGGCGGCCGGGGCTCGATGTACGGCGGTGCGGACGGCCCGTCGAGCAGGTAGAGCCGGTTCACGTACGGATCGCCGTGGCCGGCCTTGTCCTCCGGGGTCGACGGGTACCGCGGCAGATCAGGCAACTCGCTGAAGCGCCCGCGAGCCAGCCCGCCCAGCGGTAACGGGTCACCGTCCCCGGCGAGCACGAGAACGTCGATGCCCACCACATTGCCGTCGAACTTGCCGCCGGTGTGCGAGTAGAGGGGTCGATCGTCGACCGCTCCGCTCTGTGGGTCGAGGTAGAGGATCGTCCCGTTCTGGTTGAGTGCCACCCAGGCGTGGGATCCGCCGTCCTCCCACTGCGTGATGAGGAAGGCGTAGGCCCCGTGGCCGCCCAGGCGCAGCTGGTCGTGGAGGTTGCGGTAGCCGCGCTGCACCGCGTGGTGCTCGGCCGCGTGGTCTCGCGGTTCACCCGCCGGAGCACCGACGAGCTTCTGGAACCGTCCGCCGGTCACCTCCTCCACCCGGCGCGGGCCGCCCTTCTCACCCAGGATGGGCCGGCGGATGTCGCCGTCGGTGTAGCCGTCGAAGGTACGCGGGGCGGAGACCCGTGGCCGGCCGTGCACCCAGGTGTCGTAGAGCGACAGGGTGCAGTCCAGGCAGTTGATGCCCCGGGTCGGGTCGGCCTCCGGACCTCCGTCGTTGGCCAGCGCGAACCAGCCGCCCTGCCGAGGATCGGCGGTACGCGTGACGCTGCCGTCGGGGTTGCGCGGCATCCGCCGTTCGAGGTCGGTCTGGTGCAGGGCGAGCGGCGGCCGGAGGCCACCCGGGATGCCGTACGGGCGGGACCGGTCGGTCGGCGGTGGTACGTCGTCGCCGGTCAGCGCCGACCGGTCGCCGGTCTCCACGGCACCGAGGGCCAGGTCCGCGACGTCGTCGTTGATCCGCCGGAAGTCCTCCGGACTGTCGACGTAGACGGTCTCCCGGACGGCATTGCCCTCGTGGACCGCCTGGGCGTAGTCGGTGTAGTCGTAGGAGTCCTTCTCCGCCAGCCTGCTCGCCTCGAAGGTGTGCTGGGCTCGCAGGTTCAGCCCCGCCCTGACCATCTCCCGGGCCCGCACCTTGAACCAGCGTGCGCGCTCCAGATGCGCGCCGGCCAACCGGCGAGTCCGAGTAACCAACTCGTCGCGCTTGCCGTCCTCGTACCACCTGCGCTGCGCCTCGAAGTAGCCCTGGTAGCGGCGTCGCTCGAAGGCGTCCCGCTCGGCTGCCCAGACCGCCGCGTACCACTCGGGGGTTCGGGGTCGCAGGTCGGCGGGGTCGGCGGCCGGAGGCGGTGCCGGCGGATCCACGGGTGGTGTCAGGGGCGTCCCGGGGTTCAGGGCCTCGAACACCGACCGCCGGTGGGCGGCGCCGGCCGCATCCGCCTCCGCGTGGTGCGTGACGCCACCTCCGGTGGCCGGGAGGGTGGGGTCCGCCGGGCCGGTGGAGCCGTGCCGCTGGTGCGGGATGGAAGGGGTGGCCCTGTCCGGTGACGGAATCGTCGGGTGGCGGATGGACGCGTCCCCGGCCGTGGCGGCGGCCTGCGGAGCAACGGGGCTGGGTGACACGGCGGCGCCATGGGAGCCGAGGGCGCCGGTTCCGGCGCCGTTCGGCGGGGTCCGGACGTCGATCGGATCCACCTGGGGAGCGGCCAGGTTGACCGTCGGCAGCACCGGAGCGGCGGTGGCGTTGGTCGGGCCGTTGCCGGTCGCCGTCTGCGGTGCCGGTTGGCCTGCGGTCACGACACCCGACTGGTGCTGCGGCGTCACGGTTGACGACGGGTCGACCGCGACCGCCGACAGTGCCGGGCCGACATGGGCCGACGATCCCACCTCGCCCGACGAGACGGGTCCGGCCTTCGGTTCGCTGACGCCCACGGCCTCCGCCGTCGAAACGTCCACGGACACCGGTCCGACGGCCACTGGGGCGGACTCGACCTGGTGGGAGAGCGACACGCCCGGGCCCGTCGACTCCGCGGGCTGGACGGGTGTCACGGGTGCAGCGGACGCCGACTGGTGTTGAGCGACGGACGGGGTGTGGCTGACGTCGGCCGAGATCTCGGCCCGGTCGACGCCCGGGAACACCGGGTGTGCCACCGTCTCCAGCGGCGACGCCGGCCGAGGCCCCGGGATCCGCCCGTCAGCCCCAGCCCCAGCCCCAGCCCCAGCCCCAGCCCCAGCCCCAGCCGAGTGTCCCGCGCCGGCGTCTGCCGTGATCCCGCCCGCCAGCTCCGGTGGCGATGCGAGCGGCAGCTCCATCGGGGCGATGGGCGCCCCCAGGGCCGCCATCCGCCCGTCGAGGCCCGAACGCAGCGCGTGGTCCACCTGCCCGGTGGCCGAACCGGTGGTCCCGGAGACGGCGGCACGAGCGGCATCCTCCAGCGAAAGGATACCCTGGCCGGTGGCCAACCCGGCGGCGCCTTCGGCCAGGGTCTCACCGCCCATCTCCCGCCCGAAGTGCTCCGCGATCCGCGCACCCCGGCCGTGCGCGTGCCGGCCAAGACCGGCCAGAGGCGCCACCGCTCCCCCGGCCGCCCCACCCAGGGCGGAGGTGCCGAGGTCGACGAGATCGAGGCCGTCGCGGCGGCCGGTGGTGTTCTGGTATGCCTGGGTGGCCAGGCTGACGCCGGCCTCCTCGGCGGCCTCCTCCAGGCCACCCTTCACGGCGTGCCGCCCCAACCCGCGCAGGCCGCCCCTGGCGACCTCCTTGGCGGCCCGCTCCCCGGCCTCCTTGAGCCCCTTCTTCAGTTCCTTCTTGGCGAGCTGCACCAGCAGTCGCTTGAAGATCTGCTGCACCACGGCGCGGCTGGCGGTGACCGCCGCACCGGCGGCCGGCGAGGCGGCGCCGGCGGTCGCCACGGCGAGCACCGCCACGGACATCAGCTCGACGACGAGGATGCCCAACTCGATCCAGACCTCGAGCTTGGCCGCCTCGATGTCGGTGCCGCACCCCTCGACCAGCCGGCCGAGGTCGTCGGTGAAGGCGAGCAGGACGCCAAGTGGCGCGTCCTCACCGTCGGCGATCCGCCGCCAGGCGGCGTCGAACGCCTCGGCCACCATCCCGCCGCCGCCGTAGCCGCTGCCCACCTCGGCGGCGGCGGCGACCGCGTCGGCCCGCGGACCGGCGAGTGTCCCGGCGACGGCGTACCACTGGTCGGCCAGGTCCCACACCGAGCGTTCGTTGCCCTCCGGCCACTCCACCCCGACGACCCAGTCGAGGGCCTCGTAGACCCAGCCGGGCAGGTGCCAGGGGCAGAAGTCAAGCGGATGCGGGATCGGGCTGGGCAGGATGGTCACGCCGGTCCTCCGCGTCGATCAGTGCCGGGAGCCGTGCCGGCCGGATATCCCGTCCAGTCGCTGGCCGCTGGTGACGTCGACGTCCACGGTGGCGGTGACGGAGGTCGTCACGTCGGTGCCCAGCCGCTGGATCGCCTCGCCCAGGCCCTCCCAGGCGCGCAGCAGCATGCCCTCGTACGTCCGGTAGTTCTTCTCGAACGCGGCCCCGATGTCGTCCCGGCCCCAGGGCCGCTGCGAGCTGGCCGCCGCGATCGCGCCACCCACCTCGTGTCGCCTGGCGGTGACGTCCTCCCCGGCCAGGTGGAGATCGGTGGCCCCGCGACGGGCGCGCTCGGGATCGAGCCAGAGCTGTTCCTCAGTCACGCGGGCCGCCCTCGCCGCGGAGCGCCGCGTCCGCCCGGCCCAGCAGCGCCCCGAAGTCGCCGCTGCGCAGGAACTCCGCCGACCCGGGCCCGTCGGGGAGGTAGCCGCCGACCAGCTCCTGCGTCGCCGTGGTGGCCGCAGTGGCGGCCCGCTGCACCGTCCGGGTGATCTTCCGACTCAACACCTCGGCGTCCCGGTCCCGGAAGACGGCCGGGGAGAGCTCCACCGAGATCACCTGCCCGCGCGCGCCGACGGTCGCGGTCACCTGCCCGTCGTCCGACCGTTCGGTGACCCGCAGCTCGGCCAGCCTGGCCTGTAGTTCGTCCAACCCGGACCTGAGCCGTTGGTACTGCCCGTACACGTCGTCGAAGCGGGCCCGGAGCGCACGATTGGCGTCCCGGTCGACACTCTCGGTCAACGTCACCCTCCCCCGGTCACGTTCAGTCAGGGAGACCATACCGGGCGCCACGAATCCGTGGGGTCCGGTAGTTTCACGGCTGTGATCGATCGCCAGCAAGCCGAGCAGCTCGCCACGGTCTGGGCCCGCCGCGACTCGCAGCGCCTGGGATTCGAGTGTCGGGCCACGGTCGACGAGTTCGACCTCGGCTACATCATCCGGTCCACAGTGGCCCGCGATGCGCAGGCGCTGCCGGGTGACCTGCCCACCACGGTGGTCGACAAGGAGACCGGCGACGTCTCCACCTGGCCGCGGGTGCCCGCCGCCGTGGTCGAGCAGATGTACCGGCGCAGCCGCCCCGCCGACCCGGCCCCGCGCACGGTCGACCCGGCCAGTCAGCTGCTGCGCGAGATCCGCCGGCTGCCGACGCCCGGCACGGCCGCCCATCTCACCGTCGAAGGTCGGACGTACGTGGCGCACGGCGCCAAGGGCGACGTCGAGCTCAACCACCACCCGATGGTCCGCGCCTACCTGGACGGCCTGCCGGCGGGACGCCTGGTCCGCGGCGGCGAGCGGCACGCCGAGATCATCGTCGTCTCCGACGTCCTGCACGAGTACGACCACCGCCGCGAGGCCACCGGCGACGGACCGTTGACCGTCGGGGACGCGATGACGCTCTTCGAGGGCAGCCGGCTCCAGGTCTTCCAGATCCGCGAACCGGGCGACCGCAACGGCGGCGAGGTGCGGGACATCTGCGAGTCCTGCACGAGGGCGCTGGTCCAGTTCGGAGTCCTGCCGTGGGGTGAACTCGGCCGGCTCAGCGAGACCCCGCCCCTTCGTCAGCAGCCGATACCTCATCCGGACCGCTTCCCGCCGGAGGTCGCCCAGGCACTCGCCGACGGCGGTTGGGATCAGCACGAGCTGAACGACGTTCTGGCGGATGGTGCCATGGCGGAGACGTGTGAGGTGACCGGAAGGACGCATCGCCATGAGCCCTTCCCGGCCGCCACGCGAGTCTTCCTGGACTTCCCGGCGATCGTGACGCTGAGACGCCGCCCCGGCCGGGAGATCTGGATCCGTCAGTTCGACACCAACCCGGTCTGGGCCGCGCACACCGCCGACACCCTCGCCGACTTCGCCCAGGTCCTCGGCGTACGTCTCTTCCCGATCGGCACCGAGCGGCAGGACAGCATCCTCGCCGTCGACGAGCACGGCCGGATCTTCGCCCTGGACCAGGCGGGCGAGTGGTTCATCGGCCCGGACATCGACACCGCCCTGACCAACCTGCTGCTCGGCATCGCCCCCGCCCGGGTACGCGACGATGGCACCTGGTGACCGGTCGCTACAGCTCCACCCCGGTCAGCACCGTCACCCGCGGCTCGGTGTAGTCCTCCATCGCGCTGCGCAGCCCCTCCCGTCCCACCCCGGACCCCTTCACCCCGCCGTACGGCATCTGGTCGGCCCGGTACGACGGCACGTCGCCGACGATCACCCCACCGACCTCCAGGACCCGCGAGGCGGTGAAGGCGACGTCCAACCGGTGTGTGAAGACGCCGGCCTGCAACCCGTACGCGGAGTCGTTGACGGCGGCGAACGCGGCCCGGTCGTCGGCGACCGGGGCGACCACCAGCACCGGCCCGAACACCTCCTCCCGGCACACCTTCGCGTCCGCCGGCACCCCGGAGAGCACGGTCGGCGGGTAGGTGGCGCCGTCGCGCCGACCGCCGACCTCGATGGTGGCCCCGGCGGCGACGGCTTCGTCCACCCACGCCTCGACCCGGGTGGCGGCCTCGACGGACACCAGCGGCCCCACGTCGGTCAGCTCCGACGAGGGGTCGCCGGTGCGCAGCGCCTGCACGGCGGCGACCAACCGGGGCAGGAACCCGTCGTAGAGCCATTCGTGCACGTAGACCCGCTGCACGGCGATGCAGGACTGCCCGGCCTGGTAGTTGGCGAAGGTGGCGATCCGGTGCGCCGCGAAGGTCAGGTCCTCGTCGGAGGACCAGTCCTCGCAGATCACCGCCGCGGCGTTGCCGCCAAGTTCCAGCGTGACGTGCTTCTCCGGCGCGGCCCGGCGGATGGCCGCGCCGACCGGCCCGGAGCCGGTGAAGGAGACCACGGGCAGCCGGGGGTCGGCGACGAGTTCGGCGGCGCGCTCGTTGGGCAGCGGCAGCACCGAGAAGACGCCCTCGGGCAGGTCGGTCTCGGCGAGGAGTTCGCCGAGCAGCAGCGCCGTCAGCGGGGTGGCCGGGGCGGGCTTGACGACGATCGGCGTACCGACGGCGATGGCCGGGGCGACCTTGTGGGCGACCAGGTTGAGCGGGAAGTTGAACGGCGCGATGCCGAGGACGGGCCCGCGGGGCACCCGCCGGACCAGGGCGATCCGGCCGTTGGCCGCCGGGTCGGTGTCGAGGCGTTGCAGTTCGCCGGAGAAGCGCCGGGCCTCCTCGGCCGCCCAGCGGAAGGTGGAGACCGCCCGGCCGACCTCGGCGCGCGCCCACTTGACCGGCTTGCCGTTCTCGGCGGTGATCAGCTCGGCGACCTCGTCGGCCCGTTCGGCGAGCCGCCGGGAGACGTGGTCCAGGGCCGCCGCGCGGGCGTGCGCGGGCAGGGCCGCGGCCTGGGCGGCCACTCCGGCCGCGGCGGCGACGGCGGCTTCGACCTGGTCGGGCGTGGCCCAGCTGGTACGCCCCACCGTCCTGCCGTCGTACGGGTGGGTGACGGTCAGTTCGCCCTCGCCGTGTGCGGGGCGGCCGGCTACATAGAAGGCTCTCGGCTCCACGCTCCGGAGCGTAGACGACGCAGGTTCGCGCGGAAACAGTTGCCCAAGACCTTGTCTGCCGCGAATTCAGTAGCCAAGATGGCAGTCAGATTGCGATAACCTCCGCTCACCTCCCCCGGCCACCCCTCGGAGACATCCTCATGAGCGACCAGCAGCAGCTGCGCAACTTCGTCAACGGCGAGTACGTCGACCCGGTGGACGGCGGCTACGCCGACCTGATCGACCCGTGCACCGGGGAGGTCTTCGCCCAGGCCCCGGTCTCCGGTAGGGCCGACGTCGACGCGGCGATGAAGGCCGCCGCCGACGCCTTCGAGGGCTGGCGGGACGCCACCCCGGGTGAGCGGCAGAAGGCGATGCTCAGGCTCGCGGACGCCGTCGAGTCCCGGGCGGCCGAGCTGGTCGACGCCGAGGTGCGCAACACCGGCAAGCCCCGCCAGCTGACCGCCGAGGAGGAGTTGCCGCCGGCGGTGGACCAGTTCCGCTTCTTCGCCGGCGCCGCCCGCCTGCTGGAGGGCCGCTCGGCGGGTGAGTACATGGCCGGGCACACGTCGTACGTGCGGCGGGAGCCGATCGGCGTCTGCGCCCAGGTGACGCCCTGGAACTACCCGCTGATGATGGCGGTCTGGAAGATCGCCCCTGCCCTGGCGGCCGGCAACACGGTGGTGCTCAAGCCGTCGGACACCACGCCGGTGTCAACGCTGCTGCTGGCCGAGATCGCCGCGGAGTTCTTCCCGCCGGGGGTGTTCAACGTGGTCTGCGGCGACCGGGACACCGGTCGTACCCTCGTGTCGCACCCGACGCCGCAGCTGGTGTCGATCACCGGCTCGACCCGCGCGGGCATGGAGGTCGCCTCCGCCGCCGCGCCGGACCTCAAGCGCACCCACCTGGAGTTGGGCGGCAAGGCCCCGGTGGTGATCTTCGACGACGCGGACGTGGCGGCGGCGGCCGAGGCGATCGCGGTCGGCGGCTACTTCAACGCCGGTCAGGACTGCACGGCGGCGACCCGGGTGCTGGCCGGCCCGGGCGTCCACGACGACTTCGTCGCGGCGCTGGCCGAGCAGGCCCGCAACACGAAGACCGGCGCGCCGGACGACGCGGACGTGCTCTACGGCCCGCTGAACAACGCCAACCAGTTGGCCCGGGTCAGCGGCTTCGTCGACAACCTCCCCGACCACGCGGCGGTGCAGACCGGCGGCTCCCGGCTCGGCGAGCGCGGCTACTTCTACGCCCCGACCGTGGTCTCCGGGGTGCGTCAGGCCGACGACATCATCCAGCAGGAGGTGTTCGGGCCGGTCATCACCGTGCAGCGCTTCTCCGACGAGGACGAGGCGGTGCGCTGGGCCAACGGCGTCGACTACGGCCTGTCCGCCTCGGTGTGGACCAGGGACCACGGCCGGGCGATGCGGATGACCCGCCGGCTGGACTTCGGCTGCGTCTGGGTGAACACGCACATCCCGTTCGTCTCGGAGATGCCGCACGGCGGCTTCAAGCACTCCGGGCACGGCAAGGACCTCTCGGTCTACAGCCTGGAGGACTACACCCGGATCAAGCACGTCATGCACAACATCGAGGCCTGACCATGAGCGTGAGCAGCGAGGAGCTGCACAAGCGGCGGGGCGCGGCCGTCGCACGCGGCGTCGGCAGCACGATCAGCGCGTACGTGGACCATGCGGGCGGCGGCACGATCACCGACGTCGAGGGTCGGGAGTGGATCGACTTCGCCGCCGGCATCGCGGTCACCAACGTCGGCAACTCCGCTCCCCGGGTCGTCGAGGCGGTCAAGGCGCAGGTGGAACGCTTCACCCACACCTGCTTCATGGTCGCGCCGTACGAGTCGTACGTGGCGGTCTGCGAGCAGCTCAACGCGCTGACCCCGGGTGACTTCGAGAAGCGCTCGGCGCTGTTCAACTCCGGTGCCGAGGCGGTGGAGAACGCCGTCAAGATCGCCCGGCACGCGACGGGGCGGCCGGCGGTGGTGGTCTTCGACCACGCGTACCACGGGCGGACGAACCTGACCATGGCGTTGACGGCGAAGAACATGCCGTACAAGCACCGGTTCGGGCCGTTCGCCGGGGAGGTCTACCGGGTGCCGATGTCGTACCCGCTGCGCGACGGCGGGCTGGACGGGCCGACCGCCGCCGCCCGGGCGATCGAGATGGTGGAGAAGCAGGTCGGCGCGGAGAACGTGGCGGCGCTGCTGATCGAGCCGATCCAGGGCGAGGGCGGCTTCGTCGTACCCGCGCAGGGGTTCCTGCCGGCGTTGCGCGAGTGGGCGACGCGCGCCGGGGTGGTCTTCGTCGCCGACGAGATCCAGACCGGTTTCTGCCGCACCGGGGACTGGTTCGCCTGCCAGCACGAGGGCGTCGAACCGGACCTGGTCACCCTGGCCAAGGGTATCGCCGGCGGGCTGCCGCTGGCGGCGGTGACCGGGCGGGCGGAGCTGATGGACGCGGTGCACGTCGGTGGGCTCGGCGGCACGTACGGTGGCAACCCGATCGCCTGCGCGGCGGCCCTGGCGGCCATCGAGACCCTGCGTGAGCTGGACCTGGCCGCCGCCGCCCGGCGGATCGGCCAGGTGATGGGTGACCGGCTGCGCGGCATCGCCGCCCGCGACCCGCGGATCGCCGAGGTACGCGGCCGGGGCGCGATGCTGGCCGTGGAGATCGTCGTGCCCGGCACCCTCACCCCGGACCCGGCCGCCACGGCGGCGGTCTCGGCGGCCTGCCACGCCGCCGGGCTGCTCACCCTGACCTGCGGCACCTACGGCAACGTGCTGCGTTTCCTGCCACCGCTGGTGATCTCCGAAGACGAGCTGGCCCGCGGCCTGGACATCCTGGAGGAAGCCTTCGGCTGACCGCCGGCCGTCCCGACAGCCGGCTCCGGAACGTGGGGCACCACGGGCGCTCTCACCCCAGGAGAAGCGCCCGTGGTGCCCCACCCTTCAGAGGCGCCACCAGCAGTACGCCCGCACGCCGTCCGTCTCCGCACGGCGGGCCACCTCCCGGAGCTGGCGGACACGTTGTTGGCGATCGGCCGTGAGGTGCGTCACGATGGGCGGGAGGAGGTCGCCGATGGCTGACCCGTGGCTCGCCCTGGAGTTCGGCGCCGATCCGGCCGAGCGGATCGCGCAGGTGGGTGCCGCCCACGAGGCGTTCCTCGCCGCCGGCACCGCCCCCGACCGGGTGCGCGAGGTGGTCCGCCGATCGTGGGAACGCTCGGCGCTGCTCGACCCGGAGGCATCCGCGCCGGTCGACCTGACCGACGACGCGCTGGAGAGCTACCGGGCCGCCCATCCGCTCGCGCCGGTGCTGCCGCTCTTCCGGGACCTGCTCGGCGGCATCGCCCAGGACGGGGCGCACCTGATGGCGGTCTGCGACGCGTACGGGCGGCTGCTCTGGGTGGAGGGGCATCCGGGGGTGCTGCGGCACGCCGAGCGGATGAACTTCGTACCCGGGGCCCGCTGGGACGAGGGGCACGCCGGCACCAACGCCCCCGGCACGGCCCTGGCCGTGGACCACAGCGTGCAGATCTTCGCCACCGAGCACTTCGTCCGGCCGGTGCAGCGCTGGACCTGCGCCGCCGCGCCGATCCACGACCCGGCCACCGGGCTGCTGCTCGGGGCGGTCGACATCACCGGCGGGGACCACCTGGCCACCCCGCAGAGCCTGGCGCTGGTCCGGGCCACCGCGCGGGCGGCCGAGGCGTACCTGGCCGGGGCGCGGCCGGTCGACCCGGACGTGGTGCACCTGTCGGCGCTGGGCCGCGACGAGGCGGAGCTGCGGGTGGCCGGGCGGCGGGTGCGGCTCGGCCGCCGGCACAGCGAGCTGCTGGTGCTCCTGCTCGACCATCCGGAGGGGCGCACCGGGGAGCAGTTGGGCCTGGACCTCTACGGCGACGACCGGCTGCACCCGGTGACGCTGCGCGCCGAGCTGTCCCGGCTGCGCCGCACGCTCGGCCCCGAGCTGCTGGACTCCCGCCCGTACCGGCTGCGCGGGACCGTGCACGCCGACTTCCGTACCGTCTCCGGGCTGCTCGACGCCGGGGACGTGGCGGGTGCGCTGCGCGCGTACCCGGGGCCGTTGCTGCCCGGCTCCGACGCGCCGGGAGTGGCCCGGCTGCGCCGGCTGATCGACGGGCAACTGCGCGCGGCCGTGCTGGCCGCCGCGGATCCGGCGCTGCTCACGGCCTGGACCGCCACCCCCGTCGGCGCCGACGACCTGGTCGCGTGGCAGGCCCTGGCGCGGGCGTTGCCGCCGGGCGCGCCGCGCCGGCCGCTCGCGCTGGCCCGCGCCCGCCAGCTCGCCACGGAGTACGACCTGCCCCGCGCAACGTCGCTGCAACGTGCCCGAAACTAGCCTCGCCGTCGTCACCCCTGCCGGACGACGGAGGTTCCCATGCCGCGCTTCGAGGCGCCCGACACCTACCAGTCGCGTTACGACCACTTCATCGGCGGCGAGTACGTCAAGCCGCACAAGGGCCAGTACTTCGAGAACCCCACCCCGGTCACCGGGCAGACCTTCACCGAGGTGGCCCGGGGCACCGCCGAGGACGTGGAGAAGGCGCTCGACGCCGCGCACGGCGCCGCGGACGCCTGGGGCCGCACCTCGGTGGCCGAGCGGGCGCTGATCCTCAACCGGATCGCCGACCGGATGGAGGAGAACCTCCAGTCCCTGGCGATCGCCGAGACCTGGGAGAACGGCAAGCCGGTACGCGAGACTCTGGCCGCCGACATCCCGCTGGCGATCGACCACTTCCGCTACTTCGCCGGGGCGATCCGGGCCCAGGAGGGTTCGCTCGGTGAGATCGACGACGACACCGTGGCGTACCACTTCCACGAGCCGCTTGGCGTGGTCGGGCAGATCATCCCGTGGAACTTCCCGATCCTGATGGCGGTCTGGAAGCTCGCCCCGGCGCTGGCCGCCGGCAACGCGGTGGTGCTCAAGCCGGCCGAGCAGACCCCGGCGTCCATCCACTACCTGCTGTCGCTGGTCGGCGACCTGCTCCCGCCGGGCGTGGTGAACGTGGTCAACGGCTTCGGCGTCGAGGCGGGCAAGCCGCTGGCGTCCTCGCCCCGGGTGGCGAAGGTGGCGTTCACCGGGGAGACCACCACCGGGCGGCTGATCATGCAGTACGCCAGCGAGAACATCAGACCGGTCACGCTGGAGCTGGGCGGCAAGAGCCCGAACATCTTCTTCGACGACGTCAGCACGGCCCGGGACGACTTCTTCGACAAGGCGCTCGAGGGCTTCACCATGTTCGCCCTCAACCAGGGCGAGGTCTGCACCTGCCCGTCGCGGGCGCTGATCCAGCAGGGCCACTACGCGGACTTCCTGGCCGCGGCCGTCTCGCGGACCGGTCAGATCGTCCAGGGCCACCCGCTGGACACCGACACGATGATCGGGGCGCAGGCCTCCAACGACCAGCTGGAGAAGATCCTGTCCTACCTGGACATCGGCCGGCAGGAGGGCGCGAAGGTGCTGACCGGCGGTGAGCGGGCGGACCTGGGCGGCGAGCTGTCGGGCGGGTACTACGTGCAGCCGACGATCTTCGAGGGCGACAACTCGATGCGGATCTTCCAGGAGGAGATCTTCGGCCCGGTGGTGTCGGTGACCTCCTTCGCCGACCTGGACGACGCCGTGAAGATCGCCAACGACACGCTCTACGGGCTGGGCGCGGGGGTGTGGAGCCGGGACATCAACACCGCGTACCGGGCCGGACGGTCGATCCAGGCCGGGCGGGTCTGGACGAACTGTTACCACGCCTACCCGGCGCACGCCGCGTTCGGCGGCTACAAGCAGTCCGGCATCGGCAGGGAGAACCACAAGATGATGCTGGAGCACTACCAGCAGACCAAGAACCTGCTGGTCAGCTACTCGCCCAAGAAGCTCGGCTTCTTCTGATGGGTGACGTGGTGACCGTGACGCCCGCGGCGGCCGAGCTGATCCGGTCGCTGCGGGCGGCGCACGGCCCGCTGATGTTCCACCAGTCCGGCGGCTGCTGCGACGGCAGCGCCCCGATGTGCTACCCGGCGGGCGAGTTCCGCACCGGCTCCTCCGACGTGCTGCTGGCGTCCCTGGCCGTGGACGGCGTCGCCGAGCCGGTGGAGTTCTGGATGTCGAAGTCGCAGTGGGAGCTGTGGCGGCACACCACTCTCACGGTCGACGTGGTGCCGGGCCGGGGCAGCGGCTTCTCCCTGGAAGCCCCCGAAGGGGTCCGCTTTCTGATCCGCTCCCGGCTGGCCTGACACCGCGGGGGGCGGTGGGCAGCCGCCCACCGCCCCCCCCCCGCGAACGTCCACCTCAGCCGAGGCTGAAGATCACGTTGTCCAGCTCGCCGCGGAACTGGTCGTTGTTGGTCAGCCCGGTCCCCTTGGCACCGATGTTGACCTTGGCGGTACTGGTGATGTTCATGCTCGCCTTGTCCTTGGTGTCCACCACCTGGTTGGCGACGAGCAGGGTCAGGACGTCGCCCCGCCGCTTGCACTGGATGAACTTCCAGCCCTGGTCGGCGATCGACACGCTCGAGCCGAGCAGGACCTCGGGAAGAGCGGCCCCGTTGGCGTCGGTGCCCTTGATGCGGCAGCCCGGCTTGCCACCGTCGAGCTGGAGCTTCCACTGCGCCGGGTCGGCGAACAGGCCCTTCTGCACCAGGTTCGCCCCGGCGGTCACCTGAGCCGAGGTCACCTTGACCAGCGCGCTGACGGTGAAGTCCTGGGTGCCGGGGTTGAGGTTCGGCGCGTCGGGCACCTGGACGATGGCGCTGCCCGCGGCGGGGAACGCGAGCGCCGGGCTGCTGCCCGCGCCGCTCGGCCGGGTCGCCCGGGAGATGCTGCCCGGGGCGTTCACCGCGATGCAGCCGGAGTCACCCGGGGTGGCCACGTCGGCGAAGCAGCCGGACGTCCACGGCCCCGGCTCGACCTGACCGGTCGGGGTGGCGTCGAAGTCCAGGCGCAGCTGGTCGGTGGCGGCGTACGCGGGTGCCGTGTCCACCAGGACGGCGGCGGCGAGGGCGGTGACGCCCAGGGCGAAGGCGGACAGGGTTCGACCCATGAAGGTCCTCCGGTGATCGTGCCGCGGTCCCCCGTACGGCCGCAGCGTCACCGTATGATCACGACTCGTACGACGCCTGTCAATGCCTGTTTCAGTCTTCGCAGGCCACGCCGTCCTTGTCACTGTCGAGCCGGTAGATGTCAATGCCGATCACGCGGATCGGGCCGCTGACGTACGCCGGACCGTTGCCGCTGCCGCCGGCGCAGTCGACGTCGCTGGCGACCGGCACGCAGCCGCTGTAGTTCGGGTCGCACTGCCGCTCCTGCTTGGTGCCGACGGCGATCACCTCGGTCACCGGCTTGCGGGTCACCGTCGAGCTGACCAACGTCCGGTCGGTGCGTACCCCGTCGGTGAGGGTGACCCGGTAGGTCAGGGTGCGTACGCCGTCGACGCCCCTGGTGCGGACCACCCGCTTCCCCTCGGCCAGCGAGGAGTCCTCCACGGTCCGGGTCCCGTGCGCGATCGGCTGCGTCCGCGTCTCGGTCCGGGTGGTCACCTTGGGCGCGGCCGGGGTGGGCGGCGGCGTGGGGCGGGCCGTGGTCGGGCTGGCGGCGGCCGTGCTGGCGGTGGCCGGGCTGGCGGTGGTCGGGCTCGGGGCGGTGGTCTCCGGCGCCGCCGAGGTCGGCTCCGCCGTGCTGGGCAGCACCGCGATGGGCTGCTCGGCGACCGGCGCCGCCTGGCCGGCGGTACGGTCGGCGCCGGTGGCCTTCGGCTGCTCGGGATCGGTGAAGGCGGCGACGATCGCCGTACCGAGGCAGCAGAGCAGCAGCACCGACATCAGCACCCCACCGACGAGCACGCCGACCCGGCGGCCGGGGCTGAGTCGGTGGAACCACCCGGGTCGGCCACCGGTGGGCGGGACGGGGTACGGCTGGGGCGGGCCGGAGTACGGCGGCATCTGCGTCACGCAGCCGAGTCTCGTGGCCCCCACCTGCGGCGGAAAGGGGCGTACCTCTTCTCACGATCGTCGATCGGTGCCTGCCCGGCCACCGACCGGTCGGTCGCGGCGACGGACGTCCGGCCTGGTCAACACGGTTGTACCAGGAGAGACGGGCCGGTCGGACGGCCCTTGTGGACGGCAGCGGCCGGTCAGCGACCGTCCAGCAGCGGTTGGCGGGGATCCCACGACGGTCCACCGGCGGCGTCCCGACGACGGCGGGCGATCGCCGACAACGCCTCCAGCACCACCCGGTTGCCGAGGAAGGCGGTGATGTCGGCGTGGTCGTACGGCGGGGCGACCTCGACCACGTCCACCCCGACCACCGGCAGCTCGTAACAAACCCGGCGGACCGCGTCGAGCAGCTGCCGCGAGGTCAGGCCACCCGGTTCGGGGGTGCCGGTGCCGGGCGCCATGCCCGGGTCCACCACGTCCACGTCGACGGAGAGGAACACCCCCTCGCACTCGTCGGTGGCGATGTCGAACGCCTCGGTCAGGCACTCGTCGAGGCCACGCGCCACCAGCTCGGTCATCTCGTAGGAGCGCATCCGCTGCTCGGCCATCCAGGAGAGCGTCTCCGGCCCCGGCCAGTAGCCGCGCAGGCCGATCTGGAGGAACCGGTCGCCGCGTACCGCGCCGGACTCGATGAGCCGGCGCATCGGCTGGCCGTGCCCGTGCAGGGAGCCGAACTCGACGTCCCCGGTGTCGGCGTGCGCGTCGAAGTGCACCAGCGACACCCGGCCCAGACCGTGGTGGCGGGCCACCCCGGTGGCGTCGGGCAGGGCGATCGAGTGGTCGCCGCCGAGCACCACCGGGATCGCGCCGGCCGCCGCGACGGCGTGCACGGCCTGCTCCAGGGCGTGCAGCGACCGCTCGATGTCACCGGCGAACATCTCCACGTCCCCCGCGTCGTAGACGCAGAGGTCCCGCAGGGCGTCGACCCGCAACGCCAGCGACGGGCGGGAGCCGTCGTGCGGCAGGTAGCAGGCCTGCCGGATGGCGGACGGGCCGAACCGGGTGCCGGGCCGGTGCGACGTGCCGCCGTCGAAGGGGGCGCCGACGATCACCACATCGGCGTCGGCGTACGTCACCGGCTCCTCGATGGTGCACGGCGGCACGCCGAGGAAGGTCACGTCGGGGCCGTACATCGGGCCGTAGCGGGTCACCGCTCCTCCATCCCCCAGGGCGAGCCGTAGCCGGTGAGCAGATCCAGGAAGGGTTTCGGCGGCAGCGCCTCGGGCCCGAGCACGCCCGCGCCGGACCAGGCGCCGGTGGCCAGCAGCTCCAGGGCCACCACCGGGTTGACCGCGGTCTGCCAGACCACGGCCTGGTGGCCGTACTCCCGCATCGACCACTCGTTGTCGACCACGTGGTAGAGGTACACCCGGCGCGGCCGGCCGTCCACCCCGGTGCCGGTGACGTACGTGCCGGCGCAGGTCTTGCCGCGCATCTTCCCGCCCAGCGTGGCCGGGTCGGGCAGGCAGGCGGCCACCACGTCCCGCGGCGACACCTCGGCGCCCCGTACGCTGACCGGCTTCGTCGAGTCCAGGCCGAGCTTGTGCAGCGTCTTGAGCACCTCGATGAACTCGTCGCCGAGGCCGTACTTGAAGGTGACCCGCTTCGCCTTCACCCAGCGCGGGATGAGCAGCACCTCCTCGTGCTCCACGTTGACGCACTCGACCGGGCCGATGCCCTCGGGGAAGTCGAAGACCTCCGGCTCGCTGAACGGCGGGGTGGTGTACCAGCCCCGGTCGGCCTCCCACACCACCGGCGGGTTCAGGCACTCCTCGATGGTGGTCCAGATGGAGAAGGACGGGGCGAAGTCGTAGCCGTCGACGGTCAGGTTCGCGCCGTCGCGTACCCCGACCTCGTCGATCTCGGTGAAGAGCTCGTCGGCGGCGTAGCGGGCGAACACGTCGGACAGGCCCGGCTCGATGCCGACACCACAGAGCGCCAGCCGGCCGGCGCGCGCCCAGTCGTCGGCCACGGCGAACTGCTCGTCGCCGAGCTTGACCCCGGTCTCGGCGTGCGGGCGCGACGGGTGCGGCCGGGACAGCGACATCGCCATGTCCAGGTAGTCGGCCCCGGCGGCGTACGCGCCGTCGAAGATCGACATGACGAAGCGCGGGTCGACGGCGTTCAGTACGTGGGTGATCCGGTGCTCCCGGCAGAGCGCGGCGACGGCGTCGGCCGACGACGCGTCGACCCGGGCGGGACGGAACCGGGAGTCCAGGTCGGCGACCGCCCGCTCGGCGCGGGCGAGGTCGTAGTCGGCGACCACCACGGTCTCGAAGAAGGAACGGCGGGCGGCGATGGCTACGGCGGCGGAGCCGACGCCACCGGCGCCGACGAGCAGGATGCGCATCAGGAATCGAACCCCAGTCCAAGACGATCGAGCGTACGGAGCCAGACGTTGCGCCGGCCCTCGTGCGTGTCGGCACGGGCCAGCGACCAGCGGGTGAGATTGATGCCGGTGGCCCGGACGGGCTCCGGCGGGAACGGCAGCGGCTTGCGGCGGACCAGGTCCAGCCGGGTCAGCGGGGTCTCCACCCCGCCCAACAGGTCCAGCATCACCCGGGCGCCGAACCGGGTGGCCCCGACACCGAGCCCGGTGAAACCGGCCGCGTACGCCAACCGCCCGTCGTAGGCGGTGCCGAAGAACGGGCAGAACCGGGTGCAGGTGTCGATGACCCCGCCCCAGGAGTGGCTGAACCGCAGATCGTCGAGCTGCGGGAAGGTGGTGAAGAAGTGGTCGGCGAGGGCGGTGAAGGTGGTCGCCCGCTGCTCCAGTTCCGGGGCGACCCGGTTGCCGTAGTGGTAGACCGCGTCGTACCCGCCGAAGAGGATCCGGTCGTCGGCGGTGATCCGGTAGTAGTGGAACTGGTTGCCGACGTCGGCCAGCCCCTGCCGGTTGGCCCAGCCGACCGCCTTGCGCTGCTCGGCGGTCAACGGCTCGGTCATCAGCGCGTAGTCGTACACCGGGACGATCCAGGCGCGCAGCCGGCGCAGCAGTGGTGGGAAGGCGTTGGTGGCGAGCACCACCTGGCCGGCCCGCACCGCGCCGGGCAGGCCGTCCCGACCGCCGGCGGTGGCGGCCCGCAGCGCGGCCCCGTCGGCGCGCAGCCCGGTCACCCGGGTGTGCTCGGCGATCCGCACCCCCTCGGCCAGGCAGGCGCGGCGCAGGCCCCAGGCCAGCTTCGCCGGGTCGAGCATGGCCACCCGGTCGCGGTCCCACATCCCACCGAGGTACGTCGGAGAGGCCACCTCGGCGCGCACCTCGTCGGCGTCGAGCAGCCGCACGTCGTGGCCGTACCGGCGGGCCAGCTCGGCGTCCTCGGCGAGCCCGTCGAGCTGGTAGGGCGCCACGGCCACCGCCAGCTCGCCGGTGCGCTCGAAGTCGCAGTCGATCCCGTACGCCTCGACGGTGGCGGCGATGGCCGCCAGGTTCTGCCGGCCCAGCCACTCCAGCTCGTCGACCTCGCCGGGGAACCGGTCCACCCCGTTGGCCAGCCCGTGGGTGAGCGAGGCGGCGCAGAAGCCGCCGTTGCGCCCGGAGGCCGCCCAGCCGCAGGTGCCCGCCTCGACCAGCAGCACGTCCCGGCTGGGATCGTCGCGCCTGGCCAGCAGCGCCGCCCACAGCCCGCTGTAGCCGCCGCCGACCACCAGCAGGTCGGCGGTCTGCTCACCGGCCAGCGGCGGCAGCGGGTCGGGGCGTTCCGGGCGGTCCAGCCAGTACGGCACGGGCGCGGCGTCGGCCAGCGCCCGGCCGGTATGCGGGAGGGTCATGACGCGCTCTTCGGCGCGCCGGCGGTCGCCACCGGGGCCGCGAGAGCCGCCCGACGGGCCCGCCGGCCGCGCAGTGAACTCGCCCCGACCAGCAGCAGCGCGATGGCGAACATCGCCGTGCCGATCACGTTGACCTGCGGCGGGATGCCCCGCTGGGCGGCACCCCAGACGTACATCGGGAAGGTGACCGTGGTGCCGGCGTTGAAGTTCGTGATGATGAAGTCGTCGAAGCTCAGCGAGAAGGCGAGCAGGGCGGCGGCCACGATGCCGGGCAGCACCAGCGGCAGGGTGATCCGGCGGAAGGTCTGCCACTCGCTGGCGTAGAGGTCCATCGCGGCCTCCTCCAGCCGGCTGTCCATGCCGGCCAGCCGCGCCTTCACCGTCACCACCACGAACGAGACGCAGAACATGACGTGCGCGATGACGATGGTCCAGAAGCCCTGCGGCACCCCGGCGGCCACGAAGAGGGCGAGCAGCGAGGTGCCCATCACCAGCTCCGGCGTGGCCATCGGCAGGAAGATCAGCACGTTGATCCCGGAGCGGCCCCGGAACCGGTGCCGGACCAGTGCGAACGCCATCAGGGTGCCGAGCACGGTGGAGACGGCGGTGGCGATGAAGCCGATCTGCACGCTGCGGACCACGGCGTCGCACATGTCGGAGGTGGCGCACGGGTTACGCCAGTTGTCGAGGGTGAACTCGTGGAAGTCGTACGACAGCCGGCTGGAGGGCCGGTTGAAGGACAGGCCGGCGACCACCAGGATCGGCAGCGACAGGTAGCCGAGCACCAGCAGGGCGACGATCATCACCCACCGGTCGGCGAGCCAACGCGAGACTCTCATTTAGAGGACCTCCTCCGTGCCGGCCCGGCGCAGGTAGAGGAAGACCACCGCGAGGATCGCCGCCATCAGCAGGAACGACAGCGCCGCGCCCTGCGGGTAGTCCAGTCGGACCAGGAACGCCGAGTCGATGACGTTGCCGATCATGTATTCGTTGGGGGTGCCGAGCAGCTCGGCGTTGATGTAGTCGCCGGTGGCCGGGATGAAGAAGAGCAGCGTGCCGGCGATCAGGCCGGGCATCGACAGCGGCAGGGTGACCCGGCGGAACGCCGCCCACGAGCTGGCGTACAGGTCGCTGGCCGCCTCCAGCAGCCGCGGGTCCAGCCGCTCCAGGCTCGCGTACAGCGGCAGCACCAGGAACGGGAGAAAGTTGTACGTCAGGCCGAGCACCACCGCGAACGGGGTGGCCAGCAGCCGGCCGTCGGCGCCGAGCAGGTGCACGTCGCGCAGCAGCCCGACCAGCCAACCGTTGTCGGACAGGATGGTCTTCCAGGCCAGGGTGCGGACCAGGAAGCTGGTGAACATCGGGGCGACCACGCAGACCAGCAGCAGGTTCTTCCACCGGCCGGCCTTCTGGGCGATGCCGTACGCCAGCGGGTAGCCCATCAGCAGGGCCAGCGCCAGCGCCAGCGCCGAGTAGACGAAGGACCGGACGAAGTGCGGCCAGTACGCCTGCAACGCGTCCGGGTAGTTGCCGAACGCCCAGGTCAGCGCGTATCCGGTGGAGAGCGAGCCACTGGGGTCGTAGAGGCTGGCCGCGGCGAGCTGGAGCAGCGGCAGGGCGAAGAAGAGGAGGAGCCACGCCGCGCCGGGCAGCAGCAGGTAGGGCAGGAGCCGGCGTCGGCCGCGCCGGGGTGCCGGCGTCGGGCCCGCCGACTGCCCCGACGTGGTCGGTACGTGGGCCAGCGCCGTCATTGCAGAGCCTCCCCTGTTCGCGACTGCGGGGCTCGCAGAACCGGCTCGCTCCTCGCGCTCACGAGAGTGCCCCCACCGGGGGCTGCTCGTCGAGCAGCGGCGTGGTGCGGTCGGAGTCGGCGCCGGCCTCCCGGGGCAGCAGGAAGGCGTGCCGCGCGTCCCAGTGCGCCACCACCGGGGCGCCCACCGGGAGCTGCCGGCCGGCGCCGGTGTTGGCCACGAAAGCGCTGATCTCGCTGCCCCAGCCGGTCCGGATCAGGTACTGCGTGCTCACCCCCACGTAGGAGGCGTCGGTGACGACCCCCTCGACGTGCTGGTGACCGCTGGGAACCTGGGCGACGGAGTCGACCAGGTGCAGCTTCTCGGGGCGTACCCCCAGGTAGACCGGACCCCGCTCGGAGCGGGCGCGGTCGGCGGGCACCGAGAAGCGGGCGCCGTGGGCGGTGACCGGCACGTCGGTGCCGGCGCTGCCCGCGGCCTCGCCGGCCAGCAGGTTGGACTGGCCGAGGAAGTTCGCCACGAACGCGGTCGCCGGGTATTCGTAGAGGTCGGCGGGGGCGCCGAGCTGCTCGATCCGGCCGGCGTTCATCACCGCGACGGTGTCGGCCATGGTCATGGCCTCCTCCTGGTCGTGGGTGACGTGCACGAAGGTGATGCCTACCTCGGTCTGGATCCGCTTCAACTCGATCTGCATCTGCCGGCGCAGCTTCAGGTCGAGCGCTCCGAGCGGCTCGTCGAGCAGCAGCACCTGCGGGTGGTTGATCAGCGCCCGGGCCAGCGCGACGCGCTGCTGCTGCCCGCCGGAGAGCTGGGCCGGCCGGCGCCGGCCGTAGCCTTCGAGCTGCACCAGGGCGAGCATCCGGTCGACCTGCTCGGTGACCTTGCGGATCCCGCGACGGCGCAGCCCGAAGGCCACGTTCTCGTTGATGTCCAGGTGCGGGAAGAGCGCGTAGCTCTGGAACACGGTGTTCACCGGCCGCTTGTACGGCCGGAGCCGGGCGATGTCCCGGTCGCCGAGCAGCACCTGCCCGCTGGTCGGTTCCTCCAGCCCGGCGATCATCCGCAGCGTGGTGGTCTTGCCGCAGCCGGAGGCGCCGAGCAGGGCGAAGAAGGAGCCCTGCGGGATGGTCAGGCTGAGGTCGTCGACCGCGGTGAAGATGCCGAACCGCTTGGTCAGGTTGGCCAGCCGCAGGTCGCCGGCCGGGGTGTCGCGTTCCTGTGCCTTCGCGCCCATCTGCCTCACGCCCCGATGACCTGCTGGAACTTGGTCTCGTACTCCTTCTCCTGCTTCTCGTCCAGGGCCATGAAGACCTTGGACTTCGACAGCATCCCCTCGTCGGGGAAGATCAGCGGGTTGGCGGCCAGCTCCGGGTCGATCTTCTCCATCTCGGCCTGCGCACCCTTGACCGGGCAGATGTAGTTGACATACGCGGCCAGCTTCGCGGCGACCGCCGGCTCGTAGTAGTAGTTGATCAGCTCTTCGGCGTTGGCCTTGTGGGTGGCCTTGTTCGGCACGAGCATGTTGTCCGACCAGAGCATCACGCCGGAGTCGGGCACCACGAACTTGATCTTCTCGTCCTCGAAGCCGAGCTGGATCACGTCCCCGGACCAACCGATGCAGGCGGCGATGTCGCCCTTGGCCAGCTCCGGCGCGTAGTCGTTACCGGTGAACTTGCGGATCTGCTTGCTGTCGACGGCCTTCTTGAGCTTGTTGAGCGCGTCGTCGAACTGGGCGGCGGTGAAGTTCGCCGGGTCGTGCCCGTTCGACTGGAGCAGCAGGCCCATCGTGTCGCGCATCTCCGACAGCGCGGTCACCTTGCCCTTGAGGTCGGGGCGGGTGAGCAGCTCGTCGACGGTGCGGATCTCCTTGGTCACCTTGGCGTTGTAGGCCAGTCCGGCCAGACCGGACTGCCACGGGATGGCGAGCTGGTTCTCCGCGTCGAAGGAGCGGTTGCGCAGCGAGGGCAGCAGGTTCGCCTCGACGTTTCCGATCTTCGACTTGTCCAGCTTCTGGATCCAGCCGAGCCGGATCATCCGGGCGGCCATCCAGTCGGTGAGCACCATGATGTCGCGGCCGGTGCTCTGACAGCCGGCCAGCTGGTTCTGCACCTTGCCGAAGAACTCGTTGTTGTCGTTGACGTCCTCGGTGTAGGTCACCTGGATGCCCGACCTGGCCACGAACGCGTCCAGCGTGGGCCGCTTCGACTCGTCCTTCTCGTCGACGTCCATGTACTGCGGCCAGTTTGAGAAGGCCAGCTTCTTCTCCGTGGCGGACACGTCGTCGCTCTTGCAGCCGGCCTCGGTCTGCTGGGCGCCCTTCGTGCCGCATCCGGCGAGCGTGCCACCCGCGGCGAGCAGCGCGGCGGAACCGAGAGTGCCGGTGAGCAGACCACGCCGAGTGAGGGGTCGGAGGGGACTACGCATGGGACGACTCCTAGGGGGGTCATCGTCGGCGGCGGGACGGGGGTGGCGCGCCGGCGGGAGGGTCTTCAGGCGATGGACGACTGATCCTGACATGAGGTGACCTCGCTTACAAGGGATTCCGTTGCGGGAATAGCCCTAGGCCACGAATTACGGCAGACTGCGCCAACGCACTACGCTCAGCACGGAGATTCGGACACCCGGGAGCGGACCATGGTCGTACGGCAACAGGAGAGCGGCAACGGCAGTCGCCGCGTCACGGTGCGTGAAGGTTCCAGTCACGCACTGCTCGACGACGTGGCGAAGCAGATCATCGAGCAGTTGCAGGAGGACGGCCGCCGCCCGTACGCGACGATCGGCAAGGCCGTCGGGCTCTCCGAGGCGGCCGTGCGCCAGCGGGTGCAGCGACTGCTGGACGCGGGGGTGATGCAGATCGTCGCCGTCACCGACCCGCTCCAGCTGGGCTTTCCCCGCCAGGCCATGGTGGGCCTGCGCACCGACGGCGACCTGGAGGCCGTCGCCGACCGGTTGGCCGACATCGACGAGATCGACTACGTGGTGATCACCGCCGGCTCCTTCGACCTGCTGGCCGAGGTGGTGTGCCGCAACGACGCGCACCTGCTGGAGATCCTCCAGCGGCTGCGGGCGGTTCCCGGCGTGCTCGCCACCGAGGCGTTCGTGTACCTCAAGCTGCGCAAGCAGACCTACACCTGGGGCACCGCCTGATACGGATTCCGTTGCGTGGGCAAACACGCAACGCTGAATTCGTTGCCTGACGCCTCTCAGGCTCTTGCTTTCGCGGGTCGGACTGTGCGATAACCGTGGGCAGAGCGGCCGGTGCCACCCCCTGACCGGCCCGATACCCGATGGGGCTGACATGGCCAACGCCACCGACCACCTCTGGATGCACTTCACCCGGATGGCGAGCTACGCCGACGGGGAGGTGCCGACCATCGTGCGCGGCGAGGGCGCGTACGTCTGGGACTCCCAGGGCCGCCGCTACCTCGACGGGCTCGCCGGGCTCTTCGTCGTCAACGCCGGCCACGGCCGCACCGAGCTCGCCGAGGCCGCCGCGAAGCAGGCCGCCGAGCTGGCGTACTTCCCCCTCTGGTCGTACGCCCACCCGACCGCCGTCGAGCTGGCCGAGAAGGTCGCCTCGCTCGCCCCCGGCGACCTCAACCGGGTCTTCTTCACCACCGGCGGCTCCGAGGCCGTCGAGGCGGCCTGGAAGCTGGCCCGGGCCTACTTCAAACGCACCGGCCAGCCCAACAAGTACAAGGTGGTCAGCCGCTACATCGCGTACCACGGCACCTCGATGGGCGCGCTGTCGATCACCGGCCTGCCCGGCATCAAGAGCGACTTCGAGCCGCTGGTGCCCGGCGGCATCAAGGTGCCGAACACCAACTTCTACCGGGCCCCCGAGCACGGCGACGACCCGGAGGCGTTCGGCCGCTGGGCCGCCGATGAGATCGGCCGGGCCATCGAACGGGAGGGCCCGGACACCGTCGCCGCGGTCTTTTTGGAGCCGGTGCAGAACTCCGGCGGCTGCTTCCCGCCCCCGCCCGGCTACTTCGAGCGGGTCCGCGAGATCTGCGACGCGTACGACGTGCTGCTGGTGTCCGACGAGGTGATCTGCTCGTGGGGCCGGCTCGGCGAGTACTTCGGCGCCACCCGGTACGGCTACCAGCCCGACATCATCACCACCGCCAAGGGCATCACCTCCGGGTACGCCCCGCTCGGCGCGATGATCGCCAGCGAGCGGCTGATGGAGCCGTTCCTCACCGAGACCGGCATGTTCGCCCACGGGGTGACCTTCGGCGGCCACCCGGTCTCCTGCGCGGTGGCCCTGGCCAACCTGGAGGTCTTCGCCCGCGAGGACCTGGTCGGGCACGTCCGGGCCAACGAGGACGCCTTCCGGTCCACCCTGGAGAAGCTCAACGACCTGCCGATCGTCGGCGACGTCCGGGGCGACGGCTACTTCTACGGCATCGAACTGGTCAAGGACAAGACCACCCGGGAGACCTTCGACGAGGCCGAGTCGGAGCGGCTGCTGCGCGGGTTCCTCTCCACCGCGCTGTTCCAGGCCGGCCTCTACTGCCGGGCCGACGACCGGGGCGACCCGGTGGTGCAGCTCGCCCCGCCGCTCATCGCCGAGCAGCAGCAGTTCGACGAGATCGAGCAGATCCTGCGCGGGGTGCTGACCGAGGCATGGTCGCGCCTCTGAGCGGCGGCCCAGGGCCGGGCGGGGCCGGGACCCACGGCGACGGGTCCCGGCCCCGCCCTTCCGGCACCCCGCCCGCCGGGGCCGTGGGCGACACCGACCGCACCCGGGTACGCCGGCTGCCCGACCTCGCCGTCGGAGACCGGACCACCCTGCACGCCGTGCTCGACGCCGGCCGGGTCGCCCACCTGGCCATCGCCGACGGCGACCAGCCGTACGCCCTGCCGGTGGCGTACGCCCGGGACGGGGGGCGGGTGCTGGTCCACGGGTCGACCGGCAGCCGGCTCTTCCGGCAGCTGGCCGCCGGCGCCCCGGCCTGCCTCACCGTCACCCTGCTCGACGGCCTGGTGCTGGCCCGCAGCGCCTTCGAGTCCTCGATGAACTACCGCTGTGCCATGGTGCTGGGTGCGTTGACGACGCTGGACGGCGACGAGAAGCTGGCCGCCCTGGAACGCCTCTCCGACCACCTGCTGCCCGGACGCTGGGCGGTGATCCGGCCGCCGTCGGCCAAGGAGCTGGCCGCCACGCTGGTGCTGGCGCTGCCGTTGGACGAGTGCTCGGTCAAGGTCAGTTCCGGCCCGCCCGACGATCCCGAGGACGACCTCGACCGGCCGGTCTGGGCGGGCGTGGTGCCGGTCGTCGAGGCGTACGGCACCCCACGGCCCGACCCGAGGCTGCGCCACGACCTGCCCCCACCGGAGTGGTGATGCGCTACCAGGACCTGTCGTACTGGCTGTCCAGCGTGGACGAGCCGCTCACACCGCGCCCCGCGCTGCCCGGCGACACCGACGCTGACGTGGTGATCGTCGGGGCCGGCTACACCGGGCTCTGGACGGCGTACTACCTCGCCGGGGCCGACCCGACGCTGCGGATCGCCGTGCTGGAGGCCGAGATCGCCGGGTACGGCGCCTCCGGGCGCAACGGCGGCTGGTGCTCCGCGCTCTTCCCCACCTCGCTGCCCGCGCTAGCCCGCCGGCACGGCCGGGACCGGGCACTGGCCATGCAACGGGCCATGCAGGAGACCGTCCGCGAGGTGGGCCGGGTGGTCACCGCCGAGGGCATCGACTGCGACTGGCAGCAGGGCGGGACCGTGGTGCTGGCCCGCAGCGAGGTGCAACTGGAGCGGGCCCGGGCCGAGGTGGCCACCGCCCACGCGCACGGGCTGACCGACGCCGACCTGGTGCTGCTCGACGCCGCCGAGGCCACCGCGCGCTGCGCCGCCGATGGGGTACGCGGCGGGACGTACACCCCGCACTGCGCCGCGGTGCACCCGGCCCGGCTGGTCCGCGGGCTGGCCGGGGCGGTCGAGCGTCGCGGGGTGACCATCTTCGAGCGCAGCCCGGTCACCGCGCTGCGCCCCGGCGCGGCGGTGACCCGGCACGGCACCGTCCGGGCCCCGATCGTGGTCCGGGCCACCGAGGGCTACACCCCGGCGCTGCCCGGCCAGCGCCGCGCGCTCGCCCCCGTCTACTCGCTGATGGTGGCCACCGACCCGCTGCCCGAGGAGACCTGGGCGCGGATCGGGCTGGCCGAGCGGGAGACCTTCTCCGACCACCGGCACGTCATCATCTACGGCCAGCGGACCGTCGACGGCCGGCTCGCCTTCGGCGGGCGGGGCGCCCCCTACCACTTCGGCTCCCGGGTCTCCCCGGGCTTCGACCGGGAACCCCGGGTCTTCGCGGCGCTGCGCCGGGTGCTGGGGGAACTCTTCCCGGTGCTCGGTCCACAGGTGCCGGTCAGCCACACCTGGGGCGGCCCGCTCGGGGTGGCCCGGGACTGGGCCGCCTCGGTGGGGCTGGACCGGTCGACCGGCCTGGGCTGGGCCGGCGGCTACGTCGGCGACGGCGTCGGCACCAGCAACCTCGCCGGCCGTACGCTCGCCGACCTGATCCGGGGCGAGCAGAGCGACCTGACCGCGCTGCCCTGGGTCGACCACCGCTCCCCCCGGTGGGAGCCGGAACCCCTGCGCTGGCTGGCCGTCAACGCCGGCCTGCGCCTGATGTTCTCCGCCGACGAGGCGGAGCTACGCAGCGGTCGCCCCTCCCGCCGCGCTCAGGCCTTCTCCCGCCTCCTGGGCCACTGACCCACCCACCCGGCGCCCACCACCGACGCCGTTGATCATGAAGTTGTCACCCTCGGCCTCGGCGTGTCGTGACAACAACTTCATGATCAACCCGGGCGATCACCGGGGCCGTGGGGGGGGGTTAGTGGTTGGGGGGGATTACGCGGAGGTGGCCGCGGCGGCCGGTGTGGGGGTTGGGGTGACCGGTGGCGTCCTGGTCGTCGGCCGGGGGGCGCGGCGGCGCGGGGCGAGCCGCCTCGCGGACGGCCTCGGCCAGCGCCACCAGGTCGTCGGTGGTGGGCGGCGGCGGCTCGAACTCGCCCTCGTGCCGCACGACGTCCCAACCGCGCGGCGCCGTCAGGCTGCGCGCGTGCGGCTCACACAGGTCGTACGTGTGTGGTTCGGCGAACGCCGCGAGCGGCCCCACGACCGCTGTCGACTCGTTGTAGACATAGGTCAATGTGGCGACCGCTTGCCGGGGGCAGCCGTTACGGGAGCAGCGCCGTGGTGACCTCACGGCGGCAGGGTATCCCCAATACCGGGTCCGGCGCACCGGTTCGCGTTACGACACGCCCGTCACGGTGATCACAATTGGCACCTGGCGTCCGATCGGCCGGCGGTGCGGGGCGTGCCGGCGCCGCCGACGCCGTCCGGGCGGGCCCGGGGGCTACCCTGTCCCTCATGACCAGTCCGGAACACCGCCGCCCCGGCTCCGGCCGGCGTACCCACCGTGACCGGCACGGGCGGGGCCTGCGCGGGCGACTGGTGCCGGCGACGGTCCCGCTGGCGCGGACGAAGGCGGAGGTCTTCGACGATCTGGTGCTCGACACGGTCGAGACGCTGGAACGGCGCTTCGCCAAGGAACTGGCCGGGGTCGAGTTCGCGGTCGAGGACGTGCCGCCGGACCTGAACGTCTACGACTCCGACGTGCTGGAGGACGGCGAGGTCCCGCTCGCCCGCCTGCTTCCGGGCCGGCCGGGTCGCCAGGAGGTCCCACCCCGGATCGTGCTCTACCGCCGCCCGCTGGAGTTCCGGGCGATGGACCGCGAGGACCTCGCGGACCTGGTGCACGACGTGATCATCGAACAGGTGGCGAACCTGCTCGGGGTCGACCCCGACGAGCTGGCCTGACCGCCGTCCGGCCCCCCACCGACCGGACCGCCCCCGTCCGGCCCGGCCTGACCGCCGTCCGGGCCCCCCACCGACCGGACCGCCCCCGCCCGGCCCGGCCTGACCGGCGGCCGGGCCCCCCACCGACCGGACCGCCCCCGCCCGGCCCGGCCGCCCGGTGAAGGCGTGAGCCGGGCGGCCCCACCGCCCCGGCCCGAGCCCCTGGGTCAGGCGGCCCGCCGCTTGAGCTTGCGCCGTTCCCGCTCGGAGAGCCCGCCCCAGATCCCGAATCGCTCGTCGTGTCCCAGCGCGTATTCGAGGCACTCCGTCTTCACTTCGCACCGCGAGCAGATGCGCTTCGCCTCGCGGGTCGAGCCGCCCTTCTCGGGAAAGAACGCCTCCGGGTCGGTCTGGGAGCAGAGCGCCTGCTCCTGCCACTCCGGCGCGTTTCCGAGCAGGTCGGCCACCTCGAGCTGGCCGTCCATCAATTGCCTCCTTGTCGCGCACCGGCTCAACGCCGCTGCAACCCCCCACGCGAAAGGCGTGCGTGTCCGTCCGGTCCCAATTTGATGCGTTCCGTGCGAACAACCCCAATCAAATTACACGCGTGTAATGCGTGCGCCGTCAAGCCAAACTTGATAATGGAGTCGCCCTCCCGACACGCCCCGGGTGGCCGCCTGAGCCGCCCGGCCTCGCAACCTGCCCTATCGATTCAGACCCCGGACGAGTAACGCCCTCTTCGGCGAGTTGCCGAATTTTCTGCCGTGGCGCCGCCGCCGTCCGCGCCCGTCGTCGCCGGGGCGGAGGCGGTGGACGGGCCGTCCGGCCGCATGCGGAGGACCGCCCCACCAAGATCGCTGATCTTGGTGGGGGACAGGTTAACCCGCCGTGCCGCCGACCGCCCGCCGAGCCGCGAAACGCCGACAGCGCCCTGCCCACATCGTGGACAGGGCGCGACGGGCCGGCGCATCGGGACAGGCTCAGTCGGAGCCCGCCGGAGCGCTGGTCGGCCAGACGAATTCGGCGATGCCGCCACCGGCCACGGTGGCCGTTCCGGCCGGTCGTTCGGCGTCCCACCAGACGGTATAGACACCCGCCGCCAGATCCGGGTAGACCGCACTGTGGAACGAACCCTCGCGGACGATCCGCTCGCGGACGGCGGCATGGGTACGCACACCGTCCGCCCGGTCCGTCCGGCTGATCTCGATCTCCCGGCCCCGCAGGTCCGGTCCGGTGTAGATGATCAGGGCACCGGTGTCGGCCCCGATGTCGAGCAGGACGGTCCCGCTCCCGGTGGGCCCGTACTCGTGGTGGTGCGTGTGCATGGTCACCCCGATCAGGACTTTGTTGCCGGTGGGTTGCCGAACCCGTCGTACGGCGTGCCGAGGAAGGGGAAGTCCCCGAGGAACGGCGCGGTCACGTCGGCGGCGCTCAACCCGGGGGTCACCGCGGCGGCCGCCGCGTCCGGGGTGAACGTCTTGTCGACCAGCGGCACGGTGACCCCGGCGATGGCCCGCAGTGCGATGCTCACCACGTCGTCACCGACCCGGCGGCCGTTCGGGAAGCCGGCCAGGTCGCCGCCGAGCACCCCGAACCGGTCCGGCTTGCGGGTCGGCGGGATGGCGGTGTTCAACCGCAGCATGTCGGCCTGGATCTCGCCGGTGTTGTTGGCGAAGCCGTCGATCAGCCCGGCCGGGATGCCGGTGAGCAGGACGGCCGCCAGGTCCGCCCGCGGCTTCTTCGACCTGTTCAACGCCTCCAGCCGCGGGAAGACCCCGGGATAGAGCGTCGGCAGCAGGGCGGCCAGCTCCGGATGCTCCACGAAGTGCGCGAACCGCTTGTCCTCCGACGGCGGCAGGGTGTTCCACAGGTCCTTCTTGGACATCGGCACGACGACCTCGTTGAACAGCGGATTCCCCAGTCGGGAGACCTGGGTGAACGGCCCGGCGGCGGTGTCGGCGGCCACCCGGTCGCCCAGCACCCGCACCTGCTGCCGGGAGGCGGACGTCCAGACCCCGATCACCGAGGCCCGGTCGGCGGCGGCGTACCGGTTGGCCCGGCGGCGCACCCGGCTCAGCGGCACCTGCACCGCGAGGCTGTGCACGTTCATCCGGTCCAGCGAGTTGACCGGCTCCCCCTCGGCCTTGAACAGCTTCTTCCCGGCCACGTGCAACTGTTGGAACGGGCGCAGCGTACCCAGCTCGAAGACCGCGCCCAGGTCGACGAAGAAGCCGTCCGCGCGCTGCCCGGCGAAGACCTTCTCCCCGGTCGAGAGCCGGTACGTCGCCTGCCGCACCAGCTCGTGGTATTTCGGCGTCGACAACGGCCCGACATTGCACGGCGGGCAGGGCAGTTTGTGCGCCAGCACGTGCTCCCGGCCGTCCGCGATCCGGGTCAGCCGGTAGAACTGGCGGCGGTTCCAGTTCCTGCTGTCCAGCGACTCGATCGGCCCGGTGTTGTAGAGAAAACTGTTCGGATTCGTGATCTCGGTGGTGAATTCGAAACGATAGGTGACATCCGGGTGCCCGTCTCCGTCGTTGTCGACGTGGATTTCGTACCGGACGTCGTCGCCGAACTCGAAGAAGTTCGGCCCACCGGACGGCAGTTGCAACGGCACGTAGTTGGCGATCAACGTGACCGAGTCCGGGTGGCCCGGCGTGACGAAGGCGTACAGGTCGGAGCTGTCGGCGACCGGATCCTTGGCGATCTCCGGAGCCTCACGGTGGGAAGACATGCCGGCCCCCGCTCAGCGCCGGCCGGCGGCGCGCCGAAGCCGCTCCGCCAGCCCCCGGTCGCGGACCTGGATCCGGGACGTGCCGACGAAGACGTCCATGGCGCCGGAGGCCGCGTCCCTCAGGTGGACGACGATCGGACCCTCCTGCGCCGCCGACGTCGGAGAGTTCTGCGCGGCCGACAGGCCCGGCACGGTGAGCGCGGCGGCGCCGAGGGTGGCGCTCGCGGCGGCGGTCAACGTCTGCCGGCGGGTCAGCCGCGGCCAGGGCCGCTTCCGCTCTGCACTGGTCATGGGCAACCTTTCCACCGTGGCGCCGCAGCGCCCGCGGGACGACCGAGGTCCGGACGGATGCCGCCGGGCCCGGGATGAGGGCTACCGGCGGCGGTCCTCGCCGCGACCGCCGCCGGCGACAACGGGTACGGCCGGCGGTGGGAAAAGGTTCGACGTCAGGCGCGGACGTGACCGTACGCGGTCGTCCGCTTGCGGGCCGGTCGTCCGGCGGCCGCCGCGATCGCCCGCAGCTGCTCCTCGGTACGCGCCGA
The DNA here is from genome assembly GCF_900090305.1 of Micromonospora siamensis. Lineage (NCBI taxonomy): Bacteria > Bacillati > Actinomycetota > Actinomycetes > Micromonosporales > Micromonosporaceae > Micromonospora > Micromonospora siamensis. Next base: position 1,751,447 of record NZ_LT607751.1, on the reverse strand, counting down.
CCCGTTGCCCGAACCGGCCATCCGGGAGATCGTCTCCTCCATCAGCGTGCCGCCCAGGTCGTTGCAGCCGCCGTTGAGCATCTCCACCGTGCCGGCGTCACCGAGCTTCACCCAGGAGCACTGGATGTTGTCGATCCGCCCGTGCAGCAGCAACCGGGCCATCGCGTGCACCACCCGGTTCTCCCGCCAGGTCGGGCCGGGCCGGGCGATGCCGGCCAGGTAGATCGGCGCGTTGGTGTGCACGAACGGCAGGGCCACGAACTCGGTGAAGCCGCCCGTGCGGTCCTGCACCCCGGCCAGCACCCGGAAGTGCGCCAGCCACTGGCCCGGGTGGTCGACGTGGCCGTACATCATCGTGGAGCTGGAGCGGATGCCCAGCTCGTGGGCCGTGCTCACCACCTCGACCCAGGCGGCGGCCGGCAGCTTGCCCTTGGTGAGCACCCAGCGCACGTCGTCGTCGAGGATCTCCGCGGCGGTGCCCGGGATGGTGTCCAGGCCGGCCTCGCGGAGTTGGAGCAGCCACTCCTTCACCGGCACCCCGGCCCGGGCCGCGGCGGTGACGATCTCCATCGGGGAGAAGGCGTGCACATGCATGCCGGGCACCCGGGCCTTGATCGCCCGGACGATGTCGGCGTAACCGGTGACCGGCATCTTCGGGTCGATCCCGCCCTGGAGGCAGACCTCGCCGGCCCCGGCCGCCCACGCCTCCGCCGCCCGGTCGGCGACCTGGTCCACCGAGAGCCGGTACGCGTCGGCGTCCCGCTCCCGCTGGGCGAAGGCGCAGAACCGGCAGCCCACGTAGCAGACGTTGCTGAAGTTGATGTTCCGGTTGACCACGTAGGTGACGTCGTCGCCGACGGTCTCCCGGCGCACGTCGTCGGCGAGCCGGCACAGCTCGTCCAGGGCCGGCCCGTCCGCGCCGAACAGGGCCAGCGCCGCGTCGGCGTGCCGGGGCTCCAGCAGCGCCGCCGGATCGTCGGCCGCCAGCCGCAGACCGGCCGCCAGGTCGCCCCCGGCCACCGGCACCCCACCGGCCCGGCCGGCCGCCTTGCGGGCCGCCGCCTCGGGGGTGACCTTGCCGGCCACCTCCGACCAGTCCCCGTAGACGCTGTCGAAGTCGCCCCGCCGGTCGTCGGTGCGGCCCGTGGTGTCGATGGTGGCGTGCAGGTCGACCCGGCCGCCGCCGAAGACCTCCTCCGGCTCCTGCCAGGGCCGGCCCTGCGGGCGGGCCTCCTCGACGGCCAGCCCGGTCACCGGGTCGGCCAGCGCGCCCACGTGCGGCAGCAGGCGCGGATCGAGCCAGGGGTCGCCGGCCCGGACGTACTCCGGGTAGATGGTGAGCCGCTCGCGCAGCGTGAAGCCGGCCGCCGCCGTGTGCCGGGCCAGCTCGTCCAGCTGCGGCCACGGGCGCTCCGGGTTGACGTGGTCGGGGGTGAGCGGCGACACCCCGCCCCAGTCGTCGATGCCGGCCCGCAGCAGCAGCGAGTATTCGCCGGCGATCAGGTTCGGCGGGGCCTGGATCCGGGCCTTCGGGCCGAGCAGCAGCCGGGCCACCGCCACCGTGGCCGCCAGGTCGTGCAGCTCGGCGTCGGGCATCCCGCGCATCGCCGTGTCCGGCTTGGCGCGGAAGTTCTGCACGATCACCTCCTGGAGGTGGCCGTACTCCCGCATGGCCCGGCGGATCGCGAAGAGCGCGTCGACCCGCTCGGCGGGGGTCTCGCCGATGCCGATCAGAATGCCGGTGGTGAACGGCACGCCGACCCGGCCCGCGTCGTCGAGGACCCGCAGCCGCACCGCGGGCTCCTTGTCGGGCGAGCCGAAGTGCGGGCCACCCGGCTCGGACCAGAGCCGGGTGGCGGTGGTCTCCAGCATCATCCCCATGCTCGGCGCGACCGGCTTGAGCCGGTGCAGCTCCGACCAGGAGAGCACGCCCGGGTTGAGGTGCGGCAGCAGGCCGGTCTCCTCCAGCACCGCCACCGCGCAGGCGCGCAGATAGTCCAGGGTGGAGTCGTAGCCCCGCTCGTCCAGCCACCGCCGGGCCGCCGGCCAGCGTTCCTCGGGCCGGTCACCCAGGGTGAACAGGGCCTCCTTGCAGCCCTGCGCCGCGCCCTCCCGGGCGATCGCGAGGACCTCGTCCTGCTCCAGATAGGCCGCCGGCAGCCGGTGCGGCACGGTGGCGAAGGTGCAGTAGTGGCACCGGTCCCGGCAGAGCCGGGTCAGCGGGACGAAGACCTTCTTCGAGTACGTCACCACACCCGGCCGGCCGGCGTCCCGCAGGCCGGCGTCGCGGACCTCCCCGGCGAGCCGGAGCAGCTCGTCCAGCTCCGGCCCGCGGGCGGCCAGCAGGCCGGTGGCCTCGTCGACGTCGAGCGCCCGCCCGGAGGCGGCCCGGCGCAGGGCCCGGCGCACGCTCGCCTCGGTCGGCCCGGGATCGATGCGGTCAGACATCCGTTCAGCCTAGGCGCTGCCCCGCCCGCGGGGAGGGGCCAGCGACCGGGTGTGAGATCCGACCCGTCCGGCGGTCAGCGCCGGGTCAGGGCGGCGTCAGCCCCGGGCCCGCCCGGCCGGCGAGGGGTCAGCGCGGCGGGTTCTGGTCGTCGCGACGGAAGGGCTGCGTCCGGTCGCTCTCCTGGCCGGCCGGCTCGCCCGGCTGGCGGGGGATGGTCTGGGTCGGGTCCGCCGACGGCGGCTGCCCGAACGGCGGGGCGGGGTGGGCCGGCTGCGCCCCGGTGGCCGGCGGGGCCGAGTACGGCGCGTGGGGCTGGCCGTACTGGCCGGCGGGCGGGGGGGACTGGCCGGCCGGCGGGGCGAACTGCGGGCCGGCGCCGGGCTGTCCCGGGTACGGCTGACCGTACTGCGGGCCGGTCGGGGCGGAGGGCTGGCCGTACGGGCCGGCGGGCTGGCCGGGGGCGGGCCAGCCGGCGGGCTGCTGCGGCCAGCCGGGCTGCGGCTGCCCGTACACGCCGGGCGGCGGCTTCGGCGTTCGGTAGAGGGTGCTCCACACCTTCCACACCACCAGCGCGCCCACCGCGACCAGGACCAGCCAGCCGGCCCGGGACAGCACCCCGAGCAGCACGTTGAAGACCTCGCCCTCGGCCAGCCGACCGACCATCCAGATCAGGAAGCTCAGCGCGCCGAGCACACCGCTGACCGCGTACTCGCCGAGCGCCACCTTCGTGACCAGCGCGGCCTGCGGCAGCACCGGCCGCACGTGCGTGGCCAGCAGCACCGCGAGCAGCGGCAGCAGTGCCGCGTTCAGCCCCACGAAGAAGGAGTACGCGACGTCGGCCCGGTCGGTGAGGTCGCCGTAGCCGTTGGGCACCAGCAGGCGGAGCAGGCCGACGAAGAGGAACACGGCGTTCGCGCCGAGCAGCGCCAGCGCGGCCGGCTCGCGCAGCGGCTCGGTGAGCCGGCGGGCCGGAGTCGGGTCGGTGGACGCGGACTCGTCGGGGCTGGTCACGAACTCTCCCCCTCGCGTGGGCGGTCGGATGCGACGTGAGCCTAGTCTCCCGGGCCGGCGGCGGACCGCCGACGTTCCGTGCGGAAGGATGGAGGCATGCGCATCGTGGTTCTGGCCGGCGGCATCGGGGGTGCCCGGTTCCTGCTCGGCGTCCGGGCGTACGCCCGTGAGGTGGGCGCCGAGGTGACCGCCGTGGTGAACGTCGGCGACGACCTGCTGCTGCACGGCCTGCGGGTCTGTCCCGACCTGGACAGCGTCATGTACACCCTCGGCGGCGGGGCCGATCCCGAGCGGGGCTGGGGCCGGGTCGACGAGAGCTGGACGGTGAAGGCGGAGCTGGCCGCGTACGGCGCCGAGCCGGCCTGGTTCGGCCTCGGCGACAAGGACATCGCCACCCACCTGGTCCGCACCACCATGCTCAACGCCGGGTACCCGCTGTCCGAGGTGACGGAGGCGCTGGCCACCCGCTGGCAGCCCGGCGTGAAGATCCTCCCGGCCACCGACGACCGGCTGGAGACCCACGCGGTGGTCGACGGCGAGCAGGGCCAGCGGGCCATCCACTTCCAGGAGTGGTGGGTGCGCTACCGCGCCGACATCCCGACCCACCGGTTCGTCTTCGTCGGCGCGGACGCCGCGAAGCCGGCGCCCGGTGTGCTGGACGCGATCGGCGGGGCCGACGTGGTCCTGGTCGCGCCGAGCAACCCGGTGGTGAGCGTCGCGCCGGTGCTCGCCGTGCCCGGGCTGCGCGACGCCGTGGCGACCGGGCCGGCACCGGTGGTGGGGGTGTCGCCGATCATCGGGGGCGCCCCGGTCCGCGGGATGGCCGACCGCTGCCTCGCCGTACTCGGCGTGGAGTGCAGCGCCGCCGGGGTGGGCCGGCTCTACGGCGGGCGGCGCGACGGTGGCCTGCTGGACGGCTGGCTGGTAGCGCCGGAGGACGCGGGTGCCCAGGTGCCGGGGGTGACGGTCGGCGCGGCTCCGCTTCGGATGACCGACGAGACGGCGACCGCGGCGATGGTCCGGTCCGCCTTGGAGCTGGTGTGAGGCTGGAGATCCTGCCGGTGCTGGGCATCGGCGACGTGACCGAGGGCGACGACCTGGCGGCCCTGATCGGCGCTGCCGCGCCGTGGCTGCGCGACGGCGACGTGCTGGTCGTCACCAGCAAGATCGTGTCGAAGGCGGAGGGTCGCCTGGTGGACGTGCCGGCCGACGGTCCGGAGCGGCTCGCCGCCCGGGACGAGGTGCTGGCCGCCGAGACGGCCCGGGTGGTGGCCACCCGTGGGGCGACCCGGATCGTGCAGACCCACCACGGCTTCGTGATGGCCTCGGCCGGCATCGACGCCTCCAACGTCGACCCGACCCGCCTGGTGCTGCTCCCGAAGGACCCGGACGCCTCGGCCCGCGCGTTGCGCGCGGCCCTGCACGAGCGCTACGGCGTGGACGTGGCCGTCATCATCAGCGACACGATGGGCCGGCCGTGGCGCAACGGCCTCACCGACGTGGCGCTCGGCGTCGCCGGGATGGCCGCCATGCGGGACCACCGGGGCGAGGTCGACCCGTACGGCAACGAACTCCAGCTGACCCAGATGGCGGTGGTGGACGAGCTCGCCGGCGCCGGTGAGCTGATCAAGGGCAAGCGGGACCAGGTCCCCGTCGCCGTGGTGCGCGGCTATCTCGGGGTGGCCCCGCCGGACGACGGCGCCGGTGCGGCCGCGCTGATCCGGGAGAGCGCGCTGGATCTCTTCTCGCTGGGCACCGCCGAGGCCCGGGCGGCCGGGCTTCGGGCCGCCGCGACCCTGCCCGACCGGCTGGGTGACGCCGAGGCGGACCCGGCCGCGGTCCGCCGGGCGATCGACGCGGTGGCCGGGGTCGTCGCCCCCGGCACGGTCTTCACCCACGTCACCGACGCCGAGGTACGCGCCGGCATGACCGCCACCGTTCCGGACTGGCCGACCTCGGCGACCGGGCTGATCCTCGGCGCGGCGCCGACCCCGGTCGACCGGCCCGACCTGGTCCGCTTCGGCGTCGACCTGCAACGGCTGCGCACCGCCCTGGCCGCCGAGGGAGTCTCCTCGAACCTGCTGCCGCCGCCCGCCGGCACCACCGCCGTGGCCTCGCTGGCCCTCTGACTCTGCTGGGGCCCTCCTCAGGAGTGCAGCATGGCGCGTCCCAGCGGGGTGAGCGTGTGCAGCACGGTGTTGCGGTCCCGGCTGCTGACCAGCAACCCCGCGTTGCGCAGCACGGCGGTGTGCTGGCTCGCCGCGGCCGGTGAGATCTTCAGCCGGCGGGCGACCTCCCCGGTGGTGCAGCCGTCCTCGCTGGCCGCGAGCACCTCGGCCCGGGTCCGGCCGAGCAGCGCGGCCAACGCGGTCCGCTCCGCGTCGGAGATCTGCGGGCCGCGCCGGCCGTCGGTACGGGTCAGGCCGCCCAGCCGGTCCACCGGGTAGACCAGCACCGGGGGCAGCGCCGGGTCGAGCAGGGCGACCGGGGTCGGCGCGCAGAAGAAGGCCGGCACCAGCAGCAGGCCCCGCCCGTCCAGGTGCAGCTCGCGGTCGCTCGGGTAGCCGGGCACGGAGAGCACGCCGGACTCCCAACGCACCACCGGCCGCAGGCTGTCCAGCAGTCCCTCCACGCCGCCGTCCAGCAGCGCCCGCGCCCGACGGGTCCGGTCGGCCTCGACCGCGGCCTCGATGCGGGCCCAGTACGGTGCCAGGGCCCGGGCCCGGTAGTGCGTCACCGAGTCGGTGAGGTGGCGCAGCGCCTCGGGCTCGCCGTCGGCGAGCGCGGTGGCCGACGAGGGCAGCGCGGCACCGGCGGCGACCAGGGTCAACTCCCGGCGCAGCCGGCGTACGGGGGTGGACCGCAGCGCCTCCAGTCCGGCCTCGAAACCGTCGCGGCTCTCGTACGGGGTGAGGAAGTCCGGGAAGTAGCCGCGGGGCGGGTTCAACGCCAGCAGCAGGCGCGGCCGGTGGGTGACCTCGCGGCGGAGGGTACGCGCCACCCCGCCCCGCCACGCGGACAGCAGCGGGTCACGGGCGTCGCCGGACAGCACGTGCAGGCTGAGGACGGTCTCCCAGACCGCGTCCGCGGCCGGGGCCACCCGGGTCCGGAGAATGTCCTCAGCGGTGAAGTAGATCCTCAGCATCGGAGCGCTCCCGGGCGGGCCGAGGGGGTGCCCGCCACGTCCCGACTCTACCCGGGCGGCATCTTTCACCGTCTTTAAGCGTCAGCTGAAAGTCCTCGACGGTGCCGTTCCCATCCCGGCATGCTTCTCCTTGCCCGGCATCGGCACCGTCGGAGTACGGGGTCGGGCACCCGGGGGCGGGACGACCGGGTGGCACCACGAGGGTCTGTGGCCGTGAGTCCGCAGAAGGTGTCACCCGGCGCCCACCGGCGTCGACGCGCCGGATCCCGCCGCCGGCGCTCGTAGAGTGTTCGGGTGTCCGACACCCGACCCGCCACGGTCCCCCAGCCCTCCCCCGCCGCGCCGGAGTCCGCCGTCGCGCCGCACCAGGCCGCCGTCGACGCGCTGCACGCCGACGCCACCGCGCTGCTCGCGGGATGGACGCCGACCAGCCCGAGCGCCGCTCAGGCCCGGGACCGCACCCTTCGCCTGCTCGAGGCCGGCCCGGCCGCGATGGGTCGCTCCCATCGGGCTGGCCACGTCACCGCCAGCGTCCTCGTCCTCGACGCCACCGGCTCCCGGGTGCTGCTCTGCCTGCACGGCAAGCTGCGCCGCTGGGTGCAGCTCGGCGGCCACTGCGAGCCCGGCGACCGTACGCTGGCGGGCGCGGCGCTGCGCGAGGCGAGCGAGGAGTCCGGCATCGCCGGCCTGCGCATCGACCCCGTCCCGATCGACGTGGACGTGCACCCGGTCGCCTGCGGTGGGGAGTCCCTGCACCACGACGTACGCTTCGCCGTCCTCGCCCCGGCCGGCGCGGTGGAGCAGGTCAGCGACGAGTCCGAGGCGCTGGGCTGGTTCCCGCCGGACCGGTTGCCCGAACCGCTGGCCGGCGGGACCGCCCGCCTCGTCGCGCCCGGACTGGCGGCGCTCAGACGTAGCCCTCTTCGCCCCGCTCCTTGAGCTCGTCGACCAGCTGCTTGACGTCCTGCGCCCGGTCCCGGGGGCAGACCAGCACGGCGTCCGGGGTGTCCACCACGATCAGGTCGTGCACCCCGAGCGCGGCCACCAGCCGGCCCGACTGCGGCACCACCACCAGCCCGGAGGTGTCCCGCAGCAGCACGTCGGGCTTCGCCCCGCCGAGCACCACGTTCCCGGCCGGGTCGGCCGGGAGGACGTCGCCCAGGGTGTGGAAGTCGCCCACGTCGTTCCAGCCGAAGTCACCCGGCACGGTGGCGACCCGGCCGGCCTGCGCCGCGCCCTCCATCACCGCGTAGTCCACCGAGATCTTCGGCAGGGTCGGCCACACCGTGCCCAGCACGTCGTCCTGGTCGTCGGTGCCCCAGGTCGCGGCGATCGCGGTGATCCCGGCGTGCAGGGCCGGCTGCTGCCGGGCCAGCTCGGCGAGGAAGACGTCGACCCGCCAGACGAACATGCTGGCGTTCCAGAGGTGCCGCCCGGACCGGACGTACGCCTCGGCGACCTCGGCGGCCGGCTTCTCCTTGAACTCGGCCACCGGACGCAGTGGACCGTCGCCGGTCGGCTCACCGGTCTCCAGGTAGCCGTAACCGGTCTCCGGTCGGGTCGGCGTGATGCCCACCGTCATCAGCAGCCCCTGCTCGGCGCCGCGGACCGCCTCCCGCACGGTCGCCACCCAGCGCTGCGGGTCGCCGATCAGGTGGTCGGCGGCGAACGAGCCCATCACCGCGTCCGGCTCACGCAGCGCGATCACCGCCGCGGCCAGCGCGATCGCGGCGCAGGAGTCCCGCGGCGAGGGCTCGACGAGGATGTTCTCCTCGGGCAGGCCGGTCAACTGGCGGGCCACCGCCGCGACGTGCGCGGCACCGGTGACCACCAGCGTGCGCTCCGGGCCGGTCAGCGGCGCCAACCGCTCGACCGTGGCCTGCAGCAGGGACGCGCTGGTGCCGGTGAGCGGGTGGAGGAACTTGGGGTGGCCGGCACGGGACAGCGGCCACAACCTCGTGCCGCTGCCACCCGCCGGAATGACGGCGTAGAGCATCAGCACATCATGCCCGACCCGTCCCAGCCCGGACGCCCGCTCACCGGCAAGCGGGTCAGGAACGGGCCCGGCTCCAGGCCGCGATGTGCACCTCCGCGCTCGACTCCCAGGTGAACTCCTTGGCCCGGGCGAAACCGGCCTCGGCCAGGGTCAGCCGGCGGGCCTCGTCGTCGAGCAGCGCGGCCAGGTCGGTCGCGATCTGGTCCGGGTCCTCGCTGGTGTACGCGACGGCGTCGCCGCCCACCTCCGGCAGGGAGAGCCGGGGGGTGGTGAGCACCGGTGCGGCGCAGGCCATCGCCTCCAGGATCGGCAGGCCGAAGCCCTCACCGTACGACGGGTAGGCGGCGACCAGCGCCCCACCGAGGAAGCCCGGCAGGTCGGCGTAACGCAGGTAACCCGGACGCAGCAGCCGCAGGTGCGACGGGACCTCGGCCACCGCGCGGTCGATGTCGTCGTCGTGCCCCTGCCCGCCGGCGACCACCAGCGCCGGCGGATCCTCCCGGTCGGCCACCGCCCGGACCCAGCCCCGGATCAGGTTGGGCACGTTCTTGCGCGGCTCCTTGGCCCCGAGGAAGGCGATGTAGCTGCCGGAACCGAGACCGAGCCGGGCGCGTACCCGGGCCTTCTCCTCCTCGCCGGGGGCGTGGAAGGCGGCGTGGTCGACGCCGTGGTACGCCACGTCGATCTTGGTGGGGTCGGCGTCCAGCAGCCGGATCAGCTCGTCCCGGGTGGCCTTGCTCGGCACGATCACCCGGTCGGCCCGGCGCAGCGAGGTCTTGATCGCGCTGCGGAAGAACGTCCGGCGGGACTTGTCGTAGTGCTCCGGCTCGGTGAAGAAGGTCGCGTCGTGCACGGTCACCGTGACCGGGCAGCCGGCCCGCAGCGGGCAGGTGTAGAAGGGCGAGTGCAGCACCTCGGCGCCGACCTGCTGGGCCAGCAGCGGCAGGCCGGTCTGCTCCCAGGCCAGCCGGGCCGGCCGGTGGGCGACCGCCGCCGGGGCCGGGATGACCTCGGCGCCCGGCAGCATGCGGGTGTAGCGCTCCAGGTCGGTGCGGAGGCTGACCACGGCGAGGTCGAGCCCTTCGCCGCAGACCTTGCCGAGGGCGCCGAGCAGGCCGTCGACGTACCTACCGACGCCGCCACGGTCGGCGGGGACACTCGTGGCGTCGATGAGAACGCGGGGCGGGCGACCGGCGGTCACGGGGCGACTCCTTGGGGGAAACGGCGGGGCTGTGGGAAAGAACACTCCGGAGCAAGCCTACGCCGGAGCCTGGTCCGGACGCTGACTGCGACCCGACGGTACGCCGACTTGTCGTCGCCATCGAGTACGGCCGCCGGAGGCGTATCGTTCGCGCCGATGGCCGACAACATTGCCCGGGTCTTCGCCGACGCGCTCGCGACCGACCCCACCCGACCGCTGCTGACCTGGTACGACGACGCCACGGGCGAACGCACCGAACTCTCCGGCGCGACGCTGGGCAACTGGGTGGCCAAGACGGCCAACCTGCTCGTCGACGAGCATGCCGTCGCCCCCGGCGACCCGGCCGCGGTGCTGCTGCCGCCGCACTGGCAGACCGCGGCGGTGCTGCTGGGCTGCTGGTCGGCGAAGCTGACCGTGCTCGACACGCCGGGCGACGTGGAGGTGCTCTTCGCCGCCGCCGACCGGGTCGGCGAGGCGGCGGACTGGTCGGCCGGCGAGCGGTACGCCCTCGCCCTGGACCCGTTCGCGCTGCCGATGCGGCAGGTGCCGCCCGGCTTCACCGACTTCGTCTCCACCGTCCGCGGCCACGGCGACCACTTCACGCCGTACCCGCGGGGCGGCGAGGGCGACGCGGCGCTGCTGGCCCGCGCGCAGGCCCGCGCCGCGGACCTGGGTCTGACCGCGGGCGACCGGGTGCTGGTCGACACCGGCGCCCACCCCGACCCGGTCGACTGGCTGCTCGCCCCGCTCACCGCCCGCGCCAGCGCGGTGCTCTGCGGCAACCTCGACCCGGCCCGGGTCGACGCCCGCGCGGCGACCGAGAAGACCACCCACCAACTGGCGTGAGCGCGGGCAGGGGCCCTCGACGAGGGCCCCTGCGACCGTCGGGGCCTCAGGCCGACGCAGGGGAGTCCGCGTCGGCACGGCGCTGGGCGAAGGTGGCGAACGCCGTGAGCGACTCGGGGTTGGCCAGCGCGCCCTTGGCGGCGGCGCTGTCCACCGGGGTGCCGGTGAGGATCTTCTTGACCGGCACCTCCAGCTTCTTGGCGCTCAGCGTGCGCGGCACCGCCCGCACCTGATGGATCTCGTCCGGGACGTGCCGCGGCGACAGGGCGGTACGCAGCTCCCGGCAGATCTTCTTGCGCAGCGCGTCGTCCAGCTCCAGCCCGTCGGCGAGCACCACGAAGAGCAGCAGCTCACCCGCGCCGCCCTCGTCGTCCTCCAGGTGCACCACCACCGAGTCGACGACCTCGTCCAGCCCTTCCACCACCGAGTAGAACTCGGCGGTGCCCAGCCGGACCCCGCCCCGGTTCAGGGTGGCGTCGGAGCGACCGGTGATCACGCAGCCGCCGCGGGAGTTGATGGTGATCCAGTCGCCGTGCCGCCAGACCCCCGGATAGACCTCGAAGTACGCCTCGGAGTAGCGGCGGCCGTCCGGGTCGTTCCAGAATCCGACCGGCATGCTCGGCATCGGTTCGGTGATCACCAGCTCGCCCAGTTCACCGATGACCGGCGTGCCGTCGGCCGAGCGGGCCTCCACCTTCGCGCCGAGCGCCCGGCAGGTGATCTCCCCGGCGTGCACCGGCAGCAGCGGCACGCCGCCGACGAAGCCGGTGCAGACGTCCGTGCCGCCGGAGAGCGACTGGAGCTGGAGATCGCTGCCGACGTTCTCGTACACCCAGGTGAAGCCCTCGACGGGCAGCGGGGCGCCGGTCGAGCCCACGCCGCGCAGCGCGGACAGGTCGGCGATGTCGGCGGGCTTCAGGTTGGCCTTGCGGCAGGCCAGCAGGAACGGCGCCGAGGTGCCGAAGTAGGTGGTGCCGGTCTCCGCCGCCAGCCGCCACAGCGCGCCCAGGTCCGGGTGGCCCGGGTTGCCGTCGAAGAGCACGATCGCCGCGCCGACCGCCGGCCCGGAGACCAGGAAGTTCCACATCATCCAGCCGGTGGTGGTGAACCAGAAGAACCGGTCCGCCGGGCCCAGGTCGTGGTGCAGGGCCAGCATCTTCAGATGCTCCAGCAGGATGCCGCCGTGGCCGTGCACGATCGGCTTGGGCAGCCCGGTGGTGCCGGAGGAATAGAGCACGTAGAGCGGGTGGTCGAACGGCACCGGCGTGAAGGCCAGCGGCTCGTCGGTCTCCGCCGCCAGCTCGTCCCAGGAGATCGCGCCCTCGGGCGCCTCACCCGTCGGGTCGAGGTAGCCGACGGAGACCGTGTGCTCCAGCGACGGCAGGGCCGCCCGGATCGCCGCCACCTCGCCCCGACGGTCCACCGGCTTGTCGCCGTACCGGTAGCCGTCCACGGCCACCAGCACCTTCGGCTCGATCTGCTGCCAGCGGTCGGTGACGCTACGGGTGCCGAACTCGGGCGCGCAGGAGGAGAAGACGGCGCCCAGGCTCGCCGTGGCGAGCAGCAGGACGTACGTCTCCGGGATGTTCGGCGCGTACGCCGCAACCCGGTCCCCCGCGCCGACGCCGAGCCGGCGCAGGCCGGCCGCCACCCGGCGGACCCGGTCGCGCAGCTGCCCGGCGGTCAGCGTCTCCGGCGCGCGGGTCTGCCCGTGCGCGATCACCACCGGGTCGTCGTCGCCCTTCCCCGGCATCCGCAGCACGTTCTCGGCGTAGTTGAGGGTGGCGCCCGGGAACCAGCGGGTGCCCGGCATCTCCCGGCCGGCGAGGGTCGCCGTCGGCGGGGTGTGCGCGACCACCCCGAAGAAGTCCCAGATCGACCGCCAGAAGCCGTCCAGGTCGGTCACCGACCACTGCCACAGCGCGTCGTAGTCGGCGAACTCCAGCCCGCGGTGCTCGGCCAGCCAGCGCAGGTAGTCGCCGATCCGGGACCGTTCGCGTACGTCCGCCGGCGGCGTCCACAGCACGTCACCCACTGATCCACCCTCCCCTGGCCCGCGCACGACACTGTGAAATGGGCCGTGGCGACATCTTGCCCTACCTCGAAGCGTCATTCTCCGCAGCCGGGGTGGGCGGCGGGGCGTGGCCGCCCCACACCCCGCAGCCCCACCACATGTGGGAACGCTTCAGCCGGCGCGGTGGGCCTGGATGGCGCGGCGCCGGGCCAGCCGGTGGGCACGGCGGATCTCCGCCTCCCGGCAGCGGCGCTCGTCCTCCGGGGTCTCCGGCAGCACCGGCCGGACCGCGCGCGGCGCCCCGCCCACGTCCACCCCCACGAAGACCAGGTACGCGGTGGCCACCCGGACCGGCTCGTCCTCGGCCGAGTCCCAGCGTTCCGCGACCACCCGGACGCCGACCTCCATCGACGTCTTGCCGGTCCAGTTGACCTGGGCGTGCGCGTGCACCAGGTCGCCGACCCGGACCGGCTCGGAGAAGACGATCTCGTCGATCGACGCGGTGACCGCCGTACCGCCGCTGTGCCGGGCAGCCGCGGCACCGGCCACGTCGTCGACGAACTTCATCAACACCCCACCGTGCACGTTCCCGTACAGGTTGACGTCGACAGCGGTCATGATCCGACTGAGCGTGACGCGCGAGTACGACGTCGGCTTGCCGGGTGGGGAGGTGGAGGGGTGCTCGGTCATGGGGAAAACGGTACGGTGCGCGGATGCGACATCTCTGGAGCTTCCTCGCCGGGTTGGTGGTGGCGCCGCTCACGTGGATGCTGATCACCCTCGGACAGGACGGGTCGAGTCACACCATCACCCGTTGGGCGGAGATCGGCACCTTCAACACCGCCAATCTCATCGAGCCCGCCGTGTACCTCGGCGTCGCCGGCATCCTGCTCGGGCTGGTCGGCAGCCTGCGGATCTCCCCGCTCGGGCCGATCGTCGCCGGACTGCTGCTGGTCACCCCGTACGTCGGGATGTTCGTCGCGCCCTTCACCGTGCGTGACCGCATCCCGGAGGGCTGGAAGGTCCTCGGCGACCCCCTGCCGCTGCGGCTGCCGGTGGAGAACGGCACCCTGTTCCTGATCGGCGTCGTGCTGCTGCTGGCGGCGTTCAGCGGACAGCGATGGCGACAGTGGCCGCGAACGGCGGCCGAGGCGGAGCTGACCTCGGCGGCCGTGGACGAGCCGATCGAGAACACCTTCACCCTCAGCGACTGGCCGCCGGCCGGGGAACGCAGCGAGCGGGACACCGCCCCGCTGACCCTCGGCTATCCCGACCAGACCCCCACCGAGCCGCTGCCCCGGCGCAGCGATAGCGAGTCGCCGTGGTCCGCCCCGCCGCGGTACGGCACCCAGCAGGACCATCCCGAGCAACGCTGAATCGACGGCGGGCGGGCCGGTGACACCGGCCCGCCCGTCTGCCCGCCGGCTCCCCCGGTCGCTGCCGGGGCTGGGCACGCGGCGAACCGGTCGCGTCGGTGTCGGATGCCACCGGCCCGGACCGCTCAGAAAGAACAGGCGGCTCGCCGCGCCAGGGCCAGGCGACCGCTCAACTGCAGCGCGGTCACCCTTCCCGCGTCGTCACGCAGGAACCGGCCCAGGTGGGGCACCTCCGTGCTGTCGACGCGACGCACGGCGAACTGGTCGGAGCCGCAGCCGATGAGTGTGGCCTTGAAGCCACCGGCGTCCGCGATGCGTAGCCGTCCGCCCTCCGCAGCCTGCACGGTCAGTCTGGTTCGGCCGTTGACATACACATCCTCGTACTGCTCGAGGTCGGTGAAGGGGATCTCGACGTTGGCGATCGACATCTCGGCCGCAGCGACATCGAGGCCCAACGCGGAGACCGCCACCGTCAGATCCGTCCAAAGGGCGTCTCCGCTCGTCGCGTTGGCGACGTACGCGATCACGCTGGTGGTGGGGGGGTGTGCTCGGACATGGCAGACGGCACCGTCAAGTGTGCCGTCATGTCCGATCCAGCCGTTGCGGAAGATTGCCCAGCCCGAACCCCAGCGATCGGCCAACCCGAAGGGTTCCGCAGCCGGAACCGGCTCTCGGAGCAGATGGCCGGCAGCCGGGGAGAGCAGCCCCGCACCGGCCGTGGCGGGATCGACATGAAGCAACGCGAAGGCGACCAGGTCCGCCGCCGAGCCCAGCACTCCACCGGCCGGTGCCCACGTCGTCGGCAGCTCCACGGGAACGGGCCAGACCCGCTCCCCGCTGACGCCGTGCCCGCTGACCGGTCCGGGGCCCGGACCGGGCGTTGTCAGGTCGGCCAGGCCGAGTCCCAGCGGTCGGGCGAGGAAGGAGTCGAGCGCCTCCCACCACGGGTATCCGGTCACCGCCTCGACGCATCGCCCGGCCAGGATGTACCCGGTGTTGGAGTACGAGAACCGCGTCCCCGGTTCGGCGACGAACTCGAGATCGCGGCAGCCGGCCACGAACCGGCGCAGGGACCGGCTCCCCCGCTCCCCCAGGTCGTGATCGGCGACCAGCCCGCCGGTGTGGCTCAGCAGGTGACGCAGTGTCAAACTTCGCCACTGCGGTGCTGTGGCCGCACGTAACTCCGGAAGGTGCTCCAGGACTTTGCTGTCGAGGTCCAGATCTCCTTCGTCGACCAGCTGGGCGATGAGTGTGGCGGTGAAGGGCTTGGTCACCGACCCGAACGGGAAGAGGGTTCGCGAGGTGACGGGCTCTCCGGTGCCGGCGTCGGCCGTGCCCGCGAACGCTTCGGTGGTCTTCCCGCCCTGGTGCACCACGAGCTGAGCGCCAGGGACTCGATGAGCCGCCATCCCGGCTTCCAGCACCGCCAGCAACTCATCGGCATTCATCGGAAGATGCCTGTCCCATCCGCCGTCGTACCGGCGAAGACACCGCGCCGCAGGCGCGGCAACCAGCGTTCACGGTCGCGCTCGTAGGAGGAGATGGTGTCCTCGTTGAGCATCGTCACGTCGATGTCGTCCTGACCGTTGAGCAGCAACCGCCGTTCGCGGGTGCCGATGGAGAACGACCAGGATCCCGCGTCCGAGAGGACGGTCCGGTGCTCGACGTCGACGGTCACCTGGTACGCCGGGTCACTCTCGACCCGCTCGGCGAGCACGGCTACGGCCGCCTCCGGCAGCGCGACCGCAAGGAGCTGGTTCTTCAGGGCGTTGCGGAGAAAGATGTCGCCGAAACTGGTGGCGATGACCGCGGCGATCCCCCAGTCCCGCAGAGCCCAGACCGCGTGCTCCCGAGAACTGCCGGTGCCGAAGTTGTGCCCCGCGACGAGCACCGTGGCGTCCGCCCGCTCGGGCAGGTTGAAGACGAAGCCGGGGTTCTTGCGCCAATGCGCGAAGAGAGCGTCCTCGTAGCCGCTCTTGGTCAGCCGCTTGCAGAACTCAGCCGGGATGATCTGATCGGTGTCGACATCGCTGCGGCGCAGCACGAGACCGCAACCGGTGTGCCGTCGCACGGGGTTCATGCGACTCCTTCCGTGAGTTCGTGCGGCGCGGTCAGGCGCCCGGTGACGGCGGTGGCCGCGGCGACGGCCGGTGACACGAGATGCGTGCGCGCGCGGGTACCCTGCCGGCCTTCGTAGTTGCGGTTCGACGTGGAGGCGACACGCTCGCCGCCCTGCAGCCGGTCGGCGTTGATGCCCATGCACATCGAGCAGCCGGACAGTCGCCACTGGGCGCCTGCCTTCTCGAACACGTCGCTCAGCCCTTCCTCCTCCGCCTGCCGGCGCACGTCCATCGACCCGGGCACCACCAGCATGGTCACCGAGTCGGCGACCCGCCTGCCGCGCAGGATGTCGGCCGCCGCCCGCAGGTCCTCGATGCGCCCATTCGTGCAGGAGCCGAGAAAGACCGTGTCGACCGCGATGTCCCGCATGCGTACGTGCGGCGCGAGCCCCATGTACTCCAGTGCCCGGGCGGCCCCGGCGCGTTCCACCGCGTCCTCGAAGGTGTCCGGATCCGGCACCGCGCCGCTGAGGGGCACAGCCTGGCCCGGGTTCGTACCCCATGTGACGAACGGGGTCAGGCCGGTGACGTCGAGCTCGACGACCCGGTCGTGGGTGGCGCCAGGGTCGGTGCGCAGGCCCAGCCACGCCGCGGTCGCCTCCTCCAGGTCCGCGCCCGTCGGCGCACCCGGCCGGCCCGCGAGGTAGTCGACAGTCGTGCGGTCCGGCGCGATCAGCCCGGCCCGCGCGCCGGCCTCGATGCTCATGTTGCAGATCGTCATCCGGCCTTCCATGGACAGCCGATCGACAGCGGGACCCTCGTACTCGATGACGTGCCCGTGTGCCCCGTTGGCGCCGATCTCGGCGATCAGCGCGAGGATCAGGTCCTTCGGAGTGACGTCCGGCGGCGTCTGCCCGACGAAGCGGACGAGCAGCGTTCGGGGACGGGCCAGGGCGAGGGTCTGCGTCGCCAGCACGTGCTCCACGTCGCTGGTGCCGACACCGAACGCGAGAGCGCCGAAGGCTCCGTGGGTGGAGGTGTGGCTGTCGCCGCAGACGATGGTCATGCCCGGTTGGACGACTCCCAGCTCGGGTGCCACGACATGCACGATGCCCTGCCGAGCGTCCCCGAGACGGAACTGCTCGATCCCGTGCAGCGCGCAGTTCTCCCGCAGCCGCTGCACCTGCGCAAGACCCATGGCGTCTTTGATCATCAAGGTGTTGGTCGGGACGTTGTGATCCTCGACGGCGAGCGTGAGGTCCGGCCGGCGTACCCGTCGCCCGGCCAGCGAGAGGCCGTCGAACGCCTGCGGCGAACTCGCCTCGTGCACGAGATGCAGGTCGATGTAGAGCAGGTCGGGCTCACCGGGCTCACGCACGACGGTGTGCCGGTCCCAGATCTTCTCGACCAGTGTCCGTGGCGTGGTCATCAGCTGGTCACCTCGACGGCGCCCGGTTCCCTGGAGACGACCGATTCCTGGAGGATCAGCGCCTTGAGGCCGTCGAGGGTCAAGGTCTGCCCACCCGTACGGTCCGCGATCTGGTCGGCGTAGATGCGACGCACATCCGATTCGTCCACGGGCAGCCCCAACTGCTCGAAGGCGTAACGGACGACGTTGTGACCCGAGTGGCGCCCGACGAGCATCTCCCGTTGCCTGCCGAAGCGGTGCGGCTCGACGTACTCGTAGTTCACCGGGGTGCGCAGCATGCCCGCCTGGTGGATCCCCGCGAGGGTGGCGAAGGCGTTCTCGCCGAAGAGAGCCTTGTTGCGGGACGGCTGCAGACCGATCACACGGCTCAGTAACTTGTAGGCCTCATACAGGCCCTCCGTACGCAGAGTGCTCGTCGCCCGGATCTCGTCGCCCTTGTAGAGCAGGACCGCGGCCAACTCCTCCAAGGCGGTGTTGCCGGCCCGCTCACCGATTCCGGCCAGGGTCACCTGCACCTCGTCGGCGCCCGCGGCGATGCCGGCCAGCGCGTTGGCCAGGGACAGCCCCATGTCGTCATGACAGTGCGTGGACAGCCCGATCCCCTCCGGGACCCAGCGCCGTGCCCGTCCGATGAGCGCGCCGAACTCGGACGGCACCATACATCCGGTCGTGTCGGCGAGCACGACGGTCGTCGCGCCCTCTTCGAGGCCGGTCTCGATCAACGGCTGAAGCAGGTCGCCACTTCCGCGCGTGGCGTCCTCGATGCCGAGGGAGATCTTGGTGAAGCCAAGCGTGCGGGCGAAGCGGAGACTGTCCCGCACCTCCGCGAGGCTCTCGCCGCGGCTGATCCCGCGCTTGTGCTCCAGGTGGATGTCGCTGCCGGTCACCATGACCTGAAGGTGATGCCGGTCTGTCCCGCCGGCCTCCGCGGCGATGCTGATGTCGCTGCGCGTCGCCCGGTTCAGAGTGGAGAACTCCGCGGTGGTCAGCGCTTTCGCGATCATCGCGGTCGCACGCTGATCGTTCATCGAAGAACTCGGGAAACCGGTCTCGATGACGTTGACGCCCAACTCCTCCAGCACAAGGGCTATCTCAAGCTTCTGGTGCGGTGACATGGCGTTGCCCGGCGCCTGTTCACCGTCCCGCAGCGTGGTGTCGAAGATCTTGATAAGTCGTCGTTCGGGCACGCCGTGAACGGTCATGACCGATCGCCTCCATTCCGCGTGATCGCTGCACGCGAGCGTGAATTGGAGCTTCACCCTGGCACCGGTTTTGGACGCTCCCCAAAGCTTTTCAAGTGCGCATGAAAGCCGATGACACGCTGCGCACGGCAGAGCGGGGCCGCCCTGTCGGGGCAGCCCCGTTCTCGCCCCGACCTGCTCATTCGCAGTGGTCGATGAGGTTTTCGAGGGTGTTCAGGTAGGTGTCGGCGAGGGTGGTGATGGTGGCGGGGTGGTGGATGTGGTGGTTGTAGGCGAACACGATGTCGAGGTGGCCGTTGAGGACGCTGCCGGCGACATCCAGCAGGTACGGTCGTTCGCCGGCTTCGCTGTGGTCCTGACCGATCCCGGCCCGCTGGCCGGTGATCAACCCGCCGCCGGTGGCGGAACCGGCGGTGTCGAACTGGCCCAGGTAGTTGAAACTGATCTGCGGTTGGGCGTCGCCACGCAGCACCGCGCCCGGCTGGTCCGGCCCCGACAGCCACCGCAACGCGTCGTATCCCAGACCATGACCCGGCACCCGACGCAACTGACTCTTCACCGCGCGGATCAGGATCCGCCAGTCCGGCTCGGCCGCCGAACCCTGTTCCGGCACGTGCAACGGCACCGGGAAATGCGTGGTGAACCAGCCCACCGTCCGGGTCACATCGACATCATCGAACAACTCCTCCCGACCGTGACCCTCCATCCCGATCAACAACCGATCCCGGCCGGTCCACCGCGCCAGCACCCGACCCAACGCCGCCACCAGCACATCGTTGATCTGCGTCCGATACACCGCCGGCACCCGACGCAACAACAGGTCAGTCCGCCGCGCGTCCAACCGCACCGACACCTCACGCACCGCACCCGCGGTATTCGCCGCCTGCGCATCCACCGGCAACCGCGGATCCGCCGCCGACACCTGCGACCAGTACTCCAACTCCGCGTCCAACCCACCCGCGGCCACATGCCCCACCAGACGCTGCGCCCAGTACTGGAACGACGACGTCGCCGCTTCCAGCCGCACCGGCTCACCCGCCGCCACCTGCCGATAACCGGCCTGCAGATCCGACAACAGGATCCGCCACGACACCCCGTCAACCACCAGGTGATGCACCGTCAACAACAACCGCGGCGGCTGTGAACCACCCCGGAACACCACCGCCCGCAGCAGCGGACCGGTGTCCAACCGCAACGACGCCTGCGCCCGCCGCGCCTGCTCCTGCATCACCCACTCCGCCTGCTGTTCGTCCGCCGGGATCTCGACCACGTCGAACACCGCCGACATGTCCTGCACCGGCGCGCAGGAAGCCCGCCAACCGCCGTCCTCACCACGCACGAACCGACACCGCAACACGTCGTGCTCCGCCACCAACGCGTCGACCACGTCCCGCAGCAGCCGCACCTCGACCCGCGGATCCAATTCCAGCAGCACCGACATGTTGTAATGCGACGGATCAGCGGTGAAAACGTCGAAGAACCACCGCTGAATCGGGGTCAACTCCCACACCCCGTCCACCACCGGCCGTTGCTGCACCGGCCCCGGCCGGCCGATCTCCCCCGATTCCAGACCCGCCGCCAACGCCGCCACACTCTGCCGCACAAACAAATCCCGCGACGACAACCACAAACCCGCAGCCCGCGCCCGCGACACCACCTGAATACTCAGGATCGAATCCCCACCAAGCTCAAAGAAATTATCCTCCACCCCCACCCGAGGCACACCCAAAACCTCAGCCCACACCCCCGCCAACACCCGCTCCACCGACGAACGCGGAGCCACAAAAACCCCACCCGCATCCACCTCAACCGGCACCGGCAAACCCCGCCGATCCACCTTCCCCGACGGCAACAACGGCAACCCGTCAACCACCATCACCACCGACGGCACCATGAACCCCGGCAACCATTCGGAGGCGAAGGCCCGTAGCTCCGAGCGTTCGGGCACCTGGAAGCCGGACGGCACCACGTGGGCCGCCAGTCGTCGACCGAGGCGGTCCTCGATGACGGTGACCACGCTCTCCGCGACGAGCGGGTACGACGAGAGCACCCCCTCGATCTCGCCCGGATCGACACGCACGCCGTGGACCGAGAGCATGTCGTCGTCGCGGCAGTACACCTCGATCGTGCGGTCGGGCCTGAGTGCCACCGGCTCGTCGGCGCGTACTCCCTGCCCGGACACGTCCCGGGAGAGACCGGCGCCGCTCATCCGGAGCTCTCCCGGCACACCGAGCGGCTGGTGGGCACCGGCCGCGTTGAGTATCCACAGGGCACGCCCGGGCAGCGGCGGGCCGGCCGGCTCCCGGCGCGGACGCCCGACGGCGGGGGTGGACACGGGGCTCCACGTCACCGGTCCGGCCGCGACCTCCGGGCACCAGGCGTACGCCAGCTGCGCCGAGGCCTCCGGGAACGCCTCGCGCCACGCCTGGTGCTGGGTGGACCAGAGTGTCTCCCCGCTGAGCAGGATCCTCCGCAGCGACGCCCGAGGCGGCGGCACCCCGTCGGCTTTGCCGGCGGCCAGCCGTTGCAGTGCCGACGGCAGGATGGAAGCGACCGTGACGTGGTGCTCCAGCAGTGCCTCACCGAGAGCGTGCGGGTCGCCAACCGGGGGCGCGTACGCGAGGCGGGCCCCGGCCAGCAGCGCCGCCCAGGTCTCCCACAGCGAGTGGCCGGCACCCGTCGTCAGCAGGACGTCCCGGTCATCGAGGCGGAGGACCGGCTCCACGACGGCGAGCGCCTCGACGAGACTCCGGTGTTCGATCTGGACGCCTTTGGGGGTGCCGGTGGAGCCGGAGGTGTAGATGACGTATGCCAGGTCGTCGGGGGTGGCGGTGTGTTCGGGTGTGGTGTCGGGGAGTCCGGCGGTGTCGGTGTCGGTGTCGTCCAGGGCCAGCCACCGCGTGTGCGGGCCGGCCGCGCTTAGGCGTTGGTGTAGTGCGTGTTCGGTCAGTACCAGGGTGGTGCCGCTGTCGGTGATCATGTGTGCCAGGCGGTCGTCCGGGTAGCCCGGGTCCAGCGGCACGAAAGCCGCTCCGGAGCGCAGCACCGCCAGCATCCCCAACGGCATCAGCCGACCCCGCGACACACACAACCCGACCAGCGAACCAGGACCGGCGCCGGCGGCACGCAACCAGTGCGCCACCCGGTTCGCCGCGGTGTCGAGTTCGGCGAAGGTCACGGGTCCGGCCTGGTCGATCACCGCTATCGCGTCCGGGGTGCGCGCCACGCGCTGCGCGAACAACTCCTGCACGCAGTGGGGCTGCGGCACGGTCATCGTCGTGTCGTTGAATCCCTGCACCACCAGGTCACGCTCTGCCGCCGGCAGCATGTCCACCAACGCCAGCGGACGTTCCACCTCGGCGACCGCGTCCGCGGCCACCACCCGCAACAACTCGACGATGTGCTCGCCGAGTCGCACCATCGTCGACTCGTCGAACAGGTCGGTGTTGAACTCCACCACCATCTGCAAACCCTGGTCGGGGTCGGCGGGGCCGGGCACCGTGAACTCCACGGTCACCTCGAACTGCGCGGCCACGCACGGCAGCTCGAACTCCGTCACCGCCAGGCCACTCAACCGGGGCAGTTCCACCGGCGCGTTCTGCACCACCACCATCGCCTGGAACAGCGGTGACCGGCTCGGGTCACGCTGCTCGACGAGTTCCTCCACCAGCCGTTCGAACGGCACATCCTGATGCGCGAACGCCTCCAGCACCGTCTCACGCACCCGCCCCAGCAACTGCCCGAACGACTCCTGCTCGGCGATCCGCGACCGCAACACCACGGTGTTGACGAAAAAGCCCACCATGTCCTGCAACTCGCGACGGTCACGACCCGCAGTGACCGACCCCACCGCCACATCCGACGAACCCGACCAGCGGCCCAACACCACCTGCACCGCAGCCGTCAACGCCATGAACAACGTCGCACCCCGCGCCCGGCACAACCGCGACAAACCCGCCACCGTCTGCGCCGGCACCACACCCCGCACCACCGCACCCACCGTCGACCGCACCGCCGGCCGCGGCCGATCCACCGGCAACTCCAACACCGGCACACCCGCCAACTGCCGCCGCCAATACCCCACACCCTCGGCCAGCACCCGCTCGGTCAACCGCGACCGCTGCCACACCGCGAAATCCGCGTACTGCACCACCGGCACCGGCAAACCCGCATCCACACCCCGCACCCGAGCGTCATAGAAGACACCCAACTCGCGGGTCAGCAACCCCAACGACCAGCCATCAACCGCCACATGATGAAACGTCAACACCACCACATGCTCATCAACCCCGACACCCACCACCAACGCCCGCACCAACGGCACAACCGACACATCAAACGGCCTCGACACCTCCTCCAACACCACATCGTCCAACGCCCCGGCACTCACCCCATCCACGAACCGAACCTCAGCGGAAACCGAACCCGCCGGCTCCACCACCTGCACACCAACCCCACCCACGGACACCAACCGCGTCCGCAACACCTCATGCCGGGCCACAACATCACCCAACGCACCCACCAACGCCGAACGATCCAACCCCCCCACCAACCGCAAACCCGCCGACGCGTTGTAATCCACCCCACCCGGATTGAACTGCGCCAAAAACCACAACCGCTGCTGCGCAAACGACAACGGCAAACCCTCACCCCGCCCCACCACCGGAATACCCCCACCCACCACACGCCCGGACTGCTCGATCTCGGCGGCCAGGGCGCTGACAGTGGGCAGATCGAACAGGCGGCGCAGGGGCAGATCGACTCCGAGGACATCGCGTATCATCGATGCAATCCGGATGGTGCGGATGGAGTCGCCGCCGAGCGCGAAGAAGTTGTCCTCGATGCCGATGCGGGGCGCCTCGAGCACCTCGGCCCAGATGGCCGCCACCGCCCGTTCGACAGGGGTGCGGGGCGCCACGAACACCGCCACGGCGTCCGTAGCGAGATTGGCCGTCTCCAGCGCACGGCGGTCCAGCTTGCCGCTGGGGGTCAGCGGCAGGTCGTCACGCAGCAGTACCAGGCCCGGGACCATGTGCTCGGGAAGGTGCTCTCCCAGGTGTTCCTGGAGCTCGGCCGCGACCGGTGACCGTCCGTCGACGGCCACGACGTGAGCGACCAGCCGCCGTCCGCCGCCGGAGTCGGCCGGTGCGGTCACCGCCGCCCGCTCGACCTCCGGGTGCCGTTCCAGCACCGCCTCGATCTCGCCCAGCTCGATCCGGAAGCCACGCACCTTGACCTGCTCGTCCAGCCGGCCGCGGTACTCGATGACGCCGTCCGCCCGCCGCCGGGCCAGGTCACCGGTGCGGTAGAGGCGGCCATCCGATCCGTCGAACGGGTCCGGCACGAAGCGCTCAGCCGTCAGCTCCGGCCGGTTCAGGTACCCGAGGGCGAGCTGGACGCCCCCGATGCACAGCTCACCCTCGCTGCCCGGCACCACCGGCGCCAGATCGGCGTCCAGGATGTGGATGGACGTGTTCCAGACCGGCCTGCCGATCGGAACGGTGCCGTCCAGGTCGCTGTCCACGCACTGGTGGTACGTCACGTCGATCGACGCCTCGGTCGGGCCGTACAGGTTGTGCAGCGGGGCATCCAGCACCTCGCGGTAATGCCGCCACAGCTGCGCGGGCAGCGCCTCTCCGCTGCAGATCACCCGCCTGAGCGTCTCGATCCCGGCGGCGGCCGGCGTGTCCACGAACGCGCGCAGCATCGACGGTACGAAGTGCACGGTGGTGATCCGTTCCCGCCGGATGAGGTCGGCCAGGTACTCCGGGTCGGCGTGTCCGTCCGGCCGGGCCACCACGAGCGCGGCGCCGGTCATGAGCGGCCAGAAGAACTCCCATACCGAGACGTCGAAACTCGAGGGGGTCTTCTGCAGAACCCGGTCGTCGGCAGCGAGACCGTACTCGTCCTGCATCCAGAGGAGCCGGTTCACCACGCCGACGTGCGGCACGACGACACCCTTCGGACGGCCGGTGGAGCCGGAGGTGTAGATGACGTAGGCGGGGCTGTTCCGATCGAGTCCGCTCCGGTCGACCGGACCGGTGGGAAGGCCGCTCAGGAGGGCGCCGGTCGTCTCGGTGTCGAGCAGTACGACAGTGCTCTGCCCCGACGGCAGGACCTTCTCGGTACGGCTGTCGGTCAGCACCACCCGGGGACGCGCGTCGTCGAGCATGAACGCGAGGCGCTCGGCAGGGTAGTCCGGATCAAGGGGAAGATAGGCGCCGCCGGCCTGGTGGACCGCGTAGAGGGCGACGACCAGCTCGATGCACCGGGGCAGCGACACGGCGACCAGGTCACCGGGGCCCACGCCGAGCTCACGCAGATGGTGCGCGAGCTGGTTGGCCCGGGCCGCGAAGGCCGCGTACGTGAGCGTCCGCCCTTCGAAGCGTACGGCCGGCGCGTCGGGGGTACGCCGGACCTGCGCGTCGAAGAGGTCCGGCAGGCATTCCGGTCCGATCGGCACCAGGGCGCCGTTGTGCCGCCCGACGGCCTCCCGCTGTTCCTCCGCGGTGAGCATCGGCACGGCAGCCAGCGAGCCGGCGGCATCCGCGGCGGCGAGTCCTTCGATGATCCGCCCAAGGTGGGCGACCATCCGCCGTACCGTCGTCTCGTCGAACATCCGGGGGTCGTACGCGAGCGTGAGCGCCAGTCCGTCGCCCGGGTACGCCAGCAGGTTGAGGGGGAAGCTGGTGGCTTCCGTGCCCGCCAGGCCGGTCATCCGCAGACCGTGCTCGGCACCGAGACCGAGGTCGGCGGGGTAGTTCTCGAAGACGACGATGCTGTCGAACATCGGCGAGCCGGCCGGGACCTCACTCCAGCTCTGGATGTCCGCCAACGCCGAACCCTCGAACTCCCGCGCCGCCACCTGAGCGTCCTGCAAACCCCGCAGCCAGCCGACGACCGGCTCACCACCGTCGACGCGCACCCGCACCGGCAACGTGTTGATGAAAATGCCCACCACATCACCCGCGCCCGCCAACTCCGGCGGACGACCCGACACCGTCGAACCGAAACACACATCCCGCACACCGCAGTACCGCGACAACAACAACGCCCACGCGCCCTGCACCACCGTGTTCACCGTCAACCGATGCCGCCGCGCGAACCCCACCACCGCATCGGACACCACCGACGGCAACACCACCGGCACCGACGCATCCGCCCGAGCCTGATACGACCCCACCGGCACCCGGTCCACCGGCAACACGTTCGCCGCCTCGAACCCCGCCAACACCTCCCGCCAGAACCGCTGCTCCGTACCACGATCACGAGCCGCCAACCACGCCACGTAATCCACGAACGGACGCCGCACCGGCAACCCCGCCACCACCGCCGCGCCCCGCGCCCCCGACACCAACGCCCCGTACACGGCGAACACATCCGACAACACCTGGAACGTGCTCCACCCGTCCAACATCAGATGATGCGAGGTGCGGAGGACGCGGACGCGGTCGTCGCCCAACTCCGCCAGCACCAACCGCGACAACGGCGCCCGCCCCAGATCCACACCCGCCAGCCGCTCCTCCTCCGACAACCGGCGCGCCTCGGCCTCCTGCTCCCCCACCGACAACCCCGACCAGTCCACCCGACGCACCGGCAACACCACCCGCCGCCACACCACCTGAACCGGCTCCGGCACCCCCTGCCACACCACCGAACTCCGCAACACCGGCGTCCGATCCGTCACCACCTGCCACGCCCGCGCCAACGCGTCCACGTCCCGGACACCCTCGAGCACGAAGGACATCTGGTCGAGGTACACCCCCGACTCGGGCGCCATCAGGGCATGGAAGAGCATCCCCGCCTGGATCGGCGTCAGCCGGTACACATCCTCCACCTCACGACCGTCACCCACCACCGCGTCCACCGCCGCCTGATCCAGCCCGGCATACGGGAAATCCTCCGGCGTACATCCGCCGGCAGCCATGTCGACGCAGTGGTCGATGAGGTTTTCGAGGGTGTTCAGGTAGGTGTCGGCGAGGGTGGTGATGGTGGCGGGGTGGTGGATGTGGTGGTTGTAGGCGAACACGATGTCGAGGTGGCCGTTGAGGACGCTGCCGGCGACATCCAGCAGGTACGGTCGTTCGCCGGCTTCGCTGTGGTCCTGACCGATCCCGGCCCGCTGGCCGGTGATCAACCCGCCGCCGGTGGCGGAACCGGCGGTGTCGAACTGGCCCAGGTAGTTGAAACTGATCTGCGGTTGGGCGTCGCCACGCAGCACCGCGCCCGGCTGGTCCGGCCCCGACAGCCACCGCAACGCGTCGTATCCCAGACCATGACCCGGCACCCGACGCAACTGACTCTTCACCGCGCGGATCAGGATCCGCCAGTCCGGCTCGGCCGCCGAACCCTGTTCCGGCACGTGCAACGGCACCGGGAAATGCGTGGTGAACCAGCCCACCGTCCGGGTCACATCGACATCATCGAACAACTCCTCCCGACCGTGACCCTCCATCCCGATCAACAACCGATCCCGGCCGGTCCACCGCGCCAGCACCCGACCCAACGCCGCCACCAGCACATCGTTGATCTGCGTCCGATACACCGCCGGCACCCGACGCAACAACAGGTCAGTCCGCCGCGCGTCCAACCGCACCGACACCTCACGCACCGCACCCGCGGTATTCGCCGCCTGCGCATCCACCGGCAACCGCGGATCCGCCGCCGACACCTGCGACCAGTACTCCAACTCCGCGTCCAACCCACCCGCGGCCACATGCCCCACCAGACGCTGCGCCCAGTACTGGAACGACGACGTCGCCGCTTCCAGCCGCACCGGCTCACCCGCCGCCACCTGCCGATAACCGGCCTGCAGATCCGACAACAGGATCCGCCACGACACCCCGTCAACCACCAGGTGATGCACCGTCAACAACAACCGCGGCGGCTGTGAACCACCCCGGAACACCACCGCCCGCAGCAGCGGACCGGTGTCCAACCGCAACGACGCCTGCGCCCGCCGCGCCTGCTCCTGCATCACCCACTCCGCCTGCTGTTCGTCCGCCGGGATCTCGACCACGTCGAACACCGCCGACATGTCCTGCACCGGCGCGCAGGAAGCCCGCCAACCGCCGTCCTCACCACGCACGAACCGACACCGCAACACGTCGTGCTCCGCCACCAACGCGTCGACCACGTCCCGCAGCAGCCGCACCTCGACCCGCGGATCCAATTCCAGCAGCACCGACATGTTGTAATGCGACGGATCAGCGGTGAAAACGTCGAAGAACCACCGCTGAATCGGGGTCAACTCCCACACCCCGTCCACCACCGGCCGTTGCTGCACCGGCCCCGGCCGGCCGATCTCCCCCGATTCCAGACCCGCCGCCAACGCCGCCACACTCTGCCGCACAAACAAATCCCGCGACGACAACCACAAACCCGCAGCCCGCGCCCGCGACACCACCTGAATACTCAGGATCGAATCCCCACCAAGCTCAAAGAAATTATCCTCCACCCCCACCCGAGGCACACCCAAAACCTCAGCCCACACCCCCGCCAACACCCGCTCCACCGACGAACGCGGAGCCACAAAAACCCCACCCGCATCCACCTCAACCGGCACCGGCAAACCCCGCCGATCCACCTTCCCCGACGGCAACAACGGCAACCCGTCAACCACCATCACCACCGACGGCACCATGAACCCCGGCAACCGCGCCGCCACGAACTCCCGCACCACCCCCACATCCACCCCACCACCACCGACACCCACCACATAACCCACCAACCGCCGCCGCGCACCCTCACCCACAGCCACCACCACCGCCTCACCCACCGACGGATGAGCCAACAACACCGCCTCCACCTCACCCGGCTCCACCCGGAACCCACGAACCTTCACCTGCTCATCGACACGCCCCAAAAACTCCAGACACCCATCCGCACCCCACCGACCCACATCCCCCGTCCGGTACACCCGCCGCCCGCCCGCGAACGACACCCGAACAAAACGCTCCGCCGTCAGATCCGCACGACCCCAATAACCCCTCGCCAGACCGTCACCCCCAATCAGCAACTCACCGGCCACACCCACCGGCACCGGATTCAAACCCTCATCCACCACATAAACCACCGTGTTACCCAACGGCCGTCCAATAGGGACGACAGAGCGGCCCTCGATGGTTTCGAGCGTCGGTTCGAAAACGGTGGAGTCGACCGTCGCCTCGGTGCCCCCGTAGGCGTTCACCACGGTGGTGCCCGGCTGCAGGATGCCGAGAAGGTCGCGGCAGTCCTCGACCCGCCAGCCCTCGGAGCCCACCGACAGCAGCGCCAGCGGCGGGAAGGGCACGCCCTGGTTCCGGCATTCCTGCACGAGCACCCGCAACAGGGACGGGACCACCTCGAAGCCCGTCGCGCCGGTGAGTTCCATGAGCCGCAGCAGCTCCGGTGGGTCGGTGACGGTGTCGGTATCCGCGATGATCAGCGTGCCGCCGAAGAACGCCGAGCGCAGCAGATCGGCGAAGGAGAGGTCGACCGAGAGACTGGAGATCGAGACGAAGCGCAGCGGCCGTTCGGTGAGCCCGAACCGGTGGTCCCATGCGTGGGCGATGTGCCAGAGCTGCCGGTGTTCGATCTGGACGCCTTTGGGGGTGCCGGTGGAGCCGGAGGTGTAGATGACGTATGCCAGGTCGTCGGGGGTGGCGGTGTGTTCGGGTGTGGTGTCGGGGAGTCCGGCGGTGTCGGTGTCGGTGTCGTCCAGGGCCAGCCACCGCGTGTGCGGGCCGGCCGCGCTTAGGCGTTGGTGTAGTGCGTGTTCGGTCAGTACCAGGGTGGTGCCGCTGTCGGTGATCATGTGTGCCAGGCGGTCGTCCGGGTAGCCCGGGTCCAGCGGCACGAAAGCCGCTCCGGAGCGCAGCACCGCCAGCATCCCCAACGGCATCAGCCGACCCCGCGACACACACAACCCGACCAGCGAACCAGGACCGGCGCCGGCGGCACGCAACCAGTGCGCCACCCGGTTCGCCGCGGTGTCGAGTTCGGCGAAGGTCACGGGTCCGGCCTGGTCGATCACCGCTATCGCGTCCGGGGTGCGCGCCACGCGCTGCGCGAACAACTCCTGCACGCAGTGGGGCTGCGGCACGGTCATCGTCGTGTCGTTGAATCCCTGCACCACCAGGTCACGCTCTGCCGCCGGCAGCATGTCCACCAACGCCAGCGGACGTTCCACCTCGGCGACCGCGTCCGCGGCCACCACCCGCAACAACTCGACGATGTGCTCGCCGAGTCGCACCATCGTCGACTCGTCGAACAGGTCGGTGTTGAACTCCACCACCATCTGCAAACCCTGGTCGGGGTCGGCGGGGCCGGGCACCGTGAACTCCACGGTCACCTCGAACTGCGCGGCCACGCACGGCAGCTCGAACTCCGTCACCGCCAGGCCACTCAACCGGGGCAGTTCCACCGGCGCGTTCTGCACCACCACCATCGCCTGGAACAGCGGTGACCGGCTCGGGTCACGCTGCTCGACGAGTTCCTCCACCAGCCGTTCGAACGGCACATCCTGATGCGCGAACGCCTCCAGCACCGTCTCACGCACCCGCCCCAGCAACTGCCCGAACGACTCCTGCTCGGCGATCCGCGACCGCAACACCACGGTGTTGACGAAAAAGCCCACCATGTCCTGCAACTCGCGACGGTCACGACCCGCAGTGACCGACCCCACCGCCACATCCGACGAACCCGACCAGCGGCCCAACACCACCTGCACCGCAGCCGTCAACGCCATGAACAACGTCGCACCCCGCGCCCGGCACAACCGCGACAAACCCGCCACCGTCTGCGCCGGCACCACACCCCGCACCACCGCACCCACCGTCGACCGCACCGCCGGCCGCGGCCGATCCACCGGCAACTCCAACACCGGCACACCCGCCAACTGCCGCCGCCAATACCCCACACCCTCGGCCAGCACCCGCTCGGTCAACCGCGACCGCTGCCACACCGCGAAATCCGCGTACTGCACCACCGGCACCGGCAAACCCGCATCCACACCCCGCACCCGAGCGTCATAGAAGACACCCAACTCGCGGGTCAGCAACCCCAACGACCAGCCATCAACCGCCACATGATGAAACGTCAACACCACCACATGCTCATCAACCCCGACACCCACCACCAACGCCCGCACCAACGGCACAACCGACACATCAAACGGCCTCGACACCTCCTCCAACACCACATCGTCCAACGCCCCGGCACTCACCCCATCCACGAACCGAACCTCAGCGGAAACCGAACCCGCCGGCTCCACCACCTGCACACCAACCCCACCCACGGACACCAACCGCGTCCGCAACACCTCATGCCGGGCCACAACATCACCCAACGCACCCACCAACGCCGAACGATCCAACCCCCCCACCAACCGCAAACCCGCCGACGCGTTGTAATCCACCCCACCCGGATTGAACTGCGCCAAAAACCACAACCGCTGCTGCGCAAACGACAACGGCAAACCCTCACCCCGCCCCACCACCGGAATACCCCCACCCACCACACGCCCGGAGAGGCGTTTGAGAGCTTCTTCCCGGACGTGCGCGGGCAGCGCGGCGATACGGTCTTCACGCGACAACGACATCGTGTATTCCTCTTTCGTCAAATGCGAAGGAGCGACCAGGCGCCGCACCACGGTCAGTCGGCTGGCTGGGATCGGAGGGTATTCATGATCGGTCGGAGGAGCGAGAACGGAATCGTCGCCGGAACGAGCCCAAGCCTCCATCCTTGGCGGGAATGAAGGCGACGTTGACGCTCGCATTCGACGACATGGCGGGCAACATCTTTCAGCCGCGCATGAACACAGGCACCAGATGCGGTCAGGCTGGAGCTCGTGCCGTTCTTTTCATGACACCGTGTAGGTCCCGTGCGCGGCTTCGGCCCGCTGTTCCCGACCGCTGCGATGCGTCGCGGAAGTGGGGATAACCCGAAAACGCGAGCTCTGATAGCCCCCTTGCTGGCCGCTCGTGACCGCTGCGAAGCTGTCCCGGTGCCGCAGCCTGTCCCGGCGGTCACTGGACGACCGGAAGGATGTGAACGTGGAGTCGGCGTCACCTCCGGAACTCGGCGCGGAGATCGGCCCGCCACCGCCGATGACGTCCGACCGACAGCGCCGGCAGAGCCGTGGGCTGCAGGAGTTCCGCTATGTGCTCGGCAACCTGGTCGTCGCCGTGTTCGGGCCGCTGTACGTACTGGCCGTCCTGTTCGTCGGGGTGGGTCTCGCCGTCGTCCTCGCCGGCATTCCCCTCCTGGCGCTCGGGCTGGCCGGCGCCCGCCGCTGGGGCGCGGTCGAGGCACGCAGAGCCAGGCTGCTGGACGTCTGGCTGGACCGCACGCCGCCGCCTCCGGTACGCCCCGGCCTCGGCGGCTGGACGATCGCTCACCTGACCGACGCCAGTGCCTGGCGCGTGATGCTCTACCTGGTGGCCAAACTGCCGACCGCGTCGACCGCATTCGTCACCGCGACAGCCTTCTACGGCCTGGGGGCGGTGCTGGCGACGTACCCGGTCTGGTTCCGCATGGGCGCCTCCGTCGCGGACGAGGAAGGTGTCGTCAAGCCGGAGACCACGCTCCGGTTCGACTCGTTCTACTTCGACACCTGGCTCAGCGCCCTGGCTCTCGGGCTCGCCGGTGTCCTCATGCTGATCCTGGCGCCGCGTGCGATTCACATCTCGCTGGCTCCCGACCGCCTGCTGAGCTGGATCCTGTTGCGCCCCGGGCGCGGAGCCGAGCGCATCCGGGACCTGGAGGATATGCGGGCACGAACCCTGGACGACGCGACCAGCGCTCTCCGCCGGATCGAGCGCGACCTGCACGACGGCGCACAGGCACGGCTCGTCACCCTGGCGATGGATCTCGGCCTCATCAAGCAGACGCTCGAGGACGACGACTCCGGGCAGAACAAGCAGCAGATACGGGATCTGATCGAGATTGCGCACAGCAATGCCAAGGAGGCGCTGACCGAGTTGCGGAACCTCGCCCGCGGCTTCCACCCTCCCATCCTCGACAGTGGTCTCGATGCGGCCCTGGCCAGCCTCACCAACAGCGTCAAGGTGCCCGTGGACCTGTCGATAGACCTGTACGACCGGCCATCACCGGCGATCGAGGCCATCTCCTACTTCTGCGTGGCAGAGCTGCTGACCAATGTGGTCAAGCACAGCGATGCGACCCGTACCTCGGTCCGGGTCAGTCAACGGCACGATATGATCCGCCTCGAAGTGCAGGACGACGGACGTGGCGGGGCCCGGATAGGGGCCGGTAGTGGTCTGACCGGGCTCGCGGAACGGCTTCGGCGGGTTGACGGGCGCATCACCGTCAACAGTCCGGTCGGCGGCCCGACCATCATTCGGGCACATCTGCCGTTGCGAGCGTGAAGCGGGGCACCTACATGCGTGTCGTCATCGCCGAGGACTCCGTCGTCCTCAGGGACGGCCTGGTCCGGATGCTGACGGCGCGCGGGCACGAGGTGGTCGGCGAGGTCGGCAGCGCCGACGACCTGCTGGCGGTAGTCGAGCGAACCGCGCCGGACGTCGCCATCGTGGACGTCCGGATGCCACCGACCCACACCGAGGACGGCCTGCTCGCCGCCATCAACCTGCGTCGCTCCTGCCCGAAGGTCGGCGTGCTGGTGTTCTCCCAGTACGTCGAAGTCCACCACACCGCGAAGATGCTGGCCGCCGGCGCCGGCGGTGTCGGCTACCTTCTCAAGGACCGGGTGGCGGACGTCAAGGACTTCGTCGAGGCGGTCCAGCAGGTGGCAAGCGGCGGCACGGTGCTGGACCCCGAGATCGTGACCCAGCTCCTGCAGGTACAGCAGCGCTCCCGGCAGTTCACCGCACTCACCCCGCGTGAGCGCGAAGTGCTGGCGCTGATGGCCGAGGGCCGCTCGAACGTCGCGATCGCCAAGGCGCTCACCGTCACCCCCGGTGCGGTGGAGAAGTACGTCACCAACATCTTCCTGAAGCTGGACCTGCCCGCCACCACCCAGGATCACCGGCGGGTGCTTGCGGTCCTGCGCTTCCTGGAGGGATGAGGCCCGGTTCCGGCCGCCCGGCGTCGGCCAGTGCTCCCGGAGCGGACCGCGGTTTAGGGGACAGCGGGACGGTCCGCCCTTGCCCCGGGGGGAGTGGGCAACAAGGGCGGACCGTGAGTGCGGTCTCGTCAGGATGCTGAGACCGGCACCTCCGCCGGCTGCGGAGACGGCTGCTGGTCATCGGCGCGGTGCAGGAACCGCGGCGCCCACCAGTTGGCCTTACCGAGCCAGATCATGGCCGCGGGCAGGACGATCGCGCGGATCACAATGGCGTCGATCAGAATCGCCACGGCCAGGCCGACACCGAGCTGCTTGAACTCCAGCGCCGTAAGCGTCCCGAAGACCGAGAAGACGCCGACCATGATGATCGCGGCGCTGGTGACCACGCCGGCGGAGCCGACGATGCCGATGCGTACCGCGTCGCGGATTGCTTCGCCCCGCCGGTACGCCTCCCGGATCCGGCTGACCACGAATACGTGGTAGTCCATCGAGAGCCCGAACAGGATGACGAAGAGCATCAGCGGGAGCCACGACACGATGCCCCCGTTGGAACGGAAGTCCAGGAGGTCCTCGGCCCAGGTGCGCTGGAAGACCAGCGTGAGCAGTCCGAAGGCTGCCCCCGCCGAGAGCAGGTTCAGGACGATGGCGGTGAGCGCGACCACGACGGAGCGGAACGTCAGCAGCAGCACGATGAACGTGAGCAGCAGGACGATGCCGACCACCCAGGGGAGCGCCTTGACCATCTCGTCGACGTAGTCGTGGTTGACGGCGACCTGGCCGCCTACCGCGTAGCGGGCACCCGGAACCGTGCCCACGGTCTCCGGCAGGTACTCGTCACGTAGCTTCTGCAGGGATCGCTCGGCCTGCTCGTCGCGCGGATCGAACGGCACACCGAGGCCCACCGTGGCGACCCTGCCGTCCTGGGAGGTCCGGATCGAGGAGATCGGCTCGGCGGCGAACAGCGGATCACCGCTCGTACGGTCGATCAGTTGGCGAAGTGCGGCGTTGACCGCGGCGGACTTTCCGGCAGGCGCCTCGACCGCGACGAGGTGCTCGCTGTTGGTGCTCGGGAAGGCGGCGGTCAGCCGCTGGTAGGTCGCGATGATCGGCACGGATGCCGGCATGTCCGTCGCCTGGACGACCTTGAGGCGCATGTCCGTCATGGGCAGCGCCATGGCGAGCAGCGCGAGCACCGAGATGAGGAGCGTGGCCTTGGGGAACCGCAGGGAGGGCTTCAGGACCGTGGCCCAGATGCTGCGGCCGCTCTCCCGGCGGCGCTCCAGCATCCGCCACAGGAAGGGCACCCGAGGCCGGTCGACCCACTTGCCGAGCTTGCTCAGCAGGGCGGGCAGGACGGTGACCGACCCGAGCACCGCGATCGCCACCACCAGGATGGTGCCCGTCGCTATGGAGGAGAAGTCGCTGTTGCCGACCACGAAGAGCGCCGCCATGGAGACGATGACGGCCAGGCCGGAGACCACGACGGCGTGACCGGAAGTGGCGGCGGCGATCTCCACGGCCTCGCGATGCTCACGCCCGGCCCGCCGTTCCTCCCGTTCCCGGCGGATGTAGAAGAGCGAGTAGTCGACGCCGACCGCCAACCCGATGAGCAGGATGATGCTGCTGAGTGCGCTGGTCGACGGGACCACGTGCGAGGTGACGGCGGACAGGGCGATCGCGGCGGCCACCGCGGTCAGCGAGAGCACCAACGGGATGCTGGCGGCGATCAGCGCGCCGAAGACGAAGACCAGGATGATCAACGTGAGCGGGATGCTGAAGATCTCCGCTCGCTGGAAGTCCTTGATCTGGGTGTCGCTGACCGCCTTGTTGGTCGAGGCGTCGCCGGCCATCTCCACCCGGAGCCCCGGATAGGCGCCCTGAACCGCCTCGACCACGCCCAACAGCGGCTCGACCCGCTCCGAGGCGGTCAGCTTGTCGCCGGTCATGGCGACCTGGACGAGCATCGCCGAGCTGTCCGGCGACGGCACCGGCCCTTCGGCCGACTCCACCTCCGGCAGCGCCCGCAGCCGCTGGAGCACATCCTGGGCGGCCCGGGTGCCCTCGGCCTTGTCGATCGAGCCACCGCTCCTGGAGGTGAGGAGGACGTTCTCCTGAGCGGGATCCTTGAAGTTCCCTTCCGCGACGATCTGCTCGGCGCGCCCCCATTCCCCCACGGCCGCCTCGACGGGCGTGACCATGCGCGTCCCGACCACTCCGCTGACACCGACGCACACCGCCACGAAGACGATCCAGGCACCGATCGCTCGCCAGGGCCGCACTGCGCTCCACCGGGCAACCTTGACAGTGGCTGGCTGACGAGCCATTTGTTTCTCCTTCAACGCAGACCGCTTCGGCCGTACCGCACACTCTGGATCAACTGATTGTCATCCTGGCAGGACGACCACGGCCCCGTCTTTGCCGTGAACCCCCCGTGTCTCCTAGGGGGTTAACCCCACCACCCGCCGGTGGACTCGGGTACGACGGCGGATCACGCGTGTGCGCGCATTGCGAGCGGCAGCGTCTGTACGCCGTAGAGGCCCGGGGCGGACAGGAACTCCGGCTTGCCGGCGATACGGATTTCCGCGTAGCGGTCGAGGAGGATATTCAGCGCGATTCTGGCTTCCAGTCGGCCGAGTGGGGCACCGATGCAGAAGTGGATGCCATGCCCGAATGAGAGGTGCGGGTTCGGGCTGCGCCGAATGTCGAACTGACCGGCCTCGACGAAGCGATCCTCGTCGCGGTTGGCCGACAGCAGCCACACGATGGCGAGGCTCCCCGCCGGAACGGCCACCCCGTCCACCTCCGTGTCCCGGGTTACCAGGCGGTTCGTCATGGTGATCGGGGGACGCCAGCGCAGCACCTCCTCCAAGGCGGCGGGGATGAGGCTGCGGTCCGCACGGACCGCCGCGAGCGCGTCGGGGTGCTCGTCCAGGCTCATCAGGGCGTTGCCGAGCAACATGGTCGTCGTGATGTGTCCGGCGAACAGCAGGTCCGCCGCGAAGCTGAAGAGCTGGTTGTCGGTCAGGGCGGTGCCGTCCACCTCGGCGCAGGCGAGTCGGCTCATCAGGTCGCCGGTGGGATCGTCACGCCGTTTGTTGGCGTAGTCGATGAGGTATTCCTGCATCTCCCGGACCTGCTCGGCCACCCAGTCGTTGATCTGGAACGCCGCCTCACCGACCTGGGCGTCATTGGTGGCGGTGATGGCGGCGTCGGCCCAGCGCCGGAACTTCGGCTGGTCGGTGATCGGCACACCCAGCAACTCCGCGATGACCGTCACCGGGAGCGGGTTGGACAGCGCCTCCACGAACTCCATCTCGTCGCCGGCCGCGTCGAGCAGGTCGTTGGTGATCTCGGTGATGCGGGGTGCCAGGTTCTCCACCATGCCCGCAGTGAACGCGCCGCTCACCAGGTTGCGTAGCTGGCGATGCCGCGGCGGGTCGGTCGTGGCGAGGCTGCCTTCGATGAAGTTCGGTACGTCTTCCGGGGCGGCGGCACTCATGTCCGACGAGAAGGCACCGGGATCGGCAAGCACCCGGGCCGCGTCCTTGTACCGGAAGAAATGGAAGGCCCCACTCTCCGCGTCACGCCAGATCGGCTGTTCCGTGCGCATCTGCCGGAGCCAGGCCAGCAGCTCCGCGCCGCCGTCTTCCGTGGTGGGTGGTTGGAACTCGAGACGCGATTCGGTCATGCCTGTGCTCCATTCGCTGTCATTCTGACGGTTGCCGAGGTTCTACTCGAGCTCGAAGACGACCGACGCGGTGAGGGCGTCGATGAGGTGCTTCTTGGTGAGATGCCAGCCGGCCTCGGCGAATACGCCGTCCCACTCGTCCATGGTGGGCATGTAGACGCCCATCATGTCGTGACCCACCTCGAAGCCCAGGGTGAAGACAGGGGTCTCGGAGTCGGGAATGCCGACGGTCCTGGTCGCGTCGCCGAGCAGGAACTTCTTCACATTGGGGAAGCGCTCACGGAGTTGACGCAGCGTCGCGACGCAGTTCTCCCGCGGCCAGAAGTCGTGCCCCATCATGAAGCACGTGAGCAGGTCGACCTCGGTGAGTTCGGGCAGGGAGTCGACAGCGCGTACGTCCGCCTGGTGGAACGTGATCCGGTCGGTCAGCCCGGCCTTGTCGCGGTCGCTCTCGGCGGCGGCGATGGCGGCCGGTGCGATGTCCAGGCCGACACAGCGGACGCCCGGGTAACGCTGGGCGATCTGCATGAGCCGTTCACCACTGCCGCAGCCGAGGTCTGCCACCACCGAGAACGAGCCGTTGAGGCCTTCCATGGCAGCCCAGAAGGCCGGGTCGAAGCACTTCGCGTTGATGTCCCGGCACGCGTAGCTGATGGCGGCCGCGTCACGGTTGTAGAAGTCACCCGTCCGGTTGGCGTTCTTCAGCACGGCGGGCATGTCGGTGAACAGGTCGGAGCAGCCCCGGCTCAGCCAGTGGAAGAACGACTTGGTCCGGTAGATCTCGTCGAAGCTGGCGGCGGGCGCGAAGACGGTGCCGTCACGGTCGAGCACACCGACGGCCACCATCGCCCGCAGCATCCCGTACGTGGAGGCGGCGTCGAGGTCGTTCGCGGCGGCGAAGGCCGACGAGTCCAGCTTTCCGTGCTCCCGCAGTTCCTCCAGGGCGCCAAGCTCCCACGCGGCAGCGATGGCCCAGGAGGCGACCGCGGAGTTGTAGATCTGCGCGGCGGCCCGGACCGAATCCTGGGCGGATGTTTCGGTGATCATGATTTCTCCCCTTGCCGATGATGGGACGGCGAGCGATCCGGCGGTCACCCGCCGACGCTGACCATGGTCCGAGAGCACCGGTGGCCCGGACCACACGTTTCACTGGACGACGAATGCCCGGGCGGGGTTCAGGTCCCGCCCGGCTGCTCGACGCGGGCGGCGAGTTCGCGCGGGGTGTTGAACCGGTAGATGTCGCGGACCACGAGCGGTATCCCGCGCGATTGCAGGCTCCGGACCAGCCGGACGGCGAGCAGGGAGTTGCCGCCGAGATCGAAGAAGTTGTGCGCCTCTCCGGCGGACTCCCCGAAGACGCTCCGCCAGACGTCGAGGATCACGTCCAGCGGCTCGCCGCCCGAGGTGCTGCTGCGGCCCGAGGCCGGAACCGGTTTGGATACCGGTTCGGCGGGAGCCGGGAGACGCCCGGTGTCCAGCTTGCCGTTGGCTGTCAGCGGCAGCGCCGACAACTCGGTGACAGTGCTGGGCACCATGTAGTCGGGCAGCACGCGCGCGACCCGCTTGCGCAGGTCGGTGGGGCCGGCCGAGTCGCGGACGACATACGCGTTGAGCCGCGCCCCGGCCGGGTCGGACGGGTCGGGGACGTCGAGCACCACGGCTGCCGCGGTCACGTCCGGCTCGGCCAGCAGCACGGAGCGGATCTCGTCAAGTTCCACCCGGTGACCGCGAACCTTGACCTGGCTGTCCAACCGGCCGAGATGCTCGATCCGCCCGTCGGGGAGGAGCCTTCCCCGGTCCCCGCTGAGATAGATCCGCGTACCGTCCTCGGGGTCGATGACGAACCGTTCGGCCGTCAGCTCCGCGCGCCCCAGGTACTCCGCCGCCACACCGTCCCCGCCGACGGCGATCTCACCGGGCCAGCCGGCGGGCATCTGGCGGCGGTACGGGTCGAGGATGCGCACCGACCAGCCGGGCAGCGGGCGGCCAACGGAACGGGAGGAGGCGAGCGCCTCGGCGCGGGTGATGGTCTGGGCGGTCACGTGCACGGTCGTCTCGGTGATTCCGAACATGTTGACGACCCGGCACCGCGCCGGCGGGCATGCGTCGAACCACCGCGTGAGCACGCGGGCGTCGAGACTCTCGCCCCCGAAGACGACGAGACGCACTGACAGGCCGACCGGCTTGCGGCTCTCCAGTTCCAGGAGCTGGGTGAAGGCCGATGGCGTCTGGCTCAGCACTGTGACCTTCTCGTCGAGGAGCAGGCGCCGGAAGTCGTCCGGAGACCGCGTCGTCCAGTAGGGCACCACGACGAGCCGGCCTCCGGTGAGCAGGCAGCCGTAGATCTCCCAGATCGAGAAGTCGAACGACGGCGAGTGGAACATCGTCCAGACGTCGGATCCGGTCAACCCGAAGTCGGACCGGGTCGCGGAGATCAGGCGTGTCACGTTCACGTGCGGCACGACCACGCCCTTGGGCCTACCGGTGGAGCCGGAGGTGTAGATGACGTACGCGGGATCCTCCGGCTTGAGGTCGATGCTCAGCGGAGCCGCGGACCGCGGTGCGGCTTCCTCGGCGAGCTGCGCCAGGGTGAGCCCTGGCTTGTCGCCCACCGGCGGCGCTTCCGCGTCCAGGACGACGAGGGCGACGCCGGCATCCGCCGCGACCGCCGCCAGGCGCGCACCGGGATTGCGCGGGTCGAGCGGCACCTGCACCGCGCCCGCGGCCAGAACCGCGAGCAGCGTCGTCACGAGGTCCGTGGAGCGGTCCAGGCAGACTCCGACCCGGTCGCCGCTGCGCACGCCGTGCGCTCGAAGCACCCGTGCGAAGCGGTTCACCCGCTCGTCGAGCTGACGATAGGTCAGCCGGGTGGTACCGTCCCCGACGGCGACGGCGTCGGGTGTGGCCGCCACCCGGTCGGCGAAGGCGTCGAGTACGCAACGCCCGTCGGAACCGGGATCTCGCGGGGTGGCGCCCAGGGCGCGCAGCCGTGCGCGCTCACCGGGCGGCAGCAGGCTCAGCGAGGTCGGTGACGCGTCCTGCGGAGCCTCGGCCAACTGGACGGCGACGTGGCGGATCAGGTCACCGATGTCCTCCCGGGCCCACCCGGGCCGCCCGGGGTCCGCGCTCACCTCGACGGTGATGCCGTCACCGGACACCGTGACCGTGAGTGGATGGGGGCGGGCCGGGAGCGGCCGGTAGCCGGTGGCTCCCGCGTAGAGGAGCGGCGTCGAGGGGTCCGCCGGCTCCGGGGCCGGCCGGCTGAGCGCCTCGGCGACCGCTTCGCGGTACGCCCCGGTGCCGGTCGCCCCGGTGTCCACGGTGACGACGCCCACCCGCGGGCCCGCGTCGTCCTCGCGGAGCACGGTGACGCGGGGAGGATTGTCCGTGCCGTGGGCGGCCAACAGCAGACCCAGCGCGGCGACGACGTCGGCGAGCGCCGGCGGCGACGTGGCGGAGGTGGCCTCCGGGATCACTCCGGCCATCTGCGCCACCGCTTCCAGCAGCGCCCGGGAACCGGCGTCGCCCGCGACGACGACCAGGTCGTCGCGATCGTCGT
The DNA here is from genome assembly GCF_900090305.1 of Micromonospora siamensis. Lineage (NCBI taxonomy): Bacteria > Bacillati > Actinomycetota > Actinomycetes > Micromonosporales > Micromonosporaceae > Micromonospora > Micromonospora siamensis. The sequence continues at coordinate 1,710,443 of NZ_LT607751.1, read as the reverse complement.
CGTAGGAGAGGATCACCACGCGTACGTCCGTGGGGCCGACCGGGCGACGCACCTCCACGGCCCGGTGCCGCTCTGCCGAGGCGCTGCCCGACGAGCCGGTGACGGCGGTCAGCCAGACGCGTGCCGCTCCCCCACCCGGGGCCGCGGGATCGGCCAGGAGCCGGCTCAGGTCATCGAGGCGGCGTGACGCGTCGACGGTGGCCGGTAAGGGATACACCGCCGCGTGGCCGTACACGGTGGTCGATGGCATGTCGTGGGGCGAAGGCACCTTACCTCCCGAAAGGGATCGTCAGCGGGCGGTGTATGCGCCGTCGACCGTCAGCACCGTCCCGGTCGTGTGGTGGGATCGACCGGACGCGAGCCACAGGATCGCGGCGGCCACCGCGGGCGCCTCCACCAGCGCGTTGTCCGGTTGCAGCTGCACGAATGTGCTCTCGTGGTCGGCCGTCTCGACCTCCAGGCAGCGGGCGATCTCGCGCAGCATCCGGCCTTCGAGCACCTCGTCGTCACGGATCGAGCCCGGACAGACGGCGTTGACCCGGATCCCGTAGGGCGCGTAGTCCAGCGCGACGGCCTTGGTCAGGCCGATCAGGCCGTGCTTGGCGGCGACGTATCCGGCGAAGTTGCGGTAGCCGACAAGTCCGGCTGTCGAGGCGACGTTGACGATGCTGCCTGATCGCCGGGCGACCATCGACGCTCCGAGCGCCTTGATCATCCGCCAGGCGCCGCCGAGATCGATGTCGATCATCAGGGACCACTCCGGCTCGGTGACCTCGTGCACGACCGCCCCCGACGGCGCCGCGATGCCCGCGTTGTTCACCAGGACGTCGACCGTCCCGAACCGGGCGAGGGCCTCCCCGACCACCCGCTCGGCGGCAGCCAGGTCGCGGACGTCGGCCACTGCGGTCTCCGCCACGACGCCGGCCTTGCGGCACAGCCACGCCGTGTGCTCCAGCTGGCTCGGCGTGCCCAGCGGGTACGGGACTCCGGGCAGGTCCGCCGCGATGTCGACGAGCACGAGGTCCGCGCCCTCAGCCGCGAACGCCGTCGCGGTGGCGCGACCGACACCGCGGGCCGCGCCCGTGATGACGGCGACCCGCCCCGCCAGGCTGCCGCTCATGCCGTCACGGGTACGGACGGGAGGCGCCGCTGGATGAGGCGCAGCAGGCCGGGCCACGAGTCGACGAGGTACATGTGACCGCCCGGGACCTGCTCCAGGCGGAACGTTCGCCCGGCGATCCGCGCCCACTCGCGGGCGGCCGGTTCGTCGACGACCTCGTCCTCGATGCCCCGGATCGACAGGATGTTCGCCGGCAGCGGCTCCCGCGGCTCGTCGCCGTGGGTCGAGTGGTACGCCTCGTGCATGACCACGTCGGCACGCAGGGTCGGCAGCAGCAGGTCCCTGAGCTCGGGGTCGTCGAGGGCCGGGTGGTGATAGCCCGAGATCTCGCGGACGCCGGCGACGAACTCGTCGTCGGGCAGCGTGGCGATGCGCCGGCCACGCAACGTCCACGGTCCCGGGGATCCACTCACCACGAGGGTCAGGTCCAGCCCGGGTTCACGCGCGAGCAGCACCAGCGCGGTCTCGTACGCCAGCACCGAGCCGAAGCTGTGCCCGAACAGGACGATGCGTCCGGCGGTAGAGGCTGCCTCGGCGAGGTCGCCCGCGAGTTGTGCGGCAAGATCGCGCAGATCGCCGGGCAGCGGCTCGTCGTACCGCTTCTCCCGGCCCGGCAGCTCCACCGGGAGGACGTCCAGCGTCGTCGAGAAGCCGCGCCACGTGTGATAGAAGGAGGCACCGGCGCCGGCCGGTGGAAAACAGAATACAGGAATGGCGGACATGGACCCTCTCCCACCGGGAAAACGGCGAGCGGAAACGATCGGGCGCCAAGCCCGCAAACAGATCCCGGCACGGCGCTCGGTCCCGGAATATACCGACGCCCGCGTCGCCCTCCCAGCCTCCGTCCACCTTTTCGGGTAACCATTCATGCAGTCTTGAAAGTGATGTCCGGCCGCCTTCGGTGCTGATACGAACTGCAAACCGTGGCCCTGCACCGGGGTGGCGCACGGACGGAGGGATGACTGATGGCGATGAGCGGCGATCACCGGCAGGAGTCCCGCGGCACGGGGACCCCGTTGGTTCTCGTGGCCGGAACGGGCAGCAGCGGCCGGGTCTGGCACCTGCATCAGGTGGCGGCTCTGGCGGCGGCCGGGCACCGGGTCACGACCTTCGACAACCTCGGCACGCCAGGGCGGGGAGTCTTGAGGACGTACCGGATGAGCGAACTCGTCGACGACACGGTGCACCTGCTGGAGAGCCTGGACACCGGGCCGGTCCGGCTGGTCGGGTTCTCCCTGGGCGCCCGCGTGGTGCAGGAACTGCTGCTGGTCCGGCCGGAGTTGGTCAGCGCTGCGGTGCTCATGGGCACCCGTGCCCGGGCGGACCACTGGACCCTCGCCCTGGCCGCTGCCGACCGCGAGTTCGACGCAGCGCAAGGCACCCGGACGCCCCGGTCCGCCGCGATCGACCGGGCACTGAGGTATCTGTCACCACAGACCTTCCGGGACGAGCGCGCGACCCGCGACTGGCTCGAGATCTTCGAGCGGGCGGCCGGCGCCGGTGACCCGGTGATCGACCAGGTCGATCCCGCGGATCTGGCCGAGGACCGCACCGCCGCCTACCGGCGGATCCGCACCCGTTGCATGGTGATGGCCTTCGGCGACGACCGGATCACGCCGGCGCACCTTGGACGAGAGGTCGCCGACGCCGTTCCCGCGAGCGTCTACCGCGAGGTTCCCGGCTGCGGCCATTACGGGTATCTGGAGCGGCCGAAGGCCGTCAATTCCCTGATCCTCGAATTCTTCGGCGCTCATCCGAGTGTCTCTTCGACGTCTCCTGAAAGAGATTGCCGCTCTCCGGTCGCCCGCTGAGACTGCCGACAGGATATCGACGTCAGCAGGGAGAAGACGGCGTGGAGAGAATTGAGCTGACCACCGACGAGAGCCGCACGGTCGCCGAGCTGGTGCACCGCGTGCACGAGGAGTACGACGGCTGGGACGCGCACGAGCTCGTCGGCCGATGCGAGGTGGAGGCGGAGGCGCTACCGCAGCGACTGCGGCGGTTCCTGGTCACGGTGCGTTCGCACGAGGCGGAGCTCGCCGTCGTCTCGGGGCTTCCGCTGAGCGGGGATCTCGCGCCCACCCCGTCCGGCTGGGACGCGGCCGCGAAGACGGGCGCCGGGACTGTGGAGGAGGTCCTGCTGCTGATCTGCTCAGCCGCCCTGGCCCAGCCGTTCGGCTGGAGCAGCCAGCAGGACGGCCGGATGGTGCACGACGTCTGCCCGTCGCGGGGCATGGAGAAGTCCCTCACCAGTGCGAGCAGTTCGGTGCCGCTGTCGCTGCACACCGAGGACGTCTTCCACGACTGCCGCGCGGATTACGTGGCCCTGTTCTGTCTGCGCAACCCACATGACGTCGCCACCGAGTTGACCCGGATCAGCCGGGTCGACGTACCGCCGGAGTTGCGGGTGGTGCTGTCCGAGGACCGGTTCCGGTTCTATCCCGACGACTCGCACCTCGGCAAGGTTCTGATCGTCGAGGAAGACCGGGGAGCGCTGGCGAAGCGGCAGTTCACCACGGGATCGGTGCTGTTCGGGCCGGCCGAGCGTCCGTATCTACGATTCGACGTGGACTTCATGGCCGCGGAGCGGGAGGGCGACCGGCTCGCCGAGGAGGCGATCACGGCGATGCAGGAGCTGCTCGCCTCCTCGGTCGAGAAGGTCGTCCTGAAGCCCGGTGATCTGGGCTTCATCGACAACCACCAGGGCGTCCACGGGCGCAGCCCGTTCACCGCCAACTTCGACGGCACCGACCGGTGGCTCAAGCGGGTCAACCTGACGCGGGACATCCGCCGGGTCTACACGGTCAACAGGTCACGCTCGCGCGTTCTGGGCTGATCGACGGAAGTCGACCCGGCCGGCCGTCACCGCTCCGCTGGGGGATGGCCGAGCAGGGCGCCGGTGAGCCGGGCGTTCAGTGCGACGACCGCGCGGGTCGCGCGTGGGGCCGCCAGCAGCAGCAGCACTCCGACCAGCGCGGCCGCGAACGCCGACGGCCAGCTGTCGAGGGCGAGACCGCCCCAGACCTGACCACCCGGACGGGCCTCGCCGTCGGCGCCGACCACCGAGCCGGTCAACGGGAACCACAGTGGATATGTCAGCTCGGCCACGCCGCCTCCCCAGAACAGCAGGGTGACGGCGCTGGTGAGCATCGCCATCGGCAGCTTGACCAGCAGCCAGCCGAAGGCACGCCAGCCTGACCGATGGCCGATCTCCGACCGGATGGAGCCCATCAGCCCGGGACGACGCTCCGGGCCCTCCAGCACGCCCGCCGGACGGCGGAGCAGCGCGCGCGTACGCGCGCCTTCCCAGTTCGCCAGCCGCCGTGCGCCGGCGAGTGCCAGGCCAAGGAAGACCAGGCCCACCACTGTCACCGCGAGGATGAGCCCGGTCGCGAAGAGTGCCAGGACGAACGCCAGGCCGAACGTGACGATGAAGATGTCCGTGATGCCGTAGACGGCGTCACCGAAGGCGCTGCGGTCGTATCGGAGCCGGGACGCAAGGCCCTCCGGCCGGTGCAGCAGGGTGTCATGTGCATCCATGTACTCAGACTTTCAGCTCGGGCCGGGCGCTCCTATGGGACTGGCCCGGCATTCTCGATGTCGGGTTTTCCCCACCACACCGCGACGGCAGGGGTCACTCCACCGTCTCGGACAACCGCTCCACCACGTCCTGCGCGCGTAGCTTCCGCAGTGTGCCGCTGGCGGAGGTGAGCACCGCGAGGACCAGCAACGCGGCCGCACAGATGATGATCGCTCCATTGGCGCTGCCGAAGCCGACCAGGAAGCCTCCGATCAGCGGCCCCAGGGAGCCGGACACTCCACCGGACAGTTGGGAGGCGGCGCTCATCCGGCCACGCATGCCGTCCGGAGTGAGGGCCATTTGCACGCCCTGGATGCTCGTGGTCGCCGCGGGGGTCAGGAATGCCATGGCGGCGAGCACCACGCCGAAGCCGATACCGGCCGGTGCCACCAACAGCACGGGGACCAGGAAAGTGCAGAGCCAGGCCAGGCCGATGACCAGTGCGTACGGCCGCAAGCGCGTCGTCAGCGCCGGCGCCACCAACGCGCCGGAGAGCCCGCCGACCCCGATCATCGCGACCATCAGGCCGATCTCACCGGCGCCGACGCCCCGGTCGTTCGACACGATGATCACCACGAACAACACCGTGTTGAAGACGAGATTCAGCCCTACCGCGCAGAGGAAGGTGACTCGGATGCGCGCCTCACCGAAGACCCAACGCAGCCCGCGCATGGTCTCGTTCATGACGTTGGACGGCTCGACGCGGGGAGCGCCGGGCTTGAGCCGCACGAAGAGCAGCAGGACGAACGAGAAGGTGTAGGAGATGGCGTCCACGACGAACGGCAGCATCCTTTGCAGCCCGAACAGGAAGCCGCCGATGGCCGGACCGATGGTGATGCCCAGGTACGCTCGACCGGCGAGACCGGCGAGTGCCGTCTGATACTGCTCCGCGGGCACGATCTGCGGCAATGCCGCCTCCTCGGCTGGCGCGAACAGCGCGCCGAAGATTCCCTCGGCAGCCGCGCAGACGAGGATCAGCACGAAGCCCGCCTGGCCGAACAGCAGCGCGACGGCGAGCACGCTCATGCTGAGCGCGCGGAAGAATTCGCTCGTGAGCATCACCTTGCGGCGGTCGAAACGATCGACGATCGCGCCGCTGGGCAGCCCGCACAGGAGCCGGGCCGCCATGTTGGCGAAGCCCACGACACCGGCCTGCACCGACGAGCCGGTGATCGCCAGCGCCAACAGGGGGAACGCGACGGCGGAGGCTGCGGAGCCGAGCTCCGAGATGGTCTGACCGGTCAGCAGCAGAAGATAGTTGCGGTTGCGGGACAGCGGCACCTTCGGCGCCTGCTGCACCACCCCGGGATCGGGAGGACCAGGAACGGAATCCTGGATCTTGGGTGAGCTCATTGCATCCACCTTCTGCTCGGGTCGGTCAGTCGACCGAGTTGGAGGACGGACCGCCTGGCGACAGTTGGCGTTCGAGCTCGGCGAGAACGAGATCCTCGACGTGCTCCGCCAGCCGGTCGATCGTCGGCCGGTCGAAGAGTTCCCGCGGCGACAGATCGATGCCGAACGCCTCGCGGACCCGGGCCACGACCCGGATGCTGATGATCGAGTCGCCACCGGACTCGAAGAAGTCGTCCTTCACCCCGATCTCGCTCACGCCGAGTGCGTCCGCCCAGATCGTGACGAGGGCTTCCTCGGTCGGCGTCCGCGGCGCCACCGACGGCTCCGTCCGGACAATGCCGTCCGGCTCGGGCAACGCCCGCCGATCGAGTTTGCCGTTCGGCGTCAGGGGCAGCTGATCCATCACGTGCAACGCGCCCGGTACCAGGTGCTCGGGCAGCAGGGCGGCGAGGAACTCACGCGCCTCCACCAGGTCCGGTTGCCGGCCCTCGGCGGGCACCAGGTACCCCACCAGCCAGCGTTGGCCGTTCGAGCGCGCCCGGGCCACCACGGCCGCGTCCACCACATCCGGGTGACGCAGCAGTACGGCCTCGACCTCGGCCGGTTCCACCCGGTGACCCCGAATCTTGACCTGGGTGTCGAGCCGGCCCAGAAACTCCAACTGCCCATCCGGCCGCCACCGGGCCCGGTCACCACTGCGGTAGAGCACACCACCGGTCCGGAACGGGTCGGGAAGGAAGCGGGTGGCGTCCAGGTCCGGACGGTTCAGATAGCCCCGGCCGACGCCGTCGCCACTGATGTATATCTCGCCCGGGGCGCCGATCGGCAGCACCTCATGGTTCTCGCCGAGCACGTACACCCGGGTGTTGGCGATCGGCGCACCGATCGGCAGACGGTCGTCCGCAGTGGGCGCCTCCCCGACGCGGTGCACCGTCGTGATGGATGTGCACTCGGTGGGCCCGTACACGTTGATCACGCGGACGGCCGGATCGTGCTCCGCCAGGCGGGCGCAGTGGCCCGGGGAGAGCACGTCGCCGCCGACGACGATCTGCCGCAGGCCGACCAGCGCCGTCACGTTGCTGTCCACGATCTCGTGGAACATGCCCGTGGCTAGCGTCAGCAGAGTGATCCCGTGCTCGGCCAGGAAACCGCGCAGCCGCTGCATCGAGACCACACCGGGCGGGTAGACGGCCAGCGTGGCACCGGAGAGCAGTCCGGTCCAGATCTCGAACGTGGACGCGTCGAACGAGATGGAGGCGGACTGGGCCACCACGTCGTCGCTCCCGATCGGGCAGTAGTCACCCGGCTTGACGAGCCGGACGACGCCCCGGTGCGTGACCATCGCCCCCCGCGGTGTGCCGGTCGAGCCGGAGGTGTACATGACGTACACCAGGTCGTCCGGGGTGACGTCGGTGTCGGGCGGGGAGACCGGGCGCGCCGCGACAGTGGCGCTGTCCGCGTCGAGCCGTACGATCCGGGCCCCGCTCGTGGGCAGCCGATCGGCGTACCGGTCGAGGGTGACGATCACCGGCGCGGCGATGTCGGTGAGCATGAAATCCAGCCGCGCCGCGGGGTAGTCCGGGTCGAGGGGGACGTAGGCGCCGCCCGCCTTGAGGATGCCGAGCATGCCGACGATCAGGTCGATGCCGCGCTCGGCGCAGAGGCCGACCAGGACGCCATGACCGACGTGCAGTTCTCTCAGGTGATGCGCGAGCTGGTTGGCCCGCCGGTCGAGCTCGGCATAGGTGAGCTCCCTGCCGGCGCACGCCACCGCGACGGCGTCCGGTGTGGCGCGCGCCTGCTCGGCAAAGACCTCGTGCACACACAGGTGTGCCGGATACGCCGCCTCGGTGTCGTTGAACTCGTCGATGATACGGTGGCGTTCCTCCGCGGTGAGCATCTCCACGTCGGCGAGCGTGCGGTCGGCCCCCGCGGCCAGCCCGTCGAGCAGGGCCACGAAGTGGCCTCCCAACCGCGTGACCGTCGACTCGTCCAGGAGCCTGGGGTCGTAGCGGATGACCTGGTTCAGTTCGGGCCCGGCGTACGCGATGAGGTTCAGGGGGTAGCTGCCGATCTCGTCGGCGCGGATGTCGTCGATCACCAGGCCCTCGGCCGTCGCGGCCGACGAGTCGGCGGGGTAGTTCTCGAAGACGACGATGCTGTCGAACATCGGCGAGCCGGCCGGGACCTCACTCCAGCTCTGGATGTCCGCCAACGCCGAACCCTCGAACTCCCGCGCCGCCACCTGAGCGTCCTGCAAACCCCGCAGCCAGCCGACGACCGGCTCACCACCGTCGACGCGCACCCGCACCGGCAACGTGTTGATGAAAATGCCCACCACATCACCCGCGCCCGCCAACTCCGGCGGACGACCCGACACCGTCGAACCGAAACACACATCCCGCACACCGCAGTACCGCGACAACAACAACGCCCACGCGCCCTGCACCACCGTGTTCACCGTCAACCGATGCCGCCGCGCGAACCCCACCACCGCATCGGACACCACCGACGGCAACACCACCGGCACCGACGCATCCGCCCGAGCCTGATACGACCCCACCGGCACCCGGTCCACCGGCAACACGTTCGCCGCCTCGAACCCCGCCAACACCTCCCGCCAGAACCGCTGCTCCGTACCACGATCACGAGCCGCCAACCACGCCACGTAATCCACGAACGGACGCCGCACCGGCAACCCCGCCACCACCGCCGCGCCCCGCGCCCCCGACACCAACGCCCCGTACACGGCGAACACATCCGACAACACCTGGAACGTGCTCCACCCGTCCAACATCAGATGATGCGAGGTCAGGAAGACGCGGACGCGGTCGTCGCCCAACTCCGCCAGCACCAACCGCGACAACGGCGCCCGCCCCAGATCCACACCCGCCAGCCGCTCCTCCTCCGACAACCGGCGCGCCTCGGCCTCCTGCTCCCCCACCGACAACCCCGACCAGTCCACCCGACGCACCGGCAACACCACCCGCCGCCACACCACCTGAACCGGCTCCGGCACCCCCTGCCACACCACCGAACTCCGCAACACCGGCGTCCGATCCGTCACCACCTGCCACGCCCGCGCCAACGCGTCCACGTCCCGGACACCCTGCACGACGAACGACACCCGGCCGACGTAGGTGCCTGCCTCCGGGGCCATCAGGGCATGGAAGAGCATCCCCGCCTGGATCGGCGTCAGCCGGTACACGTCCTCCACCTCACGACCGTCACCCACCACCGCGTCCACCGCCGCCTGATCCAGCCCGGCATACGGGAAGTCGGCAGGGGCCAGCGCGCCGGCCTCGTCCAGCCGGGCGTCGGCGGCCAGATTCCGCAGCGCGGCGGTGAACTGGTCGGCCAGCGCCGCGACGGTCTCCCGGCGGTGGATCTCCGGTGAGTGCACCCAGGTGACGGTCAGCTCGCCGGCCTCGACCGCGGCCACGATGTCGAGCAGATGCATTCGATCGTGCGCCGGGCTCTGGTCCAGGCCGATGGTGGCAGCGCGCAGGCGGAACTCGCCGGAACCACCCGCCTGCCACTGACCCAGATAGTTGAAGCTGATCTCCCACCGGTCCGCGACGGACGGATCGGCACCGTCGAGCTGGTGCAGCACGCCGTAGCCAAGGCCGTGGTCCGGAACGGCGCGCAGCCGTTCCTTGACCCGCCGCACGGTCGTGGCCCAACTGTCGCCGGGCACCGCGAGCAGGTCGAAGGGGTAGATGGTGGTGAACCAACCCACGGTCCCGCTGAGGTCGACGTCGTCGAAGATCTCTTCGCGGCCGTGCCCCTCCAGCGCGATGCGCAGCTGGTTGCCGCCGGTCCAGGGCACCAGCACCCGGCCAAGCGCGGCCAGCAGGACCTCGGTGATCTGGGCTCGGTGCAGGGCTGGAGTCCGCGTGAGCAGGGCCTGCGTACTGGCCTGGTCGAGGCGGCGCACCACCGTACGGGCAGCTCCGGCCCGCCGGCTGCCGGTGCCGTCGACGGGGATGCGGGTGCTGAGCGGGCCGGCCCGCTCAGCCCAGTACGCGCGCTGGTCGTCGAGGGCACCGGCGTCCGCGTGCGCCGCCAGCCGGATCCCCCACTCCTGCAGCGACGTGGTCTTCGCACCCAGGAACACCGACTCACCGGCTGCGGCCTGCTGGTACGCCGACGACAGGTCGTCGAGCAGAATCCGCCAGGACACGCCGTCGACGACCAGGTGATGCACGACGAGGAGCAACTCGGCCGGACGGTCCGGGTAGCGGAACAGTTCGGCCCGCACCAGCGGGCCGTGCTCCAGGCTCAGGCTGCGATGGGCACGCGCGGTCAGCCGCTCGGCCGCCTCCTGCGCCGCCTCCGGAGCCAGGTCGCCGAGGTCGTGCACGGTGAGCACGTCGTGGGTCTCGGACGCGCGGGTGTGCTGCTGCCACTGTCCGTCGATGCGCAGGTACCGCATGCGGAGAGCGTCGTGGCGATCGAGCAGCGCGTCCGTCGCGGCGCGCAGCGCCGCGGTGTCGAGTCCGGTGGGAACCTCCACGACGACGAACTGGTTGAAGTGATCAGGTTCCTCGGGGTGGTGGGCGAGGAAGAGGGACTGCGTCGGAAGCAGTGGTGCGGGGCCGGTCACCTGCTGCTGTACCGGCCCCGGCCGGCCGATCTCCCCCGATTCCAGACCCGCCGCCAACGCCGCCACACTCTGCCGCACAAACAAATCCCGCGACGACAACCACAAACCCGCAGCCCGCGCCCGCGACACCACCTGAATACTCAGGATCGAATCCCCACCAAGCTCAAAGAAATTATCCTCCACCCCCACCCGAGGCACACCCAAAACCTCAGCCCACACCCCCGCCAACACCCGCTCCACCGACGAACGCGGAGCCACAAAAACCCCACCCGCATCCACCTCAACCGGCACCGGCAAACCCCGCCGATCCACCTTCCCCGACGGCAACAACGGCAACCCGTCAACCACCATCACCACCGACGGCACCATGAACCCCGGCAACCGCGCCGCCACGAACTCCCGCACCACCCCCACATCCACCCCACCACCACCGACACCCACCACATAACCCACCAACCGCCGCCGCGCACCCTCACCCACAGCCACCACCACCGCCTCACCCACCGACGGATGAGCCAACAACACCGCCTCCACCTCACCCGGCTCCACCCGGAACCCACGAACCTTCACCTGCTCATCGACACGCCCCAAAAACTCCAGACACCCATCCGCACCCCACCGACCCACATCCCCCGTCCGGTACACCCGCCGCCCGCCCGCGAACGACACCCGAACAAAACGCTCCGCCGTCAGATCCGCACGACCCCAATAACCCCTCGCCAGACCGTCACCCCCAATCAGCAACTCACCGGCCACACCCACCGGCACCGGATTCAAACCCTCATCCACTACATAAACCACCGTGTTACCCAACGGCCGTCCAATAGGGACCGGGCTCGTGCCGTCGTAGCCGGCGGGCATCTCGTACCAGGTGGCCGCGACGGTGGACTCCACCGGGCCGTAACAGTTGACGAGGCGCAGGTGCGGTGCGTGCCGTAGCGCCTTGGCGATATGGAACGGAGATGCGACGTCGCCGCCGGTGATCACTTGGCGGACGCTGCGCAGCTCGTCGGGGAATGCGTCGACGAATGCGTTGAGCAGGCTCGGGGGCATGCACAGAGTGGTGACGCAGTGCTCGCGGACCAGGCCGGCGAGCACCTCGGCGTCGGTGGGCTGGTTCGGGTACAGCACGGATGTGCCCCCGTGCAGCAGTACCGACCAGAGCTCCGCCGACAGACCGTCCCAGGACATCGAGAGGCACTGGGGAACGACCTCGTCCGGGCCGGAGATCATGAGCCCGGAGGAGAAGAACGTGCGCACGGTCGCCCGGTGCGGCGCGGCCACACCCTTCGGTACGCCGGTCGAGCCGGAGGTGTACATGATGTAGGCGAGGTCGTCCGGCGTGGTCAGGTTCTCCGGAGTGGTGTCCGGGTGCTCCGCCAGGGTGTCCCAGCCGGTGTCCAGGAGGACCACGGTGGGGGCCGTCTCGTCGCCGAACAGACCCGTGAGCTCCTCCTCGGTCAGCAGCACGGGCGCCGCGGTGTCGGCGAGCATGAAGGTCAACCGGTCGGCGGGGTAGGCGGGGTCCAGCGGTACGTAGGCGCCTCCGGCCTTGAGGATGCCGAGCATCCCGGCGACCATCCGCCAGCCCCGCCGCACACAGAGCCCGACCGGCACGTCGGGTCCGATGCCTAGGCCGCGCAGCGCGTGGGCGATCCGGTTGGCGCGCCGGTCCAGCTCCGCATAGGTGATCCGGTCCTGGCCCGCGATCACGGCCACGGCGTCCGGCCGGAGGCGTACCTGCTCCTCGAACAATTCGTGCACGCACTTGTCGGAGGGGTATTCGACGTCGGTGTCGTTGAACTCGGTCAGGACGCGGTGCTCCTCCGCCGCGGAAAGCATCGGCAGCGCCGAGACGGTCTGCGTGGGGTCCTCGAGAACGGCGTCCAGCAGCCGGAACAGCATGCCGGCGAGGCGGCGGACGGTATCCGCCTCGAAGAGGTCGGTGTTGTAGCCCAGCCAGACCGTCAGGTCGTCGCCGCGCTCCACGAACTCCACGGTGAGATCGAACATCGACGAGCGACGAGGCAGGTCGTAGCCGGTCACCGAGAGCTCGCCCCCGACATGCGCCTCCTCCACCAGCGCCCGGTGAAGCACCACGAGCACCTGGGCCAGCGGGTACCGACTGGGGTCGCGCACCGGGGCGACCTCGTCGACGACACGCTCGAAGGGCACCTGCTGATGGACGAATGCCTCGAGCACCGTCTCCTTGACGCCTGCCAGGAGCTGCTCGAACGGAACGGACCCGTCCACCCGGGAGCGCAGCACGACGGTGTTCACGAAGGAGCCGACGATGTGCTCTGTCTCGGCCCGGTCGCGCCCGGCGACGACCGTGGCGAACGCGACGTCCGACGACCCGGACAGGCGTGCCAGGAGCACGTCCACCACGGCCGTCAGCGACATGAACAGCGTGCTGCCGTGCCGGTGGGAGAGCTCTCGCAGGCGGGCCACCTTCTGGGCCGGAAGGTGGAACCGCTCGGCGCCGCCGGCCCACGTACGCACCCGGGGCCGCGGCCGGTCGATCGGCAGTTCGAGTGGGTTCACGCCGTCCAAAGTCCGGCGCCAGTGGCTGAGGGAGTCGGCGAGCGCGTCGTCGGTGAGGTGCTCCCGCTGCCAGACCGCGAAGTCGGCGTACTGAAGCGTCACCGGCGGCAGGGCGGGCTCGGAACCGTGCAGCTCGGCCTCGTAGAACTCAATCAGCTCGCGGATCAACACGCCGACCGACCACCGGTCGAGCACGATGTGGTGCACGGTCAGCAGCAGGACGTGCTCGTCGTCGGCCGTCCGGAACAGGCTCGGCCGGACCAGTGGCCCGACGGCCAGATCGAACGGACGGGTCAGGTCCGCCGTGGCCCGGGCATCCAGCTCGGCGGCGGGGTCGGGCTCGGAGCGCAGATCGGCCAGGGTGACCATCGGTGTCCGCGGCGGGTGGACGACCTGCACCGGCTGGTCACCGGCCATCTCGAACGTGGTGCGCAACGCCTCGTGCCGCTCCACCAGGCCGGCCAGCGCCCGCAGTAGGGCTGCCTCGTCCAGCTCACCGGTGAGACGCAGGCCGGTGCCGAGGTTGTACTCGTAGCTCTCCGGCGCGAACTCGGCCATGAACCACAGCGCCTGCTGGGCGTACGAGAGGGGCAGGGCTCCGGTCCGCTCGGCCGGACGGACGGCATCGGTGTCCTCGCCGGGCGACGCGGCCTGGCCGGACGGTTCCTGCGCGGCGACCAGTTCGGCCATCGCGGCAGCCGTCGGCCGGTCGAACATCGCCCGCGGTGAGAGGTCCACTCCCAGGTCCTCACGGATCCGCGCCAGCACCTGGATGGTGAGCAGCGAGTCGCCGCCCAGCTGGAAGAAGTCGTCCTCCGCGCCGACCTCGGGCAACCCGAGCACCTCGCCGTAGATGCCGACGAGCAGCTTCTCGATCGGCGTCGCGGCGGCGAGGAACCGGTCGTCACCCTCGGACCGCACCGGCACGTCGGGCAGCGCCCGACGGTCCAGCTTGCCGTTCGGCGTCAGCGGCAACCGGTCGACCACGACGAAGGCGGCGGGGACCAGGTAGTCCGGCAGCCGCCGCCGAAGGTCGTCGCGCAGCCGCACGGCGGTGACCGGCTCGCCGGCCGGCACCACGTAGGCGACGAGGCGGGGCTTGCCGGGTGCCGTCTCCCTCACCACGACGGCGGCGTGCGCCAAGCCGGGATGCGCGGTCAGCGCGGCCTCGACCTCACCGGGCTCGACGCGGAATCCGTTGATCTTCACCTGGTCATCGGCGCGACCGACGAAGTCGAGCTGACCGTCGGGCCCTCGCCGCACCAGGTCGCCGGAGCGGTACATCCGGTCGCCCGGCGAACCGAAGGGGTCCGGCAGGAACACCGCGTCGGTGATCTCACGCCGGTTGAGGTATCCGTCGGCGAGGCCGAGCCCCGCGATGTACAGCTCTCCGATGGCGCCGTCCTCGACCGGCGTCAGCTCCGGATCCAGGACGTACACCCGGGTCCCGACGATCGGGAGGCCGATCGGTGCCGCGTCGCCGTCCGGACTCAGCGGTCGGCTCATCGTGGCGCAGACGGTGGACTCGGTCGGCCCGTACGCGTTCACCATCGTGCGGCCGCCGGCCCAACGCCTGACCAGGTCCGGCGCGCAGGCCTCCCCTGCCACGACCAGCACCGACACCGAGGGCAGCGCGTCCGGTGGCAGCACTGCCAGGGCGGACGGCGGCAGCGTCACATGGGTGACGTCGTGCTCGGCGATCAGATCGGCCAGCGCCGGACCGGGCAGCAGCCGGTCGGCCGGGGCACACACCAACGTCCCGCCGGTCAGCAGCGCCATGCACACCTCCCAGACGGAGGCGTCGAAGCTGGGCGAGGCGAACTGGAGAACCCGGCTCCCCGGGCCGGCGGCCAGTCGTCGCCGATGCGTCTCCACCAGGCTGGGGATGCCGGTGTGCGGGACGACCACCCCCTTGGGGACCCCGGTGGAGCCGGAGGTGTAGATGACGTAGGCCGGTGCCTGCGCGCCACGCCGCACGGCCAGCGCGGTCTTCGGCCGCCGGCCGAGGTCGTCGACGGTACGGGGGGCGTCGAGCACGGTCACCGGGGTGACGCCCGGCAGGGACACCCCGACGGCGGCCGTGGTGAGCACCCGCACAGGTCTGGCGTCGCGCAGCATGAAGGTGATCCGCTCGGCGGGGTAGAGCGGGTCGACCGGCAGGAACGTCGCACCGGCCTTCGCCACTGCCAACTGCGCGACGATCGCCTCGACCGAGCGCGGCAACGCCAGTGCGACGATGTCACGCGGCCGAACGCCTTCCTCCACCAGCAGGTGCGCGAGCTGGTTCGCGCGCCGGTCGAGCTCCGCGTACGTGAGCCGGACGTCCTCGAACCGGAGGGCCCCGGCGTCCGGCTGGGCGCTGACCTGCTGCTCGAACAGGTCAGCGAGGCTAGCGCCCGGACCCGGGACGGAAGCTGCCTTGTTCACCGGGTACTCGGCTTCCACGTGACCCTCCAGGTATCGATGTCGTCGGTGAGCGTGTTCCGGACCGACGCGTCGGGCAGACGACAGCGTCGCGCGACGGGTGGGCCGGTGCCACGGCCTTTCAACCTCGGGGGAAATGCGTTCCGCAGGGTTGGTGGGCGGGTACGGCGTTCAGCCGACCCGGCCCCGCGGTGTGACGGTCACGCGCAGGCTGCGACGGCCCTGCACCAGGTTCGACCGCAGCGCGACGGGCGGCGTCGGGACCACCACCGCGTCGGTGAGCTCCGCCAACGCCTCGAGGAGCAGGCGGATCTCCAGCCGGGCGAGTGCGGCGCCGAGGCACACGTGTGGCCCGTAGCCGAAGCCGAGGTGCTTGTTCGGCTGCCGATCCGGGCGGAACACGTCCGCCTCAGGAAAGACGCGCTCGTCCCGGTTGGCGGCGGCCAGCCAGGCGACCACGGCCGAGCCTTTCGCGATCTCCTGCCCGCCGATGGTCACCTGCTCGGTGGCGACCCGCAGGACGTGCATGGCGGGGGATGTCCAGCGCAGCACCTCCTCGATGAGCGGGTGCACGGCCTCGGGGCGCTCCCGGAGCAGGGTGAGCAGCTCCGGGCGCTCGCCGAGGATCTCGAAACAGCCGGCGATCGCGTGCCGGGTCGTCTCGTTGCCGCCGATGAGCACGTTGTCGCAGTTGATGACGACGTCGGAGGCGCTCAGTCCCTGATCGCGCAGCATCCCGCTGATCAGGTCCTGTCCCGGTCGGCGGCGCCGCCGCGCGATCAGGTCGTTGAAGTAGTACAGGATCTCGGTGTGGGCCTGGGAGGGCGTCATCTTGTCGAACGTCTCGTCGGCGCCCCCGAAGGCGTGGTTGGTCAGCTCGATCAGCCGGTCGCGTTCGCCCACCGGGATGTCCAGCACCTCGCACACCACCGCCGCCGGGATGCGGGGCGCCAGGCCGGTGGCGACGTCGTGCACCTCGCCGTCGCAGAGGGCTTCGACATGGGTACGGATCTCGCGGCGGACCGCGTCCTCCATCGACACGGCGCGCATGCGGGACAGGAAGGGCCCGATGAGCTTGCGCAGCCGGGCGTGCCTGGCCCCGTCGCTGACCACCAGCATCCGCCCGCCTGATCGGTCAGGGTGGTCCGCGTCGAAGCCGATCATCATGCCGTACTCGGAGGTGAACGGCGCGGAGTGGGCGAAGAGGGAGCGGCAGTGCTCGTGGGAGAAGACCGACCAGAAACCGCCGGGTGACGTCCCCGGTCCGCTCCACAGGACGGCATCCGCCTCGGTGTGTTCGCGCCACCGCTGGTAACGCTCGGCGCTCAGGTACAGGTCGGCGTCACCCAGATCCATTGCCGCGTCCTCCCGGCGTCCGCGTGACGATCACCATCCCGTCGCCAGCAATTCGGCACGGATCGCCGCGCCCGCCTGCGCGGTGGTCAACGTGCCACCGAGGTCCGGGGTGCACCTTCCGGCCGCCACCGTGCGCCTGACCGCGTCGCGCAGGGCCCGCGCCTCACCGCTGTGACCATGCCTGTCCAGCAGTAACGCGGCGCTCTCCAGCGCTCCGATCGGGTTGGCGATGCCCTTGCCTGCGATGTCCGGCGCCGAGCCGTGTACCGGTTCGAACAGGGCGAACCCCGTCTCCGGGTTCAGGTTCACCGACGCCGCGCTCCCGATGCCACCGGCCAGCTGAGCGGTGAGGTCGCTGAGGATGTCCCCGTACGAGTTGTTCGTGACGACGACGTCGAAACGGGTCGGGTCGGCGACCAGGTTCATCGCCGCGGCGTCCACGTACAAATGCGAGGTCTCGACGTCGGGGCGGCGGGCGACGGCCTCGCACCAGCAGCGCTGCCACAGCTGGCCGCCGTGCCGGACCGCGTTCGACTTGTCCACCATGCACACCGACCGGCGAGCGACGGAGAAGGCGTAGTCGAGGATGCGGCTGACCCCGAGATAGGTGTTCACCTCCTCGTCGATCGCGACCTCGTCCTTCGTACCGCCGCGCAGCACGCCTCCCACACCTAGGTAGAGCCCTTCGGTGTTCTCCCGCACGACGACCAGGTCGATGGCCCGGCGGGCCGGGTCGCGCAGCGGGCTCACCCGGTCGTGCAGCAGTGCGGCGGGCCGGTGGTTGACGTACAGGTCGAATTCGAAGCGCAGCCGCAGCAGGATGTCGCGGGCGTAGCCGGTGGACGAGACGCGCGGGTCCCCCACCGCCCCGAACAGCACCCCGCCGGCCCGGCGCACCCGCTGCAGGTCGTCCTCGGACATGGCGACACCCGTCTCGAGATAGGTGTCGGCGTTGATGTGGTCGAGGACGTCGAAAGTGAGGTCCAGGCCGAGGGCCGTGACGGTCTCGGTCGCCTCCCGGGCGACCTCCGGCCCGACGCCGTCGCCCGGAATCACCGCGATGGTGTTCATCATGCTCCCCTGGTGGTAGCCGGTACCGCCGCGCCGCCGAGGCGGGCGACCAGCTCGTCGATGACGCTGTCCGGGCGGTTGAACGCGACGCGGACGAGGTGTTTGCCGCCCCCGTTGGGGAAGAAGAACGTCCCTGGTACGAACAGGACGCGCGACCCGGCCAGCAGGTCCAGCACGAACGCCTCGGAGTCGGTGTCGCTGACGTCCCGTATGTCGGCCAGGGCGTAGCAGCCGCCCTGCGGTGCGACGCAGCGCAGGCCGTAGCCGCGCAACGCCTCGACCACCCGGTCCCGGCGGTCCTGCAGACCGGGCCGGGGATCCCACGCAGTGCCGCCGAGAAGGTGCGCCTCGGCCAGCCCGGCCTGCAACGGGTGCGCCGCGCCGCCACTGGTGACGATGTGCACCCGGCGCAGCACTTCGGTGCGCTCCGCGTCGGCGAGCAGGAACCCCATCCGCCAGCCGCTGATGGCGTGGCTCTTCGAGAGGCTGCCGAGAACGATGGTGCGGTGCCCGGCGCCGGGTACGTCACGCGGGGAGAGGTGGGCCCGGCCGTCGAAGACGTACGAGGAGTAGACCTCGTCCGAGATGATCGTCGTGTCCCAGCGTTCGCAGAGCGCGCCGATCTCCCGGATGTCGTCCGCGGTGAGCAGGCGGCCCGTCGGATTGTTCGGCGTGTTGACGACGACGGCGCGGGTCCGGGGGCCGAACGCGGCGGCCAGTTCCTCGGAGTCGTAGCGCCAGCCGTCCCCACGCAGCGGAACGAACCTGGCCTGCGCGCCGGCGACGGTGATGGCGGTCAGGAAGTTCTCGTAGCAGGGTTCCAGCACGACAACCTCGTCACCGGGGTCCACGGTTGCCAGCAGTGCGACGCACAGCGCCTCGGTGGCCCCGGAGGTGATGGTGAGCTCGGTCAGCGGGTCGACGCCCCGCCCGAGCCAGCCGGCCAGTGCGGTACGCAGGCCCAGGTCGCCGTCCGGCGGGGCGTACTGGTTGGCGCCGCCGCGCAGGGCCGCGCACGCCGCCTCGACCACCTCGGCCGGCGGATCCGGCCAGGCCGGTGTCCCCACGGCGAAATCCAGGGTGTCCGCGGGCACCCCGGCGCCCAGCAGCTTGGTGAGCCCGCCTACGGAGAGGCGGCGCGCTCGTCCGGCGAACCGGTGCCGGCCCGCCTCCGGCTCCTCGTCCAGTCGTGTCATGTTTCGAGAACCCCTCCCACCGACGTGGCGGCCCGATCGTGGCCGTTCCGGGCGGGGGCGATCCATGTCTTTCAGCCGAGGACGAACGCGCCAGGTGAGCTGGGGTCGCTGATCCGGAAGCGGGCACTCTCCGGCACGTGAACGGGCGACTCAGCGGCCCGCTATAAGATCATCGACCACTTTCGCCCGCGAGTGCCCGCCGCGCCAGCCGACATGACTTAAAGACGACACTCACTGGCTACCCGGTCCGCCGAAGTCAATCTTGTCCACGTAAGACGGTGTTGACACCCCGGATATCCGTAGGCAAAGATTCTCGATGCCTCGGCCGACGTCACCCGGAGCCAGGCCCACAACTGTCTCGCCACCACCGCTGACCCGCAAAAAATGCTAAGTCCGGCGCCGGGCCGGAGACAACCGCGGAACGGGGGAAATTGCCCACGCCGATACGAATGAGCCTCCTGATGTGACGCCACGAAGTCACACCAGCAGCCGCAGGGGGCGCCACCACACCTACCTGAAGGACCTTTCGACGCAGACACCAAACTGAATAGTAACCATACTAAAATGTCTGACACCACGGGGGGAACGTTGTGTTAAGAATTCACTTTACGGTTACTGACCTGACCCGGATAAGAGTGATGAACTCACTGGGAGTCCTGGCGGAGACCATATTCGCACTGGACTCCCTCGACGATTCCGGGAGTGGCGTCTTTCGCAGGTGGCGCCAGCGAGTTCGCCATGAGCTCGAACGCCAGGGCAGCCCCACTCGCATCCTGCCGCCGCCGCTGCGGCCCCTTTCGAGCCTCCTCTGGCTCATCGATCGGGGCCCTCAGCGGGGCCTGGACGAGCTGGCGGAGATGGGCTGCAATCCGCAACGCATCTCCGCCGCGGTGCAGGACTTCTCCCGCGTGGCGATCAAACCCTACTGGGAGCGCATGTCCGCCTACCGGGAGATCGAGCGCGAAGCCCGGGGGCGCATGGTGCTGACGGGGGGTACCGAGTCGATCCTCGCCAATCTAGGCGCACGCACCACATGGCAGGCCCCGGTACTGGAGATCTCCCGCGCGGACAGCCGGGATGTCCACCTCGACGGACGAGGACTGCTGCTGGCCCCGGCCGTCTTCCTCTCCGACCGGGCGGTGTTCATCGAGTCCCATCGAGTGCTGGGGCGCCCGGCGGTGCTGTTTCCGGCGCTGCCGGACCAGGCGATGGCGTCGGCGCTGTGGAAGGAGCCGGTCAACAGCACCGCCGGCCTGGCCGCACTGATGGGTCACACCAGGGCGGCCGTGCTGCGAGAACTGGCGAACAGCGCCAGCACCGGAGAACTGGCCGAGCGGCTGGGCATCTCCCCCGCCGGCGCGAGTCAGCACGCGACGGTGCTGCGCAAGGCAGGTCTCATAACGACCCAGCGCCAGCGCAACACGGTGCTGCACGTCCCCACCCGGTTGGGCATGGCACTGCTGACCGGTCAGAACGGGCAATCGTTCGGGCTGGAGTGAACACGGCGGCGGCACGGGCCCGCCATTGCGATCCGGCGGACGAGTTCCCGGGCGTCGGGCATCCCGATGGGGTGGTGCCAGGAATCGTCACGGATGACCGCGCTCCGCACCTTGTCGCCTGCCTACGGGACACGGTTGCGTCTCTGCACGGCGGAGACGCAACCGCCGCGGTCGCACGGTTGCGGATCCTCCGGGACGGAGTCGCCACCGACCGGAGGACGGGTGAAAGATCGCGATGCCAGCGCTCACCGAGCGGCGCTAACGCCATCGGGTTGCGCTCAATCGCCACCCATACCGGAAGCCGGGAGCGTCATCACCGCCCCAGGAGAATCCACATGCAAAGGCCACAGCAACCCCCACCGGGCAAAGACCTTCCCGATGGTGCTGCCCGACCGCGATGTGGATCATCGCACAGGGCCCCGCTCCACCGCCTTTCCGGGGGCAATAAGCTTATCGAAGACAATAAGCTCATGTAGTCATCCAATAATTTCCGACAACCGACGTCATCGCATTTTCCTGGCCCGAGACGCGCGGCCCGACGGAATCGGTGTGGCCGAGTCAAATTGACCCAGCCACCCCAGTACTGCAAAGAGAGTCGCAATCAGACCCTTAGCGGCCGGCCCCCTACCGGGTCACGGTCGTCGCGTTCCCCGGTAGGCCGACACCGGGCATGATCGGAGGGTGTAGTTCGTCAGCAATACGCCACCGCCAGCGCTGCGGCCGTACGTGGCGACGGCGCACGGCTACCGGCGTACCCCGCGGGTCTGCATCGGGGCCTGCCGTCGCAGAACCTCACGCTGGTCGTGGAGCTGGCTGCACCGCTGCGCGTGACCGGGGCCGCCGGAGCGGTAGCCGCGCACGGCGTCGTCGCGGGCTGCACACCTCGGCTGTCCTGATCGACGCCTCGACCGGGCTGGACGGTCTGCACGACAACCTCACCCCGCTCGGGGCCTCGGCGTTGCTCGGCCTTCCCGCAGCCGAACTGGGCGGACGCGCGGTCGAGCTGGCCGACGTGTCGGGCCGGCGGCGGACCGGCTCGTGCACGGACTGGATCGCCGGGCGGATGGCGGGAACGCTTCGAGCTGCTCGACGCGACCCTGCTCCGCCGGTTCGACCGTCGGACACCGCCCCTCCCCGACGAGGTGCGGGAGGCCCGGCGGCTGATCTTCGCCCGGGACGGCCGGGTACGCGTCTCGGCCGTCGCCGAACACATCGCGTACAGCCGCCGACATCTGTCCGAACGGTTCCGCGCCGCGACCGGGCTGACGCCGAAGGCCGCCGTGCGGATCGCCCGGTTCCAGGCCGCCCGGCGGCGGCTCGCCGTCCCGCGCCGGCCGCCGCGCGCCGAGGTCGCGGCCCGTTGCGGGTACGCCTACCAGTCACACCTGTGCCGGGAGTGGCAGGCCCTCGCCGGCTGCAGTGTCGGCACCTGGTTGGCGGAGGAGTTCCCCGACGTCCAATACGTCGCGGTGGACGACGCCGCAGGATCAACCCATGACTGACACCTCGACCAGCCGCTCGGCCGGCTCTCCCCCACCCACCGTCGGGCCCAGCGTCGGCTTCACCGACGTCGATCCGCTGGCCCGACGGCGGGGGTGTGATGTTCGGGTCGCGCGGCAAGCCGGGCGCCTGGGGCGCACCCGGCCCACAGGGGGTGTACGTGGTCACCGCCCGGGCCGCCACCGTGAACGAGATCTGGAGCCGGGTCAGGACCAACCGAGAGGTGGAGGTGGTGACCGAACTGCACGACGCGGGCTACGGGTCGCACCAGTTCGATCTCCGTGACGCGGGTGGCAACCTCTGGAGCGTGGGCACCTACCGCGGCACGTGACCGGCCCTCCACCGCGCCCCTTGGGGTAGGGGGTCATGGCCGACGGACGCCGACCAGAAGCTCGACCCTGACCCCCGCCCGAAGAGCGAGCCCGGTCAGCCCTTGAGCAGGTGGCGGGCCATGACGATGCGCTGCACCTGGTTGGTGCCCTCGTAGATCTGGGTGATCTTGGCGTCCCGCATCATCCGCTCGACCGGGTAGTCGCGGGTGTAGCCGTAACCGCCGAGCAGCTGCACCGCGTCGGTGGTGATCTCCATGGCGGCGTCCGAGGCGAAACACTTCGCCGCCGCGCCGAAGTAGGTCAGGTCGGCGTCGCCACGCTCCGACTTGCCGGCCGCCGCGTACGTCAGCTGCCGGGCCGCCTCCAGCTTCATGCCCATGTCGGCGAGCATGAACTGGATGCCCTGGAATTCGGCGACCGGCTTGCCGAACTGCTTGCGCTCCTGGACGTACCCCTTGGCGTAGTCCAGCGCGCCCTGCGCGATGCCCAGCGCCTGCGCGGCGATGGTGACCCGGGTGTGGTCCAGGGTCTTCATCGCGGTGGCGAATCCGGTGCCCTCGGCGCCGATCATCCGGTCGGCCGGGATCCGCACGTTGTCGAAGTAGACCTCGCGGGTCGGCGAACCCTTGATGCCGAGCTTCTTCTCCGGCGCGCCGAAGCTGACCCCGGCGTCCGACTTCTCCACCACGAAGGCCGAGATGCCCCTTGAGCGGGCTGTGGGATCGGTCACAGCGAAGACGGTGTAGTACTCCGACACGCCCGCGTTGGTGATCCACCGCTTCACGCCGTTGAGCACCCAGTGGTCGCCGTCGCGGACCGCCTTGGTGGTCATCGAGGCCGCGTCGCTGCCCGCCTCCGGCTCGGAGAGGCAGTAGGAGAACATCGCGTCGCCGGAGGCGACCGGGGTGAGGTACTTCCGCTTCAGCTCCTCCGAGCCGGCCAGGATCAGCGGCATGGTGCCCAGCTTGTTCACCGCCGGGATCAGCGACGACGAGGCGCAGGCCCGCGCCACCTCCTCGATCACGATGGCCGTGGCCAGCGCGTCCGCGCCGGCGCCGCCGTACTCGACCGGAATGTGCGGCGCGTGGAAGTCCGCGGCCCGCAGGGCGTCGTACGACGCCTTCGGGAACTCGGCGGTCTCGTCGGCCTCGGCGGCGTTCGGCGCCACCTTCGCCTCGCAGACCTCACGGACCGCCTCCCGGATCGCCTCGTGCTCCTCGGGCAACCGGTAGACGTCGAACGACTCCTCTGCGGGCATGTGGCCCCTCCCCTTCACCGCTATCATGCGCAGTCTGAAGCGTCACCTGACCGCTGACCGCGCAGATTGAAGGATAGCGACCACCGTTCAGGCGACCCTTACCGCCGCGTAGGCTCGTGCATGATAGGCGTCGAAGCCGAGCGGCGATCATCATCAGGACAGATATCCCCCTCGGCGTCCAGCCAGACACCGGGGCCGATTGCGACGCAACGAGGCGCCGCCAGCGCGAGCGGAGAAGACAGGCGTGACGATCCCGTACCCGAACAGCCAGCCGGTGCCGGCCATCGCCGCGGTGAGCCCACCGTCGGGCGCGGCACGGCCCCGGGTGACCTTCCTCGGCACCGGTTACCTCGGCGCAACGTACGCCATCTGCTACGCGGAACTCGGCTACGAGGTGCTCGGCTTCGACGTCGACGCCGACAAGATCGCCAAGCTGAACGCGGGCGAGGTGCCGATCCACGAGCCCGGCCTGGACGAGCTGCTGCGCCGTAACCTCGCCGCCGGTCGGCTGCGGTTCAGCACCGACATCGCCGAGACCGCCGACTTCGGGGACGTCCACTTCATCTGCGTCGGCACCCCGCAGCGCGCCGACGGCATGGGCGCGGACCTGTCGTACGTCGAGGCGTCGGTGACCGGGCTGGCCCAGCACCTGACCCGCAAGTCGCTGATCGTCGGCAAGTCCACCGTCCCGGTCGGCACCGCCGAGTGGGTGGAGCAGCTGGTCGGCAAGCACACCCCGGCCGACCTGGGCGTCGAGGTGGCGTGGAGCCCGGAGTTCCTCCAGGAGGGCTTCGCCGTCGACGACGTGCTGCGGCCCAACCGGATCGTGGTGGGCGTCAAGAGCGAGTGGGCCAACGGCATGCTCTACGCCGCCCACAAGGGCGTCTTCGACCTGGCCGCCACCGAGGACCGCGAGGTCCCCCTGGTGGTCACCGACTTCGCCACCGCCGAGCTGGTCAAGGTCGCCGCGAACGCCTTCCTCGCCACCAAGATCTCCTTCATCAACGCGATGGCCGAGGTCTGCGAGGTGGCCGGCGGCGACGTCACCCAGCTGGCCCGGGCCATCGGGTACGACCCCCGGATCGGCAACCGGTTCCTCCAGGCCGGCCTCGGCTTCGGCGGCGCCTGCCTGCCCAAGGACATCCGCGCCTTCCAGGCCCGGGCACAGGAGCTGGGCGCCGGTGAGGCGCTGCGGTTCCTGCACGAGGTCGACCTGATCAACCTGCGTCGGCGTACCCGGGTGCTCCAGCTCTCCGCCGACCTGCTCGGCCGCCGCTCGGGCCCGGCCGGGCCCGACTTCTCCGGCACCCGCATCGCCGTGCTCGGCGCGACCTTCAAGCCCAACACCGACGACGTACGCGACGCCCCGGCGCTCGCCGTGGCCGGCCTGCTGCACAAGGCCGGCGCCGACGTGCACGTCTACGACCCGCAGGGCGCCGAGAACGCCCGCCGGGCGATGCCGGAGCTGAGCTACGAGGCCAGCATGGCCGACGCGGTCACCGGCGCCGACCTGGTCTGCGTGCTCACCGAGTGGGCCGACTTCCGCAATGCCGACCCGGTCGCCCTCGGCGAGCTGGTCGCCGGCCGCCGGGTGGTCGACGGTCGCAACTGCCTGGACGCCACCCTCTGGACCCAGGCCGGCTGGGACTACCGGGGCATGGGTCGCCCCTGACACCCCAGGCCCCTTCACCGACCTGACGGCCGGCCGCGGAACTCTCCGCGGTCGGCCGTCGATGTTTTTGTTGCCACCGAGGCGGTGCCAACGGTCGAAATCCGCGCCGGCTTTGGGCATGCTGCGACAGTGGAAGTCCACAGTGCGGTCCAGCCGGGTGGAGGGGTGTCGTGCAGACCTTTCAGTGCTCCTCGTGCGGCCGGCAGATCAAACCTGCCGCCACCTGCCCACACTGCGGCGCGCACCAGCCACAGTGGGGTGAGCACCTGGCGGAGATCGAGCGCTCGATCGCGGAGATGAAGGCGCGCGACGCCGAGATCGCCAAGGAGCAGCGGCAGATCGCCGCCAAGATGCAGGCCGCCCTCTTCCAGCGGGACATCCTCGCGCACGCCGGTGAGGAACGGCTCAAGCAGGCCACCCGGCCGCGCCGGGTGCTGCGCCGCCGTCCCGGCCGCAGGCCGCCGACCGCCGCCACCGGGGCGCCACCCCGGGTGCCCCGGCAGGGCACCGCGCCCCCCGGGCCGCCGGAGTCGCCGCCCCCGCCGCCGCCCGGCGCGGCGCGCTGGCTCGACGCCGACAATCCCGAGCACCCGCCGGAGGCCTCCTCCCGCGAGGTGCAGAACATCCCCCTCGGGCTGGGCGCGCTGCTGCTCGGCGTGGCCGCCGTGGTCTTCGCCGCCGTCGCCACCAGCTCGATGGACGCGCTGGCCCGGCTCGGGGTGCTGCTCGTCGCCACGGTGCTGCTGCTGCTCGCCCCACCGGCGCTGGCCCGCCGGGGTCTGACCTCCACCGCCGAGACCATCTCCGCGGTCGGCCTGCTGCTGGTGCCGCTGGCCGGGTACGCGCTGTGGGCCGTGGACCGGATCGGCGGCGGGGGCGCCTCGGGCGCCGTCTTCGCCGGGTCGATCTTCGCGGTCACCGCCGTGGTGGCGACGGGGTACGCCCTGTCCACCGGCCTACGGGCACCCCGGTTCGCCGCCGTCCTCGCCGCCCAGCCGGTGCTGCCGCTGCTCGCGTACGAGCGGATCACCGGGCCGGCCGGCTGGGCGCTGGTGCTGACCGTGGTGGCGGTGTTGGACCTGGCGCTGGCGCGCAGCGGCCTGATGACGGAGCGACCGGTCCGGCGGGACCTGCCCACCGAGCCCGCCCCGCCGCCGACCCCCCGGCAGCGCGACGGGGGTGGCCGCCCGGAGGGCGCCCCGGAGGAGGCCGGCGAGGTCCTCTCCCCGCAGTCCGCCACGCCCTCGTCGGCACAGCCGGCCCGACCGGTGCCCTGGCTGCGGGAGCTGACCATGCTGCTGCACGGCGTCGCGGTGGCGATGGCCCTCGCGTACGCGGTCACCGCGCTGCTGCGGGCGACCACCGTGCCGCTGGCCGTCGGCGCCGCGGTGGTCCTGCTGCTGGCCGCGGCGGTAGCGCTGGCCGGGACGGTCGCCGTGGGCCGGCCGCCGCTGCCCGACGTCGGGGCCGGCATCGTCACGCTCGCCGTGATCGGCGCCCTGGGCCGGGTCGCCTCGGTGGCCCTGCCGGGGCGCGCCCTGGTGCTGATCGCCGCCGTCATCACCCTGGTCGGCCTGGCTGTCCGGGCGCTGCCCGCGACGGCCCGGCGGGGGCCCCAGCTCGCCTCGGCCGCCGCGTTGACGGTCGCCGGCCTGGTGGTCGCCGGGGGCGCGCTGCGCGCCGGGCTCGCCCCGGTACGCGCCGCGCTGCCGCCCTGGGCGGCCGACCTGGACCGCTACCCGACGGAGCTGGCCGCGGGGGTCGGGCCGGCCGCCTGGCAGCTCGCCGCCAGCGCCTTCCTGCTCACCGTCGCCGCGGTGCTCGCCCTGCCACCGGAGGTCCGGCGTGAGTTCGCGGTGGTCGGCGCCGCGCTGACCGCGCTCGCCGTGCCGGCCTCGTTCGGGCTCGGCTGGGCGGCGGCCCCGTGGCCGATGGTGCTGACCGCGGTCGGCATCGGCCTGGCCGGGCTCTCCGCGCCGACCACCCGCGCCGCGCGGGCGCACGCCCTGGCCGCGGCCGGAGTGGGGCTGATCGGCGCCGGGGCCGGCCTGGCCCGGCCGGCGCTGACCTGCGCCGTGCTGCTGGTGCTCTTCGTGGCCGGAATCCTCGTGGCGCTCGCCCCCCGGGTCCGGATCGCCCCGGCCGGGGCGGACACCCTGGCCGGCTGGGCGGCCGGCGGCGCGGCGTTCGCCCTGCCGGGTGCGGTGGCCGCGTTCGTGGCGGCCACCGCGCCGGTCGACCCGACGCCCACCCCGGCCAGCCTGCGGGAGGTGACCGTCCCGATCCTCGCGGCCGGTTTCCTGGCCGCCTGCGCCACCCTCGGGTACGCCGCCCTCGTGCAGGTGTCCCAACGGCACGTCAGTCCCCCGTTGACGGTCGGCACCGCGCTGGGCGCGCTCGCCGTCACCGCGGCGGCGTTCGGCGCGCCGGGCGCCACGGTCGCCGACGCCTGGGTGGGCGTCCTGGTGCTGATCGCGGCGGTGTTGCTCGTCTTCGCCCCGTCGATCGACGCCGGCCGCCGCTCCGACCTGGTGCTCGACGGCGCCGACCTGGCGGCGGCCGCGGCCACCACCGCCCTGATCGCCACCCTGGTCCGGGTCGCGGCCGTGCTCACCCCGGGCGGGCAACTCGCGGTCGCCGCCGCGCTGGTCCTGCTGGTGGGTGTCGCCGCCCGGGCGCTGCCCGAGGAGTGGCGGCGCGGTCCGATCGTCGGCATAGTGGTCGGCGGCGTGCTGATCGGTCTGCTCGCCGGCTGGTCCGCGCTGCGCGGCGGCCTCGGCGTGCTGGCCACCCCCGGCCCGATCTGGGCCGGGGACCTGTCCGGCTGGCCGGCCGCCCCGACGGGGGGCTCCACCTGGCAGGCCCCGGTGGCGTTGGCGCTGCTGGCCGTCACCGCCGGCATCCTGCTGCCGTCCCCGTGGCGGTACGACGTCGCCGGGGTGGCCGCCGTGCTCGCCACCATCGGCGCGCCGGCCGCGTTCGACCTGTCCTGGTGGTCGCCGGTGCTGGTGGGTGCCGCGGTGGCCACCGCGTTCGGCGTCGCCGCCGCCGCCTCGGTCGACCCGCGGGCCGGGCTGTCCCGGGCCGTCGTGGCGGGCGCGGTCGCCCTGCACGCGGCCGGTGCCGGACTGGTCCGGCCGTGGACCACCGCCCTGGCCCTGGGCAGCATCGCGCTGATCGGCGCGGTGGTCGCCGCGCTGGCCCGGTCCTCGGCCGTCCCGCTGGTCGAGGACGTGGAGTCCGAAGGGATGCCGCCGCACCTGGTGCAGGTCGGCGGGGCGGCCACCGCCGCCGCGGTCCTCGCCTTACCGGGCGCGGTGGCGGCCCTGGCGGCCGAGTTCGGCCGCCCGGCCGAGGTGTTGCTGACCGCGGCGCTCGCCGCGTCCAGCCTCGCCCTGGCCGCCGTGGCGGCGGCCCGCCGCCGGGTCCCGCAATACCTGCCGTACGCCAGCATCGGGGTGGTCGGGGGCGCCACGATCAGCGCCGTGGCGGCCATCTTCACCGGACTGCCCGCCGGCGTGTACGCCGCCGCCGCGGCCCTGCTCGGGGTGCTCGCCGAACTGGTCCGCGGCGCCACCGAGCCGCCCGCCGGCTCGGCCCACCCGGTCCGCCGCTGGTCGGTGCTGTGGGACGGCGCCCTGCGCCGGCTGCCCGACGACGGCACCGCCCGTCGATGGCGGGTCAGCCCGGCCGCCGGTGCGCTCGCCGCAGCCGTGGCACCGACCGTGCTGGCGCTGGCCTCGATCGCACCGGCCCTGGTGGTCGCGCTGGTCGAGCCGTACCGGTGCCTCACCCGGATCTGGCAGGGGCCACCGCCGGAGCTGCTCACCCCGCCGGCCGGGGCGGTCGGCGCCGTGCACGTGCTGACCGCGCTGCTGCTCACGATCACCGCCGCGCTGGCGGCCACCGGGTTCAGCGGGGGCCGGCGGTCCCGCGCGGTCCCCGTGGTGCTGCCCGGCGCGGCGGTGACCCTGCTGATCACCCCGATCGCGCTGGGCCACGGCTGGCCGGAGAGCGCCCTGGCCGGGCTGGCCGTGTTCACCCTCTCCATGCTGGGCCTGGCGTTGACCCTGCCGCCCCCGCTGGTCGAGCCGGCCCGGTCGTTGCGGCTCGCCCGGGTGCTGGTCTTCGTGATCGGGCTCGCTGCCGGTGGCGCCGGGCTGGCCGGCAACCTCGCCACCAGGGAGCTGACCCTGTTCACCCTCGGCGGCGCGGTGGCCGTGGGCACGGTCGCCGCGCTCTTCGGCACCACCCAGCGGGCCCGGATCCTGGGGTGGCTCTTCGCCTCGCTGATGGCCCAGCTCTTCGTGCTCACCCTCGGCCTGGTGGCCGGCCTGGCTGCGGTCTGGTCGGCGTTCGGGGTGCTGGCGGTGGGCGCCGCCCTCCAGGTCTTCGCGGCGACCCTGCCCCGGCTGCGTCGCCCCGAGGCGCAGCGGGAGGCGGCCACGGTCGAGTGGAGCGGGTACGCCGCGGCGCTCATCGCCCTGGCACTCGCCTTCGACTCGCCCCGGCACATCGCCGCGCTGCTGGCCGCCTGGGGCGCGGTGCTCGGCATCGCGGCGACCCGGCCGGGCCGGCGGCCGACGGAACGGCGCATCCTGTTCTGGTCGGTGGTGGCCTGCGAGATCAGCGCCTGGTGGATCCTGATGCGGGTCGCCGACGTGGCGCTGCCGGAGGCGTACACGCTGCCGTTCGCGGCGCTCGCCCTGCTGGTCGGAATCCTGGAGCTGCGGCACCGCCCGGACCTGAGCAGCTGGGTGGCGTACGGGCCGGCTCTGGTCGCCGCCTTCGTGCCGACCCTGGCCATCGTGCTGGCCACCGACTCGAGCATGCTGCGGCAGGTGCTGCTGCTGCTCGGCGCGGTGGCCGTGCTGATCTTCGGGTCGACCAGCCGGCAGCAGGCGCCGGTCATCGTCGGGGCCACGGTCACCGCGATCGCCGCGGTGCACGCCCTGTTCAGCCTCGGCCCGTGGCTGGTGATGATCCCGGTCGGGTTGCTGCTGCTGGTGCTCGGCGCGAGCAACGAACGGCGCCGCCGCGCCCAGGAACGACTCCAGACGGCACTGCGCGGCATGCGGTGAAGCGGAGGGGTGGGATTGATCGGAGGGGTGGGCGCGGGGGTCGGGGGTCGGGCTGAGTGGTCCGGGTGGGAGCTGCCGGGGCTTGCCGCATTGCACGGCCGTTGCCGCCCGCCTGCACGACCACTCTGCTCACCCTGAGTGCCGAGGCGGAGGAAGCCGCCTCAATCCCTCCGCGCCTTTGCTCTGCTGCCCCCCACGCGACAGTTACCGATAGCTACGACAGGCAGGCCGGTCGACGTCGTCCACGCCGACTCGATCAGCAGCTCAGCTCGATGTTGCGTCGGCAGCAGCAGAGCAAAGGGAGAGTGGAACATCCAGGGCAGGAGAGTTGGCGAACACAATCGGTGACGAGGGTGCCCCGACGGAAACCATCACGCTGAGTGGCGCTGGGGCGCAGAGGGCGAGATCCACCGTCGGGGCCACGGGCGGGCGGTCCGGCCCGGTCCGGTCGCGACAGACGAGCGGTGCGCTCAGCACGTGCAGCTCGGCGCGGGGTCGGGCACCAGCGGCCGTGAGGGGCTGCCGGCGGCAGACGGGTCAGGTCAGCGAGGCACGCAGCGCGGCGTCCTTCTCCGCGACCAGTTCCTCCAGGTCGGCCTGGTACGCCGCCATCCGGTCCAGCAGCTCCGGGTCGGCCACACCGAGCATCCGGACGGCGAGCAGACCGGCGTTGCGGGCGTTGCCGATGGAGACCGTGGCGACCGGCACGCCGGCCGGCATCTGCACGATGGAGAGCAGGGAGTCCATCCCGTCCAGGTGCTTCAGCGGCACCGGAACGCCGATCACCGGCAGCGGGGTCACCGAGGCGACCATGCCGGGGAGCGCGGCGGCCCCGCCGGCCCCCGCAATGATCACCTTCAGGCCGCGGCCGGCGGCGGCGCGACCGTATTCGATCATCTTGACCGGGGTCCGGTGCGCGGAGATCACCTGGACCTCATAGGAGACGCCGAACTCGTCCAGCGCAGCGGCGGCGGCGCGCATGGTGGGCCAGTCCGAGTCGCTACCCATGATCAGCCCGACGGTGGTCGCGCCGGTCCGCCCCTCGTCCGTGCCAGCGAGGTCGTTCACTCGTGCCCCTCCTGAAGCCAGCGGGCGGCGCGGGCCGCCCGGGCGCGTACGTCGTCCAGGTCGTCGCCGAGCACCGTGACGTGCCCGATCTTGCGCCCGGGGCGGACCTGCTTGCCGTACAGGTGGACCTTGGCGCCCGGCTCCGCGGCGAACAGGTGGTGCAGCCGCTCGTCGATGGAGATCCCACCCGGCTCACCGCCGAGGACGTTCGCCATCACCACCACCGGGGCGGTGAGCGAGGTGTCCCCCATCGGGTAGTCGAGCACCGCCCGCAGGTGCTGCTCGAACTGGGAGGTGCGCGCCCCCTCGATGGTCCAGTGCCCGGAGTTGTGCGGGCGCATGGCCAGCTCGTTGACGACCAGCCCGGCCGGCGTCTCGAACAGCTCGACGGCGAGCAGGCCGACCACGCCGAGCGCGGTGGCCAGGTCGATGGCGAGCTGCTGGGCGGCGACGGCCAGCTCCTCCGGCAGGCCGGGCGCGGGCGCCAGGACCTCCACGCAGATGCCGTCGCGCTGCACCGTCTCCACCACCGGGTACGCGGCGACCTGGCCGAACGGCGAACGGGCGACCTGCACGGCCAGCTCGCGGCGCAACGCCACCCGCTCCTCGACGATCAGCGGGGTGCCACCGGCGAGCAGCGTCGCCGCCAACGCGGCGGCCTGGGTGGCGTCGTCCACCATCCAGACGCCCCGGCCGTCGTAGCCGCCGCGGGCCGCCTTCAGCACCACCGGCCAGCCCTGCTCGTCGCCGAAGGCGACCAGGTCGGCCGGCTCGGCCACCGGCCGCCAGGCCGGGTTCGGGGCGCCCAGCTCGCCGAGGCGTTCGCGCATGACCCGCTTGTCCTGGGCGTGCAGCAGCGCGTCGGCCGGCGGGAAGAGCTTGACGCCCTCCGCCTCCAGGGCGCGGATGTGCCCGGTCGGGACGTGCTCGTGGTCGAAGGTGACCACGTCGCAGCCCTTGGCGAAGGTGCGCAGGGCGGTGAGGTCGGTGTGGTCGCCGTACTGGACGTCGGCGGCGACCAGCGCGGCGCCGTCGTCGGGGGCGACCGCCAGCACGTGCAGTGACTGGCCGAGGGCGATGGCGGCCTGGTGGGTCATCCGGGCCAACTGGCCACCGCCCACCATGCCGACGACGGGAAGACCGGTGCGGGAGTCCATAGCGCGGCCAGCCTATCCGGGTCGCCGGCCGCCCCGGCCGCGAGGTCCGCGGGTCGGGACGGCCGCGTCGGCGGTCAGGAGAGCTGGGCGACCAGGTCGTCGACCGAGGTCACCGGCCGCTGGCAGACGAAACCCCGGCAGACGTACGCGGTGGGCCGCCCGTCGACCAGCGGCCGGTCGGCCAGCAGCGGCACGCCGGGCTGGTCCGGGGCGCCCGCCACCACCACCGCGCCGGGCGGGGCGTACCGGCGGGCCGCGGCGACCAGCGGGTCGTCGGCCGGGGCGTCGGTGACCACCGCGATCTCGTACGGGCCGGAGAGCAGCGCCTCGCCCACCGTCGCCGCGTACCCGGTGAACCGGGCGTGCCGCCCGACCAGGGGCGCGACGGTCGACAGCGCCCGCTCGGCCGCCTCCCGGTAGCGGGTCTGGCCGGTCAGCGCCGCGTACGCCACCAGCGCCGCCACGATCGCCGAGCGCCCGGACGGGGTGGCGTTGTCGGTCGGGTCGGCGGGGCGGGCCACCAGCCGCTCGGCGTCGTCGGCGGTGTCGTAGAAGCCGCCGTCCGGGGCGGCGAACCGGGCCAGCGCGGTCTCCAGCAGCTGCCCGGCCAGCTCCAGCCAGCGCCCCTCACCGGTGAGCTGGTGCAGGGCGCAGAACGCCTCGGCCACGCACCCGTAGTCCTCCAGCACGCCGGCCGGCTCGCCCACCTGCCCGTGCCGGGAGGCGCGGCGCAGGCGGCCGTCGACCAGGTGCACCCGGGCCAGGTGTTCGGCGGCGTCCCGCATGGTGCCGTCGGCGACGATCGTGACGCCGTCCATCAGGTTGGCGTCCTCCGCCTCCGGGTCCCCGTAGAGCGCGGCGACCTGGAGGAACTCGGCGAGGGCGGTGATCGCCAGGCCGTTCCAGGCGGCCACCACCTTGTCGTCGCGGGCCGGCTGGGGGCGGGTGTCCCGGGCCACCAGCAACCGCCCGACGACCTCCTGCCACCGCGCCCGTACGGCCGGGTCGGCGTCGTCGACGTCCCGCGCCAGCCGCAGCACGCTGGTGCCGTGTTCAAAGGTTCCCGCCTCGGTCACCTCGAACAGGTCGGCGGCCCAGCGGCCGTCCTCCCCGCCCAGCGCCTCGACCAGCTGCGCCGGGGTCCACGAGTAGGTCAGCCCCTCGACGCCGTCGGTGTCGGCGTCCAGCGCGGAGGCGAAGCCGTCCTGCGGCCGGTGCAGCTCGTCGGCGAGGAACCGGGCGACGTCCCGGGCCACCCGGCGCGCCAGCCGGTCGCCGGTCAGCCGCCACAGCTGGGTGTAGACCCGCAGCAGCAGGGCGTTGTCGTAGAGCATCTTCTCGAAGTGCGGCACCGTCCAGTGCCCGTCCACCGAGTACCGGGCGAAGCCACCGGCCAGCTGGTCGTAGATGCCACCGCGGGCCATCGCCTCGCAGGTGTGCCGGACGATCTCCAGGCTGCGCGCCGAGCCGGTGCGCTGGTGGTGGCGCAGCAGGAAGAGCAGGTTCATGTGCGGCGGGAACTTCGGCGCGCCACCGAACCCGCCGTTGCGCTCGTCGTACTCCTTGGCGAGCTGGTCGGCGGCGGCGTCGAGCAGTTCGACGGTGAGCGGGGCGGTGGGGCCGCCGACGGCCTGGGCGCCGCCGATCGCCTCGACCACCGCGGCGCCCTGCTTGAGCACCGCGTCCCGCTGGTCGCGCCAGGCGGCGGCGACCGACTCCAGCAACCGGACGAAGTTCGCCCGGGGGAAGTACGTGCCGCAGAAGAACGGCGTGCCGTCCGGGGTGGCGAAGACGGTCATCGGCCAGCCCCCCTGCCCGGTCATCGCCTGCGTCGCCGTCATGTAGACCGCGTCGACGTCGGGGCGCTCCTCCCGGTCCACCTTGATCGACACGAAGTTCTCGTTCATGAGCGCGCCGACCTGCTCGTTCTCGAACGACTCGTGGGCCATCACATGACACCAGTGGCAGGCGGCGTAGCCGACCGAGATCAGCACCGGCACGTCCCGGCGCTTCGCCTCCGCGAAGGCCTCCGCGCACCACGGCCACCAGTCGACCGGGTTGTCCGCGTGCTGGAGGAGGTACGGCGAGGTGGCGTCGGCGAGTCGGTTCACCCGACGACCATATCCAGCCGTCCCGGTCGTCGCCGGTCGGACGTCGCGTCGGTCAGGAGGCGCCGTCGGCGCGCAGCGGGAAGACGTTCGACTCGGCCGAATCGCGCAGCGTGCCGAGCACCGCGCCGATCTTGTCCGCCGGCATCGGCTTGAAGAAGTGGTAGCCCTGGGCGGCGGTGCAGCCCAGCTCGGCCAGGGTGAGCCGCTGCTCGGCGGTCTCCACGCCCTCGGCCACCACCCGCAGCCCCAGCTCGTGGGCGAGCCCCACGGTGGTACGCACGATCGCCGCCGCTTCCGGCGACTCCGCCATCCGGATCACGAAGGACCGGTCCACCTTCAGCTCGTCGACGGCGATCCGGGTCAGGAAGGTCAGTGAGGAGAAGCCGGTGCCGAAGTCGTCCACGGCCAGTTGCACGCCCATCGACCGGAGCGTGGCGAGCACCTCGTCGATGACCTCCAGCTCGCTCATCACCACGGTCTCGGTGATCTCCAGGACCAACCGGTGCGGCGGGACCTGGTGCCGGCGCAGCGCGTCGCCGATCTCGTCGGGCAGCGCCGGGTCGAGCAGGCTGCGCGCCGACAGGTTCACCGAGATCGGCACGTCCAGCCCCTGCCGGGCCCAGTCCGCGGCGACGGCGAGCGCCTTGTCCAGCACGTACCGGGTGAAGGTGCCGAGCTGTTCGCTGTTCTCCACCGGGTGGATGAACTCGGACGGGCCGAGCCAGCCGCGTCGGGGATGCCGCCACCGGATCAGCGCCTCCACCCCGGTCGGCGCCCCGGTGGCCAGGTCGACGGCGGGTTGCAGGGCCAGCACCAGCTGGTCGTCGGCGGCCAACGCCTCACGCAGTTCGGCCAGCAGGGCGAGCTGGTCGGTGCTCGCGTCGTCCCGGGCGCTGTCGTACACGGCGACGCTGCCGCCGCCCTCCTTGGCCTGGTACATCGCGATGTCGGCCCGGCGCAGCAGCTCGGTCAGGTCGGCGGTGCCCGCGTCGGCGACCACCACCCCGACGGAGACCTCGACGGACATCCGCACCCCGGCCACCTCGGTCGGGGCGGCCAGTCGCTCGGCGATCTCCCGGGCGGTGCGCAGCGCGTACGCCATCGGGGCGGCCCGGTCGCCGATCACCGGAACCGACGTCATGAGCAGGGCGAACTCGTCGCCGCCGAGCCGGCCGAGCAGGTCCGACGGGCGGGCGAGGGTGCCCAGCCGGTTGGCGGTCAGCCGGAGCAGCTGGTCACCGGCCGAGTGCCCCAGCGTGTCGTTGACCTCCTTGAACTGGTTGATGTCCAGCAACAGCAGGGCGACGGGCTGGTCGTGGGCGAGCTGGCGCAGCGCCTGGTCGCCCCGGCCCAGCATGGCGGCCCGGTTGACCAGCCCGGTCAGCGGATCGTGCACCGCGTCGTACGACGATCGCGCGGTGACCAGCCGCAGCTCGGCGTGGGTGGCGGCGTCGTGCAGGGCGGCGGCGAGGGCGTCACCGAAGGCGGCCAACGCGTCCCGTTCCCGGTCGCAGGGTGGCGCGGACCGGGGGAAGCGCACCCGCAGCTCGCCGACCGTGGTGTCGCCGACGGTGAGCGACCGGGCCAGCTCGTGCGGCCCCGGCTCGACGCCGGCCGGCGGGCCGGTCTCCCGGTCCCGCAGCCGTCCACTGGCGTCCATCCGGTAGCGCCACCAGCTGCCGTCGGGGCGGACCACGTCCACGTCCACCGTCTCGGCGCCGAACAGGCCCAGCGCGCCGGTGACCGCGGCGCCGGCGACCCCCCCGCTCGTCGAGCTGGTTGAGGGCGGCGGTGGCCTCGGCGAACGTCCGCCAGGTGCGGCGTTCCTCCTCGGCCCGCAGCCGGTGCCGGTAGGTCTGCTGGAGCAGCCACAACGGCGGCGGGAGCAGCAGCAACCAGCGGGGGTCGAGTTCCAGCAGGGCCACCACGACCAGCCCCACCGCCACGTTGCCGACGAACATCAGCAGCTTGCCGCGGACCGCCGCGAGCAGCGGCGGCCCGATCGGCGTGCCGTGCCGCAGCGCGATCTGGGCACCGCCCAGCCAGGCGGTGACGAGCAGGTAGGTGACCGAGCCGGCGGTCAGGGCGAGGGCCAGCTCCGGGGTGGGCGCGGCGAGCAGCGGTCGGCCCAGCGCGGTGGCGACGGCCACGGCGAGCGAGGTGGCGGCGGTCAGGGAGGCGGTGATCCGCAGGATCTCCGCCGCCGGTCGCCGGTCGGCCAGCAGGGACATCGCCGTCCAGGCCGCGCCCGTGCCGAGCAGCGCCGCCGTCGGCAGCCAGCCGGCGGGGACGAGGTAGAGGCAGACGATCAGCGCCGCCTCGCCCCAGGTGATGCTGACCATTCCGGCCGCGGTGCGGAACCGCAGCCGGGCCAGCTGGGCGAGGGCGAAGGCCGCGACCGCGATCCCGAAGCGGGCGTACGCGGGCAGCGGATCGTCCGTGGGCAGGGCGACCGGGATGGTCCACCCGACCGCCGAGGCGGCCAGGGCGGTCAGCGCGACCGCGGCGGTGAGCAGGTGCACGCGCGCCGGGGTGCCGCCCGGCGGGAGCCGATCGGGCGGATCTCCGGCACTGCCGGAGGTCACCGGGCCCCTCCGGCAGCCGGCCGCCAGAGGGCACGCCGGGCGGCCGCAGCTGTGCCGGTCATCGGCGCCCCCTTCCGCGCACGGCTCGGGAACTTTCGGTCCCCCCGGCGGAAGGCTAAGCCAAACGCGGTGGCCGCAACAGGGGGCAACGACCGGGTTCGACGTGAATCACGCCCCGACTAGCCGTTCCGACCCTGCTGGTGGCCGTTGGGGGCGTTCGTCGGGGATTCCTGCGCTGTGGTCCCGTCCGTCGGATCGGTGGCCGCCAGGTCGGCCCGACCCGGCCCGGTCGGCCGGCCCTGGACCGGGAACCGGTCGGGCAGCCGGCGCAGCCGCGCGTTCATGTTGCGGATCAGCAGGACGGTGGCGGTGGCCAGGAGCAGGATGAGGAACAGCCCCATCGGCCCGGCCAGACCACCCGTGCGGGTGTCCCCGAAGTTGTTCTCCGCGAGCACCTGGGCGGCGGTCAGCATGGTGGGTCTCCGATGTGCGGTGGGGTTTCAGCGTAGCTCCCGGCCCGGTCAGCCGGCGTGGGCCGTCTCCCGCACCCCGGCGAAGAGGTCCGACTCGGGCAGCGGGCTGTCCACCACCGAACGGGCGAGCTGGAAGTCCTCGGTGGGCCAGGCCCGACGCTGCATCTCCATCGGCACGTGGAACCAGAAGCCGTCCGGGTCGATCTGGGTGGCGTGGGCACGCAGCGCGTCGTCCCGGACGGGGAAGTAGTCCGCGCACTCGACCCGGGTGGTGATCCGTGGGCCCTTGTCGGGGCGGTCCTCCCAGCGCTTGATCCAGTCGTCGTACGGCGACTCGAGGCCGGCGGCGAGCATCCCCTCGTGCAGGGCCATGATCTTGCCCTTGGAGAAGCCGATGTCGTAGTAGAGCTTCAGCGGCTGCCACGGCTCTCCGAGCTCCGGGAAGCGCTCCGGGTCGCCGGCCGCCTCGAAGGCCGCCACGCTGATCTTGTGGGTCATGATGTGGTCCGGGTGCGGGTAGCCGCCCTCCTCGTCGTACGTGGTGACCACGTGCGGCCGGAACTGGCGCATCAGCCGGACCAGCGGACCGGCCGCCGTCTCGACGTCCTGGAGGGCGAAGCAGCCCTCGGGCAGCGGCGGCAACGGGTCACCCTCGGGGAGGCCGGAGTCCACGAAGCCCAGCCACGCCTGCTCGACACCGAGGATGGCACGCGCGGCGTCCATCTCGGCCCGGCGGATCTCGGCGATGTTGGCCCAGACGTCCGGCCGGTCCATCTTGGGGTTGAGCACGCTGCCCCGCTCACCGCCGGTGCATGTCACGACCAGGACGTCCACGCCCTCGGCGACGTATTTCGCCATGGTCGCCGCCCCCTTGCTCGACTCGTCGTCGGGATGGGCGTGCACGGCCATGAGACGCAGTTGCTCTGCCACCTTCGGCGCTCCTCGGTGCCTACCTGCCGGCGGCCCGTCCGGGTCGGCCGGCTGACCTGCCGGTTTCTTCCCCCGTGACGCCTGGACGGCCGATGTGGCGGGCCGGCGTCGCCGCTGACCTGCCATCCTTGACTCGGAACCGGGCTGGGAAGATGGACTCTAGCCATTCTTGCCGATGCCGCCGACAACAACGCCAGGAGATACCCGCCGGTGACCGAGACGCACGCCACAGTTCCCCCGGAGGCGCCGGTTTTCCCGCCCGGGCGCTACGGCCGCCGGCGGGAAGCCGGCCGCCGCCCGCTGACCGGACGCCTGGTGGCCGCAGCCCTCATCGGGGTGCTGGTGCTCGCCGCGTGGCAGCTGTACGAGAAGTACGGCGATCCCAAGTACGACCCCCAGCTGATCACCTACACCGACATCACGGACAACCAGGTGCAGGTGGTGTTCCGGGTGGCGGTGCCTCCCGGCGGCTCGGCCACCTGCCTGCTGCGTGCCCGCGACCACGACGGGGCCGAGGTGGGCCACGACGAGGTCACCGTGACCGCCCCGCGCCGCCAGACCCACGTCACCGTCCAGCACCGGGTGGCCACCACCGCCCGGCCGTTCATCGGAGAGGTGCTGCGCTGCCGGCCGGCCTGACCGGCGTACCGCCACCGCGGTGGCCCCGCTCCGAACGACCCGACGTACCGGGCGCGGCCGGTGATCGACGACACCTCGGGATGTTTCGCACTGGTAGGGTTGGTGATTCACCTGTCAGCCAGTCCGCACTATCGAGGAGATCGCCGGTGCCCACCAATGACAACGGAGCGCCCGCCACCTGGCTGTCCCAGGACGCGTACGACCGCCTCCAGGCCGAGCTCGACGAGCTGATCGCCAACCGGCCGGTCATCGCCGCCGAGATCAACGCCCGGCGCGAGGAGGGCGACCTGCGCGAGAACGGCGGCTACCACGCCGCCCGCGAGGAGCAGGGCAAGGCCGAGGGCCGGATCCTCTACCTCAAGGAACTGCTCCGCACCGCGCAGGTGGGCGAGGCCCCGACCGCCGACGCGGTCGCACCGGGCATGGTCGTCACCATCTACTTCGACGACGACACCGAGGACACCGAGACGTTCCTGCTCGGCTCCCGGGAGATCTCGTCCACCACCGAGCTGACCGTCTACAGCCCCGAGTCCGCGCTCGGCAAGGCGATCCTGGGTGGCCGGCCGGGCCAGACCTGCACCTACACGGCGCCCAGCGGCGCCGACATCAAGGTGACCGTGGTCAAGTTCGAGCCCTTCGCCGGCTGACGACCCACCACGGACCCGCGCCGATCGGCCGGGTTCGACCCCGACCGGGCTGACAGGCCGGTCGGACCCGAACGATCTCCGACCGCCCCGACCGTCCACCGGCCGGGGCGGTCGCCGTTCCGGGTCAGGCCTCGGCGGCGAAGACCTGGTAGCCGCTGGCCCGCAGCGCGCTGATGAGCGTGTCGGAGTGCTCGACGCCCCGGGTCTCCACCGACAGCGCCACTTCCACCTCGCCCAGCCGCAGGTGCGGGTTCGCGCGCTGGTGCTCGACGTCGACC
The DNA here is from genome assembly GCF_900090305.1 of Micromonospora siamensis. Lineage (NCBI taxonomy): Bacteria > Bacillati > Actinomycetota > Actinomycetes > Micromonosporales > Micromonosporaceae > Micromonospora > Micromonospora siamensis. The sequence continues at coordinate 1,669,963 of NZ_LT607751.1, read as the reverse complement.
ACGTTGGCCCGGTGCTCGGCGATCTCGGCGAGCAGCGAGGCGAGCTGACCCGGCCGGTCGGTGCAGCGCACGGTGACCCGCAGGTAGCGACCGGCCGCCGCGAGACCGTGTTCGATCACCCGGAGCATGAGCAGCGGATCGATGTTGCCGCCGGAGAGGACCGCCACCACCGGCGTCTCGACGGCCACGAGACCGGCCAGCAGGGCGGCCACCCCGACCGCGCCGGCCGGCTCCACCACCTGCTTGCCCCGCTCCAGCAGCATCAGCAGCGCCCGGGAGATGTCCTCCTCGGAGACCGTGACGATCTCGTCGACCAGCTTGCGGACGTGGGTGAAGGTGATGTCGCCCGGACGGCCGACCGCGATGCCGTCGGCGATCGTCGAGAACGCCGGCAGCCGCACCGGCTCGCCGGCGACCAGCGAGGGCGGGAAGGCCGCTGCGCTGGCCGCCTGCACCCCGATCACGCGTACGTCGGGGCGCAGCGTCTTCGCCGCCACCGCCATCCCGGAGATCAGGCCACCGCCGCCGACCCCGGTGACGATGGTCTTCACCTCCGGGCACTGCTCCAGGATCTCCAGCGCCACGGTGCCCTGCCCGGCGATCACGTCCGGGTGGTCGAACGGGTGGATCAGCACCGCCCCGGTCCGCTCGGCGAAGGTCTGCGCGGCCACCAGCGCCTCGTCGACGGTGGCACCGACCAGTTCCACCTGCGCGCCGTACCCCTTGGTGGCGGCGACCTTCGGCAGCGGCGCGTTGACCGGCATGAAGACCGTGGCGTGGGTGCCGACCAGCCCGGCGGCCAGCGCGACCCCCTGGGCGTGGTTGCCGGCGCTCGCCGCCACCACGCCGCGGGCCCGCTCGTCGGCGGAGAGCCGGGAGATCCGGACGTACGCGCCGCGCACCTTGTACGACCCGGCGCGCTGCACGTTCTCGCACTTGAGCCAGACCGGCCCGCCGAGCGCGGCGCTCAACGGGCGGGAGGGCTCCAGCGGGGTGGTCCGGGTGACGCCGGCGAGCAGTTCCCGCGCGGCGCGTACGTCGGCGAGACCGACCAGTTCCGTCATGCCCCGATCGTGCCATCCGGGACCGGGCGATCCGGCGGCGACGCCACCGTCGGCCCGGTCGTGACCTGCTGCTACCCGACCGTCACGATCAGGCGGTGGCGGGCGAGCCGGTGCCGGCCCGCGGATAGCCGGGGGCGTGCCGCTGCCAGGGGGCCTGCATCTCGAACTGGCCGGCGACCCCGAGCAGCAGCAGCTCCGAGCCGGGCGGCCCGACGAGCTGGGCGGCCACCGGCAGACCGTCGGGACGGCGGCCGACCGGCACCACGATCGCCGGCAGGCCGGCCACGTTCCAGGGTGCCGCGTACGGCGCGTACCGGACGTTGACCGCCATGTTGGCCCGCCACGACCGGTCGGACCAGGCGACCGCCTCGGGCGGGGCGGCGGCCAGCGCCGGGGTGAGCAGCAGGTCCACCGAGTGGTCGGCGAAGAAACCGATCGCGCGCTCGCGCCAGGCGGCCCGGTCGGCCTCCTTGACGTACCCGCGCCGCTGCGCCCACTCCCCCAGCGCGACGTGCCGGCGGCTGCGCCGTTGGAGGGTGCTGGTGTCCAGGCCGGCGGCCCGGACGTCGGCGGCGGCAGCGGCGAACCAGGTCGCCATGCCCTGGAGGCCGAGCGAGGTGGAATAGACCGGGTCGGCGGGCACGGTGTCGTGGCCGGCGGCGGCGAGCAGTCGGCCGGCGGCGGTGACCGCGTCCCGGTTGGGCTGGTCCGGATGCACTCCGCGGACCGGCGAGCGGAGCGACACCCCGACCCGCAGCCGCGGCGGCGGGACCAGCTTCTCGACCCGCCGGCCGGCGAGCACCTGGAAGCCGACCGCCGCGTCGGCGACCGTACCGGTCAGCACGCCGTGTTCGGTGAGGCCGAACCAGTCCTCGGCGCCGAGCTGGCAGGGGATGACGCCCCGGCCGGGCTTGAGGCCGACCAGGCCGCAGCAGGCGGCCGGGATGCGGATCGAGCCGAGGCCGTCGTTGCCGTGCGCCATCGGCACCAGGCCGGCGGCCACCGCGGCGGCCGCGCCACCGGAGGAGCCGCCGGGGGTACGGGTGAGGTCCCACGGGTTGCGGGTGACCGCCGACGGGTCGTCGGTGGCCGCCCACAGTCCCAGTTCCGGCATCCGGGTGGAACCGAGGATCACCGCGCCGGCGCCGCGCAGCCGCCGGACCACCTCGTGGTCGGCCTCCGCCACCGGGGTACGACAGGCCGCCGACCCGTTCCAGGTGGGCAGCCCGGCCACGGCGGTGTTCTCCTTGACCGCGACCGGCACCCCGGCCAGCGGGAGGTTCGCCAGGTCCTCCTGCTCGTCGACCTTCTCCGCCTCGGTGATCGCCTCCCCGCCGCGGACCGTACGGAACGCGGCGAGGTCGGCGTCGGCCCGGGAGATGTGTTCCAGGTGGTCGGCCACGACCTGGGTGGCCGAGACGTCACCCCGCCGTACGCCCCGGGCGATCTGCTTGGCGGTGGCGCCCACCCAGGTCGGCATGATGTCCCGCACGGCCACCCTTCCCCTCCCCCGCGGTCAGCCCAGTGCCTGCTCCAGATCGGCGAGCAGGTCGTCGACCGTCTCGATGCCGACAGACAGTCGCACGAGATCGGCGGGAACTTCAAGCGGCGAGCCGGCAGCACTTGCGTGTGTCATCCGGCCCGGGTGCTCGATCAGGGACTCCACGCCGCCCAGCGACTCGGCGAGCACGAAGAGCTTGGTCCGGTTGCAGACCTCGACGGCCTGCTCCTCGCCGCCGGCCGCCCGGAAGGAGATCATGCCGCCGAAGCGGCGCATCTGCTTGGCGGCCACCTCGTGACCGGGGTGCGACGGCAGGCCCGGGTAGATCACCTGGGCCACCTTGGCGTGCCCCTCCAGGTACGCGGCGATCCGCTCGGCGTTGTCGCAGTGCCGGTCCATCCGTACGCCGAGGGTCTTGATCCCGCGCAGGGTGAGCCAGGCGTCGAAGGGCCCGTTGACGGCGCCCATCGCGTTCTGGTGGTAGCGCAGTTCCTCGCCGAGCGCGCGGTCGGCGGCGATCAGGGCGCCACCGACCACGTCGGAGTGTCCGCCGACGTACTTGGTGGTGGAGTGGACCACCACGTCCGCGCCGTGCGCGATGGGCTGCTGGAGGTACGGCGAGGCGAAGGTGTTGTCGACCGCCAGCAGCGCGCCGGCCTCGTGGGCGACGGCGGCCAGCGCGGCGATGTCGGCGATGCCGAGCAGCGGGTTGGTGGGCGTCTCCACCCAGACGATCTTCGTGTTCGGGCGGATGGCGGCCCGCACCGCGTCCACGTCGGAGACCTTGGCCGGGGTGTACTCCAGCCCCCAACGCTCGGCCACCTTGGCGAAGAGCCGGTAGGTGCCGCCGTACGCGTCGTCCGGGATCACCACGTGGTCGCCCGGCTTGCACACGGTACGCAGCAGGGTGTCCTCGGCGGCCAGGCCGCTGGCGAAGGTGAGGCCCACCGGGCCGCCCTCCAGCGCGGCGAGGCACTCCTGGAGCGCGTCCCGGGTGGGGTTGCCGGAGCGGCTGTACTCGTAGCCCTGCCGCGGGGCGCCGACGGCGTCCTGGGCGTAGGTGCTGGTCTGGTAGATCGGTGGGATCACCGCGCCGGTGCGGGCCTCCGGGTCCTGGCCGGCGTGGATCGCGAGCGTCTCGAAGCCGTGACTCATCCCGCAGACGTTAGTCCGCCCGATCTCGGCCGGCCGGGGAACCCGCCCGTGGGTCGCGCCGGCCACGCTGTCGGGGGTGGTCGGCATACTTGTCGGGTGACCTCGCCCGCTCCGCTGCCGTCCCGCCTGATCGGGGTGGCTGACCGCATCCCGGAGTCGCTGTCGGCGCTACGCGGCCCGACCGAAGGAAGGGTGAGCCTGCCGTTACGACTCGCCTGGACGGGCCTGAGCGAGTACGACGTGTCCGACCCACGTCAACGGCTGACGCTCTACCGGACCCTGATCGACTGCGGCCAGCGCGGCGACATCATGCGCTACGTCAACGCGCAACTACTCCATGCGGATTGGCCTCGGATTCGGCGGCTCACGGCGCGGCGTGTCATTGCCATCTGGGAACGGCGGCTGCCGGAACTCGCCGCTTGACATGGACGCTCTCCACCAGCGGCTACTGCGCATAGGCTTCGAAGCAGGAGACGACCTCGGGTTGGTACTGGCGGGCGGCTACGCCCTTTCGGCACACCACCTGCTCAGCCGGCCGTCGAAGGACATCGACTTCGCAACCTCCACCGCTCTGCCGCTGTCGACGGTGGTCACCCGCCTCACGTCAGCCTACGTGGCGGCTGGCTTTCACTGCGTGCTGGTAGAGGCGACAAATCGGATGGCCCGCCTGATCGTGTCCAGCGAGAGCGTGGCCTGTGAGGTCGATGTACTCAAGGAGGCGATCGGTCCTCCCGCCGCCCTGAGCGTAGGGCCTGTGCTGTCTCTGAACGATGCTGTCGGCCTGAAGGTGCGAGCCCTGCACGACCGAGCCGCCCACCGCGATTACGTCGACATTCGCGCGGCCAACCAGCGCCTGAGCTGCCGGGAACTCGAGACGCTGGGAGCCCGACACACGCCCGGCTTCGCACTGGAGGAGCTGGCCGACCGGCTCGGTGGCGTGGACGAACTGGACGACGAGACCTTCGAGGCGTACGGGCTGAACGAGCAAGAGATCCACGACCTGCGGATCTGGGCTCTTCGGTGGGAGGCCGACATTCGCACGCGGCTCGCGAGCGGGGACACCGGCCCGGCCGGCGTCGCGGAAAGCGAGTGGGACGCCTACCTCGACGAGGTCTGATCGGGCGGCCGTTCCGCCCAGCGCCTAGCCTGGCCGGATGAGTGGGTGCGTGTTCTGCGGGATCGTGGCCGGCGAGGTGCCGGCCTTCCGGGTCGCCGACGAGCCGGACGGAGTGGCGTTCCTGGACACCCGACCGGTCTTCAAGGGCCACGTGCTGGTGGTGCCCCGCACCCACCTGGTCGCCCTCACCGACCTGCCGACCGACGACCTGGCCGGCTACTTCGGTCTGGTCCAGCGGATCGCCGGGGCGGTGGAGTCCGGTCTGGGGTCCGGCGGGACGTTCGTGGCGCAGAACAACAAGGTGTCCCAGTCCGTCCCCCACCTGCACACCCACGTGGTGCCCCGGACCAAGGGCGACGGGCTGCGCGGCTTCTTCTGGCCCCGCCACCGCTATGCCGACGACGCCGAGGCGCAGACGTACGCCGACCGGGTCGCCGCCGCGCTGTCCGCTGGCTGAAGGCGCGTTCGTCGGACCCGGTCAGCGGGTGGGCGGGCCGGCGACGAAGGCCCGCCAGGCGGCCGGCGGGAAGGCCAGCGCCGGCCCTGACCGGTCCTTGCTGTCGCGTACCGCGACCACGCCCGGCAGGTTGTCGGCCACCTCGACGCAGTCACCGCCGTTGCCGCTGCTGCGGGTGCTGGTGCGCCACCGCGCTCCGGTCAGCTCCATGCCCGTGCCGCCTCCTCGATCAGGTCGGCGCTCGCCCGGGCGGGCAACGCCTCGGCGCGCACCGACTCCCAGGTCCGCAGCAGCGATAGTACGTCCGGGCCGTGCGACACCGCGTGCCCCTGGAGCTGGTTGTCCAGGTAGGCCACGTCCTCGCCGTCGGCGGTGGTGGCGACCACGAACGCGCCGTTGAGGCCCGGGTAGGCGCCGGCGGCGACCGGCACGACATGCAGGTGTACGTGGAACCGACGGCCGACCTCGGCCAGGTGGGCGAGCTGGGCGCCCATCACCGCCGGCCCGCCGACCGGGCGGCGCAGCACGAACTCGTCGAGGACCACGACGAGCTGCGGCGGCGTCGGGCGGCCCAGCACGGCCTGGCGTTCCAACCGGGCGGCCACCAACTGCTCGGCCTGCTCGTCGGTGAACCGGCCGGCGCCGGTGAGCAGCGCCCGCGCGTACTCCTCGGTCTGGAGCAAGCCCGGGACGACGAGTGGCTGGTACGACCGCAGCACCGTCGCCTCCTGCTCGATCCGCGCCCACTCGCGGAACCAGGGCAGCAGCACCTCGCGGCTCAACTGCTCCCGGATGCGGCCGAGCAGCCCGTCGGTGCGCAGCGCCTCGTCGCAGCGGGCGGTGAAGTCCGGTCGGGGCAGTCGCCGCCCCTGCTCCACCGCCGCGATGAGCGACCCCGAATAGCTGATCTGCTGCCCCAACGACTCCTGGGACAGCCCGGCCGCGCTGCGCGCCCGACGCAGTTCCCCGGCGAACAGCTCCACCAGTGCCGAACCCGCCACCCGCTCACCTCCACCACCGATTGGACCGGACACGCGCCGGAACAGCCCACGGTAACGGCGGCGTCACTCTGCGGGGAAGCCCGCCGCCTGCACAGAAGCAGGTGTGTGCCTGAGCCGTCGACGGGCGGGTAAGGATGTACGGCCCGGCGGTGTTGCACGCGGGGAGAGGTACGAGAGGAGTCCCACCGTGTTCCTTCGCCGCATGAAGGCCGAGATGACCACCCCCGACAAGGCGCTGCCCGGCCGCCCGATCGCGATGCCGATCGGCGACCGGCACGAGGTGCTGCCGTCCTCGCTGAAGGGCCCGTTCCCCGAGGGCTCGCAGGTCGCCGTCTTCGGGATGGGATGTTTCTGGGGCGCCGAGCGACTGTTCTGGACCCTGCCCGGGGTGATCACCACCTCGGCCGGTTACGCGGGCGGCTACACCGCGAACCCGACGTACGAGGAGGTCTGCTCGGGGATGACCGGGCACGCCGAGGTCGTCCAGGTCGTCTACGACCCGTCCAAGATCAGCTACGAGGACCTGCTGAAGGTCTTCTGGGAGAACCACGACCCGACCCAGGGCATGCGCCAGGGCAACGACGTGGGCACCCAGTACCGCTCGGCGATCTACACCACCACCGACGAGCAGCGGAAGACCGCCGAGGCGTCCCGGGACGCGTTCGCGCCGATCGTGGCGCGGGCCGGCAAGGGCGAGATCACCACGGAGATCGAGCCGCTCGGTGACTACTACTTCGCCGAGGACTATCACCAGCAATATTTGGCGCCGACGAAGAACCCGAACGGCTACTGCAACCACGGGCCGAACGGGCTGAGCTGCCCGGTCGGGGTGGCGCGTACCGCCTGACGCCGTACCCGAGACAGCGGGGTGCCACAGGTCAGCGGCTCCCCGCGGTGTTGCGGCCAACGTGGGCCATCGCTGGCGCTGCAATAACTACCGCAAGAATTGACGCATCCGCCCTCCCATGACGGCTTGACGGGAGCAGTCGATACGATTGAACGCGGGCGGAGGGCCTGCGTCGACCGCAGGCCCTCCGCCGCTTCACTCACCAGCCATCAGCCGGCCGGAGCTAGCCGTAGCGCTTCCCGAGGCGAGCCTTCATCCACATATCATGGAAATCTCGCACCTCAGTCCGATCACGGGCTGCCCCAGTGAGCTCTTCGACGCGAAGGTGCCCCACGTCGGCTTTGGAGTTCCACCGGGCGGGCTGAATATCGGTGCCATCCTCACTCAACGTTCTCAGCACGAGCCCATTCCAGTGCTCCACCAGCATGGAAGCGCCAAGGGACTTTCGCTCAAATTTCTGAACAACCAGGTCCCGAGGGTCAAGGTCGGCTGGCACAACCTGGCATACCAGCAACTCAAGCGCCCAAACGATCAGCCGGACGCGACTACCCGAAGCTTCACGGCATAGGTAAGAAGGATCGAAGTCGTCGACATACTCGACGTGTGTTTCGACCGCCTCGACGCTGTTTAAAACTTCTACACTGCCCTGCTCGTCGGTGAACCACAGCGGAAAGGATGCCGTTGGCGCCGCCGTCAGCGGTATTGTCACCATCCGCCCTCCCATGGACGATGCTTGCCGATGCCTGGGCGACGATGATAATGCGGACGCCACCTCCCGTGCACCTTATGGTAGTGGATCCCGAACTTGCGGGTCCCCTTGTACCGAAGGTCACAGCCGAAGCCGCCGACGTTTGGAAACCGAAGGCACCGGATTCGTGTATTCCGAATGAAACCTCTGGCTGCCCGATAAGCCCTGACTCCGTAAGAGATTCCGCGGAAAATTGTGTTGAGCTGCCAGTTGAAGAACCTCCGGTTGAGCTCCTTGCCACGGTCGATAACCCGCCGGAAGAACCTCTTTACCGGCCCCCTCCATCCACTGTCGCTGCTGCATCCGCACTCGGCGCGCTTGCCATCCAGATCGAAACAGTTGACCGGATCGCCGGCGCAGTACTCGTACGCGTTTGCGCTACCGCCGTACACCGGGTCTTCTTGGAGAAACCGGCCAGTCGTCGGGTTGTAGAGCCGGACACCCATCAGGATGATGCCCGACGGCACGTCGGCGGCCCGCTGCTTGGCGCCGAGCCAGCCGTACCGCTCGGTGCCGATGTCACCCTCGTTGCGCGGGGTGCCGTACTCGCTGGCCTCCGTGGTGCGGGCCAGCCCTTCACCGGTGTTGTCCAGCTCGGCGACGAGGTCCCCGTGCAGGTTGGTCAGGTGCCAGGCAACCTCACCGCTCCCACCGTCGAAGATGCCGGCCATCCCGGTGAGGCCGGACAGGGGTCGGGTGAAGGTGTCCGTGTCCTCCTGGGTCCAACAGGGGCTGTCGTCGTCGCCGTCGTAGTGGTTGACCGCCTGGACCGCCGTGCCCGAGGCGTTGTCGGTCCAGGAGCGGATCCGCTCGCCGGTGACGTCGAGGGTGTAATCGGTGGTCCGGCCGTTCTGGGTGACGGTGTCGACCAGGTCGGTCACGTGGTAGGTCGCGGTGACGTTCCCACCCGCCGGGTTGCCCGTGTCGACGGCCGGGACCGTGGTGGTCCGGCCGAGGGCGTCGTAGACGTACCCGGCGGTGTTGACCCGGTCGGCGGTGTCGTACGTCCAGGTCCGCGACGACGCCGCCGTCGTGGTCTGGCAGCCGCCGTCGGAAGCCGGGCCGTACTCGGTGGCCGAGTTGCGGTTCGACGAGACGCTGAAGCCGTACGACCGGGTGGCGCACTGGCCGCCGATCTCGTCGGCCAGGCTGGTCAGCCGGCCGACCGCGTCGTAGGTGTAACGCTGGCCGGAGAGCGTGGACGAGTGGTCCCGCCACTGCCCGTGCACCGACTCCGTCACCGACTCGGTGTAGAGGGTGCAGTCGGTGGCCGCGCAGCCCGGCTTGACATACGTCAGGCCGACCTGCGTGCCGGTCTCGTCGGTCTCGGTGCTGACCTGCACCCCGTTCGGCCAGGACTCCGAGACCAGGCCCCCGTCGGCGTCGTAGCTGCCGGAGAACGAGCCGGCCTCGGTGTCGTCCACCGAGGTGAGCAGGCCACGCCGTTCGGTGCCGCCGTCATAGGTGTACGTCCGCTGCGCCTTGCCGTCGTGACTGGTCTTCGTCCGGCCCATCAGGTCGTAGGTCGTGGTCGACACGTTGCCGTCGGCGTCGGTGTACGACGTCGTCCGGCCCAGCGCGTCGTAGGCCCGGACCACCTGCGCGGTCACCGAGCCGCTGACCACGGACTGGGTCCGCAGCAGTTGACCGGTGGCCTGGTCGTACACGTTGCGGGTGACCGGGACGGCGGTGCCGAGCCCCGGTGCGCTCACCGCGGTCTCGTACGCCCGACCGGCGCCGTCGTAGGTCGTGGTGGTCGTCCGGAGCGTGCCGGCGCTGGTCTTCTCGGTCACCACCCGCGACTGGTTGAACATGTCATAGGTGGTCACCGTCGCCGGCAGCTCGGGGCCACTGGCCGCCTGACCGCCGGACTGCACCCGGCAGACCAGGTTTGCCCACTCCGGCTTGAGATCACATTCGGCGTAGCCGGAACCGGAGGTGGCCCGGTAGTAGATGGTCTGCCGGGTGGCCGGCGTGTTGGTCGTCGTGCCGCCCGCCGGGGCTGTGGTGGAGGTGACCAGACCGGTGATCGGGTCGTACGTGGTCCGGGTGGTCTGGGCCAGTCCGGCCGGGTCGACGGTCACCGCGGTGGGCTGGCGCAGCGTCCAGTCGTACGCGGTGGTGGTGGTCCGGATGTCGGAGTTGGTCTCCACCCCGTTGGGGTACCACTTGACGCCGACGTCCTCCGTGGTGACGAGGTGGTACGGCGCACCCGTGGTCGGCGCACCCTGGTCGTAGGTCCGGCTGGTGAACTTGCGCCCGCGCACCGTGGTGCCGTCGGCCAGCATCACGTCGTGCTCCGGCTCCTGCGTCTGCAGGAGCCGCTGCCCGTCGGCGGAGTAGCTGTTCAGGGTGGACAGGGCGCGGGCGAGCGCGGTCTCCGTCGCCGCGTCGTCGGTGGCGCTGGCGTTCAGCGCCCGGGCCCGGTTGCCGGCCGTCAGCGTCCGGACGACGTTGCCGAACTGGTCGTACCAGGTGGCGCTGATGTGCCCGCCCGGCTGGGCGGTGTTCACCGCGCGGGCGTTGGCGTCCAGGTAGGTGACGGTGGCCCGCTCCCAGGAGGGCGGCAGCGTGCCGTTGTCCGGCCGACCGCCCGGGATCTGGGTGGGCGGGAAGACGGCGGTGGCGTCGGTGGGCTGTTCGTTCTGGTACCAGCGGGTGGTCTGCGCTCCGGACAGGTCGTACGGGGCGCCGGTGCCGGCGGTCGGCACCTTGTAGACGACCGTGGAAACCGTGCCCGACCAGACCTGCGCGATGCTGCCGTTGCAGGTCGCGATCTGCACCTGCGTCCCGTCGGCGGTGGCGAAGTCCGGGTCGTCGAGGCAGGCGCCGGAGTTCGGGTTGACCAACGAGCCGTTGGCGCCCAGCGCCCACTGCTGCCGGGCGGACCCGTCACAGGTCCAGATGTTGACCGGCGTGCCCGGAGTGGTGCCCGAGGCGTCGACGTTCAGGCACTTGCCCAACGCCCGGACCGTGCCGTCGCTGCGCAACTCCCAGTTCTGCGCGTTGCTGCCGTTGCACCTGTAGACCTGCACCTTGTTGCCGTCGGTGGTGTTCGACGAGGCGAGGTCGAGACAGAGCCGGCCGGTCCAGGGGATGACCGACGAGACCATCGGGCCGGCACCGGACGGACCGGTGACGCTGAGGCCCCGGGAGACCGAGACCACCCGGCCCGCGCCCGGGTCACCGGGGAGGACGGAGTAGGTCAGGTACCACGGCGGCTGGCTGTTGGGGGTGACCGTCTTGAGCAGGCCGGTGGTGTCGTAGGTGTACCGGTCGGACAGGTGGTGCAGGCCGCTCGCGTCGGTCCAGTCCAGCCGCGGGTCCCAGGTCGCGCGGAGCCGGCCGGTGTTGTCGTACGCGTAGCGGGCCATCGGCACGGTGCGCATAGCCGGGGTGGCGAGGTCCGGGTCCCAGGCGGTGAAGGAGATCTCCTTCACCCGGCCGAGGTAGTCGCCCAGCGCCGATTCGCTGGTGCCGGTCGCCGTGGTGGCGGTGGCGTAGGTGATGGTCAGCGCGCGGCAGCCCCGGGTGAGGGTGGCGCAGTTGACCCCGTCGGGCACCGGCGCGAGCATCCGGGTCGGCCGGACGACCTCCTTGCCGTCGACGGTGGCCGTCTCCCAGCTCAGCGTGGTGGTCTGGTTGCTGCCCGGCACGGTCACCGAGGTCGGGGCGTACTTCCCGGCGGCGGAGCCGGTGACCCGGGTGAACAGCGTGGTGTTGCCGTCCAGGTCGGTCAGCGTGTACCGGTCGGCGGTGCCGTCGTACGAGAGCTTGAGATCTTCCATGCCGAGTTCCGGGTCGAACACGGTGGCGGTGCGCTTGGCGAAGCCGATCGTGTCGCCCTCCGGCAGCCCGACCTGCACCAGCGAGCCGTAGACGGTCAGCGACGTGTACGGCGCGCCGGCCTCGTCGACCACCGCTCCGGAGACCCAGCCCGGACCGAAGATGTTCGCCGAGTCGGTCTCGGTGGCCCGCCGGGTGTTGTAGGAGCGGGTGACGGTGAGGTCGCTGCCGAACGAGTCCACCGACACGTCGGTGTCCGACAGCGTGTAGTTGCCGGTGATCAGGTTGACCGAGCCGGGCCCGATCTCCTGTGACTCGGCCGAGGCCTGGGTGCGGTCGAACGTGATCTTCACGGCGCTGGAGGTGCCGCCGGTCCCGCCGGTGAAGGTGCCCCGCAGTTGCAGCGGCCCGTCCCGGGGGATCGACTGCGCGTCGGCCGCCTTCAGGGTGGCCTCGACGTCCCAGTTCAGCTTCGGGAAGTTGCCCCCGCCGCTGGTGGCCAGCGGCCAGGTGACCGCGCCACCGCCGGCCGCCAGGGTGACGTGCCCGGCCGGGATGTTGATCCAGGCGTCGGCGTCGCCACGCCGCCACTGGTAGGTCACCCCGGTCGCGGCCGCCTGGCCGATGCCGGTGATGGCGGTCTTCGCCGCGGTGATGTCACCCTCCTTGGGCGCGGTCACCGCCCCGGAGCCGACGTTGAAGGTGTACGTCTTGATGGCCGAGGTGTTGCCGGCGCGGTCCTTGGACCGGACATAGAGGGTCTGCGGCCCGTCCGCCGTCGGCGTGATCGACACGGTGGCCGCGCCGCCCAGGGTGGCCGCGTTGACGGTCTGGTTCGGCGGGTTGGTGTTCAACCCGTACTCGTAGGAGGCGACGTCGGTGACCCCGGAGGCGCCGAAGGTGAAGCTGCCCGCGGTGTTCGCCGCGCCCGCCCACTGACCGGCGGGGTAGGCCGTGGACGAGACGGTCGGCGTCGCCGAGGGGGCGGTGGTGTCGATGATGAAGGCGCAGTAGCTGCTCCACGCGCTGTTGACCAGGCCGTCGTTGCCCCGGACGTGCCAGGAGTAGGTGCTGCCCTCGGCGAAGGCCCCGGCCGGCACGGAGGTCGCCAGCCACGAACCGGAGGCCCCGGGACCGACGATGGCACCCCCGATCCGGGTTCCACCACCGGTGGTCCACTCGAACTCGGCCTTGACCTGGGAGCCCTCGGCGTCGTTGATCTGCGCCCGCAGCTGCGGGGTCTTCGTGTTCAGGTACGGCGTGCTGGTCCCGGTCGCGCAGGCGGTGGACGGCACGGTCGCCCGGGCGTTCACCGTGGGCGGCGACTGGTACGTCAGGGTGACGTACGGGTCGTAGCTGCCCTCCATCGAGTTGAACCGCTTCCAGCCCAGGCTGTCGGTCTCCGAGGCGGCCCGCAGGCCGACATTGGCGGTGGTCCACCCGTTGGTGGCGGTCACCCCGAACACCCCGGTCACCGACACGTTCACCCAGCCGTCGGCGCAGGACGAGCTGTAGCCCTTGGTCGTCGAGGTGTAGCCGGTCCGCTCCCGCCAGGTCGGCTGCGCCGTCCAGCGAGCGGTGGTGTCGACGTAGTCGACCCGCCAGGCCTCCCACTGCCGGGCGGTGCACGACCACGAGTGGTGGTTCCACAGGTACAGCGTCGCCGCCTGCACCTGCTTGCCGGTCAACCAGCCCAGGTTCCGGAAGCTCAGGAACGACCGGGCCTTCGTGGTCCCGCCGTCGTACGTGCCGAGCTTCAGTTCGGTGGCCGCCGACTGGTCGGAGGTGTAGTCCGACTGGACGAACGCGTCGTAGTTCGGCTTGAGGGTGACCGCCGGGTCGATGGTGACCGGGAAGACGGTCTTCGGGTCGGTCAGCCACGCCTGGTCCGGCGTCAGCGTCATCGCCACCCGGCCCGCCTTGGCCGCCGCCATCTTCTTGCCGACGTGGGCCCTGCGCACGTGCTCGCCCGACTGCGGGTCGACCTTCGCGTCCCACATCTGCGGCTGCGGCGACACGCCGATCGCCGCACCGGCCTTGTTGCGGATCTCGAAACCGCCGCGCTTGTCGTCGGCGACGGTGAGCCCCTTGCCGCGCAGCGGCAGCGACAGGCTCCGCACCTGCGCGACGGCCGCCCGGTTCTTCACCACCAGGAACTGTTCGAAGCCGGTACGGGTCGACTCGATCACCAGGTCCACGCCGGGGCGCACCTCGGCATAGGTGGCTCTGGTGCCCTCGACCGTCGGGGCCGGCAGTCGTCCGGACCAACCCAGCGACACCGTGCCGCCGTCGGCCTGCACGCTCACCAGGTCGTGCTCGCCGGCACCGGCGGCACCGGAGACCCGCAGCCCGGCCGGATGGGCCCGGCCCGCCCACGAGCCGTCGGCCTGCGGCACCAGGGAGAAGTCCACCGGCTTCCAGCCACCGGACTTCCCGTCCCGCAACCGGACCGGGCCGGAGTGAACCTCCGCCTCCACCCGACCGTCCGGCAACGCCCAGAACTCCGACGTCTCCGACGTCATCCCGGTGATGCGTACCTTCTTCTTGGTCAACCGCGCGGTCGTCAGCGCCGCCGCCTCGTCCGGCCGCTCCAGCACCTGCGGCCCCGCGGGGGCCGCCTCCACCGGTGGCGCGGCGACGGCCGGCTGCGCGACGACCTGGTCGGCCATCGTCGCCACCAGCACCACGGACAGGCCGACGGCGAGCGCCCGGCCTCCCCGACTGTTGGACAGGTGTGGGATCCGCGACCGCGAACCCCACACCGATCTGCCTCTGTCCACTGACCCTCCTGGATGCCTCTCAGGGAACTGCCAGGAACGTACGGGGAAGACGCCCGTCGCACTGTCCCGCCAAAATGGACGGTGGATGAACGCCTGACGTCTGCGCGCATCCGTGACGGCGGGCACCCGCATCGCCGCAGCTCGCAGCCGAGGGTCGAGCGGGCGATCACCCAGGGTCAGCAGCGCGAGTGACTCAGATCACATCAAGAACATGATTGAAGTGCGGGAGCCCCACTGACAACGGGCTCGACCTCCGCCGGGCACTGCGGGGTTCGTCACAGCATTCACGGCCCACAGACCGGACAGCCGGGTGCCGGCATGGCGAAAGCATCTTCGGCCCCGGGCCAGAGCCAGCGGCCGACCACGCGGTCGCGCATGATAGCAATCTCGTCACACAACCGTCATCATCTCAACAGGCAAACCGCAACATCCTCTGGCAGGATTGGCTGCCATGTGCGGACTGGCAGGCGAGTTCCGGCGGGACGGCTCACGGGCCGACGTGGCGGCGGTGGAGCGGATGGCGGCCACCATGAACGACCGGGGGCCCGACGACGGCGGCACCTGGTCGCAGGGGCCGGTCGCCCTCGGTCACCGGCGCCTGAAGATCATCGACCTCTCCGCGGCGAGCGGCCAGCCCCTGGTCGACGCCGGCGCGGGCCTCACCGGCGTCTTCAACGGTTGCATCTACAACTACCGTGAGCTGCGCCAGGAGCTGCAGGCCAAGGGCCACACCTTCTTCTCCTCGGGCGACAGCGAGGTGGTGCTCAAGGCGTACGCCGAGTGGGGCACCGACTTCGTCGACCACCTGATCGGCATGTTCGCCGTGGCGATCACCGAGCGGGACACCGGCCGGCTGGTGCTGGCCCGGGACCGGCTCGGCATCAAGCCGCTCTACCTGGCCGAGACGCCCGGCGTGGTCCGCTTCGCGAGCACCCTGCCGGCGCTGCTCGCCGGTGGCGGGATCGACACCGGCATCGACCCGGTGGCGCTGACCCACTACCTGAGCTTCCACAGCATCGTGCCGCCGCCGCGGACCATCCTGCGCGGCGTGGCGAAGCTGCCCCCGGCCACCGTCCGGGTCTACGAGCCGGACGGCCGCACCTCCGAGCGGGTCTACTGGGACCCGTCGTTCACCCGCTCCGCCGAGCGGGCCGGCTGGTCCGAGCGGGACTGGCAGGACGCGCTGCTGGAGTCGCTGACCACCGCCGTACGCCGCCGGATGGTCGCCGACGTCCCGGTGGGCGTGCTGCTCTCCGGCGGCCTGGACTCCAGCCTGGTGGTCGCCCTGCTGGCCGGTGAGGGGCAGACCCGCTCCGGGCTCTCCACCTTCTCGATCGGCTTCGACGCGGTCGGCGGTCGGGAGGGCGACGAGTTCGTCTACTCCGACCTGGTCGCCAAGACCTTCGGCACCGACCACCACCAGATCAAGGTGCCCACCGGCGACCTGGTCCCGCCGCTGGAGGCGGCCGTCGCCGCGATGAGCGAGCCGATGGTCAGCCACGACTGCGTCGCGTTCTACCTGCTCAGCCAGGAGGTCGCCCGGCACGTCAAGGTGGTCCAGTCCGGGCAGGGCGCGGACGAGATCCTGGGCGGCTACCACTGGTACCCGCCGCTGGCCGGCGCGGACCGGGAGCAGGCGCTCGAGACGTACGCGAAGGCGTTCTTCGACCGCGACGCGGCCGGCCTGGCCCGGGTGCTCAACCCGGCGTGGCTGGCCGAGGGCGACCCGGCCCGTGAGTTCGTCGCCGCCCACCTGAACCGGCCGGGCGCGCAGACCGCGGTCGACGCCGGCCTGCGGATCGACACCCAGGTCATGCTGACCGACGACCCGGTGAAGCGGGTCGACAACATGACCATGGCGCACGGGCTGGAGGCCCGGGTGCCCTTCCTCGACCACGAGTTCGTGGAGCTGGCCGCGAGCTGCCCGCCCGAGCTGAAGCTGGCCCAGGGTGGCAAGGGCGTGCTCAAGGAGATCGGCCGGCGGGTCCTCCCGCACGAGGTCATCGACCGGCCGAAGGGCTACTTCCCGGTGCCGGGCCTCACCCACCTCGAGGGCAAGCTCCTCGACCGGGTACGCGACGCCCTCTCCGCGCCCGAGGCGCGCCGTCGGGACCTGTACCGCGCCGACTACGTCGACGCGCTGCTCGCCGACCCGAACGCCGAACTGACCCCGTTGAACGGAAACAAGCTGTGGCAACTCGGACTCCTGGAAATGTGGCTCCAGAGCCACGGAATCGACTGACCGTGACCGACACGATGGCGACCGGCACGGCGCGTACCGACCGGGAGCGCGTGCTCGGCCCGCGGCGGGAGCGCGTGGGCCCGGGCGGCGACCCGGTGGCGCCCGGCACGACCGAGGCGAAACGGTCCACGACCGGCGACGGCGTGGTGCTGGACTGCGGCTGGGGCCGCCTGGTCTTCGGCCAGACCTTCGGCGGCGACCAGGCCGCGGTGGCGCAGGTGCTGCGCTCCGAGGCGGCCGGCGCCCGGGACATCTGCATCTACCTGCGCGACCCGCACGTGCTGGTGTCCCGCCTCCCCGACGAGCTCTTCATCGACCCGTCGCTGACCTACCGGCTGCCGCTGGGCGGCGACCGGCCGGCCCGCACCGACGGTGTGGTCACCGCCGCGACGCGGGAGACCACCGAGGGCACCTCCGGCCGGGACGGCGCGGAGATCCCCGGGCTGCGGATCCGGCCACTGCGCGACGAGGCCGACGCGGACGCGGTGAACCGGATCTACGCCCGCAACGGCATGGTCACCGCGCCGGTGGAGGTGCTGGTCGCCAACGCCCGCACCGACCGTTTCCTGCACCTGGTGGCGGAGGACGTCACCGGGGAGGTCGTCGGCACCATCACCGGCGTCGACCACGTGGCCGTCTTCGCCGACCCGGAGAACGGTGCCAGCCTCTGGTGCCTCACCGTGGACTTCAACACCGCCCCGCCCGGCACCGGGCAGGCGCTACTGACCGACCTGGCTGCCCGGCTCACCGCCCGCGGTCGGGCGTTCGTGGACCTGTCGGTGCTGGCCGAGAACACCGGCGCCATCCGGCTCTACGAGCGGCTGGGCTTCTATCGCACGGCGACGCTCTGCGTGAAGCGGAAGAACCCGATCAACGAGCGGCTCTTCCTGCCCGCCATGCCGGAAGGGTACGACCAGCTCAACCCGTACGCGAAGATCGTCGCCGACGAGGCGATGCGGCGCGGCATCCGGGTCGAGGTCACCGACCCGACCTGGGGTGAGCTGCGGCTGACCAGCGGCGGCCGGACCATCCACACCCGCGAGTCGCTCTCCGAACTGACCTCCGCGGTGGCGATGAGCCGCTGCGACGACAAGCGGGTCACCCGGCGGATCCTCACCGAGGCGGGCCTGTCGGTGCCGCGCGGCCGGACCGCCACCGGCGACGCCGGCGACGACGCCTTCCTGGCCGAGGCCGGCCGGGTCGTGGTCAAGCCGGCCCGTGGCGAGCAGGGCAACGGCATCACCGTCGGGGTACGCACCCCGGAGGCGCTGACCGCCGCCGTCGAGCTGGCCCGCCGGTTCTGCCCGGAGGTGCTGATCGAGGAGCTGCGCGAGGGCGAGGACCTGCGGGTGATCGTCATCGACCACGAGGTGGTCGCCGCGGCCGTGCGCCGGCCCGCCCAGGTGACCGGCGACGGGGTGCACGACATCGCCGAGCTGATCGAGCGGCAGAGCCGCCGCCGGGCCGCCGCCACCGGGGGCGAGTCCCGGATTCCGCTGGACGACATGACCCGCGAGGTGATCGCCGAGGCCGGTCACGAGCTGCACGACGTACTGCCCGAGGGCACCGTGCTGGCCGTGCGGCGGACCGCCAACCTGCACACCGGCGGCACCATCCACGACGTGACCGGGGAACTGCACCCGGAGATCGCCGAGGCGTGCGTCGCGGCCAGCCGGGCGCTGGACATCCCGGTCACCGGGCTGGACCTGCTGGTTCCCTCCCCCGACCGGCCGGAGCACGTCTTCATCGAGGCGAACGAGCGGCCCGGCCTGGCCAACCACGAGCCGCAGCCGACCGCCGAACGCTTCGTCGACCTGCTCTTCCCGGGGACCCGGGCACCGCAGCGGCTCTGGACTCCGGCAGGTGCGGCAAGCTCTCCGGCATGACCGCACGCACCCCCACCCCGCTGAAGCTCGACCTCGACTACCTCCGGCAGGTGCTGCTGGAGCTGCTGGAGATCCCCAGCCCGTCGGGGCGTACCGACCACATCCAGCAGTACGTCGGCGAGCGGCTCTCCGCCCTCGGCGTCTCCTCGACGCTGACCCGGCGGGGGGCGCTCAGCGCCTCCCTGCCCGGCCCCCGGTCCACCGGCGCCGACCGGGCGATCGTGGTGCACACCGACACGATCGGCGGCATGGTCAAGCGGTTGAAGGAGAACGGCCGGCTGGAGGTGACACCGGTCGGTACGCACAGCGCCCGGTTCGCCGAGGGCGCGCACGTACGGATCTTCACCGACGACCTGGACCGGGTGGTCACCGGCCAGATCCTCCCGCTCAAGGCCAGCGGGCACCGCTACAACGAGGGCGTCGACCTCCAGGGCGTCGGCTGGGAGCTGGTGGAGCTGCGGGTCGACGAGCCCGTGCAGGACATCGCCGGGTTGCGGGCCCTCGGCATCGACGCGGGGGACTTCGTGGCCTTCCTGCCCAACCCGATGATCACCGCCAGCGGGTACGTCAAGTCCCGGCACCTCGACGACAAGGCCGGCGTGGCGGCCGTGCTGACCGCGTTCAAGGCGATGGTCGAGGCGGGCGTCACCCCGGCGGTCACCGCCCACCTGCTGGTCACCGTAACCGAGGAGATCGGCCACGGGGCCAGCCACGGCCTCGACCCGGACGTCGCCGAGATCGTCTCGGTGGACGCGGCGGTGGTGGCCCCCGGCCAGCAGTCCCGGGAGGACGCGGCGACCCTGGCGATGGGCGACGGGGTCGGCCCGTTCGACTACCACCTGACCCGCAACCTGGCCCGGATCGCCGGCGAGCACGGCGTCGACCTGGTCCGCGACGTCTTCGACTACTACCGCTCGGACGTGGCCGCGGCGGTCGAGGCCGGCGCCCACGCCCGGGTGGCGCTGTTGGGCTTCGGCGTGGACGCCACCCACGGGCACGAGCGCACCCACCTGGACGGGCTCGCGCAGCTCACCCAGCTGCTCTGCCTCTACCTCCAGAGCGACCTGGTCTTCCCCGAGTGGGACGCCGAGCCGGAGGGCGACCTGGCGGACTTCCCGTCGCTGTCGGTGCAGCCGGCGAACGAGGACGGCCCGCGCGAGGGCCCGATCGGCATCGACTGACCCCGCCGCTGTTCCCCGCCGGCCTGTGATCAGAAAACCGTTGTCGCCGCCCCGGAGAAGTGGATAGCGTGGCGGTACACGCGAAAGGAGGTGGTCCAGACTTGTATAGCAATCGGACTCGTGAGGTGGCTGTCCGCTAGCCGCTGTCCTCGACAGTGAACTCGTCCGCCGCGAGGCGGGCACAGCACCATCGTCGAGACCGTGTGGCAGCGGTGCGGCGAATCCACGACAGCCACCCGACCCCCGGGGCGCCGACCCAGTCCAGTCGGCCCGTGCGCGAGCGCGGAGCGCCCCGGGGGTCGCTTCATACCCAGGAGATCCCGGTGTCGATGCGCGAGCTGGTGGTGCTGGGCACGGCCAGCCAGGCCCCCACCCGACTGCGCAACCACAACGGCTACGTGCTGCGCTGGGACGACGAGGTGATCCTCTTCGACCCGGGCGAGGGCAGCCAGCGGCAACTGCTGCACACCGGCGTCACCGCCACCGCCCTGACCCGGATCTGCGTCACCCACTTCCACGGCGACCACTGCCTCGGCCTGCCCGGCACCATCCAGCGGCTCTCCCTGGACCGGGTCCCCCACCCGGTCGCCGTGCACTTCCCGGCCGGCGGCGCGGAATACTTCGCCCGGCTCCGGCACGCCAGCTCGTTCCACGAGACCGCCGAGCTGGCCGTCGAGCCGATCAGCACGGACGGGCAGCGGATCGCCCTGCGCGCCGGCACGCTGGAGGCCCGCCGGCTGCGCCACCCCATCGAGACGTACGGCTACCGGCTGGTCGAGCCGGACGGCCGCCGGATGCTGCCGGAGCGGCTGTCCGCGTACGGGATCGGCGGGCCGGCCGTCGGCGAGCTGCAACGCGTCGGCCACCTGGACGTCGGCGGGCGTCGCGTCACCCGCGACGAGGTGAGCGAGACCCGACCCGGCCAGCGGTTCGCCTTCGTCATGGACACCGGCCTCTGCGACGGGGTGTACGCCCTCGCCGAGCACGCCGACCTGCTGGTCATCGAGTCGACCTTCCTCAACTCGGAAGCCGCGCTCGCTGCCGAGGTCGGCCACCTCACGGCCGCGCAGGCAGCGCGGGTGGCCACCGAGTCCGGGGTACGCCGGCTCGTGCTCACCCACTTCTCCCAGCGGTACGCCGACCCGCGCCGCTTCCACGACGAGGCCCGTGAGCACTTCACCGGCGACCTGGTGATCGCCGAGGACCTGACCACCGTGCAGGTGCCGCCCCGGCGGGTAGCCTCGGCCGGGTGACGATCACGCTGCGGCCCGCCACCGACGACGACCTGATGGCGGTTGGGGCGATGCACCAACGCTCCCGGATCGCGGCCTACTCGGCCTTCCTGTCGGCCGAGGCGCTGGCGTCGCCCACGCCCGAGGAAATGGGCCGCTACTGGGTCGAGCGGCTGGTCTGGGAGGGCGCCGACCACCGGATGACCGTCGCCGAGCGGGACGGGCGGCTGGTCGGCTTCAGCTATCTCGGCCCGGACGACGAGGGCGACCCGGCCACCGGCCTGCTCAACGCCATCCACCTGGAGCCGGACGAGCGTGGTCGCGGCACCGGCCGGGCGCTGATGGTCGACGCGCTGGCCGCCATGCGGGACCAGGGCTGGAGCCGGGCGGTGCTCTGGGTGCTCCGGCAGAACACGCACGCCCGGGCCTTCTACGAACGCGGCGGCTGGCAGCCCACCGGCCAGGAACGCCGGGACCGGATCGGTCCGGTCGAGGTGCCCCAGCTCCGCTACGCGCGGGACCTCTGACTCATTCCGTGGCCCCGCCGGTCCGGCCGGGCCAGCGTCGCTCCAGGATCCGCACCAGCGCGGGGTCCACCGCCCGCAGCGGGGCGTACACCTCCGGCGTGTCCAGGCCGTAGAAGACGTACATGCCGAGATGGTGTTCGATGTCCCAGGCGACCGGGCCGGGGTTGGCGTCGGCGTGGGCGAACAGCTCCCGGCAGAACGCGCAGAACCGGCGCAGCAGATCGGGGTCGATCGGCCGCAACCCCAACCGGGCGGACACCAGCGGGCAGACGACGTGGACGTAGTACTCGTACTGGTCGATGACCTCGGGTGGCAGGTCGTCGTCGGTGCCGTACTGAAAGCGGGCGGCGACCATCTCGGCGATCGTCTCCCGTCCCTCCGGGAAGTAGCGCCAGACCAGGTTGCCCTCCAGCCCCAGGTCCCAGCGTCGGTCCCCCATCTGTGCCACCCTCCTTCCGGTAGGTGTCCCGGGTACGGACAGGCCCCCCGCCGGGTGTCCGGCAGGGGGCCCGTTCAGCGTGACGTCAGCGGGCGCCGAGGTGGGCCAGCAGGTCCTGGCGGGTCAGCACGCCCTTCGGCTTGCCGTCGACCAGCACCAGCGCCGCGTCGGACTTCTCCAGCAGGCCGACCGCCTCGCTCACCGGCTGACCGCCACCGATCATCGGCAGCGGCTCGGCCATGTGCCGCTCGATCGTGTCGTGCAGGTGCGCCTGCCCGGTGAAGAGGGCGTCGAGCAGGTCCCGCTCGGCGATCGAGCCGGCCACCTCGCCGGTCACCACCGGCGGCTCCGCCTTGAGCACCGGCAGCTGGGAGACGCCGTACTCGCGCATGTAGTCGATCGCGTCGCGGACCGTCTCGGTCGGGTGCACGTGCACCAGCTCGGGGATCCCGCCCGGCTTGCCGGCGAGGGCGTCGGCGACGGTCGCCTCGCTGCCGGAGTCGTCGAGGAAGCCGTACCGGGCCATCCACTTGTCGTTGAAGATCTTGGACAGGTAGCCCCGGCCGCCGTCCGGCAGCAGCACCACGATCACGTCGTCCGGGCCGGCCTTGCGGGCCACCTCCAGGGCGCCCACCACGGCCATCCCGCAGGAGCCGCCGACCAGCAGCCCCTCCTCTCGGGCCAGCCGCCGGGTCATCTCGAACGAGTCCTTGTCGGAGACCTCGATGATCTCGTCGGCCACCCCGCGGTCGTAGGTGGTCGGCCAGAAGTCCTCACCGACCCCCTCGACCAGGTAAGGACGCCCGGTGCCGCCGGAGTAGACCGAGCCCTCCGGGTCGGCGCCGATCACCTGCACCCGGCCCTCGGAGGCCTCCTTGAGGTAGCGGCCGATGCCGGAGATGGTGCCGCCGGTGCCCACGCCGGTCACGAAGTGGGTGATCCGTCCCTCGGTCTGCTTCCACAGCTCCGGGCCGGTCGTCTCGTAGTGCGAGCGGGGGTTGGCCGGGTTGCTGTACTGGTCGGGCTTCCACGCGCCGGGGATCTCGCGAGTCAGCCGGTCGGAGACGTTGTAGTAGGACCGGGGGTCCTCCGGGGCCACCGCGGTCGGGCAGACCACCACCTCGGCGCCGTACGCCTTGAGCACGTTGCGCTTGTCCTCGCTGACCTTGTCGGGGCAGACGAAGACGCACTTGTAGCCCTTGAGCTGGGCCACCAGGGCCAGCCCGACGCCGGTGTTGCCGCTGGTCGGCTCGACGATGGTGCCACCCGGGGAGAGCAGGCCGGCCGCCTCGGCGTCCTCGACCATGCGCAACGCGATCCGGTCCTTGACCGAACCACCCGGGTTGACGTACTCCACCTTCGCCAGCACCGTGGCCTGGATGCCCTCGGTGACGTTGCGCAGTCGCACCAGCGGGGTGTTCCCGATCAGCTCGACGACGTTGTCGTAGTACTGCACCTCGTTGTGTCCTTCTCCTCCGGCACCGGCTGCGGCGCCGGGCAGATGACTCGCGTGTCCGCGCCCAGGGTACGTCCCGTCAGGGCGTCACATGCCCTGGGATGACGGAGCTGCGACGTGCCTCCCACTCCAGGAAGCGGTCGGTCTCGGACAGCACGCTGCCGGCCAGCCAGGTGACCATGACCGCGTCGTCCACCAGGCCGAGCACGGTCAGGAACAGCTCGGGGACCACGTCCAGCGGCGAGACGACGTACGCGGTCGCCGCCGCCATCAGGGCCAGCCGCAGGCCGCCGTCGTACTCACCGCTGGCGGTGGCCCGGATCATCCGGGGCAGCGCCGCCAGTCGGGTGCCGAGCGAGGGCCCGCCCCGGGCCCCGGCGGCCAGCGCCCTCGCCAGTGCCGTGAACGCCGCTCGCCGTTGCAAGGTCCTACCCATCGTTCCCGCCCCTCTCCACGCCGTCAGGATGCCGCCCGCGCGCAAGTCCGGCCGGCGGGTGGATCACCGTCCGCGCCGGGGCCGGCACTGTCGGAACAGGTACCCAGTTCCGTCGCTTCCCAGGCACGTATCGGCCGTCATGACGACAGCGGGCGTTGTCGTCCGGGCGCGATAATGTCGCGGTATGGGGGACGTTGGTTCCGTCGTACCGCCCGTACCGGGATGGCAGCGCGCGAGGCGGATCGCCCGGATGGCGGCGATCGGCACGGGCGCCACGGCCGCGGCCGCCGCCGCGACCGGCGGGGTGCTGCTCGGCCAGGCCCGGCAGGCGCGACGCACCATCCCGATGGCCGAGGCGCCGCCGCCACGCTGCGACGGGGTGTACGGTGCGAAGTTTCCCGGCCGCCCGGTCACCATGGTCGTCCTGGGCGACTCCTCCGCCGCCGGGTACGGCGTGCACCGTCGCCGGGAGACCCCGGGTGCGCTGCTCGCCACCGGCCTGACCCGCCGGCTGCACCGCCCGGTCCGGCTGCACCGGTTCGCCGTCGTCGGCAGCCTCTCCGCCGGCCTGAAACCGCAGGTCGAGTCGGCCCTGGAGTGCGAGCCGGACGTCGCGGTGATCCTGATCGGCGGCAACGACGTGACCAACCGCACGCCGCCCGGGCTGGCCGTGCGCTATCTGGTGGACGCGGTCCGCGCGCTGCGGGCCGCCGGCTGCGAGGTGGTGGTCGGCACCTGCCCCGACCTCGGCGCCATCCAGCCGATCCAGCCGCCGCTGCGCTGGCTGGCCCGGCGGTGGAGCCGGCAGTTGGCCGCCGCGCAGACGGTGGCCGTGGTCGAGGCGGGCGGCTGGACGGTCTCCCTGGGCGACCTGCTCGGTCCCCGGTTCGCCGCCGAGCCGACCCGGATGTTCGCCTGGGACCGGTTCCACCCGTCGGCGGAGGGCTACGCGATGGCCGTGGCCGCGCTGCTGCCGACGGTGATCTCGGCGCTCGGCGCCGGCGCGGAACGCCGGCCCGCGCCGGCCGCCGTGGGCGGCGTACGGTCGCTGCCGAAAGCCGCGCAGGAGGCGGCCCGGCACGCGGGCACGGAGGTCAGCGGCACCCAGGTCCGCGGCCGTGACCGTGGTCCGGCCGGCCGGTGGGCGCAGCTGCGCCGGCGGGCCTTCTTCGGCGTCGGCGCGGAGCCGCAGTCCGGTCCGCCCACCGATTCCCCCACACTGGAGGGAACGTCATGAGTCGGCGGATCGTCGGATCGGGCGCGGTGCCGGCGCAGGCCGACGGGGATCGTGGGGAGGTGGCGTCATGACGGGACGCGGCATCGGTGGTGAGATCGCCGTCCGGCTGGGCCGGGCGGCCGCGCTGTCCCTGGCGGCGGGCACCATCGGCGGTGCGGCCGTGCTGGCCGGTGAGGCCATCGCCGCCCGCAGCCGCCGGTACGCCGAGCCGGAGCTGGGCCTGGCGCTACGGGCCACCGTGGGCCGGGCGGCAGCCGTGCCGCTGCGCCTGGTGCTGCTCGGTGACGCCTCGGCGCTCGGGGTCGGCGTGGACCGCTTCGACGACACCCTCGGCGGCCAGCTGGCGCACCTGCTGGCCGAGGGGCCGACCGGCCGCCGGGTCCACCTGTCCAGCGTCGGCGTCTCCGGCTCCCGCTCCACCGACCTGGCCACCCAGGTGGCCCGCGCGCTGCTCGGCGAGCGGCCCGACGTGGCGGTGATCCTGGTCGGCGCGAACGACGCCACCACCCTGCGTCGCCCCGCCGAGTCGGCCGCCTACCTCGCGGCGGCGGTGCGTCGGCTGCGCGAGGCACGGGCGCAGGTGGTCGTGGGGACCTGCCCCGACCTGGGCGCGGTACGCGCCATCGCCGCGCCGCTGCGGCAGGTGGTCAGCTGGTCCGGTCGGCGGATCGCCCGGGCGCAGACCGCCGCGGCGTTGGAGGCCGGCGGGACGGTGGTCGACCTGGGCACCGAGACCGGGCCGGTGTTCCGCGCCGACGCCGGCACCCTCTGCCACGACGGCTACCACCCGTCCGCCGACGGTTATCGGGTGTGGGCGCACGCCCTGCTCCCGGCCGTGGCCGCCGCCGCGAACGCCTCCTCCCGCCACTGACCCCGGTGCGGGCCGCCGCCGGGTGACATTTCCCGCCGGGCGGCCTGCTTCCGCGCCAAGTTACCGGCGGGTTAACGTTGGTTCATGCCGATCGAGTCGTCCCGCGACGCCGTCATCGTCGCCACCGCCCGGTCCCCCATCGGCCGGGCGTTCAAGGGTTCCCTGCGCGAGGTCCGTCCCGACGACCTCGCCGCCACCATCGTCCAGGCCGCCCTGGACAAGATCCCCCAGCTCGACCCGACCGAGATCGAGGATCTCTACCTGGGCTGCGGCCTGCCCGGCGGCGAGCAGGGCTTCAACATGGCCCGCGTGGTGGCCACCCTGATGGGCCTGGACGGGCTGCCCGGCGCGACGCTCACCCGCTACTGCGCCTCGTCCCTGCAGACCACCCGGATGGCGATGCACGCGATCCGGGCCGGTGAGGGCGACGTGTTCATCTCCGCCGGTGTGGAGATGGTCTCCCGGTACGCCCGGGGCAACTCCGACGCCCTGCCCCCGGAGGCGCAGGCGCTGGTCGGTGGCGGCTGGGAGAACCCGCGCTTCGCCGAGGCGCGGCAGCGTTCCGAGCGGCGCGCGCAGGGCGGCTCCGAGGTGTGGACCGACCCGCGCGAGGACGGCCAGCTCCCGGACATCTACCTGGCCATGGGGCAGACCGCCGAGAACCTCGCCCAGGCGTACGACGTGACCCGCGCGGACATGGACGAGTTCGGCGTACGCAGCCAGAACCGCGCCGAGAAGGCCATCGCCGACGGCTTCTGGGCTCGGGAGATCACCCCGGTCACCACGCCGGACGGCACGGTGGTGAGCACCGACGACGGCCCCCGCGCCGGGGTGACCCTGGAGGCGGTGTCGGACCTCAAGCCGGTGTTCCGTCCCGACGGCCGGATCACCGCCGGCAACTGCTGCCCGCTCAACGACGGCGCCGCCGCCGTGGTGATCATGAGCGCCCAGCGGGCGGAGGAGCTGGGGCTCACGCCGCTGGCCCGGATCGTCTCCACCGGCGTCAGCGCGCTGTCGCCGGAGATCATGGGCCTCGGCCCGGTCGAGGCGTCGAAGCAGGCACTGCGGCGGGCCGGCATGACCATCGACGACGTCGACCTCGTGGAGATCAACGAGGCGTTCGCCGCCCAGGTCATCCCCTCCTACCGTCAGCTGGGCATCCCGGAGGAGAAGCTGAACGTGATGGGCGGCGCGATCGCGATCGGCCACCCGTTCGGCATGACGGGCGCCCGGATCACCGGCACCCTGCTCAACGCCCTGAACTGGCACGACAAGACCATCGGTCTGGAGACCATGTGCGTCGGCGGCGGTCAGGGCATGGCAATGGTCCTCGAACGCCTCAGCTGATCCAGCGTCACGTTCCACCCCCGCCAGCACACCGGGCGGGGGTGGAACTGTCAGAGGGTCGAGCGGGTGGCGGTCACCGCCGCCGCGGCGGCGGCCAGGACGTCGTCGGCCGGGGTCGCCGCGACCAGGTCGGCGGCCACCACCCGGAGCTGGTCGGGCAGGGCGAGGTCGTTGTCGAGCCGGGGCACCGTCCGCCGGGGCTCCCCCTCGGCGTCGGCCGCCAGGTTGGCGATCTCCTGGACCAGCTTGTGCACCAGGTCCGCCCGGGACGCGTTGCCACCGGCGGCGCTCGCCGCCCACCTGGGGTGCTGCCAGTGCCCGACCTGGCGGACCAGCAGCTCCACCGCCCGGTCCAGTTCCGCTGCGCTCATCGCCGTCGAGTCTACGGACCCCACCCGCGGGTGCCCTCCCTACCGGCGGACGTAGCTGAGCAGGCGGAGCAGCTGCCAGTAGAGGAACACCAGGCCGGCGAGGAGCCCGAAGGCGCAGAACCAGGCGTACCGGCGGGGCAGGCCGGCCCGCACCGAGCGTTCCACCAGGTCGAAGTCGAGGACGAAGCTGAACGCCCCGGCGATGATCGCCACCACCGAGAAGACGTACGGCAGCCAGCCGACCCGGGCGCTGAGGCTGTAGACCTCGACGCCCTGCCGCCCGGTGACCAGGTACGTCATCAGGTTGACCACGCTGATCGCGACGATCCCGATCAGCGTGCCGACGACCAGCCGGGCCAGCCGCGGGGTGGCCCGGACCACCCGGGCGCGATAGAGCAGGGCCATGCCGAGGAACACCCCGAACGTGCCGACCACGGCCTGCGCGACGATGCCCGGATAGATCAGCTCGAAGGCTCGGCTGGCCACCCCCAGCAGCAGCCCCTGGAGGACGGCGTACCCGGCGATCAGGGCCGGGTTGGTGCTGGCCCGCAGCGAGATCACCAGGACCAGGGCGATCCCGGCCAGCGCACCGCCGGCCAGCGCGGCGGGCAACCACACCGCCTGCGGTACGACCACCCACGCGACGGCCGCGGTGGCCCCGGTGAGCAGCAGCAGCCCGACGGTGCGGGTCACCACGTCGTCGACGGTCATCGCCTCCGCGACGCCTGTCACCGGGGAGGCGCGCCGGTCCGCCCCGACGGTCTGGTCGAGCCGGTTGAGCACGGGATTGGCACTGGGCACCGCTACCTCCTCCGACGTACCCCCTCGCCGTCACTCTGCCCCGCGCGGGCCCCGGCCGGCGGGTGAACCGCCGCAACGACGACGGCGCCCGCCCCCGCGGTGTGCGGGGACGGGCGCCGGTTGTCCGGGAGCGGCGAGGGTCAGTCGTCGCCCTGGAAGTAGCTGAGCAGGCGCAGGATCTCGATGTAGAGCCAGACCAGGCCGACGACGATGCCGAAGGCGGCGGTCCACGAGTAGCGCTGCGGGAGGCCCATCCGGACGCCGTTCTCGATGTCGGCGAAGTTGAGCACGAAGCTCAGCGACGCCACCACGATGCAGACCAGGCTGAAGCCGATGGCCAGCGGGCTGCCGTCACGCAGACCGGTGTTGACGCCGAAGAGCGCGAACACGAGGTTGATCAGCATGACCGCGAAGAGACCCACCATGATCGAAACCATGATCCGGGCGAACTTCGGGGTGGCCCGGATGATCCGCGCCTTGTAGATCATCGCCATCAGGAAGAAGACGCCGAAGCTCGCCACCACGGCCTGGAGCACGATGCCGTCGTAGAGCGAGTTGAACGCCTTGCTGACCATGCCGACGAAGACGCCCTCGACGATCGAGTACGCCACCACCAGGGCGGGGTTCGCCATCCGCGAGAACGAGATGATCAGGCCCAGCGCCAGGCCGACGACGGCCGCGCCGATCCAGGCGACGCCGACCAGGGCGTCCGGCACGAGGATCCAGGCGGCGGCCGCGGAGGCGCCGAGGATGGCGAGCAACGTGACCGTCTTGACGACCACGTCGTCCAGGGTCATCGGGGTCACGGTGGGCGGGGCCGCCGGATAGCCGGCCCCGATCGGGTACTGCTGGTACGGCGCAGACTGCTGGGGGTAACCAGGCTGCTGCGGGTAACCGGGCTGTCCGTACGGCCCGGGCTGGGCGTACCCGGCCGCCCGCTCCCGCTCGGCCGCCTGGCCGAGCCGGGCGAGCACCGGGTTCGTGGTCTTCACTTCTCTGGCCTCCCTCAGGGGGTCGTCGCACGTGGAACGTGCACTCTCTAGCGTAGAGGGCACAGATACCGCGCGCCGAACGCCAAGCTGTGGGAAAGCTGAGAGTCTCGGTGCCCGGGGCGGGGGTCGAACCCGCACGCCTTGCGGCAGCCGCTTTTAAGGCGGCCGTGTCTGCCGTTCCACCACCCGGGCGGGCGACACCGGACCCGTCCGTGATGTGCCGGTGCAGTCACACGGTAGCCGTTGGGCCGCCACCCGGCGTACCCCGGCGGGCCCCCCGTTAGGGTCGAGGCCGTGACCAGCACAGCCCCGCCGGCTCCCGACGCCACCCCGGCCACGGAACCCCGTCCCGCCGACCCGCCGGCCGCCCCGGCCCGGTCCGCGCGCCCGGTCGCCGCCCTCCGGCGGCGGGCCGGCCGGCTGGCCGCCGCGGCCCGACGGCACCGGCGCGACCTGCTGGTGGGGCTGGCCTTCCTGCTGGCCGCGGCCTGGCTCACCCACGGCCTGTGGCCGAACCCCAACGGTCGGATGCTGGCCCTCAACCCCGCCGACCAGACCCTCTACGAGTGGTTCCTGGCCGTCGACGCCCGCGCGCTCCGCGGCGACCTGCACCTGCTCACCGAGCTGCTCAACGCCCCCGACGGGGTGAACATGATGGCCAACACCTCGGTCATCGCGCTCGGGATGCTGTTCGCCCCGGTCACCCTGCTGCTCGGCGCCCCGGTCACCTTCGCCCTGCTGGCCGGCCTCAACCTCGCCGGCACCGCGCTGGCCTGGTACCTCCTCCTGCACCGCACCGTCCGGGTGCGCCGGGCCGCCGCCGTGGTCGGCGCCACCCTCTGCGGCTTCGGCCCCGGCATGGTCTCGCAGACCAACAGCCACCTGCACATGACCGCGCAGTGGCTGGTCCCGGTGATCGTCTGGCTGGTGGTCCGGCTGGTCCGGGCAGCCGACCCGCTGCGCCGCCCGGACGGCGCCGGACCGGACCGGCGCCGGGTGGTCACCTCCGCGCTCGGCCTGGCCGTCGTGGTCACCGTCCAGGTCTTCATCGGCGAGGAGGTCCTCTTCCTCGCCGCGCTCACCCTGCTGATCATGACCATCGGGTACGCCGTGGCCGACCGCCACCTCGCCCGCCGGGTGCTGCCCGGCCTCGCCGGTGGCCTGCTGCTCGCCGCCGGCCTGTCCGGGCTGGTGCTGGCGTACCCGCTGTGGTTCCAGTTCGCCGGACCGCAGGGGGTCGCCGACGGGATGTTCAGCCCGCACTACTTCTCCGCCGACCTGACCAGCTGGTGGACGCTCTCCCCGCTCTCGGTCGGCGGCAGCGACTCGTCCGCGGGGCTGACCAGCGGCCCGGCCGAGTACAACGCCTTCCTCGGCCCGGCACTGCTGGTCGTGTCCGCCGGCTGCGCCCTGTGGCTGGGCCGTCGACCGCTGGTCGTGGCGTGCTTCCTGGCCGCCGTGGTGATGGCGGCGTTCTCCCTCGGCCCCGAGCTGGTCCTGGCCGGCGAGCGCAGCCGCCTGCCCGGCCCGTACACCCTGCTGCTCGGCCTGCCGGTGGTCGACGGCGCGCTGCCGATGCGGTTCGCGCTGGCGGTGCTGCCGCTGCTCGGCACCCTGCTGGCGCTGGCCGTGCACCGGGCGCTCGGCGAGACCGGCCCGGC
The DNA here is from genome assembly GCF_900090305.1 of Micromonospora siamensis. NCBI lineage: Bacteria > Bacillati > Actinomycetota > Actinomycetes > Micromonosporales > Micromonosporaceae > Micromonospora > Micromonospora siamensis. Next base: position 1,638,828 of record NZ_LT607751.1, on the reverse strand, counting down.
CCGCTGGGTGGTCCCGGCGGTGGTCGCGGTGGCGCTGCTACCGGTGGTGCCGATGCCGCTGCCCACCGCCGACCGCCCGCCGCTGCCCGAGTTCGTCACCGCCGGGCACTGGCGCCAGTGCGTACGCCCCGGCGGGGTGCTGGTGCCGGTGCCGCCGCCCACCCCGAAGGACCCGTGGCCGATGCGCTGGGCAGCCGCCGCCGACGCCGGCTTCGCGCTGCCCGAGGGCTTCTTCATCGGCCCGTACGGGCGGGACGGCACCGCGGCGATGGGCATCTACAAGCGGCCCACCTCCGCGCTGCTGGCCGACGTCGCCCAGCGCGGCCGGCAGCCGGTCATCGGTGAGCAGCAGCGCCGGCAGGCCGCCGAGGACGCCGACTACTGGCAGGCGTCCTGCATCGCGCTCGCCGACGGCACCCCGAACGCGCCGCGCCTGCTCGCCACCCTGGAGCAGCTCTACGGCCCGGCCACCCGGGTCTCCGACGCCTGGACCTGGCGGCTCTGAGCCCGGACACGACGAAGGGCCCTCCCCCCGTCGGGGAAGGGCCCTTTCGTGACGCCTCGGTCAGACCCGCGGGGCGCCGACCGGCTGCGACGCCTCGACGAACTCCTCACGCGGGTCGTGCAGCTGGCCGAGCGCGACCACCTCACGCTTGAGGAAGAACGCCAGCGACCAGTCGACCACCACGCGCACCTTGCGGTTGAACGACGGGATCCGGCTCATGTGGTACGTCCGGTGCATGAACCACGCCGGCCAGCCGGTCATCTTGACGCCGTACACCTGGGCGACGCCCTTGTGCAGGCCGAGGCTGGCGACGCTGCCCGCGTGCTTGTGCTTGTAGTCGACCGGCTCCCGCCCGCGGATCACCAGGGCGATGTTGTCGGCCATCCGGGCGGCCTGCCGGACCGCGTGCTGCGCGCTCGGCGAGCAGAAGTTGCCCGGCTCCTTGGTCAGGTCCGGCACGGCGGCGCAGTCGCCGGCGCTCCACGCGCCCTCGATCACCCGGTCGCCGTCCACCACCTGGAGGGTGGGCAGGCAGGTGACCCGACGGCGCTCGTCGCGCGGGAAGTCGGTGGCGTCCAGCATCGGCGACGGCTTCACGCCCGCCGTCCAGACGATGGTGTCCGAGCGGAAGCTGTCACCGTCGGAGAGCTTGACCACCCCGTCGACGCAGGACTCCAGGCGGGTGTCCAGCCGGATGTCCATGTTCCGCTTGAGCAGCTGCTGCACGGTGTAGGCGCCCATGTCCCGGTCGACCTCGGGCAGCACCCGGTTGGTCGCCTCGACCAGCACCCAGCGCATGTCCTCCGGCTCGAGCTCGGGGTAGTAGCGCAGGGCGTCCCGCGCCATGTCCTCCATCTCGGCCAGCGCCTCGATGCCGGCGTAGCCACCGCCGACGAAGGTGAACGTCAGCGACCGACGCCGCACCTCCGGGTCGGTCGTGGCGGCCGCCACGTCGAGCCGGTCCAGCACGTGGTTACGGAGGAAGATCGCCTCACCGATGGTCTTGAACCCGATGCCCTGCTCGTGCAGGCCCGGGATCGGCAGGGTGCGGGAGACCGAACCCGGCGCCACCACCACGTGGTCGTACGCGATCTCCCGGGTCGGGCCGACGATCGGCTGGACCACCGCGACCTTCCGGTCGTGGTCGATCCGCGTCACCGCGCCCGCAACGACCCGACACTTGCGCAACTCCCGCCGCAGCGGCACAACGGAGTGCCGGGGCGAGATGTTGCCCGCCGCCGCCTCGGGGAGAAACGGCTGGTAGGTCATGTGCGGCTGCGGGTCGACGACGATGACCTCGGCCTCACGAGAGCTCAGCTTCTTGGACAGGCGCAGAGCGGCGTACAGGCCAACGTGCCCGGCACCAACGACAAGGATCCGCTTCGGGTTCACGTCATCTATCTTTCCCCGGGCGGCTCGGGTAATCCCGCTCCGGACCCCCATCTGTGACGGAGCACAACCCCTGTGACCTGCGCAACGCTCGGAGCCGTCCCGCTATCTGCGACGCAACAGCCAGCCCAGCAGCGCCGCCAGACCCACCGCCACCAGCAGACCCGCGACCGTGACGGCGCGGAACCCCCCACCCGGGCCGAGACCGCCCGCCTCCATCAGCAACACCCCGAGCACCGCGCCGGCCAGCACCACCGCGCCGGCCCGGGTGACCCAGCGCACCAGCACCGTCGGGTCGACCACCGCGTCGTAGGGCAGCAGCGCGGCCAACGCGCAGAAGCTGTGCGTCAGGTAGAGCGTGGTGGCCAGGCCGAGCAGCCGCCACAGCTCGGGCCGCTGGCCGTAGCCGGCGGTGCTGAGCAGCCAGCCGCCCACCGCGACCAGCACGGCGGCGGTGGGCCACACCCGGCGCGGGCCGAGCGCCGGCAGGACCGCGGCCACCAGCAGCGCCAGCAACCCGCGCCCCATCAGCAGCTCACCGGGGAAGGCCAGCAGGAAGGAGGCGAACGCGGTGAGGAACACCAGGAACCGGACGAGCAGTGGCAACAGGCTGATCCGGTTGATTCCGGAGCGTACCGCCCGAACCCGCTGCGTCACCGCGCCGACGACGCCGGGATCGTCCATGCTCATCGGCCACCGATCCTCGGTGCGGTGGCCAGCCGGGCCACGTCCCGCAGCACCTGGTCCAGGCTGCCCGCGCCCGCCCAACGCACCACCGGGACGCCGTGCTCCCGCAACTGGCCGATCATCGTGTCCCGGTCCAACCGCCACAGCCGGAACGCCACCTCGGCCCAGCCCTGCCGGCCGGGCGGCGGCAGGTCGGCCGGCAACGTGTCCACCGCCACCACGAACCGCCCACCACGGGCCAGCCGGGCCAGCATCTGCGCCGACCGCTCGTCCAGCAGCGGGGTGAGCACCACCACCAGGGCGTCGGCCGACAGCAGCTGCGGACCGAAGACCTGGTCGTACGGCTCGTGCGGAGAGGACTCGGCGCGCACGTCGAGCAGCCACTCCAGCAGGGTGAGGTACTGCCGCCGGCCGGTGGCCGGGCGCAGCCGCCGGGCCGCCGGCCCGTACTCCAGCATCGCCACCCGGTCACCGCGGTGCAGGTAGTGCTCGCCGATCGCGGCGGCCGCCCGGACCGTGGTGTCCAGCACCGACGCCGCGCCGTCCACCCCGCCCGAACGGCCCGTCTCGGCGAGCACGTCGAGCAGGACCACCACCTCGGCGTCCCGGTCGGAGAGGGTGGACGCCACGTGCAGCTGCCGGGCCCGCAGCGAGACCCGCCAGTCGATCCGGCGCAGCCGGTCGCCCGGGCCGAAGACCCGTACCCCGGCCAGCTCGCCGCCCTCCCCCGGCCGCCGCGAGTGGTGCGCGCCGACCAGGCCGGCGGCCCGCGGCATCGCCTCCACCGCCTTGAACGGCTCGGTCCTCGGGTACACCCGCACCCGCACCGGCTCGGTGGCCACCACCGGGGAGAGCAGCAGGCCGTCCGCGGCGGCAACCCGGGTGCCGGCCGGACCGACCGGGTGCCGACCCCAGCGCCGGGCCACCCCGCCCAGCTCCAGGTCGACCGCCGCCCTGGTGGGCACCGTCGTCACGAAGGGACGGTCCGCGCCGCCCGCCCGGGACAGGTCCGTCACCGCGCCGGCGAAACTCGCCCGGGTGACGTGCAGCCACGGCGAGACCCGGGCCCGCACCACGGCCACGTCGTACCCGATGGTGTCCGGGTTGCCCACCGTCACCGTGCCGGCCAGCTCGCCCCCCTCGACCAGCTGCGCCTCGTCCCCGGTGAGCCAGAGCTGCGGCGCCGCGGTCGGCCGGCGGCGCAACGCGTACGCGGTGCCCAGCGCGAACGGCGCGGCCAGCACCACCAGGTCCACCCGGCCGAGCAGCACTCCGGCGATCAGCAGCAGGCCGGTGACGAGCACGGCCCGGCCCAGCGCCCGGGTGGGCGCCCAACCCGCGGCGGGCTCCGGCTCGACCGGCAACTCCTCCTCCGACACGGTCGGCGCCGTCATCAGTGCCCGGGCCGACCGGCCGCGTAGCTGGGCAGCGCGCCGCTGGCCGGGGCCGGGGTCTGCTCCAGCACCTCACCGACCACGAAGGACGGGTCGACCCGGCGCAGCCACATCTCCGGACGCAGGGTGATCCGGTGCGCCAGCGCCGGCACCGCCACCTCCTTCACGTCCTCCGGCACCACGTAGTCCCGGCCGGCCAGCACCGCCCGGGCGCGGGCCAGCAGCAGCAGCGCCAGCGAACCACGCGGCGACGCCCCGACCAGCACCGACGGGTGCTCGCGGGTGGCGGCGGTCAGCTCGACGATGTACCGGCCGACGGAGTCCTCCACCACCACGTCCTCCAGGGCGGCCTGCATGGCCCGCAGCGTCGCCGCGTCCACCACCGGCTTGATCTCGGCCTCCTCCCGGCGGCGCGACATCCGGCGGCGCAGCACGTCGTACTCGTCGTCGCGCTCCGGGTAACCGAAGGAGACCCGGAGCAGGAACCGGTCCAGCTGCGCCTCGGGCAGCGGGTAGGTGCCCTCGTACTCGATCGGGTTGGCGGTGGCCAGCACGTGGAACGGCTCGTCCAGCCGGTAGGTGACGCCCTCCACCGAGACCTGCTTCTCCTGCATCGCCTCCAGCAGCGCCGACTGGGTCTTCGGCGGGGTGCGGTTGATCTCGTCGGCCAGCAGTAGGTTGGTGAAGATCGGACCGGCCCGGAAGGAGAAGTCGCCGCTGCTCTGGTCGTACAGGAAGGAGCCGGTGACGTCGGCGGGGAGCAGGTCGGGGGTGAACTGGAGGCGGCGGAAGTCCAGCCCCAGCGCCTGGGCGAAGCAGCGGGCGGTGAGCGTCTTGCCCAGGCCCGGCAGGTCCTCCAGCAGCACGTGGCCGCCGGCCAGGATGCCGGAGAGGACCAGCTCCAGGGTCTCCCGCTTGCCGACCACGACCGAGCCGACCGCGTCGAGCACCCTTCGGGCCAGGTGACCCACCTCCGCGGCGGAGATCGTGCGCTGCGCGTCGTTCATCAGATCTTCTCCAGTTCGGCGACGATCACCGCGAGGTCGCGCGGCGACGGGGGGCGGCGGGGAGGGTTGTCCAGGAACGCCGTGAGCCGCTCACCCAGCAGCTCACGGGCGCGAGCCGGGTCCGACTCGCGGGTGGTCCCGTGGCGCTGGCGCAGCCGTTCGTCGGCCAGCTCGGCCAACCGGGGCAGGACGGTGGAGGCGAATCGCTCCGGGCGGCTGGCCGACCAGTCCAGCGGCGTCTCCCACCGCTTGACGGCGGCGTTCAGCGCGTCCCGGGCACCCCAGTTGTAGAGGCCTTCCTCCTCGCCGCCGCCGATCCGGCCACCCCCGGCCGGCGGTGGTGGCGGCGACAGGGCGGCGGTCACCCGGCGGACCCCGAGGACGGCGAGCGCGCCGGCCGCCAGCACCGGGATCGACACCTGGAGGCCGACCGTACGCAACGCGACCAACGCCACCGCGACGATCGCCACGGCGCCGGCGAGGATCCGCAGCACCGGCCGCAGCCAGCCCTGGCGTTCCGCTTCCCCGTCCGGCGGACGCTCCTCCTCGAACCGGAGCAGCTCCTCGATGCTGGTGCTCACCGGCGCCTCCCGGGCCGTCCAGCCGGTCGTCGGATCACGGCGCGGGCTCCTCGGCCACGGCGGTCAGCTCGCCGCGCAGTCGACGCAGCGCCGCGCGGGCCTGGTCCCGGGTGCGCCCGTCCACGGCGTGGGTGGCGTACCGGGCCTCCCGGTAGACGTGGGCGAACTCGGCCAGCACGTCACCGCTGGCGATCGCCGGCACGCCGGCGGCCGGGTCACCGCGCAGCAGCCGGGTGACCAGGTCGGTCGGGGTGTCCCCGGCCAGCTTCGGCACGCCCGCCTCGGTGGCCGCCTCCTCCAGGCGTACCCAGCAGGCGATCACCGCCGTACGCGGGTCGGTGTCCCGGTCGTCCAGCTCGACCAGGCCGGCGTCCAACGCGGCGACCACCTCGGCGGCGGTGCCCCGGGCGGTACGCCGGGCCCGCTGCACCGGGACGGCCCGGGTGGTCCGGTTGATCGCCCCGCGCATCAGCAGCCAGCCGACGTAGCCGACCGCCAGCAGGATGCCCAGCGCGAGCAGTGCGATGGCGACGGTGGCGATCCACTGGGGAATGTGCACCTGGGTCGCCTCGCCCGCCTCGCGCGGCTCGAACGGACTCGGCTCGGTGCTCGGGTAATCCGGCACGTAGGGGATGGTGTCGGACACCGGCGGCACCCGGGTCGCGCCCAGCGAGGAGTGCCCGGCCGCCGCGGCGGCCAGCACCAGCAGCGCCGCGACCACCCCGACCGGCCACCAGCGACGGATCAGACCGCGGGCCGACGGACGCCGCCGGGACGGGGCGACGTCGGGCGCACGCGTGCCGTCGGTCATCGCCACCGCCCCCGTAGGTCAGTCCGCCCCGGCCAGCAGTTTCGCCCGGGTGAACACATCGTCCAGCATCTCTGGCGTCAGCCGCCCGGTGAAGGTGTTCTGCTGGCTGACGTGGTAGCAACCGAGCAGATCGGGTGCGGCCGTGCCGGACCAGTGTGCCCCATGGCCGAATGCCGGTCGCGGGCTGGTCGGGCGCACCCCGTACACCGCGCGCAGCGCCGGCCACCAGGCGGCCCAGGCGAACGCGCCGAGCGCGACGACGACGCGCAGCGTGGGGCGGATCAGCGTCAGCTCGCGGTGCAGCCAGGGCGCACAGGTGTCCCGCTCCGGCGGGGTGGGCTTGTTGTCCGGCGGGGCGCAGCGCACCGCGGCGAAGATCCTGGTGTCCCGCAGGGTCAGCCCGTCGTCGGCGGCGACGCTGGTCGGCTGGTTGGCCAGGCCGGCCCGGTGCAGCGCGGCGAAGAGCACGTCCCCCGAGCGGTCGCCGGTGAAGATGCGTCCGGTGCGGTTACCGCCGTGCGCGGCCGGCGCCAGGCCGAGGATGGCGATCCGGGCGTCGGCGGCGCCGAGGCCGGGCACCGGGCGGCCCCAGTAGTGCTGATCCCGGAAGGCGGCCCGCCTGGTGCGGGCCACCTCCTCCCGCCAGGCGACCAGCCGGGGGCAGGCGAAACAGTCGCTGACCGCGCCGTCGAGGTCGGCCAGGTCGGTCGCCCGCGCGGCGCGGGCGACCACCTGTGCGGGGGTACGCGACTCAGCCAAGCTTGGCCCGGAAGTGTTCCAGGGTGCGGGCCCAGGCGGTGGCGGCGGCCCGCTGGTCGAACTTCTCCGGCCGGTCCTCGTTGAAGAACGCGTGCGCGGTGCCCGGGTAGTCGTGCAGGGCGCAGGTGCCGCCGGCCGCCTCGATCGCCGACCGGGCGGCCTGTACGCCCGGGTCGGCGGAGGTGCCGTCGGCCTCGGCGCAGTGGATGAGGGCCGCCTTGCCGGCGTAGTCCGGCCAGTCGGCGCGCATGCCCTCCCAGGGCAGCCGGGGATAGAAGCCGGCGGTGGCGACGATCCGCTCCGACAGCGCCCCGGACCAGAGCGCCAGGCTCGCCCCGGCGCAGAAGCCGGCGCAGCCGACCTTGCCGGTGACCTCGGACCGGCCGGCGAGGTATTCCGCCGCGGCGGCGATGTCCCGGCCGGCCTCGTCCATCTGCGTGGCGTTCAACATGCGGTGCGGCTCGTCCGGCTTGGCGGCCGGCTGTCCGTGCCGGAAGTCGGGTGCGAGGGCGACGAAGCCGGCGTCCGCGAAGCGGTCCACCACCGCCCGGATGTGGGGCACGAGGCCCCACCAGTCCTGGATGACGATGACCGCCGGGCTGGCCCCACCGGCGGAGGGTATCGCGAGATACCCCTCGCTCGTCCCTCCGTTGCTGGTGAAGCTCACCATCTCGCCCATGAGCCCGTCCTCCTAGCGGTCAGTCATCGTTGGCTGGTCGCCCAGTGGTCCTACGTGCCGGTAGCCTGCCACGCCGCCGGCACGCCACGGAAGACGCACGAAGAGTGGCATTCACCTCCCGTTCGCCGGATGGACGCGGACGCGAGGGGCGCCCGCCGGTCGGCGGGCGCCCCTCGGGCGGGACTCAGCGGGTCGGCCCCACGGCCGGACCGGTGGTGGCGGGCGGCACCGCCGTCGGGGCGGGCGCGCTGCTGGTGGCCGGTGCCGGGCTCGCGGGCGGCGCCCCGCCCGGTGCCGTCGTGGGCGCCGGCGCCGGTCCCGCGTCGGGCGGCGTCAGCGACGGGACCGGCCGCGGGCCGAACGGTGCCCGCTCCGGGCAGTACGGGTAGCCGCCGCGCACCGCCTCGTCCTCCTGGCCGGGTTCGGCACAGTCGGGGTAGCCGAGTCGGATCGGCGAACCGTCCTGGTCGAACAGTCGCGCGTTGGGGACCAGTTTCCCCTCGCCGTCGTAGACGTAGACGTCCTGCACGGTGTCGTACGGGTTCTCCACCGGGTAGTAGCTGACCGGCCCGTCGGGGCCCTGCTGCTGGTCGGTCACGGCGACCATCAGCAGACCGAAGCAGGCCAGCACGACCGCGCCGACCTGCATCAGGCGGCGCGGCCAGCGGCGCAGCTCGCCGGCCCGGCGGCCGAGGGAGACCGACAGCGGGACGGCGATCACGATCAGCAGCAGCCCGCCGAGGGCGCTGCCGAACGGGCGGGGCAGCAGGGCAAGCTGGCCGCTGAGCAGCACGCCGATCAGGGCCGCGGCGAGGTAGCCGCGCAGCACCCACCAAGCCGGTCGGAGCAGCCGGAGGAACTCGCCGGCCGTGGCGTACCCGAGGAGCGGGCCGATCCGGACGTCGAGCCGGGCCAGCCGGGCGCGCAGCCGGCCCGCGGCGGCGGCCATCCGGTCACCCCGCCGGACCCCGGCGCGCGGCCCGGTGGCGCCGGCCGCGACCCGCAGTTCGGCGGCGTACGCCTCGGGCTCGCCGAGCCGGTCGACCAGGGTGCCGTCCGCCTCGGCGGCGACCTCGGTCAGATGTTCGGGCAGGTCCTCGGTCAACTCGTCCCGCACGGCGGGCGGCAGGTCGGCCAGCGCGGCCCGGACTCGGTCGACGTAGTCCGTGATGTCCTGCTCAGTGACGGTCATGCCGCCATCCCCCGATCGTCGAGCAGTGCGTCCATGGTGGTGGCGAAGGAGCGCCAGGTCTTGCCGGAGCGGGCGAGCTGGTCGCGGCCGGCGGCGTTGAGCGCGTAGTACTTGCGGTGCGGGCCGGACTCGCTGGGCACGACGTACGTGGTCAGCAGGCCGGCGGCGAAGAGGCGGCGCAGCGTGCCGTAGACCGACGCGTCGCCCACCTCCTCCAGGCCGGCCTCGCGCAGCCGGCGCAGGATGTCGTAGCCGTAGCCGTCCTCTTCCCGCAGGACGGCGAGCACCGCCAGGTCGAGCACGCCCTTGAGCAGCTGTGTGGTGTCCACGCATCGAACAGTAGTGTGGATTGCGCAGTACCGTCAAGAGCGCGCTACCGCCCGACGGTGCGGGCATAGGGTCGGGGCATGTCGTGGAGCAGCTACGGAACGTTCCTGGCCTTCGCCGCCGTACTGGTGCTGATCCCGGGGCCGGACTTCGCGGTGGTCACCCGGAACACGCTCGCCGCCGGACGACGCCGGGGCAGGTGGAGCGCCGCCGGGGTGGCCAGCTCCAACGCGCTCCAGGGCACCGCGGCGGCGGCCGGGTTGGGGACGCTGATCGTCCGCTCCCAGCCGTTGTTCGAGACCATCCGCTGGGCGGGCGTGGCCTATTTGGCGTACCTCGGGGTGCAGGCCTGGCGGTCGGCCTGGCGCGGCCGGTACCCGCTGCCGGACGCCGGCGGGACGGTCCCGCCCGGGGAGGCGGTGACCGGCTTCCGGCAGGGCTTCCTGTCCAACATCACCAACCCCAAGGTGCTGGCGTTCTATCTGGCCGTGCTGCCGCAGTTCGTCGGCGGCTCCGCGCCGCTGGGCGTGCTGCTGGCCTTCGCGCTCAGCCACGCCGCGCTCTCGCTGACCTACCTGACGGTGCTGGTCGGGGCCCTGGACCGGGTACGCGCCGTGCTGTCCCGCCGCCGGGTGCGGCGCGGGATGGACGCGTTCACCGGCACGGCGCTGCTCGGCTTCAGCGCCCGGCTGGCCACCGAACGGCTCTAGGCACGTCGACGGCGGCACGGACGCACCGTGCCGCCGTCGACGGATCGAGCCTGGATCAGGCGTGCTTGGTCAGGCAGAGCACGTAGCCCTTGCCGCCCCGCTCGATGTTGGAGAAGACGTAGCCGTCCTGCCCCTCCTTGATGAACTTGTCGCAGCCCTCGCCGGACGCGGCCTGCGCCTCGGTCTGGTTCTCGACGCGGCCGACCACGTCGTAGGCGGCGTCCGTGGAGGTGCACTCGACGACCTTGGCGTCGTCGGCGGACTCCTGCTTGTCGCCGACCATCTTGGGCAGCTCGGCGAGGCAGTCGCCGGCCTTGGCGTCCGCGGTCTCGTCGCGGTTCAGGTAGGACTTCACGCCGAACTTGAACGCGCCGAAGGCGAGGACGGCGAGGATGACGCCGAGGATGCTGAGCACCTTGCGCCCGCCGGACTTCTTGGCCGGCTCGGCCGGCGGCGCCGGCACGGCCGGGTCGGGCTGGCCGGGGTACGGCGAGGAGGGCGGTGCGACCTGCTCTGACACAGAATTTCCTTCCGAAGGGGACGAGCAGACGACACCGTAGGTGATCAAGTTCGCCGGCACCGCCCCTTCGGGCTCATCCGTTCAGCTATTTCTCAGCTTTTACAGCTTTCTCTCAGCGAGACCGCTACTCCCCGTGCCGGGTCACGTTGACGACCGTGCCGTCCGGGTCCCGGACGAAGAACCGGCGCAGCCCCCACGGCTCGTCGGTCAGCGGATAGACGATCTCGGCGCCGGCCGCCACGCACCGGGCGTGCACCTCGTCGACGTCGTCCACCTCGATCGATACGTCGGCGTGGACACCGGCATGGACGTCGAGCGCCATCACCGAGAGCTGGACCTCGCGGCTGCCACCGCCCAGGAACCGGATCCAGTCCATCCCGCCGAGGTCGTCCAGCCCGATCAGGTCGGTGTAGAAGCGCCGGCTGACCGCGAGGTCACCGGCGAGGATGTTCGGCTTGATCCGCCTGACCGCCATCAGCCCTGGAGGCTCCAGGCGATGCCGTCGAGGATGTCGTGCTCGGAGGCGACCACCGACGACATCCCGGCCCGCTCCATGATCACCCGCAGCACCAGCGCACCCGCCCCGATCACGTCCGCCCGTCCCGGGTGCATCACCGGGATGGCCAGCCGCTGCTCGCGGGTCCTGCCCAGCAGGTCGGCGGTCACCTCGGCCACCTGGTCGTATGACACCCGGGCGTGGTGGATGCGCTCCGGGTCGTACCCGGTCAGGCCCTGGGCGATCGCGACGACGGTGGTGACCGAACCGGCGAGCCCGACCAGCGTGGCGGCCTCCCGGCCCGGCACGGCGGCCAGGGCGCGGTCCACCGCGACCGCGATGTCGGCCTGCGCCGCGGCGACCTCGTCCAGGTTCGGCGGGTCGCCGTGCAGGTGCCGTTCGGTCATCCGGACGCAGCCGATGTCCATCGAGATCGCCGCCTCCACCCCGGACTCGCGGGTGCCCACCACGAACTCGGTGGAGCCGCCCCCGATGTCCACCACCAGGTACGGCGGCCGGGCGTCGGCAGGCAGGCCGCGCACCGCCCCGGTGAAGGAGAGCCGCGCCTCCTCGTCGCCGGTGACCACCTCGGGCGGCACGCCGAGGGTCTGCTCCACCATGGCCTGGAAGTCCGCCGCGTTGGAGGCGTCCCGGGAGGCGGAGGTGGCGCACATCCGCACCCGTTCCGCGCCGAGCTTCTCGATCTCGGTGGCGTAGTCGGCCAGCGCGACCCGGGTCCGCTCGATCGCCTCCGGGGCCAGCCGGCCGGTCCGGTCGACGCCCTGGCCGAGCCGGACGATCTCCATCCGGCGGCTCAGGTCGCGCAGCGGCGCCTCCGGTCCGGCGGTCGGGTCGGGCAGGTCGGCGACCAGCAGTCGGATCGAGTTGGTCCCGCAGTCGATGGCGGCCACGCGCGTCGTCACGGCAGCAACCCTACGGCAGGCGGCCGTCGACGCCTTCCCGAACGACCTGGCGGGCCGGAGACACCCCTCGCGGACGGTGCCCGGGCCGCCCACCCGGTCGACCCTCGACCCGTTGCCGATCACCCACCGCAACGGCCGCGAATGTCACCCAACGCGACGACCGGCTGGGTGGCCGACCGTTCACCACCCGCCTTTGCTCTGCTGCCGCGGATGCAACACCGGCGGTGAGCTGGACCGTCACCTGCCTGCCTGGCACGAGCCCCACTCACCGTCGGTGACTGTCGCGCGGATGGCAGCAGAGCAAAGGCGCGTGGGGGACGGGTCGGGGTCGGTGAGACGTGTGCACAACGTGGTCAGCGAGGTTCACCGGCGCAGCAGCGTCAGCCTGGCGACGTCGTGCGAGAGTGGGCGCCGTGGACATCCTCACCGTGCGGGGCCTCACCCGCCGCTTCGGCGAGCTGGTCGTCCTGGACGACGTGCACTTCGGCCTGGCCGCCGGGCGGCTCGCCGTCGTGGCCGGCCCCAACGGCTCCGGGAAGACGACCCTCCTGCGCTGCGTCGTCGGGTCCGACCGGCCCGACGAGGGCGAGGTGCTGATCGACGGGAAACCCTGCCACGAGACCGACCCCGAGGTACGTGCCGTGCTGGCGGCCGCTCTCGACGACATCGACTTCTTCCCGGACCTCTCGGTCACCGAGCACCTGGAGCTCGTCGCGTACGCCCACGGCGGCACGGCGCAACCGGTCGCCGAGATCCTGGCCGAGCTGGACCTGGAACGGGTCGCCGACCAGCTCCCGGTGACCCTCTCCAGCGGGCAACGCCAGCGGCTCACCCTGGCGTCGTGCTTCGTGCGCCCCCGTCGCCTGCTGGTGCTCGACGAACCCGAGCAGCGGCTCGACGGCCGGGGCCGGGCCTGGCTGGCCGACCGGCTGCTGCGGGAGAAGGCCGCCGGCACGGCCGTGCTGATGGCCTCGCACGACGCGGACCTCATCGCCAAGGTCGCCGACGACCGGATCGAGGTCGGCGGCTGAGATGGCCGCGACCACCAGCGCTCCCCCGAGCCCCGCCCCCCGCGCCGGGCAGGTCCGGGCCCGGCTGCGCCGGGCCCGCCGCCGGCACCACGACACGTCGCTCGGCGACGTGCTCACCGACGTCTACGTCGTCGTCCTCTTCGTGGCGATGTACGGGTGGTTCGCGCTGACCGGGATCCGTCGCTACCTCGACTCGCCGGCCGGCGCACCGGGCGACCCGGGCGAGCGGTACTGGATCGCCGTCGCCGCGGCGCTCGCCGCGACCGGGCTGGCCTGGCGGCTCCTCCGGGCAGCCGGCCCCCTGCTGGTGACGCCGGCCGCCCAGTCCTGGCTGTTCAGCGCGCCGGTGGACCGGGCGGCCCTGCTGCTGCCCCGGGCCGCCGCGCTGGCCGGCACGACGGCCCTCGGCGCGGGACTGCTCGGGCTCGGCGCCGCCGTCGCCGGAGGCCCGGACCGGCCCATCGACCTGCTCTGGTCGGCGCTGGCCGGGGCGGCCTGCGGAACCCTCGCCGTCGCCGGAGCGGTGGTCGCCCAGGCGGCGCCCCGGGATCCACGCTGGGCCCGGCTCGTCGACCGGGTGCTGCTCGGCTCGGCCGGAGCGGTCGCGCTGCTCGTGGTCGCCGGCCACCTCCTCGACCGGCCGGTCCCACCGCTGTCGCTGGCGCTCACCGCCGCCGTCGCCGTGGTCGGCGTACCGGTCGCCGGGTGGGCCGTCCGGTGGGCGTACCGGGCGCTCGGCGGCGTCGACCGGGCCTCCCTGATCAGCGGCGGGCAGTTCGCCGGGGCCGCCACGAGCGCGGCCGTCCTGCTCGACCCGTCGATGATCGAGGACCTGGTGCAGAGCCGGCGGTGGCGGGCGATCGGCCGGGTACCCGGCCGGCCGCTGCGCCGGGGTGGGCGGTTCGCCGTGCTGGTCCGGGCCGAGGCACGCCGGCTGCGTCGGCATCCCAGCGCGCTGCCGGTCTGGGCGGCGCTGCTGCTGGCCATGTACGCCGCGGCGGTGGCGCTACCGGCCTCGGCCGGCTCCTGGCAGGTGGTGCTCGGCTACCTCGCCGTCGACCGGTTGACCGGCGGCCTGCGCACCATCAGCCGGTCCGCCGGACTGCGCCGCACACTGGGTGGCAGTGACACCGAGCTGCGGCTGGCGCACGTCGTCCTGCCGGCCGTCGGCGCGCTGGTCTGGTACGCGGCGACCCTCCCGGTCGTACGACCGACGGTGGGTCCGGTCGACGGGCTGCTGCTGGCCGGGATCGTGGCGGCCGCCTACCGCAGCGCGACCCGGCCGCCCATGCGCTACGACGGCCCGATCGTGGACACCCCGTTCGCGATGATCCCGGTCGACCTGGTCCGCCGGGTCGTCCGCGGCCCCGACCTGGTGGCCGTGCTGGTCCTGGTCCAACTGCTGCTCACCTGACGGGTCACAGGCGCAGCAGCATCCGGGTGTTGCCCAGGGTGTTCGGCTTGACCCGTTCCAGGTCCAGGAACTCGGCCACACCCTCGTCGTACGAGCGCAGCAGCTGCTCGTAGACCGGCTGCGGCACCGGCGCCCCGTCGATCGCCCGGAAGCCGAACGAGGCGAAGAAGTCGGTCTCGAAGGTGAGCACGAAGATCCGGGCCACGCCCAGCTCACGGGCCGCGTCGATCAGCTCGGCGACGATCCGGTGCCCGATCCGGCGACCCCGGCACGCCGGGTCCACCGCCACCGTCCGGATCTCGGCCAGGTCCTCCCACATCACGTGCAGCGCGCCGCAGCCGACGACCGTCCCGTCTGCGTCCACCGCCACCCGGAACTCCTGCACGTCCTCATAGAGGGTGACGGTGGCCTTGCTGAGCAGCCGCCGGTCGTCGGTGTACGTGTCGACCAGCCGCCGGATGCCCCGCACGTCACCGGTACGGGCCCGGCGGACCAGCACCGGATCCGCGCTCACTCCGCCGCCGGGACGTCCACGCACGGGCCCGCGGCCCACCACTTCTCCACCAGCGCCAGCGTCTCGTCGCCGAACGGGTTCACCCCCGGCCCGGCGCCCAGCGCGTGCCCCAGGTGCACGTGCAGGCACTTCACCCGGCCGGGCATCCCACCGGCGGAGATCCCGGCGATCTCCGGCACCTCGCCGATCGCGTCCCGCCGGGCCAGGTAGTCCTCGTGCGCGGCCCGGTAGCGGGCGGCCAGCTCCGGGTCCTCGGCCAGCCGCTCCGCCATCTCCTTCATCAACCCCGCCGACTCCAGCCGGCTGCACGCCGCCGTGGCCCGGGGGCAGGTCAGGTAGAACAGCGTCGGAAACGGGGTGCCGTCGGCCAGCCGGGGCGTCGTCTCCACCACGTCCGGCAGGCCGCACGGGCAGCGGTGGGCGACGGCCCGGGTGCCCCGGGGCGTACGGCCCAGCTGCGCGGCCACCGCGGCCAGGTCGGCCTCGGTCGCCGGCTCCCGGCGCGGCGGGGTCACGGAGTCCGCAGCCGGCTCCGGCGGGGGTACGACAGTCACGATGTCCATCTTTCGTCGGTGCGCGGGTGGTGCGCGGTCACTTGCCGGCGCGGTCGTCGTTCGCCGCGCGGATGCTGGACCACAGGGTGTCGTACCAGGTGTCCGGGGCGGCCGGCCGGGCCGCCGGCTTGCCCGCGCCCGCGTCCCGGGCCGCGCCGGCCGGGTCGTCCAGCACGATCACGATCTTCTCGCCGGGCTTGCCCATGAAGAACCGCTCCCGGGCCTGGATCTTGATGTACTCGTCGTCCCGCCACTTCGCCGCCCGCTCGGACAGCTCGGCGATCTCCTCGCGCTGGGCGGCCTGCGCCGCCTCCATCCGCTCGATGTCGGTCTGCTGGTCGAGATAGACCCGGACCGGATAGGTGTACGCCAGGGCGAGCGCGATCAGCACCGCGAAGAGCACGGTGGCGCGCCCGGTGAAGCGTCGGGGGTGGGGTGCGGCGAGCCGCCGGACCGTGCCGCCCGCGGCGGTACGGCGGCCGGCGGCGGGACGGCGTACGCCGTCGGCGCCCCGGGTCGCGCCGGGCGCGCGGCCGGCGGCGGCGCGCGGCTCGGCGCGGACCCCGCCCTCGCGGGCCGGCACCCGGATCCGGGCCGCGCCCGGCCGACCGGGCTGACCCGGCCGGCGGGCGGGACGCTGGCCCCCCGGTGTGCGACGCTGCGGCATCCTCACACCCCTCCCCCGAAGCGTGCCCGGCCTCAGGCCGAACGGTAGCGCGGGAACGCGCCGGCACCGGCGTACCGCGCCGCGTCGGCCAGCTCCTCCTCGATGCGCAGGAGCTGGTTGTACTTCGCCACCCGGTCCGAGCGGGCCGGGGCGCCGGTCTTGATCTGGCCGCAGCCGGTGGCGACGGCCAGGTCGGCGATGGTGGTGTCCTCGGTCTCGCCGGACCGGTGGCTCATCATGCACTTGAAGCCGGCCCGGTGGGCCAGGTCCACCGCGTCCAGGGTCTCGGTCAGCGAGCCGATCTGGTTGACCTTCACCAGCACGGCGTTGGCGGCCTTCTCGGTGATGCCCCGGGCGATGCGCTGCGGGTTGGTGACGAACAGGTCGTCGCCGACGATCTGGATCCGGTCGCCGAGCGCGGCGGTGAGGGTGGCCCAGCCGCTCCAGTCGTCCTCGGCCAGCGGGTCCTCGATCGAGACGATCGGGTAGTCACCGGCCAGCTTGGTGTAGTAGTTGCTCATCTCCTCGGCGCTCTTCGCGCTGCCCTCGAAGGTGTAGCTGCCGTTGTCGAAGAACTCGGTGGCGGCCACGTCGAGCGCGAAGACGATGTCGGTGCCGAGCCGGTAGCCGGCCTTCTCCACCGCCTCGGCGATCAGGTCCAGGGCGGCGGCGTTGGTCGGCAGATTCGGCGCGAAGCCGCCCTCGTCGCCCAGGCCGGTCGACAGGTCCTTCTTCTTCAGCACCGACTTCAGCGCGTGGTAGACCTCGGCGCCGGAGCGCAGCGCGTCCCGGAAGGTGGGTGCGCCGATCGGCGCGATCATGAACTCCTGGATGTCGACGTTCGAGTCGGCGTGCGCGCCACCGTTGAGGATGTTCATCATCGGCACCGGCAGCAGATGCGCGTTCGGGCCGCCCAGGTAGCGGAAGAGGCTCAGCTCGGCGCTGCCGGCGGCGGCCTTCGCCACGGCCAGCGAGACACCCAGGATGGCGTTCGCGCCCAGCGCGCCCTTGTTGTCCGAGCCGTCGATGTCGAGCATCTTCTGGTCGATCAGCCGCTGCTCGCTGGCCTCGTAGCCGATCAGCTCGTCGACGATCTTGTCCTCGATGTTCGAGACGGCCTTCTCGACACCCTTGCCCAGGTAGCGGTCCTTGTCACCGTCGCGCAGCTCGACCGCCTCGAAGGCGCCGGTGGAGGCGCCGGACGGCACCGCGGCGCGGGCGATCGTGCCGTCGTCGAGCCCGACCTCGACCTCGACCGTCGGGTTGCCCCGCGAGTCAAGGATCTCCCGGGCGACGATTCCCTCGATGGTTGCCACTGAGTCGCTCCTCGTTTGTGTGTTCCGGTCCGGTATGGGCCGCCACGGTGCGGCTGAGGCAGGTGTTGAACGCAGCGTATCGGTCCCCGCCCCGCCGCATGGCCTTCGGGGCCGGAGCCGTCCACGACGACGGGTGACACGGACATTCCCGTATTCTCGGGCCTCAACCGGCAACCGGTTTGCGTCCGGCGGACCCGATCGACCACGCTGGTCGGCATGCCCGCCGTGTTGAGACCCCTCCGTCTGCTCGCCGTGTCGGTCATCGCGTCGCTCTCGGTCACCGGTTGCCAGGCCCTCGACGAGGCCGGCGCCGGGCTGGACCGGGCGGACCTCGTCAACGACCTCGCGGCCCAGATGGACGAGGCGCTCGCCGGCACCTGGACCGCTGAGTACCGGCTCCCCGACGGGCGGACCGCCTCCATCGCCCAGACCCAGAAGCCGCTCGCGTCCGCGTACACCTGGCCGGACGGCAAGATCACGGTCACCCAGGACGCGCTCACCCGCTGCGACAACAGCACCGGCCGGACGGCCTGCACCGTGCTGCCGCCGGTGGCCACCGCCGGAAAGCCCTCGGTGCCGGTCTACGACGAGGCCGCCCGGCGCGGGCTGGTCACCCCACCGGGCGTGATCCGGCTGCTCACCGACGCCGCGCTCGACCCGGCCGCCACGGTGACCGCCACCGACACCACCGTCGCCGGCCACCACGCCACCTGCGTCGACGTGAAGCGCTCCACCGGCGACTTCACCACCTGCGTGACCGGTGACGGTGTGCTCGGCAGCTTCGCCGGCAGCATCGGCGGCCGGGCGACCGAGTTGACCCTGAGCAGGTACGCCGACACCGTCGACCCCGCCGCCTTCGCGCCGCCGGCCGGCGCCGGCCTGGTCGACCGGCGGACCACCGCCCCGTGACCGACCCGGCCGGGACCGCGCCGGGCTCCGGAGCCACGCCGGCCTCCGCGACCACACCCGCCGCCGCGAACACGCCGCCCGCCGGCGCCGGCTTCCTGCCCGGGCCGGGAACCGGCGCCCCGCCGGCGGCGACCGACCTGGCCGTGCCCGTCGCCGGCCACAAGGTGCTCACCGGTCCCGACGGCGCCTTCCACCGGATCGGTGAGCTGCCGGCCCGCACCGACTGGCTGCCGGTCGGCACCCTCGACGGGGTGCCGGCGTGGACCGCCGCGGTCACCGACCCAGAGGCGCTACCGGGCAGTTGGCGGAGCTGGCGGCGGCTCGCCGCGACCACGCCCGAGCCGCTGGCCGTCCTCGCCGGCCGGGCGCTGGCCGTGGTCGGCTTTCGGCGTACGCACCGGTGGTGCGGGGCCTGCCGGGCGGAACTGACCGACGTGCCCGGCGAGAGCGCCCGCCGGTGCCCCGAATGCGGCCTGACCGTGTTCCTGCCGCTGTCGGTCGCGGTGCTGGTGGCGATCACCCGCCCCGGACCGGCCGGCCGCCCCGACGAGCTGCTGCTGGTCCGGCACGCGTACGGGCCGACGGAGCTGTGGGCGCTGGTCGCCGGGTTCGTCGAGGCCGGCGAGACGCTGGAGGGCGCCGCCCGCCGGGAGGTCGGCGAGGAGGTCGGGCTCACCCTCGACCGGGTGGCCTACTTCGGCAGCCAGCCGTGGGCGCTGTCCGGCCCGGGCACCCTGCTCGCCGGGTTCACCGCCATCGTGGCCGACCCCGCCGCCGAGCCGGTCGTCGACCGTCGGGAGCTGACCGAGGCGCGCTGGTTCCCGCTGGACGCGCTGCCGGTGGAGTTGCCGCCCGCGTACTCGATCTCCCGCTGGCTGGTCGACGCGGTCGCCGCCGGGTCGTGACGCCCCTCGCTACATCCCGAGCAGGGTGCGCAGGTGGCGCGGCGGCGGGCAGTCGTGCGCCAGCATGGCGTCGTGCCACTGCCGGGCCGACACCCCGTCCGGGCGGGCGGCGCCGATCTCGGCCATCTCGCTGTACCCGACGAAGTAGGTGGAGAGCTGCGTCGAGGTGAGCA
Organism: Micromonospora siamensis; assembly: GCF_900090305.1. Lineage (NCBI taxonomy): Bacteria > Bacillati > Actinomycetota > Actinomycetes > Micromonosporales > Micromonosporaceae > Micromonospora > Micromonospora siamensis. The sequence continues at coordinate 1,619,365 of NZ_LT607751.1, read as the reverse complement.
ACGCCCGACGCCACTTGCCGGCCGCCTCGCCCTCCTCCTGGAAGCCCCGCTCGGTCATCAACGCCATCGCGTCCGCCTCGGCCATCTGGTCGCAGTGCACGAGCTGGTCGAGCAGCGCGTTGATGGTCATCCGCAGTTGCATCTTGAGCTGTTGCAACCGCACCGGCAGCCCGCCGAAGCCGAGGCCCACCATCAGCTCCTCGGCGTAGACCGCCCAGCCCTCGATGAAGACGCCGGACTCGGTCAGCGCCCGGACCCGGGTGTCGCCGGCGTGGCGGCGGGCGTGGGCCAGCTGGAGGAAGTGACCGGGCATCGCCTCGTGCACGGTCAGGTTGCGGATCATGTGGTCGTTGTATTCCCGGTAGAACGACTCCACCCGGTGCGCCGGCCAGTCCGCCGGGGTCGGCGCGATGCAGTAGAACGTCGGCAGCGGCGCCGACTCCAGCGGCCCCGGCGAGTCGCAGTACGCCACCGCGACGCCCCGGGCGAACTCCGGCATCTCCTGGATCACGCACGGGTCGTCGACCAGGCTGACCAGGTCGTGCGCCCGGACGAAGTCGGCCGCCTCGTCCAGCGTCACCGACGCCAGGTCCACGATGGTGTGGTCGTCGGGGTGCTCGGCGGCGAGCAGGTCCAGCGCCCGGCGAACGGTCTCGTCGTCGGCCGGCCCACCGACCAGCTCGACGGCGGCGGCGCGGATCTCCTCGGTGACCCGCTCCAGGTTCGCCCACGCGCGGCGCTGCACCTCGGCGGCGCCCAGCTCGGTGTCCAGGGTGTGCCAGAGCCGCGCCTCCCAGAGCCGGCGGCCCAGCCGGGGGTCCCGCCCGGGGCCGGCGTCGGCGGCCAGGCTGCCGCGCAGCCAGGCCACGAACTCGTCCAGGGCGGCGATCGCGGCGGTGGCGGCCGGTTCGACCGTGCCGTGCAGCGCGGGCGCCTCGGCCAGCAGCCCGGGCACCTCGTCCCGGATCAGCGCGGCGGTGCCGGTGAACTGGCCGACGGCCGTCTCGACGTGCACCCGGGGCATGTCGCGCAGCGTCGACCGGGCGATCGCCAGCGCGTCCGGGACGGCCCGCAGTCGACCGGCCAGGCTCTCCAGCCGGACCTCGGCCGGGGCGAACGGGCGGGCCAGCAGGGCGTGCAGCAGCGGGCCGGGGTTGTGTCGCAGCGGGTCCCACTCGTGCGCGCGGACCTCGGTCGACTCGAACAGGCCGCGGTCGACCAGGCTGCTGAGCAGGGCGTGGTCCACCCGCTGGTCGACGTCGAGGGAGTCGGGGTCGAGCTCGGCGAGGGCGTCGGCGGCGTCGCGGAGCATGGCCCGCTCGGCGACCAGGCCGTCCGGGGACAGGTCCGGCAGTCGGTCGTCGTAGCGGTGGTCGCCGACGGAGGTGGCCAGCCCCGGCCGGCTCTCCAGCACGGCCTCGACGATCCGCTCCGCGAGCGGCACGAACTCTTCCATTCCCCGACCCTACCGATCTTCGGGCCGCTCCTGCTCGGCGGCGCGGACGGCTTCGGCGTAGCCGAGGGTGGCCCGGCGCAGCGCCGCCTCGGGGTCGATCCCGGCCTGTCGGGCGGCGGCCACCGTGGCCAGCAGGCCGGCGCCCAGTCTCGCCTCGGGATCCACCTGGGACTCGGCCAGGGGCGGCGGGACGGCCAGCCCGACCCGGGCGGCCCGGTCCAGCACCTTCGCGGCCAGGGCCAGCGCCGGCTGGCTCAACGCGACGCCGTCCAGCACCGACCTGCGGACCTTCTCGGCCTGCTTGATCCGCTCCCAGTTCGCCTCGATCTCCTCCAGCGTGCCGGCCTGCGCCCCGGAGAAGACGTGCGGGTTGCGGCGGACCATCTTGTCCACCAGGCTGCCCGCCACGTCGTCCACCGTCCAGCGTTCGCCCTCGGGCAGGTTCTCCGCCAGCCGGGCGTGCAGCAGCACCTGGAGCAGCACGTCACCCAGTTCTTCGCGGAGCGCGTCGGTGTCGTCGGCGCTGATCGCGTCGTACGCCTCGTAGCACTCCTCGATCAGGAAGCCGGCCAGGCTGCGGTGGGTCTGCGCCAGCTTCCACGGGTCACCGCCCGGGGAGGCCAGCCGGTCCATCACCTCGACGGCGTCGAGCAGCCGGGCCCCCGGCGGGTCCCACGAGCCGTACATCAGCTCCAGCTCGGCCAGACCCGGCTCGCGGGCCAGCCGCAGCCCCAACTCCCGGGCGAGCGACTCGTCGCCACCCGGGCCGGCCAGCCAGACCGCCGTGCCGTGCCCGGCCACCGCGTCCAGCACCGCCTGCGTCGCGCCGGTTTCGACCACTGTGACCTCGACGCCCGCCGTGCGCACGGCCGCGGTCAGCTCGCTCTCCGCGCCCGCCAGCACCGGCGACGCGCGTACGACGTCCCAGGCGGCCGCCGTCATCAGCCCGGCGGGGAGCCGGGGCGAGGTGACCAGCAGGACGATCCGGGCGGTGCCGCTCAACCCGCGTCGACCACCGCGTCGTTGCCGGCCTCACCCAGCGGCACGCTGATCGCGGGCACGTCGCCGGAGAAGCTGAGCACCGGGAACGCCAGCGGGCGGTAGCGGGGGTTGACCGTGACGTCGTACCCGCTGACCGCCTCGGCGAGCGTCTTGCGGGTGGCCAGCGCGCTGCGCAGCTGGTCGCCGTCGAGCTGGCCGGCGGCCTGCTCCACGGTCACCTCCGGTGGGATCGCGCCGGCCTTCTTGCCGGCCGCCACCAGGTCGGTCAGCTCCTCCTTGGTGGGCGCCACCGGCTCGCCGGCCGGCACGCCGGACAGGCAGGTGTAGAGCTCGGCGACCCGCTGCGGGTACGCCGCGTCGGCCGGCAGGCCGAACTGCTGGGCGACCTGCTGCGCCTGCACCTGCCCCTGCGCGCGGTAGCCCTTCTCCTCGCTGGCCTTCCTGCAGACGTCCAGCAGCACCAGGGTGCTGACCACCTGGGAACGGGCCGGCAGCCGCGAGGCGGCCGGGGCGGCGGACTCCTGCCCGGCGGGGGCCTGGGCGGGCTCTTGCGTCGGCAGCTTGCCCTTCAGCTCGTCGAGGATGCCGGTGACCGCATCCTCGGTGATCCGGTGGTCGCCGACGTACGCGGCGACACCGGGCTCGGTACGGCAACCGGAGAGGGCGACGAGACCGACCGCCACGCTGGCGACGGCGACAAGACGGCGAGCACGCATGACGGTCACTCTCTCACGACCGGCACGCCGCTGTGACGCCGCCCACCCCGACCGCTCACCGGGCACCGGCCCCCGCCGGCTGCGCCGCCACCGGTTCACCAAGCACATCCTTGAGGAGCTGCGCGCACCACTCCAGCAGGGCCTGGTCGCGCAGCGGCTCCCCGCCGACCCGACGGGTGCTCGGCCGGGGCACGCTGACCTGGTCGGTGGCCGACTTGTAGACCGAGTCCGGGTGGTAGCGCTTGAGCCGCATCTGCTTGGAGTCGGGCAGCGGCAGCGGGCCGAACCGGATGTGCCTGCCCTGCATGGAGACGTCGGTGAGGCCGTACCGGCGGGCCAGCAGCCGGAACCGGGCCACCGCGACGAGGTTCTGCACCGGCGCGGGCGGCTCGCCGTACCGGTCGGTCATCTCGGCGACCACCTCGCGCAGCCGCTCGTCGTCGCGCGCCTCCGCGAGCTTGCGGTACATCTCCAGGCGCAGCCGCTCCACGCCCACGTAGTCGTGCGGCAGGTGCGCGTCGATCGGCAGGTCGATCTTGACGTCGGTCTCCTCCTCGGTGCGCTCACCCTTGAACGCCGAGACCGCCTCGCCGACCATCCGGACGTACAGGTCGAAGCCGACGCCCTCGATGTGCCCGGACTGCTCGCCACCGAGCAGGTTGCCGGCGCCGCGGATCTCCAGGTCCTTCATCGCCACGTACATGCCGGCGCCCAGCTCGGTGTGCTGGGCGATGGTGGCCAGCCGCTCGTGGGCGTGCTCGGTGAGCGGCTTGTCCGGCGGATAGAGGAAGTACGCGTACGCCCGCTCCCGGCCCCGGCCGACCCGGCCGCGGATCTGGTGCAGCTGGGCCAGGCCGAGCAGGTCGGCCCGCTCCACGATCAGCGTGTTGGCGTTCGGGATGTCGATGCCGGACTCGACGATCGTGGTGCAGACCAGGACGTCGAACTCCTTCTCCCAGAAGCCGACCATCACCTTCTCCAGGGCGTCCTCGCCCAGCTGGCCGTGCGCCACCGCGACCCGCGCCTCGGGCACCAGCTCGCGGATCCGGCGGGCCGCCCGGTCGATCGACTCGACCCGGTTGTGCAGGTAGAAGACCTGCCCGTCGCGGAGCAGTTCCCGGTGGATGGAGGCGGCCACCTGCCGGTCGTCGTACGCCCCGACGAAGGTGAGCACCGGGTGCCGCTCCTCCGGCGGGGTGGCGATGGTGGACATCTCCCGGATGCCGGTGATCGCCATCTCCAGCGTCCGCGGGATCGGGGTGGCCGACATGCTCAGCACGTCGACCGAGGCCCGCATGGTCTTCAGGTGCTCCTTGTGCTCGACGCCGAAGCGCTGCTCCTCGTCGACGATGACCATGCCCAGCGACTTGAACCGGGTGGCGGCCTGGAGCAGCCGGTGGGTGCCGATGACGATGTCGGCGGTGCCCTCGGCGGCCATCTCCAGGGTCTGCTCGGCCTCCTTCGGCGTCTGGAACCGGGACAGCTGCTTGATCGTCACCGGGAACTGGCTCATCCGCTCGGCGAAGGTGTTGTAGTGCTGCTGCACCAGCAGGGTGGTGGGCACCAGCACGGCCACCTGCTTGCCGTCCTGCACCGCCTTGAACGCGGCCCGGACGGCGATCTCGGTCTTGCCGTAGCCGACGTCGCCGCAGATCAGCCGGTCCATCGGGACGGTCTGTTCCATGTCCCGCTTGACCTCCTCGATGGCGGCCAGCTGGTCCGGCGTCTCCTGCCAGGGGAAGGCGTCCTCCAGCTCCCGCTGCCACGGGGTGTCCGGGCCGAACGAGTGCCCCTTGGACGCCTTACGGGCCGCGTACAGCTGGATCAGCTGGGCGGCGATCTCCTTGACCGCCTTGCGGGCCCGGGCCTTGGACTTCTGCCAGTCCGAGCCGCCCATCTTGTGCAGGGTCGGCTGCTCGCCGCCGACGTACCGGCTCAGCTGGTCGAGCTGGTCGGTGGGGACGAAGAGCCGGTCGCCGGGCTGGCCGCGCTTGCTGGCGGCGTACTCGATGACCAGGTATTCGCGGCTCGCGCCGTTGACGGTCCGCTGGACCAGCTCGACGTACCGGCCGATGCCGTGCTGCTCGTGCACCACGAAGTCGCCGGCCTTGAGCTCCAGCGGGTCGATGGTGTTGCGCCGCCGGCTGGGCATCTTGCGCACGTCCCGCATGGAGGTGCCCCGGCCGCCGCTGACGTCGTTGCCGGTGAGCAGCACGAACCGCGACGCCTCGTCGACGAAGCCGGCGGTCAGGCAGCCGCAGGAGACCAGCAGCTCGCCGGGGGCGGGCGCGGTCGGCACCTCCTCGGTGAGCCGGGCACCCAGGCCGGCGTCGCGGAGCACCTCGACGGCCCGCTGGGCGGGACCGTGCCCCTCGAAGACCAGCGCGATCGACCAGCCCTCGCCGGCCCAGCGCTTCAGGTCCTCGACCACCCGGGCGGTCTCGCCGTGATAGAGCGGGGCCGGCTGGGCGGCCAGGGTCACCGCGATCGCGTCGTCGGGGGTGACGTCCACCTCGGCCGGCTCGTCCTCCCAGGGCTGCCGCGCCGCCCCGTCCCCGTCGGCGGCGACCAGGCCGAACGGCGACAGCGTCCACCAGGGCTGGCGCAGCGTCCGGGCCCGCGCCCGGACGTCGCCGAGGGTCCGGAAGGCGGCGGCGCCCAGGTCCACCGGGGCCTGCCCGCCGGTCGCGGCGGCGGCCCAGCTGGCCTGGAGGAACTCCTCCGAGGTACGCACCAGGTCGTGCGCCCGGGTGCGGATCCGCTCCGGGTCGCAGAGCAGCACGTGGGTGCCGGCCGGCATGGTGTCGACGAGCAGTTCCAGGCTCTCGTCGCCGAGCAGCGCCGGGACCAGCGACTCCATCCCCTCGACCGGGATGCCCTCGGCCAGCTTGTCCAGGATCTCCGCCAGCTCGGGGTGCTCCTGGGCCAGCGCGGCGGCCCGCTCGCGCACCGACGGGGTGAGCAGCAGTTCCCGGCAGGGCGGCGCCCAGAGCTGCGGTACGCCCTCGATGGTCCGCTGGTCGGCAACGGCGAAGGTGCGGATCTCCTCCACCTCGTCGCCCCAGAACTCCACCCGGGAGGGGTGCTCGTCGGTGGGCGGGAAGACGTCCAGGATGCCGCCGCGCACGGCGTACTCGCCGCGCTTGGTGACCAGGTCGACCCGCGCGTACGCCAGGTCGGTGAGCCGGCGGGCGACCTCCTCCAGGTCGGCCTCCTCGCCGGCGGCGAGCTGCACCGGATCCAGGTCGCCGAGCCCCTTGAGCTGCGGCTGGAGCAGGGACCGGATGGGCGCCACCACCACCCGCAGCGGCCCGGTGCGACCGTGCGCGTCGGCGGTGTCCGGGTGGGCGAGCCGGCGCAGCACGGCCAGTCGCCGGCCGACGGTGTCCGAGCGCGGCGACAGGCGCTCGTGCGGCAGCGTCTCCCAGGACGGGAAGACCGCCACCTGCTCCGGCGGGAGCAGGCTGCCCAGCGCGGAAGCCAGGTCGTCGGCCTCGCGGGTGGTGGCGGTGACCGCCAGCACCGGTCGGCCGGCCCCGCCGGCCGGCTCGTCGGCCGCCACGGCCGCGACGGCGAACGGCCGCAGCGCGGCGGGCGCGGTCAGGTCGAGCCCGTCGACCTGGGCCGCGCCGGAGCGGGCGAGGTCGCGCGCCCGGGTCAGGGCGGAGTCGGCCAGGGCGGCGGAGAAGAGGCCGGTGAGCATGTGATCATCACTTCCAGCGGGGACGCACGACGATCACCCCGCGTCCGGGACTGGACGGGGGGTCCTCCGGTCGACACTATCTCTCCTGGGAACGATCGGTCGCCGCGGCGGCGACGAGCACCCAGGGGGGACCCATGCCCGCTGAGGGAACCGGCAGCGATCCACGTCGACAGACCACGTCCGCCCGCTGGCGGGTGCTGGGGCACCCGGCCGGGATGTTGATCTTCCAGGCCCGGTGCATCGTCGAGGACCACGGCTGGACGGCCACGGTCGTCGAGGACCGCCACAAGGTCGTGCTCGGCCGCTCCGGGGCGTACCGCAAGTGGCTCAACGGGCGCACCGGGCTGGCCGACGCCACCTCGATCACGCTCACCCGACCCGGCGACGAGATGGCCGTGGCCCACCCGTACGGCTGCGGTGACACGTTCACCTGCCTGGAGATCGCCCCCTCCGTGCTGGCGGAGCGGCCGGACGCGGCCCGCTGGCTGGAACGCGACGGCTGGGACGGCTCCTCCGACGCCTCGCTGGACCTGGCGCACCGGATGCTGGTGGCCGAGTTCCGCCGCGGCCTGGACGGGTTCGAGGCGACCGAGCGGATGCACCGCTTCCTGGCCCGGCTCTTCCAGCACAGCGGGCTGGCCACCGGCGGGGCGGACGCCGACGTCGAGCGGGTCATCTCCCGGCGGCCGGCCACCCTGGCCGCCCACCGTCGGCTCGCCGACCGGGCCCGCGAGGTGCTGGCGAACTCCGACTTCACCCTGGGCCTGGACGAGGTGGCCAAGGAGGTGGGCGCCTCACCGCACCACCTGAGCCGGGTCTTCCAGCGGATGACCGGGAGCAGCCTGACCGCGTACCGGAACCGGCTGCGGGTGCGCGCGGTGCTGGACACCCTGGCCGAGCCGGAGGACCGGCCGCTGGGGAGCCTGGCCAGCGAGTACGGCTTCGCCGACCAGGCCCACCTGACCCGGGTGGTCCGGGCCCAGGTGGGTCACCCGCCGGCCCGGCTGCGCCGGCTGCTGGCCGGGCCGGAGACGCACCGGCGCTGACGCCGCCGAGGGGGAAGGCCGGCAACCGAGCAAGAAAGTTCAAGACCGGTCCCGAGCCGGGCGGCGAGGATGGATCCATCGCCCCTCGGGGTGACGCCGGTGCCACCGGCGCGGGATTGCGGGCCTGTTCGGGGGGGCCCGCGGGCCCGGTCCGGGGCGCGACGTCCGGCCCCGGCCGGTCGTCCGCCCCGGTGCGGCGCCGTACGTCGCGCACCCCCCTGCCCCGCGTACGGCGCCGCTTCCCACAATGATCTTGACCGTTGCCGGTGGGCGTGGTGCGGTGGAGTCATGACGGAGCAGTACCGCGCACAGTTCGACGCCGAGATCGCGTTCGCCAACGGCGGTGGACTGCGGACCGAGGGTTTCCGGCTGGACATCCCCGGCCCGGAGATCACCGACGAGGCGCTGGCCGCGCTCCTGGTCCGCCACCTCGGCCTGTTGATGGTCGCCGAGGTCCGGATCAGCGAGAAGACGATCATCCGGGAGGCGCACAAGGGCGGTCGGGGCGTGGCGGCCGACGCGCCCGGCCGGCGGCGCCTGGTCGAGCTGAGCCACCCGGTCACCGACGGCATGGTCACGCTGCCCGGCTGGCCGGCGCCGCGGATCAGCGACTGGCTGACCCGGGAGGCGTCCCGGGCGACCTACGCCCCGGGCGTCGAGTTCCACGTCGCCCGGATCGACATGATCGCCAACACCGGCACGTACGTGGACACGCCCGCGCACCGCTTCGCCGACGGCGCCGACCTCAGCGGGGTGCCGGTGGACCGCCTCGCCGACCTGCCGGCGCTGGTGGTGCGGGTACCGGCCGGCACCCGGGCCGTGGACCGCCTGCTACTCGCCCCGTACGAGGTGGCCGGGCGGGCGGTGCTGCTGCACACCGGCTGGGACGCGCACTTCGGCACCGACCGGTACGCCGCACCCGAGGCGCCGTACCTGACCGGGGAGGGCGCCGAGGCCCTGGTGGCGGCGGGCGCCGCCCTGGTCGGCATCGACTCGATCAACATCGACGACATGGGGCCGGCGGCGCGGGGTGAGCGCCCGGCGCACAGCGCGCTGCTCGCTGCGGGAATCCCGATCGTGGAGCACCTGACCGGCCTGGAAGCGCTGCCGCCGACCGGTTTCCGGTTCACCGCCGCCCCGCCCCGGGTGGCCGGCATGGGCACCTTCCCGGTCCGTGCCTTCGCCGTCGTCGACTGAACGTCCCGGCGGCAGAGCGACCGGCGACCGGGCCGACCGACCCACCGGCCCTGATGCTCGCGGATCTGGCCTGCGTCACCGCCCGCTCGGCGCCTACCGAACCGCCCGCTCGGCGCCTACAGACGTGAGAGCGTGGACGACTCATCCGGGCTGGAATGGCTCCCGGTGGAAGCGGCGGCGGCGGATCTCGAACACCAGGGCACGGCCGCCGGAGCCGGCGGGCGCCTCGCTGGCTGAGTCATCCGTGCTCTCAAGTCTGTAGCGCCTGGAACCATGGTCCGCCGCCGCCGCCGCTCTGCGGAGCTCGAGCCGGCAGGCCGCCGGAGGATCAGTAGCGCACCGAGATCCGCCGCTCGACCGCGTCGACCCGGACCTCGCCGCCGGCCGGGACGATCAGCTGCGGGTCGGTGTGCCCGAGGTCGACGTCGAAGACCACCACCGGGTCGTCGGCGTACTCGGCCAGCGCCCGGGTGACCGCGGCCCGCTGCTCGTCGGCCCACGCCCGCCGCTCCGGCACGGTGTGCGGACGGCCGAAGTCCCACGCCTTGGCCCGGCCGACCAGCACCGCCGGGAAGCCGGCGAGCATCCCGCGCTCCCCCATGTCGCGCAGGATCCGGTAGACCTGCTTGGCCGGGGGCAGCTCGTTGGAGGTCTCGAAGAACAGCACCGAGCCGGCCAGCTCCTCGTTCGACGGCACCCGGTCGGCGGCCATCAGGAAGTGCAGCACCTCCAGGCAGCCGCCCCAGCTGCGGCCCTGCACCACGGTCGACGGCCCCTGCCAGTGCCAGCCCTCGCCGGGGAGCATCTCCGGCTCGTACGCCAGCGTCTCCGGCTGCTCCCACGGGTTCGGCTTGTCACCCCACTCGGGGGCGGGGGTGAGGTCGTACCAGTCGGAGGTGAACAGGGCGGCGCGCAGCGAGTCGAAGGTCAGCGGGTGCGGCTTGCCGGGGCGGCCGAGGTGCACCAGCACCGACCCGCCGTGGTACGCCACGATCCCCAGCCGGTACAGGTGGTTGAGCATGTTGGTGTTGTCGGAGTAGCCGAAGTACGGCTTCGGGTTGGCCCGCAGCACCGCGTCGTCCAGGTGCGGGGTGACGGTGATCAGGTCTTCGCCGCCGACGGTGGCGAGCACGGCGGTGACCGTCGGGTCGGCGAAGGCGGCGGTGAGGTCGCGGGCGCGGTCGCGCGGGTCGGCGCCCATCACCCGGGTGGTCGGGTACTCGACCGGTTCCAGGCCGAACTCCTCGCGCAGCCGCCGCAGCCCCAGCTCGTGCACGTGCGGGAAGAGCCCGCTCAGGCCGGCGGAGGGGGAGACGACGGCGACGCGGTCGCCGGGGCGGGGCTTCGGGGGGTAGCTCGGCAGTCCCATGTCCGGACGCTATCCCGCCCGGCCAGCGGATTTCCGCCCCGACGTACCAGGCCGGCGAAACCCCACAAGCCCGGCGAACCCGGCCATAGGCTGGCAGCGTGGACGAGGAGTCGGAACGGTTGCGCGACTGGCTGCCCCGCACGGCGGCGCTGCTGCTCGGCACGTTGGCGCTGGCCACCGCGTTCATCGCCGCGTACGTCGGGGCGCTGCACCAACCCAACCCGCGCGACGTGCCGGTCGGGGTGGTCCTCGGCGACCAGCAGGCCCAGGCCGTCATGGCGGCGGTCCGCGGGAAGACCGACAAGATCAAGCCCGTCGAGTACGACGACCCGGACGCCGCCGACGACGGGCTGACCGCCCGCGAGGTGTACGGCGTGCTGGCCTCCGCCCCCGGCGGCGGGCTGCGCCTGGCCATCGCCAGCGCCTCGGCGCCGGCCGCCACCGAGGTGGTCACCCAGGTCCTCGGCCAGGCCGCCCAGCAGGCCCAACTGCCGCTGCGGGTGACCGACGAGGTGCCGGTGGAGAGCAGCGACCCACGCGGCCTGGTGCCGTTCTACCTGGCCGTCGGGTACGTCCTCGGCGGCTACCTGGCCTCCACCGCGCTGGGCCTGAAGACCGGCACCTCGCCCCGGAGCCTGCGCCGGGCCGGGCTGCGGGTGGCCGCGCTGGCGGCGTACTCGATCGTCCTGGGCATCGTCGGCGCGACGCTGGTCGGTCCGGTCCTGGACGTCTGGCACCACGACATCCCGGCGGTCGCCGCGGTCGGCGCGCTGGCCGTCTTCGCCGCCGCGATGATCGCCTCCGCCGTGCAGGCCTGGCTCGGCCTGCTCGGCACCGGCATCGTCATCCTGCTGCTGGTGATCCTCGGCAACCCTGGGTCAGGCGGCATCTACGCCCCCGAGTTCCTGCCCGCCGCGCTGCGCGGCATGCACCGGTGGAACGTGCCCGGGCTGGCCACCGACCTGATCAAGTCGGCGGTCTACTTCGACCGTCGGTCGGCCGGCTGGTCACTCACCGGCCTGCTGGTCTGGACCGGCGCGGCGGTGCTCGCGCTGCTCGGCGCCACGCTGTTCTGGGACGCCCGGGCCCGCCGGTCCGACGCCCGCCGCACCGCCCCGGCCGACCGGCCCTCCGGTGACTGACCGGAACGCCGGTTCGCGTGTTGTGCGCAGCGCGACATCGCGGGCCCCTTCCGCGCATCGGGGGCGACCTGGATACGATCGGCTGAGTCGGACAGCGCTGTCCTTCGTACTCACGTGAGGAGCGCGACGTGACCGACCAGTACGACCACGACGGCCCCGACGCCGCCCTGCGGGCCGACATCCGCCGCCTCGGCACCCTGCTCGGCCAGACCCTGGCCCGCCAGGAGGGGCGCCCGCTGCTCGACCTCGTCGAGGAGATCCGGGCCCAGGTCCGTTCCGACGCCCCGGCCGCCGCCCAGCGGCTCGGCGGGCTCGACGTCACCACCGGCACCAAGCTGGCCCGGGCCTTCTCCACCTACTTCCACCTGGCCAACATCACCGAGCAGGTGCACCGCGCGCGGGACCTGCGCCGCCGCCGGGCCACCGACGGCGGCTGGCTGGACCAGGCCGCCAAGATGATCGCCGAGCGCGGGGTGCCGGCCGAGGAGATCGCCGCCGCCGCCCGCCGGCTGGCGGTACGCCCGGTCTTCACCGCCCACCCCACCGAGGCGGCCCGCCGGTCGATCCTGTCCAAGCTGCGGGCGATCGCCGACGAGCTGGACACCGAGACCGCCAACGCGATCCTCTACGGGGCCAGCGACGAGGGGCCGGCCAACCGGCGCCTGGCCGAGCTGCTGGACCTGATGTGGCAGACCGACGAGCTGCGGTTGGACCGGCCGGACCCGACCGACGAGGCCCGCAACGCGATCTACTACCTGCGCGACCTCTACGCCGAGGCCGCCCCGCAGGTCCTCGACGACCTTGCCGACACGCTACGCACCCTGGGAGTGGAGACCTCCCCGACGGCCCGCCCGCTGACCTTCGGCACCTGGATCGGCGGCGACCGCGACGGCAACCCGTTCGTCACCCCGCTGGTCACCCGCGAGGTGCTGGCGATCCAGCACGAGCACGGCATCGCGGCCACCGAGGCGGCGATGGACGAGCTGATCAGCGAGGTGTCGGTCTCCCGCCGGCTGCGCGCGGTGTCGCTGGACCTCTCCGCCAGCCTCGCCGCCGACCTGGACGCGCTGCCCGAGGTGGCGCCCCGGTTCCGGCGGGTCAACGCCGAGGAGCCGTACCGGCTCAAGGCCCGGTGCGTCCGCGCCAAGCTGGCCAACACCCGGGAGCGGCTGCGTGCCGGCACCGCGCACGTCCCGGGCCGGGACTACCGCGGCTCGGCCGAGCTGATCGCCGACCTGGAGCTGCTGCGCGCCTCGCTGGCCCGCAACTCCGGGCAGCTCACCGCCGTGGGCCGGCTCGCCTCCACCATCCGTACGGTCTCCGCGTTCGGCCTGCACCTGGCGACCATGGACGTCCGGGAGCACGCCGAGAAGCACCACGAGGTGCTCACCCAGCTCTACGCGGCGGTCGGGGAGGTCCCCGACTATCCATCGCTGACCCGGCTGGAGCGCACCAAGCTGCTCGCCGACGAGCTGACCGGCCGCCGCCCGCTCTCCAACGTCGACACCCCGTTGACCGAGAGCGCCCGCAAGACCTTCGACGTGTTCGGCACGATCCGGGAGGCGCAGGACCGGTTCGGCACCGAGGTGATCGAGTCGTACATCATCTCGATGACCCTCGGCGTGGACGACGTCCTCGCCGCGGTGGTGCTGGCCCGCGAGGCCGGCCTGGTCGACGTGCACAGCGGCCGGGCCCGGATCGGCATCGTGCCGCTGCTGGAGACCCCGGCCGAGCTGAACGCCGGCGGTGAGCTCCTCGACGAGCTGCTGTCGCTGCCGGCGTACCGGGCGCTGGTCGCGGCCCGGGGCGACGTGCAGGAGGTGATGCTGGGCTACTCCGACTCCAACAAGGAGGCCGGCATCACCACCAGCCAGTGGTCGATCCACCGGGCGCAGCGGGCGCTGCGGGACGTGGCCGCCCGGCACGGGGTGCACCTACGGCTCTTCCACGGCCGTGGCGGCACGGTCGGTCGCGGTGGTGGCCCCACCCACGACGCGATCCTGGCCCAGCCGTACGGCACGCTCGACGGCGCGATCAAGGTGACCGAGCAGGGCGAGGTCATCTCCGACAAGTACACGCTGCCCGCACTGGCCCGGGAGAACCTGGAGCTGACCGTGGCCGCGGTGCTCCAGGCGACGCTGCTGCACACGGCCCCCCGGCAGCCCGCCGAGCAGCTGGAGCGCTGGGACGCGTCGATGGACGTGATCTCCGACGCGGCGTTCTCGCGCTACCGGTCGCTGGTGGAGGATCCGGACCTGCCGGCGTACTTCTGGGCGTCCACCCCGACCGAGCTGCTCGGCGCGCTGAACATCGGCTCCCGGCCGGCCAAGCGGCCGAACACCGGCGCCGGCCTGTCCGGCCTGCGGGCCATCCCGTGGGTGTTCGGCTGGACCCAGACCCGGCAGATCGTGCCGGGCTGGTTCGGGGTCGGCTCCGGCCTGGCCGCCGCCCGGGCCGCCGGCCTGGAGGACGTGCTGGCCGAGATGAACCGGAACTGGCACTTCTTCCGGACGTTCCTGTCCAACGTGGAGATGATGCTGACCAAGACCGACCTGAGCATCGCCCGCCGGTACGTCGAGACCCTGGTCCCGAAGAAGCTGCACCCGATCTTCCACAAGATCGAGGAGGAGTACGAGCTGACCAAGCGGGAGGTGCTCGCGGTCACCGCCTCCCCGGCGCTGCTGGAGAACTCCCCGGTGCTCCAGCGCACCCTCGCGGTGCGGGACACCTACCTGGAGCCGCTGCACCACCTCCAGGTGGCGCTGCTGCGGCAGTACCGCGACTCCGGGGCGGCCACCCGGGCGGTGGCGACCGCGCCGGGCGGCCGGCGTGCCCCGAGCGACGGCACCGCGCTGGAGCGGGCGCTGCTCACCACTGTCAACGGCATCGCCGCCGGCATGCGCAACACCGGCTGACCGGCGCGAGGAGGGGCCCCTGCCGAGCTGGCGGGGGCCCTTTCCCGTTCCGGAGGGTCGCCGCGCCGGTCAGCGGTCGGGGGACGGCAGCAGCACGGTGGTGAGCAGCCGACGCACCCGGTCCGGGCCGGGCCCCAGGGCGGCGTACTCGGCGAAGAGCGCCCGGAAGCGGGTGAGGAACTCCGTCAGCTCGTCGTCGGTGACGTGGAACGCGTTCTGCCGGTAGCCACCGAGGTCCCGCCCGAGGTCGCCGCCACCGGCGTCGAGGTAACCGTCGAAGTCGGCGAGCAGCTGCGCGACGAAGGTGCGGAAGGCCCGCCGGTGCTCTTCCGGGGACATCGAGGCGGCGGCATCCGCGTCCACCGAGGCCGCCGCCTCGTGCAGCCGGTAGGTCCGTTCGACGGCGCCCCGGACCCGGCGTTCGCCGACCGTGCGCAGCACGTCGTGCGCCGCGAGCGTGGCGACCTGCCGGTAGAGCGTGGCGGCCGGGACGTCCGGCAGGGCCTCGCGTAGCTCGCCGGTGGTGAGCGTCCGGCCCCCGAGGAACGCCTGCACGATGCGCAGTCGCACCGGATGGAGCAGCAGATCCGCGGTGCCCTCCGGCGGCATGACCGTCTCCTATCATTCTCATTCGTGATAACGTTCTCGGTAGAGAGAATAGCCGATGAGGGGAGCGTCACCATGGCCACGGTCGAGATCACCGCGGACCGGATCCGGGTCCGCCTCAGCACCACGGAGAAGATCTTCGCGCTCCGGGGCGACCTCAGCTTCCCGCGCACCGCCGTCCGCAGGGCAGAGGTGGTCCCGAACGCGGTGACCGCGATCCGCGGCCTGCGCGCACCGGGCCTGGGCCTGCCCGGCCTGCGCAACGTGGGCCGCTGGCGGAGCCGCGTCGGCACCGAGTTCGTCACCGTCCGCGCCGGCCAGCCGGCCGTCCGGATCACCCTGTCCGGGCAGCCGTACGACAGCCTGCTGATCGGATCGGACGACGCCACGGCCCTCGCCCGGCGGCTGCGGTGAGCCGGGAACGGGAGCTGAGCTTCACGTCGGCCGGGTTCCGCCTGGTCGGCACCCTGCTGCTGCCCGACGACGCATCGCCGGCCGCGGTCGCCCTGCTGCTACCCGGGTCCGGGCCGCTGGACCGGGACGGCAACATGCGGCGCCTGCCCCTGGCCGTGTCCCGGGACCTCGCGGTCGCCCTCGCCGAGGCCGGCGCGGCCTCCTTCCGGTACGACCGGCGGGGCGTCGGGGCCAGCGCCGGGGAGTTCCTGCGGACGGGTTTCCACGACAACGTCGACGACGCCGAGGCGGCGGTGCGGGCGCTGACCGGGTTGCCGGAACTGGCCGGCCGTCCGATCTTCCTGGTCGGGCACAGCGAGGGAGCGCTCACCGCGGTGGCGCTCGCCGCGCGTGGTGCGCCGGTGGCCGGCCTGGTGCTGCTGGCCGCCACCGGCAAGCGCGGTGACGCCGCCCTGCGCTGGCAGGCCCGCCGGCTGGCGCCCACCCTGCCCGCACCGGTCCGCGCCCTGCTCCGGCTGACCCGCACCGACCTGGAGGCGAAGGTGGCCCGCAACCACGACCGGCTCCGGGCGACCACCGGGGACGTCACCCGGGTGGGCGGCCGGCGGTACAACGCCCGCTGGTTCCGGGAGTTCCTCGACTACGACCCCCGGCCCGACCTCGCCCGCCTCGACGCCCCGATCCTCGCCGTCACCGGCACCAAGGATCTCCAGGCGGACCCGGACGACCTCGACCTGATCGCCGCCGAGGCCGGCGGCCCGGTGGAGACCCACCGGCTGCCGGACGTGACACACGTGCTGCGCCGACAACCGGGACGGCCGGCGTTGTCGGCGTACCGCAGGGAGGTTCGCGGGCCGGTCGACCCCTCGGTGACCGATCTGGTCCGGGACTGGGTACTGCGTCAGGCCGGCCCACCGGCTGGAGAGCAGCGGTCAGGGTCCGCCGAAGACATCTCCCGGTGAGGCGTGATACCTCAGAGGCATCATTATTCCTCTGAGGTATCACGCTCATGTGGGCCACACAGTCCCGCGGTCAGCGGCGGGTCACCAGTCTCCGCCGCCGAAGTCCCCGCCGAAGTCGCCCCCGCCGAAGTCACCGCCACCCCAGCCGCCGAAGTCACCGCCGCCGGAGAGATCGTTGCCGCCACCACCGAAGTCGTTGCCCCCGCCGAAGTCGTTGCCGGCGAACTGGTCACCCCCCTGGTCGCCGTAGTCACCCTGGTCGCCGCCGAAGTCGCCCTGATCCTGGCCGTCGTCGAAGCCGGCCTGGTAGCCCTCGTCGTAGCCGTAGCCCGGGTCGGCGAAGGCGGGTGAGAAGAGCGCGTCGGCGATCAGCATGCCGCCGAGCACCCCGGCGCCGGCGCCCAGCGCCGTCTTCCACCACGGGGTCGAATACCAGCCGGCCGGCACGGACCGGCCCTGGTAACGGCCGCCCGGGTAGTAGTAGGGCGTCTGCCGGCCCGGCTGCGGGCCGGCCCGGAAGGTCTGCCCCTGCACGTTGACCTCGCGCTCGCGGGTGAGCATGCCGGAGCCCCGGGCGGCGGCCAGCGGGGGCAGTTCGGGGCCCGGGTCGATGCCCATCGCCGTGCGGGCCGCCCGGATGTAGGCAAGGCCCTCCAGCGCGGTCTCCCGGGCCAGCGCGAACTGGTGCGGGGTGCGGGCCTGCTCCAGCTGCGAGCCGGCCGCGTTGTACCGCTCACCGGCGTCGGCCAGGGCCTGGCGTACCGCCGGCTCCTCGCCGTGCAGGTTCATCAGCTGGCCGCCGAGGCGCTCGTACCAGCGCTGGGCCTCCGCCCGGGCGTCGGCCAGCTCGGTGGCCCTGCGTGACCTGCTCCCCCACCGCCAGAACACCAGCGCACCTCCGAGCATCAGCACCAGGACCAGCCACAGCGCAGCTTCCATGACCTCGAACGTACCCAGCGGGCGCACGTCGTACCCGTTTGGCAAGCTTTCGCCATGAGCTTCTCGACGGTGGCCGTGGTGGTGCTCTGTCTCGCCGCCGGTGGCGCGCTCGGCTGGCTGGCCGCGCGGTCGCGGTCGGCCGCCGACATCGCCCGGCTGGAGGCCACGCTCGCCGCCACCCGGGAGGGCGAGGGCCGGCTGGAGCAGTCGATGCGGGCGTTGAGCTACGAGGCGACCGCCCAGTCGCAGGAGGCGGTGGCCCGGGCGGTGGCCCCGCTGCACGACACCCTGCGCCGCTACGAGCAGCGCGTCGGCGAGCTGGAGCGCGACCGGGTCGACGCCTACGCCGAACTGCGCGAGCAGGTCCGCTCGATGAGCACCGTCTCGGGCGAGCTGCGCACCGAGACCAAGCAGCTGGTGGCCGCGCTGCGCGCCCCGCAGGTGCGCGGCCGGTGGGGCGAGCACCAGCTGCGCCGGATCGTCGAGGCCGCCGGCATGCTGGAGCACTGCGACTTCAACGAGCAGGTCACCGCCGCCACCGACCACCAGGGGGTACGCCCCGACCTGGTGGTCCGGCTGCACGGCGGCCGGACGGTGGTGGTGGACGCCAAGGCGCCCTTCGACGCCTACCTCACCGCGATGGAGGCGGGCGACGAGCGGGGCCGCGACACCCACCTCGACGCGCACGCGCGGCACCTGCGGGGGCACGTGGACGCGCTGGCCGCGAAGACCTACTGGGCGGCGTTCGACAGCACCCCCGAGTTCGTGGTGCTCTTCGTGCCGGCGGACCCGTTCCTCGACGTGGCGTTGCAGCGCGATCCGACGCTGCTGGAGCACGCCTTCGCCCGCAACGTGGTGCTGGCCACCCCGGCGACCCTGGTCGCGTTGCTGCGCACGGTGGCCTACTCGTGGCGGCAGGAGGTGCTGGCCCGCAACGCGGTGGCGGTGCACTCGCTGGCCCGCGAGCTGTACGGCCGGCTGGCCACCCTCGGCGAGCACGTCGGGAAGCTCGGCTCGTCGCTCGGCGGGGCGGTCACGGCGTACAACCGGGCGGTGGGGTCGTTGGAGGCGCGGGTGCTGGTCAGTGCGCGCAAGCTCGCCGAGCTGGGCGTCTCCGACCAGGAGTTGGCGACCCCCGCCCAGGTGGAGTTGGCCCCGCGCCAGCCGCAGGCCCCCGAGCTGCTCGAACCCTCCACCGTGACCGGTGTGGACGGCCGACCGTCCGAGTCGGACCTCCACCGTTGATATGACGCTCGGCAGCGCTTCACGTCACGACCTGGTCACAACATACTGAGCGGTAGTGACATCGACGCCGGCCGACCCGAAGGATTCTGCTCACGTCTGCCCTCCCTTGTGCTGGGCCCTGTCTTCCGGAGGAAGAGAGAACGTGAGCCAACCCCGAAACCGGAGCCGGCGGATTCCCGCCGCGCTTCTCGCCTCGGTCGTGGCAGCGGGTGCCATGACCGTGGCCGGCGGCCCCGCAACGGCCGCCGCCGCACCCGCCACCGGAGCGCCCGACGCCCCGCCGCAGTCCGCGGCGGAGGCGCTCGGCGCGCACGACGCCAAGCTCCTCGACCAGGCCGAGGCGAAGCACGCCCCGACCGTCACGCTCATCATCGCCACCGAGAAGGGCCGGGCCGGCACGGTCGCCAAGGCCCTCACCGACCTCGGCGCCTCGGTCAGCCAGCGCTACGACCAGGTCGGCTACGTGCTGGCCAAGGTCCCCACCGCCAAGGCGCTAAGGGCGGCGACCCTGCCCGGGGTGTCCGCCGTCGACCTGGACGAGACCATCAAGCTGCCCGACCCGACGCCGGAGGCCGCGCGGCGCGGTACGACGGCCGCCGCGCAGGGCGCCACCCTGGCCGGTCCGGGCGCGGACACCGGCGCGGTCAACCCGTACATGCCGACCAACGAGACCGGCGCGGAGTCGTTCAAGGCGGCCCACCCGGCGTGGGACGGCCGGGGCGTCACCATCGGCATCATGGACTCCGGGGTGGACCTGGACCAGCCGGCCCTGCAGCGGACGACCACCGGCGAGCGCAAGATCGTCGACTGGGTCACCGCGACCGACCCGCTGGAGGACGCCACCTGGCGGCCGATGGTCACCGCGGTCAGCGGTCCGACCTTCACCACCGGGACCGCGGCCACCGGGATCACCACCTGGACGGCACCGGCCGGCAGCTACCGGTTCAACCTGTTCCGGGAGAGCATCACCGCGGCCAGCGACCCGGCGGGCGACGTCAACCGGGACGGCGACACCACCGACGCGTGGGGCATCCTCTACGACCCGGCGACCGGTGACATCCGGGTGGACGTCAACCAGAACAACGACTTCACCGACGACGAGCTGATGCGGCCGTACAAGGAGAAGTTCCAGGTCGGGCACTTCGGCACCGACAACCCGGCCACCGCGGTGCGGGACCAGATGCCGTTCGTGGTGGAGTACCGCCGCAACGTCGACGTCACCCCGGGCGACGGCGCGCCGGGCCCGTACTACGACTACGTCAACATCGGCATCGTCGAGGCGACCCACGGCACGCACGTCGCCGGCATCACCGCCGCCAACGACATGCTCGGCAACGCCGCGTTCGACGGCGCCGCGCCGGGCGCCAAGCTGGTCTCCGCCCGGGCCTGCTCCTGGGGTGGCGGCTGCACCGCCGCGGCGCTCACCACCGGCATGGTCGACCTGGTGGTCAACCGCAAGGTCGACGTGGTGAACATGTCGATCGGCGGCCTGCCGGCCCTCAACGACGGCGCCAACGCCCGCGCCGACCTCTACAACGAGCTGATCAACACGTACGGCGTGCAGATGTTCATCTCGGCCGGCAACTCCGGCCCGGGCCTGAACACCGTCGGCGACCCGTCGGTCGCCACCGACGTGGTCAGCGTCGCGGCGAGCATCAGCAAGGCCACCTGGCTGGCGAACTACGGTTCGGTGGTCCGCAAGGAGAACGCGCTGTTCAACTTCTCCTCCCGGGGCCCGCGCGAGGACGGCGGCTTCAAGCCGAACATCGCCGCCCCCGGCTCGGCCATCTCCACCGCGCCGACCTGGCAGCCGGGCGTCCCGGTCGCCGAGGCCGGCTACCCGCTGCCGCCGGGCTACCAGATGCTCAACGGCACGTCGATGGCCGCCCCGCAGGCCGCCGGCGCCGCCGCGCTGCTGCTCTCGGCCGCCAAGGCGACCGACCGGGGGGTCACCCCGGCCGCGCTGCGCCGGGCCGTCTACAGCTCGGCCAAGCCGATCAAGGACGTTCCGACGTACGCCCAGGGCTACGGCCTGCTCAACGTGCCGGCCGCCTGGAAGCTGCTGGCCAAGGGCCCGTCGACCCGGTCGTACACGGCCGACGCGCCGGTCTGCACCGTGCTGTCGGACCAGCTCACCAAGCGAAACCCGGACTCCGGCGCGTACGAGCCGAACCCGGGTCGCGGCACCGGCGTCTACAACCGCTGCGGCGCCGCCCAGGGCGGGCACCAGGTCGGCCAGTCCCGCACGTACGCGGTCAAGCTGACCCGGACCAGCGGGCCGGCCGGCAGCATCAGGCACGAGCTGGCGCTGCGCGGCAACGACGGCACCTTCACCGCGCCGAAGAGCGTCCGGCTGCCGCTGAACCGCACCGTCACGGTGAAGGTCACCGCGAGGCCGCGTACCGCGGGGGCGCACGGCGCGATCCTGACCGTGGACGACCGGGCCACCGTCGGGATCGACTTCGAGGTGTCCACGGTGGTGGTCGCCGCCGCCGACGTGCGCAAGCCGGACTACTCCTGGTCGGCCGAGGGCTCGGTGGACCGGAACAGCTTCACGTCCTACTTCGTCAACGTGCCGGCGGGCGCGGGCGCGCTCCAGGTGAACCTCGCCGGGATCGCCACCGGCTCGCAGACCCGGTTCATCGCGTTCAACCCGTACGGCGTGCCGGTGGAGAGCACCTCCAGCCTGCAGTGCTACACCAACTTCTCCGACGCCGCCGCCTGCAAGCCGCAGGAGCGGGACTACCAGAACCCGATCCCCGGGGTCTGGGAGATCGAGGTCGAGTCCCGGCGTACCTCGCCGGCGCTGAACAACCCGTTCCAGCTGCGGGCGCGGGTGCAGGGCGTCAAGGTGGAACCGGCCGTGATCGAGCTGCCGGCGGTCAGGGCCGGTGAGCCGACGGCGGCCAGCTGGACCGTCACCAACACCTTCGGTCCGGTCTCGGTGACCGGCCAGGGTGGCCCGCTGTCCAGCGTGCACGCCGAGCGGCCTTCCATCACCCAGGGCACCACCAAGGAGTTCCTGGTGGACGTCCCGGCCGGCGCCACCGCGTTCAACGCCCGGATCGGCAACACCAGCGACCTCGGCGCCGATCTGGACCTCTTCGTCTACAGCACGGTCGACGGCAAGCAGGTCGAGGTGGGTCGCTCCGCCGACGGTGACTCGGAGGAGGCGGTGACCGTCAAGGACCCGAAGCCCGGCACCTACCGGGTCGTGGTCGACGGTTACGCGGTCGCCACGGGTGGCACCGCCTACGACTACCGGGACTCCTTCTCGGCCCCGTCGCTGGGCACGCTGTCCGCCCCGGCCACGCCGCTCTTCCTGGCCAACGGCGCCACCGCCACGCTCACCGGCACGGTGACCGCCCTGGCCACCCCGGCCGCGGGCCGGGAGCTCTACGGCGAGCTGGCCGTGACCACCACCGAGGGCGCGGTCGTCGGCCGCGGCGCGGTGGACGTCGGCGCGGTGAACTGACCGACAGCACCACCACAGGAGCCCGTTCCCGGCGTGCCGGGGGCGGGCTCCCGCCGTACGGGGGTCGATGCATCGACCGGGCGGGTCGTCGGGATTGGACGTTCGACGTGCGGTGCTGACCGTTATCGGTTGTTCCGGGGCAACCTTTCACGGCACGGTTGCCTGGCAGCCACTCGTGTAACGCCGGCCACACTTCCGCCGCTCAACGCAGTGACGGTCGCCGACGGCACACGACAGGTCGCCGTCACATCCCCCGCCCTGTCCCCCAGGGCCCTTGCTCTCCCTCCGGAGGAAGAGACGTGAGCAAACCCCGCATCGGGCGCGCCCGGAAACCGGTCGCGCTCGTGGCGTCGGCGGTCACCGCCGGCGCACTCACCCTGGCGTTCGCCGGTAACCCCGCGAACGCCGAGCCCGCCCCCACCGACGTACCGAAGAGCAGCAGCGTCGGGTGGACCCCCACCGACGCCGAGCGGCTCGCCGAGGCCCGGGCCAACGGCGACGAGACGGTCACCCTGCTGGTCGGTGCCGTCTCCGGCCAGGCCGGCACGGCCGCCAGCGGGCTGACCGCCCTCGGCGCCACGGTCGTCTACCAGGACAACGACCTCGGCTACCTGCGCGCGAAGGTCCCCACCGACCGGGTCGAGCGGGTCACCGGCCTCAGCGGCGTGCAGACCGTCGAGATCGACGCGGCGGTGCCGGTGCCGGACCCGGAGCCGGAGGGCACCCAGCCGGTCGCCCCGCAGCCCGCCCCGGGCGCCGGGACCCCGAAGGCCAACCCGTACATGCCGATCGAGGACATGGGCGCGGCGACCTTCACCGCCGACCACCCCACCCTCGACGGGCGTGGGGTCACCGTCGGCATCCTGGACACCGGCGTCGACCTGTCGCACCCGGCGTTGCAGAAGACCACCACCGGCGAGCGCAAGATCACCGACTGGGTGACCTACACCCACCCCACCGACGACGCCGACCCGACGTGGATCAGCATGACCACGTCCGTCGCGGGACCGACGTTCACCCAGGGCGGCCGGAGCTGGACCGCCCCCGGGAACACGTCGTACCGCTTCGGCGTCTTCAACGAGCGTGACGTCAACCTCGGCGGCGAGGTCGGCAACGACGTCAACCGGGACGGCAACCCGGCCGGCAGCAGCGGCCTGTTCGGCGTGCTGTGGGACGGCGGCAGCAACGTCTGGGTCGACGCCGACCAGGACGGCTCCTTCGCCGACGAGAAGGCGATGACGGACTACAAGGTCCGCAACGACGTCGGCACCTTCGGCACCGACGACCCGGCGACGGCGATCAACGAGTCGATGCCCTTCGTGGTCCAGGTCGACGGCAAGAACAAGTTCGTCAACATCGGCATCGTCTCCGGCGCCCACGGCTCGCACGTCGCCGGCATCACCGCCGCGAACGGGCTGTTCGGCGGCGCGATGACCGGTGTCGCCCCCGGCGCCAAGATCGTTTCGGTCCGGGTCTGCCTCTTCGTCGGCGGCTGCACCTCCAGCGCGCTGATCGAGGGCATGATCTACGCCGCCAAGCAGGCGAACGTCGACGTGATCAACATGTCGATCGGCGGCCTGCCGTCGCTCAACGACGGCAACAACACCCGGGCGTTGCTCTACAACCGCCTCATCGACCAGTACGACGTGCAGATGTTCCTCTCGGCCGGCAACAGCGGCCCGGGCCTGAACACCGTCGGGGACCCGGCCGTGGCCGAGCGGGCCCTCGCGATCGGCTCGTACGTCACCGACGCCACCCTGCGGTCGAACTACGGCACCACCTCGCCGTACGCGGAGAGCCTGCACTACTACAGCTCCCGCGGCCCGCGTGAGGACGGCGGCTTCAAGCCGAGCGTCGTCGCCCCGGGTTCGGCGATCTCCTCGGTGCCCACCTGGCAGCCGGGCGGGCCGCTCGGCGGCACGTACGACCTGCCGCCGGGTTACGCGATGTTCAACGGCACCTCGATGGCCGCCCCGCAGGCGGCGGGCGCGGGCGCGCTGCTGGTCGGCGCCGCCAAGGCGCAGGGCTTCCAGCGCAAGCCGGCCCAGCTCCGGCAGGCCCTGATGTCCTCGGCCCGGTTCATCGACAACACCGGCGCGTTCGAGCAGGGCGCCGGCCTGATCAACGTCCCGGCCGCGTACGAGCTGCTGCGCAAGAACATCAAGACCGTGGACATCACCGCCTCCGTGCCGGTCAACACCGTGCTCGCCGGCTTCCTGGCCAAGCCGGGCCTCGGCACCGGCATCTACGACCGGGAGGGCGTCACCGTCGGCAAGGCGTACACCCGGACGTACACCTTCACCCGCACCAGCGGCGGCTCGAAGGCGATCAGCTACGCCCTGTCCTGGGTGGGCAACGACGGCACCTTCGCGACCGACGCGTCGGTGGCGCTGCCGCTGAACAAGCCGGTTACCGTGACCGTGCGGATCGACCCGGCCGGCCCGGGGGCGCACTCGGCGGTCCTGCGCCTGGACGACCCGGCCACCACCGGCGTCGACCTGCAGACCCTGAACACGGTGATCGCGCCGTACACCTTCGTGCCGGACGCGAACTACCAGGTCCAGATCCAGGACAAGGTGGGGCGCAACCAGTCCCTGCACTACTTCTTCACGGTGCCGGCGAACACCCCGGCGCTGAAGGTCGACTTCACCGGCCCGAACGGCACCCCGGGCACGGGCCAGGCGCGCTTCCTGCGCTTCCACCCGTACGGTGTGGCGATCGACAACAACGCGTCGACCTCCTGCTACTCCCCGGCGGCGGGCGCCTGCGCCACCGGCTCGCCGACCAGCCGCACCACCTCCAACCCGCTTCCGGGCGTGTGGGAGGTCACCGTGGACGGTCGACGTACCTCCGACGCGCTGTGGACCCCGTTCACCCTCACCGCCTCGGTGCTGGGCGCCACGGTCAGCCCGAACCCGGACGTGATCGAGTCGGCCACGGTCGGCACCCCGGTGTCCCGGGAGTACTCGCTGACCAGCACCCTCGGCGCGTTCACCGGCCGGGCGGTCGGCGGCGGCTCGCTGGGCAGCGCCCGGCAGTCCGTCCCCTCCATCGCCGCGCACGCGGTGCAGGAGTACGACGTGACCGTCACCCCCGGTTCGACCTCGCTGCGGGCCACCATCGGCGGCACCTCCGACCCGGGCGCCGACCTCGACCTGTTCGTGCTGGACTGCACGTCCGGGACCTGCGTCGCGGCCGGTCAGAGCGCCGACGGTGACTCGGAGGAGTCGGTGACCATCGGCAGCCCGAAGCCGGGCGCCTGGAAGGTCCGGGTGGACGGGTACTCGGTGCCCACCGGCACGACCACCTACAACTACATCGACGTCTTCACCAACGCCGCCTTCGGGTCGGTCGCGGTGACCGACACCAACGCGCCGCGCCCGACGGGTACGACGTGGACGGTGCCGGGTGCGGTGACCGTGAAGGCGGCGCCCGGCGAGGGTCGGGTGCTCTACGGCACCGTGCAGGCGCGTACCGACGGCAACATCCTCATCGGCAGCGGCGACGTGATCGTCAAGAACGTCGGCTGAGCCGTACGGCGATCAGCCGGGAGGCCCGTCCCCTGTCGGGGGCGGGCCTCCCGTGCGTCCGGGGCCCGGCCTTCTGCCCGGGCGGGCGGCTCGGCTCAGGCGGGGCGGGCGGCCTCGACCACGAACGGGGTGCCCTGCTGGCAGGTGGTCATCATGTCCGGCTGCGGCTGACCGGTCACGGTCACCTTCGCCCCCGGCTTCAGCACGTCGCGCGGCCCGCCGACCAGCAGGTAACCGTCGAGCAGCAGGCAGTTGGGTTCGACGCCGGAGTCGATGGTGCCGGTGAGCGTCTGCCCGCCCGGTCCGGGCGGCAGGGTGGGGCCACCGGGCTTCTTCGGCGGCCGGACGGTCGGAGGCACGCCGGTCGGCGGAACCACGGTGGGTGACGGCGACGCGGTCGGCCCGACCGGCTCGGACGGGGTCGGGGATGCGGTCACCGGGGTGCCTCCTGAGCTGGCCGGGGGCGGGGTGCCGGTGCCCTGGCCGCCGCAGGCGCTCAGGGCGGCGCAGAGCAGCAGTGCCGGCGCCGCCGTCCGAAACGTCTTCATACCCGATCCGACGTACGCCGGCCGGCTCCGGTTCCACCCACCCGGCGCGGCACCCCGCGCCCCGCTACCCGACCAGGCCCGGCGGTCCCGCGGTCCGGGGCGGGTCGCGCCGTCCGCGGCGGCCCGACGACTCCACCGGCCCTACGGCGCTGTGTCTGCGGCCCGGGGTCAGCGCCGGGCCGCCGCGGCGGCCTTCATGTCCCGCTTGAGCTCCTGCGGCAGCGAGAAGGTCAGCCGCTCGTTGGCGGTGGTGATCTCCTCGACGTCGGTGAAGCCCCGCTCGGCCAGGTGCGCGAGCACCTGCTGCACCAGCTCGTCCGGGACGCTCGCGCCGGAGGTGACGCCGACCGTGCGGGCGCCGGTCAGCCAGGCGTCGTCGATCTCGTGGGCGAAGTCGACCAGGTGCCCGGCGCGGGCGCCGGCGTCCAGGGCGACCTCGACCAGCCGGACCGAGTTGGAGGAGTTCCGCGAGCCGACGACGATCACCACATCGCAGTCGGGGGCGATCTCCTTGACCACGTGCTGCCGGTTGGAGGTGGCGTAGCAGATGTCGTCGCTGGGCGGCGACTGGAGCAGCGGCAGGCGCTGCTTGAGCCGGGCCACGGTCTCCAGCGTCTCGTCCACCGACAGGGTGGTCTGGGAGAGCCAGACGACCTTGTTCGGGTCCCGGACGGTGATCTTGTCGGCGTCGTCCGGGCCGTCGACCAGCTGGATGTGCGCGGGAGCCTCACCGGCGGTGCCGATGACCTCCTCGTGCCCCTCGTGACCGATGAGCAGGATGTCGTAGTCCTCGGCGGCGAACCGCTTGGCCTCCTGGTGGACCTTGGTCACCAGCGGGCAGGTGGCGTCGATGGCCTTCAGCGACCGGGCCTTCGCCTGCTCGTACACCTCGGGGGCGACGCCGTGCGCGGAGAAGATGACGGTGGCGCCCTCGGGCACCTCCTCGTTCTCCTCCACGAAGATCGCGCCCTGGGCCTCCAGGGTCCGCACCACGTGCTTGTTGTGCACGATCTGCTTGCGGACGTAGATCGGGGCGCCGTAGAGCTTGAGCGCCTCCTCGACGGTCTGCACCGCCCGGTCCACCCCCGCGCAATACCCCCGCGGCTTGGCCAGCAGCACCCGCTTACCGTTCGGAGTCACCTGAGCCTCAGTCACGCACCCATCCTACGTGCCACCCCACCGACGCCTTGTTGATCATGAAGTTGGCGGCAGTTTTGGAGATCGACATCGCCGCCAACTTCATGATCAACGAGGTCGGGGTGGGGGTGGGCCGTAGGGTGGGCGGGTGGTCAGTGAGGGTGGGAGTGAGGTGGCGCGGAGTTCCGCGGAGGAGCCGTGGCCGGTCCGGGTGGTCAGTCAGAAGATCAACGCCTGGATCGCGCGGCTGGGATGGGTCTGGGTGGACGGGCAGGTGGCGCAGATCAGCCGGCGGCCGGGGGCCAGCACCGTCTTCCTCACCCTGCGTGACCCGTCGGCCGACCTCAGCCTGACCGTCACCACCAACCGGGACGTGCTCGACTCCGGCGCGCCGGAGCTGCGCGAGGGCGCCCGGGTGGTGCTGCACGCCAAGCCGGAGTTCTACGCCGCCCGGGGCACGCTCAGCCTCCGCGCCGACGAGATCCGCCAGGTCGGGCTCGGCGAGCTGCTGGCCCGGCTGGAGAAGCTCAAGAAGCTGCTCGCCGCCGAAGGGCTCTTCGACCGGGCCCGCAAGCGACGGCTGCCGTTCCTGCCGCACCGGGTCGGCCTGATCACCGGCCGCGCCTCCGCCGCCGAACGGGACGTGCTCACCAACGCCAAGCGCCGCTGGCCAGCCGTCGAGTTCCGCACCGTCAACGTGGCCGTGCAGGGGCCGAGCGCCGTCCCGCAGATCGTCGACGCGCTCAAGGTGCTCGACGCCGACGACAGCATCGACGTGATCGTCATCGCCCGCGGCGGCGGCGGCATCGAGGACCTGCTCCCCTTCTCCGACGAGGCGCTCTGCCGGGCGGTCTTCGCCTGTCGTACGCCGGTGGTCAGCGCCATCGGCCACGAGACCGACGCGCCGCTGGTCGACTACGTCGCCGACGTGCGCGCCTCCACCCCCACCGACGCGGCCAAGCGGATCGTCCCCGACCTCACCGAGGAGGTACGCCTCATCGGCCAGGCCCGCTCCCGGCTGGAACGCGCCGTCCGCAACCTGGTCGACCGGGAGACCCACCGCCTCGACCTGCTCCGCTCCCGGCCGGTGCTGGCCAGCCCGCAGGTGATGGTCGACCAGCGGGCCGCGGAGGTCAGCGCCTTGCGCGACCGCACCGACCGGTGCCTCGACCACCGGCTCGGCGCGGCCGGCGAGGACCTGCGGCACACCCTGGCCCGGCTGCGCGCCCTCTCCCCCGCCGCCACCCTCGACCGGGGGTACGCGATCGTGCAGCGGGCGGACGGGCACGTGGTGCGGGCGGCGGGCGAGGTGGGCAAGGGCGACCCGCTGCGGGTACGCCTCGCCGAGGGCGAACTGGCCGCCACCGTGGACGGTTGAGGGCCGGTAGCCTCACCAGCGTGATCATCAGGGTTGCCGAGGACCACGACTGGCCGAACATCTACCCCTTCTACGCCGCGATCATGGCCGAGGGCCGGACGTACGCCTTCCCCGAGGGCCAGACCCTGGACGAGGCCCGGCCGTGGTGGATGGAGCAGCCACCGGGTCGCACCGTCGTGGCGGTCGACGACGACGGCGTGGTCGTCGGCTCGGCCAAGATGGGCCCCAACCGGCCCGGCGGCGGCTCGCACGTCGCCACCGCGTCGTTCCTGGTCGACCCGGCGCACCGGGGCCGGGGCGTGGGCCGCGCGCTGGGCGCCCACGTGCTCGACCGGGCCCGCGCCGAGGGCTACCACGGCATCCAGTTCAACGCCGTGGTCGAGGTGAACCGGCCGGCCGTGCACCTGTGGCGGTCGCTGGGCTTCCAGGTGATCGGCACCGTGCCGGCGGCGTTCGACCACCCCGAGGAGGGTCTGGTCGGCCTGCACGTGATGTACCGGCGCCTGTGACGGCGCCACCGGCCGATGTGATGGGATGGGGCGGATGAGCGACGACAGGGACGCCGGGCCGGACGAGCGGCTCAGCTACGAGCAGGCCCGCGCCGAGCTGGCGACGGTGGTCGAGCGGCTGGAGGCCGGCGGCACGTCGCTGGAGGAGTCGCTGGCCCTCTGGGAACGCGGCGAGAAGCTGGCCGCGATCTGCCAGCGCCGGTTGGACGGCGCCCGGGCCCGGATCGCCGCCGCCCGCCAGGCCGACGCCGACTCCTGAGCCCGGACAGCCGCGAGGGCGGGACGGCCGCGGCCACCCCGCCCTCGTACGACGTCACTTGAACAGGTTGTAGAACTCCGCGGGAGCCTCGACGACCTGGTCCGCCGGCGGCTTCTGCGCGGCGGTGGCGTTGCCGTAGTCCGAGTAGGTGACCTTGATGTCCTGCGCGGCGCTCTTGCCGGCCGCCGGGACCTGCACCACCAGCTCGCTGAGCCGGCCCTGCTCGTCCAGCTTCGCGGTGAACGGCACGGACTGCGCCTGCTGGCCGAGCGCGGTGACGATGGACGGGTCGACGGAGCTGGCCTCGGCCGCCTTGGACAGGTCCAGGGTGCCGGCGTACGACTTGTCGCCGGTCTCGCGTACCTCGGTGATGGCCTGGGTCAGCGCCTCGCTGCCGGCCGGGTCGACCTTGTCGAAGTCGAAGCCCAGGTTCCGGTTGCCCTGGATCCGGCTCTGGTCGAGGTGCTGGTACTTGCCGAGGTTCAGCTTCTGCCGCCCGGGCACGCTGCTCGCCGACGTGCCGCCGAGGTCCAGCTTCACCCAGCTGTCCGGCTTGGCGTGGATGACGTCGAGGGTCATCATCAGGTCCGACGAGGCCTGCCCGATGGTGATCTTCATCTGGGCGCTCTGGCTCGGCTCGTGCACCTGCCCCTCCGCGCTGGAGCCGACGCCGGACAGGGTGAACCGGAAGTTGCCGTTGCTGATCTCCTTGGTGGAGTCCAGCAGGGCCTGCTTGGCGTCGCCGTCGACCGCGCCGGGGGACGCGCTGGCCGCGCCGGGCGAGGCGCTGGCGGTGTCGGCGCTGCCGGAGACCGCCGGGGAGGCCGAGGCCCCCGCCTCGCCGGTGCCGGTGCTGCTGTTGCAGGCGGCCAGACCAGGGATGAGCAGCGCCGCGGCGAAGGCCGTCGCGCTGAAGCGTCGTACGTTCACGTAGCTCTCCAGGTGGGTCGTCCGGCCCACGGAGGGTGCCGGAGGCTGCCGCCGTGGGCCTGCCAACGACCCCGGCGCCCGAGCCCGGCCCTTCGCGTCACCGCGTGGCGTGCTCGTACACCCTCTGTTCCCTGGAGTGCCCTTCGGCAATCACTGTCCGGTCCACCCGGTTGGCGCGGGCTCCGGGAGGGGCACCGTGCTGCCGCCCCTCCCGGTCCGCGCTCAGTTGTTGAACATCCGGTACGTCTGCTCCGACGCCTCGACGACCTGGGCGGCAGGCGGAGCCTGCACCTCGGTGGCGGTGCCGTAGTCGGCGTACGTGGTCTTCATGGTCTGTGCCGGGTTGTCCCCGGCGGCCGGCACCTGCACGGCGAACTCGGTCAGCCGGCCCTGCGGGTCGAGCTTCGCGGTGAACGGCAGGGCGGCGGCCTTGGCGCCGAGCGCCTTCACCGTGGGCGCGTCGATGGCGTCCAGGTCGGTCGCCTTGCTGACGTCCAGCGTGCCCTCGTAGCTGCCCTCGCCGGTCTTCCGGACGTCACTGATCGTCTTGATCATCTCGTCGCTGTCGCCCGGGTCGACGTCCTCGAGGTCGAAGCTCAGCTCGTCGGCATCCTTGATCCGGGTCCGGTCCAGGTGCTGGTACTTGCCCTTCATCGCCTTGAAGGCCGGGATGCTGTCGCCCATCGGCCCGAGGTCCAGCTTGACCCAGCTGTCGGTGTCCTTGACGACCAGGTGCATGTCCATCGACGCCTCGTCGGCGGCCGACTCCGGGCTGCCCATCTTGATCTCGGCGCTCTTCGTCGGCAGGTGCACCTTGCCACCGCCGGTGAAGTCCGCACCGGCCATGGTGAAGGTGAAGTTGCCCTTCTGGATCTCCTTCGTGGAGGCGAGCAGGGCCTCCTTCGGGTCGGCGGGCACGGCCGGGGCGGTGGAGCCGGCGTCGGTCGACGAGTCGGTGTCGGTCTTGCAGGCGGTCAGGGTCGGCACGAACAGGGCGGCGGCGAGCAGGCCGGCGCTCCAACTGCGAAGGTTCACGTGGTTCTCTTTCGGCGTTCCGTCCGGCACGTCCCGTGTGCCGGCTCTCGGGTCCGGGCAGACTAGTCGAAACGCGCCGTTCCCGGGGGCCCGCCGAACGTCCGGTTCAGCGCAGGGCGGCGGCGAGCTGACGCAGCTCGTTCTCCCGGGCGTCGCCGACCACGATCACCGTCCGGTCCGGCTCCAGCAGCACCAACGCCTGCTCGTTGCCCCGGGCGGTGTACCGCTGCCAGCTGCGCCCGCCCAGGTCGACGGGGCCCTGCGGCTGTCCCTCCCGGGTCAGCTCGGCGGGGATCAGCCGCTCCGGCGGCACGTCGCTCTGCACGAGCTGGGCGGCCTGCCCCTCCGGCGTCAGGTAGCCGATCCGCAGGCTGGACCCGCCGTCGACCGTCCGGTATCCGGCGCTGACGGTTCGCCAGCCCTCGCCCAGCCCGGCCGGCTCACTGACCGGGAAGGCGTTCGCCGCACGCGCCTGCTCGTACGCCGGCGCGGCGTCGACCACGGTGGGCTGGTCACCGCCGAGGAAGCCGCGGTAGAAGGCGAGCAGCAGCGCGATCGGGACGAGCAGCACCAGCAGCGACAGCGCCATGTCCTTCGGCGACCGCTCCGCACGGGCCTTGCCGCCCTTCGCCGGCGCCGGGGCAGCCGCGGGGCGGGCCGGGGGAATGTCGTGCTCGACCGTCCGGGCGGCGGTGGCCTCCGGGTCGTCGGCCGTCGGCGCCGGCTCGGTGGCCGGTTCGACGAGGGCCGGCTCGGCGGCGGTCGGCGTGGTCGGGCTCACCGGGGGCTGGCCGTCCGGCGGCGTCGAGTCGGCGGGTACGCGGTCGGCTGGCTGGGCGGGTTCCACCCCTCCATCTTCGCAGCCTCCCGGTTGCCCGCATCCGGCCCACCGCCGACCCGCCCCGGCGTTACGTTGAGCCACGTGTGAGGATCAGCGACAAAGCCGGCAGCGGGGACGCGCACCCCTGCCGGTCCACCCCGCAACGTCGCGAGGAGGAGCCGCCATGACAACCACCAGGACGCGGATCCCGCAGGATCTCGACCGTAACCTCGCTCTCGACCTGGTCCGGGTCACCGAAGCCGCGGCGATGGCCGCCGGCCGGTGGGTCGGCCGGGGCGACAAGGAGGGCGGCGACGGAGCCGCCGTCGACGCCATGCGCAAGCTGATCAACTCGATCCAGATGCGCGGTGTCGTGGTGATCGGCGAGGGCGAGAAGGACAACGCCCCGATGCTCTACAACGGCGAGGTCGTCGGCGACGGCACCGGACCGGAGGTCGACGTGGCCGTCGACCCGGTCGACGGCACCACGCTGATGAGCAAGGGCATGCCGAACGCCCTGGCGGTGCTGGCGGTCTCCGAGCGGGGCGCCATGTTCGACCCGAGCGCCGTCTTCTACATGGAGAAGCTCGCGGTCGGCCCGGCGTACGCGGACGTGATCGACATCAACGCCGGCCCGGCCGAGAACATCCGCCGGATCGCCAAGGTCAAGGGCAGCGACGTCTCCGAGGTGACGGTCTGCGTACTGGACCGGTCCCGCCACGACGACCTGGTCAAGCAGATCCGGCGGACCGGGGCGGGGATCCGGTTCATCTCCGACGGCGACATCGCCGGCTCGATCGCCGCCGCCCGCGGCGAGTCCGACGTCGACGTGCTGATGGGCATCGGCGGCACCCCGGAGGGGATCATCTCCGCCTGCGCCCTGAAGTGCATGGGCGGCGCGATGCAGGCCAAGCTCTGGCCGCAGGACGAGCAGGAGCGCCGCAAGGCGGTGGACGCCGGCCACGACCTGGACCGGGTGCTCGGCACCGACGACCTGGTGACCGGCGACAACTGCTTCTTCGTGGCCACCGGCGTCACCTCCGGCGACCTGCTGCGCGGCGTCCGCTACCGGGCCGGCGGGGCGTACACCCAGTCGATCGTGATGCGCTCCAAGAGCGGCACCATCCGGGTGATCGACTCGTACCACCGGCTGGAGAAGCTGGCCCTCTACTCGGCGGTCGACTTCGACGGCCGGCCCCTGGCCGAACAGGAGTGACCGCGACCGGGACGGTGGCGGAGGCCACCCCGTCGACCGCTCGCCGGATCGCCGGCGTCACGCTGGCGAGCGTTTCCGGGGTCGCGGTGGCCGTGCAGTCCCGGATCAACGGCGAACTCGGCGTACGCCTGGCCGACGGCATCGCCGCCGCGGTGGTCTCGTTCGGTCTCGGCCTGCTGATCCTGCTGGTGCTGGTCCCCGCCACCCCGGGTGGGCGGCGGGGACTGGCCTGCCTGCGGACGGCGTTGACCGACCGGTCGCTGCGGCCGTGGCAGTGCCTGGGCGGCGTGTGCGGCGCCTTCCTGGTGGCCACCCAGGGTCTGACCATCGGCACCCTGGGCGTCGCGGTCTTCACGGTGGCGGTGGTGGCCGGCCAGTCCGGCAGCAGCCTGGCGGTGGACCGGGCGGGCGTCGGCCCGTCCGGGCCGCAGCCGGTCACCGTCGCCCGGCTGGCCGGCGCGGTGCTGACCGTGCTGGCGGTGCTGCTGGCGGTGGGCAACCGGCTGGGTGACCCGGGCACCCTGGCGCTGGCCGCGTTGCCGCTGCTGGCCGGGGTGGGCATCGCCTGGCAGCAGGCGGTCAACGGCCGGGTCCGGGCGGCCAGCGGCAGCGCGCTGACCGCCACGCTGGTCAACTTCACCGTCGGGACGGTGGCGCTGCTCGTGGCGTTCGCCGTGGACCTGGCGGTCCGGGGTTGGCCCACCGGCGCCTTCCCGACCGAGCCGTGGCTCTATCTGGGCGGCCCGATCGGGATCGTCTTCATCGCCCTCGCCGCGGCGATCGTCCGCTTCACCGGCGTCCTGCTGCTCGGCCTGGCCACGATCGCCGGCCAGATCGTCGGCGCGGTCCTGCTCGACCTGGTGCTGCCCACCGCCGCCTCGCACCCGGGCCCGGCGACGCTGGCCGGCGCGGCCCTCACCATGGTCGCGGTGCTGATCGCCGCCCTCGGCCCGCCGCCCCGGCGGTAGGAGGGGCGCGGGCTCACCGCCGGGCGCGGGGCGCGGGACCGTCGGCGCCGTCGCGGAGTCCGGCGACGGTGGCGGCCAGCGCCTCGTCCAGCGGGGTCGGGGCGATGCCGAGGGTGTGCCGGGCGACGGTGGAGTCCATCACGAACGGGCGGTCGAACTGGTAGGCGGTCTCCCGCAGCTCCCGGGCGAAGGGGTTGACCAGGCCCGCGAGCCAGAGCGCCGGCCAGGGCAGCCGGGTCAGCTTCGGGGCCGGGGCGCCGGCCAGGGCCGCGGCCCGCCCGGCCAGCTCCCGCAGCGGCACGGCGTCCGCGCTGGGCACGTGCCAGGCCCGGCCCCAGGCCCGCTCGTCGGTCGCGGCGGCGACCAGGGTACGGGCGACGTCCGGGATGTAGGTCCAGGTGTGCGGGGCGTCGAAGTCCACCGGTAGCACCACGCGTCGCCCGGCGAACACCTTGGGCAGGGTGAGCATGGGCAGGGACAGCCCGCCGACGCCCAGGTAGTCCGAGCCGCGGACCTCGGTCACCCGGGCCCGCCCGGCCTGGTGGGCGGCGAGCGCGTCGGCCCACATCCGGTTGCGGACCTGCCCCTTGACGCCGGTGGAGGCGGGCGGGGTCTGCTCGGTCATCGGGCCGTCGACCGGCCCGTACCCGTAGAGGTTGCCGACCACGGCGAGCACCGCGCCGGTGCGCTCGGCCGTGCTGAGCAGCGCGGCGGCCAGCGGCGGCCAGTCGGTCGGCCACCGGTGGTACGCCGGGTTGGCGCAGTTGTAGAGCGCGGTGGCGCCCTCGGTGAGGGCGGTGAGCCGGCCGGAGTCGCCGGCGTCGGCGGCGACCCGCTCCACGGCCGGGTGCTCGGGGCCGGTGCCGCGCCGGGTGACGACCCGGACCCGCTCCCCGCGCTCGGCGAGGAGCCGGGCGGTGGCGGTGCCGACGGGGCCGGCGCCGACGATGACGTGCAGCGACATGGGTACGCCTTCCTGAGCGCAGATCCGAATAGAGAGCACTGCTCTCTGTCGAGGGACACCAGCATGAACCTCCGACCACCGGCGCGTCAAGAGCAGTGCTCTCTATTTTGATTGCCGCTCCGGACCGTGGCAGAGTGGCACCCATGCCCGCTCCCTCGATCCGCGCCCGGGTACGCGCCGAGATGATCCACGAGATCAAGGCGGTGGCCCGCCGCCACCTCGCCAGCGACGGCGCCAACCTGTCGCTGCGGGCCGTCGCCCGGGACATGGGCATGGTCTCCTCGGCGATCTACCGCTACTTCCCCAGTCGGGACGAGCTGCTCACCGCCCTGATCATCGAGGCGTACGACGCCCTCGGCGAGGCGGTGGAGGCGGCCGACGCCGCCTGCGACCGGTCCGACCTGCGCGGGCGCTGGCACGCCGCCTGCCGGGCCGCCCGGGCCTGGGCGCTGGCCAACCCCGCCGAGTACGCGCTGCTCTACGGCAGCCCGGTCCCCGGCTACTCGGCTCCGGACGACACGGTCGCGCCGGCGTTCCGTCCCCCGCTCACCCTGGTCGGCATCCTCCGTGACGGGCTGGCCGACGGGCTCCTGACCCCGCCCGCCGACGAACTGCCCGACGAGGTCCACGCGGACCTGGCCGAACTGGCCGCCGCCGTCTTCCCGGGCCTGCCCGAGGCGCTGCTGGCCCGCGGCATGGCCGGCTGGACGCAACTCTTCGGCGTGATCAGCTTCGAACTGTTCGGCCGGCTCAACCGGACCGTGCCGCACCGCGACGCGTACTTCGACCACCAGACCGGCCTGATGGCCGACCTCATCGGCCTGCCCTGACCGACCCCGGTGGCGCGGCTCAGCCGGCGTCGGAGGAGTGGCCGGGGAAGAGGTGGGCGGCCGGGTCGATGGCCACGGCGGCGTTGTTGACCGCGGTGGCCGCCTCGCCGAAGCCGGTGGCGATCAGGCGGACCTTGCCCGGATATTCGGTGATGTCGCCGGCGGCGAAGACCCGGGGCAGGTTGGTCGCCATCGTGCTGTCCACCCGGATGTGCCGGCGGTCCAGCTCGAGTCCCCACTCGGCCAGCGGGCCGAGATCCGCGGTGAAGCCCAGCGCGGCGACCACCGTGTCCACCGGCAGCGTCTCCACCGGTGCGCCGCGGACGGCGACGTCGGCGGCGGTCACCGCGCCGTCGCCGTGCAGCCGGACCACCTCGGCGTTGACCAGTACCCGCACCGGCAGGGCGAGCACCCGGGCGACCGTGCCGGCGTGCGTCCGGAACCGGTCGCGGCGGTGCACCAGGGTGACCGAGCGGGCCAGCGGCTGCAACGTCAGCGCCCAGTCGAAGGCGGAGTCGCCGCCCCCGACGATCAGGACGTCGCGGCCGGCCAGGTCGGCCGGGTGCGGGACGAAGTGGACGATGCCCGCGCAGGCGTTGCTCTCCGCCACCGGCAGCGGGCGCGGGACGAAACTGCCCAGCCCGCCGGTGACGATGACCGCGCCGCAGTCGAGCTGTTCGCCGCCGGCCAGGCCGAGCACGGGCCGCCCGTCGACGTGGGTGAGCTTCTCCGCCCTGGTGCCGAGCAGGTAGGTCGGGGAGTAGGGGGCGGCCTGGGCCACCAGGTTGGCCACCAGGTCCCGGCCCTTGACGGCGGGGAAGCCCGCCACGTCGAGGATCAGCTTCTCCGGGTACATCGCGGTGATCTGCCCGCCCGGCTCGGGCAGGGCGTCGACGACCGCGACGGACAGCCCTCGGAACCCGGCGTAGTAGGCGGCGAAGAGACCGGTCGGGCCGGCCCCGATCACGGCAACGTCGACCTGGCGCATGTGCGTACCGTCGCTTCCCGGTCAGGGGTGCTGACGACGACGGTAGGCCCGCCGCGACGGCGGGGCAAGGACGTCCCAGCGCGCGCCGGTCAGGGCAGCTGGACCGTGGGCTCCGGGTGGTACGGCCCGGTCAGGTCGGTCCGTCGACGGCGGAACAGGATCGCCGCCACCACCCCGCCGAGCAGCCCGAAGAGGTGCCCCTGCCAGGAGATCCGCTCGTCGGTGGGGAGGATGCCGCCGAGCACCTGCCAGCCGTAGAGGAGGCCGACCAGCAGCGCGACCGCGA
This sequence comes from Micromonospora siamensis, assembly GCF_900090305.1. Lineage (NCBI taxonomy): Bacteria > Bacillati > Actinomycetota > Actinomycetes > Micromonosporales > Micromonosporaceae > Micromonospora > Micromonospora siamensis. The sequence goes on along the minus strand of NZ_LT607751.1, from coordinate 1,581,780 downwards.
AGTTCCACCAGCTCCGCTCGACGATGCCGCGGGTGAGCAGGATGCCGAGGTAGCCGAAGATGACCCCGCTGGCGCCCACCACCACCGAGTTCGGCGAACCGGTGAACCACACGCCGAGCCCGCTGACCAGGACGATGACCAGGGTGGACCAGAGGAACCGCCGGGAACCCGCGGCGAGCACGAAGGTGCCGAGCAGGATCAGCGGGACGCTGTTGCTGTAGAGGTGGGCGAAGCCGTGGTGCAGGAACGGCGAGAAGAAGACGCCGTCCAACCCCTGGATGCGGCGCGGGATGATCCCGGCGGCGGCGTCGAAGCCGGCCTGCAACCCCTCGTCCAGCACCTCGATCAGGAAGAGGAACGGGACCACGGCACACATGGCGACGAAGGCCCGGCCGAGGGAGGCGTAGAACGCCTCGGTGCCGAACCGGTGCGGGTCGCCCGCCGGGCCGTGAAGGGTCACCCACCAACTGGTATCAGCAAACGGGGACGACCGCCACCGGAGCGCCCCGGGTACGACGACGGCGGGGGGTGTGGAGTCCCACACCCCCCGCCGTCGTAGGTCCGATCCGGGATCAGTACCAGCCGCTGTTCTGCGAGTGGCTCCACGCGCCGCACGGGTTGTCGTACCGGCCCTCGATGTAGCCGAGGCCCCACTTGATCTGGGTGGCCGGGTTGGTCTTCCAGTCGTCGGCCACCGAGCCCATCTTGCTGCCCGGGAGCGCCTGCGGGATGCCGTACGCCCCGGACGAGGAGTTGTAGGCCTTGTGGTTCCAGCCGCTCTCCTTGGTCCAGAGCTTGTCCAGACAGGGGAACTGGTCGATGCCGAACCCGTCCTGGAGCATCAGCGCGCAGCCGATCGCCCGGTTGCCGCTGTACTCGTTGCAGGAGGCGGGGATCGGGCCGTCGTACGGCTTGGACTCCGCCGCCTTCGCGGCGGCCTCCTCCTCGGCCTTCTTCTTGGCCGCGGCGGCAGCGGCCTCCTCGCGGTCCTTCTTCCGGGACGCCGCGGCGGCCTCGGCCTCGCTGGCCCGCTCGGCGGCCTCCTTCGCCGCGGCGGCGGCGCGCAGCCGGGCCTGGTACTCGGCGGCCCGCTGCTTGGCGAAGTCGACCCGGTGCTCGGCCTGCCGGTCCTGCTGGTAGGCGTACTCGGTCCGGTCGACCTGGAACCCGACCTGCTCGGTCAGGCCCTGCTGCTGGACTTCCCGGTCTTCGCCCAGATAGAAACCGCCGGCGACGCCCACGGCGAGCAGCGCGACAGCGGCCGTACGGGCGCCGAACCGGCTCCACAGCCGACTCACGAAGTGGTCCCTTCGTCGGGGGCAAGGACGCGGCGGAGACCGGCCGCCTCTGGGCCCGTCCACGTCGCGAGCGCCCCGACCTCAAGCCGGTCGCAGCCGATGCACTGGCGTTCACCGATGCTCGCCGCCGGCTGGCGAAACGATCATCGACGATCTCCGTGGTGCATGGGCGCCCGCAGGACACCATTGCGCACAGTGAGACTGATGGGAAACCGACAGGCCATTTTGTGACTTGCGCCACAAGATGAATGCGGACGGAATCCTTCAGAACCGGCGCGCCGATGGCCTCACTGCGGTATGTCCTCCAACAGATCAGTGACCATTGCGGCGATCGGAGAACGCTCCGAACGGGTGAGGGTGACGTGCGCGAACAGCGGATGCCCCTTCAACGCCTCGATCACCGCGGTGACGCCGTCGTGCCGGCCGACCCGCAGGTTGTCCCGCTGCGCCACGTCATGGGTGAGCACCACCCGGGAGCCCTGGCCGATCCGGGACAGGACGGTGAGCAGCACGCCGCGTTCCAGCGACTGGGCCTCGTCGACGATGACGAAGGCGTCGTGCAGGCTCCGGCCCCGGATGTGGGTCAGCGGCAGGACCTCCAGCAGGCCCCGGGAGGTGACCTCCTCCAGCACGTTCTCGTGCACCACCGCGCCGAGGGTGTCGAAGACCGCCTGCGCCCAGGGCGACATCTTCTCCGACTCCGAGCCCGGCAGGTAGCCCAACTCCTGGCCGCCGACGGCGTACAGCGGGCGGAAGACCACCACCTTCTTGTGCCGGCGGCGCTCCATCACCGCCTCCAGGCCGGCACAGAGCGCCAGGGCGGACTTGCCGGTACCGGCCCGGCCGCCCAGCGACACGATCCCGATCGACTCGTCGAGGAGCAGGTCCAACGCCACCCGCTGCTCGGCCGAGCGGCCGTGCACCCCGAACGCCTCCCGGTCGCCGCGGACCAGCCGGACGGTCTTGTCGGGCAGCACCCGGCCCAGCGCCGACCCGCGCGTCGAGTGCAGCACCAGCCCGGTGTGGCAGGGCATGCCGGCGGCGCCGTCCAGGTCGAGCGTCTCGCCCGCGTACAGCTGGCCGATCTGCTCCTCGGCCAGCTCCAGCTCCGCCATCCCGGTCCAGGTCGGATCACTGGCCTGACCGTGCCGGTACTCGTCGGCGGGCAGGCCGACCGAGGCGGCCTTGACCCGCAGCGGCATGTCCTTGCTGACCAGGGTCACCTGCCGACCCTCGGCGGCGAGGTTGAGCGCCACCGACAGGATCCGGGCGTCGTTCGACTCGTTGCGGAACCCGGGCGGCAGCACCCCGTCGTCGGTGTGGTTGAGCTCGACCCGCAGCGTCCCGCCCTGGTCGTTGGCGGGGACCGGGCGGTCCAGCCGGCCGTGCCGCACCCGCAGCTCGTCGAGCATGCGCAGGGACTGCCGGGCGAACCAGCCGAGTTCCGGGTGCTGGCGCTTGCCCTCCAGCTCGGAGATCACCACCAGCGGCAGCACCACCTCGTGCTCGGCGAAGCGGTGGAACGCGGCGGGGTCGGAGAGCAGGACCGAGGTGTCCAGGACGAATGCCTGGCCGGATGGTCGGGGCTCCTTGGAGTCGGCCGGCGCGGTCGCGGCGCGGCGAGCGCGGGTGGTGCGGCGGGTCGCGCCCGTCGCGGCCGGGGTCTGGTCGGCACCGGAGGTGGTACGGCGAGTGGTCACAGGCCTGCTCCGCGGATGGGCACCCGGCCACCCGAGTCCGCCACGTCCGGTGCCCGGTGCGGGGTCGGATGCTGGCCCCGTGCGCGAGATCGCAGGTCCGGGCTGACCGGCTGGCCCGGGAGAACCCCGCGCCATGTCTAGACGCTAGCGGCGCGAGGGCGCGGCGGCTAGTGGTGGACGTGGATCTCATCCGACCGGGAGATGAACGACGCGCGGCGGAACCGGCCGGGATGCATGCCCCCTGCGCGCACCCCGGCCGGTGGGAGCACCGTCACCGGTGGAGACGGTGTCCCGACGGTGCGCGTCCGCCGCGGACGGCGCACCGTGTCGAGGGTCCGGCTCAGCCCTGCCGCCGGACCAGCGTCCCGGTCGGGTGCCGGCCGGTCACCGCGGCGGCGGGCGCGGTGAACGAGGAGCCGGTGTAGGTGGTGCCCGGCCGGCTCACGGTCCCCGCCGACCGGGAGGCGGCGGAGGCGGCCGAGGTGGACAGCGCCGAGGCGATGGCGGCCTGCGCGTCGCGCCGGCGCCGGTTCCACGCCCCGCGGTCCCCGTCGAAGTAGCCCTGGCGGTAGCCGAACCGGTAGCCGATCCGGTAGCTGAGCTGCCCGTGCAGCCGGCCGGCGGCGTAGCTGGTCGCCGCGAGCACCAGCACCAGGACGACGGCGAGGAACGGGCTCATCCGGCGGCTCCCGGGCGACGCGCCGGGACGCGGCAGCCCGGCGGCCCGACGCGGCTCCTCACCGGTCCTCCGGATCTGCCCCGGAGGGGTCGACCACCAGCAGCCGTTCCAGGTCGTCGGTGGTCACCTCCTCGACCAGCTCGACGCTGATCCGGCAGCCGTCCAGGACCACCTCGGCGGTGGAGGAGCGCCGGACCTCGCCACCGGCGTCGTACACCCGGACGTTGAGTTCCGGGCAGCCGAGGTGGGTACGCCAGGCGTCCCACTCGGTACGGTCGCCCACGCTCAGCGACAGGTAGCGGCAGCCGCGGGCCAGATAGAGGCGCCACGGCGCGCTCAGTCCCGCGGCCACTCCCTCGGCGATCAGCCCGAAGGCCTGGGCACGGGTGGCGAGTTCGGTCACCACTCCCCCCTCGCGTCGGGGGCGTGACGCATGTGAGCACTGATCGTCTCAAGCACGTGACACACCGTAGATTGTCCCATGAACGTGACAGTATCAGCTTTTCGTCCGGTTACCCCGAGCCTTGCGGGCACCTAATCTGGCCGGGTGACACCCCTCAGGAGCAGCACCGAATCGTTTACCGGAGCACCAGGAAGGCCGTCCCGCAGGCGTGACAACAGCGTGCCGGGGCGGTCGACTGTCACCGGTTGGTCGTACCGTCACGACGTGACCGAGACGAACAACGCGCGGAAGATCGCCTTCGCCACCTTCGTCCGCCGGGCGCTCGACGACGCCCGCGCGGCGCGGGCCTGGAGCGGCAGCGAGGTCTCCCGACGCACCGGCGTCTCCCGACAGACCGTCAACCGCTGGGTACGCGGCGACTGGGCCAGCGATCCCGAGGCCGAGCGGGTGGTCGCCTTCTGCGAGGGCCTCGGCCTCAACCCGGCGACCGCCTTCGGCGCCCTCGGATGGGATCGCACCACCCCTGCCCCGGCCCCGGTGACCGGCGCGGAGATGGATCCCGACGTGGCCGCACTGCTGCGCCGGCTGGTCGACCCGACGGTCTCGGACGCGGAGAAGTTCCACATCCGGGAAACCATTCGTTACCTCGCATATCGCCCGACTCTGCCGGTCGATGACCGAAACCGAGGTAAACGGGCGGGCTAGTTCCTCAGATGGCGAAAGAACGCCAGGTCAGACCCGATCGTTTCGCTTCCGGGACGGAGCCGGCACGCTAGCGTCCGTAGCTGTACTGCTGGGGCTCGTCATCGGCGGGGGGACGGGACAAGGCCGAACCCAGCCCTGCGGGACAGAAGGAGGGGTCTGTCCATGACCCTGAAATGGTGGGCAGTCGTGGTCGCGGTGGGGTCCCTGACCTCCGGCGTGACCGCCAACGTGGTGATCGGCGTGGTCAACGGTGAGCAGCTTCCCCTGCTCGCCAATCTCTTCGCGCTCACCACGGCCGGCACGGCGGTCGTCCTGGCCGTCCTCGCCGAGCTGAACGACCGGCTCAACGACCGGGTCAGCGCGCTGACCGAGTTCCTGGTGGCGCGGCTCAACGAGATCGAGGCCCGCACCGGCGACCGGAACACCGGCTTCGTGGAGGGCTACCTGCTCAGCCACGGCCAGGACGCCGCCGTCGTGCCGTTCGAACGACGCGGACGGGGGGCCGCCGAACGCTGAGCATCCTCCGACGGCTGACCGTCACGTCTCGGCCACGAATGCCCGGCCGCCGCCGGGGTACGCTGTCGCGCGTGCCGCCGTTGAATCTGGGCAACCAGCCGAAGACCCCGTTGGACGCCGAGCAGGCCTGGCGGGCGACCGCAGCCAGAGCCCGCGAGACCGTGCTCTTCTTCGACTTCGACGGCACCCTGGCGCCGGTCGACGACGATCCCACCGCGGTCAGTCCCGCGCCCAAGGTGCTCGCCGCGCTCGAGGCGCTCGCCCCGGTCGTCCGCCGGGTGGCGATCGTCTCGGCGCGACCGGTGGAGTTCCTCCGCGAGCACCTCGGCGGGCTCGACGGGATCGACCTCTACGGGCTCTACGGGCTGGAGCACAGCCACTCCGGCGGCGAGACGGTCACCGAGCCGGCCGCGCTGCCCTGGGTGCCGACCATGTCCGAGCTGGCCGACCAGGCCCGCGCCGAGCTGCCCGCCGGCACGCTGGTGGAGTTCAAGCGGCTCTCCGTCGCGCTGCACTGGCGTACCGCGCCGCAGCTCGGGGCGCAGGTCGAGCGGTGGGGGCGGGAGCAGGCCGAGCGGCTGGGCCTGAAGTGCCAGGCCGGCCGGATGGTGCTGGAGATCAAGCCCCCGGTCGACCGGGACAAGGGCATGGTCATCGACGAGGTGGTCCGGGACGCCGGCGGAGCCTGGTACTTCGGCGACGACGTCTCCGACATCAAGGCGTTCGCCGCGCTGCGCGCCCGGGCCGCGGGTGACCCCCGCTTCGTCGGCGTCTGCGTGGCGGTGGCCAACCCGGAGACCGGCCACGAGGTCGCCGAGGCCGCCGACCTCACCATCGACTCCCCCGCCGCGCTCGGCGACTTCCTCACCGAGGCGCTGTCGCACCTGCGCTGAGCCGTGGCGCGGCCCGAGCCGGGCCGCGCCGCTCAGACGCCGTAGCGGCGCTGGCGGGTGGCGTACGAGCGCAGCGCCCGGAGGAAGTCGACGCGCCGGAAGTCCGGCCAGTTCAGCTCGCAGAAATAGAACTCCGAGTGCGCCGACTGCCACAGCATGAAGCCGGAGAGCCGCTGCTCACCACTGGTCCGGATGATCAGGTCCGGGTCCGGCAGCCCGCGGGTGTAGAGGTGCTCGGAGATGTGGTCGACGTCGATCGAGTTGGCCAGCTCCTCGATGGTGCCGCCGCCGGCCGCGTGCTCCAGCAGCAGCGAACGGACCGCGTCGGCGATCTCGCGCCGGCCGCCGTACCCGACGGCGATGTTGACCTGGGCGCCCCCGGCGCGGTCCCGGGTGCGGTCCTCGGCCGCCTTGAGGGCCTGGGCGAGCTGCGCGGGCAGCACGTCCAGCGCGCCGACCATCCGCAGCCGCCAGGGGTTGCCCTCCTCGGCCAGCTCGGTGCTGAGATCCTCGATGATCTGCAGCAGCGGGTCCAGCTCCTCGGCCGGCCGGGAGAGGTTGTCGGTGGAGAGCAGCCAGAGGGTGACGTGCCCGACCCCGGCCGCGTCGCACCAGCGCAGCAGCTCCTTGATCCGCTCGGCGCCCATCCGGTGCCCGTCGTTGGGGTCGACGAAGCCCATCTCCCGCGCCCACCGGCGGTTGCCGTCGCACATCACGCCGACGTGCCCGGGCACCGGCCTGCCCGCGAGCTTCGCCGTCAGGCGCCGCTCGTACACCGAATAGAGGAGATTCCGCAGAGTCATCACCTTGCAGGGTAGCGACCCGCGGGACCGATCAGTGTCGCGGTGGCCGATCCCGGGACGACTTCCGGTCGCGGCGCGGCGTCAGACGCGCCGAGCCGGAGTCGTCGCACGGGCGAGCCCGATGCCGATCTTGGCGAGGGTGCGCCCGTCCAGCCGGCCGTCGCCCAGCCCCAGCTCCACCACGGTCGCGTACACCCGGGGGTCGCGGCCGGCGGCGCCGACCGCGGCGTCGACCACCGACCGCCGCCGGGCCAGCCAGGCGGCGGTCGAGCTGTGCCGCAGATGCCGGCCGAGCCGGCGGCGCAGCGCGGCGGTGTACCGCTCGGCGGCCCGGTCCGGGGAGCCGGCCGCGGCCGCGCCGGCGAGGGCGCCGGAGAGCAGGGCGTAGAAGATCCCCTCCCCGGTGAACGGGTTGATCAGCGACATCGCGTCACCGGCGAGCAGTAGCCGACCCCGCCCCGAGGCCGGCCGGTGGGTGGAGAGCGGCAGGTGGTGGGCGCGCAGCCCGGTCACCGCCGCCGGGTCCGTCGAGGGCAGCAGCGCCGCCAGCCGGTCCAGCAGGTGCGCCCGGGTCAGCGGCTCGCCGCGCAGCACCTCCCCGTACCCGACGTTCGCCCGGCCGTCACCGATCGGGAAGGACCAGGCGTACGCCGGCCAGCGCGCGCCCGAGGTGACGATGAGCTGCTCCGGTGGGCCGGGCAGGGCGGGCGCGTAGCCGCGGATGGCCAGGGCCAGGTGCCGGTCCGGGTTCACCGGCTGGCCGAGCGCCCGGCGGACCACCGAGCCGGCCCCGTCGGCGCCGAGCACCACCCGGCCGGCCAGCTCGCCGTCGAGCACCACCCGGTCGGCGCGTACGTCGATCCGGCGGACCGTGTGCCGGCGCAGTTCCGCCCCGGCCGCCACCGCCGCAGCCACCAGCCGGGCGTCGAAGACCCTCCGGGGCACCGTGTACGCCGGCCGGGGCAGCGCCCGGGCCACCGTCCCACCTCCGGGCCCCACCAGCCGCAACGCCGGCAGCGGCGGGTACCCGTCGACCGCCCCGCTCACCCCGAGCTCGGCCAGCACGTCCAGCGCGTGCGCCGCGATCCCGTCCCCACACGCCTTGTCCCGGGGGAAGTCGTACCGGTCCAGCAGCAGCACCCGCGCCCCACCCCGCCGCGCCGCCAACGCGGCAGCCGCCCCCGCAGGCCCCGCCCCCACCACCACCAGATCCCACAACTCCCCCACAGCACCCACCACCCCACCATCCTCCCCCGCCCCACCCCCACCCACCGCCCAGCCACACCCCACCCAATCCCGTTGATCATGAAGTTTGCGGCGATGTCGATCTCTTCAAGTGCCGCTAACTTCATGATCAACGCGGTCAGGCCGTGGGGTGGGGTGGGTCAGGCGGGGGGTGGGGTGGGGGCGCGGTGGAGGGAGTAGAGGGTGAGGAGGGCGGCGGAGAGCAGGGGGGCGCCGTCGCGGATGAGGCCGTCGGCGCCGAGGAGCCACCAGCAGAGGGGGAGGTCGACGGCCAGCACGGCCAGGGTGATCCAGACCAGGCCGCGTCTCGCCCAGCCCCGGTCGCGCAGCAGGAAGGCGGTGCAGAGGAGCACCGCGTAGCTGACCGCGATGCCGGCGGCGAACCAGAACAGCACGGCCGGCACCGCGCTCAGCCGGCCGTCCAGGATGGAGCCGCCGGCCACCAGGGCGGGCACCAGCATCAGCGGGCTGTAGGTGAACGCCGCGACCCGCGCGGTGAGCAGCCAGCCCGCCACCGGAGCCCGCTTCGGCGTCATCTCGCGCCAGGAGATCGTCCCGCCCTCGACGACCAGGCCCTTGCGGTGCCGGACCAGGTGCCGGTCGACCGCCGAGCTGCGGTAGAGCAGCGCCACCACGGCGACGCAGAGCCCGGCCAGCAGCGCGAAGCCGAGCAGCCCGGGCAGCGGCGGCACCCCCTGCCGGGGTACGACCAGCCGACCGACCGCGAAGACCGTGGTCACCGCGAGGATCAGCCCGAACGGCTTCGCCGCCACCCGCCCGGAGTTGACGTGCCCGATCAGCACCAGGAAGGCCAGCGAGCGGAGCATCGCCCAGCCCGTGCGTACGGCCAGGCCGAACTCCTGCTCCGGGGCGTACCACCAGTTGAGCAGCTCGACCACGACGGTGGCCGCCGCGGTGGTCGCGAGCAGGAAGGTCAGCGCCCGGACGGCGGACGGCCGCCGGACCTCGACAGGTTCGGCGGCCGTCCTCATGGGATGCGATGGTGCCCAGTACGGGCGCGGCTCACACCTACCGCTGCGGCTGCTCCGCGTCGAGCCGGGCGCGCAGGGCGTCCAGCTCGGCCCAGAGGACGCCGGGGAGCTTGTCCCCGAACTTCTCGAACCACTCGGTGACCAGCGGAAGCTCGTTGCGCCACTCCTCCGGGTCGACCTTGAGCGCGATCCGGACGTCCTCCGGGGTCATGTCCAGGCCCTCGACGTCCAGCGCGTCCTGGGCGGGCACCATGCCGATCGGGGTCTCGACCGCGTCGGCCCGACCCTCGATCCGCTCGATGACCCACTTCAGCACGCGGGAGTTCTCGCCGAAGCCCGGCCAGAGGAAGTTGCCCTCGGCGTCCTTGCGGAACCAGTTCACGTAGTAGACCTTGGGCAGCTTGGCCTCGTCGCCGTCGGTGCCCTTGCCCATCTCGATCCAGTGCCGGAAGTAGTCACCGGCGTTGTAGCCGATGAACGGCAGCATCGCCATCGGGTCGCGGCGGACCACGCCGACCGCGCCGGAGGCGGCGGCGGTGGTCTCCGAGGAGAGGGTCGCGCCCATGTAGACGCCGTGCACCCAGTCGCGGGCCTCGGTGACCAGCGGGATGGTGTCCCGGCGCCGGCCGCCGAAGAGGATGGCGTCGATCGGTACGCCGTTCGGGTCGTAGTAGTCCTCGGCCAGGATCGGGCACTGGGTGATCGGGGTGCAGAACCGGCTGTTCGCGTGGGAGGAGAGGTTCTCGCTCTCCGGCGTCCAGTCGTTGCCCTTCCAGTCGATCAGGTGCGCCGGCGGCTCACCCATGCCCTCCCACCAGATGTCGCCGTCGTCGGTCAGCGCCACGTTGGTGAAGATGGAGTTGCCGCGGTCCAGCGTCCGCATCGCGTTGGCGTTGGTCTTCCAGTCGGTGCCCGGCGCGACGCCGAAGAGGCCGTACTCCGGGTTGACCGCGTAGAGGCGGCCGTCGGCGCCGAACCGCATCCAGGCGATGTCGTCACCGATGGTCTCGACCTTCCAGCCCGGGATGGTCGGCTCCAGCATGGCCAGGTTGGTCTTGCCGCAGGCGGACGGGAACGCGCCGGCGACGTGGTAGACCTTCCCCTCCGGCGAGGTGATCTTCAGGATCAGCATGTGCTCGGCGAGCCAGCCCTCGTCGCGCCCCATCACGCTGGCGATCCGCAGCGAGTAGCACTTCTTGCCCAGCAGCGAGTTGCCGCCGTAGCCGGAGCCGAACGACCAGATCTCCCGGCTCTCCGGGAAGTGCGAGATGTACTTGGTCTCGTTGCACGGCCACGCCACGTCCTGCTGGCCCGGGGCGAGCGGGGCGCCGATGGAGTGCAGCGCGTGCACGAAGTCGACGTCGTCGCCCATCGCCTCGAGGACCTTCGCACCCATCCGGGTCATGATCCGCATGGAGGCGACCACGTACGGGCTGTCGGTGATCTCGACGCCGAACATGGGGCTCTCGGCCTCGACCGGGCCCATGCAGAACGGGATGACGTACATGGTGCGCCCGCGCATGCAGCCGCGGTACAGCTCCGTCATCGTCCGCTTCATCTCGGCCGGCGCCATCCAGTTGTTGGTGGGGCCGGCGTCCGCCTCGTCGACGGAGCAGATGAAGGTGCGCTCCTCCACGCGGGCGACGTCCGTCGGGTCCGTCCGGGCGTAGAACGAGTTGGGCTTCTTCTCCGGATTGAGGCGGATCAGGGTGCCGCTCTCGACCAGTTCGTCGGTGAGCCGGCGCCACTCCTCATCGGACCCGTCCACCCAGACCACCCGGTCGGGGGTGGTCAGTTCGGCGACCTCACGAACCCAGGCGAGCAGTTTGGGGTGGGACGTCGGGGCCTGATCGATACCCCGAACAGTAGCCGGAGCAACCATGTCACATCTCCTTGTGGTCGACGCTGACCGATCTATGGGATGCACGAGTTCTGGCGAGCGAGGCGTCGCCATCGTGGAAACCTGGGATTGGGCTCAGCGTAAACCGGGCTGCCTCGCCAGTCAGTGGGACTGGTTGTGAAGAACTGCACAAGGTACGGCCACGCTGCGGCATCGCGATCTGATACCCGCTTTCGCGCGCAGTTTCACGCAAATCTTCCCGGGAAGCTTCCGGCCGCCGCCGCCGTCGACGTACGCGATGCGGGGAACGGGACGGTGTACGCGGGCAACCGCGCGACGGGACGCCGGACGACGATTCGCCGAACGGATCCGCGGGTGCTCGACAACGGGTTACGCTCCGATCACCGGGAGACGACGGCGCGATCCGCCTGGGTCCGTCCGCCGTTGCTACCCGCCCGGCGAGCCGGTTACCGGTAGGCTCTGCGCGTGGCCGCCACGATGACCGGGGACCAGCCAGCCACCCCGGAGACCCGCCCGGGTCCGCTCGGCAGGCTGATCGACCGGTTCGGGCACCTGCTCCGTGAGCTGAGCAAGTTCGCCACCGTGGGTGGGATCGCCTTCCTCATCGACTTCGCGCTCTTCAACTACCTGACCGTGGCGCGCGGCATGGAGCAGGTGACGGCCAAGACCGTCTCGACGGTCATCGCGGCCACCGTCGCCTTCCTCGGCAACCGGTTCTGGACCTGGCGCCACCGGCAACGCTCCCACCCCGCCCGCGAGTACGCGCTGTTCTTCTTCTTCAACGGCGTCGGCCTCGGCATCACTGTGGGTTGCCTGGCGATCAGCCGGTACGGTCTCGGCGCCGTCTGGCCGGAGGTCTTCCGCACCACCCTGGCCGACAACATCGCCAGCTACATCGTCGGCACCGGGGTCGCGACGCTGTTCCGATTCTGGTCGTACCGACGGTTCGTCTTCGTGGAAGCGGGAACTCCCCCCGTTCCGGCACCCAGCCACGACCGTGACCCGGGCGCGTGACCTGCCGCCCATCTCGTCCCGCTGGGCCGTTCCGGCCCTGCCCACTGCCCTAAGGTGTTCCGCATGCGTCTGGTCCGTCTGCTGCCCGAGCGATGGCAGAAGTTCATCCACGAGGCGCTGAAATTCGGCATCGTCGGCGGCATCAACACCGTCATCAATTACGCGGTGTTCAATGCGCTGGCACTGACCGTTTTCCGTGACGGCCAACTGAAGGCGACGGTCGTCGCCACCATCGTGGCGACGATCACGTCGTACCTGATGAATCGGCACTGGACGTACCGGGATCGCCCGAAATCGGCGCTGAAGCGGGAATACGCCCTTTTCTTCCTCTTCAATGCGACCGGCCTCGTCATCGAACTCGGCGTGCTGGCCGCGGCGAAGTACGGCCTCGGCATCAACAGCCTGCTCGCGCTGAACGTCGCCAAGACTGCCGGCGTGCTGCTGGCCACGATGTTCCGGTTCTGGTCCTACCGGACGTTCGTCTTCCAGCCTGTGCCGGCGCACGCCGCCGAGACCTGGCACGACGTGCCCCGGGACGAGTGGGACACCATGGCGGAGATGGATCCGGTGGCCGAGCTGGCCGAGTCGGTCAGCGAGCTGGAGGAGGCCCAGCAGCAGCCGGACCACTCCACCACGGAGGCCGTGTTCAAGCAGCCCCGGGGCCGGGCCGCCGCGCTCGACGGCGGCCTCGGCCCGGCCGCGGACCTCGGTGCCGAGCTCCACGCCGGCACCCGGCACGCACCCCGCCGCTGACCCTGCCGACTGCCGGGCGGCCCGGTCAGGCGCTGGGGTCGCGCAGCGGCCGGTCCTCCCGCATGTCGGCCAGGATGTCCCGCATCTCGCCGTCGCCGAGCGAGTGCTTGTCGTGGTGGGCCTCGACCAGCTCGTAGAGCTTCGTCTGCACCCGGTCCACCCCGGGCACGTCCCGCAGCACCGACTGCCCCCGCTCACCGGCGGACTCGATGGTGAGCGTGCCGCAGCCCAGCACCCGCTCCAGGAACCGCTGGTTCATCGAGTGGTCGTTGATCCGGGTCAGCGGCAGGTCCCGCCGGTCCCGGGAGAGCACGCCCTGCTGGAGCAGCACCCGCTCGTTCGTGAACAGGTAGTGGGTGGAGCGCCAGACCAGGAACGGCCACAGCCCCAGCCAGAGCACCAGCACCAGGGCGACCGCCGCCAGCACGTAGAGCGCGATGGTGCCACCGTCGCCCTCGGGCAGCAGGACCCAGCCCGCCACCACGGCGGCGACGGCGAGCACCAGCACCAGGACCGGGCGCACCAGCGCCTTCCAGTGCGGGTGCAGGTGCAGCACGACGTGCTCGTCCTCGGTGAGCACGTCTTCGGGGAACGCCACGGCAACCTCCTCGCGAAACAGGACGGGCTGACCGTAACGGTTCACCGCACGCGGAGGCATCCGCCGCGCGGCCGCCTAAAGCGCAGGTGCAGGACGTCGCCGGCGGCGAGCCGGCGTTCGCCGTCCGCGCCCCGGACGACCAGCTGACCGTCGGCGTCCACCCCGGTGGCCGCGCCGCGGAACTCGGCGCCGTCGGGCAGCAGCACGCGTACCTCCCGCCCGACCGTGGCGCAGACCGCCAGGTAGGCGTCGCGCAGCCCGCAGGCGACCGCGTCGCCGCCGGCCGAGCGCCAGCGGGCGTACCAGTCGGCCAGCGCCCGCAGCAGGGCCCGCAGCAACGGATCCCGGTCGGTGGCGGTCGCCCCGGCCAGCAGCAGCGAGGTGGCCGGCAGACCCGTCGGGTTCTCCGGCAGTTCGTCGGCGCGCAGCGTCACGTTCAGGCCGATTCCGACCACGATCGCCGGCGGCTGGGTGGGCCCGCTGCCGGGCACCGCCTCGGCCAGCACACCGGCGCACTTCGCCCCGCCGATCAGCAGGTCGTTGGGCCACTTCAGGCCGGCCTCCAGCTCGGCCAGCAGGGCCACCGCCTCGGCCACGGCCACCCCGGCCAGTAGCGGCAGCCAGCCGTACGCGGCGGGTGCGACGGGCGACCAGCCGCGCTCCGGGTCGGCCTCGCCGGGCCGGAGCAGGACGCTGGTCGCGATGCCGGCCCGCGGCGGCGACTGCCAGACCCGGCCGCGCCGGCCCCGGCCGGCGGTCTGCCGCTCGGCGACCACCACCAGTCCCTCCGGCTCGCCCGCCCGGGCCGCCTCGGCCACGTCCGCGTTGGTGGAGCCGGTCTCGGCGCGCAGCTCCAACCGGCGCCAGGGGCCGTGCGGGCCGGTCAGCGCGCGGGCCAGCCGGGCCGCCGACAGCGGCGGGCGGTCCAGGTCGGTGTACGGCGAGCCGGGCATCCCCTCACCCTAGTCCGGGGGCGTGCCGGGGCGGTGAGGCGAAGTGCACAGCGGCACCGTCCTGAACCATCGTTATATTCCCTGGGTGACTACCGAGACCGGGATCAACATCCACAGCACCGCGGGCAAGCTGGCGGACCTGGAGCGACGGGTCGACGAGGCGGTGCACGCCGGGTCGGCGCGCGCGGTCGAGAAGCAGCACGCGCGGGGCAAGAAGACCGCACGGGAACGGATCGAGCTGCTGCTCGACGAGGGCTCCTTCGTCGAGCTGGACGAACTGGCCCGACACCGGTCGACGGCCTTCGGGCTGGAGAAGAACCGCCCGTACGGCGACGGCGTCATCACCGGCTACGGGACGATCGACGGCCGGCAGGTCTGCGTCTTCGCCCAGGACTTCACGGTCTTCGGCGGCTCGCTCGGCGAGGTCTTCGGCGAGAAGATCGTCAAGGTGATGGACCTGGCCATGAAGATCGGTTGCCCGGTGGTCGGCATCAACGACTCCGGCGGGGCGCGGATCCAGGAGGGCGTCGCCTCCCTCGGCCTGTACGGCGAGATCTTCTTCCGCAACGTGCGGGCCAGCGGCGTCATCCCACAGATCTCGCTGATCATGGGCCCGTGCGCGGGTGGCGCGGTCTACTCCCCGGCGGTCACCGACTTCACCGTGATGGTCGACCAGACCTCGCACATGTTCATCACCGGCCCCGACGTGATCAAGACGGTAACCGGCGAGGACGTGGCGATGGAGGAGCTGGGCGGCGCCCGCACCCACAACTCGCGCAGCGGCAACGCGCACTACCTCGCCTCCGACGAGGAGGACGCGGTCGAGTACGTCAAGGCGCTGTTGTCGTACCTGCCGTCGAACAACCTCGACGAGCCGGTCGTCTACGAGGCCCCGGCCGACCTCGACGTGACCGACGAGGATCGGGAGCTGGACACCCTGATCCCCGACTCGGCCAACCAGCCGTACGACATGCACCGGGTGATCGAGCACGTCCTCGACGACGGCGAGTTCCTCGAGGTCCAGCCGCTCTACGCGCAGAACCTCGTGGTCGGCTACGGCCGGGTCGAGGGGCGTCCGGTGGGCGTGGTGGCGAACCAGCCGATGCACTTCGCCGGCACCCTGGACATCGCCGCCTCGGAGAAGGCCGCCCGCTTCGTGCGGACCTGCGACGCCTTCAACATCCCGGTGCTGACCTTCGTCGACGTCCCCGGCTTCCTGCCCGGCACCGGGCAGGAGTGGGACGGCATCATCCGCCGGGGCGCCAAGCTCATCTACGCGTACGCCGAGGCGACCGTCCCCAAGGTCACCGTGATCACCCGCAAGGCGTACGGCGGGGCGTACGACGTGATGGGTTCCAAGCACCTGGGCGCCGACCTGAACTTCGCCTGGCCGACCGCGCAGATCGCCGTGATGGGCGCCCAGGGCGCGGTGAACATCCTCTACCGCTCCGAGCTGGCGAACGCCGAGGACCCGGCCGCCGTCCGCGCCGAGAAGATCGCCGAGTACGAGGACACCCTGGCCAACCCGTACATCGCCGCCGAGCGCGGGTACGTCGACTCGGTGATCCCGCCGCACGAGACGCGTACCCAGATCGTCCGGGCGCTGCGGGTGCTGCGGACCAAGCGCGAGACGCTCCCGCCGAAGAAGCACGGCAACATCCCGCTGTAGCGGACGTACCCGACGAGGCCCCCGCCGGATTCGGCGGGGGCCTCGTCGGGTCAGCAGCCCGGGTTCGCCGCGGTGCACATCCGGCGAGCCGCGGCCCGGGCCAGGTCGACGAACTGGGCCTCGGTAACGCCGGTCCCCGGTGCCCCCGGGAGCATGGCCGGCGCCGGCACCAGCACGCTGACCAGATCACCGGACCTGACCACCAGCGTGTCCTCGGCCACCGGCGCGAAGCCCACCGGCCGGCCGGTCACCGGATCCACCGGCTGGGAGAAGGCGTGGTGGATGAGGACCGCCTGGTCACCGGCGAAGTCCCGTCGGGCCACCGTCCAGTGGTGGGTGAGCCGAGCGGTGAGCGGCTCCCGCTCCGACTGCACCTGGGTCGTCTCCGTCCACGAACCACAGGCGGTCACCAGCCGTTCCAGCTCGGTGAAGACCCGCGACGGGTCGCCGTCGAGCCGGTACACGGCCTGACTGAGCACCGCGCGTCGGTAGAACCACTTCTCGTTCTCCTCGGTGTCGATCAGGGTCTGCGACCGGGAGTAGCGGGAGACGGCCGGATCCGCCGGCAGTCCCCGCTCCTGTGCGCACGACTGGAGGATCTGGTCGGCGCGTACCGGCTCGTCCAACCCCGCGACGCCGAGCTGCTCGTCCGTCCTGACCGGCACGTCCTGCGGCGTCAACAGCGCCTCCGCCGGGATCTCGGCCCGCCCGAGGACCGCCGGCCCACCGGTTGTTCCGGCATCGGGCGACGCCTTCGGCCCGCCGGCCCCCGGTGCCAGGACGGCGGCGCCCGCGGCGACCGCCAGCACCGCGGCGGCGGCCGTGACAGCCGTACGCCGGCTGCGGCGCCGCGCCGCGGCCCGCAGCTCGGCCGGCTCGGGCCAGGACACGTCGCGCAGGTCCCGGTGCAGTCGCTCCACAAAGGTCACATCGTCACGCATCTGCCGCCTCCTCCTCAAGATCCACGACCGCGAGCAGCCCGGCGAGCGCCGTCCGCCCCCGGGACAGCCGCGCCTTGACGGTGCCCACCGGGGCCTCCGTCTCCCGGGCCACCTCGGCGACCGGCATGCCGAGCAGGTAGTGCAGGGCGATGGCGGTGCGCTGCGCCTCGGGCAGCCGGCGCAGCGCCGCCACCACCTCCAGCGTCTCGGTGCTCGGCTCGGGAATGTCCCCCGGCGCACCGTGCCGCAGGTAGGCCCGGGCCCGGCTGCGCATGCTGCGCCACCGGCTCACCGCGATCCGGCTGGCCACCATCCGCAGCCACGCCTCCGGGTCGTCGTACTCCCGCACCGTCGACCAGCGCTGCCAGGCCCGGATGTACGCCTCCTGCACGGCGTCCTGGGCTTCGGCCAGGTTGCCGGTGAGGACGTAGACGAACCCGAGCAGCCGTTGCCGGCTGCCCCGGTAGAACTCGTCGTACCCGTCGACGTCCGGCATCCTGACACCTCCTGCGTTGTCGCAGGGGACACGTCTGCGGCCGGGCCGCAGGTTGCCCGACGACCCGGCTTTTCTCGAGCCGGTCGCGGCTCGGCGTGGTCAGCCTCGGGTGGTCAGGTCAGGCCCGGTCCTGGTCAGGTCCGGTCGTGGCCCGGCGGGCCGGTGGCGGGCGTGGTCAGAACCGCAGGCCGGCCTCGGTGAGCAGGTCACCGGCGAGCAGCAGCGCGCCGACCACCAGGGCGGTCAGGTTGACCACCAGGAACACGCCGACCCAGAACAGGGCCGGGAACGGGGTGAGCCCGGCGAGCTGGTCGGCGTCGGAGGCCGGCATCCGACCCCGGCTGCGCTGGCGGCGCAGCTCGAACACCGGCCGGATCCCGCCGAACAGCAGGAACCACACGCCGGTCCAGGCGAAGGCGGCCTGCACCTGCGGGGTGGCGTACCAGGAGACGGCGAGCACGACGCCGCCGGTGACCAGCAGGGAGAGCACCCCGTACACGTTGCGGATCATCACCAGCATGACCAGGAGCAGCACCACGGCCACCCAGAGCAGCAGGGTGATCCGGTTGCCGCCGAGCAGCCAGGCGCCGGCCAGGCCGACCAGCGACGGGGCGACGTAGCCGGCGAGCAGGGTGAGGATCATCCCGGGCCCGCTGGGCCGGCCGGCGGAGAGGGTCAGCCCGGAGGTGTCCGAGTGCAGCCGGATGCCGTGCAGCCGGCGGCCGGTCAGCACCGCCACCAGGGCGTGCCCGCCCTCGTGCGCGATGGTGACGGCGTTACGGGCGACCCGCCAGGGTCCCCGGGCGGCGACCACCGCCAGGGCGACGACGGCGGTGAGCAGGACCAGCAGGGCGGGCGGGTCGGGCTGGGCGCTGAACAGCTTGTCCCAGAGGGTGCCCAGTCCGTCGAACGAGAACATGGGCCGGGAGCCTACCGGGGTGAAGCGTGTTGTTCGCGGGACGTGGCCTCGTAGGCTGTGAGACTGATCGGGTGGCGATCGGATCGGGTGGTGAACGCCGGTGAGTGCCGCTCCGCTTGAGCCCTTCGGGAAGCATGTCGGCCTCTGGACCGAGGTCGACTACCTCGCCCTGGGCGAGACGCCGGACCGGATCGAACTGCTCGACGGGAGCCTGATCGTGAGCCCCGCCCCGAGCCGGCGGCACCAGCGGGTGGCGCGGCGACTGGCGAACAGCATCGAGGCGGCGGCGGAGCCGGAAGGCCTTTCGGTCTACGACGCCATCAACGTCCGGCTCGGGGTGGACAGGATCGTCATTCCCGACCTGGTTGTCACGGACGCCGACGACGAGGGGACGTTTCTCGACGCCGATCGCGTGTTCCTGGTCGGGGAGATCGTCTCCCCGGGCAACGCCGCCGCCGACCGGCTGCTGAAGATGCAGCTCTACGCGATCGCCCGGATCCCCTGGTACCTGCTGGTCGAGCAGGACGGCGAGACGCACGCGCTGCGGCTGTACCGGCTGGACGGCGGGCACTACGTCGAGGACCGGGTGGCGAAGGCCGGCGAGACGCTGACGCTGACCGAGCCGTTCCGTTGGCAGCTCGATCCCGCGTCGCTACGCTGATCGCCAGCCATCGATACCTGGGATTCCCGGCGGGTTGGCTGAAAATTTGTTCAGCCCCTCTTGTGATCTAGGGCATTTACCTTCAAAGATGTCTGTCAATTGATTGACGTCTCTGGGAGGCCCCCGTGACCCGCACCAGACTCTCCCTGCGCCGGCTGCTCGCCACCGGCCTCACCGTCCTGGCCACCGCCGCCGCGACCCTCGTCGCCACCACCGGCCCGGCCGCCGCGGCCACCGTGGCCGGCATCGACGTGTCGCGCTACCAGGGCACGATCAACTGGACCAGCGTCCGTAACGCCGGCATCGAGTTCGCCTTCATCAAGGCCACCGAGGGCACCAGCTACAAGGACGCCAACTTCAACTCGAACTACACGAACTCCTACTACGCCGGGGTGATCCGCGGGGCGTACCACTTCGCCCGGCCGAACATCTCCGGCGGCGCGACGCAGGCCGACTACCTGGCCAGCAACGGCGGCGCCTGGTCCGCCGACAGCCGTACGCTGCCCGCCGCCCTCGACATCGAGGCGAACCCCTACAGCGGTGGCTACTGCTACGGCAAGACCACCTCGGGGATGCGGACCTGGATCAGCGACTTCCTCAACCGCTACAAGTCCCGCACCGGCCGGTACGCGGTCATCTACACCACCACCAGCTGGTGGAACCAGTGCACCGGCAGCTGGACCGCGCCGTGGGCCAACCACCCGCTCTGGCTGGCCCGCTGGTCGAGCACGCCCGGCACCCTGCCGGCCGGCGCCTCGGTGTGGAGCTTCTGGCAGTACACCAGCAGCGGCAGCGTCTCCGGGATCAGCGGCAACGTCGACCGCAACTACTGGAACGGTGACCGGAGCCGGCTGATCGCCCTGGCGAACAACACCTGATCCGCCAAAGACAGGTCGGCGGCAGCGGGATCGGTTACCACCCCTGCGGGTGGGCAACTGGTCCGGCTGCCGCCACCGTCTGTCGTGACCTCAGGCCCTGCGTCGGGCGACCACCGTAGGCATCCGCTCCTCGTCGACCAGGGCGCCCCGGCGGGTCATCCGCCGTACGGCCACCACCCCGGCGACGGCGAGGGCCACGACCGTGAGCAGCGCGACCAGGGCGGACAGGCCCATCGTGGCCAGCAGCAGGACCGCGTCGCCAAGCGCGACGAGCATCCAGAGCGCCAGCCGGGGCCGGGCGTCCTTGCGTCGGTAACCCATGTCGTACCTCCTTCCGTCGTGACGGAGGAAGTACCCCGTGGGGCGGGAAGTCATGCGAATGGAATTCGCGCTGCCGGTCAGTTCTTCCGGTCGGGCTGGAAACCGCGGATGATCGTCGCCCAGTCGCCCAGCTTGGCGTCCCACTGCGAGGTGGGGATCTCCCAGCGCAGCGCGTAACCCCGGTCGTCGGCCGTGGCGAAGCCCCGGTTGCGCACGTGGTACCGGGTGCCGCTCTGAGTCTCCAGCCAGTCCCAGTCGGCACAGGTGCGGTAGTAGGTGCACCGCTTGATGCCGATCTTCTCGTACTCGTCGACCTCGTTCTTGCGGTACCGCTCGATGCTCTGCCAGTCGGCGTACGCGTCGTCCTTCGGTTTGTTGGTCCACTGGATGAGCAGCCGGCCGCCGTCCGGCCCGTTGTAGATGGCCGTGTCCCCGCTGGTCTGACGGCCACTCCAGCCCGCCGGCAGCGGCACGCTGAAGCCTGGGCCACCCTTCTGCAGCGTCCAACCGGCCGGCAGGGCCGGCGTACCCGAGGAGGGTTGGGCCGGGGACGGGGTCGCGCTCGGCGGCGCGGCGCTGGACGCGGCCGTGGACGGCGCGGGCGGCGGCGCGGCGGCGGAGGTCGACGCCTGCGTCGACGGCGCGGCCGGGGAACCCGCCGGACCGCCCTGCCCACCACCCGGGCCACCGGACGCGCCGGTGGTCGGGCCGGTCTGCGGCGGCGTCGAGCCCTTGTCCCCCGGGTCGTCGTTGAGCAGCGGCACCAGCAGCACCCCGCCCAGCAGCAGCACCGCCACCAGGGCCCCGATCAGCAGGTTGCGCCGCTTGTGGTCCGGCTTGACGCCGGGCACCACGGTCGCCCGACCCTCCACCGGATCGGCCTGCGCCGGCATCACCGACGTCGGATTCACCGTCTCGCGCACCTGCGGAGCGGCGTCGACCTTGGCGGTCGGCTCGGCGTCCGAGCGGGACGGCGGGGACTCCACCTTCGCCGTCGGACCGGCGTCCACCGACGCCGGCACCTTCGCCGTCGCGTCCTCGGCCACCGCGCCGGCCGCGGCGGCGCCCACCACGGCGTCGGTCGGCTCGACCGTCGCGGAGGACGGCGGCTTCGGCACGGCCGCGGACGAGGTCTCGGCGGGCCGCGGCCCCGGCACCACCGGAGGGTGCGGCGCGCGCGGACCGTTCGGCCCCGGCCGGCGTACGCCGTCCAGGATCGCGATGCTCTTGGCCCGCTTGCCGCCGGCCCGGCGCAGCAGCCGCTCCGCCACCTCGGCGGTGATCCGCTCGGCAGGGTCCTTGCGCAGCAGCCCGTTCAGCACCGGCTTGAGCGGGCCGGCGTTCTTCGGCGGCGGCAACGGCTCGGTGGCCAGCGCGGCCAGGGTGGCGATCGCCGACGGCCGGGCGTACGGCGACTTGCCCTCCACCGCCGCGTAGAGGGTCGCGCCCAGCGACCACAGGTCGGCCTCCGGCCCGGCGGTGCCGTCCTTGGCCCGCTCCGGCGCGATGTACGCGGGCGAGCCGAGGACCATGCCGGTACGGGTCACGTTCGGGTCGCCGGGGATGGTGGCCAGGCCGAAGTCGGTCAGCACCACCCGGCCGTCGTTGCCGAGCAGCACGTTGCCCGGTTTGATGTCGCGGTGCATCACGCCGGCCTTGTGCGCCGCCTTCAACGCGCCCAGCACGCCGAGACCGATCTCGACCGCGCGGGCCGGCGAGACCGGGCCGTCCTCGGCGAGGGTGTCCTGCAACGACTTCGACGGGACATACTCCATGACGATCCACGGGTCGCCGTCGGTACGCAGCACATCGAAGATGCGGACCACGTTGATGTTGTTGAGCCGGGCGATGGCCCGGGCCTCCCGCAGCGACCGCTCGCGCATCTCGCGCCGCTCGTCGTCGGTGAGACTGGGCGGCGGGACGAGTTCCTTGATCGCCACGTCGCGGTGCAGTACCTCGTCGCGCGCCTTCCACACCCTGCCCATGCCGCCCTGGCCGAGCGGCGAGAGGAGCCGGTACCGGTCGGCGACGAGTTGGGGAAGCGCGTTCGACATCGGGGAGACGGTACCCGGCCACGACCTCCCGCACACCGCCGGCACGCCACTATGCGGCGAAGGTCAAGTTCTCGACGCGTACCCTGACCCCATGTCTGCCGAAGAGCCGCTGTTCCGCATCGTCCGTGGCGTGCCCACCGCCGAGGAACTGGCCGCGCTGGTGGGTGTGATCGCGACCCGGTCCCGCCCGGTGGCGGCCCCCGCGCCGGCCCCGATCTCGCTGTGGAGCCGCAGCGCCCGCCCCACCGCCGCGGCGCCCGCCGCCGGCCGGGGCGCGTGGCGCGCATCCGGCCTTCCCCGCTGACCTTCCCCTGGTACGCCCCGACTCCGGTGGGCGGGCTCCCGTCGGTGGCCCGGACCCATTAACCTCACTCTGGGAAACGGTGCCGTGACGGTTAGGGAGTGTCGATGATCCCCCAGGAGGACCGCCCGACGTCCTGGTTGAGCGACTACGGCGGCATCGAGGCCGACATCCGCCAGCTCCGCGAGTTCGCCGAACGACTCGAGGCCGAGGTGCGGCAGAACTACGCTCCGCACCTGTCGTACATCGCGGACGACATGACCGCCGCGATCCCCAATCCCTGCGACTCGTTCCATGAGCTGGTGCAGTTCCTGCACGCCCACCACGAGACCCAGCAGGCCACCGCCGACACCATCTTCGACGTCCGGGACACCACCGGGCATTTGGCCGCCGCGGCCGGCGAGGTCGCCGCCCGGTACGCCGGCTCCGACGCCTTCTCCGCCGCCCGGGTCACCGACGTCGAACGCGCGCTCGCCGACCCGTCCACCAGCCGGCCCGGCCCGGCGCTCGTGCTCACCGATCCGGACAGGCTGGACAACCGCGGGGAGGTTCACTAGTGATCGAGCGCGGCGGCAGCGGGCGCGCCGGTCTCACCGACTGGCAGTCGATGGACGTGCTCAGCATGTGGGCCTGCATCCAGGACCACGACACCGCCAACCACTGGCGGCAGGTGTCCGGCTGGGTCAAGGTCTGCGACCTCGCGCAACTGCACCTGGGCCGGCTGCAGACGTACCGCGAGGGGCTGGCCCAGGCGTGGCCGCCGGAGACCAGCGCCGCCTCCCGGTCGTACCTCACCGAACTCGACGGCCTGATCGACCGCGTCCGCCGTACGCACGACGCCGCGTCAGCCAACCTCAAGGCCCTGTCCGGGGCCACCCGCGCCATCGACGACGCGAGGTCGCGGCTCCGCCCGCTCTTCGACGAGTACGTGGCCAAGCTCGGCCAGAAGCAGGCGTACGAGGAGACCGCCAACGACCCGAAGGCGGTGCTAGGTTCGCGGCTGCCGACGACGCCGCCGGTGACGGAGGCAGATCTTCAGCGGTTGGATGTACAGGCGCGCAGCGTGATGTATTCGCTCAGCGGCGAACTCCAGCAGGCCCAGGTAACCCTCCGCCAGCCCCCACCGTTGGCAAGGTCTCCCAAGCAAGTAGATGACCCCGACCTTTATGGCGGGCCACAAGCCCCAGTCATCCCCCCCATCGTGGCCATGCCGCTGCCAGCAATCCAGCCGTCTCCGATCAGCCGGACAACGACTTCGGCTCGTTCGGCTACGACACCGAAGGCACCAAATGTCGGGCCAGTGCTAGGTGGCGGGTCTGTTGCCCACACCGTGTCACCGACTCAGCCGACCCCTATTGCCCCAATCCCCGTAACCGGGCCTGGCCCGGTGCTCGGAGGTGCCGGTCCGGCACTAGCCTCCCCAGCCACGCCGCCCCTGCCGTCCACCACGCCGCCGGCTCCACCCACCATCACCACCGGTCCCGGACTGCCGCCCGCCTTGCCGCCGATCACCGGCTCGACCGGCCGCACCGGCACCCCAGGGCCGTTGCGCGGTCAACCGGGTCCCATGAGCCGCACCGTGGGCAGCGGAAACGGCACCCCGCACGTGCCACCGACCGCCCAACCACGCGCGATGCCCCCCGGTGGCCTGATCGGCGGCACCCCGGCCATGGGGCTGGGGCAGCCGGGTGCCAGCAACCCGCCGCGTCGGGTGAACCCGGTGGGCGGCGTGATTGGTGGTGGCAGCGCTGGAACCGGCCCCTCCGGCTCTGCTGGCTCCCGGCCTGGTGCAGGACGAGGCGGCCAACTCGGTGCGGCCCATGGAATGTCTCCGCTCGGCGGCGCCCCTATAGCCGGAGGTGGACGCGGCACGGGCGGAGCCAGACCTCACATCAGTGGGGGCCCATTCGGATCAGGTGGAAACACGGCAACCCATGGGGTGCAGGGAGCGCCCAGTCCGCCCGGCAGGCGCGACGGTGAAACCGAAGAGCGCCGCCGATGGGACCCCGACCACCCGTGGGAGACCGACGAGGGCGTCGCACCAGTCGTTCGCCCTCCCGAGGACGAAGGGCCAATCGACCCCGGCCCCGCCATCGGCTTCGGCCGTTGACGGGCCAAGTCTCCCGGGCGGTACTTGCCCTAATGCTCCTCTGCGCGACGGTTACGTTGCCAGTGGGCCTACCTACAGCCGCATCTGCCGACGACGGTGCAGCACGAGTTCGAGGGGACCAGTGGCATCTGCGTTACTTGCGGGTGGCGGAGGCGCAACGGATCAGCCAAGGGGCAGGCGTCACAGTGGCAGTACCGGACACCGGCGTCGCCCCCCATCCCGACTTGGCCCTTAACCTTCTTCCTGGCAGGGACTTCCTTTCAGGAGCAGATGACGGAAGGCATGATGCGGATAGCCATGGCACGTCAATGGCAGGCCTAATTGCCGCCCATGGCAGAGGCTTAGATCTCGGCGCGATGGGAGTTGCCCCAAAGGCGAAGCTCCTGCCCATACTTTGCTCGCCCCCGCACGGCCGGGGAGATCCTGATGCGTTGGCGAGGGGCATCGAATATGCCGTTGGCCAGCAGGTCGGGGTGGTCAGCATTTCCAGCGGCGGTGGTTCGAGCCCGCGGCTGAAGCAAGCCATCACCTCAGCGATTAAAGCGGATATCGTTGTTGTGGCAGCTGCTGGCAATCGACCCGAAGATCTCATGGTCAGTTATCCGGCTTCAGAACCGGGAGTTATCGCCGTCGGTGGCGTTGACCGTTCGGGAAACCATGCCGCTGTCTCGGTCACCGGCTCAGAGATCGACATTGCGGCTCCGGCCGTTGACATCGTCAGCACCAGCATCGACGGCAAATACTCAAAAGGAACCGGGACGTCGAGCGCCACGGCGATCGTGGCAGGCGCCGCGGCCCTGATCAGGTCCCGTTACCCGAAGCTCTCCGCCGAGGAGGTCGCCCACCGGCTCACCGCCACCGCCGTCGACAAGGGACCACCGGGTCGGGACGACCAGTACGGCTACGGGGTGATCGACCTGGTGGCGGCGCTGACAGCAGACGTACCCCCGTGGGGTGCCGGCACGGCGTCGGACCCGCCGGCGGCCCCGATCACCAGCGCGGCCGGCGGCCCGGCCACCACCGCGGTGGCCGACCCGCCCGGCGGGAAGGGCGGCGACGGCGGCGCGACGGTACGCGGGCTGGCCACCCTCGGGGTGCTGGTGGCGGCCGGTGGTGGATGGGCGCTGGTCCGGCGGCGCCGACGTGCCGACGACCCGCCGCCGCGGATCAGCCGGTAGCGTCGGCGGGGTGAACTCCACGCCGTTGCGCCTTGTCCTCGCCTCGCAGAGTCCCGCCCGTCGCAAGCTCCTCCAGGCGGCCGGGATCGAACCTGACGTGCTGGTCAGTGGGGTGGACGAGTCTCAGGTGGTCAGCGACCGGGCCGAGGACCTCTGCCTGGAGCTGGCCCGGCTCAAGGCGCAGGCCGTGCTCGGTCGCCTGCGGCAGAGTCCCGATGAGCGCACGCTGGTGCTGGGCTGCGACTCGGTGCTCGCCTTCGACGGCGAGATCCTCGGCAAGCCGCACGACCCGGCGGACGCGACGCGGCGGTGGGAGCGGATGCGGGGACGCAGCGGGGTGCTGCACACCGGGCACTGCCTGATCGGCGTCACGGACGGGTCGCGGGCGGAGCGGGTCGCCTCCACCACGGTGCACTTCGCCGACATCAGTGACGAGGAGATCGCCGCGTACGTGGCCACGGGTGAGCCGCTGGCCGTGGCGGGCGCGTTCACCATCGACGGACTGGGCGGGGCCTTCCTCACCGGGATCGAAGGTGACCCGGGCACGGTGGTCGGGCTCAGCCTGCCGCTGCTGCGCGACCTCCTCGGCGAACTGGGTCTCCGGATCACCGACCTGTGGACGAAGGTCGCGCCGGGCGGCCAGTCGGTCGAGCCGCTGGGCTAGCGTCCAGTCATGACCAGGAAGTCGCTCCCGCTCACCGACGAGCTGCACGCGTACCTCGTCGCCCACGGCTCCGCACCGGACGAGGTCGTCCGTGACCTGATGGCCGAGACGGTGGCCGCGCTGCCCGCCCAGGCCGGCATGCAGGTCGCGCCCGAGCAGGCCGGCTTCCTGACCTTCCTGACCCGGCTGCTCGGCGCCCGCCGGGCGGTCGAGGTGGGCACGTTCACCGGGCTCTCCGCGCTCGCCATCGCCCGTGGGATGCCCGCCGACGGCCGGCTGACCTGCTTCGACGTCTCCGAGGAGTACACCGGCATCGCCCGGCGGTACTGGGACCGGGCCGGGGTGGCGGACCGGATCGAGCTGCGCATCGGGCCGGCCGGCGACACGCTGCGCGAGCTGCCCCGGGAACGTCACCTCGACCTGGCGTTCATCGACGCCGACAAGACGGGCTACCCGGTCTACTGGGACGAGCTGGTGCCCAGGATGCGCCCCGGTGGGGTCATCGCGGTGGACAACACGTTGCGCGGCGGGCGGGTGATCGCCCCGGAGAATGCCGACGACCGGGCGATTGCCGCCTTCAACGACGCCGTGCTGGCCGATGTCCGGGTGGAGCCGGTGATGCTGCCGATCGCCGACGGCCTCACCCTGGCCCGGGTCCACTGACCCGACTTCCCGCAATCCGGTCCCTCACCGCTCACGGGCCCGACCGGACCAGGCGCGGCCTACCGCACCCCGCCCGAGGGGGATGTCAGGCGGGGACGGGCTCGCGGTCGGGCGTGGCCGGCGTCCGCAGCGCCCGGCCGAGCCGCACCGTGAGCAGCACCGCCGCGGCGATGAAGCCGGGCAGCAGCAGGAACGCCAGGTGCGGTCCGACCCCGTCGGCCACCCAGCCCAACGCCACCGGCGCGATCCCGAAGCCCACCCCCATCGAGTACGACGACCAGCCGGCCGCCTTGTCCGCGGCGGGGCCGGCTACGGCGAGCGCGATGGAGATGGCCAGCGGGTAGTGCAGTGCGTTGCCGAGGCCCAGGACGACCAGCCCAGTGACGGCGAGCCAGCCGACCGGCGCGATCCAGAACAGGGTGAAGCCGAGCAGCGAGACGGTGAGCGCGGCGAGCAGCAGCTGAGCCGGCGCCCAGCGCAGGGCGACCCGGCCACCGGCGAGGCGGCCGAGGAACATGCCGCAGACGATCGCGGCGACGGCGGCGGAGGCGGCGCCGGCGGACATCCCGGCGTGCGAGCGGAGCACGTCCGCGGTCCAGAGGGAGAGGCAGACTTCGATCGAGCCGGTGACCGCCATCAGCACCCAGGCGATCCAGTACGCCCGCGGCAGCCGCCCCGACACCGTGCCAGGTCCGGAATCTTGGACAGTTCCTGTTCCAGGCGAACGGAAAGTGTCCAAGATCGGGTTCGGCTCCGCGCCCGCCGAGGCGGACACCGCGCCGACCGGGGCGGCGGCGGGCGAGGGGGCCGCGCCGACCGGGGCGGCGGCAGCCGGAGGGGCGCCGTGCGGCAGGCGTACCCGGAAGGCGGTCGCGGCCAGGGCGACCAGCGCGATCAGCCCGACCTCGACGGCCATCACCGGTCGCCAGCCCCAGCCGGCGTCGACGCTGGCGCCGATGACCAGCGGGGCGAGGATGCCCATGCCGGCGCAGGCGGCGTTGGCCTCGGTCAGGGCGGCGGGCGCGGCCTCGCCGTGCCGGGCGGTGAGCACGACGGCGACGCCGCTGATCACCATCATGCCGGCGGTGGCGATGACGGCGACCGCGGCGAGGGTGGCCGGCAGCGGCCGGAGCAGCCCGAACGCGGTGACGCCGAGGGCCACGCCGGCCAGCCCGGTCCAGATGGCGCCGCCGCGGCCGACCCGGCGGGCGAGCGGGGCGAAGAGCGCGCCGCCGAGCAACGCCCCGACCGCAACGGCGGTGCTGTGCAGGCCGGCGACGGCCGCGCTGGTGCCCTGCTCGTCGCGGAGCAGCGGCACGACCGGGCCGAAGCCGTAGAGGAAGAAGCCCCACAAGCCCATCTGGGCGTAGGTCAGCCAGGTGGTCTTGTCATGGGTGAGGCGGGGCACTGGCCTTACGCTACAAGCGCTCGGCCGCCGCCCCGCCCCTGGTGAGAGGGAGGTCTCTTCCGTTCAGCGGACGCTACGGGCGAACTGCCGGGCGGCCCAGACCACGCCGGCGACGGCGAGCACCGCGATGATGCTCATGCCCTGCCACACCTTGTCGTTGCCGAGGTCGCCGGCGAACAGGGCGCGCACCCCGTCGACCGCCCAGGAGAACGGGTTCCACTTGGCGACGCCCTGCAACCAGCCGGGGGCGAAGGTGAGTGGCAGCAGGATGCCGGAGAGCAGCAGGACCGGCTGGGCCACGGTGTTCATCAGTGGCGCGAGCGCGTCCTCGCTCTTGACCTTGAGCGCCACGCCGTAGGAGACGGCGGAGGTCATCAGCGCGATCAGGGCCAGCATCAGGTACGCCAGGAGCAGGTTGCCGATGAAGACGCGCAGGTCGAACAGGAGCGCCAGCAGGGTGATGATGACGGCCTGGACGAGCAGCGAGACGACGTCGCGCAGGGAACGGCCGAGCAGCAGGGCGAGCCGGCTGACCGGGGTGACCCGGGACCGTTCGATGATGCCGGCGCGCAGCTCGGCGATCAGGCCGAAGCCCTGGAACAGGCCGCCGAAGATGGCCAGCAGCACCAGCAGGCCGGGCACGAAGATCTTGTACGCGGCGGCCTGGGTGGGCGCGTTCAGCGCGGGCTTGAGCAGCGGGGCGAAGAGCAGCAGGTACATCACCGGCTGGAAGACGCCGACGAAGATCCAGACCGGGTTGCGCAGGAGCAGTTGGGTCTGGCGCCGGAAGATGAGCCAGGTGTCGTGGGCGAATTTCATGGCAGCTTCTCCGGTTCTCAGGACTCGCGCAGCGAGCGGCCGGTCTTGGTGAGGAAGACGTCGTCGAGGCTGGGGCGGTGCAGCTCGATCGAGCGCAGGTCGAGCCCGGCGTGGTCGAGCCGGCGCAGGATCTGCGGGATGGCGGTGGCCCCGTCGTCGACGAAGAGCCGCAGGCCACCACCGTCGGCGGTCTCGAGCTTGTTGACGTACTCCTCGGTGTCGAGCAGTTCGGCGGCCTGCGGGGTGGCGGGCAGGTCGAGCCCGACCAGGACGACGTCGCCGGAGATCTCCCGCTTGAGTTCGGCCGGGGTGCCCTCGGCGACCACCTCGCCGTTGTCCATGATCGCGATCCGGTCGCAGAGCGCGTCTGCCTCGTCGAGGTAGTGGGTGGTGATGAAGACGGTCATCCCCTCGGCGCGCAGCCGGCGGATCTCGTCCCACATGTGGGCACGGCTCTGCGGGTCGAGGCCGGTGGTCGGCTCGTCCAGGAAGACGATCTTCGGCTCGTGGATGATGCCGAGCGCGATCTCGACCCGGCGGCGCTGGCCACCGGAGTACGTCTTGCACTTGCGGTCGGCGTACTCGGTGAGCTGGAAGGCGTCCAGGGCGCGGACGGCCCGCCGCTGGGCGTCGGCCTTGCCGATGCCGTAGAGCCGCGCCTGGAGCACCAGTTCCTCGCGGGCGGTGGAGTCGTCCCAGGTGCTGCCGCCCTGCGGCACGTAGCCGATCCGGCGGCGCACCCCGGCCGGGTCCTTGCGCAGGTCGGCGCCGGCGATGGTGGCCTCCCCGCCGTCCGGCTCGATCAGCGTGGCGAGCATCCGCAGCGTGGTGGTCTTGCCGGCCCCGTTGGGGCCGAGGAAGCCGAAGATCTCGCCCTCGGCGACCGCCAGGTCCACCCCGCGTACAGCGTCGACGGTCTTCGTCTCCCTACCCGCGCGGGAGCGGAACGACTTCCGCAGCCCCCTGGTCTCGATCATCTCTGCTCCTGGTCGTCCGGGCCGGAGGTGACCGGCCGCCGATCGCCCGCGTCGGAACGCACCTGTCCCGCGCGGCAGCGTGAGGCTATCGCGATATAACTCTTATGGTCAACGTTGATTAATCCGCGTTCAGGTCGCCGGGCTTCTCGCCGTTCCGCCAGCCCGGTGCGCGCTCCATCCCAGCGGGCAGGTACGACACTCCCGACTCGATCCGCTCCGCGACCCGCTCGCACCAGGAGATCTCCACCTCGGCCCGGGCGAGCCAGAGTTCCAACATCCACGTCACGTGCACGGGCTTGTTGTTGCGCGCCCAGTCCGACTCCATCGAGGCGCGGGCCGCGCCGAGCCCGGCCCGGATCAGGTTCGCCCGGTTGCGCAGTGCCGCCGCCGCCTCGCCGCGGGGCAGCGCGGGCAGGAACGAGAAGGCCGCCGTGAACGGGTCCGGCCGGTCGTGGACCTGCCACCACTGGGCCCGCAGCAGCGTCTCGAACTCCTCCTCCCCCTTCGGCGTCACCTCGTACGAGGTGCGGGCGGGGCGGGCGCCGACCTGCTCGGTGGAGACCGCGCGCAGCAGGCCCTCGTCGGCGAGCTTGCGCAGCGCGTGGTAGATCGAGCCGGGCTGCACGTTGGCCCACTTGTCCGCGCTCCAGCTCAGCAGCTCACGTCGCACGTCATAGCCGTGCACCGGCTGCATCCACCTGACCAGGCCCAGAATCATCATCCGCGTTGCCGACACCCCACAAGCGTAATAAACAAGTTTGACTAGCCGTCGGAACGGCAGTGCCGCATCCCACACTGAGCGATCGTTAGGGTCGGCGGGCCGGCCGATACACTCCCGGTCATCGACCCCCGGGGAGGAGCACCAAGGTGCGCAAGGTACTCATCGCCAACCGCGGCGAGATCGCCGTCCGCGTCATCCGCGCCTGCCGCGACGCCGGCCTGGCCAGCGTCGCCGTCTACGCCGACTCCGACCGGGACGCCCTGCACGCCACCCTCGCCGACGAGGCGTACGCCCTCGGCGGCGACACCGCGGCGGACAGCTACCTGCGGATCGACAAGCTGATCGACGTCGCCGCGAAGGCCGGCGCCGACGCGGTGCACCCCGGCTACGGCTTCCTCTCCGAGAACGCCGACTTCGCCCAGGCCGTCATCGACGCCGGGCTGACCTGGATCGGCCCCACGCCGCAGGCGATCCGCGACCTCGGCGACAAGGTGACCGCCCGGCACATCGCCCAGCGCGCCGGCGCCCCGCTGGTCCCCGGCACGCCGGACCCGGTCGGCGGTGCCGACGAGGTGATCGCGTTCGCCGTGGACCACGGCCTGCCGGTCGCGATCAAGGCGGCCTTCGGCGGCGGCGGGCGCGGCCTCAAGGTGGCCCGCACGATGGAGGAGATCCCGCACCTGTTCGAGTCGGCCACCCGCGAGGCGGTCGCCGCGTTCGGCCGGGGTGAGTGCTTCGTCGAGCGCTACCTGGACAAGCCGCGCCACGTCGAGGCGCAGGTCCTCGCCGACCAGCACGGCAACGTGATCGTGGTCGGCACCCGGGACTGCTCGTTGCAGCGCCGGCACCAGAAGCTGGTCGAGGAGGCCCCCGCGCCGTTCCTCACCGACGCCCAGCGCGCCCAGATCCACGACAGCGCCAAGGCGATCTGCCGGGAGGCCGGCTACCACGGCGCCGGCACGGTCGAGTACCTGGTCGGCGCGGACGGCACCATCTCCTTCCTGGAGGTCAACACCCGGCTCCAGGTCGAGCACCCGGTCACCGAGGAGACCGCCGGCATCGACCTGGTCCGCGAGCAGTTCCGGATCGCCGACGGCGACAAGCTGCGGATCACCGAGGACCCGACGCCGCGCGGGCACGCCATCGAGTTCCGGATCAACGGCGAGGACCCGGGCCGCAACTTCCTGCCCGCCCCGGGCACGGTCACCGCGCTGCGGCTGCCCAGCGGCCCCGGCGTCCGGGTCGACACCGGCATCTCGGCCGGTGACGTGATCGGCGGCAACTTCGACTCGCTGCTGGCCAAGGTGATCATCGTCGGCGAGACGCGTACCGAGGCCCTGGAGCGGGCCCGCCGCGCCCTGGACGAGATGGTCGTCGACGGCATGGCCACCGCGCTGCCCTTCCACCGCCTGGTGGTCCGGGACGAGGCGTTCACCGCCGAGCCGTTCACCGTGCACACCCGGTGGATCGAGACCGAGTTCGACAACACCGTGCCGGCCTTCACCGCGACCCCTGGCGCCGCCGAGGGCCCGGCCGAGCGCGAGACCGTCGTGGTCGAGGTGGGTGGCAAGCGGCTGGAGGTGACCCTCCCCGCCGGCCTCGCCGCTGGTACGACCACCGCCGCGCCCGCCGCGAAGAAGCCGGCCCGGCGGGGTGGCGGCGCCAAGGCCGGCGCCACCGTCGGCGGGGACTCGCTCACCTCGCCCATGCAGGGCACCATCGTCAAGATCGCCGTAGCGGACGGGGACACCGTCGCCGAGGGTGACCTGGTGGTCGTCCTGGAGGCGATGAAGATGGAGCAGCCGCTGCACGCCCACAAGGCCGGCACCGTCAGCGGCCTCTCCGCCGCGGTCGGCGCGACCATCGGCGCCGGCGCCGCCATCTGCACCATCGCCTGACCCGACGCCCTGAGGGTGCGCGGGCTGGCGAGGACGAGAGCACTCGGACCGATATACCTCTGAGGCATATTGATGCCTGAGAGGTATATCGCTCACCGAGCATCCGCCCGGCAGCCGCGAACCGCGCAGGAGCGGCTCCCAGGCCCCGCGAACCGCGCAGGAGCAGCTCCCAGGCCCCGCGAACCGCGCAGGAGCAGCTCCGAGGCCGCGCGTGGCGTGGGGGGCGAGCCGCCCGGCGGCGACGGGCGGTCGGGTGGTTTGGGCCACCAGCGGCGGCGGGAACGACCCCGAGCGGGAATGATGGCCGGGTGCGGTTCCTTCATGGCGCGGTCCCCGCGCACGACCTGACCTACAACGACGTCTTCATGGCGCCGGCCCGCTCCGACGTGGGCTCGCGGCTGGACGTCGACCTGTCCAGCGGCGACGGCACCGGCACCACCATCCCGCTGGTGGTGTCGAACATGACGGCGGTCGCCGGCCGGCGGATGGCGGAGACGGTCGCCCGGCGGGGCGCCATCGCGGTCATCCCCCAGGACATTCCGATCGAGGTGGTGGCGAACGTCGTCGCCTGGGTCAAGCAGCGGCACCTGGTGCACGACACGGCGATCACCCTCGGCCCCACCGACACCGTGGGCGACGCCATCCACCTGCTGCCGAAGCGCTCGCACGGCGCGGTGGTCGTGGTCGACGCCGACGGCCGGCCGATGGGCGTGGTCACCGAGGCGGACACCGTGGGCGTGGACCGCTTCGCCCAGCTCCGGCACGTGATGTCGACCGAGCTGCACACCGTGCCGGCGGACGCCGACCCGCGTACCGGCTTCGACCGGCTCTCCGCCGGCCGGCGCCGGCTCGCCCCGGTTGTCGACGCCGACGGCCGGCTGGTCGGGGTGCTGACCCGGCAGGGCGCGCTGCGCGCCACCCTCTACAGGCCGGCGGTCGACGACCGGGGGCGGCTGCGGATCGCCGCCGCGGTGGGCATCAACGGCGACGTGACCGGCAAGGCCGCCGCCCTGCTCGAGGCGGGCGTGGACACGCTTGTCGTGGACACCGCGCACGGCCACCAGGAGCGGATGATCTCGGCGTTGCGGGCGGTCCGCAAGCTCGACCCGGGCGTGCCGGTGGCGGCCGGCAACGTGGTGACCGCCGACGGCGTACGCGACCTGGTGGAGGCGGGCGCCGACATCGTCAAGGTCGGCGTCGGGCCGGGCGCCATGTGCACCACCCGGATGATGACCGGCGTCGGCCGCCCGCAGTTCTCCGCGGTGCTCGACTGCTCGGCGGCGGCCCGCGCGCTCGGCCGGCACGTCTGGGCCGACGGCGGCGTCCGGCACCCGCGGGACGTGGCGTTGGCGTTGGCCGCCGGCGCGTCGAACGTGATGATCGGTTCGTGGTTCGCCGGCACCTACGAGTCCCCCGGTGACCTCTACACCGACGCGGACGGCCGGCGGTACAAGGAGAGCTTCGGCATGGCGTCGGCCCGCGCGGTCAGCGCGCGTACCGCCGAGGACAGCGCCTTCGAGCGGGCCCGCAAGGCGATGTTCGAGGAGGGCATCTCCTCGGCCCGGATGTACCTGGACCCGAGCCGGCCCGGCGTGGAGGACCTGATCGACGAGATCATCTCCGGGGTGCGCAGCGCCTTCACCTACGCCGGCGCCCGCAACCTGGACGAGTTCCACGAGCGCGCCCTGGTCGGCGTGCAGTCCACCACCGGTTACACGGAGGGCATGCCGATCCCCACCAGTTGGTGAGCCGCCGGTCGCCCCTCGCCCCAGTCGGCGAGGGGCCCGGCGGTCAGCGGAACAGCCGGCCGATCACCTCGCGGGCGGCGGCCTCCGGGTCGGCGCCGACCCGGGTCGGCAGGGCGCCGGAGAGCCAGAGCGTCGCGAAGCCGTGCACGATGGACCAGGCCGCGAGCGCGTCGACGTCCGGGTCGCCTCCGGTGTGCCGGGCGACCCCGGCGCGCAGCAGCTCCCCGGTGCGGTCGCGGGCCGCCACCAGCTCCGGGTCGTCGGCGCGGTAGAGCTCCGGGCGGAACATCACCTCGAAGTGGGCCTTGTGCCGCACCGCGAAGCCGACGTAGGCCACGCCGGTGGCCAGCAGGTCGTCCCCGCCGCCCCGCAGCGCCTCGCCGAGCAGGTCGAACCCCTGGGTGGCCAGCGCGGTGAGCAGCCCGGCCTTGTCGCCGAAGTGGTGGGCGGGGGCGGCGTGCGAGACGCCGGCCCGGCGGGCCAGGTCGCGCAGGCTCAGGGCGGCCGGGTCGGACCCGGCCATCGCCTGGGCCGCCGCGTCGAGCAGCGCGCGGCGCAGGTCCCCGTGATGGTACGAACGCGATCCGGCCATGCCGACAGCCTAACTTGTCATTGACAAGTTACCCCTTCAGGGCTCAATCTTGTCATCGACAAGATTGGTCTCCGGAGGGACACCCGTGGCACCCCTGATCGCTCTCCTCGCCGGCACCACGGCGGCCCGGCTCGCCGGCCTGCTGGGCGCGTCCGCCCTGGACGGCTGGCACCCCGCGCTGCGGGTCGGCCTGGCGCTGATGTTCCTGCTGACCGGCGTGGCCCACTTCGCGTCCCGCCGCGCCGACCTGATCGCCATGGTCCCGCCCGCGCTGCCCCGGCCCGACCTGCTGGTCACCCTGACCGGCGTGCTGGAACTCGCCGGAGCGGTCGCACTGCTCGTGCCGGCCACCGCCCGTTGGGCCGCCGCCGGCCTGGCGCTGCTGACGCTGGCCATGTTCCCGGCCAACGTCACGGCCGCCCGCCGCCGGCTCACCCTCGCCGGCCGGCCGGTCACCCCGCTGGGCGTACGCACCGCCCTCCAGCTGGTGTTCGTCGCCGCCGCACTGGCGGTCGCGTTCGGCGGTTGACCGGTCGTCGCCGAAGGTGACGGGGGAAGGGCCCCTGGCTCGCAGGGGCCCTTCCCTCACGCCTTCGCGGGCTCGGCGGGGGCGGCGGGCGGGGTTTCGGCCTGGTCGGCGTCGACCCGGGGCAGGCGCAGGCAGGCGAGCAGGCCGACCAGCAGGAAGCCGGCCGCGGCGAAGGCGGCGTACCGGGTGGCGTCGGAGAAGGCCACCTTCGCCTCCTGGGCGATCGGGGCGGTACGCGGATCCGCGGCCAGCCCGCCGATCGCCGCCCCGGCGCTCTCCTTGACTGCGGCCACCACCTGCTCCCGCTGGGCGGGCGCGAGGCCGGGCTGGTCGGCGAGGCGGTCGGTGAGGATGCCGCCGAGGCCGGCGAAGAGGACGGTGCCGAGCACCGCGATGCCGAGGGCGGAGCCGACCTGCCGGGCGGTGCTCTGCAGGCCGGAGCCCTGGCCGCTCTGGCGTACCGGGACCTCGGCGAGGGAGACGCCGGTGAGCTGCGCGGTGGCCAGGCCGACGCCCATGCCGTACACGAAGAGGAAGCCCAGCGGTGCCCACCAGCTGGTGTCCGGCGAGACGACCAGGCCGAGGCCGGCGACGCCGACCAGTTCGGCGGCGACGCCGAGCTGGACCGCCCGGGCGGCTCCGCGCTTGCGGGTGAGCGCGGCGCCGAGCCCGCTGGCGACGAAGCTGCCCACGGCCAGCGGCAACAGGGCCAGGCCGGTGTCGAAGGCGCTGTAGCCCAGGACGTTCTGGTACCACAGCGGCAGGGCGAAGAGCAGGCCGAACTCGCCGAGGCTGACGATCGCGGCGGCCAGGATGCCGTTGCGGAACGAGGCGATGCCGAACAACGACAGGTCCAGCAGGGCGGGCCGGCCGGCGCGGTTGCGTCGCACCTGCTGAACCAGGAATACGCCGAGCACCGCCAGGCCGACGATGCCGGCGACCGGGACCGGCGAGATCGCGGCGGTCCAGTCGAGCCCGAAGAGGCTGAACGGGCGTTCCCGCTGCCACCAGCCGTAGGTGCGGCCCTCGATCAGCGCGAAGACCACCCCGGTCATGCCGATCACCGACAGCAGCGCGCCGAGCAGGTCGACCCGGCGTTCGGCCCGGTCGTCGCGGGACTCGGCGACCAGGGCCAGGGTGGCGACCACGACGGCGAGGCCGACCGGGATGTTGATGCCGAAGGCCCAGCGCCACGAGTACGTGGTGGTGAGCCAGCCGCCGAGCAGTGGGCCGAGGGCGGCGGCACCGCCGATGGTGGAGCCCCAGACGGCGAAGGCGATGCCCTTCTCCCGGCCGGTGAAGTTGGCGTTGAGCAGGGAGAGCGAGGTGGGCAGCATCATCGCTCCACCGATGCCCTGCACCACCCGGGCGGCGATCAGCGCCTCGCCGGAGCCGGCGACCGCGGCGAGCACGCTGGCCGCGACGAAGACGGCGACGCCGGTGACGAACATCCGCCGCCGCCCGGACCGGTCGGCGAACCGGCCGGCCACCAGCAGCAGCGCCGCGAAGACCAGCGTGTACGCCTCCTGCACCCACTGCGCGTCGGTGGAGGTGATCTCCAGGTCGCGGATGATCTGCGGTACGGCGACGTTGACGATCGTGGCATCCACGATGATCATCGCCACGCCGAGGCTGATGGCGAACAGCCCCCACCAGCGTCCGCGCCCCTCGCTGCGCATCACTACCTCCTCGCTTTAGCTAGATTTTCTAGCTACCTGGGATGCTAGCTTTTACCCATGGACGGGGTCTCGTCAACCGGAGGGCCGGAAGACGTCGCACCGGCGCCCGGCGGGGCGGCGGCGAGCACCGGGCACACCAGCAGCGAGGCGGCCCGGGCGCTGCGCGAGGTGCTGCGGGCGGCCGGCGACACCCGGGGGGCGCTGGCCCGCCGGCTGGGCATTGGCGCCACCGACGCGGCGGCCATCGACCACCTGATCTCCTCGCCGGTGCCGCTGGGCCCGGTGGAACTGGGCAACCGGCTCGGCATCCGCTCCGCCTCGGCGACCACCCTGGTCGACCGGCTGGTCCAGGCCGGGCACGTGGAACGCCGGCCGCACCCCAGCGACCGGCGACGGCTCTCCCTCCAGGTCACCGGGCACGCCTTCGACGAGGTGCTGGCCGCGCTGCGCCCGATGCTGACCGGGGTGGAGGCGGCCGTCGCCCGGCTCACCCCGGAGCAGGCGGCGGCGACCACCCGGTTCCTCCAGGAGGTCGCCGAGGTGATGCGTGAGTACGTCGCCACCGCGCCCGACGAGCCCCGGACCGGTGGCCGACCAACCCCCTGACGACCCGTCAGGATGAATCGCGGAAAATAGTTTGGGCCCTCACCGTTTGGTGGCTAACGTGAGGGCGTGCAGATGGAACCCCTGG
Source organism: Micromonospora siamensis (assembly GCF_900090305.1). Lineage (NCBI taxonomy): Bacteria > Bacillati > Actinomycetota > Actinomycetes > Micromonosporales > Micromonosporaceae > Micromonospora > Micromonospora siamensis. The sequence goes on along the minus strand of NZ_LT607751.1, from coordinate 1,543,450 downwards.
TCCGCTTCCCCGACGTGCTCCACCACGCGCCGCTGGGCCGGCTGCTCGGCGTCGCCAGCCACCTGGTCGACCAGCACTGGGGTCGCTATCTGGCCGAGCACCACGGGCTGACCCCGGCCGGGATGCGGGTGCTGCTGACCCTGGCCCGGGCCGGCGACAGCAGCCACCGCGACGTCGCCGAACACTGCTTCGTCCGGCCCGCCACCCTCACCGGGATCGTCGACACGTTGGAGCGGGACGGGTTCGTCGAGCGCCGCCGGGACACCGCCGACCGGCGCAGCGTGCAGCTCACCCTGACCGCGAAGGGCCGGGAGCAGGCCGACGCCCTGCTCGACCTGATCCACCGCGACCCCCCGCTGACCTCCGTCGACGCCGACCCGGCGAAGAAGGCGGTCATCCGCGAGTTCCTGACCGAATTGATCGTGACCATGTCCGACGGGGAGGGCAGCCGGTTGAACCCATCGATCGAGGAATCCGACGAGCCGACACCGGGAGGCCGGCCGTGCTGATCCGCCTGCTCCGCAGTGGCCTGCGGCCGTACCGGGGGCCGCTGGCCGCCGTGGTGCTGTTCCAGTTCGCCGGCACCATGGCCTCGCTCTACCTGCCGAGCCTGAACGCCGACATCATCGACAAGGGCATCGCCCGTGGCGACACCGACTACATCCTGCGTACCGGCGGGTGGATGCTGCTGGTCAGCCTGGTGCAGATCGCCTGCTCGGTGGTGGCGGTCTATCTCGGGGCGCGGACCGCGATGGCCTTCGGCCGGGACACCCGGGCCGCGATCTTCACCCAGGTCAACCGCTTCTCGGCGCGCGAGGTCAACCGGTTCGGCGCCCCCTCGCTGATCACCCGCAACACCAACGACGTGCAGCAGGTCCAGATGCTGGTGCTGATGAGCTGCACCATGCTGGTCGCCGCGCCGATCATGAGCGTCGGCGGGGTGGTGATGGCGCTGCGCGAGGACATCGGCCTGTCCTGGCTGATGCTGGTCAGCGTGCCGGTGCTGGCGATCGCGCTGGGCCTGGTCACCCGGCGGATGGTGCCGGGCTTCCGGCTCATGCAGACCCGCATCGACACCGTCAACCGGGTGCTGCGCGAGCAGATCAGCGGCATCCGGGTGATCCGCGCGTTCGTCCGGGAGCCGTACGAGACCGAGCGGTTCGGCCGGGCGAACGCCGACCTGACGGCGACCGCGCTGCGGGTCGGCCGGCTCCAGGCGCTGATCTTCCCCATCATCATGCTGGTCCTCAACGTCACCAGCGTGGCGGTGCTCTGGTTCGGCGCCCAGCGGGTCGACGCCGGCCAGATCCAGATCGGCGCGCTCACCGCCTTCGTGCAGTACCTGATCCAGATCCTGATGGCCGTCATGATGGCCACCTTCATGCTGATGATGGTGCCCCGGGCGGCGGTCTGCTCGGAGCGGATCGTCGAGGTGCTGGAGACCGAGTCGTCGGTGGTGCCGGCGACCGACCCGGTGATCTCGGTGACCGGCCGCGCCGAACTGGAGCTGCGCCGGGTCTCCTTCCAGTACCCGGGGGCCAGCGCGCCGGTGCTGCACGACATCTCCTTCCGGGCCGGTCCCGGCCGGACCACCGCCGTCATCGGCTCGACCGGCGCCGGCAAGACCACCCTGCTCACCCTGATCCCCCGGCTGGTCGACCCGACCGCCGGCGCGGTCCTGGTGGACGGGGTCGACGTCCGGCTGCTGGAACCGGACGAGGTGTGGCGCCGGATCGGGCTGGTGCCGCAGCGGCCGTACCTGTTCAGCGGCACGGTCGCCAGCAACCTGCGGTACGGCAACCCGGACGCCACCGACGAGGAGCTCTGGGCGGCGCTGGAGATCGCCCAGGCCCGGGACTTCGTGGCCGAGATGCCCGGCGGGCTGGACGCCCCGATCGCGCAGGGCGGCACGAACGTCTCCGGCGGCCAGCGACAACGGATCGCCATCGCCCGGGCGCTGGTCCGCAAGCCGGAGATCTACCTCTTCGACGACTCGTTCTCGGCGCTGGACCTCGCCACCGACGCCCGGCTGCGGGCGGCGCTGCGGCCGGTCACCGCCGACGCGACGGTGGTGATCGTGGCCCAGCGGGTGTCCACGATCGTCGACGCCGACCAGATCATCGTGCTGGAGGACGGCGGCGTGGTCGGCGTCGGCCGGCACGACGAACTGCTGGCGACCTGCCCGACGTACGCCGAGATCGTGGCGTCCCAGCAGACCGCGGAGGTTGCCGCGTGAGCGCGAGGAGTGAGCCGGTCCTGCGGGCCCCGCAGTCGCGAACGAAGGGAGGCGCCGCATGAGCGCGCCGAACGAGCCGGGGGCGCGGGCCCCGCAGTCCCGGGCAGGCACGGGGCCGGACGGGCGGAAGGACCCGGGTTGGTGGGAGACCCCGCCCGCGCGCAAGGGCGGCAAGGGCGTACCCGAGCAGAAGCCGGCCGGCGACCCGCGGACGCCGAAGCGGCTCCCCCCGGGCGGGCAGCGTGGCGGCCCGCCGTGGATGGGCGCCGCCATGCCGGCGGAGAAGTCGATGAACTTCGGGCCGTCCGCGCGGCGGCTGCTGGGCCGGCTGCGGCCGCACCGGTTGCAGCTGGCCACGATCATCGCGCTCGGGGTGTCGAGCGTCGCGGCGGCCGTGGTGGGCCCGAAGATCCTCGGCCACGCCACCGACATCATCTTCACCGGCGTTGTCGGCCGGCAGCTGCCCGCCGGCAGCACCCTCGACCAAGCCGTCGCGGGCGCCCGCGCCGCCGGCAACGACAACCTCGCCGACATGCTGGCCCGGATGGACGTGGTGCCCGGCGTCGGCATCGACTTCGACGCGCTGGGCCGGGTGCTGCTGCTGGCGCTCGGCCTCTACCTGGCGGCGAGCCTGCTCTCCTGGTGGCAGGGTTGGCTGCTCAACGGGGTGGTGCAGCGGACCGTGCTGCGGCTGCGCGCCGACGTGGAGGACAAGCTCAACCGCCTGCCGCTGCCGTACTTCGACCGGCAGCCCCGCGGTGAGCTGCTCAGCCGGGTCACCAACGACATCGACAACGTCTCCCAGACCCTGTCGCAGACGCTCAGCCAGCTGCTCACCTCGGTGCTGACCGTGGTCGGCGTGCTGGGGATGATGTTCTGGATCTCCCCGGTGCTCGCCCTGGTGGCGCTGGTCGCGGTGCCGCTGTCGGTGATCGTCACCCGGCTGATCGCCAAGCGGTCGCAGCGCCGGTTCATCGCCCAGTGGCGGCACACCGGCGAGCTGAACGGGCAGATCGAGGAGGCGTACACCGGGCACGAGCTGGTCAAGGTCTTCGGCCGGCAGCGGGAGGTCGAGGCGGCGTTCGCCGCCAAGAACGAGGAGCTGTTCCAGGCCAGCTTCGGCGCCCAGTTCATCTCCGGGATCATCATGCCGGCGATGATGTTCGTCGGGAACCTCAGCTACGTGGCGATCGCCGTGGTCGGCGGGCTGCGGGTGGCGTCCGGGACGATGAGCCTCGGCGACGTGCAGGCGTTCATCCAGTACTCGCGGCAGTTCACCCAGCCGCTCACCCAGGTCGCCTCGATGGCGAACCTGCTCCAGTCCGGGGTGGCCTCCGCCGAGCGGGTCTTCGCGGTGCTCGACGCCGAGGAGCAGGCCCCGGACCGGGTGGCCTCGGGCCGGGTCGCCGGCCGGGTCGAGTTCGAGCACGTCTCCTTCCGCTACGAGCCGGACAAGCCGCTGATCGACGACCTGTCGCTGGTCGCCGAGCCGGGTCACACCGTGGCGATCGTCGGCCCGACGGGCGCCGGCAAGACCACGCTGGTCAACCTGATCATGCGCTTCTACGAGCTGGACGCCGGCCGGATCACCCTGGACCGGCAGGACATCACCACGATGACCCGCGACGAGCTGCGCGGGCGGATCGGCATGGTGCTCCAGGACACCTGGCTGTTCGGCGGCACCATCCGCGACAACATCGCGTACGGCCGCCCGGGCGCCAGCGAGGAGGAGATCCTGGCCGCCGCCCGGGCCACCTTCGTGGACCGCTTCGTGCGCAGCCTGCCCGACGGCTACGACACCGTGATCAACGAGGAGGGCAGCAACGTCAGCGCCGGCGAGAAGCAGCTGATCACCATCGCGCGGGCGTTCCTGGCCGAGCCGTCGCTGCTGATCCTGGACGAGGCGACCAGCTCGGTGGACACCCGCACGGAGGTGCTGCTCCAACGGGCGATGGCCGCCCTGCGCTCGGACCGGACCAGCTTCGTCATCGCCCACCGGCTCTCCACCATCCGCGACGCCGACCTGATCCTGATGATGGAGAACGGCCGGATCGTCGAGCAGGGCACCCACGAGGAGCTGCTGGCCGCCGGGGGCGCCTACCACGACCTCTACCACTCCCAGTTCACCGCCGCCGCCTCCGTCGACGCGGAGCCGGAACCGGCGGTGCGCTAGGGCAGGAGGGCAGCGGAATGGGTGGTGACCATCCGGTCGAGCAGGGCGAGGGCCTCGTCGGCGGGCATCGGGGGCAGGGACCGCCCGTCGCGCAGGCGCAGCGCGACCGCGCCGGCGGCGGCCTCCCGGGCGCCGATCACCCCGGCGTACGGGATGCGGCGGCGGGCCGCGTCCCGGACCCGGGCACCCAACGAGCCGCCGTGGTCGACCTCGACCCGCAGGCCGGCCGCCCCGGCCCGGCGGGCCAGCGCCTCGGCCGCCGCCGCCTGGCCGTCGTCGACCGGGAGCAGCACCAGCTGCACCGGGGCGTACCAGACCGGAAACGCGCCCTGGTGCACCTCGATCAGGTACGCGAAGAGCCGCTCCATGCTGCCGACCAGGCTCCGGTGCACCATCACCGGCCGTTGCCGGCTCCCGTCGGCGGCGGTGTACGACAGGTCGAACCGTTCCGGCTTGTCGAAGTCGAGCTGGACGGTGGAGATGGTCGACTCCCGGCCGGCCGCGTCGACGACCTGGATGTCGATCTTCGGGCCGTAGAACGCCGCCTCGCCGGGCGCCTCGGTGTACGCCACCCCGTCGAGCGCCGCGCGGAGCAGCTCCTCGGCCCGCGCCCACTGGGCGTCGTCGCCGACGTACTTCTCCCCCGGCCCGCGCAGCGACAGCCGGAACCCGGCCGGTCGTACGCCCAGCGCGGCGTGCGCCTCGCCGATCAGCCGGAGGATCTCGCGTACCTCCTCACCCACCTGGTCCAGGGCGCAGAAGTTGTGCGCGTCGTTGAGCGAGATGGCCCGTACCCGGGACAGCCCGCCCAGCACCCCGGAGCGCTCCGCCCGGTACATGCCGCCGATCTCGGCGATCCGCAGCGGCAGCTCCCGGTAGGAGCGGCCGCGGGCCCGGAAGACCAGCGCGTGGTGCGGGCAGAGCGCCGGCCGGAGCACGAACTCGTCGTCGGCGCTGAGCCGCATCGGCGGGAACATGTCGGCGGCGAAGTAGCCGAGGTGCCCGGAGAGCTCGAACAGCTCCCGTTTGCCCAGCGGCGGCGAGTACACGTGCCGGTAGCCGGCCCGGCGCTCCAGGTCGCGGACGTACTCCTCGACGGCGTGCCGGGCGGCGGCGCCGGCCGGCAGCCAGATGGGCAGCCCGGCGCCCACCAGCGGGTCGGAGACGAACAGCTCCAGCTCCCGGCCGAGCCTGCGGTGGTCGATCATGTCGCTCTCCTTGATCGGGTACGACCCGGAGGCGAGCTGGCCCGGAACGCCACGAGGCCCCGGGGCGGTTCGCCCCGGGGCCTCGTCGACGGTTACGTCAGTGCGGCGCGCCGGGGATACCCGGCGTCGTGGTCACCATCGCGCTGCACATGCCGCGACGGTAGGCGCGGCGGCGCCAGCCGCGCAACGAATTTCGGAGAGCTGGGTGCGGGTCGCCGGCACGGGACCTGCCGGCGACCCGCGGCGGCCACGTCGTCAGGAACGGGGGACCCGACGTGCGTGGGCCGCGCGACTCACCACGGTACGCGCACGGACGCCGATCCGCCGCCCGCTCCGGGTACGCGTCGGCATGTCACCACCCGTCACCCCGCACCGACCGGCGTCGTTGTCATCGGGGCCCGGGGTGGTGTCCGTGGTCACCGCCGGCCGGCCCCGCCGAGCGTGACGGCGGACACGGGAGCAGGCTCGGCACATTCGATCGGCCGGATCCGGCGAGGTGGCAGTCGTGCCCGAATTACTCACTGACGTCGCGTCACCGGCGTGGGCCTACCTGCTGCTCCTCGGCCTGCTCGTGGTGGACGCCTTCGTGCCGATCGTGCCCACCCAGGTCGTGATGATCACCGGCGGCGCGCTCACCGTGTACGGCGGGCTCAGCCTGCCCACCACCATCGCGGTCGGCGCGCTCGGCGTCTTCGTCGGCGACCTGGCCTGCTACCTGCTCGGCCGGGTGGCCCCGGACCGCCGGCTGCCCCGGCACGCCGAGCCGAACCGGGCCCGCCGGGTCGCCAAGCGGGTCACCCGCGGCCTGCGCCGCCCCGGACCGATGGTGATCCTGCTCTGCCGCTTCGTCCCGGGCGGCCGGATGGCGGCCTGCTTCTCGGCCGGCCGCAGCCGCTACCCGTACCGCCTGTTCGTGCTCTACGAGCTGACCGCGGCGATCGGCTGGGCCACCTACGGCGCCCTGGTCGGGCACCTGGGCGGCACGGCGCTGACCGAGTCGGCGTGGCGGCTGGCGCTGATCGCGACGGCGGCGGCGGCCGGGTTCGCGGCGGCGGGGTGGGCGATGACGGTGATCGCCGCCCGCAACGCCCCCACCGAGGTCACCGCCGACTAACTTGGCCGTACGTCCGAGCGTGTCGGACCGCCCGCGCCTATAAGGCCTTTTTATATTTGCTGGGTGTGGGACATCAGGCTTCATCCCGAGGTCGAATCATGGTTCCTTGGTCTGTGCAGGACCGACCCGGTCACTGCGGATCTGGTCAGCGAAGCGATCGATCTGCTCTCCGAGCACGGCCCGGCCCTGGGCCGGCCCTTGGTCGACCGCCTCAAGGGGAGCCTGTTCCACCACATGAAGGAGCTGCGCCCCGGGTCGACCGGCTGGACGGAGGTACGCATGATCTTCGCATTCGATCCGCTCCGGGAGGCGGTCTTCCTCATCGCCGGAGACAAGTCCGGCCAGTGGCAGAGTTGGTACCGGACGGCCATACCCTTGGCGGATGAACGGTTCCAGGAGCACCTGGCCAGCCTGAAGGAAGCTCAATGATGACCGGTGGATCGGACTGGCGGGACGTCAAGGCGAAGGCCCGGGAGTTGGACCCGACCTGGGAGGAACCCGGCCGGGTGGCCCGGCGCGGGCGGATGCGCGAACAGATGCTCGCTGCTGTCAGCGGCGCTCAGTTGGCGGAGATCCGTAAGCAGCTCGGCATGACCCAGACCCAGCTCGCGGAGGCGGCCGGCCTCTCGCAAGCGCGGATCAGCCAGATCGAGAACGGGGAGACCACCACCCTGGAGACTCTCCGCGCGTACGTGACCGGTCTCGGCGGGCACGTCGAGGTGGTTGCCCGGATCGGCAACATCCAGCTCAATGTCGCCTGACCGCGACGGTTGACCTCAACCGCGCTTCAGCTCCTAGCGTCGGTGTCGGGACGGGGCCGGACGCGCCCCGTGCGACGCTGGAGGCGCAGATGATCCTGGTGACGGGGGCGACCGGCACGGTGGGCCGCGAGGTGGTGTCGCTGCTGGCGACGCGGGGCGAGCGGGTACGCGCGGTGACCCGCAAACCGGAGGCCGCCGAGCTGCCGGCCGGGGTGGAGGTGGTCGCCGCCGACCTGGCCGACCCGGCCTCGCTGGCACCGCACCTGGCCGGGGTGGACGCGGTCTTCCTGATCTGGCCGTTCACCGATCCGGCCGTGGCCCGCACGCACGCGCCGGAGGTCGCCCGGCTGATCGCCGAGCGGGGCGCCCGGGCCGTCTACCTGTCCGCGCCGGGCGCCGACCAGCCGGACACCTTCTGGGGGATCGTGGAGCGGGCCGTCGAGGCGTCCGGGGCGCCCTGGACGTTCCTGCGGCCGGTGGGCTTCGCCGCGAACACCCTGATGTGGGCCCGACAGGTCCGGGCCGGCGACGAGGTGCGCTGGCCGTACCCTGCCGCGGCCCGGTCGCTGGTGCACGAGCGGGACCTCGCCGAGGTGGCCGTCGCGGCGTTGACCACGGACCGCCACCTCGGCGACCGGCTGCTGATCAGCGGGCCGGGCACCCTCACCCAGGAGGAACAGGTGCACACCATCGGCCGGGTGATCGGCCGGGAGCTGCGTTGGGCGGAGCAGCCGCTCGACGAGGCGCGACGGGGGTTGACGGCGGCGTTCGGCGATCCCGCCTTCGCCGACGCCGCGCTGGCCGGATGGGCCGCCTTCGTCGACCGGCCGGAGGCGGTCACCGACACCGTCGAGCGGGTCACGGGGCACCCCGCCCGCCCGTACGCCGAATGGGTCGCCGACCACGCCGACGCCTTCCGCTGACCGCCGGGCGGGCCCGACGGTCAGCGGCGCGCGCTACTCCAGCTCGTGCAGCATGAGCTGGCGGGCGGCCTCGGTGATCGACCCGGACAGCGACGGGTAGATGGTGATCGTCTGGGCCAGCTCGTTGACGGTGAGGTTGTTCTCCACCGCCATGGTGATCGGCAGGATCAGCTCGCTGGCCTTGGGGGCCACCACCACGCCGCCGATGACCTGGCCGCTGGCCGGCCGGCAGAAGAGCTTGACGAAGCCGTCGGCCAGGTCGTCCATCTTCGCCCGGGCGTTGCCGGACAGCGGCAGCATCACCTGCCGGGCGGGCACCTTGCCGGCGGCCACCTCGTCGTGCGAGACGCCCACGGTGGCCAGCTCCGGGTCGGTGAAGACGTTCGCCGCGACGGTACGCAGCCGCAGCGGCCGGACCGCCTCGCCCAGCGCGTGCCACATGGCGATCCGGCCCTGCATGGCGGCGACGCTGGCCAGCGGCAGCACGCCGGTGCAGTCGCCGGCCGCGTAGACGCCCGGAACGTTGGTACGCGACACCCGGTCGACCTGGACGTAGCCGCCCCGGGCCAGCTCGACGCCGTATTCGGCGAGGCCCAGGCCGGCGGTGTTCGGGATGGAGCCGACCGCGATCAGCGCGTGCGAGCCGGCGACGACCCGGCCGTCGGAGAGCTCGACCTCGACACCGTCGCCGACCCGGCGGACCGCGTCGGCGCGCGAGTTGTTGAGGATGCTCATGCCCCGGTTGCGGAAGACCCGCTCGATCGCCATGGCGGCGTCGGCGTCCTCGTGCGGCATCACCCGGTCGCGGCTGGAGACCAGGGTGACCTGGACCCCCATCGCCAGGTAGGCGCTGGCGAACTCGGCGCCGGTCACCCCGGAGCCGACCACGATCAGGTGCTCGGGGAGCTCGGGCAGGTCGTACACCTGGCGCCAGGTGAGGATGCGCTCGCCGTCCGGCACGGCGGTCGGGAGCTGGCGCGGGGTGGCCCCGGTGGCGATCAGCACGGTCGACGCGGCGATGGAGTATTCCTCGCCGCCGCCGGCCGGGGTGACCAGCACCCGGTGGGTGTGACCGAGGGTGTCCTCGCCGAGCCGGGCGTTGCCGGCCACGAAGCTGACCCCGGCCTTGACCAGCTTGTCGTGGATGTCGGCGGACTGGGCCAGCGCCAGCCGTTTGACCCGCTCGTGCACGGCCCGGGCGTCGACGGTGACCGCCTCCAGCCCGTCGGAGTGCACGCCGAACTCCTCGGTGTCCCGGTAGCCGGTGACCACCTGCGAGCTGGCGATGAAGGTCTTGGACGGCACACAGTCGGAGAGCACGCAGGCCCCACCGGCCCCCTCGGCCTCCACGACGGTGACATCAGCGTCCAGCTGGGCGGCGACCAGGGCCGCCTCGTACCCGGCCGGCCCTCCGCCGATGATCACGATCTGGCTCACAACGATCGCCCCTCGTCAGTGCTCACAGTGACTTTCTTCTCCCGAACGTGTCCGACACGCACCGTCGTATTCTCCCCCACCCGTCCGCCGGGCTATCGTCATCGCCGTGCGTCATTACGCCGCCTACGGCTCAAACCTCGATCCCGCTCGGATGCGCGCCTACTGCCCGCACTCGCCGATGGTGGGCACCGGCTGGCTGGAGGGCTGGCGGCTCACCTTCGCGGGCGAGGACGTCATCGGCTGGGAGGGCTCGGTCAGCACCGTCGTCGAGTCCCCGGGCGACCGGGTCTTCGTGGCGCTCTACGACATCCACCCGTACGACGCCGCGCAGCTCGACGAGATCGAGGGCGTGACCGCCGGGACGTACCGCAAGATCACCGTACGCGTCTCGACGCTCGACGGGGACGTGACGGCCTGGGTGTACGTCTTCGAGGGGTACGAGGGTGGGCTGCCCACCGCGTGGTACCTGTCGGAGATCGCGAACGCCGCGCAGAAGGCGGGCGCCCCGGACGACTACGTCACCGAGCTGCGGTCCCGCCCCACCGGCACCGCGACGGCGTAGCGCGTATCCCACCCGTCCAGTCTGCTCCGCCGCCCCGACCGGCCGGCCGCCGACCCCCGGTGGCGTCGCGCATCACACACCGGCCGGCACGACCAGCTCGTACATGTCGACGGTCAGGGTCTCCCGCAGCCCCACCGAGCGGTAGAGCGACAGCGGGGCGGTCGGGTTGGCCAGGTCCACCCCGAGGCCGGCGGTGGCCCGCCCCTTGGCCGCGTACGCGGCGAAGGCGTGCCCGAGCAGCGCGGCGCCCACGCCCCGGCGGCGCTGCCCGGGCAGCACGGCCAGGTTCTTGACCCATCCCTCGTCGCGGTCGGCGCCCTGGCCGGAGGAGCGCAGGACGCCCGCCGGCGCCCCGTCCACCTCGGCCACGAACCACTCGTCCCAGGCAGGGTCCGGGCCGATCCGCTCCCGCCAGGTGGCGAAGTCCCGGGGGTCGTGGTCGAGGGTGTCGGCGAAGGCCGTCTCGTAGATCCGGTGGAAGGCGCGCAGGTCGTCCTGGTCGTCCGGGCGGACCGACCGGACCAGGACGCCGGACGGGGTGACCGGCGGGTCGGCGGGCAGCGGCCGGCTCATCCGCACGTACCGCTTGGCGAAGCCGAAGCCCGCGTCCCGCAGGATCTCCCGCCACCGCTGCTCCGGCGGGTAGGCGGCGCACCGGACGGTGAGCGCCGGCAGGCCGCGTCCGGTGGCCCGCTCGGCGACCCGGGCCAGCTGCCGGTGCAGCAGCGGCCCACGCAGCTGGTGGCCGCGTTCCGGGTCCACGTAGACCTCGACGAACTCCCGCCCCACCCCGGTCGGGTTGTCCATGGTCGCCCAGGCGACCACCGCGCCGTCGGCGTCCAGGCCGAGCCAGCAGTCCGCCGCCGGGTCGGTGTGCGGCGCGGTCAGGCACTCCACCACGTCCTCGGCGGAGAAGTCGGGAAACCCGATGGCGTACGTGTCGGCGGCGTGCACCACCGCCAGGATCGCCGGTACGTCGTCGAGGGTGGGGCGGCGGGCGGTCCAGCCGGCGGGGAGCGTCACGGCCGTGATCCTGGCAGCCGCACGCGTCCCGCGCCGCCGATTTTCCGGCCCCGGCCCGGTCAGCCGGCCGAACCCGGCCGGCGCAGCTGTCCCCGGACGGTGGTCAGCAGCTCCAGCAGCTCGACGCCCTCGCCCGGGCCCAGCGACCGGAACGCGGCCGAGGCCAGCCGGTCGGTCACCGCCTCCGCCCAGAGCCGGCGCCGGACCAGCGGCCCCACCGGCGGGTACGGCGGCGGCCAGCCGCAGGCCGCGGCCCCGGCCGCACCCTCCGGTCCGGCCAGCACCGCCTCCACCGGGCTCATTCCGCCGGCCCGCACCGCCAGCAGGTACGCCCCGGCGAAGTGCTCGCGCAGCAGCAGCAGCCCCACGGCCGCCCTGGCCCCCGGCCCGTCCTCGGGCAGCGGCATGGCCCGCCACGCGGCGAACAGCGGCATCCCGGTCGCGTCGGCGGCTCCGACGATCCGGTGCAGCAGCTCGGCCAGCCGGGCCGTACCGGGCAGCGGACCGAGCTGCTGCCCACCCCAGCGGCAGCACTCCGCCAGGTTCGCCGCCGCCACCTCGACCGGCCGCACCGTACGCGCCGCGGCGTCCCAGCCGTCGGCCACCGCGTCCGGCGCGATGAAGCCGAGCGCGGCGGCCACCGTCTCGGCCCGGACGTCGCCGAGCGCTCCCGCCCGGCCGGTGACGTAGAAGGCCCACCCGGAGATGCCGAGCAGCCGGGCCCGGCGCAGCGTGCCGGGGCAGCGGCTGAACACGTCGCCGAGCTCCAGCACGGTCGGCTTGCTGGCGGCGGCGATCTGCTCCGGCGTCATCCGGCCACCCGCCCACGGAATGCATCCATCGCGATCAGTCTGCCCGGTCGGCGCGGTCGCCGTCAGCCCCCTCTTCGGCCGCCAGCTCCTCCAGGGCGCCCTCCACCTCACCGGCGCGCCGGCGGGCTGCGGCTACCCCGCGTTCGGCGCCCCGGCGGGCCAGCTTCGCCCGGCTCAGCTCCTGCTCGGCGGCGGCCCGCCGGCGCTCCAGCTCGACCAGCTCCGCCTCGATGTCGGCCAGCGCCTCGGCGCTCTCCCGTTCGGCGGTGGTCGCGTCGGTCAGGTCGTCGCCCGCCCGCTCCAGGGCGGTACGCGCCTTCGCCAACTCGCGTTCCAGCGCCCGGCGCTGCCGGGCCCGTTCGGCGCGTTCCGCCTGAGCGGCCCGTTCGGCCCGCGCCGCCTCCCGCTCGGCCCGCGCCGCCGCCTCCCGCTCGGCCCGGGTGCCACGACCGGCCGCCTCCCGGTCCGCCCGCGGGCCGCCACCCGGGCCGGCGCCGGTGCCCCGGTCCGCAGCGCCCTGCCCGGCCCGGGCGCCCTCGTCGACGGCCGGCTCCTCCTGCTCGCCGCCGGTGACCAGCCGCAGCTGCGGGCGGGGCACCTCGCCGAAGCCGGCGTAGCTGGCCGCCCGGAGCAGCTGCCCGGAGCGGACCTGCTCGGCGACGTCGGCGTCCGACAGCGCCGCGTTCAGCGTCGCCTCCACCTCCGCCAGCGGCAGCTTCCCGGCCGGGGCGCCCTCGGCGGCGGCCAGCTTGCGCACCTCGGCGACGAGGGCGGCGACCACCGCCCGACGCTGGCCGGAGAGCTCCCGCAGCCGTGGCCCGCGCAGCTCCCGTTGCGCCGAACGTAGTGCGCCGGAGAGTTCCACCAGCTCGGCCACCAGCTCCGGCCGGCGCAGCGCCAGCAGGTTGACCAGCCAGGCCGCCACGGTCGGCCGGCGCAGCCCGGCGATCTGCCGGGCGGCGGCCCGGTCACCGGCCCGGCGCGCCTGCGCCACCGCCTCGTCCCGGGCGGCGACGAACCGGTCGGGCGGCTGGCCGTAGAGGCGTTCGACCAGCTCGCGGGGGGGGGCCGGGCATCTCCTCAGGCGTCCAGCGAGGTGCCCGGGGCGAGCCGCTGGTAGTCGCTGTGGGCCAACGCGGCGTACTGCTGGTCCAGTACGGCGTAACCGCGGTCGTTGAGCAGCCCGTCGTGCAGCGCGTAGACCCGGCGTGGGGCGACCGCCCGGATGAAGTCGACCACCTCGGAGAACTTCGACCAGGGGGCGTGGATCGGCGCGAAGAGCGTGTCCACCCGTACGTCCTCGGGGGCCACCAGGGAGTCGCCCGGGTGGTAGACCACGTCGTCGAGCAGGTAGCCCAGGTTGTCGATCACCGGGATGTCCGGGTGGATGACCGCGTGCCGGCCGCCGTACGCCCGGACCGGCACGCCCGCCGCGGTGAACGACTCGCCCGGCTCGACCGGGGTGAGCGCGGACGCGGCGTCGCCCAGCACCTCGGCCAGCGACGCCGGGCCGTGGATGACGAACGGCCGGCGGTCGAGCTGGCGGCGTACCGCCTCGACGTCGAGGTGGTCCGGGTGCTTGTGGGTGATCAGCACGGCGTCCGCCCCGTCGAGCGACACCGGGTCGCTGAACGTGCCCGGGTCGATGACCAGCACTCCCCCGTCGTGCTCGACCCGCAGGCAGGAGTGGGCGTACTTGGTCAGCTGCATGATGACTCCTCGATCAGGAGAATCGTGTCGTCCTCGACGCAGTCTGCCCCAATCGGCCCGCCGCCGCGCCGCGTCCGGGCCCGGGCGCCGGTCAGCGTGCCGCGGCCAGCGCCCGCAGCGCGGTCTGCACCATGACGCGTACGCCGGCCGGGATCGCCCGCTCGTCCACGTCGAACGAGGCGCGGTGCAGGTCGACGTTGGGCCCGGAGCGGCCGACGCCGAGCCGGGCCAGGGCCCCCGGGACGTGCTCCAGATACCAGGAGAAGTCCTCGCCGCCCATGCTCTGCGGGGTCTCGGCGATGCCCTCCGGGCCGAGCGCGGCGGCGGTCGCCGCGGTGAGCACCTGGATGGCGCGGGCGTCGTTGCAGACCGGCGGCCGGCCGCGCAGGTATTCCAGGTCGACGGTCGCGCCGGTCGGGGCGATCACGTCCCGGACCACCTGCGCCACGATCTTCGGCGCCTGCTCCCAGGTGTCCCGGTCCATCACCCGCAGGGTGCCGGAGGCGCAGGCCTCGGAGGGGATGACGTTGTAGCGGGTGCCGGCCGAGGCGTGGCCGAACACCAGCAGCAGGCCGCTGTTGGCCGGCACCCGACGGCTCACCAGCGCCGGCACCTCGGTGATCAGCCGGCCGAGCGCGTCGACCAGGTCGACGGTCAGGTGCGGACGGGCGGTGTGGCCTCCGGGGCCAGTCAGCCGTACGGTCACGTTGTCGGCGGCGGCGGTGATCGGCCCGACCCGCAGGCCGACCTTGCCGACCGGCTGGTTGGGGTCGCAGTGCAGGGCGAAGATCTGCACCACGTCGTCGAGCCCGCCGGCCTCGATCACCTCCAGCGAGCCGCAGGGCAGGATCTCCTCGGCGGGCTGGAAGATCAGCCGGACCCGGCCGTCGAGCTGCCCGGCGTCGGCGAGCTGGGCCAGCAGCATGCCGACGCCCAGCATCACCGCGGTGTGCACGTCGTGGCCGCAGGCGTGGCAGACGCCGTCCACGGTGGAGCGGTACGGGACGTCCTTGGAGTCGGTCAGCGGCAGAGCGTCGATGTCGGCGCGGAGCGCGATGACCGGCCCGTCCGGGCGGCCGTCGATGTCGCAGATGACCCCGTTGCCCTTGGGCAGCATCCGGGGGGTGAGCCCGGCCAGGGAGAGTTCCCGGGCGATCAGCGAGGCGGTCTCGTACTCCTCGCCGGAGAGTTCGGGATGCGAGTGGATGTGACGCCGGGTGGCGATCAACCCCGGTACCCGGAGGGCGAGCAGGTGGTCCAGCTCGAAGGGCAGGGGCTGGGAACCGGCTGGCGCATCCGGCCAGGACGACGCCAGCTGGCCGCCCGTGGGCAGCGTCAACGCACTCGTCACGTCGAATTCTCGATCACTAGTGGTGGATGGATCTTCCGGCAGGACAGCAGACAGCCTAGACCTCCGACGGTGACGCTGCGCAACATCACTTCGGTAGCGGTCGGAGCGCGAAGCGTCACCCGACGCCGGCTGGGCGTGCTCGAAAATCTGCGGGACAGCAGGTGGATCGCGGTCGAACGCCGTCATCTGCCCCACACCTCCTACAGCGGGTGACCGGCCGGGCCGGTCACGAATTCCCCGACGGCACCAATGCCGCTGAGGCGAATTGTCGCATTAGTCGCAACAATTAACTGCCGCTCGGACAATTCACCGACAACACCGAGCTGTCGCGCGACTCCCGACGGTGACATGGGCGCGCATCGCCCGACCGGACACGCTGTCCGTCCCCGTTCACCCGATCGGGGTACCCGGAAAGCCGTCGCGGTATCCCCATTTCCCACGCGAACGCCCCGCCCCCGGTCGGGAACCGGGAACGGGGCGTGACGGGACCGGTCAGAACCGGTCGGACGGGCGGTAGACGCCCCAGGTGTCGCGCAGGGTGCCGCAGACCTCGCCGACGGTGGCCCGGGCCCGCAGCGCCTCCTTCATCGGATAGAGCACGTTGGCGTCACCCTCGGCGGCGGCCCGCAGCTCGGCCAGGGCGTGCCGCACCGCGGCGTCGTCCCGCTCGGCGCGCAGCTTCGCCAGCCGCTGCCCCTGCGCCGCCTCGATCGACGGGTCGACCCGCAGCGGCTCGTACGGCTCCTCCTCGTCGACGGCGAACCGGTTCAACCCGACCACCACCCGCTCGCCCGAGTCGATCTCCTGGGCGATCCGGTACGCCGACTGCTCGATCTCCCGCTTCTGGAAGCCCGCCTCGATGGCGTCCACCGCCGAACCGTGGTCACCGACCCGGTCCATCAGCTCCACCGCCGCCGACTCCAGCTCGGCGGTCATCGCCTCCACCACGTACGACCCGGCGAACGGGTCCACCGTGGCGGTCAGGTCCGTCTCGTACGCCAGCACCTGCTGGGTACGCAGCGCCAGCCGGGCCGCCTTCTCGGTGGGCAGCGCGATCGCCTCGTCGAAGCTGTTGGTGTGCAGCGACTGGGTGCCGCCGAGCACCGCGCCGAGCCCCTGGATCGCCACCCGCACCAGGTTCACCTCGGGCTGCTGGGCGGTGAGCTGCACGCCGGCGGTCTGGGTGTGGAACCGCAGCATCATCGACTTCGGATCCTTGGCGCCGAAGTCGTCCCGCATCACCCGGGCCCAGATCCGCCGCGCGGCGCGGAACTTCGCGACCTCCTCCAGCAGGGTGGTGCGGGCGACGAAGAAGAACGACAGCCGGGGCGCGAAGTCGTCCACCGCCAGCCCCGCCTCCAGCGCCGCCCGGACGTACTCCACCCCGTTGGCCAGGGTGAACGCGATCTCCTGCGCGGGCGTCGCGCCGGCCTCCGCCATGTGGTAGCCGGAGATGGAGATGGTGTTCCACTTCGGCACCTCCTTGCGGCAGTACGCGAAGGTGTCGGCCACCAGCCGCAGCGACGGCTTCGGCGGGAAGATGTACGTCCCGCGGGCGATGTACTCCTTGAGGATGTCGTTCTGGATGGTGCCGTTGAGCGCCGCGCCCGGCACGCCGTTCTCCTCGGCCACCAGTTGGTAGAGCAGCAGCAGCACCGACCCGGGGGCGTTGATCGTCATCGAGGTGGAGACCTTGTCCAGCGGGATGCCGGCGAAGAGCAGCCGCATGTCCTCGATGGAGTCGATGGCGACGCCCACCTTGCCGACCTCGCCGTGCGCGATCGGGTCGTCGGAGTCGTACCCCATCTGGGTGGGCAGGTCGAAGGCGACGGACAGACCCATGGTCCCGGCCCGCAACAACTGGTGGTACCGCGCGTTGGACTCGGTGGCGGTGCCGAAGCCCGCGTACTGCCGCATGGTCCACGGCCGGGAGGTGTACATGGTGGGGTAGACGCCCCGGGTGTACGGGAACTCGCCCGGCGCGCCCAGGTGGGAATCCAGCTCCCCGGGCAGGTCGGCCGACGTGTAGACGCCCTTGATCGGGAAACCGGACTCGCTCGACCGTTCGCTCATCCCCGGATGGTAGGACGCCACCGGGCATCGACGGGTGAGGGATACCGCACACCACATCGTCCTCGACACCTGGTGAACTGCCGGGCACGGATGGTCGCCGTCGACAACGGCACGCCGCGTCGGGTTTCGCATCGGGCGTCGGAACCAGCAAGATAGGGGGGTTGTGTCCCAGCCCCCTCGATATCCCCCGGTGGCTTTTCAGTGACTCAGATCCCGACGTGGAGCGGCGGACAGGTCAGTCCCTCCAACGGACGTGCGGCACCCGGCACCACCATCGGCGGGCGCTACGCGCTGCGGTCCGCGGTGGGCAACGGCGGCATGGGCACGGTGTGGCGTGCGACAGACACCCTGCTTCGCCGGGACGTGGCGGTCAAGGAGGTCGTCCTTCCCCCCGGGCTGGCCCCGAGCGACCGCGACGCGATGTACGAACGCACCCTGCGCGAGGCCCGCGCGGCCGCGGCGATCCAGCACCCGGCGGTGGTCCAGGTGTACGACGTGGTCACCGAGGGCGGCCGGCCGTGGATCGTGATGGAGCTGCTGGACGCGCGCAGCCTCGCCGACATGGTCATCGAGGACGGTCCGGTGGCCCCCCGACCGGTGGCCAAGATCGGCATCGCCCTGCTGGGCGCGCTGGAGGTGGCGCACGCGATCGGCGTGCTGCACCGCGACGTCAAGCCGGCCAACGTGCTGATCTGCTCCGACGGCCGCTGCGTGCTGACCGACTTCGGCGTGGCCCGGATGCCCACCGACGTGCAGCTGACCACCCCGGGCATGGTGCTCGGCTCGCCGCACTTCATCTCTCCCGAGCGGGCGATGGGCCAGGAGTTCGGCCCGCCGAGCGACCTCTTCTCACTCGGTGTGACGCTTTTCACCGCCGTCGAGGGCCGTCCCCCGTTCGACAAGGGCGACCCGATCGAGACCATGCACGCGGTGGTCGAGGACCCGCCGGCCACCCCGCAGCGCAGCGGTCCACTCACTCCCGTCCTGATGGGACTGCTGGAGAAGGACCCGGCCCGCCGGCTCGACGTGCACACCGCCCGGTCGATGCTCCGCGAGCTGCTGGCCGGCCCGCTGACCAGCACCGCGACCGCGGTCAACTCGGTCACCGACCCCTATTCGGTGGTGCCGGCGCAGCGACCCACCGCGCCGCCGCCATCGCCCGCCGCCCCGGAGCCGAAGCCCAGCGGCCAGATCGGCGGCCGGGCGATGATCGGCCCCGGCGAGTCGCTGACCGACCGGCTGGCGTCGCTGCGCCGCGGCGAACGACCCACCCCGGCGGCCATCGGCGGCGCCGCGCTGGACGACACCAGCGCCGACGCGCTCGCCGGCCCGCTGCACACGCCGACCGGCGCGATGCCCCCGCCGAGCGACCAGGCCGAGGCGACCCAGCGCTTCGGCACCGGCCACGGCGACGCCACCCAGCGTTTCGGGGCGAGGCCGGCGGAGGCCACCCAGCGCTTCGGCGCGGGCCAGGCCGACGCGACCCAGCGCTTCGGGGCCGGGCACGCCGACGCCACCCAGGCGATGGCCACCCACCAGCGGGGCGGCGCCCCGCACTTCGCCACCGGCCAGGCCGACCCAACCCAGCGGGTGCCCGGCGGGTACGCCGGCAACCAGTGGTCGGTGCCGGGCACCGGCCAGCCGTGGACCTCGCCGGCCACCGCACCGGCGGCCGGCGGCGGCAGCGCCGCCGACAGGGCGAAGGCCGCCGGTGGGCGGCTGGTCACCACGGTCAAGGGCTGGCCGCGCAAGGTCCAGCTCGGCGCGGCCGCTGGGCTGGTGCTGCTGCTGATCGGGGCGATCGCGCTGTTCGGTAGCGGCGACGACAAGCCGCCGACCCCGCCCGCGGCGATCCCGATCGAGCAGGACCCGGCCAACCCGGGCGTCGAAATGCACGAGGTCACCGTCAAGGGCGTCACCGTCCAGGTTCCGCAGGGCTGGGAACGGCGCACCGGCGGCGTGTACGTCGACTACGTCGACCCCGGGGACAGCAAGCGCAAGGTCCGGATCCTCCTGGAGGACTGGAAGGGCACTTCGATCAGCTGGGCCGAGTTCGCCTCCCGCAATCTGCGCAAGAACAAGAAGTCCTGCCCGGAGCCGTACAAGGAGCTGTCGGTGACCGAGGAGAAGCTGGTCGGCCAGCCGGCCGCCCAGCTGGAATACACCTGCGGCGAGGGCGACACCATGCGGCACGGCGTGTGGCGCGGGCTGGTCCGGGACGGCAAGGTCCACTCGTTCTACCTTTCCGCCAACGACCCCAGGTTCGCCCAGAGCAAGCCGATCTTCGACGCGATGGTGAAGTCCTTCCAGCTCACCGGGGCGAACTGACCCGGGGCGACGCCCAGCGGTGATCCGCCGTCGTGCTATCAAGAGGCATGACGGCGGACACCACTGACATCGACGACCTTCGCGAGCAGGCCCGGCGTTGGCTCGACGACGACCCCGACCCGGCCAGCCGGGACGAGCTGCGGGCGGTGCTCGACCAACTGCCGGGCAGCGGCCCGGAACTGGCCGACCGGTTCGCCGGCCCGCTGACCTTCGGCACCGCCGGGCTGCGCGGCCCGCTGCGCGCCGGGCCGAACGGCATGAACCTCGCCGTGGTCACCCAGGCCGCGGCCGGGCTGGTCGGCTGGCTCGCCGCCCAGGGCGCCACCGGACCGCTGGTGATCGGGTACGACGCCCGCCACGGTTCCCGGGAGTTCGCCGAGCGCACCGCCCAGGTCGCCACCGGCGCCGGCCGGCCCGCGCTGCTGCTGCCCCGCCCGCTGCCCACCCCGGTGCTGGCGTACGCGGTGCGGCACCTCGACGCGGCAGCCGGCGTGATGGTGACGGCCAGCCACAACCCGCCGCAGGACAACGGCTACAAGGTCTACCTGGGTGCCCGGCTCGGCGGCGAGCTGGGCACGGGCGCGCAGATCGTCCCGCCGGCCGACGCCGGCATCGAGGCGGCCATCCGCGCGGTCGGCCCGCTGACCCAGGTGCCGCTCGGCCCGCCCGGCCAGGTGCTCGGCGACGACCTGGTCGTCTCGTACGTCGAGCGGGCCGCCGCGGTGGTCGCGCCGGACGGGCCCCGGGACCTGGCCGTGGCGTACACCCCGCTGCACGGGGTGGGCGCGGCCGTGCTGACCGCCGCCTTCGCCCGGGCCGGTTTCCCGGTGCCCGGCGTGGTGCCCGACCAGGCCGAACCCGACCCGGAGTTCCCCACCGTCTCCTTCCCCAACCCGGAGGAGCCGGGGGCGGTGGACCGGCTGGTCGCGCTCGCCGACCGGATCGGCGCCGATTTGGCGATCGCCAACGACCCCGACGCGGACCGCTGCGCGGTGGCCGTCCGGGACGGCGACTCGTGGCGGATGCTGCGCGGCGACGAGGTGGGCGCGCTCCTCGCCGACCACCTGATGCGGCGCGGGGTCCGCGGCCTGTACGCCACCACCATCGTGTCGTCGTCCCTGCTGCGCGCCATGTGCGCCGCCCGCGACCTGCCGTACGACGAGACGCTGACCGGGTTCAAGTGGATCGTCCGGGCCGGTGGCGGGGCGCAGCCGCTGGTCTTCGGCTACGAGGAGGCCCTGGGCTACTGCGTGGCCCCGGAGCACGTACGCGACAAGGACGGCATCACCGCCGCGTTGACCGTCGCCGAGCTGGCCGCCGGCCTGAAGGCGCAGGGGCGCACCCTGACCGACCGGCTGGACGAGCTGGCCGCCGAGTTCGGGGTGCACCACACCGACCAGCTCTCCGTACGGGTCGACGACCTGCGGCTGATCACGGAGATGATGGCCCGGGTCCGGGCGGCCACCCCGGCCACGCTGCTGGGGCAGCCGCTCGCCGAGGCGCGGGACCTGCTGCCGGACTCCGACGTGGTGATCCTGCGGACGGCGGGGGCCCGAGCGGTGATCCGCCCCTCCGGCACCGAGCCGAAGCTGAAGGCGTACCTGGAGGTGGTGGAGCCGGCAGCGGACGGCGACGTCCCCGCGGCCCGCACCCGCGCCCAGGCCGCGGCCTCCGCCCTCCGCGCCGAGATCGCCGCCCTCCTCGGCCTCTGACTCCCACGCCGCGCCGCCGCCCTGTCGGCGACGGCCACCAGGCAGCCACGGACCGTAGCGGTCTCACGACCACCGACAACCGCGCCCCCTGCCTTTGCTCTGCTGCACCCCACGCGACAGGCACGGACAGTGACCTGGGCGGTCGAGGTAGGTGCGTGCGTCTGCCCAGCTCACACCCGGTGTTGCGGACGGGGCAGCAGAGCAAAGGAGGGCCGGGGTGTCTCCGAGGGTCGGTCGGCCGGCACGCTCGGTGAGCAGGGTGCCGGCAATACCGTGCGTAGCGCACCCACCGGCGGCCGGTTGGGCGACGGCGACGGTCGCGCTCCGGCCGCCGCGTCCCGGGCCAGTCCGGTCGAGCCGTCCACCCGGCCCGCCGGGCGGACGGCGCGGGCCGGGCGGACGGCGCGCCGGGTGGACGGCGCGGGCCGGGCGGGCACGGGTCAGACGCGCTTGCCGAGGGCGTGGTCGACGGCCTGGGCGAGGGTGGCGACGACCAGGGCCACCGAGGGGCGCACGACGCTGTCGTCGAGGCTGACGTCACCGGAGAAGCCGGCCCCGCCGGCGATCTCCTCCAGGCGGCGGCGGACGCCGGCCGCCTCGTCGCCGGCCAGGTGCAGCGCCGGCTCCATCCGCAGCACGGCGACCAGGGTGGCCAGCGCGGCGGTCCGCTCGTCGGGGAGCTGCCCGCCGGTCAGCGCCTCGGCCAGCCGGCGGCGGATGTCCGCCTCCACCGACGGGTCGGTCGAGGGATAGCGGTGCACGTGGATGAAGCCCAACTCGGTCTCGTCGACGTCCCGGACGACGCCCCGGTCCACCAGGTCGCCCAGGATCCGGTCGCGCAGGCCGTGCCGGAGCCGCTGCACCCAGGAGGAGGGGGTGTGCGGGGTGTCTGCGGCGATCTTGGCGAGCACCTCGTCGGTGACCGGCTCACCGATCGGTGTCGGGTCGGTCACCGCCAGGTTGCTGTCGGCGTAGGCGATCCGGTTGGCCAGGGCCAGCTCGACCAGCACGGCCGCGGCCATGCCCAGGTCGAGGCTGATCCGGGGCATGGTCGCCTTGCCGGATTCGTCGTCATAGGCGAGGAGGAGCAGCTCTTCGGCGAGCGCGACACCAGTCATGGCCCGAGACGGTAGCGCCTACGCGCACGCCCCGGGCCACAACGCGCCGCCCCCGGGTGGGGTCAGAAGCGGGGCATGCCGCCGAACTGACGGTCACCGGCGTCGCCCAGGCCGGGGACGATGAACATCTTGTCGTTCAGGCCCTCGTCGATCGACGCGGTGACCAGGCGCAACGGCAGGCCGGAACGCTCCAGCCGCTCGATGCCGATCGGGGCGGCGAGCACGCAGAGCACGGTGATGTCGGTGCAGCCGCGGTCGGCGAGCAGCCGGCAGCAGTGCTCCAGCGAGCCGCCGGTGGCCAGCATCGGGTCGAGCACCAGCACCGGCAGTCCGGCCAGGTCCCGGGGCAGCGACTCCATGTACGCGCGCGGCTCGTACGTCTCCTCGTCGCGGGCCAGTCCGACGAAGCCCATCGACGACTCGGGCAGCAGCCCGAGCGCGGCGTCGGCCATGCCGAGCCCGGCCCGCAGCACCGGCACCAGCAGCGGCGGGTTCGCCAGCCGGGTGCCCTCGGTGCCGGTGACCGGGGTCTGCACCGGGTACTTCTCGACGGGGAAGGAGCGCGCGGCCTCGTACACCAGCATGGTGGTGAGTTCGCGCAGCGCCGCCCGGAACGACGGCGAGTCGGTCCGGGCGTCCCGCATGGCGGTCAGCCGCGCCTGGGCGAGCGGGTGGTCAATGACGTGTACGTCCACGATCGCTCAACCTACCGGTCCGGGCCGCGCCGCACGGCGGGTGCCGGCTGACCAGCGACGCCGCTCACGTGTGGCGCTCGCGACCGGGCGGCCGTGACCAAGATCACTCGACTCGCGGGTGCGTAGTATTCGGGGCATGACGGCGACAGCGACGTCGGCCCGGTCGGACCTCTCCGAGCTGGGACGATCCGAGACCGCTCTGCGGACCTTCCTGCACGGCCTGCCGGGCGTGGACCAGGTCGGCGCGGAGCAGCGGGCGGCACAGCTCGGCACCCGCTCCATCAAGACCACGGCGAAGGCGCAGGCGATCGACCTCGCCATCCGGATGGTCGACCTGACCACCCTGGAAGGGGCGGACACCCCCGGCAAGGTGCGGGCGCTGGCCGCCAAGGCGCTGCGCCCCGACCCGGCCGACCCGTCCTGCCCGCACGTCGGCGCGGTCTGCGTCTACCCGGCGATGGTCCCGTACGTGGCCGAGGTGCTCCGGGGGTCGGGAGTGCACCTGGCCAGCGTGGCGACCGCCTTCCCCTCGGGGCAGGCGCCGCTGGAGATCAAGCTGACGGACGTCCGGGCGGCCGTCGAGGCCGGCGCCGACGAGATCGACATGGTGATCAACCGGGGCGCGTTCCTGGCCGGGCGCTACTCCGAGGTCTACGACGAGATCGTCGCCACCAAGGAGGCGTGCGGGGACGCGCACCTCAAGGTGATCCTGGAGACCGGCGAGCTGGCCACCTACGACAACGTGCGCCGGGCCTCCTGGCTGGCCATGCTGGCCGGCGGCGACTTCATCAAGACCTCCACCGGCAAGGTGCCGGTCGCGGCCACCCTGCCGGTGACCCTGGTGATGCTGGAGGCGGTCCGCGACTTCCGCGCCGCCACCGGACGGCAGGTCGGCGTGAAGCCGGCCGGCGGGATCAAGACCACCAAGGACGCCATCAAGTACCTGGTCATGGTCAACGAGACCGTCGGCGCGGACTGGCTGGACCCGGACTGGTTCCGGTTCGGCGCGTCCAGCCTGCTGAACGACCTGCTCATGCAGCGCACCAAGCTGACGACCGGCGTCTACGCCGGTCCCGACTACTTCACCCTGGACTGAGCGTGATCTTCGAATACGCCCCCGCCCCCGAGTCCCGCTCGGTGGTGGACCTCAAGCCCTCGTACGGGCTCTTCGTCGACGGTGAGTTCGTCGACCCGGCCGACGGCGGCAGCTTCAAGTCGATCAACCCCGCCTCCGAGGAGGTGCTCGCCGAGGTCGCCGAGGCCGGCGCCGGGGACGTCGACCGCGCGGTGCGCGCCGCCCGTCGGGCGTACGAGCAGGTCTGGGGTCCGATGCCGGGCCGGGACCGGGCCAAGTACCTGTTCCGGATCGCCCGGATCATCCAGGAGCGCTCCCGCGAGCTGGCCGTGCTGGAGTCCCTGGACAACGGCAAGCCGATCAAGGAGTCCCGCGACGTCGACCTGCCCCTGGTCGCCGCGCACTTCTTCTACTACGCCGGCTGGGCCGACAAGCTGGAGCACGCCGGTTTCGGGCCCGACCCGAAGGCGCTCGGCGTGGCCGCGCAGGTCATCCCGTGGAACTTCCCGCTGCTGATGCTGGCCTGGAAGATCGCCCCGGCGCTCGCCGCCGGCAACACGGTGGTGCTGAAGCCGGCCGAGACCACCCCGCTGACCGCGCTGCTCTTCGCCGAGATCTGCCAGCAGGCCGACCTGCCGGCCGGCGTGGTCAACATCGTCACCGGCGCCGGTGACACCGGCCGGGCGCTGGTCGAGCACGCGGGCGTGGACAAGGTCGCCTTCACCGGCTCCACCGAGGTCGGCCGGGCCATCGCCCGCTCGGTCGCCGGCACCCGCAAGAAGCTCACCCTGGAGCTGGGCGGCAAGGCCGCCAACATCGTCTTCGACGACGCCCCGGTCGACCAGGCCGTCGAGGGCATCGTCAACGGCATCTTCTTCAACCAGGGCCACGTCTGCTGCGCCGGCTCCCGGCTGCTGATCCAGGAGAACGTCGCCGAGCAGGTGCTGGAGTCGCTGAAGCGCCGGATGGCGCAGCTGCGGGTCGGCGACCCGCTGGACAAGAACACCGACATCGGCGCGATCAACTCGGCCGCCCAGCTGGCCCGGATCAGGGAGCTCTCCGACGCCGGCTCCGCCGAGGGCGCCGAGCGCTGGTCGCCCGCGTGCGAGCTGCCCGAGCGGGGCTTCTGGTTCGCGCCGACCATCTTCACCGGGGTCACCCAGGCGCACCGGATCGCCCGCGAGGAGATCTTCGGGCCGGTGCTGTCGGTGCTCACGTTCCGCACGCCCGCCGAGGCCGTCGAAAAGGCCAACAACACGCCGTACGGGCTGTCGGCCGGGATCTGGACCGACAAGGGTTCCCGGATCCTGTGGATGGCCGACCGGCTGCGCGCCGGCGTGGTCTGGGCCAACACGTTCAACAAGTTCGACCCCACCTCGCCGTTCGGCGGCTACAAGGAGTCGGGCTACGGTCGCGAGGGCGGCCGGCACGGGCTGGAGGGCTACCTCAATGTCTGAGCGGGTCGCGGTACGCAAGACGTACAAGCTCTTCATCGGGGGCAAGTTCCCCCGCAGCGAGTCGGGACGGTCGTATCTCGTGCAGGACTCCAACGTGTCGCTGGCATCGCGCAAGGACGCGCGGGACGCCGTCGTGGCCGCCCGGGCCGCCGTCAAGGGGTGGGCCGGGGCGACCGCGTACAACCGGGGTCAGATCCTCTACCGGGTCGCCGAGATGCTGGAGGGCCGGCGGGAGCAGTTCGTCGCCCTCGGCGTACCGGCCGACGAGGTGGACGCGGCGATCGACCGCTGGGTCTGGTACGCCGGCTGGGCCGACAAGCTCACCCAGGTGTACGGCGGCGCGAACCCGGTCGCCGGCCCGTACTTCAACCTCTCGGCGCCCGAGCCGACCGGCGTGGTGGCCGTGGTGGCGCCCGAGCAGCCGGCCCTGCTCGGCCTGGTCAGCGTGATCGCCCCGGCGATCGTCACCGGCAACACCGTGGTGGTGGCCGCCTCCCCGGCGGCTCCGCTGGCGGCGGTGACCCTGGCCGAGGTACTGGCCACCTCCGACCTGCCCGGCGGGGTGGTCAACATCCTCACCGGCAGGCTGACCGAGACGGTGCCGACGCTGGCCAGCCACATGGACGTCAACGCGCTCGACCTGACCGGGGTGGCGGACGCCGAGCTGGCCGCCGACCTGGAGGTCAAGGCTGCGGAGAACCTCAAGCGGGTGCTCCGGCCGGCCCCCGCCGACCACGACTGGACCGCGGATCCCGGCATCACCCGGATGACGGTCCTGCTGGAGACCAAGACCGTCTGGCACCCCAAGGGCGTCTAGCCCCTTTCGCGCCAAGAGCTGCGCAACTTCGTGGAAAGAGTGGTCTCCGTCGTCAGGGAGGCCACTCTTTCCGGGTAGTTGGCCCCTGCCCCTGGCACTCGGGGTGGGTCTACTACGGGGGGTAGGATTGGGGCGTGACTCGGCTGGGCGATCTTGAGCGTGCGGTGATGGACGTGTTGTGGGACTCGGTCCCCGCCACGTCGGACGGGGTGACCGTGCGGGAGGTCGCCGACGCCCTGGACGGGCGCGAGCTGGCGTACACCACGGTGATGACCGTGCTGGACCGGCTCGCCGGCAAGGGCATGGTGCAGCGCCAGCGGGAGGGGCGGGCCTGGCGTTACCGGGCCGCCGCCAGCCGGGAGGCGCACATCGCCCAGCTCATGCTCGACGCCCTCGACCTCGGTGGCAGCCGGGACGCGGCGCTGGTCCGCTTCGCCCGGTCGGTGACCGGCACCGAGGCGGAGGTGCTGCGGACGGCGCTCGGCGCGGAGGCCGGGTTGACCGGCCAGCAGCTGACCGACCGGGTCGACGACCCACGGGCCGGCCGGCCGCGCCGCACCGACGAGGCGACGGACCGGTAGGGCGGCAGCCGTGGCGTACGCCGTGCACTTCGCCGCGTCGATGCTGGCCTGCTATCTCACCGCGCAGGTCCTGGCCCGGTCCACCTGGACCTGGCGTGCTCCGCGGGTCGCGATCGTCTGCTGGCAGGCGGTCGGGCTGGCACTCGGCCTGTCCGCGATGGGCGTGCCGATGGCGCTCGGGCTGGCCGCGTACGACCGGCCGACCGGTGGCGCCCTGCTCGCCCTGGCCACCGACCTGACCCACGGCCAACTGCCGGCGGGGCTGGGCACGGCGCACCTGGCCGGCGTCGGGGTCGGCTTCGGCATCGGGGCGGTGCTGATCACCACGACCGTGCGCAGCATCCACGCGAGCGTCCGGGCCCAGCGTCGGCACCGGGACCTGTTGACCCTGGTGGCCCGCCGGGACCCGACGGTGCCCGGCGCGCTGGTGCTCGACCACCCGAGCGCGGCGGCGTACTGCCTGCCGGGGGTGCGCCCCCGCGTGGTGGTGAGCGCCGGGACGCTCAGCCTGCTGGACGGCGAGGAGCTGGCCGCGGTGCTGACCCACGAGCGGGCGCACGCCCAGGAGCGGCACGACCTGGTGCTGCTGCCGTTCACCGCGCTGCGCCGGGCGCTGCCCTGGTTCCGCTGGGTCGGCAGGGCGTACGAGCGGGTCGCCCTGCTGGTCGAGATGCGCGCCGACGACAAGGCCCGGGAGCTGCACGCCGAGGCGCCGCTGGCCGGCGCCCTGCGCCGCTTCGCCGCCTGCGGGGACCGGATCACGCCCGCCGGCGCGCTCGGGGTCGGTGACCGGGACCTGGACGTACGGGTGCAGCGGCTGATGGTGGCCGACCGCCCGCCCCGGCTGCTCGGGGCGGTCGCGCTGGCCGTGTCGGCAACCCTGGCCGCCCTGCCGATCTCACTGTTCCTGAGCTGATTCCGCCGCTGAGCGGGACGGCGCCGCGGCCGGGCCTGATAGGTAGGGACGCTACGTGTAGGATCGCTATCACAAGCGAGCCAACCCCTGGAGAGCGGCCATGGACACCCTGCTCCTCGCGCGCCTGCAGTTCGCCACCACCACCTCGATCCACTTCCTCTTCGTGGTGGTCACCCTGGGCCTGGTCACCCTCCTGGTGGGGATGCAGACCGCCGGGTTCCTCACCGGCGACCCGAAGTGGGAACGGCTCACCCGGTTCTGGGGCCAGCTCTACGTGATCAACTACGTGCTCGGCATCGCCAGCGGCATCGTGATGGAGTTCCAGTTCGGCCTGAACTGGAGCGGACTGTCGCGCTACGTGGGCAACGTCTTCGGGGCCCCGCTCGCCATCGAGACCCTGCTGGCGTTCTTCCTGGAGTCCACGTTCCTCGGAATGTGGATCTTCGGCTGGCACCGGCTGCGTCGCGGCGTGCACCTCGCGCTGCTCTGGGGCGTCGCGATCACCGCGTACGCCTCGGCGTTCTGGATCATGGTGGCGAACTCCTGGCTCCAGAACCCGGTCGGCTACGAGCTGCGCGACGGCGTCGCCCACCTCACCGACTTCGGCGCGCTGCTGACCAACCCCACCCTCGGCATGGCGTTCGGGCACGTGCTCGCCGCGTCGCTGCTCACCGGTGGAATGCTGATGGCCGCGGTGAGCGCCTGGCACCTGATCCGGCGTACCCCCGACTTCGCGCTGTTCCGCAGCTCGCTGCGGATCGGCCTGGTCGTCGCGGCGCTGGCCGTCTCCGCCGTCCAGGGTTTCGGCTTCGCCCAGTTCGGGCCGGTCGGGCAGGTGCAGCCCACCAAGTTCGGCGGCGGGCCGGGGCGGGACGCGCTGGTCGCCGAGTGGACCACGCGGTTCGGGCCCGGCGACTGGACCCCGCCGGTGCTCTCCAACGTCGGCCTGGGCTTCATGATCCTGATCGGTTTCACCCTGGGCGCCGTCTGGCTGCTGCTCCCCCTGCTCTGGCGGGACGCGGTGATCCGGCTGCGCTTCCCGCTCTGGCTGATCCTGTTCGCCCTGCCGCTGCCGTTCGTCGCGGTGATCCTCGGCTGGATCGCCCGGGAGGTCGGCCGCCAGCCCTGGGCGGCGTACGGGCTGCTCCCCACCTCGCGGGCCGTCTCCGACGTGGACGCCGGGCTGATGCTCGCCTCACTGGTCGGGTTCGGGCTGCTGCTCGGCACGCTCGCCGTCACCAACTGGGTGCTGCTCGCCCGGCACGCCGCCCGCGGCGCGCACGACCCGGCGCTGGGCCGCCCGCCGGCGCCGGAGAGCGACGACCACCCCCGCCAACCCGTACTCGCCTGAGGGAGACCCCCGTGGAGCTCGCCTGGTACGCCCTGCTCGGCCTCTTCTTCGCCACCTACCTGGTGCTCGGCGGCTACGACTACGGCGTCGGCCTGCTGCTCGCCCGGGGTGGCTCGCCCGCCGCCCGGCGGGCCACCCTCACCGCGCTCGGCCCGTTCTTCCTCGGCAACGAGGTCTGGCTGGTGACCGCCGTCGGGATCCTCTTCGGCGCGTTCCCGGTGCTGGAGGGCGAGCTGCTCTCCGGGTACTACCCGGCCGTGCTGGGCGCCCTGGCCGGGGTGGTGCTGGTGACCGCCGGGGTGCAGCTGCGCAGCCGCCCCGACGGGGGCCGCGCCCGGAGGCGGTGGGACCGGGTGGTGGTCGCCGGCAGCGCGCTCGCCGCGCTCGGCTGGGGCGCCCTGCTCGCCGGGCTGCTCCAGGGGCTGCCGATGTCGGCGGACGGGCACGCCACCGGGGTCACCCACCTTTTCACCCCGTTCGTCGCCGCCGCCGGGCTGGCCGTGGTGGCGCTGGTGGCGGTGCACGGTGCGACCTTCCTCACGCTGCGGCTGCCCCGGGCGGACGCCGCGGCGACGACCCGGCTGGCCCGGCGGCTGGCGCCGGTGGCGCTCGCCGCGGTCGGCGCGGCCACCGTCGTGGGCCTGCTCTCCGACCGGGTACGCGCCGGCACGCAGCAGCCCCTGGTGGCCGTACTCCTGCTGTCGTTGCTGGTCACGGCCCTGCTGGTGGCCCGGGCAGCGCTCGGCCGGCGGCGGCCCGGCCTGGCCTTCGCCGCCACCTCGGCGGCGCTGGCGCTGCCGGTGGCGCTGGTCGGGGCGGCCCGGTGGCCGTGGGCGCTGGTCTCCGGGACCGACCCGGTGACCGGGCTGACCGTGGCCGACGCGGCGGCCAGCGGGCCCACCCTGTCCCTGCTGGGCTGGCTGACGCTGCCCCTCGTTCCGGCCCTACTAGGCTTTCAGGCGATGTGCTGGTGGATTTTCCGGGGACGGATCGACGGTAGGGCACCGGTGTACTGGTGAACCGCCGCCCGTTCGACCCGCGTCTGCTGCGCCGGGTCCCCGCGGCCGGGCGCGACCTCGCCGTGCTCGCCCTGCTCGGCGGGGTGACGGCGCTGCTGGTCGTGGCGCAGGCGACCGCGCTGGCGGCCCTGCTGGCGACGGCGGTCGACGGGCGACTGGACCGGCCGGCGCTGGCCGGCTTCCTCGTCGCGGTGGCCGCCCGGTCGGCGGTCACCTGGGCGCAGGGCACGGTCGCGGCCCGGGCCGCGGCGACGGTCAAGGCGGCGCTGCGGGTCGAGCTGCTCGCCGCGGTCGGGGCGCACGGGCCGACCTGGGTTGCCGGGCAGCGCGCCGGGCAGCTCGCCACGCTGACCGGGCGCGGGTTGGACGCGCTGGACGCCTACTTCACCGGCTACCTGCCGCAGCTCGTGCTGAGCGTCACCGTGCCGCTGGCGGTGCTGGCCCGGATCGTCTTCGCCGACTGGAGCTCGGCGCTGATCATCGCGCTGACCCTCCCGCTCATCCCGGTCTTCGGCGCCCTGCTGGGCTGGCAGGCCCAGGCCGCCACCGAACGGCAGTGGCGCCGGCTCTCGCTGCTCGGCGGGCACTTCCTCGACATGGTGGCCGGGCTGCCCACCCTGCGCGCCTTCGGCCGGGCCCGGGGTCAGGTGGAGGTGGTCCGCCGAATGGCCGACGGACACCGGCAGGCCACCATGAAGACCCTGCGGATCGCCTTCCTCTCGGCGCTGGTGCTGGAGCTGATCGCCACCCTGTCGGTGGCGCTGGTCGCGGTACCGGTCGGCATCCGGCTGCTCGGCGGCGGCATCACCCTCTCCACCGCGCTGCTGGTGCTGCTGCTCACCCCCGAGGCCTACCTGCCGCTGCGGGCCGCCGGCAGCCGCTTCCACGCCAGCATGGAGGGGCTGACCGCGCTGGACGAGGCGCTCACCGTCACCGCCGGCCCGGTGGCCGCCCCGACCGGTCGGCCGGTCCCGGCACCGGACGGCCGCGGCGAGATCCGCTTCGAGGCGGTGACCGTCGAGTACGACCGGACCACCGCGCTGCGGGACGTCACGCTGACCATCCGCCCCGGCGAGCGGATCGCCGTCATCGGGCCCAGCGGCGCCGGCAAGAGCACCCTGCTCAACCTGCTGCTCGGCTTCGTCACCCCGACCAGCGGCCGGGTCACCGTCGACGGGGTGGACCTGGCGACGGTCGACCCGGACGACTGGCGCCGGCAGGTGGCCTGGGTGCCGCAGCGGGCGCACCTCTTCGCCGCCCCGCTGGCCGACAACATCACCCTCGGCGCGCCGGACACCCCGGCCTCCGCGCTGGCCGGCGCGGTACGCGACGCGGCCCTGGACGAGGTGGTCGCCGCCCTGCCCGACGGGCTGGCCACGGTGCTGGGCGAGCGGGGGCACGGCCTGTCCAGCGGCCAACGGCAGCGGGTGGCGCTGGCCCGCGCCTTCCTGCGGGACGCCCCGCTGGTGCTGCTCGACGAGCCCACCGCGCGGCTGGACACCGCCAGCGAGGCGGTCGTGCTGGACGCCACCCGGCGGCTCGTCGCGGGGCGTACGGCCCTGCTGGTGGCGCACCGGCCGGCCCTGCTCGCCGACGCCGACCGGATCATCCGGGTCGCCGACGGCCGGGTCACCGAACTGTCCCCCGCACCGTCGGGGGTCCAGGCGTGAGCGGGGGTCCAGGCGTGAGCGGCGGTGCGGGCGGGAGCGGGCGGGCGTCCGCCGAGCGGGCGGTGCTCCGGCTGGCCCGGCCCTACCTGGGCCGGCTGGTCGGCGCGGGGCTGCTCGCCGCCGCCACCGAGTTCGCCGGGCTCGCCCTGATGGCCACGGCCACCTGGCTGCTGATGAGCGCCGCCGGCCAGCCTCCGCTGGACCGGCTGACCGTCGCCATCGTCGCGGTCCGGGCGCTGGCGATCGGCCGGGGCGTGTTCCGCTACACCGAACGGCTGGCCGGTCACGACGCGGTGCTCCGCATGATCACCGACGTCCGGGCCCGGGTCTTCGCCACCCTGTCCACCGGGCGCTCCGCCACCACCCAACGCTCCGGGGACGCGCTGAGCCGGCTGGTCTCCGACGTGGAGGCCGTCCAGGACCTGCTGCTGCGGGTGCTCGTGCCGGGCGCCGCCGCCGCGCTGGTCGGGGTGCTCGCGGTCGGCGGGGCGGCACTGATCTCCCTGCCGGCGGCGGGGGTGCTGGCGGTCGGGCTGCTGCTGGCCGGGGTCGCCCTGCCGCTGCTCGCCACCCGGCTGACCCGGCGCAGCGCGGACCAGGTGGCGCCGCTGCGCGGGGCGCTCGCCGTGGACGCGATCGACCTCACCCACGGCGCCGCTGACCTGGCCGCCTTCGGGGCCACCGGGACGGCGCTCGCCGCCGCCCGGGGCCGGGCCGAGCGGCTGGCCCGGCTGGAACGACGGCTGGCCGCCGCCGGCTTCGCGGTGGACGCCGCCGGAGTGCTGCTGGCCGGCCTCACCGCCGGCGCCGTGGTGCTGGTGGCGCTCCGCTCCGGGGTCGGCGGGGTGCTGGTCGGGGTGCTCGCCGTCGGGACGCTGGCCGCCGTGGAGATCGCCCTGGCGCTGGTCGCCGCCGCCCGGCAGCGCACCCTGCTCGGCGCCGGCCTGGCCCGGGTCGCCGACCTGCTCACCACGCCCGAGGCAACCGCACCCACGGCCACCGCACCCGGTGCCGGCGGGCCGGACCTCGGCGCGGAACGCACCGGGGCGGCGGACACCGGCGGTGCCACCGGCCTCCTCCCGCCGGGCCCCGGACCGGGCCCGGGCGATGCGGCTCCGGCCCTGGCCGAAGGACCGCACCACGTCCGGCTGACCGGGGTGACGGTCCGGTACCGGGCCGACGCCGCACCGGCGCTGGACCGGCTCGACCTGGACCTGCCGGCCGGCCGGCGGGTGGCGGTGGTGGGCCCGAGCGGTGCCGGCAAGAGCACCCTGACGGCCGTGGTCACCGGCACGGTCGTCCCCGAGCGGGGGCGGATCACCGTGGACGGCGTCGACCTGGCCGGCTACCCGCCCGAGCAGCTGCCCCGGGCGGTCGGTGGCCTGCTCGCCGAGGCGTACGTCTTCCACGCCACCGTCCGGGAGAACCTGCTGCTCGGGCGCCCCGGCGCGACCGACGACGAGCTGGCCGCCGCCACCCGGGCCGCCGGCCTGCTGGACTGGGTACGCGACCAGCCGCACGGCTGGGACACCGTGGTCGGTGAGGAAGGCGGGCAGCTCTCCGGCGGGCAACGACAGCGGCTCGCCCTGGCCCGCGCGGTGCTGGCCGCCCCCGGGGTGCTGGTGCTGGACGAACCGACCGAAGGGCTCGACCCGGCGGCGGCCGACGCGGTGCTCGCCTCGGTGCTCGCCGCCACCCCGGCCGGGCACTCGGTGCTGCTGATCAGCCATCGGCTCAGCGGCCTGGCCGACTTCGACGAGATCGTCGTGCTGGACGCCGGACGGGCGGTCCAGCGGGGCCGGCACGCCGAGCTGGCCGCCGCGCCGGGCTGGTACCGGGAGCAGTGGTTGCGCCAGGAGGCGGCCGAACGCGGCTACCTGGCACTCGCCCCCTGACGGCGACTCGGGGACGGGACCGGGGATCTCCCGGACCCCAGCGAGGGCGCCGCCGTGGCAGGGTGGGCGCATGCACGGGGACGGGACACCGGTCGAGGCCCACCTGCGGGAACTGGCCGTACGGCTGCACGGGCCGGCCCGGTTGAGGACCGAGCTGCTCACCGAGGCGCGGGACGCGCTGCACGACGCCGCCGAGGCGTACCGGGCCGACGGGTTGTCCGGGCCGGACGCCGAGCGCCGGGCGGTCGCCGAGTTCGGCAGCGCGGACCGGCTGGTGCCGGCGTACCAGGCGGAGCTGGCCGCCGGGGCGCTGCGGCGCTTCGCCGTACGCGGACTGGCGGTCGCCTCGGTGCTGATCGTCGGCGGCGACCTGACCTGGCAGGGTTCGAGCTGGGACCGGGACGGCTCACACCCGCCCGCCGGTTTCCTGTTGCTCTCCACCACGCTGAACGTGGCCTGGGTGGTGGCCGCGCTGCTGGCCGCCGCGAGTCTGCTGGTGCTCACCCGGGCGGCCCGCCGGGGCGAGCCGGGGCTGCCGCCCGCCGCCCGGCTGACCGGCCTCGGGCTGACCGGCGCGCTCGTGGTGGGCGCCCTGGCCGGCAGCGCGCTCTATCTCTGGTCGGTCGGTCTCTGGGACGCCGCGCTCACCTGGCCGCCGATGATCATCGGGCCGCTGGTCGTCGGAGCTGCCCTGGGCAACCTGGGTCGGGCGGCGCACGGCTGGCTGCGTACCGCCCGCTGAGCCCGCTGGGTCCGTGCCCCGGGCCAGGGCGGCCCGATCCGCGTCAGGCCGGGGCGGTGGGTGGCTCGCCGGCGCCGAGGAACCGGCCGACCGTGGCGCTGAACTCCTGCCAGCCGGCCCGCTCGCCGGCCAGTGCCCGACCGCCCGCGTCGGTGAGTTGGTAGGTCCGCCGTTCCCTGCCGTTGACCGTGCTCCACGAACTCGCGACGTACCCGGCGCGCTCCAGCCGGCGCAGCGCCGGGTAGATGGTGCCGGTGGGCAGATCCAGGGCGCCGGCGCTGCGGGCCCGCAGCGCCTCGATGATGGCGTAGCCGTGCAGCGCGCCCTGCTCGAGCACCGCGAGCAGCAGCGCGTCGAGGTGTCCGTGCAGCGCCTGGGCCTTCATGAGTAGACACGCTACTTGTCGGTCGGTGGGAGCGCCACCGGGGTGCGGGTCCGGCCCATCCGGAGCCGACCACTAGGGTATGTGCGCAGAGTCACTCGGCGGCCGGAGGTGTCGGCGAGTGGGCAACCCGACGCACACGGAGGTCAGCGTGGCCCGCCAGTCGCCCCAACGGCCCGACGCCGACGAGCCCGAGCTCGACGAGACCGAGGGGACGGTCGAGCCCGACGTCGCCGACGCGACGTCCGAGGCCGCGCACCGGGACCGCTCCCCACTCTGGGACGAGCTGCGGATCGACCCGGTCGAGATCGCCCTGCCCGCCGGCACCGGCTTCACGCTGCGGGCGTACCGGCCGGCGCGGGAGCTGACCCCGACGGACGTGGCCGAGCGCGACGAGGACGACCCGTTCCTCGCCCGCCGCCAGGCGGCGGAGGCCGAGGACGAGGACGAGGTGGTGATCCTCGACGAGGAGTTCGCCGCCGAGTTCGCGGAGGTCGAGGACGAGAAGCGCGAGTCCGGCCGCACCGACGACGAGGACGAGAACGAGGACGACGAGTCCGACGAGGACGAGGCGGGCGACGAGGAGGTCCCGGCCTTCCTGAGCCACCGGGGCCGCCTGCTGTTGTTCAAGACCCCCGAGTCCCTGGTCAGTTTCATCCGTTCCGGTGCGCCCAACGATCTGTCCCAGCTGGACAGCTGGAATGAATTGTCCGAACGGGTGGAACCCGCCGACATCGCCCCGCTCGACGAGGACACCTACGAGCTGGACCTCGTGGTGGAGAACCTGCGCGGCGGCCACGACACGTGGGATCCCACGCTCCTGATCGAGGCCGGCGAGGTCGCCCGTGACCTGGCGTACGCGATGCGGCTACCGGCCGTGCTCGACATGCTCTCCGCCGGCTCCAGCCTGGACGACCTGGACGAGGCACTGCGGGCCTCTGTCAACGGCGGAATCGGTGGTTTCATGGGCCGCCGACGGTTGAAGAAAATCGGGGCACAAACCGCGAGTCTGGGTTGGCGCACCATTGTCGGCAAGATCTCTGCCGTCGTGGACTGGCGCGACTGACCCGCACCGGGGAGCATCAGTTCCTGGCAGAGAAAGCCTTGTGTCCCGGGAGGAGGACGACGCCGTGGCGCTCGTGCGCGTGTACTGCGGTCTGGCCTCGGCGGATCCGGCCGACCGACCGGCCTCGGCCGGATCGGCGCTGACGTCAGCTGTGGTCGACGACGCAGGCCGTCTGCTTCATGTCTGCGAGATCGGCGACGACGCGGCGGGTTACGCCCGGCTGGTCGCCCTGCTCGTGGAACGGTCGGGCGGGCCGAGCGGTGCGGCGATCGCCGCGGACAGCGACGACCACACGGTCACCGCGCTGCTCAGCGCGGCCGGCCGGCCGCTGGCCATCGCCGACGACGACCTGGTGGACGACTTCGCCGAGCGCTTCGCCGACGACGACTCCCTGGAGGAGATGCAGTCCCCGCCGGCCGAGCGCCGGGCCGTGGGCCTGGCCCGCGCCCTCCAGGCCGGTGCCCTCTCCGCGGTGACCCTCCCGGCGCCGCGCGACCTGGCCGGCTACAAGCAGGTGCTCTCGGCGCACGCCGCACTCTCCAGCGGCCGGCACTCCGCCGCCGTCGCCCTGCGCGAGGTGCTCCGCGAGCTCTACCCGGCCGCGCTGCGGGCCTACCCGGACCCGGCCGACCCGGTGACGCTGGCCGTGCTCGACGCGCTGCCCGAGCCCGGCATGCTCGGCCCCGGGCGGGAGTCCGCCGCCGACGCCGTGGTGGCCCACCTGGCCGCCGACGGGGTCGCCGACGTGGGCGAGATCGGCGACGCGGTGACCGCCCTGCGGGTGGCCGTCTCCGAGACCCCTCGCCGGGCCACCGTGAACCGTTCCCTCACATCCGCCGTCGCCGAGACCGTCCGGCAGGCGGTCGCCTCCGTCCGGGCCTGCGACGCGGGCTGCGAGGCCCTGGTCGGTGCGCTCGACGAGCGGGTCGCCCCGGCCCCGGGCCGACGGGCCGCCGCCCGGCGCGGCGACCCGGTCGGCGACCTGGCCGCGCTGGGCGCCACCGGCAGCGGGCTGCGCGCCCTGCGCGGCGGCGGCGAGCCGCAGCCGGCGCCGTCGGGTGGTCGACGCAGCCGTCCGGAGCCGGTCTCCGGCGCCGGGATGCCGACCGCTCCCCGTCCGCTCGGCCCGCCCCCGGTCGCGCCGGCGCCGGTGTCCCCGCCTCCGGTGGCCCCCGCGCCGGTCACCCCGGTGTCGCCGGCCGCCGGCCCGGGTGCCCCCATCTCCGCCCCGCCGTCGCGCGGCGAGCCCGTCGCCCCGGCCGCGCGCCGGTTGGAGGTTCCGGCCAACCGGCCGGTCTCCGCGCCGCCGCCCCCGCCGCCGGGCATCACCCCGATGGCGCCCGCCCAGCGTGGCAAGGTGCCGCCGGCCGAGGCCGGTGAGCCGTTCCGCCCGACGCTGACCACCGCCGCGATCAACAGCGCTCGCGCCGAGCGGCAGCGGACGGTCATCCCGCCGCGTCCCAAGACCACTCCGGACGAGCCGCCGACCGGCGGGTTCAGCGTCACGGACCTGAGCGTTCCGGTGCCCACCCCGCGTCCCGGCCAGGAGCCCGCGGCCGCGCCGGGCTCGCGGGCCAACTGGCCGCTGGTCAACACCGGTGACGAGCTGGCCGACACGGCTGCCGAGGACCAGGCCGGATACTCCTACCGGGACCGCGGCGAGCGCAAGGTCGACGCGCCCACCGACCCGGGTGCCAGCCGCAACCGGGTGACCCCGCCGTGGCTCGCCGACGACCTGCCGCAGGAGCCGCCGATGCTGCGGCTGGTGGAGCCGCCGCCGCTGGCCGACCGCGCCCTGCGCGAAGGCTCGGGCCCGGCCACCGACCCGCGCCTGGAGACCCCGCCGCTGCGGCTCGTGGACCGTACGCAGCCCGGCCGCGCCGACACCGGCCGGGACGACCTCGGTCGTGGCCTCCCCAGCCGGGCCGACACCGCCCGTGGCGACCTCGGCCGCGGTGACCTGGGCCGCGGTGACGCCGGCCGTGGCGACCTCGGCCGCCGTGAGACCGCCCGTGGCGACCTCGGCCGCGGTGACGCCGGCCGCGGTGACCTGGGCCGCCGTGAGACCGCCCGTGGCGACCTCGGCCGCGGTGACGCCGGCCGCGGTGACCTGGGCCGCGGCGACGCCGGACTGGGGACACCGCCGGTCACCACCCGCGGGCCGCTGGAGCACCGACCGGCGCCGACCGAGTTCCGGCCCCCGCCGGTCGCCGACGACGGCGACGGCGACCTGCTGATCTTCGCCGCGGCCAAGTCCGCCTGGTTCGTCGGGCACACCGACGAGACCGACCTGGACTGGTCGACCACCGCCGACACCGGATGGCAGGCCGCCGAGAAGGCCGCCCAACCCGAGATCAGCGCCTCCACCGACGCCGGGCTGCCCAAGCGGGTGCCGCAGGCCAACCTGGTGCCGGGTTCCCCGCTGCGCGACGAGCGTCCGCTGCGGATCGTCCGGGACGCGGCGAGCCTCGCCGAGAACACCACCGGCTACTTCCGCGGCTGGCGGCGGGGACAGGAGATCGGGGGGTTCGCCGTCGGCGGCCGCCCGGGCCGCGAGGCCGCCGGCGGATGGGACTTCAGCCGCGACACCGGCGACCGCGACGACGATCGGGAGTACGAGTACCGCTCCGCCGGTTACCGCTCCTGACCGCCGAGTAACCGCCTCCCACCTGCGTGTTCCTACCCACACCCGGAGAAGTTGACGCCGGGTGAGGACGGCCGGGAGCATACCCGGCGGAACAGCCGGCGGCAGGACGCCGGGGTGGGAAGGCGACTGCGATGGCGACACCGGCAATTCATCCGTCCACGCTGACCCGCCGGGGTCTGCTCACCGCCACGGCCGGCGGCCTGCTGCTGAGCGGCTGCGGGCGGAACGACCAGGGTGCGCCGGGTACGAGCGGCAGCCGGGCCCAGGACAGCCGGGAAATCGTGGTCGGCGCCAGCCTGGAACTGAGCGGCCCCGGCGCGGCGCTCGGCGTGCTCCAGGAGCGGGCCCTGCGGATCACCGCCGACGAGCTCAACGTCGAGGGCGTGCAGGTCGGCAACATGCGCCGCAAGATCCGGGTGGTGCTGCGCGACAACGCCAGCGACCCGCGTACGGCCGCCCGACAGGCGCGCGAGCTGGCGCTGAAGGACAACGTGCACGCCCTGATCGGCGGCACCCTCGCCGAGACGTCGTTGGGCATCATCGCCCAGGCCCAGGAGATCCGGATCCCGTTCATCTCCCTGGCGTACGGCGACGGGATCGTGCTGCCGCTGGCCGAGCGGACGTACGTCTACAAGGTCACCCCGGACTCCCAGGACGTCGCCGCGCGTCTCGTCCAGCTGCTCGTGACCAGGGAGCACCGCCGGGTGGTGCTGGTCGCCGGGCACGGGCTGCACGGCGACGCGGGGGTGGCGGCGATGAAACGGGCGACCGAGGCGGCGGGCGTGGACCTGGCCCGGGTCGTCCGGCTGCCGCGGACCGGGGATAACTTCCGGCCCGTGCTGCGCGAGCTCGCCGACCGGGGGCCGAAGGCCGTCGTGGTGTGGACGCACCCGCCGGACACCGGAGAGGCGGCCCGGGCGCTGCGGATCGTGGGCTACCGTGGACCGCTCTACTTCGACCCGGCAGCGGTCAACGAGGACACCCTCCAGGAGCGCAACCTCAGCTCCGTCGAGGGGGCCTACGCCATCCACCCGATCTCGCTCGGCGGGTCCACCCTCACCAACACCACCAACGCCGCGCTGGCCCGGCGGGACTTCGTGTTCCGCTACATCCAGCTGTACGGAGGCTTCAGCGGCTTCGCCCCGTACGCCTCCGACGCCCTCACCCTGGTCACCGACGCGGCCCGGGCGTCGGGCACGGTGGACCACGGACGGATCCGGGCGTTCCTGCGTACCCAGGTGTCCGAGGGCATGGCCGGCGCGTACACCTTCTCCCCCAGCCGTCACAGCGGCCTGGAGCGGGGTTCGCTGGGTGTCTACCAGGTCAGCCATGGGGAGTGGACCCGGGTCTCCTGAGTCCCCCTCCGGTGTGGACGGCCGCTCCCGCCACACCGGACGCCGGATGCACCACGCGCCCGGCACCGGTCGGAACCGGTGCCGGGCGCGTACGTCGTCAGCTCAGGCGGGCGCGACGGCGCGGGAACGCCGCATGGTCAGCACGTACTCGACAAGCGAGATCAGCACGTGCTTGGTCGACTCCCGGTTACGCGCGTCGCAGGCCACCACCGGGACGTCACTGGAGATGGCGAGCGCCTCCCGGACGTCCTGCGGGTCGTGGTACTGCATCCCGTCGAAGCAGTTGATGGCCACCAGGTACGGCAGCCGCCGGTGCTCGAAGAAGTCGATCGCCGCGAAGCAGTCGGCCAACCGGCGGGTGTCGACCAGCACCACGGCGCCGATGGCGCCACGGACCAGCTCGTCCCACATGAACCAGAACCGCGTCTGACCGGGCGTACCGAACAGGTACAGGATCAGGTCCCGGTCGATCGAGATACGGCCGAAGTCCATCGCCACCGTGGTCGTCGTCTTGCCCGGCACCTGCCGGGTGTCGTCGACGCCCACGCCGGCGGAGGTCATGATGGCCTCGGTGGTCAGCGGTGTGATCTCCGAGACCGAGCCGACCAGCGTCGTCTTACCGACGCCGAAACCACCGGCGATAACGATCTTCGCCGACGTCACTCGCCCGCTCGGGGTCGGCGGGCGGTGCGACATGTCAGAGCCTGCGAAGTCCACTCAGCACCCTCTCCAGCAGTTCAGTGCCCACCGCGTCATCCGAGTCGTCCAGAATGGTCGGCTCGTGGACCGCGACCAGGCCATCCGTCGCCATGTCGGCGATGAGCACCCGGGCCACGCCGAGCGGAAGCTGCATCCGCGCCGCGATCTCGGCTAGCGACTGCACACGTCCGTCACACAGCGCGGCGATGTACTGGTGCTCACGGCCCTGCCCGCCATTGCCACTGGCTGCGGCCCGACCGCGCACCGTCGTCTCGACGAGCGCCTCCAGCGCGATGTCGAGCCGGGGACGGGTACGACCGCGGGTCACGGCGTATGGACGGACCAACGCTCCGGTCGGTTCGTCACGATCGGCCATGTCGCCGCTCACCTCCTTCGTACCCCGTGCCGGTTCGCACCGGTGAAACCCGTCGTTGTGTCGTTGTTGCTCCGCCTGACCGGAGGGTCAGCGCGATGTTCAGCCCATCATCCCGACGGCCGTGCGGGGCTGCGGCGTGAGGGCCTCACCCACCCGGTCGACCAGCAGGGCCATCTCGTACCCGACCTGGCCGACGTCACAGCTGCGCGCGGCCAGTACGGCGAACGAGGAGCCGTCCGAGATGGACATCAGGAACAGGAAGCCGTTGTCCATCTCGACCACGGTCTGCAGCACCGCGCCACCCTCGAAGCAACGGGCGGCCCCCTGGGTCAGGCTGACCAAGCCGGACGCGATGGCCGCCAGCTGGTCGGCCCGGTCCCGCGGCAGGTCCCGCGACGACGCCAGGAGCAGGCCGTCCGCGGAGACGGCGACCGCGTGGGCGACACCGGGTACCCGGTCAGCGAAGTTGGCGAGCAGCCAACCGAGATCCTGAGTGGTTGTCATCGTTGTTGCTCCTTCTGCCCGCTCCCGGCCACCGGGCCTGAGCCAGACTGCGAGGACTGCTGCCCACCCGGAGTCCCCTCCGGGGTGGTCGAATTGCCGTCCGACGGGTGGGTACGGCCACGCTGCACGCCTCGATGGTAGGCCGACAGCAGGCCGCGAACGGCCTCGGGCGTCCGCCGCTGCACCGAGGTGGTCGGCTTCTCCACGGCGCCGGGCACCAGCTGCGCCATCGGCTTCCGCTTCGGCAGACCCTTCTGCGTGGTCTCGGCGACCGGAACCTCACTGGCCGCCGAGGCCGCCTTCCACCCGTCGTCGGCGGCGGTCTGCCAGCCACCGGGCGGCGGCGTCGCCGTACGGCGGTTCGGCAGGCTCTCGGCGAGGCCGGGTCGGGCGCCGCCGTTGACCGGGCCGCTCGCCCGCGGGGTTCCGCCGGCGATCGGCGTGTTTGCCATCGGTGGGTTACCTGTCGTCGTACCGGGGGCGGTGT
The DNA here is from genome assembly GCF_900090305.1 of Micromonospora siamensis. Classification (NCBI taxonomy): domain Bacteria; kingdom Bacillati; phylum Actinomycetota; class Actinomycetes; order Micromonosporales; family Micromonosporaceae; genus Micromonospora; species Micromonospora siamensis. The sequence goes on along the minus strand of NZ_LT607751.1, from coordinate 1,501,175 downwards.
TCTGGGCGACGCGGCCGGTGGCGTCGACCGCGGCGAACTGCTGGGTCGGGGCGCCGTTGCCACCGGCGGCCGGTGCGGCCTGAGCCGCCTCATCCGGGCCCGGTCGACGGGTCCGGAACCAGGCCGACTCGAGCTCCCGGAATATCGGCAGCTCCATCGTCTCGTCCGCGTACCGCTGGCGGTTGGGGCCCTGCTGCGGCGGGGCCGGTCGGGCGGCGGCCGGGGCGGGCGACGCGGCCACCGGCGGGCGGCCGGCGGCCGGCGACGGGGCCGGGGTCTCCGGGCGGGAGACCCGTGGCAGCTCCGAGGTCATGTCGAGCGACGCCGAGAGCCGTTCGGGCACCGGCGGCGCGGCGGTCTCGCGCTCCGGGGTGGCGACCGGCGGCCAGACCGGCGGGGCGGGCGTGGCCGGGGTGCCGGTGACCGGACGGGACGGCATCGCACCGACCTGCGGCGCATCGGCGGCCGGCGCGGCCGACACCGGCCGGGTGGGCAGCGGCTGGCTCTGCTCCGGCGCCGCGGAGACCGGGCGACTCGGCGACGGCAGGCCGGAGGTCGGCACGCCGGACACCGGACGGCTCGGCAACGGCTGACCCGAGGTCGGCACGCCGGAGACCGGCGGGGACGACACCGGGGGCAGCGGCGGCGCGGAGACCGGCGGCGGAGTGTACGGGCGCGCCTCCGGGCTGCTCGGCAGCTGCCGCGGGATGGTCGGCTGCTGCCCCGTGACGGCCGGATCGCCGTCGGAGCGGCGATGCGGCAGCGGGTCGATCGGCTGGCCGTTGGTCGAGCGCGGCCGGAACGCGTCGCTGCCGTTGGTGCTGCTGGCCCCGGTCAGGTCCGACCAGGCTGGCAGCGGCCCGGCCGCGGCCGGCGTGCCGTTGCGCGGGGCGGGCTCGAACGGCCGGCCGCCGAGCGTGAGCTGGTTGCCCGAGGGCGAGGTGCCGGGGTTGGCCGGCAGGTTGCCCAGGGCCGGCAGCGCGCCGAAGGTCGGGGCCGGACCGGACTGCTGCGGGGCGGCGGGGTTGCCCGCCGGGAGCGCACCGGGCTGGCCCCGGCCGGCGAGGGCGCGGGGCACCAGCACCGAGCCGGGGAGGCCGACCTCGGCCACCGTGCCGCGGTCCACGCCCGGCCGCAGCTCCACCTTGACGCCGTGCCGGGAGGCCAGCCGGGCGACCACGACCAGACCCATCATCCGGGAGACCGCCACGTCCACCTGGGGCGGAGTGGCCAGCCGATCGTTGAGGTCGTGGAGCTGCTCGGCGCTGATGCCGATGCCCCGGTCCTCGACGTAGAGGGTGGCGCGGTCACCGATCCGCCGGGCCTCCACCATGACCTGCGAGTCCGGCGGGGAGAAGGCGGTGGCGTTGTCGAACAGCTCGGCGACCAGGTGCACGAGGTCGTTGACCGCGTGGGCGGCCACCTCGATGTCCCGGTCGATCGAGCCGAACTCGATCCGGGTGTAGTGCTCGACCTCGGACTGCGCGGCCCGCAGCACGTCGATCAGGGCGGCCGGTTCGCGCTGCACGCGGGTGGAGTCGGCGCCGGCGAGCACGAGCAGGTTCTCGTCGTTGCGGCGCATCCGGGTGGCCAGGTGGTCGAGCTGGAAGAGCTCGGCCAGCCGGTCCGGGTCCTCCTCGCCGCGCTCCAGCCGGTCGAGGTGGCCGATCAACCGGTCGACGAGGATCTGCGACCGGCGCGCCAGGTTGACGAACATCGTGGCGACCGACGACCGCAGGGCGGCCTGCTCGGCAGCGGTCCGGACGGCCTCCAGGTGGACGGCGTTGAACGCCTCGGTCACCTGGCCGAACTCGTCCTTGCTGCGGACCGGCAGCGGCTCGGCGATCTGGTTCGCCAGCTGGGCCGGCGAGTGCTGGCTGGCCAGCTGCGGGTCGCGCAGCCGGGCCACCGCCTGTGGCAGCCCGAACTGGGCGATGGAGAGCGCGCCCTGGCGCAGGTCGCGCAGCGACCTGGCCATCGAGCGGGCGACCAGGTAGGCGAAGAGGATCGCCAGCAGCAGCATGCTGAGCAGCAGGCCGGTCTCCAGGAAGACCTGGCGCTGCACGTCCGAGCGGAGGGCGTCGGCGTCCCGGACCACGTCACTGTCGAGCTTCGCCTCGACGGTGCGGTACAGCCGGGAGTTGGCCACCATGGCGGCGTCCCACTGGTCCGGCCCGAAGGGTGCGCCCACCATGCTCTCGGTGGTGTTGGCATCGACCCAGCCGCTGTAGTTGTCGGCCTCGCGCTGGTCGGAGCCGGCGACGTTCTGCTGGAAGAAGTCCATTTCCGAGTCGTTGGCGACCGCGCGGAAGCTCTGCAGGGCCTGCTGCTGACCGGTGTCGGTGGCGATGTAGTCCTTGCGCAGCGTGTCGGTGAACGCCTTCTGGATCAGCGCCCGGTGCACCACGACCCGGCGCAGGGAGAGGTATTCCTTCGCCCGGGCGGTCGCCGCGGCGGCGCGCATCCGCTCGCTCAGGTCGTTGTCACCGGCGAGCTGGGTGGCCGAGTCGCGGAGGTCGAGCAGGTCGTTGATCAGACCCTCGTACTTCTGCACCGTCCCGGTCAGCGGAATCCGGCCGTTGTAGACCTGGCTGCGGATGCCGGGGAGGTCCTTGAGGCTCTCGTCGATGTCGCCGAGGAGCGCCTCGAAGCTCGCCGGCAGGTCCTCGATCTCCAGGCGCTGCTGGGAGTACGGCGTCTTGGCCTGGTCGACCCGCTGGTTCACCCGGTTGTACGCCCCGCGGTACTGCTCCTCGGCCTGGGTGCTCTTCTCGGCGCCGAGCAGCAGGACGGCGGCGGTGCGCTCGTCCTGGAGGCTGTTGACCAGATCCCCGGAGTAACCCACGAGGTTGGCCAGGTCACCGGCACGGTTGGCGTTGTTGAGGGTGTCCAGGTGGTCGACCAGACCACTGGTACCCACGACGACCGTGGCGATGGTCGGCACGATCATGATGAGACCGAGCTTGGACCAGATCGGCATGTCGCGAAGCCGACCGGCCGGCCGGCGCAGACGCGACAGGAAGGAGCCCGCCGTCTTCGGCCGTTTGCTCACGTCACCGCCCTCGCGATCACAACTTCCGTGCGTTGCCCCGGGCAACGCCCAGCGACCGACCCGGCGGGTCGGACCCCCGGCATTCCATCACGCCGCCCCGCAAGAAGAAAGCCCAGGTTGGCCCTCGCTCCGGGTGTGATGAGATGTTGCTGCAATTTGCTCGCAATCCGTCTGGCCGGAGTCACCGAAAGTCATGGAACACCCGCACCGCGTCGTCCTCCTGGCCGGTCCTTCCGGCTCCGGAAAGTCGTACATCGCGCAGCGAACCGGACTTCCGGTGCTCTGCCTGGACGACTTCTACAAGAACGGTGACGACCCTACGTTGCCGCGCCGCGATGGCCTCGTGGACTGGGAATCACCGCTGTCCTGGGACGCCGACGCGGCGGTGGAAACGATCGCCCGGCTGGCCCGGCACGGCAAGGCCGATGTGCCGGTTTATGCGATCGGCGCGGACCGTCGGGTGGCCAGTCGGCCATTCGACGTAGCCGGATCGCCGATTTTCGTGGCCGAAGGGATTTTCGCCGCGGAGATCGTCGAGGAGTGCCGCCGCCAGGGCCTGCTCGCCGGGGCGTACGCGCTGCGCCGCCCGCGTGGGGCGACCTTCCTGCGTCGGCTGGCGCGGGATCTGGCCGAGCAGCGCAAGGCGCCCCGGGTGCTGTTGCGCCGCGGCGTGGCGCTGCTGCGGGAGGAGCCGGCGGTGCTGCGCCGGCAGACCGGGCTGGGCGCCGAGGCGGCCCGGGCCCGGGAGGTGCTCCGGCGGGTGGCCGACCTGCTGTCCGGCCACCCGCACCAGCACTGATCAGTCCAGCAGCTTCGCGTACGCCGGCTTGATCACCTCGTCGATGATCCGCAGCCGCTCGTCGAACGGGATGAAGGCGCTCTTCATGGCGTTGATGGTGAACCACTGGAGCTCCTTCCAGCCGTAGCCGAAGGCCTCCACCAGCAGCGCCATCTCCCGCGACATCGAGGTGCCGCTCATCAGCCGGTTGTCGGTGTTCACCGTCACCCTGAAACGAAGGTCACGCAGCAGCCCGATCGGGTGCTCGGCGATGGAGGGGGCGGCCCCGGTCTGCACGTTCGACGACGGGCAGAGCTCCAGCGGGATCCGCTTGTCCCGCACGTACGCGGCCAGCCGGCCGAGCACCGGCGGCTCGCCGGGGGTGATGTCGTCGACGATGCGTACGCCGTGGCCGAGCCGGTCGGCGCCGCACCACTGGATGGCCTGCCAGATCGACGGCAGCCCGAACGCCTCGCCGGCGTGGATGGTGAAGTGGAAGTTCTCGCGTTGCAGGTATTCGAAGGCGTCCAGGTGCCGGGTGGGCGGGAAGCCGGCCTCGGCGCCGGCGATGTCGAATCCGACGACGCCCTCGTCGCGGTGCCGCACGGCCAGCTCGGCGATCTCCTGCGACCGGGCGGCGTGCCGCATCGCGGTGAGCAGGGTCCCGACCCGGATCCGGTGCCCCTGCGCGGCGGCCTGCTCGCTGCCCTCGACGAAGCCGGCCAGCACCGCCTCGACCACCTGGTCGAGGGTGAGGTCCCGCTCCAGGTGCTGTTCGGGGGCGAACCGCACCTCGGCGTAGACCACCCCGTCGGCGGCCAGGTCCAGCGCGCACTCGCGGGCGACCCGGCGCAGCGCGTCGGCGGTCTGCATCACCGCGACGGTGTGCGCGAAGGTCTCCAGGTAGCGCTCCAGCGAACCGGAGTCGGCGGCCTCGACGAACCAGCGGCCCAGCGCCTCCGGGTCGGTGGTGGGCAACTCGTGGCCGACCTCCGCGGCCAGCTCGACGATCGTCGCCGGGCGCAGTCCGCCGTCGAGGTGATCGTGCAGCAGCGCCTTCGGGACCTTGACGATGTCCTCGTATCGGATTGCGACCATGCTCAGACACTAGTCAGCCGGTCGGTCGCCCGGTGACGGGCCCGCCGGGGTGACGTGGTCAGGGGCGCCAGCCGTAGACCCGGTCGACGGTGAGCCGCAGGACCAGCCGTCCGTCGGCGACCATGGCCGCCCGGTAGTCGACCCAGTCGGGGTGCTCGCCGCGGATCCGGCGGTAGACCTCGACCAGCTCCTCGACGGCCGGGTCGTCCGGGGACGTCGCGGCCGGGCCGACGGTCGCGGTCCCCTCCGCCACCGCGTACGCCCCACCGTCGGGGGTGGTCACGTGGAAGCTGGCGCGGGGGTCGCGGCGCAGGTTGCGCACCTTGGCCCGGTCGCCGGTGGTGGAGCAGCGGATCAGGCCGGGCTCGGCCAGGTAGTCGAGGTTCGACAGCTGCGGCCCGCCGTCCCGGCGCAGGGTGACCAGCACCCCGCGCCCGCGGTCCCCGAACAGCTCCCACAATCTGGTTGACATGTCACCGACCGTAGGGCGCGTGTGAGTGACATGTCAACAATCGACTAGCATCGGCGGCGTGACCGAACCGCGCTGGCTGGACGAGCGGGAGGAGCGGGCCTGGCGCGGCTACCGCCGGATGCGCCGCCTGCTCGACCTGGAACTGGCGCGCGAGCTGGCGCAGGACGCCGGGCTCTCCGAGCCCGACTACGACGTCCTCTCCGACCTCTCCGAGACCCCGGGCCAGCGGCTGCGGCTCAGCGAGCTGGCCGACCGGATGCTCTGGTCCCGCAGCCGGCTCTCCCACCACCTCGGCCGGATGCAGCAGCGCGGCCTGGTCACCCGCGAGGAGTGCACCGACGACGGCCGTGGGTCGGTGGTCGTGCTCACCCCCGCCGGCCGGCAGGCCATCGAGGCTGCCGCGCCCGGACACGTCGCCGCCGTCCGCCGGCACCTGATCGACCTGCTCAGCCCCGAGGAGGTGACGGCGCTCGGCACCCTCACCCACCGGGTCGTCGACCATCTGGCCGGCTCCCGCCGACCGCCGGACGCCGCACCGACCGATCCCACCCAGGAGGGCTGACCCGTGGACCCGCGCATCCTGGACCGGCTGCGCTGCCCGGTCTGCGGCGAACCGCTGGCCGAGGCGACCGCCGGCACCGCCCGGGCGCTGCGCTGCCCGCGCCGGCACAGCTTCGACGTCGCCCGCCAGGGGTACGTCAACCTGCTCGCCGGGCGGGCCCCGCACATCGGGGACAGCGCCGAGATGGTGGCCGCCCGGGCCGACTTCCTCGCCGCCGGGCACTACGAGCCGGTGGCCACCGCCCTGGCCGCCACCGCGAACCGGAACGCGCGAGCGGCCGACGCGGCGTACCCCCTGGTGGTCGACGCCGGCGCCGGGACCGGCTGGTATCTCTCCGCGGTGCTGGCGGCGCTGCCCGACGCCGTGGGCCTGGCACTGGACGTGTCCAAACCCGCGCTACGCCGGGCGGCCCGGGCCCACCCCCGCGCCGCGGCGGCCCTCGCCGACACCTGGCAGCGCCTGCCGCTGGCCGACGCCTCGGCCACGGTGCTGCTCAACGTCTTCGCCCCGCGCAACGGCGCCGAGTTCCGCCGGGTGCTCGACCCGGCCGGCGCCCTGCTGGTGGTCACCCCGGACATCGCGCACCTCGGGGAACTGGTCGACGCGCTGGACCTGCTGCGGGTCGACCCGGACAAGGCGGACCGGGTGGCGGAGAGCCTCGGCGCGCACTTCGTCGAGGAGTCGTCGACGCCGCACCGGACCCGCCTGGCGCTGACCCGCACCGAGGTGGCGACCCTGGTCGGGATGGGCCCTAGCGCGTGGCACGCCGACCCGGAGCGGATCGCCGGGCGGATCGCCACGCTCCCCGAGCCGGTCACCGTCACCCTGGCTGTCCGCCTCGGCGTGCACCGGCCCCGTCCCCGGAGCTGACCGGCGCCCGCCGTGATACCTCAGAGGAATCAAAATACCGGTGAGGTATCACGGTCGTCAGCGTGTTACGCCCGGGCGCGCGACACGCCCGGGGGCCAGCCCCGGCGGACCGGGCTCAGGTGGAAAGGTCGACCTCTTCCCAGCCCGGCGGCTCGTCGTGGTACGGCCCGCGCAGCATCACCGCCCACTCCAGGGCCCACCGGCGCTGCCCGATGGCGTTCGCGTCGACCAGCCCCGGCACCGGCCGGCCGGCCTCCTCCAGCTCGAGGTAGGCCCAGTCCAGGCAGTAGTGCAGGTCGAGCAGGGCCGCCACGTCGGCGGGGTGCTGCGGCGCGGCCAGGATCCGGGACCGCCAGTGCGCGAACGACTCCCCCGCCGCGATGTTCGGCATCCGCTCCACCAGGTGCTCGTCCACCGGCACCGTCGGGTCGAGCTGCTTGGTCAGCCCGAGCACCCAGCAGAGCGAGAAGAGCGCGTCGTGGTGCAGCACGAACGAGCGGTGGTCGCCCTTGCCGCCCATCACGAACTCCCACTCCGGCGGGGTGACCATCTCCACCAGGTGCGAGTTGAGCAGCCAGCTCATCGCCGCCTGCGGCGGCATCCCGAAACAGCGGGCCAGGATCAGGTGCAGCACCGCGATCCGGGCCTCGATCTCCCGGAGCGGGCGCAACTCGATCTCGTCGCCGGGCTCCCAGACCAGCGGGAACTGGCTGGGCGGCAGCGGCAACCCCAGTTGGGTCAGCTCCTCCAGGCTCGCCTCACGGACGGCCCGGGGGTCGGGGGCGGGTACAAGCACGGCTGAAGGCCCCTGTCTGCTCACGTCGCTCATCGCCGGTCGTCCCCCCCTGGCCAGGGAGGATAGCGCCCACCGGGGTCCGGTGGGCACCCACCCCGCCGTCGGCGGCGGCTCAGCCGATCCGCTCGATGACCAGCGGACGACGCTCCCCCGCGGCGGGCGCGACGGTGACCGCCCGGGCCGCCTCGGCCAGCGCGGCCGGCAGCCGGCCGGCGTGCTCGGCGCGCAGCTCGTACAGCGGGTCGCCGGCGCGTACCGGGTCGCCGGGGCGCTTGTGCAGCACCACACCGGCGGGGATGCTCACCGGGTCCTCCTTGCGGGCCCGCCCGGCGCCGAGCCGCCACGCGGCCACCCCCATGGCGTACGCGTCGATCGAGTCGACGAAGCCGTCGGTCTCGGCGCGGACCACCTCGACCTCGGGCGCGGTGGGCATCGGGGCGTCCGGGTCGCCGCCCTGGGCGCGGATCATCCGCCGCCAGGCGTCCATCGCCCGCCCGTCGCGCAGCGCCGCCTCCGGGTCGGCGTCCGGCAGGCCCGCCGCGTCCAGCATCTCCCGGGCCAGGGCGAGGGTCAGCTCCACCACGTCGGCGGGGCCGCCGCCGGCCAGCACCTCCACCGACTCGGTCACCTCGACGGCGTTGCCGATGGTCAGGCCGAGCGGCGTGGACATGTCGGTGAGCAGGGCGACCGTCCGCACCCCGTGCGCGCCGCCGAGCTCCACCATGGTGCGGGCCAGCTCGCGGGCGTCGTCGACGTTCTTCATGAAGGCGCCGGAGCCGACCTTCACGTCCAGCACCAGCGCGCCGGTGCCCTCGGCGATCTTCTTACTCATGATCGAGCTGGCGATCAGCGGGATGGCCTCGACGGTGCCGGTGACATCGCGCAGCGCGTACAGCTTGCGGTCGGCGGGGGCGAGCCCCTCGCCGGCCGCGCAGATCACGGCGCCGACGTCGCGGAGCTGGGTGATGAACTCGTCGTTGCTCAGCGCGGCCCGCCAGCCGGGGATGGACTCCAGCTTGTCCAGGGTGCCGCCGGTGTGCCCGAGGCCCCGGCCGGACAGCTGCGGCACCGCGCCGCCGCAGGCGGCGACCAGCGGGGTCAACGGCAGGGTGATCTTGTCACCGACGCCACCGGTGGAGTGCTTGTCGACGGTCGGCCGGGTCACCGGGGACAGGTCGAGCCGCTCCCCGCTGGCGATCATCGCGGCGGTCCACCGGGCGATCTCCGGCGCCGTCATGCCGCGCAGCAGGATCGCCATGGCCAGCGCCGACATCTGCTCGTCGGCCACCAGCCCCCGGGTGTACGCGTCGACCACCCAGTCGATCTGCGCGTCGCTCAGCACCCCCCCGTCCCGCTTCGCCCGAATGACATCAACCGCCGCAAAAGCACTCACCGCTGAGCTTCCCATCCATAGCTATATACAAGTATCGACGCGGGCCGCACCGACCCACGGGCGCTGACCACGACGGGCTCGGGCCGAGCGTCCCCGGCGGAGGGATCAAGCCTGACCGCCCGGAGCCGGGGACGGTCGGCCCGAGCCCCCAACCTCAAGACCAACGAACCGGAATCTCCAACGGAGGCTCACCCTCACCAGCCCAGAAGATCGTGCCCGACGCGTCCACCACCACGACCCGCGGCGTCCGCGCCAACCCCCAGGTGATCGCCTCCGCCGGGTCACCCCAGCTCGGCCCCTCCTCCAGCACCCCGGTCTCGGCCTCGGCGTCGTCGCCGGCGGACCGCTCCCAGTAGGCCGTCCAGACCTGCTGCCCGGCGGAGAGGTCGGGGTGCACGAAGACGGTGCCGCGCCCCCGCCAGGCGGCCAGCCGGTCCGGCACCACCGGCACCGGGTGCTCGCCGACGACGGCGTCGAGGTCCTCCACCCCGAAGGCGTGCGGCAGCAGCTCCGCCATCCGCAGCGGCCCGCCCTTGGCCTCGACCAGGCACTCCGGACCGCCGTTCTCCCAGAGCAGTTGCCGGCACCGGCCGCAGGGCATCAGCGGCTCGCCGGTGGCGTCGACGCAGGAGAGCGCGACGAGCCGGCCGCCGCCGGTGGCGTGCAGCGAGGAGACCACCCCGCACTCGGCGCAGAGGGTCACCCCGTAGCCGGCGTTCTCCACGTTGCAGCCGACCACCACCCGGCCGTCGTCGACCAGGGCGGCCGCGCCGACCGGGAACTTGGAGTAGGGCGCGTACGCGTGCCGCATGGCGTCGATGGCGGCGGTCCGCAGGCGCTCCCAGTCGATCTCGGTCATTCCGTCATTCTCCTCAACTCACCCCGGTCCGCCTCGGCCGGGTCCCGGCCGGTGTCCCCGACTCAGGCCCCTCACCTGCGCCGACGTTCCGGAGAAACACGATGCCCGGCGGGAAGGTTCCCGCCGGGCACGGTGCGCGCCACCGGATTCAGCCCTTGATGTACGGCTTGCCGTCCGCGGCCGGCGCCCGGACCCGGCCGACCAGTCCGGCCACCGCGAGGATCGTGGCGAGGTACGGCAGCATGGCCAGGAACTGGCTCGGGATGCTGCTGCCGATCGCGCCGAGGTACGTGGCGAGCTGGTCGGCGAAGCCGAAGAAGAGCGCCGCGAGCAGCGCCCCGGTCGGGCTCCACCGGCCGAAGATCAGCGCGGCCAGGGCGATGAAGCCCTTACCGCCGATCATGTTCTTGGTGAACGAGTAGAGCGCCAGCGTGTACGAGGCGCCGCCGACGCCGGCGACCAGCCCGGCCATGATCACGTTGCGGTAGCGCAGCCGGAGCACCTTCACGCCGAGCGTGTCGGCGGCGGTGGGGTGCTCGCCGACCGACCGGGTCCGCAGGCCCCACCGGGTACGGAACAGCCCGATGTGGATGACCAGCACCAGCAGCAGCCCGAGGTAGAGGAAGATGTTGCCCCGGAACAGCGCCGGACCGATCAGCGGGATGTCGGAGAGCAGCGGGATCTCCCAGTTGGAGAAGCGCGGCGCGCTGTTGTACTTCTGCGCGTCGGTCTGCATCAGCCGCTCGTAGAGGAAGCCGGTGACGCCGACCGCCAGCAGGTTGAGCACGATGCCCATGACCACCTGGTCGACCAGGTACCGGATGGCGAAGACGGCGAGCAGCAGGGAGATGACCGCGCCGCCGATCGCGGCGGCCACCAGGCCGACCCAGACGCTGCCGGTGATGCTGCCGAAGAGCGCGCCGGAGAAGGCGCCCATCAGCAGCTGGCCCTCGATCGCCACGTTCACCACGCCGGACCGCTCGCAGAGCACCCCGGCCAGCGAGCCGAAGATCAGCGGCAGGGCCAGCACGAACGTGCCCCGGACGATGTTGACCAGCGGCATGAAGTTGCGGCCCTCGGGGGCGGCGGAGACCTGCCAGCACAGGAAGCTCAGCACGAAGGCGACCAGCCCGACGCCGAGCACCAGCGTGAACCAGCGCTTCGGCAGCCCGGCCAGCAGGGCGGCGCCGGCCGCGGCGGCGATGATCCCGAACAGGATCGCGCCGACCGTGCCGTTGATCTCCAGGGCGGCCCCGCCCTCGGTCTCGCTGAGCGTGAACCGGGCCTGCTCACCGGTGGCGAGCGCGCCGAACAACCCCGTCGCGAGCAGGCCCAGCGCCAGCAGCACGGCGCCGGTCTTGCGGGCCCGCGTCCAGAAACCCTCGTCGACCGTGGTCACGGCGACCTCGGGGACAGCGGTGGTGGACATGCTCACCAGCCCTTCGCGAGGCTCGTCTGCAGCCGGGCCGCACGGGCGGCCCGGAGCTGGAAGATCGCCTTCACCAGGGCCGGCGCGGCGATGAAGATGACGATGAGCGCCTGGAGCACGGTGACCAGCTCCAGCGAGATCCCGGAGTACGACTGCATCCGGTTGCCGCCGGCCTGGAGCGCGCCGAAGAGCAGCGCGGCCAGCAGCACGCCCCAGGGCTTCACCCGGCCGAGCAGGGCGACCAGGATGCCGTCGAAGCCGATCTGCGCGATCACCAGCGGGGTCAGCGCGTTCGCGGTGGAGCCGAGCACCATGTTCGAGCCGCCCAGTCCGGCCAGCAGACCGGAGATCACCATGACCAGCACGTACGTCTTGGTGACGCTGATGCCGGCGGTCCGGGCGGCGTCCGGGTTCTCGCCGACCGCGCGCAGCTCGAAGCCGAGCGTCGAGCGGTTGAGCAGCCAGGCGATGAACCAGGTGGCCAGCACCGCGACCAGGATGCCGGCGTGCACCCGCAGGTTGTCGCCGAGCAGTCGGGGCAGCTGGGCGGAGGAGTCGACCGGCTTGCTGATCGCGTCCGACCGGTTCGGGTTCTGCACCCCGCTCTGGATGATGATCCAGGACAGGAAGTAGACCGCCACGTAGTTCAGCATGATCGTGTTGATCACCTCGTGGGCGCCGGTACGCGCCTTGAGGATGCCCGGCACGAAGCCCCAGAGCGCGCCGCCGAGCGCGCCGGCGATCAGCGCGACGAGCAGGTGCAGACCGGGCGGCAGCGGCAGCGCGAAGCCGGCCACGGCGGCCAGGATGACGCCGATGGTGGCCTGGCCCTGGGCGCCGATGTTGAACAGGCCGCCGCGGAAGGCGAGCGCGACCGCCAGACCGGTGAAGACCAGCGGCGCGGTGTAGGTGAGCGTCTCCGAGATCGGACCCATCGCGGCGGTGAAGCCGACCGCGTCGGGGTCGAAGATGGCGCCCTTGAACAGGTTGGCGTACGCCTCGCTGACCACGGTCCAGCTCGCGTTGAGCGCGTCGGCCGGCCGGGCGGTGATGTAGCTGTAGGTGGCCAGCACCTCCGGGTCGGAGACGATGATCAGCACCGCGCCGACCAGCATGGCCAGCAGTACGGCGAGCACGGTGACGGTGACCGTGTTCGCCGCCCAGAGGTTGTCCAGGAAGAGCCGGCCCAGGGTGGGGCGGGGCTCTCCGGCGGGCTGCTTCGTCGCGGTGGCGGGCACCGCCCGCTCGGTGTCGCCGGCGGGCACGGACGGCGTCGCCCGGGCCTCGCTGCGCGCCTCCTGCGCCTCGGTCGCCGGCTCCTTGTCCGGGGAGCCCGACACCGGGTTCGGCTTGCTCATGCCTCGTCCTCTTCGACAGGGGCCTGGGTGACCGGCGCGTCGCCGGGGGTGCCGGCGGCGTCGGCGGTCGTGGTCGCGGTGTCCGGGGTGATGCCGGCCATCAGCAGGCCGATCTCCTCGCGCGGGGTGTCCGGGCCGACCATGCCGATGACCCGACCGCGGTACATCACCGCGATCCGGTCGGCCAGGCCGATGACCTCGTCCAACTCGCTGGAGACCACCATGACGGCGGTGCCGGTGTCCCGCTCGCGGATGACCCGGCTGTGGATGAACTCGATCGAGCCCACGTCGACACCACGGGTGGGCTGGGCGGCGATGAGCAGCTTCAGCGGGCGGGACAGCTCCCGGGCCACGATGACCTTCTGCTGGTTGCCGCCGGAGAGGGTGCCGACCGCCGCGTCCGGCGAGGAGGTACGGATGTCGAACTGCTCGACCCGCTCCTTCGCCGACTTCGCGATGGCGTCCGGCTTGAGCGAGAGGCCCTTGCCGAACGGCGGCCGGTCGTAGATGTCCAGCACCAGGTTCTCGGCGACGGAGAACTCCTTGACCACGCCGTCGACGCTGCGGTCCTCGGGCACGTAGCCCACGCCGGCCCGGAGCACCTTCTTGGTCGACCAGCCGTGCACGGTCTCGCCGTCGAGGCTGACGGTGCCGGCGAGCACCGGACGCAGCCCCATGATCGCCTCGATCAGTTCGGTCTGCCCGTTGCCCTGGACGCCCGCGACGCCGAGCACCTCACCGGCGTGCACGGTCAGGTCCACGCCGTCGACCGCGCGTACCGCCCGGTCGTCGTCGACGACCAGGCCGGCGACCTCCAGGATCGGCTTGCCCGGCTGGGCGGGCTTCTTGTCCACGGTCAGCCGGACGCTGCGGCCCACCATGAGCGCGGCCAGCTCGTCGCGGCTGGCGCTCGGCTCGGCGGTGCCGACCGTCTTTCCGCGCCGGATGACCGTGATCCGGTCGGCGATCGCCTTGACCTCGCCCAGCTTGTGGGTGATGAAGACGATCGACTTGCCGGCCGCCTTGAGCGACCGCATGACCGTGAGCAGTTCCTCGGTCTCCTGCGGCGTCAGCACGGCCGTGGGCTCGTCGAGGATCAGCAGGTCGACGTCGCGGGTCAGGGCCTTGACGATCTCCACCCGTTGCTGGATGCCGACCGGCAGGTCCTCGATCACCGCGTCCGGGTCGACCCGGAGGTTGTACCGCTCGGAGACCTCGGCGACCTCGCGGCGGGCGCGCCGGCGGTCGAGGAAGCCGGCGATGCCGCCCCTGACCTGTTCCGCACCCAGCATCACGTTCTCGGCCACGGTGAAGACCGGCACCAGCATGAAGTGCTGGTGCACCATGCCGATCCCGGCGGCGATCGCGTCCGACGGGCCCTTCAGCTTCAGCGGCGTGCCGTCGACCAGGATCTCGCCCTCGTCGGGCTGGTAGAGCCCGTAGAGCACGTTCATCAGGGTCGACTTGCCGGCGCCGTTCTCGCCGAGCAGGGCGTGGATCTCTCCAGGCTCCACCGTCAGGTCGATGTGGTCGTTGGCGACCAGATCACCGAACCGCTTGGTGATGCCGCGCAGTTCGAGTCTCAGCGCAACCTCCTGGAGTGCGAGCGGATGGTGCAGCGTAGCGGCTGCCACGCCGACCACCGCGCCGGGTGGGGGTCAGGGGGATGAAGGTGGACCGGCCGCCCCGGCGTCGCGGGGTGTTCCCCGCGATGGCCGAGGCGGCCGGATCGTCACACCTGGTTCCGCCGCCCTCCGGAGATGATCCCATTGCCGGAGGGGGGCGGGTTGGTCACTTGGTCGGCTGGGCCTTCGAGGTGACCGTGATGGTGCCGGCGGCGATGTCCGCCTTGATCTTGTCGACCTCGGCCTTCAGGTCCGCCGGGACCTTGCTGTCGAAGTCGTGGTACGGGGCGATCGAGACGCCGTTGTTGGCCAGGTCGCCGACGAAGCCCGGCTTGGCCTGGAGCTTCTCACCGTTGGCGGCCTTCAGCACGGCCTCCTTGACGGCGTCCGGGATGTTCTTCACCACGGTGGTGAGGATGGCGGCGCAGTCCGGGGTGCTCTCGCAGCCGTCGACGTCCACCCAGACGACCGAGTACTTGCCACCCGAGGCCTTCGCCGCGGAGGTGGTGCCGAGGCCCGCGCCGCCGGCGACCGGCATGATGATGTCCGCGCCCTGGGCGACCAGGGTGTCGGAGACCTTCTTGCCCTCGTCCTGCTTGACGAAGTCGTTGGTGAAGGAACCCTTCTGGGTGTCCTTGTTCCAGCCGAGCACCTGGACGTTCTTGCTCTTGGCCTTGTTGTAGTACGCCACGCCGTCGGCGAAACCGTCCATGAAGATGGTCACCGGCGGGATCGGCAGGCCACCGTAGGTGCCGACCTTGCCGGTCTTGCTCATCCCGGCGGCCAGGTAGCCGGCCTGGAAGGCGGCCTGCGCGGTGTCGAACTGCATCGGGTAGACGTTGTCCACACCCGGGTTCGCGTCGACGATGGCGAACTGCTGGTTCTTGTTCGCCTCGGCGGCCTTCTTGGTGGCGTCCTGCATCAGGCCACCGACGGCCAGGATGAAGTCGCACTTCTGGTCTACGAAGCCCTTCAGGTTGACCTCGTAGTCCGCCTCGGCCTTCGACTGGACGTTCTTGATGTCGATGCTGTCGTTCTCCTTCTTCGCCTCCTGAAGGCCCTTCCAGGCGGAGGTGTTGAAGGACTTGTCGTCGATGCCACCGACGTCGGTCACCATGCAGGCGCTGTACTTCTTGCCGCCGTTGCCACCGGCGTTGTTGTCGTCCTCGGGGGCCTCACCACAGGCGGCGGCACCCAGCACGAGCCCACCCGCTACGAAAGCGGAGGCGATCCGCATCCCACGCACAGTGCGCAAGACGTCTCCTTCCCATTGCACACCGCGCTGTTGCGGTGGCAGCCCTTGAGCCGGCCTGCGCTGCGCCGCCGGCGTCCCACGTTACGGACGGGAGCGTACGCCCGCGCCCACCCACCGGCCGACAATCGTGCACGACTGTTGAGTGGCTGTTACCCCTACGTAACCCTTGGGTGGGGCAGATCACTTTTCGGCGTGCCGGCCGGTAGGCGGAGTGTCGCGATCGTCCGGTTCACCGGGCCGTTTCCGCAGTTCGGCGGGTTACCGCCAGAACACCGCCACCGCCGCGTTGACCAGCGTCAACCCGATGATCGCGAGGAAGTGGCCCCGGGCCACCGACTCCCGCTTCCGGGAGAAGAAGACCATGACGAAGATCAGCAGCGCGAACACCAACTTGGTAACAAGTTTGGCCGGGGCCGGCTCGTCACCGTCCCGCAACGGGGCGGCGAGGCCGAGACCGGTCAGCAGGCCGATCACCGAGCCCCAGAGCATGGCCGCGTTGATCCGCAGCCGGCCGCTGACGTACTGGGCGATCGAGCCGCCGAGCAGGAGCGCGAACCCGATCAGATGGACGTAGAGGAGTACCAGGCGAAGAGCTTCCACGGAGGCCATCCTGCCCCATCAACGACGCTTTGTAGTAGGCGGCCGGCCGGCCGAGTTCATACCGTGATCTCCGCCGGCCGGTCCCCGACCGCCGGCTCGGGGGCCGGCCGGACCGCCCGGTGGCCGGCCAGCAGGACCAGCAGCAGCCCGACCGTCGCGTAGCCGGCCAGCACGGCCAGCGCACGGCCGCCGCCGGCCCCGTCGAAGAAGGCCGCCGAGCGCAGCAGCGTGCCGCCGGCCCCGACCGGCAGCCACTGCCCCACCGCGCCCCACGGCTGGGGCAGCAGCTCGGGCGCGGCCGCGATCGCGGAGAGCGGGTTGCCGACCAGGAAGACGACCAGCGCGCCCAGGCCGAGGCCCGGTCCACGCAGCAGCGCGCCGAGACCGGCCACCGTGCCGGCGGCGGCCAGTGCGAAGAGCCCGATCACACCGGCCTCGCGCAGCCGGTCCCCGGGGATGACGCCGAGCCAGTCGTGCAGCACGACCGCGCCGACCCCGGCGGCGAGGACCGCGTACCCGAGCAGGCCGACGAGCCGGGCCACGCGGCCGGTGACCAGCACGGTGAGCAGCACCCCGGCGAGCATGCCGGTCAGCGCCAGGGGCAGGAAGCCGGCGGCGAACCCGGTGCCGCGCGGGTCGTCCGGGTCGGCGGGGACCACCGCCGTGACCGGGACCGGACGGCCGCCGGCGAGCTGCCCGGCCGCCTCGGTGAGCAGCGCGGCGACGGTGGGACTGGCGGCCGGCGCGGTGTGCAGGGCGACACCGTCCGGGCCGGCGACGAAGGCGGCGTACACCTCCCGGTCCCGCAGCGCCCGGTCGGCCGCCGCGGCGTCGGGCAGCGTGGTCACCGCGAAGGCGCCGGGCCGGGCGGCGGCCAGCCGGCCGGCCAGCTCCGCGACGACCGGCGGCGGCCCGGCCACGGCGACCGGCAGGTCACGTGGCGCCAGGTGGGCGGCGGGTGCGGCGAACAGGGGTACGAGCAGCGCCTGCACGCCCACCACCAGGACGGCGATCAGGGTGGCCAGCAGGAGCGGGGGTCGGGTCCGGGTGAATGCGGGCATCTCGTCCTCCTTAAAACGAACGCTCGTTCTTTTAAGTTGAGCATGCATCCCCGACCGGCTCCCGTCAACGAACGAGCGTTCGCTTTACACTGAGAGTCGTGCCACGCGTATCGGACGAACACCTCGCGGCCCGCCGCCGGCAGATCCTCGACGCCGCCCGGCGCTGCTTCCTGCGCGACGGCTTCCACCACACCTCGATGCAGGACGTGATCGCCGAGGCGGGTCTCTCCGTCGGCGCCGTCTACCGCTACTTCCCCAGCAAGAACGACCTGATCACCGAGATCGCCCGGTCGGCGATCGGCGGCGCCGACGAGGTCTTCGCCGAACTGTCCCGCCACGACCCGCCGCTGCCGCTGGTCGAGGCACTCGACCGGGCGCTGGCCTTCGTCGACACCCAGACGGGCGAGGACGGCGTGCTCCCGCTGGCCGTGCAGGTCTGGAGCGAGGCGCAACGGGACCGCACGCTCGCGGCGTTCGTCGACGACACGTACACCCGGCTGCGCGACCACTGGACCGACCTGGCCACCCGGGCGAAGCAGACCGGCGAGCTGCCGCCGACCGCCGACCCGGAGGCCGTCGGCGCCGCCCTCTTCGCCCTGGTCCCCGGCTACTTCATGCAGCGGATCCTCACCGGCCGCCCCGACCGGGCCAGCTACCTGGCCGGCGTCCGCACCCTGCTCGGCCAGCCCGTCGCCGGGGCAGCGCACTGAGAAGGGCCCCGCCCGACGGGTATCCGTCGGGCGGGCCCCCCGCGCTCACCTCAGGCCAGGCGCCAGACCTGGAAGGTCGGACCGTCCGCCGGCAGGGTGACCGTGCCGTCGGCGTCGGGACGCAGCGCCGGGGCGCCGCCGTAGAGGTTCTCCCCCGCCGGCAGACCGGCCAGCCGGACCGGGCTGCCCGCGGCGCGCCGGGCCAGCACCAGCACCGTGCCCGTGGGGGCCTCACGCAGGAAGACCAGCGTGTCGGCGTCGACGTGCGCCCACCGCAGGCCGCCGTGGCGCAGCGCCGGCTCGGCGCGGCGCAGCGTCAGCAGCGACCGGTACGCGGCGAACGTGCCCTGGTCCCAGCTCTCCGGCCGGTGCCACGGCATCGGGGTACGCGAGCCCTCCCCGTTGTCGCCGGTGAGCCCCAGCTCGTCCCCGGCGAAGACCACCGGGGTGCCCGGCATGGTGGCCAGCAACCCGGCCGCCACCTCCTGCCGGGCGGCGTCGCCCACGACGGTCCGGATCCGGGCCGAGTCGTGCGAGCCGAGCAGCTGCCACGACTGGGTGTACGACCGCCAGGAGACCAGCGACCGGTAGGTGTCCATGGTGGCCAGGATCGCCTCGGCGTCCCGCCGGCGTACCCCGCCCGGGGTGCCGAGGAAGTTCGGCACCGGCTGGTCGCCGTGCCGCAGCCAGGACCAGATCGGGTCGGTGAAGCCGACGTAGTTCATCGTCCCGTGCCAGCCGTCGGCGTCCAGGTCGCCGGTGTGGTCGTGGCCGTGCTCGGCGAGCAGCAGCCCGTCGGGGCGGGTGTCGGCGACCACCTCGCGCAGCAGCCGCGCCACCTCGTGGGTGTACGCGTCCGCGCCGCGCCGGCCGGTCATGTTGGCCACGTCGACCCGCCAGCCGTCCAGCCCGTACGGCGGGCGCAGCCAGCGGCGCAGCAGCGAGTCCTCGGCGGTGGCGAAACGCCGGCGCAGCTCCGCGCTGCCCCAGTTCAGCTTCGGCAGCGACCGGACCCCGTTCCAGGACTCGAAGTCGCCCGACTCGTCGAAGTAGTACAGCTCCCGCTCCGGGGCCCGCGGGTCGGCGAGCGCCCGGGTGAACCACTCGTGGGCGTCGCCGGTGTGGTTGCTGGTGATGTCGCCGAGCAGCCGCCAGCCGCGGGCGCGTACCGCGTCGGCCAGCCGGGCCAGGGCGGCGTCCCCGCCGAGCAGCGGGTCGACGGTGTCGAAGCTGGCCGCGTCGTACCGGTGGTTGGAGCGGGCCGGGAAGATCGGGGTGAGGTAGACGGTGTTGACCCCGAGCCGGTCCAGGTGGTCCAGCCGTTCGGCAATGCCGTCCAGGTCGCCGCCGTAGAACTGGTACGGCGTCTCCGGGCCACGGCCGATCACCGGAGTGTCCCAGTCGCACGGGATGGCCCAGTCCGGCGGGGTGCGGCCGTCGGCGGCGGCCGACCGGGCGAACCGGTCCGGAAAGATCTGGTAGATCACCGCGTCCCGGGTCCAGGCCGGCGGCGGGGCATGGCTGACCAGCTTGAAGTCGCCGTTGTCCGGCACGTCGTGACCGGCCAGGCCGGCCGCGTTGAGCCAGCGGTAGCCCGTGGTCCCGGTGAGCATGAACCGGTAGTTGCTGACCGGATTGCGGACCTGCACGTCGGCCCGCCACCAGACGTCGCCGTCCTTGGTGTGGTCGACGGTGGCCTCGACGAAGTGCGGTTCACCGTCGCCCGTGGTGCGTACGTGCACCTGGTGCACGTCGGCGCCCTCGGGCACCCGGACGAAGACCGGGGCGCGCTGGCCGAGCGCCGGTTCCTGCTCGGGGACGTAGGTGGCGGATCCGTCGTGGTGCGGCTGGAGAGCCATGGCGGTGCCTTTCGCGTCGGTCGGACGGGAGTGGAAAGGGGTCGCCCACCGCGGCCGGTCTCCCGACCGCGGTGGCACGACCCGAAACTGCTCCGGTGTACGTCATCCCGACGCCCTTGCCGCAGCGCGCTCTTCCGGCGGAGTGGCACCACTCACCTCGCGCTGCGCGGGCGGTGGCCACCCCTCCGATTCATCCCTTTACTGCTCCGGCGGTGAGACCGGAGACGATGTAGCGCTGGAGGAACTGGAACACCAGCACCGTCGGGATGGCGGTGAGCAGGGTGCCCGCCGCGAACATCCCGAAGTTGTTGTTGCGCTCGCCGGCCACCAGGCCGTACATGCCGACCGCGAGGGTCTTGGTGTCCGGCTCGGTGAGGAACACGTTGGCGATGATGAACTCGTTGATCGAGCCGATGAACGCCAGCAGGCCGGTCACCGCCAGGATCGGCGGCACCAGCGGCAGCATGATCCGGAAGAAGACCTGGGCGTGCGAGGCGCCGTCCATCGTGGCCGACTCGTCCAGCTCCTTCGGCAGGGTGTCGAAGAAACCCTTCATCAGCCAGGTGTTCGCGCCCAGCGCCGTGCCCATGTAGAGCAGGAACAGGCCCCACGGGGTGTTGAAGCCGATGCTCGGCCACAGGTCGGTCACCGTCGTGAAGATCAGGAAGATCGCCACGATGGCCAGGAACTGCGGGAACATCTGGATCAGCAGGAGCGCGAGCAGGCCGACCCGCCGCCCCGCGAACCGCATCCGGGAGAACGCGTACGCGGCCAGCGAGGACAGGAAGATCGACGCGAAGGAGGCCACCCCCGCCAGCAGCAGCGAGTTGAGGAACCAGTGGCCGAACGCCGTCTTGTCGAACAGGTTCTGGAAGTTCTCGACCGACGCCCCGGTGGGCAGCAGCTCGGTGGAGGAGAGCGTGCCCAGCGGGTTGAACGCCGCGGAGATCACGAACACGATCGGGAAGAGGCTGAACAGCACGGCCAGCACCCCGACCACGTGCCGCCAGCCCACCTGGGCGAACCAGCGGTTCTTCGACTTCCCGGCCGCGTTGCGGTTGGCCACGGGTGCCTCGGCGTAACTCGTCACGCGTACACCTCCTCCTGCTTGCGGGTCCGGGAGAAGCTGATCGCGGAGACGATGGCCACGATCGCGAAGATGAAGATCGAGACGGTCGCCGCCAGGCCGAACTCGGCACCCTGGGCGCCGAAGGCCAACCGGTAGGTGTACGTGATCAGCAGGTCGGTGGCGCCGTTGCGTGGGTTGTCCGCCGGGAACGGCCCACCGTCGGTGGTGAACAGGATCGCGTTGACGTTGTTGAAGTTGTACGCGAACGACGCGATCAGCAGCGGCGAGATCGCCACCAGCAGCAGCGGCAGGGTGACCGCCCTGAACGACTGCCACGGGGTGGCGCCGTCGACCGAGGTCGCCTCGGTCAGCTCCCGGGGGATGGCCTGCAACGCGCCGGTGGCCACCAGGAACATGTACGGGTAGCCGAGCCAGAGCTGCACCAGCAGCACCGCGATCCGGGCCGACCATGCCTCACCGAACCAGTCGACGCTCAACCCGAACAGGTTGTTGATCAGACCGAAGTCGGTGTTGAACATGTCCCGCCAGACCAGCAGCATCGCGAACGACGGCATGGCGTACGGCAGGATCAGCAGCACCCGGTAGAAGTTCGTGCCCCGCATCCGGGGCGAGTGCAGGGCCAGCGCGATCGCCATGCCGAGCAGGAAGGTCAGCCCGGTGGAGCCGATCGCGAAGGCGAAGTTCCAGGCCAGCGTGCCGAAGAACGGGCCGGAGATGTTCGGGTCGGTCAGCACCCGGGTGAAGTTCTGCAGCCCGACGTTGACCTTCCAGCCCTGGGTCAGCCGCTCACCGTCGGCGGCGACGAAGGAGCCGGTCTTCTCGTCGGCGGTCCACGTCTTGCCGCTCTCGCTGTCGCGGATGCAGTCACAGTCCGCCGCGTACGCCCGGGCCGCCTTGCCCTCGTAGGCGCGGGTGAGGCCGGTGGACCGGATGGCGCCGCCGTCGGTGGGGACGATCAGCGAGGTGACGTCCTTGCTCCGGACGCTGGCCTGGCCGATGTTCAGCACCGTGTAGCCCTCGGCGGCGGTGACCTTGCCGGTGAGGCTGCTGGCGGTGACCTGACCGGCGTCGAGCTGGCGCAGCCCGTTCGCGTCGCCCGCGTAGACCTGCTTGGTCTTCGGGTCGGTGAGCAGGAAGACCAGCGGGCCGGTGGCCGGGTCGCCCTTGGTGGCGATCGACAGGGCGTACTCGGTGGAGCCGGGGACCTGCTTCACCGAGGAGGTCTGGATGGCGACGACCGCGTCGTCCTTGGTGCCGCGGTGGCCGTCGCCGAAGTTCGTGAAGGCGGTGCTCGCCGTGTAGAGCACCGGGATGACCTGGAACGCGACCAGGAACAGCGTCCCGGGGACCAGGTACTTGGCCGGGATGTGCCGGCGGGTGAGGTAGAGGTAGAGCAGGGCGGCGGTGGTGACCGCCAGGATGCCGAGCCCCAGCCACTCCTTTGCCTCGATGAGCGGGAAGGCCGCCCAGGTCGCGATGCCGACCACCAGGCCGAGCAGGATCACCTTGACGACGAGGCCGGTCGCGGTGATCGGCGCGTGGTTCCGCGCGGTACGGGACTTGCGCGGGAGCCCGCTGCGAACGGGCTCCCGGCCCGGGGTCTGCTGGGCAGACCCCGGGCCGGACAGCGACGTGCTCATTACTTGATCTGACCCTGGATGGCCTTGCCGGCCGAGGTGACCGTCTTGGCCGGGTCGGCGCCACCGATGATGGCGGCCTCGGCCTTGCCGAACGGGTCCCAGATCGCGGCCATGGCCGGGATCGCCGGGAGCACCTGGCCGTTCTTGCCGGCCTCGGCGAACTTGGCCAGGTCGGCGTCCTCGCCCTTGACCTGGTCGAAGGCGGCGGTCAGCGCCGGCGGGCGCGGCTCGGCCTTGTAGAGCGCGACGGCCAGCTCGGGCTTGGTCACGTAGTTGGAGACGAACTCCTGGGCCAGGGCCTTGTTCTTGCCCTTGGCGGCGACGTAGAACGCCTGGACGCCCACGAACGGCTGGGCCTCCTTGCCACCGGCGAAGCCGGGGACCGGGGAGATGTCGTACTTGATGTTGGCCTTCTTGGCGTCCGCGATGGCCCACGGGCCGGAGACCAGGAAGGCGCACTTCTTGCCGGTGAAGGTGGAGATGGCGTTCTCCGGGGTGATGGAGCGCTTCAGCGCACCGTCGCCCTTCTCACCCAGCTTCGCGATCTTCTGGAAGGCAGCGATCGACTCCGGCTTGCCGACGCCCAGGTCCTTGGGGTCGTAGTCGCCGTTGGCCGCGGTGCCGAACAGGTAGCCACCACCCGAGGTGTACAGCGGGTAGATGTGGTAGGCGTCACCGTTCTGGCCGGACTGGAGGCAGAGGATCTCGCTGGCCTTCTTCTGGGCCTTGAGCTGCTTGCCGGTGGCGACCAGCTCCTCGATCGTCTTCGGCGCCTGCGGGGCCAGCTCGGTGTTGCGGATGAGCGCGACGTTCTCGGTGGCGTAGGGGACACCGTAGAGCTGACCGTTGAAGGTCACGGCCTTGATCGCGGTCTCGTTGAAGCCGCTCTTCTGCTCCGCGGCGAGCTGCACCGGGTCGATGGCGCCGTTCTGCACCAGGTTGCCGATCCAGTCGTGCGCGCCGACCACGACGTCCGGGCCGCTGCCCTGCTGGGAGGCGGTCACGAAGTTGGTCTGCAGGTCCTTGGAGACGGCCTGGACCTCGACCTTGACGCCGTTCTCCTTGCCGAACTCCTCAGCGAACGGCTTGAGGGCGGCCGTGCGCTTGTCGTCGGCCCAGATGACCAGCTTGCCGCCGGCGGCGGCGGGCGTGGCGGAGTTCTGGGTGGCCGGCTTGTCGCTGCTGCTGCTGCCGTTGCCGCAGCCGGAGGCGGCGAGCGCCAGGCCGAGGACGGCGACCACACCCGTGGTACGGATGCGCATCGGTACTCCTGTCGTCATGGCGACCCGCCGGGGGAAGGGCGGACCGCCAGTGGAAAACCTCTGTAAGTTCTTGCCAACCGGCGCTAGAGTGCCGCGCCGCTGCTCTCGCGTGTTGCGGGGACGTTAGCAAGAGGTTGCAGAGAATGGAAGGGCTTGCAGAAGTGTACGCAAGAACTTGACGGTGGGCTAAAGTGCCGCCATGCGCGCTCGACTATCCGACATCGCCCAACAGGCTGAAGTCAGCGAGGCCACGGTGTCGCGGGTGCTCAACGACCGCCCCGGAGTGGCCCCGGAGACCCGACAGGCCGTACTGACCGCCCTCGACGTGCTCGGCTACGAGCGCCCCGCCCGGCTGCGCAAGCGCAGCGCCGGGCTGGTCGGGCTGGTCGTCCCGGAGCTGGAGAACCCCATCTTCCCGGCGTTCGCCCAGGTCATCGAGTCGACCCTGGCGCAGAGCGGCTTCACCCCGGTGCTCTGCACCCAGACCCCCGGCGGGGTCACCGAGGACGAGTACGTCGAGATGCTGCTGGACCGGCAGGTCTCCGGGATCGTCTTCGTCTCCGGGCTGCACGCCGACACCGCGGCCAGCCACGACCGCTACCGCGCGCTGATCGGCCGGCCGCTGCCGGTCGTCATGATCAACGGATACGTCCCCGGCATCGCCGCCCCCTTCGTCTCCTGCGACGACCGGGAGTCGGCGGAGCTCGCCGTCGCCCACCTGGTGGCGCTCGGACACCGGCGGATCGGCCTGATCACCGGCCCGGACCGGTTCGTGCCGGTGCAGCGCAAGGTGGCCGGCTGGCGCTCGGCGATGACCCGGCTGGCCGGGGTCGCCGAGGCCGACCTCGACCCGCTGGCCGAACTCTCGCTCTTCGGCGTGGAGGGCGGCGAGGCCGCCGCCGGACGCCTGCTGGACCGCGGGGTGACCGGCATCGTCTGCGGGTCGGACCTGATGGCCCTGGGGGCGATCCGGGCCGCCCGGCAGCGCGGCCTGTCGGTCCCGGGCGAGCTCTCGGTGGTCGGGTACGACGACTCCCCGCTGATGGCCTTCACCGACCCGCCGTTGACGACGGTGCGCCAGCCGGTGGCGGCGATGGCGGTGGCGGCGGTACGCGCCCTGGTCGACGAGATCAACGGCCACCCGGCGCCGCACTCGGAGTACCTGTTCCGTCCGGAGCTGGTGGTCCGCGGCTCGACGGCGGTGGTCCGGGCGACGCCTCCGGTGGCCGGCAAGGCTGCCGGTCGGCAGCGGCCGGCCCCGCCCGCGGTCGCGGTGCCGGCGTGAGTTCGACCTCACCGAGGGCAACCGACGTCATTTCTTGCGCAAGAGCTGCTTGACTCTTGCAGCGCCGGAGCGGCATTCTGCTTCCCACAGCGCCCGCTGGGCGCCGCCGTCCCGCGCCACAGAACGGGGATCGTCACCGATGACCGCCGCCACCAACCCTGAGCCGCTGACCTCCGACGACGACTGGTGGCGTTCCGCGGTCGTCTACCAGGTCTACGTCCGCAGCTTCGCCGACGCCAACGGCGACGGCGTGGGCGACATCCCCGGCATCCGGGAGCGCCTGCCCTACCTGCGCGACCTCGGGGTGGACGCGCTCTGGCTGACCCCGTTCTACACCTCGCCGCAGATCGACGCCGGCTACGACGTCGCCGACTACCGCGACGTCGACCCGCTGTTCGGTTCGCTCACCGACTTCGACGCGATGATCACCGACGCGCACGCGCTCGGTCTGCGGATCATCGTCGACCTGGTGCCGAACCACACCTCCAGCGCCCACCCGTGGTTCACCGCGGCGCTGGCCGCCGCCCCCGGCTCGCCGGAGCGGGCGCGCTACCTCTTCGCCGACGGCAAGGGCGAGGCGGGCGAGCTCCCGCCGAACGACTGGGAGAGCATCTTCGGCGGCCCGGCCTGGACCCGGCTCCCCGACGGCCAGTGGTACATGCACCTGTTCGACCCGGCCCAGCCGGACCTGAACTGGCGCCACCCCGAGGTACGCGCCGAGTTCGAGGACGTGCTGCGCTTCTGGCTCGACCGGGGCGTGGACGGATTCCGGATCGACGTGGCGCACGGCATGATCAAGGCCGAGGGGCTGCCGGACGTCGGCTTCAACTCGATGACCACCGGGCAGCGCCAGTCGGAGCTGCTCGGCAAGGGCCGGCTGCCGTACTTCGACCAGGACGAGGTGCACGAGATCTACCGCGCCTGGCGGCCGATCCTGGACAGCTACCCCGGCGGCCGGATGGCCGTGGCCGAGGCGTGGGCGGAGACCCCGCAGCGGCTGGCCCGCTACATCGGCCCGGACGAGCTGCACCAGGCGTTCAGCTTCGACTTCCTCGACGCCACCTGGTCGGCCGACTCGTTCCGCAAGGTGATCGACACCGCGCTCGCCGAGTCGACCATCGTCGGCGCGCCCACCACCTGGGTGCTCTCCAACCACGACCGGCAGCGACACGTCACCCGGTACGGCGACGGGGAGGTCGGCCTGCGCCGCGCCCGGGCCGCCGCCCTGCTCATGCTGGCCCTGCCCGGCGCCGCGTACGTCTACCAGGGTGAGGAGCTGGGCCTGCCGGAGGTGCTGGACCTCCCCGACGAGCTGCGCCAGGACCCCTCGTTCCTGCGCACCGGGGAGAGCCGGGACGGCTGCCGGGTGCCGATCCCGTGGAGCGGCGAGCTGGCCCCGTACGGCTTCGGCCCGGAGGGCAGCGAGCTGAGCTGGCTGCCGGCCCCGGCGACCTGGCGTGGCCTCTCGGTCGCCGCCCAGACCGGCGTGCCCGGCTCCACCCTGGAGCTCTACCGCGCCGCGCTGCGGGCCCGGCACGAGCACCCGGCGCTCGCCGGCACCGCCGGTGGCGTGGTCTGGCTGGAGACCGAGCCCGGCGTGCTGGCCTTCAGCCGCGCCGACGGGCCTGCCGTGCTGACCTGCGTGGTCAACCTCAGCGGCGCGGAGGTGACGATCGACGGCTACGGCCAGCCGGTCGTGGCCAGCGCCGATCTCACCGAGCGGGGCGAAGGCCACGTCCTGCCGGTGGACGCAGCTGCGTGGTTCGAACGGCGCTGAGCCGGGTAACCCGCTCACGACCTGGTCGTCCGTTGTGCTCCGCGCCGACGGGCGGCTGGGCAACCGACCCCTTGTGGTGGGGGGTGAGGTGGCGCCGGCGCCTCGGGATCCGTCCCGGGGCGCCGGTGTCCATCCCGGACTCTCCGCCACCCGCCCGCCGCAGGTCGGGGTTGCGGCCCAGGTGCGCCGTACCGGCGGGTGGAGCGCGCCGCACCGGCGACCGACGTGACCCCCGCACCCACCACCCTGCGTGTCCGGTCGCCCCTCCTCCCCCACCCCCGGGGCACCCTTTGCTCTGCTCGCCCCCACGCATCAGTAACCCGCAGTAGGCACCGGTTCATCACGGAGCGCAGCAGAGCCGCTGGTCAGGGACGTGGTGCGTATGCGGCAGCAGAGCAAAGGCAGGGGAAGAGCCATCTCGTCCCGGCCTTGCTGGCCACGTTGGGTGAACGAAGGCCCTCGTTACCGTCGGTGACGGAGATCGGCGACACGAGCGGAACCGGCGACAGGGCGGCGGCCAGGCAGACGAGCGGCGGGCCGCAGGGGGCCGGCCTCAGCCCTTCCGGGTGGTGAGCAGCTCGGCGATCCGCGCGAAGCCGGCGCGCAGCTCGTCCCGGCTCGGCGCGGGCAGCGGCTGCGGCACCGGCTCCTGCTCGGCGGCCCGCTCCAGCTCCTCGTCGATGACGTCCTCGAAGTCGCCGTAGAGATCCGACTCCTCGATCCGGGCGGCCTCGTCCTCGGCGGCGATCTGCGCCGCCGCGATCTCGCCCCGGATCTCCTCCGCCGAGAGCGCCGGTAGCAGCGGCTCGACCACCGCCATCAGCTGTTCCTCCGCCACCACCGCCTCGGCCAGCGCCAGTGCGTGCGGCCGCTCGTACGGCCCGCAGACCACCGGCTCCCACTCGTCGGCGTCACCCAACGGCCCGAAGGTGATGATCCACGGCAGGCCGAGCATCGGGGAGTCGTCCGGCAGGTCCAGAGTCACGAGAGCGCCCACGGGATCATCATGGTCGGTCGGTCCAGCGCACTGGGCAGCATTTGCCCTATTCATCTTTCCCTCGACTGTCGGGATCGGGTCACTGCGGCCGAGCGGCCCGCCGAATCACTCCGGCCGGGCGGCGGCCAGCGCGGCCCGGACCAACGCCAGCGCCCGATCCGTCGGCACCCCCAACCGGACCGCCTCGGCCGCGTAGCCGGCAGCGGCGACGTGCAGCCGGTCGGCGGCGTCGTCCCGCCCCGGCGCGACCACCGTGCCGTGCCGGCCCCGGGTCTCGACCAGCCCGGCCGCCTCCAGTTCCCGGTACGCCCGGGCCACCGTGTTCACCGCCAGCCCCAGCTCGGCGGCGAGCTGCCGGACCGGGGGCAACCGGGTGCCCACCGGCAGCCGGCCGTCACCCACCTGCTCGGCGAGCTGCGAGCGCACCTGCTCGTACGGGGGCACCACCGAGTCCGCCTCGATCACGATCCGCACGTCAGCCCGCCCCGCCCGGCGTACCCGGGTCGCTCTCGTCGTCGACCTCCACGTCCACCTCCCGGGCGGCGCCGCCCTCCGCCAGGTCCACCACCCGGCCGTACGGGCTGGTGGCGGCGAGCGCGGCCCCGAAGAGCACCAACTGGTTGAGCAGGTACAGGTAGAGCAGCAGCCCGACCGCGGTCGCCACCACCGTGTACGCCGGGTTCCGCTCGGTGCGTACCACGTAGTAGCGCCCCACCGTGTTCAGCAGGGTGATCCCGACGGCCACCACCAGGACCACCGGCCGCAGCCGGCGCCGGCTCATCCGCAGCCGCGGCACCGCCACCAGCAACGCCGTGGCGAGCACCGCGTTGACCAGCACGCTGAGCACCGCGCTGATCGTGGTCAGCCCCACCGAGCCGGTGCTGCGCAGCAGGAACCGCAGCAGCGACTCCAGCGCGTCGACGGCGGCCACCGAGACGCCGAGCATCACGAAGACCAGCAGCAGCACTCCGAGGTCCACCAGGCGGCGGACCACCAGGTTGCCGGGCTGCTGGTTGAAGCCGTACACCAGCCGCTGGGAGGAGCGGATCGCCTCCACCCAGCCGACACCGGTGAAGACCAGGATGATCAGACCGACCACCCCGACGGTGCTGCTGCTCTGGGCGATCTGCTGCGGGTCGAGGAACGGCAGGTTCGCCTTCAGGAAGTCGGCCGCCGCGGCGCTGACGTCGTCGTTGTCCTGGAGGATCGCCCCGAACACCCAGTACGCGACCAGAGCCAGCGCGAACACCGCGAAGAACCCGTAGTACGCGATCGCCGCCGCGAGCCGCCCGCCCAGCACGTCCCCGTACAGGGTGCCCGCCCGCCACAAATGGTCGAACGCGGGCAGCCGGTCGCGGGCCACGTCGATCTGGCGGCCGAGGCCCGCCTCGATGCGGCCGATCATGTTCACGACCTCATCCTCGCCGATCGCTCGGCTCGCCGGTGGCCGGGCACGCTCGGCTCAGCCACCGAGCCGGAAGTCCCGGCGGGGCTGCCACCGGGTCTGGCCGCTGTGCGAGAAGAGGGTGAACGCCTCCACCTCGAAGATGGCGGAGAAGTCGGCCAGGTCCTCGTACACCTTGTCCAGCGCCTCGGGCGCGACGTCCTGCGCGACCGTGACGTGCGGGTGGTACGGGAAGCGGGCCTCGCGGTGCAGCTGCGGCGCCGCGTTGATCGCCGCGGCCAGCAGCTCGCACTCGCTGATCCCCGCCGCCACCGTCACGAAGACCACCTGGGTCACCGGCCGGAAGGTGCCCGTCCCGCGCAGGTGCAGCGCGAACGGCAGGTGCGCGGTGGCCACCCGGTCCAGGTGCGCCTCGACGGCCGGCAGCGCGGCGACCGGGATCTCGGTCGGCCCCAGCAGCGTCACGTGTGCCGGGACGGCCTGCGGGTCACCGGCCTCGATCCGCCGCTGGGTGAGCAGCGCACCCCACGGTTCGGGGATGTCCACCGCGATCCCGATCTGGATGGTGTCGCCGTGCGGCGGCGCCCCGTCCCTGCGATCCACGCTCCGCGCCATCCCTCCGGCCACCGACTGCTCCACCCGTCTCCGTCGCCCGGGCCGCTACTCGAAGCGCACCGGGGGGAGGAAGCCCACCCGCTCGTAGACCTGGTGCAGGGTGGGCGCGGCGACCGCCCGGGCCTTCTCGGCACCGGCGGCGAGCAGCTTGTCCAGCTGGGCGGGGTCGTCCAGGTAGCCGCGGGTGCGCTCCTGGATCGGGGTGACGAACTCCCGGACCACCTCGCCGAGGTCCTTCTTGAGGTCGCCGTAGCCCTTGCCGTCGTACGCGGCGACCAGGTCGTCGATGCTCCGGCCGGAGAGAGCCGAGTAGATGGTCAGCAGGTTGGACACGCCGGGCTTGGTCTCGGCGTCGAAGACGATCTCCCGGCCGGTGTCGGTCACCGCGGACCGGATCTTCTTGGCGGAGCGGGCCGGCTCCTCGAGCAGGTCGATGATCCCGGCCGGCGAGGAGGACGACTTCGACATCTTCGCCGTCGGGTCCTGCAGGTCGGTGATCTTCGCGGTGTCCTTGACGATGTGCGGGGCCGGCACCGTGAAGGTCCTGCCGAACAGCGAGTTGAACCGCTGCGCCAGGTCGCGGGAGAGCTCCAGGTGCTGGCGCTGGTCCTCGCCCACCGGCACGGCGTTGGCCTGGTAGAGCAGGATGTCGGCGGCCTGCAGGATCGGGTAGGTGAACAGGCCGACGCTGGCCCGCTCGCTGCCCTGCTTCTGCGACTTGTCCTTGAACTGGGTCATCCGGCTGGCCTCGCCGAAGCCGGTGATGCAGCCGAGCACCCAGGCCAGCTGCGAGTGCTCGGGCACCTGCGACTGCACGAAGAGGGTGCTGCGCTCGGGGTCGAGGCCGACCGCGAAGAGCTGGGCGGCGGCCACCCGGGACCGCTGCCGCAGCACCTTGGGGTCGTGCCCGGCGGTGATGGCGTGCAGGTCCACCACGCAGTAGAACGCGTCGTGGCTGTCCTGCAGGGCCACCCAGTGTCGTACCGCGCCCAGGTAGTTGCCGAGGTGGAACGAGTCGGCCGTCGGCTGGATGCCGGAGAAGACGCGGGGGCGGGCGGGTACGTCGGACATGGCGGCAATTCTGTCAGGAGGACCCGGCGTACGTCATGACGGGCCGGCGGGTCGGCTCCCGACCGGCCGCGTCGGGCCGGTGGCCTCGCGGATCCCGGTCGCCCCGACCGGCCCGGTCGCCTCGCGCCGCTGCCCGGGCAGGCGGGCGACGGAGACCGCGAGCCGGGACACCCGGCGCCCGTCCAGGGCGAGCACCCGCAGCAGCCAGCCGGCCTCCTCGTCGCCCGTCGCGGGGACGGTGGGGACGCCCGGCACCGGCACCTCGTCGCCGGCGACCGGCAGCCGGCCCAGCGCCGCCATCACGTAACCACCCACCGTCTCGTACGGGCCGGCGGGCAGCGGGACGCCGGTGCGCTCGGCGAAGTCGGCGAGGTTGAGCCGGCCGTCCACCACGGCGGGCAGCCCGGCGAGCACCGGCTCGGGCGGGCTGTCGTACTCGTCGCGGATCTCACCGACGAGTTCCTCGACCAGGTCCTCGCAGGTGACGATGCCGGCCGTGCCGCCGTACTCGTCGACCACCACGGCGAGGTGGTGTCCCTCGCGGCGCATCTCGTGCAGCGCGGCGAGCACCCGCTTGCTGCCGGGCAGGCGTTTCACCTCCCGGGTCAGCTCCCGCACGGTGGCCCGGGGGTCGCCGTCGGGGCGCAGCAGCACGTCGCGCAGGTGGACGAAGCCCAGCACGTCGTCGTGGGTGCCGTCGACCACCGGGTAGCGGGTGTGGGTCTCGGCGCGGACCAGCCGGGCGGCCTCGGCGACGGTGAGGTCGGCGGCCAGGAAGACCACCTCGGTGCGGGGCATCATCACCTCGCGGACCAGGCTCGCGCCGGCCTCCAGCACCTCGTCGATGATCCGGCGTTCGACCGGGTCGAGCAGGGTGTTCGCGGCGACCAGGTCGCGCAGCTCGGCCTCGCTGATCCGTTCCCGGCCGGCGGCCGGGCTGGCGCCGAGCAGGTCGGTGACCAGCCGGATGGCGCCGTCGGCGGCGCGTACGACGATCCGGGCGATGGTCCGGGCGACCCGGCCCGGCTCGCGGCGTGGTCGCCCCGGCGGTCGCCGCCGGGGGCCGGGATGGCCCGCTTCCCGCATGACAGCGATGGTAGACACCGGCGACCCTCCGCACCGGCGGAAACGGGCATCAGGGCCGCCCATGTTCGGGTCTGTTTGATCGCGTTGCTTCGTGATGGAATGGGGAGGCGTCGACGATGGACCGGGACCCCCGGCCGGCCTTACGATGATCACCGGAAGTGACGCCCCAGGCTGGAGGAACGCGACGTGAAACTGCTCGTCACCGGCGGCGCCGGATACATCGGCAGCGTGGTGACCCGGATGCTGCTCGACAACGGCCACGAGGTGACCGTCCTGGACGACCTGCGGACCGGGCACCGGGCGGCCCTCGCCCCGGAGGCGACCCACGTCGACCTGCCGGTCCACGAGGCGGCCCAGGTCCTCACCCCGGACGCCGGCTTCGACGGCGTGCTGCACTTCGCCGCCCTCATCGCCGCCGGCGAGTCGATGGTCAAGCCGGAGCTGTACTGGCGGAACAACACCGTCGGCTCGCTCGCGCTGATCGACGCCGTCCGGGCCGCCGGGGTGCCGAGGCTGGTCTTCTCCTCCACCGCCGCCGTCTACGGCAACCCGCTGGAGCTGCCCATCCCGGAGACCGCCGTCAAGGCCCCCACCAACACGTACGGGGCCACCAAGCTGGCCGTCGACATGGCGCTCACCTCCGAGGCGATCGGGCACGACCTGGCCGCCGTGTCGCTGCGCTACTTCAACGTGGCCGGCGCGTACCTCCGTGGCGACCTGGCCATCGGCGAGCGGCACGACCCGGAGACCCACCTGATCCCGATCGCCCTGGAGGTCGCCGCCGGCCGGCGGGACAAGCTCCAGATCTTCGGCGACGACTACCCCACCGTGGACGGCACCTGCGTCCGCGACTACATCCACGTGGTGGACCTGGCCCGGGCGCACCTGCTCGCGCTCACCGCCGCCGCGCCCGGCCGGCACCGCATCTACAACCTCGGCAACGGCAACGGCTTCACCAACCGGCAGGTGGTCGAGGTGGTCCGCGAGGTCACCGGCGAGCCGGTGCCGGTCGAGACGGCGCCGCGCCGCGAGGGCGACCCCGCCGAACTGGTCGCCTCCTCCGCCCTGGCCCGCGAGGAGCTGGGCTGGGAGCCGGAGAAGCCGACCCTGCACGACATGGTCGGCGACGCGTGGGCCTTCTATCGCGCCCACGTCCTGGGCGACCGGTGAGTAAGGACGTCGCGGCCCGCGCCACCGCCGGCTTCCGTCAGGAGTACGCCGAGCAGCCCGCCGGCCGCTGGGCGGCTCCCGGCCGGGCGAACCTGATCGGCGAGCACACCGACTACAACGGCGGCTTCGTGCTGCCCTTCGCCCTGCCGCTGCGTACGGTCGCCGCCGCCGACCGCCACGACGCCGACCGGTGGACGGTGTGGTCGGAGCTCTCCGGTGAGCGGATCACCTTCGGCGGCTCGGACGTCGACGAACCCGGCCGGGTCACCGGCTGGGGCGCGTACGTGGCCGGGGTGGTCTGGGCGCTCCGCGACGCCGGGTACGCCGTGCCGGGCGCCCGGATCGCGCTCGCCTCGGACGTTCCGCTCGGCTCCGGCCTGTCCTCCTCGGCGGCGCTGGAGGCGGCCGTGCTCGCCGCCCTGGTCGACCTGGGCGGGCTGGACCTGCCCGCCGACCGGCAGCCCCGGCTGGCGCAGCGGGCCGAGAACGCCTACGTCGGCGCGCCCACCGGGATCATGGACCAGTCCGCCGTCATCCGCTGCCGGGAGGGGCACGCGCTCTTCCTGGACTGCCGTTCCGAGGCGGTCGAGCAGATCCCGTTCGACCTGGACGCGGCCGGGCTGGCCGTGCTGGTGGTGGACAGCAGGGCCCCGCACCGGCACGTCGACGGCGAGTACGCGGCCCGCCGGAA
Source organism: Micromonospora siamensis (assembly GCF_900090305.1). Lineage (NCBI taxonomy): Bacteria > Bacillati > Actinomycetota > Actinomycetes > Micromonosporales > Micromonosporaceae > Micromonospora > Micromonospora siamensis. Next base: position 1,467,309 of record NZ_LT607751.1, on the reverse strand, counting down.
GTCCTGCGAGCGGGCCGCCGAACTGCTCGGGGTGCCCGCGCTGCGCGACGTCGACGCGGCCGGGCTCGACGCCGCCCTGGGCCGCCTCGACGACCCGGAGACCCGGCGCCGGGTGCGGCACGTGGTCACCGAGGACCAGCGGGTCCTGGACACCGTCGGACTGCTCCGCGCCGGCCGGGTACGCGAGATCGGCCCGCTGCTGACCGCCTCGCACGTCTCGATGCGGGACGACTTCGAGATCACCGTCCCGGAGATCGACACCGCCGTCGAGGCGGCGCTGGACGCGGGCGCGCTGGGTGCCCGGATGACCGGCGGTGGTTTCGGCGGCTGCGTCCTCGCACTGGTCGAGGCGGCCTCCGCCGAGCGCGTCGCGACCGCCGTGACCAGCGCGTACGCCGAGCGCGGCTTCGCCGCCCCCGGCCACTTCACCGTCCTGCCCGCCGGTGGCGCCACCCGCCTGGACTGATCGCCGCCGCGCCCGCGCCTCGGCACATGACCGTGCTCGATCAATGAAGTAGTGGCCTCACCCGGTCGGGGAGGCCACTACTTCCATGTTCGGGCGTGATCGTGCCGGCGCGACCCGCGCCGACGGTCGGCGGGCGCGGTCAGGCGGTGTCGACGATCATGCCGGCGGCGACCGTCCGGTTGGTGGTCTCGTCGATGATCACGAAGCCACCGGTCGTCCGGTTACGGCGGTACTCGTCGGCGAGCAGCGGCACGGTGGTCCGCAGCCGGACCCGGCCGATCTCGTTGAGCTTCAGCTCGGTGGCCGACTCGTCCCGGTGCAGGGTGTTGATGTCCAGCCGGTAGTGCAGGCCGCGCACGATCGCCCGCGCCGACCGGGTGGTGTGCTTGATGGCGTACTTACCGCCGACCTGGAGCGGGCGGGACTCGTCCATCCAGCAGACCATCGCCTCGACGTCCTGGGTGACCGCCGGGGCGTTGTTCGGCCGACAGATCATGTCGCCCCGGGAGATGTCGATCTCGTCGGCGAGCCGTACGGTGACCGACATCGGCGGGAACGCCTCGTCCACCGGCCCGTCGGCGGTCTCCACCGAGGCGATCCGGCTGGTGAAGCCGGACGGCAGCGCCATCACCTCGTCGCCGGGCTTCAGCACGCCCGAGGCCACCTGACCGGCGTAGCCGCGGTAGTCGGTGACGGTGGTGGACTGCGGGCGGATGACGTACTGCACCGGGAACCGGACGTCGACCAGGTTGCGGTCGGAGGCGATGTGCACCCGCTCCAGGTGGTGCAGCAGCGACGGCCCCTCGTACCAGGGCATGTTCTCCGACCGGGAGACGATGTTGTCGCCCCGCAGCGCCGAGATCGGCACCACGCTCAGGTCCGGCACGTCCAGTTTCGTGGCGAACGCGGTGAACTCGTCGCTGATCCGCTCGAAGACCTCCTGCGACCAGTCGACCAGGTCCATCTTGTTGACGCAAAGGACCAGGTGCGGCACCCGCAGCAGCGAGCAGAGGAAGGCGTGCCGGCGGGACTGCTCCACCAGGCCCTTGCGGGCGTCCACCAGGATCAGCGCCAGGTCGGCCGTGGAGGCGCCGGTGACCATGTTCCGGGTGTACTGGATGTGCCCGGGGGTGTCGGCGATGATGAACTTCCGCCGCGGCGTGGCGAAGTAGCGGTACGCCACGTCGATGGTGATGCCCTGCTCCCGCTCGGCGCGCAGGCCGTCGGTGAGCAGCGCCAGGTTGGTGTACTCGTCGCCCCGGGCCGCGCTGACCGCCTCGACCGCGGCGAGCTGGTCGGTGAAGAGCGACTTGGTGTCGTAGAGCAGCCGGCCGATCAGGGTCGACTTGCCGTCGTCGACGCTGCCCGCCGTGGCGAACCGGAGCAGGTCCATCGGGCGCCCCTCGGGCAGCACGGAGTCGGCCGCAGCCGCGGTGTCGACGCTCATCAGAAGTAGCCCTCCCGCTTGCGGTCCTCCATGGCGGCCTCGCTGACCCGGTCGTCGCCGCGGGTCGCGCCCCGCTCGGTGATCCGGGTCGCCGCGACCTCCTCGATCACCTTCTCCACCGTGTCCGCGTCGGAGCGGACGGCCGCGGTGCAGGAGGCGTCGCCCACCGTGCGGTACCGCACCTGGGCCTTGAACCGCTCCTCGCCCGCCCTGGGGCGGATGAACTCGTTGACCGCGTAGAGCATCCCCTCCCGCTCGATCACCTCACGCTCGTGCGCGTAGTAGATCGACGGCAGCGGGATCCGCTCGCGGGCGATGTAGTGCCAGACGTCCAGCTCGGTCCAGTTGGAGAGCGGGAAGACCCGGATCGACTCGCCCGGGTGGTGCCGGCCGTTGTAGAGCGACCACAGCTCCGGCCGCTGGTTCTTCGGGTCCCACTGGCCGAACTCGTCGCGGAAGCTGAACACCCGCTCCTTGGCCCGGGCCTTCTCCTCGTCGCGCCGGGCGCCGCCGAAGAGCGCGTCGAAGCGGTGCTTCTCCACCGCGTCGAGCAGCACCGGTGTCTGGATCCGGTTGCGCATCCCGTCGGCGGACTCGCGGACCAGGCCGTTCGACAGCGCCTCGGGCACACTCGCCACGATCAGCTGGAGGCCCAGCTCGGCGACCCGCTGGTCGCGGTATTCCAGCACCTCGGGGAAGTTGTGGCCGGTGTCGACGTGCATCACCGGGAAGGGGATGCTCGCCGGGGCGAACGCCTTCTGCGCCAGCCGGAGCATCACGATCGAGTCCTTGCCGCCGGAGAAGAGCAGCACCGGCCGCTCCATCTCGGCGACCACCTCGCGCATCACGAAGATGCTCTCCGCCTCGAGCGCGTCGAGGTGCGAGACCCGGTACGCGGCGGGGGCCGTCATGACAGGAGCTCGATTCGCGGGGAACCACCCATGGGATTCCAGACCTTTCCGGTCGGACTCGTCAAGAAGTGCGACTCAGGCTACCCGGCGTGCCGCTGCAACGCCGCAAGCAACCGACTGGCGAGATCCTTGCGGCAGACCAGCAGGTCGGGCAGGCGCGGGTCGGCCTCGTTGTATTTCAGCGCAGAACCGTCGATCCGGGAAGCGTGCAGCCCGGTGGCCGTCGCCACAGCGACCGGGGCGGCCGAGTCCCACTCGTACTGCCCGCCCGCGTGGATGTACCCGTCGACCTCGCCGGTGACCACCGCGGCGATCTTCGCCCCCGCCGAACCCATCGGCACCAGATGGGCGCCGACCTCCTCGGCCAGGTCCGTCAGGAACACCGGCGGCCGCGACCGGCTCGCCGCCAGCCGGATCACCCGGCCACCCCCCGAGGTCGCCGCCTCCAGCGTCATCGGCGGGTACGCCGGCGGGTAGTCGGTGCCCAGCACCCGGTGCTGCGCCGGCAACCCCACCGCGCCGGCCACCAGGCCGTGCGGGGTCGGCGCGTTGCGCGCCCAGAGCGCCACGTGCACCGCCCAGTCCGAGCGGCCCTCCTCGGAGAACTCCCGGGTGCCGTCCAACGGATCGATGATCCAGACCCGGTCGGCGCCCATCCGGGACACCGCGTCCGGGCTCACCTCCGCCGTCCAGGCCAGCCGGGAACCCTCGTCCTCCTCGGAGAGCACCGCGTCCCCCGGCCGCCACCGGGCCAGCTCCGTACGGATCAGGTCGTGGGAGATCTTGTCGCCCGCGGCCTTGAGCGCGCCGCCGTCGGCGAAGCCCATCTCCTCCCGGAGAGTCATCAGCGCCTGCCCGGCCCGGGCGGCGAGCCACCGCGCGAACGCACCGTCGATCATCGGTGGACTGCCCATCGGTCCGCTCCCGTCACGTCGCCACGGGCGTCACCGCCCACGCCAGGCCAGAAGAGGCCAATCTACGCCGTCGGCACCGGCGCGGTCGGCCGCGCCCCGCCCGGCTCACACCCCGTGGAACGCGTTCTGGGTCGGCTCCACCCCGCGGGTGATCACCGACTCCACCACGTCCGCCGCCCGGTCGACCAGGAACTCCAACTCCTTGCGCTCGACCGCGGCGAAGTCCGACAGGACGAAGTCCGCCGGGTCCTGCCGGCCCGGGGGCCGGCCGACGCCGAACCGCACCCGCACGTAGTCCTTGCTCCCCAGGGAACGCGACATCGACCGCAGGCCGTTGTGCCCGCCCTCACCGCCGCCGCACTTCACCCGCAGCTGCCCGTACGGGATGTCCAGCTCGTCGTGGACCGCGACCACCTGGCCGAGCGGCACCTTGTAGAACTGCGCCAGCGCGGCCACCGGCCCACCGGAGAGGTTCATGTACGTCAACGGCTTGACCAGCACCAGCCGCGGGCCACCGAAGCCGAGCCGCCCCTCGGCGACCTCGGCGACCGCCCGCTTGTGCCGCCCGAACTTCGCGCCCACCCGACCGGCCAGCAGGTCGGCCACCATGAAGCCGACGTTGTGCCGGTTGCCGGCGTACTCCCGGCCCGGGTTGCCCAGACCGACCACCAGCCACGGCCCCGACTCGTCCGTCACGCCCGTTCCCTCCCGCGTCAGCCCGGCGCCCGACCCACCCTCGGCGGGCGACGCCGATACGACGACAGGCGCCCCCGAGGACGGGGACGCCTGTCACACGATCTCGAACCGATCAGGCCTCGGTCTTGGCCTCGGCGCTCTCCTCGCCACCGGCGGCGGCCGGCTCGCCGGCCTCGGCGCCCTCGGACGACTCGGCGGTCTCCTCGCCGACGCCGGCCTCGGCCTCCTCGTCGGCGGTCTCGACCTCGGGCAGCGTCGCCTCGAGCTGCTCGGCGGTCGGGGCGGCGGTCACCGCGGCGACCGGGGTCTCCGGGTCGGTGGCCAGCTCGACGCCGGCCGGCAGCTCCACGTCGGCGGCGGTGACCTGGTTGCCCGCCTCCAGGCCCTCGACCGAGGCCTCCAGGTGGTCCGGAACCTTGGTCGCGTCCGCGATCACCGACAGGGTGTCGTGGTCGTGCACGATCAGGGTGTCCCTCGCGGCCTCACCGGTCAGCTGGACCGGGACCTCCACGGTGACCTTCTCGCCCCGACGGACCAGGATCAGGTCCACGTGCTCGAAGGTGTCCTTGATCGGGTCACGCTGGATCGCCTTCGGCAGCGCCAGCACCTGGGTGCCGTCGCTCACCTCGATGGCGAGGAGCTGGTTGGCACCACCGTTACGGATGGCGGCGGCGAACTCGCGGGCCGGGAGCGCGATGTGCTTGGGCTTCTCGCCGTGGCCGTACAGCACGGCGGGCACCATGCCGGCCCGGCGGGTACGACGGGCACCACCCTTGCCGAACTCGGTACGGGGCTCGGCGCTGATCTTTACCTCGGACACGGGGAAACTCCTGATGCTTTCGCTGCGGCGGCTTTGTCGTCTGGCGGTGCTGGGCGAGGGGCTCGCAGGGGCTCTACGTCTGAACGACTGCCCGGAGCACCGCGTCGATGACGGCGCCTCCGTGCGGTGCTTCTCAGCAGCCCGCCGGGCACCCTCGCCGTGGCAACCGGACCAGTCTACCCGAGCCGAATCCGCCCCTCGCAGCAGTACCCGTATCCCCGATAGGCCGGCCCATTACCCGGGCCGGTGGGTGGCCAAACCTGCCGGCCGGAAAAGATCCGCCCCCCGGTCCGGAAGACCGGACCGGGGGCGGGAAGGCTCAGCTCAGGCCGCCGAACAGGGTGGTCACCGAACCGTCGTCGAAGACCTCCCGGATCGCCCGCGCCAGCAGCGGAGCGATCGACAGCACCGTCAGCTTGTCGAGCTGCTTCTCCGGCGGCAGCGGCAGCGTGTTCGTCACCACGACCTCGCTGATCGGGCTGTTCTTCAGCCGCTCGGTCGCCGGGTCCGACAGCAGCGCGTGGGTGGACGCCACCACGATCTCCGCCGCGCCGGACTCCTTGAGGATGTCGGCGGCCTTGGTGATCGTGCCGCCGGTGTCGATCATGTCGTCGACGATCAGGCAGACCCGACCCTCGACCTCGCCGACCACCCGGTTCGCCACCACCTGGTTGGGCTTCATCGGGTCGCGGGTCTTGTGGATGAACGCCAGCGGGCAGCCACCCATCCGGTCGGTCCACCGCTCGGCCACCCGCACCCGGCCCGAGTCCGGCGCCACCACCGTCATCGGCCGGCCCGCGTACTTGCGCTCGACGTACTCGGCGAGGACGTCCATCGCGAAGAGGTGGTCCACCGGGCCGTCGAAGAAGCCCTGGATCTGCGCGGTGTGCAGGTCGACCGTGAGGATCCGGTTCGCCCCGGCCGTCTTCAGCAGGTCGGCCACCAGGCGGGCGGAGATCGGCTCCCGGCCGCGGTGCTTCTTGTCCTGCCGGGCGTACGGGTAGAACGGCAGCACCACGGTGATCCGCTTGGCGGAGCCCCGCTTCAGCGCGTCGATCATGATCAGGGTCTCCATGACCCAGGTGTTGACGCCGTGCGTGACCGACTGGACCACGAACGCGTCCGAACCGCGTACCGAGTCCTTGAACCGCACGAAGATCTCACCGTTGGCGAACTCGTAGGCGTCGGCCGGCGTCGGCGCGACGCCGAGCACCTCACCGATCTCCTTCGCCAGCTCCGGAAACCCTCGTCCGGAGAAGAGCATCAGGCTCTTGCGATTTTCGGCGACGATGCTGCCCATGGGCCCGTCTGCTCCCGTATGTCGGTGGTACCCGGCCGCAGTGGAGCCGGGGACTGTTCGGTTGCAGTATGCCCCGGGTTCACCGGTCCACCCAGCGCCTCCACGCCCTCGTGGATTCAGTCACCTTCGCTTGCGGTGTCAGCGGAATCCGACGCACCCTCACACGCTCGCCGGGCCGCCTCCGCGGCGGCCGTACCGGCCCGCTTGCGCAGCACCCAACCGTCGACGTTGCGCTGCTGGCCCCGGGCCACCGCCATCGCGCCCGGCGGCACGTCGGCGATGATCACCGAACCGGCCGCGGTGTACGCCCCGTCGCCCACCTCCACCGGCGCCACGAACATGTTGTCCGCCCCGGTACGGGCGTGACTGCCGATGGTGGTGTGGTGCTTCTTCACCCCGTCGTAGTTGACGAAGACCGTGGCGGCGCCGATGTTGCTGTGCTCGCCGATCGTGGCGTCCCCGACGTACGACAGGTGCGGCACCTTGGAGCCCTCGCCGATGGTGGCCTTCTTGGTCTCCACGAACGTGCCGACCTTGGCCTTGCGCCCCAGCCGCGACTCCGGCCGCAGGTACGCGTACGGGCCGACGCTGGCCTGCGGGCCGACCTCGGCGCCGACCGCGTGGCTGCGGACCACGCTGGCGCCCTCGGCGACCGTGGTGTCGACCAGCGTGGTGTCCGGGCCGACGAGCGCGCCGGCGCCGACCACGGTGGCGCCCTGGAGCTGGGTGTTCTGGTCGATCACCGCGTCCCGCTCGACCGTGGCGGTCACGTCGATCCAGGTGGTCGCCGGGTCCAGGACGGTCACCCCGGTCCGCATCCACGCCTCGTTCACCCGGTCGCGCAGCAGCCGGCGCAGGCCGGCCAGCTCCACCCGGTCGTTGCAGCCCAGCGTCTCGGTGTGGTCGCCCGCCACGTGCACCGCCACCGGCTCACCGGCCGAGGCGAACAGCTCGAAGACGTCGGTGAGGTATTCCTCGCCCTGGTCGTTGTCGGTGGAGAGCTTGCCCAGCGCCTCGCGCAGCCGGACCGCGTCGAAGGCGTAGATGCCGGCGTTGATCTCGCGCAGCTCGCGCTGGGCCGGGGTCGCGTCCCGCTCCTCGACGATCCGCTCCAGCCGACCGCTGTCGTCCCGGACGATCCGCCCCAGGCCGGTCGGGTCCGGCACGGCGGCGGCCAGCACGGTCGCCGCCGCGCCCGCGCCCTCGTGTGCCTCGACCAGCGCGGCGACCGTCTCGGCGCGCAGCAGCGGCACGTCGCCGTTGAGCACCACCACCGTGCCGGTCCCGTCGGGTACGGCCTCCAGCGCGATCCGGACCGCGTGGCCGGTGCCGAGCTGCCGCTCCTGGAGCACCGGGGTGGCCTGCGGGGCGACCTCGGACAGGTGCTCACGGACCTGCTCGGCGCGGTGGCCCACCACCACGACGGTGCGCTCGGCGCCCAGCGGGGCGGCGGCGGTCAGCACGTGGCCGATCAGGGTGCGGCCGAGCAGCGGGTGCAGCACCTTGGGCAGGTCGGACTTCATCCGCTTGCCCTCACCGGCGGCGAGCACGACGACGGTGCGGAGGTGGGGCTGGGACACGACGCATGCTCCCGTCGGACGGCGGACAGTCTCGCGGCCATGCTAACCAGGCGGCGAGGGACAGACGGCAGAAGCTCCCGGGAGAGGATTCGAACCCCTATAATCAGGACCAAAACCTGACGTCCTGCCATTAGACGACCCGGGACGGTCCAAAACGGGCAAAAAGCGCCCGCCGATGGCTGACTACACCTTACCGTTCCCGTTCGGGATCTCCACCGGCCATTCCCCGCACCGTCCCCTCCATCCGCCAGTACAGGGGCCTCGATCGGGGCACCTCCACCGAGAGGCACCCGTGGTAGCCGTCGCCGGTGTTGCGCCGGACCGTGCCGGGCCGGTGGCGCTTCACCGAGGTGGCCATGAACGCCTCCGCCGGCACACCGACCCGCGCCGCCCACCACCGCACCGCCGCCTGCCGGTCGGCCGTCTCGTGGATGCTCACCCGGAATCGCAGGGCCCGTCGGGGCACCCCGGTCGACTCGACGAACCGCAGGAAGATCTCCACCAGCTCCGGGTCGCTGTTGACGAATCTGACCCTGGTGTCGTGCGGTCGCCACGGCTTCGCCTTGGTGCCCTCGGCCCAGTAGAGCGCGCTGCCGACCAGGACCAGCTCTCGTTCGGAGAGTCCAACCGCCCAGGCGGCCGCGGCCTCGACGACCTCGGTCCGGGCGGCGTCCCGTGCCCGCCGATGCGCCGACCACTGGGCATCCGTCATCGCCTTCGAATGAGCCTGCCGCCGCGCTCGGGCAACCGCCGGGTCGACCTCCAGCGGCATGTGCCGCACCCACAGATAGGCCGTGGACCGGGCCACCCCGAGACGCTTCGCGATGTCGGGCACGGTGCCACCCTGCGCGCGCAGCTTCAGCGCCTCGGCGCGCAGCTCGTCCTTGGCCGTCGGCCGACGGGTCCACTCCGGCGGCGGAACACCCCGCAGCAGCTCCTGGACCCGGTTGCGCCCCAGCCCGGTCCGGGCCCGGATCTGCGCCACCGAAAGCCCTTCCTCGACCCGTAGCCGCCGGACCTCGTCCCCCGTGACGTCAGCCATGACCGGGAGATTAGGACAGGCGTACGACACGGCTGGGCATCGGCGATCCGGGGAACCTGGCAGGATGGTCGGGTGACGGAGCGCAGCGGGGCGAACGCCGGGCGGCACGGCAAGGCCGAGGACGCCCGCCGGCGTACCCCGGCCGGCAAATCCACCCCCCGGGTACGCATGTCCGCCGGCCAGCGCCGCGAGCAGCTCATCTCGATCGCCCGGCAGCTCTTCGCCGAGCGCGGTTTCGACGCCACCTCCATCGAGGAGGTCGCCGCCCGGGCGCGGGTCTCCAAGCCGGTGGTCTACGAGCACTTCGGCGGCAAGGAGGGCCTGTACGCGGTGGTGGTGGACCGGGAGGTGCGCGCCCTGCTAGACCGGATCGCCACCGCGCTGACCGCCGGGCATCCCCGCGAGCTGCTGGAGCAGGCGGCCACCGCCCTGCTCGGCTACATCGAGGAGGAGACCAGCGGCTTCCGGGTGCTGGTCCGGGAGTCGCCGATGATGTCGGCGGCGGGCAGCTTCAGCAGCGTGATGAACGACGTGGCGCACCGGGTCGAGCACATCCTGGGCGCCGAGTTCTCGGCCCGGGGTTACGACTCGAAGCTGGCCGAGCTCTATTCGCAGGCGCTGGTGGGCATGGTGGCGTTGACCGGCCGGTGGTGGCTGGAGGTGCGCGAGCCGAGCAAGGAGACGGTCGCCGCGCACCTGGTGAACCTGGCCTGGAACGGGCTGTCGCACCTGGAGGCGACGCCCGGCCTGATCGCCGTGCGCGACGAGTGAGGTCGGGTCAGCGGTTACCGGAGACGGTGGGCCGGCGGTGCCGGGCCTCGGCCGCGGCGTGCTCGTCCGGGCCGACCTTGTCGTAGAGGCCGGTGGCGAGCAGCAGCAGCCCGAACAGCAGCGACACGATCACCGTGGACATCGAGAAGTTGAGGAAGTTCGCGCTGGTCTGGAGCACGCTCATCATCAGCACCCCGGTGACCATGAAGACCACCCCGGCGGTCAGGTTCATGTAGTGGCCGAGGTTGCTGCGCCGGGACGCCCCGATGATCAGGACGATCCCGAAGATCACCGACACCAGTGAGAACGCCAGGTTGGTGCGCAGCCCCAGGGCCCAGTGGCTGCCCCGGTCGAAGAGCGCCCCACCCCAGGTCTCGACGGTGCCGTACACCCCGAAGACCAGGATGTAGAGCCCGACCAGACCGGCGATGACCCGGTAGAGCGGGCGTGCGGGATGGTTCACCGGGAAATGCGCCACGACCGCCTCCGTCCAGCGATGACCGATTCCTCGGAATTGTCGCGTACGTGGGCGGAACTGTCCGCCGAAACACCGGGGGCGCGCGTGGAAACGCCGGAGAACGCAAAGGTCCCGGCCCCGCGACGGCGGGACCGGGACCGGAGAACGCGTGGGTCAGAGCACCAGGCGGGCCTTCTCCCAGGCCTCCTTCTCCTCCTCGGTGCCGACCTTGCCGTACATGCTGACCATCAGCAGCACCAGGGCCAGGGTCAGGGTCACCACGACGGTGGCGATGCTGAAGTTGAGGATGTTGGCGTCGGTCTGGATGAAGGCGAGCGCGGCCAGGCCGATCGCCATCAGGGCGTACGCCAGGTAGCCGTTGATCACGACGTCGCGGTTGCGGCCGAGCGCGGTGCCGGCCAGCACGCCCGCCCCGATTCCGATGGCGAGCAGGGAGAACGCCAGGTTCGTGCCCTGGCCGAGGGACCGGGTGTCATTCTGGGCGAAGAAGTCGTCGCCGAGGCTGGCGATGACGCCGAGCACTCCGAAGACCACGTAGTACAGACCAACGAGCCCGCCGATCGCCCGGTAGATCGGCCGCGCGGGGTGGTTGACGGGGGTGTGGGCCATGTCTGTGTCTCCAAGACCGTTCGGGTGAGGGGTCGCGAACAATTCTCCCGCATGCCGGCCTGTGACGCCGCACACCCCCCACCCGGTCGCCGGTCAGCCCTCCGGCAGCTGCTCCGCCAGGCTGAGCCAGGCCTCCTCGGTCCGCTCCCGCTCGGCCCGCAGCTCCTTGCGCTGGGCCTCCAGCTCGGCCACCCGGGCGTAGTCGGTGGCGTGCGTGGCGAGCTGTTCGAGCAGGCCCGCCTCCTTCTGCTCCAGCTTGGCGACCTGCCGCTCCAGCTTGCCGAGCTCCTTGCGCGCGGTGCGTACCTCGGCGGCGGACATGCCCTCCCGACCGGGACCGGCCGCGGCGGGGGTGAGGTCGGCGGGCGCCGGGCCACCGCCCGCGGCGGCGCGGGCCAGGTATTCGTCGACACCGCCGGGCAGGTGCACCAGCCGGCCGTCGCCGAACATCCCGTACGCCGACTCGGTGACCCGCTCGATGAGGTACCGGTCGTGGCTGGCCACGATGACCGTGCCCGGCCACGAGTCGAGCAGGTCCTCCAGCGCGGCCAGGGTGTCGGTGTCCAGGTCGTTGGTGGGCTCGTCGAAGAGGAGCACGTTCGGCTCCCCGGCGAGCAGCCGGAGCATCTGGAGTCGGCGGCGCTCCCCGCCGGAGAGGTCGCTGACCGGGGTCCAGAGCCGCCGGTCGTCGAAGCCGAAGACCTCGGCGAGCTGGGCGGCGGAGATCTCCCGGTCGCCGAGCTGCACCCGGCGGGCGACCTCCTCGACGGCCTCCAGGACGCGCAGGTGCCCGGGCAGCTCGGCCAGCTCCTGGGAGAGGAACGCCGGCTTGACCGTGGAACCGGTGTGGAACCGGCCGCCGTCGGGGCGCGTCACCCCGGCCAGCATCCGCAGCAGGGTGGTCTTGCCGGCGCCGTTGCGGCCCAGGATGGCGATCCGGTCGCCGGGGCCGACCTGCCAGGTGGTGTCGTGCAGGATCTCCTTGGGCCCGGCGTGCAGCCGCACGTTCTCCAGTTCGTAGACCTGCTTGCCCAGCCGCGCGGTCGCCATCCGCTGCAACGACATGGTGTCGCGCGGCGGCGGCACGTCGTCGATCAGCGCGTTGGCGGCGTCGATCCGGAACTTCGGCTTGGAGGTACGCGCGGGCGGGCCGCGGCGCAGCCAGGCGATCTCCTTGCGGAGCAGGTTCTGCCGGCGGGCCTCGGTGGCGGCGGCGACCCGCTGCCGCTCGGCGCGGGCCAGGATCCAGGCGGCGAAGCCGCCCTCGTACGCCCGGACGGTCTGGTCGGCGACCTCCCAGGTGGTGGTGCAGACCGCGTCGAGGAACCAGCGGTCGTGGGTGACCACGGCGAGGGCGCCCTTGCGGGTGACCAGGTGCCGGGCCAGCCAGTCGACGCCGCCCACGTCGAGGTGGTTGGTGGGCTCGTCGAGGATCAGCAGGTCGGCCTCGCGGACCAGCAGCGCGGCCAGCGCCACCCGGCGGCGCTCGCCACCGGACATCGGGCCGACGGGCTGGTCCAGGCCGAGGTGGGGCATGCCGAGGCCGTCGAGGATGGCGCGGACCCCGGCGTCACCGGCCCACTCGTGCTCGGCGCCCATGCTCTGCGCCAGCCAGGCGGTGCCCAGGACGACGTCGCGGACGGTCGCCTCGGCGGCCAGGGTGAGGCTCTGCGGCAGCCAGAGCACCCGCAGGTCGCGCCGGTGGGTGACCCGGCCGTCGTCCGGGTCCTCCTGCTTGGTGAGCATCCGCAGCAGGGTCGACTTGCCGGCCCCGTTGAGGCCGACCACGCCGATCCGGTCGGCGTCGTCCAGGCCGAGCGAGACGTCGGTGAGCAGCGGACCGGCCGCGCCGTACCCCTTGGACACCCGGTCCAGGTTGACGATGTTGGCCACGACCTCACCCACCTCCATGATCAAGGCGTCCCGGTGCCGGCGGGCACGGGACGCCTGAGGTATCCCAGGGTACGCGGTGCCGCCGCGACGAAGGACAGCCGGAGCATCTCGGGGTTGTTCCGGGGATCTCACCGATGGAGCCCGGCGAGCGGTCGAAACTACAGTCGCGCCGTGACGGACCCCAAGATCGGCATGATGACCTGCAACCGTGACGTCCGGCGACGGCACCGGGTACTGACCGTGGTGGCCTGCGGACTTCTCCTGGGCGCGGTCGACCTGCTGCTGCAACGCGGCCTGCCGTACCCCTGGGCGAACCTCGCCAACTCCAGCGCCGTCTGGGCGCTGGGCGCGTTCGACATCGGCTGGTGGCTGCGCGCCGGCTGGTGGCGATCCGCCCTCGCCGGGATCGTGCTGCTCGTCGTCGCCGTGCAGGTCTACCACCTCACGGCGGCCGTGGTGCTGAACGACGACGTGCAGATGCTGTGGTCCTCGACGGGGATCATGTGGTCCGCCTTCGGAGTCCTCGCCGGCGCCCTCTTCGGAGCGGCGGGCGGCCTGACCCACGACCGCCGACCATGGTTGCGGCCGATCGCCGTGGCCATGCCCGGTGCGGTCCTGCTCGCTGAGGCGGCGATGCTCGTCGATCGCAGCGACAACCCCGGCGGCGGACCGAACTACCGGACCGACAGCCTGCAGACCGCAGCGATCGAAGCGATCCTCGGTGTCGCCCTGATCCTGCTCGTCGCCCGGACGAACCGGGTACGCCTGCAGGCGCTCACCGCGGCGATCGTGCTCGCGGCGATCGGCTTCGCCGGGTTCACCGTCGCGGGCTTCGGTGACTGACCTGTCCGGTTTCCCGGGACGGCGCGCCCGGCGTACACGCCGGGCGTCCACCCTCGGGGCGACCTGTACTCCGGTCAGACGACCCGCGCCCCCGGCATCGGGCCGTGGGCGGCCCGGGCGGCCCGGCACACCCCGGCCGCCTCGATCCCGGCGGCGATCCGCTCCGCGTCCGACTCGCCGGCGGCCAGGAACACGCAGGTCGGGCCGGAGCCGGAGACGATGCCGGCGAGCGCGCCGGCCGCCTCGCCGGCCTTCAGCGTCGCCGCGAGGGCCGGGCGCAGCGAGAGCGCGGCGGCCTGCATGTCGTTGCCCAGCGCGGCGGCCAGCACCGCCGGGTCCCGCTGCCGCAGGGCGGCGAGCAGAGCGTCGGCGCTGCCCAGCGGCGTGCCCGCGGCGCCGGAGGCGCGCAGCCGGTCCAGCTCGCGGTAGACCTCCGGGGTGGACAGGCCGCCGTCGGCGACGGCCACCACCCAGTGCCAGCTGGTCGGGCGGGCGAGCACCGGGCTGACCGCCTCGCCCCGCCCGGTGCCGAGCGCGGTGCCGCCGTGGATGAGGAAGGGCACGTCGGAGCCGAGGCCGGCGGCGATGGCCGCCAGCTCGTCCCGGGACAGGCCGGTCCCCCAGAGCGCGTCGCAGGCGACCAGGGCGGCCGCGGCGTCGGCGCTGCCGCCGGCCAGCCCGCCCGCCAGCGGGATCTGCTTGCGCAGGTGCAACCGGGCGTAGGCCGGCACCCCGGCGTACGCGGCGAGGGCGCGGGCCGCCCGGATCACCAGGTTGGAGTCGTCCAGGGCCAGCTCGCCGGTGCCCTCCCCCTCCATGGTCAGGGTGAGCGTGTCGCCCCGCCGGGCGGTCAGCTCGTCGTGCAGCGAGATCGCGTGGTAGACGGTGTTCAGCTCGTGGTAGCCGTCGGGGCGCAGCGGACCCACCCCGAGATGCAGGTTGATCTTCGCCGGGACCCGGACCCGCACCGGCCCACTGGCTCCGCGCAGCCGCGGCTCGTCCTCGTCGTCCGGTCCCCAGGCCTCGGTCACGGGGCGATGTCCCGGACCCGCAACCGGATGTCGAACGGCTTGCTCACGATCAACTCCTCGGCGGAGTCGGCGGCCAGCTCGTAGCGGCCGTCGACCAGGTCGTACGCGTACACGTGCACCGGATCCTGCTCGATGCGCCAGTAGTGCGGGATGCCGGCGTCGGCGTACCCGGCCGGCTTCTCGATCCGGTCCCGTCGTCGGGTGCCAGGCGACACCACCTCGACGGCGAGCACCACCTGCTCCGCGTCAAAGTAGTGGTGCTCCCCGGACACGGGCGCCTTGAGCAGCACGACGTCGGGCTCGAACGTGTTCCGGTGGCTCACGGCCACGCCGAGGGCGGTTCCCACCACGAGATGCTCGGGGCCGTGCTGGCTGAACCACGCCCAGAGCCGGTTACCGATGTTCTGATGGCCGAAAGTCGGCGAGGGGACCACGACGAGAACTCCGTCACGCAACTCGACGCGGGGCGCGTCGTCCGGCAGGGTCAGCACATCCTCGATGGTGTAGTCGGCCAGGCGCTGACGGACCGGGTCGGGATGCCACATGCCGGCGGGGGCGGGGTCGATCGGCTGCGCGGTCACTCGTACACCTCCTCGGCGGGCACGGCGTCAGCCTACTTCGCGGCCCGCGTACCGACCGGGGCCGACGCGGCGATCGCGGCGAACTGCTCGACGGTCAACGACTCGCCCCGGGCGCCCGGGTCCACGCCGGCGGCGGTGAGCGCGGCGGCGGCCCGGTCCGGCCCACCGGCCCAGCCGGCCAGGGCGGCCCGCAACGTCTTGCGGCGCTGGGCGAACGCCGCGTCGACCACGGCGAAGACGGCCTGCCGGGCCACGTCGGGGCGGGGCGGTTCGCGGCGGGTGAACGCGACCAGCCCGGAGTCGACGTTCGGCACCGGCCAGAAGACGTTCGGCGGCACCTTGCCGGCGGCCCGGGCGTGGGCGTACCAGGCGAGCTTCACCGACGGGATGCCGTACACCTTGGAGCCGGGGCCGGCGACCAGCCGGTCGGCGACCTCCTTCTGCACCATCACCAGGCCCTGTCGCAGGCTGGGCAGCTCGGCCAGCAGGTGCAGCACCACCGGCACCGCGACGTTGTAGGGCAGGTTCGCCACCAGCGCGGTGGGCGGCGGGTCGGCCAGATCGGCGGCGGTGACCCGCAGCGCGTCCGCCCGGTGCACGGTGAGCCGGGCGGCGGCCTCCCCGGCGAACCGGTCGGCGGTCTCCGGCAGCGCGGCGGCCAGCGTCGGGTCGATCTCCACGGCGTGCACGTGGGCGGCGGCCGGCAGCAGGGCCAGGGTCAGCGAGCCGAGCCCGGGGCCGACCTCCAGCGCCACGTCGTCCGGGGCCAGCCCGGCGGCGGCGACGATCCGGCGCACGGTGTTCGGGTCGTGCACGAAGTTCTGGCCGAGCTTCTTGGTCGGCGCGACGCCGAGGCGCGCGGCGAGTTCCCGGATCTCCGCCGGGCCGAGGAGACCGGTCACGCCCCGTAGCGTAGCCGTGGGGTCGGCGCCGCTCACCACGGGCCGAAGGCACGCTCGCCGTTGGCCGAGATGGCCGCGCAGAGCTCGTCCAGGTCGGCGCCGGTGGTCGCGGCGAGCGACCGGACCGTCAGCGGGATCAGGTACGACGCGTTCGGCCGTCCCCGGTGCGGCATCGGGGTGAGGTACGGCGCGTCGGTCTCCACCAGGATCTGCTCCAGCGGGGTGACCGCGGCGGCCTCGCGCAGCGCGGCGGCGCTGCCGAAGGTGACCGTGCCGGCGAAGCTGAGCAGGAAGCCCCGGCGTACGCACTCCCGGGCGAAGTCGGCGTCCCCGGAGAAGCAGTGCATCACCACGGTGTCCGGGGCGCCCTCGTCGTCGACGATCCGCAGCACGTCGGCGTGCGCGTCCCGGTCGTGGATGACCAGCGCGCGGCCGTGCCGCTTGGCGATGGCGATGTGCGCCCGGAAGCTCTCCTCCTGCGCGGCCCGCCCCTCGTCACCGGTGCGGAAGAAGTCCATCCCGGTCTCGCCGACGCCCCGGACCCGGTCGTCGGCGGCGAGCGCCTCGATCTCGCGCAACGCGGAGTCCAGGTCGGCCAGCCGGGGCGCCTCGTTCGGGTGCAGCGCGACGGTGGCCAGCACCGTCGGGTACCTCCGGGCCACCTCGACGCCCCAGCGGGACGAGGGCACGTCCACGCCGACCTGCACCAGCCGGTCGACGCCCACGGCGGCGGCCACCTCGATCGCCGCCGCCACCGGGTCCTCGACGGTCCCACCGCCGGGGAGGGGCCCGCCGTACTCGCCGACGGTGATGTCCAGGTGGGTGTGGCTGTCCGGCACCGGACGGGGCAACGCCTCCGGCGCGGGCGGGAACTCGCCGGCCCGGCGGGCGGCACGCTGCTTGCGGGTCTCGGTCTGCTCGCTCATCGTCGCCAGCATCACACACCCGCGTACGCCCCGGGTCTCCCACCCGTGACCGGCCGTTCACCTGCCCGGAACCTGCCGCGCCTAGCGTCCGCGACGTGACGGTCACTCCTCAGGCCAGCGGCGCCGCGATCGGGCGGACCGGGCTGCACGTGACGTACGACGGTGCGGTGTACCCCGCGGAGGAGATCGCCCGGGGTGCGGCGTACGAACTGTTCGCCGCAGACGAGGCGGCCGGCTTCGAGTGGGCGCCCCGCCCCAGCGCGCCGCTGCCCTGGCACCGGTTCGTGCACGCCACCGAGGTGACCGAGGTGCACGGGGCGCCGCCGCCGGGCGAGGAGCCCGAGACGCCGCTGCTGCTGCCGCTGCACCGGGAGCACGGCTGGGCCCGGGTGCACCAGCTCAGCCAGCGGCCGGACGCGGCCGGTGACCCGATCCTCGCGACGGTCCGCGCCTCGGCGACGATCCGGCCCGGCACCCGGATGGTGAAGGTGCTCTCCGCCCGGCAGCTCGCCGGGCACGTACGCGGGTGGCTGCCGCACGGCTTCTGCTACCGCGAGCACGACGTGGCGCACCTGCGTACCCCCGCCGCCCTGGCGGTGCTGCGCGGCGACGGGCCGGTCGGCCGGGACGGCCTGGACGTGGCGTACGCGCTGCGCTGGCGGGCCGCGGACCCGGCCGACTACGACGTGCCGGCCGGCCCGGAGCACCGGGGGCTGACCGCGCTGCCGGCCCGGGACCGGCTGGGCCCGGCGGTGCTCGGCACCGGTTTCGTCCCCAGCAACGGGCAGCTGATCCCCGAGTTCGTCACCCGGGACTTCGCCGACCTGCCGATGCCGGCGAACGCCACGCTGCTGGCCTACCCGGCCGACGGGACGGAGGTGGTGCTCTACAGCTACCAGGCCGAGCAGCGAGGGTGGCTGCGGATGGCCGGGCCGCAGTGGCGCCACCTGCTGGCCGCGGTGCCGGGCCTGCACCCCGACCAGGAGTACGTGCCGACCGGCGAGGTGCCCCGCTCCACCCAGCTCGTCGGGGGTTACGCCGGCAGCGAGTACGAGGCGGTCGCCGACCAGCCGGGCGGGTTCCGGGTGCTGGCGATGACCCGGGCGGCCCGCTATCCGGTGGACTCGGTGGCCCGCCGGCTCCGGTACGCGACGTGGCGGGGCGTGCCCTGCCTGGTGCTGCGTGAGGAGGCGGAGTGGCTGCGGCTGCGGTTGCGCCGACCGGATCCGGACGCGGTGGCCGTTACCGGTGCGCAGTGCCACGAACGGGGCGTCTACGAGGCGTGGGCCCCGGCGACGGAGCTGGTCGACGACCGGGTGGTGGACCTGGCGTATCCGCCGGCATAACGGGGGCCTGGTCGGGAAAGCGCGCGACGTCAGACTGCCGCAGCGACTTGGAGAACCCGACATGCCCTTCGTCACCGTCGGCACGGAGAACTCCGCGCCCATCGACCTGTACTACGAGGACCACGGTTCCGGCCAGCCGGTCGTGCTGATCCACGGTTTCCCGTTCAACGGGGCGACCTGGGAGAAGGTGTCCCAGCCACTGATGTCGGCGGGCTACCGGGTGATCACCTACGACCGGCGTGGTTTCGGCGCCTCCGCGCAGCCGGCCATGGGGTACGACTACGACACCTTCGCCAGCGACCTCGACGTGCTGATGAGCGAGCTGGACCTGCGCAACGCGATCCTGATCGGTCACTCGATGGGCACCGGCGAGGTGACCCGCTACCTCGGCCGGTACGGGTCGGACCGGGTGGACCGGGCGGTGCTGATGGCCCCGCTGGCCCCGATGCTGGTGCAGTCCCCCGACAATCCGGAGGGCGTTCCGAAGAACCTCTTCGACGGCTTCCAGCAGGCGATCGTCGCGGACCGGTTCGCGTACCTGACCCAGTTCTGCGACGCCTTCTTCAACTACAGCGAGACCAAGGGCAAGTGGGTCAGCGAGGAGGCGTACCGGGCGCACTGGCAGATCGGCGCGATGGCGTCGGCGAAGGGCACCCACGACGCGGTGGACGCCTGGCAGGAGGACTTCCGGCCGGACCTGCCGAACATCGACGTACCGGTGCTGATCATCCAGGGCGACAAGGACAACGTGCTGCCGTACGAGAAGACCGGCGCGCGGTTGCAGCACATGCTCTCGGACGTCCGGTTGGTCACCCTGAAGGGTGCGCCGCACGGCACGCCGTGGACCCACCCGACCGAGGTGAACCAGGCGATCATGGAGTTCATCGGCGCGCCGAAGATGGCCCGCGCCTGACCCCGCCGACGACCGCGGCCCCGGGGGGACACCCCCGGGGCCGCGTCGTCGTGGGTACGGCTCAGCCGGCCAGCCGGGCCAGCTCCTCGTCGACGATGGACGGGTCGAGCTTGCGGAACACCGGCTTCGGCGCGGCGAGCGGGCGGCCCGCCTCGATCGGCACCGACTCCCAGCGCGCCCCGACCGTGTAGTCACCGGTCAGCACCGGGTACGCCGGCCCGCCGTCGAGGTCCTCGACCTCCTCGACACGCGGCATCGGCGCGTGCACGCCGGTGCCGCCGAGCAGCTCGTGGATCTGCTGCGCGGAGTGCGGCAGGAACGGGGTGAGCAGCGTGTTGGCGTCGCTGACCACCTGGAGGGCGACGTGCAGGATGGTGCCCATCCGCGGCTTGTCGTCCTCGCCCTTGAGCTTCCAGGGCGCCTGGTCGGACAGGTACCTGTTGGCCTCGGCGACCACCCGCATCGCCTCGCCGATGGCCTGCTTCTGCCGGTGCCGGGCGATCAGGTCGCCGACGGTGGCGAAGCCGGCCTTCGCGACGTCCAGCAGGGCCCGGTCGGCCTCGGTGAGCCCGGCCGGGTCGACCGGCGGGATCGCCCCGAAGTTCTTCGCCGCCATCGAGATGGACCGGTTGACCAGGTTGCCCCAGCCGGCGACCAGCTCGTCGTTGTTGCGGCGGAGGAACTCCGCCCAGGTGAAGTCGGTGTCGTTGCTCTCCGGCCCGGCGACGGCGATGAAGTAGCGCAGCGCGTCGGCGTCGTAGCGGGCCAGGAAGTCGCGGACGTAGATGACGACCTTGCGGGACGAGGAGAACTTGCGACCCTCCATGGTCAGGTATTCGCTGGACACCACCTCGGTGGGCAGGTTCAGCCGGCCCAGCTCGCCCGGCTCGCCGTCCCGCGACCCCTCGCCCGAGTAGCCGCCGAGCAGCGCCGGCCAGATCACCGAGTGGAAGACGATGTTGTCCTTGCCCATGAAGTAGTAGCTCGGGGAGTCCTTCCCCTCGCCGTCGGCGGACCACCACCTGCGCCACGCCTGCGGGTCGCCGGTGCGGCGGGCCCACTCGATGGAGGCCGACAGGTAGCCGATCACCGCGTCGAACCAGACGTAGATCCGCTTGTCGCCCCGGTCCCGCCAGCCGTCGAGCGGGATCGGCACCCCCCACTCCAGGTCGCGGGTGATGGCCCGGGGCTGGAGGTCGTCGAGGAGGTTGCGGGAGAACCGCAGCACGTTGGGACGCCAGCCCTCCCGGGTGTCCAGCCAGCCGCGCAGCGCCTCGGCCAGGGCGGGCAGGTCCAGGAAGAAGTGCTCGGTCTCGACGAACTCCGGCGTCTCGCCGTTGATCTTCGACTTGGGGTTGATCAGGTCGATCGGGTCGAGCTGGTTGCCGCAGTTGTCGCACTGGTCGCCGCGGGCGCTGTCGTAGCCGCAGATCGGGCAGGTGCCCTCGATGTAGCGGTCGGGCAGGGTCCGACCGGTGGACGGGGAGATCGCCCCGGTGGTGACCTTGGGGACGATGTAGCCGTTGCGGTGCAGCCCGGTGAACAGCTCCTGCACCACGGCGTAGTGGTTGCGGGTGGTGGTCCGGGTGAACAGGTCGTACGACAGGCCCAGCGCCCGCAGGTCCTCGGCGATCACCCGGTTGTAGCGGTCGGCCAGCTCCCGGGGGGTGACCCCCTCGGCGTCGGCCTGCACCTGGATCGGGGTGCCGTGCTCGTCGGTGCCGGAGACCATGAGCACGTCGTGGCCGGCCATCCGCATGTACCGGGCGAAGACGTCGGAGGGAACGCCGAATCCGGATACGTGGCCGATGTGGCGCGGGCCGTTGGCGTATGGCCAGGCGACCGCGGCGAGAACGTGACTCATGACCAGCAAGCCTAGTGACCCGCCAGGGGCACCGGCGAATCAATAGGGGTGCGGGGTGGCGGGACGCTCCCCAAAGCTGCCCGATTTGTCGCCGACACGCGGGCTGAGCTGCCCGCCCGCCCCGCCCGGGCGGTGTCCAATGAACGCCGTGACGGGCAGACCAGCCGTACCGGGCCGCGACGAGCCCCCCATCGGGGCGGTGGACGAGAGCGACTCCCGGCGTACCCGGGCCCGGCCCCCGCACGGCGGCGCGGTCGCCCCGCACCCCCGGCCCGGCGCCGGGGGCGCGGCGCACGCCTGCGACGAGCGCGCCGAGGGGGAGGTCGAGCCGACCACCGGCGCGCCGGTGGACGCCGTGCCGCGCCGGGTGCCGGTCCGGCAACCGCACCGCTGGCACCGGCGCGGGCCGGACCCCGACGCCGGCCCGGTCCTCTGGGCGCCGATCGAGGAGGTGCACTGGGACGGCACCCCGCTGCGGGAGGAGCCGGCGACCCGCCGGGACCGGACCCCCCGCGAGGGCCGCTCCCGACGGGTGGCGGCGCGGCCACCCCGGCCGCCGGAGCCGCACCGCGGGCTGGCCGTGGTCGTCACGTTGAGCCTGGTGGCGGCGTTCTTCGGCTGGGTCAGCGCCGGACCGTTCTGGCTCGCGGTCGGGCACTCGACCCGGGGCACCGTGGTGATCGGCGACTGCACGGGCGCCGGGCTGGGCCAGCGCTGCCGGGGGATCTTCACCGCCGAGGGCGAGCAGTTCCGGGCGTACGGGGTGCGGGTCAGCGGCGTGCCCCGGGAGCACGCCACCGCCGGCACCGCGCTGCCGGCCCGGATGACCGGGGCGGGCGGCGGCACCGCGTACGCCGACACCGGCATCGGGCGGCACCTGCGCTGGCTGCTCGGGCTGCTGCTGGTGGTGGCCTGCGGCGCGGGGATCGCCCGGTGGAGCGGGGCCACCCGGCTGCCCGACCCGCGTACCCGACGCTGGGCGGTGACCGGGGCGTTCGGCGGGCCGCTGCTGATCGCCCTCGGCTTCCTGGTCGCCGCCTGGTGAGGGTCGCGGCTCAGGCGTGCACGACGGTGTAGACGTCGCGGCGGC
The DNA here is from genome assembly GCF_900090305.1 of Micromonospora siamensis. NCBI lineage: Bacteria > Bacillati > Actinomycetota > Actinomycetes > Micromonosporales > Micromonosporaceae > Micromonospora > Micromonospora siamensis. Next base: position 1,444,886 of record NZ_LT607751.1, on the reverse strand, counting down.
GCAGCCCGTACCCGGTGGCGACCTCGGTGATCGCGTCCCGGCGGGACAGGCCGGCGGCCTCCCGCGCGGCGACCGCGGCGCGCAGCGTGTCGTCGTCCGGCCGCTCGGCGGGCGTGGCCGGCGCCCCGGCGACGACCAGGGTGATCTCGCCGCGCGGCTCGCCCCGCTCGGCCCACTCGGCCAGTTCGCCCAGCGGCCGGCGGACGATCTCCTCGTAGGTCTTGGTCAGCTCGCGGCAGAGCGCGGCGGGCCGGTCGGCGCCGAAGACGGCGGCCAGGTCGGCCAGCGAGCCGGTGATCCGGTGCGGGGCCTCGAAGAAGACCAGGGTGCGTTCCTCGGCGGCCAGCGAACGCAGCCGGGACCGCCGGCCGGCGGGGGTGCGGGGCAGGAACCCCTCGAAGCAGAACCGGTCGCAGGGCAGCCCGGACAGCGCCAGGGCGGTGGTGACCGCGCTCGGCCCGGGGGCCGCCGTGACCGGGAGCCCGGCGTCCAGCGCGGCCCGGACCAGCCGGTAGCCGGGGTCGGAGACGCTCGGCATGCCGCCGTCGGTGACCACCGCGACGACGTAGCCGGCGGTCAACACGTCGACCAGTTCCGGGGTACGCCGCTCCTCGTTGCCCTCGAAGTAGGAGACGATCCGGCCGGGGATCTGGACGTCGAGGTCCCGGGCCAGCCGGGTGAGCCGGCGGGTGTCCTCGGCGGCCACGACGTCGGCGGTGGCGAGCACCTCGCGGAACCGGGCGGAGGCGTCGGCGGGGTTGCCGAGCGGCGCGCCGAGCAGGATCAGGCGGCCGGTTTCGGACATTGCACCCACTGGCGGCACTCCTTCATCGATATCGGTGCCAGGTTCGGGGACGACGGACGCCACCGGGCACCTCCGCAGCCTACGATCGCCGGGTGACGAGTGCGTCGACAGCGCAGAGCGCGAGCGCGGAGCCGACCGGTCCGCAGCGGGTGACGGCCGAGGCCGGGACGACACCCCCGCCGGTGGGCGGTGGCGGCGTCCCCACGGTGGTACGCCGCCGGCTGGCCACCGTCGAGGCGGGGCTGAACCTGCACTCGTGGCTGGCCACCGGGGTGGTCGTCGCGATCGCGGCGATCCTGCGCCTGCTCGGGCTCAGCGGCCCCAAGGGCAAGATCTTCGACGAGACGTACTACGCCAAGGACGCCTACGGCCTGATCGACAAGGGCGTCGAGTGGAACTACAAGGACAACGGCCCGTCGTACGTGGTCCATCCGCCGCTGGGCAAGTGGTTGATCGGGCTCGGCGAGTGGGCCTTCGGCTACCAGGACGCGGAGACGAAGATCTCCGTGCCGGGGCACCTGATGACCACCGCGCCCGAGTTCGGCTGGCGGTTCTCCGCCGCGGTCGCGGGCACGCTCTCGGTGCTGCTGCTGGTCCGGATCGGCCGGCGGATGTTCCGCTCCACCGCGCTGGGCTGCGCCGCCGGGCTGCTGCTCGCCCTGGACGGCTTCCACCTGGTGCTCTCCCGCACCGCGCTGCTCGACATCTTCCTGCTGCTGTTCGTGCTGGCCGCGTTCGGCGCCCTGGTGCTCGACCGGGACGCCCGCCGGCGCCGCTGGGCCGGGGCGCTGGAGGCCGGGCTGGATCCGGGTGCGCCCGGGCCGGCGGGCCGGCCGGCCGGCGGCTGGCGGAACTGGCCGTGGTGGCGGCTGGTCGCCGGGGTGCTGCTGGGCTGCGCCTGCGCGGTGAAGTGGAGCGCGCTCTACTTCGTGCCGGCCTTCGCCCTGCTGGTGATCTTCTGGGAGGTCGGCGTCCGCCGGTCCGCCGGGGTACGCCGGCCGTGGCGGGACGCGCTGCTCGACGAGCTGCCCTGGCTGCTGCTGGCCGGGGTGCTGATGGTGGTCACCTACGTGGCGACCTGGTCCGGGTGGCTGCTCACCGACGTCGGCTACTACCGGGACGCGGCGCGCTACCCGAACAGCGGGCTGAGCGACAACCCCCTGTGGAACCTGTTCAAGTACCACCAGGCCGCGTTCGACTTCCACAAGCAGCTCGACGACCCGCACAAGTACCAGTCCTGGCCGTGGCAGTGGCTGCTGCTGGGCCGCCCGGTGGCGTTCTACTGGTCGGGGGCGGGCTCGTGCGGGGCGCCGACCTGCGCCTCGGAGATCCTGCTGCTCGGCACGCCGCTGCTCTGGTGGTCGTTCCTGCCGGCCCTGGCCGGGCTGGCCTGGCTGGGCGTCGCCCGGCGGGACTGGCGGGCCGGGGCGATCCTGCTCACCGTGGCCGCCGGGCTGCTGCCCTGGTTCTGGTTCGCCCTGGACGGGCGGACGATGTTCTCGTTCTACGCCGCGCCGGCCCTGCCGTTCCTGGTGCTGTCGGTGGTCTACGTGCTGGGGGCGATCATCTCGCCGGCCGGCGAGTCGGCCGCCTCCGCCGAGCAGGGGTACGACCGCCGACTGTTCGGTGGGGTGATCGCCGGGGCGTACGTGCTGCTGGTGGCGCTCTGCTTCGCGTACTTCTACCCGATCTTCGTGGGGCAGCTGCTGCCGTACGACGGGTGGTCGGCGCGGATGTGGCTGGACGGGCGCTGGATCTGAGCCCGTCGGGCGGCCGGGCCTCCGGGACGCGGGGGCCGCAGACAGAGAAGCGCGCCCCGATCGCCTGCCACGGGGGAAGCGGGCGATTGGGGCGCGCGAGGAAAGCTTAACCACCGCGAACCCTTGGCACAACGGGTGCGCTCGGGTCAAATTTCGGATGACGGAATCCGGCGCCCCGCGACCCCGATGATCGTCCGAAGTGGATCTCACTACACTCGCCCGGTGATCAACAAGAGAAGATCGACAGCCGTCCTGTTGGGGCTGCTGGTGGCGACCGCGCTGGCCGGTCCGCCGCCCGCGTCGGCCGACGAGACCACCGAGCCGGCCGCCGAGCCGCCGAAGGTCGAGCTGGTGCTCGACGTGAGCGGCTCGATGCGCGCCCGGGACATCGACGGCCGGAGCCGGATCTCGGTGGCGCAGCAGGCCTTCAACGAGGTCGTCGACGCGCTGCCGGAGGAGACGCAGCTCGGCATCCGGGTGCTCGGCGCCACCTACCGGGGCAAGGACAAGAAGCAGGGCTGCCTGGACACCCAGCAGATCGTGCCGGTCGGCCCGGTGGACCGGACGCAGGCCAAGGCCGCCGTGGCCACCCTGCGCCCGACCGGCTTCACCCCGGTCGGGCTGGCGCTGCGCTCCGCGGCGCAGGACCTCGGCACCGGCACCACCGCCCGCCGGATCGTGCTGATCACCGACGGCGAGGACACCTGTGCCCCGCCCGACCCCTGCGACGTGGCCCGGGAACTGGCCGCCCAGGGCACCCGGCTGGTGGTCGACACCCTCGGCCTGGCGCCCGACGCCAAGGTACGCCGCCAGCTGCTCTGCATCGCCGGGGCGACCGGCGGCACCTACACCGCGGCGGAGAGCGCGGAGGAGCTCACCGGCCGGATCAAGCAGCTCGTCGACCGGGCCAAGGACACGTACACGGCGACCCCGACCGTGGTCGACGGCGCCGCCGGCTGTGTCGACGCGCCGCTGCTCTCCCCCGGCGTCTACACGGACCGCGAGGAGTTCTCCACGCACCGCTGGTACCGGGTGCCGGTCCGGCCCGGGCAGGAGCTGCGCGCCTCGGTCAGCATCGCCCTGGACCGCCCGGTCCGCCCCGACCACGGGGTCCTGCTCCGGGCCACCACCGGCGACGGGCGGGAACTGGTCCGCGGCGTCGACGCCGGCAGCGGGCGTACCGACGTGATCTCCGCCGGGCTGCGCTGGTCAGACACGGACGGTCGGCCGTCGCCGGAGCCCAGCGAGGGCACCCTGGTCGAGCCGGACGTCGTCTGCCTGGTGGTCAGCAACTCCTTCGCACCCCGGTCCGGCACCGAGGCCAAGCCGGGCATGCCGGTCGAGCTGACCGTCGGGGTGGTCGACGCCTCCCCCGCGCCGGCCGGCCCCGGTCTCGGCCGGGGCTGGCTGCTGCTGGCCGTGCTGACCGTGGCGGGACTGCTCACCGGGCTGGTCGCCGGCCTGCTCACCCGCTGGTGGGTCGCCACCTGGAGGGAGAACTGACATGCGTACGCCTCTGATCGTGTCGGCGGCGGCGCTGGCCGCCCTCGCCGGCCCGGCGCTGCCGGCCGCCGCCGCGCCCACCCCCTCGCCCGGCGCCGCCACCGTCACCAAGGCCGGCACGTCGTTCCTGACCGCCACCGCGATCACCGCCGGCCAGCCGGTCCAGGTCGGCGCCTCGACCGGCGACTACCTGTACTGGTCGTTCACCGCCTCGGCGGGGCAGGTGCACCGGATCTCCGCGACCGTGTCGTTCCCGAAGGCACGCGGCGGCCCCTCGGTCTGGTCGGTGGACGTCTTCGACGGTCTGCGCCGCCGGCAGGCGTGCACGACCGGCGCGCAGACCCCGCTGGTGGACGCCACGGCGACCAGCGTCGAGCTGGGCTGCACGCTGCGCGAGGTGCGTTCCTGGGCCGATCCCTGGTCGGCAGACCCGCTCCCCGGCACCTACTACGTCCGGCTGTCGGTGGCGGAACTGCCCGAGGCGGACCTCGGCCTGCCGGTCGACGTGGACCTGCTGGTCTCCGCCGACTCCGACGGTGGGGCCACGGCCGACGACGGCGAGCTGAAGGCGCCGCTGACCGCCGAGAACCGGGCCGGTGCGGTGCTGACCGGCGAGCCCACGCCGGCCCCGGTGCAGGAGAGGGACGGCGTCGGCTGGCTGCCCGCCCTGGGTTCGCGGTGGGCCTGGACCACCGCCGGTGGGATCCTCGCCGCCGTGGCCGGCGTGGTCGGCTTCGGGCTGACCCGCCGCCCCCGCCGGCCCTGACCCGCCGGCCCGCCCGCCCCGGCAGCCGATCTCGACGCCGGGGCGGGCGGGCCGCCGCTCAGCCGCCGCGCGGGCCGCGGGGAAGCCAGCCGATGAACCGGTCCTGGAGGCCGGGCGACGGGGCGCCCCGCAGGTCCTCGGTCGCCGCCGCCAGGCAGGATCCGAGATAGACGCTGAGCGAGGCGCGGTCGACCTGGTACTCGTGCAGCAGCCGGTCGCGCTTGGGCGGGCAGGGCCAGTCGGCGCCGCAGGAGCCGCAGGTCCAGCCGGGTGGGACGGGCAGGTGCTCGTCGGATGCCGACCCGGGTGGTTCCGCGCCTGCGATCATCGCGTCTTCCCTTCGCGTGGTGGGGTGACACCCCGTCGGCCGCCCTCGACAGTGGAGCATCATCCCCGGTGCTGCCCCAACAGCGTCCGGGGACGCTCCGGCGTTACCCCGTTGCGGTACGTTCACCACACTTCTGCTGCCCGTGCCGGGCGGGGGCCCCAGCTGAGGGAGAGCGCGATGCGTGATCTGCTGCCGGCGTCGGTCGCCGTGGCCGTGGCCGGGCCGGCCGACTGGGCCGGTGAGCTGCTGCCCGCCGAGCGGGCCTGCCTCGGTGAACGGGCGGTGCACAGTCGGCGACGGGACTTCACCGCCGGTCGGGTGTGCGCCCGCCGGGCGATGGCGGCCCTCGGTGTGCCGCCGGCCCCGGTGCCGTCGGCGGCCGACCGGTCCCCGGTCTGGCCGCCCGGGGTGGTCGGCACGATCACCCACACCCGCGGCTACTGCGCGGCGGCGGCCGCCCGCTCCGCCGAGGTGCGATCGGTCGGCATGGACGCCGAGCGGCACAAGGAACTCACCCCGGAGGTACGCCGGGTGATCTGCCGGCCCGAGGAGGAGGAGCACTTCACCCGGCTCCCCGCCGGCTCCTCCTGGCCCGTGGTGGTGTTCAGCGCCAAGGAGACCGTCTACAAGGTCTGGCACCCGATCGTGCGGGGCTGGCTGGACTTCCTCGACGCCACGGTGGAGCTGGATCCGGCGGAGGGCACCTTCACCGCCCGGATCGCCCCGGCCCGGGTGGCCGCCGCCGCGGCCGTACGCGCGCCCTCGGTGGTCACCGGGCGCTTCGTGGTCGAGGGGGACCTGGTCCGTACCGCCGCCGTCCTGCTCGACCACTGACGCCGGCTCAGGAGCCGGCCGGCACTCCGGCGTCGAGCTGCCCGATCACCGGGCCGAGCAGGTCGTTCAGCTCGCGGACCAGCACGGCCAGCGCCCCGCGCGCGGCCACCTCCGGCGCGTCGTCGGGCCCCTGCGGCGCCGGCGGCAGCCCGGCGAACGGCACCGGCCCCTCCACCAGCAGCGACGCCCGCAGGTGCGGCACCCGGGTCAGATCCTGCGCGGACGGGTGGGCGTACTGGCCGAAGAGCTGGGGCCAGTCCCGCCAGCCCCGGTCGCGGTACCACTGCCGGCTGTGGGTCAGCTCCGCCGGCCAGGGCGACGCCACCGACACCCGGCAGGTCAGGGTGCCGTCCCACGGGCTGCGCAGCAGGTCGGCGGAGGTGATCCGGCGGTGCCAGCGCAGGTACGGCGGGGCGAGCTCGGCGGCGACCCGCCAGGCGGTCACCGCGAAGCCGACCGGCGAGAAGTCGCCCCACGCGTCGGCGAAGTCGGCACGCCGGCGGCGCACCTCGGCGGCGTACCGGCTGTGGCCGTCCGGGGCGTGCTCGCGGTCGTACTCGTCGTCCAGCCAGAACACCTGTGACCCGGCCACCGGCGACCTCCCTGCGTGGGCTCCCGGTCCAGTGTGCCGCCACCGGGGCCGTACGGCTGACCCGCAACGCGCCGGGCGGCCTCTGTCACCGAAGGTGAGGTTCCTGCGACGATGGCCGGCGTGCACGACGACACGGACAGGCACGACGACGCGGACAAGACGGTGCTGCGGCTGATCGGCTACTGGGCCGCCGCCGGGCAGGAGGAGTGGCCGCACCCGACGGCGTTCGTGGAGCCGGCGGGCGACCCGGAGAGCCGGCGGCGGGTGGTGGCGTACCTGCGGGCGGGGACGACCTGCCTGGCCACCGCCGGGGTCGCCCGGTGTCGGATCTGCGGCGGGCCGAACGGCTCCGGTGAGCTGACCGACGGCCGGCACTTCGTCTGGCCGGAGGGGCTGGCGCACTACGTCGAGGAGCACGACGTCCGGCTGCCCGACGAGGTGGTGGCGACGATGGCCGACCCGCCCGCCCCCGTCGATCCGGTCGCCTTCGAGCGCGACCTCTTCGACACCGGACGGATCGTCATCGACGGCTCCTGGTGGCTCTCGGCGGCCAGAACCGTGTCCTGAGCGGAACTCACCACGCCGTCGGGAGCAGTCCGAGCCTCAGTGGTGGTGGTAGTAGTCGCCCCGCCGGAGCAGCATCGCGACGAGCATGGCCGGCAGCATCAGCAGGTGACCCCCGGTCATCAGCGTCCCGCCGGAGATGGCGCCGAGCCAGTACGGCAGGAGCAGCGCCACGAAGGGCAGGACCATCGCGGCCGACATCTCCACGATGTGCCGCCACGAGTGCCGTCGGATCCTCATCCAGAGGCCCATTCCGATCGTCATGTCGGCAGCCATGATCATTGCATGGGCGTCGGCCCGGTCGGCCAGGCCGGGCGTCGCCCAGGACCAGAGCGGGCCCAGGGCGACCATCCCGACCAGCATGGCGACCAGCATCTCGAGGTAGTGGCCGGCGAAGCGGAGGTGCCCGCGACGGCGGGAGGTGCGGGGCCGGTCGGTCGGGGCGTCGTGGATGGTGGTCGTCATGGCTGGCTCCCGGAGGACGTCGGCGGCTGTGTGTCCGATCGTGCCGCCGATCGCCGGCCGGGCCAGGTGCCGGAGGTCATGGTCACCGGTCACGACCGGGCATGACCCGGCGCTCAGAGCAGGCCGAGTGCGCGGGCCCGCAGCGCCGCCTGGGTGCGGTCGCGGGCGCCCAGCTTGCCCAGGACGCTGGTGACGTGGTTCTTGACGGTGCCCTCGGCCAGGAACAGCGCGTCGGCGATCTCCCGGTTGCTGTGGCCCTCGGCGAGCAGCCGCACGACGTCCAGTTCCCGATCCGAGAGCGGCACCACCAGCGGCTGGGGTCGACTGCCCGGATCGTCCACCGGAAGCCGGGCGAACCGCGCCACCACCTTGGCCGCCACCGACGGTTGCAGGACCGACTCGTTCCGGGCCGCGGCCAGGATCGCCTCCACCAGCCGCGCCGACGAGACGTCCTTGAGCAGGTAGCCGAGCGCGCCGGCCCGCAGCGCCGCGAAGACGTCCTCGTCGTCGTCGAACGTGGTGAGCGCGATCACCCGGATCTCAGGCTGCTCGGCCCGGAGCCGGCGGGTGGCCGCGACGCCGTCCAGCACCGGCATCCGCAGGTCCATGAGCACCACGTCGGGCGTGAGGCCGGCGGCGCGGTCCAGCGCCTCGGCGCCGTTCGCCGCCTCCCCCACCACCTCGACGTCGTCGCGCACGCTCAGCAGGGTGGCCAGCGCCTCGCGAAAGAGCGCCTGGTCGTCGACCAGCAGCACCCGCACCGGTGGACGACTCATCCGGGGACCTCCACCCGCAACCTCGACCCTCGGCCGGGCTCCGAGTCGAAGGTCATCCGGCCGCCCAGGTGCGCGGCCCGTTCCTCGATGCCGAGCAGCCCGAAACCGGAGGACGTCGGCCCGGGGCCGGCACCGGGGCCGTCGTCCCGCACCTCCAGGCGGACGCCGGTGGGCCGCGAGTAGTCCACCGTGAGCTCCACCCGCGTCGCCCGGGCGTGCCGACGTACGTTGGTCAGCCCTTCCTGGGCGGCGCGGAAGAGCGACTCCCGGGCCTGCTCGGGCAGCGGGCGTACCGCACCGACCACCTCCAACGCGGTGGGTACGCCCGCGGCGGAGGTCTCGTCGGCGAGAGCGCGCAACGCCTCGGGCAGCGGCACCGGGGTGACCGGCTCCCGCAGCGTGCCGACCGACCGGCGTACCTCGCGCAGGGCCTCCTCCGCCTGGTCCTGTGCCTTGATGAGCACCGCGTCGGCGCGGCCCGGATCGGCGGCCAGCACCGCGCGGGCCGCCTTGACCTGCATCTGCACGACGGTCAGGGCATGGCCGAGACCGTCGTGGATGTCGCGTGCCACCCGGTTGCGTTCCTCCACGGTGGCCAGCCGCTCCACCTGCACCGCGTACTCGCGCAGCCGCCGGTGTGCCGCGGCCAGCTCGCGGCGCGCCTCCTGCTCGCGGACGAGCAGCTTGGTGATGACGGCCGTGAACAGCACGGCCACCAGCAGGCCGAAGCCCTCCCGCAGCCCGGCCGGCACGGACATCCCGGCGTGCGCCAGCGGCACGACCGCCACCAGCACCACGACCGCCGGCACCGGCAGCACCAGCACGCCCTGCGCGACCAGCACGGCGAAGAAGAGCGTCCCGCCGACGGAGGCCCCGGTCGCGGCGAAGGTCGCGTAGCCGAGCAGCAGCCCCGTCAGCACGTATCCGTACGCCCAGCCGGTGCGCGGCCGGCGCGACACCGGCTCGAAACCGAACGTGGCCAGCAGCAGGAAGGCGAGCGCGACCAGCAGGGAGGTGGCGGGGCGACCGGAGGTCAGCACGTCGACCACGAGGGTCAGGAACGCCCCGACCGCCAGTGCGTTCAACGCCCGCGTCACGGCACCACTGTCTCACCGCCGCGTCCCGCCGGTCGACCCTCCTCGCCGCCGGTCAGTTCGCGGCGAGCAGCCGGTCGACGGTCCGCCGCCCGAGCCGGCTCATCGCGACGTTGGTCTCGGCGTAGTACCAGACCAGCCCCATCGCCTGCTGCAACGCCCAGGCCATCCCCCGGCCCCACTCGACGTCACCGCAGCCGAGGGTCCGGGCGAACTCGTCGCGGGCGGGCCGGTCGAGCAGGTGCCAGGCGCCCACGAGGTCCAGACCCGGGTCCGCCGGGCCGAACCCGCCGCCGTCGAGGACGCCGACCAGCCGGCCGTCGCCGACCAGCACGTTGCCGGGGATCAGGTCCTTGTGCGACATCACGTCCGGGCCGGCCGACGGCAGCGTCCGCAGTTCCGCCCAGAGCCGGCGCAGCCGGGGGACGTCGACCAGCCCCTCGCTGCGGTCGAAGCAGAGCGCCAGCCAGTCGTCGTGGGCGGGCAGCTCGCCACCCCGGCCGCCGCCGGAGAACCGGCGTCCGCGGGTGTCGACCGTCCGCAGCGTACGGATGAGGGCGGCGAGGTCGCGGGCGAAGGCGAGCGACCCACCCGGATCCTCGACGCTGGCCACCCGCCCGGGCACCCAGGTCTGCACGGCCCACGACAGTGGATAGCCGTACCCCGGTTCGCCGAGCGCGACCGGCGACGGTGCCGGCACCGGGCTGCACGCGGCCAGTTCGGCGGCAGCGTCGGCCTCCGCCACCAGCCAGGCGCGTACCTCGGTCGGGTCCTCGGCCCGCAGCGGAAAGCGCGCGGCCAGTTCGTCGCCGATCCGGAAGATCGCGTTGACCGTTCCGTCGGAGTCGACCTGGTGCAGCGGCAGGTGCCGCCACTGCGGGAACTGGTCGTCGACGAGCCGCCGGACCGTCTCGGCGGTCAGGTCGAGCTGGTCCGCGTGCATCGCCATCCGGCCACCCTGCGTGGCGGTCCGGCTTCCCGCAAACGGTTTCGTCCGCCGGCCCTACCGGACGGCCTGTTCCGGGGTCTCCTCCTCGCCCTCGGCAAGGTTGCGCAGGTACCACAGCGTGGTCAGCACGTAGCCGAAGAGGAACCCCAGCGCCGGATAGAGCACGATCACGCTGCCGGCGAGCACCCGGGCCCGGGCCGGATCCGACCCGTCCGGCCCGACCAGCGCGGCCCCCAGCGCCGTGGTGAACGCGCCGAACCACCCGCCGAACCGGCCGAGCTGGGTCAGGCCCGCGCCGAGCAGCAGCTTGGTGAGCCAGTCGGCCACCTGCTCCAGGTTGTTGCCCGGGGTGTACGTCCCGGCGCGCAGCTCGACGACCGTGGCCGCCCCGGCGGCCGGGACGTAGCGGGGCAGTCCGAACAGGAACCCCGCCAGTACGCCCACCGCGCTGGCCGCGAGCGCCACCAGCGCGCCGACCGCGAAGACCGTGGCGGAGCGCTGCTGCCAGGCGTACCCGGCGAGCAGCAGGACACCACCGCCGAAGATCCCGGCGACCAGCAGCATCAGTTTCCGGTTGAGGTCGTGCCGGCCGGATGTCGGGAGGACCGCGCGGAGAGTTGGCATCTGCCACCACCTGGATCACTGGACTGGTGCGTGAAGGCGCGACGCTGCGCGGGGTCACCGGCCGACGTATCTGCTGGTCAGGGCGGTTCCAGACCCAGTGTGGCGCAGTTCCGCCTTGATCGGAACAGGGTCGTGTCCAGGTCCGGGAGGCGGCCTCGCGGCGGCTTTGCGTGCTCCCGGTGACACTCCGGCGGGCCGGCCCGCAACCTCGGACGAGCCGAAGGTGGTGCCGCAGCAGCGCCGTGAGGAGGCCTGATCGACCGGTCCGTGACTGTGACGAACCACCCAGGTCCGCCGGACCGCAGGGTCGGGGCCCGCTGCCTAGGGTCAGGGCATGGCTCTGCGGGTGACGGTGGTGGGCGCCGGAGGCATCGGCGGATACTTCGGTGGCAGGTTGGCCGCGGCCGGCCACGAGGTCGGCTTCCTGGCCCGCGGCGCGCACCTGGAGGCGCTGCGCGGGCAGGGCCTCACGGTGCACGGCCCGGCCGGCGACGTCGTACTCCCGCCGGTGCCGGCCTCCGACGACCCGGGCGACCTCGGGGTGGCGGATCTCGTGCTCCTCGCGGTGAAGACCTGGCAGCTGGACGCGCTCGTCGACCGGCTCGACCCCCTGGTCGGCTCCGGGACGGCGATCCTGACCACGCAGAACGGCATCGACACGCCGGAGCGGGTGGCGGAGCGGTTCGGCCGGGAGGCGGTGCTGCCCGGCACCGCGAAGGTCTTCGCGAACGTCGAGGCTCCCGGCCACGTGCGGCACGTCGGCGGGCCGGGCCTGCTGACGTACGGCGAGTGGGACAACCGGCGCAGCCCACGGGTGGAGCGCATCCGCCGCGCCCTCGACCGGGCGGGGGTGCCGGTGGACGTGCCGCCCGACATCTGGGTCGAGCTGTGGTCGAAGTTCCTGTTCGTGGTGCCGTTCGGCACGCTGGGCGCGGCGACCGACGCCACCATCGGCGAGCTGCGCTCCCGGCCCGACACCCGCGAGCTGCTCACCACGCTGATGCGGGAGATCCACGCCGTGGCCCGGGCCCGCGGCGTCGCGCTCCCGGACGACATCGTGGGGACCACGCTGGACTTCGTCGACCAGCAGCCGGAGCAGGGCCGTTCCTCGTTGCAACGGGACATCCTGGCGGGCCGACCGTCCGAGTTGGAGGCGTGGACCGGGGCGGTCGTCCGGTCGGGCGCCGCCACCGGGGTCCCCACGCCCGCGCACGACATGTTCTACGAGCAACTCTCCGCCCGGCGGCTCCTCGGGCCGGGGCGGGGCTGACGGCGGCTCCTGCCGCCCCTACCGAAAAGGAGAACGACGTGCGCTACGCGGACCACCCCACCGCCGAGTGCGAGGTCCACATCGAGGCGGACCGGGACCGGGTGTGGGACCTGGTGTGTGACATCCAACTGCCCGCCCGGTTCAGTCCGGAACTGCGACGCGTACGACCGCTGGACGACACCGTCCCGCTGACTCAGGGCACCCGCTTCGAGGGACACAACCACCACCCCTTCCTGGGCGAGTGGCGAACCATCTCGTACGTCGTCGAGCTGACTGTCCCGAGCGCCCTGGCCTGGGCGGTGGTGGACGCGGACGGCCGGTTCGGTGGTGGCCCGCCCGACCCGGCGAACCCGGCGGCCACCTGGCGGTTCGACCTGACCCCGGACGCCGGCGGCACCCGGCTCCGCCACGGCGTACGGATCGGTCCGGGCCGGTCGGGCCTCAGCCTGGCGATCGACCGCTCGCCGGAGCGCGAGGAGGCGATCGTCCGGCACCGGCTCGCCGAACTGCGCTCCGGCATCCAGGACACCCTGGACGGGATCAAACGCCTCGCCGAACTGGGGTGACCAGGGCCGGCGGTTCTGCTGCCGGTGGGACATGGGAAAGGCCGTCTCCGCTGAGCGGAGACGGCCTTTGACCTCGGGTGGAGTTGAGGGGATTCGAACCCCTGACCCCCTCGATGCGAACGAGGTGCGCTACCGGACTGCGCCACAACCCCCGGTTTTGGTCCCACCTGGCTGCACCAGGCGGGCCGGCGACAAGGCTAACAGACCGCGCGCCCCCGGTGCGAATCACCCCGCCCCACCCGCGGCAAGTCGGGCAGTCCCGGGGTCTCGGCCACGCCACGTGCGGCAGGGTCGGGCGTCGCGGACGGCGGATGAGGCGTCAGGCGGAGTGGGTGCCACGGCCGGACGAGTAGGGCCGCCCGCGCAGCCCGCCGGCCCGCCGGTAGGACACCGAGCCGCCGTTCGCCGCCGCCGGCAGGTCCGTGGGCCGGTCCAGCCCCATCGCCGTACGCCGGACCGCCTCCCGCTGGGCGGCCAGCCGGCGCTGCGCCTCCCGGCGGGCGGCGGCACGGCGGGCCTGCTCGCGGCGGACCTCGGCCTGCCGGGCGGCCAGCCAGGCGGCCTCCCGGGCCTGGGCCCGGCGACGACGGCGCTCGGCGAGGGCCCGGCCGCGCAGGTGGACGACGTAGACGCCGAGCAGGGCCACGGTGACCGAGAAGCCGATCCAGAATCCGGGACTGACCGCGACCACGCCGATCAGCTCGACGAAGTTGAGCAGCAGCAGGGCGGCCAGCACCCGGCGCCGGCGGTAGACGGCGGGCGTGTGCGGCCGGCGCGGCGGCTGGTTCCGTCGACGGGACCGACGGTCGGCCGGCGGGACGGCGCGCAGCCGGCTCGGCCGGCGGGGCGCGGGAGGCGCGGAGACCGGCGCGGAAAGACCACCGGTAGTCACATCCTCACTGAGGGTGACAACCAGGGCGCGTGAGGGGTTGACCGGTCGCCGGCCGGGGACAGTGCGACGCCGCCGGCGACGCTGGAGCACCCGCGCCGTCGACTGCGCCCGCTCCGCCACCAGCCGCTCGGTGGCGTCGTACCGACGGACCAGCGCCGGAGCGAGGGCGAGCAGGCCGGCGGCGGCGAGGACGGCGAGGAGCACCGAGGTCGGCACCCTCACCCCTCCCGTCACCGAATTCGGGGCGAGCGCCGCTCGGCCGCAACTTCTTCCGCTGACCGTCGTTTACGGCGCAGATCGTGCGGCGCGGCAGCGCTTGCCACAGCTTGCAGTCACTTGAGGTTACGGGCCGCCGACGCGGATGACAGCGCGCCGCGCCGGGAACGCCAGGGTGGGCCGCTTCACCCCGCGAGGTTGCGCACCCGGTGCCAACGGGCCAGCAGGCCACCCTCCGCGGCGACTTCTTCGCTGGTCATCGCGTATCCGATGTGGTCACGCCAGGCGCCGTCGATGTGCATGTACCGCACGTGGTACGACTCCTCGCGGAAGCCCAGCTTCTCCACCACCCGCCGGGACGGTCGGTTCTCCGGCCGGATGTTCACCTCGATCCGGTGCAGGCCGCCCGGCCCGAAGGCGTGGTCGACGGCGAGCGCCATCGCGGTGGGGATCACGCCCTGACCGGCCACCCGGGAGTCCACCCAGTAGCCCACGTAGCCGGAGCAGAACGCGCGGCGCACGATGCTGCCCACGTTCAGGTGCCCGACCAGCCGCTCCCGGCCGCCCTCGCGCAGGCAGACCGCGAACGGCATCCCCTCACCGGTACGCGCCGACCGCCGCTGGTCCTTGTGGACCCAACGGAACGCGGCCGGGGAGTTCATCTCGTCCCAACCACCCGGCAGATGCGACTCCCAGGGGGACAACCAGGCCTGGTTCGCCCGGCGTACCTCCGACCAGGCCACCGCGTCCGACCGCCGGTACGGCCGCAGCAGCACCGGCCCGTCGGCCAGCTCCACCGGCCACCCCGCCGGCCGCCGCAACCAGCTCACCGGCGCCGGTCCAGCAGGAGGACGTCCACCGTGGAGCCCGCCGCCGCCGTGGTGACCCGCTCGCCGAGCACCATGAGACCGTTCGCCTCGGCCAGCCCGGAGAGGGTGAACGGGCCGCCGGGCAGCGGCTGCACGGTGTAGCCGCCGCCGCGCCGCTCCGCCACGTGCGCGGGCCGGAACTCGCGCAGCCCCACCGGCGAGGTGATCGTCTCCAGCAGGTGCGCCCGCACGCTCGGACGGAACACCGGCTCGGCGCCGGCCAGCAGGTTGATCGCCGGCCGGGCCAGCACCTCGAAGCCGATCAGCGCGGCGCCCGGCTCACCGGGCAGGCAGACCACCGGCACCTCCTCGGCGCCGACCGTGCCGAAGCCCAGGGCCGTACCGGGATAGAGGGCGACCTCGGTGAAGGTCACCGGCCCGGCCCGGGTGCCCTCGCGGCGGGACAGGATCCGGCGGACCATGTCGCCCGGCCCGGTGCCGGTGCCGCCGGTGGTGATGATCAGGTCGGCCCGCAGGGTCTGGTCCTCCAGCAGGCCACGCAGCCCTTCCGGGTCGTCGTCGCAGATCCCCACCCGGTACGCGAGCGCGCCGACCTCGGCGGCGGCGGCGGTCAGCGCGTGCGAGTTGGCGTCCACCACCTGGCCCGGCTGGCTGCCCCGGCCCACCTCGACCAGTTCGTCGCCGGTGGCCACGATCACCACCCGGGGACTGGGCCGGACCACCACGTGCCCGATGCCGGTGGCGGCGAGCACGGCGACCAGCGCCGGCGACACGTACGTGCCGGCGCGGGCGAGCAGGGTGCCGGCGGGCAACTCCTCACCGGCCCGGCGCACCCCGTACCCCCGTTTGGGGGCGCGGAAGATCTCCACCGCGGCCATGCCCTGGTCGGTCCACTCCACCGGGACCACCACGTCCGCGGCGATCGGCAGCGGCGCCCCGGCGGCCACCGAGAAGCACGAGCCCGGGGTGAGCCGGACCGGCCGCCAGCTCGCCGCGCCCAGGTCGCCGACCACGTTCAGCCGGATGCTGCGCCCACCGGGCGCGCCGGAGGGGGCCGGGACGTAACCCGAGCCCCGGCTCCCTCCGGAGATGTCCTCCCAGCGGGCCGCGTACCCGTCCACCGCCGCCTGGTCGAACGCGGGGAACGGGTGCGGCGCGACGACGTCCTCGGCGAGGACGTTGCCGTACGCCTGGGTGAGGTCGAGGTCGAGCGGAGGCAGCGCGCGTAACCTGCGCAGCACGCTGCCCAGGTAGTCGGCGAGCGGCGTCAACTCGTTCGCGGCCGCCTCGGCGTCGGCCGTCGCGGTCATGTACTAGGCCCGCCCGACGCGTCGGAGTTGACGAACTCGGCCAGCCACTTGCGGAACTCAGGCCCGAGGTCGTCCCGCTCGGCGGCGATCTGCACCACCGTCTGGAGGTAGCCCAGCGGCATGCCGGTGTCGTAGCGGGTGCCCCGGTAGACGATCGCGTGCACCGGCACGCCCTCGTTGCGCAGGATCTCCATCGCGTCGGTCAGCTGGATCTCCCCGCCGCTGCCCGGCTCGGTACGCCGGATCGCGTCGAAGATCCGGCCCGGGAGGACGTACCGGCCGAGGACGGCCAGGTTGCTGGGGGCCTCCTCCGGGGACGGCTTCTCCACCAGGCCGGTCACCTTGACCACCTCGGCCAGGCCCTCGAACTCGGTGCCGGTCGACTCGACCGAGGCGATGCCGTAGCGGGACGTCTCCGCCGGGTCGACCTCGAAGAAGGCGAGCACGACGCCGCCGGTGCGGGCCTGCAGCTCCAGCATGGCCGGCAGCAGCGGCTCGGAGGGCTTGACGAACTCGTCGCCGAGCAGCACCGCGAAGGGCGCGTCGCCGACGTGCGACTCGGCGTACCCGACGGCGTGGCCCAGGCCGAGCTGCTCGGGCTGCCGGCAGGTGTAGATCGCGGCCAGCTCCTCGGTCCGCTTCACCGCGGCCAGCAGCTCGGGCTTCTTCGCCAGCCGCTCCTCCAGGTCGGGGCGGCGGTCGAAGTGGTCCACCATCGACGTCTTGCCCCGCCCGGTGATCAGCAGCACGTCGCTGATCCCGGCCTGGGTGGCCTCCTCGACGATGTACTGGAGCACCGGGCGGTCGACCACCGGGAGCAACTCCTTGGGCACCGCCTTGGTGGCCGGCAGGAAGCGGGTGGCCAGGCCGGCGGCCGGGATCACGGCCTTGACCGCGCGTGGACGACCGGCTGCGGCGGTCGCTGAGGGGTTCACTGAGTGCTCCGACATGTCGCGAGACTATCGGCCACGGCTCTGCCGCGGCGGGTGAGGACCGGAAGACGCGCCGCCCGGAGCCGGGGCGGCGCCGCCCGGACCGGCCCGCGCGGCGTCGGGGCGGGCCGCCGCCGGATCGGGCGTACCGGCGCGGGGCAGGCCGTCGGCTGGGCTGCTCGCCGCCGCCGGCACGGTGATCTCGTCGGTGGCCGGCCGGGCCCCCGGCTCGGCCAGCCGCCAGGTGTCCCGGCCGGCCGCCTTCGCCGCGTAGAGCGCGTCGTCGGCGGCGTCGAGGACCCGCTGCCCGTTGGTGGCGTGGTCCGGGTAGACGGCGATCCCGATGGAGACGGTGACCGGCACCGGGACGGGCGCGCCACCGTGCCCGTCGACCGGGATCGGGCTGTCCCGGACCACCGCGCCGAGGCGTTCCGCGACGATCGTGGCCCCCCGCGCGTCGGTCTCCGGCAGCAGCAGCACGAACTCCTCGCCGCCCTGCCGGAAGGCCAGGTCGACCTCGCGGATCTCGCCGCGGACCCGGCGGGCGAACTCGGCCAGCACGGTGTCCCCGGCCGCGTGCCCCCAGGTGTCGTTGACGTCCTTGAACCGGTCCAGGTCCAGCGCCAGGACGCTGAGCATCCGGCCGAACCGGCTGGCCCGCTCCACCTCCCGCCGGATCGACTCCCGCAGGTAGCGGTAGTTCCACAACCCGGTCAGCGGGTCGGTCAGCGACAACCGCTGCGCCTCCTCGTGCACCCGGACGTTCTCCACCGCCACCGCGGCGTGCCCGGCGAAGGTCCGCAGGGTGACCAGGTCGTCGTCGTCGAACTCGTCCGCGCCGACCCGGTCGTAGAGGGCGAGCACCCCGAGGGCGCCGCCGGCCCCGGTGGCGTCCGCGCCGTGCCGGCCCACCGGGTCCGCGCCACCGCGGCCGGTCGGGTCGGCCACGCCGGGGGTGGCGAACGGCACCGCGATGTACGTCTCGCAGCGCGGCTCCCCCGTCGACCCCGCCGACGGCTCCACCCGGCCCCGCTGCGCCACCCCGGTCGCGGCGACCGCACCCACCACCCCGGCGCCCACCGGCACCCGCAACGAAGCCGGCTCGACGTCCCGGCACCGCCCGGCCAGCCCTTCGGCGCACTGCCCGACCAGCACTCCCTCACCGTCGAGCAGCAGCACCGCCCCGGCCCGGGCCCCGGTGGCCGCGATGGCGCTGTGCAGGATCACCCGCAGGATCCGCTGGAGGTCGTGCGTGCTGGCCAGGGTGTCGCCGAGCACCGCCAGGTGGCCGCGCAGCTGGTCCCGGCTGCTGGTCAGCGCCGTCACGTAGGTGCCGGTCTCCCGGGCCATCCGGTTGAACGCCCCGGCCAGCCGGCCGATCTCGTCCCGGCTGCGCACCGGCACCCGCGCGGTCAGGTCGCCCCGGGCGACCCGGTCCACCGCCCCGGCCAGCTCCACCAGCGGCCGGGTGGTCACCCGGGCCAGCCGCCCGGCCGCCAGCACGGCCAGCAGCGCGGCGATCAGCACCGCGCCGGCCAGCGCGGCGTACAGGCCGGGGGGACGCTCGCCGGGGACGGAGAGCACCAGCGGCAGCGGCTGGCCGTCGGCCGGTCCGATCCGGCGGACGTACCGGCCGTCCCCGGTCTGCGTCACCGTCTCCCCGTCGGCGCGGCGGGCGGCGGCGAGCACCGCCTCGCGTACCGCCGTCGCCTCGGTGGTCTGTGCCATCCGGGCCGGGTCGCCGTCGAGCAGGGTGACCGCGGCGCCCGTGACACCGGCGAGCCGGGCCACGAACGCCGGGTCGACCGCCTGCGCGGCGGCGACCGTGCCGAGCGCCGTACCGGCGGGGTCGCGCAGGTCGACCCGGGCGGTGAGCGCCCGGACCGGCCCGACCGCCGACCGGCCCGCCGTGCAGTCCCGCCACGGGGTGGGCGGGGCGCCCGGGGTGGCGTACGTCGTCGCGCCGGTCACGTCGGTGATCATCACGGCGGCGGCGAGCCCCCGGCCGACCGCCTGCCCGGCGGCGGCGGCCCGACTCGCCGCGTCGGGGTGCAGGGCGACCGCGTCGGCGGCGGCGCGCAGCTGCTGGCAGAGGGCGTCGACGGAGGTACGGGCGGCGGCCGCGGCCAGGCCGAGCCGTTCGGTGGCGCGACTGCGGTCCAGGGCGGTGATCGTCGAGCCGACGAAGAAGGCGCCGAGCAGCACCGGGCCGAGCACCACCGCGAGGAAGGCGGCGGTCAGTCGCCCGCGTAGCGTCACGCTTCCCCCCGGAAGTTCCGCCCGACCCTGCGATGCTGACACAGAGCGACCGCTGGACGAGCGTTGCGTCAGGAGTGTTGCGTGCCGGATTTTTCTGATGGAGCGGAACCGACCCACGAGGCGAAGCGCCGGACCCGGGTGGAGCTGCTCGCCCGCCGTCGGCGCCTGACGCCGACCGACCGGAGCGCCGCCGCCGGGCGCGTCCAGGCCGAGCTCGCCGACCTGGTACGCCGGCTACGCCCGACCCGGATCACGGCGTACGTGCCGGTGGGCACCGAGCCGGGCGGCCCGGACCTGCCGGCGGCGCTGCTGGCGGCGCTGCCGGCCGGTGGCGAACTGCTGCTCCCGGTGCTCCGCGACGACCTCGACCTGGACTGGGCGCGGTGCACCGACCCCGGCTCGCTGGTGGCGGCGGGACGCGGCCTGCGGGAGCCGGCCGGGCCACGGCTCGGCACCGGGGCGGTCGCCACCGCCGCGCTGGTGGTGGTGCCGGCGCTGGCGGTGGACGCCCGCGGCGTCCGGCTGGGCCGCGGCGGTGGCTCGTACGACCGGGCGCTGGCCCGGGTGCCGGCGGCGACGCTGACCGTGGCCCTGCTGCACGACGGCGAGCTGGTCGAGGGGCTGCCCGGCGAGCCGCACGACCGTCCGGTCCGCGCGGTGATCACGCCCTCGGGTGGGCTCCGTACCCTTGGCGCGGCTCCCGGTGTCGATCCCGGCACTTCCGCTGGACGAACCCGGGTCCCATGACGCACCATTGGCACTCGAATACTGCGAGTGCCAACCGGCCGATCCAGATCCGGAGGAAGACGTGCCCACGTACCAGTACGCCTGCACCGCGTGCGGCCACCAGCTCGAGGCGGTGCAGTCCTTCTCCGACGAGCCGCTGACCGAGTGCCCCGCGTGCGAGGGGCGGCTGCGCAAGGTCTTCAACTCCGTCGGCGTCGTCTTCAAGGGCTCCGGCTTCTACCGGACCGACTCCCGCTCGTCGGGCTCGGAGAGCAAGAGCAGCAGCTCGGGCAGCAGCACCAAGTCCGACTCGTCCTCCTCGTCTTCGTCGTCCTCGTCGTCCGGTTCGTCGTCGAGCACCGGCACCGGCTCGTCCGGCGGCTCCGGCTCGTCCGGCGGCGGTTCGGCGAGCAAGGCGCCGGCCGCCAGCACCACCTCCTGACGCCCCCGCCGGGGCCGACCCCCGGCTGACGCCGAGCCCGGCCCTGGCCGGGCTCGGCGCCGTCTACGGCAACTCGGCCCCTCCTCTCGCGGCACCAGCGCAAGGTACGGCGGACCCGCCCCGGCGACGCCGTGGAGCCCTCGGCCGCGTAGCAGATCGAGAGCCGCTGCGGGGGGCTGTCCACAGGCACCCCCGTTGTCCACAGGTCGCCGCCGACCCGCCCGCCGAGGGTCCGCCCCGACCTAGCCTCTCCGCCACAGGAGATCGACGGGCGACGGGCGGGAGGGTGCCATGGCCGACGATGCGGGCTCACTGCGGCCGGTGCGCCGGCCCCGGCTGCCCCGGGGCAGCACCCTGCTGCGTGCCGGACTGGTGGCGGCACTGCTCGGCCTGGCGGCGGCGGTCCTGCAGACCCCGGCCGGCTGCCCGCCGGCCCCCTCGCAGACGACAGCTCCCGGCGCGGCGCGGCACCAGCCGCCCGGCGGCGCCGACCCGGATCGACCGGCCCCCGCCGGCTCGGCGGGCACACCGGGCCAGCCGACCCCGGCCGGCGCACCCGGCCAGCCCGGCACGGGCGGAGCGAGCCGACCGGGCGGGAACGGCGGAGCGAGCCAGCCGGGCGCGGATGACGAAGCGAGCCAGCCGGGCGCGGACACCGGGGCCGGCCGGTCGGGCACCGGCGGCGCGCTGCCCCTGCCGTCCGGCGCGGTCGGCGTACCGGTGCGGCTGGCCGAGCCGGCCGCCCTCGCAGTGCTCCGGCCGGGGGCCCGGGTCGACCTGCTGGTCGTGCCGGCCGGCGGCCGGGCCGGCGAGGCCGTGCTGCTGGCCTCGGGCGCACAGGTCCTCGACGTGGTGGGCGCGGCGGCGCTGGACGGCTCGTCGGCCCTCTACCTGGCCCTCACTCCGGGGCAGGCGCAGCGGGCCGTCGGCCAGCCGGAGGGCAGTCGCTTCGCCGTGGTGGTACGCGGATGAGGGAACAGCCGCGCCGTCAGTCCCAGTGCGGCGGCCGCTCGGCCAGCAGCCAGTCGTCGTTGCCTCCGGCGCGTTCGCCCCAGCCCCGGTCGGTGTCGTCGGCCGTCTGCTCGGGCAGCACCACGAAGTCGTCGCTGAGGTCGACGGCGCGGTCGTCGTCGCCGCGCGCCTGCATGCCGGGGTCCTCGCTGCTCACGAGCGGCAAGACTAGTCCAGCGGGGGCCGCCACGACAGGTGGATGCGGGCGGCGCCACGACGGCGTTGGTAGCGTCGGACGGCGTGACGACCCCCAGCGGCGCCAGCCCCGACGACGACTACTGGCGGCGACCGGAACCGGGCGCCGGCCCGCCCGACTCCCCGACGTCGGCGCCGACCAGCCCGCCGGGCGGACCAGCCACCGGCGGAGCAGCCACCGGCGGAGCAGCCACCGGCGGAGCAGCCACCGGCGGAGCAGCCACCGGCGGGTACACCGGCCCGCCGCCGACCAGCCCACCGCCACCCGGCTGGCGCCCACCGGTACATGTCCAGGGGACACCGCCGCGCCGGCTGCCGCCGCAGGACATGGCCGCGCTCGACGCCGACGAACAGCGGGCCCAGCGGTTCACCTGGGGAATGGGCGCGGTGGCCGGGGTGGTGCTGCTTCTGCTGCTCTGCCTGCTCTGCTCCCGGGCGTTCCTGCGCGGCTGACCCCCACCGGAGCCAGCGCGCCCGAGCCACCGCGCCCGCTGGCAGGGCTAGCTAGAGCGTGTTGCCCCAGACCGCCTGGGCTCCGGAGTCACCGGTCAGGTACGCGTAGACCAGCGCGAAGGCCGCCAGCACGGCCACCACCACGATCAGCGCCGGCACCGCCCAGCGGGGCAACTGCGGCACGCGAGGGTGGTTGCTGGTCAGCACCAGCAGCACCAGCGCGGCGACGGCCAGCCCGACGGTGAACCAGAGCAGGTTCTCGCCGTACTCGGAATGCTCGTGGATCTTCTCCAGCGCCTGGGCCGGGTACCCGCGCTCCTCGAGCACCTCCTCGAATGCCTCGCCGGACTCGGTGGCCACGAACGCGAAGATCGGGGCGAGCACGGCGAGGACGGCCACCGCCCACCCGAGGCGGGACCGCCAGCGGGGCAGCACGCCGTAGGCGACGGCGAGCAGCGCCAGCAGCGGGACAAGCACGACAACGGCATGGACGACCAGGATGTGACCTGGCAGCCCGTTGATCTCCCTGAACACCGACACCTCCGGCAGTCGTCGCGGCTCGCGCGATGATCAGCGTACGACGGGGGACAGCCCGTCGCTCTCCGTCGATCCGTTACACGCCGGAACGGACCGACCGGTTCACTCCGCGGCGAGGCCGTGTGGTGGGGGCCACGCACCAGTTGGCTCGGTTGTCGCCCCGGCGGACGCGTGCTGTCATTGACCCATGTCCAGCGGCGAGGAACTGCTCCGGTCGAGGGGCCTTCGGGTCACCCGTCCGCGCCTCGCCGTCCTCGACGTGCTGGCCGGCGGGGGGCACCTGGAGGTCGAGGAGATCACCCGGCAGGTCCGCGAACGCCTCGACTCCGTCTCCACCCAGGCGGTCTACGACGTGCTCGGCGCCCTCTCCCGGGCCGGCCTGTCCCGGCGCATCGAACCGGCCGGCAGCCCCGCCCGGTACGAGGCACGGGCCGGGGACAACCACCACCACGTGGTCTGCCGGAGCTGCGGCGAGATCGCCGACGTGGACTGCGCCGTGGGCGCCGCCCCCTGCCTCGACCCGTCCAGCGCGGACGGCTTCGAGGTCGACGAGGCGGAAGTGACCTTCTGGGGGCTCTGCCCCGGCTGCCAGGCCCGGCGTTCGGTCGACGACTGACGCGGGGCGGC
This sequence comes from Micromonospora siamensis, assembly GCF_900090305.1. NCBI lineage: Bacteria > Bacillati > Actinomycetota > Actinomycetes > Micromonosporales > Micromonosporaceae > Micromonospora > Micromonospora siamensis. The sequence goes on along the minus strand of NZ_LT607751.1, from coordinate 1,421,560 downwards.
CCGGCCGACGGCGTGGCACTCTTGGTCGGTGGACTCCGATGACCTCGGCCTGTTCGGTCCCGGTTCGGTCACGTGGAAGCTGCACGAGGAACCGATCCTGATCGTCGCCGGCCTCCGCTCGCTCTATCTCCAGGCGTTGCACCCGCGGGCGATGGCCGGGGTGGCGCAGAACAGCAACTACCGCCGGGACGCCTGGGGCCGCCTGGTCCGCACCGCCAACTACGTGGGCACCACCGTGTACGGCACCACCGCCGAGGCGGAGGAGGCCGGCCGGCGGCTGCGTGCGCTGCACTCGCGGCTGCGCGCCACCGACCCGTTCACCGGTGAGCAGTTCCGGATCGACCAGCCCGACCTGCTGCGCTGGGTGCACGTCACCGAGGTCGAGTCGTTCCTGAGCACCGCCCGGCGGGCCGGGCTGGCCCTCACCGACGCCGAGGTGGACCGCTACTACACCGAGCAGCGCCGCTCGGCCGCCCTGGTCGGGCTGGACCCGCAGGACGTGCCCGGCACCGCCGCCGAGGTGGACGACTACTACCGCCGGGTCCGGCCGGAGCTGCGGATGACGAAGGAGGCGGCCGAGACGGCGCTCTTCCTCACCGCCCCGCCGATCCCGTGGAAGCTGAGCCGGCCGGTCAAGCTCGGCCTGCACCTGGGGCCGCCGCGGTGGGCGTACCTGGGGATCGCCGGCACCGCGCTGGGCCTGCTGCCGGCCTGGGCCCGCCGGATGTACGGCGGTCTGGGCCTGCCGACCACCGCGCTCTCGGCCGACCTGAGCGTCCGGGCCCTCCGCCTCGCCCTGGCCGCGGTCCCGCGCCGCTACCGCGAGGGCCCCCTCCAGCAGACCGCCAAGGCCCGCGCGGCCCGGCTCGCCACGGCACCCTCCTGACGGATCAGCCGGCGGGATCCGGGCGGTCGACGGCGGCCCAGGGCTCCCTGGCCGGGGTCTGGGCACCGGTGGGGCAGACCCGCCGGTAGTCGCACCAGCCGCAGCGGGGGCCCGGACTGGTGGGGAAGGCGTCGTCGGGGTCGGCGCCGTCGGTGACCGACCGTTCGGCGGCCATGATGTCCCGAGCGGTCGCCTCGGCCCGGTCGAGCTGCCGCGCCAGCGAGTCGGCGGTGTGGTCGTGGGCGGCGACCGTGCCGGTGGGCAGGTGGTGCAGCTCGACCCGGCGGCACGGCCGGCGGAACGTCCGCTCGGCGGCGTACGCGTAGAGCGCCAGCGCCTGGGAGCCGCGCGCGTCGTCGGCGTCGAGCCCGGTGCGGCCGGTCTTGTAGTCGACGATCACCAGCTCGGGCCCGTCCGGGCCGGGGCGGGAGTCGATCCGGTCGGTCCGGCCGTTGAAGGCGAGCACCGCGGTGCGGACCGCCACCACCCGTTCGACGCCGAGCGGTTCGTCGGCCGGGTCGAGGCCGGCCACGTACGACTCCAGCCAGCCCAGCGCCCGCCGGTAGGCGGCCCGTTCCTGCTCGTCGTCGCGGTAGCCCTCGCGCACCCAGGTGCCGCGCAGCAGGGCGGGCAGCGCCTCCGGCCGGCGCCGCTCGGCGGGCAGCGCGTACCAGTTCTTCAGGGCGGTGTGCACGCTGGCGCCGAGGGAGTTGTGCGCCCACGGTGGCCCCTTGGGCGGGGCCGGCCGGTCGACGTAGGAGTAACGGTAGCGGCGCGGGCAGTCCTCGTACGCGCCGAGCTTGCTCGGCGTGCACACGAAGAGCCGTTCCGGCATGCCCGCGAAGCCGAGCTGCTCGGGCTGGTCGGTGGCGCGGGGACGGGGAGCCCGGCCACCGGTGCCGGGACGACCGGTTGGGGAGGATCGGTCGGCCGGGGAGGATCGTCGCACCCCGCGATCCTGCCACCCCGGTACGACAGTCGCCGGCCGGGCCCGCCGGCGGTCAGGCCATCCGGATGTACTGGGTGACGAAGGCGGCGACGGCGTCCGCGATGAGCTGGACGGCGATCGCGGCGAGCAGCAGGCCGGCGATCCGGGTGAGCACCTCGATGCCGCCGGGCCGGAGGATCTTCACGATGCCGCCGGAGAAGCGAAGCACGATCCAGACCGCCACCATCACGGCCACGATGGCGGCGGCGATGGCCGAGAAGTCGCGGAATCCCTGGGCCTGCTGGACGAAGAGCATGGTCGCGACGATCGCGCCGGGGCCCGCGAGCAGCGGGGTGCCGAGCGGCACCAGCGCGATGTTCGAGGTGACCTGCTGACTCGGGTCGTCCGCCTTGCCGGTGAGCAGCTCCAGGGCGACCAGCACCAGCAGCAGGCCACCGGCGGCCTGCAACGCGGGCAGGTCCACGTGCAGGTACGCCAGGAGCGTCTGCCCGGCCACCGCGAAGATCACGATCACGCCGAGCGCCAGCGCCACCGCCTGCCAGGCGGCCCGGTTCCGGTCGCGCGCGGGCAGCGGCCCGGTGAGCGCGAGGAAGATGGGCATCATGCCCGGCGGGTCGGTGATGACCAGCAGGGTCACGAAGACCTCGCCGAAGAGCTTGAGATCCACCCGGACACGGTAGCCGCGCGGGTGCGACAGGATCAGGTCGAAATGACCGGGGTCACCCCGCCGGCCTCCGCGACGATCCGCTCGTACGCCTGCGGCCCGGTGGTGTGCGCGCCCAGCCGGACGGTCTTGTGGCTGCCGTGGAAGTCCGACGAGCCGGTCACCAGCAGGCCCAGCTCGGCGGCGAGCCCGCGGACATGCGCCCGCTCGGCCGGAGTGTGGTCCTCGTGGTCGGCCTCCAACCCGGCCAGGCCGGCCGCCGCCAGCTCGGCGATCAGCTCGTCGGGGACGATCCGGCCGCGCCGGGAGGCCCGCGGGTGGGCGAAGACGGGCACCCCGCCGGCCGCCCGGACCAGGGCGACCGCCCGGAACACGTCGATGTCCTCCTTGGGCAGCCGGTACCGCTCCCCCAGCCAGTCCGGGCCGAACGCCTCGGTGGTGGTGGCGACCAGGCCAGCGCGGATCAGCGCCGCGGCGATGTGCGGGCGGCCCACCGTCCCGCCGGCCGCGCCGGTGAGGATCTCCGTCCAGCTCACGTCGATCCCGTCGGCCTGGAGCAGCCGGACGATCCGCTCGCCCCGCTCCCGTCGGGCCTGCCGGACCCGGGCCAGCTCGGCGACCAGCTCCGGCTCCGCCGGATCGAACAGGTACGCCAGCAGGTGCAGCGGCAGGGCCGGCTCCACCCCGTGCCACCGGCAGGAGAGTTCCGCGCCGCGGACCAGGGACAGGCCGGGGGGCAACGCCCGGACCGCCGCGTCCCACCCGGACGTGGTGTCGTGGTCGGTGATCGCGACGACGTCCAGCCCCGCCTCGGCGGCGGCGCGTACCAGCTCGGCGGGGGTGAGGGTGCCGTCGCTGGCGGTCGAGTGCGCGTGCAGGTCGATCCGGGCGCCGGCCGGCACGGTTGGCGGGGTCATCGCCCGACGCTACCGGGACGACCGGCGGCAGGTTCAGCGGGCGGCGCCGGTCACCACCACGGGTCGGCTGCCCGGCGTCACCCCGGTGACCGCGTCGCCGGTGGCCCGCTCCCCGGCGAGCACCCGGTCGACCCGGACCCGGACCAGTCCACCGGCGCCGTCGACGTACACGGTGGAGGTGGGCGACACCCAGGAGGCGTCGGCGGTCAGCGGTGGGCCGGCGGGGCGGACGGGCGCCGAGCCCAGACCGGTCAGGTCCACCAGCAGCGCCTGGTCGCCGACGTCACCGGCCGTCCGGCCGTTGAGCAGCAGCCAACGACCGTCGGGGGACACCGCACCCCGGCCGTCGTCGCTGACCGTGACGGCGCAGTCGGTGCGGGTCGGGGTGAGGTGGTGGGCCGTGTCCAGCAGCGCCAGGCAGGCGCGCCGGGGCTGGCCGGCGAGGACCTGCGCGACCAGTTGGCCACCGGGTCCCACCCCGTAGACGGCGGTGGTGCCGCGGTCGGTGCCGGACGGCAGCGGGCCGGTTCCGGGCCGCCACAGCGCGTACCCGGGGCGGAGCGTGTCGGGGCGGACCACGACCGTGGCCCCCAGGAAACCGGTGGGGACGGCGCGGGCCGGCGCCGGGACGCGGATCGTCGCCACCAGTTGACCGCCGACGATCCCGGCGGCCACCAGTTCGCGGCCGTCACGCCAGGCAACCTGCCCCCCGTCGGGCGAGAGGGCGATCGCCCGCGCGCCGGCCAGCAGCACCCGGGGGGCCGTTCCCGGCCGCACCGACCAGAGCGTCCGGCCGGCCACCGTCTCGGGGCCGACCACCAGCCAGCCGTCGGCGCCGGCCACCCGCTGGGCCCGGTCCACCGGCCCGACGCCGGTCAAATCCACCCGCTGGCCGTTGCTGGAGGTCAGCGTGGCGCCGACGATCAGGTCGACCTCGGCGCGGACCGGCCCACCGGTGGGCGGGTCGACGGGGCCGGCGGGTGCTCCGGTGGCGTCCGGGTCGACCACCACCACGACCGGCCCGGCCGTCCCGCCGGTCGGGCCGCCGAAGTGGCCGAGGGCGGCGGTGGCGAGCGCGGTGACCACGGCGGCGGCAGCGGTGCCGGCGGCTGCCCGCCGGCGGCGGCTCCGGCCGACCCGGCGGATGACCCGGTCGGCCGGGTCGGCGAGCACCGGAGCCGGCCGCCCGTCCGCCTGCCGGGAGAGCATCTCCCGCAGCGCGCGCTCCAGCTCGTCCTGCCCCACGGCGGTAGGACGCTCCGGCCGGCCCGTCCGGTTGTCGGCCGGCGGGCGGACGGCGCTCACCGGGCCTCCCGGCCGGACGCGGCGGTCGACGTGCCACCGGCCAGGGCGGTGACACGGGCCGGCCCGCCGGCCGTGGCCGCCTCGCTGGCCGGCTCGCCCGGGGCGGCCGGCCGGGTCGCGGGCCCGGCCGGCGCGGTCGGGGGCGAGACCGGCGCCGTGGGCGTGGCGGCGGCCGGCCGGGCGGGTCGGTGCGCGGGCCGCCCGGGGGTACGCGGGGCCGGCCGGGCCGGGGCGGCCGGTTCCCGCTCGGTCAGCTCCGCGGCGGCGGCCTCGCCGAGCCGGCGGCGCAACGTGCCGAGGGCGCGGGAGGTCTGACTCTTCACCGTGCCCGGGGAGATCTCCAGCAGGGCCGCGGTCTGCGCCTCGGACAGGTCCTCGTAGAAGCGCAGCACCAGCACCGCCCGCTGGCGGGCGGGCAGGGCGCTCAGGTGCCGCCACAGGACGTCCCGGTCGAGCTGCTGCTCGATCTCGTCGGTCCCGGCCCGCTCGGGCAGCACCTCGGTCGGACGCTCACCGTGCCAGCGCCGGCGCCACCAGCTCGTCGACGTGTTGACCAGGACCCGCCGGGCGTACGGCTCGATCGCCTCGATCCCACCGAGCCGCTTCCACGCCAGGTAGGTCTTGGTGAGCGCCGTCTGGAGCAGGTCCTCGGCGGTGGCCCAGTCCCCGGCGAGCAGGTACGCGGTGCGCAGCAGGGCGGCGGAGCGCGCCGCGACGAACTCACGGAACTCCTCCTCCAGGGGATCCCTGGCAGCCACCGGTACCTCCTCGCCCCGTCCTGCCTGGCAGGTTGCCATGGCCGGGCGGGTCGGGTCGAGGGCAAATGGTGCGAGCTTCCGACGATGTTCGGTCGGAAAGTTTCACGCCCCGTCGTCTGCCTTGGCCTCGTCCGCCTCCTTGCCCAACCGCGCCTCGACCGCCTGCGGCTCGTACATCTCCTCGACGACGCGCAGGTAGAGCTCGTTGGGGTTGGGCAGATTCTTGATCTCGCGCAGGGCCTGCTCCTGGCCGGCGGACTCCAGCACGAAGGTGCCGTAGTTGAGCGCACGACCGGTCGGGGTCTGCTCGTACTTCATGTCGGTGACCCGGACCAGCGGCATCATGGCGACCCGGCGGGTGACGATGCCGTTGACGACCATCACCCGTTTGTTGGTCAGGATGAAGCGGTCGTACCACCAGTCGGCGACCCGCCAGGCGACCCAGCCCATCACCGCGAACCAGAGCAGCACCGCGATGGTGGTGAGCGCCCCGACGTCCCGGCCGGCGAGGAAGCCGGAGAGGTAGCCGAGGACGAACGTCGCGGCGACGCCGATCAGCAGCGGTGTGGAGAGATGGATCCAGTGGCGCTTCCACTCGCCCCGGTAGCGCTCGGTGGGGAAGAGGTAGCGGGCCACCAGCGAGCTGGGCTCGTCCTCCAGGGGCAGCACCCGGCGGGGGCCGAGCGGCATGCCGGAGGCGTCCACCCGCAGGCCGGACAGCTCCTCCTCGGAGATGACCGGCGGCTCGTCCGGGTCACGCGCCCAGGCCCGCCCCTCGCCGGCGTAGCCCGGACCTGGACCGTAGCCGATGTCGTCCGAAAGGGAGGGACCATCGGACAGCCCCGCACCGGATCCGTAGCCCGGCCCGTCGTCGGGCCGGTGCCGCGGGATGGGTTCGGTGTCCCGGCGCGCCCAGTCGGGGTCGTCGGGATCGAAGGGCGGACCGGAGGGGCTTCCCATCGGCGGCTAGGCGACGAGACTGGTGAAGAAGTCGCCGAAGCCCTGAGCGATGTCCATGATGCCGCCCCCGAGGGACTTGAACACGTCCGCCGCCGAGTTGGGCCGATAGGCGACGAAGAAGATCAAGAAAGCGATTCCGGCCCAGGTGAGGACCTTCTTGACCATGGCGGGCCATCCTCTCGCGCGGCGCCGGGTCCGTTTACCGCAGCGGCACCCAGAGTATCAGGATCGTGTCGTAGAGTGAATATCCGCGCACCGGTCTCCAACTCGCCCGGCCGGGCCGTCAGGCCTGACCGTGCAGGTACGGAGATGGCGCGCCGTACACGAGTTCGGGCGGAGTCCACTCGGCGAGGTCGTGCAGCACGACTTCTTCCGCGAGGAGGTGACCCGCACTCGCCGGCCAGGCTATCGCATGGAGCCACATTCCCCGAGCCTCGCCGGCGTACGCACTTCGATCTGTCGAAGAATTAACCAACCACAGTGGAGTCGGATGGCCGGCGACCCGGATCTTGGCGTGCGCCACCCGCTCCGGATGGCCCCGGCCGGGCTCGGCCAACGCCTCGGCCAACTCCGGTCCCGGATCCGGGCCGGGCACCCCGGCGAAGCGGTTGCCGAGACCCACGCCCGGCTCCTCGGCGACGAAGACCAGATCGGCCGGGCCGCCGCCGAGCGGGGCCGGGCCGGCACAGGCCACGGCCGTGGCGCGCACCTCGGAATTCTCGTCGCCGGCCCAGGCCACCCCGGTCATGGTCCAGCCCGGCGGCAGCGGCCAGGGGCACCACAGCGGTGGCCGGGGGCCCTCCGCCACGCCGGTGAGCCGATCCACCACGCTGGTCACGATCTCCGCGTTGATGTGCTCGGGGACGTGCAACGGGGCCACCGGTCCGCACCGCGGGCAGCGCGAGCCACTGTTCATCAGGTCGGGTGGCCGGACCGCGCCACCGCACCTGGGACAACTCGTCGTGACACTCACCACTCCACCGTCACCCCGGGCCGCCGGCACGTCAAGCCGAGCGCGCCCGGGACACCCGGCCGGGCGGGTCAGGCGGGCGGCGGACCGGCGTACGCGCGGATCCAGGCGTGCATGGCGATGCCGCTGGCCACCCCGGCGTTGATCGACCGGGTGGAGCCGTACTGGGCGATCGAGAAGAGCTCGGTGCAGGCCGCCCGGGCCGGTTCGGACAGTCCCGGCCCCTCCTGGCCGAAGAGCAGCACGCAACGCCGGGGCAGGGTGCTGCTCTCCAGCGGTCTGGAGCCGGGCAGGTTGTCGATGCCGACCACCGGCAGCCGCTCGCCGGCCGCCCAGTCGACGAACTCCTCGATCGTCGGGTGGTGCCGCACGTGCTGGTAGCGGTCGGTCACCATCGCCCCGCGCCGGTTCCACCGCCGCCGGCCGACCACGTGGACCTCGGCGGCGAGGAAGGCGTTGGCGTTGCGGACCACCGTGCCGATGTTGAAGTCGTGCTGCCAGTTCTCGATCGCCACGTGGAAGTCGTGCCGGCGGAGGTCCAGGTCGGCCACCACGGCCTCGCGCCGCCAGTAGCGGTACCGGTCGACCACGTTGCGCCGGTCACCGTCGGCGAGCAGCTCCGGGTCGTACCGCGGGTCGTCCGGCGGGTCGCCGGGCCACGGCCCCACCCCCACGTCGAGCTGGTCGTCGGTCACGGTTTCCAGAGCGTACGGGCCGGACGGCCGGCGCCGGCGCCGGGGCTCAGCGCAGACCCAGCGCCACCCCGAGCCGGTCGAGGAAGCGTCGGTCGGCGGGGCTCGGCGTCCCGTCGGCGGCGCGGCAGACGCGGGCGGCCACCGACTCCACCCACTGCCGGTACGCGGCCGAGTCGGCCGGGTCGGCCCGGCGGCTGAGCACGCGTACGGTCGCCCGGCAGGCGGCCAGCAGGTCCACCAGGTCGGCGAGGCGGGCGGTCGACGGCTGGGCCCCGTCGTGGCGGGCGTAGATGGCGGCGACCACGGCCCGGACGAGGTCGCTGTCGAAGGCCCGGCCGGCGGCCACGGCGTCCAGGCCGGCGAGGCCGGCGGCGACTCCCCGGTGGGGCCGGCCGGGGCCGGGCGCGGCGGCGGCCACCAGCACCCGTCCGGGCAGGCTGGTCAGCAGCTCCCACTCGGCGGCGGAGTAGACGGCGGTGGTCAGCGGTGCGGCACGGCGACCGGCAGAGGGCGGCTCTCCGGCGAGGGAGTGGCTCATGGCAACCTCCGGCGTCAGCATATGCCCGCAGATGCCGAAAAGGGCCCCGTCCCCGCCGGAACGTGGCGGAACCGGGGCCCTTTCGGCACGGGGTACGGCGTCAGCGCGGCTCGGGGAAGCTGGGCCGCTCGGGGTCGACGCCCTCGGCGACGGCCGCGGCGGCGTACTCCCGCTTGGGGACCATCACCTTGCGGCGGAAGACGCAGACCAGCGTGCCGTCCTGGTTGTAGCCGCGGGTCTCGACCGCCACCACGCCGCGGTCCGGCTTGGAGGCGGACTCGCGCTTGTCCAGCACGGTGGTCTCGCCGTAGATCGTGTCGCCGTGGAAGGTCGGCGCGACGTGCCGGAGGGACTCGATCTCCAGGTTCGCGATCGCCTTGCCGCTGACGTCCGGCACGGACATGCCGAGGAGCAGGGAGTAGATGTAGTTGCCCACCACGACGTTGCGCTTGAACTGGCTCGCCGACTCGGCGTAGTGCGCGTCCATGTGCAGCGGGTGGTGGTTCATGGTGAGCAGGCAGAAGAGGTGGTCGTCGTACTCGGTGACGGTCTTGCCGGGCCAGTGCCGGTAGACCGCGCCGACCTCGAACTCCTCGTAGTAGCGGCCGAACTGCATCCTTGTCCCCTTCGACGGGCGGCAATGGAGTTCGGCACAGCATGCACTACCGGTCGGCGGGTCGACGCCGGGGTCGGTGGCCGTGCGGAAAAGTCACACCGGGGAAAACCGGGGGGAGACGCAATGAGCGGCGGGGCCCTCCCCGGCACCCGCCGCCCACGCTCTGATGTCGAAGATTCTGCCGTACGGGTGGACGACGACGACAGAGACAGACATCACATTTATCTTTTTGTAACACTACTCTGCGTTGTTTGATCTTTCCGGCTGAGCGATCTCCGCAGGTGGGATCGGCCCTCGTCAACCCCGAAGTTACCGATTCGTAGCCGGATTCCGGGTGGATCTCCTTGGAAACGCTCCCATCACGGCTGGTCACGCAAGTGCGTCGTGCACTTGCGAACGGCAGGGAGCCAAGGCACCGAAGATCCTGAATGTCCGGCGATCCGGGGGCCGCACCCGCCGGCCGGCGTTTCGCCTCTCCCGCACCGGGAATTCCCGGAGACCGGACCTGGTTCCACGGGACGTAGGTGATACGCGGTGATCGGAGATTGCAATGGCTACCGTTGAGCTGACCACGGCCAACTTCGACGAGGTGACCGAGGGCGAGGGCATCGTCCTGGTCGACTTCTGGGCCGACTGGTGCGGCCCGTGCAAGCGGTTCGCCCCGGTCTACGAGCGCTCCTCGGAGAAGCACCCGGAGATCGTCTTCGGCAAGGTCGACACCGAGGCCCAGCAGGCGTTGGGCGCGAAGTTCGACATCCGCTCGATCCCCACGATCATGGCGATCCGGGACGGCGTGATCGTCTTCGCGCAGCCGGGCGCCCTGCCCGAGTCGGCCCTGGAGAACCTGATCGAGCAGGTCGAGGCGCTCGACATGGACGACGTACGCAAGAAGCTGGCCGACCACAGCCACTGATCGGCCCGGAACATCCGGCGCCGGCCGGACCCCTGCGCGGGGTCCGGCCGGCGCCGTCTTCGTGCGGCCTCAGGGACTGCCGACACGGACAGCGACGAGTGGACGACGATAGGACCCCTTTGCGGCCCGTCTTCCCGTATCGTCACGAGCCGATGGAGACCTTGACCAGCGGCGGTCGTCGGATGCGGCTGGGCGCCACCGCTCTCTGCCTGGCCCTGCTGCTGGCCGGCACCCTCTGGGGGGCCGACGACGATTTCCCGTTCGGCCCGTTCCGGATGTACGCGACCAGCAACCCGCCGAACGAGCCCGCCCCGGACACCCGGGTGGAGGGCGTCGACCGGACCGGGCGGGTGATCGAGCTGGACCAGTCCGCCACCGGCATCCGCCGGGCCGAGATCGAGGGGCAGCAGAGCCGCTACACCACCGACCCGACCCTGCTGCGCCAGGTCGCCGACGCGTACGCCGAGCGGCACCCGGACGCCCCGCCGCTGGCCGAGGTACGCATCGTGATCCGCTGGCACGGCATCCACGACGGCCGCCCAACCGGCCGGCGCACCGACCAGACGGTGGTCAGCTGGGAGGTCCGGTGAGCCGGATCGCCCGCTGGCTGACCGAGCCGGTCCCGCTCGGCCGGGTCGCCGCCTTCCGTACCCTGATCCACCTCTTCGTCGCGGCCGACCTGGTGGTCTTCACCCCCTGGGTACGCACCCGCGCCGACGTGCCCGGCGATCTCTACCGGCCGCTGCTCGTCGGTCGTCTGCTGCACCTGCCCACCCCGACCACCGCCGGGGTCACGGCGGTCTTCTGGGCGCTGCTGGCGCTCAGCCTGCTCGCCGCCACCGGCCGCGCCCCCCGACTGCTCGGCTGGACCGTCTTCGCGCTCTACTTCGAGTGGATGCTCATCGCGATGAGCTACGGCAAGGTCGACCACGACCGGGTCGGCCTGCTGGTGGCGCTCGCCGCGCTGGCCACCGTCGGCCGGGCCCGGCACGGCGACCCGACCCGCAGCGAGGCCGGCGGCTGGGCCCTGCGGGTCACCCAGATCGCCGTCATCTGCACGTACTTCCTCGCGGCCTGGGCGAAGCTGCGTTTCGGCGGGATCGACTGGGTCACCGGCTCGGTGCTCGCCCGGGCGATCATCCGGCGCGGCACCGACCTCGCCGACCTGATTGCCCAGGTGCCCTACCTGCTGATCGTCGCCCAGTTCGGCATCGTGGCGTTCGAGCTGCTCAGCCCGGTGGTCTTCCTGCTGCCCGAACGCTGGCGGCTGGCCATGGTCGGCTTCTTCTACTCGTTCCACGCCGTCACCATGGCCACCATCACCATCTCGTTCGCCCCGCACCTGGCCGCGATGACCAGCTTCCTGCCGCTGGAGCGGGTCCGCCCGGTGACCTGGCTGCGCGGCCGGCGACCGGTCCACGACGATCCCGGGCCGCCCGTCGACGACGCACCGGAGCGGCTGGTGCCGACGGCGGATCCCGCGGCCCCCTGAGCGGTCAGGAGTCGGCGGGCCGGCCGGTCGGGCCGTACAACCGCTCCCGAGCCTCCTGGGGCAGCGAGCAGGCGGCGGTGCCGCCGGGCAGGCGGTGCCGGTTGCGGGCCACCCAGCGGTACGCGGGCCACGCCGCCGCCCGGACCGGCGGGAACCGCAACCCGAGGCCGGCGGCCCGCCACACCGGGGCGCTGTCGCCCAGCAGCTTGGCGATGGCGTCCGGGCCGGCGGCGCGGGAGCCGTCCGCGCCGACCCACTGCACCGCCTCCTCGCACTCCGCCTCGGTCAGGCCGAGCGCGGCCAGGTCGGCGAACTGCCAGGGCAGCACCCGGGCGCCGGTGGGGATGCGGCGCTCGATGAACTCGGCGCAGCGGCTGCAGAAGGCGCAGTCGCCGTCGTAGACGAAGGTGGACGTCTCCATGCCCCCAATCCTCCACCCGCCGCCCGCGCTCCGGGGGCCGGTGTCCGGCGCGTCACTTGCGCGCCGCTCGTACACGTGTTCGAATGATGGCCATGCGCTGGGAGAACCTCTCCGCTCCCCCGGACGAGGGGCATCCCGACGGGTCAGCGCCAGCGACGCCACCCCTGCCGCTGGCGCTGCCCGGCGCCGTCACGCGCACCTTCGACACCCCCGGCTTCGCCGGGATGACCTTCTACGAGGTACGCGCCAAGTCGATCATCAACCGGGTGCCGGGCGAGTCGCAGGTCCCGTTCCAGTGGACGATCAACCCGTACCGGGGATGCATCCATGCTTGTAAATATTGTTTCGCGAGAAATACTCACACCTATCTCGACCTGAACGCCGGGGACGACTTCGACCGGAAGGTGATCGTCAAGGTCAACGCCGGTGAGCTGGTCCGCCGCGAGCTGGCCGCGCCGCGCTGGCGGGGCGCGCACGTCGCCATGGGCACCAACGTGGACTGCTACCAGCGCGCCGAGGGGCGCTACCGGCTGATGCCGCCGATCATCGAGGCGCTGCGCGACTTCGCCAACCCGTTCTCGATCCTCACCAAGGGCACGCTGATCCTGCGGGACCTGCCGCTGCTGCGCCAGGCCGCCGAGGTGACCCGGGTCGGGCTCTCCTTCTCGGTGGGCTTCGTCGACGAGGCGCTCTGGCGCTCGGTCGAGCCCGGCACCCCGAGCCCCCGACGCCGGCTGGACGCCGTCCGCACGCTGGTCGACGCCGGCTTCGAGGTGGGCGTGCTGATGGCCCCGATCCTGCCCGGGCTCAGCGACCACGACGAGTCGATCGACGCCACCGTCTCGGCGATCGCGGCGGCCGGCGCGGCCAGCGTGACGCCCATGGCGCTGCACCTGCGCCCCGGCGCCCGCGAGTGGTACGCGCACTGGCTGGCCCGGGAGTTCCCGCACCTGGTCCCCCGCTACCGCGAGCTCTACCGGGCCGGGGCGTACGCGCCGCAGGCGTACCAGCGGGAGCTGACCGCGCGGGTGCGGATCGCGGCCCGCCGGCACGGCCTGCACCGGGGCGAGGTCGGCGACAACCGCCGTCTCCCCGAGCCGACCCCGGCGCCCGCGCCGAGTGAGCAGCTCACCCTGCTGTGAGCGCACGGTCCGTCTACTGTGCCGGCATGGCGGAGAGCATCGCGGCGGCGCGGCGGCGGCAACGGATCCGGATCGTGGTAGCTCTCCTGCTGGGCGGGGCCGCCGCCCTGCTGGCCCATCGGGAAGAGGCCCTAGGCGGCTCGGCCGGCCTGCTGGGTCCACTGCCGGTGCTCCTGTTCGCCGGTGCGATTCTGTGGGTCGTCTGGCGGCGACCCGGTCGGGGCGAGCTTCGGGTCGACGAGCAGGAGCGGGCCTTCTACGTCCCGCCGCGCCCCGGTGTCGGGCTCGCGCCGGTCTGGGCCGGCTACGCCGCGTACCAGGCGGTCGGCAGCGCGTTCGACGCCCCGCGTGACCGGACGTCGCTGGCCTTCGCGGTGCTGTTCGGGATCTTCGCCCTGGGGATCGCGGTGGGCTGCTGGCGACGGGCGCCCGGCGTCGAACTGACCCCGGACGGGATCACCCACCGGCACCTGGAACGGGAGGTCTTCGTGCCGTGGGCAGCGGTGGACCCGGCCGGCCGAGTGGGCACGCCCTCACCTCGACGCGTCGGCGCGATCTCGCTGCCGATCGTGCGGCCGGAACTGCTCCGCGGCCGGGGCTGGGGGCGGACCCGAGATCAGGTCGGCACCGCCGAGCTGGACCTGGCTCCGGCGCGGCTCGCGGCGGTGCTGCGCCACTACGTGACCCATCCCGAGGACCGGTCGGCCATCGGCACCACGGGGGAGCTGGCCCGGCTGCGGCAACGGCTCGACGGGCCGGCCTGACCGCCACTGCCCGAGGCCGGCCGGCCCTCGCGGGGCGGGGAACGGGGCGGCGGCACGGACCTCCCGCCGGGGCGCGCGGGCCGGGTGGCGCGGTTACGCTCGGCGGATGCGTACCGCTCGTCAGATCCTCGCCGACTCCGCCGTGATCGCCGTCGTGGGCGCGTCCCGCGACCCGGGCAAGGCCGCGCACCGGGTGCCGTTGGAGATGCAGCGCTACGGCTGGCGGATCATCCCGGTGAACCCGACGGTCGACGAACTCTTCGGCGAGCAGGCGTACCCGACGCTGGCGGACATCCCGCACCCGGTGGACCTGGTGGACGTGTTCCGGCCTGCGGCCGACGCCGTCGACGTGGTCCGGCAGGCGGTGGCCATCGGCGCGCCCGCGGTCTGGCTGCAACTGGGCATCGTCTCGGCCGGGGCGCGGCGGATCGCCGAGGAGGCCGGCATCGACTACGTCGAAGACCGCTGCCTGATCGTCGAGCGGGCGGCCGGCGGACTGACCCGGCTCGGCTGAGGCCGGCCCGGCTGGCGCGGTGTGCGTACCGTGCCGGGGGTGCGGAGGACGGCGGACCGGGCGCTGCGCCGGCAGCGGGTCGCGGTGGTGCTGGCGGTGGTGGTCGGCGTCCTCGCCGGGCTGGTGGTGCGGTGGCAGCCGGCCGGCCCGCTCGGCGCGACGCTGGTGTTCGTGGCGATGCTCCTGCCGGTCGGTGTGCTGGCATACGGACTGTTCCGCTGGCCCGGGCAGCGCGGGCTACGGGTCGGGGACGACGCGGCAGAGGCATACGCGCCGGGCCGGGGTGTGCCGCTCGCTGCCCTGGTCATCGTCGGCTGGCTTCCGGCCCAGCTCGCCCAGTACGAGGGGCGGTGGGAGCGGGACGTGCCGGCGTGGCTGCTGACCGCGGCGGCGCTCGCCGCCATGGGGTACGTGGGCGCGGGCACCTGGCGGCGGGCGGCACGACTCGCGTTGACCCCCGCTGGCATCGGCTGGCAGGGCTGGCAGCGGCGCCCGCTGTTCGTGCCGTGGGTGGCGCTGGACCCGACGATGCCGATTCACGCCGTCGACGGCGACGGCCGGCTCCGGCTCTTCCTCGGCCGCCCGGAACTGGTTGACGGGCGGCGTCGGGAGCGCGGTGATCTGCGGCTGTGGATCGGGGACCTGGACGTGTCGCCGAGCTTCCTGGCCGCCGCGATCCGGCACTACCGGGCGCATCCGGAGCACCGGGCGGCGATCGGCAGCCCCGGGGAGCGGGACCGGCTGGTGGCCGTGCTCGGCGGATGAGCTGGTTGGCCCGTCGTACCCTGCGCGCATGCCCCTGCCGCGTGCGGTCCGCGTACCCCCGCTCGGTGACGGTCTCTGGTCGCGGCGGCTGCTCGCCCTCGCGGTCGGCGCGGCGGTGGCCGCGCTGGTCGGCGGCGCGCTCTGGCGGACGCGGGGATGGGACACGGAAAGCTTCGCGGGGGTGGCCTGGGCGCTCCCCGCCGTGCAGTGGTTGGAGCGGCGGTGGCGTCCGCGGGCGCGCGGCCGGCTGGCCTGGCGGGCCCGGGTGGCCGGTCGGGACGCGGTCGAGCCGGGACTGGTGGCGCGCCGGTCGCTCGCCGGCTGTGCCGACCTCGTCGTCGACGCCCTGTTCGGCGTGACGCTGACCCTGGCCGTGGCCTCCCTGCTGCCCGACGAGCGACCGTGGGGCAGGATCGCCTGGGTCGTCGTGTGGGCCGGCATCGCGGTGGTGGTGGGCCGGATCGGCTACGAGGAGGCGCGGTTCACCGGCCGGCTCGCGCTGACCGCCGGGGGCGTCCGGCACGGCCGCCGAGTGTACGACTGGACGAACATCGACCGGGTCAGCCCGCACAAGAACGACGGGCGGCTGGACGGCGTGCGGCTGCGGCCGGTGCGGTGGGTCTCGCTCCAGCCGGCGCCGGTGGTGGGGGGCCGGGACACGGCCGTCGGCGAGGACCGGCTGCTCGCCGCGATCGAGTACTTCCGGCACCGGCCGCAGGCCCTGTCGACCGGCCTGCCGGTCAGCGCGCCGGAACCGGCCGTGCCGGCGGGTTGAGAAGGGGCCCCCGGGTCGGCGGGAGCCCCTTCTCGCCGCTCAGAGCTTGTACTCCTTGAGCAGGCCGCGGGAGATGATGGTCTTCTGGATCTCCGAGGTGCCCTCGCCGATCAGCAGGAACGGCGCCTCCCGCATCAGCCGCTCGATCTCGTATTCCTTCGAGTAGCCGTAGCCGCCGTGGATGCGGAACGCCTCCTGGACGACCTCGGCGCAGTACTCGGAGGCGAGCAGCTTGGCCATGCCGGCCTCGACGTCGTTGCGCTGGCCGGCGTCCTTGAGCCGGGCGGCGTTGACCATGAGCGAGTGCGCGGCCTCAATCTTGGTGCCCATCTCGGCGAGCTTGAAGGCGATGGCCTGGTGCCGGGCGAGCGGCTGGCCGAAGGTCTTGCGCTGCTGGGCGTACGCGACGGCCAGCTCGAAGGCCCGGATGGAGATGCCGCAGGCGCGGGCGGCCACGTTGACCCGGCCGACCTCGATGCCGTCCATCATCTGGTAGAAGCCGCGGCCGACCTTCTCCTCCCCGCCGAGCACGGCGGAGGCCGGGACGGTGACCCCGTCGAGGACCATCTCGGTGGTCTCGACGCCCTTGTAGCCCATCTTGTCGATCTTGCCGGGGATGGTCAGGCCGGGGGCGGTCTCGCCGAAGCCGGGCTCCTTCTCCAGCAGGAAGGTGCTCATGTTGCCGTAGACCGAGTCGGCGCCGGTGTCGGTCTTGACCAGGGTCGCGACCACCGACGAGTAGGCGCCGTTGGTCAGCCACATCTTCTGGCCGTTGAGCACGTAGTCGTCGCCCTGGCGGACGGCCTTCGACTTGATCGCCGAGACGTCCGAGCCGCACTCAGGCTCCGACATCGAGAAGGCGCCGCGCACCTCGCCGGTGGCCATCCTCGGCAGCAGCCGGGCCTTCTGCTCGGCGGAGCCGTGCTGGGAGATCAGGTACGCCACGATGAAGTGGGTGTTGACGATGCCGGAGATCGACATCCAGCCCCGGGAGAGCTCCTCGACCACCAGGGCGTAGGTCAGCAGGGACTCGCCCAGGCCGCCGTGCTCCTCGTCGATGGTGAGGCCGAACAGCCCCATCTCGCGCATCCCGTCGAGGATGTCGGTGGGGTACTCGTCGGCGTGCTCCAGCCGCTGGGCGTGCGGAATGATCTCCTTGTCGGCGAACTCCCGGACGGTTTCCAGGATCGACCGCTGCACATCGGTCAGGCCGGGCGTCTGGGCGAGTCGGGCCATCTCAGCCTCCGGGGGATTCGGCGCATTACTCATGGGTAACTGAACGCTCGGTCAGTATCGACCCCGCGCCCGGCGAGGCCAAGGTGACCGGTACACACAACCGCTGTGAAAAGGTTCACCGCTGCGGGTAGCGTCCGCAAGAGAAAGGGGTCCTGACCTGCGGCGTCGCCGTGGGCGGCAGCGTGCGGAAGGGGTGGACGCAGCATGGGCCAGCCACCGGCACCGGGCGGACCGGACCAGCCACCTCCGTACGGGCGGGCCGGCGACGAGCCGCCGTCACCGTACGAGCCACCGTCGGGCTGGCAGCCGTACGGACCACCCCCGCCCTACGGGCAGCACCCCGGACAGTGGGGACCGAGGCCGGGCATGAACGTGCTGGCCGTCCTGTCCCTGGTCTTCGCCTTCCTCTTCTCCCCCGCCGGGATCGTCCTCGGCCACCTGGCCCGGAGGCAGATCCGGCAGACCGGGGAGGAGGGCGAACAGCTCGCCTTCTGGGGCCTGATCCTCAGTTACGTCTTCACCGCGCTCGGGCTGCTCGCCTGCTGCGGCTGGATCGCCTTCGCCTTCTGGGCCGGCTCCGGCGACCACGGCACGTACCGCTGACCCCGGCGCCGGGCAGCGGACGCCGGGCGGTCAGCGGAAGTGCGACTCGCCGACGCTCTTCCCGCCGTCGACCACCAGCATCTGCCCGGTGATGTACGAGGCGGCCGGCGAGCAGAGGAAGGCGACGGCGGCGGCGACCTCGTCCGGCATACCCGGCCGGCCGACCGGTGTGCCGTGGCCCTGCTTCAGCTCCACCAGCGTCGAGGCCGCCGTGTGGATGATGCCCGGCGCGACCGCGTTCACGGTCACCCCGTCGGTGACCGTCTCCATCGCCAACGCCCGGGTCAACCCCACCACGCCCGCCTTCGCCGCCGCGTACGCGGCCTCGGTGGGCAGCGCGTTCACCGCGCCGGCGGTGGCGGCCAGGTTGACGATCCGCCCCCAGCCCCGCTCGACCATCCCGCCGGTGAAGGCGCGGCTGCACAGGAACGCGGTGGTCAGGTTCCGGTCGATCTCCCCCCGCCACTCGTCGTAGCTGAGCTGCGTCACCGGGCGGAGCACCTCGGGGCTGGCCCGGCTGGCCAGCCCGGCGTTGTTGACCAGCACCTCGACGTCGCCGAGTTGGTCGGTCACCGCGTCGGCGAGCGCGCCCACCTCCGACTCGTCGGTCAGGTCGGCGACGAAGCCGGTCACCCCCAGCTCCTCGGCGCGCTCGTGGATGCGCCGGGTGGTGGAGACGATCGCGACCTTGGCGCCCAGGTCGGCCAACCGCCGGGCGGTCGCGTACCCGATGCCGTCGGGGCTACCCGCGCCGGTCACCAGGGCCACCCGGCCGTCGAGCCGCATCGTCACCAGGTCGGACGTCGGCGCGGGCTCGTCGCGCCCCACCCCGGCCGGCGTACGGCTGCGCCGGGCCAGGCCAGGGCGGCTGACGTCCCGCCTCGGGCGGCCACCGGACCGGTCCGCGCCGCGCGCGTCATGTGCCATGCCGAGATCCTGCCCGCTGGAAGTGCCCCGGGCAACGCGGCACTCGGAAGGGGACGCCCCGGGTGTGCCGGCGATGGCTACCCTGACCGCGCGCACCCCTACCCGGAACGGACGAAGAACAGATGAGCTATCCCCCGCCCAACGCCGGCTGGCCGGAGCCGGCCGCACCCGGCCCGCACTCCACCCCGCCCGCCGACCCGACCCTGCCCATGGGTGGCGTCGCCGTTCCGCAGCCGCCCGCGCCGGGCGACCCGTACGCCGGCACGAAATCCACCTACGACCCGTACGGTCAGCCGCCGCCGGGATATCCGCCGGCCGGTTACCGGCCGAACCCGCCGCAGAACGGGCTGGCCATCGCCTCGATGGTGGTGTCGATCGTCGCCGCGCTCGGGCTCTGCGCGTACGGCCTCGGCGGCTTCCTCGGCATCGTCGGCCTGATCCTGGGCTACACGTCGCGCCGGCAGCTCCGCGAGCGGGGCGAGGGCGGCGAGGGCTTCGCGACGGCCGGCATCATCATCGGCTGGATCACCACCGCGCTCGCGGTGGTGGCCACCCTCGTCCTGTCGGGCCTGTTCATCTGGGCGGCCAGCCAGTCGGACACCGGCACCGCCGGCTCCTGACGTGCGACGGGCCGTCCCGGTCGCCCGGGACGGCCCGCGTCACGCGTTCCGGGTCACCGCTCCGGCGGGGTGAAGGTGGAGGTACGGGTCATCCCGGCCGCCCGGCCCTTCGCGGAGATGACCAGGGCCATCTTGCGGGACGCCTCGTCGATCATCTCGTCGCCGAGCATCACCGCGCCGAGCCGGCCGCCCGCCTCCGAGGTGTAGTGCTCGTACGCGTCGAGGATGAGCTCGGCGTGGTCGTAGTCGGCCTGCGCCGGCGCGTACACCTCGTTCGCCGCGTCGATCTGGCCCGGGTGCAGCACCCACTTGCCGTCGAAGCCGAGCGCCGCCGAACGCTTCGCCACCTCGCGGAACGCGTCGACGTCGCGGATCTGCAGGAACGGGCCGTCGATGGCCTGCTTGTCGTGCATCCGGGCGGCCATCAGGATCCGCATCAGGATGTAGTGGTACGGGTCGCCTGGGTAGTCCGGGATCAGCGCGCCCACCACCAGCGACTTCATGTTGATCGAGGCCATGAAGTCGGCCGGGCCGAAGATGATGGTCTCCACCCGGGGCGAGGCGGCGGCGATCGCGTCCACGTTCACCAGGCCGGCGGCGTTCTCGATCTGCGCCTCGATGCCGATCCTGCCGACCGGAAGGCCCAGGGTCTTCTCGATCTGGGTAAGGGTGAGGTCCAGCCACTGCACCTGGCCAGCGTTCTGCACCTTGGGCAGCATGATGCAGTCCAGGTTGGCGCCCGCCCCCTCGACCACCTCGATGACGTCCCGATAGGTCCAGGAGGTGGTCAGGTCGTTGACCCGGACCACCCGGGTCTTGCCCGCCCAGTCGCCCTCGTTGAGCGCGGCGACGATGTTCTTGCGGGCGTCCGGCTTGGCCAGCGGGGCGACTGCGTCCTCCAGGTCGAGGAAGACCTGGTCGGCCGGGAGGCCCTGGGCCTTGCCGAGCATCTTGACGCTGGAACCCGGTACGGCGAGGCAGGACCGACGGGGGCGACCGACAGCGGCCATGGATGCGCTCCTTCCAGCGTCCGGCGGGCACGCCGACGCCACCTGGCGGAATGTGAGAACTTAACGATCCCAAAGGGCGTTGTGACGCCACGGTAACCTCGTGCCGTGACCGGGGTGAATGGACCTGTGGAAGATCTCACTGGGCGGCGGACCGTGGTGGTGACCGGGGCCAGCTCCGGCATCGGCCTGGCCGCCGCGGAGGAACTGGCCCGCCGTGGCGACCGGGTGGTGCTGGTCGGCCGGGACCCGGCCCGACTACAGGCCGCCGGCGACCGGGTACGCGAGGCCTCCGGCGAGCGCCCCGAGCTGTTCCGGTCGGACTTCGCGGTGCTCGACGACGTACGCCGGCTGGCGGAGAACCTGCGGGCCGCGTACGACCGGATCGACGTGCTCGCCAACAACGCCGGGGCGATCGTGCTGGAGCCGGTCACCACGGTCGACGGTTTCGAGCTCTCCATCCAGGCCAACCACCTGGCCCCGTTCCTGCTGAGCAACCTGCTCGCCGACCGGGTGGGCCGGATCGTGGTCACCGCCTCCGGCGCGCACCGCAGCGGCCGACTGGACCCGGAGGACCTCAACGGCCAGCTGCGCGGCTACCGGCCGATGCGCGCGTACGGCACCAGCAAGCAGGCGAACATCCTGTTCACCGCCGAGGCGGCCCGGCGCTGGCCGGAGATCCCGGCGTACTGCTTCCACCCGGGGGTGGTGCGGACCCGGTTCGGCGCCGACAGCCGGCTCGTCGCCCTCGGGATGCGGCTGCTGCCGTTCCGCAGCCCGGAGAAGGGCGCCGAGACGCTGGTCTGGCTGGCCGGGCAGGACCCGTCCCGGCTGGTCGACGGGGGCTACTACGCCGACCGGCGGCTGCGCCGGCCGTTGCGCAAGGCGGCCGACCCGACGCTTTCGGCGCGGCTCTGGACGGCCAGCGCCAAGGCCGTCGGCATCGACGGCTGACGGTTTCCGGGAGCGCCGGAACCGGTCGGCGCTGCCATACTTCCCGGCATGACGACGGGGAACGAAACGGGCGACGACGGCGGGGAACTGCTGCTGGTCGCGCTGGTGGAGATGGCCGGGGTGCAGGCGGGCCGGCGCTACGAGGACGCGGTGCTGGCCCTGCTCGGCCGGCACCGGGGGCGGCTGGAACGGCGGCTGCGGACCGCGGACGGGCGCAGCGAGGTGCACCTGATCCGGTTCGCCGAGCGGGCCGGCTACGAGGCGTTCCTGGTGGACCCGGAGCGGGTGGCGCTGCGCGCCGCGCTCGGCGACGACGCGCCCACCACCCGGGTGCTCGAGGTCCACGACGCCTGACAGCCCTTGCCCTAGCCGACGAGGTGCACCGGGACGCTGGTCACCACCACCTGCGGCAGCGGTCGCAGGGCGGCCCGCAGCCGCTGCTCGGCCCGGCTGTGCAGCGGCCGGTGCCAGCGCCGACGCAGCACCACCTCCGGCACGATCACGGTGAGCGTCAGCTCCGGACCAACCGCGTGCAACGCCTCCAGGTAGTGCGCCAGCGGCCCGATCACCGCCCGGTACGGCGACACGATCGTCTCCAGCCGGACGTGTGAACCCCAGGCCCGCCACTGTTCCCGGAACCGGTCCGCCTCGGCCTCCTCCGGGGCGATGTGCACCGCCAGCGTCGGCTGACCGAGCGACGCCGCGTACGCCAGGGCACGCAGCGACGCCCGGTTCAGCCGGGCCACCGGCACCACCACGAGGTGGCGTACCTGCTGGGGCAGTTCCTCGCCCTCCGCGGGACCGGCGGGCGCGGGACCGACCGGCGGCGGACGCAACTCCAGGGCCCGGTGCAGGGTGGCGTAGTGCCGGTGGATCCGGTGGAACAGCAGCACCAGCAGCGGTACGGCGACCACGATGAGCCAGGCGCCCTCGGCGAACTTCGCGGTCGCGGCGGTCAGCAGCACCAGCCCGGACAGGGTCGCGCCGAGCGCGTTGAGCCCGAGCCGACGTCGTGACCCCGGCCCGGGCCGGCGGCGCCAGTGCACCACCATCCCGGCCTGGGAGAGGGTGAACGCGAGGAACACCCCGACCGCGTAGAGCGGGATCAACGACGCGGTGTGCCCGCCGAACACCACGAACACCGTCGTCGCCGCGACCGAGAGGGCCAGCAGCCCGTTGCTGAACGCCAGCCGGTCCCCCATGTGCAGGAACCGGCGCGGCGCGTGGCCGTCGCGGGCCATGAAGTACAGCAGCCGGGGAAAGTCGTTGAAGGCGGTGTTCGCGGCCAGCAGCAGGATCAGCGCGGTCGCCGCCTGGATCAGGGCGTACCAGGGGCCGGTGGGGAAGGTGAGCCGGCCCAGTTGGGACAGCATGGTCTCCTCCGGCCGGGGCACCAGGCCGTCGAGGTGGATCAGCCCGGTCAGCCCGGCGAAGAGCACCACCAGCATCGTGACCATCCAGCCCAGCGTGGTCCGGGCGTTGCGCCACTCGACCGGCCGGAATGCCGGCACCGCGTTGGAGACCGCCTCGATGCCGGTCATCGAGACCGCGCCGGAGGCGAACGCCCGCAGCACCAGCAGCAGGCCCAGCCCCTCGGCCGCCGGCACCGGGGGCGGCGCCACCGGCGCGAACCCGCGCCCGGCCGCGCGCAGCCAGCCGGCCACGAGCAGCGCCAGGACCGCGACCACGAAGGCGTACGTGGGCAGCACGAAGATGTTGCCGGCGGTACGCACGCCGCGCAGGTTGCCGGCGAGCAGCACCACGATCACCAGCACCCCGAGCGGCACGGTGAACGGCGCCAGCCCCGGCAGCGCCGAGGTGACCGCGTGCACCCCGGCCGCCACCGACACCGCCACGGTCAGCACGTAGTCGAGCATCAGCCCGGCGGCGGCGGTCAGTCCCGCCCCGGCGCCGAGGTTGTCCGAGGCCACGAGGTACGACCCGGCACCGTGCGGGTACGCCGGGATGGTCTGCCGGTAGGAGATCCCGACCGCGATCATCAGCACCACCAGCGCGGCGGCCAGCGGCAGCGACAGGCCGAGCGCCCCACCGCCGGCCAGCACCAGCACGCTCAGCATCGCCTCCGGTCCGTACGCCACCGAGCTGAGCAGGTCGGAGGAGAGGACCGGCAGGGCGACCAGCTTGCGCATCCGCTCGTAGAGCACCGCCGAGCTGCGCAGTGGCGGGCCGACGACCGCGCGGCGCAGCCGGGTGAGCGCCCGGACCGGCCGGGAGCGCGGCAGGTTGGCCGGTTCGCCGGCGATCAGCTCGCCGGCCGGCGCCCCGCCTTGCTCCGGCGGCGCGACGGCCGGCTCAGGCGGCGCGACGGCGAACATCTCGATCGGCGTGAGCCGGCCGGACCGGCCCGCGGCCGGTCGGCCCCGGTACCGGTCCAGGGTCGGGTCGACCGGCAGTCCGTCCGAAGGCCGGGGCCCGCGCCAGCGTTGCCCGATCCGGCCCAGCCGGTCGACCTCCTCCGGCCGCAACGGCGGGAACTCGGCCGACGGGGTGACGGCGCTCCCGCCCTCGTCACCGGCGTCGCGTCCCATGACCGCTACTGTCGCGGACCCCACGCCCGCCTGGCGGCCGTTTCGGCAAGCTCAGTCGGCGAGCGGGGCGGGGTCGGCGGGGAGCGGCACCGGTGCGCCGCGGCGCACCGCGCGGGCGCCGCCGAGCACCACCACGACCACCCCGACCACCAGCATCGCCAGGCCGGGCAGCGCCAGCGGGCGGGGCGCCTGCCCCAGCCAGACCCAGGCCAGCAGGGCCGCGCCCGGCACCTCCAGCAGGATCAGCACGCTGACCGTGGTGGCGGAGATCCGGCGCAGCGCGTAGTTGAACATCGAGTGCCCGAGCAGCTGCGCGCCGGCCACCAGGCCGAGGATCGCCAGCCAGGTGCCGGTGTCGAAGCCGACCAGCGGCACGCCGGTGGCCAGGCACACGACCAGCAGGATCAGCCCGCAGACGCCGTAGCAGATGGTGGTGTACGTGGTGGTGCTGATCGCCACCCGGGCCCGTTCGCCGAACGCGGTGTAGACGGCGGCGAACATCCCACCGGCCACCGCGAGCAGGTCACCGGCGACCGCGCGGCCGGACACGGTGAGGTCGGCGCCGGTGGCCAGGGCCGCGCCGAGCACGGCCACCCCGATGCCGACCCAGACCACACCCGGCAGCCGGCGCCCCTGCCAGCGCGCGATCAGCCCCTGCCAGACCGGCTGCGTGGCGCCCAGCGCAGTCGCGGCGGCGACCGAGGTGAGCTGCACCGCGGACATCCAGGTGGCGAAGTGCGCGGCGAGCGCCACCCCGGAGAGCACGCAGTACCAGCCCTCCCGCCGGCCGTCGCCCACGGTCAGCGAGCGGAACTCGGCGCGCCGCCGGACCAGTGAGAACGGGCCGAGCACACCGACCGCGAGGGTGTTGCGCCAGAAGGCGATGGCCAGGGCGGGCGCGGCGGCGAACGCGATCAGCGGCCCCGAGGACGAGACGGCGACCACGGCGAGCAGGAGGGCGGCACCGGTCAGCGGGTCGACCGGCGGGCGGGGCTGGATTGGCTGCACGGGGAGCAATCCTCACACGACCAGGGGACAACACGGATCGTCAGCACTCCGTTACGATCATGCGCGTCCGCGCCGGCGACACCCCCTCGACCGCCCGGAGGCGCTCCCCCATGCCCAGCTACCAGGCGGTGCTCTTCGACTTCTTCGGCACGCTGACCAGTGCCGTGCGGCGGGGCGGGGCGCACCGGGCCACCGCCGAGCTGCTGGGCTGCTCCCCGGAGCGGCTGGCCGAGGTGCTCGACCGCACCTACTACCGGCGGGCCAGCGGCTCGCTGGGCGACGCCGAGGCGTGCCTGCGCTGGGTGTGCGCGCAGGTCGGCGTACGCCCGTCGGCGAGCGCGGTCCGCGCGGCGGTGGCCTCCCGCCACCTGGCGGTACGCGCCGACACCCGGCTGCGCGCCGACGCCGTGCCGGTGCTCGCGGCGCTGCGCCGCCGGGGCGTACGCACCGGGCTGGTCAGCGACTGCACCCACGAGCTGCCGGCGTTCCTGCCGCAGCTGGCCGTCGCGCCCCTGCTCGACGTGCGGGTCTTCTCGGTGCAGGTGGGCCGCTGCAAGCCGGACCCGGCGCTCTATCTGGCGGCGTGCCGGCGGCTCGGGCTGGAACCCGGCCAGTGCCTGTACGTCGGCGACGGCGGCAGCCGGGAGCTGACGGGTGCGCAGCACGCCGGCCTGACGGCCGTCCGGCTGATCACCCCGGACCTGGCCGGGCACCTGGTCTTCGACGCCGAGCCCGACTGGACGGGCCCGGTGCTGCACTCGCTCACCGAGGTCCTGGACCTGGTCGACCGGGCCGCGACACCCGTCTGCGTGGCGAGCTGACTCAGCGGCGGCGGACCCGGTGGAGCCGGAACGGCTTGCGGGTCTGACGGACCACCGGGGCACCGCGCGGCACCTCGGCGAGCGACGCGTCCGGCAGGTCGGTGCCGGCGTCCGGGGTGCCGGCCGGGTCGAGCCGGGTCAACGCGCAGCCGTCGGCCGCCCATCGGGCCACCAGCTCGGCCGTGGGGCCCGGCGCGTTCAGCCGCTTGGCTGCCACCAGCGGCGCCGCCGTCTCCCAGGCCTCCGTGCCGGGGGCCAGCCGGGTCACCCGGGCCGGCCAGGTCACGATCCGGCCGCCGTGGTCCCCGCGCAGGGTCACCCGGGCCTCGGTGGCGTCGGCCAGCCCCGGGGCGGACTGCTCGCCCGGACCGCTGACCACGAAGAGCGCACTCTCGAGCGGCATGCACCAGAGCGCCAGCGCCGGACCGTCGGCGACGCTCACCCAGGCCACGGCCGCCTTCTTCATCGCCTCGTCCACCAGCGGCGTGGTCTCGCGGGTCTCCACCTCGTCGGTCACCCCCGCATCCTCCCGCACGACGAGCCGTCCGGGCACCCGGACCGGGGCGCACCGGTCATCGGCGGGGCGCCCGGGGCGCCCGCGCGACGAGTTCCGCCGCCAACCACCCGTCGGCCCCTACAGGCTTGAGAGCACCGACGACTCAGGCGACCGCTCCCGGTCTCACTCCTCGCCATACCGAAGCGGGCCCGGCCCGGCCCGTGAGTCGTCCACGCTCTCAAGTCCGTAGGCACCCGAAACGTCGTCCGCACCAGGACCGGCACCCTTCCCAGCCCACCATCCGCTCCCGCACCGCGGCCCCCGGGAGGCGGGCACACCGGACCCGGGCGACGCCACCGGCGACGGTGACGGCAACGGTCAGCCGACGAAGGGCGGGACCATGATCTCGCCGCGGGCCACCGGCATGACCTGGCCGGAGACCGTCGCGCCGGCCGCCGCCCCGCCCATCGCCGTCACCGTGCAGGAGAGCACCGACGGCCGGTGGATCTCGATGCCCTGGTGGACGGTGTACGCCGACCGGCCCTCGCCCGGCAGCAGCCCGCTCGCCACCAGCCAGACGCCCAACCCGAGGGCCGCCGAACCGGTCGCCGGGTCCTCGGGGACACCCAGTCCCGGCACGAAGACCCGGGCGTGTGCGGTTTGCGCGTCGGCGTCCCAGGAGAAGACGCTGACGTGCTCCACGCCGTACCGCTCAGCAGCAGCCGCGTTCACCCGGGCGCGGGCCACCGCGTCCGGGCGCACCGGCAGGTACGGGAACTCCAGCCCGCAGCCGGCCACCCGGGGCGGCGGACCGGCGTGGTCGGCGGCGGCCAGGCCGACCATCTCCAGCAGCGGCTCCGGGTCCAGCTCCGGGCCGAGGGTGGGCGTACCCCCGGTGAGGGTCGCCCCAGTCGCGGTGACCTCGATCGGCAGCACCCCCGCGCCGCACTCCTGGGTGACCTTGCCCACACCGAACATGCCCCGCCGGCTGGCCGTCACCGCTGCGCCCACGCTCGGGTGCCCGGCGAAGGGCAGCTCCGCGGCCGGGGTGAAGATCCGCGCCCGGTAGGTGGCGCCGACCTGGGTGGGGCGCAGCACGAACACCGTCTCGGAGAGGTTGAACTCCACCGCGAGCGCCTGCATCTGCTCGGTGGCGAGCGCTTCGGCACCGAACACCACGGCCAGCGGGTTCCCCGCGTACGGACGGTCGGTGAAGACGTCCACGATCTCGTAGGACAAGGTCGACATGTTGATAAACAGTAGGCGCTTAGGCTGGTGCCCGTGAGCACGCCGACCCGGGTCTACATCGCCCGACTCGCCGGAGTCGCCGTCTTCGATCCGAACGGTGACCAGGTGGGTCGGGTCCGTGACGCGGTGGCGCGGATCCGGCCGACCCAGCGACCGCCGGAGGTCGTCGGCCTGGTCGCCGAAATGCCGATGCGCCGGCGGATCTTCCTCTCCCTCAACCGGATCACCTCCATCGATCCCGACGCCGTGGTGCTCGGCAGCGGCACCCTCAACCTGCGCCGCTTCGAGAAGCGGCCGAACGAGCTGCTCGTACTCCAGGAGCTGCTGGACCGGCGGGTGCAGCTCGACCCCGGCGGCCAGTCCGGCGCGGTGGTCGACGTGGCGATGGAGTGCAGCCGCGGCGGCGAGTGGTCGCTGAGCCGGGTGGCGGTCCGCGAGCAGGCCGGCCGGCTGGGCCGACGCGGGCACCTGCACCAGGTCGAGTGGGACCGGGTACGCGGGCTCAGCGGCATCGGCGAGAACCGGGGCACCGCCAACCTGCTCGCCGTGCTGGAGGACATGCGCCCGGCCGACCTGGCCAACGCCCTCCAGGACCTGCCCGACGCCCGGCGCAACGAGGTCGCCGCCGCGTTGAACGACGAACGCCTGGCCGACGTGCTGAGCGAGCTGCCCGAGCACGACCAGGTGGAGATCCTGGCCGCGCTGGACCGGGAGCGGGCCGCCGACGTGCTGGAGGAGATGGACCCGGACGACGCCGCCGACCTGCTCAACGAGCTGCCCCCGCCCGAGCAGGACGTGCTGCTGGACCTGATGGAGCCGGACGAGGCCGACCCGGTACGCCAGCTGCTGAAGTACACCTCCGGCACGGCGGGCAGCGTGATGACCTCCGAGCCGGTGATCCTGCCGCCGGACGCCACCGTCGCCGAGGCCCTGGCCCGGATCCGGGAACCCCAGCTCTCCCCGGCCGTCGCCGCGCAGGTCTTCGTGGCCCGGGCGCCGATGACCACGCCCACCGGCCGCTACCTGGGCATGGTCCACTTCCAGCGGTTGCTCCGCGAGCCGCCGGCCGACCTGCTGGGCGGGATCGTGGTCAACGACATCGACCCGCTGCGCCCGGGCACCCCGCTGCCCGAGATCACCCGCCGGATGGCCACCTACGACCTGGTCGCCATGCCGGTGATCGACCGGAACAACCGGCTGGTGGGGGCGGTCACCGTCGACGACGTGCTGGACCACTCGCTGCCCCGCGACTGGCGCGACCGGGACGCCGTGGCGACCCCGGCCCCCGCCGACGAGACGACGGACGGCGCCGATGGCTGACCAGCGACGGGCCGAGCGGCTGGACCAGCCGCGCGAGCCCCGGGGCGTCAAGCTGCCCAGGTTCGACCCGGAGGCGTTCGGCCGGTGGTCCGAGGGCATCGCCCGGGGCATGGGTACGGCGAACTTCATCGTCTACATGACCGTGGTGATCGCCGCCTGGTTCCTGTGGAACACCCTCGCCCCGCGGGACCTGCAGTTCGACCCGTACACCTTCACGTTCCTGACCCTGGTCCTCTCCCTCCAGGCGTCGTACGCGGCGCCGCTGATCCTGCTCGCCCAGAACCGGCAGACGGACCGGGACCGGGTGGCGCTGGAGGAGGACCGGCGGCGGGCCACCATGCAGAAGGCGGACACCGAGTACCTGGCCCGGGAGGTCGCCGCGCTGCGGATCGCACTGGGCGAGGTGGCCACCCGGGACTTCCTCCGCTCCGAACTGGCCCGGCTGGCCGAGGAGCTGGACGAGGCGAACCAGCGCCGACAGAAGCTGGAACGCCGCCAGCAGGAGCGGGCGCAGCGGGGCGCCGAACCGCTCGACGAGCCCCGCGACGAGCTGGACACCGACTTCGCCCGGGACGGCCGGCCCGAGCACCGAGCGGATCGTCCCCCCGCGTCCGGTTGACCTCCGGTCATCGATTCCCTCACACCCCGGCCCGCCAGCGGCGGACCGGGACCACCGCCGACGTAACATTGCCGGCATGTCAGCACCCGTCAGCACCGTCTCCGACGCGATCCAGGCCGCCCTGGCCACCGTCAACGACCCGGAGATCCGCCGGCCGATCACCGAGCTGGGCATGGTCCGCTCCGCGGCGATCGACGACGACGGCGTGGTCCGCGTCGAGCTGCTGCTCACCGTGGCCGGCTGCCCGCTGAAGGACAAGCTGCGCACCGACATCACCGCCGCGGTGGCCGCCGTCCCCGGCGTGACGGGTGTCCAGATCGACTTCGGCGTGATGAGCCCCGAGCAGCGCCAGGAGCTCCAGGCGAAGCTGCGCGGTGGGGCCGGCGCCGCCGCCGAACCGGTGATCCCGTTCGCCCAGCCCGGCTCGCGGACCCGGGTGTACGCGGTCGCCTCCGGCAAGGGTGGCGTCGGCAAGTCCAGCGTCACGGTCAACCTGGCCGCCGCGCTGGCCGCCCGCGGCCTCTCCGTCGGTGTGGTCGACGCGGACATCTACGGCCACTCGGTGCCCCGGATGCTCGGCGCCGACGGCGCACCCACCCGGGTCGAGGACATGATCATGCCGCCGCAGGCGCACGGCGTGAAGGTCATCTCGATCGGCATGTTCACCCCGGGCAACGCGGCCGTGGTGTGGCGCGGCCCGATGCTGCACCGGGCGTTGCAGCAGTTCCTCGCCGACGTCTACTGGGGTGACCTCGACGTCCTCCTGCTCGACCTGCCGCCGGGCACCGGTGACATCGCCATCTCGGTCGCGCAGCTGCTGCCCAACGCCGAGATCCTGGTGGTCACCACCCCGCAGACCGCCGCCGCCGAGGTGGCCGAGCGGGCCGGCGCCATCGCCCTGCAGACCCACCAGCGGGTGGTCGGCGTCATCGAGAACATGTCCTGGCTGGAGCTGCCGGACGGGTCCCGGATGGAGGTCTTCGGCGCCGGTGGTGGCGAGGCCGTCGCCGAGTCGCTGAGCCGCACCATCGGCGCGCAGGTGCCGCTGCTCGGCCAGATCCCGATGGACACCCGGGTCCGGGAGGGCGGCGACGCCGGCACCCCGATCGTGCTGGCCCAGCCGGACGCCCCGGCGTCGAAGGCGCTGGGCGCGGTCGCCGACCGGCTCGCCGTGCGCCGCGAGTCGCTGCTGGGCAAGCCGTTGGGCCTGAAGCCCGCCGGTCGCTGACGAACGCCACGAAGGCCCCCGCCGACGCGGGGGCCTTCGCCATGTCGCGGCCTTCGCCATGTCGCGGCCTTCGTCGCGCCAGGCCCCTACGTCGCGTCGGCGGCACCTTGTCTCACGCCCGGCAGCCTGTTCAGCGGATGACGGCCGGCCCCACGCCGGGCCCGGAAGAATCTGCGAGCGTGATACCTCGCGGGTATCAAAATGACTCTGAGGTATCCCGCTCGCACCTCGTATGCCCGCCCGACCAGTCAGCCACAGCGGGCATCCCGCTGAGCCCGAACCCTCCGCTGCGACGAGACCCGCTCCGGGGATCAGGTGGCGTCGTCGTCGTACGCGTGCGAGCGGGGCGCCGGAGCCGGGGCGGCCGGGACGCCGCCGGCGGCCGGGGCGGAGGGGCCGCGACCGTTGGTGGACCGGATGTCGGCGGCGGAGGCGACGTCCTTCAGGTCGTTGTGCACGCCGGTCACGTCGGCGCGGAGGTTGTCGTAGACGCCCTGCAACGGCTTGCGGAGCGCCTGCTCGTCCTCCTCGCTGAGCAGGTGCTTGCGGATGAACGCCTTCGGGTGGAGGTCCTGCAACTGGATGTCGGTGCCCAACTCGCGGCTCAGGTCGCCGGTGGCGTTCTGGGCCATGTTGCGCAGGTTGCGCACCATCCGCAGCCCGTCGCTGATCACCTGGGGCAGCCGGTCACCGAAGATCAGCAGCGCCAGGAGCAGCAGCGCACCGATCTCCCACCAGTTCAGGTTTTCGAGCACGGCTGGGCCTCCTCGTCGGCGTCAGGGAAAGACTACGCACGTGGGACGGCCCCAGGGCAAGGGGTGAGGGGTGCTCACTTGGCATCTGCGGCGAGGGTCACCGAGGCGTTCTGCTTCGACGAACCGCGCCGGTACTCGACGGTCACCACGGATCCCGGGGCGAACTTGCGGACCAGGGCGATCAGGTCGGTCGGCTCGCTCATCGGTCGACCGTTGAGCCGCAGGATGACGTCACCAGCCCGCAGGCCCGCCCCGGCCGCCGGCCCGGACGGCTCCACCGCCGCCAGGCGTACGCCGTCGCCGCTGGTCACGCCGGGCCCGCCGACCTGGGCGCCGATCACCGTACGCCGGGCCTTGCCGGTGCCGATGATGTCCTGGGTGATCCGCTTCGCCTGGTTGATCGGGATGGCGAAGGCGAGGCCGATGTTGCCGGCCTCCTGCCCGTCGGCGACCAGCGACTTGATCGTCGAGTTCACGCCGACCACCCGCCCGGCCCCGTCCACCAGCGGGCCGCCCGAGTTGCCGTGGTTGACCGCCGCGTCGGTCTGGATCGCCGCGTAGTAGCGGGTCGGCCCGCCCGGCTCACCGGCCTGCATGGTGCGGTCCAGGGCGCTGACGATGCCGGCGGTGACCGTGTTGGCCAGCGAGAGCGGCGAGCCGATCGCCAGCACCGGGTCGCCGACGGCCAGCGCGTCGGAGTCGCCGAACTCGACCGGCTTGAGACCGCTGCGGGAGACCTTGATCACAGCGATGTCCGACTCGGGATCCTGCCCCACCACGGTGGCCGGCGCCGAGCTGCCGTCGTTGAAGATCACCGACGCCTTGCCGACCCCGCCGGAGACCACGTGGTCGTTGGTGATGACGTGCCCGTCGGCGCTGGCGACGAAGCCGGAACCCTCACTCGTGCCGCCGAGGCTGGTCACCCGGACCGTCACCACGCTGGGCAGCACCCGTTCGGCCACCCCGGCCAGCGACTCCGGCTTGCGCTGGGCCAGGGCGGGCGCCGAGGCCGGGGTGCCCAGGGTCACCGCCGCTCCGGCACCGGCCCGGACCGCAAAGGCGTACCCCAGCGCCCCACCGAGGGCACCGGCCAGCAGCGCGGCGATCAAGGGGATGACCAGCGCCTGGCGCAGGTTGGACCGGCGCGGGGCGTCGGGGTCGGTCACCGGCTCGGGCTCCGCCGACCCGCTCGGGGGCGGTGGGGGCAGCAGCACCGCCGTCGGGGCGTACGGGTCCCGCCACGGGTCGGCCAACGCGTCCGACCACCACGGTGACGTCGCGTCGCCCCCGGCGCCCATCGCCGTCGGCGTACCGGCCGGTGGCGTCCCGGGCACCGGCTGTCCCGCCGGTGCCGGACTTCCCCCGGGCCGGCGCCAGTCCCAGCCGTCGGTCACGTCGGTGCCCTCCCAGTCCATCCCCGGATCCCGTACGCCACGACGCCGGACGGAGCCGGCGCGGCCGCGACCGTCGGGATACCGCATCCAGGATTGCACGAATGCCCCGAGTGGAGTCACCGGTTGCCCGCCGTGATCGCCGACGGCGGACGCGCGGCTGCACGCCTGCGACGCCCGCTCTACGCTCATAGCGCCAACCCGCCCCTCGCACCACTCTCCCGCCGTCCGGAGGTGTCCCATCGCCACGGTCGCCAATTCCGGCAGCTCGATGGCCCAGGCGCTGCAGTTCGCCGAGTCGTACGTCACCGAGGACCTGGTGCTGCGCACCGCCCGCAGCCTGGCCCGGGAGGTCGGCGTCGACGCGGTGACCCCGGGTGCCGGGGCCGCGTTGCGGCTGCTCGCCGCCGCCGGCAACGCCCGGGCGGTGGTGGAGATCGGCACCGGCACCGGCGTCAGCGGCGTCTGGCTGCTGCGCGGCATGCGCGCCGACGGGGTGCTCACCACCATCGACGTCGAGGTGGAGCACCAGCGGATCGCGCGCCGCATCTTCGTGGAGGCCGGATTCCCGTCCGGCCGTACCCGGATCATCACCGGGCGGGCGCTGGACGTCCTGCCCCGGCTCGCCGACGGGGCGTACGACCTGGTCTTCGTCGACGCGGAGGTGACCGGGTTCACCGCCTGCGTCGACGCCGCGTTGCGTCTGCTGCGGCCCGGGGGCGTGCTCGCCCTCAACGGCGCGCTGGCCGGTGGCCGGATCGGCGACCCGGCCGCCCGCGACGTCGAGACGGTGACCCTGCGCGAGACGATCAAGGCGATCCGGGAGTCCGAGCACTGGGTGCCGGCCCTGCTCCCGGTGGGCCACGGCCTGCTCGTCGCCGTCAAGTGCTGACCCGCCCCTGACCCCCGCCCCCGCCCCGGCCCCCGGCCCCCGGCCCGCAAGATCGCGCTCAATCAAGGAAAGAGTCGCATCGGCGGATGTCCGAAACCACTGGATCCAGGATCGAGCGCGATCGTGGCGAAGGCGCCGCGGGTGGGGTCGCTGCGGGGTGGGGGCGGGTGGGTCAGGTCAGGGTCGCGAGCCAGCGGAGCAGGCCGCGGACGCCCCACCCGGTGGCCCCCTTGGTCAGCTCGGCGGCGTCGCCGTCGGCCCAGGACGGGGCGGACATGTCCACGTGCACCCAGCGGTCCCGCAGGTCGCCGGTGAACTCGCGGAGGAAGAGCGCGGCCGTCACCGAGCCCGCCCCGGCGCTCGGGGAGCTGTGCAGGTCGGCCAGTTCGCTGCCGAGGTGCTCGACGTAGTCCGCCGGCAACGGCATCCGCCAGGCCGACTCGCCGGCCGCCGCGATCGCGGTCAGCAGCTGCTCGGCCAGCTCGTCGTTGTCGCTGTAGAGCGCGCCGGTGCGCTTGCCGAGCGCCACCGCGTTCGCCCCGGTCAGGGTGGCCAGGTCCACCAGCAGGTCCGGGCGCAGCTCGGCGACGGCGTACGCCAGGGCGTCGGCGAGAACCAGTCGGCCCTCGGCGTCGGAGTTGGTGCTCTCGCTGGTCAGCCCGCCGTAGTGCCGGATGATGTCGCCGGGACGGAAGGCCGAGCCGCTGACCATGTTCTCGGCCAGCGGGGTGAGCGTGGTGACGCGTACCGGCAGCTTCAGGGCCGCTGCGCCGAGGGTGGCGGCCACCACGGCGGCGGCGCCGGCCATGTCCTTGCGCATCAGCTTCATGGCGTCCCGCGGCTTGATCGAGATGCCGCCGGTGTCGAAGGTGATGCCCTTGCCGACCAGGACCACGTGGGTACGGGCGTCGGCCGGTCGCCAGTCCAGCTCGACCAGGCGGGGCCCGCTGGCCGAGCCGTTGCCGACCGCCAGGATGCCGCCGAAGCCCTCGGTGGCCAGCTCGTCCGGCTCCCGGACCCGCAGGTGCAGGTCCGGCGTGCCGGACACGGCGGCCTCGACCTGGGCGGCGAACCACTCCGGGTCCTTGACCGAGGAGGGCATGTTGGTCAGGTCCCGGGCCAGCCGGGTCATCTCGGCGGTCGTCCGGGCCACCTCGAGCACCGGCCGGTACGCCTCGACGTCGGCCACCAGCAGGTCCACGTCGCGCAGCGCGGGCGCCTCGCCGGCCTCGGTGAGCCGGAACCGGTACGAGCCGAGCAGCAGCCCCTCGGCCAGCCCGCGGACCGCGGCCGGGGCGTCCTCGGGCAGCGCCACGACGAGCCGGGCCTCGGCCCGGGCGGCGCGGGCCAGCGCCGCCCCCGCGGTCCGCCAGCCGGCCTCGTCGCCGTCGCCGACACCGAGCAGCAGCAGCCGCTGCGGGGTACGGGTCGGCCGCAGGTGCTCCCGGGCCTCACCGGGTCGCCCGGTCAGCCGGGCGGCGGGGATCAGCGCGGCGGCCTCGGCCAGCACGTCGTCGGGGAGCGCCGACGGGGTCGGCACCAGCTCGGCCGGGGCGTCGCCGTCGGCCGGCCCGCCCGGTCGGACGGGCAGGACGAGGGTGTCGAGCCGGTCGGGCCCGGTTACCAGACGGATCGCCAGCACGCTGGACCGTACCTCCGAAAAGATCGTGGAGCGGGCGCCGGACGGCCCCGCCATGGATGTGCGAAGGCCCTGAGCCACCGGCGTCGCCGGTGGCTCAGGGATTGACGAAACGGTTCCGGACGACGGCTGCCGCCCGGGCCGGCCGTCGGTCAGCCGGCAGCTGCCTTCAGCGCGTCACCGAGCGCGTTGGCCTCGTCGGGAGTCATCTCGACGACGAGCCGGCCACCACCCTCCAGCGGGACCCGCATGACGATGCCGCGGCCCTCCTTGGTGACTTCCAGCGGACCGTCGCCCGTCCGCGGCTTCATCGCCGCCATGTTGTCTCCCCTCAGACCTACACCAGGGTCGGTGGGTTGCCCCACAGCCTCTTCGCCATAACCGCCGCAGCCTTCGCGGGGGTGTCGACCAACGATTTTCCCTGATGAACACCGCCGGACCCAAACCGAAGCAGCATTGATGTAACAGCATCTAGCTTATCTTGAGAAGGCCTGTCACAATGTGCGGTCATGCAGGCACGGTCGGCACTCTTCGACCTGTACGGCGACCACCTCCGGCCGAGGGGTGGCCGGGCACCGGTCGCCGCCCTGGTCAAGCTGCTGTCGCCGCTCGGGATCGCCCCTCCGGCGGTACGCACCGCGGTCTCCCGGATGGTCCGCCAGGGCTGGCTCGACCCCCTCCGGCTGGCCTCCGGACCGGGATATTCGATCACACCGAAAGCCGCCCGGCGACTCGACGAGGCGGCCGCCCGGATCTACCGCACCGGCCGGGTCAGCTGGGACGGCCGGTTCGACCTCCTGGTCCTCCAGGCCCCCACCACCCGACGCGAGCGGCAGCGGCTCGCCGCCAACCTGAGCTTCCTCGGCTACGGCACCCTCGACGAGCAGACCTGGGTGGCCACCCGCCCGGCCGAGGACGTCGACCTGCTCCTCTCCGAGGCCGGCGTGCCGTACGAACGGTTCACCGCCGCCCACCACGCCGGCACGGCGGGGGCGATGGGCGTCGTCCGGCGGGCCTGGGACCTCACCGAGATCGGCCAGGCGTACGAACGCTTCGTCGCCGAGCAGCGCCCGCTGCTCTCCGCGGTGACGGTGCGCAGCGGCGACGAGGAGGCGTACGCGGCCCGGTTCCGGCTGGTGCACGCGTGGCGTACCTTCCTCTTCCGGGACCCGCAGCTGCCCCCGGCGCTGCTCCCGGAGCGCTGGCCCGGCACCGCCGCGGCCAGTTTCTTCGACCGGCACGCGGCCCGGCTCCGGCCGGCCGCCGACCGGTACGTCGAGCAGTGCCTCGACGCCGCCAACCGCACCGCCCGACAGAAGGGTCGTTAGAAAGTGACCGAGCCGCTGCTCGTCGACCGCACCGACGCCGTGGTGACCCTGACCCTCAACCGCCCCACGGCGATGAACTCCCTCGACGTGGCGCTCAAGGAGGCCCTCCGGGACGTCCTGGCCGAGCTGGAGACCGACCGCTCCTGCCGGGCGGTGGTGCTCACCGGCGCCGGCGGCTCGTTCAGCGCGGGGCAGGACCTGCGCGAGCACGTGCAGACCCTCCAGTCGGCCACCGCCAACCCGCTGGACACCGTCGCCGCGCACTACAACCCGATCGCGGCAAGGCTGGCGAGCCTGCCGAAGCCGGTCGTCGCCGCCGTCCGGGGCATGGCCGCCGGCGCGGGCGCCTCGCTGGCCTTCCTCGCCGACTTCCGGATCGGCGGCCCGAAGACCCGGTTCCTGATGGCGTTCGCCGGGGTGGGCCTGGCCGCCGACACCGGCGCCTCGTGGACGCTGCCCCGGCTGGTCGGCCACGCCAAGGCCGTCGAGCTGCTGATGCTCGCCGAGCCGGTGCCGGCCGAGGAGGCGTGCCGGCTGGGCCTGCTCAACACGCTGGTCGACGACGACGAGCAGGTGCTGCCCACCGCGCAGGAGCTGGCCGCCCGGCTCGCCGCCGGCCCGACCGTCGCGTACGGGGCGATCAAGCGGCAGCTCTCCATCGCCGACGCCGGCACCCTCGCCGACGCCCTGGCCGCCGAGGCCCAGGCCCAGGCGATCTGCGGCACCACCGCCGACCACAAGGCGGCCACGATGTCCTTCGTCAACAAGCAGAAGCCCACCTTCGAGGGCCGCTGACGCCCGTCGGGACCGGCCCGGCGACTCCACGGGAGATGCTGCCTCCCGCGCGGGTGAGGCAGCATCTCCCGGGTGGTTGAGCGGATCTCGACGGGTCAGCGGGCGACGTAGCCGCCGTCGATCGGGATGGTGTGGCCGGTGATCCAGGCGGCGTCGTCGGAGGCGAGGAAGAGGACCACGCCGGCCACGTCGTCGGGGGTGGGGATGCCCGGCTTCGGGTTGAACGACTCCATCTGGCGACGCATCTGACCCGGGTCGGGCGCGGTGTCGATGAAGTGCTCCACCAGCGGGGTCATCACCACCGTGGGCGCGACCGCGTTGACCCGGATGCCGCGGGCCGCGTACTCGATCGCCGCCGAGCGGGTCAGGCCGACGATCCCGGCCTTGGTGAAGGTGTACGGGGAGATGTTCTCCTGGGCGGCCAGGCCGGTGGTCGACGACGTGTTCACGATGGCGCCCCCGCCCCCGCCGCCGCGCAGCATCGCCTCGATGCCGAACTTGAGCACGTAGAAGACGCCGTCGCCGTTGATCCGGCGGACCCGCTCCCAGTTCCCGATCTCCATCTCGTGCAGCGGCTGCTGCTGCCCGTCGATCCCGGCGTTGTTGAAGATCACGTCGAGTCGGCCGTAGCGCTGCATCGCGTCGGCGATGCCCTGCTCCACCGAGGCGGCCTCGCCGGTGTCCATGGTGACCGCCAGGGCGTCCGGCAGCTCCGCCGCGACCTGCGCCGCACCCTCGCGGTTGATGTCGGCGATCACGACCTTCGCGCCCTCGGCGGCGAACCGCCGGGCCGCGGCGGCGCCGAGCCCGGAGGCGCCGCCGGTGACGAACGCGACCTTGTCCTGGAACCGCATCGGATCTCCCTCGTGCGCGGCCGGCGACCGACGCCGGCCGTCCTTCGCACCGTAACCCGGGGAACCGGGGCTCAGTCGTCCTCTTCAGGATCCTGGTTGGCCGCCTCGCCCAGCACGAACGCCTGCATGGCCAGCTCGTCGCCGGACGGGGAGACGAAGGCCGGCAGCTCGCGGGGGCCCAACTCCTGGACGTACGACCAGAACAGGCCGACCGCCTCGGCCGGGGAGGCCGCCTCGATCGGCAGGTCCAGGCTGACCAGCCAGGACCGGCGCCGCGGCGGCGGACCCAGCCGGTCGACCAGTTCCCGCCAGGCGGCCTCGTCCAGCGCGGTGACCGGCCCGGTCAGGGCCAGCCCGTCGACCGGCACGGGCGCGTCGAACGCCCGCCGGGTGTACGCCACCACCAGCTCGACCGGACCCGGCTCGGACTCCGGATCCTCGGGGGCGTCCTGCCGGTCACCGGTCGCCGGGGAGACCCGGCCCAGCGCCACCAGCCGGAGTGGCGCGTCGGCGAGCACCGCCACCCGGTCACCGGGGCGCGGCAGGGCGGCCTCGCCCAGGCCGGTCAGCTCCAGCGCGTCGTGGTGGACGAGCCGCTCCGCGTCGTACCGGCCGGGGGGCAGCAGCACGGCCCAGGCACCCGGGCCGGGCGCGGGGCTGCCGTCGGTGTCGGTCGCGGTGGTGACCCGCTGGTCGGTGTCGGTCATGCCTGCCATCCCATCACGCCGGGCCGCCCGCCGACCCGGCACGCCACCGTCGGGCCACCCGCGTCACGTCCGTGCCGCGGCCGGCGGCACGTGGCAGCCGGCGAGGTGGTCGTCGACCATCCCGGTGGCCTGCATCAGCGCGTACGCGGTGGTCGGGCCGACGAAGCGGAAGCCGCGCTTCTTGAGCGCCTTGGCCAGCGCGGTGGACTCCGGGGTGAGCGCCGGCACGTCAGCGAACGACGCCGGCCGGGTGGCCCGGGCCGGTGGCGCGTACGACCAGAGCAGCGCGGAGAGCCCGTCGGGCAGCTCCAGCGCGGCCCGGGCGTTCGCCAGCGCCGCCTCGATCTTGGCCCGGTTGCGCACGATGCCGGCGTCGGCGAGCAGCCGGGCCACGTCCGCCTCGCCGTAGCCAGCGACCGCCTCGATCCGGAACTCGTCGAAGGCCAGCCGGAACGCCGGCCGCTTGCGCAGGATGGTCAGCCAGGACAGCCCGGACTGGAACGCCTCCAGGGTCAGCCGCTCGTAGAGGGCGTCGTCGCCGTGCAGCGGCCGACCCCACTCGTCGTCGTGGTAGGCGGCGTAGTCGGGGGTGCTCGCCCCCCAGGCGCAGCGGGGCAGCCCGTCCGCGCCGGTCACCAGGTCAGTCACGGCGTCCACGGTAGGCGGCCCCACCGACAGCCGGCGGCAAGGTCGGGGCAGCCGGCGGGACGGTCAGGGCAGCCGGCCCTGCTCCACCAGCCGGCCGAACTTCTTCAGCGCCTGGGTGAGGCTGAACTTCGAACCGGGCCAGAGCAGCGGCCAGGCGACCCGACCGGCCGACCCACCCGGCAGGTGGAACCACTCGTGCCAGACCACCTGGGTGCGGTCCCGCTCCATCGGGGTGCAGCGCAGCACACCGGGGCCGCGCAGCAGCTTGCCGCAGTGCACCACACCGACCTCGTACGGGGCGTCCACCCGGACCACCCGCATCTCGTCGCGCAGCGCCGCCGGGCCGATGGCGGTGACCGCCTCGACCAGGCTGCCCTCGCCACCGTCGCCCTCCACCACCCGGACCGTGGTGAACGGGATCCAGTCCGACTGCCGCTCCCAGGCGGTGAGCGCGGCGAAGACCCGCTCGGCGGGGGCGTTCACGATCACCGTGGCGGTCACCTCCCCGGCGCCGGGTTGGGCGGCCTCGCGCAGGTCGTCCGCGCCTTCGGGCCCGGTCATCGGGACTCCGAGCGGACCACCGCGTCGGTACGCCCGGCGCCGTCCAGGTCCGCCTCCGAGGCCTCGGACACCGGCCCGTCCGGACGCCCGGTCGCCGCGATGTCCCGGTGCCCGGCAGCCGCCGGGTCCGGCTCGCCGGTGGGTTCCCCGGCCACCTCCACCGGCGCTGCCGCGTCCCGCAGCACGGGCGACTCGGCGTCCCGCAGCACGGGCGACTCGGCGTCCCCCGGCGCGGGCGGCTCCGGGTCCCGGGTCGGGTCGATGTCGGAACGGTCGACGGAGGGCGCGGTGGGTGGCGGGACCGTGACCGGGTCGGCGGCGGTGACCGTCACCGCGCGGTCCCCGCCCGCCGTGGACACGGGCTCCCCGGCGACCGGTCCGTCCGGTCCCGTGGTCGGGGACTCCGCCGGGACCGCGGCGGCGGCCTGCTCGCGGGCCTGACGCAGCGCGTCGGCCTCGACGGTCCGCCCCTCCCGCAGGGCCTTGACCTCGGCCTCCAGCACGTCGATCAGCTCGGACTTGTAGCCGATGTCGTACGCCGCCCGGCGCAGCGCCTGGTCGACCTGCGCCATCCGGTAGCCGCGCACCGCGGTGTCGAACCGGACCGCACCGACGTCGGACTCGCGCAGCGGGCGGGCGGCCGGCAGCGGGATCGCGTGCCCGTCCGGTTCGGCCGGCGCCAGGCCGGGATCGCGGCCGGAGACCAGCACGGTCACCCCGAACACCACCGCCGCGACGGTCAGCGCGACGACCAGGAGGAGCAGAACGTGACCCATACAGAGATCGTGGCATGCGGATCGGCCCGGAGCGACCCCACCACCCGTACCGATCGGCGAGCCGCGGCGACGGGCGCTCCGGCGGTGCCGCCCGGTGCCCGACCGGTTAGCGTCGGGGGCGGCCGGCGACCCGGTCGACGGCGGACGGAACGGCAGGAGGCGGGATGGCCGGCGCGCTTCGGCTC
This sequence comes from Micromonospora siamensis, assembly GCF_900090305.1. Classification (NCBI taxonomy): domain Bacteria; kingdom Bacillati; phylum Actinomycetota; class Actinomycetes; order Micromonosporales; family Micromonosporaceae; genus Micromonospora; species Micromonospora siamensis. The sequence goes on along the minus strand of NZ_LT607751.1, from coordinate 1,380,349 downwards.
GGTGGGCGGACGTTCCCACCGGGCGAGCTGGTGGTGATGGCGATCGTCAACCGCACCCCGGACTCCTTCTTCGACCGGGGGGCGACCTTCGCCGCGGACAGTGCCCTGCGCGCGGTCGACCGGGCGGTCACCGAGGGCGCGGCGATCATCGACATCGGCGGGGTCAAGGCCGGGCCGGGCGACGAGGTCGACGTGGCCGAGGAGATCCGGCGCACGGTGGACACCATCGCCGCCGTCCGGGCCGCCTTCCCCGACGTGGTGATCTCGATCGACACCTGGCGGGCCGAGGTGGCGGTGGAGGCCGTCGCGGCCGGCGCGGACCTGCTCAACGACACCTGGTCCGGGGCCGACCCGGCGCTCGCCCGGGTGGCGGCCGAGACCGGCGCGGGGCTGGTCTGTTCGCACGCGGGTGGGCTGGCGCCGCGGACCCGGCCGCACCGGGCCGCCTTCGACGACGTGGTGGGCGACGTGGTCGCGACGGTGACCGGGCTCGCCGAGCGCGCGGTCTCCCTCGGCGTACGCGCCGACGGGATCCTGATCGACCCGGCGCACGACTTCGGCAAGAACACCCGGCACTCGCTGAAGATCACCCGCCGCCTCGGCGAGCTCGCCGGCACCGGCTGGCCGCTGCTGGTGGCGCTCTCCAACAAGGACTTCATCGGCGAGACGCTGGACCTGCCGGTGGCCGAGCGGTTGGAGGGCACCCTCGCCGCCACCGCGGTCTCGGCCTGGCTGGGCGCCCAGGTGTTCCGCGCCCACCAGGTCGCGCCGACCCGGCGGGTGCTGGACATGGTGGCGTCGATCCGGGGCGACCGGCCGCCGGCGGTGACCCGCCGCGGCCTGGCCTGAGCGGTCGACCGGAGAGCCCGGTCAGGTCCAGCGCAGGACGTTGCGCCGCCAGGCGTAGAGGATGCCGAGCGCCAGCACGCCGACGAAGATCCCCATCTCGACCACGGTCACCAGCCCGAACCCGGGCCGGTCGAAGACCACCGCCCAAGGGAAGAGGAAGACCGCCTCCACCGCGAACAAGACGTAGAAGAACGCATACACGTAGTAACGGATCTGGACCTGCGCCCAGTCGCCGCCGACCGGGTCGAGCCCGCATTCGTACGTCGCCCGCTTGCCGGCGGGATCGGCCGGACGGGCAGGGCGTAACAACCGGTTGGCCGAGAACGCCGTAACGAAGAAGAGGACGCTGGCGAGCAGCAGCAGCCCGAGCGTCGCGTAAGAGCCCAGGTAACCGGTCACGATCGGTCAGCCTACCGTGCCGGAGAGCGCAGCGATCCGGACACGTTACGGATTTGTTTCCCCGCAGGGACTAGTGCCGCAGGGCAAGTTTTGACGAACATGGAAAGCTCACCCAGAGTCACGGAGGACAGATGGCCCGCGTGGACGTACGCCCGGTCGCCCGGGCCGGTGGTCGGCGCACCGCGCCGCTGCTGGCGGCGGCCCTCGCCGCCGGTGTGCTCGCCGCGACCGCGGCGGCGCCCGGTTGGGCGACGGCCGCGCCGACCGTGACCGGCGTCGTCACCGCCGCCACCGACCCGGGTGAGGTGGTCACCGACCCGGCCACGGATCCGGTGCCCGATCCGACCACCACCACGAGCGATCCCGACCCGACCACCACCACGAGCGCCCCGGAGCCGACCACGGCCCCGCCCACGGTGGCCCCGCCCCCGGAGACCACCGCGCCGGCCCCGGCGCCCACCACCACGACCACCGCCCCGGCCCCGGCCCCGACCAGCACCACGACCGCGCCGGCTCCGGGCGTACCGGCGCCGACCACCACCTCCCCCACCGCCAAGGCCCCGGCCCCGCCGCCGGTCGTCCCGCCCGCGGTCCCGGGAACGCCGCCCGCGGTTCCCGGCGGGTCGCCCGCGGCCCCCGGTGTGCCCCCGGGGGCGCCGGCCGCCCCGCCGGCCGCTCCTGGCCAGCAACCGCAGGGGCAGGTCGGCGTCGCGGTGAGCACCGGCGACGTGGTGCTCACCCCGGCCTACTGGAACGCCGACCGGACGGTGACCAGCCTCCGCGTCACGGTGGCGAACACCGGCACCGTGACCGAGCAGATCCGCCTCGGCTACACGCTGCCGGCCGGCCTGACCGACGCCGGTACGCCGGGTTGCGCCCCGGCCGGCGGTGGCGGCTACCGCTGTGGCGAGTGGACGACCGCCCCCGGGGCCCGGTTCAGCGCCCTGGTCCGGGTGCGGGTCAGCGGCGACGCCTGGCGTTCGATGCCGCTCAGCGGCGCGGTACGGGTCGTCGGGCGGGCGCCCTCGGTCAGCGGCACGGCCGTCGACGACGAGGGCTTCGCGGTGCTGTTCCCGCCCGGCCCGCCGGTGCCCGGCATCTCGCTGCGCGCCGACCCGCCGGCCTTCGACATCAGCGGCGACCCGGCCGTGCTGGCGGTGCGACTGGGCAACACCGGCAAGGCCGACGCGAAGGGCCGGATCGAGGTGACCCTGCCGGCCGGGGTGACCGTGTCGACGCTGCCGCCGGGCTGTGTGGACGCGGGGTCGGGGCGTACCCGGTGCGACACCGGGACGGTGGCGGCCGGCAGCGGGACCGAGTTGCGGCTCACCGTGGCCGCGACGCCGCAGGCGCAGCGGCTCAGCCCGCTGGCCGGCGCGGTCGCCGGCCAGCTCGACCCGCGCAACGGGCGGACCCGGCAGATGCAGATGAGCTTCCGGATCACCGCGGCGGCGGCCCTGGCGACCCCGCCGGTGGCCACCCCGGCCCCGACCGGCTCGCAGGGCGTGCTGGCCGCGGCGGGCCAGCGGGACGGTAGCGACGGCCAGGGGTTCTCCGGCCAGCACACCGCGCTGGCGCTGATCGCGGTCTCCGCGCTGCTGGTGGCGCTGGCCCTCGGGTTGGCCACCACCTCGCTGCGCCGGCGGTTCACCGACCCGTCGGCCGAGTCCGCCCCGGCGGCCACCGACTGACGCCACGCTGACCCGGCCACCGGCGGACCTCGGTGATCTGAATTACGGCGGCCGGTTCTAATCAACACATAATCCGACAAATAGCCGCGTAATAGTGTCTCGCTCCTCGGGCCTCCTGGGGAGTCGCCCAGACCGTTCGACGTAGGCTTTGAAGCAGAAATCCAAGCGGGCCGGCCCAGTCATCTGGTGGACCGGGCGCAGCGGCGCGTCAGGGAGGGCTCGTGACCGGGCACGCGAAGGTGGCACAGTGACCAAGCAGATCCGTCAACTGGACCGGGTCGTCATCCGGTTCGCCGGTGACTCCGGCGACGGCATGCAGTTGACCGGCGACCGGTTCACCTCGGAGACCGCGCAGCTCGGCAACGACATCTCCACGTTGCCGAACTTCCCGGCCGAGATCCGCGCCCCCGCCGGCACCCTGCCGGGCGTGTCGAGCTTCCAGGTGCACTTCGCCGACTACGACATCCTCACCCCCGGCGACGCGCCGAACGTGCTGGTGGCGATGAACCCGGCCGCGCTCAAGGCCAACCTGGCCGACCTGCCGCGCGGGGCGGACATCATCGTCAACACCGACGAGTTCACCCGCCGCAACCTGGCCAAGGTCGGCTACCAGACCAGCCCGCTGGACGACGACTCGCTCGCCGGCTATGTGGTCCACCCGGTGGCGCTCACCTCGATGACCGTCGGCGCCCTCGCCGACCAGGACGTGTCCAAGAAGGACGCCGAGCGGGCGAAGAACATGTTCGCCCTCGGCCTGCTCTCCTGGATGTACTCCCGGCCGTACGCCTCGACGCTGCGCTTCCTGGAGCGCAAGTTCGCCGCCCGGCCCGAGCTGGTCGCCGCGAACGTGGCCGCCTTCAAGGCCGGCTGGAACTTCGGCGAGACCACCGAGGACTTCGCCGTCCGGTACGAGGTCAAGCCGGCCAAGATGCACCCGGGCACCTACCGGAACATCACCGGCAACCAGGCGCTCTCGCTCGGCCTGGTGGCCGCCGGGGTACGCTCCGGCCTGCCGGTCTTCCTGGGCGCCTACCCGATCACCCCGGCGTCGGACATCCTGCACGAGCTGAGCAAGCACAAGAAGTTCGGCGTCGTCACCATGCAGGCCGAGGACGAGATCGCCGCGGTCGGCGCCGCCCTGGGCGCGTCGTACGGCGGCTCGCTCGGCGTCACCACCACCAGCGGCCCCGGCGTGGCGCTCAAGAGCGAGACGATCTCCCTCGCGGTGGCGCTGGAGCTGCCGCTGGTCATCGTCGACGTGCAGCGGGCCGGGCCGTCCACCGGCATGCCGACCAAGACCGAGCAGGCCGACCTGAACATGGCCCTGAACGGCCGGCACGGCGAGGCCCCGGTCGCGGTGATCGCCCCGAAGTCGCCGTCGGACTGCTTCCACGCGGCCCTGGAGGCGGCCCGGATCGCGCTGACCTACCGCACCCCGGTGATCCTGCTGTCGGACAACTACGTCGCGAACGGCTCCGAGCCGTGGCTGCTGCCCGACGTGGAGAGCCTGCCCGACCTGCGCGTCGAGTTCGCCACCGCACCCAACGGCGAGGACGGCACCACCTTCCTGCCCTACCTGCGCGACCCGGAGACGCTGGCCCGGCCGTGGGCCGTGCCGGGCACCCCGGGGCTGGAGCACCGGATCGGCGGCCTGGAGAAGGCCGACAAGACCGGTGACATCTCGTACGACCCGGCGAACCACGACTTCATGGTGCGTACCCGGGCGGCGCGGATCGAGACGATCCCGGTGCCGGAGGTCGAGGTCGAGGACCCGGACGGCGACGCCCGGGTGCTGGTGCTCGGCTGGGGCTCGACGTACGGCCCGATCGGGGCGGCCTGCCGTGGGCTGCGCCAGCGCGGCCTCTCCGTCGCCCAGGCGCACCTGCGGCACCTGTCGCCGATGCCGGCCAACCTCGGCGAGGTGCTGCGCTCGTACGACCGGGTGGTCATCCCCGAGATGAACCTCGGCCAGCTCGCCCACGTGATCCGGGCGAAGTACCTGGTCGACGCGATCGGCTACAACCAGGTCCGCGGTCTGCCGTTCACGGCCGCCGAGCTGGAGACGATGCTGGAAGAGGTCCTGAAGAATGTCTGAGCCCGTCGCCCTCAAGCTCACCGCCAAGGACTTCAAGTCCGACCAGGAGGTGCGCTGGTGCCCCGGCTGCGGCGACTACGCGATTCTGGCCGCCGTCCAGCAGTTCATGCCGGAGCTGAACATCCCCCGGGAGAACACGGTCTTCATCTCCGGGATCGGCTGCTCGTCGCGCTTCCCGTACTACATGAACACGTACGGGATGCACTCGATCCACGGTCGCGCCCCGGCGATCGCCACCGGCCTGTCGGTGTCCCGGCCGGACCTGTCGGTCTGGGTGGTGACCGGCGACGGTGACGCGCTCTCCATCGGCGGCAACCACCTGATCCACGCGCTGCGCCGCAACGTCAACCTGAAGATCCTGCTGTTCAACAACCGGATCTACGGCCTGACCAAGGGGCAGTACTCGCCCACCTCCGAGGTCGGCAAGATCACCAAGTCGACCCCGGTGGGCTCGGCGGACGCTCCGTTCAACCCGCTCTCGCTGGCGTTGGGCGCGGAGGCCACCTTCGTCGCCCGCACCATCGACAGCGACCGCAAGCACCTCCAGTCGGTGCTGCGGGCCGCCGCCCAGCACGAGGGCTCGGCGTTCGTGGAGATCTACCAGAACTGCAACATCTTCAACGACGGCGCCTTCGACCAGCTCAAGGAGCCGGCGACCCGGGACGACTTCCTGATCCGGCTGGAGCACGGGCAGCCGATCGTCTTCGGCGCAGCTGGCAAGCCGAACAGCCAGGTCGGCGGCAAGGACGGGCAGTTCTGCGTCGTCCACCCGCCGGGCGGCTTCGGCCTGGAGGTCCGCGAGACGGCGGCCACCCCGGCGGAGGAGATCGTCGTGCACGACGCGACGGTCACCGACCCGGCGTACGCCTTCGCGCTGTCCCGGCTGCCCGGGCTGGACCTGCGCAACACCCCGATCGGGGTGTTCCGGTCGGTGGGCCGCCCGTCCTACGACCGGGTGGTGCAGGAGCAGGTCGCCAGCGCCCGGGCCACCGTCACCGAGACCCCCGAGCAGCAGCTCGGCGCCCTGCTCGGCAGCGGCGACACCTGGACGATCCTCTAGGCCCGACGCGACACGACGAAGGCGGCCGTCCCCGGTTCCCGGGACGGCCGCCTTCGGTCGTCGTCAGGCGGTGGGGGCGGGCGAGCTGGGGCGGTCGTCGCGGACGTGCACCAGCATGTCGCCGGTCTCCACCGTCGCGCCGGCCTTGTCCGCCAGGGTCACCACCTTGCCGCGCCGGACCAGGGCGATGACCAGCGACTCCAGCTCCCGGGGGGACTTGCCGACCTCGTGCCGCTCGGCGGAGCGCATGGCCAGGGCCATGCCCTGCCCGGGGGTGAGCAGGTCCTCCACCACGTCGATCAGGGGCGGCGCCGAGGTGGAGAGGCCGAGCAGCCGGCCGGCGGTGGCCGAGGAGACGATCACGTGGTGCGCGCCGCTCTGCCGCAGCAGCGGGGCGTTCTCCGCCTCGCGGACCGCCGCGATGATCCGGACCTGGCCGGCGGTGAGCTGCCGGACCGTCAGCGCCACCAGCACCGAGGCGTCGTCGCTGTCGGTCGCGATGATCACCGACTTGGCGGTCCGGACGTGCGCCTGCTCCAGCACCGCCGAGCGGGTCGCCGAGCCCTCGATCGCCACCAGCCCGGCCGAGGTGGCCTGGCGCAGGGCGGCGCCGCTGCGCTCCACCACCACGATCCGGGACTTGTCCAGGCCGTTCTCCAGCAGGGCGGAGACCGCGCTGCGGCCCTTGGTGCCGTAGCCGCAGATGATGACGTGGTCCTTCACGGTTCTCCTCCACCGCGACAGGCGACGGCCGGTCCGGTACTGCTCGGTCAGGACTTCCAGGGTGGTGCCGACCAGGATGATCAGGAAGATCACCCGGGCCGGGGTGATGAACAGGACGTTGACCAGCCGGGCCGACGGCGTGAACGGGGTGATGTCGCCGTATCCGGTGGTCGACAGGGTGACCACCGCGTAGTAGAAGCAGTCGAGGAGGGTCAGGCCGTCCTCGTTGACGTCGCGGTAGCCGTCCCGGTCGAGGTAGACCACCCCTACCACGGTCAGGACCAGGAGCAGGGCGGCCAGCAGGCGCAGGCTGAGCGCGCTCAGCGGCCCTCGCCGCTGCGCGGGAAAATGGATCACCGTCGAACCTGCTCCCCCGCCGTCGCCTGCACGACCACAACATAGCGGGTACGCGGGGCTTCGCACGTCGGGGTGGCCCGGCGGCACCGGCAGGGCCGACACGGCCCGCCCGCTCCGGGCATGATGGGGGTGTCCGGTACGCCGAGGCGCGGAGGTGAGGCGGCCATGTCGTTGCTGCGACGGGTGATCGGCGGGGTGCTGCGTCGGATCCGGCTGCGCCAGCGCCGCACCCTGCGCGAGGTGGCCGAGGTCGCCGGGGTGTCCCTGCCCTACCTCTCCGAGGTCGAGCGCGGGCGCAAGGAGGCCTCCTCCGAGGTGCTCGCGGCGATCTGCCGGGCGCTCGGGATCAGCCTCTCCGACCTGCTCGAGGAGGCCCGCAACGACCTGCGGCGGGTCGAACCGCGGATTCCCGCCGCGCCCCGCGCCGGGCTGGCCGGGGCCACGTCGGTCGGGCCGCGAGCGGTGCCCGCCGGGCGGCTACCCGTCGCCGGCCAGGACGCCGCCGGGCAGCCGGTGCGGATCGGCTTCCACCCCGCCGGGGCGCGGTCGCATCTCGCCGCGCCGGCGCCGCACCCGACCGGAACGATGCCGCACGTCGTGGCCGCGCTGCCCCGCCTCGGCACACCGTTCGGCGTGGGGTCGCCAGCCGGGCTCGGGGCGCCGCTGGGCGACGGGTCGGCCGGGCGGCTCGGCTCGCCGGTGGGCGGGGCCGGCCTGCGGGTCTGGCTGACCGCCTCCGCCCCGGGCGGGCGCACCGGTCCGCGTACCTCGGCGATGCTGGCGCGGCGGCGGGCCCGGGCCCGTCGGCGGCGGCTGACCGCCGCCTAGGCCGGCGGGGTTCTGCCCACGGCGGATCTGCCGCGGGCAGAAATCCTGGTCTCCCGGCCACCGGCGGACGCAGGCTGGAGGCGCCGGTCCCCGGGCGGAGTCGATCGCCCGCCGGCGCGGGAGGTGGTCGCGATGATCTTCGACGGCGTACGGATGTTGGACGACAGCCAGCCGACCTTCGGTGACCAGGTCTTCCAGCGCCTGCTGCGGGAGCGGATCGTCTTCCTCGGCACCGAGGTCACCGACGACTCGGCCAACCAGATCTGCGCCCAGATCCTGCTGCTGGCGGCGGAGGACAGCGACCGGGACATCACGCTCTACATCAACTCGCCGGGCGGCTCGGTCACGGCGGGGATGGCCGTCTACGACACCATGCGGTACGTGAAGAACGACGTGGCCACCCTGGCCCTCGGGCTCGCCGGCTCGATGGGGCAGTTCCTGCTCTGCGCCGGCACGGCGGGCAAGCGCTACGCGCTCCCGCACTCGCGGATCCTGATGCACCAGCCGTCCGGCGGCTTCGGCGGCACGGTGGCCGACATCAACATCCAGGCCGAGAACATGCTGCACGTGAAGCGGACCATGCAGGAGCTGATCGCCCGGCACAGCGGCCGCACGGTCGAGGAGATCAAGCGCGACTGGGACCGGGACCGCTGGTTCACCGCCGAGGAGGCCCGCGAGTACGGCCTGATCGACCAGGTGGTCAGCCGCGTCGACCAGCTGGCCGGCTAACCCACCACGGCCGGCACGGGGGCGGCCGGGGCGATGACGACGGCCGGCGGGAGGTCCCGTCGGCCGTCGTCGTCACCGGGGTCTGCTACCCACCCCCGTCAGGGGTAGCTGACCACCGGGCTGGTGCCGTAGGAACCGACGACCGGGGTGCCGGCCTCGTTGACGGTGTGCTCGATGCCGCCGCTGCCGTCGAGGAAGACGGTCACCATGTCGTGCAGCCGCACCCCGGCCCGGCGGGGCACCTCGATGCCCCGCTCGCAGCGGATGTCGACGCCCTGGTTGAAGTACGAGTAGACGCCCAGCCCCCACGCCTCGTGCTCGCGGACACCGTCGGCGACCTTGTACGAGGCCCAGCCCCGCCCGGTCGGGCTGTTCCAGGCTGCCTGGCTCGGCGGGTCGTAGGGCAGTTCGCTCTGGTAGAAGATCGTCCGGCCGCGCTCGCCGTTCCAGATCGTCTGGTACCGCTGGTAGTGCTCGACGAAGAGCCCGTACGCGGTCACGTCGTCGCCGTTGACGACCACGCCGGTGTCGGCGGTGTTGCTGTTCCAGCCGATGCCCTTGCCGTGGTCGCCGCGCCAGGCCCAGATGTTGTCGACGATGGTGTGGTCACTGTTGATCACCAGGCTGGTCCGGGCCCGGCCGACCCCCGGGCCGCCGATCCGGAAGAAGACGTCGTGCAGCGAGGTGGGGTTGGCGGGGTTCGCCGGGCGGCCGTGCGCCGCACCGACCTCGACCAGCACCTCGGACTCGACCGGTCCCGCGTCGACCAGCACCCCGGCGATCCGGACGCCGTCCACCTCGGCGATCCGCAGCGCGGCGTCGCCGGTGGTGGGGGCGAGGCTGGGCATGCCGAGGCCGAGCACGATCGTGTCGGGGTGCTTGACCCGCAGCGCCCGGTCCAGCCGGTAGACGCCCGGAGTGAGCAGCAGGTGCCGGCCGGGCCGGGAGAGCTCCTGGTTGATCCGCTTGGCGCTGTCGGTGGGCCGGGCGATGTAGAAGTCGCTCAGCGGCAGCGACGGGCTGGTCAGGTGCCAGCTGGTGCCGGCGGTGTCGTGCCGCAGGCCGGGTACGGCGACCCGCCAGCGACCGGCCTCGTCGACGAAGAGGTACGGCTTCTCGCGGGTGACCGGGCTGGTCGGCAGGGTGGTGTACGGCGGGGTCGGGTAGGACTGCGCCGGGGCGCCGAGCACGCCGGAGAAGACCTGGTTCCACACCCCGTTGGTCCACTCGCCGACCAGCTCGCTGTCCCGGGTCAGCCACTGCTGCTGGGAGCCGTTGATGGTGACGCCGTCCACCTTGGAGTCGGCGAGGAAGCCGCCGCTGGAGTAACCCTGTGCGTCCGGCTCAAGGAAAAGGATGCCCTTGATGTGCACCCGGCGCATCGGGGACGCCTGGGAGACCGCCCACTGGTTCGACCAGCCGGTCGGGGTGACCGCGAGGTTCTCCGCCGAGCGCCAGAAGTTGGTCAGCGCGGAGATGCCGTTGTGCCCGTTCGGGTCGGGCTGGCCGATGACGCGTACGGCGCCGTGGATGTCGACGTCGTCGGGGTGGCGGCCCAGGCCGGCGACGGTGGTGTAGTAGCCGAGGTTCGCGTCCACCTCGTACCGGCCGGGCTTGAACAGCACGGCGTACCGCTCGCTGCCCATCTCGTTGCGGTACTGGGCGGTGAAGAGCCGGTCCAGGGTGGCCTGGATCTCGGCGGTCGGGGTGGTCGGGTCGTACACGAAGACGTTCGGGCCGAAGTCCGGGTCACCCTCGGCGGCGGTGGTCGCGGGAGCCGCGGCGGCCGACGTGGCCGGCAGCCCGAGGGCGGTCAGCGACGCGGCCGAGGCGGTGAGGGCGAGAAAACGGCGACGGGAGGGGTCGAGTGGTCTCATCGGCCTGCCTGTTCGGTGGGGGTGCGGGTCGCCAGGGGAAATGAGAGAGCGCTCTCCTGACGGGACGTCCCTGTTCCTACCCCATCTCGGCGGGTCACGCCAGACTCCGCCGGTTCCGGAACTTCGCCTCAGCGGGCGTCGTAGCTGGCCCTGACCGTCGTCACCACCCCCAGGTTGGTGGTGACCCACGCCTCCGGCCCGGCCGCCCTTCCCGGCCGGCGGGCGCCGTCAGCCGTAGTACGACTCCAACGTCTCCGGCTCCGAGCGGCCGCCGCCGTCCGGGTACGGGATGCCGAGCTCCTGGAACCAGACGTGCGCCAGCAGTTCGCTGTGGTGGTAGTGGGCGAGCGCCGAGCGGGCTGACGGGAAACTCCGCTCAGCCGTGAGGTTGTCCAGCGCGCGGAAGAGATAGCGGTTCAGCCGGTCCTCCTGGCCTGGATAGCGGGCGTGCTCGACGGCTCGCTTCCGATCGGTGTTCTCCACCGCCCGGGTCACCCGCGCGACGACCTCGGCCGCGTACTCGTCCACCAGCCGCTCCACCGACCGACGGCGGGCCGCGCCCTGCTGGTCGCCGTCGACCGCCGCACCGTGGCGGGCCAGCCTGGTCGCCGGCGCGTTCACCGCGCCGACCTGGCCCGTGGGCGCGATCCGGAACAGCGCCACCCCGATCTCAGCGGCGGCCGCGATCGCCGCCGACGTGTATCCCGAGGTCGAGTAGAAGAGGTGGTAGGCGGCATTCGGCCGGGTGCCCCGGAGTTGCTGCACGGGCGGCGCACCCACCGGCTGGGCCAGCATCTTGACCTGGGCGACCCCGCGCTCGGACTGGACGTCCAGTCCGCCGTCCCGGCCACCCCGGGTGGTCTCCGCGTCGAGGAAGCCCAGGCCACGCATGTGTGTGCAGGCGATCTCCTCGGCGGTCTGCCAGTCGGCGGGCAGGACGGCCGGTGGTTGTGCGGACAGGTCGGCCGGCAGATCCGTCACATCCGGCATCGGCGGCACCGCCTGCGCCTCCGGCAACCGGAGGATCACCTCGCCGGCGCCGTGCTCGATGATTTTGAGATCGCCCCCGTCCCGATCGTCCAGAAAGACCTTGAGCGCGTACGACCGGCCGTCGGGGGTCGACAGCACCGTGGCCCAGCCGACGTCCGAAGCCGGGGCGCTCCGGCTGGTGCCGGCACGGAGACCCGACCAGGCCGGGCCAGGCAGCACGATCGGCACACCGTCGTCCCGCTCGACGAGGATCCAGCCCCGCAGGGTGCGGGCGGCCACGAACTGATCGGCGCCGCGCCGGGACCAGTCGACGGCGTCCAACAGGTTGGCGCTCTCCCGCGCGGTGGCGTCGAGGAACAACTCGACGTGGTCGCCATGCTCCACCGCGGCCAGCAGCCGCCGCCCGGTGGCCTCCGGTATGCCAGCCGGGGACCGCTGCCCGAGGTACCGCCGGTAGGCCCAGGCGGTACGGGGATCGGTCCGCAGAAAGTCCGCGGTGACCGCCGGAGGCGTCGGCCGATCGCCGGTTCGGTCGTCCTGCCCGCCCGAGGCCGGACCGGTCGAGGAATCCCCGGGATCGGTCTCGTCCGAACCGGGCCGCGCGGCCGGCGTCTCCGTCTCCGTCTCAAGCTCCCTGAGTGCGGCGGCGAGTGCGGTCGCCACCGGTGAGGGCGCTGCCGCCTCTTCCTCGCGGGCGTGGTCGTGCGGGCCGCCCCACTTGCCGACGATCGTGAGCCCGACGATCAGCGCCAGCACGAGGAAGCCGATCAGCCGAAGGATGTTCTCTCCCCCGGAGCCCGAATAGACGGTCTCATTGTTCACCAGGCAGCACGGGAGGATCAGCAGGGCCATCGCAATGACGTACGGCCAGTTCGGTCTCGGATCCTTTGTCGTCGCCTGGTCGGTCCCCGTCGGCGACATCGCATTACTCACGGCGGGATGCTACAGATGATCTTCGACTGCCCGCAGGGCTCGGCCCCGTCACCGTGCTACGACCGGCGGCCGTGCCGGCCACTGCCGGCGCGGCCGACGGTCGCTCAGGCGGCCACGCGCTCCACCGGGATCCACAGCTCCGCGTCCGCCCGGCTGCCGTCCGGCGACACCCGGGCCCGCAGCAGCTCCGGCCCCGGCCGGCTGCGGTAAGGGTTCGCCGGGAACCACTCGGTGAAGACGTCCCGCCAGAGGTGTTGCAGGGCCTGCGGGAACTCCCCCGAGCTCTCGAAGACCGCCCAGGCGCCGGCCGCCACCGGCATCGCGTCCAGGTCGGCCGGCGGCTCGGCCGAGGTGACCACGCCGTGCCAGTAGTCCAGCTCGGTGCCCTCGGCGCGGGACTCGTCGAGGGCGTCGCTGACGTTGACGATCCCGGCCGGTTCCTGGTCGGAGAGCGCCTCGATCCGGCGTACCGTCTCCCGGTCGATGCTCCGGACGAACGCCACGATGGCGGGGTTCATCCCCTCGTGCACGAGCGGCACCCGGGCCTTGCGGCCGACCAGGTGGAAGTCGGGCTTGTCGGTGACGCGGTATCGCATGGTGGTGCTCCCTTCGACGACGAGTCGGAAGGACATCCGGGGTTGCGAGCGCAGGGTGGCGCCGGTGCGCCGGGCCTCGCCGGGGCCGACGCCGTGCACCGAGCGGAACGCCCGGCCGAACGCCTCCGCCGAGCCGTAGCCGTACCGCACCGCGATGTCGAGCAGCGTGGCCTCCCCGGCCAGTACCTCGGCGGCGGCGACGGTGAGCCGGCGACGCCGGACGTACTCCGACAGCGGGATGCCGGCCAGCGCCGAGAACATCCGCCGGAAGTGGTACTCCGACGTCGTGGCGATCCGGGCCAGGTCGGCCACGTCGACCCGCTGGTCGAGGTGGCGTTCGAGGTGGGCCATCGCCTCGTTGAGCCGCTCCAGCACCCGCTCCCCCTTTCCTTCGTCGCCGTCGACGCTAGGCGGCGGCGCCGCCGCCGGACCCGACATCCGGTGCCCGGTCCGGTCGGGTGCCGCGCCGGTCGGGGCCGCCGCGGGCCGCCGGCTGGGGGATCAGAGCAGGTCGGCGAGCGTACGCCAGATGTCGGCGGCCAGGTCGCTGTAGCCGGCCTCCTGGGCCTGGACGGCCAGACCGCGCAGCTCGGCGATCGCCGCCGCCCGGTCGCCCCGGATCAGCCGCACCTGGTTGCGCAGCAGGTCGAGTCGGATCCGGTCCCGGAAGGACAGGTAGCGGGTGCGGCCGGCCAGCTCCTCGCTGCGCTCCCCGGCCAGGTCGAGAAGGCCCTGGTGGAAGGCGAGCAGGGCGTGCAGGAAGGCGAATTCCTCGGCGAGGCGGGGGGTGCCGACGAGGTCCAGCGCGCTCTCCGCCTGGACCAGCCGGCGCTGCGCCTCTCCCGTGTCGGGCTGGCGCATCTGGAGGTAGAGGGAGGCCGCCGCCAGGCGCAACCGCAGCCACAGGGTGAGGTCGTCCCGGCTGTCGAGTTCGTCCAGGGCCCGTTCCAGCAGCTCGGCGGAACCCTTGTGGTCGCCCTCCCGGGTGAGCACCGTGGCGGTGGTCCACAGCGCCTCCACCCGCAGGACGACGGGCAGGTCCGGGATGATCGCGTCGAGCATGGCGATGTGCACGTGCGCCTCGGCCGAGTGGCCGGCCTCGGCCTCGATCGACACCAGCGTCATCAGCGTACGGGCCACGTCGGACGCGGGGACCTCGTGCGCGGTGACCAGGGCGTGCGCCTGGAGCGCGCTGGCGCGGGCGGCGGCGACGTTGCCGAGGGAGCGTTGGCAGCGGGCCAGCTGGTTGCGTGCCCGGATCTCCAGCTCGGGTGAGGCCACCTCGGTGCTGAGCTCGGCCAGGGCGTCCAGGGTCTTGAGTGCCTCGCCGTGCCGGCCCTGCTTGATCTGGAGGCGGGCGAGGATCCAGAGGGCCTGCCAGCGGGTGGCGGCGGCGGCCTGGCCGTCGGCGCGTACGGCCGACATGATCGGCTCGACGGTGTCGCCGTCCTCGCTGGAGGTGATGGTCGCCAGCACCGTGCTCAGGTCGTCGGGCTGCTCGGCGCTGAACGCGGACAGCGGAAGCTCCAGCTTCTCCGCGAGGTACTGGACGGCCCGGGCGGTCGGGGGCCGGGCGCCGGACTCCAGGCGGGAGAGGTAGGCCGCCGACATTCCCGGACCGACCACGTCGGCCTGGGACAGGCCACGTTCCCGGCGCAACGCCCGCAGCCGTTGGCCGAACTCCGGTTGCTCTAGTGGCTCGCTCACCCTGTCACCTGCTTCTGCCCGGCGTCTCCCCCCGCCGCATGCTCGCAAGAAGTGTTGCCTACTTGGTAAGACCTTGTCAAAGGTCACCAGTCAGGACGGCTCGCTCGCGGGGTCGGCCGCACCATACCGCACCGCGCGGGCACGGCCGACCCCGGAGTCGATCAAGGCCAGTCGATGTCGTTGTTGATCGCGTCGCCGCCCGCCTCGGGCTGCACCGCGCCGGCGGAAGGGGCCGGCGGCGGCGCCGTCGCCGAGCTCGCGGCGGGGCCGGCGAGACCCAGCAGCAGAAGCAGGCTGAGCAGGACGCCGAGCGACAGTTTCGATGCCATGGGATTCCTCGCAATGTAGGTCGGCGGGACAGCGGACCGGCGCGGGACGCCGGCTCGACCAAGGTTGCCAAGCGCCACCGTAAGGCCGCCCTCCGTGGTCGGCAACCCAGAACGGAATAAATCTTGACTCGGGTTGCCGATCGATTTGCCAAACGTTGACAAGACGAGCCGACGGGCCTAGCGTCCTACCCGAAGAGACGACCGCCGATCGATGCGGTCACCGGCACTCGCGTGTCTCCGGCACGCGATCGTCACGGATGAGGGGTTCCCGTGCGAACAGACATCGTCGTCCAGGACGTGGCGTCCTTCCGCATCGATCCGGCGCTGCTGGCCCGCCCGGACCGTCGCCTCGCGCTGGTCACCAGCCCGGCCAACCTCGACCGGCTGCGCCGCCGCAACCGGCAGGACGTCTTCGCCCACATCGTCGTGCCCGAGCGGTTCGACGTCGCCGGGCTGACCGAGGCGGTCACCGCCATCCGCGCCGGACTCGACCCCGCCGAGCGCGACGACGTCCGCCTGCTCTGCCACGACGAGTACTCGCTCGGCACCGTCGCGCAGGTCCGGGCCGACCTCGGCATACCCGGCGACCTGCCGCACAACGTCCAGCCCTTCGTCGACAAGCTCGCCATGAAGGCCGCGCTCCGCGACGCCGGCGTACGCCTGCCGCGGCACGTCGCCTGGGACGCCGAGGCCTGCCGGACCGACCCGGAGGCGTACCTCGACGGGATCGTCGACCGGGTGGGGCTGCCCGCCTTCGCCAAGCCCACCAACGAGTCCGGCAGCGTCGGCACCCGACGGATCGACACCCGGGCCGACCTCGCCGAATGGGCCGCCGACCGGCTCCGGGACGACGCCCGCGGCGGCTGGGAGATCGACGAGTTCGTCACCGGCACCCTCTACCACCTGGACACCCTGGTCGAGGACGGACGCATCCTGCACGTCGGCGTCAACGAGAACCTCTACCCCTGCTACGACTACATCGCCGGCAAGCTGAGCTGCAGCTTCACCCTCCCCGAGGAGGACCCGGCGCACGAGCCGCTGCTCGCGTTCAACCGTCGGGTCCTCGACGCGCTGCCCGACAAGCCCGCCCGGGGCGTGTTCCACCACGAGGTGTTCCGGCTCCCCGACGGCGAGCTGGTCTTCCTGGAGATCGCCGCCCGCGCCCCCGCGGCCCTCATCCCCTTCACCAGCCAGATCCGCTACGGCGTCAACGTCGAGGAGGCGCTGTTCCGCCTGCAACGCGGCGAGCAGGTCGGCGTCCCCACCCGGCGCGGCCCGTACGCCGCCTACGTGTACTTCCCGAAGCCCGGTGGACGGGTGGTCGACCGGACCGCCCTCGACCTGCGCTCCGACCACCGCTGGACCTGGAACGCCGAGGTCGGCGACGTCACCGCCGCCGCCACCGACATCCGCGACTTCGCCGCCTCCGTCCTGCTCTGGAACGACGACATCGAGGAACTGCGAAAGGACCTGTATCGCCTGGACAAGCACCAGCCCCTGCGCACCACGGCGGCGTGACCGCCCCGACTCCTCCATCCGAGACCGGCCGCCCGAGGCCGGCGCCACCCTGGGAGACCACCATGCCCGAGCCCGAGTTCATCGACTACGACTTCGTCTTCACCCCGGCCGAGTCGGCCGGCCTGCACGACGCCCTGCGCGACGTCACCGCCAGCCCGTACGGCGACATCACCACCTACCTCGACGAACTGGCCCGGCTCAAGGACGACACCCGGCTGCCCGCCCGGTTCGTCGAGTTCTGCGAGCTGTCCATGCTGCGCGACTTCTCCACCGAGCCGTTCGTGGTGATCGGCAACGCCCCGATCGACCGGGACCTGCCGGTCTTCACCACCGACGACCCGGTCGCCGAGAAGCGCGCCCGGAAGAAGACCTTCGTGGCGGAGGGCTTCCTCGGCCTGTACGCCGTACTCACCCGGACCGAGATGATCGGGCACCTCAGCGTCAACGACGGCGACCTGTTCCACGACATCTACCCCAAGCAGTCCATGTACGACACCCAGTCGCAGAAGACGCTGGGCACCCTGCGGTTCCACCGCGACTTCACCAACCACTTCGTCTGCCCCGACTTCGTCAACACGCTGACCCTGCGGGACACCCCGGAGAACGAGGTCTACTCCACCTTCACCGTCACCAAGCACGCCGTGGAGGAGCTGACCGACCGGCAGGTCGAGATCCTCTCCTCGCCGCGCTTCTACACCCCCTTCGACGACGTCACCCGGCACAGCGCCAACGTCCGGCTGGGCCGGGCCAAGGACCACGCGGTGCTGATCGAGGGACAGGGCGCCAAGGTCTTCGAGGGGCGTACCGAGGGGCTGGACGAGGAGGCCCAGGCGGCGCTGGACGCCTTCATCGCCGCGCTGCACCGGCGCAAGAAGCTGCGGGTGTCCCGGCCGGGCGACTCGGTCACCTTCTCCAACCACCACGTCATCCACGGCCGCGAGGTACGCGAGATCCGCGACGTCGACTCGCTGCGGCACCGGTGGCTGCTCAAGACCCACAACGTCTACAGCCTGCAGGCCTTCGAGGAGTTCTTCCTGGAGGACCGGTACGGCGTCGTGAACGGGTGAGTGGGGCCGGTCATGCTGATCGTCACCGGTGCTGGACGCGGGATCGGCGCCGCCGTGGCCCGACGGGCCGCGAGCGAGGGAACGCCCGTCTGCGTCAACTATCTCCGTAGCCGCAGCGCCGCCGAGGCGCTGGTCACCGAGATCCGCGACAAGGGAGGCGACGCCGTCGCAGTCGGCGGCGACGTTTCCGTCGAGGAGGACGTACGCCGGCTCTTCGACACCGCCGTCGAGCGGCTCGGGCCACTGACGGCGCTCGTGAACAACGCCTCCAGCACCGGTGGCCTGGCCTCCGTGATGGACCTGACGATGGACCAGGCCGACCTGGCGTACCGCACCGTGCTGCGCAGCGTGCTGCTCTGCACCCGCGAGGCGGCCCGCCGGATGGCGGTCAGCCGCGGTGGCGTCGGCGGCCGCATCGTCAACGTCTCCTCCACCGGCGCCCGCACCGGCGGGACCGGGGAATGGGTGCACTACGCCGCCCTCAAGGCGGCCGTCAACGCGCACACCTGGGGCGCCGCCCGCGAACTCGCCGGAGAGGGGATCCGGATCAACGCGGTCGCCCCCGGCCTGATCGACACCGACCTGCACCGGGACAACGGCGTCCCGCAACGGCCGGAGCTGCTGCGCCCCACCGTCCCGCTGGGCCGGATCGGCACACCCGACGAGGTGGCCGAGGCGGTCTGGTTCCTCCTCTCCGACGCCTCTTCGTACGTCACCGGCTCCGTGCTGGAAGTCGGCGGAGGGCGCTGAGCGCGCCCGCCGACTCCCCCCTCCCCGACAGGAGTGTCATGAGCGAATCCTCCGGTGCCACCATGCTGGAACCGCACACCCCCGTACACCTGTCCTCCGCCCCCCACGTCATCACCCGCGGCCAGGGCGTCACCGTCTGGGACGCCGACGGGCGGGAGTACCTCGACGGCGTCGCCGGCCTGTGGTGCGTGACGCTGGGCTACAGCGAGCCGCGGCTCGTCGAGGCCGCCACCCGACAGCTGGAAAGGCTGCCGTTCTACGGCTCGTTCAACCACCGCACCAACGACGTCGCGCTCGCCCTCGCCGAGGACATCGCCGAGATCGCCCCGATCCCGATGGGGCGCACCTTCTTCGCCAACTCCGGGTCCGAGGCCAACGACAGCGCCATGAAGTTCGCCTGGTACTACCACCAGGCGCTGGGCCGGCGGCAACGCCGCAAGATCCTGTCCCACCGGTGCGGCTACCACGGCACCACCACGGCCGCCGCCTCCGCCACCGGGCTGAGCCACATCCACGCCGGTTTCGGCACCCCGATGCCCGGCTTCGTCCGGGTGCACTGCCCCGACCCGCTCTCGCCGGTCGCCCGGGACCTCGGGCCGGAACGCTTCGTCGACTGGCTGGTCCAGGAGCTGGAGGAGCTGATCGCCGAGGAGGGCCCGGAGACCATCGCCGCGTTCATCGGCGAGCCGATCCTCGGCGCGGGCGGCCTGATCATCCCGCCGGACGGCTACTACCAGCGGGTCCAGGAGGTCCTGGCCCGGCACGACATCCTCTTCATCGCCGACGAGGTGATCACCGGCTTCGGTCGTACCGGCTCGATGTTCGGCACCACGGAGTTCGGCCTGCGGCCGGACCTGGTCACCGTGGCCAAGGGACTCTCCTCGGCGTACCTGCCGATCTCGGCGGTGCTGGTCGGTGAGCGGGTCTGCGCCGCGCTCGCCGAAGGGTCGCGGGAGCTCAGCACCTTCGGGCACGGCTTCACCTACTCCGGCCACCCGGTCGCCGCGGCCGTGGCCCGGGAGACCATCGCCATCCTGCGCGAACGCGACATCCCCGGCCGGGTCCGGGCCGCCGGCACGGTGCTGGCGAACGCGCTGGACAAGTTCCGGGGCGCCGACGGCATCCGCGACGTCCGCTCGTACGGGCTGCTCGGCGCCGTCGAGGTCGATCCGGCCCGGTTCGGCGCCGGCACCGGGCAGGTCGGGCCGGCGCTGCTGGAGGCGGCCCGCGCCGAGGGGCTGCTGCTGCGGGCCATGGGCGACACGCTGGTCCTCGCCCCGCCGCTGGTCAGCTCCGACGACGAGCTGGAACGCATGGTCGACCGGCTGGCCACCGCGTACGAGCGGTACCGCCGCGGCCGGCTCGGCGCGGCGGAGTAGGGGGCGGACGATGGCCATCGGCATCCTCGGCACCGGCTCGTACCTGCCGGAGCAGGTCGTCACCAACGACGACCTGGCGCGCGTCGTCGACACCAGCGACGAGTGGATCGTCTCGCACACCGGCATCCGGGAGCGCCGCCGGGCCGGCGCGGACACCCGCAGTTCCGACCTCGGCATCCTGGCCTCCCGGCGCGCCGTCTCGGCGGCCGGCCTGAGCACCGAACAGATCGACGGCCTGGTCGTCGCCAGCTCCTCCCCCGACCAGGTGCAACCGGCCACCGCCTGCCGGGTGCAGGCCGAACTGGGGCTGATGACCGGACCGGCGTTCGACGTCTCGGCGGTCTGCGCCGGGTTCGTCTACGGGGTGGCGGTCGCCCAGGGCCTGATGTGCGCCTCCGGGCAGTACCGGCGGATGCTCGTCACCGGGTGCGAGGTCTACAGCAAGATCCTCGACTACCGGGACCGTACCTCCTGCGTGTTCTTCGGCGACGGCGCCGGCGCCGTGGTCCTCGGCCACGTGCCCGACGGGTACGGCATCCTCGGCTCGCACCTGACCACCGACGGCACCCAGCGCGACGTGGTGGGCATCCCGGCCGGCGGCACCGCCGAACCGACCAGCGCCGACACCCTCGCCGGCCGCCGGCACCACTTCCGGATGGACGGGCCACGGGTCTGGGACTTCGCCACCACCGCGCTGCCGGTCTCCATCAAGCAGGCGCTGGCGGCGACCGGGCTCGGCGTGGCCGACGTCGACCTGCTCATCACCCACCAGGCGAACCTTCGGCTGATCGACGCGGTCGCCCACGGCCTCGGCATGCCGCGGGAGAAGGTGCCGACGACCGTCGAACGGTACGGCAACACCGCGGCCGCCTCGGTGCCGATCACCCTCGACGAGGCGGTGGCGGCCGGCCGGCTGCGCCGCGGCGACATCGTCGTCCTCGCCGCCGTCGGCGGCGGCATGACCGCAGGAACCGTCGTCCTGCGCTGGTACTGACCCCTCCACGACCGAGCGGAGCCCCGATGACCCTCACCCTGATGCCCCCGACCACTTCGGACGTACGCCCGGAGCCGCCCGACCGCCGACCGCCCGCCGACTTCGACCGGCTCGCCGCCCGCTGCGTGTCCCCGCGCGCCCGGCTCGCGTACGACGCCGAGATCCTCGACCGTGTCTCCTGGCGCGACATGGCCGACCACGGCCTGTGGCGGCTCGGGGTGCCCACCGCGCTCGGCGGCGACGGCGGCACCTGGCTCGACCTGGCCGAGGCGCTGGCCGACGTGGCCCGGGGCGGCGGTGACCTGGGCTTCACCCTGTCGCTGATCGCCCACGCCGGCTTCGTCCGGGCGCTGGTCGAGCACGGCACCGCCTGGCACCACCGCACGGTGCTGCCGTCGCTGCTCAACGGCGCCGTCGGCGCCACCGCGCTCACCGAGACCCAGGGCGGCTCGGACGTGGCCCGGATCCAGACCCGGGCCCGGGCCGACGACGACGGCTGGGTGCTCTCCGGGGCGAAGGACCACATCACCAACGCCCCGGTCGCCGACCGGGCCCTCATCCTGGCCCGGGTGCCGGAACTCGGCCGCCGCGACATCACCCTGTTCGTGGTGAACCTGCACAGCCCAGGCGTGCGCCGGGGCGACCCGGAGCAGCTGCTGGGGCTGCGGACCAGCCCCACCGGCCCGCTGTACCTGGACGACGTACGCCTGCCGGCCGAGTCGGTGCTCGGCCGGCCCGGCGACGGACTCTCCACCCTGTACGACATCATCAGCTTCGACCGCGCCCTGTACGGCCTGGTCGCCGCCGCCTACCTGGAGCCCCGCCTGGACGAGGTGGTGCGCTACACCCAGGAGCGGCAGGCGTTCGGCAGCCCGATCATCGACCACCAGTACGTGCAGGGCCGGCTCACCGACATCCGCATCTCGATCGAGGTGTCCCGCGCCCTGGCGCTCACCGGCATCGACGCGCTGGTCCGCCGCGACCCGCAGGCCTCGCTGCGCTGCTCGGTGGCGAAGCTGCTCGGCTCGGAGGGACTCGTCGAGTCCGCGCAGAACCTGATGCGGCTGCGCGGTCACCTCGGCTACATGCGGGGCGACACCACCCGTGACCTCCAGGACGCCCTGGGCACCCTCATCGCGGGCGGCACGTCCGAGATGCAGCGCAAGAACATCCTGAACCAGATGCTGAGCAACCAGGAGCGATGACCGATGCGACCGATCGACGTCGGGGCGAGCGCCACCCACACCCACCTGGTGGAGGCCGCCGACTGCGCGACGAACTGGGGTAACGACCTGCCCGTCCTGGCCACGCCGGTGCTGCTCTGGCTGGCCGAGATCACCGCCATGCGGGTGATCGAGGACCACCTGGACGAGGGGGAGATGACCGTCGGCTACGGCCACACCGCCACCCACCTGGCCGCCACCCCGCAGGGCTGGACGGTACGCCTGCACGCCCGGCTCACCCGGGTCGACAAGAAGCTGCTGCACTTCGAGGTGACCGCCGAGGACGACCGCGACGTCGTCTTCTCCGGGGAGCACGTACGCGCGGTGGTGGACCGCGACCGCTTCGTCGAGCGGCTGGACAGCAAGGCGCTCGCCGGACCGGTGCCGCGATGAGCAGCACCACCCTGGCGCTGCCCCGCCCCACGACGCCGACCCACTGCGCGTTCGCCCGGCTGTGGGGAGCCTTCGGCGCGGGCACCCTCGCCGACGGCATCTACCAGGTCGCGCTGCCCGTCGCCGCCCTCCACCTGGGCGGCGGCGCGGGCAGCGTCGCCCTGGTCCTGATGGCCGCCCGGGCGCCGTGGCTGGTCGCCTCCCTGCACGTCGGGGTGCTCGTCGACCGGGTCGACCGGCGGCGGCTGCTGCTCCTGGTCAGCGGCGTACGCTTCGCCGTCCTGGCCGTCCTCGCCGGGCTGCTCACCGCCGGCTGGGGCAGCATCCCGGCGCTCGCCGCCGTGGCACTCACCCTGGGCGTCTGCGAGACCGTCTTCGACACCGCCCTGCACAGCAGCACGCCCCGGGTGGTGCCCGGCGAACGGCTGGAGACGGCCAACAGCCGGTTGCAGGCGACCGAGACCGTCGCCAACCGGTTCCTCGGCCCGGCGCTGGGCGGTGTGCTGGTGGGCGCGGCCACGGCGGCCGCCTTCGGCGCGGTCGGGGCGCTCTACCTCGCCGCCTTCACCGCTCTGCTCGGCCTCCGGATCCCGCACGTGCCGCCGCCCGCGGCCCGGGAGAGCGTCGGCCGGGCGCTGCGCACCGGACTGGCGGCGCTGTGGCGGGACCGGCCGCTGCTGGCGTACGCCCTCGGCGGTTGCGCCGTGAACTGCGGCTTCGCCGCCTACTATGTGGCGCTGCCGATCCTGGCCCTGGAGCCGGGCGGGCTGGGCCTCACCCCCGGGGGCTACGGCCTGCTGCTGGCCGTCGGCGGCATCGGCGGCCTGCTCACCAGCATGGCGTCGCCCACCCTGGCCCGCCGGTTCTCCGTACGCCACTGCATCGCCGCCGCGGCCCTGCTGCTCGCCGCCGGGTTCGCCGTGCCCGCCGTGACGGACCGCGTCCCGCTGGTCGCCCTCGGCGTCGTCGCCACCGGCGCGGTGGTGCTGATCAGCGTGGTCACCGTGTCGTACCGGCAGCGGGCGGTGCCGGACGAGATGCTCGGCCGGGTGACGGCCGCGTACCGGATGTTCGCCTTCGGTGGCCTGCCGCTGGGGTCGGGGCTGGCCGGCCTGGTTGCCGGGTTCGCCTCGTCCCGTCTCGTCTTCCCGATCGCCGGAGCGCTCGTTTTGGCCGCCGGCGCCGCCATGACACTGGCCACCCCGCGAGAGAAGGTGCCCACCCCATGACCACCGACCAGCTGGCCCCGACCGGCACCACGGTCTCCCTTGTCGACGTGCCGCCCGCCGCCCGGGCCCTGACCCGCACCAGCCCCGACCTCTACCTGCACGAACGGTGGCTGCGGGTGGAGCAGGACGCGCACCCGAACGCCTCCGTCCACGCCTGGGCGGTGAACGACGAGGGCGCCGCGTACGCCCCGGCCTACCGGTTCGACGCCGGCGACAACCCGTGGGCCGCCAGCCGGCTCGACCTCTTCCTCGCCGCCAACGCCGGCCTGGAGACGGGCCACGACGTACTGCCCGCCTACCTGCTCGGTGGCCGGCGGCCCGGGCACAGCGAGATCCTTTGCGACGCCCCCGCGCCGCACCGCCGTCAGCTCCTCACCCGGGTGGTGGGCGCCGCCGTCGAGGCCGCCGCGGCGGCCGGAGCGGCCACCCTCGCCGCCCTCTACTGCGACAGCGACGACGAGGACCTGGCCGCCGCGTTCCGCGCCCACGACGGCGTACGCCTCCCGTCGCCCGGGCTCAACGTGCTGCACCTGCCCGGCACCGGCTTCGACGACTGGCTGGCGGCGCTGCCCCGGCGGCGACGCACCAACGTCACCGCCGAGCAGCGCAAGCTCGCCGACGCGGGCGTCACCTTCGAACTGCGCCCGCTCGTCCCGGACGACCTCGACGAGATCCTGCCGCTGGAACTCGACCAGTACGAGAAGTACGGGCACCACTACCACCGGACCGAGGCGCGGGCCCTGCACGAGGCGTACCTTCGCCACCTCGGCGAGGACGCCCTGCTGGTCCGGGCGCACCGCGACGGCCGGCTGGTCGGCTTCGCCTCGATCGTCCGGCACGGCCGGACGGCGTACATCCGGCAGGGCGGCTTCGACGCGGCGGCCTGCGCCGGCGTGCCGGTGTACTTCGGGACCGTCTTCCACCAGCCGATCGCCTGGGCGTACCGGGTCGGGGTGGACACCATCGACCTGTCCATCTCCGCCGACGACACCAAGCAGCATCGGCGGGCGGCGACCAGGCCGCGGGACGCCTGGGTCGTGCCCCTGACCGAGGAGGCCGCCCGGGCGCTGCGCCGCTGACCATGGCGCTGTGGCTGTTGTACTCAGACCGCCCGGACCTCGGCGAGCCGCCGCACCGAATAGTCGTCGTCCCAGCACACCGCAGCCTCCCAGGCGGCCGACGCCTGCGCGGCGACGTCGTACGCGCCGTCGTCGAGGCCGGCGGCGTTGTCGGGCAGCACGAGGTCGAGGTCCGGGACGTCGACGTGCGCCTCGTCCCAGTCGATCAGCGCGACCCGATCGGCGGTCATCCGGACGTTGCCGGGGTTGGGGTCGCCGTGGACGACGCAGGTCGGGCGACCGGCCAGCCGCGCCCACGCCGCCCGGCACCGGGCCACCCCCTCCAGCGGCATCGCGCCGAGGTCGACCTTCGTCCCGGTCTCGGCGTGCAGCAGGTCGGTCGACGACCGCCAGCCCGGGCGCTGCGGCCAGCCCCGTGTCAGGCGGTGCAGCTCGCGCAGCGTGCCGGCCACCCGACGCCAGTCGGCCGGCGTCTCCGGCGGCACACCCTCCAGATAGGTCATCACCACCAGACCGTCGGCGAAGAGGCGGGCGTCCACGGTCGGGATCGGCACCGGCACGGTCAGCCCGGCGCCGTCCAGGTGTCGCAGGAGGGCGCTCTCCCAGGCCAGGTCGGCGTCGCTCCGGCGACCGAGACGAGCGACCGCGAGGCGCCCGTCGACGCGTACGCTCCACACGTCGTTGGCGACTCCGCCGGTGAGCGGTTCGATGCGAGCGACGTCGTCACCCCACTGCCGCAGCGCCTCCCACCCCACCGGCCACACCTTACGGGGTCTTGCAGCACGGCTCTCGGCACTCGTGGCGCGGCTGTCAGGACGAGGTGCTGCGGAGAACGCCAATGCGCAGACGGGCCGAGCGGCTCACCGGAGGCCCCACGCCCCCAGGACGACCGACACGGCGATCGCGACCAGCGTGATGCCGGCGACAGCGCGCATGACGGCGCGCATGGCCGGACTGCCTCCCGTGCCCCCAGCGAGTCGACCCGTCATCTCCGTGCGCGCATCGATGGAGTACGGGTTGGTGCTCGTATCGACACAGCTGCGCTTCAACCAGTCGCGGTCGGGGCTCGGGTCCTGGATCGTGCCCATGCACCGCAGTATCCGCCTGTCGCGCAAGCAGGGAAGGGCTCCGGGCGGAGGAAGGATCTCCTCGTCGGGCAGTCGCTCAGACCGCCCAAGCCCGTGCCGTCGATGGCCGGGACGCTGAGGTCGCGCTGCACCTGGACCGAACAGGGCGACGGTAACGAGGCGATCGGGCGCGCAAGCCCGGTGAGAAGGGCGAGCGATCGGCTGATCAAGGGTCGGACCTGGTGCCCCCGGCAGGATTCGAACCTGCGACACACGGTTTAGGAAACCGATGCTCTATCCCCTGAGCTACGGGGGCGCGAGCGCCTAGTCTAGCGACCTGGGGGTTCAGCTGGGGTGGCAGGGAGTGGCCCGGGTTCACCCAGGTTCCCCGGACCGCCGTTGTCGCAGCCCAGGAGCACACCCCGAGCACACGAACCCCGGTTTGCGACCGGCGGTCGGCCGTGGTGACACGCGGTGGCACCGGTTCACCCCGGTTGGCATCCGCTGGAGGAGTCTCTACGCGAGTTCGCATGGCGCCAGCTCTGCTGATCTTGGTTGTTTGGGCTGGTAGGAGGTCTTGTCGCGAATGCAGGCCCAGAGGACGTTGAGGCGTTGTCTGGACAGGGCGGCAGTGGCTTGGCGGTGGGTCTTTCCTTCGGCTCTCTTCTTGTCGTAGTAGGCGCGGGATCGTGGGCAGTGGGTCAGGGCGGTGAAGCTGGACATGCTGAACACCCGGCGTAGACCCCGGTGGTAACGGTGCGGCCGGATCTGATGACCTTGCCGGCGTCCGGAGTCTCGGGAGATCGGGGCGAGGCCGGCATGGGCGGCGAGTGCCGCGGGGCTGGTGTAGGTGGTGAGGGTGCCGGCGTGGGCGAGGAACTCGGCGGCGAGGGTGGTGCCGATGCCGGGCAGGCTGGTGACGATCTCGCCCAGTTCGTGCTCGGCGACAACCGCGGCGATGGTTTCTTCGATGGCGGTGATGCGGTCGTTGACCGCTTCCAGATCGGTGGCCATCTGCGCCACGATCCCGGCCGCGGTGGTCTCCCCCGCGACGGCGACGGTCTGCGTGCGCGCGGCGGCGAGGACTTTGGTGGTGAGTGCCTTGGCTGCCCGCACGCCGTGCTGGCGCAGGTAGGCCAGGATGCGGGCTTCGCCGGCGCGGCGCAGCCCGCCAGGGGTCTGCCACTGCGCGAGCAGCCGCAGCGCACCTTTACTGCGCAGGTTCAGCGTCTTCTCCAGGGCGGGGCTGATCATGGTCAGGAGGTCCTGGATGCGGGCGGTGATGCGGACCCGGTCGGCGACCAGGTCGAGGCGGCGGGAGACGTGCAGCTTCAGCTGCTGCTGCACCCCGTCCGCGAGGGTGAGGGTCGGTAGATCGGCGCGCATGCGCAGGGTCTGGGCGATGACGTAGGCGTCGTGGGCATCGGTCTTGCGTTCGCCGTGGAACGCCTCCGCCATCCGCGAGGTGACCGTGCCGCTGACGTAGCGCACGTCCGCGCCCCGGTCGAGCAGGACCGCAAGCAACAGCGACGCGGGTCCGCCGCGCAGGTCGACGGCCCAGCGGATCGGCTTGCGGCGTTTGCCGAGCCGCCCGGCGATGCCGGAGATGGCCTGCTGGTCGTTGGGGATCTTCTCGGACAGGACAACGGTGCCGTCGTCGACGACGACGCACACGTGGTGGTGGGTCTTGCCGACGTCGACGCCGGCCCACAGGCTGCCCATCGGGCATCACCCTTTCCGCTCGTGCTGGTCAAGGGGCGTGGACCCGCCGCGGTTCAGTAGCCACAACTTCGGAAAGGGCGATCGGTCGCAAGTCTCCATCCAGTGCTGAGACAGCGGTCGCCAGCGAGGGCCGGGGCGTCCTACTCCAAGCTGGCCATGACATCGGCAGCACACACCCAGACAGTCACCCGACCCTCCGGGTCCACCCCACCAAACGACACATCTCGATGTCCGGTTGCGGGTGCCGGCGGAACCCCTGGAGTCTGCTGCGGTCGGCATCGGCTTTCTGGGCGGCTCCGGTACGCCGCAGCCCCTCAGGTCCTTCCCGCAAATTGCGGCGCCGGTCTCCGGGCGGCGAGTCGCGCGTCAGCTGTCGAGGCCGCACGGAAAAGAGAACCGCCGACACGGGCGTACGGCGTGATCGGGCCGCCGGTTGACATGCGGGTCCGTAGACGCCGGCGCCTCTCGGGGGACGATCGCCCTGCGGCCAGGGTGGAGCGGTGCCCGGCCCGGCTCCGGTCGAGGACCACCCACTACACGTGCAGGTGGCCTGATCGACGGCACGCCGCAGTACTTGCGCCTGGGCCTGAGCCGGATGACCGCGGATGGCGCCGCGGTCACCCGGTCGTCGTCAGAGCGCTGCGGGTCGATGGCCGGGCGGGCGTCGGCTCAGTGATCCTGGCGTACGCGCTGGATGAGGTCGCGGTACCAGAGCGCGCTGTCCTTGGGAACGCGGGTCTGGGTGTCGTAGTCGACCCGGACGATGCCGAAGCATTTGGCGTACCCCTCGGCCCAATCGAAGTTGTCGAACAGTGACCAGGCGAGGTAACCGCGGACGTCGGCCCCTTCCTGTCGGGCCCGGGCGACCGCGCGGATGCGCTCGGCGAGGAACGCCGTCCGGTCGGTGTCGTGGACGGTCCCGTCGGTGCTCGGCCGGTCGTCGAAGTACTAGTCGATTCTGGGTCGGCGCCACCACGCCGGCAGCCATGCCGCGAAACCGTGACGCGCTTGATTGCGCAGTTGCGCCGCGGTCAGCGGGGGGCGCGGATCGAGGCCCGGCGCCGGCCGCGTCGCGTCAGGTGAACCGTGGCGTGCGGCTGACAGCGACACCACGCGCTGACGCAGCCAGCCGATGGGATCAGCGGCTGAGAGCAGATTCCAGTGCCGCCATGCCTCGCGGAAGGCTGTCTGTGCGATGGCATGGGCCGACGCGGGGTCGCCGGTTGAGGTGTAGGCCAGCTGGACCAGCCGCGGATAGTAGACCTCGTAGCAGCGATCGAAGTCGTACTCATCGATCACGGCTGCCGTCCCCGCCGCCAGGCCGGCGACCACCAGTTCGCCCTGCCCAACAACGCCATGGTCGCCGGGACGAGCAGGCCGCGGATGATTGTGGCATCGACGGCGATGGCAACGGCCATGCCCAGGCCGAACATCTTCACCACCGGATTGGTGTGCAGCACGAAGCTTGCGAAGACACACACCATGATCAGGGCTGCGGAGGTTATCACCTTGCCGGTGCCGGCCAGGCCCCGCCGAACGCTGACCCGATTGTCCCGGGTGGCCTGCCACGACTCCTGCACCGCAGTCAGCAGGAACACCTCATAGTCCATGGAGAGTCCGAACAGGAGGGCGAATAACATCATCGGTAGGTAGGCCTCCACCGGGATCGGGCCGTCGAGGCCGGTCAGCTCCGCGCCCCAGCCCCAGGTGAACACGGCCGTCAGCGCGCCGTAGGCGGCCCCGATCGACAACAGGTTCATCAGCGCGGCCTTGACCGCGATGACGGGAGCGCGGAAAGCGATCAGCAGCAACAGCGCGGACACCAGGACTACGATGCCGATCAGCCACGGCATCCGGTCGGCGATGCGGTCGGCCATGGCGCCGCGGATCGCGGTCTGGCCGGTCGCGTGCAGGCGCATCCCCTCGACCGGCGTATCCAATGCGGACTCCTTGACGGCGATGGTGGCCGGATCGCTGGGCGCGGTCGCCGGGATCACCCGGACCGTGACCAGGGCGCCGTCCGGAGCGACGCGCGGCTGCTCCACGCGGGCGACACCGGGTGTGGCCTTCAAATGCTGGGTGAGTGAGGCAAGGCGCGGGTCGGCGGGTCCTGTGATCGGGCTGTCCGGCTCGGCGACGACGCTGATCGGCCCGTTGATTCCCGGCCCGAAGCCCTCGGCGAGGATCTCATAGCCGGTGCGGGCAGCTGTCCCCTTCGGCTGGTTGCCCGCGTCGGTTTGGCCGAGCTTCATCCCGAGCACCGGCGCCGCCAGGGCCAGCACCACGATCGACGCGGCAATCGCGTACCGCAAGGGATGACGGGTGACCCGGTCGGCGATCCGCCCCCACCGGGAGTCGTCGATCTCCCCGTCGCGTGCGCGGAACAGCCGCAACGAGTTGACCCGTGGGCCGAGCACGGCAAGCAGCGCCGGAAGCAATGTCGTCGCCGAGGCGACCGCGAGCACCACGGTGAGTCCCGCCGTCCAGCCCAGCGTGGTGAGGATTGGCACCCCGGCGATCGCCAGCCCGCCCAGGGCGACGATCACCGTGCCGCCGGCGAAGGCCACGGCGCTGCCCGACGAGGCAACGGTTTCCACGATCGCCTGTTTACCCGGCGTGCCGGCGGCGAGCAGCGCCCGGTACCGCGTCAGAAGAAACAAGGCGTAGTCGATGCCCACGCCAAGCCCGATCATCGTGGCGAGGGTGGTCGCCACGCTCGG
Organism: Micromonospora siamensis; assembly: GCF_900090305.1. Taxonomy (NCBI): domain Bacteria; kingdom Bacillati; phylum Actinomycetota; class Actinomycetes; order Micromonosporales; family Micromonosporaceae; genus Micromonospora; species Micromonospora siamensis. The sequence goes on along the minus strand of NZ_LT607751.1, from coordinate 1,350,045 downwards.
CATGCCGGTGACGTGGCCGGCCAGTCCGATTAGGCCAAGTCCGCACACGAGCGTGACCACAGCGGTGAGCAGGGGCAATCCTGCCGCCACCAGCCCGCCGAATGCGAACAGCAGCACGGCCAGCGCTACGGCCAGTCCCAGCAGCTCGCTGGTGCGCGTCTCGGTCTCCGGCAGGGCAAGGGCGCCGCCGGGTACGGTTTGGATGCCGGCCTCGGCGGCCGGCGACGCGGCGGCGACGACCCGATCGGACAGGTCGTGGCCCACCTCTCGCGGGCCGAGGTCGAAGTTGACCGTCGTGTAGCCGATGCGGCCATCAGCGCTAATCGTGCCTAGCTGCGCGCTGGGCGGCACGACTTCGACGACGTGCTCGACCTGCCGCACCTGCGCCGCCGCGGCGGCGATCGCGGCTTGATTCGGCGGGTCGTCGAGGCGTCCTTGCGGAATCTTCAGGATGATCTGCCCGGTAGCGTTGCTCGCGCCGGGAACGTGCGCTTCGACCAGATCTCGTCCCAGCTGGGCGTCGCTGCCGGGCAGAGAGACGTCCTCCTCGACCGGCCTGCCGAAGCCGGCCACGATAGCGCCGATGGTTGCAGTCAGCAACAGCCAGCCGATGATCACCTGCCACGGCCGCCGCACGGCCAGGCGGCCGAGGCACGTCATGGCGCGGCGCGTCGCCCCGGTCTCGACGGCGTTCATGCCGCGCTTCCACAGGACTTCGCACCGTCATTGCCGCCGTCGGTTTCCAGTGAGAGATCCTCGCCACCGATCGACAGCCGCAGGCCATCGTCTGCCGCCGTGACCTGCCGGTAGCTCAAGCCGCCCGGCAGCGGGGGCAGCTGGCGGGAAATGCCGCTGGCACCAGGGATCTTGGCGGGCAGGGCATCGACGGAGGTTCGCAGACCCAGCACCTCGACCTCCAACGGCACTACCCGCAACGTAGCGCCGGACAGCAACGCCTCGGCGAAGACGGTCACCGGGACTCGGCGGCCCAAGAGCTCCGCCGTGGTCTCGATCGCCACCAGACCATCCGAGCCCGACAGTCTCGCCCCGGCCGGCGCCTGCGTCACGAGCGAGGAATAGTCCATGACGAGGCTGGCTTCCACCCGCCCAATGCGCACCTGCCCCTCGCCGCCCGGCACGGACACGTCGTGCGCCGTCGCGCTGGCCTCGCGGACAGTCAGCTTGGCAAGGCTGATCCGCCGAGCCAGCACTGACACCGCGCCGTAGCGGCCGTCCATCGCCTGGGCGAAGAACGGCGCTCCATGAATGTTCACCTCCGGCACCTGGGGCAGGCCCGCCACGCACGCCAGCCGGCTGGCGAGCTTGTCCTCCGCGAATCCCGCGGCGGCCTGATCGACGGCGACGGCCATGCCACCGCTCACCAGTACCGCCGCTGCCACCACAATCCTTCGCCGCCATGCACGCGGCATTCTCGTCCACACCCGGCCTATGCAACCAACAGCCGGCCGGAGCCAGACGCGAGCGTGATGAGAGTTTGTTAAGAAGTGGGTAAGGGCAGCATGAACCAAACGGTGGTGCCGCCGTCGGGTTCGCTTTCCACACCGGCGCTGCCACCGTGCGCGCGGACCGCCTCGGCGACGATGGCCAGGCCAAGCCCGCTGCCGGCGCCGCTACGCGCCGGATCGGCCCGGTAGAAACGCTCGAAGATCCGGCCACGCGCCGGCTCAGGCAGCCCGGGGCCGTCGTCGCGGACCTCGACTCGCACGTCGGCGGCGTGCTTTGCCACGGCGACACAGGCTGCCGCATCGACCGGGGTGTGCGTGCGGACGTTGGCCAGCAGGTTGGCCATCACCTGCCGCAGCATCGCTTCGTCCCCGCGGACGAGCACATGCGGCGGCGAGTCCAGCGCGATCTCCCGCTCCGGCTGCGCGGCCAGGGCGTCGGCCACCGAGTCACGCACGACGACGGCCAGGTCCACCAGATCGGACCGCGCCAGCGGCGCCGCATCGAGGCGAGCATCGCCGGGCCGGGACGCGTCCAGGCGCGCCAGAAAGAGGAGGTCGTTAACGATCTTGCTCATCCGGGTGGACTCGTCCTCGATGCGGGCGAGCACGTCGGGCCGGTTCTCCATATCGATCGTGCCCGAGCGCAGCAACTGCGCGTAGCCACGGATCGATGTTAGCGGGGTGCGCAGCTCATGGGAGGCGTCCGCAGCGAACCTGCGCATGCGATCCTCTGACTCGGCCCGGGCGGCCAACGCGGAATGGATGCGTTCCAGCATCCCGTTGACGGCAGTGGTCAACCGGCCTAGCTCTGTCCCTTCCGGATGGTCTGGTTCGGCCGGGACCCGGCGCTCCAGGTCGCCGTCGGCGATGGCGGTCGCCGCGGCGGCGATCTCCTCCAGCGGGCGCAGCCTGCGCGCCACAAGGAGTCGCGACAGCAGCACCAGCAGCGCCACCACGAGCGCCGACACCACTGCCTCGACGGCGGCGAGCTTGCCCACGGTGGCCTGCACCGAGCCAAATGACTGTCCGATAAGGATTGTGTTTCCGCCGGAATCGACCGTCACCACCCGGTATCGGTCGTCCAGCCCGGTCGAGGTGATCGTGGTGAGGGCGGACACACCGCCAGGCGGCGGTGAAGGCGCCAGGTCGAGCAGTGGCCGCGCCGGCAGCCGCGTGGTGCCTGCCACGCGCGAGAGCGCACCGTTGCGCTGGCGCACCTCCACCAGGAATTCGGTCGGCGCTACGGCGGTGCGCACGGCTTGGTCCCAGTCGCCGGAGCCGGCCAGCGCCTGTCCGCGCTCGGACACCAGCGCCGCCGCCGCGACCAGCTGGCTGTCGATGCGGTCCAGCAGGTACGCACGCAAGGCCAGGATGCTGGCGACACTGGCCACGAGCAACGCACCGATGGTTAGCCCGGCCACGGCGAAGGTCAGCGAACCGCGCAGGGACCAGCGCTTCATCCCCGGTCCAACCGCAGCGCGTAGCCGAAGCCGCGATGGGTCACGAAAAGCGGTTCGCCCAGCCGATCCAGTTTGCGGCGCAGATACCCGACGTAGGTGTCGACAACATTCGAGTCGCCGCCGAAGTCATAGCTCCAGACCGCCTCCAGGATCTGGGTGCGCGACAGCACACGCCCGGCGTTGAGCATGAGGTAGCGCAGCACCTTGAACTCGGTCGGCGACAACGACACCGGCTGGCCGGCCCGGCGTACCAGAAGGGTTTCCTCGTCAAGCTCCAGGTCCGCGTAGCGCAGGACCGGCGATGGCGTCTCCTGCACGCTGTTGACGCGGCGGAGCACTGCCCTGATCCGGGCCAGTAATTCCTCCACGGCGAACGGCTTGGCCACATAGTCATCGGCGCCGTAGGTGAGCCCGGACACGAGATCCTGGCGGGTGTCTTTGGCGGTGAGGAAAACGATCCCGAACCGATGGCCGCGGGCGCGCAGTTGCCGGCAGACCTCGAAACCGTCGCCATCGGGAAGCATCACATCGAGCACGACCAGGTCTGGCTTGTCCTCCTCAGCACGCGCCTGCGCCTGCGCGGCAGTCGACGCCGAGGTGACCGTGAACCCGTGAAAGGTCAACACGGTGATCAACATGTCTACGATGTTCGGCTGATCGTCGACGACGAGGATTCGCGCACCGGTGCTCATAGCCACCCCAGGAGATCACACCCACATGTGAGTTCGATGAGAATTGCCGCTGACCGGGGTTTCCGCTCAGTGAAAGGGCCTGGTTGGCTCTGCGCGCGCCGGGCCGCAGGCTGGTGGTGCGCACGCAGGTGGCGATCATGTGGGGCCAGGCCGGGCGTGCTGCTGTCGGATCTGCCGCATCGCGCTGGCACCGAACTCGGTCGTGGTGGAGATCCGCAGTTGCGACTACGGCGTTCCTGGCAACACCATCGGTGGTTACCACATCGCGGAGACTTAGCCCGGATAAGGAACCGTAATCCGGGCCCGGCTGCTTGGTCTCGGCATCTAATTTCCCCTGGGCACGGGACCGCAATAGTGCGTCATGCTCTGGCTGCTCGGGTCTTTACGTCTGGGCGTCTGGGGATGACGCGCCAGGAGTTCGCTACCTTCTTGCGGTAGATTCCTGGGGGTGCTGTCCCAGGGATTGCACCATCCCGGGTTCCACAGATCAGGTGGTTGGCTGGTCCGCGAGAAGGCGGATTGAGCTGGGGAAACGTGGGTTGGTCCGGTGGCGGGGCGTGTCACTAGTACGGCAGCCGCCGTTCGGGATCATGGCTGAAGTTCGAGGTTGAGCCGGCGTGTTTAGTGGGCTCGTCGGGCTCGGGCTTGATGCCGTCGCCGCCAGCCTGACCAGTGCAAGCGATGGGCGAGGTCGGTGATCGGGCGGATGAGGCAGGCGTTGATCAGGCGGCGGACCTCGTTGACGGTCAGCTTGATCAGTCCCGTTTCGGTGGGCTCGTCGTGGGTGGCGTCAGCGGCGCTGATTGTCAGCACGGCGAGGGCGGCCAGGGCGAGGGTGGTGAACCGGTGCCAGGAGTTCCAGCGGCGGACCTGGTGCTGGTCCAGGCCGACCTGGCTCTTGGCGGCCTGGAAGCTCTCCTCGATGCTCCAGCGGATCCCGGCGACCCGCACGAGCTAGGCGAGGGTGGCCAGTCTCGGGGTCCAGCAGCGGTAGAAGGCCAGCTCACCGGTGGTGATGTTGCGGCGGATCAGGAGGCTGTGCCGGCCGCCGTCGTCGGGGTCGGTGTCGGTGCACACGTCGTCGAGCCAGGCCCAGTCGTAGAAACGCGGCCCTTTCGACCCGGCGCCGGCGCTGCGGCGCTGCCATGCCGAGGCAGGTAGGTCAGCGGCGATCTGGTCGGCGCGGACCCGGGTCTTGCCGCCGTCGAGCGGGATGAGGTGGCTGCGGGACACCGCAAGGACGTAGCCGATCTCGTGTTCGCGCAGGCCAGCGCGGAAGGCGGCGCTGTTGCCGTAAGCCTCGTCCGCGGCCACCCACGCCGCTGGCACCCCGGCGTTCAAGGCCTCGGTGATCATTTCGGCGGCCAGCTCCGGCTTGGTGGCGAACTCGACGTCGTCGGGCACCCCGGCAGCAACACACCGGTCGCGGTCATCGGTCCACGACGCTGGCAGATACACCCGCCGGTCGATCAGCGTATGCCCGTCGGCGCCGGCGTAGCCCAGGAACACCCCAACCTGACTGTTCTCGATCCGCCCTGCTGTGCCGGTGTACTGGCGTTGCACCCCGACCGTGTGCATGCCCTTCTTCAGATCGCCGGTCTCGTCGACGGCCAGGACCGCGTCCGGGACGCCGAACCGGCCGGCGATCAGTTGCCGCAGGTCGTCGCGGACGGCGTCGGCGTCCCACACCGCCCAGTACAACAACCGCTGCATCGCATCAGGCCGGGCATGCCCGGCCTGCTCGGCCAACTGCCAACACGTCTTGACCTCAACGTCAGCCAGCAGCCCTGTCACGAACTGTCCCGCTGCACGGCGCGGTTCCACCCGCCCGAACCGGCCCGTGAAACAACCCAGCACCTCGGCCAGCACCCGCTCCCACCGACCAAGGCGATCAGCTCGTCGATGTCGCGCCGCCGTTCCCGGCCGGCATGCCACGCCCCGGCAGCGATCATGAGAGCGCACAGGATCAGCAGCGACACCCGCAGGTAGTTGGCGAGGCCCGCCCACCGGCCGGCCCAGTCGTCCGGGTGCACGGCCAGCATCCACACTCCGGCACCGAACATCGCCACCGCAGCAAGTGGTGCAGTACCCCGGCGTAGCTCCACCCTCAGCGCGCGCCTCACCGCGGTGCCGTCCGCGCGCCCCGCAGCACCGCCGTGTAGCCCCGCTCAATCGGGGAGTCGCCGCTGTCGCCGTCCCCACCGGCGGCGATCAGCTCGTCGGGAAGGCCGGTGAAGACCAGCCGCCCGCCGTCGAGCAGGTTCACCCGGGTGCACGCCGCGACGACGTCCTCGACCAGATGCGTGCTGACCAGAACGACCGTATCGAGGCCCAGTTCCCGCAGCAGCGCCCGAAACTGCACCCGCTGCTCCGGGTCCAGACCGGCGGTCGGCTCGTCCAACAGCAGCAGCCGAGGGTCGTTCACGATGGCCTGGGCGATGCCGGCGCGGCGCAGCATCCCGCCGGAGAGGTGCTTCATCCGGTCGTCGGCGCGCTCCAGCAGGCCGACCCGCTCGATCGCCCGGTCCACCGCCAGCGGGATCCGCGCCGGAGGCATCTCCTTCAGCCAGGCGAAGTACTCGACAAACTCGCGCACGGTGAAGCGCGGGTAGAACCCGAATGCCTGCGGCAGGTAACCCAGTTGGCGGCGCGCCTGCCGCAATGCCGCGGGGTCGCCGATGCGGTGGCCCAGCAGCCGGACGTCACCTCGGTCAGGTCGCAGCACCGTGGCCAGGACCCGCATGAGGGTGGTCTTACCGGCGCCGTTCGGGCCGAGCAACCCATGCACCCCCACACCGAGATCGAGGTCCAGGTCGTCGAAGACGACTCGCTTGCCGTAGCTGACCCGCAGCCCGTCGACGCTCACCGTCGTCATGCCGGTTGCCTTCCCACCCGTTCCCGACGCACATACACCACCGCCGCGGCCACCGCGGTGACGCCCAGCCACCCCGGACCGCTCGACACCAGGACTGCCACACCGCCGACCGGCGGTGCCAGCACCACCACCGCCCACGCGCTCGCCACCGCGAGCGCGGCGTACGCGGGCTCGATCAGCGAGCCGAGCGCCAGCGTCAGGACCGTCAACGCGACACAGGGAAGCAGCCACAGCCCAGGCGTACCGATGCCCGTCACCGCGCCAGCCAGGACCGCTACGGGCGCCGCGACCGCAAGGACCGTCAACGTGCGCCACAGAACGATGCGCAGGCCGCCCTGCGGTGTCCCCGCGATCAACTCGTGCAGTGGATCAGTTCGCCGCCCGTACGACAGGGCCGTACCGACAGCGGGCAGTGCCGGCGCGATCAGCAGGAGCAACCACGGCGGAACCACCGTCGGGCTGACCGCCAACCCCGCGGTGATCATCCCGGTGACGGCCACCGACAGCAACCACGCCGCACGCGCTGCGGGCCCCGCACCCACCAACACCCTGATTCGCCGCCACCCGGTCGTCTGCCGCACCCGCCCTTGCGTCGGCAATCGGCTGCCCAGTGATACCGCGACCGCCTCCACCACCAGGGCCGTGGATGCGTCCGGTGCGATGCTCGTCCGGCAGTCCACACAACGGTCGAGGTGCGCCTCCACCGACCACGCGTCAACGTCAGCGAGGTCGCCTTCGGCGTACGCCGCCAGCACCCCGGCGTCGATGTGGAACCCGGTCACGACAGGGCCTCCCTCAACTCGCGGCGCGCTCGCATCGCCCGGGTCTTCACCGTGCCCTCCGGCACACCCAGCAACACCGCGGCTTCCCGCACCGTCAGGCCGTCCAGCACCGTCGCCTGCAACACCGCCCGCAACTCCGGAGCAAGCCGATGCAGCGCACGCTCCAACTCGGCGTCATACGCGCCCGCCAAGACCTCGTCCTCCGCCGACGGAGACCACGCCAACACGTCGTCACCCGGCGCCCCCGCACTCTGCGGACGGGCCAACGCGCGACGCCGCGCGTCGATCAGCCGACCGGCGGCCACGGACCACAGCCAGCCCACCGCGGCACCGTCCCCGCGGTAGCCGGCCGCGGCCCGCCACACCGTCAGGAACGTCTCCTGCACCACCTCCCGGACCAACTCCGGATCCCGGCACCGGCGGCGCAGACGCAGCACCAACCACGGCGCGTTACGCGCATACAGCACGTCGAACGCCCCGCGGTCACCCTTCCCGACGAGGCGCAACAGCTCCTCGTCGTCCACGTCCATCACGCAAGGTTAGGACGCATCACTCGGCGAAACGGTTCTTTGCGCCGCGCCACACGCATCGCGGACACCGATCGCGGTCTCCGTTCTCTACGCTGCTCCCATGGCAGCGTGTCCCGAGCTGACCAGGCCGGTCCCCCGCGTGGGGTCCGGTCACGGTCTCTCCGGGGCAACCCCGGGGACGCGATACTCACCTCGGCACCACACCACAGGTGCGTCGGCACGCTCCGCGAGCCTGTGCACCCGCACGACCGGGCATCGTCGGGACACGCTGCCACCACCGGCCCGATCGTGACCACCATCCACGCCCTGGCCACCGCGCTCGCCGACGCGTTCCTCGCCGGCGACGGATGGCGCCGCGCCGATCTCGTTGACCAGGGTGGGCTCGTCCTCGGGGTCCGACGGCGGTGGCTGTGGCCCGTCGCGGACACGGTGCTGGTCGCCTACCCACGCCCACCCACCGACCGGCCACGCGAGCTCGCCACGTTCCTGAGCACCCTCGACCCGCTGCGCGCGGCAGTCGCCGCCGCCCGCCAGCATCAGCGGTCGATCGTCCTCTACACGCGTCCTCTGACGTCGACCCGCACGGTCCGCCGTCCCTGGCACACTCCGGTCATCGACACGGTCGGAGACCTGGCCGCGATGCTCGACCTGAGCATCGAGCACCTCGACTGGTACGCCGACCGACGCGCCATGAACCGACGCGCCACCGCCCACCGGCTGCACCACTACCACTACCGCTGGACCGAGGGTGGCCGGCTCATCGAGGCACCGAAGTCTCGGCTGCGCACCCTTCAACGCCGGCTCCTCACCGAGGTCCTCGGCCCCATCCCGGTCCACCCCGCCGCCCACGGATTCGTACCCGGCCGCTCCGCCCACACCTTCGCCGCCGCCCACACCGCGCAGCCGGTCGTCGTCCGGATCGACCTGCTCGCCTTCTTCACCCACATCCCCGCCACCCGCGTCCATGGACTGTTCCGCACCGCCGGCTACCCCGAACCAGCCGCCCACACCCTCACCGGACTCTGCACCACCCGCACCCCGAACCCCGTCCTCCGCCACGCACCCACCGACCTACCCCACCGGGCCACCCGGCTCGCCGCGCTGCGCACCGGCCATTTGCCGCAAGGCGCGCCAACCTCACCCGCACTGGCCAACCTGTGCGCCTACCGACTCGACCGACGCCTCACCGGCCTCGCCGACGCCTTCGAGACCACCTACACCCGCTACGCCGACGACCTCGCCTTCTCCGGCAGCCTCACCACCCGCCGCATCCACGACCTGATCGCCGATGTCACCGACATCGCCCGCGACGAGGGCTTCCGAGTCCATCCAGCCAAGACCCGCGTCCGTAGCCGAGCCGACCGACAACTCCTCGCCGGACTCGTCGTCAACCACCACCCCGCCACACCCCGCGACGAGTACGACCGGCTCCGCGCCATCCTCCACAACGCCGCCCGCACCGGCCTGGCCGCGCAGAATCGGACCGGCCACCCCGACTTTGCTCAATACCTCATCGGACGAGTTCTCTGGGTCGGCCATCACCATCCGGCACGCGCAGCCAAACTCGCCACGCTGCTGGCCCAAGCTTTCGCGACACCGTAAACTGACGCGGCGCGGCACCTTCACCGGATCCCGGTGAGGACGCGTCGGACCGACCGAAGCTTGGCCTGAGCAGGACTTAAGCCCGTTCTGCTGATCTTCAGCAAGCGAGCACAGCAACACGCGTGTGCGACCCGCTAACACGAAAAGAAAATAGGAACCGGCAGGTAGTCAGCCTCCGGGTACAGATAGAGCGTCGTCTTAGGAAACCGATGCTCTATCCCCTTAGCTACGGGGGCGCGAGGGCCCAGTCTAGCGACCTGGGGTTTACGTGGGGTGGCAGGGAGTGCCCCACGTTCACCCACGTCGCCCGGACCGCCGTTCTCCCAGCCCAGGACCACACCCGGAGCACACGAACCCCGGGTTGCGACCGGCGGCCGGCCGCAGTGACCCGCGCTGGCACCGGTTCACCCGGGTTGGCATCCGCTGGAGGAGTCTCCATGTGACTCCAGCTGGTCTTGGTGGGCAGGATGGATCGGCCGACGGGACTCGGTCGCTTCGGCGCGGAGCGGTCTGATCCAAGCTCCGGCGCGGATTGCTGGTGCTGGTCGACCGACGGTCCTGTGGTCGCGGATGAGCGCCCGGAGGACATCGACACGTAGCCGGGTGAAGGCGAGGCCGGCTTACCGGTGACACTGCTGCCGACACGCTGGTGGGCATCGTCACCCCGGGTGCCGGATGCCGGCTCGTTCGCGCGCGGTGAGGATGTCGGGGACATGCATCTCGGCCCACTGCCGCACGGCACGCAGCGGAACCAGCAGGGAACGGCCGAGCTCGGTCAGGGCGTATTCGACGTGGGGTGGGTTGCCGCCCAGGTCGGTACGGGCGAGCAGACCGTCCGCCTCCATGGCGCGCAGCGTCTCGGTGAGGGCCTTCGGGGTGATTCCGCAAATGTGCGCTTTGAGCTCGGTGAAGCGCATCGGTCCGCCCTCCAGTGCGTTGACGGCGAACACCGTCCAACGCGCCCCGATCCGGTGCAGCACAGTGCGACTCGGGCACGTCGCCGCCATGACGTTGTACGCCTTGCTCATCGGGTCCCCTCGGTAGCGTTGAAGATACCGGTAGCAAATCTATACCGTCACGCTCATGAGCGAGAACCTGAGAGGCAAGCGGATCCTGGTCGTCGGCGGGGCCCGCGGTATCGGCGCTGAGATCGTCCGACGCACCGGGCAGGCCGGCGCGGATGTCGTCGTCGCCGCACGGTCTGGACTCGAGGTCAAGATCGACGTCGCCGACGAGACCACCATCGCGTGGGCTGCAGAGTCGCTCGACGCCTTCGACCACGTGATCTCCACCGCGTCGGCCCACCATGACGTACCGGTGCCCGACCTGGAACACGGCAAGGTCCAGGCCGCTTTCTCCGCCAAGGTCATCGGCCCACTGCTGCTGGCCAAGCACTTCGCCCCACGGATGCCGGCCGACGGATCGTTCCTGTTCTTCTCCGGCATCGTGGGCTGGCAGCCGAAGCCCGGCACCGTCGTCAAAGGCACCGCGAATGCCGCCCTGGCCGCGCTGGTCACCCACCTGGCCGTCGAACTCGCACCGTTGCGTGTCAACGCCATCGCCCCCGGTCTCACCGACTCCGGCACCTGGAATCGACTTCCGGACGAGCGTCGCCGCGCCTTGTACGACAGTGCCGCCGCAGCCTCCCTCGCCGGCCGGGTCGGTACGCTCGAGGACGTCACCGACGCCGCCCTGTGGCTCCTGGGTGCGGGCTGGGTGACGGGCGAGACGGTCCATGTCGACGGCGGCGCCCGGCACCGCTGACATGGCAATCACCACCAAGATCGATCCCCGCGCCCTCGTCCGCGCCTCCGGTGGCCCCCGCTATGCCGTCGCCCTGGCCGTGGATGCGCTCGGCACCGGGCTGCTGCGGCCCTTCCTGCTGCTCTACGGGGTGACGGTGCTGAGGCTGTCCGCGTCGACCACCGGCATCACCATGACCGTCGGCGCCATCATGGCTCTGGTGTGCATGCCGGCAGTCGGCCGATGGCTCGATCGGGGCGCACGCAGCACGGTCGTAGCAGCGTCAATGCTGGTGCGGGTGTTGGGCGTGGCGCTGCTGCTGGCCACCCCGACGGGAAACGTGTGGCTGTTCGCGACGGCGGCACTCTTCCTCGGCATCGGCAACCAGGCATGGCCGGCCGCCCACGCAGCCCTCGTGGCCACGGTCGCTCAAGGCCGCGAACGCGACGCCGCTCTCGCGGGAGGCCGCGCCCTGCGTAACGCCGGCCTGGGTGTGGGCGGCCTCCTCGCTACCGCATGCCTGGCGGGCGGCACCACCGCATTGCAGGCCCTGGCAGCCGTTACCGGACTCGCCTATCTCGCTGCGGCGGCCTTGGCCCGGTCGGTCCACGTGCACGCTCATCCAGCCGTTACTCCGGGCAGGGACGGGGCCGACGGGCCCGCACCCCGGATGCGCGCGCTGCTGATCGCCAACGTCGTCTACGTCTTCTGCCTCAACGTCCCCGAAGTCGCGCTCCCCCTGGTACTGGTAACTCAGTTGCACGCATCCCCAGTGTGGGCGGCGGCCATCTTCGTGGCGAACACCGTGCTGGTGGTCACCCTGCAGGTTCCGGTCACCGTCCTGATGTCCCGCTTCTCCCGGCGGAGCGTGCTCATTCTCGCCGGCGTGGTGCTCACCGCGTCCTACCTCGGCTTTCTCGCGGCCACCTCACCGGGACACGGCTGGAGCGCCCCGGCCGTCACCACGGTGTCCGTGGTCTGCACCATCGGCGAGATCATCTATGCCGGCAGCGCCACCGCGCTCGTCACCGCCCTCACCCCCGCCCACGTCCTGGGGCGCGCCCTCGCCCACTTCCAACTCTCCACGGGCATCGGCCTCGCCGTCTCCCCGGCGGTCATCACCGCTCTCGCCTCCCGCGGACCGGCTGTCCTCTGGGGCAGCCTCGCCGCTGCGACGCTTCTCTCCGCCTCCGCCGTTGCCACCGAGAAGGAGCAGGAATTGCGGCTCAGTGGTCGCTGCCGTCGGGCGCGAGCAGACTCGTGACCTCGGCAATCGTGTCTGGCGATGACTCCGGGTCTGCGGCGGCCATTTTCCGGCTCTCTTCTCTGAAGAGCCGGCCTGGCGATGCGAGTCGGTCACGCTGGAGTCAGGAGTCGCTCCCGGCGTCCTCCCGGGCCCGCCGCCGTGGCCACCGCGTGGCTGAACCCGCCGGGCGTCGGAGTGGATCACGAGCCGGAACCGCTTCGCCGACGGGACGGCTGGAGGGGATCTTGCTTGCGCCGACAGAACATGTCAACATTATTTACATGTTGATTGACGAGCGCGACATCGCTTTGTTCTTCCTGGGCTGGCGCGGCTTCGTCGACACCGCGGACACGGCCCTCGCCGAGCACGGGCTCGGGCGGGTGGACCACCGCATTCTGTACGTCGTTGTCCGGCAGCCCGGCATCACCGTCAGCGAACTCGCTGGCGCGCTCGGCATCAGCCGGCAGGCCCTGCATCGCCCGTTGTCCGGCCTGCTCCGTCGCGGATACGTCACCCGGTCAGCGTCTGCGAGAAGCGGCCGTGAGCGGGCGTTGTCGGCCACTGCGGCGGGTGCGTCCGTCGAACGTGCGGCAACCGCCCCCCAGCTGACACAACTCGAGCAGGTCGCGGCCATCGCCGGCCCTGCCGCTCTCGCCGGCTGGCGTGCGGTGATGCGCAGCCTCGCCGGATCCACTCTCGCAGCCTCCCCACCCAGCACGCGCCACCTCATCGAAAGCTGACCAGGCGATGCCCAGACTGACCGACCAGTCCCTCGACCTGCCCAGCGGACGCACCCACTACCGCCTCGACGGCCCTCCCGGCGGACCCGTCGTCATCCTGATCCCCGGCGCCACCCTGCCAATGTTCGTCTGGGACGGACTCGCCGAACCGCTCATCGACGCCGGATACCGCGTGGTGCGCTACGACCTGCTCGGTCGGGGTGCCTCCGCGAGCCCGCGGGTGACCTACGGTGCGGACCTCTACCACCGCCAACTTGCCGAACTCCTTCAGCGGCTGGCCGTCGCGAGACCGGTCCACCTGGTGGCGCTGGCGTTCGGGACGATCATCGCAGCGGACTTCGCCGACCGGCATCCCGAACGACTCGCGAGCCTGACCTACATAGCCCCGGACGGTTTCGGCGTCCACACCACCCGGTTCCATCGCCTCATGAACCTTCCCGGCGTCGGCGAACTCCTGCTCCACGCCGCAGGCACCAAGATCCTGCTGTCCCGGCTGCCCCGCTACTCTCACCGCACCGACGTGATCGACGCGCTGCGGGACAAATTCCGGCCGTACGCGTCAGCACCGGGATTCCAACGGGCCGTGCTGTCGTCGATCCGCCGAATGCCCATCCAGGACGCGACATCGCTCTATGCCCGCGTCAGCGGCCGGGGCATCCCGACATTGGTGCTGTGGGGCCGCGAGGACCGCATCGCACCTCTGCCTGAAGACACCACTCTCAGGAAGAGTCTGCCGGGTGCCGAGATACAGGTTCTCGACCAGACCGGTCACCTGCCGCACGTCGAGCGCGAGATTGAGACGGCAGCCCTGTTGACCAACTTCCTGACCCAAACCACCGAACACAGATCTTGAACGTATCGGCGAATCACCATCCCGGCATGAACAAGTGGACTACCGACCATTGACCTGTTTGGACCTACCGGCCACTATCAACAACGAACACGCCGGAAAAACACCAACCGGACGCAACGCATAGATCAGATCTATTCACTGCAGACTGCCCTCTCAGACCTGCCACGCTCGCCCAACTCCGTGACGGCGACCACCCACTCATCGACGTACCGGTTGAGGATTGGCGAGTCAGAGCTGGTCTCCTGGTCCGAGATTTCTCGGTGGAACGTAGCCATCGTGGTCCTTGGGATCACCCGCGTGGGGCCCGGCGTACATCTGATCCGGCAGGATCAGGACATCAGCTGTGCGGGCGAGGTCCGGATCTGCACTGGGCCCGAGCCAGCAGTCCTTGGACGAGCCGTTGAAGATCGACGTACACAAGAGGACGACTCTGCGACCGTCGACCGCACAGGCCTGAAGTTCGACATGCTCTGAGATGGCCGAGGAATCGGAGCTGGTGGACCGAAAACGATAGGTGATGTGCACCGCCATGCCCCGCTCGGGCACCTGCGGGTGAGGCCTCGTCTCCCAGTCGATCACCTCGGCGGTCATGGGGTAGGTCTGGTCCCCTCGGATGACCGTGACCTTTCTCGCCGCCACCCCGGGCTCCGGAGTCAAGGGGACATCGTCGGCACCGCAACCTGCAACGGCAATGATGGTGGCAGCGAGGTTGCCGACGCGACCCAGCCGGCTCCATGAAGCCATGCAAGCCATGGTAGCCATGTCGCCGCACCGGGCCCGCCGGCGTACCGAGAAGCATCAGGTCGATGTGGTCCAGCCCCAGCGTCTGCAACGAGCCCTGGACGGCCGTCGCTGCGGGCCCGGGCGTACAGGGCGAGACCAGCCAGGAGGCGAGCAGGGCGATCGGTACGCCGAAGAGGGGCCGCACGTACATCGCCAGGAACCGGGATCTGGTCAGGTGGTCGCCGTCGACGACAGTCCCGGCTGGCACTGGCCACGACGGGGGTGCCGCCGTGGCCGTTGTGTCATCTCACCTGCCGCGCCTGCGGGGTGCGGTCAGCTGTTGAAGGCATCCCTGATCTTCTCGCCGGCCTGCTTGACGTTGGCGCTGGCCTGATCGCTGCGGCCCTTGGCTTCGAGCCGTTCGTCGTCGGTGGCCCGGCCGGCGCCTTCCTTCAGTTTGTCGGCGGCCTCCTCGGAGGCGTTGCCGATCGTGTCGTCGATACCCGTGGAGCCTCCCACGTCGATGGCTTGCGCTACACCGGCGTCAGTACCCCCGGCGCCGGTACCGGACCATTTGTCGACGCGTCAGGTGCTCAGGTCGTCAGGCCGGGTTCGGCATGGGCGGAAGCGGGCTGCCGGTCGATGTCGGGCTCGAGGTAGACGACCTTGGCGGTCGGCAGGGCGCGGCGCAGGCGGGCCTCGGCGTCGTCGATGGTCGCGGCGATGGTGGCACCGTCGTCGTCGGCGTCGATGGCGATCTTCGCCGCGACGAGGAGTTCGTCGGGGCCCAGGTGCATGGTGCGCAGGTGGATGACCCGGTCGACGCCGGGGGTGGACAGCAGAGCGGTGTGCATCGCCGTGACCTGTTCCGGCAGAGCGGCCTCGCCGATGAGCAGGCTCTTGATCTCGGTGGCCAGGATGATGGCGGCGCTGACCAGGAGCAGGCCGATGCAGCCGGTGGCGATGCCGTCGTAGATGCCGTTGCCGGTGAGCACGCTCAGGCCGACGCCGAGCAGCGCGAGGACGAGGCCGATCAGCGCGCCGGCGTCCTCGAGGAGGATCACCGGTAGTTCGGGGGCGCGGGAGCGGCGTACGAACGCGATCCAGCTGCGACTGCCGCGGGTGCGGTTGGCCTGCCCGACGGCGGTGCGCAGGGCGTAGCCCTCCAGGGCCATGGCGACGAGCAGCACGACCACGGCGACCAGCGGCGAGGTCAGCTCGTGCGGGTGGGTGATCTTGAGGTAGCTCTCGTAGAGGGCGTAGAGGCCGCCGAGGGTGAAGAGGATGATCGCCACGAGGAACGCGTAGATGTAGCGCTCACGGGCGTACCCGAAGGGGTGCAGCGCCGAAGGGGCGCGGCGGGCACGTTTGCCGCCGATGAGCAGCAGCGCCTGGTTGGTCGAGTCCGCGACCGAGTGCACGCCCTCGGCGAGCATCGACGCCGACCCGGTGACCGCCGCGGCGACGAACTTGCTCACCGCGATGCCCAGGTTCGCCGCCAGCGCCGTCACCACGGCCTTGGTGCTGCCTTCCGCCGCCATCGGTCTGGGTCTCCCTTGCTGTCGTCGGGGGTGGTCAGTGTGCCGGGCGCACCGGTGTTTCTCGTCCAGAGTGTCCGGCCCGGTGCTGCCGGACAGCATGGCGCCGGCCCACCCCGCAGAGGTGGACCGGCACCAGGGAACTGGGGGTCAGTGGACGCGGCGGCGACCGTAGGCGCCGGCGGCGATCGCGACGCCGATCGCGGCGAAGATCACCTGGATCAGCAGCTCGATCCAGTCGATGCCATTGGTGTCGGCGACGCCCATCGCGCCAGCGACGATCGTGCCGAGGATCGCGGCGACCACGCCGATGACGAGGGTGAGCCAGATCGGGATGTTCTGCTTGCCCGGTACGACCAACCGGCCCAGGGCGCCGATGACCAGACCGATGATGATGGCGGTGAGGATGCCGGTAACGTGCACGAGAGCCGTCCCTCCAGAGGGGTTGTCGTCGGCCCGGTCATTGCCCCACCTGTCGAGCGGCGAAACCCCACTCGACATCCTGCCGCCCAGGCCCGTTGTCGGGCCAACAGGTGGCCGCCTGGCCGGCAGGCGGCATTCTCCTGACGGCCAGGCATCGGTAGGCGGTGTCGCGGGCCGGCGCGAGCACGCGCTCGCGGTGCGCCGGCCCGCGCGCGCGTGGGGTCAGCCCTCGTCGTCGCCGCTCTCCTCGTCGCCGAAGTCGAACACCTCGTCGGCGATCATGCCGCCGGCGAAGCCGAGCGCGGCGCCCCCGACCACACCCGCGGCGACGGCACCCATCCCGGAGCCGCCATGCCGCTCGTGGTGCTCCTCCTTGTAGTGCCCGCCGGGGTGGCCGTACGCCGCGTGCCCGTAGCCGGGGGCGCCGTAGGCGGGCTGCCCGTAGCCGGGCGGCGGGGGCGGGTAGCCGGCAGCGCCGTGGCCCTGGACGGGCGGGGCGTAGCCGTGGTCGGCGTGCAGGCTCTGGTAGCCGTCGAGGGCCTGGCGGACCCAACCGTCGACCTGCGCGGCCCAGTCGACGCGGTCGGCGTCGGTGTGTGCGACGTGGTAGCGGCCGTAGGAGTCGTGGCCACCGGTGAACAGGCCGCCGCGCTTGTCGAACTCCAGCACGATGTCCACGCCGTGCTCGTTGGCGACGAACGTCAGCTCGACCTCGTTGACGGTGTGGGCGTACTGCGGCGCGGCGTAGTACTCGATCTCCTGGTAGAACGGCAGGCTCTGGCGCAGCCCCGCGATGTAACCGCGCTCCAGGTCGGCGCCCTTGAATCCGAAGCCGAGCCGGCCGAAGGCCTCCAGGATGCGCTCCTGCACGGGCAGGGGGTGCACGTACACCGGGTCGAGGTCGCCCTTGTCGACCGCGCCCCGGATGGACACCTCGGTACGCAGACCCATCGTCATGCCGTGCAGGCGCTGCCCGTACAGGTCGGTCACCGGGGTCTCCCACGGCATGGGGACCTGGAACGGCAGCGACAGGTGCTGCCCCTCGCGCAGGTGCAGGCCGCCCGCGACGCCGACGCGGTGGAACTCGACGAACGCGTCGTACTCCTGCTCCCCGCCCTCCATCTCCACCCGGGTGACCAGGCCGACGGTGATGTGGTCGATCTCCACGTCGTGGCTGCCGCCGGTCAGGTTCACCTGCCCGTTCAGCATCAGCCCTGGGCGGGTGTTCGGATTGGACAGGACGGTATCGACGCTGGGGCCGCCCACCCCGAACGCGCCCAGCATCTTCTTGAACACCACGAACCTCTCCCTCGACGAACACCGACGCGCGACACTCGGCTTTGGTGAAACTTCTACGCGAAACCCTTGTTTCACAACGAGATCAACGACGTCCATAATGGAAGCCGTCGCGCCGAGAACCTACCAACGCCACCTGAAAAGCAGCTGATTGCATCCGCACGGCCACTCTCGGGTAGTGCAGCGGGGATGTCGGGCATGGCTTGCGCGCACAAATGCGGCCCGCCACCCCACATCGAGCGTGTGGCAGTCGTCGGCCTGCTCCGTCAGGAGGCCGTCCCGTCCCCGCCGACCTCGGGCCCGCTGCCGGCCGTCGGCGTGGTACGCAGGCGTACCCGGGTGATGGCCCGGCCGGTCACCTCGGCGACCTCGGCGGTCAGGCCCGGCAGTTCGATCACCTCGCCGGAGGTCTTCGGGATGTGGCCAAGGTGGGCCAGGACCAGCCCGGCCACGGTGGTGTAGTCGCCGGCATCGAGGGCGCCCTCGTCGAGGTCGACGCCCACGTCGGTCAGGTCGTGCAGGGGGAAGCCACCTGGCACCAGCAGTGCCCCGTCGGCCTCGCGCACGACGGACTGCACGTCACGGTCGGTCTCGTCGTAGATCTCTCCGACGATCTCCTCGACCAGGTCCTCCATCGTGACGATCCCGTCGATGGATCCCCGCTCGTCCACCACGAGGGCGAACTGCTGCCGCTGGGCGCGCATCTCCCGGATCGCCTCGGTCACCCGCAGCGTCTCCGGCAGGTACAACGCGGCGCCGGCGTGCTCGGCGACCGGGCCGTCCTGGTCGAGGAGGTCCCGCATGTGCACTACGCCGACAGTGTCGTCCAGGCCCCCGCGGCCCACGACCGGGGCGCGGGTCTGCCCCGACGCCCCGAGCTCGCGCAGCGCCTGCGGCGCGGTCAACGACGCGGACAGGGTGACGACCTCGCGGCGCGGGACGAGGATCTCCCGCAGGATCCGTTCGGCCACCTCGAACGCCCCCGAGATGATCATCCGGTGTTCGGGGGTGAGGTTGCGTTGCGCGGCGACCATTTCCCGCAACTCCTCGGTGGTGACCTCCTCCCGCCGGGCGCGGGGGTCGCCGCCGGTCAGGCGCACGACCGCGTCGCTGGCCTTGCTCAGCAGCCACACCGCAGGTCGCGAGAACGCCGACAACGCATCGAGGGGGCGGGCGACCAGCAGCGCCCAGCCTTCGGCGCGCTGCATCGCGATCCGCTTCGGCGCCAGCTCGCCCAGCACCAGGGTGACGAAGGTCAGCACGATGGTGACGATCACGATCGACACGGGCTCCGCCGCGCCGCCGAGGAAGCCCAAGGGGCCCACGAGAGGCTGAGCCAGGGACACCGCCGCCGCCGCGGACGCGAGAAAACCTGCCAGGGTGATACCGATCTGGATCGTGGCCAGGAACCGGTTCGGATCCCGGGCGAGCCTCGCCAGCACCCGCCCAGCCCGCGAGGTCCGCTCCAGGCGCTGCAACTGGCTCTCCCGCAGCGACACCAACGCCATCTCGCTGCCCGCGAACACCGCGTTCACCAGCACCAACACGAACACCAGCGTGACTTGCACGCCATAGCCACCCACGGCCTGTTCCACGCCTCCCTAGGCCGGACCCTCCGGAACAACAACCGTAGCCGCCTCGCGCGGGCCGACCATTCCGGCACGAGCGGCGTCACCCGAACCGCCCGCCAGCGCCGATGCGACGCGATCCGAGGGTGGCGTCGGACGGTCATGCTTGAGGACATGATCCGGTTTGTGCTCAACGTACTGTGGCTCGTCTTCGGCGGTGGCCTCGTTCTCGCCGCCGGTTACGGTCTCGCCGCGCTGATCTGTTTCGCCCTGGTCGTCACGATCCCGTTCGGCGTCGCGTCGCTGCGGCTGGCCGTCTACTCCCTGTGGCCCTTTGGCCGCACCCTCGTGCCCAAGCCCGGCGCCGGCGTCGCGTCCGGCCTGGCCAACATCCTGTGGGTGGTGCTCGCCGGCTGGTGGCTGGCTCTGTCCCACATCCTCGCCGGCGTCGCGCTGTGCGTGACGATCATCGGCATCCCGTTCGGGATCGCCAACTTCAAGCTCGTCCCCGCCGCGTTCTGGCCACTCGGCCGCGAGGTCGTCGCCACGCCCTGACGACGAACTCGGCGCAAGGCGGCCGACGTCGGGCCGGGCTACGGAGTCTCTACGCGAGTTCACACAGCGCCACCTCTACCAATCTTGGTTGTTTGGGCTGGTAGGGGTCTTGTCGCGGATGCAGGCCCAGAGGGCGCTGAGGCGTTGTCTGGACAGGGCGGCGGTGGCCTGGCGGTGGGTCTTTCCCTCGGCTCTCTTCTTGTCGTAGTAGGCGCGGGATCGTGGGCAGTGGATCAGGGCGGCGAAGCTGGACATGCTGAACACCCGACGCAGACCACGGTGGTAGCGGTGCGGCCGAACCTGGTGGCCCTGCCTGCGGCCGGAGTCTCGGGAGATCGGGGCGAGCCCGGCGTGCGCGGCGAGCGCCGCAGCGCTCGGGTAGGTGGTGAGGGTGCCGGCGTGGGCAAGAAACTCGGCAGCCAGGGTGGTGCCGATGCCGGGCAGGCTGGTGACGATCTCGCCCAGCTCGTGCTCAGCGACCACCGCGGCGATGGTTTCCTCGATGGCGGCGATGCGGTCGTTGACCGCTTCCAGATCGGTGGCCATCTGCGCCAGGATCCCGGCCACGGTGGCCTCCCCCGCGAGGGCGACGGTCTGCCTCCGCGCGGCGGTGAGGACTTTGACGGTCAGCGCCCTGGCGGCCCGCACGCCGTGCTGACACGGATAGGCCAGGATGCGGGCTTCACCAGCACGGCGCAGCCCGGCGGGGTCTGCCACTGCGCGCTCCGGATCTCCTGTTGGCCATCAAGGCTGCCGTCGACGAGGATCCCCGTCCTGGCCGGCACCTGCTCACCGGCCCATCTCGGCTTTTCGGCATGGTGGCTGCGCCGGACGCGTTGCCCGGTCGGATGGAAACCGTCGGGCTCTGGCCGTTCTCCCAGGGCGAACTCGACGCAGCGCCGGACGGATTCATCGACGCCGTCTTCGCGTTCGGCCGGGGAACGTGATGTCTGCCGGTCGCGCGCATCGTCTACCTCCTCGATAGACACCCTGACGATGCGGGCGGGGGTATAGGGCGGACCAGGGACAAAGGTCCTCGACGAGCTGCTCCCGAACCGCGATCCGAACACGCGGGGCGCCGGGTCCAGCCGGGGGTGGTGATCGCCGCGGTCAGCGCTGCTGCGGCACGACCGCCGGAGCCTGCTCCAGTACCGCCGCCGGCAACTGCGGTACGGCTGGCAGCGCCATCGGCGCCTTGGCCCGGCTGACCAGCTCCACCACGGTACGGCTGAGCCGCTCCGACGACTCCGACATGGACCGGTTGGCGGTGACGATCGCGCCGACGACCTCGGCCCGCGCCTGCTGGCCGTGGCGCACGGCGTCCTCGATGCCCCGAGCCTGGACGTCGATCGACTCGGCGACCTCCAGGATGGTCTCCGGCCGGACGGTCGGGGTCTGAATCACCCGGGCGATCTGCGGCACCGCCGTCTTCGAGGCCGACGCGTACGCCGACAGCACGTCGTTGGCGCCGTCGGCGACCGCCCTCTGCATGTCGGCGGCCTGGTTGGCCTGCTGCAGCAGCGCCCACTGGGCGATGGTCAGCTTCATCGTCGGGATGGTCAGGTTGATCAACAGCGCCAGCCGCTGGCCGAGCCCGTAGTTGAGGGTGCGGATGTTGCGTACCTGCGGTGAGGTGGACCAGGCGACGAAGAGCCGCTGCTGGAACTCGTTGATCCGTACCTCGAGGGCCTGGCTGAACTCGGTGACCACCGACAGCCGCTCCCGGCGGTCCCGCTCGTCGGGCGCGCCCGGGGTGACCTGGATGGACCTCGCCTCGGCCAGCGCCTCGTCGCGGACCAGCTCCATCACCGCGATCGCGCCGACCAGCTGGCCGATGGCGGCCTCGTTCGCCTTGTAGAGCTCGTCGCAGAGCACCACGTTGCGGCGCAGCTCGCGCTGCTTGTCGCCAAGCTGTCCGGCGACCCGGTCGAGCTGCTGCTCGACGGTGCGCGCCTCCTCGAAGAGCATCTCCAGCAGGTCGCGGCCCTTGCGGAACAGGCCCCGGATGGCGTCGGAGAACTTGGTGAAGGTCTCCCGCACCTTGGGGTCGCTCGGGTCGTACTTGCGACGGAAGCCGCGCATCCGGTCGTTGATCTCGTGCATGATGCTGGTCAGCTCGGGGATGTCCACCCGGCCGACCTCCCGGAAGATCCGGCTGACCTGGGCGTTCACCTGGTTTAGCGCCTGGTTGCCGAAGCTTGCCAGCGCCTCGGTGTTCGCCAGCATGGTCGGGTAGAGCTGTCGGGCGGCCTGCCGCGCCTGCTCCAGCTGCGCCGGGGTGAGCAGG
Source organism: Micromonospora siamensis (assembly GCF_900090305.1). Taxonomy (NCBI): domain Bacteria; kingdom Bacillati; phylum Actinomycetota; class Actinomycetes; order Micromonosporales; family Micromonosporaceae; genus Micromonospora; species Micromonospora siamensis. The sequence continues at coordinate 1,327,666 of NZ_LT607751.1, read as the reverse complement.
TCCCGGCAGGCGAAGGTGGCCGGCTCGGCGCCGGTGGCCAGCGCGGTGGTGATGGCGGAATCGGCGGCGCCGGTCGGCGGGTCGGCCTGCCCACCCACGATCGTGCCGAAGTCGATCTGCAGTCCCTCACTCATGGTCGGTCCCCTTCATCGGCAGGTGTTGGCGTCTTTCAGGCAGCTGAGCAGGGCGAGCGTCACGTCGGCGGCCGGCGCGGGCGCGGCGCGGACCTGGTCGGCCAGGCCGATGCCGGGGAAGTCGCCGACGTCGTTGGCGCCGACCTGGACCGCCGAGCGGAAGCCGTACTTCTTCCAGGCGATCTGCTGGATCTTGGCGTCCTTCATCGCGTCGGCGAACCGGCCGGCGTCCGGGTCGAGGGCCAGCACCGGGTGGTCGCTGTAGATGGTCGGGTCGGGATAGAGCACCCGGACGTTCTTCAGCAGGGCGGCGCTGGCGTCGCCGCTCTGCACCACCTGCTGGATGATCTGGTTCTCGTAGCCGGCGTACAGCGGCGCCTTGAACTCGCCGCCCTGAGTGAGCCACTCCCGGAACCCGGAGTCGGAGCTGCGCGACTGGAGGCCCTGCGCGTCGTGCAGGGCGCGCATGGTGGGCAGCGCCTTGCGAGCCTGGGCCAGGCTCGGCGCGGAGAAGCCGTCGTCGGTGGCGATGATGCCCAGTTGCAGCTGAGCCATGGTGAAGCCGCTGTTGGACTTGGCCGGGTCGGTGCTGGAGACGGTGATCGGGCCACGCAGGTCGGCCGCGCCGAGCGCCTCCCAGGTGCCGCGCTTGACCACCTGGTTGAGCAGCAGCCCCTTCATGTCCACCACGAAGTAGCGGTCGCCGCGGCGCTGCACGATGCCCTTGCGCAGCAGCGCGTCGGTGCCGCGCGGGCCAGCGTAGATGACCTCCGGGGACTGCAGCACGTTCTCCGCCCGGTAGCCGGAGAACGCACCGGCGTGCTGGGCCTCGAAGACGCCTTGCGCGCTGGCGCTGGACGGCCAGAGACAGTCCAGTTTGCGGGCCTTGATCTCGTCGGTGCTCAGCTGCACCTGGTCGTACGAGCCGAGCGGCGTGAAGGTGACCTCCAGCCGGTAGTCGTCGCGCAGGATCCGCTTCACCTCCGGGTCGGCCATCAACTCCGACTTCTCCGAGCCGCCGACACAGCTGACGGTGGTGGGCGGGGCGGCGGCCGCGGGCGCGTCGGCCGACCGCTTCCACAGCACCGCCGCGACGACACAGACGGCGATCACCGTGACCAGTCCGATCAGGAACCGGGTGCTCGGCAATCTCAACGTGACTCCTTCATCGGCCCAGGTCGGGCAGGCTCGGTGGGGCGACGGTGTCCAGGTTGGCGGTGTACTGCGCGATCTCGCCCTGGTTGACCAACCGGACGCTCTCCAGGGCGAAGTCGGCGAACCGGCGGAACGCCTGCTCGCCGTCGCGTTGCAGCCGCTGCGGGTCGTGGTAGAGCACCGGCTGGCGCTGGATGTCCAGGTACTGCCGGACCACCCCGTCGAGGCTGCGCAGGTGCCCGCCAATCTGGGCGGCGGTGGAGTAGAGGCTGTCCGGTGAACGGTCCTTCACTCGGTCGAACAGCTCCGGTACGTAGCGGCAGGCGTCCTCCAACGCCTGGCGGGCCTCGGGGCGACGGACATCCCTGGCGAGCCGTTCGATGCCGCGCACCACCCGAAGCGCCTCCTCCACCCGGCCACGCGCGTCGTCGGCGTAGCTGTCGCTGTCCACCCGGGCGGAGGTGCGGTCGTCGAGCATCAGGTAGAGCCCGACGGCGCTGCCGAGGGCGAGCAGCGGTGACCAGATCAGGCTGCCGGTGACCAGGAAGACCACCGCGAAGACGGCCACCGCGGCGACCAGCGCCACGGGGGCGGCGAGCCGGTGCCTCACTTGTACCCCGCTGCCTGCCGCAGCGCGGCGACCAGGTCGTCCTGCCGGACGAACGTGCCGTTGGTGGCCGAGGCGACCTCCTCCAGCTGGCGCGGGTCGGCGTCCCGCCCGAAGGCGATCGCGACCACCGGCACGCCTGCGGACTTCAGCGCGGCGAGCGCGTCGCCCCGCTGCTTGGTGTTGGACTGGCCGTCGGTCATCAGCACCACCAGCCGCTTGCGGTCGCCGTTCTGCGCACCGGTCAGCTCCTCGGTGGCGCGCAGCAGGCAGGCGTACATGTTGGTGCCGCCCTCGGGTTCGTAGTCGGCCACCTTGCGGGCCAAATCGCGCAGGGCGTCGCCGTCGTTGCCGCGGACCTGCCAGGGGCTGCCGCCGGTGATCCCGCCGTTGAAGATGGCGACCGTGGTGGCGTCCTGCGGGTGGGTCTGCAGGAAGTTCTGCGCGGCCTGGTCGGGGTCGAAGACCTGGCCGGCGGCGGCCTCGATGCCGGTCCACCCGTCGTTGTCGCCCATCGAGCCGCTGCCGTCCAGGCAGTAGTAGGCGGCGACCGGGCGGCGGTAGCGGGTCTGGTAGCGGTCCAGCGCGGCCTGGATGACCGCTGCCGACGGGTACTGGATGCCCTGCTCGTTGATGGTGCCCTGGATGCCCCAGGCCGGGTTGAAGACCGCCGGGTCGGGCTTGTCCAGGGTGAGCCCGACGCTGGCGGCCGGCCGGCGGCCCAGCTTGAGCAGGGCGGCCTGCGCGTCCGCATCCTTGAGGAGGTGGTCCTGCAGCTCGGTGAAGATCTTCCGGGCGTCGTCGTTGCCGGGCTGCGGCAGGAAGCCCAGCGGCGCGTCGCTCACCGCGAGCGACCCCCGGGGGTACGCCACCAGCAGCGGTTCCCGGCCGGCCTTGACCAGTTCGGCGTTCTTCTCGATGACCAGGTCCTCGTAGGTGAACATGGCCCGGCACTGGTCGGCGTGCGCGAGGCACTCGGTCATCAGGGTGCCGGTGGACGGCGGGGTCTGGTCCATCGCCTTGACGAACCGGGTGACCCCCTGCTCGACCGCGGGCGAGTCGAGCTGCTGCTGGGTGAGCGGTTTACCGGGGCCGTTGCCGGCGAAGTGGTTCATGAAGCCGAACAGCACGGTGGCGCCGGAGTTCGACTGGGTCGGGTTGGTGATCCACACCCGGGTCCTGCCGGACTCGACGGCGGCCAGGATGTCCCCGATCGGCACGTCGGTACGGCCGGCGAAACCGAGCTTGGTCATCTCGGAGCGCCAGGCGGCGAAGACCACCGGGGTGAGGAACATCGGCTTGACGTCCTGCAACGCGCTCGACTTGTCGCCCAGCTGCAGGAAGACGCTGGAGGCGAACCAGTACGCGTCGTAGTCGCGACTGCCGCCGGAGAGGATCCGGGCCTGGTCGACCGACCCCTTGAGGGTCACCTCGCAGGTGTATCTCTTACTTTCGCACCAGGGCTTGACGATGGTGTCGACCACGCTCTGCTGCTCGCTGCCGGCGACGATCCGCAGCGTGCCGGCCTTCGGCGTGTCGCGGTCCGCCGGCTGGCCCTTGTCGTTCGTGCAGCCGGTGACCAGCACCAGCACCATGGCGGCAAGCGCCGTGAACCTCGTGGCCCGCACGTACTCCTCGTTTCCGTTCGGTCCGACACCACGGTCCGTGGATCCGAGGTCGTTGGTAGCACCGGTGAGCAAACTGCACGGCGAACACAGGGTGATCAACAGGTGTCGCACCAGGGATCGACAGAGAGCCTTCGTGGTCGGCTCTCCCGGCGTGACGGACGGTCCGGCCCTGCCACGGGGAAGGCAGATCCCAGGTCGTGGTTTGCCGGAATGTTGCCGCCTGCTCATCCGCCGTCGGTGGTCCCCCGCGAGGCAAAGGGGTGGGCTGGTGGTGACCCGGCGTCGGTCGAACCGATCGATGCCACCCCCGAGTTGGGAGTGTCACGTGCAGTTCCCTCGTGCCCGCCGCGCCGCGGCGGTGACCGCGGTCGCGCTGGTGGCGGTCGCCGCCCCGGCCGCCGCCACTGCGACGAGCAAGTACCAGGACCACACCCGTGAAGCACGCCAGGCCATCCAGGGCGGCAAGGCCCGCAACGTCATCCTGCTCATCGGCGACGGGATGGGCGACTCCGAGATCACCATCGCCCGCAACTACCTCAAGGGCGCGGCGGGCACCCTCAACATGGACCGGCTGCCGCTGACCGGGGCCATGACCACCTACTCGGTGGAGAAGGACAACCCGAAGCTGCCGGACTACGTGCCGGACTCCGCGGCGACCGGCACCGCCTGGGCGACGGGCCGCAAGAGCTACGACGGGGCAATCTCCGTCCTGCCGAACGGCAAGCCGGTGCCGACGATCCTGGAGCTGGCCAAGCAGGCCGGCTACCGCACGGGCGACGTGTCCACCGCCGAGGTACAGGACGCCACCCCGGCCGTGCTCGGAGCGCACGTGACCGAGCGTGACTGCAAGGGCCCGGTCGAGACGCTGGCGAGGTGTCCGGTCAACGCCAAGGAGAACGGCGGCGCCGGCTCCATCGCGGAGCAGCTCGTGCAGACCCGCCCCGACGTTCTGCTGGGCGGCGGCAAGAAGTACTTCGACCAGACCGTCGGTGCGGGCCGGTTCAGGGGACTGACCGTGCTGCAGCAGGCGCAGGTGGCCGGCTACCAGGTGGTGACCGACGCGGCCGGGCTGGCCGGCGCGGATCACCGCAAGCCGATCCTGGGCGCCTTCGCCGCCGGCAACATGGACCTGGAGTACGTCGGCCCGACGCCGACGGCCGACAACACCGACCCGGCCCGGTGCGAGGTCAACCCGGCGCGCTCGGCCGCGCAGCCGCACCTGGTCGACATGACCAGGACCGCCATCCAGACGCTGGACCGGCAGTCACGGGGCGAGCGCAAGGGCTTCTTCCTGCAGATCGAGGGCGCTTCCATCGACAAGCAGGACCACGCCGCCAACCCGTGCGGCCAGATCGGCGAGACGGCGGGCTTCGACGCCGCCGTCGGCGAGGCCCTGCGCTACCAGCGTTCGCACCCCGACACCCTCGTGGTCGTCACGGCCGACCACTCGCACACCAGCCAGATCGTCGAGGCCGGTTCGACCACCCCCGGCGTCACCGCCACCCTGGTGACCGCGGACGGTGCCGACATGACCATCAGCTACGCCACCACCGCCCTGCCGGGGTCGCAGCAGCACACCGGCAGCGAGGTCCGGATCGCGGCCGGCGGCCCGCAGGCCGCGAACGTCCTCGGCGTCACCGATCAGACCGACCTGTTCCACACGATGGGCCGCGCGCTCGGCCTCGAACGGTAACCCACCTGACCGTGACCGGCGTGGGACGAACCCCGGTTCGTCCCACGTCCACGCCGTGGTGATCCTGGTCGGGCCTGACAGAAGAAACCAGCTTCGTCAGCGGAGGGGAGCGTCAGGTTGATCCGTGGCGGGATTGGCTACGTACCGATGGGCAGACGGAGGGCGTTGTCACCTACGGTACGCTTCCGTCCAGTCACTACTACAGGGTGTCGTGCTGCCGTTGTGGGTCGGCTCGGCCGGAGGTACGGATGGCGGACGACGCGGAGATCACCGCTTGGGCGCTGGCCGCCGGGCGGGGCGATCGGGACGGGGCTGCCCGTTTCGTCGCCGCGACGCAGGATCAGGTGCGCCGGTTCCTGGCAGCGTTGATCTCTGCGGGTGAGGCGGAGGACCTGGCGCAGGAGACGTTCCTGCGGGCGGTGCGGTCGTTGCCGTCGTTCGCCGGCCGGTCCTCGGCGCGGACGTGGCTGTTGTCGATCGCTCGGCGGGTCGCCGTCGATCACATCCGTACCGCGACGTCTCGGCCGCGTACGGTGCCGATGTCGGACGGCTATGACGTGGCGGACACCGCGCGGGACGGCTTCGACCGGCAGGTGGTGGTGGAGCGGCTGATCGCGGCGCTGCCGGCGGAGCGGCGGGAGGCGTTCGTCGCCACCCAGGTCCTGGGTTTGTCGTACGTCGAGGCCGCCGAGGTGTGCGGGTGCCCGGTGGGCACGATCCGGTCCCGGGTGGCGCGGGCCCGTGCGGATCTCGTCGCGGCGATGAGTGACCCCCGGGCCGGACGCAGGGGCGACACGACCGCCGGTTGAGCCGACCGTGGTGGTGTGACCTGCGCCGACACGTGAATTGGCGGGAACTGCCGCCGCCCTCGGGCCGACTACCGGTGTATGGGGTGCGAGCAGTGGCGTGAGGTGCTGTCAGCGCAGTTGGACGGGCAGGAGTCGCCCGAGGAACGCGCCGGCGCCGAGGAACACCTGGCCGGCTGCGATGGCTGCCGGGTGTGGCTGGACCAGGCGGCGGCGGTCACCCGGCGGGCGCGGATGTCGGTGCACGTCGCCGGTCCCGACCTCACCGACCTGGTCCTCGGCGCGTTGCCCGCCCGGCCGGCGCGCCGCTGGCGGGAGCGGGTGGCGGTGTCGCTGCGGGTGGCGCTCGGGCTGATCGGCGCGGCACAGGTGGTGTTGGGTCTGGTGCAGGTCGGCCGGGGCGCGTCCGGCCCGCACGTGCACGCGGCGGGTCCGTTGGCATCGGGGCATCTGTGGCACGAGGCGGCGGCGTGGAACGTGGCCGTCGGCGCCGGGTTCCTGTTCGTGGCGGCCCGCCGGACGCCGCCGACGGGGCTGGTGCCGATGTTGAGCGCGTTCGTCGCCACGCTGGTGCTGCTGTCGGTCAACGACCTGGTGACCGGGCGGGTCGACACCTCCCGTCTGGTCAGCCACGCCTTCCTGCTCGCCGGATACGCGATCGTGGTCGCGATGTCCCGGTCGGGCCTGCGCCCCGGCGGCCCCTCCTCCCGTTCGCGGCCGGACGTGCCCCGCTGGCGCATCCCCGGCGAAGGCGAGGTGCCCGCCCCGGGTCTGCGGCTGCTGCCGCCGCCGCACCCGGGAACCGGCCACCAGCGGGGGCGTACCGCGGCCTGACCGGCGGCCTGCCGGTGCGCGGGGTCACCGCTTCGCGCGGAACCTGCCGCCCGGGTACGCCGACCAACCATCGGACACCATCTGACTGAAGGGACCTTTCATGCCCAGCTTCACCGACGTTCGCCGGCTGCGCCCGGCCGTCCTGCTCACCGCCGCCGCGGTCCTCACCCTCGGCGCGGCGGGATGCGGGTCCTCGGGCGGGGCCACGACCGCGGCACCAGACACCACCGCCCCGGCCTCGACGAGCGCCGCCGCCGGAGCGCTGGGAATCCGCGACCCGTGGGTCAAGGCCGCCGACAAGGGCATGACCGCCGCGTTCGGCACGCTGGTCAACGACGGCGACGCCGACGTCACCATCACCGGGGCGGCCACCGACGTGTCCCCCATGGAGCTGCACGAGATGACCATGAAGGACGGGAAGATGGTCATGCAGCCCAAGAAGGGCGGCATCGTCGTCAAGGCGCACTCCCGCGCCACGCTGGAGCCCGGCGGCGACCACCTGATGCTGATGAACCTCGCCAAGCCGGTACGCGCCGGCGACGAACTCAGCTTCACGCTCACCTTCGCCGACGGCCGTACCCAGACGTTCACGGCGGTGGCGAAGCCGTTCACCGGCGCGCAGGAGTCCTACGCCCCGGGTCACGGCGAGCCGATGCCGGGCATGAGCGCGACCCCGGGAATGAGCATGAGCCCGGCGTCATGACCGACGCGATCAAGCCGCCCCGCGGGGTGAGCCGGCGTGGGCTGCTCACCGGCGGCGCTGTCGCCGCCGGGGGCGCGCTGGCCGGCGGCGCCGCGATCGCCGCCGCCCGTCCCGACGATTCCGGGCGCCCCGGCGACCCGATCCCGGTGGCCCAGGTGGGCGGCGCGGTCGAGCCGTTCCACGGCGGCCGGCAGTCCGGGGTGACCACCGAGCCGCAGGCGCACGCGGCGTTCGTCGCGTTCACCCTCAAGCCGGGCACCGACCGGGCGTCGCTGGGGCGGATGCTGCGGTTGCTGTCCGACGACGCCGCCCGGCTCACCCAGGGCCGCCCGTCGCTGGCCGACACCGAGCCGGAACTCGGCCTGCTGCCCGCCCGGCTGACCGTCACGTTCGGTTTCGGCCCCGGCCTCTACGCCGCCGCCGGCCGCGCCGACCGCCGGACGCCGTCCGTGGCCGACCTGCCGGCGTTCCGCATCGACCGGCTGCAACCGCGCTGGTCCGGCGGGGACCTGCTGCTGCAGATCTGCGCCGACGACCCGTTGACCGTCGCTCACGCCCAGCGGGTCCTGGTCAAGGACAGCCGGCCGTTCGCCTCCGTCCGTTGGGTGCAGCAGGGCTTCCGGCGGGCCGCCGGGGCCGAACCGGGCCGCACCCAGCGCAACCTGTTCGGCCAGCTCGACGGCACCGCCAACCCGAAGCCCGGCGCCCCCGCCGACACCGCCGTGTGGGTGACCGACGGGCCGGACTGGCTGCGCGACTCCACCACCCTCGTGGTGCGGCGGATCAGCATGAACCTGGAGACCTGGGACCTGCTCGGTCGCACCGACCGGGAAGTCGCGGTCGGCCGCCGGCTGGACACCGGCGCGCCGCTGACCGGCGCCGCCGAGCACGACGAGCCGGACTTCGCCGCGCTCGGCCCGGACGGGCTCACCGTCATCCCGGACTTCTCGCACCTGACCCGGGCGCACGTCACCGACGACCGGCTGAAAATTCTGCGCCGGCCCTACAACTACGACGGCGTGCCGACCGCCGAGGGCCACGCGGACAGTGGGCTGATCTTCGCCTCCTACCAGGCCGACATCACCCGGCAGTTCCTGCCCATTCAGCGCCGGCTGGCCGAACGGGACCTGCTCAACGAGTGGACCACCCCGATCGGCTCCGCCGTGTTCGCCGTACCGCCCGGCTGCCCCGAGGGCGGCTGGATCGGCCAGCAGGTGCTCGGATGACCGCCGCCCGGAAGGTTACTTTCTCGATGCGTACCCGCGTCACCGCAATCCTCACCGCGCTGCTCACCACGCTGCTGCTGGTGCCGGCCGCACCCGCCGCGGCGCACAACTCGTTGCAGTCGGCCGCACCGGCCCAGGATGCCCGGCTGACCGCCGCGCCGACCTCGGTGACGCTGCGCTTCCTGCAGCGGCTCGATCCGCAGTTCACCACCATCGTGCTCAGCGACGCCGACCGGCGGAAGGTGCCGACCGGCGCGCCGGCCGTGGACGGCACGGCGGGCAGCGTGACCGTCGAAGAGCCGCTGGTCAACGGCACCTACACCGTCGCCTACCGGGTGGTCTCCGCCGACGGCCACCCGGTGCAGGGCTCGTACCGGTTCACCGTCGCCGACCCGGCCGCGTCCGCGGCGTCGCCCCCACCGCCCGCGACGGCGACCCGCAGCGGTGGACCGGCGAGCCCGGTGGCCGCCGGCGAAGGCGGTGACGGCGGCCCACCCGCCGTCCTGCTGGCCGCCGGCGCGGTCGCTGTCGTGGCCGTCGCCGGCGCGGCCCTGCTGCTGCTCCGGCGCCGCCGCGCCTCCTGAACCACGTCGCCGGCCGCCCGGCGCCCCGATCCGAAACCAGGTCCAGCCCGTGCGTCAGTCTCCGTCGCCTTCCCCGGCGCCCCGCTCCCCCCGCCCGTCCGGCACCCCCGGCGGGGGTACGGCCGAACCGGCCAGCCTCAGCTCGGTCGGCGCAGAGCCTGCCACCGACGGGCCGGGCAGCCGGGAAGCTGTTGCCGGCCGGCCCGTCGGCGCGGGGCCGGCCAGCACCGCACGGGTGGGTGTGCACCCGACAACCGCCGGTCAGGGCAGCCCGGGCCCAGGCGGGCCGGTGGCGAGTGGCTGGTTGGCCTGGGTGGTAGCGACCGGTTCGGCGGTGGTGGTGCTGCTGCTGGCGCTGCGCCTCGGCGGCGCGGTCGCCGCCGCGATCCCGGGCCTGCCCGACCCGGGGCCGGTCACGACGTGGGCGCTGCCGGCGGTACGGCTGCTCGCCGACGGGTGGGCGACGCTCACCGTCGGTTTCGCGGTGACGGCGGCATTCCTGCTGCCCGGTGACGGGCCGGGCGTCTCCGCGCACGGGTGGCTCCTGCTGCGCCGCGCCGGCCTCACGGCGACCGGCTGGGCGGCGGCGTCCCTGACGCTGCTGGTGCTCACGGTCTCCGATCTGCTCGGCGTTCCCCTCGGCCGGCTCGGTGCGGCACCCGTGGTCAGCTTCGGTATGGACATCACGCAGGGGCGTGCCTTGTTGGCGCAGGCCGGGCTGGCGGCAGCGGTGGCGGTGACGGCCCGGGTCGCGCTGTCCCGCCGGGCCGCCGCGCTCGCCTCGGCGGCGGCGTTGGCCGGGATGTTGCCGCCGGCGTTGACCGGGCACGCCGCCGGGGCTGGCAACCATCAGATCGCCGTATCGAGCCTGGCGCTGCACGTGCTCGCCGCCGCACTGTGGGCCGGCGGGCTGGCCGCGCTGCTGACCATCCGGCGCAGCCGCCACCTGCCCGGGGCCGCCGCCCGCTACAGCCGGCTCGCGCTGGGCTGCTTCGTCACCGTCGGGTTCAGCGGCCTGGCCAACGCCGCGGTGCGCCTCGGCGCCGTCGACCAGTTGTGGCAGTCCCGCTACGGGTGGCTGGTGCTGGGCAAGCTGGCCGCGCTCGCGATGCTCGGCCTGCTCGGCGCGGCACACCGGACGCGTGCCCTGCCGGCCCTGGCCGCCGGGAGACGCGGCGCCTTCGCGCGGCTCGCCGCCGGCGAGCTGGTGGTCTTCGCCGCCACGGTCGGCCTGGCCGTGGCCCTGTCCCGCAGCCCGACGCCGGTCACCGAGCCCGTCGACGCCGATCCGGTGACCGCGGTGCTCGGCTTCGGCATGCCCGCCGCCCCCACCCCGGCGCACCTGCTCGGCCAGCCGCTGCCCGACCTGATCTTCCTCACCGTCACCGCGGTCGGCATCGCCGGCTACCTGACCGGGGTCCGTCGGTTGCGCCGGGCCGGGCACCAGTGGCCGGTGGCCCGCACCGCGAGCTGGGTGGGGGGCCTGCTGGTGCTCGCCGCCGCCACCGGCCTGGGCTTCGCCCGCTACGCGTACGTGCTGTTCAGCGCCCACATGGCCCAGCACATGGTGCTGTCCATGCTGGTGCCGATCCTGCTGGTCGGCGGCGCCCCGGTCACCCTCGCGCTACGGGCCCTGCACCGCCCCACCGAACCGGAGGTACGCGGGCCCCGGGAATGGCTGCTGCTCGCCCTGCACAGCCGCCCCACCCGGGTGCTCACCCATCCGCTGGCGGCGCTCGGCATCTACACCGTCAGCCTCTTCGGCCTCTACTTCAGTGACCTACTCGGCACGCTGATGCGCTCCCACCTCGGGCACCTGGCCATGCTGGGGCACTTCGTGGTCTCCGGCTACCTGCTGTTCTGGGTGCTCATCGGCATCGACCCCGGCCGGCCCCGGCTGCCCCACCCGATCCTGGTGCTCATCCACCTCGCGTCGATGATGGCCCACGGCTTCTTCGGCCTCGCGCTCATGCAGACCACCACCGTCATCGCCCCCGACTGGTACCTCGGCGTCCACCCCGACTGGGCGTCCACGCTCCTGGCCGACCAAAGACTGGGCGCCGGCATCGCCTGGGCGTTCGGCGAGATCCCCGCAGCCGTCGTCATGGTCCTGCTGGTCCGGCAGTGGATCAGGGCCGACCAGCGTGAGCAGCGCAGGGTCGACCGGGCCGCGGACCGGGCCGAGGCCACCGGGGAGGACGACGACCTGGCCCGCTACAACAGGTTCCTGGCCGCCGCCGCGCGCGCCGACACCGACGCGCGCGGCTCCGACCGGCCAGCCGGCAGCTGACCCGACGGCGCTGCCACCACGGCCGCGTGCCGATATCCCAGGTACGCAGGGGGGCGGAGCGGATCGACGCCGTCAGCTCGCGTGGTTCGTACGGCGGTAGGCGAGGAGCCCGGCGACCAGGCCCGCCAGGCCGAGGAGGATGCCGGCGATGCCGTACGCGGTGCCGTTGCCGCCGTCGGAGTCGGCGTCGTCGCTGTTCTGTGCCGCAGCGGCGACGGGCTGGGCGGGAGCCGTGTCGTCCTTGCTCGTAATCAGATTGAGCACGGGCGCGGGGTGCTCCGGTTCCTGACCGGCGGCGGGCTCGTCGATCCACCGCACGACGTCGCCGTTGGAGTAGGTCTGCAGGGCCTTGAAGACGACCTGGTCGGTCTGGGGCAGCGGGCCGGGGGAAGAGCACGTACGGCACCAGGGCCAGCTGGGAGCTGCACGGCGACGCGGACCGCGATCGACGCCACCGCCAACCGGCTGCCGGGGCTCATCGCGGACCTGCGCTTCGAGGTCATCCCGGGCGGCCCGGACAACATCGCCTGGACCCACCCGGAGCTGGTCAACCGCCACCTGCTCGAGTTCATCGGCGCCTGAGCCGGAACGGAACCGCAGGCGGCCGGCCCCACCCGGGCCGGCCGCCCGCTGGAACCTGGTCGGCCCGGGCTTCCGCAGCCTGCACTCACCCGCACAGCGGTCGCCCGGCCCTCCCCGTACGCTGGCGACGGTCCGGCGGGCGACCCATCGGCCGGTCGACGATGCCCTACCGGGGAGGGACCACAGCATGACGGCGGTACCGGGCCAGCGGACGGATGCCGTGGATTCCTCGGCTGCCGAGCAGGCGGCGGCGGAGGACCTGCGGGCGCTGTTCGGGCAGTCGATCGCCGTGTTCGCCGCGCTCGCGGGGCCGACTCACGTGGTGGAGGCGGCGAACCCGGCGTTCCTCGCCACCGTCGGGGAGGACCGGGCGCGGGTCGGGGTCCCGATCGGCGAGCTGCTGCCCGAGCTGGCCGGTCAGGGCTTCATCGCGCTGCTGGACGAGGTCTACCGCACGGGTGAGCCGTACACCGGCCAGGACGCCAGGGTGGTGCTGGGCACCGGCCCGCACGCGCGCGAGGCGTTCTTCGACTTCACCTACGAGCCGCGCCGCGACGCCACCGGCGCAGTCACCGGGATCCGGGTGATCGGGGTGGAGACCACCCAGGTCAAGCACGCCCAACTGCTGATGGCCGAGCACCGGGCCATGCTGGAGCAGATCGCCCGGCAGGCGCCGCTGACCGAGGTGCTCGACGGGATGGCGCGCTGCATCGAGAACCTGGCGCCGCAGGAGGTGCTGGTCTCGGTGCTGCTCGCCGACCCGGACGGCCGGCACCTGCGCCACGGCGCCGCACCGAGCCTGCCCGGGTTCTACAACGAGGCCATCGACGGGATCGCCACCGGCGAGGGCGTCGGTTCGTGCGGCACCGCCGCCCACCGGCGGGAACCGGTCGTCGTCACCGACATCGCCACCGACCCGTTCTGGGCCGACTTCCGGGATCTCGCCGGCCGGGCGGGACTGGCCGCCTGCTGGTCGACCCCGATCCTGGCCCGGGACGGCAGCCTGCTCGGCACCTTCGCCATGTACCACCGCACCCCGCGCGTCCCGCAGGACAGCGACCTCGCCCTCTCCCGGGTCTTCGCCGGCACCGCGGCCCTGGCCATCGAACGCCACCACGTCGAGGAGGCGAAGACCGCCGCCGAGGCGCGCGCGGCGGCGGCCCACGACGAGCTGGCCAGGGCGGTACGCGCGGAGCGGCAGCTCCGTGCCGAGGCCGAGCGGCGCGCCGCCGCCGCGGCGGAGCTCGCCGACCGGATGCGCGCCGCGGCGGCCACCCAGGCGGCCCGACCGCATCCCGAGCACTGCCAGCTCGGTGGCGCCCAGGGATGCCCGGCACCGGCCAGGATCAAGGTGGCCGACTCGTGGGGCGACTCGGCGTGGGGGTGCGACGACCACGTCGAGGAGGCCATCCTCCACGTGCGGTCGGTCTTCATCGCCAGCGAGGAACTCGGCGGCCTGGCCGCCTACCTCGACCGGTGACTGTCTTACGTCCGCACCCCGGACCCCGAGGGCGATCCCGCCGCCCGGGGGCGGCGCTGCGACCGGCGGGCGCGTACGCGACCGCGGTGCACCCCGGACGAACACCCCGCCGCGTCCCCACCGGTGCGGGATTGGCCCGGCGACACGTCGGGTAACACACGCAGCGCGGTGAGCAGAGCGGACGGAGGCCACCGATGGCAGCCGACGAGAGCAGTGGACGGGGGCAGCCCTCCGTCGAGGACCAGGGTGGCGTGGCGTACCTGGACGACCTCGCCCAGCAGTTCGACGAATCGGCCCAGGTGGCGGAAGGCGAGCAGGCCGTGCTGGCCGGGATGCTCCAGTCGGCCGAGGACGCCGCGCCGGTCGAGGCGGTCGAGGCGGTCACCGGCACCATCGCCGTGGCGTTGCAGGCACGCCACGTATCGCTGCTGATCGCCGACCTGAACGGTCGGGCCCTGGTCCGGCTGACCCACCAGCCGGCCACCGCAAGCCCGGGCCGGCGTCAGGGTGAGGAGGCCGCCGAGGTCCTTCCCTTCGACGGCGGCCCGTACGAGCAGGCGCTGCGCCGGCAGACCACCCGGATCCTCCCGGGTGACGAGAGCTGGACGGTACTGGCACCGGTCACCGAACGGGGCGAGGCCATCGGCCTGCTGGAGATCGGTCTGCCCGCCGAGCCGGACCCACGGGTGGTGGCGCAGATCGCGCGTACCGCGCACGCGCTGGCGTTCGTGGTGATCGCCAACCGTCGGCACACCGACCTGTTCGAGTGGGGCCAGCGCAGCACCCCGCTCACTCTCTCGGCCGAGATCCAGCGTCGGCTGCTGCCCGCGGCGTTCACCTGCGAGGCCGGTGCGTTCGCCCTCTCCGGCTGGCTGGAGCCGGCGGCCAGCGTCGGCGGGGACACCTTCGACTACAGCGTGGCCCGGGACGTGCTGCACTTCAGCGTCACCGACGCGATGGGGCACAGCGTGGCCAGCGCGCTGACCGCCACGCTGGGCGTGGGCAGCCTGCGCAACTCCCGTCGCCGGGGCGACAGCCTGGTCGGGCAGGCCAAGGAGACCAACCAGGCCATCGCCGAGCACGCCAACGTGCGCGGGGCGTACATGACCGCCGTGCTCGGCCGGATCGACCTGGCCACCGGACGCTGCGAACTGCTCAACGCCGGGCACGTTCCGCCGATGCTGGTCCGCGACGGTCGGGTCACCCCGATGGAACTGCCAGCCAACTTCCCGCTGGGGATGTTCCCCGAGGAGGGCTACCGCAGCGCGGAGCTGGCGCTGCTCCCCGGCGACCGGCTGCTCGTCGTCACCGACGGCATGCGCGAACGCAACGCCGCCGACCTGGACCTTCCCGCCGAGCTGCTGCGGATCGGGCACCTGCATCCCCGCGAGGCGGTCCGGGCCCTGTCGGACGCCGTGCTGGCGACCGCCGGGCCGGTCCTGGCCGACGACGCCACCCTACTCATGATCGACTGGTACGGCGACCAGGGACCGCGGCGCAGCAGCGCCGGCGCGGACACCGCCCGGGCCAGCGACCTGCCCCGCTGAGCGGGCTCACGGACCGGAGGGCGAGGCCTCCTCGGCCTCCCGCACGGTGTCGAAGATGCCGATGACCCGGTCCACCGAGGTGATCGACAACACCGTGCGTACCGGCCGGCGGACGCCGGCCAGCCGGAGCCAGCCGTCGCGGGCGCGCAGGTCCTTGTGGGCGACCACAAGCGCGCCCAGGCCGCTGGAGTCCAGGAAGCCGACGCCGGTCAGGTCCACCACCACCGTCCGGGCGCCGGCCTCCACCACCGCCTCCAGCCGGTCGCGCAGCTGCGGAGTGGTGCTCATGTCCAGGTCACCGGCCACCTCGACCACCGTGCTGGTACGCCCCTCTCTGGTGCTCAACGCGAAGTCCATGAAACCTCCTCAACGCGGGTGACGGACATCCGGCGATGCCGGTCCCCGCTGTGCACGCCGTACCCACCGTGCCAGAGACTAGGCCCGATCGCTCGGCGGGCGGGCGCTCACCCGTCGTCGGCACAGCGACAGGTCGGCGCGGGAGCCGATCGTCCGGTAGAGCTTCGTCGCCTGGTGGTGGTAGCCGCGCAGGTACGCCTCGGCCCCGTCCCGCCAGGGGCTCGACGCGATCCGGGACAGCGCGGTCGCGGGTACGCCGGCGGCCCGCATCAGGATCGGCAGTTCCACGCCGATCTCGGGTGGGAGGAAGCTGGCGCCGATGACGTCGATCGCCTCCTCGACAAGGGCCGGCACCCGTCGGACGGTCCCGCTCCGGCCGGCGGCCAGCGCCGCGGCGAGCATGGGCGCGTACGCCCGGGCGTGCCAGCGGCTCCCCCGGCGGCTCTGCTCGGTCAACCGTTCCAGGGTCTGCGCCGCCCCACCCCGGTCGCCCCGCCGCAGTTGCAGCCGACCCTCGAGATAGAGGCACTGGTCGGTCAGGAAGTGCCCGTCGTCGTGGGCCAGCCAGCTGCGTACCCGGCGCTGCGCGTCGGCCCGGTCGCCTGACCAGAACGCCCACCACGCGCCGGCGGCGGCCAGGTACCGCAGGTCCTGCGGGCAGCCGCGGGTGCCGGCGGTGGCCCGGGCGCGGTCGAGCAGCCGGCCGTAGCGGGGCAGGTCGCCGAGGCCGGCGGCCGCGTCCATGGCGTTCACGGCGAAGACGACGGGCACCCACCCGGCGAGGCGTTCGTGCTCGGTCATGGCGGTGAGGCAGTCGTGCAGCCCGCCGGGGTCGCCGAGGTCCAGCCGGGCGATGCCCCGGTTGCTGAGCAGGCGGTTGCGGTCCGCGTCGTCGGGCGTCCGCTCCCCGTTCCGCAGTACCGCGTCGGCCTGGTCGACGGCCGCCTCCGGCTGCCGGGTCACCGCGAGCAGGCCGGCCAGCGAGGCGACCAGTGGCACCGGCCAGGTGGTGCGGGGGCGGGACGACAACAGCCGGCGGGCGGCGGCGAGGGCGTCGAGGGCCGCCGCCCGGTCGCTGCGGCACCAGGCGATCCGGGCGGTGGTCAGTTCGGCCTCGACCGTGCCGAGCAGGTCGCCCCGCTGGGCGAAGAGCCGCGCGGCCTCCCGGGCCTCGGCCGTGCCGGCCCCGCTGTCCCGGGCGCGCTGGTCGGCCAGCCGTACCAGGAGCCGGGCGCGGTCGGGGTGGTCGGGCCCGGTCGTCGCGAGGACGGCCGCCAGGCAGTCCAGAGCCTGGCCGTGCCCGCCCATGCGCTCGGCGAAGTCGGCGGCGCGCAGCAGTGCCCACCGGGCGGCGGCGCTGTCCCCGTCGGCGTGCGCCGGTGGCTGCGGCCGGCCGGCCCGGCGGGGGTCCGGGCCCCGGTGCCGTGACGTCCGGTGCGGGTCGCGCGGCGCGGGGCCCGGCGGCGCGGTGACCGTCCCGGCCGCCCGGATCGGGTACGGCCGGTGCGCGGCCACCGCCTCGGACCGGTCGCACCGGCGCAGGACGATCGCCAGCCGCTCCCGGAGGCCGTCGTGGTCCGGATGGTCGGCGAGCACGCGGCGCAGCACCGGCAGGACCGCGGCCGGCCGGTCGAGGCCGAGTTCCAGGTCGACCAGGGTCGCCACGGCGCGTCTGCGGGCCTCGTCGAGCGCGGTGACCTCGGGCCAGTGGCGCACCCGTGGGTGGAGGGCGCCGAAGACCGGGCCGGCCCAGAGGTCGAGGGCCTCGTGGAGCAGCCGCGCCGCCCGGTCCACCCGACCCTCGGCCGCCGCCCGGAGGGCGTCGTGGTGGCGGTGCCGGAAGACCAGCACGTCGAGGTCGAGTGCGAGCAGGCGCAGCGCGTACCCGGTCGGCTCGGCGTCGATCCGGCCGCCGGGGAGGTCCAGGGCCGGCAGTGCCCGGCGGAGCCGGTGGATCTGCACCTGGACCGCCGGTCGAGCCTCTGCGGGGTCGCGGCCCGGCCAGAGCGCGGTGGTGATCCGGGCCACCGGCACCGCCGCGGGGGCGTGCAGCATGAGCAGGCCGAGCAGCAGCCGGCGCTGCCGTCCGGTGACGGTCAGGGCGATGCCGTCCACCTCCCAGCCCAGGTCACCGAGCAGGTGGCCGCGTTCCCGCCGACCGTCCACGGCCCGCCAACTTGATCGATGCATGTGAATCATGCTGACCGCTCGGTGAGCCACCCGCAACCGGCCGCTTTCACCGCGCTTACGCCGGGACGCTAAGCGTTGCCTCGGCGGACGCCCGTTTCCGAAACTGCAAGACGACACGCACGGTGCGGATTTGAACGCTCCAAGTCACCAGCGGTGACGACCCTCGGCGAAGAAAGGGGTCCTGTCGGACATGCACCGCCACCACTCGTCCCTGCTCCGACACGTCGGGCCGACCGCGTCCGCCGTGGACCACGTCCTGGCCCGCGACCTCCCGGCACTCGTCGGCCCACCGCAGCCGTCCCGCGACGCCCCCCGCCGGCTGCTGCGGGCGCTGCTGCGCCGGGCACTGCGCCGGGCCGCGGCCGGCACCCCGTGGACAGCCGCCGACCTCGACCTGATCGCCCGGCAGGGCGCGCGGGCGGCGGCGTACGGCGCCGGAGCCGGCGCGCTGGACCTCGGGGTACGGGTCTGCGTCAACGTCGGCCTCCAGACCCTCTGGTCGGTGATCGACGAGAACGGCACCGAGGAGCTGCTCCGCCTCAGCAGCTGGCTGCACCAGCACCTGCCCGCCACCCTGGCGGCGGCCAGCCGGGGCTACTGCGCCGAGCTGCGGCGACAGTTCGGCTCCGTGCGGATCCGGCGCCTGCTGGTCGAGGGCCTGCTCACCGGCGCGGACGTCGAGGCGCTCGCCGCCACCGCCGGCCTCGCGCTGCCCGCGTCGTTCCTGGTGCTTGCCGTGCGGGGCGGCCCGGCCGACGGCCCGCTGCCCGACGGGGTGCTGCACGTCGGCACGGGGGACGAGCAGGTGTTCCTGTTCGGAGTCCCGGCCACCGGGAACCCCGGAGCGCGGCGACGCGCCGTGGAGGCCGCCGCGCAGGAACTGGTGGAGACACTGGCGCGGGACGCCACCGAGCTGACCGCCGGGCGGGCCTTCGCGGCGACCCGGGCGGAGGTGCCGCAGGCCCGGTCCGAGGCCGGGCGGGTGGCCCGGCTCGCGGTGGCCACCGGCGCGTACGCCCGGGTGCACGCGTCGGCCGACGTGTTGCTGGAGTCCACGGTGGTGGGTGCCGGCGCCGCCGCCGAACGGCTGGCCGGCGTGCTCGACGGACTCGACGGCCGCCCCGACCTGATCGAGACGCTGGAGACCTTCTTCGCCAACGACTTCGACCGGACCCGGTCGGCACAGGCGCTCTTCCTGCACCGGCGGACCCTGCAACTGCGCCTGCACCGGATCAGCGAGCTGACCGGCCACTCGCCCACCACCGCCCGGGGTTCCCTGGTGCTCAACGCGGCGCTCTGCGCCCGGCGGCTGTGCCGGGGCATCGGCTGACGCGCGGGTGCCGGGCCGGCCCCCAGGTCCGGCCCGGCACCCCGGGCTCGCTCAGCCGAAGTAGTTCTGGCACCTGGCGTTGCCGTACACGTAGCAGACGGTGTACGGGGAGCCCCAGCTGTCGCGGCGGACGGTGACCTCACCGGTGAAGAACATGTACGACCGGCCGCTGCCCGAGTCGTACCCGCCGCTGAAGGTGACGCCCTTGTAGCTGCCGCTGATGCTGCCGACCACGTTGCCCGGCTTCTCCATCTTGGCCTTCACGTAGCAGCGGGAGAAGTAGTACGAGCCGCTCCACAGGCCGTTGGTGCACTGCACCAGGGTCTGGCTGCCGTAGCCGACCGCGTTCCACCCGTTGTACGGCTGGATCGCCAGGATCGCCCCGTAGACGCTGGGCCGGTTGTTGACGAAGTCCAGGTTCAGCTTGTAGTCGTACCAGCCGACCTCGTGGGTTCCCCAGAAGTCCGTGTAGTTCATGATCATCCGGTCGCCCTGGATGGTGACGGCCGCCTGGGCGGGCGAGGCGATGGTGGTGATGCTCAGCGCGGCGAGCAGGGCGGCGAAGAGCGCGGTGAACGCCCGGCGTGCGCGGAGTGAGACGGACATGGCACCCCTTTCGGGACGGGAACGAAATCCCCCCGAGTCTCTGCCGCGCCGACGCCGGCCCGCAGTGCGCAAGTGGGCACAGCTGCGCCGGTCCCCCTGCCCACTCGGACACCACGCCCGGTGCGTACGCGCGCCGGCGGCGGGTATCCCACCGGACATGGCGCGCTACACGAAGCCCGAGCTGCGGGACCAGCTGAAGGAAGAGATCAAGGCGTCCGACCGGGGTGGTCGGCCCGGGCAGTGGTCGGCCCGTAAGTCCCAGCTGCTCACGAAGGAGTACCAGAAGCGCGGCGGCGGCTACCAGGGCCCGCGCGACGAGCGCCAGCAGTCCCTGCGGCACTGGGGCGAGCAGAAGTGGCAGACCCGCAAGGGCACCACCCGGGCCCGCCACGACGGCGAGACCGACCGTTACCTCCCCGAGCAGGCATGGAAGGAACTCACCCCCGAGCAGCAGCGCGCCACCGACGCCCGTAAGCGCCGGGAGTCGCGGTCCGGCCGGCAGTACGTCGCCAACACCGGGCCGGCCAGCCGGGCCCGCAGGGACGCCGCCGCGGCCGTGTCGCTCACCGAACTGCCGGTCAGCGAGGCCACCCGGCACGTCCGTGACCTGGACACCACCCAGCTGAAGGCGGCCCTGCGCGCCGAACGCGACGGCAAGGGGCGCAAGACGCTTATCCAGCGGCTCCAGTCCGAACTCGACCGCCGCTGACCGGCCCGGCGGCGGGACCACCGCCACCGGGCCGGACGGCCACGGCCTCAGCCCGCCGACTGCTCGGCGCCGAAGTAGTCCGGCCGGCTGACCCACGCCTCGCTGACGAACATGACGCCCGGCCGGTGCGCGAGGATGTCCCGCAGTCCGGTGACCACGGCCTCGGTCCGGTCGTACGGCAGCACGACGATGACCATCACCAGCCCGGCGCGGTCGTTGAAGAGCAACCGGCCCTCGTGGGTGCCGTGGTGGCCGAAGCCGGAGACCCCGCTGAGGCTGGTCCAGCCGCTCACCCCGGAGGCGTGCAGCAACGTGCGGACGGCGTCGGCGTCCTCGGCGCGGGTCACCACCTCGACCTTGACCATGCGGGTCAGTCCCAGCTCGTTCATGCGGTCGGCTCCTTCTCTGCTACCGGGGACGTGGATCGGACCTGGACCGACTCGACGGTCCGGGGACGGTTCGGGGTGGCCGCCGGCACGACCTGCCAGTCACCCGCCGGGCCGGGTTCCCACCAGCGGTCGCCGTGCGGGTCGCGGACGGTCAGCGCGAGCCAGCCGCCGTCGACCAGCTGACGCAGCGCGGGGTTGCGGCTCAGCACGGTGTCCACCAGGGCGGTCGGCGCGTACACCACGCCGAGCAGGCGCAGCGGCTCGTGGACCAGGTCCGCCCCGACGCCGACGGACTGCCAGGGCAGGCCGGTACGCAGGTCACCGCCGGTGCCGGAGAGGACGCCCAGCCCGTCGCCGAGCACGGTGTGCACGGTCTTGGTGCCGGCGCCGAGCCGGTGCGGGTCCACGCTGGAGAAGTAGTACTGGAGGTTGATCCAGGCGGCCACCACCAACGGCCCGGTCATGATCGCCTCCAGCGCGGCGGCGTCCGGGTCGGTGGACCAGTCGTACGAGTGCAGGAACGTGCGGCAGCCGAGGTCGAGTCCGGCGCTCCGGTCCCGCGGCCCGGCGACGAAGGCGGCGTTGCCCGCCAGCGCCCATTCCGGTCGCACCTGCGCCCAGTCCGCCGCCCGGGCGGGCAGCCGCCCCGGGGTGGGCCGGTCCGGCAGCCGGGTGGCCCGTTCGGCCCGCAGCCCGGCGCCCGCACCGTCGAGGTACGCCGACAGCGCGTCGACCACCGGCCGGTGGGTGGCCGGTACGCCGTCCGGGTCGAGCAGGCGTACCCGGTCGGTGACGGTGTCGTGCTCACCGGCCAGGACCAGCGTGTGGTCCGGGATCTCGATGCCGCGGGCGGCGAGCGCCGTACGGACCCGCGGGTTGTTCAGCATCGCGGCGGCCAGCCGGGCGCTGACCCCGCCCCGGTTGCCACCGCAGGCCCCGCAGTCGAGGGCGGCGGCGTACGGGTTGTTGCTGCTGGTCGCGCCGTGCCCGCAGAGCAGCACCAGCGGGGCGAAGTCGGTGGTCAGCCCGATCGTGCGCAGCGTCGCCTCGGCGTAGTAGACCTGCTCGTCCAGGGTCAGCGCGGCGTCCAGCTCGGCCGCGGTGGCCGCGGTGCCGTCGACCGCCGGGGTGAGCCGGCGGGGTGCCGCCGTCCGCAGCAGCAGGGTGGCCGTGGCGAGCAGCCCCGCCACCTCGACGAAGGCGAACGCTCCGGCCGGGCTGGCCTTGGCCCCGGCGAACGCCCGCCGCCAGGCCTGCCGTACCCGGCGGGGTTCGGTGGCGGCCGGCGGCTCGCCGACCGTGGCGACCGGCGCCATCAGCACCGGGCAGCGGTCCCGGCCCCGGCTGGCGCCGTCGGCCAGGGTGCGGACCGGCAGGCCGAAGAAGCCGGCGAAGCCGAAGGTCCGCACCGGCCCCGCCGCCTCCAGGTGCCGGCGCAACCCCTCGCTGCGCACGTCGATGCAGAACACCGCCTGGGCCAGCGGCGCACCCGGCGACCGCCTTGCCGGCCGGGCCTGGTCGAGGCGGTGCCGCAGCCGCCGCCGGTGGGCGTGTTCGGCGGCGGCCAGCCACACCTCCGCCTGGCGCTGCGGCGACAGCTCGGCCACCGCCTCGTGCAGCGCCGACAGGGCCTCCTCCGGGAGGGCGGCCACGGTGGGGGCGTCCAGGCCGAGCAGGGCCGCCAGCCGGGCCAGCGCGGCGGCGTCGGCGCCGGCCGGTGCGACCACCACCGGGGTACGCGTCGCCGCGGCGACCAGGTCGACGGCGGGGCCCACCCCGAGGTGCCGGCGGGCGGCGTCGGCGCCCAACGCCAGCTCGTAGGCGAGGCGCACGGCGAGCAGGTCGGCGACGGTCAGCGCCGGCCGCTGCCCCGGGTGGCCCTGGGACCAGCGGGCGTAACCGGCCCAGCCGGGCAGCCGCAGCAGTGACCGGGACAGGTAGGCCGCCCACCGGTCCCGTGGCACGCCGAGGGTACGCAGCAGGACGGCCAGGGCCCGTTCCGGGGCGGCGGGGAGGGCGTCGACGAGGTCGGCCAGGCCGGGGGCGCCGGCCGGGTCGGCCCGCGCCACCTCCCGCCACCGCGACCAGCAACCCTGCGTACCGGTGCCGGGCACCGGCCAGGACGCGGCCGGGCGACCGCAGTGCGCCGTGCACCAGCCGGCCAGCAGGTCGTCGACGTGCGCGCCGATCCGGGTGCCCAGGGCGTCGTCGAGCAGCTCGGCGAGGGTGCGCTCGCCGACCAGGTCGGGGGTGGTGGCGCTGCCGGCGGGCCGGGCGGCGAGGCGGTGGCGTACCGCGTCGAGCAGGTCGGCCGGGGGCGGCGGCCCGTCCAGCACCGGGTGGCGCAGCACCAGCGTCCGCAGCCGCATGCCGTCGACCAGCCGGCCGCCGAGTGGCACCGCACCGGTCGTCGCCGGCAGGGCGGCCAGTGCGGCGGTCAGGTCGGCCTCGCCGATCCCGCCGTCGCGCAGCCGCTGCCGCCAGTACGCGGCCGGCAGGTGGGTGCGTACTCCGCCCAGCTCGCGCAACCGGGCGGTGGCCTGGTGGAACGGCGTACGTTCCAGCCCGGCCAGCGGGTTGACCGCCACGAAGCTGTCCAGCGGCCAGGTGGCGGCGACATGGTCGGCGGCGGCGGTCACCGCGGCGGCGGCGCGGGCGGCGTCGGCGGGACCGGCCCCGGCCAGCCCCGGTCCGCTCGACGCGCCGGCCGCGTTGCCGTCGACCGCCGCCGGGACGGGGGTGCGGGCGCCGGTCCGACGGGCCGGCAGCCGGCCGTCCCGCCACGCCCACCACCACAGCCCGGCCGCCCGGCGGCGCGTCACGATCAGGCAGAGCACGATGAGGGCGGCCAGCACCACCGCCGTGCCGGCCACGGCGAGCGGCGTACCGCCCGAGGGCAGGGCCAGCCAGTCGGTGGCGAGGTGCCCGGCGACCAGGTAGCCGCCGGCGAGGGCGGCCACCGCGCCGGTGACGGCCGCCGCCGCCCCGGCCGGCAGCCGGCGGTCGGCGAGGGCGGCCCGCAGGGCGGCGAACCCGGCGGCGCCGGCCAGGGCCGCGGCGAGCAGCCCGGTGGCGGTGGCGCCGAGCAGGGCCTCGGTGAGCCCGAGCACGCCGAGCAGGACGGCGGTCGCCACCACGAGCCGGCGGCGCGGGGCGGGTCCCACCGGCTGCGGCGCCTCGGCCGCCTGCGAACGGGCCTGCACGGTGCCACCGGCGGAGAGGAACGCGTACGCCTTGTAGACGCCGTGCCCGACCAGGTGCACGGCGGCCAGCCCGAAGGCGCCCAGCCCGCACTGGGCCAGCATGAATCCCATCTGCGCCACGGTGGAGCGGGCCAGGGCGCCCTTGACGTCGGTGCGTACCGCGGCGAACAGGGTGCCGGCGGCGGCGGTGACCAGTCCCACCAGGAGGGTCGCCGTGGACACTCCCGGCGCGGCGACGACGACCGGCGCGAACGTGATCATCAGGAAGCCGGCCACGTTGACCATCCCGGCGTGCAGGAAGGCCGAGACCGGGGTGGGGGCGTCCAGGGTGCTCGGCAGCCAGCCGTGCACCGGCACCTGGGCGGAGCGCACCATGCCGGCCACCAGCAGCGAGCCGCCGGCGGTGGCGAGCAGCCAGCCCGGGGCGTCGGCCGCGGCGGCGCGGACGTCGGCCAGGTCGGCGCTGCCGACGGCGGTCACCAGCAGGGCGAAGCCGGCCAGCAGGGCGAGGTCGCCGACGAGGAACAGCCGCCGGATCCGGCGGACGGCGGAGCGGACCCGGTGCTGGTCGCGGTGGTAGCCGATCAGCCCGACCAGCAGCCGGCCGGCCGCGATCCAACCGACGGCGAACTGCACCAGGCTGGGCGCGGTGGCCATCACCAGGGTGGCCGCCGCGGCGCCGGCGACCCGGGCCTGGAAGCCGGCCATTCCCGGCTCGCCGTCGAGGTAGCGCCGGGCGTAGCCGGCGACCACTGCGGCGATCCCGCTGACCAGCAGCATGAAGAGCGCGTCGAAGCGGTCGACCCGTACCCCGAGGCCGAACGGCACCCCGGCGATCTCCGGGCGGGCGGCCAGCCCGACCACGGCGCCGCCGGTGCCGACGCTCACCAGCAGCCCGGCGGCCCCGACGGCGGCCAGGGCGAGCAGCAGCCCGGCCGCGCGGGCGGCCCGCCGCCGATCCGGTACGAGCAGTGCGCAGACCGCTGCGGACGCGGTCGCGAGAAGAACTCCTGTGGCCAGTGCGACGGACATCGCCACCTCCCTCTGATACACGCACTGTAGAACACGATTTGGAATTCCTGTATCGTGAGGCGCACAACAGATCGGACGAAGACCCCCAGGAGCGGCGATGAACGTCCCCGACCACGCGCACCGTCCCGATCCCGGCACCGCCCTCGCTGCCCTGCGCGCGGGCCACGCCCGCTTCCGGTCCGGTGAGCCCCCGGCGCCGGCCGCCGGGGCGGAACCGCTCGCGGCGGTCCTCGCCTGCGCCGAGCCACAGCCCGAGCCCGGAATCCTGTTCGGCGGCAGCGAGCTGTTCACCGTCCGGACGGCCGGCCTGAGCATCGGCCCGGCCGTGCTCGGCAGCCTGGAGTACGCGGTCGCGCAGCTGCACCTGCCGCTGCTGGTCGTCCTCGGTCACCAGTGCTGTCGACTGGCCCCCGGCAACGGCGACGGACGGGTGCGCGCGGTGGCCGCCGCCCTGCGTCACCGCTCGCCGCTGCTCGACGCGGCCGTCCGGTCCGGCCACTGCGCGATCCACGGCATGACCTGGGACGACACCCGTCAGCTGGTCAGATCGGTCCGGCGGGTCGAGCCGGCACCCGTACGCCGGCCGGCCCGGTCCCGCCCGCCGAGCCGCCGGGTCGCGGGCCTCCGCTGACCGGCGGCTCGCGTCAGGGGTTGCAGCGGGGGCACCACCGCGGGTCCGCCGGCGCCTCCGCCGGCCGGGTCACCCGGTGCGGGCACCGGGCACAGCCGAGGATCCGCCCGCCGGGGAGTTCGGTCGGGGTGTGGCAGTCGGCGCACGGAAGGCCCGGCACGGTCCCGACCACACCGAATCCGGGAGCGTCGCAGGCCGGGCACGGGGTGGCCAACCGTTCGGCCAGCCGGCCCGCGGCCTGCGCGATCACCGCCATCCGGCGGGGATTGTGGTGGGCCCGCAGGTCCGCCGCCACCCGGGCCCGCCCGTCCGCGCTCGCCCCGACCGCCCCGGCCACGGCCGCCAGCAACGCCGGCACCCGGACGATCCCCTTCACCAGCGGGTACGCGACACCGGCGGGCGGCGCCGCCGGGCGCACCGTGACCGCGTGCCCGGGCAGCCCGACCTCTCTGGCGAAGCGGAGCAACGCGCCCCGGTCGGCGCCGTCGGTGACCAGCTCACCGTGGTTGCTGGCGGTGCTGGTGGCCCGTTCGACCAGGACCAGGCCGATCCGGTCGTCGACCAGCGCGACGTGCTCGACCTGGAGGGTGCACCAGGGCAGGGCGGGGTGCGGGCCGAAGCTGCCCTCGCTGGCCACCCCGACCGGGCAGCCGGTCGCCGCCATCCCGAGCCGGGCCTTGGTCACCACCACCTCGTCGGCCGGGCCGGGGCGGGGAACCTCACCGGTGAAGGTGCCCAGCACGTCGGTGTCCACGTCCGCGACGCGCAACCGCAGCCCGAGCCGGCGGCGCAGCGGCGGTCCGATCGCCACCCGCTTGCCGTGCCTGGTGGCGAGGCTGCCGACCACCTCCCGGTACACGCTCGAAGCGTAGGCCAGGAGCGGCGGGGGCGCCGGGAACACCATCGGCTGCCGCTCGGACGCATGACGGGACGCGATGGCGGGTATGGTGCGGTCATCGGTGCCGCCGGGCTCCTCGCCCGCCGTCGGCACCGTGCTCGGGCGCCGACATCGAAGCGCCGACCTCCCGGCACGCCAGGGACCGCCCCGCGGTCCCGCGTACGCCAGAACCAGAGACAGGATTCCGCATGACCGCACCCGGCATCGTCCGACCGGCACTCTTCCTCGCCACGCCGACCGTCGACGGACCCGACGGACCCGGCATCGCCTTCGACCGCAGCGCGGAGGGGATGCGGCGGCTTCGCGACCCGTTCGCGGTGCACCCGGCCGCCCCGGCCGCGATGGGTGACCACTCCACCACCCCGGGTGGCCGCACCGGCCGGTGAGCGCGGTCCGCTGCCGCGCGGAGCGTGACCCATCACCCATCAAGCCCCCTCGGCCTGCATTGGTTCATACTTTCGGTTGGCTTTCGTAGACCTTCGGCGTAGCGTCGGTGTCGTCAGAACAACGACATGACACGGTGACCACTCCCGTGTCGTGGACCTGCGACAGCGCGCCCGCCCGCACGTGCGCTCCGGTGGAGAGCCGGTTTCGGAGATCCTTCCGGTCGAACTGAGCGACGGGCCCATCGGGAAGGACCATCCCCATGGTCACCACCCATGCACCGACGACCGACGCCCGCCCCACACGACGGACCGCCCCCAGCCCCGCCGACGAACTGCTGGCCGAACTGGCCGCCACCCCGGCCGACGCCCCGCACCGCGCGGCCCTGCGGGACCGCACCATCGAGGCGTGGCTGCCGCTGGCCCGCCACCTGGCCCGCCGCTACTCCGGGCGGGGCGCGGCCGACGACGACCTGGTCCAGACCGCGGCGGTCGGGCTGATCAAGGCCGTCGACCACTTCGACGCCGACCGGGGCATCGACTTCACCGGGTACGCCATCCCCACCGTCATCGGTGAGATCAAGCGGTACTTCCGGGACCGCACCTGGGCGGTGCGGGTGCCGCGCCGGTTGCAGGAACTGCGCCTGACGATCACCGAGGCGAACGGCACCCTGACCCACACCCTGGGGCGGGCGCCGACGGTGGCCGACATCGCGGCCTACCTCGACCTGACCGAGGAGACCATCCTGGAAGGACTGGAGGGGGCCCGCGCGTACCGGGCGACGTCGCTCTCCACCCCGACCGGCGTAGACGGCAGCATGGAGCTCGGCGACACCATCGGCGCCGACGACCACGAGCTCGCCCGGGCCGAGACGCGGATCGCCCTCGGCCCGGCGCTCGCCGCCCTGCCGGAACGCGAGCGGAAGATCGTCAGCCTGCGGTTCCACGGCAACCTGACCCAGGCCCAGATCGCGGAGCGGATCGGCGTCTCCCAGATGCACGTCTCCCGGCTGCTCACCCGGGCGCTGGCCAGCATGCGCCGCACCCTGACCGACGAGCACGCCTGAGTCGGCCGGCCATCCGACCCCGCCCGGTCGCCTGTGCGACCGGGCGGCGGCGTGCGGTGACCCGTACCCGAATGGGGCGACCCGATCGGAGCGCCCCGATTGGTCCGGTTGATCCGGCCGGTCGACCGCGCGACGATCGATGCCTCGGAGCGGGGACGGCGGCGACCCCGGCACCGGATGGAACCTCGCGACGCCGTCCGGGCGGGGCGGGACCCACCGGCCCGCCGGCCCGGACGATCCGGCCGAACCGGTCCGGGCGCGCCGTCGGTCGGGGCGACACGATCGCCCTGGTCGGCGGCGCTCGGAAGGCCAGGCAGGTCGCGGTGTCGGCAGCGGGCGGCCGGGGGTCAGATCTCCTCGAGCAGGCCGTGCTTGATGGCCACCGCCGCGGCGAGCGTACGGTTCGAGCAGTTCAGCTTGGACAGCACGTTCGCCACCAGGCGCTTGACCCCGTGCTGGCTGATCAGCATGCGGCGGGCGATCTGCTTGTTGCTGAGCCCCTCGGCGAGCAGGACCAGCGTCTCGCGCTCCCGCGGGGTCAGCTTCGGGCAGTGTGGACGCTCCTGCGTCGTGACTCCCCGGGCCCGCTCCAGCAACCGGTTGGCCAGCACGGCCGGCATCGGCACCTCGCCGATGACTATCCGGTTGATCGCCTGCGCCAGGGCTTCCTCGGTGACGTCGTCCTGGATCAGGTAACCGTTGCACGGGAACCGGGTCACGGCGTCCAGGTTCTCCGAGCTGCGCCCCATCAGGAGCAGGACCTTGGTGTCCTCGCTGAGCGCCGCCTGGGCGAGCTGGTTGAGCCCCTTGGACGCGAGGTCGTCGGAGGCGATGACCAAGAGGTCGAAAGACCGTCCGCAGTAGACGCTTGCGGAGTGCGGAATCTCGAAACTATTTACTTCCTTCACTATCTGAAGTGAAGTTAACATGTCGCTCAGACCACGTCGCGATAACTCGTTATCAGCGAATACGAGTACGCTATAGCCGGGTCGGTGCTGGTCGAAGGAGTTGTCGCATCGCTCCACGTCGATCAGCTCTCCCCAGTCGCAGCCACGTGAAGTACGAAGTGTGTCTTGCCCGTGACAGAGTACGACAGGACTCCACAGGGGACCAAATCCCATGCAAGAAAAATTCGCTCTGGATCGCTCCCATGCAGGAAAGGTCCAGCGCAAGCCGGGTGCGTTCCCGCTCCATCGATCATGACCGGTTTAGCCAGTGACGTCAGCACATGGACGAACATCTCGGGACTCGCGGATTGCGTCCGTTTCGAAGCCTCATGCCGGTGTTGACGGAAATCGCGTACCGGCGACCACCGGACTCCGTCCGAGGAGGGTCAGGAGAAGTATTCATGATCTATTCGGACGTCACCGCCCCGCGGGGTTGACCCCGGCGCGGGGAACCCCACGAGCCCTGCACGAACCGGGCCGACCCCCTCGTTCCCGCATATACTGCATCGATGGCCGAGAAACCCTCGCGGAGTTCGACCACCCCGGAAACCATCGTCTCGCTGCCCTTCACCGGCCGTTGGCTGGCCCGGAACAGTCCGGCCCGACGGGTTCCCAGCCACGGTGTCGACCTGCTCGGCGAGCGCTACGCCATCGACTTCATCGGCGTGGACGAGCGGCGGCGGACCGCCGACCGCCGGGACTGGCGGACCTTCCTCGCCACCGAACCCCCCGAGCGCTTCATCGCCTTCGGCCAGCCGCTGCTGGCGCCGGCCGACGGGGTGGTGGTGGACGTCCACGACGGCGAGGTCGACCACGAGGGACGCCGCTCCCAGCTGGCCCTGGTGCCGTACGTGCTCGGCCAGGCCGGCCGGCTCCGGCAGGGCGTCGGCGCCGTCGCCGGCAACCACATCGTCATCGAGATGGCCGACGGCGGCGCCTTCGTCGCCCTCGCCCACCTGCGGGCCGGCTCGATGCGGGTGGCGGTCGGCGATCGGGTGACCACCGGCCAGCCGATCGCCGAGTGCGGCAACTCCGGCAACTCCACCCAGCCGCACGTGCACATCCAGGTGATGGACAGCCGTGACCTCTCGGTCGCGCAAGGGCTGCCGATGGCGTTCCGGAGCTACCGAGAATGGCCGCGGGGCGCCCGGCAGCCGCAGGTCCGACAGGCCGGCATCCCGGCCGAGGAGGCCGTCGTCGAGCCGCTGCCCGTCCGGGCCGGCGACGCCACCCCCTGACCGCGCCGCGTCCGACCCCGGGGCGGGCCCGGCGTGCCCGGCCCGGCGTGGGCGGACCCGGCATGGGCGGGCCCGGCGTGCCCGGCCCGGCGTGGGCGGACCCGGCATGGGCGGGCCGGGCGCGTGCCCCGGACATGGAGCCGCCCCGGTGCCGCCCGAATCGACGGGCGGCACCGGGGCGGGACCGGTGGGGCACTACCCCGCCGGCACCTCCTCGCGCGCGACCAGCCGGCCGGTCCCGCTCAGCGAGGCCAGGTCGATGTCCGCGACGCAGCGGACCGGCACGAAGTCCAGGGTCAGCGTCCCCTCGACGTGCACGGTGCCGGTGCCGGCGGCGAAGTCGGCCCGGCCGAGGTCGGTGGCCGCCTCGTCCACCCGGATACCCAGGTCGGTGCCGCCCTTGGTGTCCGGGAACCTGACGAAGACGTACCCGATGTCGGTGAGCCGCCGGTGCAGCTCCGCCAGGGACGGGTCCGGGCCGCCGACCACGACGGGCCGGTCCTCGGCGGAGAGCCGCTGCACGAGATCGTTCATGGGAAGTTCCTCCAGATCAGCTACGGGACGGGGACGACTTCGTCCGATTCGGCGGTCACCTCGTCGGCGACCGGCTGCGGCCGGCGCGGCCACCAGTTGCGCTCGCCGACCTTCACCGCGATGGCCGGCACCAGCAGGGTCCGGATCACGAAGGTGTCCAGCAGCAGGCCGACGACGATGGCGAAGCCCATCTCGACGTACGACTTGATGCCGGAGAAGAGCAGTGGCGTGAACGTGCCGGCCAGGATGATCCCGCACGAGGTGATCACCGAACCGGTGCTGGCGAGGGCCTTGCGGACCGCCTCCCGGGTCGGTTGCCGGCCGTTCTGGTGCTCCTCCTTGACCCGGGTCATCAGGAAGATGCTGTAGTCGATGCCGAGCGCCACCAGGATGACGAACGCGGCCACCGGGGCGTCGATCCAGAGCCCCGAGTAGCCGAAGCCGTACTGGAAGGTCGCCACGGTCAGGCCCATCGTCGCCGCGTACGCCACCACGATCGTCGCCGCCATGTAGAGCGGGGCCACCAGGCTGCGCAGCAGCACCGCCAGGATGAGCAGGATGCCGATCAGCACGACGGTGGCGATGAGCAGGAAGTCCCGCTTCTGGGTGGCCAGGTTGTCGCGCACCTCCGCGGTGACGCCACCGACGTACGCGGTCGAGCCCGCGAGGTTCGTGCCACGCAGTGACTGCCGCAGGGTGTCCCGCATCTCGGTGACCGTGTCCATCGCCCGCTGCGAGTACGGGTCGTCGGCCAGCATGGCGCTGAGGCTGACGCTGGTCCCGTCGGCGGAGAAGCCCGGGCCGGTCGACCGGTCGGGCGTGGTCACCGTGCTCACCCCGGGCAGCGCGTCCAGGTCGCCGCCCACCTTCCGCAGGGTGGCCAGCTTGGCGTCGTCCCACCCGGGCTGCGCGGACTCGATGATGATCGACACGGCGTTCTCCGCACCGGCCGCCTCGCCGTAGTGCTCCCGTTGCACGGTGAGGCCCTGGTACGAGTCGGTCGAGGTGGGCAGCAGCGCCCGCAGCTCGTTGTTGTCGAACCGGAAGCCGGCCAGCAGCCCGATGAACGGGATCAGCGCGATCAGGGTGAGCGCGATGAACCGGTTGGGTCGGCTGGTGACCACGGCGGCGATCCGCTCCCAGATCCCCGCCTTCGCGGCCCGGCCGTC
Organism: Micromonospora siamensis; assembly: GCF_900090305.1. NCBI lineage: Bacteria > Bacillati > Actinomycetota > Actinomycetes > Micromonosporales > Micromonosporaceae > Micromonospora > Micromonospora siamensis. Next base: position 1,295,714 of record NZ_LT607751.1, on the reverse strand, counting down.
GGCGCCCCGCCGCAGCCGCTTCGCGCGCACCTTCGCGGGCTGGAACGGCCAGAACACCTTCTCCCCCAGGATCGCCATCGCGGCCGGGATCAAGGTCATGATCACCAGGAACTCGATGGCCACCGCGATGGCCAGCGGCGGGCCGATGCCCTTGAAGTTGGCGTCGGTGGCGAAGAACATCGCCCCGAAGGCCACGATCACCGCGCAGGCGCTGGAGAAGATCGCCTCACCACCGTTGGTGACCGCGCTGCGCAGCGCGTCCAGCTTGTCCCGGCCGTCGAGCAGGTTGTCCCGGAAGCGGGAGAACATCAGCAGCGAGTGGTCGGTGCCGAGCCCGAAGAGCACGATGATCAGGAAGACCAGCGCGTTGGGCGAGACCGGCAGCCCCGCGTCGGCGGCGATGCCGAGCACCCCCTGGGAGATGGTCAGGGCGAGCACCACGGAGATCAGCGGGAAGATCGCGGCTACCGGTGACCGGTAGATGACCAGCAGGACGACCAGGATGAAGACCAGGGTCATCACCAGCGTCCGGTTGAGGCTCTCCTCCTGGAGGGTGATCACGTCACCCCAGATGGCGTTGCCGCCGGTGAGGTGCACGTCCAGGCCCGCCGGGGCGGCCGGGGCGCCGTCCCGCTCGGCCGCGTCCGCGGAGAGGTGGTTCCGGATCCGCGGGATGACCTCCTTGGTCTGGTTCAGCCACTCGTTGTTGTCCTCGGTGGCGTACGTCATGTCGAGGTTCAGCTCGACCAGGGCCGCCTTCCCGTCCGAGCTGAGCAGCCCCCGCCCGTTCTGCGGATCCGAGAACGGGGAGACCGTCGACTCCAGCCGGATGTCGTCCCGCCGGGTGGTGAGGAACTGCTCCAGCGCCCTTCCGTACTCCTGGTCCGCGGTGGTCAGGCCGCTGTCCCGGAACAGCGTCACGGTGACCTGGTTGTTCATCACCTCCTGCACGTCCGGGAACTTCTCGGCGATCAGCTCACTGGCCTTGAACGCCTCGAGACTCGACCGGGACCGGGATTCCTGCTGGCTGGTGTTCGCTTCCTCCTGCAGGTTGGGAGCGACCTGCACGAGGACCGCGGCAAGGATGATCCAGAACACGACCGACAGCCAGCGACCGGCGATGATGGCGCGGCTAGCCTTCAGGAACAACGTCTTCTCTCTCCTGTCTCGTGCGCCCGGCGGGCCTTCGTCCGCCGGGCGCCTCAGGGTTTCCCCTCCACGCCGGCGGCCCTAGGCCCCCGGAGCGGCGGACTCCTCCATCTGCCGGCGCAGACTCAACGGACGCATGTCGGTCCAGACCTCCTTGACGTAGGTCAGGCACTCCTCCTTGCTGCCGGAGACCCCGGTCTCCTTCCATCCCGCCGGGACGGCCAGGAAGTCCGGCCACAGGGAGTACTGCTCCTCGTCGTTGACGAGGACCTTCACGCTCGCGTCGTCCATCGAAATCGCTCCTGTCTCGTGCGTCTGGGTTGCTGACCGTCGGTACGGCGTCAGGCGGTGGGTACGGCGGCGCCGCGCCGGTCCGCGCCCTCGTCGGCGAAGAGCCAGGGCGCCTCCTGGCGGCGCCGCTGCTCGTACGCCTCGATCTCGGCGCGGTGCGACAGCGTCCAGTCGATGCTGTCCAGGCCCTGGAGCAGGGCCTCCTTCTTGAAGGCGTCCACCTCGAAGCCGAACGCCCGGCCGTCCGGCAGGGTGATCGTCTGGGCCGGCAGGTCGACGTGCAGCCGGCACTGCGCCTGGGCGCTGACGGTGGCCAGGATGTCGTCCACGACGGGCGGCGCCAGGACGACCGGCAGGATGCTGCTGTTGAAGCAGTTGTTGTAGAAGATGTCGGCGAAGCTGGGCGCGATGATGCAGCGGAAGCCGAACTCGCGCAGCGACCAGGGCGCGTGCTCGCGGGACGAGCCGCAGCCGAAGTTCGGGCCGGCGACCAGGATCGTCGCGTCGGCGTACGCCGGCTGGTTCAGCTCGAACTCCGGGTTCGGTCCCTTGCCGTCGCCCAGGTAGCGCCAGTTGGCGAAGAGGGCGTCGGCGAAACCGGTCCGCCGGATGGTCTTCAGGAACCGCGCCGGGACGATGTCATCGGTGTTGACGTTGGACCGGGGCAGCGGTGCGGCGACGCCGGTGTGCGTAACGAACTTCTCCATGGGGAGCGGTCACCTTCCTAGAGGTTGCGGACGTCGACGAAGTGACCCGCGATGGCGGCGCCGGCGGCCATCGCCGGGCTGACCAGGTGGGTACGCCCACCGCGCCCCTGCCGGCCCTCGAAGTTGCGGTTGCTCGTCGAGGCGCACCGCTCACCCGGGGCGAGCCGGTCGCCGTTCATGGCGATGCACATGCTGCAACCCGCCTCGCGCCACTCGAAGCCGGCCGTCCGGAACACGTCGGCCAGCCCCTCCGCCTCCGCCTGCCGGCTCACCGACATCGAGCCCGGCACGACGATGGCCCGCACGTTCGACGCGACCTGCCGGCCCGCGGCGACCTTGGCGGCCTCCCGCAGGTCCTCCACCCGGGAGTTGGTGCAGGAGCCGATGAAGACGGTCTGGACCTCGATGTCCTCGATCTTCTGGCCGGGGGTGAGACCCATGTAGTCCAGCGCCCGCTGGTAGGCGTCCCGGGTGACCTCGTCGCTCTGGGCGGCCGGGTCCGGCACCACCCCGTTGATGTCGGCCACCATGCCCGGGTCGGTGCCCCAGGTGATCTGCGGGACGAGGTCGTCGACGGTGATGTCCAGGACCGCGTCGAAGTGCGCGCCCGGGTCGCTGGCCAGTTCCCGCCACTGCGCCGCGGCCAGCTCGAACAGCTCGCCCTGCGGGGCGTACCTGCGGCCCCTGACGTACTCGATGGTCACCTCGTCGGGGGCGACCATGCCGGCGCGGGCCCCGGCCTCGATGGCCATGTTGCACAGCGTCATCCGGCCCTCGACGGTCAGGGACCGGACGGCGGAGCCGCTGAACTCGATGACGTGGTGCGAGCCGACGTTGGTGCCGAACTTGCGGATCACCGCCAGCGCGACGTCCTTGGCGGTGACGCCCGACGCGAGGGTCCCCTCGATCCGGACGTTCATCGTCTTCGGCTTCTGCTGGAGCAGGCACTGGGTGGCCATCACGTGCTCCACCTCGCTGGTGCCGATGCCGATGGCGAAGATGCCCAGCGCGCCGTGCGTGGAGGTGTGCGAGTCACCGCAGACCACCGTCATGCCGGGCAGCGAGATGCCCAGCTCGGGGCCGATGACGTGGACGATGCCCTGGTACTCGTCGTTCATGTCGAACAGCGTCACGCCGAAGTCGCGGGCGTTGTCCTCCATCGTCTCGATGCAGGTGACGCTGGCGGCGTCGACCACGTCGAGCATCCGCCGGCCGGGCGTGGTGGGCACGTTGTGGTCGAGCACGGCGATCGTGGCGTCGGTGCGGTGCACCGGCAGCTCCCGGGCCCGCAGGCCGGCGAAGGCCTGCGGGGACGTCGCCTCGTGGGTGAGGTGCCGGTCGATGTAGATCACCGGAACCTCGCCCGGCTCGTCGCGGACCACGTGCGCGTCCCAGATCTTGTCGAACATGGTGCGTGGACTCATGGCGCCTCTCCAATCGGGGGACGGCAGGGGCATTCCTGCGCGGGGTACGACTCAGGACTGGGCAAACCAGGCCTCCAGCTCCTCGCCCTCGAGCTCGCGGCCCTCGCTCTTGGCGTACGCGAGGATCTGGTCGACCCGCTCGGCGGTGAGCTTCTCCGGGTCCCGGCCGCTCTGCAGGCAGGCGAGCTTCACCGAACTGGTGCCGCTCCACTGGCTGACCCCGACCGAGTACGTGCCACCGACGGCGGCCGGGTCGACGGCCGAGTAGACGACCCGGGCCATCTCGCGCAGCTTCTGCTCCAGCGGGAAGTCCCCGGCCTTGCGCGCGTTGTCGGCCAGGGCGTTGGCCTTGAGGATGGCGTCGGTGTGGATGCCGGAGCTGGTGTAGCTGTACCGCTTGCCGAGCACGCCGTGGTCGGCGGTCGGGACGTCGACCATCTCCTGGTAGAACGAGATCAGGCCGAGCAGCTCGGTCATGTTCCAGGACACCGGGTGGCCGCCCTCGGCCTGCATGGCGGCCAGGTTGAGCACCACCTCCTCCAGGGAGGCGTTGCCCGACCGCTCACCGACGCCGCGGGACACGACGTGGATCCGGTTGGCGCCGGCGGCGATCGCCATCATCGCGTTGCCCAGGGCGTTGCCGGTGTCGCGGTGCCCGTGCCAGTCCAGCTTCATGTCCGGGGTGCCGAGCTCGTCGAGGAGCTGCCGGATGAAGCTGCACAGCCGGTACGCGCCGACCGGCCGGGCGATCCCGATGGTGTCGGCGACCGCCACCCGGTAGGCGCCGTTCTCGACCTGGACCCGGGTGATCGCGCGGACGTCCGCCGGGGCGGTCTGGGTGGTGTGCTCGGTGCCGCCGATGACCGGGATGCCCAGCGCGACGGTCTCGGAGATGGTGGCCTCCATCCGGCGCAGGATGAAGTCCATGTCCCAGCCCTGCACCATCCGGCGGACCGGGGAGCTGCCCATGAAGACCACCGACTCCAGCTTCGGGTGGATCTCCCGGCACTCGGCCGTCCACTTCAGCGACGCGGGCGTGCAGACCGAGAGCACCGAGGGGACGATGTTCGGGAAGTGCTCGGCCATGCCGGCGAGCAGCTCCTTCATCGTGGCGTCGAGGGTGCCGGCGCCGGTGTGGATGCCGACGGTGGCGGACCTGACGCCGAAGGCGTCCAGCAGCTCGACGTACTTCAGCATCGCGTCGATGTCCGGGTACCGGCTGACGCCCTGGAGGCCGTCGCGCAGGCACTCGGAGAGCACCTCCGCGTTCGCGGCCTGCTCCGGGGTCGGCTCGGCGGGCAGCGTCCGCGGCAGCGGCGAGAGCGGGTCCGGCTCGCTGTTCCAGTTGAAGTCGACCGGGACGTCGCTGTCGCCCGTCCGCGTCGCCGCGGCACCGTTGGACGTCGTTCCAGTGGTCATTGGAACCTCCTGATGTGAAGCGATTCGCTTGGCTTTTCGAGGAAGGGCGGGATCAGTCGGAGGCGACCGGCAGGATTCCGACGGAGAAGCGGACGTAGTCGTCGGAGTAGCCGAACGTCGACCCGGGGATCCCCGCGATGCCGGTCTTCTCGAGTACGGAGAAGCAGTCCTCCCCCGCCAGCAGCCGGCTCCAGGTGTAGATCGTGGCGTCGTCGTCGAGATAGATGTGCTCGAAGAGCCGGAACTCCTCGTCGAGCCGGTGCAGCTGGGCCCGTAGCTGCGAGCGGCGCAGCGCGTACAGCCGGCGGATCTTGTCGACCAGGTGCGGGTTCTCCCGGAAGAGCCGGTGGTACGCCATGAAGCGCAGCTGCCACTCGCCCGGCATCGAGGCGATGCTGTTGATCCAGCTGCCCACCATGCCGGCGGCGAAGGCGGCGCTGCCGAAGGTCACCCAGCCGAAGCGCTCACCGGTCAGGGTGTGCGTCTTGGACAGGCTGCTGATCAGGATGAGCTGGTCGCCCAGGTCGGTGGCGGAGGCCAGCGCCCGCATCCGGGCGTCGTCGGCGGCGGGGTCACCGGTGCCGACGTACGCCAGGTCGGCCATCAGGCGCACCACCCGGCCCTGCCGCCGGTGCCGGCGCAGCACGTCCAGCAGGTCGAGCAGCTCGTCCGGCCGGTAGGCGAAGGTCGCCGGGTTGTTGGTGACCATCAGGTAGACCACGCCGATCTCCGGGTCGGCGTCGAGCGCCGCGGCCAGCTGCGCGGCGGTCAGGTTGAACCGGTCCTCGGGGCCGGTGGGCACCCGGTGCACCCGGTACCCGTTGGCGACGGCCTGCCCCTCCAGCACGTTGAAGCCGGGCGTGGACATCAGCACGGCGCCGACCGGCCGGCCGTCGAGCCGGGCGAGCGCGCCCAGGCCGCGCAGGACCTTGTCCATGCAGTCGGTGGCGCCCAGCCCGAGCGCGACGTTCGCCGCGGTGACCGGCAGGCCCCACTGCCGCATGTCGTCGGCGAGCCAGCCCCGCAGCACCGGGTTGCCGATGCTGGCCAGGTCGTAGCTGCGGGCGTCGAACCCGGCCCGCATCACCTCCCGCTCGGCCGTCAGCATCTCCTCGCGCAGCCAGCGGTACACCGCTCCCGTCGCCACGTGCCCCGACAGCTCCTCGCCCGGCAGCGCCACCCCCAACTCGTCGGCGAGCCGCCGGTAGTCGCCGGGGCCGCCCGGCTCGCCCTCGCACTCGGTGACCAGCCGGACGTTGACGTCGCCGATGGTCCGGTTGACGATCTCCAGCCGGACGGCGGCCGGGTCCAGCCGACGCTCCGCGCACTCGTGCTCCAGCGCCTGCACGATGGAGGCCATCAGCCGGATCGGCGGCTCGTTGGTGGTCTGCAGCCGGGCCCGGTACCGGGCCACCAGCTCCCGGCGGACCTCGCGGACGAGCCGCCGCTGGTCCGCCAGCCGGGTCGGACTCGTCATCTCACTCTGCAGCACCATCGGGAAGGAACCTCCATCGCGGATCGGGAGCGCACGACCGGGAACGGCCGACCTCATGGCCGGCGTACGGCGGTGGCGATCCGCTTGCCCAGCTCGCGGGTGCCGACGAGCTTCGCCCCGTCCTCTGAGATGTCGACCGTGCGGTAGCCGTCGGCCAGCACCTCCTCGACGGCGGCCTCCACCGCGGCGGCCTCGTCGGGCAGGCCCAGGGAGTGGCGCAGCAGCATCGCGGCGGAGAGGACGGCCCCGATCGGGTTGGCCTTGTCCTGCCCCTCGATGTCCGGCGCCGAGCCGTGGATCGGCTCGTAGAGGCCGAAGACGCCGGCCTCGGTACGGCGTACGCCGAGGCTGGCCGAGGGGATCATGCCGATCGAGCCGGTCAGCATCGCCGCCTCGTCGGTGAGGATGTCGCCGAACAGGTTCTCGGTCACCACGACGTCGAACCGGGCCGGGTCGCGCAGCAGGAACATCGCGGCGGCGTCGACCAGGATGTGCTCGTACTCGACGCCCGGGTAGTCCGGGGCGATCCGGTCGACGATCCGCCGCCAGAGGATCGACGAGCTGAGCACGTTCGCCTTGTCGACCGAGGTGATCTTTCCGCGGCGGACGGCGGCGATGTCGAAGGCGGCCCGGACCACCCGCTCGATCTCCTGCTCGGTGTAGAGCAGCGTGTCGACCGCCTCCTCGCCGCGTTCGGTGCGGCGGATCTCGCTGGGCTTGCCGGGGATCGCCGCGTCCAGGTGCCCGTAGTAGAGGCCGGCCGACAGCTCCCGGACGAAGATCAGGTCGGTGCCGTCGAGGTACTCCGGCTTGAGCGGGGAGGCGTGGTAGAGGCTGCGCGACGGCCGGATCGGGCGCAGGTTGGCGAAGAACTGGAAGTCCTTGCGCAGCCGGAACAGCGCCTGCTCGGGGCGTACCGTGGCGTTCTTCCGCTGCTCGGCCGGGAGGCTGCCGATGGCGCCGAAGAGGATGGCGTCGCTGCCGGCGCAGAGGTCGAAGGTCTCGTCGGAGATGGCCACCCCCTCCTCGGCGATGGCGGCCAGCCCGGCCAGCCGGCGGTGCACGGTGAAGTCGTGCCGGTACAGGTCCGCGACCGTGAGCAGCACCTCGAGGGCCTGCTCGGTGACCTCGGGGCCGACGCCGTCGCCGGGCAGTACGGTGATCGTGCGGTGTGCCATGTGATGTCAGCCTTTCCGGGCGGCGAGGGCGAGCAGGCGGTTGACCAGGGTTCCGCGCCAGGTGATCATGTCGTGACCGCCGGAGTACTCCGAGTAGTCGACCTCGTAGCCCTTCTCCAGCAGCACGTCGCGCAGGTTCCGGTTGGTGGCGAGCTGGTCGAACTCGACGATCGCCGCCTCCAGTGAGCCGACCTCCATCGAGAACCGGATGGGCAGCTTCGGGCTCTCGGCGAACTGCCGGGTCAGCCACTCCATCTCGGTCTCCGGCGTCTCCCGCTCCGGCCACCAGAACGAGCCGGACTGCGAGATCACGTTGCCGAAGATCTCCGGCAGCTTGTACGCCACGTACGCCGCCGCCAGCCCGCCGAAGCAGGAGCCGCCCACGTACGTCTGCGCGGGGTCGTCGGTGACCCGGTAGTTCTCCCGCAGGAACGGGATCAGCTCCCGGGCCAGGAAGTCCGCGAACGGCTCGTGGCAGGTCAACTCCCGGGCCCGGATCGCCTGGTCGGTGTTGCTGTGCATGACCAGCACGAACGGCGGGATCCGCTTGGCGTAGAGGAGGTTGTCCAGCACGGTGGGCGTCGCCGCGAAGTTGAAGTACGCCCACCCGTCGAAGAGGACGAAGAGCGGGTACGCCTCCGCGTTGTCCGGGTCGTAGCCGGGCGGCGTGTGCACGGTGATGTGGTGCTGGGTGCCGAGGATCTCGCTGTCCAGCAGGTGCATGTGGTTCTTCCCCTTGGGCACCCCGCGCCGGGCGATGTTCCACGGCTGCTTCGGCGCCTGCGGCAGTTCCAGCACCGACACCACGAGGTCGTCCAGGATGGTGACCTCGCGCGGGTTCAGCGGGTCCGGCCGGTAGCCGGGGATCCGGGCCAGCACCTCGGCGTACGTCCCGTACGGCTCCAGCGAGTCGTTGACCGAGAGCAGGTAGGTGGTCCGCAGGTCGGACGGGAGGACGTAGGTCTTGAACCAGAGGTCCGTCCCCGGCAGCCGCTCCATCAGGATCTCGTCGAACCCGTTCTGCGTCGGCGCGCTGTAGAAGAGCACCAGGACGTTGCGGGTGTCGCCGGGATCGCGCCACAGGAAGGTGACCAGGGTCTTCGACTCGTCGTCCGGCATCGGCTCCATCAGCGGGGAGCCGTCGGCGGCGACGGTCTTCCAGAAGGTCTCCAGCGCGGTGTCGTCGCCCGCCTCGACCGCCGCGGCGAGCTGCACGATCCGTTGGTCGGTGTGGGACCTGGTGGGAACGATCATCGGGTTCTCCTCACGCCGGTCGGGCGGGTGGTGGGGATCGGACGGTGGGCCGGGACCCGGTCAGAGCAGGAACAGTTCGTCGGCATCCGCCTCCTCCCCCTCCTCGTCGGCCAGGCTGTCGTCGATGACCTGCGCGAGGGCCGCCAGCGTCCGGTTCTGGAAGACCATCGGGAGCATCAGCGAGACGTCCCAGGTGTTCTGCACCTCGGTGGCCAGCGACGCCACCAGCAGCGAGTGGCCGCCGAGGGCGAAGAAGTCGTCGTGCAGGCCGATCCGCTCGACGTTCAGCAGCCGCGTCCAGATCTCGGCGAGCTGCCGCTCGGTCCCGGTGCGGGGGGCGACGAACCGTTCCTGCGCCTGGCGCACGATCGCGTCCAGCGCCGGCAGCGCCTTGCGGTCCACCTTGCCGTTGGGGCTGAGCGGGAACTCCGGCAGCGGCACGAAGTACGTGGGGATCATGTACTCGGGGAGCTGCCGCCCGAGGTGGTCCCGCAGCTCGTCGACGGTGACCGACCTGCCCTCGTCGAGGGTGTAGAAGGCGGCCAGCCGCTTGTCGGCGGCGGCGACCTCGTGCACGGTCAGCAGGCAGGACTGGACCGCCGGGTGCTGGGCGAGCACCGCCTCGATCTCGCCGACCTCGATCCGGTGGCCACGGATCTTGATCTGGTGGTCCTTGCGGCCGGCGTACTCGATCACGCCGTCCGGCCGCTGCCGGGCCAGGTCACCGGTGGCGTAGAGCCGGCCGGGGCCGAACGGGTTCGCCACGAAGTGCTGCGCGGTCAGCTCCGGTCGGCCCAGGTAGCCGCGGGCCAGCTGGACGCCGCCGATGAACAGCTCACCGACCACCCCGTCGGGCACCGGCGCCATCGCCGGGTTGAGGACGTAGAGCTGGGTGTTGGCGACCGGCCGGCCGATCGGCACGGTGGTCGCGCCCTCGACGTGCCGGCACTCCCAGAAGCTGACGTCCACCGAGGCCTCGGTCGGCCCGTACAGGTTGTGCAGGCGTACGCCGGGGAGCTGGCGCAGGAACCGCTCCTGGAGGTCCAGCGGAAGGGCCTCGCCGCTGCACATCACGTGCCGGATCCCGTGGCAGTGGTCGGTGACCCCCGGCTGCTCCAGGAAAGCCTGGAGCATCGACGGCACGAAGTGCAGCACGCCGATCCCCTGCCGCTCGATCGTCTCGGCCAGGTAGCCGGGGTCGCGGTGCCCCTCGGGGCGGGCGACGTGCAGCTGGGCGCCGACGATCAGTGGCCAGAAGAACTCCCACACCGAGACGTCGAAGCTGAACGGCGTCTTCTGGAGCACCCGGTCGCCGTCGCGCAGGCCGTATTCGTCCTGCATCCAGAGCAGCCGGTTGCGGATGCCCCGGTGCGACAGCATCGCGCCCTTGGGCTTGCCGGTCGAGCCGGAGGTGTAGATGACGTACGCCAGGTTGTCCGCGCGTACCCCGCTGGTCAGCGGCTCGGTGCTCTCGCCCGACCAGGTGGCGCCGGGGCCGGCGAGGTCGAGCAGCGGCACCCCGCTGCCGGTGGCCTCGACCCGGTCCCGGGTCGTCGGCTGCACCAGGATCGCCTGGATCTGCGCGTCGGCGACCATGAAGCCCATCCGGTCGGCCGGGTGCTCCGGGTCCAGCGGCACGTACGCGCCGCCGGCCTTGAGGATGGCGACCAGGCCGACGACCAGTTCCAGGGACCGCTCGGCGCAGATGCCGACCCGGGACTCCGGCCCGACCCCGGCCGCGCGCAGGGCACGGGCCAGCTGGTTGGTCCGCCGGTCCAGCTCCGCGTAGCTGACCTGCTGGTCCTCGTAGGACAGGACGATCCGGTCCGGGTGCTGCCGGGCCTGCTTCTCGAACAGCTCGTGCAGGGTGCCCGGCTCCAGCAGCCGCTCGTCGCCGGTGGCGTTCCACTCCTCGATCCGCCGATCGCGCTCGGCCGTGCTGAGCAGCGGCAGTTCGGCGACCGGGGTGGCCGGGGCGGTGAGCGCCCCGGCGATCAGGGTCTCGAAGTGCCCGGCCATCCGGGCGATCGTCGGCGCCTCGAACAGGTCGGTGCTGTACTCGAAGGTGTACTGGAGCGCGCCGTCCTTCTCCTGGAGGCTGAGCCCCACGTCGAACTTGGCGACCCCCATGCCGTCGTTGGTGACGTCCTGGATCCAGCCCGGCTCCTGCTCCTCGGGGAGCTTCTCGAAGATCTTGTCCAGGCCGGTGAACATCACCTGGAAGATCGGGCTGTGGCTGGAGCTGCGCTCCGGCTTCAGCTCCTCGACAATCCGCTCGAAGGGGATCTCCTGGTGGCTCTGCGCCTCCAGCAGCTTCCAGCGGACCTGCCGCAGCACCTCGCCGAACTCCGGGTTGCCGGTGAAGTCGACGCAGAGCGCCACCGTGTTGACCAGGAAGCCGATCAGCGGTTCGGTCTCGATCCGGTTCCGGTTGGCGATCGGCACGCCGATGACCACCTGCTGCTGCCCGCTGTAGTGCGCCAGCAGCGCGGCGAAGGCGCTCAGCACGGTGATGAACTGGGTGGTCCGGTTGTCGACGCTGACCTGGCGTACCTGGCGGGTCACCTCGGGCGAGAGCGTGCCGGTGTGGGTGCTGCCCCGGAAGGTCTGCACCGCCGGCCGCGGCTTGTCCAGCGGCAGCGTGATCAGCCCCGGCGCGTCGGCCAGCTGCTCCTTCCAGTAGTCCAGGTGCGGGCGCAGCCGCTCCTCCTCCAGCCACTGCTGCTGCCAGACGGCGTAGTCGGCGTACTGGACGGCCAGCTCGGGCAGCGGCGACGGCTCGCCGGCCACGTCGGCCTGGTAGAGCTGGCGCAGCTCCCGGTTGAACAACCGGATCGAGTACCCGTCGACCACGGTGTGGTGGGCGCTGAACGCCAGCACCGCCTCGGTGGCGGAGAAGCGGATCAGCAGCGTACGCAGCAGCGGGCCGGCGCCAAGGTCGAGCGGCTGGCCCCACCAGTCGAAGACCAGCCGCTTCGCCGCCTCCTGCCGCTGCTCCGGCGCGGTCGTCGAGAGGTCGGTCTCGGCCAGCGCCACCTCCGGCTCGTCCGCGACGACCTGCCAGACCCGGTTGTCCCGGTGGTGGAACGTGGTGCGCAGCGTCTCGTGCCGGGTGATCAGCCCGTGCAGGGCCCGGTCCAGGGCCGACCGGTCCAGCTCGGCCGGCCAGTGCAGCAGCCAGCCGACGGTGTAGAAGGCGCTGTTCGGGTTGAGCCGGTCCATGAACCAGAGCCGCTGCTGGTCGAAGGTGGCCGGCAGCGCCCGGTCCCGGGGCACCGGCACCAGCGGCGCCACCGGGTGCGTGTGCTGGCCCTGCTGGACGCCCTCCAGCTCCACCGCCACCTGGGCGATGGTCGGCTTCTCGAAGATCACCCGGACCGGCACCTCGACACCGAAGGTGTGCCGGATGCGGGCCACCACCTGGACGGCGAGCAGCGAGTGACCGCCGAGGGTGAAGAAGTCGTCGAAGATGCCGATCGGCGCGCGGCCCAGCACCTGCTCGAAGATCGTGGCCAACAGGGCCTCGGTCCGGGTACGCGGCAGGGCGCCCTCGGCCAGCGGCGCGGCCGCCGCCTCCTCGGGCAGCGGCAGGGCCCGCCGGTTCAGCTTGCCGTTGCGGTTGAGCGGGAGCTGGTCCAGGCAGACGAAGGCGGACGGCACCATGTGCCGGGGCAGCGTCTCGCCCAGGTGGCCGCGCAGCTCCGCCACCAGCTCGGTGGCCTCCACCTCCGGCCGGGACTCCGGCTCCGGCTCCGGCTCGACGTACGCGACCAGTCGCTGGCCGGAACCGTCGGGCAGGACCAGCACCGCGCAGGTGCGCACCCGGGGGTGCCGCACCAGGGCCGCCTCGATCTCGCCCAGCTCGATCCGGAAGCCCCGGATCTTGACCTGGTGGTCGACCCGGCCGACGAACTCGATGTTCCCGTCCGGCAGCCAGCGGACCAGGTCACCGCTGCGGTAGAGCCGACTGCCCGGCTCGCCGTACGGGTTCGCCACGAAGGACTCGGCGGTCAGCTCCGGCCGGTTGAGGTAACCCCGGGTCACCCCGACGCCGCCGATGTACAGCTCCCCCGGCACCCCCACCGGCACCGGCTGGAGGTGCTCGTCCAGCACGTACGTCTCGACGTTGGTGATCGGGCGGCCCATGTGCAGCACGTCGAGGTGCTCGTCGACCGGCGTGCCGGTGGCGAAGATGGTGGTCTCCGTCGGGCCGTACACGTTGAAGAACGTGCGGCCCGGCGCCCACGTGCGGATCAGGTCCGCCGGGTACGCCTCGCCACCGACCACCAGCGTGCGCAGGTGCGGCACGCCCTGCGGCGGCAGCGTGGCCAGCGCGCCCGGGGTGAAGCTGAGGTTCTCGATCGCCCGCTCGACCAGCACGTCGTGCAGGTCCTGGCCGATCATGTGCACCCCCGGCCGGGGGATGTGCAGGGTGCCGCCGGTCAGCAGCGGCATGAGGATCTCCCAGACCGAGAAGTCGAAGGAGTACGACGCCACCTGCAGCACCCGCTGCGGCCGGGCCAGGCAGTCGTGCTCCTGCTGCCACGGCACCACGTGGTTGACGCAGCGGTGCGCCACCATCACGCCCTTCGGGCGGCCGGTCGAGCCGGAGGTGTAGATGATGTAGGCCAGGTTCTCCGGGGTCAGGTCGGGCGTCGCCGGGGCCTCGGTCGGCTCGCCGGCGAAGACCGACGACCAGTCGGCGTCCAGCCGCAACGTCGGCGCGATGTCGGCGAACTTCCCGGCCAGGTGCGCCTGGGTGAGCACCAGCCGCAGCCCGGCGTCCTCCACCAGGAACGCCAGCCGGTCCGCCGGATAGCCCGGGTCCAGCGGCACGTACGCGCCACCGGCCTTGAGGATGCCGAGCAGGCCGACCAGCACCTCCACCGACCGGTCCAGGCAGAGCCCGACCAGCACGTCCGGCCCCACCCCGGCCGAGCGCAGGTGCTGCGCCACCTGGTTGGCCCGGGCGTCCAGCTCGCCGTAGCTGAGCTGCTCCTCGGCGTGCACCAGCGCCACCGCGTCCGGCGTCCGCGCCGCCTGCGCCGCGAAGAGCTCGTGCAGGTAACCGGGGGCGTCGTGGCTGAGCGAGGCGACGTTCCAGCGGTGCAGGATCCGCCCCCGCTCGACCTCGTCGAGGAGGCTGAGCTCGGCCACCCGCGCCTGCGGCGAGCTGATCAGCGACCGGCACGCCTGGAGCAGGTGGGCGAGCATCCCGTCGATGGTCCGGCGGTCGAAGCGCCCGGTGTCGTAGAGGATGCTGATGCCGAGCCGCTCGCCGGGGTTGACCACGACGTTGAGCGGGAAGTTGGTCCGCTCCTCCGCGTCGACGACGGTGAACCGCAGCGCGCTCTCGTCGTCCGACTCCAGCGGGTAGTTCTCGAAGACGAAGAGGCTCTCGAAGAGCTGCCCGTCGGCCGGGATCCCGCTCCACTGCTGGACCTGGATCAGCGGGCTGTACTCGTACTGCCGCAGCCGGGTGTTCTGGTCCTGGATCTCCTTCAGCCAGTCCAGCCAGCGCTTGTCGCCGGCGACCCGGACCCGGATCGGCAGGGTGTTGATGAACAGGCCGATCATCCGCTCGGCGCCCTCGAACTCCGGCGGACGCCCGGAGACCACCGAACCGAAGATCACGTCGTCGCTGCGGCTGTAGCGGCTCATCAGCAGGGCCCAGCAGCCCTGCAACACCGTGTTGAGGGTCAGGTGGTGGCTCTGCGCCAGCTCCTGGAGCTCCACGGTCTCGTCCTCGTCGAGGAAGACACCGACCGACGCGGACCGGTCCGGCTCGGGTGCGCCCTGCGCCGGCGCCTCCCGCTTGCGCTCCACGCTCAGCGGGGCGGCCTGGTCGATCCCGTGCAGCGTCTCCCGCCAGTACGCCTCCGCCTGCTGCATGTCCTGCTCGCCCAGCCAGGCGACGTAGTCCCGGTAGGGGCGGGTCGGCGCCACGGCGTCGGTCCGCCCGTGGACCAGCGCCTCGTAGCTCTGCACCACCTCGGCCAGGAGCAGGCTGTTGCTCCAGCCGTCGAGGATGGTGTGGTGCGCGCTCAGCACGAACCGGTAGTCGTCGTCGCCGGTCCGGGCCAGCAGCATCCGCCACTGCGGGATCTCGTGCGGCTCGAAGCCCTGCACCCGCTCCCGGCGCAGGTACGCGTCCAGGTGCTCCTGCTGCTGGTCGGCCGGCTCGGCGCGCCAGTCCCGCTCCTCCAACGGCACCGGGATCTGTCGCCAGACCAGTTGCAGCGGCTCGTGGTCGGGCACCGCCCAGAAGCTGGTCCGCAGGATCGGGTGCCGGCGCATCACCTCCGCCCAGGCCTGCCGGAAGAGGTCGGCCTGGAGTTCCCGCTCGATCCGGAGCACCACCTGCACGTGGTAGAGGCCCTGGCCCTGGGCGTACTGGCTCTGGAACCACAGGCCCTGCTGGAGCGGCGTCTGCGGATAGACGTCCTCCAGCGGCCGGAGCTTTCCGCTGTCCCGCCAGACCGGCAGCTCGCGGAGCTGGCCGACCAGCCCGTCGATCTCGGCCTGGTCCAGGCCACTGGCCGGCAGGTCGGACGGGCTGTAGCTGCTCTGGTCGGCGTCCCGGGCCGCGGCGGTGAGCTGCCGCAGGACGTCCAGGGTGTGCCGGGCGACCCGGTCGACGGTCTCCGGCCGGTGGACGGTCCCGTGGTGCGACCACTGCATCCGCAGCCGACCGTCCTGCACCCGGCTCACCACGTCGATCAGGTAGAGCCGCTGGTTGTCCGGCCCGACGTCGGTGCCCGCCGACTCCGGCGCGGCGGCGAGGTCACCGGCGAAGGTGCCGTCGAACTCGCCCAGGTGGTTGAAGCTGAGCTGGGCGGCCGGGGCGTCCCGGAGCCGCGCGCCGGCCTCGGTCCCGCCGTCGCGCAGCAGCCCGTACCCGATGCCGTGCCGGGGCCGGCGGCGCAGCAGCTCCTTGATCTCCTTGAGCCCGGCGGCGAGCGCGTCCGGCGCCGGCACCGGCAGCCGCACCGGCGAGATGGTGGTGAACCAGCCGACCGTGCGGGACAGGTCCACGTCGTCGAAGAGGTCCTCCCGGCCGTGCCCCTCCACGTCGACCCGGACGTGACTGTCGCCGGTCCACGCGCCGAGCGCGGCGGCGACCGCCGTGAGCAGGACGTCGTTGGCGCGGGTGTTGAACGCGGCCGGCACCTCCTGGAGGAGGGCCTGCGTCTCCTCCCGGCTCAGGCTCACCTCGTGCACCCGGGCGCGGGCCGCGGTGTTGTCGTCGGCCGGCCCGTCCAGCGGCAGCGGCCGGGTCACCTCGGTCTGCTCCAGCCAGTACGGCAGCTCCGCGGCGCTGGCCGGGCCGGCCGCCTCCTGCCCGAGCCGTCGCGCCCACTGCTGCCAGGAGGTGGACTTCGGCGGCAGCACGAGGTCCCGGCCGTCGCGGAGCTGAGCCGCCAGGGTGGCCAGGTCGTCCAGCAGGATCCGCCAGGAGACGACGTCCACCACCAGGTGGTGCGCCACCAGCAGCAGGCGGTGCTGCCCGTCGTCCAGGCCGGTGAAGAGCGCAGCGCGGAACAGCGGCGCCTCGGCGAGGTCGAAGCCGCGCTGGGCCTGCTGCGCCAGCTCGGCGAGCCGGTCGGCCCGCTGCCCGGCGGGCACCGACGACAGGTCGTGCACCTGCCACACCGGCTCCGCCCCGGGCGCCGCCAGCTCCGCCCGCCAGCCGTCGCCGTCGGGGGCGTACCGCGCCCGCAGCCCGTCGTGGTGCTCCACCAGGCGCCGCAGGAGGCCCGGCCACTGCTCCGGGGCCGGGTCGGTCGGCACGGTCAGCAGGAGCGCCTGGTTGAACCAGTGTGGCTGGGCGAACCGCTGGGTGAAGAACCAGCGCTGCACCGGCGTCAGCTCCACCGGCCCGGTCACCGGGCCCTGCTCGGCGTGCACGACCGGCGCGTCCTGCCGCACCACCACCGCGCCCAGCTCGGCCACGGTCTGGTGCTCGAAGAGCTGCTTGACGGTCAGCTGGAGGCCGAGCTGCTTGGCCCGGAAGATGACCTGGAGGCTGAGGATCGAGTCGCCGCCGAGGGCGAAGAAGTTGTCGTGCACGCCGACCGGGTGGGCCACGCCCAGCACCGCCCGCCAGATCTCGGCCAACTGCTCCTCGACCCGGGTACGCGGCGCGACGTACTCGCCCTGGGCGGTGTCGGCGTGCGCCTGCCAGTCCACGGCCGCCAGGGCCCGCCGGTCCAGCTTGCCGTTCGGGTCCAGGGGCAGGCCGTCCAGCGCGACGAAGATGCTCGGCACCATGTGCGCGGGGAGCCGGTCGGCCAGGTGGGCCTGAAGGTCCTCCACGGGCAGCGGGTCGTCGGCGACGACGTACGCGACCAGCCGCTTGCCGTCGGCCTCGCCGTGCACCAGCACGGCGGCGGCGCGTACCCGGGGGTGGCCGGTGAGCGCGCTCTCGATCTCGCCCAGCTCGACCCGGTGACCACGGATCTTGACCTGGGCGTCGATCCGGCCCAGGAACTCGATCGTGCCGTCGGCGAGGTGGCGGACCCGGTCACCGGTCTTGTAGAGGCGGCCGCCGGGCTGCCGCCCGAACGGGTCGGCGACGAAGACCTCGGCGGTCAGCTCCGGCCGGCCCAGGTAGCCGCGGGCCACCCCGTTGCCGCCGACGTACAGCTCACCGGCGACGCCCACCGGGACCGGTTGCAGACGTGAGTCGAGGATGTAGAGCTGCGCCCCGGGGATGGGTCGTCCGATGTGGACCCGCTCCAGGTCCGGGCCGAACCGGGCGAGGCTGACCGCGACCGTGGTCTCGGTCGGACCGTACCCGTTGAAGAAGCCCCGGTCGGCGGCCCAGAGCTGGACCAGGTCCAGCGGGCAGGCCTCGCCGCCGACGCCGATGGGGCGCAGTGCCGGCAGCTCGGCCGCCGGCAGGGTGGCCAGCGCGGACGGGGTGAGACCGATGTTCTCGATCGCCTGCTCGGTGAGGAAGTCGGCGAGGTCGGTGCCGATCATCTTCAGCTCCGGCGGCGCGAGCACCAGGCTGCTGCCGGAAAGCAGGGCGGTGGACAGCTCCCAGACCGAGATGTCGAAGCTGAGCGAGGTGCTCTGGAGGACCCGCTGCGGGGTGTCCAGGCCGTAGTTCTCGCGCTGCCACGCCACCAGGGAGCGGATCCCCCGGTGCGGGACCTGGACCCCCTTGGGCCGCCCGGTGGAGCCGGACGTGTAGATCACGTAGGCCAGGTTCTCCGCGGTCACCCCGCTGGCCGGCGGGGTCGCCGGCTGCTCGGCCAGCCGCGGCCAGACCGTCTCGACGTCCAGCACCGTCGCGTCGCCGCCGGGCAGCAGGTCGGCCAGGGACCGCCGGGTCAGCAGGACCGCCAGCCCGGCGTCGGCGGCCATGTACGCCAGCCGCTCGCGGGGGTAGCCGGAGTCCAGCGGGACGTACGCGCCGCCGGCCTTCATCACCGCCAGCAGGCCGACCACCATCTCCGGCGACCGGGGCAGGCAGAGCCCGACCAGGGTCTCCGGTCCCACGCCGTGGGCCCTCAGCAGGTGGGCCAGCCGGTTCGCCTGCTCGTCGAGGGCTGCGTAGCTGAGCTGGACCTCACCCGCGACCAGCGCCACCCGGTCCGGGAACCGGCGGACCTGCGCCTCGAACAGCTCGTGGAAACATGCCGGGCGCTCCGTCTGCTGCCTCCGCTGCGCCAGCCGCAGGCGCAGCAGTTTCTGCTGCTCGGCGGAGAGCTCGGCGATGTGCTGAGGGAGACGCTCATTCATTTGCTTCACTCTTCTCTGCAGCAGGCGAAGAATTGTTGATCTGTGCGAGGAGGTCGGCTGACGAGAGCTGCTGGATCTCCGCCACCAGGTCGGCCAGGTCCAGATCGGCCAGATCCAGGTCGGCCAGGTCGAGGTCGGCGTCGGGGGCGTCGTCCGGTGCGGCGCTCCACTGCTGGAGCACCTGCTGGTGCTCCGACCTGCTGAGGATCGAGAACCGGGCCAGCGGGGCGTCGGGCGACTCGACGGCCTGCGTGCAGAGGTGCCGCAGGTGCGCCAGCAGCCGCTCGACGGTGTCCCGCTCGAAGCGCCTCGGGTCGTACTGGACGGTGACGTGCAGGCGCCCGTCGCGCAGCGTCGCCACCACACCCAGCGGATAGTGGATCCGCTCCTCGGACCGCGGCCTGGTCAGCCGCAGCGCGGTGTCGGACGCCTCCTCCACCGGATAGTTCTCGAAGACGAAGAGGCTGTTGAACAGCTCGGCCCCGGACGGCAGCCCGCTCCAGCGCCGCACCCGGTCCAGCGGGCTGTACTCGTACTGCCGCATCTGGAGGTTCTGCTCCTGGAGGCCACGCATCCAGTCCACCCAGGACGAGCCGGCGGGCATCCGGATCCGCAGCGGCAGCGTGTTGATGAACAGGCCGGTCATCCGCTCCACGTCGGGGATCTCGGCGGGCCGGCCGGAGACCACCACCCCGAAGACCACGTCGTCGGTGTCCTCGTACCGGCCGAGCAGCAGGGCCCAGCAGCCCTGCAGGACGGTGTTCAGGGTGAGCCGGTGCCGCTGGGCGAGCTCCTGGAGCCGGGCACTCTCCTCGGCGTCGAAGAGCAGCTCCGCCTCGGCGTGGCTGACCGTTCCGGTCGACTCCGCGCCGACCGGGTCGTGGCGTTCGATGCTCGACGGGGTGGCCGCCTCGATCCCGCGCAGCGTCTCCCGCCAGTACCGCTCGGCCTGCGCCATGTCCTGCTCGCGGAACCAGGCCACGTAGTCCCGGTAGGGCCGGGCCGGGGCCAGGGCCTCCGGGCGACCGTCGCGCAGCGCCTCGTAACTGCGTACCACCTCGGCCAGGAGCAGCGCGTAGCTCCAGCCGTCGAGGATGGCGTGGTGCATGCTGAGCACGAAGTGGTGACTGTGCTCGCCGGTCCGGGCGAGCAGCATCCGCCACTGCGGCACCTCCTGCGGCTCGAAGCCGCGGACCCGGTCCTGCGCCAGGTACCCCGCCAGCTCCGCCTCGGCCGGCTCGGTACGCCAGTCCCGCACCTCCAGCGGCACCGGGAGCTGCCGCCAGACCAGTTGCAGCGGCTCGTGGTCCTCGATCGCCCAGAAGCTGGTCCGCAGGATCGGGTGCCGGCGCATCACCTCCGCCCAGGCCCGCCGGAACAGGTCCACGTCGAGTTCCTGGTCGATGTCGTGGATCAACTGGACGTGGTAGAGGCCCTGGCCCTGGGCGTACTGGCTCTGGAACCACAGGCCCTGCTGCAACGGCGTCTGCGGGTAGACGTCCTCCAACGGGCGGGGCCGGTCGCTGTCCCGCCACTGCGGCAGCTCCCGGAGCTGGCCGACCAGGGCGTCGATGGCGGCCTGGTCCAGGCCGGCGGCCGGCAGGTCGGACGGGCTGTAGCCGCTGACGTCGGGCCGGCGGGCCTCGTCGGCGAGCCGGTCCAGGGCGGCCAGCACCTCCCCGGCGACCCGCTCGACGGTCTCCGGCCGGTGGGCCGTCGGGCTGTACGTCCACCGCATCCGCAGCTCGCCGTCCTGCACCCGGCTGACCACCTCGACGGGGTACGGGCGGTGGTTCTCCGGCCCGATGTCCGAGCCGACCGCCTCGTACGCGGTGGCGAAGCTGCTGGCTCCGTCGAAGGTGCCCAGGTGGTTGAAGCTGAGCTGGGCGGCGGGGGCGTCGCGCAGCTCGGCGCCGGCCTCGGTGCCGAGCAGCAGCCCGTACCCGATGCCGTGGCGCGGCCGGCGGCGCAGCAGCTCCTTGATCTCCTTGAGCCCGGCGGCCAGGTCGGTGCCGGCGGGCACCGGCAGCCGCACCGGGGAGATGGTGGTGAACCAGCCGACGGTGCGGGACAGGTCCACGTCGTCGAAGAGGTCCTCCCGGCCGTGCCCCTCCAGGTCGACCCGGACGTGGCCGTCGCCGGTCCAGCCGCCGACCGCCGCGGCGACCGCCGTGAGCAGCACGTCGTTGACCCGGGTGTCGAAGGCGGCCGGCACGTCCCGCAGCAGCGCCCGGGTCCGCTCCCGGCTCAGCACCGCCTCGTGCGTCCGGGCCCGGCCGGTGGTGTCGGCGTCGACCGGCCCGTCCAGCGGCAGCGGTTGGACGGCCGCCACCTGCTCTCGCCAGTACGGCAGCTCGGCCACGGTGGTCCCGCTCCGCGCCTCCTGCTCCAGCCGCCGCGCCCACTGCCGCCACGAGCTGGACTTGGCCGGAAGGCTCAGCTCCGCGCCCTGCCGGGCCTGCTCCGCCAGCGCGGTGACGTCCTCCAGCAGGATCCGCCAGGAGACCACGTCCACCACCAGGTGGTGCACGGCGAGCAGCAACCGGTCCGGGCCGTCGGCCAGCCCGGTGAAGAGCACCGCCCGGAACAGCGGCGCCTCGGCGAGGTCCAGTTCGGACTGGGCCCGCTCCGCCAGCTCGGCGAGCCGGTCGGCCTGCTGCCCGGCGGGCACCGACGACAGGTCGTGCAGCTGCCAGGGCAGGGTGCGCGGCGGGTCGGTCAGCTCGGCGTGCCAGCCGTCGTCGTCGGGGGCGTACCGCGCCCGCAGCCCGTCGTGGTGCGCAAGCCACCGGGCCAGGACCTGCTGCCACCGGTCCGGCGACAGCTCCACCGGCACCTCCAGCAGCAGACTCTGGTTGAACCAGTGCGCCTGGGCGAACCGCTGGTCGAAGAACCAGCGCTGGATCGGCGTCAGCTCCACCGGCCCGGTCACCACGCCCTGTTCGGCGTGCACGACCGTCGCGTCCTGCCGGGTGACCACCGGGCTCAGCTCGGCGATGGTCTGGTGCTGGAAGAGCTGCCGGACGGTGAGGTGCAGGCCGAGCTGCTTGGCCCGGAAGATCACCTGGAGGCTGAGGATCGAGTCGCCGCCGAGGGCGAAGAAGTTGTCGTGCACGCTCACCGGGTCGGGCGTGCCCAGCACCGACCGCCAGACCTCCGCCAGCTGCTCCTCGACCGGGTTGCGCGGGGCCGCGTACTCGCCCTTGACGGTGGTGGCGTGCTCCTGCCAGGGGAGGGCGGCCAGGGCCCGCCGGTCCACCTTGCCGTTGGAGTTGAGCGGCACGGCGTCCAGCGGGACGAAGATGCTCGGCACCATGTAGCCGGGCAGCCGCTCGCCCAGGAACGCCTGGAGCGCGTCGACGGAGACGCCGTCGGCCGACCCGACGTAGGCGACCAGCCGCTTGACGTTCGCCTCCGACTTCACCAGCACGGCGGCGCCCTGCACCCCGGGATGCTGGATCAGGGCGGCCTCGATCTCGCCCAGCTCGATCCGGAAGCCCCGGATCTTGACCTGCTGGTCGACCCGGCCGACGAACTCGATGTTCCCGTCCGGCAGCCAACGGACCAGGTCACCGCTCTTGTAGAGCCGACTGCCCGGCTCGCCGTACGGGTTCGCCACGAAGTACTCGGCGGTCAGCTCCGGCCGGTTGAGGTAACCACGGGTGACGCCGGCGCCGCCGATGTAGAGCTCGCCGGGCACGCCGACCGGGACGGGCTGGAGGTGCCGGTCGAGGACGTACGTCTCGACGTTGGTGATCGGGCGGCCCATGTGCAGCACGTCGAGGTGCTCGTCGATCAGGGTGCCGGTGGTGTAGATGGTGGTCTCGGTCGGGCCGTACACGTTGAAGAAGGTCCGGCCCGGCGCCCAGGTGCGGATCAGGTCCGCCGGGTACGCCTCGCCACCGACCATCAGCGTGCGCAGGTGCGGCAGGCCGCCGGGCGGCAGGGTGGCCAGCGCGCCCGGGGTGAAGTTCAGGCTCTCGACGGCCTGCTCGACCAGCACGTCGTGCAGGTCCTGGCCGATCATGTGCACGCCCGGCTTCGGGACGACCAGCGTGCCGCCGGTGAGCAGCGGGAGCTGGATCTCCCAGACCGAGAAGTCGAAGGAGTACGACGCGACCTGCAACACCCGCTGCGGCCGGCTGAGGCACTCGTGTTCCCGCACCCAGGGCACCACGTGGTTCAGGCAGCGGTGCGCCACCATCACGCCCTTCGGCCGGCCGGTCGAGCCGGAGGTGTAGATGATGTAGGCCAGGTTGTCCAGGGTGAGGCCGGGCGTCGCGGGCGCCTCGGTCGGTTCGGCGGCGATGGTCGGCCACCCGGTGTCCAGGCAGACCGTCGGCGCGCCCGCCGCAGCCGCCTTCTCGTTCAGGTGCGACCGGGTCAGCACCAGCCGCAGGCCGGCGTCCTCGACCAGGAACGCCAGCCGGTCCCGGGGGTTGCGCGGGTCCATCGGCACGTAACCGCCGCCGGCCTTCAGGATGCCGAGCAGGCCGACCAGCACCTCCACCGACCGGTCCAGGCAGAGCCCGACCAGCACGTCCGGCCCGACGCCCCGGGCCCGCAGCGCGTGCGCCAACTGGTTGGCCCGGGCGTCCAGCTCGCGGTAGCTGAGCTGCTCGTCCCCGTGGACCAGCGCCACCGCGTCCGGCGTCCGCGCCGCCTGGGCCGCGAACAACTCGTGCAGGTACGCCGGCTCGCCGCCGGAGCGGGAGGCGACGTTCCAGTCGCCCAGGATCCGCGTACGCTCCGCCTCGGGGAGCATCACCAGGTCCTGGACCCGCTCGTCCGGCCGGGCCAGCGCCGACTCCAGCAGCACCTCGAACTGGTCGGCCATCCGGGCGATCGTGCGGTCCCGGAACAGGTCGGTGCTGTACTCGAAGCCGAGCCGGAGCCCCTCGGGGTCCTCCTGGACCATGAGGACGAGGTCGAAGCGGGAGACCCGCAGGCTCATCCCCTCCTCGACCAGGCGGTGCATCCACGGCTCGGCCCGCACCTGGTCCGACACGTGCTCCAGCAGGGGCAGGCTCTCGTCGGCGACCATCACCTGGAAGATCGGGTTGTAGCCGAGGTTCCGCTCGGGGCAGAGCGCCTCGACCACCCGGTCGAAGGGGATCTCCTGGTGGGCCTGGGCCTGGAAGAGCTGCCGGCGGACCTGGAGCAGCACGTCGGAGAAGCGCGGGTTGCCGCGCAGGTCCACCCGCAGGGCCACCGTGTTGACCAGGAAGCCGATGATCGGCTCCAGTTCGGCCCGGTGCCGGTTGGCGATCGGCACGCCGATCACCACCACGTCCTGCCCGCTGTAGCGGGAGAGCAGGACGGCCGCCCCGGCGAGCATGGTGATGTAGTTCGTCACCTGGGACTCGCCGCTGAGCCGCTTGATCCCGTCGGTCAGCTCGGCGGGCAACTGCCGGCGCAGGAAGGAACCCTGGTAGCGCTGCACCTCGGGGCGCGGGAAGTCGGTGGGCAGGGCCAGCAGCTCGGGGGCCTCGGCCAGCTGCTCCTTCCAGTAGGCCAGGTGGAGATCCAGCCAGTCCTCGCGCAGCCAGTTCTGCTGCCAGACGGCGTAGTCGGCGTACTGGACGGCCAGCTCCGGCAGCGGCCCGGGAGCGTCCTCGGCCAGCGCCTGGCAGATCCGGAGGAACTCCTGGCCGAACAGGCCGATGGAGTAGCCGTCGAAGACCGTGTGGTGGGCGCTGAGCACCAGCACCTGCTCGGTGTCGGAGAGGCTGACCAGCACGGTCCGCAGCAGCGGGCCGGTGACCAGGTCGAACGGCTCGGCCCAGCGGCGCCGGATCTCCTCCTGCGCCCGCGCCTCGCGCTCCTCGGCGGGAAGCGTGGTGAGGTCGACCACCGGCACCTCGACCCGCCACTGGTCCGCCACGACCTGCCAGACCTGGCCGTCCTCCTCGCGGAAGGTGGTCCGCAGGGTCTCGTGGCGGCGGAGCATCTCGTCCAGGCCGGCCGAGAGGACGCTGCCCGGGATCGCCGCCGACCAGGGGATGAGCCAGTTGACGGTGTAGAAGTTGCTGCCCGGGTTGAGTCGGTCGAGGAACCAGAGCCGCTGCTGGTCGAAGCTCGCCGGCAGCGGGGCGTCCCGGGGTACGGGCACCAGCGCCGGAAGCCGCAGCGGCTGCTGCTCGTCCTGGAGCCGTTGGAGTTCGGGGGCGAGCTGGGCGATGGTCGGCAGGTCGAAGAAGCTGTGCACCGGCAGGTCGACCGAGAAGACCTGGCGGATCCGCGCGGAGAGCTGGACCGCCAGCAGGGAGTGCCCGCCGAGGGTGAAGAAGTCGTCCCGGATGCCGATCGGGCCGCGCGAGAGCACCTGCTCGTAGATCGAGACCAGCAGCGCCTCGGTGGTGCTGCGGGCCGGCAGATAGCCGGCGGCGCCGGTGGTCGGGGCGGCGCCGGGCAGCGGCAGCGCCCGCCGGTCGAGCTTGCCGCTGGAGGTGACCGGCAGCGCGTCCAGCACCACGAAGTCGGCCGGCACCATGTAGTCCGGCAGCCGATCCCGCAGGTACGCCTTGACCTGCGGGACGAGCAGGTCCTCGATCTCGGCCCGGAGCGGGTGGTTGGCCCAGCGCTGCCAGTCGCCGTCGTCGCCGGACCGCACCTCGACGCGCTCCTCCGCGTCGATGCCGGCCGGCTCGACGCCCGCCCGCTCCAGCAGGACGGTGTAGCCGCCGTCGGAACCGTGGCCGGCCCAGCTGATGGTCGCGGTGTAGCCGGCCTGCTCCGCCAGCTCCCAGACGTCCTCGGGGTCCACCCCGGCGTCGGCCGGTTCCTGCGCCCGCCACCCCTCGACGGTGTCCACGCTGGAGTCACCCCTGAGCCAACGCAGGCCCTCGGTGGCGGCGGCGACCCGGGCGTTGGGCACCCGGCATAGCCGCAGCCGGTCGGGCCGCTCCCGGTCCAGGGTCTCCCGCAGGGCGGGCAGGGTCAGGCCGGCGGCCGACCAGTCCTCGACGCGGGTGACCGGTGGGACCGGGGCGTCGGCGGGGAGCGGCTCGCCGACGTGCAGCACCACCTGGTAGCGGAACCGGGTCAGCTCGTTGCGGTGGTGGCCCCGCTTGGGCCGGATCTCCACCCGGTGGATCCGGCCGGTTCGGGCCGCCCAGCGGTGGAACAGGACCGGGTCGAGGGTCAACTCCTTCTCCTGCTGCACCCGCTGCCGCACCCGCTGCCAGATCTGTTGGCGGGTGGTGCCGTCCGCCGCCCGGCTCAGCTCGATGTCGGCGTGGAACGCCTCAAGCAGCGGCAGGCTGCGGACGTCGCCGACGATGATCCGGCCACCGGGGGCGACCCGGTCCAGCGCGCCGTCCAGCACCCGCAGCAGGTAGTTGACGTCGGGGAAGTACTGGACGACCGAGTTGACCAGCACCGTGTCGACCGCCGCGGCGGGCAGGTCGGCGAGCTGGTCGGCGGTGCGTTGCGACAGGGTGACCGAGTCGCGCAGCCGCGGCATGGTGTCCAGCCGCCGGCGTACGGAGTCGAGCACCGCGCCGGAGAAGTCGGTCCCGTGGTAGCGGCGGCAGCCCTCGGCGAGCGGGAAGAGCAGCAGTCCGGTGCCGCAGCCGATCTCCAGCAGCTCCTGCGGCCGGTACGACCGGACCAGGGCCAGGGTGTCCTGCCGCCAGGCCTCCATCTCGTCCAGCGGGATGGCCTGCCCGGTGTAGCTGCTGGTCCAGCCGGAGTAGTCGGCGCCGTCCTCGGTGGGCGTCACCTCCAGCTGGTCGAAGCTGTCGTAGACCTGCTGCCAGTGGCTGAGCCGGTCGTCGAGCAGGGTGGTCTCCTCGCCCTGCACGGCGGCCTGCGCGTTCAGCGGGTCGAGCACCAGGTAGGAGATGAGCGAGGCGCCACCGGGCTGGTCCTGGCGGACCAGCGTGGTCGCGGTCTGCACCACCGGGTGCCGGCTCAGCACGGTGTCGATCTCGCCGAGCTCGATCCGGTAGCCCCGGATCTTGACCTGCGAGTCGGTGCGGCCGAGGAACTCCATGTTCCCGTCGGCCCGCCACCGGGCCATGTCGCCGGTGCGGTAGATCCGCAGGCCGGGCTCGTGGTCGAAGGGCGAGGCGAGGTACTTGCCGGCGGTGAGCCCGGGATCGCCGGCGTAGCCGAGGCTCAGGCAGTCGCCGGCGATGTAGAGGTCGCCGGGCACGTCGACCGGGCAGGGCTGGAGGTTGCGGTCGAGGATGTAGTAGCGGGCGTTCTGGATCGGCCTGCCGTACGGGATGCTCGTCCAGCCGGGGTCGACCTGGTGGATCGGGAAGAAGTTCGACCAGACGGTCGCCTCGGTCGCGCCGCCCAGGCCGACGACCTGGACGTTCGGGAACGCCGCCGTCATGATGTCCGGCGAGTTCACCGGGATCCAGTCGCCGCTCATGAAGATCAGCCGCAGCGAGGTGGAGACGACGGCGTCCGCCCCGGTGCCGCTCGGGGGCAGGAACGGCACGAGCTGCATGAGCGCGGCCGGCGCCGAGTCCCAGAAGGTGATCGGTTCGGTGGCCAGCATCTTCAGCAGCCGGGTCGGCTCCTGGATGTCCGGCCCGGACGCCAGCCGGATCGAACCACCGGCGGCGAGGATGCCGAACACGTCGTAGACCGAGAGGTCGAAGCTGAGCGAGGTGATGAAGAGCATCCGGTCGTCGGGGCCGACCGCGAAGGTCTGGTTGACCCACTCGATCAGGTTGACCGCCGCGTGGTGGGCGACCATCACGCCCTTCGGGGTGCCGGTCGAGCCCGAGGTGAAGATGATGTACGCCAGGTCCTGGGCGGTCCCCCGCGGCGGCAGGTCGTCCGGCGACCGTCCGGCCAGGTCGGCCGGCCCGTGCAGCTGGTACGGGTGCGCGGACAGCGGCTCGCCGTCCGCGTCGGCGTCGCCGTCCGCGTCGTCCAGGCAGACCAGGTGGGCGAGCCGGGGCAGCGGGTCGGCGCTCAGCAGCGCGGGCACCAGCTCCCGCTGGGTGAGCACGCAGCCGATGTCCAGCGAGTCCAGGATCCAGTGCCAGCGCTTGACCGGGGCGCTGGCCTGCAACGGGACGTAGATCCCGCCGGCCTTGAGGATGCCCAGCAGGGCCGGCACCATCTCCGCGGCGCGTTCCATCAGGATCGCCACGTGGCTGCCCGGCCCGACCCCCAGCTCGACGAGGTGGTGGGCGATCCAGTTGGCCTGCCGGTTCAGCTCCGCGTAGGTCCAGCTCCGGTCGCCGAAGAGCAGCGCCGTCGCGTCCGGGGTCCGCCGTACCTGCTGCTCGAAGAGCTGGTGGATGAGGGATTCCCGGGAGTACGGCCGGTCGGTGTCGTTCCACTCGTGGACCAGCCGGGTGTGCTCGACGTCGGTGAGCATCGACAGCTGCCCCAGCGGGGCGTCGGGCAGGCGTACCAGGTCGGCGTGGAGCCGGTCCAGGTGCGCCAGCATCGCCTCGACGGTCGCGCCGTCGAACCGGGCGGTGTCGAAGTGGACGGTGACCGTCAACTGCCTGCCCGGGGCGACCACCACCCGCAACGGATAGGGCGCCCGGGTCTCCTCGCGTACCCGGGTCATGGCCAGCGCGCCGCCCGGAGCCGGCTCGGCCTCGTCGACGGAGAGGACCGTCTCGAACAACGGATTGCCCGAGCCGACCCGGCTCCACTGCTGGATCGACAGCAGCGGGGTGTGCTCGTGGCGGTGCAGCTCGGCGTACCGGTCCTGGAGCCCGCGCATCCACTCGGCCCACGGCGTCGCGCCGGGCACCCGTACCCGCAACGGCAGCGTGTTGATGAGCAGGCCCACCATCCGCTCGACCCCGGGCAGGTCGCCGGAGCGTCCGGGCACGGTGACGCCGACGACCACGTCGTCGGTGCCGGCGTACCGGCTCAGCAGCAGGGCCCAGCAGCCTCGGGCCACCGTGGCCAGCGACAGGCCACGCTCCTCGGCGACCTGCCTCAGGCGGGCGGTCCGCTCCTCGTCGAGGACCAGGACGCGCTGGTCGTAACCGTCGTCCACGGCCGGGTCGGTGACGGCGCCGGCCTTGCGCTCCACGGGCAGCGGCGCGGCCGACGCGACCTCCGCCAGCTCGGTGGACCAGAACCGCTCGGCCTCGGCGAGGTCGAGGCCGTCCAGCCGGCGTACGTGCTCCTCGAACGGCGTCGGCTCGGGCAGCCGGGCCGCCGCGCCGCCGGTCAGCTGCGCGTAGTACGCCTCGACCTCGCGCAGCACGATCGCCTGGCTCGGCTCGTCCAGGACGATGTAGTGCAGGCTCCAGAGGACCTGATAGAGGTTCTCGTCCAGCCGGGCGACGTGCAGCCGCCACAGTGGGGCCTCGGTGAGGTCGAACCCGTCGGCGAGATCCTGCCGGCGGTGCGCCGCCAGCCGGTCCCGCTGCTCCTCGGTGGTCAGCCCGCGCCAGTCGGCGAGGACGAGGGGGACGTCGACGTTCGGGCGGACGACCTGCGACGGGCGCTGGCCGCGCAGGTCACGGAAACCGGTCCGGAGCGCGCTGTGCCGGTCGGCGACGAGCCGCCAGCTCTCCCGGAACACATCGATCCGCAACTCGTGCTCGATGCGCAGTTCCACCTGCACGTGGAACAGTCCGGGCTTTCCCCCGAAATCGCTTCCGAACATGACGCCCTGCTGCGTGGGCGTCATCGGGTAACACGCTTCGACGATTTCCTCACCCATTGCGAATCAGATGCCCTTTGCTGCCGAGTTTTTACCTGAAATCACAGGTACAGACCAGTGAGTCATCACGCTCGAGCCGCAGGAGTGCCGCCGCCCTCATCGCATTCCGGGCGGTGCACAGACTTCTTCCGTACTGAATTCCGCAGCCTTTTCCCCCACGATGCCGCTGTCGCTACATCACGGAATCGGGTTCACGTCGGTGCCGCCGGCAGCTCACCCGCGCTACATTCCGACGTTTTCGCATTGACGCTCATACCGCGTCGACCGGCCGTGGCAAAAGCCGGTCGTCCTGCGAGATGAGTCACGTCCTGCGCCATGAGGGCAACTCTATGGCGCTACCTGGGAGAAGCGGCACGGCTCCTGTGGCCATACCCGATCGGCGCGAGGGTGCCCAGGTGGTCGGCACGGGGGTATCCAAGTGGCTACACCCGTTGGCCGCCCTCGATGCGTAATGCCCGGTCGGGGCGCTGTCCCCGGCTCAGCGCCGGCCGGTTCCGACGGCCCGGTCGACCAGCGCCGCGGCGACGTCGCGGACCTTGCGGTTGGTGTCCTGGGAGATCTTGGAGAGCAGCGCGAACGCCTCCTGCGACGAACAGTGCCGCTCCCCCATGATGATGCCCTTGGCCTGCTCGATCACCGCCCGGCTCCGCATCGCCTCCCGCATCTGCTCCGCCAGGGTGGCCGTGGCGTCGTACAGGTGGGCGTTGGCCAGGGCGACCGCCGCGAAGGCGGCGAAGGTCTCGGCCGTCGCGATCGCCTCCGGACCGAAGCTGTCCGGCGGCCCGCCGTAGACGTTGAGGGCGCCGGTGACGGCCTCCTGGATCGGCAGGCCGACCGAGAGCGAGCTGCCGATGCCCGCGTTGCTGGCGTGCTCGGCCCAGCCCGGCCAGCGCGACTCGGTCGCCGTGTCCGGCACGCTGACCGAGTCCCCGCTCGGCGCGGCGTCCAGGCACGGGCCGAAGCCCTCGCGGTACTGCCACTCGTCCAGCTCACGGGCGATCTCACCGGTGGTCACGGCGGTGCGGGCCGCCCCGCCGCGGACCAGCGTCACCGACACCTCCCGGGCGCCGGGGATGGTGCGGTTCGCCAGCTCCGCCACCTTGTCCAGCATCTGCTCGAGGGTGACCTCGTCCAGCCGGATCTGCCCCAGCTCCGCGAAGGCGCTCTCCGGGCTCGTCGACGGCTGTGACATCACGGTCTCCCTGTCGTCCGGCCACTGGTCCCACGATGGGCCCTACCCGGCTGCCGGATGGTGACACCGGGTCCGCCGCGATTTGCGAGAGACCGGCATGCCGGCCCTCGCCCGGGGTACGGACCGCGCACTGGCCGACCCGCCGACCGGGGCCGTCGGCCGATGCCGCCTGCCAAGATCCAGATGCGGGCCGCCGGTTCCGGCGGTAGGATCTTCCGCGGGTCAAGACATGCGCCTGCCGCGTCGATCGAGCACCGATCGACGTCGAGCGCCGACAGCCATCATCGTCGGAGGTGCCGTGTCACCCGCCCGATCCCGCCACGCCCGCAGTCACCCTGCGTCCGGCGGATCCGCCCTGTCCCCGGCCCGCGGAGCGTTCACCACGCCGGCCGCCCTGCCCGACGGGCCGGCCGCCGGCACCGCCGGTCCGTCCTCCTCCGGTCGGGCCGCCCTGGACCACGCTCGGGCCGCCCTGATTCGCGGCCTGGCCGTCCTGGACCGCGGTCGGGCCGTCCTGGACCGCGGTCGGTGGCCCGACTCCGACCGACGACCCGCCCGGCCACCGACCCGACGGCGGCCCCCGTCACCCGAGGCCACCGATCCGCACCGCCGGAGGGAGAAGCGATGACGCGGCACCCACGCCTGCACCACCGGCGATCGACCGGACCCGCGACGGTCACCCGGGCACCCCTCTCGCTGGCCCGGGACGCCCTGCTAACGGGCGACGGGCCGGCGACCCTGATCACCGTCGGCGGCGAGATCGACATGAGCACCACCGCGGCCCTCGTCGAGTTCATCGCCCGCGACGCCCGTGAGCAGCCGACGGAGGTGCTGCTGGACCTCTCCAGCGTCAGCTTCTTCGGCGCCGACGGAATCCGCGCGTTGGAGGAGGCCGACCGGCTGGTGACCGGAGCGGGCGGACGCCTCTCCGTCCGCGCCATGTCGACAGCCGTCCGGTTCGTCCTGTCGGTGACCGGCTCCCACGACCGGTTCATCCGGAACGCCGCCCGCGAGCCCACCCCGCCCACCGGTGCCGCCGGACGGCACCCGGCCGGAGGGCCGCGCAGCCGCGACGCCTGGCTCGCCGGACGCGACGGCGGCCACCGGCGGTCACGCGGAGGCCGCTGACCGGCGGCAAGCCCACTCAGCAGTGCCCGGGGCAGCACCGTAAGCTGACCCGGTAGCCGACATCCCACCGGGATGTCGGCAATCAGCGTCAAGCAGCGGCGCCGGCCACTGGCCCGTACCTGCGGGCCGGCCAGCGGTCCGTTACCCGCGGATCGCCCGTACGCGCTGTCCGGCTCAGCCGACATCGACCGCGCCGGTTCGCAAGGACGTCAGACGCCCATGTCGCAGGCACCTCTCGACCTCACCGAGGCATTCATCCAGCTCGGGACGATCAGGCACGGCGAGGCCGACCTGAACGACGTCCTGACCAGGATCGCCGACGTCGCCAAGCAGGCGATCCCCGGCACCCACGAGGTGTCGGTCACCCTGATCCAGGGTGCCGAGGCGCACACCGCCGCCTTCACCGGCGAGCTGGCCCTGATGCTGGACCTGTGGCAGTACGAGCACGGGCGCGGCCCGTGCCTGGACGCCGCGACCACCGGCACGGCGATGATCGTGGCCGACATGGCCACCGAGAGTCGCTGGCCGGAGTGGGCCGCCCGGGCGCACCGGGCGGGCGCGGCCAGCTCGCTCTCGATCGGCCTGCCGATCCAGGAGGCGTTCGTCGGCGCGCTGAACATCTACGGCGCCACCCCGCACGCCTTCGACGAGGTGACCTCGCTGGCCCAGAAGCTCGCCGGTTACGCCGCGATCGCGCTGGCCAACGCCCACCTCTACGAGAGCACCGCCACCCTCGCCCAGCAGATGCAGGTGGCGATGCAGAGCCGGGCGGTGATCGAGCAGGCCAAGGGCATCATCATGGGCCAGCGACGGTGCACCGCCGAGGAGGCGTTCGCCATCCTGGCGAAGGTCTCCCAGGACTCCAACCGAAAGTTGCGTGAGGTCGCGGAGGCCCTGGTCGAACGGGCCACCAGCGGCACGCCGACGCAGCGCTCCGGCGACCCCGAGCAGCGCGGCTAGCCGGCGTCTGGTCCGGCGTTGGCGTCGGCACCCGTGTCGGCGTCGACGTCGGCAGTCGCGGCGTCGGCGTCGGTCAGCAGGTGGTCCAGCGCCGTCAGGCGCAGAACCGCCCGGGCGGGGGCACCCGGGGCGGCGGCGACGCGCAGGCCGGTGACGTTGCCCGAGAGCTCGTGCAGGATCTGCACGCCGGTGCTGGTCAGATGGGTGACGGCGGTGAGGTCGACGGTCAGCGGGAGGGTCCCGCCCCGGCCGGCGCGCAGGATCGCGGCCCGCAGCTGGGCGCCGGTGGCCAGATCCACCGGCCCCCGCACGTACAGCAGCCGGCCCGCCGGGGTGTGCACGAAGGTGAGACCGAACTCGTCCGCCCCGACGTCCCGCTTGTGCGGGCCGGATACCTGGCCGGCCGCCGCGGCGGTGACGCTGGTGGCCCGCCCGACCCGGTGCCGCATCCGGACGGTCGTGCCGGCGTCGGTGTGGCGCACCTCGGCCCGGTCGACCAGCCCGCGGATCATCGTCAGGCCCCGCCCGCGGCCACCCGGGTCGTGCACCGGGGGCCGCCACCGGCCCCGGTCGGCGCAGGTGACCCGGACGACGCCCTGGTCGTCCAGGTCGGCCTCCACCGTGAAGTCCGCCGGCCCGCCCTCCGGATAGGCGTGGTCGATCGCGTTGGTGGCGGCCTCGCCCACCGCGTGCACCAGGTCCACCGTGTCGTCCGGGTCGACGCCGGCGTGCTCCAGCCAGCCGGTGACCTGCCGGCGCATCGGGCGCAGCGCGGCCGGGTCGGCGGGCAGGGTCAGCCGCAGCGATGCGATCG
Source organism: Micromonospora siamensis (assembly GCF_900090305.1). NCBI lineage: Bacteria > Bacillati > Actinomycetota > Actinomycetes > Micromonosporales > Micromonosporaceae > Micromonospora > Micromonospora siamensis. Next base: position 1,262,293 of record NZ_LT607751.1, on the reverse strand, counting down.
GCTCGGGCAGCAGATGGGCGGCGAGCAGTGTGCAGTCGTCGTTGAAGCCGCCCTCGGCCATGGCGAGCCGCTCGGTGACCAGGGTGCAGAGCAGATCGGGCAGCCGGTCGGGCAGCGTGCTGCCCTCGGCCAGCAGACCGCGCCGGGCCGCTCCGGCGGCGGTCGCCAACGCCCCGGCGCTCTCGTCCAGGCTCTGCCGTGGCCGCTCGATCAGACCGTCGGTGAACATCAGCAGGACGTCCCCGCCGGTCAGCCGGCAGGTGTGCACCGGAGCGGGGTCCGGGCCGGTGCCCAGCGGCCGGGCCGGCACCAGGGGCAGGAAGCGGGAGTCGCCGTCCGCGCCCAGCACCAGCGGCGCCGGGTGCCCGTGACTGGCCACCTCGAGCACTCCGGTGCGCGCGTCGAGGACGGCGAGGCAGCTGGTCGCCGCCCGGGTCGCGGCCGAGTGCGCCGCGAACCGGTTCAGCGCGTCGAGGGCCTGCGACAGGCCATCGCCGGACTGGAGCGCCTGCCGGACGACGGTCCGCAGCTGACCCATCGCCGCCGCTGCGGCTGCCCCGTGCCCGACGACGTCGCCGACGGTCAGCGCCAGCCGCCCGTCGGGCAGCGGAACGGCGTCGAACCAGTCCCCGCCGGCGACGAGTTCACTGCCGGCCACCAGGTACTGGGCGGCCACCTGGACCCGGGGCAGGACCGGCAGCGCGTCCGGCAGGAGACTGCGTTGCAGCTCAAGGATCAGACCGACGGCCTGCCGGTAGCGGCTCTCGGCGCGGGCGGCGGCCGCCTCGACCGCCCGTCGGGTGGCCACCACACCGCTGGCGTCGACGGCCTGCACGATCACGCCGCGTACCGAGCCGTCCGGGTTGCGCCACGGCGCCATGTCGAAGGTGTAGAACGCCTCGGTCAGCCGTCCGTCGCCGGACCGGTCGGTCAGCACGCGCTGCTCGTAGCCGTGCGACCGGATCCCGGCCAGCGCCTGGTCGAGGAGTTCGAAGATCTGCTGGCCGGCCAGTTCCGGCACCGCCCGCCGGAACGGTTCGCCGAGCAGGTGGATGCGGTCGCCGACCGCGGCCCGTACCGCCGGGTTCGCGGCCGCCACCCGCAGCTCGGGGCCCTCGAAGACCCACACGAATCCGGGCAGTTGCTCGAAGGCGTCAAGGACCGCCTGCGGGTCGCCGGAGGACCAGTGTTCGTGCGGCTCCACCAGATCGTCACCCCTCGCCGGGCTCGCCACGGCGCCCGCCCTACCGGCGCCCATCCTGCCGGACGTTACCGGGACGGCTCCGCGCGGTGCCGGCCGGCCGGGTCAGGAGGGCTGCTTGACCGCGCCGGCGACCAGCGCCTCGGCGACCTCGCGGACCTTCCGGTTGCTGTCCTGGGAGATCCGGGCCAACAGGGCGAACGCCTCGTCCGGCGAGCAGCGCCGCGAGCCCATGATGATGCCCTTGGCCTGCTCGATCACCGCCCGGCTCCGCATCGCCTCGCGCATCTGCTCGGCGAGCGTGCTGGTGCTGTCGTACAGGTGGGCGTTGGCCAGCGCCACGGCGGCGTACGCGGCGAAGCTCTCCGCCACGGTGACCGCCTCGGCGTCGAACGAGTGCGGGGGTCCGCCGTAGACGTTCAGCGCGCCCACCACCGCCTCCTGGATCGGCAGCCCGATCGACAGCGAACTGCCCACCCCGTGCTCCCGGGCCCGGCGACTCCAGTCCGGCCACCGCTCGTCGGCCCCGGTGTCGGGCACCGAGATGGAGGAGCCGCTGGCTGCGGCGGACAGGCACGGCCCGCTGCCGTCCTCGTACTGCACCAGGTCGAGGGCGAGGGCCGGCTCGCCGGTGTGCGCCATCGTCCGGCCCGACTCGCCCCGGATCAGGGTGACGGACACCTCCTGGGCGCCGGCGACGGTACGCCGCGCCAGCTCGGCGAGCCGACACAGCACGTCGGTCAGGGTGACCTCGTCGAGCCGGATCCGCCCCAGCTCGGCCAGGGCGTCGGCGGCGGTCGGTGGTGTGGTCATGGTCGCTCCTCCCCGGTCGGTGCGAGCGGCCGCGGCCCGCGGGTGCGTCGGTGGCGGCTTCGGTCGACCGGGTGGGCCGCCCTTGGAGAGCGGCACCGGACGGACGCACCGCCACGGTACCCACCACGGTCGGCTCTGAATCCGGATCACCGGCCGACGGCGACGCCTGCCGACCGCACGTCGAGCGGCAGACCCGGGAGGCAGCCGCAGACCGGCTCACGGACGGTAGCGGTAGCCCATGCCCGGTTCGGTGATCAGGTGCCGGGGCCGGGCCGGGTCGTCCTCCAGCTTGCGCCGCAGCTGCGCCATGTACTGCCGCAGGTAGTTCGTCTCCTCGCGGTACTCCGGCCCCCACACGTCCTGCAACAACTGCCGCTGGCTGACCAGCTTGCCCGGGTTACGCAGCAACTTCTCCAGCATCGCCCACTGGGTGGGGGTGAGCCGCACCTCGGCCCCGTCGTCCCGGGTCACGGTCCGGTCGGCGAGGTCGACGGTGTGCCGGCCCACCCGTAGCGCCGGGCCGGTGGCGGTCGGCGCGAGGCGACGGGTCACCGCCCGGATCCGGGCCAGCAGCTCGTCGACCCCGAACGGCTTGGTGACGTAGTCGTCCGCCCCGGCGTCCAGCGCGGCGACCTTGTCCTCGCTACCGGCCCGACCGGAGAGCACGATGATCGGCACGCTGCTCCACCCCCGCAGCCCCCGGATCACCTCCCCGCCGTCCAGGTCCGGCAGGCCGAGGTCGAGCACCACCAGGTCCGGCGGGTGACCGGCGGCGGCCTTCAGCGCGGCGGCGCCGGTGGCGGCCACCTCCACGTCGTAGCCGCGGGCGCGCAGGTTGATCCGGAGCGCCCGCAGGATCTGCGGCTCGTCGTCGACGACCAGGATCCGGGTCACTCCGCACCTCCGTCGGCCGCCGCCGGCAGGCGTACCACCATGGTCAGGCCACCGCCCGGCGTGGTCTCCGGGGTGATGCTGCCACCCATCGCCTCGACGAGTCCGCGGGACAGGGCCAGGCCGAGGCCCACCCCGGTCTGGTTGTCCCGGTCGCCGAGGCGCTGGAACGGCAGGAAGACGTGCTCCCACTGATCCTCGGGGATGCCCGGACCGGTGTCGACGACCCGCAGCTCGACCCGCCCGGCGTGGGCGCTGGCGCTGATGGTGGGCGGCCGGCCCGGTGGGCTGTGCCGCAACGCGTTCGCCACGACGTTGACCAGCACCCGCTCCAGCAGGCCGGGGTCGGCGGTGGCCGCCGGCAGGTCGGCGGGGATGTCGGTGGTCACGTCCGCCGCGGCGGGCCCCAGCTCGTCCAGGGCCCGGGGTACGACGTCCTCCAGACCGATCGCGGTGGCGGTCAGGCCGAGCGCGCCGGCCTGCAACCGGCTCATGTCGAGCAGGTTGGCGACCAGCCGGCCCAGCCGGTCCAGCGACTCGTCTGCGGTGGCGAGCAGTTCCGCCCGGTCCTCGGCGTCGAACTCGACGTCCGGGCTGCGCAGGCTGCTCACCGCCGCCTTCGCCGACGCCAGCGGCGTACGCAGGTCGTGGCTGACCGCGGCGAGCAGCGCGGTCCGCATCCGGTCCGCCTCGGCCAGGGGCCGGGCGGTGGCCGCCTCCTCGGCGAGCCGCTCCTGGCGCAGCGCGACGGCGGCCTGGGCGGCGAACGCCTCGACGACGCGCCGGTCGGCGGCCTCCAGCCGGCGACCGGCGAGCACCACGGTGAGCCGGTCGTCCACCGGCACCGTCGTCTCCCCCGCGCCCGGGCTGCCCGGTGGCTCGTCGCCGACGGCGGCCACCACCCGCCACGCGTCCTCCGCGCCGGCCCGCCCGGGCCGCCCACCGGCGGACTCCAGCACGCTCACCGCGCGCAGCCCGAAGGTCTCCCGGAGCCGGTCCAGCAGTGCGGGCAGCGGTCGCTCGCCGCGCAGCACCCCACCGGCCACGGTGGCCAGGGTCTGCGCGTCGGCGGAGGCCCGGGCGGCCTCCCGGGTACGCCGGGCGGCGACGTCCACCACCCAGCTGACCGCCACCGCCACCCCGACGAAGACGCCGAGGGCGAGCAGGTTGTCCGCCTCGGCGATGGTCAGGGTGTGGAACGGCGGGGTGAAGAACCAGTTCAGCAGGAGCGAGCCGCCCAGCGCGGCGGCCAGCGCCGGCCACAGCCCGCCGACCAGCGCGACCCCGACGACCCCGGCGAGGAAGAGCAGGATGTCGTTGGTCAGGGTGAGGTCGGGCAGCGTCCGCAGGGCCACGGTGAGCAGCGGCATCCCGAGCCCGGCGAGCGCGAAGCCGAGCAGCCGGCGTCGGCGGGACAGCGCCGCGGGCACCGCCGGGCCGCGGCGGCCCCGGCCCGCCTGCGGGTGGGTGACCAGGTGCACGTCGATGGGGCCGGAGAGCGCGGTGGTGGTGACGCCGACGCCGCGGGAGAGCAGTTGGGCGAACCGGTTGCGCCGGCTGGCCCCGAGGACCAGCTGGGTGGCGTTGACGCCGCGGGCGAAGTCGAGCAGCGCCGCGGGGATGTCGGTGCCGAGCACCTGGTGGTACGTGCCGCCCAGGCTCTCCACCAGCACCCGCTGCCGGGCCAGGTGGGCCGGGTCGACGCCGGTCAGTCCGTCGCTGCGGGTGACGTGCACGGCGAGGAGGTCGGCGCCCCTGCCGCGGGCGGCGATCCGGGCGGCCCGGCGGACCAGCGTCTCGCCCTCGGGGCCGCCGGTCAGCGCGACGACCACCCGCTCGCGGGCCTCCCAGGTGTCCGAGATGCCCTGCTGGGCCCGGTACGCGTCGAGCTGCTCGTCGACCTTGTCGGCCAGCCAGAGCAGCGCCAGCTCGCGCAGTGCGGTCAGGTTGCCGATCCGGAAGTAGTTGCCCAGCGCGGCGTCGATCCGGTCCGGGCGGTAGATGTTGCCGTGCGCCATCCGCCGGCGCAGCGCCTCCGGCGTCATGTCGACCAGTTCGACCTGCTCGGCGGCGCGGACCACGGCGTCCGGCAGGGTCTCCCGCTGGGTGGTGCCGGTGATCCGGGCGACGACGTCGTTGAGCGACTCCAGGTGCTGGACGTTGACCGTGGAGAGCACGCTGATCCCGGCGTCGAGCAGCTCCTGGACGTCCTGCCAGCGCTTGTCGTTCCGCGAACCGGGCACGTTGGTGTGGGCCAGCTCGTCGACCACGACGATCTCGGGCCGGCGGGCCAGCACCGCGTCGAGGTCCAGCTCGGTGAGCTCGACCCCGCGATGGGTCGTCGACCGGCGCGGCACCACCTCCAGGTCACCGAGCATGGCGGCGGTGTGCGGCCGGCCGTGCGTCTCGACCAGCCCGACCACCACGTCGGTGCCGCGTTCGGCCCGGCGCTGGGCCTCCTCGAGCATCGCGTACGTCTTGCCCACTCCGGGCGCGGCCCCGAGGTAGATGCGCAGCTCACCGCGCCCCATCACCCCTCCCTTCGGGGGTAAGGAAGGGCCCCCTGTCAACGCTTTTTGTATAGCAGGGGGCCCTCCTTGACCGGTCAGCGAACCGGGAACCGTTCGTCGAGGGCGAGGTTGAGTTCCAGCACGTTCACCCCGGGCGCGCCCATGAAGCCGAGCGCCCGGCTGGTGGTGTGTGCGGCGACCAGCCGGCGGACCGCCGCCGGGTCCGCGCCGCGCTCCCGCGCCACCCGGGCCACCTGGATCTCCGCGTACGCCAGGGAGATGTGCGGGTCGAGGCCGCTGCCGCTGGTGGTGACCGCGTCGGCCGGAACCGCGGGTCGTTGCGGGGCGTCGCCCCGGACCGGGGTGATCAGCCCGCCCAGCGCGACGTAGTCCTGGCCGGGTCGGGCCGGCTCCACCGGCACGCCCTGCCAGGTGGTGACGAAGGGGGTCGCCGGGGCGGACTGGTTGACGCTGACCACCCGGGTGACCGGGCCGGTCAGCCCGTCGCGGCGGAACACGGCGAGCACCGCGCCCACCCCGTCCGGCGTGCAGTACGGCCGCCGGCCGTCGACGCCGTCGAGTTCGCCGACCGCCCGGCTGCGCGCGCAGACCTGGGTGAGCAGGCTCTGCGACGAGGTCTCCTGGTCACCGGTGAGGGTGTCCACCACGCTCTCCGGGCCGAGGTTGCTGGCGGCGCTGGCGGTCGGGTCGTAGCCGTCGCCGGCGGCGGACGGGCGGGACTGGAAGTAGCGCGGGACGGCGTTGCCGTCCGTGTCGGTGAAGGACTGGCCGATCAGCGAGCTGCCGACGGTCCGGCCGCCGACGGTGACCAGCGAGCCGTCCGCCCGGCCGTCGAGGCCGGGGATCCGGCCCACGGCGACCAGGGCGAGCGGGTACGCCAGGCCGAGCAGCACGGTGAGGACGAGCACGGCACGCAGGGCGGCCAGGTGCTGGGCGAGCCAACTGGGAAGGCGCATCAGGAGATCCCCGGGACGAACTGGATGAGCAGGTCGATGAGCTTGATGCCGACGAACGGCACCACGATGCCGCCGAGGCCGTAGAGCAGCAGGTTGCGGCCGAGCAGCTTCGACGCGCTGGCCGGTCGGTAGCGCACGCCGCGCAGGGCCAGCGGGATCAGCGCGACGATCACGACGGCGTTGAAGATCACCGCAGCGAGGATCGCCGACTCCGGGCTGGCCAGCCGCATGACGTTGAGCCGGTCCAGCGACGGGTAGATGCCGGCGAACATGGCCGGGATGATCGCGAAGTACTTCGCGATGTCGTTGGCGATGCTGAACGTCGTCAGCGCACCCCGGGTGATCAGCAACTGCTTGCCGATCTCCACGATCTCGATCAGCTTGGTCGGGTCGGAGTCGAGGTCGACCATGTTGCCGGCCTCCTTCGCGGCCGACGTGCCGGTGTTCATGGCCACGCCGACGTCCGCCTGGGCGAGGGCGGGCGCGTCGTTGGTGCCGTCGCCGGTCATCGCGACCAGCCGGCCGCCCTGCTGCTCCTTGCGGATCAGCGCGAGCTTGTCCTCGGGCGTGGCCTCGGCGAGGAAGTCGTCCACCCCGGCCTCGTCGGCGATCGCCTTCGCGGTGCGCGGATTGTCACCGGTGATCATGACGGTCCGGATGCCCATCCGGCGCATCTCGTCGAAGCGCTCCCGCATGCCGGCCTTGACCACGTCCTTGAGGTGGATGACGCCCAGCGCCCGGGCCGGCTCACCGGGGGTGTGCTCGGCCACCACCAGCGGGGTGCCGCCGGTGCCGCTGATCGCGTCGACCAGCTCACCGACCTGTTCGGTGGGGTGGCCGCCGTTGTCGCGTACCCACTTCATCACCGCGGCGGCGGCGCCCTTGCGGATCCGCCGGACCCCGTCGTCGGCGGCGAGGTCGACGCCGCTCATCCGGGTCTGCGCGGTGAACGGCACGAACGTGGCGTGCGGGATCAGCCCGGGCTCGCGCTCGCGCAGCCCGAACTCGTTCTTGGCCAGCACCACCACCGAGCGGCCCTCGGGTGTCTCGTCGGCCAGGCTGGAGAGCTGGGCGGCGTCCGCCACCGTCGTCGCGTCCACGCCCTCCACCGGCAGGAACTCGGCGGCCTGCCGGTTGCCGAGGGTGATCGTGCCGGTCTTGTCCAGCAGCAGTGTGTTGACGTCCCCGGCCGCCTCGACCGCCCGGCCGCTCATCGCGAGCACGTTGCGCTGCACGAGGCGGTCCATGCCGGCGATGCCGATGGCGGAGAGCAGCGCGCCGATGGTGGTGGGGATGAGGCAGACCAGCAGCGAGACCAGCACGATGCCGGTGACGCCGGAGTCGGTGATGGCGCGGGTGTCCGGCGCGGCGGCCTGCCAGCCCTTGGCGAAGATCGCCAGCGGCTGGAGAGTGACCACGGCCAGCAGGAAGATGATCGTCAGCGCGGCCAGCAGGATGTTCAGCGCGATCTCGTTCGGCGTCCTCTGCCGGTTGGCCCCCTCGACCAGCGCGATCATCCGGTCGATGAAGCTCTCGCCCGGCTTCTGGGTCACCCGTACGACGATCCGGTCGGACAGGACCCGGGTGCCGCCGGTGACCGCGCTCCGGTCACCGCCGGATTCCCGGATGACCGGGGCGGACTCGCCGGTGATGGCCGACTCGTCGACGCTGGCGATCCCCTCGACCACGTCGCCGTCGGCGGGGACGACCTGACCGGCCTCGACCAGGACGACGTCGCCCTGCCGCAGCCGTGGCGCGGGCACCGCCTCGTCCCGGTACGCGTCCGCCCGCGCGCCGGGGCGCCAGCCGACCAGCCGGGTGGCGACGGTGTCCTGCCGGGCCTGCCGCAGCGTGGCCGCCTGGGCCTTGCCCCGCCCCTCGGCGACCGCCTCGGCCAGGTTGGCGAAGAGCACGGTCAGCCACAACCAGACGGTGATCGCCCAGGCGAAGACCGACGGGTCGGCCACCGCGAGCACGGTGGTGAAGAGCGCGCCGATCTCGACGATCAGCATCACCGGGTTGCGCCACAGGGTGCGCGGGTCGAGCTTGCGCAGCGCGTCCGGCAGGGACGCGACCAGTTGGCGCGGGTCGAGCAGCCCGCCGCCCACCCGGCCGCCCGGGGCGGCCGGAGTGTTCCCGGCCGGCGCGTCGGCGCTTGCCGGTCCGGCAGCGGCCGGGGCGTCGACGGTGTCGTGAGGTGCCGTCATGTCCTTGTCTCTCATGGTGGTCACAGCCCTTCGGCCAGCGGGCCGAGCGCGAGGGCGGGAAGGAAGGTCAGCGCGACGAGGACCACCGTGACGCCGACGACCATGCCGACGAAGAGCGGCTTGTGGGTCGGCAGGGTGCCCTCGGAAGCGGGCGTGGGTTGCTGGCGGGCCAGCGAGCCGGCCAGCGCGAGCACGAAGATGATCGGCAGGAACCGGCCGAGCAGCATGCACAGCCCCAGGGCGGTGTTCCACCATGGCGTGTTCACGGTGATGCCGGCGAAGGCCGAGCCGTTGTTGTTGCTGGCCGAGGTGAACGCGTAGAGCACCTCGGAGAGCCCGTGCGGGCCGACGTTCAACGCCGTCGACGCGTTGCCGGTGGCGAACGCGGCGGCGGTGCCGGTGAGCACCAGCGCGGGCGTGACCAGGAAGTACAGCGAGGCGAACTTGATCTCGCGCGACCCGATCTTCTTGCCCAGGTACTCCGGCGTGCGGCCGACCATCAGTCCGGCGACGAAGACCGTGATCACCGCGAGGATCAGCAGCCCGTACAGGCCGGCGCCGACGCCGCCCGGGGCGACCTCGCCGAGCATCATGTTGCCCAGCGTCATCATCCCGCCCAGCGCCGTGTACGAGTCGTGGAACGAGTTGACCGCCCCGGTCGAGGTGAGCGTGGTGGCCGCGGCGAAGGTGGCCGAGTTCGACACGTCGAACCGCACCTCCTTGCCTTCGAGGGCCGCGCCGACCGCCTGCGGCACCGTGCCGTGCCCGGCCAGCTCGAAGACGTTGGTGAGGGTGACGCTGGCCAGCGCGAGGATCGCCATCACCGCGGCGATCGCGTAGCCCTGCCGGTGCTGCCCGACCATCCGGCCGAAGACCCGGGGCAGGCAGAACGGGATCAGCAGGATCAGGAAGATCTCCAGCCAGTTCGTCCAGGCGGTCGGGTTCTCGAACGGGTGGGCGCTGTTGACGTTGTAGAAGCCGCCGCCGTTGGTGCCGAGTTCCTTGATGACCTCCTGGCCGGCGACGGGCCCGCCGGGGATGGTCTGGGCACCGCCGGTAAGCGTGGTCACGTCGGTGCCGCCGGAGAGGTTCTGCACCACCCCGCCGGCCATCAACGCGATCGCGCCGAGCAGCGCGACCGGGAGCAGGATCCGCAGCGTGATCCGGGTCAGGTCGACCCAGAAGTTGCCCAGCTCGCCGGTGCGGCTGCGGGCGAAGCCCCGGACCAGCGCCACCGCGACCGCGATGCCGACCGCGGCGGAGACGAAGTTCTGCACGGCCAGGCCGGCCATCTGCACCAGGTGACCCATGGTCGACTCGCCGGAGTACCACTGCCAGTTCGTGTTGGTCACGAACGACACGGCGGTGTTCCACGCGCCGTGCGGCACCACCGGGTCGAGGCCCAGGGAGAGCCAGAGGTGGTTCTGCAGGCGCTGGAGCGCGTAGAGGAAGAGCAGCGACACTGCGGAGAAGGCCAGCACGCTGCGGGCGTACACGCCCCAGGTCTGCTCGGCGGTGGGGTCGACCCCGACCAGGCGGTAGACGCCCCGCTCGACGCGGGACGACCGGCTGCCGGAGACCACCCGGTAGATGTGGTCGCCGAACGGCCGGTACGCGGCGACCAGCGCCACCACCAGCGACAGCACGAAGAGCACCCCGGTTGTCGTCGCGCTCATCAGAAGCGCTCCGGGAAGAGCAGGGCGACGACCAGGAACACGCCCAGGCCGATCGCCAGCACCAGGCCGACGGCGTTGACGGCGCTCACAGCTTCTCCACACCCCTCACCAGCAGGGTGAGAGCCGCGAACAGCCCCATCGTCAGCAACACGAACAGCACGTCAGACACGGCTGATCTCTCCTAGCGGAAGATGTCCCCGCGACCGCCTCCCGGTCGCGCCGGGCAATCAAAACGCCGGGTGGCAGCGACGGACAGGGGCCATAACGCGTCCATCACGCCGGTCGGCGGTTTCTTGACGCGCCTTTCACGCCGGGTGAGGGCGGTCACTCGGCTCGGGGTGAGTCCCGGCCCGGGTGAGGTCAGCCGATGGCCGTGCCGCGCGGCGCCCGCTTCGGGAAGACGGTGTAGGCGACCGGCCAGAAGACCAGCCATCCGGCCATCACCACGCCGAGCCGGCCGATCCAGGACTCCAGCTCCCGGGTCCGCTCCGGGTCGCCGACCAGCAGGACGGCGGCGAGCAGCAGCGCGCAGGCCACGGCCGCGCCGGCCATCCCCTTGCCCCACTCACGCCACTCGTGCCGGGCGCGGGCCATCCCGTACCGCGGGGCCCGGCGCGGCGGTGGGCCGCCGGCGAACCGGTGCGCGAACCGTTCGTCGGCCCAGCGCACCATCGAGTGGCCGAAGGCCACCGAGAAGCCGAGGTACGCGGCGGCCAGGCCGTGCGCGAAGGTGGCGGTGGCGCCGCCGCGCAGGTCGGCGATCGTGGCGGCGAGCAGTACCAGGTCGACCAGGGGTACGGCGAGCAGCAGCGCGCCGCCCAACCGGGGCCGGCGCAGCGGGTAGCGGGCCACCAGGCCGGCCAGCAGCAGCACCCAGAAGGCCGCCTCACAGGCCACGATCAGTCCCACCAACATGCGTCCCCCTTTTTTAGTACGCTGTGCGATAACCGTAGCAGCCGCCGTCCCGTCGCCGAACGGAGAACCTCGTGCCCAAGATCGTCGACCGGGACGCCCGCCGCGCCGAACTGGCCGAGGCGCTGTGGCGGGTGGTCTACCGGGACGGCGTCGCGGCGGCCACCGTCCGCAGCGTCGCCGCCGAGGCAGGCTGGTCAGCCGGCTCGCTGCGGCACTACTTCAACACCCAGACCGAGCTGCTCGCCTTCGCCATGGAGCATGTCATCGACCAGGCCACCGCACGGTTCGCGGCCCGCACCTGGGACGGTCCCACCCGCGAGGTGGTGCGGCAGATGCTGGAGGAGGTGCTGCCGCTGGACCGGCAGCGGGCCCGGGAGGCCGAGGTGTGGCTGCTGCTCGCCGCGCGTACCCGGACCGACCCGGCGACCGGGCCGCTGATGCGGCGGGCCGACGACGGGGTCCGCCGGGCCAGCGAACTGGCCGTGCACGCGCTCGCCGCCGACGGGTTGGTCGCCCCGGGCCGGGACCCGGCCCTGGAGACCGCCCGGCTGCACGCCCTGCTCGACGGGCTCACCCTGCACGCCCTGCTGCACCCCGACCTGATGCCACCGGACCGGCTCCGCGCCGTGCTCGCCGACCACCTCGACGGCCTGCGGCACGAGCGGCCGGACTGAGCCCGGCCGCTCGTCGCGGGTCAGGCGAGGGCGAGGAAGAGCTTCTCCAGCTCCGCCTCGGTCATCTCCGGCTCCTCGCCGGCCTCCCGGGCGGCGCCGCAGTGCTGCATGCCGGAAGCGATGATCTTGAAGCCGGCGCGGTCGATGGCCTTCGAGACCGCGGCGAGCTGGGTCAGCGTCGCCCGGCAGTCCTCGCCGCTCTCCATCATCTCGATCACCGCGTTGAGCTGGCCCCGGGCCCGCTTGAGCCGGGTCAGCGCCTCGCCGGTCATCTCGGGTCGAAGCTTCACCACGCACCTCCTGGAGCCAGCGTACCCACGGGGGTACGCCGCAACCCAGCCTGCGCCGACCCGCTCAGCCACCCAGCCGCCGCACCATGTTCATCACGGTCTCCACCTGCGCCCCACCCTTGATCGGGTAGTTCGTGGCGCCCAGGTACCCCCACCAGTCCCAGCAACCGTTCGGGTTCACCCCGGTCGAGATCGCCTGCGGATAGAGGACGATCGTCCGGTTGGTGTCCGCGTACTGGTTGAGGTTGGCCCGGTCGACGAAGGCGGTGCCGACCCGGGCGTACCCCTGGGCGCAGCCGTGCAGGGCCACCAGCAGCCGGCAGGTGTCCCCCGCGGCGCAGCTCGCCGGCACGTACGCGAAACCGCTCGAGTCCATGCTCAGGCCGTTGGCCCAGCCGTTGACCGCGAACGCGTCCTGGCCGAACCGGACGAGCGTGCCGCCCAGCGGGCCGGTGTTCGGCGGCGCGACCGCACCGAACAGCTTGCCCAGGAAGGCACCCTGCGGGTCGGTCCCGCAGTCGTTCAGGTACGGCGAGGCGGTCGAGGTGCAGCCCACCGTGCCGTACGGGGTTACCCAGGCGTGCCCGGCGGCGCTGCCGCTGTCGTACCGGACGCTGGCGCCGAAATCCTGGTAGTAGCGGACCAGGTCGTCGGTGACCGACTTCTTCACCGTGCCGTCACTGCCACCGTGGTAGACGTAGACCGGCTGGCCGGCGAGGTTGCCCGTGCCGTCGATCCAGCCGTACGACGCCCAGCTGCGGGTGTAGCCCTCCAGGGTGGACACGTGGGTGGGATAGAGGTTGTCGCCGCAGCCGTACAGCGCCTGGGCGACGTTGTTCTGCGCGCAGTAGTACGGCCCGGCCGCGAAGATCGCCGCGCCCCGGATCCGCGCCGAGTACGCGACCTGGAGCTGGGTCGCCAGGTAGCCACCGGAGGAGACCCCGGCGACGTAGACACCGGAGACGCGGTACGTGCCCAGCGGGCCGGCGACCGGGGCCTTCGTGTACGGGGTGGCGGCGGCCCGGGCGGGCACGCCGGTAGACAGGAGCAGGAGCAGGGCGGCGACCAGGGTGGCGGCGACCCTTCTCGGCGTGGTGGTCATGACGTCCTCCGTCTCGCCGGCCGGGACGGGGGCCGGCGTGCGACGACGGTAACGTGACATAGACCACAGCAGATATCCGTCCGGCCGACACCCTCCGGACGGCCGTGGTGTGGACCGGGCACCCCCGGAAACCCGTTGCCCGCCCCGGAGTCCCCGCCTAGCCTGACGGCCGTCACTCCGACGAGCCTCGAAGAGGGTGTTTTCGTGCCGCTGCCGAGCGTGCCGGTCCCTGCCGACCGGCGTCCGACATCCATCCGCTCGCGCACGACCGTCAGGAGACACCGACATGGATCTGCCCCGCCACCACGTCATCCGCGAGGGTGACCTGCGCATCCTCAACCCGTTCGACGCCGGCAAGCTGGCCACCCTCGGTCAGGCGATCCGACTCCAGCCCGGCGACTCGCTGCTCGACCTGTGCAGCGGCAAGGGCGAACTGCTCTGCACCTGGGCCCGCGACCACGGCGTCGCCGGCACCGGGGTGGACATCAGCACCGCCTTCACCGCCGCCGCCCGGGACCGGGCCGCCGAACTGGGGGTGGCCGACCGGGTCCGGTTCGTGCACGGCGACGCCGCCGCCTTCGTACCCGAGGGGCCGGTCGACGTGGCCGCCTGCATCGGCGCCACCTGGATCGGCGGAGGTGTCCCCGGCACGCTGGAGATCCTGGCCCGCGCCCTGCGCCCCGGCGGGATGGCGCTGGTCGGCGAGCCGTACTGGCGGCTGGACCCGCCCGACGAGGAGACGGTCCGCGACTGCCACGCGACCGCCAGGGACGACTTCCACGACCTGGCCGGCCTGGTCACGCTCTTCGGCGACCTCGGCTGGGACCTCGTCGAGATGGTCCTCGCCGACCAGGGCAGCTGGGACCGGTACGCGGCGGCGCACTGGCTCAACCTGCGCCGCTGGCTGGACGCCAACCCGGAGGACGAGCTGGCCGGGGAGCTACGCCGGGAGCTGACCGGGGATCCACTGCGGCACGTCCGCCGCCGGGAGTACCTGGGGTGGGGGGTCTTCGCCCTGATCTCCCGCTGACCGCACCGGTCGGGCCGGGCCACCGTGCCCGGCCCGACCGCGCGGGATCAGTAGTACTGGCCGTGCCGGTAGTCCCAGGACGGGAACGCCACCGCCAGGTTCTCCATGATCCGGTCGCAGTCGAGGCCGCGGCGGATCAGGGTGGGACACGGGGTGACCGACCGCTGACCGTGCTGCTCCGGCACGAGCCGACCGGCCTCGTCCACCATCGACACCATCACGCCCTGCTCGTGGCGGCTGCCCTCGTCCTTACCGGGCTGGATCGAGGCGACGTAGTCGTCGGCGGCGAGGATGAAGTCTGCCTCTCGCTCGATCCGCTCGCCGATCCCGTCGACCCGGCCCTTGTTGCCCACCCCGGACGGGTTGGCGGAGCTGGCGAAGGTCAGCGTCCGCGACTGCCACATCCTCTCCACCAGCTGCTCCGCCGGCCGGCCGAACCGGATCACGAAGCAGCTGGTGCCCCGCGAGTCCATCGCCAGCTCGTGCGCCGTCGGGTCCGGGATCAGCGCCTTGGCCTCCTCCCGCCAGGGCAGAATGCAGCCGAGCAGGACGTCCTGCTCCCAGTGGGCCTGGTAGAAGCGGAGGATCTCGTCGTTGAGCACAGCCAGCTCCTGAAGCTGCGCCAGGTCGGCGCAGAGCACCACGCCGGGCTTGTCGCGCCGCCGCCGCTTGGCGTCGAACTTGCGCTCCAGGCCAGCGCCGTCGGTGGTCATCAGGATGTAGCCGACCTTGGTGGCGGCCACGACCAGCCCGCCTTCGGCGGCCAGCGCGTGCACGGCCTCGTCCGGGGCGGAGCCCGGCCACTGCACGCGCGTCACGGTGGTGGTCATGAAGGATCAACCTCGCTTCTGGTTCTGCTCGTCCGGCCGCCCGCCGGGGCGGTCGAGGCCGGGGACGGAATGCCTACTGCTCGACGCCGGAGAGCTCGAACGCCGGCTCGACCTGCCCGTTGGTGCGGGGCATCCAGAACGGGCGACGCTCCTCGTGCCGGCGGATCTGCTCGTCGTAGTCGAGCGCCAGGTCGATCAGGTCCTTGCCGTTGATCAACCGGTAGCGGGCGTTCTCCTCGATCACGAACGGGACGTCGACCACCCCGGCGGCCGTACACGTGACGGTACGGGCGACCAGGTCGACCGTGACGGGCGCGGCGGCGTCGGCGGTCACCGCGGCCATCACCTTCCGGCAGGACGCCTCGTCGAGGGTGACCGGGACCAGGCCGATGTTCGGCAGGTTGTTGCGGAAGATGTCGGCGAAGCTCGGCGCGATGATCGCCTTGAAGCCGTAGTCGCGCAGCGCCCAGGGGGCGTGCTCGCGGGACGAGCCGCAGCCGAAGTTCGGCCCGGCCACCAGGACCGTCGCGCCCCGGCGTTCCGGCTGGTTGAGCACGAACCCCGGGTCGCGGCGCCACTTGGCGAACAGGCCGTCCTGGAAACCGGTGCGCTCGACCCGCTTCATCCACACGGCGGGGATGATCTGGTCGGTGTCGACGTCGGAGGCGTCGATCGGCACGGCGGTGCCGGTGATGCTGTCGATCTTGTCCATGGTGACGTCCTTGTCAGTCGGCCAGGCTGGCGGCGAGGCGGCCGGAGATGGCGGTCGCGGCGGCGCTGCGCGGCGAGACGAGGTGGGTACGGGCGCCGGGGCCCTGCCGCCCCTCGAAGTTGCGGTTGGAGGTGGAGGCGGCGTGGGTGCCGGGCTCGACCACGTCGCCGTTCATCGCGATGCACATCGAGCAGCCCGGGTTGCGCCACTGGAAGCCGGCGGCGGTGAACACCTCGTGCAGCCCTTCCGCCTCGGCCTGCCGCTTGATCTTCTCGGAGCCGGGCACCACCAGGGCGGTGATCCCGTCGGCCACCGTGTGCCCCTTGACCACCTCGGCGGCGGCCCGCAGGTCCTCCAGCCGGCCGTTGGTGCAGGAGCCGATGAAGACTGTCCGGATCGGGATCTCGGCGATCCGCTGCCCGGGACGCAGGCCCATGTAGTCCAGCGCCCGGACGGCGGCGTCCCGGGCCACCGGGTCGGCCAGCGCGGCCGGGTCGGGCACCGCGCCGTCGATGTCGGTGGTCTGACCGGGGTTGGTGCCCCAGGTCACCTGCGGCCCCAGCCCGTCCAGGTCCAGCTCCACCACGGTGTCGAAGACCGCGTCGGGCGCGCTGCGGTAGGTCGACCACTCCGCCTTCGCCCGTTCCCAGTCGGCGCCCTGCGGCGCCCGCTCGCGCCCCTCCAGGTAGGCGAAGGTGGTCTCGTCGGGGGCGATCAGGCCGCTGCGGGCGCCGGCCTCGATGGCCATGTTGCAGAGGGTCATCCGGCCCTCCATGCTCATTCGGTCGATGACCGGCCCCTGGAACTCGATCAGGTGGCCGGAGCCGCCGTCGGTGCCGATCGCCCGGATCACGGCCAGGGCGACGTCCTTGGCGGTGGCCTGCGGAGAGATCGTGCCCGCCAGCCGGACCAGCATGCTCTTCGGCTTGCTCATCCGCAGGGTCTGGGTGGCGAGCACGTGCTCGACCTGGCTGGTGCCGATGCCGAAGGCCACCGCGCCGAACGCGCCGTGGGTGGCGGTGTGGCTGTCGCCGCAGACGATCGTCATGCCGGGCAGGGTGAGGCCCATCTGCGGGCCGATCACGTGCACGATGCCCTGCCCGAGGCTGTTCATCGGGTGCAGCTCGACGCCGAACTCGCGGCAGTTGCGGATCTGGAGCATCAGCTGCCGCCGGCCGATCTCGTCGGCCAGCGGGACCTGCCGGCTGCTGGTCGGCACGTCGTGGTCGGCGGTGGCGATCGTCAGGTCCGGCCGGCGGACCCGGCGGCCCGTGTCTCGAAGCCCCTCGAACGCCTGAGGAGAGGTGATCTCGTGAACGAGGTGCATGTCGATGAAGATGAGCTCCTCATCGGTGCCGTCGATGACGTGCTCCGCCCAGATGCGTTCGACAAGCGTTCTCTCGGCCACGGTCCTCGTCTCACAATGTGGAGTAGGTGTCTACATTCTGGGCCAATATTGGCCCAGTCCCAGCCCAAGGGTCAAAGACCGACCACCAGTTGGGACGCCGCCCGACCTGGCCGATCACCGTGAGGCCTGGGCGGCCGGAGCGGCCGCGCGGCAGCACGCAAGCCGACGAGCGTGATACCTCAGAGTCATCAAAATGCCCCTGAGGTATCACGCTCACTTCGGGCGGCTGTCGGGGCCGCGACCCGCCCGGGAAGGGAGCGGCACGGAGGGACCGGGCGACCCGACGACCGCCCGCTCAGGCGGAGCGACCCGCGGCGTGCAGGTGGTGGTCGCCCGCCGCCACGGACCGCGCACCTGGGCCGTCCTCCAGCCGGACCTGCGGCAGCACCCGGTCCAGCCAGCGCGGGAGCCACCAGTTGAGCCGCCCCAGCAGCTCCATCGACGCCGGCAGCAGCACCAGCCGGACCACCGTCGCGTCCACCGCCACCGCCACCGCCAGGCCCAGGCCGAGCTGCTTGACCCCCAGGTCGGCGCCGAGCATCACCGACAGGAACACCGCGATCATGATGGCCGCCGCCGCGCTGATCACCCGGGCGCTGCGGGCCAGCCCCTCCCGGACCGCCCGCCGGTTGTCCCCGGTCGCGTCGTACGCCTCGCGGATCCGGGAGACCAGGAAGACCTCGTAGTCCATGGAGAGCCCGAACAGGATCGGGAACATGATCAGCGGCACCCACGCGGTGACCGGCATCGCGGTCGGGAAGTTCAGCAGCCCGCCCAGCCAGCCCCACTGCACCACCGCCACCAGCACCCCGAACGACGCCCCGATCGAGATCAGGTTGAGCAGGCCGGCCTTCAGGGCGAGCACCACCGACCGGAAGACCACCATCAGCAGCAGCAGCGACACGCCCACCACCACCACGATCACCACCGGCAGCCGGTCCCGGGTCAGCTCGGCGAAGTCGATGGTGGCCGCCGCCGCCCCGCCCACGTACGCGGGCTGGCCCTCGGTCGCCCGGTGCAGCCGGTGGACCAGCTCGACGGTGGCCGGGTCCTGGGTGCCGGTGGTCGGGCGGACGGCGAGGACCGCCACCGCACCGTCCCGGCTGCGCCGCGGTGGGCTCACCGACGCCACCCCGGGCAGCCCGGCGATCCGCCCGGCGATCAGCTCCGGGTCACCCTCGGGCAGCCGGACCACCACCGAGAGGGTCGCGTCGAACCCATCCCCGAAGCCGTCGGCGAGGATCCGGTGCGCCTGGTAGGCGCTGGTGTCCCGGGGCTGGGTACTGGCGTCCGGCGTACCCAGCCGCATCCCGAGCACCGGCGCGGCCAGCCCGGCCAGCACCAGCGTGGCCAGCAGCGTGGCGACCACCGGCCGGCGGGCCACCGCACAAGCCCAACGCGCCGACAACGGCTGCGCCGACTCCCGGCGCCGGTGCACCGACAGCCGGTCGATCCGGTGCCCGAGCAGCCCCAGCAGCGCCGGCAGCAGGGTCACCGCTGCGGCCATGGTGACCGCCACCGTCGCCGCCGAGCCCACCGCCAGGCCGCGCAGGAAGCCCAGGTTGGTCAGGAGCAGGCCGCAGAGCCCCACCACCACGGTGCCGCCGGCGAAGAGCACCGCCCGGCCGGCCGTCCCGGTCGCGTCCACCACGGCCTCGGCCGGCGTACGCCCCGCCGCCAGCGCCTCCCGGTAGCGGGTCACGATGAACAGCGCGTAGTCGATCCCGACGCCCAGCCCGATCATCGTGGCGAGCACGGCGGCGAAGCCCGGCGTGGGGAGCACGTTGCGCAGCAGCTCCAGCGCGGAGAGTCCGACCACGATGCCGACCACCGCGGTCACGATCGGCACCACCATGGCGAGCACCGAACCGAAGGCGATCAGCAGCACCACCATCGCCACCGCCAGCCCCACCGCGTCGGCCGCGCCGCCGCCCGGCGTCTCCACCGCGTCGACCGCCCGCCCGGAGAGCGCGAACGTCACCCCGTCCCCGGTGGCCGCGTGCACCCGGTCCAGCAGCTTCGCGGTCTCCGGCACCGGCAGGTCGCCGCTGGGCACGGCCAGCGCGGCCACCGCGTACGCCGTGTGCCGGTCGGCGGACACCTGCCCCTGGCCGGAGTACGGGGAGCTGACCCGGGCGACGTGCGGGGAGCGGCCCAGCTCGTCGACCAGCCGGGTCACCCGGTCCCGGACCGCCGGGTCGTCGACCGGGACGGTGGAGCGTACGGCCAGCGTGATCGAGTCGGCGGTGAACTCCGGCAGGTGCTCCCGCACCAGCCGTTGCGCGGTGCCCGACGAGGTGGGGCCGGTGGTGAAGTCGTCGGAGGTGGGGCCGGACCAGCGGGCGGCCAGGAGGACCGACACCACCGCGATCAGCAGCCACCCGACGACGACGGTGAGCCGGCGACGGTGGCAGAAGGCGGCGAGCCGGGCGAGCCATGAGGTGTCCATGGCACCGATGCTGGTCGCGGCGACGCCCCGGGACGTCCCCCCGGGGAAGACACCCGGCCGCCCCGGCTACTGCCCCGGCGTACTCCCCGGGGAGTACGCGTCGGGCGTGGCCAGCCCGCTCTGGTAGGCGACCACCACCAGTTGCGCGCGGTCCCGGGCACCCACCTTGGCCATCGCCCGGGACACGTGGGTCTTGGCGGTCAGCGGGCTCACCACCAGGTGGGCGGCGATCTCCTCGTTGCTCAGGCCGGCCGCCACCAACGCGACCACCTCACGTTCCCGGGCGGTGAGCGCGGCGACCTCCGGCGGCTCGCGGCGGGCCACGGCCGGCGTCGCGGCGGCGACCGAACGCCGGATCACCGCCCGGGTGACGCTCGGCGAGAGCAGGGCGTCGCCCCGGGCGACGATCCGCACCGCCTGCACCAGCTCCTCCGGCTCAGCGTCCTTGACCAGGAAGCCGCTCGCCCCGGACCGCAGCGCGGCGAAGACGTCCTCCTCCTCGACGAAGGTCGTCAGCATCACCACCCGCACCCCGGACAGCTGCGGGTCCTCGGTGATCCGCCGGGTGGCGGTCACCCCGTCCACGTCCGGCATCCGGATGTCCATCAGCACCACGTCGGGGCGCAACTCCCGGGCCAGCGCCACCGCCGCCCCGCCGTTGCCGGCCTCGCCCACCACGGTCAGGTCGCCGGCGCCCTCCAGCAGCGCGCGCAGCCCGGCGCGGACCAGGGACTGGTCGTCGGCGAGCAGTACCCGGATCACGTCGTCGTCCCCCTCGGCAGTGTGGCGCGTACCCGGAAACCGCCGGCCGGTCGAAGCCCGGCGTCGAAGGTCCCACCGAGCGCCTCGACCCGCTCCCGCATCCCGGCCAGGCCACGCCCGCCCCCGTCCCCGGCGGTCGGGCCGGCGCCCGGCCCGTCGTCGCCGACCTCGATGGCCAGCGTCCCCGGCGCGGTCCGCAGCCGCACCTGCGCCCGGGCCAGCGGGCCGCCGTGCCGCAGCACGTTGGTCAGCGACTCCTGAAGGATCCGGTACGCCGCGTGGTCGACCGGACCGGCCAGGTCCACCCCGCCCGGGTCGCCGTCCAGCTCGACCCGCAGCCCCGCGGCCCGGACCGCGTCCAGCAGGTCGGGCAGCCGGTGCAGCCCGGCGTCCCGCTCGGTGGCCGGCCCGCCGTCGTCACCGCGCAGCACCCCGAGGGTGGCGCGCAGCTCGGCCAGGGCCTCCTTGCCGGTGCCCCGGATGGCGGTCAGCGCCTCGCGGGCCCGCTCCGGCTCCCGGTCGAGCAGCTGCAACGCCGCCGCCGACTGCACGGTGATGGTGGCGATCGCGTGCCCGACCGTGTCGTGCACGTCCCGGGCGATCCGCAGTCGTTCCTCGGTCACCCGCCGCTCCGCCTCCCGCTCCCGCTCCCGCTCGGCCTGCGCCAACCGCTCGCGCACACCGGCGGCGTACGCCCGGCGGCTGCGGACCAGGGCGCCGAGCAGCATCGCCACCGCCACGACGGCGACCTGGGGCAGGAACACGGCCACCGTGTCCAGCGGTGGCAGCCCCCGCCGGACGCTCACCTCACCGCCGGTGAGCAGGAAGAACGACGGCACCGGCAGCACCCGCCACAGGTGGCCGGCGAGGGCGGCGTCGTAGAGCGGCACAGCGAGCACCAGTGCCGGCGGGAAGCCCGGGTAGCCCACCGCGTAGAAGACCAGCAGCGCCCCGGCGGCCAGGTAGAGGGCGACCAGCGGGGACCGGCGGCGCAGCAGCACCGGCGCGGCCATCGCCGCCCCGAGGGCGTACGCGAACCAGTCGCGCGGCCGGGCGCCGGCCTCCTGGCCGGTCACCACGGCGAACTCGGCCACCACGAGCACGGCCAGCGTGACGGCGGCGTCGACCAGCCACGGTCGGGTCGCCGGACCGGTCCTCGCCACGGCACTCACCGTAGGGGGCCGGCACCGCCGACGCCAGCAGGTAAGGAGGAGCCCGCCGCCGACGCCTGCGGCCGGGTTCCGAGCCACCACGCAGTTGCCAGGGCTGAGGATGGCTACGGCTTGCCAATGCGAGGATTCCGGGGAGTTTCGCGCCGCAGCCACGATGGCTAGGGTGGTGGCGTGTCTGAGTTCCGGATCGGCGAGGCCGCCGAACTGCTCGGCGTCAGCGCCGACACGGTGCGGCGCTGGGTCGACGCCGGCCGCCTCCCCGCCAGCCGCGACGACCACGGGCACCGGACGATCGGCGGCGCCGACCTGGCCGCCTTCGTCCGGGCCGGCGCCGCCGACCAGGAGGGCACCGGGCGTTCCTCGGCCCGCAACCGGCTGCGCGGCATCGTCACCGCGGTGGTCAAGGACACCGTGATGGCACAGGTGGACATCCAGGCCGGGCCGTTCCGGGTGGTGTCGTTGATGAGCCGGGAAGCGGTCGAAGAGCTGGACCTGCGGGTCGGCTCGGTGGCCGTCGCAGTGATCAAGTCGACGACCGTGGTGGTGGAGCGGGCACCCGTGGCCGGCAACCCGAGGAGCGGCTGATGAGACGGCTACGCCCGCTGCTGGCCGGGGCGGTCGCCCTGGCCGCGCTCACCCTGACCGGCTGCGGCGGCACCGACGACCCGCCCGGCGCGGGCGACACCGGCGGAGGCACCGTCACGGTCTTCGCCGCCGCCTCGCTAACCGAGTCGTTCACCGCGCTCGGCAAGCGCTTCGAGGCCGCCCACCCGGGCACCCGGGTCACCTTCAACTTCGCCGGCAGCTCCGCGCTGGCCACCCAGATCACCCAGGGGGCGCCCGCCGACGTGTTCGCCTCCGCCGCGCCCGGCCCGATGCGTACGGTCACCGACGCCGGGGACGCCGCCGGTGAGCCGGCCGTCTTCGTCCGCAACCAGCTGGTGATCGCCGTGCCGGCCGGCGACCCGAAGGGCGTACGCGGCCTGGCGGACCTCACCCGGCCGGGCACCAAGGTCGCCCTCTGCGCCCCGCAGGTGCCCTGCGGCGACGCGGCCCGCAAGGCCCTCGACACCGCCGGCGTACGCCTCACCCCGGTCACCCTGGAGCGGGACGTCAAGGGCGCGCTGGCCAAGGTGAGGCTGGGCGAGGTGGACGCCGCCCTGGTCTACCGCACCGACGTCCGGGCCGCCCCGGGGCTGACCGGGGTGGAGTTCCCCGAGTCGGCGCGGGCGGTCAACGACTACCCGATCGTGGCGCTGAAGGGGGCCGGCAACCCGGCCGGGGCGGCGGCCTTCGTCGCGTACGTCCGTTCGCCCGCCGGCCGGGCCGTCCTCACCGCGGCCGGCTTCCAGCCGCCACCGGCGTGACCGGCACCGGCGTGACCGGCACCGACGGCGCCGCCCCGGCCGGGCCCGCGACGACCGGCGCGGCCCGGAGCGGGGCGGCGCGGCGGCGCGCCGCGGCCGGTCGGGTGCCGGCGGCCCTGCTGGTGCCGGCCGGTTTGGGCCTGCTCTTCCTGCTCCTGCCGCTGGTCGGGCTGCTGGCCCGGGCCCCCTGGACGACGCTGCCGCAGCGGCTCACCGCGCCCGGGGTGCTCACCGCGCTGCGGCTGTCGGTGCAGACCGCCACCCTGGCCACCCTGTTCTGCCTGCTGCTCGGCGTGCCCCTGGCCTGGCTGCTGGCCCGGGTCGAGTTTCCCGGCCGCCGGCTGGTCCGCGCGCTGGTCACCGTCCCGCTGGTGCTGCCACCGGTGGTCGGCGGGGTGGCGCTGCTGCTGGTCTTCGGTCGCCGGGGGCTGCTCGGCGGCTGGCTGGACGACACGTTCGGCGTCACCCTGCCGTTCAGCACCGCCGGGGTGGTGCTAGCCGAGGCGTTCGTGGCGATGCCGTTCCTGATCATCGCGGTGGAGGGTGCGCTGCGCGGCGCCGACCGACGGTACGAGGAGGCCGCCGCCACCCTGGGCGCCGGCCGCTGGACCGCCTTCACCCACGTCACGCTCCCCCTGGTCGCCCCGGGGGTGACGGCCGGCGCGGTGCTCTGCTGGGCCCGGGCGCTCGGTGAGTTCGGCGCGACCATCACCTTCGCCGGCAACTATCCGGGCCGGACCCAGACCATGCCGCTCGCCGTCTACCTGGCCCTGGAGACCGACCTGGAGTCCGCCGTGGTGCTCAGCCTGATCCTGCTCACCGTCTCGGTCGGTATCCTGGCCGCGCTCCGCGACCGCTGGGTGACCGGCCCGTGAGCGTCACCGACCAGCCCGGGGGCGCCCCCGGCCGACCGGTGAGGGCCACCGACCAGGCCGAGGGCGCGACCGACCGGCGGGCCGGACCGGCCCCGGACGCCCCCGGCGGTCGGCCGCTGCTCGACGCCCACCTGGTCGCCGACCACCACGGTTTCCGGCTGGACGTCCGGCTGCGGATCGCCGCCGGCGAGGTGGTGGCGCTGCTCGGGCCCAACGGCGCGGGCAAGAGCACCGCGCTGCGGGTCCTCGCCGGGCTGCACCCGCTCACCGCCGGCCACGTCACCCTCGACGGCGTCGACCTGGACCGGCCCGCCCGCCGTGCCTTCACCCCGCCGGAGCGCCGCCGGATCGGCGTGGTCTTCCAGGACCACCTGCTCTTCCCGCACCTCACCGCCCGGGACAACGTGGCGTTCGGGCCGCGCCGGCGGGGACTGGACCGGCGGGCCGCCCGGGCCCGGGCGCAGGAGTGGCTCGGCCGGGTGGGGCTCGCCGGGTATGCCCGACACCGGCCCCGGCAGCTCTCCGGCGGCC
Source organism: Micromonospora siamensis (assembly GCF_900090305.1). Classification (NCBI taxonomy): domain Bacteria; kingdom Bacillati; phylum Actinomycetota; class Actinomycetes; order Micromonosporales; family Micromonosporaceae; genus Micromonospora; species Micromonospora siamensis. The sequence continues at coordinate 1,237,901 of NZ_LT607751.1, read as the reverse complement.
AGGCCCAGCGGGTGGCGTTGGCCCGGGCGCTCGCCGTCGACCCGGCCCTGCTGCTGCTCGACGAGCCGCTGGCCGCGCTGGACGCCCGGACCCGGCTGGAGACCCGTACCGAGCTGCACCGGCACCTCGCCGCCCACCGGCACGCCGCGCTGCTGGTCACCCATGACCCGCTCGACGCGCTGGTGCTCGCCGACCGGCTGGTGATCGTCGAGGACGGCCGGGTGGTGCAGGAGGGCGACGCCGCCACCGTCACCGCCCGGCCGCGCACCGACTACGTCGCCCACCTGGTCGGCCTGAACCTGCACCGGGGCCGGGGCGACGGGCACGCCGTCCGGATCGCCCCGGAGCTGACCCTGACCGCCGCCGACCGGGTCGACGGGGACGCCTTCGTGGCCTTCCCGCCGTCGGCGGTCGCCCTGCACCGGCAGCGGCCCGACGGCAGCCCCCGCAACACCTGGCCGGCCACCGTCGTGGGCGTCCAGCGGCACGGCGACAACCTGCGGATCCAGCTCGACGGGCCGGTCGGGGTGGCGGCCGACGTCACCCCGGCCGCGGCCGCCCAGCTGCGGTTGGTCCCCGGCCAGCCGGTCTGGGCGGCGGTGAAGGCGGCGGAGACCCGGGCATACCCGGCCGGACCACTACGCCCGGAGTGACCGTACGGACACCCTCCGGGCAGTGTGACGGGCAACTACCGAGGGTAAAAGGCAGATCATGGGACAGCTCCGCACCTCGCCGCCGACGCCGCAGGCCACCGAGATCGAACGCTGGGAGCTGACCAGCGGTGCGGAGCTGCGCACGCTGCGCGCCTCCCTGCACAAGGCGCTGACCGGGGAGGTGCTCGCCGACGGCGCGTCCCTGGAGGACATCCCGGAGGCGGTCGTCCTGGTCGCCACCGAACTGGCCACCAACGCCCTGGTACACGGCCTACCGCCGACCACGGTCCGGCTGCTGCGCGCGGACGACTGCTTCATCCTCGACGTCGCCGACCACGACCTGACCACCATCCCCGAGCTCGCCGACACCCGCCCGCTGGGCTCCGGCGGGCGGGGTCTGCAACTCGCCCGGGCCTTCTCCCTCGACGTGGGCTGGTACGCCACCGAGGGAACGAAGCACATCTGGGCGTCGTTCCCCCGCGGCTGAGAGGCGCGACCGCGAATGGGTGAGCGCGAGGCCCTGCACGACCTGCTCAGGGAGTCCCACCACGCGCGGCCGGAGGACCTGCCCCGGCTGGCCCGGCAGGCCGCCGCCCAGCTGGGCGCCAAGGACATGCTGCTCTGGCTGGTCGACCACGAGCAGCGGGAGCTGCTGCCGATGACGGACCCGGGCACCCCGCACCGGGAGCCGATCACCGTGGACGGCACCCTGGCCGGCCGGGCGTACGGCCTGATGCGGCCGATCGCCGGGGCGGACCACCGGCTCTGGGTGCCGTTGCTGGACGGGCTGGAACGCCTCGGCGTGGTGGAGGTGGTCAGCGGGGCGCCGGTTCCCGACGACCGGGTGCCGGACTTCTCCGCCGCCGCCTCCCTCCTGGCCGAGCTGCTGGTCACCCGGGGCGCCTACAGCGACACCGTGGAGCGGGTCCGCCGCCGCGAGCCGATGCGGCTGGCCGCCGAGATGCTCCGCGCCCAGCTGCCGCCGCTCACCTTCGCCACCGGCAGCATGGTGATCAGCGGCGTCCTGGAACCCAGCTACGACGTGGGCGGGGACGCCTTCGACTACGCGGTCAACGGCGACGTCGCGCACCTGGCGCTCTTCGACGCCGTCGGCCACGGCTCCAGCGGCGGGATGCGGGCGGTGATGCTGGCCAGCCTGGCGCTGGCCGCGTACCGCAACGCCCGGCGCAGCGGCCTCGACCTGGCCGCCACCTACCACCACATCGACGAGGCGGTACGCCGGCACGACCGCCGGGGCCTGATCACCGGGGTGCTGGCCGAGCTGGACCAGCGCACCGGGCGGCTGCGGGTGATCTCGGCCGGGCACCCGAGCGGGCTGGTGATCCGGCGCGGGAAGGTGGCCACCGTGCTGCCCACCCCGACCGCGCTGCCGGTGACCCTCGGTGACCTGCGGCCGGCCGTGGTGATCGAGGAGGTCTTGGAACCGGGCGACGACGTGCTCTTCTACACCGACGGGATCATCGAGGCCCGATCCGCCGAGGGGGAGCTGTTCGGGGTGGACCGGCTGGTCGACTTCACCGTCAAGGCACTCGCCGACGAGCTGCCGCTGCCGGAGGCCGCCCGGCGGCTGGTGCACGCGATCCTCGCGTACCAGGACGATCGGCTCGGCGACGACGCGACGGTGCTGCTGGTCCGCTGGCTGGGGTCCCCGGGCTGAGCGACGGTCAGTCGTCGCCGCCGGCCTGCTGGGCCACCGGGGTGTCCCCCCAGACCGCCTTGGCGCCCGACTCGCCCACCCGGTAGACCTGCACCAGGTTCGCCGCCGCGACCACCACGGCCAGCACGGCGGCCACCACGTTCAGCGCCGTCGAGCCGGACGCCGGCCGGTCGGTGCCGGTGCGGGTGGCCCGCCGGTGCAGCAGCACCAGGCCGACCGCGACGACCAGTAGCGGCAGGGCGAACCAGAGCAGGGTGTCGCCGAGTTCGGCGTGCCGGCCCGGGTCGCCGACCCGGTGCTCCAGGCTCTCCCCGCTCTCGGTGGCCAGCGGGACAGCGGCCGTGGCCAGCGCGGCGATCGCCACCACCAGCACGCCGAAGCGGCCCCGCCAGGCCGGCCGGACGGCGAGGGCCAGTACGCCCAGCGCGGCGAGCGGCAGCAGGACGACGACGGCGTGCACCACGAGCGGGTGCACGGGCAGTCCGTTGACGGTGTCGGGCACGGTCACTCCTCGGTCGGTGGTTGTCGCCCCCACCCTGGCCGCCGTTTCTTGCGAATTCCTTGCCCACCCCGGGCTGGGCGTTCGCGGCCCGCCCCCGGCCGGCCCGCTCAGGCGGCGGGCAGCAGCAGGGTGAACGTTGCCCCCTGGCCGGGCGCCCCGGCCACCTCGACCGTGCCCCGGTGTGCGCTCGCCACGTGCTGCACCAGCGCCAGGCCGAGTCCGAACCGTCGGCCCGCGCCGCCCTCGCCGTGCGCGAACCGGGCGAAGAGCCGGTCCGCGTCGGCCGGATCGAGGCCCACCCCGTCGTCGGCCACCCGGGCGTGCACCCGGCCGTCGTCCCGGGTCACCGAGACCCGTACCGAGCCGCCGGGCGGCACGTGGCCGATGGCGTTGTCCACCAGTGCGGTCAGTGCCCGCCGCAGCGCGGTGGCCGCCCCGCGTACGGGGGCCGCGGGGTCGGCCTCGACGCTCAGCCCGACCTGCCGTTGCGCGGCGTACGGCGCCATGCTGGCCACCACGGCGCGGGCCAGTTCGGCCAGGTCCACCACGGTATCCGGCAGCGGCTGCTGCTCGGCGGCGGCGGAGACCAGCAGGTCCTCCACCACCTCACCCAGCACCCGGGTGTCCGCGACCAACCGGTCCAGCTCGTCGGCGAGGCCGGCCACCGGCCGCTGACGGGCCCGCCGGGCGAGCAGCTGGGCCCGGGTGTGCAGCACGGTCAGCGGGGTGCGCAGCTCGTGCGAGGCGTCCGCGACGAAGCGGCGTTGCAGGGTGAGCGCGGTGGCCAGCGGCGCCACCGCCCGTCGGGCCAGCAGGGTGGCCGCCACCAGCGCGCCGGCCAGCCCGGCCAGCTCCGCCAGCAGCAGCGCGCCGGCCAACCGGCGGCGCTCGTCGTCGAGCGGACGCAGGTCGGCCGCCACGGCCCAGCGGCTGCCGTCGGCGCGGCGGTCGACCAGCACCCGGACCGGACGGTCGTCGCCCGCGTCGGCCTCGAACCGGCCGTCCCGCCGGCCGGCCGCCCGGTCGAGCACCCGGACCAGCTCCGGCGAGGCGGCCGGGGTGACGTCGGCGGGGCCGGCCCCACCGGCCGGCCAGCGGGCGAGGTACTGCCCGGGCGGCGGGTCGTCCACGTCCTCGGCCTGCACCAGGACCTGCCGCAGCTCCGCGTCGAGCGTCCGGGACTGCTCCCGCACGGTGAGGGCGAACATCAGCCCACCGGCCAGCAGCAGCACCGCCCCGATCGCGGCGGCGGTCTGCCAGACGCTGCGCCGCCGGGCGCGGATCAGCCGGGCCTCGTCCACGTCCCGCCCGCCCTCACTGCCCGCCGAGCCGGTAGCCGAGCCCGTGCACCGTACGCACCACGTCCCGGCCGAGCTTGCGGCGCAGGTGGTGGACGCAGGCGTCGACGGTGCCCGGGGCGTCGGCCCGGTCGAAGGCGGCGCTGAGCAGCTCGGCCCGGGTGAAGACCTTGCTGGGGCGGCCGGCCAGGGCGTGCAGCACGGCGAACTCGCGGGCCGAGAGCGGGAACTCGGTCGTCCCCTCGACCACCCGCCGGTTCGCCACGTCCAGCCGGCGCCGCCCGACGGGCAGCCAACCGGCGGTCTCCGGGTGCCGGCGGCGCAGCGCCCGCAGCCGGGCCAGCAGCTCGGCCACCTCGAACGGCTTGACCAGGTAGTCCTCCGCGCCGGCGTCCAGCCCGTCGACCCGGTCGGCGACCGAGCCGCGGGCGGTGAGCAGCAGCACCGGGCAGGCCACCCCGCGTCCGCGCAGCCGGGCCACCAGCTCCAGCCCGTCCAGGGCGGGCAGCCCCCGGTCCACCACCATCACCTGGTAGTCCCGGGTCAGCGCGTGGTGCAGGCCGCGGTGCCCGTCGGCGGCCACGTCGACGTCGTACCCCTCCTCGGTGAGCAGGTCGGCGAGCAGCCCGGTCAGCGCGCGGTCGTCCTCGACCAGCAGCAGGCGGGGCCGGGTGCACTCCATCGGCCCAGTATTCACCCCGCCCCGACCGGCCCCGGGTCACGGACCGTGGGGAGAGTTGCGCCACCTCCCGGGCGGTACGCGCCCCGGACGCCGCTGCGCGGGTGCCCGGCGGCGGTACCGTTCCGCCCGGACGACCGGCCGCCGGGCCGGCCGAGGAGCACCGGGGAGCAGTCCGTGACCGACGCCGACGACCTGATCAGCGAGGCCGTCGCGGCTGCCCGCGGCACCGACGTACGTCTGGCGGAGCGGTCCCTGGACCGGCTGGTGGTGGGCGCCCCCGATGTGGTGGCGGCGGCGCTGCGCGCCCGGCTGGTCCGCCGGGTCGGCGGGCTCTGGTCGCGGGGCTGGCAGCCGCTGGACCTGGCCCGGATCGCCGCCCGACGGTTGGACCCGCGCGCGGCCCGGCTGGTCGCCGACCTGGCCGTCGCCCAGCGGGCCGAGCTGGCCGGGGCGGTGCCGGCCTGGTTCGACGAGCAGGTGGCCGCCCTCGACGGCCGGTGGGACGGCGACGCCGGCTGGCTGGAACGGTGGGCCGGCCGGCAGGGCGTGGACCGGATCAGCGCGCTGCGGGACGCCGTCGACGTCCTGGTGCTGGTGGAGTCGCTGCCGCCGATCGCGGTGCTCCGGCCGCCGCCCGGCGGCCCGGCCGCCGCCGGCCGGGACGCCTCCCGCTCCTCCGGGTCACCGATGCTGGACCGGGTACGCGCGCTGCTGGCCAAGGCCGAGTCGACCACGTTCCCCGCCGAGGCGGAGGCGCTGACCGGCAAGGCGCAGGAGCTGATGGCCCGGCACAGCATCGACGCGGCGCTGCTGGACGCCACCGCGGAACGCCCCGACCGGCCGGGCGGGGTCCGGCTCGGCACCGAGGCGCCGTACCCGGGGGCGAAGGCGCTGCTGGTGCAGGAGGTGGCGGCGGCGAACCGGTGCGAGTCGGTCTGGTCCGACGACCTGGGCTTCGCCACCGTGCTCGGGTTCCCCACCGACCTGGCCGCGGTGGAGCTGCTCTACACCTCGCTGCTGGTGCAGGCCACCGCGGCGATGCTGCGCGGTCGGGCCGAGCGGCGGCCGACCGGCAGCCGGCGCACCAAGGCGTACGACGAGTCGTTCCTGAACGCCTTCGCCCTGCGGATCGGCGAGCGGCTGCGGGAGTCCGCCGACGCGGTCGACCGGGCGGTGGCAGAGGAGGGCGACGACCGGCTGCTGCCGGTGCTGGCGGCCCGCTCGGACGCCGTGAAGGAACGGATGGACTCCCTCTTCCCGGGGGTCACCCGGGCCCGGTTGACCGTCCGGGACGCCGAGGGCTGGTCCTCCGGCACCTCCGCCGCCGACCGGGCCTCGCTGCGCCCCGGCCGGCCCGCCCGGCAGGTACGCGGCCGCTGACCGGCCCGGCGCACCCGGCCGGCGGTCGGACCGTGATTTTCTTCCCGGGAGGTCGTCGGATCCGTCGGGTCGGCTCCGACCCCGTACCGAGAGGTGCCACGAGCGGCGTGGCACCGGTCCGTGAGGAGTGCCGCCGTGAAGTACATGCTGCTGATCTGGAACCGTCCCGGCTTCGTCGAGGGGCTCACCGAGCAGGAACGCAACGAGATCTTCGGTGAGGTCGACGAGATCATGAAGGAGCTGACCGCCTCCGGTGAGCTGGTCGGCGGGGAGGCGCTGGCCGACCCGTCGCAGACCCGGACGGTGCGGCTGGCCGGTGGGCGGGCGGAGGTCACCGACGGCCCGTTCCTGGAGAGCAAGGAGCAGTTCGCCGGCTATCTGACGGTCGACTGCGACAGCCCGGAGCGGGCCGCCGAGATCGCGGCGGGCTGGCCAGACGTGCGGCGGGGTCTGGGCGTGCTGGAGGTGCGCCCGGTGATGGGTGACGGCGGGACCGAGATGTGAGCGCGCCCGGGGCGGTCGAGGAGCTGCTGCGCGGCCTCGCGCCGCAGGTCCTCGGCATCCTCGTCCGCCGGCACGGCCAGTTCCACGCCTGCGAGGACGCGGTGCAGGAGGCGCTGCTGGCCGCCGCCACCCGGTGGCCGGCCGAGGGGGTGCCGGAGCATCCCCGCGGCTGGCTGCTGACCGTGGCGGGGCGGCGGCTGACCGACGAGTGGCGCAGCGAGCGGGCCCGCCGGGAGCGCGAGGTCGCGGTGGCGGTCCGGGAACCGGCGTACGCGGCGGTCGCCCCGCCGCCGGACGAGGTGGCGCCGGCCGACGACGACACCCTGCGGCTGCTCTTCCTCTGCTGCCATCCGGCCCTGAACCGGCCCGCGCAGGTGGCGTTGACGCTGCGCGCCGTGGGCGGGCTGAGCACGGCGGAGATCGCCCGCGCCCACCTGTTGCCGGAGCCGACGATGAGCCAGCGGATCCGCCGGGCGAAGCAGCGGATCGAGGCGACCGGGGCCCGGTTCACGCTGCCCGCCCCGGCCGAGCGGGACGAGCGGCTGCGGGCGGTCCGCCAGGTGCTCTATCTGATCTTCAACGAGGGGTACACCGCGTCCACCGGCCCGGACCTGCACCGGGCCGAGTTGACCGCCGAGGCGATCCGGCTGACCCGGGAGCTGCACCGGCTGCTGCCCGACGACGGCGAGGTGACCGGGCTGCTGGCGTTGATGCTGCTCACCGACGCGCACCGGCCGGCCCGGACCGGGCCGGCCGGTGAGCTGGTGCCGCTGGCCGAGCAGGACCGCGACCGCTGGGACCGGGGGGCGATCGCCGAGGGGGTGGCGCTGGTGACCGACGCGCTGACCTGGTCGGCGCCGGGGCCGTACCAGGTGCAGGCGGCGATCGCGGCGGTGCACGCCGAGGCGCCGTCGGCGGCGGAGACCGACTGGCCGCAGATCGTGGCGTTGTACCGGGTGCTCGCCGCCGTGGCGCCGAGCCCGATCGTCGACCTGAACCGGGCGGTGGCGGTGGCGATGATGGACGGCCCGGAGGCCGGGCTGGCCCTGCTGGCGCCGCTGGCCGGCGACGAGCGGACCGCCGGGCACCACCGGCTGGCCGCGGTCCGCGGGCACCTGTTGGAGCTGGCCGGGGACCGGGCGGCGGCGCGGGCGGCGTACCTGGCCGCGGCGCGGGGCACCACCAGCGTCGCGGAGCGCCGCTATCTGGAGCTGCGGGCGGCCCGGGCGGGCGGGGACCGATGAGTACGCCGGCCCACCGGAGTCCACCCGGAATGGGAAACGTGAGCTGTCAGATCTCCATGTCGCTGGACGGGTACGTGGCGGGGCCGGAGCAGAGCCGGCAGGACCCGCTGGGCCGGGACGGGCTGCGCCTGCACGAGTGGTTCTTCGGCCTCTCCGACCTGCCCGAGGGGGACCCCCGGGGGGTCGACGTCGCGGTGGTCGAGGAGATGACCCGGGACGTCGGGGCGTACGTGATGGGCCGCCGGATGTTCGGTGACGGCGGTGGGCGGTGGGACCCGCAGTGGCAGGGCTGGTGGGGTGACGAGCCGCCCTGGGGGGTGCCGGTCTACGTGCTGACCCGGCAGGTGCGCGAGCCGTTGGTGATGAAGGGCGGCACGGAGTTCCACTTCGTCACCGACGGGCCGCGGGCGGCGCTGGCCCGGGCCCGGGAGGTGGCCGGTGAGCGGAACGTCTCGGTGGCCGGCGGGGCGGAGACCGTGCGGCAGTTCCTGGCGGCCGGGCTGCTGGACACGCTCCAACTGCACGTGGTGCCGATCGTGCTGGGCGCCGGTGAGCCGCTCTTCGCCGGGCTCGGCGACGTACGGCTGGTGCAGGAGTCGGTGGTGGCCGGGCCGACGGTCACCCACGTCACCTACCGGGTACGCCGCTGAGGTCAGGCGCGGCAGTCCTTGGCGAGGCGCGGCGGGATGGCGACGAAGGTGGAGTTGAGCCACTTCACCGGGGCGCTCGACTCGGCCCCGGCGTCGATCTTCTTCGCCGCGTCGGTGACCAGCGCCCGGATCTGCGGGTCCTGGGCCCGGGCGGCCTGCTCCCGTACGTCGTCGGCCAGGTCGGCGAGGTTCTCCTTGAGCTGTGCCTCGACCTGTTCGGGGGTGAGGTCCTGCCGGGTGGCGGCGGCGGAGTCGGCGGCGATCTCCCGGCTGCCCTTGAGGATCAGGTCGTCGACGGCCTTGCAGACGGAGGCGGTGTTGGCCGCGGTCACCCGGGACGGGGAGGCGCTGGGGGTCGGCTCGGCGGTCGCGGCGGGCGTCGTGGCGGACGCGGCGGTGCTGGTGGGGGCGGCCTGCGGCGTACCGGCGGTGTCGTCGCCGTCCTGGCAGCCGGCGGTGAGGGCGGCGACCGCCGCCAGGGCGAGGGCGGCGGTGGTGGTGCGGGTCATCGGCTTCCCCGTTCGGTCGTCGGCCACCCCGGTCGGGACGGCACGGTCGGCGTGGGCTGGGGCCCGCTCGCCCCACCCGTCGCCGCGCTGGCGCAGGGTCTCGGCGGGGCGTCGTCGGAGGCAACGAGCCGGCCGCCGGGCGGGAAACGCCACCCGGACGACGGTAACCCGGTCACGCTCCGCAGCCGGGCCGGCGGGTCGCCGGGGCGGGCGGCAGCGGGACGTCGGGCAGGCCGTCGGGCCGCGCACACGACGCCGGACCGACCACTGGTCGGTCCGGCGTCCTGAGGTCGTACAGTCAGCTCTTGAAGGCGTCCTTGATCTTTTCGCCGGCCTGCTTGAGGTTGGCGCTGGCCTGGTCGTTGCGGCCCTCGGCCTCGAGGCGCTCGTTGTCGGTGGCGCGCCCCACGCCCTCCTTGACCTTGCCGGCGGTGTTCTCGGTGGCGTTGTCGATCTTGTCGTCGTAACCCATGTCGAGCCTCCTCGTCAGCAATTCGTCCAACGCGCCTGAGGTACCCCGACGTCCGATTCGGGAAACCAACCGGACCGGATCGAATCACCCAGCGTGATCGACTGCGCTCCGGAACCGGCGCAGCCGGAGGCTGTTGGCCACCACGAAGACCGACGAGAAGGCCATCGCCGCGCCGGCGACCATCGGATTGAGCAGCCCGGCGGCGGCCAGCGGCAGGGCGGCCACGTTGTAGGCGAACGCCCAGAAGAGGTTGCCCTTGATCACCGCGAGGGTGCGCCGGGAGAGCCGGATGGCGTCCACCGCCGCGGTGAGGTCGCCCCGGACGAGGGTCAGGTCGGACGCCTCGATCGCCACGTCGGTGCCGGTGCCCATGGCCAGCCCGAGGTCGGCCCGGGCCAGCGCGGCGGCGTCGTTGATCCCGTCGCCCACCATGGCGACCGTCCGCCCCTGCGCCTGGAGCCGTTCGACCTCGGCCACCTTGTCGGCGGGCAGCACCCCGGCGATCACCCGGTCGATGCCCACCTGGGCGGCGACCGCGTGCGCGACGGTGGCGTTGTCGCCGGTGAGCAGCACCGGGGTGAGGCCCAGGGCGCGCAGCCCGTCGACGGCCGCCCGGCTGGTCGGCTTGACCACGTCGGCGACCGCGAGGACGCCACGGGCCCGCCCGTCCCACCCGGCCGGCACGGCCGTGCGGCCGGCGGCCTCCGCGTCGGTCACCGCCCGTTCGACCGCCTCGGGTACGTCGAGTCCGCGCTCCCGCAGCAGCCGGAGCCGGCCGACGACCACCTCGTGCCCGTCGACGGCGCCGGTGACGCCGAGCCCTTCGACGTTGGCGAAGCCGGTGACCGGTGGCAGTGCGCCCGCCTCGGCGGCGCCCACGGCGATCGCCCGGGCGATCGGGTGCTCGGAGCCGGCTTCAAGCGCCCCGGCCAGCCGGAGCAGGTCGGCCCGGTCCTCGCCGGGCGCGGGGAGCGCGTCGACCAGGGTCATCCGCCCGGTGGTGACGGTTCCGGTCTTGTCCAGCACGACGGTGTCGACCTGGCGGGTCGACTCCAGCACCTCGGGCCCCTTGATCAGGATGCCGAGCTGGGCGCCCCGGCCGGTGCCGACCAGCAGCGCGGTCGGCGTGGCCAGGCCCAGCGCGCACGGGCAGGCGATGATCAGCACGGCGACCGCGGCGGTGAACGCGGCGGTCGGTCCGGCGCCGGCGCCGAGCCACCAGCCGAGGGTGCCGACGGCGAGCGCGATGACGATCGGCACGAAGACGCCGGAGATCCGGTCGGCCAGCCGCTGCACGGCGGCCTTGCCGGTCTGTGCCTCCTCCACCAGCCGCGCCATCTGGGCGAGCTGGGTGTCGCCGCCGATCCGGGTGGCGGTGACCACCAGCCGGCCGCCCGCGTTGACGGTCGCGCCGACCACCGGGTCGCCCGGGCCGACCTCGACCGGCACCGACTCGCCGGTGAGCATGCTGGCGTCGACGGCGGAGGTGCCCTCGTCGACCACGCCGTCGGTGGCGACCTTCTCGCCGGGGCGGACCACGAAGCGGTCGCCGACGGCGAGCTGGTCGACCGGGATCCGGGTCTCCACGCCGCCGCGCAGCACCGCGACGTCCTTGGCGCCGAGCTCCAGCAGGGCCCGCAGGGCCGCCCCGGCGGTGCGCTTGGAGCGGGCCTCGAAGTAGCGTCCGGCCAGGATGAACGTGGTCACCCCGGCGGCGGCCTCCAGATAGATGTTGCCGGCGCCGCCGCCCCGGACGATGTCGAGGCTGAACGGGTGGGTCATCCCGGGCATCCCGGCGTCGCCGAGGAAGAGGGCCCAGAGCGACCAGCCGAAGGCGGCCAGGGTGCCGAGCGAGACCAGGGTGTCCATGGTCGCCGCACCGTGCCGCAGGTTGATCCACGCGGCCCGGTGGAACGGCAGCCCGCCGTACACCACCACCGGGGCGGCCAGGGTCAGCGACAGCCACTGCCAGTAGTCGAACTGCCAGGCCGGCACCATGGCCAGCAGGACCACCGGCACGCTCAGCGCCACCGACGTCCAGAGCCGGGTACGCAGGCCGCGCAGCTCGTCCACCGGCTCACCGGCCGGTTCGGCCCCGGCAGGGGTGGGCGGGGGCGGCAGCACCGCCGTGTAGCCGGTCTTCTCCACGGTGGCGATCAGGTCGTCCGCGGTGACCTGGTCGGCGTACGAGACGGTGGCCTTCTCGGTGGCGTAGTTGACGGTCGCCTGCACGCCCTCCATCCGGTTGAGCTTCTTCTCGATCCGGGCGGCGCAGGAGGCGCAGGTCATCCCGCCGATGGCGAGTTCGATCCGGTTCGCGGCGACCGGTAGGGACTTGGCTGTGGTGTCCATCGCGGCACCTCCTGCTCAGCTGTGCCCGTGTCCGGGTTCGCCGGGTCCGGCGTCCGGGGTGGGCGTGGTGGTGGGGGCGGCCGGCGCACTGCTCGCCGGGGCGTCGGTGGCCGGGGCGGCCGGCTCGCCGGCGACGACGGTGAACTCCGCCGTGTGTACGGCGTCGCCGTGCCGGAAGTCCAGGTAGATGCGGTAGCTGCCGGCCGAGGGCACCTCGGCGGAGAAGGTCACCGCGGGTCCGGCGGGAGTGCGCCCGTCGTCGGGTGTGCCCTCCGGGTGCACGTGCAGGTACGCCAGGTCGCCCTGGCGCAGCGCGACCAGGTGGCCGTACGCGCCGAGGTAGGGCTGGAGGTCGGTGACGGGCCGGCCGCCCCGCCGCACGGTGAACGTGAGCTTCGCGGTGTGCCCGGGCTCCGGCGTGCCGGCCAGTGTGACGGTGTAGCCGTCGACGGTGGTGCTGGTGGCCGGGGCGGGCAGGGGCCGCGCCTCGACCGCGCCGGGGACGGTCACGTCGACGCCGAGGGTCAGCGGCTGCGCGCCGGTCGGGGTGAAGTCGGCGAAGGCCCGCCAGACGCCGGGGCCGGCCAGTGGCGAGGCGACCCGCCAGGTGCCGTCGCTCGACATCTCGGGGTGGACGTGCCGGAAGCCGGAGAGGTCGCGCCGGGCGACGATCAGGTGCATGCGCTTGTCGTGGGCCACGTCGTAGCTTGTGACCGGGCGGCCGTCGGGGCCGGTGATCCGGAAGGCGAAGTCGCCGGCCGGCGCGGTGACCGGTTGCAGGGTGTAGCCCCGCTCGGAGACGAGCAGCCCGCCGGGGAGCCGGTCGTCGGTCGACTCCGTACCGGCACCGGTGTCGTGGCCACCGGTGTCGTGGCCGGTGGCGGGATCCTGGCGGGTCTCGGCGGCGGCGGTGACGGGGCCGGTCAGGTGACCGACCCCGTACGCCGCGCCGAACATCGCCGCGAGGCCGAGGGCGAAGCCGCTCAACTTCGTCGCCGTGTTCATCGTGGTGTCTCCCGTCACGCCCCGACCAGGTCGTACCCGGCCTCGTCGACGGCGGCGCGGACGGCCGCCGGGTCCAACGGCTGCTCGCTGGTTACGGTGACCTGGCCGGAGGCCAGGTCCACCTGGACGTCGTCGACGCCCGGAATCGCGCGGACCTCGGTGCTGACCGAGTTGACGCAGTGCCCGCAGGTCATGCCCTGCACCTGGTACGTGGTGGTGACCATCGTCGCTCCCCTTCCGTCGCTCCCACCCTATACCCCCCAGGGGTAGTAGGACGGGAGATCGCCGTCACGTGTTCCGTACCGTTACCCGGTGGGGGTATCGGCCGGCGAGAAGGACCGTAACATACCCCTCAGGGGTACGCTATCCTCGTCGTCATGACCGCACCGACCACCCCGACCCGGGGCTACACCGCCAGCAAGGACCAGCTGCTCGCGCGGCTCCGCCGCATCGAGGGCCAGGTCCGCGGCATCGAGAAGATGGTCGAGGACGACCGCTACTGCATCGACGTGCTCACCCAGATCTCCGCCATCCAGGCCGCCCTGGACAAGGTCGGCCTGGGCCTGCTCGACGGGCACGCCCGGCACTGCATGCACGAGGGCGCCGCCGAGGGGCGCGCCGACGAGATGGCCACCGAGATGATGGCCGCCGTCGGCCGGCTGATGAAGCGCGGCTGACCCGGGACCTCCGACCCCGTCGACCGGGTCGCCCGACCCGGCCCGGACGGGCCCGCTCCGCCGTACGGTCGAGGTGGCGACGGGGTCCCGCGCCACCCGGCGCCGGACCGACCGATCCCAGGGTACGGACGGGAGGGCGGCCAGATGATGTGGAACGGCCCGATGATGGGCTGGATGTGGATCTGGTCCCTGCTGGGGCTGGCGGTGCTGGTCGGGTTGATCTGGGCGATGTTCCGGCTCACCGAACGCGAGCGTGGTCCGGCCGGTTCCTCCTCTGCCCGGCGGATCCTCGACGAGCGGTACGCCCGGGGCGAGATCGACGAGGAGGAGTACCGCCGACGCCGGACCGCACTGTCGTGACCGCCCCGATCGGCAGGCGCCGGGCGCTCACCCTGCTCGGTCTGGGCGCGGCCGGCCTGACCGTCGGCGCGACCGGCTGGCTGCTCGCCGACGACGACTCCCGGCTCCGTCCCGCCTCCGGCGACCGCCCCCTGCCCGAGCCGACCGCGCTGCGCAGCCGGGACGGCCGCCTCGACGTACGCCTGGTGGCCGCCGCCGGGGTACGCCTGGCCGGGCGGGACACCCGGGCCTGGGGCTGGAACGGCCGGTCGCCCGGCCCGACGCTGCGGGTCCGCCCCGGCGACCTGCTCCGGGTACGCCTGGAGAACCGGCTGCCGATGGCGACCAGCCTGCACACCCACGGCCTGCACGTCTCCCCGCTCGGCGACGGCGACGACCCGTTCCGGTCGGTACCGCCCGGCGACACCGCCGACTACGCGTTCCGGATCCCGGCGGACCACCCGGCCGGCACGTTCTGGTACCACCCGCACCACCACGGCTCCGTGGCAGACCAGGTCTTCGCCGGCCTGGTCGGCGCGCTCGTCGTCGAGGACGAACCGGCCGCGGCGGTGGCCGAACGGCTGCTGGTGGTCACCGACACCAGCCTCGACGGGTCCGGCCGGGTCCGCGCCCCCGACCCGATGGCCGCGTCCACCGGGCGCCTGGGCGAACTGGTGCTGGTCAACGGCGAGCACCAGCCGGTGATCGACGTCCGGACCGGCGCGGTGGAACGCTGGCGGATCGTGAACGCCTGCGCGGGTCGGGTGCTCCGGCTGGACCTGGCCGGCCCGGCGGTCGACCGGCTGGCGTTCGACGGCTGGTACCTGCCCGCCACCGCCGCCGACCAGCCCCTGGTGCTGGCCCCGGGCAACCGCGCCGACCTGTGGCTACGCACCGGCACGGCCGGCCGGTACCCGCTGCTTTCGGCGGCCGGCCTCCGCGCGAACGGCGGCATGGGGATGGGCATGGGCATGGGCATGGGCGCGGCCGGCGACGGCCCGGTCACCCTGGCCACCGTGGCGGTGACCGGCCCGCCCACCGAGCCGCCGGCGGCGCCGGTCCGACCCGACCCGGCACCCCCGCTGCCCGGCCCGGTGACCCGACGACGGCGGCTCACCCTCGGCAGCGCGATGGGTCCGGGCGGGATGCGTTGGACCGTGGACGGCCGCGGGTTCGACCCGGACCGCGACGACCAGGTCGTGCCGCTGGGCAGCGTCGAGGAGTGGACGGTGCTGAACGGGACCGGCCAGGACCACCCGTTCCACCTGCACACCCGCCCGTTCCAGGTCATGGCCGACAGCACCGGCGCACCGCCGGTCGCGGTCCGGCAGGACGTGGTGACCGTGCCGGCGGGCGGCTGGGTACGGCTGCGGATCGCCTTCACCGACCTGCCCGGGCGCAGCGTCTACCACTGCCACACCCTCGACCACGAGGACGGCGGCATGATGGGCACCGTCCGGGTCGTCGAGAGCTGACCCGGACGGTGCCCGGCCGGCCTGGCTACCATTCCGGGCGATGCCGCGCCGTTGCGCGCCCGACTCCCCGCCGCTGCGCCGAGGCGCGGTGAACCGGCCGACGCGCTCAGCCGTATCCCGTTCGGAGAACGTCAGGAGAATCCGCCATGGGCGCCGACCACGGTCACCCCGCTCCGCCCGCGCCACCCCGGGTGCGGCGGATCCTCGTCGCGACCGTGGTGCCGCTCTTCGTCCTCACCGTGGTCGCCGCGGTGGCGCTCTGGCCCCGGAGCACCCCGGACCGCGACCCCGGCTCCGACGTGCCCCGCCACCACGGCACGGCGGTCCGGGTGGTCTCGCAGGAGTGCCCTCCGGCACCGGAGACCCCGGAGGGCGGCCCGACCGGGCGGGACGGACCGTGCGGCACGGTCACCGTACGCGTGGAGCAGGGCCCGGACGCCGGCCGTGAGGTCGAGACCCCGCTGCCGGCCGGGCCGGGCGCCCCGGAGGTGGCCGCGGGCGACGAGATCGTCCTGGTGAAGCTCGCCGATCCGGCGGACCCGTCGGAGAGCAGCTACCAGATCGCCGAGCACCAGCGCGGAGCGCCGCTGGTCTGGCTGGTGGTGGTCTTCGCCGCCGCCATCGTCGCGTTCGGCCGGTGGCGCGGGCTGGCCGCGCTCGGCGGCCTGGCCGCGAGCTTCGCCGTCCTGCTCGGCTTCGTGCTGCCCGGGATCAGCGCTGGCCGCTCGCCGCTGCTGGTCGCCGTCACCGGCTCCGCCCTGATCATGTTCGTGGTGCTGTACCTCACCCACGGGGTCACCGCGCAGACCTCGGTGGCGGTGCTGGGCACCCTGGGCAGCCTGGTGCTCACCGGCGTACTCGGGACGCTGGCCACCGCCGCCACCCACCTGACCGGGTACGGCAGCGAGGACGCCACCACGCTGTCGATGTTCCAGCAGGACGTCGACCTGCACGGCCTGCTGCTGGCCGGCATCGTGATCGGCTCGCTCGGCGTGCTCGACGACGTGACCGTCACCCAGGCGGCGACCGTCACCGAGCTGGCGCACGCCAACCCCGGGCTGTCCCGCCGCCAGCTCTACCGGGCGGCCACCCGGGTCGGCCGGGCGCACATCGCCTCCACCGTCAACACCATCGTGCTGGCGTACGCGGGCGCCTCGCTGCCGTTGCTGCTCCTGCTGGTCGCCGACTCCCGCCCGGTCGGCCAGATCCTGACCAGCGAGTTCATGGCCCAGGAGATCGTCCGCAGCGCGGTGGCGACGCTGGGGCTGATCGCGGCGGTGCCGCTCACCACCGGCCTGGCCGCCCTGGTGACCACCGCCGGCCGGGACACCGACGACCCGGTGGACCCCGCACCGGCCGCCGCTGCCGGGTCCCGCCGGCCGGCCGCCGACCGGGCGGTCGCGCTGGAGGCGCTGAGCGCGCCGCGCACCCCCACCGCCCCGGCCCCCGCCCGGTGGCCCGATCCGGAGAGGAGTACGGACGACGCATGGTGACACTGCACAGCGTGACCGATCACGCCACCACCGTTGATAAACGTGTCACTGGTTACCGATGGCTACTGCGAAATAACGGTTTTGGTCGGGTTCCGGACGTAGCTCGCATGCCCGGCTCTCGGGTAACCTCGCTGCCGGTCACCGCCGAAGGCGCGCTGCGGCGCCTGCGGTGCCACCGCCCAATCGCCGTACGGCGAGCCGGGGAACCAGGTTTCTGGGGTGAAGCCGCGCGAGCGGCCGGGGCAACTTCCGTCCCGAATCCGTCAGCTAACCCGGTCGGCGGTCGAGGGAAGGGAACACTGTGACGGCACCCCTGCGCCGCTGGCTGACACCGGTGGTGGCCGTGCTCACCGCACTCAGCATCGTCACCGGTCCGCTGCCGGCGACGGCCGCACCGTCCAACCCGAAGCCCTCCGGGCACGAGGAGGACGACGACCCACCGCTGCTCAACGACGTGCTGGAGCAGACCAACCGGGGCTACTTCCAGGCCAAGGCCAAGCTGGCCAAGTCCAAGAAGCGGCAGCTCGCGCTCGCCCTCGAGGTCCGTCGGGCACAGAACGAGCTGGACCGGCTCACCCCGCAGGTCGGCCAGATCGCCGCGGCCTCCTACCGGACCGGCCGGATCGGCGCGGTCGCCGTCCTGCTGGAGAGCAACACCCCCGACTCGTTCGTCAAGCGGGCCGCCGTCCTCGACGAGATCAACATGGTCAACGAGCAGAAGCTCGCCGAGGTGACCGAGGCCAAGCGCAAGGCCGAGGAGGCCAAGCTCAGCCTCGACGCCGAGGTCCGCGAGCAGCAACGGCAGACGAACATCATCGCCAAGCGCCGCAGCGAGGCGGAGAAGTCGCTGGAGCTGGTCGGCGGCGAGGGCTTCACCGGTGGCCTGGTCTCCGAGACCTCACCGGTCGCCCGGATCGCCCCCGGCCGCAGCTCCGACGGGGAGTGGCGCCGCGAGTCGTGCAGCGAGAACGACCCGACCACCTCGGGCTGCATCACGCCGCGGACGCTGCACATGTACAAGGAGGTCAAGCGGGCCGGCTTCGACCGCTTCGTCGGCTGCTACCGCCCCGGTGGGCCGTGGGAGCATCCGAAGGGCCGGGCCTGCGACTGGTCGTTGCAGAACAGCGGGTTCAGTCCGTGGCACAACGACGACACCCGCACGTACGGCAACAACCTCGCCGCGTTCCTGCTGCGCAACGCGGACCGGCTCGGCATCTACTACGTGATCTGGAACCGGCAGATCTGGTTCCCGGCCACCGGCTGGAAGTCGTACAGCGGCCCGTCCAACCACACCGACCACGTGCACGTCTCGCTGTTGTAGCGCGCGTGCCGCGTACCACCGGGCCGTCCCGCCTTCGCGGGGCGGCCCGCGTCGTTCCCGGGCCGGTGTCAGCCCGTCGGCTGGCCGACCGGGCCGGCCTGGGCGGGCACCGCGGCCGTCCCGCCGGTCCCCACCTCGGCCACCGTGCGCGCCTCACCGGCGCTCAGCCGGTACGACATGCCGACCACCGCGCACCGGCCGGCTGCCACCGCCTCGGCCAGGGTGGCGGAGTTCGTCAGCAGGGCCTGCACGGTCTGCGCGATGTGGATGTCGACGATCTCGTCGATCTCCTCGACGCCCTCGGCCTCGGCCCGCCGCAGGCTGGGCAGCACGGCGTCCACCACCGCGCCCAGGTGCCCGGGCGGCGGGGTGCCGGTGGCGACGGCCTGCCGGGCGGCCTGCACGGCCCCGCAGGAGTCGTGGCCGAGGACCACGACCAGCGGCGTGTGGAGGACCGATACCGCGTACTCGACGCTGCCCAGCACCTCGGGCCCGGCGGTGTGCCCGGCGGTACGGACCACGAAGAGGTCGCCGAGGCCGCGGTCGAAGATGATCTCGGCGGCCAGCCGGGAGTCGGAGCAGCCGAGGATCACCGCGAACGGGTCCTGCCCCTCCGCCACGGCGGCCCGCCGGTCGGCGTCCTGGTTCGGGTGGTACGGCGCACCGGCGACGAACCGGCGGTTACCGGCCCGCAGTTCGTCGAGCGCTCGCTCCGGGCTGCTCCACGGCATTCGCCTCACCTCGTCCCTCACGTACGCGGGTAGCTCGGCCGGCGACGGAGGCGGCCAGCATCCACCGTCACACGCAGCGCAAAGCCCGTCAAGATTTCGTGATACGGATTTCAGGTGTCGCCCTCGCCCGGCCCACCGGCAGCGACCCACCCCCGTCCGCCGGGAGGCCCTACCATGGCGGGATGGCGACGACAGCTGGCGAGAACGGAAACGCCCGGAACTGGACGTTCCTCACCAACCACGGGCACGTGCTGCTGGCCATCGCCCGCAACCCCACCGCCCGGCTGCGCGACGTGGCCGACGAGGTCGGGGTCACCGAGCGGGCCGCCCAGGCGATCGTCGCCGACCTGGAGGCCGAGGGCTACCTCCAGCGCACCCGGGTGGGCCGGCGCAACGAGTACACCGTCAACCCGAGCGGCCACTTCCGCCACCCCGCCGAGGCCGACCGCCAGGTGGGCGACCTGCTCGCCCTCTTCACCCCGGTGCCGGCCGTCGAGCGGCCCGAGGCCGGCTGACCGGCCCACCCTCCACGGTGGCCGGCGCCGCCCGCCCGTGACCCCGGCGCCCGCCCGCCGGCGGTAACCTCACCTCGTGCGCGAGAGCTTCCCACCGGCCCGGCTTCCGTCGAACCGGGACGCCCGAACCCGGGCCGTCCTCTGTGGAGCCACGGCGGTCCTGCTCGGCCCGCTCTGGGCCGCCCCGACGCCGGCCGGCGCCGCACCCGCCCTCACCCCGCAGGCCCGCGCCGCGCCGGCCCTCGCCGCACCCGCCCTCACCCCGCAGGCTCTCGCCGGGCCGGCCCCAGCCCCGCAGGCTCTCGCCCCGCGGGCCCTCGCCGCACCGGCGTCGGCGGCCTGTGGGCCGGCCGGTGGTCCCGCCCCCACCGAACGGCCGTGGGCGTTGGACCGGCTGAAGCCGGAGTCCGTCTGGCCGATCAGCCGCGGCGCCGGGGTCACCGTGGCGGTGATCGACTCCGGGGTGTCGGCGGGCCACCCGGCGTTGCGGGGCCGGGTCCGCGAGGGACGCGACTTCAGCGGCCTCCCGCAACGGCAGGGCCGCTGCGACCAGGCCGGCCACGGTACCGTCGTGGCCGGGATCATCGCCGGTCGGGACGACACCGACGCACCGTTCAGCGGCATCGCGCCGGAGGCGGCGATCCTGCCGCTGCGGGTGCTCCCCGACACCGGGGAGACCCGTGACCCCGCGCTGCCCGGCCAGATCGCCCAGGCGGTCCGCTGGGCCGCCGACCACGACGCCGACGTGATCAACCTGTCCCTGGTGACCGAGCCCGCGCCCGAACTGGAGCAGGCGATCGGCTACGCGCTGAGCCGGAAGATCGTCGTGGTGGCGGCCGCCGGCAACAGCAAGGAGCAGCAGCGGCAGGACCTGCCGGCGTACCCGGCGAGCTATCCCGGGGTGATCGCCGTCGCCGGGGTCGACGAGCAGGGCGCGCACGTCGGGACCTCGATCAGCGGCGAGTACGTCGACGTCGCCGCGCCCGGGCTGAACCTGATCGGCCCCGCCCCCCGGGGCGACGGCTACCTCCCCGAGCCGGACGGCGGCACCAGCTTTGCCGCCGCGTACGTCTCGGGTGTCGTCGCGCTGCTCCGCGCCGCTCAACCCGACCTCACCCCCGACCAGGTCACCGCCCGGCTGACCGGCACCGCCGACAGCCCGCCCGAGGGGAAGAACACCGAGATCGGGTACGGCGTGGTCGACCCGTACCGGGCGGTCACCACCCTGCTCGGCGTACGCGCCGACCCGCCGCCCGGGGCCATGCCGGCGCTGCCCGCCCGGGAGGACCCGTCGGCCTGGCAACGCACGGTCGCCCTCTGGGTGGCACTGGCCGGCCTGCTCCTCGCGGCGCTCCTGCTCGTCTCCCGCCCGATCCTGGCGCACGGCCGGCGGCGCGGCTGGCGGCCCGGACGCCGGCCCGCCGCCCCGGTGACCGACCCGACCGGCTGACCCCGCCGGCCGCGACGAGTCCGGGCCACCGGTCGGCGTGACCGGTGGCCCGAAGCGGGCATCAGGCGGGGCTCAGCGCAGCACCCCGGGCGCGCCGCCGCCGTCCGCGCCCCACACGTCCTCGTCCTCCTCCAGCCAGGAGTTGCGCGGCAGCTCCTCCTCGCCGTAGCCGGCGCCACCACCGGCACCCAGGCCGGCCATGCCGCCCCGGCCGCCGGCACCACGGGCACCCGCGCCGGCCGCGCCCCGCCCGGTGGCACCGGTGCCACGCCCGGAGCCAGCGCCGGCCGCGCCCGACCCGACACCGGCCGCGCCGGTGGCACCGCGGCCGGTACCCGCACCAGCGCCGCCGATCACACCCCGCCCGGCACCGGCGCCACGCCCCGCGCCCCGGCCACCGGCGGCGGCCGTGCCACCCATGCCCGGCGCCATCCCGCCGCCCATGCCACCCGCGCCGACCCGACCGGCGCCCAGCCGTCCGCCCGCACCGCGGCCACCGCCGCCACGGCCGGCGCCCGCCGCGCCGCCGCCCATCATCGGCGGCAGGCCCGGATTGACCGGCCTGCCGATTCCTCCGGCGAGCAGACCCGCGCCGGCACCGGCGCCACCGCCCAGCCCGGCCCCGCCGCCCATGCCGGCGGAACCGAGGCCACCGCCGCCGAGGCCACCGCCGCCGAGGCCACCGCCCAGCCCACCGGCCGAGCCGGTGGGCAGCGGACCGGCGCCGGCCAGCCCGGTGCTGTAGCCGCCGCCCGAACCGACACCGCCCCCCGGGACGTGGCCGCCGACCGTGCCCGGGTCGTACCCGCCGAGGTCACCCGACGGGTACCCGCCACCGCCGACGCCGAGGTCGGGGTGCGTACCCGCGCCGACGCCGGCCGGCCCGGACCCGCCGCCGTAGCCGTCGACCGACCCGAGGCCCGGTACCGAGCCCACGCCGCCCGGCACGCCGCCGCCGGAGATCCCGCCGGTGCCCGGCGTGCCGAGCCCGCCCGACGGCATCCTGCCCATCCCGGAGCCGCCGCCACCGGGCCGGATCGGCGGTGCCGGCGGGGGCGGGGGCGGGGGTTCGGTGAGGCCGGAGAAGCCACCCCGAGGGCCACTCGCCGCGGTCTCCCGGACCCCACCGTCCAACGTCTCGTAGACCCGGCGGGCGTCCGCCTCCTGATCCGAGAACCAGCCGGTCACCCAGTCACCCAGCTGGCCCAGCATCTCCACCGGCGCGCTGCCCAGCACGTCGGCCCGGACCTTGGTCTCGAAGAATCCCACCCCGAGGGTGAGCTCGCCGTTGCGGGCGGCCAGCACGTCACCCACGCAGGCCGCCGGGATCGGCATGTCGGCCTGTGCCTTCTCGATCTGCGCGGCGGCCGTCTCCAGCGTGGGCACGATCCCGACCCGGCCCGCGCCCGGGTCACTCACCGCCTCGACGATGCCGTCGATCCGCTTGGCCAGGCCGTCGATGTGCCCCTTGAAGGCGTCGTACGCGGGGCCCTTCCACGTCCGGCCCAGGTCGCCCACGTTCTGCTGGAGGCTCTCCCGCACCTGCCCGACGTTGCGCAGGACCTCTTCCCAGTCCAGTGCGGCCCCACGGACCTCGGCCGGGTTGCCCTCGACGAGGACCTCCCGGGCCATCTCCTCCCAGCTCTTCCCGCTCATCGGTCGGCTCCCCCGCCCTGGCCCCCCGCGCCGCGCAGGAGCTCGTTCATCCGCTGGGCCGACATGGCGTTGGCCTCTTCAGCGGTCTCGTAGTTGCGCTTGACCGCACGCAGCGCCTCGGCGGCCGCGTACAGGTCGTCGGCGAGCTTGGCCAGGCCCTGTCTGGTGCTCTCGTGGACCATCCGGTGCTGACCGAGGAGCTCGGTCGCCGCCGGATAGCCGCCGAGCGGCCCCTGGCCCTTCCCGTCGCCGCCGAGCCGCTCGGCGATCACGTGCATCTTGGTGGAGAGGCCCCGCACGTACTCGCCGTGCGACTGCAACCAGGTGGCCGCCGAGTCGAAGCTGGCCGCGTCCCACTCCGTCCGGACGCCCGGACCACCGGACAGCTCGCCCGAGACCTGCGCCTGGTCGGCGGTGATCCGGTCGAAGCTGATGCCGCGGATCTCCGCCCCCGGCAGCACCGGGTTGACCGGCAGCGGGACGGGCAGCTCCACGTCCACCCGATCCGGACCGCCGCTGTTCTGATCGCTCATCCGATTCCTCCCCCGAACCTGGTGCTCGACGTGCCTGTCAACGCTGCTGGTCCGCCGGTGGCGCGGGCGGCACCGGACCACCCGGCGGGTACGGCTGCGGTGGCGCCGGCTGGCCGACCGGCCGGTGCTGGTACGGATGCCAGCCACCCGGCGGCCCGGCGGGCCGGTCCTGGCCCGGTGCCGCGCCGACGCCCGGCAGCGTCCCGGTCGGCGGGTACGGACCGGGCGGATACGGGCCCGGCGGCGCGCCGGCCGCCTTCCGGCGCCGCGCGCGACGGTTCACCACCACCAGGGCCACCACCACGGCGACCGCCACCAGCACGCCGAGCAGGCAGAGCCCCACCTGCACGGCGGCACCCCAGCCGTCGGCCACCCCGAACGACAGGGCCGGCCCGTCGTCCCGCGCCTGGGCGCCGCGGCTCGGTGACCCGGCGGACGACTGCCCGTCCCCGGGCGCGCCGAGCAGCGGGTTGGCCTCGACGGTGGGCACCGACGCGGTCAACGCGCGCATCAGGTCGAGGGAGCCGAAGCCGTACTCCGGGTCGCGGCCCGGGGCGCCCTGGTCCCGGGCGGTGCTGATCAGCCGGTTGACCACGTTGGCCGCGTCCAGCTTCGGATAGCGGGCCCGCACCAGGGCGGCGGCACCGGAGACGATCGCCGCGGCGTCACTGGTGCCCTGGCCCATGCCGTAGGCGCTGCCGTTCACGCCCGGCGGGGCGGGGGCGATGATCCCCACGGCGGGGGCCGCCAGGGCGGTCTCCGGACCGGTCGCCGACCCGGGCCAGAACCCGCCGGAGCGGTCGGTGCCGCTCACCGAGAGCACCCCCGGCACGTTCGCCGGGGTCGCCACCTCGTCGAAACCCTGGCTCCGGTTGCCGGTCGCGGCCACCACGACGACGTTCCTGCTCAGCGCGTACTCCACGGCCCGGGTGGCGTCGATGTTGGCGCCGTATCCGCCGAGCGACAGGTTGACCACCTCGGCCCCCTGGTCCACCGCCCAGCGGACGCCCGCCAGCACGTCCCACTGGGCACTGTTCGGGCCGAGCGCCACCGGCAGGATCCGCGCGTCCGGTGCGATGCCCAGCTCCCGGGTCCCGCCACCACCACCCCGACCGGCGATGATGCCGGCCATGGCGGTGCCGTGGCCCTTCTCCCGGTCCGGGTCGGACCAGCCGTTCGCCGGGCCACCGGGATAGAAGCTGCGCCCTGGCAGCAGTTGGCCCTTCAGGTCGGGGTGGGCGGCGTGGACGCCGCTGTCCACCACGGCCACGGTGACCCCCTTGCCGCGGGTCAGCTCGTGGGCGGCGGGGACCCGCAGTGCGTCCAGATACCACTGTTGGTCGCGGACCGGATAGGCCTGCGCGGGGGCGGGCGCCACCAGCAGCGCGGACCCACCGGCCAGCACCGCCGTGACCAGGGCCGCGACCGACCGCAGCACCCCTCGTGGACGCTTCCCCGTGACCATGGCTCTCCCACCTGGCTGGCTGACAACGCAGCGCGGCTCCGGCCCGGTCAGACCGGACCGGAGCCGCGCGGGCGATTATCTCAGTTGCCCCAGACCCTGGCGTTGCTCATCTCGGTGCTGACGTAGTTCTCGCGCGCCACACCGACGGCGCCACCGATCTCGTTCAGGATCTTGTTGATGTCCCGGACGGCGGCGTCCCACTGCGCCTGGTGCTGCTCGTAGGCGGCCCGGTCCTGGCCGTCCCACTGCAGCTTGCTGAGCATCGACCGGAGCGTGTCCAGCTTCTCGTCGATGGTCCGCGAGATGGCCAGCATCTGCTGGTTGCTGCTCTCGAGGACCGCGTAGTCAACCTTGATCATGGCTTTACCTCCCTCTGCTCCTGGCTGCGGATCACGGGTTGAGAGCAGAGTGGAACTTGTCCAGCATCTGCTGCTGCTCTTCGTCGTTGACCTGGTGCGTCGTACCCGACTTGTCGAGCAGGTCCGCGATGCTGTCCATCGCCGTCAGCAGCTTGGTCGTGTCCTCGCTCCAGCGCGTCATCAGCGACTGGAAGCCAGTGGACGCCTGGCCCTTCCAGGCGATGGCCAGGTCGTCGACCACGTTCCACAGCTTCTTCAGCTCGCCGTCGACCTCGCTGCGCGTGGACCGCACGTCACTCGCGGCTTGATGCAGAGTCGATGCTTCGACCTCGAACGCCATGCTTCACACCCTTCCGTCATCGTTGTGGCGGCGGAAAACTGCCGCGCCCCTCCCCCGCGGCAAGGCAAGCCACCCCACCGACGGACATTTCTCAGGCAGACGGTAGCCCACCGTGTCCACGCCGCGCAGCCCTGTCCGGTCCGCTCCGGACAGCCGGTCGTCCACCCGCGAAGAGCACAGTGGACCTGCCGCAAGCCGTTGCCGAACAAGGCGTACGCCGGCCGCCGCCGTCACCCGGTGCGGCCGGCGCGGACGCCTCAGCCCGGGTCCACCCAGGCGGTCTGGATCAGCTGCTGGCCGTCCCGGCGACGGACCAGCACGCCTCGACCCGGCGGCTGCGGGGTCGGCCGCAGGGTGCCGAACACGGCGCCCTCCTCCCGGTTGCCGGACATCAGCAACCCCGGCGAGTCCAGCTCGCGCAGCCGTTGCAGCACCGGCTCGTAGAGCGCCCGGGCCACCCCGCCCACCCGGCGGGTGACGATCAGGTGCAGGCCGATGTCCCGGGCCTGCGGCAGCAGCTCGTGCAGGGCGCTGAGCGGATTGTTGCCGCCCGAGGCCACCAGGTCGTAGTCGTCCACCAGGATGTACAGCTCCGGCCCCTTCCACCAGCTGCGGTCACGCAACTGCGCGGCGGTCACCTCCGGGCCCGGCAACCGGTTCTGCAGTGCGCTGCGGATCGACGCCAGCCCCTTCGCGAACACCTGGTTCGACGGCGCGTAGTCGAGCAGGTGGTCGCCCTCCACCGCACCGAGCAGGCCGCGCCGGTAGTCGGCGATGACCAGCCTGGCCTGTGCCGGGGTGTACCGGTCCACGATCTGCCGGGCGATCAGCCGCAGCAGGTTCGTCTTGCCGCACTCGGCGTCGCCGAAGACGGTCAGGTGCGGCTCGCCGGCCAGGTCCAGGTACACCGGCGCCAGGGCCGACTCGTTCACCCCGATGGGCAGCCCCGGCACGGACCGGTCGACCACCCGGGCCAGCTCCGCCAGGGAGAGCCGGCGCGGCAGCAGGCGCACCTTCGGCGCCGGCCGGCCCGGCCAGTTCTCCGCCACGTGCCGCGCCAGCGCCGCCGACGCCTCGGTCAGGTCCTCGATGTCGCGCCG
The DNA here is from genome assembly GCF_900090305.1 of Micromonospora siamensis. Classification (NCBI taxonomy): domain Bacteria; kingdom Bacillati; phylum Actinomycetota; class Actinomycetes; order Micromonosporales; family Micromonosporaceae; genus Micromonospora; species Micromonospora siamensis. The sequence goes on along the minus strand of NZ_LT607751.1, from coordinate 1,211,518 downwards.
TCCGTCGATCCGCGAGACCGCGGTGAGGAAGTGCAGCTTGTCGCGGGTCAGGCCCCGGCCCGGGGACTTCTCCGGAACGTTCGCCGCGGCCCGCCGGTCGAGCTCCGACTCGGCCGGGTCACCGAGGCGCAGCTCCAGCTTGGTGCCGAGCAGATCCCGCATGTTGATCCGGATCTCCGCCCAGCGGGTCGCCGTGATCACCACGTGCACGCCGAACCCCAGGCCCCGGTTGGCCAGCGTGGTGATGGTCTGCTCCAGCTCCTCGTACTCCTGGCGCAGCGTGCCCCAGCCGTCCACCACCAGGAAGACGTCCCCGAACGGGTCGTCGGCGAACTCCCCGGCGGCCCGGCGGCGACGGTAGCCGGCCATCGAGTCGATCCCGTGCTGGGCGAAGCGGGCCTCTCGGTCGTCCAGGAGCGCCACCACCTCGGCCACGGTCCGGCGGACCGCCTCGGTGTCCCGCCGGCCGGCCACCCCGGACACGTGCGGCAGCCCGTCCAGGCTGCGCAACGCCCCGCCGCCGAAGTCCAGGCAGAAGAACTGCACCTCGCGCGGGGTGTGGGTGAGCGACAGCGAGGCGATCAGCGACCGCAGCATGGTGCTCTTGCCGCTGAGCGCGGCGCCGACCACCACCACGTTGCCGCCCGCGCCGGCCAGCTCCACCAGCATCGGGTCGCGGCGCTGCTCGTACGGGCGGTCCACCACCCCGACCGGCACGGTGAGCCGGCCCCGACCCGGCCAGTTGGCGGTGCACAGCCCGAAGCTCGGGTGCACGGCCAGCGGGCCCAGCAGCTCGGCCAGGCCGGGCGGCTCGGCCAGCGGCGGCAGCCAGACCTGGTGCGCCGGGCGGCCCTGCCCGGTGAGCCGCTCGATCAGCACGTCGAGCATGGCGACCGCCTTGCCGTCGGTCGGCTGCTCCGGCTCCGGCGCGGTCTCCACCGGCAGCTCGGCCGAGCGCACCGGGACGAAGTCCACCCCGTACGGCACGATCCGGCGCTGCACGGCGGCCCGGGTCACCGCGGCGGTCTGCCCCGGCGCCCGGTACGGCCCGGAGACGTACGCCGCCCGGAACCGCAGCATGGTGCTGGTGTCCGTCTTCAGGTAGCCGTGGCCCGGCGCGCTGGGCAGCTCGTACGCGTCGGGCACCCCGAGCACGATCCGGCTCTCCACCGCCGAGAACGTCCGCAGGCCGATCCGGTACGACAGGTGGGTGTCCAGGCCGCGCAGCTTGCCCTCCTCCAGCCGCTGCGAGGCGAGCAGCAGGTGCACGCCGAGCGACCGGCCCAGCCGGCCGATCATCACGAACAGGTCGATGAAGTCCGGCTTCGCGGCGAGCAGCTCGCTGAACTCGTCACAGATGATCAGCAGGCTGGGCATCGGGTCCAGCGGCTCACCAGCGGCCCTGGCCTTCTCGTACTCGTAGCGGGAGACGTAGTTGCCGGCGGCCCGCAGCACCTCCTGCCGGCGGTTCATCTCGCCGGCCAGGGCATCCCGCATCCGGTCCACCAGCGGCAGCTCGTCCGACAGGTTGGTGATCACCGCGCTGGTGTGCGGCAGGGCGTCCAGCGACGCGAACGTCGCGCCACCCTTGAAGTCGACCAGGACGAAGTTCAGTTCCTCCGAGGAGTGGGTGACCGCCAGCGCGGCCACCACCGTACGCAGCAGCTCGCTCTTGCCGGAGCCGGTCGCGCCGATCACCAGGCCGTGCGGTCCCATGCCCTCGTGCGCGGACTCCTTGAAGTCCAGCTCCACGACGTTGCCGTCCGGGCCGACGCCGAGCGGGATGCGCAGCCGGTCCCGGTGCCCGCGCGGCTGCCAGGTCTGCCGGACGTCGACCGCGGCGGCGTCGGAGACGCCGAGCAGGTCGGGCAGCTCCATGCTGCGCGCCAGCGGCTCCTCGCTGGTGGTCTGCTGCTGGGAGAGCCGGTACGGGGCGATCTGCCGGGCCAGCCCCTCGGCGGCGGACGCGTCGAGCCGGTCCGGCCGGCCCAGCCGGCTGGAGCTGGTGCCCCGGACCAGCTCCAGCGAGCTGCCGTCGCCGACGTCGAGGCAGAGCAGCCAGCGGCCGGCGTCGCGGGGCACGGTGCCGGAGAGGTCCACCACCGTGGCGCCGAGCAGCCCCGGCCCCATCAGCTGGCAGGTCGGCGAGAGCTCCCCGCCGTCGACCACCACGACCAGGTGCGCGGCGGTGGTCAGCGGCTTCGCCTCCGGGGCGAACCGGGGCCGGCCGGAGAGCTCACCGGCGAGGGACTCCTCGGCCTCGGCGAGGCTCGCGAAGACCAGCCGGCGCGCTCCCGCCGCGTCGGTACGACCACTGTGGTGCGCGTGCGGCAGCCACTTCACCCAGTCCCAGGCGGCCTGCCGGTCCGGTGCCGCGACCACCACCACGACCAGGTCGTCGGGGGCGTGGAAGGTGACCAGCTGGCCGAGGGCGGCGCGGGTCAGGTCCAGCACCGGCTCCCGGTCACCACGCAGCACGATCCGGCTGAACGCCCGCAGCGACAACGCGGTGGGCAGGTCGGGCACGGTCGAGTGGGCCCGGACGAAGCGCCGCAGCGCGATCGCGCTCATCGGCTCCAGGTCCTCCACCGGCTTGGTCTCCGGTGGCACGATCTCCACGGCCAGCCGCTGCGGGCCGAGCGCGATCCGCGCCTCGCCGAAGTCGTCCTCGGTGATCCGCCGCTCCCACAGCCGGCGGGACGCCGCGATCGACCAGAGCGCGTCCGGCTCCGGATGCCGCCAGGCCATCGCGGCCCGCTGCTGCTCGGCCGCGCGCCGGGTGCGCTTGCGCATCTGCGCCAGGTAGCGCATGTAGTCGCGCCGCTCGGCGTTCAGCTCGGCCTTGTCGTTGTTGCCACCGGCGAGGGTGCCCAGCGCCATGCCGAGCATGGAGACCCCGAACAGGCCGCCGGCGACGTACGTGATCATCCCGCCGCCCCTGCCGGCGTAGAGGAACGCCATCGCGCCGACCCCGCACATCATCGGCAGGATCATCAGGATCTGCCCCATGCTGCGCGGCGTCTGCTCGGGCAACTCCGGTGGGGACTCCAGCAGCACCTCGCCGCGCGGCAGCGCGGGCCCCGGTTGACGTGGAAGCCGACGGAACACCACCGTGCTCACGGCTGTCTCCTCCCCAGAAGCGGCCCTGATCGTGGTCTGCCAACGACCCCGAGTCGTCGGGTGGGCAACCTGTGCGCCCGCCATCGTAGGTAATCTCCCGGGGGCGTCGTGGACCCGTGGGGTCGGACGCCGCCGGTCGGGTGGATCGTAGGCGAGCACGAGGAGGCCACAGTGGCGACGAAGACCGCGACCGGCGGGCTGAGCCGGATCACCGTCGTGGCGCCGCGGACCAGGATGGACCTCGCCCTGCCGTCGGACGTGCCGCTGGCCGACCTGCTGCCCACGCTGCTCCGCTACGCCGGCGAGGACCTGGCCGACGAGGGGGTCCGGCACGGCGGGTGGAGCCTGGCCCGGCTCGGGGGCCCACCGCTCGACGGCGGGCGTACGCCCACCCAGCTCGGCGTCCGCGACGGCGAGGTGCTCTACTTCAACCCCCGCGCGGCCGCCGCCCCCGAGATCGTCTTCGACGACGTGGTGGACGCGGTGGCCACCGCCACCAACCAGCGGCCCGGCGCCTGGCAGGTCGCCACCACCCGCTCCTTCTCGGTGCTCTTCGCCGGTGTGACCCTGGCCGCCGGCGCGACGGCGACGCTCTTCGCCGGCCCGCCGCAGCTGCCCGGGGCACTGGCCGCGCTGCTGGTCGCGGTCGCCCTGCTGGTGGGCGCCGCGGTGCTGTCCCGGGCCGCCGGGGACAGCCGGACCGGCGCCCTGCTCGGCCTTGCCGGCACCGGTTTCGCGGCCGTCGGCGGCCTGCTGGTGCTGGCCGGCGACCGCACCCTGGCCGAGCTGGCCAGCCCGCACGTCCTGCTCGCCGCGACGGCGGTGGCGGTCTTCGGCGCGCTGGCCGCGCTGGCGGTCGGTGACCGGCTGCCGCTCTTCGTCGGGGCCACCTCGGTGGGCGCGGCGGTGGCCCTGGGCGCGGTGGCCTGCCTGGTGTTCGGGGCGAGCCCCGCAGCCGCGGCGGCGATCGTGGCGACGGTGGCGTTCGGCACCCTGCCGATGCTGCCGATGGCCGCGTACCGGCTGGCCCGGCTGCCGGTGCCGTCCATCCCGACCGGCCCGGACGACCTGAAGACCGACGCGGAGACGGTGGACGGCCGGCAGGTGCTGCGGCTCAGCGAACGCGCCGACCAGTTCCTGACCGGTCTGCTGTGGACGGTGTCACTGCTGGTGCTCGGCGGTGAGCTGGTGTTGGCCGTGGACGGGCGGCTGCCGGCCGTGCTGCTCTGCCTGGTGCTTGCCGTGCTGTCGCTGCTGCGGGCCCGGCCGTTCGTCGGCCGCGCCCAGCGCACCCCGGTCCTGCTCGCCGGCACCGCCGGCCTGGTGCTGGCCGGGTGGGCCACGTTCACCGCCGGCGGCCTGGGCACCCGGCTCGGCGTGGTGCTGGGCGGGCTGCTGCTCGCCGGGGTGGTCAGCCTGATCTACGGGCTGACCGTGGCCGGCAAGCCGATCTCCCCGCTCTGGGGCCGGATGCTGGACATCGTCGAGATCCTGGTGATCGTCGCGCTGGTGCCGCTGGCCGTCTGGGTCTGCGGCCTGTACGGCTGGATCGTCAACCTGCGGCCCTGACCGTCGCCGGCGACGGGGCGGCCACCGGAGCGGTGGCGTAGACCCCGGGGGCGTGCTGCCCGTCCAGCGGCCGGGTCGGCGCACCGGCCCGACGGGCCACCTCGCGTACCGCCTTGACCAGGGCGTCCACGTGGTTGTCGGTGGCGGCCACCCGCAGCAGGGGCTGGATCCGCTGCCCGCCCGGCGGCACCGTCGCGGCGACCGTGTGCGACGGCGCGGAGGTCGCCGTCACGGCGTCCACCAGGCCAGCCAGGGGTGTGCCCGGCCGGGTCCGCAGGGCCAGGCAACGCTGGGTCCAGCCGCCGCCGCGTAGCCCCGTCCAGGTCTCCGCCGGGGGCTCCGGCGCCAGGTCCAGGCCGGCCGCGGAGACCACCGCCGCGCGCAGCTCGTCCCGGCCGAGCACCCGGTGCGGCAGGCCCGCCGCGGTGAGCGCCTTGCCCAGCCGACCGACCCCGGCCGCCACGGTGCGGTGCACGCCGCGCAGCCCGCCACCCCGGCTGACCGACTCCGCCCGGGCGTCGGCCACCGAGAGCCGCAACGCCACCCAGACCGTACGGTGCGCCGCCGGTGGGCCGCCGGGCACCGGATACCAGACCAGGGTGTGCGACACCACCTGGGTGGCGGTGACCGGTCCGCTGAACTCGGCGAGCACCCGCAGCGCCCGGTCCACCGCCGACGCCTCCACCGAACCGCCCCCGGCGTCCGCCCGGCCCACCAGGGCCAGCGCGGCGAAGAAGCCCCGGGCGTCCTGCCCGACGCCGAGCCGGGTGCCCCGCTCGGTCAGCTCGACCACGGTCAGCTCCGGCGCCAGCGCGGCCAGCCGGACGTCCTCCGTGCCGCCGGCCAGCGCGGCCCGGGCACCCTGCCGGCGTCGCCGCAGGCTCCGGCGCAGCAGCAGGTCCTCGTACCACCAGCGGCCACCCCGACGGGCGAAGGTGGCCAGCACCCCCGACGCGGCCAGCACCCCGACCAGGCCGAGCAGCCAGCCCGGACCGCCGAGGGCCAGCCCGGCGGCGAGCGCGCAGAGCTCGACCGCCACCAGCTGCCCCACCACGACCGGGCCGATCCGCCCCCGGGCCCGCCGGGCGGCGGCCGGCGCCGGAAGGTCGGCGGTGGCGGTGGTCGTACCGCCGGGCGGCACCTGGACCTGCATCATCGCTGGGCGTCCTCTCTGGACGGGGCGGGTGGTCCGCCGGTGCTGTCGCCGCCGGGGACGGGCAGGGGTCCCGATGACCCGCCTGCGGCCCCTTATCGTAGGGAAGCCCGCGACGCCGACGAGACCTTCGGTGCCGCGGATCCACCCCCCGGCCGGAGGTTACTCATGCGGACCCGCCGCGATCAGGTGCAGGCGTACCGGTTCGTCACCCGCCGCATCGTCTCGGCGGTGCTCTCCGGCGACCCGGAGACCAACAACCTGCCGATGCGCCGGCTCGGCCTGGCGGTCCTGGGCAGCGTGCTGGCCGCCGCCGTCGTGCTCGGCGGCGCCGGGGCGTACGGGCAGCTGACCGGCAACGCGGCCCCGCTCGACCCGGACACGCTGGTGATCGAGCGGGAGACCGGCGCGACGTACGTCTTCGTCGAGGGGCGGCTGCACCCGACGTTGAACTACGCCTCGGCCCGGCTGATCCTCGACAAGCCGGACGTCGAGGCGCGGACGATGTCCCGGGCGTCCATCGAGGACCAGCCACGTGGCCGTACGGTCGGCATCGTCGGCGCCCCGGACGACCTGCCGGACCCGAGGTCGCTGGTGAGTCTCCCCTGGTCGATCTGCGCGGTGCCCGACCCGACCGATCCCCGTCACCCGGCCACCCAGTTGCTGATCGACCGGCCGTTGCCGGGCGGCACCCCGCTCACCGACCGGGCGGTGCTGGCGACCGCCGGCGGGAAGCGTTACCTGCTCACCAACAACTCCCGCCTCCAGTTGGCCGGCGGTGAGGCGTCGGTGGCGGCGCTGGGCATCACCGGCACGACCACGCTGGACGTCGGCGACCAGCTGCTCAACGCGGTGCCGGCCGGGCCGGTGCTGAAGGCGCCGCAGGTCGACGGGGACGGCGAGCGCAGCGGGCTGGCGGTCGGAGACGCCCCGGCCAGGATCGGCCAGGTGTTCCGGGCGGCCGGCAGCCACTACCTACTGACCCGGGAGGGCCTGGTCTCGATCGGCGAGGTGACCGCGCTGCTGCTCCTCGGGGACGGCGGTCGGATCACCGACATCACCCCGGACCTCGCCGGCAAGTTGCTGGTCCGCAAGCCGCTGGAGGCACCGGGGATGCCCGCCCGGATGCCGGTGATGCAGCCGGCGCGGTCGGGCGAGACGGTGCTCTGCGCCACCTACCGGCAGGGTCCGGACGGCGGCCCGCCCCGCACGGCCGTGGAGGCGTTCGACCGTCCGCCGGCCGAGCTGACGCCGCCGAGCGACGAGGACCGGGCGGTCCGGCAGGGCACCCGTGACCAGGTGCGGACCGCCGACCGGGTGGTGCTCCCCGGGGGCAAGGGCGTCCTGGTCCGGGCCGCGGCGGGCTCCGGGGAGGGCGGCGAGCCGGCCGCCGGCTCGACCGTCTACCTGATCAGCTCGCAGGGGGTACGTCATCCGCTGGGCACCCGCGGTGGGGACGCGGTGGCCGCGCTGGGCTACGCCGGGGTGACCCCGCTGACCGTGCCGGCGTCGCTGCTCGCCCTCGTACCGACCGGCCCGACCCTGGACCGGGTGGCCGCCCAGACCTTCTTCGAGCCCTCGGGGCGTCGCTCGCCGGGGCCGGAGAGTCCCTCGTCCTCGGTCACTCCCGACGGCTCGGGTGGCTGACCGGAGCAGCCGCCGGACCGGGCGGCCGGACCGTCGGCATGCGACGGTCGACGGGTCGCACCGGTTGGTCCGGGTCGACTAACCTGAGCGCGGGCAACGGTTATCGACGATGACTACGGGGATGCAGCCATGACCGGGCGTACGACAGTCGACGTACTGTCCCTTGAGGACTTCAAGCAACGGTTGGCGGGCCGGCTGGCCGAGGCCGAGACCACGCTCAGGAAGCTCAGCGGTGGCGCGGGGCGCCCGCCGGCCCTCGGCCGGTTCGCCGACGCGGGCGACAACGCGGACCGCTACGGCGACGTGCTGGCGAACTACGTGGCGCAGGTCGACCGGCTCCGGCTCGCCGTGGCGGCGGCCGACGCGGCGACCGACACGATCATCGCCAACTACCGGACGACCGAGGAGCGCAACGCGGCCAACGCCGCCGAGATCATCGACGCGCTCAGCGGGGTGGACGAGGCGCTGGGCCGGGCCGGGGAGGATCAGCGTGTCTGACTACGCCAGCCGCTACCAGCACGCCAGCCACCGCGAGCTGTACGACGCCGTCAAGGCCGGCGACCCGGGGCAGGTGGAGACCCTGGCCGCCCAGTGGACCGCCGCCAAGGACATCGTCGACGGCCTCGCCCGGGAGCTGGGCGCCGACCTGAACAAGCTCGGCAACAGCTGGACGGGCACCGCCGCGCTGGAGTTCCAGGCCCGGCTGGGGCTGGTGGTCGACTACTCGCGGGCCCTCTCCGACGGCATGGCCGACGTGCATCGGGCGCTGTCGCTGATGTCCGGCCACCTGGCCACCGCCCAGCGGGAAGCCGAGAGCCCGGAGGCCACCGACGACAACGACCAGGCGGTCTCGGGCGCGGTCAAGGGTGGCGTGGTCTTCGGGGTGGCCGGCGCGGTGGTGGGCGGCCTGATGGGCCACGAGCAGGACAAGGCCGAGCAGGAGCGGGCCCGGCAGCGGATGGTGCAGGTGGTGGCCGAGCTGGCCGCCGGCTACGACACCTCCGCGTACGGTCGGATGCTCCCGCCCCCGCCGCCGCACCCGGAGATGCCCGGCAACCTCGGCGGGTCGACCGTGGGCGCGGCCGGGATCGGCGGGGTCGGCGGGGTCGGCTCGGTCTCCTCCCTGGGCAGCGGTTCGGGTGGCGGCGGCAGCCGCAGCGCCACCCCGACCGGCTCGGTCTCCGGGTTCTCCGCCACCGGCGGCACCGGTGGCGGCTCCCACCAGGGCAGCCACTCCGTCGGCGCGGTCCCGTCCGGCACGGCGGGCTCGGCCGTCGACCCGATCGGCGGTGTCGGCGGCGTGACCGGCGCCGAGCCCGGCGGCACCTCGCTCGCCGGTGTCCAGCCGGGTACGGGTTCCGGCCTGCTCACCGGCGGCTCCGGCCAGCCGGCCGGCACGGTCAGCGCCCCGTCCGGCGCTGGCAACGGCCTGCTCCTCGGGGGCGGCGCGGCGGCCACCGCGGTCGGCGGGGTGCTCGGCACCGGCGCGCTGGCGGGGTCGGCGCGGCCCGCGGCGACCATGCCCACCCGGGCGGGTGCCGGCGGCATCGGCGCGGAGGGTCGTTCGGCGGCTGGCAGCGGTCGGCTGGCGTCCGGCCGGGCCGGCGCGGGTCTCGGCGCCGAGGGCCGGTCCGCGGCCGGCAACGGCCGGCTCGCTTCCGGCCGGGCGGCGGGCGGCGGTACGGGTCGCTCGGGCGCGTTCGGTGGCGAGGCCAACCGGTCCGGGATGGGCGTCGGCAACGGCGGCCGCGCCGGGGCCGGGCGACCGGGTGTGCTCGGTGGGCGGGGCGCGCACGACGAGGACGAGACCGACGGGCGGCTCACCTGGCTGACCGAGGACGAGATGGTCTGGCAGGACGGCGAGGCCGCCGCCCCGCCGGTGCTCGGCACCGAACGCTGACCGACGACCCGAACTGCCTCGATGGCCCGCCCCGCACCCCGGGCGGGCCATCGCCCGCTCTCCCGCTGAACCGTTGCCGTCCCCGCGCCGCGCCCCGTCCCCGCGGGGCGCGACGATCCCGACCGGTCCACAGTGCTCCGAGTGAGGCCGGTCACGGTCCCGTCGACCTCGTCGAGCTGCGGTCGGCCGGACCGGACGATAGGTTGGAGCCGTGCTGCCCGTAGCGATCGCCCGCCCCCGCTGGCCGGCGACGCTCCGCTCTCTGCGCAGCATCACCCGGTTGGCGATCACCGCCCTGGTCCTCGCCGCCGGCCTCGGCGGCCCGATCGGTGCCGGCATCCCGATGACCACGACGGTCTCCCCGAGCTTCCAGACGGCCGCCGCCGCGGCTCTGTCCGCGGACGCGGGCGCGGCTCTGTCCGCGGCCCCGGCGCCGGCAGCCGCCCGGCCCGGCCCGGCCACCACCGTCGACCCGGCCACCACCGTCGACCGGTCCGGCTCCTTCGGGTCAGCCGTCGCGCACTCCGCGCCACCGGTCGTCCCGGCCGTCGGCCGGTCCGCCGGGGCCCGGGTGCCACACCTTCCGCCGGTCGGCGTGCCGTCGACCGATCCCGGCCGGGATTCCGTCGGCCGGCGGGGCCCGCCGCTCCGCTGAGCAGCGGCAACTTCCGCGCCGGCTCGGCCGCGCGGGACCGCCGCACCGGAACCGGTACGCCGCCACGCCGTGGCCTGTGTGCCGCGCCCGCCGAGCGGGTACCCGACCGTCCTCCACATCGTTCCCACCGTGAGGTGCTGGTGATGCAGACCGTGCTCTCCTCCGTCATGCTCGACGTCCCCCAGGCCGCCGTCATCTGGCTGGCCCTGCTCGTGGTCCCGGCGATCGCCGTGGCCGGGCTGGTCGTCCGACCGTCCCGCTTCCGTTCGGTGGTGGGTGGCCGGATTCGCCGCGCGGCCATGCCCAGCACGCTGGAGTTCGCGGCCGAGAAGCGGGAACGCGACCGGTACGCCGAGGAGATCGCGGTGGCCGCCGACCGGGCCGCCACCACCGCGGAGCGCCGCCGCGCCGAGTGGCTGGCCGCTCAGGACGAGGTCGAGGCGGCCTGGCAGGCCGCCCAGGCGGCGGAGGCGGGCGTCCGCCGGCTCGGCGCCGCCGCCGCCATGCCGCTGCCGCAGACCACCAGGACCCCAGCCGAGTACGTCGAGCGGGAGCGTTTCCTGCACCGGGTCGCCCGGGAGGCCCACGAGCGGCGGGAGCTCTCGGCGGAGCAGCTGGCCGACGCGCTCGCCCACCGCAACGGCTGGGACCCTCGGCTGCACCCGGTCGAGCAGGAGTTCATGCTGCGGCGGGCCGTGCTGGACAACCAGCTCGCCCGACACCGCAGGGCGCACGAGCGCGAGCAGGCCGCCTGGCGGGCCGCCGAACTGGCCGCCGCCGCCGCGCGCAGCCTCCGCCAGGAGGTCCAGCGGGCAGCCGGGCGTACGCCGGAAGCCGAGCCGGTGTCGCTCCTCGCCGACCTGCGGCGGGCGGCCGACGCCACCGCTGACCTGGGCCCGGCGGTCCGGCGGACGGTGGAGGGGAACACCCGGGACCTGACCCCGGTGGCCTCGGGCCGGGCCGCGGTCGCCGCCTGGTGACGGTCGGTCCGACCTCCCGGAGCACAGGCGCGGGTGGGCTGACCTTCCTGGGACCCGGCAGCCGGCGGGACTGGTCCGTCACCCCGGGGACTCGGCGGGCGACCGGCGGTGGCGGCCGGGCTCGGCTAGCGTGACGGTATGGACCGCACGTGGCTGCTGGTGATCGCCGGGGTGGTGCTGGCCGCCGCCCTGGTCGGCGCGGTGCTGCTCGCGGTCCGGGTGGTCCGCACCCGGCGGATGCTCGGCGCGCTCGGGGTGGGCGGCAAGGTGGCCTTCTACGGCGCGCTGATCTACACGATCTCCCCGGTGGACCTGCTCCCCGATCCGATCTACCTGGACGACCTGGGCGTGCTCGCCGGGGCGCTGATCTTCCTCACCCGGCTGGTCCACCGGCGCCGCGCCGAGGGGCGGCTGCCCGGCGGTCAGGACCTGCCGCCGCAGCCGGACCGGCTCCGCCGCCCCGTGCCATGATCGGGTCGGGCCGGACATCCGGCCGCTGACCTGAGGACAGGGGACGGAACATGGCGGGCGACCACCGGTTGGACCCACGGGACGAACGGGTCACCGCGTTCTTCCGGGCACGACACCTCGCCACGCTGACCACCCTGCGCGCCGACGGCACCCCGCACGTCGTACCGGTGGGGGTGACCTTCGACGCGGAGGCCGGGCTGGCCCGGGTGATCACCTCGGGCTCCTCGGCCAAGGCCCGCCACGTAGCGGCGGCCGGCCCGGACGGCACGCCGGTGGCGGTCTGCCAGGTCGACGGCCGGTGGTGGCTGACGGTGGAGGGGCGGGCGGTGCTCCGGACCGATCCGGAGGCGGTGGCCGAGGCCGAACGCCGGTACGCCGAGCGCTACCGGCAGCCCCGCCCGAACCCGCAGCGGGTGGTCATCGAGATCGCCGTCACCCGGCTGCTCGGCAGCCTCGCCCCGCTGCCCGACTGACCGCCCGCAGCCCTCCCCGCCGCCCGGCTGGCCGGCCACGACCCAGCTGGCCGGCCAACGGCCCGGCTGGTCGGCCAACGGCCCGGCTGGTCGGCTACGGCCCGTTGATCAAGAAGTTTTGGTCAGGAACCGGGCCTCGACGGGTCCAAAACTTCTTGATCAACGCGGCTAGGGCGAGGCCCTTTGCGCGCGTTGACCGAGGGATGGATGCCTCCCGGCCGCCTACCGACTTGAGAGCGCAGCTGGATCACGGAGATCACCGGTTGGGCGGTCGGGGCGTTCGTGTCCGGTTCGAAGCGGCCAGGAGGCGCCGGCCGAGCCGGTAAAGCACCCGCACTCCCCGCCGCCGACACCCGCACCGGTGAGTCGTCGGCGCTCTCAAGTCTGTAGGCGCGGAGCGACCCTCTCGGGTCAGGACGCCGCCAGCGCAACCCACCGGGCACCGGGCACCGGGCACCGGGCACCGGGCACCGGGCACCGGGCACCGGGCACCGGGCACCGGGCACCGGGCACCGGGCACCGGCGGAATCATCCTCCGGTGCTGGCCGTTGTGCCTCACCAATGGCGGCCGGACCCGGCTCGTCACGACCCTGCACGTCGAGCGCCCTTCCCGGTGCTTGTGCCCGCGCCCACGAACCCGGCCGGGCGGCAAACCCCCGAATGGAGCTTCGCGAATGAACCCGATCTTCCGTAACGGCATGCTCTCCGTCGCCGGCCTGCTGGTGTCCGGCGGCGTGCTCGCCGGACCGGCGGTGGCCGCGCAGGCCGCGCCCGCCACGGCCAAGCCGGTCACCGCGACCAAGGACGCCAAGAGCAGCAAGGACGCCAAGAGCAGCAAGGACGCCAAAAGCGGCAAGGGCGAGCGCCGCGCCGGCTACGAGTACCAGGCACAGCCGAACTTCTTCTATTGCGGCCCCGCCTCGACCCGGATCGCCCTGTCCGCCGAGGGCAGGGAGGTCAGCCAGGACGAGCTGGCCCGCAAGCTCGGCACCACCGAGAACGGCACCGACTCGGCGCTGGACATCACCCGGGTGCTCAACGAGTACACCGGCGGCAAGTACCGGACCACCGAGATCCGGGACGACGTGGCGACCCGCGAGCAGGTCGAGCGGCTGCGGGCCGACGTGCGGTCGGCGGTCGACCAGGGCCGGCCGGTGGTCGCCAACATCCTGGGCGGCGCACTCGACGTCGACGGCGTCGAGCACAGCTACCCGGGCCACTACCTGACCGTGGTGGAGTACAAGGACGACGGCGACACGGTGCTGATCGCCGACCCGGCCAGCCCGAACGAGCCGGAGTACTGGATGGACGTGACCGAGCTGGCCAACTGGATCGCCGGCCGCGGTTACAGCTCCTGACCCGGCCGGCACACCTCGTCGACCAGGCCGGCGAGCAGGGCGACGCGCGGCACCACCGAGTCCAGGTCCAGCCACTCGGCGGGGCTGTGGTCGTCCCCGCCGACCGGGCCGAGCCCGTCGAGCACGGCAGCGCCCGCCTCGGCGAGCAGGTTGGCGTCGGCACAGCCACCGGTCGCGGTGTGCGACACCGGCAGGCCGATGCCGGCGCCTACCTTGCCGGCCAGCTCGGTCAACCGCCGACCGCGGGCGCCGGGCTCCCAGGGCGGGGTGGGCGCGTGCACGGCCAGCTCGCCCCGGACCCCGGAGACCATCGGGGCGGCGACCAGCCGGCGGATCTCGGCCAGCGCCGCCTCGTACTCGCCGGTGCGCCAGGCGCGCAGGTCGATCAGGAGCCGGGCCCGGTCGGCGACCACGTTGGGCCGGCCACCGGCCTCCAGCAGGCCGACGTTGACGGTGACGCCGGGCCAGCGCCCGTTGAGGGCGTCCAGCGCGACGGTCAGCCGGGCCGCGGCGAGCAGCGCGTTGGCGCCCCGCTCCGGTTCGATGCCGGCGTGCGCGGCCCGGCCCCGCAGGGTCACCTCCAGGTCCGCGACGCCCTTGCGGGCGGAGACCAGGTCACCGTTGTCGCGGGCGCATTCCAGGCAGAGCGCCACGTCGGCCTCGGCCCCGAGGGTACGCAGCAGCGGGCGGCTGCCGGTCGACCCGATCTCCTCGTCCGGGGTGCAGACCAGCACCAGTTCGGCGTACCCGTCGAGGCCCAGCGCGGTGAGCACCTCGACGGCGGCGAGCCCGGCCAGCAGGCCGCCCTTGTCGTCGCTGACCCCCGGCCCGTACGCCCGGCCGTCCTGCACCCGGAACGGCCGGGCGGCGGCCGTGCCGGGTGGGAAGACCGTGTCCAGGTGACCGGCGAGCAGGATCCGGCGGGTGCCGCGACCCCGGTGCCGGGCGACCAGCACGTCACCGAGCGGCCGGCCGTCGGGGTCGGCGACCGCCTCCCGTTCGACCGCCATGCCGGCGGCCAGGCACCAGGTCTGCACCAGGTCGGCGGCGGCGCGCAGCCCCTCGACGTGGCCGGAGCCGGAGTCCACGGCGACCAGTCGGGCCAGCCGGTCGTGGTACGCAGCCAGCCGGTCCCCGGCCGCCGCCAGCAGCGGGCCCATCAGAGCACCTTGTCCAGGAACGCGCGGGTGCGGTCGTGCCGCGGGTTGCCCAGCACCTCGGCCGGCGGGCCGGCCTCGACCACCACCCCGCCGTCGAGGAAGGCGACGGAGTCGGCGACCTCGCGGGCGAAGCCCATCTCGTGGGTCACCACGATCATCGTCATGCCTTCGGCGGCGAGCCCCTTCATCACGTCCAGCACCTCACCGACCAGCTCCGGGTCGAGCGCGGAGGTGGGCTCGTCGAAGAGCATCAGCTTGGGGTGCATGGCCAGCGCCCGGGCGATCGCCACCCGCTGCTGCTGCCCGCCGGAGAGCTGCCCCGGATAGTTGCCGGCCTTGTCGGCCAGCCCGACCCGGTCCAGCAGCCGCATCGCCTCGTCCCGGGCCTTGTCGCGGGGCGTGCCGAGCACCCGTACCGGGGCCTCGACGACGTTGCCGAGCGCGGTGAGGTGCGGGAAGAGGTTGAACCGCTGGAAGACCATGCCGATGTCGCGGCGGCGGCGGGCCACCTCGCGGGCCTTGAGTTCGTGGAGCTTCCCGCCGTGGCGGCGGTAGCCGACCAGTTCCCCGTCGACGGAGAGCTGGCCGCCGTCGATCCGCTCCAGGTGGTTGATGCAGCGCAGGAACGTCGACTTGCCGGACCCGGAGGGGCCGAGCAGGCAGCTCACCTCGCCGGGGGCGACGTCGAGGTCGATGCCCTTGAGCACCTCGATCGGGCCGTACCGCTTGACCACGCCCTCGGCCCGGACCATCGGCCGGGTGGCGGTCACGGGGGTCTGCTCGGTGACGGTCATCGGACGCCTCCCCGGGCGAAGCCGCGGCCGAACCGCCGCTCGATCAGCCACTGGCCGGCGGAGAGCAGGCTCACCAGGGCCAGGTACCAGATCGCGGCGACGACCAGCAGCGGGATCACCTTGTAGTTGTTCTGGTAGACGGTCTGCACGGCGGTCATCAGGTCCCGGCCGGCGATGATCGAGACCAGCGCCGTGGACTTGAGCATGGTGATGGTCTCGTTGCCCATCGGCGGGATGATCACCCGCATGGCCTGGGGCAGCACCACCCGGCGCAGGGTGAGCGCGGGGCTCATGCCGAGGGCGGCGGCGGCCTCGGTCTGTCCGCCGTCGACGGCGAGGATGCCGCCGCGGATCACCTCGGCGGCGTACGCCATCTCGTTGAGGGACAGGGCCAGCACGGCGGCGACGGTGCCGGTGACCACGACGCTGGTCGGCTTGTCGAACAGGACGGTCCCGGTGAACGGCACGGTCAGGGTGAGCCTGGGGAAGAGCGCGCCGAGGAAGCCGAAGAAGATGATCTGGACCAGCAGCGGGGTGCCCCGGAAGACCCAGATGAACGCCCAGGAGACGCCGCGCAGCACGGGGTTGGCCGACAGCCGCATCACGGCGAGCAGCACGCCGCCGACGGTGCCGAGCACCATGGCGAGCAGGGTGAGCCAGAGCGTGGTGACCACGCCGTCGAGGACGTAGTCCTTGAACAGGTACTCCCGGACGGTGCCGGGTTCCAGGTTGGGGCTGTCGAACAGCGCCCGGAGGAAGAGGGCGGCCAGTCCGACCACGAGCAGCGCGGTCGCCCAGCGCCCGTAGTGCCGGACGGGGACCACCCGTACGGTGTCGGTGTCGCTCGTCATTGCGGTGCCTCCAGCGGCGGGGTCCGCGGCGTTGCGGAGCCCGCGGTCGCGAACGGAAACGGTGCGGCGGTCGCCGGGCGCCTCTCCGGGCCCGCCCTCACGGATGCGGAGGGCGCCCGGCGACCGCTGATCAGGGGTGGTGGTCCGCTCGGGTCAGTCGATGGCCTGGTCGATGGTGGCCTGCTTGATCGCGATCGGCTCCTGCTTCCACTGGGCCAGGATCTTGGTGTACGTGCCGTCGTCGATCAGGGACTGCACGGCGGCCCGGTACGCCTCGGCGAGCTCCTTGTTGGCCTTGAGGAAGCCGAAGCCGTTGGGGCTGGCCAGCCAGCCGTTGGGGGCGGAGGCGTCCTCGACCAGCTCGGCCCTGCCGGTCAGCGAGGCGGCGGTGTCGACCAGGTTGACCTTGGTGGCGGCGACCACGTCGACGTTGCCGGCGATCAGCGCCTGCACCGCCTGCGGGTTCTCCGGGTACTCCTTGATGTCGATGGCCTTGCCGGCGCAGCTGTCCTTGGCGTACGTGGCGAGGTTCTTCGCCTGGTTGCTGGCCTTCTGCACGGCGACCTTGCGCCCGCAGAGGTCGGCGACGGTCTTGACGGCGAGCGGGTTGCCGGTCTTGACGAGGAAGCCGGTGCCGGAGGCGGAGTAGTCGACGAAGGTGGCGACCTGCTGGCGTTCCTTCTTGTCGGTGATGCCGCCGGCGATGGCGTCGTACTTGGCGGCCTGGAGGCCGGGGACCAGGCCGTCGAAGGGCTGCTGGGTGAAGGTGGCCTTGAGGCCGAGCCGGGCGGAGGCGGCCTGGAACAGGTCGTAGTCGAGGCCCTTGAAGGCGTCGTTCTTGCCCTCGACCTTGAAGTCGATGAACGGCTGGTAGGGCGCGTTGGTGGCGACGGTGAGGGTGCCCCGGCCGCGGACGTCGGCGGGCACCTTGCCGGCGAGGGCGGTGTCGGTGGTGACCTCGCCGACCCCCTCGACGGTGACCGAGACCGGCTTGATCTCGTCGCCGGAGCCGGCGGTGGAGGAGGAGTCGCCGCAGGCGGCGGTGGTGGCGAGCAGCGCGGTGGCCGCGCCGAGCAGGGCGAAGTGTCGGATGCGCATGGGGTGTCCTTCCGGGGGCCAGAACGATCCAGCCCCCGGACTGTAACCCACGTTACGATTTCGATGGGGTTACAGTTTTCTGTAACGCACCGGCCCGCCGCCCGCCGCGGAACCAGGTCGTCACGCCGATGTAACAGAAGTTACTTCTAGACCAGTGAACTTAATGGATGTAACTTCTGTTTCATCGATCCGTGGCCCCTCGGAGGTGCCCATGTCCCCTTCCCGCAACCGCCGCCGGCTCGCCGTCACGGCCGCCGCGAGCGCCCTGCTCACCCTCGCCCCGATCGGGGTCACCGCCGCCCAGGCCCAGGTCACCCGGGTCCGCCAGGGCAACACCGCCGACGTCTCGCGGACCGCCTGGTCCGGCCCGGCGTACACGATGAACGGCTCCGGCGGCATCGTCACCGCGACCATGACCCGGGCGATCGACGCGATCCGGGGCGGCACCGGCTCGATCGACGTGGTGATCATCGCCGGCTCCGGCACCGGCACCCCGGAGTGCGACGTGATCACCGGCCTGGCCGGGGTGAACTCCTGCACCACGCTCACCCTGACCGCCGCCCGCGACGGCAACGACAGCCAGGTCAACGCCGACATCCGCAACGCGGAGTTCGTCTACTTCGCCGGCGGCAACCAGTGCAACTACGTGGCCTGGAAGGGCACCGCGCTGGAGGCGTCCGTCGAGTCCGTCGTGGCCAAGGGCGGCGGGGTCGGCGGCGGCAGCGCCGGGCACCACATCAACAGCGACATCGTGTACGACGCCTGCACCGCCAGCGCCACCTCGGCCACCGCCCTGGCCAACCCGTACGACCGGTCGCTGACCTTCACCACCGGCATGTTCCGCTGGCCCAACTACGCCAACACCATCAACGACTCGCACTTCGTCACCCGGGACCGGATGGGCCGGACCATGGCCTTCGTGGCCCGGGCGCTCAAGGACGGGCTGGCCACCGGCGGCAAGGCGTGGGGCGTCGGCGTCGAGGAGGGCGCATCGCTCTACATCGACAAGGCCGGGCTGGCCACCCTCAGCGGGCCCAGCGCGTACGTGGTGCTCGGCGACCACCAGCCCGAGGTGGCCGTCTCCGGGCAACCGCTGACCTACTCCAACTTCAAGATCTGGAAGCTGACCAGCGGCCAGACGTACGACTTCGCCAACCGGCCCACCTGCGGCTACTACCTGAAGAGCGTCAACGCCGGCGTGCCCAGCGCGAGCCTCTACAGTGGCACCCCGGTCACCGACTGCTCGACCACCCCGCCGCCCCCGCCGCCGACCGGTGGGAGCAGCTACACCGAGGTCGAGCCGAACGACTCCCGCAGCGCGGCCAACAACGTCGCCGGCCTGACCTTCCCGGCCACCCTCACCGGGGACATGAAGGCCAGCACCGACCGGGACTACTACGCGCTGACCGTGAACAGCGGGCAGACCCTCTCGGTGAGCTGCGCGGTGCCCACCGCGTACGACGCCGACCTGTACCTGCTCGACGCGAAGGGCAGCACGGTCACCCGCTCGGTCAACGACGGGGCGGGCACCGACGAGTCGGCCGCCCTCACCCGGACCGCCTCGGGCAGCGCCACCTACTACGTCGACGTCGAGGCGTACACCGGCTCCGGCACCGCCGACTACGCCTGCACCGTGACGAAGTCCTGAAGACCCAGCCCCCTGGGCCCGCCCCCGGTGCCGCGATACCGCGCGCCGGGGGCGGGGCGCGTCCACGGCGGGCCGGCCCCCGGTGCGCGCCCGGTTACGCTCACCCGGTGTCGACTGATCAACCGCACGAGCCGCACGCCGTGGGCGTGGCCGCGCTGATCCGGCAGCGGCTGGGTGAGTGCAGTCCGGCCGAGCGCCGGGTGGCCCGGGCCCTGCTCGCCTCCTATCCGGCGGCCGGCCTGGGCACCGTCGCCGCACTGGCCGAGCGGGCCGAGGTCAGCGCCCCGACCGTGCTGCGCTTCCTGTCCCGGCTCGGCTTCGGCGGCTATCCCGAGTTCCAGCGGGCGCTCCGCGACGAGCTGGCCGAGCGGGAGGCGTCGCCGCTGACCGCGTACCGGGCCGCCGAGCGGACCGGGGTGCCGCCGGAGGGCGCGCTGCCGCGGGCCGCCGCCACCCTGCCCGAGGCGGTCGCCGGGACCCTCGCCGAGCTGCCCCAGGGCGAGCTGGACGCGGCGGTACGCCTCCTCGCCGACCAGCAGCTGCGGGTCACCGCCGCCGGGGGCCGGTTCTCCGGACTGCTCGCCCACTATCTGGTGCTGCACCTGATGCAGGTACGCGGCGGGAGCCGGCTGCTGCCGCGTACCCCGGTGGAGCGCACCGACATGCTGGTCGACGTGGGCCGCCGCGACCTGTTCGCGCTCTTCGACTTCCGCCGCTACGAGGAGCCGACGCTGGAGCTGGCGCGGGAGGTGACCGGGCGGGGCGCCAAGGTGGTGCTCTTCACCGACCGGTGGCTCTCCCCGGTGGCCGGACTGGCCGAGGTGGTGCTGCCCAGCCGGGTCGAGTCGCCGTCGGCGTACGACAGCTTCGTGCCGTCGTTGGCGCTGGTCGAGACGGTGGTGGCGGCGGTGATCGACCGGCTCGGGCCGGTGGCCGGCACCCGGCTCAAGGCGATGGAGGCGGCCCAGCAGGCCTTCGGCGGCGCCTGAACGCGCCGGGGCTCCCCGCCGGGGTGGCGGGGAGCCCCGGTCGGTCCGGTCAGGCGGGGCTGATGCCGATCACCACGCCGGTGAACGACAGCGGCACGCCGCTGCCCCGGTACGCGGCGAAGCCCTTCCCGCGGGTCAGCTCGGCGGCCCACTGCGGGTCCTTCTCGTACGAGGTGCCGTGCACCGCGTCGCAGCCGGCCTGCTCGGCCAGCCCCTCGGCGAGCCCGACCAGCCCGTAGTCGTAGAACACGTCGTCCGACGGCGGCACCGTGCACGGTCCGTCGGTCCCGGTCACCCGGGTCTTGCCGGCGGCGAGGACCGGCCGCCACCCGTTGGCCCGGTACGCGTCACCGGCGGTGAGCCGGCTCCACCGGACGCCCTCGACGCCCCACACCCCGGCGTTGTCGGTGACCCGGGCCCGGCGCAGGTCGAGCACGCTGACCCCGCGCTGGCCGAGGACCCGCAGCGACTGGGCCCGCCCGCCGACGCCGGTCACCTCCAGCGCGGTGTTCTCGTCGAGGCCGAAGACCCGCTGGTGGTGGGTGTCGACGGCGAGCCGGATCGAGCGGGCCTCCCGGCCGCGCCGGGAGAAGTGGGTGTCGACCAGGCCGGCGGTGAAGAAGCCGAAGCCACCCTTGGGCAGGTAGCCCAGCACGGACGAGTCGTCGAAGTAGCCCGGCTTCGCGCCGTCCCGCAGGCCGGGGTCGACCGAGCCACCGGTGATCATGTCGCGGCCGGCCATGATCTGCGCGCCGGCGCTGGTGCCGGCGACCACGGCGCCCTCACGGAGCTTGCGCCGGACCGCCGCCAGGGCGGGGGTGTCCCGCTGCGCGTCGCCGCGGGTCATCGTCGTGACGTAGCGGTACTGGTCGCCGCCGCCGAAGAAGAACCCGGTCATCGAGGAGATCTGCGCGACGACCTTCGGGTCCTCGGCCGCCTTGGGGTGGTCCAGGTCGATCGGGATCCACTGCGCGTCGGCGACGCCGTACGTCTTGAACAGGTCGGCGTAGTAGTCGCCGTTGCAGACGCTGTTGTTGCAGTCCGGGGTGCCGGCGTCCGGGTCCTCGGACGGCACCGGGGCGGCGGCGGTGAAGATGCCGATCCGGGCCTTGCCGGCGCCACCGGCCAGCCGGACGATGTCGCCGTAGATCTCGGCGTTGCCGTCGGCGAGGGCGCCACCGACCAGCACCAGGCTGCCGCCGGACCGGTGGTGGTGGTTGGGTGCGGCCGAGGCCGGCGCGGCGGCGATCGGCACGCTGAGCGCGACCGCCGTGCAGGCGCCGACCCCCAGGGTCAGCAGGCGGTTCAAGGGCATGACTGCTCCTCACGGGACCGTGAGGGCGGGCCACCGGAAGAGTACGACACCGGCGGGCCGCCGGACAACGGTCCGCGACCTGCGGCGTCCCCCTGACGGCCCATACCGCCGGGGTCGGGTGGCTGGAATGGTGGGACGGTGCACGGACCAGCGGCGGCCGACCCGCCGACCGCCAGCCTCGGCGCGGGGCGTCGCCTGCTGGCCGCCGTCGCGGTGGTCTGCCTGGTGCTCGGCAGCGCGGGCGGCCTGCTCGCGGTCAGCACCTGGCGGGCGGACCGGGCCGCCGCCGTCGAGCAGGTCCGGCTGCGCTGCCAGACCGTCGCCGCCAACGTGTACGGCAGCCGGATCGCCCTGGTCCGGCTGCTCGCCGCGGTGGCCACCGGGCAGGTCTTCGTCGACGCCGACCGGGCCGCCGTGCAACGCCGGCTGGCCCTGCTCAAGGTCGACGACCTCGGGCTGACCGGCGGGGTCGCCTGGCTCGACCCGGCCGGCGTCACCCGGGTCGCCACCCGGGGGGCGGTCGACGTGCCGGCCGGGGGGACCTGGTGGCGGGAGGTGGTCGACGGGGCGGAGTGGACGACCAGCGCGGCGCTCACCGCCCCCGCCTTCACCGGCGAGGTGATGGTCTTCGCGGTGCCCACCCACGGGCCGGACGGCCGGGTGAACGGCGTGCTGGCCGGCGGGTGGAGCGTGTCGTGGGTGCGGGAACGGGCGGCGATCCAGGCCGCGCAGATCGGCCCGGAGTTCTACGGCCCGGGCACCGACCTGCTGGTGGTCGACCGGGCCGGGCAGCTGATCGTCGGCCCTGACGTGACCGCCACCCGGGACGTGCGCGCCACGGACGCGTACCGGCGGCTGACCGGCGGTGGGCCGGAGTTCGCCTCGGGGGCCGGCCGGGTGTCGCGCGGGTTGACGGGCCGACCGGACCGGATCACCGGTTGGAGCCGGATCGGGCGGTTCGGGGAGTACGTGCTGCTGGAGCGGTCCGCGCCGGAGGCGTTCCACCCGGCCAGGCACCGACTGGCCGGGTGGCTCGGGGGGATCGTGCTGCTGGTCAGCCTCGCCCTGGTCAGCGGCGGCCTGGCCGCCCGGCGGATCGACCGGCTCACCGCGGAACGGGACCGGCTGCACCAGGCCGAGCACGACGCGGTGGTGGACCTGCAACGCTGGCTGCTCACCGAGGACCTGCCGGCCGGCACGGTGGGCCGCTACCTCCCGGCCCCGTCGGTGCTCAACGCCGGCGGCGACTGGTACGACGTGATCGCCCTCGGCGACGGTCGGCACGCCCTGCTGGTCGGTGACGTGGTGGGGCACGGGGTGAAGGCGGCCCTGGCGATGGGGCAGCTGCGGACGGCGGCACGTGCCCTGGCCGCCCGGGTCGCCGGGCCGGCGGCGCTGCTGACCGAGTTGGACAGTTACGTCGCCGCCCTGCCCGACG
Source organism: Micromonospora siamensis (assembly GCF_900090305.1). Taxonomy (NCBI): domain Bacteria; kingdom Bacillati; phylum Actinomycetota; class Actinomycetes; order Micromonosporales; family Micromonosporaceae; genus Micromonospora; species Micromonospora siamensis. The sequence goes on along the minus strand of NZ_LT607751.1, from coordinate 1,188,899 downwards.
TGGTCTTCTGCACGGCCGCCTGCGTGGTCGTCGACCCGTCCGCCGGCACCCTCCGGTACGCCCTGGCCGGGCATCCGCCGCCGTTGCTGCGCCGCACCGATGGGACGGTGGACCGGCTGGCGGTGACCGGCCGGCCACTGGGGGTGACCGGTCGCCCCCGCACGGAGCAGCAACTGGCCACCGCGCCCGGGGATCTGCTGGTGCTCTACACCGACGGCCTGGTCGAGGCGCCGGGCGAGGTGATCGACGCGGGGATCGACCGGCTCGCCGCCGCGGTCGCCGCCGACGGGGCCGGCGGGGACGGCTGGACCGGTCAGCTCATCACCGCGGCCCGGCGCGGCCGCCCGGCGGGTGACGACATCGCGCTGCTCTGCTTCCGCCTGCCGGCGGCACCTGTGACACAAAGGCGAAAGGTTCGGCCGAGTATTGACGGGTAGCGGGGCCCTCACACCACGTGCAGGACGAGTTCAGTCGGTCGCCGGGTAGGGATCCGGCGACCGCTCGAAGAAGGACTCCAGCACCACGACGGTCTGCGTACCGGTGACGCCCTCGACCTGGAAGAGCCGGCGCAGAGCGGCTTGAAGCTGTTCCGGGCTGCCGACCCGGATCTTGACCAGCAGCGAGGCCGGGCCGGCGATCACGTGCGCCTCCTCGACCTCGGGCAGCGCGGCGAGGGCGTCCCGGGTGGGCCGGTCGCCCATCCAGGCGTTCGCCTCCACCAGCACGAAGGCGAGCACCCCGCGGCCGACGGCGGCCGGGTCCACGTCCACCGTGGTCCGTCGGATCACGCCCTGTTCGCGTAGCTTGCGGACGCGTTCGTGGGCGGCGCCGGTGGAGAGCCCCACCGCCGCCGCGAGGGCCGCGTACGACTGGGTCGCGTCGCGCTGGAGGGCGGCCAGCAGCCCCCGGTCCAGGTCGTCCACCCGGCACCCCTTCCGTTCGGTCTGATCAGCCAAAGCCGACTGCTGTCCGGCCATGCTAGCTTGACGCCGAATCACAGTCACTTGCGGAGGCGGTCATGGTGGATCGGTTCAGAACCCGGTTCGAGGTGGCGGACGAACGGTTCCGTCGGGTGAACGGCGACGAGTGGGTCGAGTGCCTCTGGACCGGCGGCCGGTGGCTGGAGGGGCCGGCGTGGTTCCCGGCCGCCCGTCACCTGATCTTCAGCGACATCCCCAACGACCGGCTGCTGCGCTGGGACGAGACCACCGGCGCGGTCGGCGTCTTCCGGCAGCCCGCCGGCCACGCCAACGGCCACACGGTGGACCGGCGCGGCCGGCTGGTCAGCTGCGAGCAGGGCAACCGGCGGGTGACCCGCACCGAGCCGGACGGCAGCGACACGGTGCTGGCCGACCGCTGGCAGGGCAAGCGGTTCAACAGCCCGAACGACGTGGTCGAGCACTCCGACGGGTCGATCTGGTTCACCGACCCCAGCTACGGCATCGACAGCGACTACGAGGGTCACCTCGGCGACAGCGAGATCGGCGGCAACCACGTCTACCGGGTCACCTCCGACGGCGAGGTGCGGCGGGTCGCCGACGATTTCGGCCAACCCAACGGGCTCGCCTTCAGCCCCGACGAGTCCCAGCTGTACGTGGTGGACACCCGCGCCCGGCACCTGCGCCGCTTCACGGTGACCGGGGACGGCGCCCTGCGCGGCGGCGACGTCTTCGCCACCTGCGACGCCGGCTCCTTCGACGGCGTACGCCTGGACCAGGCCGGGCGGGTCTGGGTGGCCGCGCACGACGGCCTGCACTGCTTCGACCCCGACGGGACGCTGCTAGGCAAGCTGCTCCTGCCGGAGGTGGTCGCCAACTTCACCTTCGGTGGCCCGAAGCGCAACCACCTCTACATCTGCGCCTCCAGCTCGCTCTACTCGCTGCGGGTCAACGTCAACGGGGTCCGCTACCCCGGCTGGTGACCCGGACGTGAAACTCCCGGGCCACCGCCGCGCGGTGACCCGGGAGTCCGGTGCTGCTCAGCGCGGGGAGGTGTCGCCCTCGCCGGTGCGCTGCTGGGCCATGTCCACGCCCTTGTCGATCTGCTGGTCGTACTTGCCGCCGGTGCGCTGGTCGACCTGGTCGCCGGCCTTCTCGAGACCCTGGTCGACCTGCTTGTCGTGCTTGTCGGCGAAGTCCTGCGCCTTGTCCATGAAATTACTCATGTCGCGTCTCCTCCAGCTCGGTGTACTTTCTGCCTTCCCTCGGGTCCGGACCGCAAACACCCGCCGGGGCCGTACGATCGCAGCCGTCTCCTCCCCCGAAGGGGCACCCCCGTGCCGCGACGCCACCGCCTGACCGCCGCCCTGCTCGCCCTCGCCCTCGCCGCCGGCTGCCAGACGCCCGAGCCGGCCACGCCGGCCCGCTGGGCCGATCCGGCCGCCGCCGGGGCGTCCACACCGGCCCGACCGCCCGCCCCGACCCGCTCCCCCACCGCCTCGCCGTCACCGTCGGCCGCGCCGGTCGCCTGCCCCGAGCCGCGGCAGGCCCCGGACACCGCCCGCGAACTCGACCCGAGCAGCGCCGGCTACCTGGGCGGCTCCGGCGAGGACAGCGCCAACGCGGTGGACGTGACGCCGCGCTGCGAGATCGTCGTGGGTGGACGGTTCACCGACGTGCGTGGCGGGGTCACCACCACGCTCGGCCGGGGCCCCGGGGCGGTGCTGCGCCTGGACGCCACCGGACGCCGGCTGCTCGGCGTCACCCGACTGGCCGGGACGGTCGCGGACCTGGAGGTCCGCCGGCCGGGCGGGGAGATCGCCGTCGGCACCGACCGGGGCGTCGCGCTGCTCGACCCGACGGCCCGTGTCGTGCGCTGGCAGCGTCCCGGCGCCGCCGAGCGGATCGCCGTGGGCAGCGCCGGCACCGTCGCCGCCGTCGTGGGCGGGCAGGTCAAGGTGTACGACCGGAGCGGCACGCCCAGGGCCACCCTGCGGCCCGACGGGCGGACGGTGCACGACGTGGCCGTCGACGACCGGCACGGCCTGGTCCTGGTGGGCGGCTACCGCCAGGCGAACGCCCCACCCTGCGGGACCGTGCAGATCCCCTGGCTGCACGGGTACGACCGGAGCGGCCGGCTGCGCTGGAGGGCGTACGACCATGCGGCCGGGCAGCTCGGTGACCGGTGCGCCGACAGTCGGGTGGAGCGGGTGGCGCTGGGCCGGGACGGCAGGCTCTACCTGGCCGGGCTGACCGACGGCGGGAACAGCGTCTTCGGCCGCTCCGCCGCGGACCTCGGTCGGGAGGCCCCCAACGTCGGCACCGACAGGTACGCCCAACCGTTCAACACCGGCAACGCCCAGCAGACCTACCTGGCCCGGTTCGACCCGGCGTCGGGGCGGCAGCTCGCCGGCACGTTCCTGCTGGCCCGGCTCGCCAGCAAGGGCGACCGGGGCAACACGATCACCCCGTCCGCGATCACCGCCGACGAGAAGGGCCGGCTGTACGCGGGCGGCGTGTCCGCGTACCAGATCGCCGACCGGGACCGGATCACCCTGAACGGGCGGCGGCTCGCCCCGTACGCCGGGGGCGACGCCTGGGTGCTGGTGCTCTCGGCCGACCTGCGGCGGCGTACCACCTGGGTGGTGTTCACCGACGGTGGCGCCGGCACGGTCCGCGCGGTCGCCGCCGGGTCGGGCATCGCGGCGGTGGCGGCCCGGGTGGACCGCGGCCCCTTCCACCGCGGCCCGGGTAGGCGGAGCGCGGCGAGCGGGGGCTACCTGGCGGCCTGGCCCGGCCTACGCTGAGCGGGCGGGTGTCGCGACAGCGCCGATCGGGTATCGATCCGCCGTGATCGAAGAGACCGGTGTGGGCGGGGACGACGGCGGGCGTACGCCCGAGGTGACGGCGGCGGGCGCGCGGCCCGGGCCGCGACAGGCCTGGGCGGCGCTGCCGTGGCTGGTCCGGACGGTGGTCGCGTGGAGCGCCTGCCTGATCGTGGTGATCGTCGGGTTCTACCTGGTCGGCAAGGTGGCGGTGCTGCTCGCGCCGCTGGCCATCGCCTTGGCGGTGACCCTCTTCCTGACCGCGCTGCTCGACCCCGTGCTGCTGCTCCTGCGGCGGCTGCGGGTGCCCGGGGCGCCGGCGGCCCTGCTGACCATCCTGCTGCTGCTCGGCGTCCTGGTCGGGGTGGGCGTGCTGGTGTGGCGGCTGACCGCCGCCCAGTTCGGTGAGCTGAGCGAGCAGCTCGGCGCGGGTCTGCAACGCAGCCGGGACTTCGTCACCACCACCCTGCCGGTGTCCGACGCCCAGCTGGACAAGCTGATCGACCAGGTCCGGTCCGGTTTCGGCGGTGGCTTCGACCCGGTCGGCGGGGCGCGGACGGCGGCCGAGGTGGCCGGCTCGACGCTGCTCGCCCTGGTGCTGCTCTTCTTCCTGCTCAAGGACGGCCGGTCGATGTGGCGCTGGGTGCTGCGCCGGCTGACCGGCCCGAACCGGGACGTGACCGCCGAGGCCGGCCGGGCCGGCTGGCGGACCCTCGGCGCGTACAGCCGGGGCACGATGATCATCGCGGCGATCGACGCGATCGGCATCGGCCTGGCCCTGGTGCTGCTGGGTGTGCCGCTGGCCCTGCCGCTGGCCTTGATCACCTTCCTGGGCGGCTTCGTCCCGATCATCGGGGCGACGGTGGCCGGTGCCGTGGCGGTGCTGGTGGCGTTGGCCGCGAAGGGGCCGACCACCGCGCTGCTGGTGCTGGCCGCGGTGATCGCCGTCCAGCAGATCGAGGGCAACCTGCTCGAACCGCTGATCATGAAGCGTCAGGTGCAGCTGCACCCGGCGGTCATCCTGGTGGTGGTCACCGCCGGCACGCTGATCGCGGGCATCTCCGGCGCCTTCGTCTCGGTCCCGATCGCCGCCGTCGCCTACCGCGTGGTCGACACCGTCCAACGCCACCGCGAACGCCTCGCCGCTCCCACTCCCCGCTCAGCGGGGTAGGTGCAGTTCGAACCAGGTGGCGGCCTGGTCGGCGACCTGCTCCAGCGTGCCGGGCTCCTCGAACAGGTGGGTGGCGCCGGGGACGACCCGCAGTTCGGCCACCTCACCCAGCTTCACCAGGGCCTCCTCGTTGAGCGTGATCACCTGCTCGTCGAGCCCACCCACCAGCAGCAACGTCGGGGCCTGCACCCGCTGCAGGGCGGCGCAGGCCAGGTCCGGGCGGCCGCCCCGGGAGACCACCGCGCCCACCCGGTCCGGGCGGGCCGCCGCCGCGACCAGGGCCGCCGCGGCGCCCGTACTGGCCCCGAAGAGGCCGGTCGGCAGCGGACCCACCTCCGGCTGACCGGCCATCCAGTCCACGATCGCGGCCAGCCGGTCGGCCAGCATCCCGATGTCGAAGCGCAGCTCGGCGGTTCGGGCGTCCACCCGGTCCTCCGCCTCGGTCAGCAGGTCGACCAGCACCGTGGCCAGGGCCCGCTCGTGCAGCACCCGGGCCACCGCCGTGTTCCGCGGGCTCTTCCGCGAGCTGCCGCTGCCGTGCGCGAAGAGCACCATCCCCACCGGGTCGTCCGGGATCACCAGATCGGCGGGGAGCCCGTCCCCGGCCACCGGGATCAGCGCCTCGCGCGTCTCCATCTCCGACCTCCGCAACCCCGGGCGCGGACCGCCCGGCGCGCCCCGCATACCCCGGGGTCCGCGCCACTCACCTGCTCCGGGTACGCCCCGGCAGGAGTTCGCACATCTGGGTGGCCGCCCGGTCCCAGACGCCGCCCCTCAGCGCCACCGGATACCGGACCTCCCGGGCCCGGCCGTCGGCCGCCACCACCGAGAACCGCATCGACAGCGGCTCCGCGTCGGACGGCGCGGTGCACCGGATCAGCACCTCCACGTCGAGCCGTCCGGCCCCACCGGGGCGCAGCAGCCGCGACCGGCCCACGTCGCGGATCAGCACCCCCGGCCGCCGGGCCTCGGCCGACCGCACCTCGACCGGTGCCGGACCGGTGTTGACCAGCTCCAACTGGCCGTCCAACCGGACCACGCCGGTCGCGTCCATGCCGCCGCCGGACGCCTCCGCCGCGAACGCCACCAGTCGGACCGTCGCGGCGTCCGCCCGCCGCTCCCGCGCGTCCCGGGACACCCAGATACCCGCGCCGCCGAGCAGCAGGCCGGCCAGGAACGCCGCGCCCAGTCGGATCAGCCGGCCCCGCGCCTGGCGGTCGGGGGCACGCCGGGCAGCCTCGGACTCGGTCCCGTCCGGCGGGCGCGTACCCAGCTCGATGATCACGTCGTCGGCGGCCATCCCGCCAGGGTATGCCGGACGCCCGCCACAGCCGGGGTCACGCTCCGCCCCGCACGACCGGCCCCGCACGACCGGCCGCCAGGCACGCGCTGGCCCGGGCTGGTCTCCTCCGCGTCGAGCGACGGCCGCTGCGGCCGTAAGGTGCGCGCGAGCCTGATACCTCAGAGTCATCAAAATGACTCTGAGGTATCACGCTCAATCGGCTTCTTACCTCCCGCCGCGTCACCGGCGCTCGTCCACCGGCCCTCGCGACGCCGGCCACACACGCCAACCGGGCTCCTCGCAACGCCGACCACAGGCGTCACGGCGCGTCCCAGGGGCGGGTGGCGCGGGTGTCGTTTGCGTGCGGGGCGATCGGGAAGGCGAGCGGGGACCGACCCGGCGCAGCCGCGCCCCGACGGATCGCGAGGATCGCCATGGCCCAGCAGCAGAACAAGTCCCGGCAGCAGACCGCCGAGCGGGACCGCCGCGAACAGGACGCCGAGCGCGGTCGGGACTGGGCGGACGAGGCGGCGCAGGCGCGTACCGCCGACGATCCCCGGACGACGGCCCCGCGCGACGCCGCGGGCCGCCCGTCCAACGGTCGCCAGTTCTGACCCGCGACGGAGCCGCGCGGACCCAACGGTCGCGCGCGGCTCCGTCGCGGGTCTGCCCGGCCGCGCGGGACCGACGGACCGTGCGGCCGGGGTCAGACCGCGTTCTCCGGCAGCCGCAGCAGCGGCTCCCGCCCTGGCGGCTGCTCGGGAGGCGGGCCGGACGCCTCGGCGGGCGGCACCGGCACGGTGACCGGCTGGGTGGTGGTGACCCGGATCGTCTCGTCGTGGTGCCGCAGCTCCAGCTCCGAGGCGGACCCGCCGTTGCGCAGGGAGTACGTCGTCTGGTGCGGTCGCACGTCGACCCGCAGCCGCATCCCCCGCCACTGGAGCGAGAACTCCAGCCGGCTCAACCGGCTGGAGAGCCGGGGCGCGAAGGAGAGCGTCCCGTCGTGGTCGCGCAGCCCGCCGAAGCCGGCGACCAGGGCGATCCACGCGCCCGCGAGCGACGCCATGTGTACGCCGTCGCGGGTGTTCTCGTTCAGGTCGTGCAGGTCCATCAGCGCGGCCTCGCGCATGTACCGGTGGGCCAGTTCGGGGTGCCCGACCTCGGCGGCCATCACCGCCTGGGTGCACGCCGACAGCGACGAGTCCCGGACGGTACGCCGCTCGTAGTAGAGGAAGTTGCGGACCTTCTGCTCGGGGGTGAACGCGTCGCCCCGCCAGTGCATGGCGAGCACCAGGTCGGCCTGCTTCACCACCTGCTTGCGGTACAGGTCGAAGTACGGGTAGTGCAGCAGCAGCGGGTACTTCTCGGCCGGCGTGTGCTCGAAGTCCCACTCCTGCAACCGGGTGAAGCCCTCCACCTGCTCGTGCACGTCGAGGCCCTCGTCGTACGGGATGTGCATGGCGTGCGCGGCGTCCCGCCACTGCGCGGCTTCCTCCTCGCTCACCCCCAGGTCGATGGCCTGGTCCCGGTAGCGCATCGCGCAGTCGGCGGCGGTGAGCAGGTTCCGCTGGGCCATCAGGTTGGTGTAGACGTTGTCGTTCTTGACGGCCGTGTACTCGTCGGGGCCGGTCACCCCGTCGATGTGGAACCGGCCGTGTCGGTCGTGGTGGCCCAGGGAGCGCCACAGCCGGGCGGTCTCCACCAGCAGCTCCAGGCCGATCTCCCGTTCCAGCCCCTCGTCGCCGGTGGCCAGCACGTAGCGGCGCATCGCGTCGGCGACGTCGGCGGCGACGTGGAAGGCTGCCGTGCCGGCCGGCCAGTACGCCGACGACTCCGGCCCCTCGATGGTGCGCCACGGGAAGGCGGCCCCCCGCAGGTTCAACGTCCGGGCCCGCTCGTGCGCCTGGTCGAGGGTGGAATACCGCCAGTACAGCGCGTCCCGGGCGGCCGTCGGCTGGGTGTAGGTGAGCACCGGCAGGACGAACATCTCGGTGTCCCAGAAGGCGTGCCCGTCGTACCCGGGGCCGGTGAGACCCTTGGCGGAGATCGGCCGGCGTTCGGCCCGGGCGCCGGCCTGGAGCACGTGGTAGAGCCCGAACCGGACCGCCTGCTGCACCTCCGGGTCGCCCTCGACCCGCACGTCGGCGGCGTCCCAGAACTCGTCCAGGTATTCGCGCTGCTCGCGGCGCAGCCCGTCCCAGCCGTCGAGGCGGGCTGCGGCCAGCGCCGCGCCGACCTGGTCACGCAGCGCCGGCAACGACCGGCGGCTCGACCAGCCGTACGCCAGGTACTTGACCACACGCAGCGTCTGGCCGGGCTTGAGCACACAGCCGACGGTGGTGCGGACCCAGTCCTCGTACCCCTCGGACTCGACGGTGGTGCGTTCCGGGCCGTGCACGTCGTGGGCCATCGCGCTGGCGACCCGCAGCCCGCTGACCTTGGTGCGGTGGATGAGCAGGCCACCGTCGTCGGTGGTCAGCTCCTCCTCGGCCTGCAACGGCGACTCCAGCACGGCGGCCACCCGCGGGTCGCGGCTCTGCGCCGGCAGCGTCTCGTTGGCGACCAGCTCGGACTGGAGGATCAGCCGCAGCGGACCGTCGACGGCCTCCACCTCGTAGTGGATGGCGGCCACCGACCGCTGGGTGAACGACACCAGCCGGGTGCTGCGGACCTTGACCTCCCGGCCGGCCGGCGAGCGCCAGTGCAGCTCCCGGTGCAAAGTACCGGCCCGCAGGTCGAGCACCCGCTCGTGGGAGAGGAGTTCGCCGTACCGGACGTCGAGCGGCTCGTCGTCGACCAGCAGTCGGATCAGCTTGCCGTTGGTGACGTTGACGATCGTCTGGCCGGACTCGGGAAACCCGAAACCCGCCTCCGCGTACGGCAGGGGACGCAGCTCGTAGAAGGAGTTGAGGTACGTGCCGGGCAGGCCGTGCGGCTCGCCCTCGTCGAGGTTGCCGCGCAGCCCGACGTGCCCGTTGGAGAGGGCGAAGACCGACTCGGACTGGGCCAGCACGTCCATGTCGAGCCGGGTCTCCCGGACGTGCCACGGCTCGACCGGGTACGCCCGTTCCCGGATCACCGGGCGACCCCGTCCAGCAGTTGGGCGAGGTCGGTGACGACCACGTCGGCGCCGTGCTCGCGCAGCGCGTCAGCCTGGCCGACCCGGTCCACGCCGATCACGTACCCGAAGTTGCCGGCGCGGCCGGCCTCGACGCCGGCCAGCGCGTCCTCGAAGACAGCCGCGTTGGCGGGGTCGACGCCGAGCAGTTTCGCCCCGGCCAGGAAGGTGTCCGGGTGGGGCTTGCCGCGCAGCCCCTCCGAGCGGGCGACCACCCCGTCGACGCGGGCCTCCAGCAGCGGTTCCAGCCCGGCGGCGGCCACCACGTCCCGGCAGTTGGCGCTGGCCGACACGACCGCCCGGCGCAGTCCGGCGTCGGCGGCGGCCTTCAGGTAGCGCACCGAGCCCTCGTACGCGTCGACGCCGTCGGTGTGGATCCGCTTGAGCAGCAGCACGTTCTTGCGGTTGCCCAGCCCGTTGACGGTGTCCGCCTCCGGCGGGTCGTCGGGGTCCCCCTCGGGCAGCGTGACGCCCCGGGAGGCGAGGAAGGTGCGGACCCCGTCGGCGCGGGGGCGGCCGTCGACGTACCGGTTGTAGTCCGGGCCGGGGTCGAACGGCCGGAACGGCTCGCCGGTGGTCTCGGAGCGGTGCCGCAGGTACGCGTCGAAGGTCTCCGCCCAGGCGGCGTTGTGCACCTTCGCGGTCTGCGTCAGCACACCGTCCAGATCGAAGAGACACGCGGTGACGTGTGCGGGTAGGCCCAACATGGTGCGAATCTATCCACCGGACGCACCGGGCAAACCCGATTCGCCCGGCGCGGCGGATCAGCGGTTCGGGCGTAGCGTCCAGATCACGGTCAGTAGCGAGGTGACGGTGCCGTCCTCGGTGCCGATCTCGACCTCGACCGGGAACTCCGGCCGCTTGCCGGCGTCCAGCTCGGCGAGGACGTCGGCGACCGGCCGGCCGAGCCGCGCGGTGGCCAGCACCGGCCCCAGGGCCACCTTCTTGTACGCGATCTCCGCCTTGACGGCCAGCGGCACCGCCCGGTCGAGCACCGGCCCGAACGCGGCCAGCACGACCGCGCCGGAGGCGGTCTCGCCGAGGGTGAACATGGCGCCGGCGTGCGGGCCGCCGACGTGGTTGTGGTGCTCGGCGGTGTCGGGGAGGCGGACGACGGCGCGTACCGCGCCCTCGGCCTCGGGGGCCACCTCGACGAATTCGATTCCGAGCGTACGGGCGAACGGGACGGCCTCCAGCAGACCGGCCTCCACCTGGCGAGAGTCGATGGACATGCCCGAACGCTACTCGCCAGTAACTTTCCCGGCAAGGGGGCCCGCGCTCACCGCCAGCCGACGTCGATCCGGTCGCCGCGCTCGTCGAAGAAGTGCAGCGCGTCCATCCGGACCTGCACGGCCAGCGGCGCCCCCGCCGACACCGCCGGGTACGGCGCCAGCCGCACCGCCAGCTCGGCCGGCCGGCGGTGGTGCCGGCCCGGGTCGGGCAGCACACTCGTCCGGTTGCCGGACCCGGACACCGGCTCCGGCTGCTGCTCGACGGCCCGGCCCTTCAGCCGCTGCATCACCTGGCCGAACCGGCGCAGGCCGCGCTGCCCCGGCGCGGCGTCGTCCACCGCACCACCCATCTCGTCGACCACCACTGCGGTGGCGCCGATGTCGAGGAAGGCCAGCGACTCGTGCCCGTGGTGCTCCAGGTAGCGGATCCGGCCCTGGAGCACGTCACCCGGGGTGTCCGGGGCGACCGGGGTGAGCGCCTCGGCGCGCATGCCGACCACGATCCGCTCGCCGTGGTAGTGCGCGACGGCGCGGCTGCGGATGTCGTCCCAGGGCAGATAGAGCGCCTGGTCGCCGAGGGTGAGGGTGACGTACCGGTCGAGATGGACGTAGACCGACGCCTCCAGCAAGTTCATCCGCGGGCTGCCCAGGAAGGCGGCGACGTAGAGGGTGGCCGGGCGGCCGTACACCTGGGTGGGGGTGCCGACGTCCTGGAGCACCCCCTTGCGCATGATGGCGACCCGGTCGGCCATGGTCAGCGCCTCGGCCTGGTCGTGGGTGACGTAGATGGTGGTGACGCCGAGTTCCCGGGTCAGGCCGGAGATCTCCGCGCGCAGCTCGGCGCGGAGCCCGCTGTCCAGGTTGGAAAGGGGCTCGTCCATCAGGAACAGGCCGGGCCGGCGCACTATCGCCCGCCCCATCGCCACCCGCTGGCGTTGGCCGCCGGAGAGCTGGCTGGGCTTGCGGCCCAGCACGTCGCCGATGCCCAGCGCGCTGGCCACGTCCTGGATCCGCTCGCCGCGCGGGTTCGGCTCGACGCCGGCCAGCCGCAGCGGGAAGCCGATGTTGTCCCCGACGGTCATGTGCGGATAGAGGGCGAAGTCCTGGAAGACCATGGCGATCCGCCGCTCGCGGGGCGGCAGGTCGTTGGCGACCTCCCCGTCGAGCATCACCGCGCCGGAGGTCGGATCCTCCAGGCCGGCGACCATGCGCAGCACCGTCGACTTGCCGCAGCCCGACGGGCCGAGCAGCACCATGAACTCGCCGTCGTTGACGTCGAGATTGACGGCGTCGACCGCGAGTGTGCCGTCCTGGAACACCTTGGTGACATCCTTGAGCGCGACGGTGGTCACCGTCTCCTCCCCCACGTCGTCTGGCCGAACCCGCGATTGACTGTGACCAGGATCATCCGATCAGCACATCGGGTAAACGTTCCATGTTCGGCTCGTGACTGCCCTGTTACCGACGCGCGGCGAGAGCGTACGGCATGCCTGCTGGTCAGACGCAGCCCGTACCGGATGCCGGACCGGGATCGGCACGTTCGGTGACCGGTGTCGCCGGTTCGTCCAGAAAGACGCGACGGACCACCCGTTCCGCCGCGTGCCCGTCCTCCAACGCGCAGAACCGCTCCCGGAACCGCCGCCTGGCCGCGGTGGCCTCCGCCCCGGTGACCGCGCCGGAGCGGAACACGTCCAGCAGAGCGGCGAAGTCGCCTGCCACCGCACCGGGCGGCTCGGCGGTCACGTCGAAGTAGACCCCCCGGGCCAGCCGGTACGCCTCGTGGTCCGGGGCGTACACCACGATCGGGCGGTCCAGGACGGCGTAGTCGAACATCGCCGACGAGTAGTCGCTGACCAGCACGTCCGCCGCCAGGTACAGCTCCTCCACCGGGTCGTGCCCGCTGACGTCGGCGACCCGGGCCACCGCCCGGCCGGGCTCCGCCCGCCGCCGGTCGTGGAAGTAGTGGCTGCGCATCAGCACCCGCCCGGTCGGGCCGAGCGCGTCGCGCAGCCGCTCCGGGTCGAACGGGGGCCGGTAGTCGGGCAGGTGCTCCCGGTGGGTCGGGGCGTAGAGCACCACCCGGTCGTCCGGGTCGATGCCGAGCCGGGCCCGGGCGGCGCGTACCTGCTCGGCGGTGGCGGTGACCAGCCGGTCGTTGCGCGGATAGCCCACCTCCAGCGTGGTGTACGCGGCCGGGTAGGCCCGCTCCCACATCTGGGTGGAGAAGCTGTTCGCGCTGACGCTGACGTCCCACCGGTCGATCCGGCGCAGCAACTTGGCGAAGTCCATCCCGAGCGCGCCGAGCGGGTAGCGCTGCTGGTCGAGTCCCATCACCTTGACCGGGGTGCCGTGGTGGGTCTGCACGTGCGTCGAGCCGAGTCGCTTGTGGACGAAGTCGGGGAAGTTCACGTTGTTGACCAGCCAGCGGGCCCGGGCCAGCGCCCGGTAGTAGGCCAGCGAGCCGGCCACCACGTACTCCACCCCCGGCGGCAGGGTGGCCACCCGGTCCGGGCGGACGATCCACACGCCGCGCACGTGCGGGGCGAGCCGCCGGGCGGCGGCGTAGATCGCCGCCGGGTTGCAGGCGTAGCCGCGGTACCAGTAGGCGGCGTACAGCGCCAGCGTCGGGTCGATCGGCCGGCGCAGCTCGGCCAGGTAGTACTCGTAGCGCAGGGCGTCCCGGCCGAGCCGGGCGGCCCGCCGGACCACCGGGACCACCCGCCGCCGGGCCGTCCCGGCCGCAACGCGCGCCCGGTCGGCGGCGAGCAGCGTCCGGTACGCCGGCCACCGCCCGGCCGCCACCAGCCGGTGCCGCAGCCGCTGCGGTCCCGTCGGCACCGGGTAGCCGCCCACCGGCAGCCACCGGTGGTACGCCGTGACGAGCCGGGCGAAGAAGACCGGCCGCAGTTCGGGGGCGATGCGTTCGCCGTTGCCGAGCACGCAGAGGCAGTGCCAGACCATCCGTTCGAAGACCGCCGCCCGCAGCGGGTCCAGCGCCGGCCCCCGCTCGTCCAGCCAGCGGAACACCCGTTCCCACTGGTCGAGGACCTCCAGGTGCCGGTCGCCCCGGGTCCGGGTGATCGCCCCGAGCCGCCGTTGCCGGTAGTCGACGCAGACCCGGTCCAGCAGGCCGATCCGCTCGGCGGCGAGCAGCACCGGGTAGCTGAACGGCACGTCCTCGTACCAGCCGGTGGGGAAGCGCAGCCCGAGGTCGACCAGGAAGTCACGGCGGACGATCCGGTTCCAGGCGGTGTGCAGCAGGCGCAGCGCCTCCGGGCGCTCGCGCAGCGGGAAGGTCTCCGCGCCGGGCGGGTCGGGGAAGACCTCGGCGAGCACGCTGGGGATCGGCCGGTCGTCCCAGCGCCGCCGGACGTGGTCGACCAGGAGCACGTCGGGGCGGGTGCCGCGCAGCCGGTCGGCCACCGCGGGCAGGCACCCGGGTTCGAGCCAGTCGTCCCCGTCGAGGAACCAGACGTACGTGCCGTCGGCCCGGTCGAGGCCGACGTTGCGCGCCGAGCCGAGGCCGGCGTTGGTTTCCAGGTGTACGGCGAGCACCCGCGGGTCGCGGGCGGCGTACTCGTCGATGATGGCACCGCAGGCGTCCGGTGAGGCGTCGTCGACGGCGACCACCTGGAGGTCGTCGAACGGCTGCCCGAGGATCGAGTCCAGGCACTCGCGCAGCCAGCCCTGCACCCGGTGGGCCGGTACGACGATGCTGAGCAGGGTCATCGGCCGTCCCTCCGTCCGGGAACAACCCCACTCTAATAACCCCGGAAGGGGTCAAGAGCGGCTAATTGCCCAAGCTCAGCACTCGATCACGTTGACCGCGAGGCCGCCGCGCGCGGTCTCCTTGTACTTGACCTTCATGTCGGCGCCGGTCTCCCGCATGGTCTTGATGACCTTGTCCAGCGAGACGTGGTGCACCCCGTCGCCGCGCAGCGCCAGCCGGGCGGCGGTGATCGCCTTGATGCTGGCCACGGCGTTCCGCTCGATGCAGGGGATCTGCACCAGACCGCCGACCGGGTCGCAGGTGAGCCCGAGGTTGTGCTCCATCCCGATCTCGGCCGCGTTCTCCACCTGCTCCGGGGTGCCGCCGAGCGCCTCGGCCAGCCCACCGGCGGCCATCGAGCAGGCCGAACCGACCTCGCCCTGGCAGCCCACCTCGGCGCCGGAGATCGACGCGTTCTCCTTGAACAGCACGCCGATCGCGCCGGCGGCGAGCAGGAACCGCACCACCCCCTCGTCGGAGGCCCCCGGCACGAACCGGGTGTAGTAGTGCAGCACCGCCGGGATGATCCCGGCCGCGCCGTTGGTGGGGGCGGTGACCACCCGGCCGCCGGCGGCGTTCTCCTCGTTCACGGCCAGGGCGAAGAGCGTCACCCAGTCCATCGCCCGCAGCGGGTCGGTGGAGTCCGCCTCCTCGGCCAGGCTGCGGCGCAGCTCGGCGGCGCGACGGCGGACCTTCAGCCCGCCGGGCAGCACCCCGTCCCGCTCGCAGCCGGACTCGACGCACTCCCGCATCACCCGCCAGATCTCCAGCAGGCCGTCGCGGATCTCCGCCTCGCTGCGCCAGGACCGCTCGTTGGCGAGCATCACCTCGCTGATCGACAGCCCGGTGGCGGAGGTCACCTCGAGCAGTTCCGCGCCGGTGTAGAACGGGTACCGGACGGCGGTGGTGTCCGGCTTGATCCGGTCCGCCCCGGCCGCCTCCTCGTCGACCACGAAACCGCCGCCGACCGAGTAGTACGTCCTGGCCCGCAGCTCCGCGCCGCTCGCGTCGTACGCGGCGAAGCTCATCCCGTTCGGGTGGTACGGCAGCGAGCGACGCCGGTGCAGCACCAGGTCGCGGTCCGGGTCGAAGTCGATCTCGTGCGCGCCGTGCAGGGCGATCCGCCGCTCGGCGCGGATCCGCGCGACCCGGGGGCCGACCGAGTCGGTGTCGACCCTCTCCGGCGCCTCCCCCTCCAGCCCGAGCAGCACCGCCCGGTCGCTGCCGTGCCCGTGACCGGTGGCGCCCAGCGAGCCGAACAGCTCCGCGCGGACCCGCACGGTGTCGCTGAGCAGGCCGTCGGCCTTGAGCCCGGTCACGAAGGTACGCGCGGCTCGCATCGGACCCACGGTGTGCGAACTCGACGGGCCGATGCCGACGCTGAAGAGGTCGAAGACACTGATCATGGCTGCACTTCCTCGCCGCCGTCCCCGTCGTGCGGAGCCCGGCCCGGGTGGTTACCGCCCTGGTCAGGGCGGCGCTCGGAGCCGTCCGGGGTGTGGCCGGCCCGACCGGCGAGCCTACCTCCCCCCGTCAGGTACCCGCCCCCGCCGCCCGCGCCCGCGGCTGCGTGACGCGCCGAGCGCCGCACCCGGCTGCCACCGTGCCCGCATCCCCGCCGAGGGTGGGCACTGTCCGGAGCCGGGGTCAGGGACTATGTCCTGAGCCCGCTACAGACTTGAGAGCGCAGATGACTCAACCCGCCGCGCCCGACCCCTCCGGCCCAGGCGCCGTCGAGAACGAGCTGGCACGGCACCGCCCGGCCCCCCTGAGTCGTCTGTGCTCTCAAGTCTGTAGTCACCGAGCACAAGGTCGCCGGGCCCGGACGGCAGGTGCCGTCGCGCCGACATGCGCCGGAGCGGGGCAGGCGTCGGAGGGGGCAGGCGTCGGAGGGGGCAGGCGTCGGAGGGGGGCGACCCGGGTAACTCCCTACGGGTACGCGGTCACCGGATCCACCCGGAGACGGAGGGCGAAGTGGCCGCCGGTTTCTACCGTTGAATGCAGCGCGGCGGATTGCCGCAGAGTGGGAGTACGACGATGAACCGCAAACTGGTCCGCCCCCGCGAGGGCCGCATGCTCGCCGGTGTCTGCGCCGGCCTGGCCCGTCGCTTCAACACCTCCGCCGGACTGATCCGGCTGCTGTTCCTGCTCTCCCTGCTGCTCCCCGGTACGCAGGTCATCGTCTACCTGGTGCTCTGGGTTCTGATGCCGAACGAGGACAAGTACGCCGCCCGCTACTGACCGACCCGCCGGGAGGCCGCGAGGGATCACCCTCGCGGCCTCCCGCGCTGTCAGGGAGCGGTGTAGGTGACGGTCACCTTCTCGTAGCCCAGCGACCGGAGCAGCCCCTCAAGCATCTTGCGGGTGTTCTCCTCGGCGCGCTGGCTCAGACCGCTGTCCCGCGCCGCGCCGGTGATCCGATCCTCGGCCAGCTTGTAGACCTGCTGCTGCCGGTTCGGGTCGTTGCCGACCAGGTCGCCGAGGCGGTTGAGCAGGCCGCGCTGCTCGGCGAAGACGTAGCTCTTCTCCAGGTCGAGGTTGGTCTTGCCGAGCTGCGGCGCGGGCAGCTTGATCTCCACGGACTTCCCGTCGGCGGACTCCACGATCGCCCCCTCGGAGATCGTGGAGAAGTCCACGTACGCCTCGACGCTGCCCGCCCCGACGAAGAGGGTGCGCTCGTTGAGCAGGAAGTCCGGCACGTTCGCCCGGTCCTTCTGGGTGTCCACCACGACCTGGAAGTTGCCCTCCGCGGCGACGTAGCGGCTGAGGTCCTGGATCGACTTCAGCAGCGGCGGCTGGCTGCGGTCGGTCTGCTGCTCGGCGAACGGGTTACGGAAGTGCGGGAAGATGCCGGTGGCCTGGGTGGCGAGCAGCGCCACCAGCACCAGCGCCGCCGCGCCCAGCACCCAGAGCAGGCCGCGGGTCGGGGCGCCAGGCCCCCGGGGAGCGGCTGGTGGCGGCTCGCCGGGGCCGGCGGGGTCGTCCAACCGTCGCTCCAGGTCCGTCCCGGTCCGATAGTCCGGGAATTCCCTGGTGGGCTCGTTGATGTCACCGTCGCGGGCCATCACCCTCACCGTCCTCGTGGCAGTACATCGACTGGTGATGACGGTACGGGCACCGTGCGACACCCGCGCGGCGAGCGACCCGAACGGGTGAAGCCGCAGGTCAGGCGAACGCGGAGACGCCGGTCAAGGTCTGCCCGATGACCAGCTGGTGGATCTCCGAGGTGCCCTCGTAGGTGAGCACGCTCTCCAGGTTGTTGGCATGCCGCATGATCGGGTATTCACCGGAGACGCCGTTCGCGCCGAGGATCGTCCGGCACTGCCGGGCGATGGCGAGGGCCTCCCGCACGTTGTTGAGCTTGCCCACGCTGACCTGCGCCGGACGCAGCTTCCCCGCGTCGGCGAGCCGGCCCAGGTGCAGCGCCAGCAGCAGCCCCTTGTTCCACTCGACGGCCATGTCGGCGAGCTTGGCCTGGGTGAGCTGGAAGCCGGCCAGCGGCCGGCCGAACTGGGTGCGGGTGGTCGCGTACTCGAGGGTGGTCTCCAGGCAGTCGCGGGCCGCGCCGAGCGCGCCCCAGACGATGCCGTGCCGCGCCTCGGTCAGGCAGCTCAACGGCGCCTTCAGGCCGACCGCCTCGGGCAGTCGGGCGTCCGCCGGGAGACGGACGCCGTCGAGGACGACCTCGCCGGTCAGCGACGCCCGCAGCGACATCTTGCGCCGGATCTCCCGGGCGGTGACCCCGGGCGTGTCCATGGGTACGACAAAACCCCGCACGCCCTCGTCGGTGCGCGCCCAGATCACCGCGACGTCGGCGATCGGCGCGTTGGTGATCCACATCTTGGCGCCGTCGAGGATCCAGTCGTCGCCGTCGCGGCGGGCCCGGGTGGCCATCGACGCCGGGTCGGAGCCGTGGTCCGGCTCGGTCAGCCCGAAGCAGCCGATCGCCTCGCCGGCCGCCATGGCGGGCAGCCAGCGCTGCTTCTGCTCCTCGCTGCCGAAGCGCCAGATGGCGTACATGGCCAGCGAGCCCTGCACCGAGACCAGCGAGCGGACGCCGGAGTCGCCGGCCTCCAGCTCCAGGCAGGCCAGCCCGTACGCGACGGCCGACGAGCCGGCGCAGCCGTACCCGGTCAGGTGCATGCCGAGCAGGCCGAGCTTGCCGAACTCCCGGGCCAGTTCGCGGGCCGGCACCTGGCCGTCCTCGTACCAGCCGGCGACGTGCGGGCGGACCCGGTCATCGACGAGCCGGCGCACGACGGAGCGGATCTCCCGCTCCTCCTCGCCCAGCGACGCGTCGATGTCCAGCAGGTCGAGTGCGGTCATGCGGCCCACCTTAACGAAGACTCAGGAGCGCGTCACTCCACCGGGGCGCCGAGCACCAGCACCCGGGCGTGGATCTGGTTGCGCTGCTGCAACGCCGCCCGCAACGCCCGGTGCAGGCCGTCCTCCAGATAGAGGCCGCCGTTCCACTGCACCACGTGCGGGAAGAGGTCGCCGTAGAAGGTCGAGTCCTCGGCGAGGAGCTTGTCCAACGCCAGCTCCCGCTTCGTGGTGATCAACTGGTCCAGCCGCAGTGGGCGCGGCGGGATCTCCGCCCACTGCTTGAGCGTGTAGTTGTGCTCCGGGTAGGGACGCCCGTCCCGGACCGCTCTGAAAATCACGGCACGCTCCCCTCCCCCGTGTCGGATCGTGCCAGCCTAACCGTCGCCGTCCCACCGCGTTCAGTTCCACCGCCCGCGGCGGACCACCTCGCTCACCGGACGGCGTCCCCGGCGCAGCGACGGCGAGCGGTGGTCCGGTGCCCGGTAACCCATCGTGACCGCGCCGATCGGCTGGTATTCCGTCGGCACCCCGAACGCCTCCCGGTACGCCTCGGTCCGCTGCGGCGGGATCCCGAAGAAGCACGCCCCCAGCCCCTCGTCCACGGCGGTGAGCAGCATCAGCAGGGCCGCGAAGCCGGTGTCGACGTACCAGTAGGGCACCGGCCAGCGCTCCGTCGACCGGTCCGCCCAGCCCTTGTCCGCCTCGGCGTACCGCTCCAGGTAGGCGGAGCGGTTGGCGTGCGGGATCACGATCAGCGGCGCCCGGCGCATCCCGGACAGCCAGCGTTCCCGGCCGCCGCCCTCGGGGGTGGCCGTCGCCCAGAACCGCTCCCGGTCCGCCGGCTCCTCCAACACCAGGAAGCCCCAGCCCTGGGCGAAGCCGGCCGACGGCGCCCGGACGGCGTGGTCCAGCAGCCGGTCCACCACCTCCGGCGGGACCGGGCGGTCCGGGTCGTAGTTGCGGACCATCCGGCGCCGCCGGACGACCTCGGCGAACTCCACGGTCAGGCCGCCGTCGGCCGGACGCCCCAGACGCCCCGCCAGCTGCCGCCCGGGTCCAGGGTGATCAGGTCCCGGCCGGAGCGGAACGCGTCCGGCGGGCAGGTCATCGGCTCCACCGCCACCGAGCGGCGGTGCCGTTCCCCGTCCAGGGTGTCGCCGGTGAACACCTGCCACCAGCCGAACTCGGCGTCCGCCCAGATCGCCACCCCGGCGCCGTCCGCGCCGGTCAGGGTCACCGCGGAACCACCGTCGGCGTCCCGCTCCACCTGGCCGAACGCGATGTCCAGCACGGCGTCGCCGATCCGCCGGGGCGCGGTGAAGTCGTACTCGGTGCCGGCCACCGGGGTCGCGCCGACCGGCAGCAGCCGGGAGTCCAACTGCAACCGGGTACGCCCCGGCACCCGCATCGTGATGTCGTCCACCGCCACCCCCGGCACGAAGAGGTAGGGGTGCACGGAGAAGCCGAACGGCGCCGCCTCCGCCGACAGGTCGGTGACCTCGTGCTCGGCACGCAGCCCGTCCGCGCCCACGCTCCACCGGGTCCGCAGCCGCAGCGCCCACGGGTAGCCGGGCGTCGGGGGCAGGTCGTGCTCCACCGTCACCGCGTCGGCGACCTCCTCGACCAGTCGCCAGGACGCCCATCTGACCAGGCCGTGGATCGCGTTGTGCGTGGCCGGCTCGGTCAGGTCCAGCTGCAGGGACCGCTCACCGAAGGTGTACGCGCCGTCCCGGATCCGGTTCGGCCACGGCGCCAGCACCTGGCCGGCGCCGCCGGGGCAGATCTCGTCGGCGTCGTAGCCGTCGAGGAGGTCGACGCCGTCGTACCGGTAGCTGCGTACCCCACCGCCGACCTCCACGATGACGGCCTCGTGCCCGGCGGCGGAAATGGTCCACTGTGCCCCGGAGGGGGGTCGCGGCGAATTGTCCATGCCGCGACCCTAGTCGTTCCGCCGCTCAGTCGCGGTCGGCCGTGGTGACCGCGCGGTAACGCAGCAGCACCGGGAAGGCCACCACCAGCACCACGGCGAGGGCCGCTGCGGCCAGGCCACCGCCGACCATGGCCACGCTCGTCCCGAACCCGGCGGCCATCGCACCGGCCCGCAGGTCGCCGAGTCGCGGACCGCCGGCCACCACGACGGTGTTGACCCCCTGGAGCCGGCCGCGCATCCGGTCCGGCGCGTACACCAGCAGCATCGACTGGCGCAGCACCGCGCTGACCAGGTCGGCCGCGCCGGCCACCGCGAGCAGCAGCACCATCAGCCAGAGCTGGCGGGCCAGCCCGGCCGCCGCGATCGCCAGGCCCCAGCCGACCACGGCGAGCACCAGGGCCCGCCCCTGCCGGCGGATCCGACCGATCCAGCCCGACGTCAGGCCGCCCGCCATCGCGCCGATCGCGATGGCGCTGTAGAGCCAGCCCACCGCCGCGCCACCACCGAACCGGCTCTCGGCGATCTCCGGGAAGAGCGCCCGGGGCATGGCCAGGATCATCGCGATCAGGTCGATGGCGAACGACGAGAGCAGCACCGGGGTGGCGCCGAGGTACCGCAGCCCGTCGACGACGCTGGCCAGGCCGGCCCGGCGGGGGGTGCCGTCGCCGTCCGGGTCCGGGTCCGGCGGGAGCGCCGGCATCCGCACGGTCGCCCACACCGCCGCGGTGAAGAAGAGCGCGTCCAGGCCGTACGCGATGGGCAGCGCGACCTCGGTCCGCCAGCCGGCGAAGATCAGGCCAGCCAGCAGCGGGCCCACCACCGACGCGGCGGTGAAGGTGGTGTAGTTCAGCGTGCTCGCCGCCGGCACCAGCTCCGGCGGGACCAGGCGCGGCAGGCTGGCCGTGCGGGCCGCCCCGCTGACCGCGAACCCGACCGACTGGAGGGCCACCAGCACCAGCAACAACGTCGGGTTCCCCACCCGCAGCAGGGACTGGGCCAGCAGGGCCAGCATCGACAGCCAGAGGACCGCCTGGCTGGCCAGCAGAACCGAGCGTCGGTCCCGGGCGTCGGCGACGGCCCCGCCCCAGAGCCCGAAGACCAGCAGCGGCACGAACCCGGCCACCCCGAGCAGGCCCACCCACAACGAGTCGCGGGTCAGGTCGTACATCTCCACCGGCACTGCCACGGCGGTGAACTGGAAACCCAGCATGGCGACGCCGCCGCCGAGCCAGATCCGGCGGAACGCGGGCACCCGCAGCGGGCGCAGGTCGATCGCCCAGCGGCGCGCCCCGCGCGGCCGGGCCTCCTTGACCCCGGTCACGGGGCCAGCCGCTCGACCACCCAGTCGTCGCCGGCCCGGCGGAACACCAGCCGGTCGTGCAGC
The DNA here is from genome assembly GCF_900090305.1 of Micromonospora siamensis. Lineage (NCBI taxonomy): Bacteria > Bacillati > Actinomycetota > Actinomycetes > Micromonosporales > Micromonosporaceae > Micromonospora > Micromonospora siamensis. The sequence continues at coordinate 1,166,924 of NZ_LT607751.1, read as the reverse complement.
CGGCTGGCCCGGCCCTGCCAGAACTCCACCGACTCGGGCCGGACCCGCAGCCCACCCCAGTGCGGCGGCGCGGGGATCTCCTCGACGTCGGCGAACCGCTGCGCCGCCGCCCGGTACGCCTCGTCCAGCTCCGCCCGGCCGGTCACCGGCCGCGACTGGGTGCTGGCCCACGCCCCGAGCTGGGAGCCGCGCGGGCGGCTGGCGAAGTACGCCTGCGTCTCGGCCCGGCCGACCGGCTCCACCCGGCCGGCGACCACCACCTGCCGCTGCATCGGGAACCAGGGGAAGACCAGGCTGGCGTACGGGTTGGCGAGCGCCTCGGCGCCCTTGCGCGACCCGTAGTTGGTGTAGAAGACGAAGCCCTCCGGGTCGTACCCCTTGAGCAGCACGGTCCGGCCGCTGGGCCGGCCCTGGACGTCGGCGGTGCCGACCACCATGGCGTTCGGTTCGGGCAGCCCGGCGGCGACCGCGTCGGCGAACCAGCGGTCGAACTGGGTGTGCCAGTCCCCGGCCAGGTCCGCCTCGGTCAACCCCAGGTCGGCGGCGTACTCGTGCCGCATGTCCGCCGGTGTGTTGCCTGTCACAGCTCGTCTCCCCCTCGTGCGGCCGTCCGCGCCGTCGGAGACGCTGGCCAGCCCGTACCGTCCAGTCTTGCCGACGTGTTACGGCCGGGCACCCCGGGGGATGTCGTGTGCGGCACAGTCGCGGTGGGTCGCGCGCTCGGTTACTCAGCAGGCAAGATGTCACGAACACATCCCTGAGGGTCGCCTAAGGTGCCGGGTGGGGCGAGCCGCCGCGGGCGTACCGAGCAGCCAGAAGCCAGGAGAAGCGACATGGCCGACTTCAAACCGGGCCTGGAGGGCGTCGTCGCCTTCGAGACCGAGATCGCCGAGCCCGACCGGGAGGGCGGTGCGCTGCGCTACCGCGGCGTCGACATCGAGGACCTGATCGGCCAGGTCTCCTTCGGCAACGTCTGGGCCCTGCTGGTCGACGGCCGGTTCGGCCCGGGCCTGCCGCCGGCCGAGCCGTTCCCGGTGCCGGTGCACTCCGGTGACATCCGGGTCGACGTGCAGTCCGCCGTCGCCATGCTCGCCCCGTACTGGGGGCTCAGCCAGCTGCTGGACATCTCCGACGAGCAGGCCCGCGAGGACCTGGCCCGGGTGTCGGTCACCGCGCTCTCCTTCGTCGCCCAGTCGGCCCGCGGCCTCGGCCTGCCGGCCGTGCCGCAGAAGGAGATCGACAAGGCGTCCACCATCGTCGAGCGGTTCATGAAGCGCTGGCGCGGCGAGCCCGACCCGCGGCACGTCAAGGCCGTTGACGCGTACTTCATCTCGGCCGCCGAGCACGGCCTGAACGCCTCCACCTTCACCGCCCGGATCGTCGCCTCCACCGGCGCGGACGCCGCGGCCTGCATCTCCTCGGGCATCGGCGCGCTCTCCGGCCCGCTGCACGGCGGCGCCCCCTCCCGGGTGCTGACCATGCTCGAGGCCGTCGAGCGCAGCGGCGACGCCGAGGGGTACGTCAAGGGCGTCCTCGACCGCGGCGAGCGGCTGATGGGCTTCGGCCACCGGGTCTACCGGGCCGAGGACCCGCGCGCCCGCGTGCTCCGGCGTACGGCCAAGGAGCTGGGCGCGCCCCGCTTCGAGATCGCCGAGGCGCTGGAGAAGGCCGCCCTGGCCGAGCTCCAGGCCCGCCGCCCGGACCGGGTGCTCGCCACCAACGTCGAGTTCTGGTCGGCCGTGGTGCTGGACTTCGCCGAGGTGCCGGCGCACATGTTCACCTCGATGTTCACCTGCGCCCGGATGGGCGGCTGGTCCGCGCACATCCTGGAGCAGAAGCGACTCAACCGGCTGGTCCGGCCGTCGGCGCGCTACGTCGGCCCGGGCACCCGCAAGCCGCAGGACGTCGAGGGTTGGGCCGCCATCCCGCACGGCGTCTGAGCTGCCCCTCGTCACCGCCTCCGGCACCGGGGGCCGGCCGACGACCGCGGAAGGCCCCCGACCGTCCCGGTCGGGGGCCTTCCGCGTACCCGGAGAAAGGTGCCGGTGTGGCGCATGCCTCAGCGGTCGGGGTGGGACCAGCCGCCGGGTGGGCCGGCCCGGGTGCGAGGATGAAGGCCGGCAGAGTCGCCGGACCGGGCCCGGATCCCGGCCGCCGTGCGCCCGGCGCGCGCGTCCGCCGCCGATCCGTGCCCGCGTGAAGGGCCCGCCCTCGCCCATGCGGAAGGATCGAGACAACCGTGGCTGACGCACCGACCATCCGGATTCCCGACGAGCTCCTGCCCGCCGACGGCCGTTTCGGCTGCGGCCCGTCCAAGGTCCGCCCGGCGGCGGTCTCCGCGCTCGCCGACGTCGCCACCAGCTACCTGGGCACCTCGCACCGGCAGAAGACGGTCCGCGACCAGGTGGCCCGGCTGCGTCGAGGGCTCGCCGAGTTCTTCTCGCTGCCCGAGGGGTACGAGGTGGTGCTCGGCAACGGCGGCACCACCGCCTTCTGGGAGGTGGCCACCTTCGGGCTGGTCCGCGACCGGGCCCAGTTCGCCAGCTTCGGCGAGTTCGGCGCGAAGTTCGCCAAGTCGGTCAAGGACGCGCCGTTCCTGGGCGAGCCGACGGTACGCAAGTCGGAGCCGGGCACCGCGCCGTCGCTGCAGGCCGAGGCGGGCGTGGACGTCTACGCCACCCCGCACAACGAGACCTCGACCGGTGTGGCCGTGCCGATCTCCCGGGTGGCGGGCGCCGACCAGGGTTCGCTGCTGCTGGTCGACGCCACCTCCGGCGCCGGCGGGCTGGACGTCAACGTCGGCGAGACCGACGTCTACTACTTCGCCCCGCAGAAGTGCTTCGGCTCCGACGGTGGCCTCTGGCTGGCCCTGATGTCGCCGGCGGCGCTGGAGCGGGCGGGCGAGATCAAGGGTTCGGGGCGCTACATTCCGGCCTTCCTCGACCTGGTCACCGCGATCGACAACTCGCGGCTGGAGCAGACCTACAACACCCCGGCGCTGGCCACCATCTTCCTGGCCGCCGAGCAGACCGACTGGATGAACTCGCAGGGCGGCCTGTCCTGGGCGGCGAAGCGCACCGCCGAGAGCGCCGGCATCGTCTACGGCTGGGCGGAGCGCTCGTCGTACGCCACCCCGTTCGTGGCGGACCCGGCGCTGCGGTCCAACGTGGTCGCCACCATCGACTTCGCCGACGGGGTGGACGCCTCGGCGATCGCGAAGGTGCTGCGCGCGAACGGCATCGTGGACACCGAGCCGTACCGGAAGCTGGGCCGCAACCAGCTGCGGGTGGCGCTCTTCCCGGCGGTCGAGCCGGCCGATGTGGAGGCGCTGACCGCCGCCATCGACCACGTCGTCGAGCGGCTCTGACCTCTCGCGTGACGGTGGGTGGTCGCCGGACCGCCGACGACCACCCACCGTGATCATCGTCGCAGCTCAGTCGCGACATGCGGGTGTCGGATCCCCCACCTGTGGGCAGATGAGCGTACGGTGGTCCGAGACGCCCGGGTGGCCGGCTCGTGGCGTGACGGCCAGCGAAGCGGGACGGAGGCTACGCCATGCGCCCAGTACGCTTCGTCGCCCTCTCCGAGGACGGCCAGGCTCTGGTGCTCGCCGACGAGGTCGGGCGCCTGCTCGCCCTCCCGATCGACGAACGCATCGCCTCGGCGCTGCACGCCGAGCCCGGGGCACCGCCGCTCGCGGTGGTGTCGACCGCCGCCGACCCGTTGCCGTCACTCTCGCCGCGGGACATCCAGGCCAAGATCCGTTCGGGTGAGTCCGCCGAGGACGTCGCCCGGGTCGCCGGCGTGCCGGTCGACCGGGTGCTGCGTTACGCCGGCCCGGTGCTCCAGGAGCGGGCCATGCTCGCCCAGCACGCCCGCCGCACCCGGCTCAAGGGCGCCGAGAAGCCCACCCCGCTGGCCGAGGTGGTCAACGGCCGGCTGGCCCAGCACGGCATCGACACCGAGAAGATCTCCTGGGACGCGTACCGCCGGGACGACGGCACCTGGCGGATCATCGCCACCTGGCCGTCGGGCAAGGCCACCGCGCAGGCGGTCTGGGACCTGGACAAGACCCGGCAGAACGTCGTTCCGCACGACGACATGGCGCAATACCTCTGCGCGGAGCGGCCCACGCCGATCCTCGGCCAGGAGCCGGCGCCGGAGCGGGGCGGTCACGGCCTGCCCGGTCCGTCGCGCGGCGAGCCGAGCCGGGGTGGGCACGGGCTGCCCGCCGCCGCCGGCGAGCAGAGGTCCGGCCGGGACCCGATCCGGGCCGGTCGGGACGCCCTGCTGGCCTCGCTGGACCGGCCGCTCGGCGGCACCTCCGGTCGCGGGCTCGACCCGCGTTCCCCGGCCGCGCTGGCCGGCTCCGACGCGCCCCGGCAACGGGCCGTCGGCGGGGGCGCCGCGGCGCTGCTCGGCGGTGGCCAGGGCTCGGCGTTCGACGACGACTCGGACGCGCCCAAGGAGGTCCCGGCCGTGCCGTCGCTGGCGGTGCTCCGGCCCCGGCGTACCGGCGCGGCCGCTGCGGCGGCTGCCGGCGGCGAGTCGACGGACGCCTCGGGCAAGCCGCGCAAGCGCCTGCCCAGCTGGGACGACGTGCTCTTCGGCAGCGGCCCGGCGGCCCGCGAGTCCTCCTGACCGATCCACCCCGGCACGCGGCAACGTGAGGCACTCGAAGTCGCCGCGTGCCAGGGTGGAGTCATGGAGTACACGAATCTGGGGCGCACCGGCCTGTCGGTCAGCCGGCTCTGCCTGGGCACGATGAACTTCGGGCCGCAGACCAGCGAGCCGGACAGCTTCGCCATCATGGACCGGGCGCTGGACCACGGCATCAACTTCTTCGACACCGCGAACGTCTACGGCTGGAAGCTCGGCGAGGGTGTCACCGAGCAGATCATCGGTCGCTGGTTCGACCAGGGCGGCGGCCGGCGGGACAAGGTGGTGCTGGCCACCAAGGTGTACGGCAAGATGAGCGACTGGCCCAACGACCAGGGACTCTCGGCCCGGCACATCATCCGTGCCTGCGAGGAGTCGCTGCGCCGGCTGCGTACCGACACCATCGACCTGTACCAGATGCACCACGTCTCCCGGACCACGCCGTGGGAGGAGATCTGGCAGGCGATGGAGACGCTGGTCGCGCAGGGCAAGGTGCTCTACGTCGGCTCGTCGAACTTCGCCGGCTGGCACATCGCCCAGGCGCAGGCCGCCGCCGGCAGGCGGAACTTCCTCGGCCTGGTCTCCGAACAGTCGATCTACAACCTGCTCACCCGGCACGCCGAGCTGGAGGTGATCCCGGCCGCCCAGCACTATGGCCTGGGCATCATCCCCTGGTCACCGCTGCACGGCGGGCTGCTCTCCGGGGTGATCCGCAAGATGGCCTCCGGTGGGGCGGCGCGCGGCACGTCCGGCCGTTCGGCCGACGCGCTGGCCGAGCACCGGCCGACCATCGAGGCGTACGAGAAGCTCTGTGCCGACCTCGGCCACGACCCGGCCGACGTGGCGCTGGCCTGGCTGCTCTCCCGGCCCGGGGTGACCGCCCCGATCGTCGGCCCGCGCACCATGGACCAGTTGGACCGCAACCTCGGCGCGCTCGACGTCGACCTGGACGAGGCGACCCTGACCCGCCTCGACGAGCTCTTCCCGCCGGTCGGCAACGGCGGCCCCGGCCCGGAGGCCTGGGCCTGGTAGCGCTCTTTGGCGCACCCGCTTGGCGGCATGTCGCGGCATCCGGGAGCCCGGACGCCGCGACATGCCGCATCCTGCGCCCGCTTCCGGGCGACGCCCGACGTGCCGCAAGCCGTGCCGCCCAGCCCAGTGCCCGACGTGCCGCAAGCCGGGCCGTCCCGGATCGCCGAAACACCCGCACGCCGCGCCCCTCGCCCCCGCCCAGGCCATAGGCCGACATGCCGCAACCCGTGCCCCGCACCCCTACGCCGGACATCCCCTTCCGGTGCCTACAGACTTGAGAGCGTCAACGACTCACGCCCCGCCCGAACCGACGCCCCCACACCACACCGCGCCCTCCCAGCCCGCCGAAGCACCCACACACCGCAACCCGCGGCCCGGCCCGGGTCGGTGGGCCGAGCCGGGCCGATGGCCCTACGGCGCGGAGCCCGGGCGGCCAGGGCGACGGGTCAGAGGGGCCAGGCGGCCAAGCGGTCGTACGTGGGGTGGGGGCCCTGGTGGCTGCGGACGAGGACCAGCTCCGCCGCCGGCCACTCGGGGCCGAGGTAGCCGTCCAGGGCGGCCTGGTCGGCCGCCACGTCGGCGGGGTCGAGCCGATCGCCGGGGCGGGCGATGGTCAGGTGCGGCCGGAACGGCTTCTCGTCGTGCGGCAGCCGGCCCCGGCGCAGACCGATGCGGATCAGCCTGGCCAGGGTGGACAGTTCGGCGACGTCACCGCGCAGGTCTACCCAGAGGACGGTGAACCGGCCGCGCCCGAAGCGGCCACCGCCGCCGAGGCGCAGTCGCGGGGAGCTGTCCCGGCCGGCGCGGAAGGTCTCGGCGGCGAGCCCGAGGGTGCTGGTCACCTCGGTCAGCCGGTCCTCCGCCACCTCGCCGAGGAAGGCGAGGGTGAGGTGGGCGTTCGCCGGGTCGGCGAGCCGTACGTTGATCCCGGCGGCGGTGGCGGCGGCGACCCGCAGCCGGGCCACCCGCTCGGTGAGGTCGTCGACCGCCGCGGGTGGCGGGTACACGGCGACGAAGAGTCGCACCGGTCAGCGGTGCCGCTGGCGCTGCTCGGGGCGGGCGGCCGGCAGGGTGAGGCCGGCGGCGTGCAGCAGGCCCTCGACCCGCAGCCGCTCGATCTCCCGGTCGACACCGTCCAGCTCGCCGAGGTGCTCCGGAATGCCGAGGGCCTGACAGGCGGCCCGCAGCCGTTCGTCGTACGCCTCGATCACCGCGCCGTGCCAGACCACGGACCTGCCGGTCGCCGCGCGCCGGTGCCCACCGAGGCGGCGCAGGTCGGCGGCGACCTGTTCCAGCGGGCGGCGGCCGTCCCGGTCGAACTCGGTGAGGTCGATGTCCCGGGTTAGCGCGTCGGCCTCGATGGCCCGGTCCAGCTGGGCGATGGTGCGCCGTTCCCGCCGCCCTTCGCGCCATTCGGCCCAGCGACAGGCGAGCCGGTCGATGATCTCGTCCGCGCAGAAGAGGGCGGCGAAGGCCGCCGGTAGGCAGGCGACAGCGACGAACGCCAGGGTCAGCGTCACCGCACCAGGGTCACCCACGACTCGACGCTAAGGCTCCCGGAGAGCCGCCGCCACCGGATTGCCGTTATCCGGAACGTCGCCCGGCACCGGGTGCCGGACACGCCGGACCGGATCCGATCAGCGGTCAGCAGTCCGGGGCGGGGACCACGTAGAAGCGGGGCATCGGCAGCACCCGGAACCGCAGCCGGGCGCCGGCGCGGCGCAGCTGCCAGGTGAGCGCGAGCAGGGCGGTGACCAGCGAGATCAGCCCACCGATCCAGATGCTGGCGCCCGCGCCGTAGGTCTCGGCGAGCCAGCCGATCACCGGGGCCCCGACCGGGTTGGTGCCGAGGAAGACCAGCACCCACAGCGCCATCACCCGGCCCCGGAAGGCGGCGTCGACGCCGAGCTGGATGCGCTGGTTGGCGGCCTGGGCGAAGAAGACCATGCAGAACCCGGTGGGCAGCAGCAGCGCCACCACCAGCCAGTACGCGGGCGCGAAGCCGACCAGGGTGCCGAAGACAGAGCAGGCGACGGCTGCGCCGAGCACCACCCAGACCGACGGTCGGCTGCGGCGGCCGGTACCGGCGAGCGCCCCGGCCAGCGCGCCGACGGCCAGGGCGCTGCTGAACAGGCCGAAGGAGGCCGCGCCGGTGTGGAAGACGGTCTTGGCGAGGGCGGCCAGGGTGAGCTGGAAGTTGAACAGCGACGTGGCGATGATCGAGATCATCACCATCGGCAGCAGCAGGTCGGGGCGGCGCCAGACGTACCGTAGGCCGTCGATCACCTTGGCCTGGTCCCGCTCGCCGATCGGCGGCAGCTCCTTGCGGTGCAGCTCGGCGGGGCGCATCCGGACCACGTTGACCAGCGGGGCGAGCGAGCTGAGCGCGGTGACCAGGAAGACCGGGCCGACGTCGAAGGCGGCGATGGCGAGACCGGCGACGGCCGGGCCGACGATCCGGGCCGAGTTGAAGGTGGCCGCGTTGAGGGAGAGTGCGTTGGGCAGCAGTTCGGTGCCGACCAGTTCGCTGACGAACGCCTGACGCACCGGGGTCTCCACGGCGTTCGCGGTGCCGAGCAGGGCGGCGAAGGCGAACACGTGCCAGAGCTGCACCAGCCCGGTGATCACCAGCGCGGCCATGGCCAGCGCGAGGACGGTCCAGAAGGCGTTGGCGACGAAGAGCAGCAGGCGCTTGTCGTACCGGTCGGCGAGGCGCCCGGAGATCAGGGTGAGCAGCAGCACCGGGGTGAACTGAAGGGCGGTGACCACACCGAGCGCGGTGGCCGAGTTGCCGGAGAGGTCGAGGACGAGCCAGTCCTGGGCGATGAACATCATCCAGACGCCGATCAGCTTGATCAGCTGCCCGGTGGCGAAGAGCCGGTAGTTGCGGACTTTCAGGGACTGGAACATCGTGCTCAGCTTCGCCTGCACTCTTGGTGCGCCTCCTCGGGTCGCGCGTACGCGTCATCGACGTCGGACGGCGCGGACCGCGAGGCGCGGTCAGGCGCGGGCGAGCTGCTGGAGGATCTCCGCGGCCCGCCGCAGCGTGTCGCGTTCCTCCTCGCCGAGGGCGGCCAGTCGGCTGGCCAGCCACTCGTTGCGGGCCCGCTCGAACTGGTCGAGCACGGCCCGGCCCCCCTCGGTCGCCGCCAGGATGACCTGCCGCCCGTCGGTCGGGTGGGGGGTGCGCTGCACGAGGCCGCGCTCCTCCAGCTTCGCGACGATCTTGGTCATCGTGGGCGGCTGCACCCGCTCGATGTCGGCCAGCTCCCGTGGGGTCAGCGCGCCGGCCAGCTTGAGGCTGGTCAGCGCGGAGAGCTGGGTGACCGTCAGGTCACCGACCGGGCGGGCCTGTCGGACCCGCCGGTTGAGCCGGGTGATCGCATCCCGCAGCTGGGGGGCCAGCTGCGCCGGTGGCACGCGTTCCGCCGTCACCGTCCGCTCCGTCACAGTCGTTAGCTTATCTAATGAGCATGGCTAACGACATGCGATATGACCACACTCACGGGAGGTTTGCCCTGCTCCGGACCGGGTGCCCGATTCGGCCCCGGCCCGGAGTGGGGCGTCAGAGCACCGCGGACTCGATCGGCCCGCGCAGGAAGTACAGCACGAACAGCAGCGCCACGAAGTACAGCAGCGGGTGGATCTCCCGCGCCTTGCCCTTGGCGAGCTTCACCAGGACGTAGGTGATGATGCCGGCGCCGATGCCGTTCGAGATCGAGTACGTGAACGGCATCAGCACGATGGTGAGGAACGCCGGAACGGCGATCTCGTAGTCGGTCCAGTCGATGGTCCGCACCGCGGTCATCATCAGGAAGCCCACCACCACCAGCGCGGTGGAGGCCGCCTCGAACGGCACCACCGTCGCCAGCGGCGCCAGGAACATCGCCAGCAGGAACAGCGCGCCGGTGACCAGGTTGGCCACGCCGGTCCGGGCGCCCTCGGCGACACCGGCGGCACTCTCGATGTACGACGTGTTGCTCGAGACGCTGGCCGTGCCGCCCGCCGCCGCGGCGATCGAGTCGACCAGCAGGATCTCCCGCGCCCGGGGCGGGGTGCCCCGCTCGTCGAGCATGCCCCCCTCCTGGCCGATCGCGACCATCGTGCCCATGGTGTCGAAGAAGTCCGTGATCAGCAGCGTGAAGACGAACATCAGCGGCACCAGCCAGCCGACCCGGGTCCACGAGTCCAGCACGTTGAAGTTGCCGATCAGGGACAGGTCGGGGACGTCCACCACCTTCTCCGGCAGCGCCGGCACGTTCAGCGACCAGCCCTTCGGGTTCGGCTGACCGTTGACGAACGACGGGCCGACCTTGGCGATGGCCTCCACGACGATCGCCAGCACGGTGGAGGCGAGGATGCCGATCAGGATCGCGCCGCGCACCCGGCGTACCACCAGCACGATGGTCACCAGCAGGCCTACCACGAAGACCAGCATCGGCCAGCTGACGATCTTGCCGTTGATGCCCAGGCCCACCGGCACGGTCGTGTTCGCCGCGTCCGGAACCCGGCGCACGAAGCCGGCGTCGACCAGGCCGATGATGGTCAGGAAGAGCCCGATGCCGACGCCGATCGCCGTCTTCAGCTGGGTGGGCACCGAACGGAACACCGCCGTACGCAGCCCGGTGAGCACGAGGATCGCGATCACCACGCCCTCGATCACCACCAGACCCATCGCGTCCGCCCAGGTCATCTCCGGGGCGATCTCGAAGGCCACCAGCGCGTTGACGCCCAGTCCGGCGGCGAGGGCCATCGGGAAGCGTCCGACCACGCCCATCAGGATCGTCATCAGGCCGGCCACCAGCGCCGTCGCGGCGGCCAGCGCGGGGATCGGGAGCTTGTTGCCGTCGCCGTCGACGGCACCGCCCAGGATCAGTGGGTTGAGCACCACGATGTACGCCATCGTGAAGAAGGTGGCCAGGCCACCCCGCACCTCGCGGCTCATCGTCGAGCCACGGGCGGAGACCTCGAAGAAGCGGTCGAATCCGGAGCGGGGGTGAGCGGGATCGGGAACGGTGCCGTGGTCCGGCGGCGGCGCAATGGCCATCGGGTCCCTCACAGGTGATCTTCGGACTGTCGCGCGCATCGTCGCAGATCAGTGGCCGGCAGGGAAGGCGCATCGCGTACGCTTTGCCGGTGCCTCAGCAGCAGCCGCCGCGGCCGGAGCCGCTCGACCCGCCGATGGTCCCGTTCGCCCTCGTCGGGCTGGTGGTGTGGGCGGTGGCCGGCCTGGTCCTGCTGATCTTCTTCCGCGGCTGGCTCACCGAACACGGCCGCCAGAACTGGCTCTGGACCTGCCTGGCCGGTTTCCTGTGGGGCTTCCCCGGTCTGGCCACGATGATGCGGCACGACGCGCACCGACGTCGCCGTCGGGCCGCCGCCGCGCGGAGCTGACCGCTCAGGAGTGCCCGTACGGCTCGGCCGGCTCCGCCGCCTCCACCGAGCCGGGGGCCCGGCTCACCGAGACCGCCTCGACGGCGCTGTCGTCGTACACGGTCGGCAGCTCGTCGACGGGCGTCTCGGGGGTCTCGGTCAGCGTCTCGGAGTGCGCGCCGCAGCCGTGGTCGGCGGAGACCACCCGGCCGTCGTCGGGGGCGTAGAAGTTGCCGCAGGCGCCGAAGGACTGCCGCAGCGCACCGGCGAGCGGCAGGTAGAAGCCGCAGCTGCCGCAGCGGGCGGCGGCGGGCGCCGCGGTGGAGATCGGCGCGTCGGGGCCGTGGTCGCCGTCGTACCAGCGCTGGGCGGCCTCGGCGCGGCCCTCCCGGGACAGCACCCGGGGCCGGCCCAGGCCGAGCTCCCACGCCGTCTCCTCGACCGCCGGGTCGTCGGAGAGCAGGTAGCCGGGGGCGAGGCGGTCGTCGTCGGCGGGGGTGGGAAGCAGGTCACCGGGGCCGAGGTCGCCCGGCTTGAGCCGCTCCTGCCAGGGCAGCCAGCCGGGGGCGAGCAGCGCGTCGGAGCCCGGGAGCAGGACCGTCTCGCAGATGGTGACGGTGCGGCTGCGGGGCACCCGGGTGACGGTGACCGCCCAGCGCCAGCCCCGGTAGCCGGCCATCAGGCATTCGAAGTAGTGGGTGACGAGTCGGTCACCTTCGGCGACGGCCTGCAGGTGGGCGCCGATGTCCGAGGGCTCGACCTCGGTGATCGCGGCGCGGGCCACATCGACGGCGGCGGCGCAGACCTGGTCGAGGCGGACGCGGGTGGTGGCGGGCCTGGTCACCGGTCCATTGTTCCCCATGCCCGGCGCGGGCCGACAGGCACTCCCCGGTGAGCTTCTCCGCCGGTGCTGCGGCGTTCGCGGGGCGAATGGGCGAGGATGGAGCACATGCCGTCGTTCTCCCGTCCCGAGCGGTCTCTCCTGGGGCGGACCGTGGGTACCGGCATCCGGGCCACCCGGCTGCTGCTGCGCGGTTCGGTGAGCAGTGGCCGCTGGATGACCCGGCGGGCCGGCTCGGCCCGGGCCCGCAGCGCCGGCAACGAGGTGGGCATGGTCCGCCTCTTCGACCTGCACGCGGTCTCCTGCGCGGGGGACACGCTGATCGCGATCGGCCTGGCCGGGACGATCTTCTTCGACGTGCCGCTCGGCGAGGCGCGCAACAAGGTGGCGCTCTACCTGCTGGTCACGATGGTGCCGTTCGCCATGCTGGCGCCGGTGGTGGGCCCGCTGCTGGACCACTTCCGGCACGGCCGTCGGTACGCGCTGGCCACCACCATGCTGGGCCGCGCCTTCCTGGCCTGGTTGATCTCGGACTACCTGGGCAGCTTCGGCCTGTATCCGGCGGCCTTCGGGGTGCTGGCGCTCTCCCGGGCGTACGGGGTGGCCCGCTCGGCCGCCGTTCCCCGGCTGCTGCCCGAAGGGCTGGGTCTGTCCCAGGTCGGGGCGCGCGCCAGCGTGTACGGGACGGTGGCGGGCGCGCTGGTGGCGCCGCTCGGCCTGGCGGCGTTCTGGTTGGGGCCGCAGTGGCCGCTCCGGGTCGCCTCGGTGATCTTCCTGGTCGGCATGGTGATCGCGCTGCGGCTGCCGCCGAAGGCGGACTCGGAGCCACCCGAGCGGGTGCCGCGGCCGCTGCGTGCGCTGCGCCGCAAGGACCGGGACCGCCCGCTGGGCCGGGGCCGTCCGGCGGGCCGGCTGGTCATCGCCACCCTGATCGGCTCCGCCAGCCTGCGCGGCATGTACGGCTTCCTGCTGCTCTTCCTCGCCTTCGCGATCAAGTCCGGCGATCTGACCACCGACTTCCTCGGCCGGCAGCTGAGCCCGCAGGCCGCGCTGGGCCTGGTCGGCGGCGCGCTGGCGGTGGGCGGCTTCCTGGCCACCGCGGTCGGTACCCGGCTGCGCATCCACCGCCCCACCGCGATCCAGTCCAGCTCACTGATCATCGTGGCCGGGGTGGCGGTGCTCGCCGCGGTGAAGTTCTCGCTGCCGCTGGTGGCCGTGCTCTGCCTGGTGACGGCCCTGTTCAGCGGGCTGGCGAAGCTGGCGGTGGACGCCTCCATCCAGGAGCGCATCCCGGAGCGGCTGCGGGCGAGTTCCTTCGCGCACTCGGAGACCGCGCTGATGCTCGCCTTCGTGGCCGGCGGCGCGCTGGGCCTGGTGCCGTTCACCGGCCGGATCGGGATCATGGTGGTCGCCGGCGTGGCGGTCCTCGCCGCCGCCCGGGGCGTCCTGGTCGCCGGCCGGCTGCGCGCCGAGCGGCTGGTGGGGCGCCCGCTCGACGACGCCGAGCTGGCCGAGCAGGACCGCCGCGCCGAGGCGGAGCAGGCCGAGGCGGCCCGCCGCGCGCAGGCCGGGGCCGACCACCGGGACGAGCCGGTCGAGGCCGCACCGACCTCGCCGGCGCCGACCGGGTCGGGCGTTCCGGAGCCCGCCGTACGCGGCCCCGACATGCCGGGGGCCGGCGTGCCCGGTCAGGCCGACGAGGCCGGGCTGGCGCCGCCGGGCTACCACGTCTACCGGCCCTCTTCGGCGGTCTCCGGGCCGGGTGGCGTGGACGACGAGCAGCGCCGCAACTCCCCGGGCCCGGTGTCGTGACCGGTCTGCTGGTGGTGACCGCCGTGCCGGCGGAGGCGGAGGCGGTTCGCGCCGGCCTGACCGACCCGACGGTGACGGTCCGCCCGGTGGGGGTGGGCCCGGCGGTGGCGGGCGCGGCCACGGCCCGCCTGCTCGCCCTGGCGGAGGCGGCCGGCCACCCGTTCCGGGCGGTGGTGAGCGCCGGTATCGGCGGCGGCTTCGCCGGCCGAGCGCCGGTCGGCGGCACGGTGCTGGGCACCCGCAGTGTCGCCGCCGACCTGGGCGCCGAGTCGCCGGGGGGCTTCATCCCGATCGACGAGCTGGGCATGCCGCCCGAGTGGCTGGGCGGCGGCCCCTCCGTGGAAGCCGACCCGGGGCTGCTCGCCGACCTCCGCCACGCGCTCCCGGCGGCGACCGTGGGCGCGGTGCTGACCGTCGCCACGGTCACCGGCACGGCCGCCAGCACCCTGGCCCTGGCCGACCGTCACCCCGACGCCGTCGCCGAGGCCATGGAGGGGTACGGCGTGGCCGTCGCCGCGGCCCAGGCCGGCCTGCCCTTTGTCGAGCTACGCACCGTCTCCAACCCGATCGGCCCCCGCGACCGCGACACCTGGCGCATGCGGGAGGCGTTCGCCGCCCTCACCGAGGCCGCCCGCGCCCTGCGCTGAGCCCGCGGCCGATACCGAACCGGGTCCGTGGCCCGGTCGACCGGTCAGCGGTGTTCGGCCTCGAGGTCGAGGCTGAACGCCACCGGCCGACCCGTCTCCACCCGGTAGCCGCAGGCGATGAGGAACCCGATGCCCTCGAACTCCGCGATCGCGTGTGCCCGGACGATGCCCACCCGTTGCAGCTCGATCCGCAGCGCTTCCAGCAGGCGACGCCCGATGCCGAGACCCCTGGCCTCGGCCCGGACCAGCACCCCGTCGAGGACGACCTCGCGGCGGTCGCCCAGGTCGTACCCGAGCAGCAGGTCGACGCTGACCTCGTGTGCCCGCAACTCGCCTACGAGGTCGCCGTCGGGCAGCTCCGCCACGAACCGCCAGGACGTGGCGGGTAGGTCGCCACCGGTGAAGCGCCTGATCCGGACCGAACGCCGAACCTCCTCGGCGCGCCGCCGCCGGTCACGCTCACGCCGGTCACGCCGGTAGGTGGCCGCCGGCAAGGGCAGTGGCCAGAGGGGCGGCGGCAGGTTGCCCCACGCGGCCCACCAGGCTCCCGGCCAGTCTCGCGGTTCGCGGACCTCCCGGGCGTCCAGGTGGGGCGGGCACTGTCGCCCGGCGGCATCCCGCAGCCCCTCGTGCGGCACGAGCGGCAACGAGCGCGTGTCCGGCGGCTCGGTGCCCGCCGAGCCGGCGAGCGCGATGGTGAGTCGCCCGGCGGCGGCGCGAACGAGCTGTTCGACGGTGCGGAACCGCACGTCCGTCGCCCGCCCGGCCTCGATCCGGGCGACGGTGCTCTGCGGGACTCCCGCCTTCTCGGCCAGCTCCCGCTGGCTCAGGTCGGCCTGGCGGCGTAGTGCGCGGAGCGTCGCAGCCAGATCGACCGTCTCCTCCGGCCCGGTCATGTCCTCCATGCTTCCCGCGCGACCGAAGTTCTTCAACAGGCCCCGACGCCCTGTGGAAAACCCTGTGGACAAGTCCCGGAGCTGGGGATGAAGGGTGGTCGCTGCACGCTACAGACTTGAGAGCGTGGATGACTCAGCCACGTCCGACCGTCCTTCGACCGGATTCCTCTTGCGGGGCCGGACTCCCGACCGGCCCCCGGCGGGATGGCCCTCTTGACACCACCGGCACCGACGGCACGCGAAGCGTCGGCCCACGGGCCGTCGACCCGCCGTGAGTCGTTCACGCTCTCAAGTCCGTAGCGTCGCGAAGGACAGGTGCCGCCGCTGCTCAGGCACCCGCCGGCCAGGCCGGGAGGTCCCGGCCGGACGGCCGCGGCGGAGGTGGGCCGGCGGCGGGGATACGGTGGGGGTGTGGCGCTCTCCCTCGCGATCTCGCCCTGCCCCAACGACACGTTCGTCTTCGACGCCCTGGTGCACGGGCGGGTGCCCGGCGCGCCGCCGGTGGAGGTGACCTACGCCGACGTGGACGTCACCAACACCGCCGCCGAGCGGGGTGCGTTCGACCTGGTCAAGGTGAGCTACGCGGCGCTGCCGTGGCTGCTGGACGACTACCACCTGCTGCCGTGCGGCGGGGCGCTGGGCCGTGGCTGCGGACCCCTGATGCTCACCCGCGGCGACCGGACCGCGAGCGACCGGACCGGCGGGACCGGGAGCGGCGAGACCGCGAGCGGCCTGGCCGACCTGTCCGGGGCGACCGTGGCGGTGCCGGGCGACCGGACGACGGCGTACCTGCTGTTCCGGCTCTGGTCGGCGGAGCGACCGCCGGCCCGGATCGAGGTGGTGCCGTTCCACGAGATCATGCCCGGGGTGGCGGCCGGCCGGTACGACGCCGGGCTGGTGATCCACGAGGCCCGGTTCACCTACCCGCGGCACGGGCTGACCGCCCTGGTCGACCTCGGCGAGTGGTGGGAGTCGACCACCGGTCTGCCGATCCCGCTCGGGGCGATCCTGGCCCGCAAGGGCGCCGTCGATCCGGTCGAGGCCGCCGGCTGGATCCGGGAGTCCGTCCGGCAGGCGTGGGCCGACCCTGCGGCCAGCCGGGAGTACGTGTTGGCGCACGCCCAGGAGATGGAGCCCGACGTGGTGGACCGGCACATCGGCCTCTACGTCAACGAGTTCACCGCCGACCTGGGTGAGGCCGGCTTCGCCGCCGTGCAGGCGCTGCTGGGCCGGGCCGCCGACGCCGGGCTCGTTCCGCGAACCTCCAGCCCTCAGACCTCCAGCTCGCGCGCCACCGCGTGGACGAGCTGAGCGATCTTCTGCGCGGTCTTGCGGTCCGGGAAGCGGCCCCGGCCCAGGTCCGGCTGGACCTTCGCCTCCAGCACCTTGATCATGTCCTCGACCATGCCGTGCAGCTCCTCGGCCGGCCGGCGGCGCAGCTCCGCCACCGAGGGCGGCGCCTCCAGCAGCCGGACCCCCATCGCCTGGGAGCCGCGGCGGCTGTCCACCACGCTGAAGTCGATCTTCTGGCCACCCTTGAGGTCGGTGACACCCGCCGGCAGCGCGCCCTTCGGCAGGAACACGTCGCCACCCTCGTCACTGGTGACGAACCCGTATCCCTTGGCCGCGTCATACCACTTCACTCGACCCGTCGGCACTGTGGAACCCCTGCTTCGCTCGATCCGACTACTGCTCCAAGGCTAGCCGGATGATCCGGTCTAGCGCCCCCGGGAATCCGGTGAGGTCATCGAGGACCGCGTACGCCCCGGCGTCGCGCAGGTCACCGGCCGGACAGGGGCCGGTCGCCACCGCCACCCCGGGGATCCCGGCCGCCCGGGCCGCCACCATGTCTGCCACGTGGTCGCCGACGTAGAGGGTCGCCCCGTGCTCCCGCAGGGCGGTCGCCTTCTGGTCGGCGAACAGATCCCCGGCCAGCTCGTCCACGGCCAGCCCCAGGTGGTCCAGGTGCAGCTTCGCCAGCCGGCCCAGCTTGGCGGTGACCACCATGACCCGGCCGCCGCGCTCGTGCACCGCGGTGATCGCCGCCGCCGCGCCGGGCATCGGGACGGTCGGGGTGATCGCGTACGCCGGGTAGAGCTCCCGGTAGGTCAGCACCGCCTCCTCCACCTGCTCGGGCGGGAACCAGCGGGCGATCTCGGTACGCAGCGGCGGCCCCAGCCGGGCCACGGCCGCCTCGGCGTCGACGTGCACGCCGGTCCGCGCGGTCAACGCCCGGAACGCGGCGGCGATACCGGGGCGGGAGTCGACCAGGGTCATGTCGAGGTCGAAACCGACCATCAGTGGGGGCATGTCGAGAACGTACCCGCCCAACCCCGGCCGAGCCGGACGTCCGGGGGGCGGGACGTCGTCCCTGCGGGCTAGCGTGGAACGACGATGACCACCTCACTCGCCGACCACCTGCGGTCGCTGCCGGACGAATCCCTCGCCGCGCTGCTCCAGCTGCGGCCGGACCTCGTCGTGCCGGTGCCCGCCGACGTCTCCGCGCTGGCCATCCGGGCCCAGTCCCGGGTCTCCGTGGCGCGCGCCCTGGACGGGCTGGACCAGTTCACCCTCCAGGTCCTCGACGCCGCCCGGCTGACCCGCGACCCGGACTCGGGCGCCACCTCCACCGAGGCCATCCTCACCATGGCCACCGCCGGCGCCCGCCCGCCGGCCCCCGCCCTGGTCCGGGACGCGGTGAACCGGCTGCGGGCGCTGTTCCTGCTGTACGGCCCCGAACACGTCCTGCTCGTCGTCGGCGGCGTCGACGAGGTCTCGCCGTACCCGGCGGGGCTCGGCCGACCGGCGGCGGAGCTGGACGTGCGGACGGCCGCGCTCTGCGCGGACCCGGCGAAGCTGCGCCGTACGCTGCTCGCCGCCCCGCCGTCGGCCCGGGCGATCCTGGACCGGCTCGCCGCCGGCCCGCCGGTCGGCAGCGTGCCCCCGGGGGCGTTGCAGGCCCCCGCCGTCGGGGCGGAGGACACCCTTCCCCCGGACGCCACCAACGGGGGCGCGCCGACCGGCTCGCCGATCCGCTGGCTGGTCGACAACCGGCTGCTCGTCCCGATCTCCGCCAGCAAGGGCAGCGGCACCGTGGAGCTGCCCCGCGAGGTGGGGCTGCTGCTGCGCCGGGACACCGGCCCGCTCGGACCGGTCAGCACCACCCCGCCGCCGGTGTCCGCGCCGCCGCGCGAGGCGAAGGCCGTCGACTCGGCCGGCGCCGGGCAGGCCATGGAGGTGGTACGCCACACCGAGGCGCTGCTGGAGGCGCTGGCCGCCGAGCCGGCGCCGGTGCTCCGCTCGGGCGGCGTCGGGGTGCGTGACCTGCGCCGGCTCGCCCGGGTGCTGGGGCTGGACGATCCGACCACCGCGCTGCTGTTCGAGGTGGCGTACGCGGCCGGGCTGCTCGGCGAGCTGGAGCTGACCGGCACCGCCACCACCCGGTACGGCGGCGACCAGCAGGTGCTGCCCACCGGCGGGTACGAGGTGTGGCGGGCCATGTCGCTGGCCCAACGCTGGGAGCAGCTGGCCCGGGCGTGGCTGACGATGACCCGCCAGGTGGGCCTGGTGGGGCAGCGCGACGACCGGGACCGGCCGATCTCGGTGCTCTCCGCCGAGGCGGAACGGGCCGGAGCGCCCGCCGCCCGCCGGGCCGTGCTGGCGGTCCTGGCCGACCTGGAGCCGGCCACCGCGCCCACCCCGGACGAGGTGCTGGCCCTGCTGGAGTGGCGGTCGCCCCGACGGGCCCGGGGCCGGGAGGTGGCGCACCGGGAGGTGCTGGCCGAGGCCGCCCAGCTGGGCGTGACCGGGCTGGCGGCACTCACCTCGTACGGGCGGCTGCTGCTGGCCGACGTGACGGACGCCGACGAGCGGGGCGGCGACCCGCTGGGGCTGCTCTCCGAGGCGGAGTCGGGTGACCCGTCGACGGCGGTACGCGCCCTGGACGCGCTGCTGCCCGCCCCGGTGGACCACTTCCTGGTGCAGGCCGACCTGAGCGTGGTGGTGCCCGGCCCGCCCGATCCGGCGTTGGCCGGTGAGCTGGACGTGATCGCCGAGCACGAGTCGGCGGGTGGGGCGAGCGTGCACCGGGTCACCACGGCGAGCGTCCGGCGGGCCCTGGACGCCGGCTACACGGCCGACGACCTGCACGCGCTGTTCCGCCGTCGGTCGCGTACCCCGATCCCGCAGGGGTTGACCTATCTGGTGGACGACGTGGCGCGCAAGCACGGCGGGCTGCGGGTCGGCTCGGCGGGGGCGTACGTGCGCAGCGACGACGAGGCATTGTTGACCGAGGTGCTGGCGGACCGCCGGTTGGAGCCGTTGGCGTTCCGCCGGCTGGCCCCGACGGTGCTGGTCACGCCGTACCAGGTGAACCGGATGCTGGTGGCGTTGCGGGACGCCGGGTACGCGCCGGTGCCGGAGGACGCCTCCGGCGCGGCGGTGCTGGCCCGGCCGAAGTCCCGGCGGGCGCCGGGGCGGACGCCGGTGGCGACGCGGGCGCTGGACCCGCTGGCGACGCCGAAGCTGGCGATGCCGCGGCTGCTGGGGGTGGTGGAGCAGATCCGCCGGGGTGACGCGGCGGCGCGGGCGGCCCGGCGGGCCCCCGCCGTGGTGCGGGGCACTCCGGGTGGTCCGGCCCCGGTGACCGGTCACGGGGAGGCGCTGGCGGTGCTCCAGCAGGCGGTCCGGGACAAGGCGCTGGTCTGGGTCGGCTATGTCGACGCGCACGGGGCGACCGCGTCGCGGCTGGTCCGGCCGGTGTCGATGGGTGCCGGCTATCTGCGCGCCGAGGACGAACGCACCGAGATGTTGCACACCTTCGCCCTGCACCGGATCACCGCCGCGGTGCTGGAGGACTGATTACGGGGGCGGGCAGGAGCGCGCTCGCCCCCGATCCATCGAACGCGCACAGCAGACCCGCCCCTCTGCATGACGTTTACCAATCTTTGGAAGTTGCACCGGGCGGCGAACTTTTTCGGGCCCACCGATCGGCGTGCAACACTGGATGGTCGGCCCGGGGTGGGTGCAGCCCGCCGGAGCAGGGCGGACGCCCCCGGCCATGGAGAGGACGCTGGCGTGAGCGGTGGACCACTGATCGTGCAGTCGGACAAGACGCTGCTCCTGGAGATCGACCACCCGGACGCGCAGGCCTGCCGGATGGCGATCGCCCCGTTCGCGGAGCTGGAACGCTCCCCGGAGCACGTGCACACCTACCGGCTGACGCCGCTGGGGTTGTGGAACGCGCGGGCCGCCGGGCACGACGCCGAGGCGGTGGTGGACGCGCTGCTCAAGTTCTCCCGCTATCCGGTGCCGCACGCCCTGCTGGTGGACGTGGCCGAGACGATGGACCGGTACGGCCGGTTGCAGCTGGCCAACGACCCGGCGCACGGCCTGGTGCTGCGTGGCCTGGACCGGATGGTCCTGATCGAGGTGGCGAAGAGCAAGAAGCTCGCCGGCATGCTCGGCAACAAGATCGACGACGACACCATCCAGGTGCACCCGTCGGAGCGGGGCCGGTTGAAGCAGGCGCTGTTGAAGTTGGGCTGGCCGGCGGAGGACCTGGCCGGTTACGTGGACGGCGAGGCGCACCCGATCGACCTGGCGGAGGCCGGCAAGGACGGGTCGAAGCCGTGGACGCTGCGGTCGTACCAGCGGGAGGCCGTGGAGGCGTTCTGGGCCGGCGGGTCGGGCGTGGTGGTGCTGCCGTGCGGCGCGGGCAAGACGCTGGTCGGGGCGGCGGCGATGGCCGAGGCGAAGGCCACCACGCTGATCCTGGTGACGAACACGGTCGCGGGGCGGCAGTGGAAGCGGGAGCTGATCGCGCGTACGTCGCTGACCGAGGAGGAGATCGGCGAGTACTCGGGTGAGCGCAAGGAGATCCGCCCGGTCACCATCGCGACGTACCAGGTGCTCACCTCGCGGCGCGGCGGCGCGTTCACCCACCTGGACCTGTTCGGCGCCCGCGACTGGGGCCTGGTCGTCTACGACGAGGTGCACCTGCTGCCCGCGCCGATCTTCCGGTTCACCGCGGACCTCCAGGCCCGCCGCCGGCTGGGGTTGACGGCGACTCTGGTACGCGAGGACGGCCGGGAGGGTGACGTCTTCTCGCTGATCGGCCCGAAGCGGTACGACGCGCCGTGGAAGGACATCGAGCAGCAGGGTTGGATCGCCCCGGCGGAGTGTGTCGAGGTGCGGGTGACGCTGACCGACGCGGAGCGGATGGCGTACGCGACGGCGGAGGCCGAGGAGCGCTACCGGATGGCGGCGACCGCCCGGACGAAGCTGCCGGTGGTGAAGGCGCTGGTGGAGCGGCACCCGCAGGAGCAGGTGCTGGTGATCGGCGGGTTCCTCGACCAGCTGCACCAGTTGGGCGAATACCTGGACGCGCCGATCGTGGAGGGCTCGACGACGAACAAGGAGCGGGAGCGGTTGTTCGACGCGTTCCGTTCCGGCGAGCTGCGCACCCTGGTGATCTCGAAGGTGGGGAACTTCTCGATCGACCTGCCGGAGGCGGCGGTGGCGATCCAGGTGTCGGGGACCTTCGGCTCGCGGCAGGAGGAGGCGCAGCGGCTGGGCCGGGTGTTGCGGCCGAAGGCCGACGGCCGGCAGGCGCACTTCTACTCGGTGGTCTCCCGGGACACCATCGACACCGAGTACGCGGCGCACCGGCAGCGGTTCCTCGCCGAGCAGGGGTACGCGTACACGATCGTGGACGCCGACGACGTGCTCGGGCCGAAGCTGCCGACGGTCGACTGACCCGGGGCCCTGCCCGGCTAGCTCTTCGACACGTCGTCGGCGGACACGAAGCCCGATTCGCCCTTCCACAGTTCGACGAGAAACCAGGGCGCATCCAGCACCCGGCCGACCACCCGGGGGCGGCTCCCGTACTGCGGCTCCAAGCTCAGCGCTGGAGCGGCAGCGTCCGGAGCAGTCCGCACCGCTGCTCCTCGCCGCACCAGCGGCGCGGTCGGCGCAGCCTGCTTCAACGGCAGGACCACCTGCGGGTCGTGGCAGTACTCGATGAACACCTTGCCGCAGAACTCGAGCCGGCTGAGCTGGTACCCGGCGCCGGTGGAGGCATAGACGTCGTACACCGGCTGGTTCGCGACCTGGTAGGTGGTGGCGAGGATTTCCTTCCAGGCCCCGGAGCCGGTCGGGCGGGTGCGCGGCGTGCTGGCGGCGAACATGGTCAGGACCTGGTGGAACCTGCCCCCACCGTCGGCGACGTAGACCTCGGTGTGGCAGCCGCCGGAACCGCAGTAGTACGTCGTATGGTTGATCACGAAGTAGTCGAGCCGGTCGTCACCGTTGAGATCCTCCGACCGCAGGATCTGGAAGTCGACGGTGGATGGCGACGCGCCGGGCGCCACCACCTCGTCCCGCAGCCCCCGTTCGATCTTCGCTTGGTAGAAGGCCCGGAACTGCTGCACCTGCCGGCTCGGCTGGCTGTCGGCCCGCTGCCGCTGAGCCCGCCAGACCAGCCCGCCGCCGATGCCGAAGAGCAGGGTCAGCGCCAACGACAGGCTCAGCGCCCGACGCCACCGACGCCGCCGGTCGCGGCGCCAGAGCGCGTCGAAGCCGACGCCGACCATGCCGGCGACGAGGCGCAGGAACGCGGTGCGGCTGGGCCGGCGGGTGCCCCGGGTGTCCACCCACAGCGCCTCGTCGACCCGGCCACGCAGGGCGGGCGGCAGCACCGCCGGATCCAGCGGGTCACCCGGGTTGCCGTCGCGCACGACGAGCAGGATGTCGTGGGCGCGTCCCCGGTCGAGGAAGTGCCGGACCTCGCTGTCGACCCAACGGGACCGCGCCGCACCGGACGAGGCGAGCACGACGAGGTTCCGCGACTGGTCCAACGCCACCCGCAGGTGGCCACCGAGGTCCGTGGACGCCGGCAACTCCTCGTGGTCGCGGAACACGGGACGCAGCCGCACCGGCGAGGGCCCGGCGCTCCAGGGCGAGGGCCGTACGCGGCGCGGAAGCCGGTAGCCCTCCAGGCGGCGGTGCAGGGCCCGCGCGAAGCGTCGGTCGGTGTGCGAGTAGGAGATGAACGCCCAGTACCGGTAGCTCTGCCCGGCCCAAGGAGCGCTCACGTCACACCGTCCGATCCAGACACTCATGCTGCACGAACGTCACCGCCCAGCGTAGTGAGTCCGTGACGCGTTCACGACCCCCCTGCGGGTGGCCGCTCTCGGTGCCGGCTCAGCGGCGTGACCGTCCTCGGCTCCCGGGCTTCCCGACGCCGACCGGTGGGCCGTGGCCGGCCGTGGGTGCCTCTCGGGACGCTACGGACTTGAGAGCGTGAACGACTCACGCTCCGCTCGTGCGGCTCAGCGCGGTCTCCCGCATCATGTGCGACAGCTTCGCGGGGTTGCGGACGGCGTAGAGGCCGGTGATCCGGCCGTCCTCGATCCGCAGCGCGACGACGGTGTCCAGCTCGCCGTCGAGGTGGACAACGAGCGCGGGGTGGCCGTTGACCAGGGTCGGCTGCCAGGAGGTGCTGGCCGCGACCTTCGCCCAGCCGCCGACGAGCAGCCGGGCGACCTTGTCAGCGCCGAGGATCGGGCGCGGGACGGCCTGCTTCACGCCGCCACCGTCGCCGAGCAGCACCACGTCGGGGGCGAGGATGTCGAGCAGGCCCTGGAGGTCGCCGGTCTCGACGGCCCGCTGGAACGCGCTCAGCGCGTACCGGGTCTCGGTCGCGGAGACGGCCTGGCGGGGCCGGCGGGCGGCGACGTGCGCGCGGGCCCGGTGGGCGATCTGCCGCACGGCGGCGGGACTCTTGTCGACGGCTTCGGCGATCTCGTCGTACCCGAGATCGAAGACCTCGCGGAGCACGAACACGGCGCGTTCGGTCGGCGCGAGGGTTTCCAGCACCAGCAGCATCGCCATCGACACGCTGTCGGCCAGCGCGACGTCCTCGGCGACGTCGGGGGCGGTGAGCAGCGGCTCGGGCAGCCACGACCCGACGTAGGACTCCCTGCGGCGGCCCACCGTCCGCAACCGGCTGAGCGCCTGGCGGGTGGTGATCCGCACCAGGTAGGCGCGCTGCTCGCGGACCTCCGCCAGGTCGACGCCCGCCCACCGCAGCCAGGTCTCCTGGAGTACGTCCTCCGCGTCGGCCGCCGAGCCGAGCATTTCGTACGCGACGGTGAAGAGCAGGTTGCGGTGCCTCAGGAACGCCTCGGTGGCCAGGTCGGGTGCCGCCATGGGTTGCTCCTTTTCGTTGCTGCCTTTCGCATGTGATGCCGCCGTCGGTGGTTCTGTGACGGGCTTGCGCTGTGGCTCCCGTCACGGTGGTGGTGCTGTCACGGCTGCGCCGTCCGCGGCATCTCGTGTTCGTCCCAGCTCACCGGAACGAAGGACGGAAACGATGGACGCTCGATTCAACCTCCTCGAGAACGCGGTCGCGACGAAGTTCGCCAAGCGGTTCGCCAACGCCGGACTGGTCGTCCAGCAGTCGACGCTGCCGAAGTCGGTCCAGGAGCTGGTGTCGCTGCGGGCCAGCCAGATCAACGGGTGCGGGTGGTGCATCGACATGCACGTGAAGGAGGCTCTTGCCGCTGGCGAGTCTTCGGTGCGGCTGAGCCTGGTGGCGGCTTGGCGGGAGTCGACGGTGTTCAGCGAGGCAGAGCAGGCGGCGTTGGCGTTGGCGGAGGAGGGGACCCGGCTGGCGGATGCCTTCACCGGCGTCTCCGACGAGACGTGGGGGTTGGTGCGGAAGCACTACGACGAGGAGCAGGTGGGGGCGTTGGTGTGTCTGGTGGCGCTGATCAACGCGGCGAATCGGTTGGCGGTGATCGTGCACCAGCGCGGCGGGTCGTACGAGGCGGGGATGTTCGCTGCAGCGCTCGACTGACTCGCGTCCGGCCCGGTTCGGGTGCGTCTCGATCCGGGCCGGGCGCTCGCCGTGCAAGCCCGCCGATCGTACGGGCGTGCTCGGCGCGGGTGTCTGTCGCTGGCGCTGTCGGCCTGATGACGTAAACGACTCAGCCGGTCGGGCGCTGCTCGTCGAGGTTGGCGGCGGAGCGGCGTTCACCACCAAACCAACTGATCCACGCGTTACGAGTTGGTCGCTCGATGCAGCTCACTGGCCACTCTCGCCGGTCCGAGCGCGTCGACTGGTCCGTGATCGTCCGCTGACGCTTGCTGGTTTGGCTGTTCGGCCCGTTAGCCAACCAGCCTCCCAGTCATCACCTGATCACCGCCTCCGATCGGTTAGTAGCTTGATCAGTCGATCACCCCGTTCGATAAGTTGATCCATCGCATGCAGCGCGCGACGGAGTTCACGCAGACTGCCGAGCGCGCATTCGGGTGCGCCGTGCGGGATCATCGGCCGCATGTCCAGATCGGCATCACTTAGCTCCGATACGTCCGGGGACCAGTAAGGCGACATTGGAAATGGCTCCTCGACCTCGTTCAGCCCCTGCAGCAGATCATCGAGATCGTTCATCGCGTCAACCAGCAACCGGGCGGCCGAGGTCAACTCCGGATCATCGACCGCCAGACGTGGAAGCAGGACGCTTGCTAAACGGCGCTGCAACGCCTTCCGCTCCGTGTCCAGCCCTGCGGGCCACATCTGTATCCAGACCCCGAGGACGTCACCCAAGGCTTCGTCGCAACCGTCCGGCAAGTCCCATTGAGCGTCCGCGGTGCCTCGCACTTCATACGGCTGCGCCTCGTCCTGAAGGCGAAGAGCTTCCCAGACACTCTCGGCCCTTGTGATCACAACTTCTGAATCTGGGACACCGTCGGGATGATCATCGAGTCGACGCATGTAGTGAAGCAGTTCACGGAGATCGGACCACTTCTTGCCGATGGCTTGCGCGAGTTCGGCCGCGACACTGGCCCACCGCTGCTGGCGTCGTCTGGACAACAGCCGGTCGACGATGCCGTACACGACGAAGATTTCCGCTGGCACGAGGACGGCCCCGGCCACGACGTTGGCAGTCACCGGCATCTGTTCGGCGAAGTTGGGCTTGATCCAGTCGAGCAGACACCCCATGGCGAGGGCCGCCGCAGCGCCCACCCCGGCCAGCAAGGTCGTGAACGAGGGGCGCCATGACACGCCGACAGGGTACGAGACCAGTGCCACGCATCGGTGCCACGCCCGGTACCGTCGACTCGCTTACTGAAGTGACCCCTATGGGCCGGACACCCGAGCCCCCCACGCAACCGCAAGTCCTCGGATCACCCACCACGGCCATGACCTGCACAATGGCACCCGTGACCCAGGATCAGGCCGCCGACATCAAGCCCGGCGAGATCTACGAGGACTGCCACTTCCACCCCGTCCTCTGCCTCTATAACGACGGCGACCAGATCCACGGCGTCTCCCTCATCGACGCCAGCTCTCCCCGAGCCTGCTCCATCGGCTTCTGCGCCGTCATCAAGCTCACCGTCGACGACGTCATCGCCGCGCGAGCCGACTGGCCGGGATACCTGGAACGACGCCACGCAGAGTTCGAAGCCGAGTGCGACGAGCACACAACTTGACCGGCCCTTACCGAGAGCCCATAACTAATTACAAGATCTTCTAGGGCGTGTCCTGCCGATCTTGTAGTGGTTGGTCGTTGACAATGCGCCGGTGGTACGTCGTGGTGAGCTGACCGACGAGGCGTGGGCGGTTATCGCCCCGCTGCTTCCCGAGCCGGGCGGTGCGCGGGGGCGGTGGCGGGATCACCGCCAGGTCATCAACGGGATCTTGTGGAAGCTGCGTACGGGTGCGCCGTGGCGTGACCTGCCGGAACGCTTCGGGCCATGGAAGACCTGCCACGAACGGCTGCGCCGGTGGACCGCTGACGGAACGTGGGATCGGATTCTCGCGGCGGCGCAGGTCCACGACGACGGCACACCTGTGCAGTGGACGATCAGCATCGACTCGTCGATCGTGCGGGCACACCAGCATGCCGCTGGCACCCGCAAAAAAGGGGCTCCCCGGCAAGTCCGGCGACACCTGGTACGCAAGATGGCGAGGCCATCGGCCGATCCCGTGGCGGACTGAGCACGAAAATCCACCTGGCTGTCGACGGACGCGGCCGGCCGTTGTCGATCCTGCTCACCCCGGGCCAGGCCGGCGACAACCCCCAACTACTGGCACTGCTGGACGCGATCCGCGTCAACGAACCCGGACCCGGTCGGCCCCGCAAGCGCCCCGACGTGCTGATCGCCGACAAGGGCTACGCGCATGACTCGACGCGCCGAGCCCTGCGGCAGCGAGGAATCCGGCACGTCATCCCTGAACGGTCAGACCAAGTCGCCCGCCGGGCCACCAAGGGCAGCGCCGGCGGAAGGCCACCGGCCTTCGACAAAGCGGTCTACCGCAAGCGCAACGTCGTTGAACGCTGCTTCAACCGGCTCAAGCAGTGGCGTGACCTCGCCACCCGCTACGCCAAACGCGCATCCCTCTACCGGGCCAGCCTCGTCCTCATCGCCGCCATCATCTGGCTTCCTTGATCGACAGGACACGCCCTAGCCGGACGAGTCACCCACGTCCCGAGACTGATCTGTCACGCACGTCCTGAGACCCGACATTGCCGGCAGCCGGCCGGTGGAAGTGTTCCGCCGCACGCCGGGCCCTGCATCGTCACCGTCGGCCAGCCCGGTTCAACGCCGTGGGGCCTCTGCGACGAAGACACCGCGACCCGGCCGGCCCACCAGCACCCCCTGCTCTCGCAGCGTTGCGATCGCCCGCTGGATGGTCGAGTGCGAGACGTCGTACGAGTCGGCGAGCACCCGACCCGCAGGCAGCTGGCTTCCCGGTGGGTACGTCCCGTCCTTGATCTTCCTCCGCAGGTCGTCGAGCAGTTCGTCCATGGTGGGCGGGATAGGCACAGTGCGGCCCCTTGCAGTCGGTTGGCCCACCCAGTATCGATCGACTCCCTCGACGCAGGCAATGCATCTACTGAAAGAGGTGACAGTGCTGACACAGCTGCTACTGATGAAGGTTGGGCACAAGACGATGCCGATGTACTTGACGTAAGTGAAGCTGCATCGGTAGCGTCGCTCTCGGTGATGCGGTGCTGCTGCGGTCGGTTGGCGCCTCTCGTGGAGGTCTCGCATCGCCGTCGAGACCAACCCCCTCCGCGCTCCCCCGGCGCGGCCCTGCCGCCGTACCCCGTAAGGCGGCAGGACGGGCGGTCTCCGCCGACCGCAACCGGCGGAGGCCGCCCCTTCCACCACGACTTCACGGCCTTCACGAAGGGCGGTCACCTCGTGCGCAACCTGCTCCGCCGGCTGACCCGCCGGCCCGACACACCGCAACTCGCACCGACCCCCACGATCAGGAGCGGTCCGCTGCGCCCCTGGCAGGTGCGCGAACGCTGCTTCAACCAGCGCCGGCACGGTCTCGACCCGGTCGAGATCCGCGCCTTCCTGCACCGGGTCGCCGACGAACTGGCGGTCGCGCAGACCGCCCTGGTCGCGGTCCAGGAGGAGAACGTACGCATCAAGAACGCCCTGCGTACGTGGCAGAGCGCCCAGTCGGCGAACCGCCGCTACCGAT
Source organism: Micromonospora siamensis (assembly GCF_900090305.1). NCBI lineage: Bacteria > Bacillati > Actinomycetota > Actinomycetes > Micromonosporales > Micromonosporaceae > Micromonospora > Micromonospora siamensis. The sequence continues at coordinate 1,138,160 of NZ_LT607751.1, read as the reverse complement.
GACCGCGCGCTGGGTGATCCACCTGCCGGTCACCGCGCCGGACCTGCACCGCGCCCGGATCTTCGCGCGTACGGCCGCCCGGGTGTTGGCGCAGCTCAGCGCCCGCGTCGACCCCGGCGGAGTCACCGTGTCGGCCGAGGACTACCAGGGCGTACGCCATTGGGTATTCTGCGACCGGCCACTGCCCGACGGCCGTGGCCGATGTGCGCTGCCGGCGGACCACACCACGACGTGCGCGCGCCGCGCGCCGTGGCTGGCAGACCGGCTCAGGGTGCGGTGACCGGAGGCAGCGGCAGTGGCCCGTCCTAGTCCTCCATGTCCCAGGCCTCCAGCAGCTCGAAGATCCGCCCGTCGCCGTCGACCTTCAGGGACTGCGTCGGAATTCGGCCGTAGAAGGACAGCACCAGCTCGCTGGCCGTGGCCCGGAGGGACGTGTCCGGGTCCTCGCCTTCGGCGGCGGGGTCCGGCAGGCGGGCGATGCGTGACCCGTCGGCGGAGACCCACTGGCGCCAGGATCGGCCCTCGGTGGCGTGGTAGTCGACGGCGGCGGGCTCGTGGGGCCAGGCGACCGTCGTCGCGCAGCAGGTGAACAGGAAGTCCTCGACGCCGTCGAGCGCCACCTCGTCCGGCAGCGGCTCCGCGGCGCCCACGGTGGCTTGGGCGTCGTAGGTGTGCACCGCGATCTCCTGGAGCTGGTGCCGGGCGACGGCACCACAGGTCAGCGGCGACTGCGACCCGTCCCACCAAGCCCAGCAGCCCCGATCCGGGCCGGCCTCCCGCAACGCGACCAGCAGTTGCTGCGTCGATTCGGCCAGCCAGGCCACCAGGGCCTCGCGCTCCCGGGGCGCGGCCGGGCCCTCGAACGGGGACCGGCCCGAAGCGGTCGGGCCGGCGGCCACGGTGGCGGCCCAGGAGCGACGGCCCTCGCCGATGTGCCGCGCCAGGTCGAACAGCGTCCACTCGGGGCAGGTGGGCACCTGCGAGTCGAGGCTGGGCGCGGCGGCGATCGCGGCGCGGAAGGCGGCCGACCGGTCGTCGATCAGCCGCAGCCGGTCGGGGAACTCCAGAGTCTTTGCCACCGCCGTTGTCTACCAGCACGTTCCCGGGAAGGACATCGATTTGTGACCGGTGCCGGAGGCCGCGCGGTGCTCTCCGCCCGCCCTCTCCGGGTTATGCGGTTTTGGTAGGCCGCCGGTCCGGCTGGCGTCATGCCGCCCGGAGCTTGCGCAGGACGTACTGGTTGAGGCTCATGCCGTCCTCGGCGGCCTGCATCGCGAGTTCCCGGTGCAGGCTCTCCCCGACTCGCAGGTTGAACTTGCCGGAGTAGCTGCGCTCGGCGAACGGCAGGGGAACCTGTTCGCCCTGCTCCTCCATGTCGGCGATCACCTGCTGCAACATGTCTTCCAGCCCCTTCAGGGCTTCGATCTGCGAGGGCGCCAGCCAGGAGAGCGACGGGAACTCGGCACAGGTGGCTACGAACTCCTGGTCATCAGCCGACCAGGTGACGCGGTAGGTGTAGTGCGTGATCTCGGGACGGGCGTCGGGCTGCATCACATGGCCTCCTTCTTGTCGATCGCCTTGAGGACTTGCCGGACCTGGTACGCCTTTGCCTTGCCCTTGTCGTCCTGGATGTTGACGCGCGGGTCACCGGCCCACGGCATCCTGAACACCGCATGCGAGGTGCCGACCTGCCGTGGCTTGCCGAAGTAGTGCTCGCACACCCGGTAGAGATCGTTGTAGGCGATGTTCTGCTGGTGCTGTCGCATCGCTTCGACGAGCTTGGCTATCGAGGGCACACGGTCATGGTACTACCAGTGGTACCACTTGACCAATGCCTCGCTCGCTCGGACTGTCGGACCCTGCCGGCAGGGTGCAGGCATCGTTCCCTTGCCCCTGGAGGAAACCGTGCCGGTCACCGCCGATGATCTCGACGCAGCCCTGTCCAGCGTCGTCACCGCCCTTCGACCGGCCACCAACCGAAACTGGTCCGTGCCGGCCGGCGACCTGGAGTGGGACTGCTGGCACACCGCCGAGCACGTCGGCGACTGCCTGCTGTCGTTCGCGGGACAGCTGATTGCCCGCCCCGAGCAGCGGTTCACCCGCTTCATGGCCAACGCCAACCAGGACGCCTCGCCCGCCGAGGTGCTGGAGTTCGCCGAGGTGGGCGGCCGGCTGCTGGCCGCCAGCGTGCGCGCATCCGGGCCGGAGGTCCGGGCCTACCACCCGGCGGGGCTGGCCGACCCGGAGGGCTTCGCCGCGATGGGATGCGTGGAGGCGCTGGTGCACGGTGACGACATCGCCCGTGGCCTCGGCCTGACCCTCGACCCGCCGCGCGACGTGTGCGCCCGGGTGCTCGCCCGCCTCCATCCCGAGCAGGCGCGGGAGCTGGCCGGGGAGGAACCGTGGGCGGCCCTGCGCTGGGCCACCGGGCGCATCGAACTGCCTGGCCGTCCCCGCCTGGCGCAGTGGCGCTGGCACGGAGCCCCGCTACCCGACTGACCCCCCGACGCCCCACAGATCCACGGCCACCGCCCACCGCCCCGCTCGGCCCGGCGCGACGGTCGCGTACCGCCCCGCAAGATCACGCCCGATCCAGGAAACAGTGGTCTCGGAGTGCTTGGGTGGCCACTACTTCCACGATCGTGCGCGATCTTGTGGGCGCTACGGAAGACGGGGTCGACGGGCCGTAGCCCGTCGACCCCGTCACGGGTCGAGCTGGATCAGCCGGCGCCGCCGGCCCGGAAGGCGACCCACGCGTCGCTCATCCGGTCCGCCTGACCCGGGGTGAACTCGTTCATGCAGGAGTCCTGCGTGTAGTCCATGAAGTTGTGGATCGGGTCCAGGCCCGGGGCGGTGCAGGAGTCCGCGCCGACCGGGCAGTTGAACTGCGGGTACGCCTCACGCGGGGTGTCGGCCACGAAGTCGCCGGAGGCGGCGCAGCCGTGCGCGAAGGTGTGCTCCAGCATCAGCCAGTGCCCGACCTCGTGCGTGAGGGTGTCACCCTCGGCGTACTTGCCGGCGGTGCCGCCCGGCATCGACTCGTCGAGCATCACCACGCCGTCGATGTAGTCGCGGCCGTTGTTGTAGCCCTTCGGGAAGTACGCCCAGCCGAGCAGCCCGCCGCCGATGTTCGCCGCGTAGACGTTCAGCGTCTCCGAGTCACCGGTGTAGAGGGCCTTCTTCATGTCGCGCTCGTTCTTGCCGGGCTCGACGGTGTACCAGGCGCTGTTCACGGTCCAGGTGGTGTCGACCAGGTCGAACCGGAACGGGGTGTCGGACGCGGACGCCGAGGTCTTCCCGGAGTACGAGTCGTTGAGGACCTGCATCTGGTTGGCGATCAGGGTCTTCCACCGGGTGGTCTCGGCCGCGGTGAGGGTGTGGTCGGAGACCATGTGGAAGACGGTGGGGATGGTGACGCTGCCGTTGGCCAGCCGCGGCGAGTCCTTGATGACGCCGTAGGCGTTGGCCTCGTTCTTCGAGTAGAGCTCCGGCTCCTGGGCGGTGGCGCCCGCGGCGACGCGGGCCACGCTGGGCGCCTCAGCTCCGGGCGCACAGGCCGCCGCGCCGGCGGAGGGGGTGGTGGCGGGGGCCGCGTTGGCCACCGCGCCGGCGGCGCCGCCACCGGTCAGGAAGGTGGCCGCGGTGGCGGTGAGCACCGCCAGGTTGAACGACGTTCTGCGCATCGTGCACCTTTCACGCATGGGGGTCGACGGAAAGATCGGGATCGACGGGGGACGCCGCGAAGGGGGCATGACACCTCGCCGTCTCCGGTATCAGACCACGTAACAGGTGTTAAGAACAGACCCCACACTTCCCCACGTCTCCCCGGTCCGCCACCCGGGGAGCAGGTCAGCGACCGATCGTGACCACCACCTTGCCGAACGGCGCCCCCGACTCGTAGTACCGGAAGGCGGCCACCGCCTCGTCGAACGAAAAGACCCGATCGACCACCGGCCGTAACCCGTTCGCCTCGATCGCCCGGTTCATCGCCACGAACTGGGACCGGCTGCCGACCGCCACCGGTCGCACCGCCGCGCCGGCAGCGAAGAGCGACCCCGTGTCGAGCTTCGGCCGTACCCCGGCCAGGAAGCCCACGCAGGCCACCTCCCCCTGGTACGCGACGCAGCGCAACGCCGCCGCCACGTCACCGACCACGTCCACCACCCGGTCGACGCCCCGCCCGCCGGTCAACTCGCGGACCCGGGCCGGCCAGTCCGGGTGCGCCGCCCGGTCCACGACCTGCTCGGCGCCGAGCGCCCGCAGCCGCTCCGCCCGGTCGGCGCGGCCGGTCGTGGCGATCACCCGCGCGCCGCGCAGCCGGGCCAGCTGCAGCGCGAACAGCGACACCCCACCCGAGCCGAGCGTCAGCACGGTGTCGCCGGCCCGCACGCCGGTCAGCGCGTTCCAGGCCGTCACGGCCGCGCACGGCAGGGTCGCCCCCTCCGCGTACGACAGGTGCGCGGGGATCGGCACCAACGCGTCGGCCGGCAGGAGCGCGTACTCGGTGAGCATGCCGTCGAGCGAGCCGCCCAGCTGCGGCAGCAGTTCGGGGTCCAGCCGCCCGTCCCGCCAGTACGGGAACACCGCCGCGGTCACCCGGTCCCCGACCGCCACCCCGCGTACCCCCGGGCCGACCGCCACCACCTGACCGGCCCCGTCGCTGACCGGCACCACGTCCGGCTTCACCGGCAGCACGTAGTTCCCGCGCAGGATCATCAGCTCGCGGAAGCTCAGCGACACCGCCCGTACCGCCACCAGCGCCTCGCCCGGCCCGGGGATCGGCCGGTCGTGCTCGCGTACGGCGAGGCCGGCGATGCCCGCCCCCGAATCGACGTGGAAACTGCGCACGCTGGCGTCCTCTCTCGTCGCGCCGGACAGCGCCGGCCTCCTCGGCGACGATGCGGCCGCCCGGCGCGGCCGGACAATTCCCGGCAGGGAATGGCCGAGGTGTGACTACTGGGGTAGACACGCAGAGGTGACGGTCGAACAGCGGCTGCCGGCGGAGGCGGGCACCCGGGGCGGGAAGGTGTCGGAGCCGGGCACCCGGGCCAGCGGGGCACCGGGTCCCGCCGGCCGGGCCGCGGCCACCGGCTTCAGCACCGCCCTGCGGGAGTGGCGGGCCCGGCGGCGGCTCAGCCAACTGGAACTGGCCCTGGCCGCCGGCACCACCCAGCGGCACCTGAGCTTCATCGAGAGCGGCCGCTCCCATCCGGGCCGGACCATGGTGATCCGGCTGGCCGAGTCGCTGGGGATGCCGCTGCGGGAACGCAACACCCTGCTGCTCGCCGCCGGCTACGCGCCCGCGTACCCGCAGGGCCACCTCGACGATCCCCGGCTGGCGCCGGTCCGCGCGGCGCTGACCCGGGTGCTCGACGGGCACCTGCCGTTCCCCGCCGTGGTGGTGGACCGCTTCGGCGACCTGCTGCTGGCCAACGAGGCCCTTTCGGCGCTGGCCGGGCCGGTGACGCCGGAGCTGCTGACGCCGCCGGTGAGCGTCCCCCGGGTGCTGCTGCACCCCGCGGGGCTGGCGGGCAGGATCGTCAACCTCGACGAGTGGGCCTGGCACGTGCTCGACGGGCTGCGCGCCGAGGCCGCCCGTGATCCGCACGATCGGCTGACGGCGCTGGTCGACGAGCTGGCCGCGCTGGTCCCGGAGCGGCCCCGCGACCCGGGCCCCGGCTACCTGGGCTTCGCCGTCCCGTTGCGGCTGCGGCACGGCGACGGCGAGCTGCGGTTGATGACCACGCTGACCCACTTCGGTACGACCACCGACGTGGCCCTGGCCGAACTGCGGATGGAGGCGTTCCTCCCCGCCGACGACGCGACCGCCGCCGCCCTGCACGACCTGCTCCGCCGCCACCGGGCGCTGGGCGGGCTCACAGGACCAGGGTGACGCCCTCCTCGGCGATCCGGGCGTCGAGCCGGGTCCGGTCCAGGTTGGCGCAGAGCACGATCGACGCCCCGGCCGAGAGCGGCGCGAGCAGCCACTTCAGCGGCTGTTCGTGTTCGGCGGCGTCGACCAGCAGCCGGTCACCCGGGCGCAGGTCGAGCTGCCGGGCAAGCTCCGCGGCGAGCCGCCCCCACGCCCCGTAGCTGGTGCCGTCCGGGGTGGCCGGGTCCGACGGTCGCACGGCCCGGTGGTCGGGTGGGGTGTCGCCGTGCCGGAGCACCTCCGCCGACCAGTCCAGCCAGCCCACCGGCACCTCGGCCAGCGGCCCCGCCCCGGTCCCGACCAGGTAGCGGTGCGTCCCGTCGGGCACGTCCTCCAGCCAGTCGTCCCGCCGCTCCGGGGTCACGAACACCGCGTCGTACGGCCGGTCCGCGCCCGGCTCCAGCACCGGCAACCCGGCGGTGGCACGCGGCCGGAACGACACCGCCAGGCCCGTAGCCCACGCCCCCAACAACACCGCGGCGGTACGCCAGTGCGGCGGCAGCAGCACCGCCGCCCGGTCCCCCGCGCGCAGCCCGCAGCCGTCCCGCAGCAGCCCGGCGCTGCCGGCCGCCCAGCTGCCGAGCTGGCCCGCGGTCAGCTCCACCCGCTCGCCGGTGGCGTCGTCACACCAGGTCAGCAGCGGTGCCCCGGTGTCAGCCGGCGGCCCGCTCGGCAGCTCGGAAGGCGTGGTCATCAGGTCCATCGGGCACTCCCAGTCCGGATGCCCCACCCTAACGACCGCCGCGCCCTCCCGGCGGCCCAGCTCACCGCTACCGGCACAGATTGCGACGAGCCGGTGGGCGGTGGGCCGCCGAAGCGGCGAGGCCCGGCGGGGGGAAGTGAATGCGCTGTCGAGCTTGATACCTGAGAGTCATCATTATTCCTCTGAGGTATCACGGTGAAAAAGACATCGGCCGCCCGCAGCGACGCGGCCGACGTGCCTGCCACCTGCCAGGCGGCCCACCGACACACCTGGTCTGCACCGGCCATGACGGAGAGCATGTCCGTCAATCCCACCTGATCACGCCCAACTTCACCGAGTCCGTCGTCGTCCGCCCGGCCGACGCCGAGGCGGCGCGCGCCTGACGGACGCGCCGCACGTCAGTCGGCGGGCAGCTCCGGGCCACCGTCGAGCAGCGGCGCCAGCAGGTCCCCGGACTTCTCCACCCGCGCGAGCACCTCCCCCGCCGTGTACGGCTTCGTCGCCGGCCGCTTCCCGGCCGCGCCGGCCGCCACCTCGTCCCAGGTCAGCGGTGTCGACACCGTCGGCACCGCCTGGGCCCGCAGCGAGTACGGCGCCACCGTCGTCTTCGCCGCGTTGTTCTGGCTCCAGTCGATGAAGACCTTCCCGGGGCGCAGGTTCTTCGCCATCTTCGACACGACCAACTTCGGGTGCGCCTGCTCCAACTCCCGCGCGATCCGCTTCGCGTAGTCGGAGACGAGATCGGAGGACTGCGTGCCGGCGATCGGGCAGCAGAGCTGCATGCCCTTCTTGCCCGACGTCTTCGGAAAGGCGGAGACCCCGTCAAGAGCGAGCCGGTCACGCATCAGCAGCGCCACCTGGCAGCACTGCTTCAGCGCCGCCGGGGCGCCCGGGTCCAGGTCGACCACCATCATGTCCGGGTGCTCGCCCACCTTCCACTGCGGCGTGTGCAGCTCCAACGCGGCGAGGTTCGCCAGCCAGACCAGGGTGGGCAGGTCGTCGGCGACCACGTAGTCGATGGTCTCCCGGCCCTTGCTGGACCCCGGGGCGGGCAGGTTCTCGGTGCGTACCCATGAAGGGGTCGCGGCCGGGGCGTTCTTCTCGAAGAACGAGCCGCCATCGACGCCGTTGGGAAAGCGGATCCGGGTGAGCGCCCGGTCGGCCAGGTGCGGCAGCAGCACCGGGGCGATCCGGGTGTAGTAGTCGATCACCTCGCCCTTGGTGAAGCCGGCCTTCGGGAAGAGCACCTTGTCCAGGTTGGACAGCTCCAGCGAGCGTCCCTCGACCTCGACCTTGAGCCGCTCAGGCATCGTCGGCCACCTCCTCCGCCGGCTTGTCCGGGCGCAGCCGCAGGATCCGGGGAAACCGCAGCCGCCCGTCCGGGGTGCGCTGCCCGTACTTCACCTCGACCACCACCTGCGGACGTACCCAGATCGCCCCCCGGGCATCCTCGCGCGGCACGTCCCCGGCGAAGGGTGACCCCGGCGAGCGCAGCGGTTCCAGCTCGCGCAGCAGCTCGCGTTCGATCGCCGCGCCGATGCCCCCGCCGACCCGGCCCCGGTAGGTGAGCCGGCCGTCCGGGCCGGGCACCCCGACCAGGAGGCCGCCGATCTTCCGCGCGCCCGGCCGCCAGCCGCCGACCACGAAGTCCCCGGTCACCTCCAGCTTGACCTTCACCCACTCCGGCGAGCGCACCCCAGCCCGGTAGGTCGAGTCGACCCGCTTGGCCATCACCCCCTCCAGGCCGTGCTCGCCGGCCGCCTCGTAGGTGGCCGGGCCGTCGGCGAAGGCCGGCGGGACCGCCCACCGGGCCGCGCCGAGGCCGAGCGACTCCAGCGCCGCCCGCCGCTCCCGGTAGGGAAGCCCGGTCAGGTCCGCGCCGCGCAACCGCAGCAGATCGAAGATCATGTACGTGACGGGCACGGTCGCCGCCAGCCGGGCCGCCTTCGCCGCGTTGCGCACGTGCATCCGCTCGGCCAGAGCGGTGAACGACGGCTGACCGTCGGTGAAGAGCACCACCTCGCCGTCGAGCAGCGCGTCGTCGACCTGCTCGGCCAGGGTGATCAGTTCCGGGTACGCGACGGTGACGTCCACGCCGCTGCGCGCGTACAGGCGCTGGCGGTGCTGCTGGATGTCGGCGAGGGCCCGGATGCCGTCCCATTTGAACTCGTACGCCCAGCCGGCACCGGCCGGGAGCTGCCCGGTGATCGCGAGCATCGGCTTCAACGGCGCGCCGGGCACCTCTCGACTGTAGTAGCGCACGGAAGAGCGTGCGCCCCGTTCGATCATTTGCGATTCTGGTCAGGACCGGGAGAGGAGCACGCCATGCGGGCGATCTGGAAAGGCGCCGTGTCGTTCGGGCTGGTCTCGATCGGCGTGAAGCTCTACTCGGCCACCGAGGAGAAGGACATCCGCTTCCACCAGGTGCACCGCGAGGACGGCGGTCGCATCCGGTACAAGCGGACCTGCTCGGTCTGCGGCGAGGAGGTCACCTACGACGACATCGCCAAGGGGTACGACATCGGCGGCGGCGAGATGGTCATCCTCACCGACTCCGACTTCGCCGACCTGCCGCTGACCACCTCGCACGCCATCGACGTGCTGGAGTTCGTCCCCGCCGAGCAGGTGGACCCGATCCTCTACAACAAGGCCTACTTCCTGGAGCCGGAGGGGACCGCCACCAAGCCGTACGTGCTGCTGCGCGACGCGCTCGCCGACTCGGAGCGGGTAGCCATCGTCAAGGTGGCGCTGCGCCAACGCGAACAGCTCGCCACCCTGCGCGTACGCGAGGGCGTGCTGCTGCTCAACACGATGCTCTGGCCGGACGAGGTGCGTACCCCCGACTTCGGGTTCCTGGACGAGGACCTGAAGGTCCGCCCGCCGGAGCTGGCCATGGCCAGCTCGCTGATCGACTCGATGACCGGCGAGTTCGCGCCGGACGCCTTCACCGACGACTACCGGGCGGCGTTGCAGGAGGTCATCGACGCGAAGGTGGAGGGGCGCGAGGTCGTCCAGCCGGAGGAGGAAGAGGCCGCGCCGGCCGCGGCGGTGGACCTGATGGCCGCGCTACGCGCCTCGGTGGACCGGGCCCGGGCGGCCCGGGGCGAGGCGCCCGAGGGGGGCGGCGCGGGTCAGCCGACCCCGATCTCGTCGGCCCGGTCGGCGCAGAAGAAGGCCACCCCGGCGAAGAAGACCGGGGAGAAGAAGGCCGCCCCGGCCAGGAAGACGGCCGCGAAGAAGGCCGAGCCCGCGAAGAAGACCGAGCCGGCGAAGAAGGCCGCCGCCAAGAAGACCGCGGAGAAGAAGGCCGCCAAGGCGCCGGCGAAGAAGACCGCCGAGAAGAAGGCGGCCCCCCGCAAGACGGCCTGACCTCCGGCCGGCGGCCGACGAGCCGTCGCGCTGGCCGCGCGGGAGTCCGGAACGGACCTGACCGCCTTCATCGACGCGTGGCTGTACCGGCCGGTCAAGCCCACCTCCTGGGGACGCCGTCGCGGGTGGCCGGTCCGGCGTGTCGGCTCCGGCCGGTACGCTCCGCCGGCCACCCGCGCCGAGAGGACCCGCATGCCGTACCTGCCCGAGTTGGACCGTCTGCTCACCCCCGGTCCGCACTCCGCCGACGACTCCGGCGAGTACGTCATCGAGGCGTACCCGGCGGGGACGGTGGTGCTGCCCACCGGGCAGGTGGTGGGCTGCGACCCGTTCGTCGGCGCGGACGCCGAGCCGTACACGGTGACCGTGCCCCCGGGCCGCTACCCGGCGCGCGCCTGGGTCGCCTCGGTACGCCGCGACGGCGTCGAGACCGACCGCCGGGTGGCCGCCCTCCAGCTGGTCATCCGGGACGAGCCGGTGGCCGGCTGGGAGCCGGCCCTGGTCGACGACCAGGACCCGACCACCCTCGCCGACGACGACTTCTTCGGCTACGGCGTGGACACCGGCACCGGCACCCTCGCCGACCGGGCGGCGCTGGCCGCGCTGGAGAGCTGGGACGAAGACCGGATCGTCGAGGTCTTCGTGGCCGAGGAGGACGACGCCGTCGCCGGTCCGGTCCCGGGGCTGGTCGACGCGGTGATCGACGAGTCGACGGGGGCGAACGTGCTGACCGTCTGGTCGGGCTGGGGTGACGGCTGTTACGGCACCTGGATCGGCCGCACCGCGGGCGGCGCGGTCGCCTGCTTCGTGACCGACTTCGCGGTGCTGCCGTGGCCGCAGTGACTGGTGCTGCCGTGGCCGTAGTGACGGGTGTGAAAGGCAGGCGGCGGCGGGCCGGCCGCGGCGGGTACCGTGTGCGCTGGCCCCGGCACCGGTCGCCCGGGCCCCACCACCCAACCGGCAGGGAGTCGACGACGTGAGCGAAAAGGTGCAGAACCGGTCGGAGGGCGACGCCCCGGGCACCAAGCGGGAGCGGCGGCTCGCCGCCCAGCTGGCCGCGAAGAAGGCCGCCGAGGCGCGCAAGCGGCGCCAGGCGATGCTGGGCGCCTTCGTCGGTGTCCTGGCCGTGGCCGCCCTGATCGGTGGCATCGTCTGGCTCAACAGCGGGGACGACGACAAGCCGGCCACCGCCACCGCCACCCCGACGGCCGCCGCCGAGGCCACCGCCCCGGCAGCGGAGCAGCCGACCCCGGGCGCGCTGCCCCCGGGCACCGACCCGGCGCTGGCCAAGCGGCCCGAGGTCGCCGCCGGCAAGGGCGAGCTGACCAAGCTGACCGTCACCCCGCTGGTCAAGGGCAAGGGTCCGGCCGTCAAGGCCGGCCAGACCATCACCACCAACTACGTGGGCGTGTTCTACTCCGACGGCAAGCAGTTCGACGCCTCCTGGGACAACGGCGGCCAGCCGGTCAGCTTCCCGATCGGCGTCGGTCAGGTCATCAAGGGCTGGGACCAGGGCCTGGTCGGGGTGCCGGTGGGCAGCCGGGTGCAGCTCGACATCCCGGCCGAGCTGGCGTACGGTACCGACGCCTCCGGCGGCCGTCCGGCCGGCCCGCTGCGCTTCGTCGTGGACATCCTCGCCGCGCAGTAGGTCACAACGGTCTTCCTCCACGTCACCCACGCGCAGTAGGTTCACAGTCACCGAGGGCGGTCCGACCGCCCTCGGTGACCGCCCCACGCGACGCGGAGGTGCACGTGCCGGCGCTGGACGACGACCCGGGCCTGACCCGGACCATGTGGACCCACTTCGAGCCGGTCCACGCCGTGACCTATTTCCATCCGCGCGCCCGCGCCGCGTACGAGGCGGTCGGGTTGCGCGGCTACTGGCGGGGCTACTTCGCCGGTCGGGCCGCCCCGCTGGGGGCGGTCCCGGCCGCGCCGGTGGTCGCCGCCTTCTTCAGCTTCGCCCCGGACATGGTGGCCCGCGCGCTGCCCTCGGTGTGGCGGCTGGCCACCCCGGCGGAGACCCTGCGGGCCCGACTCACCGGCGCGGTGCAGGCGCTCGCCGAGTTCACCTATGAGCTGCCCGAGGCGCACCTGGTGGAGGCGGCGGAGCTGCTGGAGGAGGCGGCCGGGCGGGTCGAGCCGGCCGGGCGGGTGCTGGGCGCGGTCAACGCCGCGCTGCCCCGCGGCGAATATCCGCTGGCCCGGCTCTGGCAGGCGGCCACCACGCTGCGCGAGCACCGGGGTGACGGGCACGTCGCGGCGCTGCTCGGCACCGGGCTGGACCCGGTCGAGGTGGTGGCCTGGCGGTGCCGGGTGGACCAGTCCCGCCAGTTCCACCAGCCGGCCCGCGGCTGGACCGACGAGGAGTGGACCGCCGCCGAGGAGCGGCTGGTCGGCAAGGGCTGGCTGACCGCCGACCACCGGCCCACCGAGCAGGCGACGGCGACGTTCCGGGCCGTCGAGGAGGCCACCGACCGGGCGGCGGCCGGGCCGTGGCGGGCGCTGGGCGCCGAGCGTACGCACCGGCTGCGTGAGCTGCTCGAACCGATCGCCACCCGGTGCCGCACGATCATCCCGGCGCAGGCGCCGATCGGCCTGCCCGCGCAGCGCGGCGCCGCCACGGCACCGGCCCGCTGACCGGCGGAGGACCACCGGCGTCGGGCAGGATGGGTACGTGATCGATGCGGTGATCTTCGACCTGGACGGCGTGATCGTGGACTCCGAGCCGGTCTGGGAGCAGGTGCGGCGGGCGTACGTGGCCGCGCACGGTGGCACCTGGCAGCCGGACACCCAGCGCCGGCTGATGGGGATGAGCACCGGCGAGTGGGCCGCGTACCTCAGCGGTGAGCTGGGCGTGGACCGCAGCGCCGAGCAGGTCGCCACCGAGGTGGTCACCGAGATGTCCCGCCGGTACGCGGAGCACGTACCCCTGATCGACGACGCCGACCGGGTGGTCCGCGCGCTGGCCTCGCGGTGGCCGCTGGGGCTGGCCAGCTCGTCGCCGACCCGGCTGATCGCGGCGGCGCTGGCCGCGACGGGCCTGGCCGACGCGTTCGGGGCGACCCTGTCGACCGAGGAGACCGCGCGGGGCAAGCCGGCCCCGGACGTCTACCTGGACGTGGCGACCCGGCTGGAGGTGGACCCGGGGCGCTGCGTCGCCGTCGAGGACTCCTCCAACGGGGTCCGCTCGGCCGCCGCGGCGGGGATGCGGGTGGTGGCGGTGCCGCACGGCGCGTACCCGCTGGACCCGGACGCGGCGGCGCTCGCCGCGGTGGTGCTGCCCTCGATCGACGCGTTCACCCCGGAGGTGGTGCGGCGGCTCGGCTGAACCACCTTCCCGGCCCCGCCGAGCGGCATACCGTCGGTGGCATGAGGGCAGTGGTGTACCAGGGGCCGCACGACGTACGGGTCGACGAGGTCGACGATCCCCGCATCGAGGATCCGAACGACGTGGTCGTGAAGGTGACGACGACCGCGATCTGCGGCTCCGACCTGCACATGTACGAGGGCCGGACGGCCGCCGAACCGGGCATCGTCTTCGGCCACGAGAACATGGGCACGGTCGTCGAGACCGGCCCCGGCGTGGTCAACATCAAGGTCGGCGACCGGGTCTCCATGCCGTTCAACGTGGCGTGCGGGTTCTGCCGCAACTGTCGGGAGCAGAAGACCGGCTTCTGCCTGACCGTCAACCCGGGCTTCGCCGGCGGCGCCTACGGGTACGTGTCGATGGGCCCGTACCGGGGTGGCCAGGCCGAATACCTGCGGGTGCCGTTCGCCGACTTCAACTGCCTGCGGCTGCCGCCCGGCACGGAACACGAGAACGACTACGCGATGCTCGCCGACATCTTTCCCACCGGCTACCACGGCGTGGCGATGACCGGGCTGCGGCCGGGCGAGAACATCACCGTGATGGGCGGCGGGCCGGTCGGCCTGATGGCGGCGTACTCGGCGGTCCTGATGGGGGCGGCGGAGGTCTACGTGGTGGACCGGGTGCCCGACCGGCTGCGCCTGGCCGAGTCGATCGGCGCGATCCCGGTCGACTTCGGCAAGGGGGATCCGGTCGAGCAGATCAAGGAGCAGACCGACGGCGTGGGCACCGACCGGGGCGTGGACGCCGTCGGCTACCAGGCCACCGGCAAGGGTGGCGAGGAGCAGCCGGCGTCGGTGTTGAACAGCCTGGTGGAGGTGGTTCGGCCGACCGGTTCGATCGGCGTGGTCGGGCTCTACCTGGCGGAGGACCCTGGTGCACCGGACGAGCACTCGGGACGCGGCGAGCTGCTGTTCAAGGTCGGGAAGTTCTTCGAGAAGGGCCTGCGGATGGGGACCGGGCAGGCCAACGTCAAGTCGTACAACGAGTACCTGCGCAACCTGATCATGGCCGGGCGGGCGGAGCCGAGCTTCGTGGTGAGCAAGGAGGTGCCGCTGGACGCCGCTCCGGAGGCGTACCAGCGGTTCGACCGGCGCGAGGAGGGCTGGTCGAAGGTGGTGCTCAAACCGGCCGCGTGAGGCACGCTTGCTCCTGACGCGGCGTCAGGTCCTAGCGTCGTCCTCGTCGCCGCACGGTGCGGTGACGCGAGAGGACGACGACGTGGGGCGTACCTGGCCGATCGGTGAGCTGTGCCGGCACACCGGGCTGACCGTGCGGACGCTGCACCACTGGGACCACGTGGGGCTGCTCCGGCCGTCGGCGCGGACGTCGGCGGGGCACCGCCGCTACGACGAGCGGGACGTGGAGCGGCTCTACCGGATCGTGGCGCTGCGCGAGCTGGGCCTGCCGCTGGAGACCATCACCGAGGTGCTCGACGGCGGCGGGGCGGACCTGGCGGAGCTGCTCAGCGACCAGCTGGCCCACGTGCAGCGGCAGCTCACCGCGCTGGCCGGGCTGCGGGACCGGCTGGCCGCGCTGCTGCCGGTGGCCCGGACCGCCACCCCCGTCGACCTGCTCGCGGTGATCCAGGAGGTGACCAGGGTGGACGACACGATCAGGAACTACTTCACCGAGGAGCAGCTGACCGAGCTGGCCCGACGCCGGGAGCAGCTCGGCGAGGAAGCCGTCCGGTCGGTGCAGGACGAGTGGCCGGAACTCATCGCGAAGGTACGCGCCGAGCACGAGGCGGGCACCGACCCGACCGACCCGCGGGTGCGGGCGCTCGCCCGCCGCTGGATGGAGCTGCTGGCGGCGTTCCACGGTGGAGACGCGGGGCTGCGCGACTCGCTCTACCGGATGCAGGCGGAGAACAGCGCCGAGATCAGCCAGCGGTACGGCGGCCCGAGCCCGGAGCTGATCGCCTACGTGAAGGCGGCCGACGCGGCCGGCTGACCGGACCCGTCGCGTCGACGCGGCGGGCGTGGACGACGCCGAGGGGATCGGCGGTGACCGTCGCGGTGACCGCAAGATTGACCACCCGTCCGACCCGGCGGGCTCGAGCGGACCGGCGGTGACCGTCGCGGCGCCTACAGACTTGAGAGCACAAACGACTCAGGGCGCCGGGCGCGAGCTGATGGCGAGAACGGAGACGGCCGAACCGCAGAGCAGAACGAGCGGGGCGGCCGGCCGGCTCGCGAAGCTGAGCCGAGCGGCGGAGCCGGCCGAGCCGGGGAGCCGGCCGCGAGGGCTGGCCGAGTCGTCCACGCTCTCAAGTCTGTAGCGTCCGCGCGCCATCCCTGGCCGCCGTTCCGGCGGCGCTTTGACGCCCGGCTCCGGGTCAGATCGACCGGCTGCGGCTGGAGCGCGGCAGCCAGGGCCGACCTGACCCAGCCGGATCCCCGGCAGAGCGGTCCGGGGCAGGCCGGGCCGAGGCAGACCGACCCGAGGCAGGCCGGTCCGGGGCAGGCCGGTCCGGGGCAGAGCGGTCCGAGGCAGGCCGGTCCGGCGGGGTGGGGCCGCCGGCGGGCTGCGGGGCCGGACCGGTCGCCGCCGCACCGGGCTCCGACGCTGCCGTCGGCTCGGACCCGGCCATCGGCTGCGTCGCCGACCGCGTCACCGCAATGTCCCGCATGATCCGCCTCCCGACCCCGACTACCCGGTTGTACGGTTTCCGGGTCGGCCCGGATCGGAATGATCACCGATCCGACGGGTAGGGCAGCCCCCGGGCGTCGAGGTGAGGAGACCGGCGATGAAGGCGATCGTGTACGAGCGCACCGGCGACCCGTCGGTGCTCGAACTGGTCGACAAGCCGGTACCGGAGCCCGGGCCGGGTGAGCTGCTGGTGCGGGTGGCCGTGTCGGGGGTGAACCCGACGGACTGGAAGGCCCGGCGGCAGTGGGCGCTGCCGGCCGGTTGGCAGACCCCGGGGCAGGACGGCGCGGGTGTGGTCGAGGCGGTCGGCGGCGGGGTGGACCAGGAGTGGATCGGCGAGCGGGTCTGGCTGTGGGAGGCCGCGTGGCAGCGCCCGTGGGGCACGGCTGCGGAGTACACGCTGGTGCCGGTGCGGCAGGCGGTCCGGCTGGGCGACGCCTCGTTCGACCTGGGCGCCTGCTTGGGCATCCCGTTCCTGACCGCGCACCGCTGCCTGACCGCCGGTGAGTTCATGCCGGACAAGCTGCACGCCGGCGCCCTGTCGGACCACACGGTGCTGGTGCAGGGCGGTGCGGGTGCGGTGGGCAACGCGGCGATCCAGCTGGCCCGCTGGTCGGACGCGTGCGTGATCGCCACGGTGAGCAGCCCGGAGAAGGCGCAGCTGGCCGCGGCGGCCGGCGCGTCGTTCGTGGTCAACTACCGCGAGCAGGACGTGGTCGAGGAGGTCCGCAAGATCGCACCCGACGGGGTGCACACGATCGTCGAGGTCTCCGCGGCCCGCAACGCCGCCGCCGACGCCCAACTGCTGCGGGCCGGCGGCGCGGTATGCGTGTACGCCGACGACGGCGGTGACGAGGTCAGCATCCCGATCCGGCCGATGATGGTGCCGAACGCCCGCTGGCAGTTCGTGCTGGTCTACACCGAGCCGAAGGCCGCCAAGGCGCAGGGCGTGGTGGACGTGGCCGCCGCGGTCGCCCAGGGCGCCGTCCGGGTCGGCGAGGAGGCCGGCCTGCCGCTGCACCACCACGGGTTGGCGTCCACGCGGGCCGCCCACGAGGCGGTGGAGAACTCGGTGGTCGGCAAGGTGCTGATCTCGACGAGCGAGTCCTGACCAGGGCGTACGCAAGCGGATTTCGCAGTCACCGGGACAGAGGCGAACAAGTTTCGCAAGAATGACCGTGTGGGGCGCGCCACGCCAAACCGGGCGGGCCTCCCAGGAGCGGGCGGCCCCGGCGCGGTGCGAACGCCGGGGCCGCCCCTGGGGAGGGATGTCTCAGGAGTACGTCCCTGCCCAAGAGGCGTCGCACCCCGTAAAAGTGTTACGGCGTCGTCAACTCCCGGACGGCCAGCCCTCCGTCGGCGTACCGGGAGCGGACGACCTTCTTGTCGAACTTGCCGACGCTGGTCTTCGGCACCGCGTCGATGACCGCCCAGCGCTCCGGCAGCTGCCACCGGGCGACCGTGCCGGCGAGGAACTCGCGCAACTCCTCGACGCCCACCTCGGCGCCCTCGCGGAGCACCACCGTGGCCAGCGGACGCTCACCCCAGCGCTCGTCCGGCACCCCCACCACGCAGGCCTCCACCACGTCCGGGTGGGCCATCAACGCGTTCTCCAGCTCCACCGACGAGATCCACTCACCGCCGGACTTGATCACGTCCTTGGCCCGGTCGGTCAGCGTGATGAAGCCGTCCGGAGAGAGGGTGCCGACGTCCCCGGTACGCAGCCAGCCGTCGCGGAACTTCTCCTCGTCCGGGGCGTCGTCACCGACGTACGTGGCGGTCACCCACGGCCCACGGACCTCCAACTCGCCGACGGACGTCCCGTCGGCGGGCAGCGGCTCGCCCAGCGGGCCGACGATGCGCGCCTGCACCCCGGCCGGCACCCGCCCCTGGGTGTAGCGGTAGCGCCAGGCGTCGTCGCCGGTCGCCCCGGCCGGCGGGCGGGAGACCGAGCCGAGCGGGGACATCTCGGTCATCCCCCAGGCGTGCACCACCTCGATGCCGTGCCGCTCGGAGAAGGCGTGCATCAGCGCGGGCGGGCAGGCCGAACCACCGACGATCGCCTCCTTCAGCGAGGAGGTGTCCACGTCGTGGCTGTCCAGGTGGGCGAGCAGGTCGTTCCAGATGGTCGGCACCGCGCCGGCCAGGGTGGGCCGCTCGGTGGCGATCATCTCCGCGATCGGGGCGGCCTGGAGGAACCGGTCCGGCATGATCAGCGCCGCGCCGGAGAGGAACGCCGCGTACGGCAGGCCCCACGACATGGCGTGGAACATCGGCACGATGGCCAGCTCCCGGTCGGTGGGACCGAGCCCGAAGCCCTCCGGCATGCAGATCTGCAACGAATGCAGGTAGAGGGAGCGGTGCGAGTAGGCCACCCCCTTGGGGTTGCCGGTGGTGCCGGAGGTGTAGCAGAGCGCGGCGGCGTCCCGCTCGTCCACGGCCGGCCAGTCGTAGTGGTCCGGCCGCCCGGCCAGCAGCTCGTCCCAGCGGTGCACGGTCAACCCGCCACCGGCCGCCGCCAGCAGCGGGGCCGGGTCGCCGCCGCCGACCACCACCACGTGCCGCAGCGTGGTCATCCCGCCGATCGCCTTCGCCAGCAGCGGGATCAGCGTCGAGTCGACGATCACCACCCGGTCCTGCGCGTGGTTGGCGATGTAGGTGACCTGGTCGGGGAAGAGCCGGATGTTGAGGGTGTGCAGCACCGCTCCCATGCTGGGCACCGCGAAGTAGGCCACCAGGTGCTCGGCGTTGTTCCACATGAAGGTGGCGACCCGCTCGTCGCCGGTGACGCCCAACTCGTCATGGAGGGCATGGGCGAGGCGGGCGGCGTCCCGGCCGACCTCGGCGTACGACGTCCTGCGGGGCTCGGCGCCGGTCCAGGTGACGACCTCCGCCGTGCCGTGCACGGTGGAGCCGTGTTCGAGGATCCGAGCGACCTGGAGAGGGGCGTCCATCATCGTGCTACGCATGGGTAACAAGCTAGTGTCGCCGGTCACGCGTTGGGAACCCCCGTATCTTGGCCGGGTGAGCATCTCCTGGGCCGACTCGTACGTCGGTCAGCTGCGTTCCCTGGCCGGCGACCGCACGTTGATGTTCGTCGGGGCCCGCGCGGTGCTGCGGGACAACGCCGCCCGGGTTCTGTTGATCAAGCGTTCCGACAACGGCCACTGGGCGATGCCCGCCGGCGCGATGGAGCTGGGCGAGTCGATCGCCGACTGCGCCGTGCGCGAGGTCCGCGAGGAGACCGGGCTGCGGGCGCTGCGGGTCAGCGCGTTCGCCCTCTACACCGGGCCGGACCGCACCCACACCAACATGTACGGGCACACGTACCAGATCTTCACCACCGCGTTCCGGATCGACGAGTGGGACGGCGAGCTGGCCCGGTTCACCGACGAGACCACCGACGCCGGCTTCTTCCACCGCGACGAGCTGCCCGCCCCGCTCTCGGCCAGCGTCCTGGAGACCCTGGCCGACCTGGACGTCTTCGAGCAGACCAACCGCCTGATCCTCAAGTAGTCCGGGCCGGCTCGGCCGGAGCGGCCGGCACCGGCCCGACGACCTCGTGCCGGGCACCGGTGCGTTCCGCGCCGATGCCGGCGGCGACCACGAAGGCGATCCCGGCCACCGCGGCCGGCCCGGGCACCTGCCCGAGCGCGAGCAGGCCGACCAGCAGGGCGATCGCCGGTTCCAGGCTCATCAGGGTGCCGAACGCGGCAGTGGTCAGCCGGCGCAGCGCCAGCAGTTCCAGGGCGAACGGGACGACCGGCAGCAGCACCGCCAGCCCGAGACCGGCCAGCAGCACCGACCAGGTCAGGTCGCCGACCACCGACGGCCCGATCGCCACGGTGGCCACCACGCCGGCGACCGGCATGGAGACCGCCAGGCCGCGCAGCCCGGCGACCTCGTCGCCGACCCGCTGGGTGAGCAGGATGTACGCCGCCCAGCACAGCGCCGCGCCGAGCGCGTACCCGACACCGACGGGGTCGACTCCGCCGTGCCACGGCTCGGTGAGCAGCAGCACCCCGACCGCGGCGAGCGCCGCCCAGAGCCGGGCCCGACCCCGTCCCCGGGCCACGGCGACGCCGAGCGGGCCGAGGAACTCCAGCGCGCTGGCCGTACCGAGCGGCAGCCGGGCCACCGCCGCGATGAACAGGATGGTCACCGCGGCGGTCACCACGCCCAGCGCCAGGCAGGCGCGCAGGGCGGAACGGGTGAAGGCCGAGGGGCGGGGGCGGACCAGCACGGCCAGCAGCACGCCGGCCCAGGCCAGGCGCAGCCAGGCGGTGCCCTCGGGGCCGACGGCGTCGAAGAGCCCGACCGAGGCGGCCAGCCCGAGTTGCACACAGGTCATCGAGGCGACCGCCATGGCGGTGCCGGCGCGAGCCGAGGTCGTGGTGCCCATGTGCCCCAGTAGAGCCCGGGGCGACCGTTCGCGTCCACGTGTGCCGGGTCCGGCTCACCCCCGCCGGACGGCGGCTGGCCGACCACGCGGTGACGATCCTCGCCGCCGTCGATGCCGCCCGGCTGGATCTGGACCCCGCGGCCGAACCGTCCGGTGAGGTCCGGGTCGCCGGCTTCGCGACCGCCGTCCGCCGCTCACCGCCCGGCTCGCCGCCGACCGGCCGGGCGTCCGGCTGCGCATCCACGAGCACGAACCCGCCGAGGCGTACGCGCTGCTCGGCACCGACGACGTCGACCTTGCCCTGGTCTACGACTACAACCTGGCGCCGACGCCGTTCGACCCCGCCGTCCAGGCCACCCGGCTGTGGACGGCCGCCTGGCACCTCGGCGTGCCCGCCGGGAACCTCACGCCCGGCAGGTCCACCGCCGAGGACCTGACGACAGCCCGCGCCGCCGCAGCCCGGGACCCCCTGCCGGCCCCGCCCGGCGGGGACGCGGCAGCCGACGGGGACCGCTCACCCGCGCCGGACGCGGCGGCCGTCTTCGCCCGGTTTCGGGACGCCGACTGGATCGTCAACTCCCGGAACACGGCCGACGAGGTGGTGGTCCGCACCATCGCCTCGATGGCCGGCTTCGAGCCGCGGATCGCGCACCGCGCCGACAGCCTGGAGCTGGTCCAGGACCTGATCGTCGCCGGACTCGGGGTGGGCCTGCTCCCCGCCGACCAGCCCACCGTGCCCGGCGTACGCCTGCTGCCGCTGACCGGGCCGGAGGCGCTGCTGCGGGCGTACGCCGTGGTCCGTCGCGGCCGGGCGGCCTGGCCGCCGCTGGCCCTCATCCTCGACCTGCTCGCCGGCTGAGCACCCGGGTCAGAGCATGGTCTGGGACTTGGCCTCCATGTCGGCGGCGGCTTCGGTCTTGGACTCCTTGGTCAGGGGCTTGCCGCCGGGTGCGGGGGCCTCGCCGCCGAGCGGGTCGGCGCCGCCGGTGGCGCCCTGCGGGCCGGCGCCGCGCAGCTCCTTGTTCGGCAGGGCAAGGGTGACCAGCACGGCCACGATCGCGATCAGCCCGGTGGTCAGGAAGACCAGGTGCAGCGACTCCACGAAGGCGGCCTGGATGGCGGCCCGGACCGGGGCGGGCAGGGCCAGGATGCTGGCCGGGTCGTTGATCGAGATGTTGGTGCCGCCGGCGGCGGCCACCGCGGCCCGCTGCTCGGGCGGGAGCTGCCCGATCGCGGCCGGCAACCGGTCGGCCAGCTGACCGGTGAGCTGCGACGACAGCACCGCACCCAGGATCGCCACGCCGAACGAGCCGCCCAGCGAGCGGAAGAAGGTGGCCGAGGAGGTTCCGGCGCCCAGGTCCCGCACGTCCACCGCGTTCTGCACGGCCAGGATCAGCGACTGCATGCACAGCCCCAGCCCGACGCCGATCACCACCATGTAGCCGAACGCCGCCCAGAGCGAGGTGTCCACCTGGAGCTGCCGGAACAGCAGCATCCCGGCGACCAGCACGGCCGAGCCGACCACCGGGAACCACTTGTACCGGCCGATCCGGCTCATCGCCCGGCCGGTCAGGATCGAGGTGACGATGATGCCGGCCATCATCGGCAGCATCAGCAGACCGCTGCGGGTCGGCGAGGCGCCCTTGACGATCTGGAGGTAGAGCGGGATGAAGATGATCGACCCGAACATCACCAGACCGAGCACGAAGCCCGCCGAGTTGGCCAGCGCGAAGGTGGCGCTGCGGAACAGCCGCAGCGGCAGGATCGGCTCGGCCACCCGGGCCTCCTGCGCCACGAAGAGCGCGCCGAGCACCGCCCCGGCCACGAAGAGTCCGATGATCACGCCCGAGCCCCAGGCGTACTCGTTGCCGCCCCAGCTCAGCGCGAGCAGCAGGCAGCTCACCCCGGCGACCAGCAGCCCGGCGCCCACCCAGTCGATGGCGTGCTCGCGCCGCTGGAACGGGATGAGCCGCATGACGTGGTAGCAGACCACGATCGCCAGGATCGCCAGCGGCACGTTGATGTAGAAGATCCACCGCCAGTTGGTCTCCGCGAAGTAGCCGCCGACCAGCGGCCCGGCCACCGACGACAACCCGAACACGGCGCCGAAGAGCCCCTGGTAGCGGCCCCGCTCCCGGGGTGAGACCACGTCCGAGATGATGGTGAACGCCAGCGTCATCAGACCACCCGCGCCGATGCCCTGCACGCCCCGGGTGAGGATCAGCTGGGTCATGTCCTGCGACAGCCCGGCCAGCAGCGAGCCGAGCAGGAACGTGCCGATCGAGAAGAGGAAGACCGGACGGCGCCCGTACAGGTCGGCCATCTTGCCGTACAGCGGGGTGGAGGCGGTGGAGGCGAGCAGGTACGCGGTCACCACCCACGAGTAGTGGTTGATGCCGCCCAGCTCGCCGACGATGGTCGGCAACGCCGTACCCACGATGGTCTGGTCGAGGGCGGCCAGCAGCATGCCGGTCATCAGGCCGAACATCAGCAGGCGGATCTGGCGGGCGGTCAACATCGGGCGGCCGGGAGCTTCCGTGGTCATCCGGCCTTCTTTCCCGCACCCGGCGAAACATGCGCCCGGTTCGGTAAAACCCTTCGCCCCCGGGCCCCGCCAGCAGCGGCACGCTCGGGATGCGGCATCCCGGGCCATCCCGAACTCAGGACGGGCCGGGACGCGGCAACTCGGGCCGCCCGAACCTGGGGACGGACCGGGATGCCGCGTTCCGGGGCGTTCGCACCGGACAGGGTCAGTGCCGACCCTCGGCGAACTCCTCGACGATCTTGGCGCAGAAGGCCGGCAGGTCGTCCGGCTTCCGGCTGCTGACCAGGCCGTTGTCGGTGACGCACTCCTCGTCGACCCAGTTCGCGCCGGCGTTGGTCAGGTCGGTGCGCAGGCTGGGCCAGGAGGTCATCCGGCGCCCCCGGACCACGTCCGCCTCGATCATGGTCCACGGGCCGTGGCAGATCACGCCGACCGGCTTGCCGGCGTCGAAGAACGAGCGCACGAACCGCACCGCCTCCGGGTCGGTCCGCAGGAAGTCCGGGTTCGCCACCCCACCCGGCAGCACCAGCGCGTCGTACGCCCCGCCGTCCGCCTCGGCGGCGGTCACGTCCACGTCGTACGTCTTGGACTGGTCCAGGTGGTTGAAGGACTGGATCGTGCCGGGCTTCAGCGAGACCAGCTCGACCGCCGCTCCGGCCTGCTCCACCGCCTCGCGCGGCTGGACGTACTCGACCTCCTCGACGCCGTCGGCAGCCAGGAAGGCGATCCGCTTGCCCTGTAGTTCGTTGGCCATCTCGTACTCCTCTCCGGGGTGATCCTGGATTCGTTCCCGGGGCGGTTTGCCCGAAACACCGGCCCGGGGTGGGGGGCGCCACCTCACGACCCCGGTCGATGCGCGCAGGTTTGATCCGGACCGGCGCGGGGACCCGGAGGGGCATGGCAGGAGCAGCAGCAGCGGAGCAGCGCCGGCTCGCGACCGTCGTGGAGAGCTGGCTGGGGCGTCCCGTCCTGGTGGTCGGCGACGCCATGCTCGACGAGTGGCGGTTCGCCGAGTCCGAACGGCTCTGCCGGGAGGCGCCCGCCCCGGTACTCACCCTGCGCCGCCGGATCTCCGCCGCGGGCGGAGCCGCCAACACGGCGGTGAACGTCGCCGCGCTCGGCGGCCGGGCGGTGCTGGTGGCCCCGGTCGGCGCGGACGTGGCCGGCGACGAACTGCACGACTGCCTGGACCGGGCGGGCGTCTGGGACCGTACGGTGGGCCAGGAGGGCCGGCCCACGCCGGTCAAGCGCCGGATGCTCGCCGGCAACCAGATCCTGCTCCGGGAGGACTCCGGTGACCCGGACGACCCGCTGGACTCCGACGGGGTGGCCCGGCTGATCACGGCGCTGGAGTGCGCCACCGAGGAGCTGCGCGCGGCCGGCGGTGGCGTGCCACCCACGCTGGTGGTCTGCGACTACGGGCTGGGCGCCCTGCCCGAGGTGGTCCGGGCCTGGCTGGTCGCCAACCGCGACCGGTACGCCACGGTCGCGCTGGACGCGCACGACCTGGCCGACTGGCACGGGCTCTCCCCGACCGTGGTCACCCCCAGCTTCGCCGAGGCCACCCGCCTGCTGGCCCGGGCCGCCGTCGGCTTCGGCAGCCCACCGCAGGCCCGCCCGCACCTCAACCACGCCGACGCCGAGCCGGCCGACGACGGCCCGTCCGAGCTGATCGTCGGGGCGGCCCCGGGTGGCGCCGGGGAACGCTTCGTCCCCGACGCCGGCCGGTACGACCCGAACGGCCCCTGGGGCGCCGCCGCGGCGGGCGCTCCCACCGGCGAGCCGACGCCTGCGGAGAGCCGGGTGGCGATGACCGGGGACGGGCTCAGCGTCACCGGCACCGGGGTGACGGTGAACGCCGCCGCCGGGGACGGGGTGGACCGGGCGGTCCTGGCCGAGGCCCGGCTCGCCGAGCTGCGGGCGCACACCGGCGCGGACGTCGTCGCGGTCACCCTGGACACCGACGGCGCGGTGGTGGGCGGCGCGGAGGGCACACCTCGCCGCAGCCACAGCACCCCGGTCCCGGCGAGCCACGCCGTGGGCGCCGGGGACGCGTACCTGGCGGCGATGACGCTGGCGCTGGCCGCCGACGCGGCCCTGCCGACCGCCGCCCAACTGGCGCAGCTCGCCGCCACCGTCACCGTCTCCGACACCGGCACCTGCGTCTGCCGCCGGGAGGACCTGCTCACCGCGCTCGGCGACCCCGGTGGCGACCCGGACGGCCCGGTGCTGGTCGACGCGGACGAGCTGGCCACGCTGGTCGCCGAGCACCGGGTGGCCGGCCGCTCGGTGGTCTTCACCAACGGCTGCTTCGACGTGCTGCACCCCGGGCACGTGCGCTACCTGGAACAGGCCCGCGCCCTCGGTGACCTGCTGGTGGTGGCGGTCAACTCCGACGGCAGCGTCCGCCGGCTCAAGGGCCCGGACCGGCCGGTCAACCCGGTCGAGGACCGGGTCACCCTGCTCGCCGCGCTCTCCTGCGTGGACCACGTGGTGGTCTTCGAGGAGGACTCGCCGGCCGCGCTGATCGAGGCCGTCCGGCCCGACGTGTACGTCAAGGGCGGCGACTACCCGCCGGAGATGGTGCCGGAGGCGCCGCTGGTCCGCCGGCTGGGCGGGCAGGTCCGCACCCTCGGGTACGTGCCGGACCGCTCCACCTCGGCGATCATCGACCGGATCCGCGCCGCCGCGCACGACGGCTCACCCTCCGCAGCCCGCGACGGCTCGCCGGCCGCCGCCCGCGACGGTGTCACCGCCCCGACGACGGGCAGGCGCCGACCGTGAACCGACCGCTCGACCCCGGCAACCCGGAGATGTTCCGGGTGCCCCGGCTGCTGGACGTGCTGGTCCCGACCCGCAACCGCCCCGCCGAGCTGGCGGTCACCCTCTCCGGGCTGGCCGCCCAGGAGGACGTACCCGGCTTCGGGGTGGTGGTCAGCGACCAGTCCGACGGCGAACCGGCGTGGGCCGCCCCGGCCGCGGCCACCATGGCCCGGGCGCTGCGCCACCGCGGCAACCCGGTGCTGCTCACCCGGCGGCTGCCCCGGCGCGGGCTGGCCGAGCACCGGGCCTACCTGCTGGCCGCCTCGGCCGCCCGGTACGTCCTCTGCCTCGACGACGACGTCTGGCTGGAGCCGGGGACGCTGCGCCGGCTGGTCGACGCGATCCGCGAGCTGGGCTGCGGTTTCGTCGGCAACGCGGTGCACGGCCTGTCGTACGCCGACGACGTGCGCCCGGAGACCCACCGGCACTACGAGGAGTGGGACGGCCCGCCCGTCCCGGAGCGGGTGCGACCCGGCACCCCGGAGTGGGACCGGGCCACCATCCACCCGGCCGCGAACCTGCTGCACGTGACCGAGCGACTGGACCTGGCGCCCGGGGAGTGGCGGGCGTACAAGGTCTCCTGGATCGGCGGCTGCGTGCTCTACGACCGGGCGAAGCTGGTCGACGTGGGCGGCTTCGACTTCTGGCACCGGCTGCCCGAGCGGCACCAGGGCGAGGACGTGGCCGCCCAGCTCGCCGTGCTCGACCGGTACGGCGGCGCGGGGGTGCTGCCCAGCGGCGCGTACCACCTGGAGGCCCCGACCACGGTCACCGAGCGGGACGTCGAGGCGTGGCAGGTGGTGCTCACCGAGTCCGAGGTGGGTTGCTGAGCAGGTCGGCGGCGGCTTCCAGGACCTCGACGACGGGGACGTCGGCGACGAACGAGTCGCGGTGCTCGCAGCCGCCGTCGCCGGGCCGGTGCGGGTAGATGTCCCGGGTGCAGTCGACGCCGCAGACCGGGCAGTTGGTGGTCCACGAGGCGATCGGCCGGTGCCGGGCGCGCAGCGGCGTCGCCCCGTTGATCAGGTTTCCCACCCAGTAGACGCCGACGGTGGCGGTGCCGACCGCGCCGGCCAGGTGCAGCGGCCCGGTGTCGTTGGAGACCACCAGCGTGCACCCCTCGTACGCGGCGGCCAGCCCGCCCAGGCCGAGCGTGCCGACCTCCGCCCGGACCGGCACCCCGGCCGAGGCGACCACCCGGTCGACCACCTCCCGCTCCGACGGGGTGCCGGTGACCAGCACGTCGTAGCCGTCGCCGGCCAGCGCGCGGGCCACCTCGCCGAAGCGCTCGGGGGGCCAGCGGCGGCGGCTGTCGGTGGCGCCGGGGTGCAGCGCCACCCGGGGCCGGTCCGGCTCGCCGAGCACTTGCCGCGCCTGCGCGCGGTCGGCGTCGGTGACGGCCAGAGCCGGGATGACGGTGCTGGCCGGGGCGCCGACCAGCGCCACCACCTCCAGGTAGCGGATCACCTCGTGCTGGTAGTAGACGTACCGGATCCAGCGGTCCAGCGGCGGCGCGTCCTCGGCCCGCAGCCCGGCGGTGACCCGGGCGCCGAGGCCCGCGACCAGCGGATTCGAGTTGGCGCCGCCGCCGTGGATCTGGAGGGCCAGGTCGAAGCGTTCCGCCCGGGCCACGGTCAGGAAGTCCTCCCGCGCGACCTCCGGCTCGCCCGGGTCGGCCGCCCGGATGCCGGTCGCCGGGGGCACCACCAGCACCCGGTCCACCGGGCCGGGCCGGTCGCGCAGGAGCTTCGCGTGCCACGGCGCGCCGAGCAGCACGATCTCCGCCTCCGGGTACGCGGCCCGCAGCGAATCCAGCGCGGGCAGCGTGAAGATGAAGTCGCCGAGGGCGTTGGCGCGCAGCACGGCGATCCGCTCGACGTCGGGCACGGGCTCGCCGACCGGCCCGAGCAGGGCGGGGTTCACCATGCGGATCAGGGCCGGTCGATCTCGCCGACGGTGGTGTCGGGGTGGTGCAGCTCCCGGTCGGCGGCCGGGTCGGCGTGGGAGACGGCCCGGCTCGTACGCGGGCCGGTGCGGCCGACGGTGATGGTGCGGGGGGCGGGACGCTTCGCGCGGGGCAGGTGCACCCGGAGCAGGCCGTGGTCCATCACCGCGTCGATGGCGTCGGGGTCGACCCGGGACGGCAGGTCCACCCGGTACTCGAAGCCCCGGGTCTCGAAGCCGCCGGGGATGCCCTGGTCGGCGTTGACCTCCGCCTCGGAGCGGGCCCGTACGCACAGCTCCCGGTCGTCGAGCTCGACGGCGACCTCCTCCGGCGCCACCCCGGGCAGCCGGACCAGCACCTCCCAGCCGTCCGTGGTCTCGGCCAGCTCGACGTCCGGCGAAGCTCCGCCGCCGCGCCCGCCGACCAGGCGGCTCAGCTCGGAGCGCAGCGACTGCAACTCGCCCATCGGGTCCCAACCCTGCTGCCGGCCCCGCCACCCGCGGCCGAACCCGGCACCGCCCTGTTCGGTCATCGCCTGTCTCCCATCCGCTGCTGTCCGGCGGCCGTCGGCCGCAGTGAGCTGGGCGCGTCCAGGTGCGCGTCGCGGTCCACGCCCACCCCGAGCCGGTCGACCAGTTCCCCGCCGAGCCAGGAGCTGACGCCGAGCAGCGCCAGGCCGACCACCTCGATGGCGACCAACGCGCCTCCGGCGGCCCGGGAGTCGGCGTTGAGCCGGACCGCCCAGACGGCGGCGAAGAGCAGGATCACCGCGAGGTTGGCTCCGGCGTGGGTGACCCCGACCCGCTTGGCGCGGGTGCCGGCCGGGATGGCGAGCAGGTCGAACGCGCCGGCCACCGCGGCGAGCAGGCCACCGATCAGACCGACGGTGATGTTCCAGTACGCCACCTCGGCGAGGAAGTCGGGACCGCCGGCGATGTCGATGATGTCGAAGATGGTGCCGGTCACCAGGAGGGCGACCGGGAACATCACCAGCATGGGGTGCACGGGGTGGCCCAGTACCTTGAGTCGGCTCTCCATCTCGGGCCTCCACGGTTCGCGTCCGGGCGCGCTGCGTGTGAGGCGGTACCCATGCCGTTCGTGGGCAAACCTCGCGTTCGACGCGCTCTCCTAGGCTGATGCCGGCGGCCCACCGGCATGACCGGCTCCGCCACCATGGTCAACGGACGGGGGAGGATCACGTGACGGAAGAGATCGGGTCGCACGAGGAGCTGCGCGAGCTGTTGGGGGCCCCGATGCCCCGAACGGTGGCCAAGGACCGGGCGGTCCTGCACGAGCGGGACCGGCAGTGGCTGGCCGCGTCGCCGTTCTGCCTGGTCGCCACGGCGGGCGCGGACGGCAGCTGCGACGTCTCCCCCAAGGGCGACCCGGCCGGCTTCGTCCACGTGCTGGACGACACCACCATCGCCATCCCGGAGCGGCCGGGCAACCGGCGCGCGGACGGCTACCGCAACATCCTCGACAACCCGCACGTCGGGCTGATCTTCCTGATCCCCGGGCGCACCGACACGCTGCGGATCAACGGCCGGGCCCGGCTGCTGCGCGACGCGCCCTGGTTCGACCGGATGGTCGTCAAGGGACACCGCCCGGTGCTGGCCGTCGAGGTCACCGTCGAGCAGATCTTCTACCACTGCGCGAAGGCGTTCCTCCGCTCCGAGCTGTGGCGGCCGGAGACCTGGCAGCCGGACGTGCTGCCGACCCGGGCGAAGCTGATCAAGGAGGTGGAGGCGCCCGCCGACACCCTCGCCGACCTGGAACGGCACTACGGGCCGGGATACCTCAGCACGCTCTACGGCTGAGCCCTCGTCCGGCGGTCGGGCGTTTCAGCCGGCGGGGCTGGGTACAGATGGGGTCGCAATCGGCCCGTCCCGCGTCCTGGCGCGGCACCCCCCAACCGGGGCCGAGAAAGGGATGACGACACATGGCGACGAAGAGCGGCTCGACCGGGACGAAGAACCCGCCCGGCAACCAGACGCCGAACACCCCGGACATCGACGAGAGCGAGATCGCCAAGCTGAAGGTCGACGAGCTCCGGGAGCGGCTGCGCAGCCGTGGCGTCTCCGGCACCCGCGACATGCACCACGACGACCTGGTGAAGACGCTGGTCAAGAGCCTCAAGGACGAGCACTCCGGCAAGGGCGGCGCGAAGTCCCCCGGCAGCGCGAAGTCGTCCGGCAGCGCGAAGTCGTCCGGCAGCGCGAAGTCGTCCGGCAGCGCGAAGTCGTCCGGCAGCGCGAAGTCGTCCGGCGGCTCGACGCCCACCGGCGGCGGCGCGCGTACCGGGTCGCACACCTCCAGCTCGGTGAAGTACTCGCAGGAGATCACCTCCATCGACGACCAGCCGGAACGTCCCGGCCGCAGCCTGGTCACCACCGATCACGACGTGATCCGGCAGTGGGCCGAGGCGCGCAAGGGCGTGCCGTGCACGGTGGAGGGCAGCGAGCACGACGGGCACGTCGGCGTCCTGCGCCTCGACTTCCCGGCGGGCGGCCGGGAGAGCCGGCTCACCGAGATCAGCTGGGACGAGTGGTTCCGCGCCTTCGACGCGCGCCGGCTGAACTTCATCTTCCAGGAGGAGCGCTCCGACGGGCGACAGAGCAACTTCTTCCGGCTGGAGAGCCCGGACCGCGAGGACGGCTGAGGCGTACGTCCCTCATCGGCCCGGAGGCCCAGGTCAGCGCGTTGCCCTGGGCCTCCGCCGTACCCGGGGACCGCCTTCTGGTCCTTTTCGGTCGTTCGGGTTTGCTCCGGCGGATGCGGGTACGGATTTCCGTGACGAGGACGGCTCTGGCACCCCGCCGAGAGCGGTTCGACTGACGAGGGAGGAAAATCGCGATGACCACGAAGGTCGAGAAGTCCATCGAGGTGCAGGTCCCGGTCAGCACCGCCTACAACCAGTGGACGCAGTTCGAGGAGTTCCCCCGCTTCATGGGCGGCGTCAAGGAGGTCCGCCAGCTCGACGACAAGCGGCTGCACTGGACCGCCCAGATCGGCGGCGTGAAGCGTGAGTGGGACGCGCGGATCCTCGAGCAGGTGCCGGACACGAAGGTCGCCTGGGCGGCCACCGAGGGCGCCACCAACGCCGGCGCCGTCTACTTCGAGCCGCTCGGCCCCGGCCGCACCGCGGTGCGGCTGCACCTGGAGTACGAGCCGGAGGGCCTGGTCGAGAAGGCCGGCGACGCGCTGAACATCGTCGAGAAGCAGGCCGAGTCGGATCTGGAGAAGTTCCGGTCGTACATCGAGAGCCGGGGCGCCGAGAGCGGCGGGTGGCGTGGCTCGGTCAACGACGGCCTCTCCGTCGGGACGCCCGGCGTCGAGGACGCCCCCGCGTCCCGGGGTGACAGCGGCAAGGCTGGCGTCTCCGGCAGGACGGTCGCCGCCGGTGCCGCGGCCGCCGCGGCCGGGATCGCCGCCGCCGCCGCCGCGAAGCACCGCTCCGACGGCAGCCAGGACGTCGACCGGACGACGGTCAGCGAGCCCGACTACGTGGTCACCGAGACCGAGGTCGTGCCAGTGGCCGACCCGGACCACCCGATCACGGGCAGCAACCCGGGCCGCACGTTCTGACCGGAACACGGAAGCCCCCGACCGCGTGCTGCGGCCGGGGGCTTCGTCGTCGCGTCAGCTCACCGTCAGGGTGCGCCGGTTGCTGTAGCTGACCAGATGGTCCACGTCACCGGGCTTGCGGACCCGGTAGTAGTACGTCCCCTTCGCCGAGGGCTTCAGGGTGAACGAGTACGCGCTGGTCGAGGAGAGCTTGGTGCCCGCCACGTCCTTCCACGCGCCGTTGTCCAGGCGCTGGAGGTAGACCGCCTGGCCGGCGTGGTTCGGCGCGACGGTGCCGGACAGCACCGCCGACTGCCCCAAGGTGATCTTGTCCACGGGCAGGTACGTGGAGACCAGGGAGGTCACCGAGATGGTGCGCAACGGACTGGCCTGGCCGATCAGCGAGTCGCCGGACGAGTTCTGACCACCGCCCGAACTCCCCCGGTACACCCACTTGTACTCCGTGCCCCACTGCGGAATGAAGTTGGCGGAGAGCCCGCCGGTGCTGCTGGAACGCCCCGTGGCCACCACCTGGAAACTGGTGGTGCCCAGGCGCCGGGCCTGCAGCTCCACCAGGGCCCCCGGCACCCCGGCTCCGGAGTCGACGCGGGTCAACCGCCCGGTCAGCACGAACGACTGGCCGTAGTAGAGGGTCGTCACGTTGCTGGAGATGGTGGTGCGGGTGCCGACCGCGCGGGTGGTTACCCGCGGGCTGTACCGGCCGGAGGTGTCCAACGTCCAGGCGGAGAGCGAGTAGGTCGTACCCGGGGTCAGGTTGCCCACGTAATCCGAGACGGCGCTCGCCGCACTCTGTCTCAAAGGCGACTGCACCGGGTCGGATAACGGATCGCGCCCCCGCCGCGAGCTGCGGCGGGGGCGCGAGTCCGGATGGGATCAGTACACCTTGAAGCTGACCGGCGAGCTGTAGCCGATCGCGTGGTCGGTGTCACCCGGCTTGCGCACCCGGTAGGTGTAGGTGCCCTTCGCGGTCGGCTTGATGGCGAACGAGTACGCGCTGGTCACCGAGAGCTTCGCCCCGATCACGTCGTGCCACGCCCCGTTGACCGACCGCTGCAGGTAGACCGCCTGGCCGGCGTGGCTGGGGGCGACCTTGCCGGTCAGCGACACCGAGCCGCCCAGCGGGATCGACGTCGCCGACAGCGTCGCCGACACCGTGGTGGCGACCCAGACGCCGCGCAGGCCGCTGGCCGCCCCGATCAGGCCGTTACCGCCCCGGTAGACCCACTTGTACTCCAGCGCCCCCGACGGCTTGTGCGCGAACGACAGGGTGCCGTCGGCGGCGGAGGTGGCCGTGCCGACCACCACGAACGTGGTGGTGCCCTTGCGGCGGGCGTGCAGCTCCGCCTTGGCGCCCGCGATGCCGGCGCCGGTGTCCACGCGGGTCACCTTGCCGGTCACGGTCACCGTGCCGCCGTACGCGATCGAGGTGGTGTTGCTGGAGATGCTGGTCGCGGTGCCGACGGCGCGGATGCCGGCGACGCCGCTGACCTTGCCGGAGCGGTCCACCACCCAGATGCCGAACGCGTAGGTCTGGCCCGGGACCAGGTTGGCGACGGCGGCGGCCGTGTTGTTGGGGGCGTACAACCCGGTGCCGTACGTGGGTCCGGCCGGCGCCGACGGGCCGGGGGACATCCGGACGACGACGTGGTCCAGGTCGGTGATGTTCGGCAGCGTCCAGCTGAGGTTGACACCCCGGTAGACGCCCTTGGCGGTCAGCGAGCCGACCTTGCCGGGCACGGTGTCGACGGTCCGGAAGACGCTGGAGTACGGCGTCGCCTGGGTGTTGCCGGCGGTGTCCCGGACGCCGTCGACCACGATCCGGTACGGAGTGTAGTCCAGCAGCGGGGCAGCCGGCGTGAAGGTCACGGTGGACCCGCTCAGCGTCGGCGTGCCCGCCACCGTCGCACCGGTACGCCCGTTGACCAGCTTCACCGTGCCGGTGGTCACCGACGCCGGGTCCACGTTCCGGGCGAACGTCACCGTCGGCCGGGTGGCCAGGGACTGGCTGTTGATGTACGGCGTGGGCGTCACGTTGCGCACCCACTCCTGCGCGCCGGGCGTGGACGGCGTGGCGGTGCCGTCCGGGAAGGTGGAGAGGATGTAGTTCGCCGCGTCGCGGGCACCGTTGTAGTTGCGCACCCGGATGTAGAAGGTGCCCGTGCCGGGCGTGCCGACGACCTGCTCGGTGGCGCCCGGGCCGTACGCGTCGACCTCGTCGATCAGCTTCAGGTCGGCGTCGTAGAGCGCCACCACCGGGTCGGTGCTCTGCGGGGCCACCGAGTTGTAGGCCGGCGGGGCGACCTGCACCCGCCACCGCTGACCGGGAGCACCGTCGATGCGGTACCAGTCCAGGTCACCCTCGACACCGATGCTCGCGTTGGTGGAGGTCCCGTAGTTGGGCAGAACGGTGGCCCGAGCCGGGGTCTCGTTGGAGTCGCCGATGGTGAGTTGGGGGAACTCGGCCGCCCACCGGCCGCCGACCGCGTTGTTGGCATCGACGATGCCCGCGCCGTAGTACGGGTCGATGCCGCGCGGGCCGGCGTCCCGAGCCGTGGCCTTGATCCGGGCCAGCACCTGGGCCGGGGTCATCTTCGGGTTCCGGGTACGCACCAGCGCGGCGATGCCGGCGACCATCGGGGCGGAGAACGACGTGCCGCTGGCCCCGCCCTGGCTGTCGCCGATGACGTACCAGTCGTTCTCGGTCGGGTGGGCCGGGTGCCAGGCGGTGCTGGTGAGGTGGAAGCCCGGGGCCGCCACGTCCACCCAGTCGCCGCTGCTGCTGAAGTCGGTGATCCGGCCGCGACCGTCGGTGGCACCGACCGCGAGGACCTCCGGGTACGCCGCCGGGTACTGCGGGGTGTCGTCGCCGTCGTTGCCGGCTGCCGCCACCACCAGGACGCCCTTGGCGGTGGCGGCCTTGATCGCGTCGTGCAGCACCGGGTTGTCCTCGGTGCCGCCCAGCGACAGGTTGATGATCTTCGCGCCGTGGGCGGTCGCCCAGTTGATGCCTGCGGCGATGGTCGAGTCGGTGCCGCCGCCGTCGGCGTCCAGCACCTTCACCGGCATGATCTTGCTCGACCAGGCGGTGCCGGCGATGCCGATGCCGTTGTTGGTCGCCGCGCCGGCGATGCCCGCCACCTCGGTGCCGTGGCCGTTGTTGTCGCTCCACGAGGAGCCCGGCGAGATGGCGTTCCATCCACTCACCACCCGACCGAGCAGGTCCTCGTGGGTGGTCATCACACCGGTGTCGAGCACCGCGATGACCTGGGAGGTCGTGCCCTGGGAGATGCTCCAGGCATCCGCCATCCGTACGGTGTTCAGGTAGCCCTGGTCACCGTAGACGTAGGCCGGGTCGTTCGGCGTGGTGGTGGCGTACCGCCGGTAGTCCAAGGTCGCCTTCACGACCGCAGGGTCCTTGCGGAGCGTGGTCAGCAGATCCTGCGCCGAGCCGTCGGTGCGCACCTTGACGTACTCGGTGCCCTCCACCTTGGCCGCGACGCGCGCGCTGCGCCGGGACACCGCCCGGTCCTTGGCGGACTTGCTGGTGCCCGACTTGAACTTGACCAGCACGGTGTGCGGGTCGAACTCGGGCTTGTCAGCCGCGGCGGCACGCTCCGGCCGCGGGATCTGCATGTTCTTGAGCTGCGGGTGGTCGGGCGACGGCGCGGCCTGGGCGGCGGCCACCGAGGGGACGATGGTCCCGGTGACGGCCAGGGCGAGCGCGGCCACCGCCGAACGGCGGAGAGCCAAGAAGAACCCCCGTGAATAAGGGAAGGAGAAAACCGGTCGACCCGGTGGGGCGACGGTCACCGCAGTTTGGCAGAGATCGACGAACCGTGACAGCAACGAACGGCTGGTCCACCACCTGACCGATGGGACGATACCGTAGCGACGAGACGCGCGCGGTCCCGCGACGGTCGCGTGTCTCCGGCTCAGCGGTCCGTCCACTCCCGCGCCAGCAGCGACCACACCTCCGTGTCATGGCGTACGCCCTGGTGGAGAAACTCCTCGCGGAGCACGCCGTCGCGCCGCATGCCCAGCCGCCGCGCCACGTTGCTGCTGGCGACGTTCTCCGGGCGGCAGTGCCACTCGACACGGTGAATGCCGCGCACCCGCACCGCCCAGTCGACCAGGTGCCCGGCCGCCCGGGTGATCAGGCCGCGGCCCTGCCCGGCCGGCTCCAGCCAGCAGCCCAGCTCACAGGTGCCGGCGGCGGCGTCGAAGGAGACGAACATCGTGCCGCCGACCAGGGTGCCGTCGAGCCAGATGCCGTAGAGCCGGCCGGCGTCCCGGGCGGCCAGGTCGGCGAAGCGCTGGAGGATGGCTCGCGCCGACTCCACGTCCGTGGCCCGGCTGGCCCACGGGATCCACGGGTCGACGGCGGCGCGGGCCCGGTCCATGTGGGCGAGGTACTCCTCGGCCTGCCACGGCTCCAGCGGGCGCAACTCGGCGCCCTCGGTTAGTGCGATCGAGAACATCCGCGCACTGTATCGAGGTCCGGTCCGGCTCGAGCGGACGTTTTTCCGCTCGTCCGGTGACGGCCGGTCCGGCGGTCCGCAGGCCGATGGGCGATCCGGCGGGCTACCGGACGTCCCACGCGGGGCGGCTACACTCCCCGCTCATGATCGACTTCTCCAACGGCTCAGTGTTCAAGCTTCACCCGGCCAGCGCCGACGAACTCGGCCCCTTGGTCGCGCCGCTCCTGATCCCCCAGGAACGGGTGGTCTCGTGCTTCAAGGCCGCGCGCGATTTCGTCGTCTTCACCGACAAGCGGCTGATCGCGGTGAACGTCCAGGGGATCACGGGCAAGAAGCGGGACTTCACTTCCCTGCCCTACAGCCGGATCCAGGCGTTCTCCGTCGAGACCGCCGGCACCTTCGACCTCGACGCTGAACTCGACCTCTGGTTCAGCGGTCTGGGCAAGGTACGCCTCGAGTTCAAGGGCAGCTCGGACATCCGACAGCTCGGCCAGCTTGTCGCCTCGTACGTCCTGTGAGCCGCCCGTAGAGGAGCAGTGCTACCCCGCAGGTCCACTGTGATCGGCGGTCGCCCACCGGAGCGCGGCCGCGGCCCGTACCGTCGACGGTTTGTCGGGTCGCGGACGCGCCCTCCGGTAAGTCGCAGCGCCCGGGTAGTCCGAGGACTGGTCGGCGACGACGGGTCAGTGCCAGTCGCTGATCCGGACGTCGTGCGGGTGCGGAGCACCGATGCCGGTCTCCATCAGCTGCTTCAGGCTCACCAGGAACGTGGCCCACTTGGTGCTGCAGTGGTACATGAACTCGACCGGCTCGGCCCAGCCCTCGTGCCGGAACAGCACGATCGTCCAGTCACCGGCCCGCTTCAGGTCGAAGATCACCCGGGTGCCGATCCACTCGGCCGGCCCGTCGGTGACCTCCCACTCGACCCGCTCGTTCGGCCGCTGGTCGAGCACCTTCATGTCGAATCCGCCCGGCTCGCCGAAGCGGAACTGGATGGTGCCGCCGACGGCGACGTCCCCCGTGGTGTCGGTGGTCCACCAGGCGGCCAGACCGTCCCGGGTGGTCAGTGCGTCGTACACCTTCTCCGGAGTAGCGGTGGCGCCGACGCGGTGCAGGATCTCAGGCATGGTCGTTCCCCTCTTTCTCGTGGTCGGGGTGCGGGTGGGGCTGCCGGGAGCGGTGGACCGCCTCGGCGATCGTCTTGATCCGGCGCAGTCGGGCGTCCCAGGCCGCACCGACCGAGGCGAGCTGGGCGACCGCGCGGGCGAGCTGGGCGTCGTCCACCCGGTAGCGCCTCTCCCGCCCGACGCTCGTCGCGTGGACCAGCCCGGCGCGGTCGAGGACGTCGAGGTGTTTGGCGACCGCCTGCCGGGTGACCGGCAGGTGCTCGCTGAGGCTGGTGGCCGTGCCGGCGCCGTCGCTGAGCAGCCGGTCCAGCAGGCGACGGCGAGTGGGGTCGCCGACCGCGGACCACAGGTCGTCGTCGATGAGGGTGGTCACGGCCGTACCGGCTCGCGGTCGTCGCGCTCCGTCCCGGGTACGCGGGCGGCGCGCTCGGCGATCCGCGGCAGGAAGAAGTCCCAGCCGGTCACGTGCTCGTGGTACGCCTTCTCCAGCACGGCGATCTCCCAGCCGCGCTCGCGGAAACCGGTCTCGGTGAGCCGGAGCAGGGTGCCGTCACCCGCCGGGGTCAGCTCGAAGGTCACGAGCAGCGAGTTGCCGGCGGTGGCGGCCTGGCCGGCGTCCTGCGTCCAGCGGAACGAGAAGAGCCGGGGCGGTCGCACCTCCCCCACGGTGATCGGTACGACGTCCGTCCGGCCGGTCGCCTCGTCGCGCCAGGTCAACTCGCCGGTGCTGCCGGCGACCGGCTCGATGTCGGTCTCGGCGTTCCACCAGTCGCGGATGTGGGCGGGGTTGCTGACGACGTCGAACACCGTTTCCGGTGGCGCGTCCACGTGGATCTCCCGCTCGATGCTCCCGTACTCCATGCCCGGCTCTCCTCGTCACTAGAGCAACCTTTGGTTGCTTGTCACTCTAGGGAGCCGACGGCACATGCGCAACGATTGGTTGCGAAAAGTGGCCGGCGGTGGACGGGCTTCCCCCTCCACCGCCGGCCGGCGCCTGAGCCGACTCAGCTCAGGCGATCAGTCGTGTCAGGCGATACCGGGCGCGACACCGTAGGAGGCCGTCTTCGGGTCCGCGCCGAACCGGTTCTCGCCACGGGTGCCCTCCATCGCGAAGAACACGATCAGGACGATGGCACCGACCAGCGGGATGAGCGCGATCAGCAGCCACCAGCCCGCGCGGTTGGTGTCGTGCAGCCGCCGCACGGCGACCGCGATGCTCGGCAGCAGGAGAGCCAGGGTGACGATCAGTCCGATCACGCCGAGCGAACCCGAACCCATCTGGGTGCCGAACGCACCGTCAAGGACGCTGGCGACAATGCTGACGACCCAGGAGAAGAGGGCGAACCACCAGTACTCGGACCGGCGGGCCCGACCGCCGAAGCTCGCGTAATTGGAAAAGACCGATTTGACGGCATCAATGGGGGACATGGCAGCTCCAAAGTGGTGAGAGGTCAGCGAAAGACCTGCAAGGTCAATCGCGACGCAGCAAAGCAGGTGACCAGCGCCCGGTCAACGGCCTTTCGGCTGCCCTTGACTGGCCCAGCCCGGCCGGGACCCGGACCCGGCCGCCCCCGGTCGAGATCGCCTGCTGGTCGGCGGGGAGCCAGCGCAGACTGGCCAGCACCAGCACACTGAGATCCGACTGATCCGCGAAGTCCCGCCCGGACCGGTCCGGCAACTCCCCGGTCGGACCTCGCCCCGCCAGCGCCGGCGCCTGGCACGCATCGCGGTACGGACCATCACCTGCCGGACGTACGCCTCCGGTCGCCCCTGGGGCACGTCCAGCCGATGCCACGACCGGTAGGCCGCGATCAGGCCCTCCTGGGCGAGATCCTCACCCAACCGTGTGTCACCGGCCAGCAGTGCGCCGAATCGGACGATCTCCCGGTACCGGCCGGCGACGAACTCCTCGTAGCCGTCGGGTTCCGCCCTGCGAAGCAAGCCCATACCTTATTGAGGGCCCTGGACCCGACCGATGGTTCCCCCGGCCCGGACGGGCATCGTCGGCGGCCTCCTTCTGGCAGGGTGAGCCGGATGACCGCCCGAACCGACTGGCAGGCGTGGCACGAGCCCTACGCCGACCCGGACTCTCCACTGTCGCGTCGGCTGCGGCTGGTCCAGCAGCACATCGCCTCGTGGCTGGACCAGCGCTCCGAGGAGCGGCTGACCGTGGTGAGCGCGTGCGCGGGGCAGGGCCACGACCTCGTGGGCGTCCTGGCCGCACGCCCGGACGCCCGTCGCGTCCGGTGCACCCTCATCGAGTACGACCAGCGCAACGTGGGCGCGGCCCGGTCCGCCGCCGACCGGGCCGGGCTGTCGAACCTCGCGGTCAGGCAGGCGGACGCCGGAGACCTCTCGTCGTATGTCGGGGCGGTTCCCGCGGATCTCGTGCT
Organism: Micromonospora siamensis; assembly: GCF_900090305.1. Taxonomy (NCBI): domain Bacteria; kingdom Bacillati; phylum Actinomycetota; class Actinomycetes; order Micromonosporales; family Micromonosporaceae; genus Micromonospora; species Micromonospora siamensis. Next base: position 1,098,836 of record NZ_LT607751.1, on the reverse strand, counting down.
CATGGTCGGGGTCTTCGGCAACATCTCCGACTCCGACGTACGACGAACGGTCGCCGCCCTGCCCCAACTGTGTGCGGCCGGCGCCACCGTGATCTGGACCAGGGCACGTCGCGCACCCGACCTGAACCCCGCCATCCGGGCCTGGCTCCGCGAGGCCGGCTTCGTGGAGGAGGCCTTCCACGCTCCCGACGGCGTACGGTTCTCGGTGGGCGTTCACCGGCTGGAGGGCGCGCCCCGGCCGCTGGACGCCACGGAGGTGGTCTTCAGCTTCCTCCGCTGACCCTCGACTACCGCCGGAGAGGCGCCGAAATGGCCACTTGGATGCTCTTCATCGGGCGGGTCACCCCGACGACTCTCCAGTGGTACGCGATGGCGGTCCTCAGCGGAGCCTGCGGTCTGCTGACGTACGTCGTGCGGGCGCCCCGGCCGCGTCTCCACCTGCTCGCCGTCGCCGTCGTCCTCGCCGTGGTCGGGGTGACCGGCAAGCTCCTGATCACTACCGGCAACCGGTCGTAATGGGATTCACAGGGGAGGCACTGATGACGGAGTGGCCGGATCCGACGGTGTATCTGCCGTACATGGTGGAGATCGAGCAGGAAGATGGCGAGGTTCGGTCGTATCCGGCTCATTTCGTGACGATGACACCGGACTTCGTCTTCGTCCGTGATCCGGCTGGCGGGTCGGCGAGTCTGCCGACGCGCTCGGTGCGTTCGATCAGGGTCGCGGTGCAGGATCTGCCGGCAGACCACGACTCGTTGCGGGCCGAATATCCCAACGCCTATCAGCCCTGGCACCCCTTCGACGAATTGAGCCTCGAAGGCATGCACAAGTCGAGGGGGACGCAGGCGTCCGCGCAGCTGCGCCGCCGCCCTCCGGCGCATCTCGCCATCAAGGCGCGCGAGCGAGGCTACGACCCCACCGCCATGCTGAACGCCATCGAAAACGAGTCGAAACCCGAGCCGCACTCGTTGGAGGCGCTGTATGCGAGGCGCTCCGCTGAGAACGACTACCTCGTCATCGTCAAGCCGGGAGTCGATCTGTATCAGATACTCAGTCGGCACCAGCTCTCGCCCGACGGCTTGTACCGCATCGTCGCCTCGTGGGGATTCGGCGTCAGGCTGACCGGCCTGCAGTTGGAACAGTCGCCGAGGGCCGGGGGGCCGGCACTTTCCGAAGACCCCGACATCGATCGCATCGAGCCCGACCCCGAGCGGCTTGCACCGCATTTCCGTGCCCCACAGGAACGGCGCGTCGATGGCGAGTACATAGTTGGCGTTCGTTGCAGCGGTGATCCGCTCACCGTCGCCGCGCGAGCCGGGGTCTCCCCGAGCAGAGTGTTCGACTTCATCAACAGCTTCTCCGCCGACATGACTGACGCTCAGGTTCAAGCTCTGCGCCGGGACCCCGACGTGGTGCAGATCGAGGACAATGCGACTGCCGTGCTGGACTGCTGATCGTGCGGCTGGCGGGCCTGACTCCGCACGACCTGTGGCACACGGCGGCGAGTCTGGCCGTGGCGGCGGGCGCCAACGTCAAGGCGGTGCAGCGGATGCTCGGGCACGCCTCGGCGTCGATGACGCTGGACGCGTACGGGGGCCTCCTCGGTGACGACCTGGACGCGGTCGCCACCCGGCTGGACGAGGCGGTCGCGGCGCGGGATGCGGGACTGGTTGCGGACCGCGACGGTGTTGTCGACCTCGGGAAACGGCGAAGCCCAGGTCATTGACCTGGGCTTCCGTACCGAGCCGCCTGACGGAATCGAACCGTCGACCTACGCATTACGAGTGCGTCGCTCTAGCCGACTGAGCTAAGGCGGCAACGATCGTCAAGTGTACGGCACCCCACCCCGGACAGCCGAACCGGATACCCCAACCCCGGGATCCGGACATCGAGGCACGTTCGGTCGCCCGGCGGACAGCGCTCCCCCGCGATCCGGGCGTACGCTCCCGCCCGTGACCGACGATCGCGTACCGGCCGGGAACCCCGACCAGCCCGACGCACCGGCCGGGCCCGAGCGCAGCGAGCTGCCTCGGGCCGCTCATCGGCCGCGCAGCACCGATCCGCTGGAGCTGGGCTTCACGCCCCGCAAGCCGGTGCCGTGGCTGGCGCCGTTCCTGCTGATCAGCACCGGCATCCGAACGCTGCTGGCGATGCTCTTCGGGGCGTACCTGGACAAGCGGGAGCTGCAGAACGCGCTGGACGCGAAGATCTCCAAGCAGGTCGGGCCGGACGGCGGTCTGTGGCTGGACTACGTGGCCGACCTGGGTGACGGTTTCAACGCCACCTACTCGATCGCCTATCTGCTGGCCCAGCCGGAGCTGACGGTGGACGGGCAGCGGCTGCCCCGGGCGCAGACCCTGGTGATGGGAGGCGACCAGGTCTACCCGTCGGCCAGCTACGCGGCCTACGAGGACCGCTGCAAGGGGCCGTACCAGGCGGCGCTGCCGGCCAGCCCGCCCGACCGGCCGACGCTGTTCGCGGTGCCCGGCAACCACGACTGGTACGACGGCCTGACCGCGTTCCTGCGGCTCTTCGTCCGGTCCCGGGACCGGCACTTCGGCGGCTGGGGCACCGGCCAGTCCCGGTCGTACTTCGCGATCGAGCTGCCGGCCGACTGGTGGCTGCTGGGGCTGGACGACCAGTCCGGCTCGTACCTGGACGACCCGCAGCTCAGCTACTTCGACGAGGTGGCGGAGAAGCTGACCGCGCAGAGCCGGGTGATCCTGGCGGTGCCGGCGCCGACCTGGGTCAAGGCCGTCGACCACCCCACGGCGTACGACTCGATCGACTACTTCGTGCGGACCATCGTCGCCCCGACCGGGGCGCAGGTGCGGCTGCTGCTCTCCGGCGACCTGCACCACTACGCCCGGTACGCCGGCCCGGAGCGGCAGCTGATCACCTGCGGTGGCGGCGGCGCGTACCTCTACCCCACGCACATGCTGCCGGAGCGGATCGAGGTGCCGCCGCGGGACACCCTCGCCCGGCGGGCCAGCGTCACCCGCGAGTACGACCTGGTCGCCCGGTTCCCGGAGAAGGCCCGCTCACGGCGGTACGGCTGGGGGATCTTCGCCCGGCTGCCGTTCCGCAACCCGGGCTTCACCACCCTGCTCGGCACCCTGCACACGTTGCTGATGCTGGCGATGGCCGGGGTGGCCAACGACCGGGCCGGCACGACGGAGCAGCGACTGTTCAGCGTACCGTTGATGATCATGCTGGTGGTGACGCTGCTCGGCGCCGCCTTCTTCGCCAAGCCCCCCAGCGCCGGCGGCAAACGGCACGCCCGGCACTGGATCCTCGGCGTCAGCCACGGCCTGGCGCACCTGGCGCTGGCCGCCGTCGGCACCTGGGTGTGGCTGATGCTGCCGTTCTACGGGTGGCCCTGGCCGCTGCCGGCGGTCGCCGCCGCGGTCGTGTACGGGCCGGTGATCGGCTTCGTCGCCGCCGAGCTGGTGGCGGCGTACCTGCTGGTGGCGGGGGCGTTCGGGGTGAACGTCAACGAGCTCTTCGCCGCGCAGGGCATCGAGGACTCGAAGTCCTTCCTCCGCCTGCGCATCGACCCCGACGGCACGCTCACCATCTACCCGATCGCGGTCGACCGAGTCTCCCGAAACTGGCAGATCAACCCCGACCAGTCCCCCACCGCCTCCTGGCTGACCCCGGAAACCCCCCTGACCCCCCACCTGGCCGAGCCCCCCATCACCCTCTCCTGACTGGCGAGCAGCGCCAGGTACTGCGGAGCGCCTTCGATGCAATCATGATCCGACAAAGAGGCAAGGGAAGGCCGAAGAACGGCCAGCCGATCTGGAAGGCCGATTTGATCGAGGTTGAGTTCTCACCGGCGTGGTCGCAGTGAGGGTTCGGCGGGTTGGCCGGCGCCCCGATCCCCCCATCGAACGGGCTGCCGGGTCGTAGCAAGGGTCGATGGCGGTCGCTCAGCTGGTCCCCGAGTCGTAGGCGCGGCGGGAACCGCAGACGTCGGAGAGGGAACACCGCTTGGTCTCCCCACCGGAGATCTGCCGAACAGTGACGGTCTCGCTCGGCGGATGCCGGGACACAACCTTCCCCAGGCCATCAGGGGTCTCGATTCGCTGACCTGGAGATGGGTAACTGCCACTTTCGGCGTACAGCGGATGTTCGTACTTCAGGCAGCACATCAGCCGGCCGCACGCCCCGGAGATGCGCAGCGGGTTGAGCGGCAGGTCCTGGTCCTTGGCCATCCGGATGGTGACCGGCTCGAAGTCCTTGAGGAAGGTGGCGCAGCACAGGTCCCGGCCGCACGAGCCGATGCCGCCCTGCACCCGGGCCGAGTCCCGCGCGGAGAGCTGGCGCAGCTCGACCCGGCAGTGCAGGGTGGCGCCCAGGTCCCGGACCAGCGACCGGAAGTCCACCCGGTGCGGAGCGGTGAAGTAGACCGTGGTCCGCTCACCGCCGCCCTCGGCGGGGCCGAGGACGTGGTCCACGGCGACCACCTTCATCGGCAGGCCGTGCTCCCGGATCAGCCGCTTCGCGGCGACCTTGGCGTCCGCCTTGCGCCGCCGCAGCGTCTCGTCCCGGCGCAGGTCGTCCTCCCGGGCCAGGCCGACCAGCTTCGGGAAACCGTCGGTGTCCTCGCCGACCCACTGCGCGGCCCAGACGCACTCGGCCACCTCGGGGCCGTCGTCGGTGGGGACCAGCACCTTGTCGCCCACCTGCGGGTTCAACTCGCCCGGGTCGAGGTAGTAGAGGCGCCCGTACCGGTTGAAGCTGACCGCGCAGAGCATGCCCATCCCCTCACCATACGTCCCGCGTCCGGCCCCGGCCCGACGGCCGTCGCCGGACGATCACTCCGCGCAGCGGTCGACGATCGTCGACTCGCCGGAACGGCCCCCGTCCCGTCGGCCGGACCCGCCTCGCCCGGACGGTTGATTCGCGGCGAACGGCCGGGACAGCGCCGGACCCGCGGCGTTGAGTGGAGGAAGACCTGCGGGGGGTGCAGGGAAAGGCCACGGCGCCGCGCCGGAGCCGGCGCGCGCCGGCTCCCGAGCGCGGCGCCGTGTGCCGTACCGGCAGCCGGACGCCGCGCGGTTGCTCAGTGGCCGATGCGGGTGCCGGCGCCGCCCCACCGGGGCGCGCTCTCCACCGACGGCCGCCAGGTCGACTCGGCCAGGCTCGGCGACCACTGGCGCAGCAGGGTCTCGGCCCCGTCGTACGCCACGCCGAGCACCGCCAGCACCCGGGCCGCGATCTCCGCGGCCTCGGCCACCCCGGCGCCGCCGGACGGGGTGGCGCCGCCGCCCGAGGTCGCCGCGACCACCGCCACCGCCTCGGTGCAGCCGAGCACGTCGCCCAGCACCCGGGCCACCGCCAGCCGGCTGCCCTGCACCCACTCGGCGAGCGCGTCGGCGTAACCCGCGGTCGCCTCCAACCGGCCCACCAGGCTCTCCGGCCCCTCGTCGAGGTGGCGCAGCAGGGCCGACCGGGCCTGGTCGTACGCGCCGGCAGCCGGGCCGGACCAGAGCCCGGGGTCGGTGAGGGCGGCGCCGGCGTCGTCGTACCCCCGGACGAGCCGGCGCACCGCGTGCCCGGCGGAGGCCAGCGGCGCCGGGTGCAGGTCGAGGAAGGCGCGCAGCGCGTCGCCGGGGAGCACCTGCATCCGACGCAGCAGCGGCCAGACCTGATGCCCCTCCGGCGCGCCGGCCGCGAGCAGCGTGTCCACCCGGCGCAGCAGGTCCAGACCCGGCTCGGCGAGCCGGTCCAGGGCGTCCATCAGGCCTCCCTGGTGAGCCGGCGGCGGGCCGCGTGGTCGACGTCGGCGTAGCGGTCGGCGGCGCTGCGGACGGCGGCCGCGGCGGCGGCGAGCCGGGCCGCGGCGGCGGCCGCCTCCCGGGCCCGGTCACCGGTGGCCTCGGTCCAGCGCCGGTGCAGGGCCCGGCCGATCTCGCCGGGACGCCCCGGCGCGTCGGCGCCGAAGACCGGGTGGGCGGGGTCGGTGGCGGTGACGGTGTGCGCCAGGGCGGCCAGGGTGTCGCTGGCCTCGTCGAGCCGGGCGGCGAGGGTGTGCAGCCGGTCCATCTCAGGCCCCCGCGAGCGGCCGGTAGGCGGCGAAGGTCTCGTTGTGCAGCTTCTCCCGGGCCCACTGGGCGGCGTCGGCGGCGGCCGTGACCGCGGCCTGCACCGAGCCGGCCACGTCCCGGGGGTGGCGGTTGTGCAGGGGGCCGAGGAAGCGGACGTCGGTGATCCGGCCACCGGCGGTCACCACCACCTCGACCAGCCCGTCGGGCGAGCGGACGGTGACCTCGACCGTCGACACCGCCTGGTCGAACTCGGCCTGCAGGGACTCGATGCGGCGGTAGCGCCGCACCGCCTCCTCGATCCAGGCCTCGTCGATCTCCGCGCGCGGCATCGGCGGACTCCTCCCCGACAGGTCCTCACTGAGCGTCCCACCATGGTCACCATGGCGTCACCGGACCGTACCGCACCCGAATCGCGCCTGTCGATGCCTGTGGACGGGGAGGGGTCAGCCCCGCCAGAGAGCGAGCATCATCGCTTCCACGGCGATCCGCGGCTTGACGTTCGCCTCGATCGCCGACCGGCACTCCAGCACCGCCTCCAGCCGGCGCAGCGCCCCCTCGGCCGCCCACTTCTGCGCCCCGGCGGCGGCCAGCGCGGCGGTGTCGGTGTGCACGGGGGCCACCGGGGCACGCAGCGCCGTGGTCAGCGCGTCCCGGTAGAAGCCGGCCAGGTCGACCAGGGCCCGGTCCAGCGCGTCCCGCTGCGCCCGGGTGGCTCGCGACTTCTGCCGCTTCTCCAGCTCCTTGAGCTGCCCGGCGGCGCCCCGGATCGCGCCGGCCGCGCCCCGGCCGGTGCCGCCGGCACCCAGCGCCGTCTGGAGCGCGGCCCGCTCGGCCTCGTCGGCCTCGGCCACGGACGCCGCGGCCTCCGCCTCGGCCGCCTCGATCAGCGCCGACGCCGCGTCGAAGGCCGCGCCCACCCCGGTCAGCCGGCGCGGCACGGCGAGCACCGCGTCCCGCCGCGTGCGGGCCTCCGGGTCGCGGGCCAGCCGCCGGGCCCGCCCGACGTGCCCCTGGGCTGCCGCGCCGGCCCAGGCCGCGACGTCCGGCGCGACGCCGTCCCGGCGGACCAGCACCTCGGCCACCGCCTCGGGCGGCGGCTGCCGCAGGGGTACGAGCCGACAGCGCGACCGGATGGTCACCGAGACGTCGTCGGGGTGGGTGGACGGGGCGCAGAGCAGGAAGACGGTCCGCGGCGGCGGCTCCTCGATCGCCTTGAGCAGCGCGTTGCCCGCCGCCTCGGTGAGCCGGTCCGCGTCCTCGATGATCACGACCTGCCACCGGCCGCCGCTCGGTGTGCTCGCGGCGCGCAGCACCAGGGAGCGCATCTCGCCGACGGAGATGGAGAGCCCCTCCGGCACCACCAGCCGGACGTCGGCGTGGGTGCCGGTCATCGTGGTGTGGCAGCCGGGACACTCGCCGCAGCCGGTGCCGTGCACGCACTGCAACGCGGCGGCGAAGGCCCGGGCGGCCACCGAGCGGCCCGAACCGGGCGGCCCGGTGAAGATCCAGGCGTGGGTCATCCCGGCCGACGGGTCGGGCCCCGATCCCGCCTCCGGCGGCCCGGCGGCGCGCAGCACCGCGGCGGCCGAGGCGGCGGCCCGCCGCAGGGTGTCGACCGCCTCCTCCTGCCCGACCAGGTCGGCGAAGACGTCCGGCATCAGGTCCGGTGCTCCAACGTCACCAGCTCCGCGTCGGATAACTCCGGCTGCACCGAGGTGTCCGGCCCCTGGGCGGGACGGGGGTGCACGATGCCGGCCGGGTCGGCGAGGAACTCCTCCACCCGGCGGGCCACCAGGCCGGCGATCTCCTCCGCCGGGCGGGACGCGTCGAGCACCAGGTAGCGCTTCGGGTCGTTGGCGGCGAGGTCGAGGAAGGCGTACCGGACCCGCTCGTGGAAGGCGACCGACTCGGCCTCCAGCCGGTCGGTGCCCTCGTTGCGGGACTCGACCCGGGACAGGCCGGTGCGCGGGTCCACGTCCAGGAGGACCACCAGGTCGGGCTTGAGCCCACCGGTGGCCCACGAGGAGAGCCAGGAGACCTCGTCGACCGGCAGCGTACGGCCGGCGCCCTGGTAGGCCAGGGACGAGTCGACGTACCGGTCGCTGACCACGACCGCGCCCCGGATCAGCGCCGGCCGGACCACGGTGGCGACGTGGTGGGCCCGGTCGGCGGCGTAGAGCAGCGCCTCGGCGCGCGGCGACGGCGCGTCGGGCGCCGACTTCTCCAGCACCAGCGAGCGGATCTTCGCGCCGACGTCGGTGGCGCCCGGTTCCCGGGTCACCACCACGTCGCGGCCCTGCCCGCGCAGCCGGGCGGCGAGCGCCGCCAGCTGGGTGGACTTGCCGGCGCCCTCGCCGCCCTCGAAGACCACGAAGAGCCCGGCGGAGACGAACGGCTCGGCCGGCATCAGCGGGCGGCCCCGGATCGAGCCCCAGAGGTCCGCCAGGACCGGTACGCCCTTCTTGTCGTCCATCTGGCCGAAGGCGCTGATCCCGGCGAAGATGCCGGCGGCGCCCGCCGCCAGCAGCAGCAGGCGGGTGGAGGAGACCGAGATGCCGAGGTCGGCGATGGTCAGCTGGCGCGACCCGCCGACGCCGACCAGGAGGCTGCTCAGCGCGATGGCGAGGATCAGCACCAGCCGGGTGCCGATCTGGACCACGGCGAAGACCCGGCCGCGGACCTCGTCGGCGACCTCGCCGCCGAGCAGCGTGGTGCCGGCCAGGAAGGCCATCCCGGCGCCCGCGCCGACCAGGATCGCGCCGAGGATCGCCATGGACAGGTGGATGGCGAACGCCAGCACCATGACCGAGGCGCTGGCCAGCACGATGCTCATGCCGAACCAGCGTCGCCGGGACATCTCCCGGACGATCATCGGGCCGAGCCCGATGCCGAGCGCCAGGCCGATGAAGATCGCGCCGAAGAGCATGTAGAAGGCGGCGTCACCGGCGCCGAGCGAGGCGGCGAAGAACTTGGCCGTACCGATCACGATGCCGCCGCCGGCGAACGCGCCGAAGATGCCGAGCACCAGGCCGCGGACCAGCGGGGTCTGGCCGATGTACTTCCAGCCGTCGGCGAACTGCCGGAACATGCTCTGCTCGGCGCGCTCGCCCTCGCCGCGCTGGGCGTGGCTGATCTCCTTGATGCCGAACGCCACCACCAGCGCGGTGGCCAGCCGGGAGAAGGCGTTCAACCAGAGCGCCAGCTGGGCCGGCTCGGCCCAGGCGGGCAGGTCGCCGCCGACGGCGCCCCGGACCCCGCGGTCGAGCACGGCCAGGCCGATGGCGGCGGCGACCGGGGTCAGGCCGTAAGTGGTGATCAGGGTGAGCTGGTTGGCCGCCTCGAGCCGGGCACGGGGGATGAGGTTGGGGACCGCGGCTTCCTTGGCCGGGATCCACAGCAGGGTGACCGACTCGATCAGGAAGGTGGCGATCAGCGCCCAGCCGACCACCAGGCCACCCGCGGCGCCGGTCAGGGCGTAGAGCGGGATGGAGGCGAAGAGCACGAAGCGCAGCAGGTCGCAGATGACCATCGTCCAGCGCCGGTCGAACCGGTCGGCGAAGACGCCGGCCAGCGGGCCGAGCACCAGCGCGGGCAGCAGCCGGATGGCGATCGTGGTGCCGAACGCGGCACCCTTGGCGGTGCTGCCCTGCACCTGCCCGGCGGCGAAGACGGAGGTGGCGAGCAGGCCGAGCCAGTCGCCGAAGGAGGCCGCGCCGAGCACGATCCAGAGCCGGCGGAACGGCCGGATGCGCAGCACCGAGCGGATCGCCGCGGCGCCGGAGCGGTCCGCCGGGGAGCCGGCCGGGCCGCTGTCGGCGTCCCGCTGCGCGCCGGGCGTGGCGGCCGGGTCGGCGGAGGCGCCGGCCGGGTCGGCGGGCGCGGCCGGTCGCCGGTCGGCGCCGTCGGCGCGCCGGTCACGGGCAACGTGCGCCGGGCCGGGCCCGTCCGGTCCCAGGTCGGCGGCTCCGGGCTGCGGGCCGTGGGCTCCGGGCTGCGGGCCGGTTGGCGACACACCGGACGACTCGCCGTTCTGCTGGCTTTCGATGGCCGTACCTCCACGTGCCGGCCCAACGTTGGGCATCCCCGGTGAAACACTCTAGTCGCGCGGGCGGGCTCGCCCCGACCTGCCACATCCTGCGCGCCGAGCCTAGGCCGCCGCCGCCAGCCGGCGCAGCTCGGACAGACGCGAGGGTATTTCGCATTCACTCCCAGACAGTTAGCGTGCAGACGTGGCGACCCACAGCGAACAACTCCGGCAGCGCCTGGACCGGGCGACCGCCCACCTCGACCCGCCGTACGCGGTGGTCGACCTGGACGCCTTCGACACCAACGCCACCGCCCTGGCCGACCGGGCCGCCGGCAAGCCGGTCCGGGTCGCCAGCAAGTCGGTCCGCTCCCGGGAGCTGATCGCCCGCGCGCTGGCCCGGCCGGGCTGGCGCGGGGTGATGGCGTTCACCCTGCCCGAGGCGATCTGGCTGGCCGGGTCCGGCGGGACCGAGGACGTCCTGGTGGCGTACCCCACGGCCGACCGGGGAGCGCTCGACCGGCTGGCCGCCGACCCGACGCTGGCGGGCCGGATCACCCTGATGGTGGACGCGCCCGAGCAGCTCGACCTGATCGACGCCGTCTGCGCCCCGCAGCGCCGGCCGGAACTGCGGGTCTGTCTCGACCTGGACGCCTCCTGGCGACCGCTGGGCGGGCGGTTGCACGTCGGCGTGCGCCGCTCACCGGTGCACAGCGCCCGGGCCGCCGGCGCGCTGGCCGCCACCGTCGCCGGCCGGCCGGGCTTCCGGCTGGTCGGCCTGATGGCGTACGAGGCACAGATCGCCGGGCTCGGCGACGCCCCGCCCGGGCAGGCCGCGTACGCCACGGCGATCCGGATCGCCCAGCGCGGGTCGTACCGGGAACTGCTGGCCCGCCGGGGCGCTGCGGTCGCCGCGGTACGCGAACACGCCGACCTGGAGTTCGTCAACGGCGGCGGCACCGGCAGCGTGGCCGCCACCAGCGCGGATCCCGCGGTCACCGAGGTCACCGCGGGATCGGGCCTGTACGGGCCGACGCTCTTCGACGCCTACCGGGCCTGGCGACCCGCCCCGGCCGCCTTCTTCGCCTGCTCGGTGGTCCGCCGCCCGGCCCCCGCCCTGGCCACCGTCCTCGGCGGCGGCTGGATCGCCTCCGGTCCGGCCGCGGACAGCCGGCTGCCCCGGCCGTGGCTGCCGGCCGGACTGAAGCTGCTCGGCGCCGAGGGGGCCGGCGAGGTGCAGACCCCCCTGGCCGGCCCGGCCGCCGACGAGCTGCGGGTCGGGGACCGGGTCTGGTTCCGCCACGCCAAGGCCGGCGAACTCTGCGAGCACGTCAACGAGCTGCACCTGGTGCAGGGGGACGCCGTCGTGGCGACGGTGCCGACGTACCGGGGCGAGGGCCACGCCTTCCTGTGAGCCGGCGGGCCCCCGCGTGCCTCGCGGGTGCCCGCCGTGGAGTCGCCCGGTCGCACCCCGGGCGTCGTCCCTGCTCGCGGCCGACGCCGGTCAGCCCGGCTGGCCGGCCTCGGTCCGTACGTCGACCTGGCGGTAGAGGTATTCGCGGATCAGCGCCTTCGCCTCGACCAGCACCCGGTCGTCCCCCTCGGGGCGGCGGCGGAACGCGAGCTTGATCAGGGCGTCGGCCGCCTCCACCGCGATCTCCAGGTGGAACCGCAGGTCGGGCACGTCGCTCAGGCCGAACCGCTCGGTGAGCACCCGGGCCAGCTGGTCGGCGATCACGCCGTTGTTGTCCCGCTGCTCATCGAGCAGGTGCAGGTCGACCACGTCGCCGAAGTGCAGGGTACGGAACCCGGGGACGGTGCGGTGCATCGTGATGTACTCGTCGATGCCCGCGTCGACGCCGTCCCACCAGTGGGTCATCTCGTCGGAGGCGAACCGCTCGTCGAGCCGCTGGAGGTAGGACTCCATCGTGCGCAGGGTCAACGCCTGCACGATGGCCCGCTTGTCCGGGAAGAACTGGTAGACCGATCCGATCGCCACCTCGGCCCGTTCGGCGAGCAGCGTCGTGGTCAGTCCCTCGTACCCGACCTCGTCGACGAGCTCGGCGCAGGCGTCCAGCATCCGCTGGACCCGCGCGACACTTCGACCCTGCACCGGAACGCGGCGCAGCGGTCCGGTCGTGGCGGCTGGTGTGGACACTCGGCGCCACCCCCCTTCGACGGATGAACATATCTGCACGTCACGAGTTCGTGACTACCGGTACTAACGATCGGACCCCGATTGCGGTATTTACCAGGCACAACGTTCCTGATATGAAGTCAGTTCACATCCGGATCGAGGAGGGTGCATGGCCCCCACCGCGCCGCGGGTGCCCGGCTGGACCAACTGGGCCGGCAACCAGCAGGCCACCCCGACCGCCGTCGGTCGCCCCGAGACCGTCGACGGCGTCGTCGAGGCGGTCCGGGCCGCCGCCGCCGCCGGCGAACGGATCCGCCCCGTCGGCAGCGGCCACTCCTTCACCCCGATCGCCCTACCCGCCGGACGGCAGCTCAACCTGGACGCCCTGCGCACCGACATCCGGGTCAACCGGACCGACCGGCTGGTCACCGTGCCGGCCGGCACCACCCTGCGAGCGCTCAACGCGCTGCTCACCGCGCACGGGCTGGCCCTGCCCAACCTGGGCGACATCGACGCGCAGACCGTGGCCGGGGCGATCTCCACCGGCACCCACGGCACCGGCGCCAACCTCGGCTGCCTCTCCACCTTCGTCGAGGCGTTGACCCTGGTCACCGGCACCGGCGAGGTGCTGCGCTGCTCCGCCGACGAGCACCCGGACATCTTCGCCGCCGCCCGGGTCGGGCTCGGCGCGCTCGGCGTGCTGGTCGAGGTGACCCTGCGCTGCGTCGACGCCTTCACCCTCCGCGCGCACGAGCGGCCGGCCCCGCTCGCCGAGGTGCTCGCCGACCTGCCCGAACTGGTCGCCGGGCACGACCACGTCGAGTTCTACTGGTTCCCGTACACCGCCCGGGTGCAGGTGAAGACCAACGACCGGGTGCCCGCCGACGACCGGCCGCTGCCCCGCTGGCGCGGCTGGCTGGACGACGAGTTCCTCGCCAACACCGTCTTCGCCGGGGCCTGCCGGCTGGGCCGCGCCGTGCCGGCGCTCGCCCCGACCATCAGCGCCGTCTCGGCCCGGGCGCTCACCGAACGGACGTACACCGGCCGCTCCGACACGGTCTTCTGCACCCCGCGCCGGGTCCGCTTCGTGGAGATGGAGTACGCCCTCCCACGCGCCGCCCTCCCCGACGCGCTCGACGCGCTGCGGCGGATCGTCGACGGGCTGCCCTTCAAGGTGCTCTTCCCGGTCGAGGTGCGGTTCACCGCCCCCGACGACATCTGGTTGTCGCACGGGTACGGCCGGGAGTCCGCGTACCTCGCCGTCCACCAGTACGTCGGCCTGCCGTACGAGCCGTACTTCCGGGCCTTCGAGCAGGTCGCCGCGGGGCTGGGCGGCCGGCCGCACTGGGGCAAGCTGCACTGGCGGGACGCCGCGTCGCTGGCGCCCGCGTACCCGCGCTTCGCCGACTTCCTGGCGGTCCGCGACCGCCTCGACCCCGACCGGCTCCTCGCCAACCCCTACCTGGACCGGGTGCTCGGCGGCGCCGGCTGATCCTCAGGCAGCCCCGAGCGCCCGCACGTGACCCAGCACCCGGTCGTACGCCGCCCGGTACTCCGGCCGGGCGGTGGCCGGGTCGGCGAGGGCCGCCGTCAGGTCCACCAGCCGCAGGTCGGGTGAGAGGTCGGTCCAGGTGGGCAGCGGCTCCATCCGGGTCACCGACCACCGCCCGGGCGTCACCTGGGTGAAGGTGGCCCGGGCCATCACGCCCTCCCGGTTGTCGTCGATCGGGTCGGCGTGCCGGGCCAGCTCGTTGCCCATCCCGTAGACCACCCACTTGTCCCCGACCCGCTGGAACGGCTGCACGGCGTGGGCGTGGTGGCCGAGGATCAGGTCCACGTCGGGCGAGGCGATCAGCTGCCGGGACCAGTCCCGCTGGTCGGCGTCGGGCAGGTGCTGGTACTCCGTACCCCAGTGCAGGCTGAGCACGACGATGTCGGCGCCGGCGGCGCGGGCCCGGTGCGCGGCGGCCAGGATCTCCGGCGGGTCGATCAGGTTGGCCAGCCACTGCTTGCCGGCGGGGCGGTCCAGCCCGTTGAAGTTCAGGCTGTACGCCAGGTGCGCGACCCGGACGTCACCGACCCGGTAGATCCGGGTGGTGGCCGCCTCGGCCGCGCTGCGGGCGCTGCCGGTGTGCCCGAGACCGGCCGCGTCGAGCGCCTCGACGGTCCGGGTCACGCCCTCGGCACCCTGGTCGAGGGTGTGGTTGGAGGCGGTCGAGCAGCCGTCGAACCCGGCCGACCGGATCCCGTCGAGCACCTGCGGGGGCGCGTTGAACGACGGGTAGCCGGCGAACGGCCCGCCCGGCTCGGCCAGCGGCGTCTCCAGGTGGCACAGCGCCAGGTCGGCGGCGGCCACGGTCGGCGCGACCCCGGCGAACATCGGGGCGAAGTCCAGGCCACCCGACCGGCCGGTGCGGGTGGCGTCCCGGCGCGCCTGCGCGGTGACCTCGGGATGGACCAGGACGTCGCCCGCGGCGACCAGCCGCAGGGTGCGCCGGCCGGACGGGTCGCGGTGCGACGTGGCGCCGGCGGTCGGCGCGAGCCCGGCGGCCCCGCCGTTCCCCGTGGTGGGCCCGACCGACGCCGGCCGGGACGGTGAGGCGTCGACGGCGGCCGGAGTGCCGCCGCCCGGCTCCACCACCCGGAAGCCCAGCACGGCGGCGGCCGTCAGCAGGGCCACCCCCGCCGCGCCGAACAGCATCCGACGGCGCCGCGAGAGCGCGGGATCTGACATGCCCTCACGTTAGGCAGCCCGGGCCGGCCCGGATGCCCCGATCGGACAATCACCCCTTAACGGGTGATCACTCCTCGGTGCCGCGACTCGCGGTGGCCTTGCGCGGGGCGGCCTTCCTGGCCGGAGCCTTCTTCGCCGTGGTGGCCTTGGCGGTGGTGGTCTTCTTGGCCACGGTGGACTTCGCGGCGGCGGTCTTCTTCGCCGCCGTCGCCTTCTTGGCCGGGGCCTTCTTCGCCGCCGCCTTCTTCTTCGGCGCCGGACCCTTCGCCCGCTTCTCCGCCAGCATCTCCGAGGCCTGCTCGATGGTCAGCTCCTCCGGGGTCTGCCCGCGCCGCAGCGACGCGTTGAACTCCCCGTCGGTCACGTACGGCCCGAACCGGCCGTCCTTGATCACCAGCGGCTTCTCGGTCAGCGGGTCGACGCCCATCTCCCGCAGCGGCGGCGCGGCGGCCCGACTCTGGCGGGTCTTCGGGGCGGCCAGCAGGGCCAACGCCTCGTCCAGCGTGACCGTGAAGAGCTTCTCCTCGGAGTCCAGCGACCGGGACTCCTCGCCCCGCTGGACGTACGGGCCGTAGCGGCCGTTCTTGGCCACCACCTCGGCGCCGTCCGGGCCCACCCCGACCACCCGGGGCAGGCTGAGCAGCTTCAACGCCTCGTCGAAGGTGAGCGAGTCGGGCGACTGGGACTTCAACAGCGACGACTTGCGCTCGCCGCTGGACACGTACGGGCCGAACCGGCCGGACTTCAGCACGATCGGCTCGCCGGTCGCCGGGTCGTCACCGAGCTTGCGCTCGCCCCCGCCACCGAGGAACAGCTCGTGCACCTTCTCCGGGGTGAGCTCGTCCGGCGCCAGCCCCTCGGGGATCGGCGCCCGGTCGCCCTGGGCGCCGCCCTCCTCGCCCTCGGCCTTCGGGGCCGGCTGCTCACCCGGGAGCGCCCGCTGAAGGTAGGGACCGAACCGGCCGACCCGGACGACGACCTCGCGGCCCTCGTCGTCGGTGTGCAGCGGGATCGAGTTGACGCTGCGCGCGTCGATCTCGCTGAGGTTCTCGGTCACCAGCTTCTTCAGCCCACCGGCGTGGGCGATCGCCTGGTCGCCGGTGCCGTTGGCGCTGCCGAAGTAGAAGGAGGTGAGGAAGTCGACGGCGGCGTGGTCACCACCGGCGATCTCGTCCAGCTCGTTCTCCATGCTGGCGGTGAAGTCGTAGTCGATCAGGCGGGGGTAGTGCCGCTCCATCAGCCCGATCACCGCGAACGCCAGGAACGACGGGATCATCGCCTGACCGCGCTTGACCACGTAACCGCGGTCCTGGATGGTCTGCATGATCGACGCGTACGTCGACGGGCGGCCGATGCCCAGCTCCTCCAGGGCCTTCACCAGCGACGCCTCGGTGTAGCGCGACGGCGGCTGGGTGTGGTGCCCCTGCGCGGCCAGCTCGTCGGCGGTCAGCGGCTGCCCCTTGACCAGGGTCGGCAGCCGCCGCTCGGCGTCCTCCGCCTCGGCGTTCTCGTCGTCGGACGACTCGACGTACGCCCGCAGGAAGCCCGGGTCGGTGATCGTCTTGCCGGTGGAGCCGAAGTCGGCCTCCTCCCCGGCGGTGGAGGTCGCCCGGATCCGCACCGAGACGCTGGAGCCGACCGCGTCGGTCATCTGCGAGGCGATGGTCCGCCGCCAGATCAGCTCGTAGAGCTTGAACTCCTCGGCCGACAACTCCTTGGCCACGTCGCCCGGGGTGCGGAAGTTGTCCCCGGCGGGACGGATCGCCTCGTGCGCCTCCTGCGCGTTCTTCACCTTGCCGGTGTAGCGGCGCGGCTCCGGCGGCACGCTGCGCTCGCCGTACAGCTCGACGATCTGCCGACGGGCCGCCGCGATGGCGGTCTCCGACAGGTTCACCGAGTCGGTACGCATGTAGGTGATGTAGCCGTTCTCGTACAGGCGCTGCGCGGTACGCATCGTCTGCTGCGACGAGAAGCGCAGCTTACGGGCCGCCTCCTGCTGGAGGGTGGAGGTGATGAACGGCGCGTACGGGCGGCGACGGTAGGGCTTCTCCTCGACCCGGGTGACGGCGAACGGCCGCCCCTGAAGGCGGGCGGCCAGACCCCGCGCACCGCTCTCGTCGAGGTGCACCACGCCGGCGCCGGGCTTCACCCGGCCGGTGGTCGGCTCGAAGTCCTTGCCGGAGGCGATCCGGTCGCCGTTCAGCGCGACCAGGGTGGAGTTGAAGGCGCGCGGCCCCTCGCCCGGGTTCGCCACGGCCAGGGTGGCCAGGATGTCCCAGTACTCGGCGGTGCGGAACGCCATCCGCTGGCGCTCCCGCTCGACCACGATCCGGGTCGCCACGGACTGCACCCGGCCCGCCGAGAGCTTCGGCATGACCTTCTTCCACAGCACCGGGGAGACCTCGTAGCCGTACAGCCGGTCGAGGATGCGCCGGGCCTCCTGGGCGTCGACCAGGTCCCGGTCGATCTCGCGCGGGTTGGCCACGGCGGCCTGGATGGCCGGCTTGGTGATCTCGTGGAAGACCATCCGCTTGACCGGCACCTTGGGCTTCAGCGTCTCGACCAGGTGCCAGGCGATGGCCTCGCCCTCGCGGTCCTCGTCCGTCGCCAGGAAGATCTCGTCGACCTCCTTGGCCAGCTTCACCAGCTTGCTGATCTGCTGCCTACGGTCGGCGGAGACCACGTAGAGGGCGTGGAAGCCGTTGTCGACGTCCACCCCGAGCCGGGCCCACGGCTCGCCCTTGTACTTCGCCGGCACGTCGGCGGCGTTGCGCGGGAGGTCCCGGACGTGGCCGAAGCTGGCCTCCACGACGTACCCCGGGCCGAGGTAGCCCGAGATCGTCTTGGCCTTCGCCGGAGACTCGACGATGACCAGACGGGTGGTTCCAGCTTTGCTCGGCACGTCTCTCTTCGACCCCACTCCTGCTCCATGCCCGTTTCCGGCCGTGTCGCACCGGCCGGACCGGCGGCGGTCCGGATGTCCAACGTAACGCGCCGCCCCGCTTCTCACGGTGGCATGGTCGGCGGACGGCCCCGGCGCGGCGCTCCGGGGGCGGCCCGCGCGCTGGCGGTTGTGCCGGACGGCGCCACCGTACACCGTGGGTAGGCCGGGAAGTGGGTCACTGTGACGATGGCGCACCCTCGGTGGAGGGTTGATCGAGCCGTTTTCCGCAACCGGGCGTCCACGCGAGCTGTCCGCGATCGGACACCCGGTGGGTCGTCAGGGGCTCCCCGGCCAGTCGGCCGCCGGCGCGGCGGCGGGCCGGTCACCCACCAGCTCCGCGAGCCGGGCCAGCCGCCGCCGGCCCGAGATCCGGTACGCCGGCCCGCCCGCCCCCGCCTCCAGCAACGCCCCGGCGAGGCCGACCGCCGCGAGCGCCCGGCCCACCGGCCCCCAGCACTCGCTGTCGCCGTCGCCCAGCCCGAGCAGGAAACCCGACGGGTCGGCGCGGCCCGCCGCGGCCAACCAGATCCGCAGCCGCCGGCCGTTGAGGTGGAAGCCGGCCGGTGGCCGCTTCACCGGCCCCCGCGCCCAGGCCCGGGCCAGCGGCGCCAGGGTGCTGGCGTACGCGGTGCGGATCAGGTGCCGCCGCGGGCCGTCCGGCTCCCCGACCGCCTCCCAGGTCGGCGGCAACCCCCGCGCGGTCAGCTCCGCCACCAGCACGTGCACCCGCCAGCCGGCGTCCACCACCACCGACAGCCGCGCCGTGCCGCCCATCCGGACCACCTCCCCCGGCCCGGCGAGCAGGCCGGCCAGGTCCGCCACGGACGGGTCGGCCGCCTCGGTGCCGAACAGCGACAGCTGCCGGCCCGGGTCGGGGGGTGGGTGGGGTGGGCTCAGCGACACTCCGGGACCTCGTCGAAGGCGGCCTTGAGCTCTGTGGAGCTGAGCCGGCTGGTGTCCAGCGCGCTCGCGTCGTACTCCTTGTTCAGGCTCTCCACCGCGGTCTGCACGCCGTCGTAGAAGGTGGCCGGCTGGCTGGTGTCGAGCCCGCGGATGGTGTCCCGAGCCCGGCCGTACGCGTCCCGCATCCGGCTCAGCGAGCCGCGGAACCCGGCCGAGATCTGGTCGCCGCCGGTGGTCTCCGGCACCCCGGCCCGCTCCACCTCCCGGCGGGCCGTCTCGCTGGCCTGCCGGGCCCCGTCGAAGAGCCGGACCAGGTTCTCCCTGGCCTGCGCCGGGGTGGTCTGCGCGGTCATCTGCTGACGGGTGCTGCTGGTCAGCTTGCTGATCTCGGCCCGCCACGGGGTGAGCGCCTCGCAGACCGAGGCGGCCCAGGCCCGAGGGCTGGGACCGCCGCCACCGCAGGCGGTCACCGTGAGCAGGAGCGTGGCCAGGACCACCGTGAGCTTTCCGGCGGCAGACGCCCGGCACGTACGCATGCGTTGCAGCGTACGGCCTTCCGGGCGAACCGCCACCGGTCAGGTTTCGTCCACGGGACGGTCCCGGCCGGCGGGCGCCGACCGGGACCGTGGACCGTCGAACGGGTCAGGCGTTGATCGTCTCGGGCCGCTGGTCGGGGGTGTTCGCCCCGGCGTCGGACTCCATCGCCACGCCCTTGCGCTTGCTCCACACCACCGCGGCGACGATGATCAGCGCCGCCACCACGGCGACCGCCACCCGCAGCGGGGTGTTGGCGTCCTCGCCGACGTTCCAGGCCACCACGGCCGGCGCGATCAGCAGCGAGACCAGGTTCATCACCTTGATCAGCGGGTTGATCGCCGGGCCGGCGGTGTCCTTGAACGGGTCACCGACGGTGTCACCGATGACCGTGGCGGAGTGCGACTCGGAGCCCTTGCCGCCGTACGCGCCGTCCTCGACCAGCTTCTTCGCGTTGTCCCAGGCGCCACCGGAGTTGGCCAGGAAGACCGCCATCAGCGTGCCGGCCCCGATCGCCCCGGCCAGGTACGACGCCAGCGCGCCGGGCCCGAGGCCGAAGCCGACCGCGATCGGCGCCATGATCGCCAGCAGGCCGGGGGTCATCAGCTCGCGCTGCGCGTCCCGGGTGCAGATGTCGACGACCTTGCCGTACTCCGGGCGCTGGGTCCGGTCCATGATCCCGGGCAGCTCGCGGAACTGCCGGCGGACCTCCATCACCACAGCGCCCGCCGAACGGGAGACCGCGTTGATGGCGAGGCCGGAGAAGAGGAAGACCACGGCGGCACCGATGATCAGGCCGACCAGGTTGCGCGGGTTCGCCACGTTCAGCAGGTCCGCGATGGCGGCCTCAACGTTCGGCACCTTCGCGTCGCCGTACGCGGTGGTCAGCGTGTCGGTGTACGAGCCGAACAGCGCGGTCGCGGCCAGCACCGCGGTGGCGATCGCGATGCCCTTGGTGATCGCCTTGGTGGTGTTGCCGACCGCGTCCAGCTCGGTGAGCGTCCGCGCGCCGTGCTCGTCGATGTCGCCGGACATCTCCGCGACGCCCTGGGCGTTGTCGGAGATCGGCCCGAAGGTGTCCATCGCGACGATCACGCCGACGGTGGTGAGCAGGCCGGTGCCGGCCAGCGCCACCGCGAACAGCGACAGCGTGATGGAGCTGCCGCCGAGCAGGAACGCGCCGAAGACGCCGGCGCCGATCAGCAGCGCCGAGTAGACCGCCGACTCCAGGCCGACACTGATGCCGGCGAGGATGACGGTGGCCGCGCCGGTCTGCGAGCTCTTGCCGATGTCCTGCACCGGGCGCTTGTTGGTCTCGGTGAAGTAGCCGGTCAGCGCCTGGATCGCGGCGGCCAGCACGATGCCGATCACCACCGCGCCGATGGCCACCAGCCGCGGGTTGCGGTCGACGCCGGTCAGCCCGCCCTCCAGCTCGGCGAAGGTCGCCGGCAGGTACGCGAACGCGGCGACCGCCACCAGCACCGCCGAGATCAGCGCGGAGACGTAGAAGGCCCGGTTGATCGCGGTCAGGCCGTTGCGGTCACTGGCCCGAAGCCGGGTGATGAAGACGCCGACGATGGCGACCAGCACGCCGATGGTGGAGATCACCAGCGGGAAGACCAGGCCGTCCACGCCGAACGCGGCCCGGCCCAGGATCAGCGCGGCGACCAGGGTGACCGCGTACGACTCGAACAGGTCGGCGGCCATGCCGGCGCAGTCACCGACGTTGTCGCCCACGTTGTCGGCGATGGTGGCGGCGTTGCGCGGGTCGTCCTCGGGGATGCCCTGCTCGACCTTGCCGACCAGGTCGGCGCCGACGTCGGCGGCCTTGGTGAAGATGCCGCCGCCGACCCGCATGAACATGGCGAGCAGCGCGGCGCCGAAGCCGAAGCCCTCAAGCACGGTCGGGGCGTCGCCGCGGAAGAGCAGCACCACCAGCGCCGCCCCGAACAGGCCCAGGCCGACGGTGAGGAAGCCGACCACGCCGCCGGTGCGGAAGGCGATCCGCATGGCGGCCTCGCGGCCACCCTGGCGTTCCCGGGCCGCCGCGGCGACCCGCAGGTTGGCGCGGGTGGCCAGCCACATGCCGGCGCCGCCGATGAACGCGCTGAACAGGGCGCCCACCACGAAGAAGGCGGACCGGCCGATCTTCACCGCGATCTCGCTGCCGTCGGTGTCGTGCACCGGCAGCAGGAAGAGCAGTACGACGGCGATGACCACGAAGATGGCCAGGGTCCGGAACTGCCGGAGCAGGTACGCCGACGCGCCCTCCTGCACCGCCCCGGAGATCTCCTGCATGTTGGTGGTGCCCTTACCGGCTGCCAGCACGGCCTTGGTCAAGGCGGCGGCGAAGACGAGCGCCACCAGCGCGATGACCGCGGCGATGACGACGTACGTCACGTTGGCTCCGGTAAGGGACAGTGCGCCGCCGTCGGCGGCCAAGGTCCCGGACATCTATGTCCTCCTGATACCGAACACTCGCGCCGACTCGTGGAGACGCACGGGCCGACGCCTGGATGCGGACTCGCAAGCGCGCGCCAACCCACCCCGGCGGACCAGCGATGAACACCCGTTCCCGCTGGCTGCGGGACGGGTCACTTGCTGACAACCCGGGTACTGTAGCCCTCCGCAGTGTCAGAGGTCACACGCAGGGCCCACCGTGTCCCGATGATCTTCGTCGCTGTGTTATGAGGAAAAATCTGATATAGAGGGCCACCAACACGACAAGGCCACGCCCCCTGCTCGGGACGTGGCCTGTGGGCCTTGACGACAGCTAGCGGATCAACGGCCGACCGGCCAGACCATCCGGACCTCGGTGCCGACGCCCTCCACCACCGGGCGCACCTGGAGATCCTCGACGAAACCGGCGAGCAGGGCGAAGCCCACCCCGGTGGTCAGGTCGTCCTCGTTCAACGACTCGTTGGCCAGCTGGTCGGCGTCCAGCGCGGCCAGGCCGATGCTCGCCTCGATCGGCGCCCGGTCGATCACCCGGACCGTGTACGAGCCGGCGTCGTCCATCTCCACCAGCACCGGGTCGGGCACGTCGTACTGCCGGTGCAGGGCGACCGCGCGGGTGCACGCCTCACCGATGGCCAGCCGGACCTCGTCCAGCAGGTCCTCGCGTACGCCGGCGCGGCGGGCCACCGCCACCCCGACGAGCCGGGCGGTACGCACGTGCACCGGCGCCGGCGAGAAGGAGAGTCGGACCGTCGCCATCACGCGCCCGAGCCGGTCGAATCGGCGCCGACCGCCGCGTCGACCGTCGGGTGCAGCGGGAAGACCTGGTCCAGGGCGGTGATCCGGAAGATCTTGAGCAGCGGCTCCTTGTCGCAGACCAGGGCGAAGGTTCCCCCGGCGGTACGCAGGCGCTTGAGCGCGCCGACCAGCACGCCGAGACCGGTCGAGTCGAGGAAGTCCACCCGGCCCAGGTCGACGACGACCTTCCGGGCCCCACCGTCGATCAACTCCAGGAGCCGTTCGCGCAGGCGGGGGGCGGTGTAGACGTCCACCTCACCGCCGACCTCGAGCACCGTGTGCTCCCCCACGGTGCGGGTCGCCAGCGACAGCTCCATCGGTCTCCTCCCTCGCAAGAGCCGTAAACTCTCCTGGGCATCTAACCATCCCGGGTGGGACGAGCCCGAAGGTCACCGGCCGAGCCAACCCCTTACCCCGGGCCCCGGGGTTTCATCCCGAACACCAGCGCGAGAGTGCAGGACGTGAACCTCGACAGCTTCAGCGCGGCGCGGCTGCCGCCGCGCAGCGCCCAGAAGCCGTCGTCAGCCGCAGGTCGGAGCCCGCAGAGCGCGCCGGCCGACCTGCTGCGCCGGCTGCGCGCCCGGTCCACCGCCGACCCGGTCACCCACGTCGAGCGGGTGCCCGCCCGGGCCGGGGTCACCGCGCCCTGGCCGGCCTGGACCCCCGACGAGCTGCGCGCGGCGCTCGACCGGCGCGGCGTCGTCACGCCGTGGCGGCACCAGGCCGAGGCCGCCGAGCTCGCGTACGCCGGGCGGCACGTGGTGGTCGCCACCGGGACGGCGTCCGGCAAGTCGCTGGCCTACCAGCTCCCGGCGCTGGCCACCCTGCTCGCCGACCCCCGGGCCACCGTGCTCTACCTGGCGCCGACCAAGGCGCTCGCCGCCGACCAGCTGCGGGCCGTCGCCGCGCTGGAACTCGACGGGGTACGCCCCGCCACCTACGACGGGGACACCCCGCGCGCCGAGCGGGAGTGGATCCGGCGGCACTCCCGGTTCGTGCTGACCAACCCGGACATGCTGCACCACGGCATCCTGCCCGGGCACGCCCAGTGGTCCGGCTTCCTGCGCCGGCTGACCCACGTGGTCGTCGACGAGTGCCACACCTACCGGGGCGTGTTCGGCTCGCACGTCGCGCACGTGCTGCGCCGGCTGCGGCGGCAGTGCGCGAAGTACGGTCGGGCCGGCGGGCCGACCTTCGTGCTCGCCTCGGCCACCTCCGGGGACCCGGCCACCGCGGCCGGCCGCCTCACCGGGCTGCCGGTCACCGCCGTCACCGAGGACACCTCGCCGCGCGGCGGGGTGACCTTCGCGCTCTGGGAGCCGCCGCTGCTGCCCGCCGCCGACTCCTCGTCCCCGGAGGCCGACCTTCTCCAGGTGCGGCGGTCGGCGCTGCGGGAGACCGCCGACCTGCTCGCCGACACGGTCGCCGAGGGGGTACGCACCCTCGCCTTCGTCCGGTCCCGCAAGGGCGCCGAGGTGGTGGCGGCCTCGGCCCGGCGGGCGCTGGACGAGGCGGTGCCCGGGCTCGGCGAGCGGGTGGCCGCCTACCGGGCCGGCTACCTGCGCGAGGAGCGGCGCGAGTTGGAACGCGCCCTGCTCCACGGCGACCTGCTCGGGCTCGCCTCGACCAACGCGCTGGAACTCGGCGTCGACCTGGTCGGCCTGGACGCCGTGCTGATCTGCGGCTGGCCGGGCACCCGGGCGTCGCTGTGGCAGCAGGCCGGCCGGGCCGGCCGCTCCGGGGACGAGGCGCTCGCCGTGCTGGTCGCCCGGGACGACCCCCTCGACACCTACCTCGTGCACCACCCGGAGGCGCTGTTCGGCCGGCCCGTCGAGGCGACCGTGCTCGACCCGGCCAACCCGTACGTGCTCGGCCCGCAGCTGGCCTGCGCCGCCGCCGAGGCCCCGCTCACCCCCGCCGACCTGGAACTCTTCGGCGACGGGGCGAAGGAGGCGGTGGACGCGCTGGTCGAGTCCGGCGCCCTGCGGCAGCGGCCGACCGGCTGGTACTGGCGGCACCGCGAGCGCCCCGAGGTGGACCTGCGCGGCGAGGGCGGCGCGCCGGTCTGCGTGGTGGAGGCGTCGACCGGGCGGCTGCTCGGCACCGTCGACGGCGGCTCGTCGCACTTCCTGCTGCACACCGGCGCCGTCTACCTGCACCAGGGCGTCTCGTACGTGGTCGACTCGCTCGACCTCGCCGACGGGTGCGCGCTGGTGCACGCCGAGGAGCCGGACTGGTCCACCCACGCCCGGGACGTCACCTCGCTGTCGGTGGTGTCGGTGCGCTCGTACACCGACGCCGGGCCGGTCGGACTCTTCCTCGGCGAGGTGGACGTGACCAGCCAGGTGGTGTCGTACCAGCGGCGGCGCATCGCCTCCGGCGAGGTGATCGACACCCGCCCGCTGGACCTGCCGGCCCGGGAGCTGCGGACGGTGGCGGTCTGGTTCACCGTCTCACCGGAGTCGCTGGCCTCGGCCGGCGTGGAGGCGGCCGACATCCCGGGCGCGCTGCACGCCGCCGAGCACGCCGCGATCGGGTTGCTGCCGCTGATGGCGACCTGCGACCGGTGGGACATCGGCGGGCTCTCCACGGCGGTGCACCCGGACACCGAGGCGCCCACCGTCTTCGTCTACGACGGGCACCCGGGCGGGGCGGGGTTCGCCGAGCGGGCGTACCGGACGGCGGCGGCCTGGCTGCGGGCCACCCGGGACGCGATCGCCGAGTGCGGCTGCGAGACGGGGTGCCCGTCCTGCGTCCAGTCCCCGAAGTGCGGCAACGGCAACAATCCGCTCTCCAAGGCGGACGCCGTCCGCGTCCTCGACGTCGTCCTGACCAACCTCCCGGACGCTCCGCCCACCGCCGACCTCCCCCGCCAGGGCCCCCACCCCGCCCGGACCTCCGCCCTCTCCGTTGATCATGAAGTTAGCGGCACTGGAGAGCGGGCGGGGTCAAGGGGTGAGTGCAATCGTTAGGCGGTGATGAGGTGAGCCAGACGCTGGGCTGGGGTGTTCCAGTCCAGCGTCTGTCGGGGGCGGGTGTTGAGTTCGTGGGCGACCTCGTCCAAGCCGTTCTGGTCGATGGTGCGGAAGTCGTAGCTGCTCTTGGGGAAGTACTGGCGTAGCAGCCCGTTGGTGTTTTCGTTGGTGCCGCGTTGCCAGGGGCTGTGGGGGTCGCAGAAGTAGACCGGGCAGCCGGTGGCGACGGTGAACACGGGGTGGGTGGCCATTTCCACGCCTTGGTCCCAGGTCAGCGACCGGCGCAGGTGCGTGGGCATGCGGGTGGCCAGGTTGGTGAGCACACCGATGACGGCTTCGCTGTCGCGGCCGTGGGGTAGGGCGCCGAGCATCACGTAACGGGTGGCTCGTTCCACCAGGGTCACGATCGCTGAGGCGCCGGCCTTGCCGATGACCAGGTCACCTTCCCAGTGCCCGGGCACCGCCCGGTCGGTGACCTCCGCGGGCCGGGTGCTGATGTGCAGGTCTGCGATCCAGGGCCGCCGACGGCGAGCGGCGCCCGCGGCACGTGACTGCGGACGCCGCTGGGTGCGTCCCGACCGTAGCGCTACCTGCCGGGTCAACTCGGCCCTCAGATTGCCTCGCGACTGCACGTAGATCGCCTGGTAGATCGTCTCGTGGGACACCTGCAACTCCGGCCGGTCGGCGAACGTGGTCCGCAACCACGCGGCGATCTGCTTCGGAGACCACCTACGGGCCAGTTTCCCCGCCACCACCTGCCGCAGCCGCGTACCGACCGCCAGCTTCGCCCTCGCCGGCCGCCGCCTGGCCGCGTCAGCCCGCCGCTGCGCCCACTGCGCCTGATAACCCCACCGATACGGGCGGCGCCCCCGCCCATGCGGCAGTGACCGCCCCAGCGGGTTCTTCGTCCCGTGCCGCGCACTGTTGTTCCGCGCCACCTCCCGCGACACCGTGCACACCGGCACCCCGAGAACCCCCGCGATCTGCGAGATCGTCCGACCAACCCCCCACAGATGCTCCAACACCTGCCGATGCCCGAACGTCAACACACCCGGCCTCGCCACCAGCACCTCCAGCCCAACCAAGATCAGTTGCACTGAAGCCTAGAAACCGCCGCGCTTTCCACGCCGCTGACTTCATGATCAACGCGCCGGTGGCGGGTGGGCGGGGTTCGGGGATCGTGCATGAGATCGGGTGCGGGTGGGCATTGAGACATGGGAGCGCTTCCATGCGTGGTCGGCCGCCAGCGGTGCCGGCCGTGCCCGCCCAGCTCGCCGTACCTTCGCCGCAGGAGGAGCCGTGGCCGACACCATCGCCGAGACCGTCGACCTGCTCTACACGATCGACCAGGAGAGACTCACCCCCGACCAGCTGATCGCGTACGGCGCGGCGCTGGCCTCCCTCGCCCAGGCGGAGCGGCTGGCCCAGATCGACGAGCGCCTGCGCGGCATCCACCAGGTGCTGAACGCCTGGGCGATGAAGGCGACCATGGAGGGCGGACGCTGACGGGCCGGTTGTGCGAGACTCCGGCCCACCCTTCCTAGGAGATCAGATGCAGCTCGACGCCTTGCAGCAGCAGCGCCAGTTCCACATCCGCCAGCGGATCCGGATGATGGTGAACCAGTACGAGGTCCACTCCGTCGCCCCGGACGGCTCGGAGGGCGGGCTGCTGGCCTTCGCCCAGCAGAAGCGCCTGGCCTTCAAGGAGCAGGTGACCATCTACACCGACGACTCGAAGCAGCACCCGCTGCTCGGGTTCAAGGCCCGCCAGCGGCTCGACCTCGGTGCCACCTACGACGTGACGGACCACGCGGGCAACCCGATCGGGCTGTTCCGCAAGGACTTCGCCCAGTCCCTGCTCCGCTCGACCTGGCACGTGGAGCAGCCGGGCCTGCCGCAGGTGACCGGGCAGGAGCGGAGCATGCCGGTGGCCCTGCTGCGGCGCTTCGTCGACTCGCTGTCCTGGCTGCCGTACCACTTCGACTTCACCGCGAACGGCCAGCCGGTCTTCTCGGTGATCAAGAAGTGGGGCCTGCGCGACCGGTACGTGGTGGAGATCCACCAGCCGCAGGTCGACCGTCGCCTGGTGATCGCCATGGCGATCGGGCTGGACGCCCTCCAGGGCCGCTGACCCACCCGGGTTCAGCCGCGGATCGGACCGGCACGGGAGGTCACCGTGGCCTTCCGTACCAGCCCGGGCAGGACGGTCACCGTGATCTCGACGGTGACCAGCACGTCGAGCCCGTCGAGCCGGCAGGCGACCGGACGACCACCGTTGGCGCGGACGATGGCGCCGGCCGCGGCGCAGGCCGGGTCCGGTCCCTGGACCGCCCGGCCCGCTCCGGCGAGCGCGCCCAGGTCGGCCGCGACCCGGGCCTGCTGCCGGGCCACCCGGGCGGCGCCCACCGCCGCGCCGAAGAGTCCGAACACGACGAGGACCAGCCCGACGGCGAGCAGGTAGACGGTGGCGCTGCCCCGGTCTCCGCCGGTCCCGTCGCCGGCGCCGGGAACCGCCGGACGCTCGGGAAACGCGGCAGGAACACGGCCGGCGCAGGCCCTCCGGGCGGCACCGGGCCTCCTCGTCGGCGCCGGTGGCGTCGGCTCCGCCGTCGTAGCCATCGCCGCCGGCGTGGCGGGATCTCCGGCCCTCCCTGGTGGGCGGTTCACGGCCCAGCCGCCGGGAGGCCGGGCTCGACGGCGGCGACGGCGGTGCCGACCACGGTGAGCCGCGGCAGCCGGGTGCCGAGCGCCCGGACCGGCGCGCGAACCGTGACGGTGACCCGGTCCCCGTCGACCGCGACCCGGATGTCGGCCCCGCCCGGTGCGGTTGCGACAGCCGCGTCCGCGCCCTGATCGCCCCGGGCGGCGGCCAGCGCCGCCGCCCGGGCCGCGTCCAGGCAACCCGCCCGGGTGATGACCGCGTCCACCGCCGTCACCCCGGCGAGCAGCAGCAGGGTGAGCGCCGGCAGGCCGGCCGCCAGTTCGGCCGTGAACGAGCCCCGGTCCCGGCCGGCCCACCGGCGCCGGCTCACTTCAGCGCCCGGTCGATGACGGCGGTCAACGCGGACTGCACGTTGCCCGAGGTCAGCACCTTGAGCAGGATGCCGGCGAAGGCCACCGCGGCGAGCGTTCCGACGGCGTACTCGGCGGTGTTCATCCCGGCGTCCCCGCGCAGGCGGGACAGGATTCTGCGCATTGCACGTTCCTCTCTCCTCGGTTGTCAGAGCACGTCGCCGAGAACGGCGACGATCACCGGCACCAGGCCGGCGAGAATGAAGGCCGGCAGGAAGCAGAGCCCCAGCGGCAACACGATCAGCACGCCGGCGCGGCGGGCCGAAGCCTCGGCGGCGGTCGCCCGATCGGCCCGCAGGTCGTCGGCGAGCCGGGTGAGGGCACCGGCCAGGGCGGCCCCGCTGCTCGACGACCGCACCGCCGCGGTGACCAGGCGGTCCGCGCCGGGCACCGGCGTCAGGTGCGCCCAGGCCTCCTCCGGCCCACCACCGAGCAGCAGGGTGCGGCCCACCCGGCCGAGGCGGTCGGCCAGCGGACCGCCGAGGGCGTCCGCGACCGCGAGCACCGAGTGGTCGACGGGGGCACCGGCCCGCAGCGCGGCCGCCAGGAGATCGGCGGCGAGCGGAAGGTCGGCCACCTCGCGGAGCCGGCGGTCCCGGACGGCTCGCGGTTCGACGCGCCGGAGCAGGCGATCGGCGGCCGTCGCGGTGAGGACGGCGCCGAACAGCCCCACCCAGCCACCGACCACGACCAGCACCGCCAGGCCGGCCAACGCGGCGCCGAGCCGGATCACGTCCACTCGGGCCGCCCGCCGACCCAGCCCGGCGGCCGGCCGGGCCAGGCCGGCCACTCGGAGCCGGTGGGCCGCCCGGCGCACCGGAGACTGCCACCGGGGCACGAGCAGGGCGGCGGCCAGCAGGCAACCGGCGGCCAACGGCACCCGGCTCATCAGCTCTCCCCCGCCGGCGCCGCCCCGAGCCGCTCCGCCCAGAGCAGGCCGGCGATCTGGAGAACGATCGCGGTGATCGCGCAGCCGCCCCCGACCGGGGTGTGCAGCAGCACCGCGACCGGATCGACGCCGATGCCGTACCCGAGGCCGATGCCACCGAGCGGCAGGGCCGCCAGCAACCAGGCGGTGGCCCGGGCGCCCGCTGCCTGGGCAGCCGCGGCGGCAAGCCCCCGGTCGGTGGCACGGGCGTCCGCCTCGATCCGTTCCACCAGCTCGGCCAGGGGCGCACCGGTCCGGTCGGCGAGCCGCATCGCGGCCTGCGCCAACCGCGCCAGCCGGTCCGCTCCGCCCGGGTGTGTCGTCGGCGCCCCGGGTCGGGTCGGCGCGACGTCGGCGAGTCCCTCGGCCGCCACCGGCACCGGCAGTCCCGCGCGCAGGTCGGCGGCGAGCGCGCAGAGCTGGTCCAGCCGGCGACGGCGGGCCAGCACGGCGTGCCGGACGGTGCGCCGCCGCCGGACCGAGCGGACACCGAGCGCCCCGTAGCCGGCCACCGCGACCGTGGCGACCGGACCGCCCACCAGCGCCCCTACCGTCGCCCCGGCCAGAACCGTCAGGAGCGTGACCCGCCGGGGAGTGAGCCGGGACGGGCGGATGGCGGTGGGCGACGTCGAGCCGCGACTCGCCAGCCCGCCGGCCCGATCGGGGCCGGCATCCGGACGGCGGGGGTCGTGCCGCCCGGGTGGACCGCCGGTCGCCGCCCGTCCCCCCGGCCGCCAGGGACCGTGGGCACGACGGCCCACCAGGTGCCCGGCCGAGCCGCGGGTCCCGGTGGACCCGGGAGTCCCCCCTGGGCCAGGCCTCCCGGTCGACACCGGCGGCCCGGTCGAGACAGAGGTTCCCTGCGAAAAGGGCACCCCGGGCGGCCGAGGGGCGGCCGGTCCGGTGGACTCCCACGCGGCCACGTCACCGGCCCGGTCGGCCCCGATCGGGAGGGCGGAACCGTGGCCCGCACGGTGACCGCCACCGGCCCGGTCATGCGCCTCCCGGCCTGCGGGTGACGGAGTGCCGTCACCATCGGCCGCCGCGGCGCGGCCCGCCCCCAGCACTCCCGCGTCGAGCACCGTGCGCCGGCGGGCCCGGCTGGTACGCACCGGCCAGGCCACCGCCACCGCTGCCGCACCCAGCAGGAGGGCCACCGCCCAGAGCGCCGGGTTCACGCCCGGCCCGCCGATCCCGGCCAGGTCGAGCAGAGCAGCGGAGGCACGGCGACCCCACGCTCGTGCAGCAGCGCCGCCAACGCGCGGCCGGCCAGCCCGAGCCCGCGCCCACGGGTCCAGGCGGGTACGGCGGTGACCAGCCGGTCCGGCCCCTCGGGCAGCAGCAGGCAGACCGACTCCAGGACCCGCCCGTTCCCGCCCCGACGAACCTGGAGCACCACCTGGAGGGCCGCGGCGACCTGAGCGTGCAGCGCCGCCCGGGGCAGGCCACCGAGCAGGCCCAGCGCCTCCAACCGGGCCGGTACGTCCGTCGGCGCGTTCGCGTGCAGCGTCCCCGCCCCTCCGTCGTGGCCGGTGTTCAGGGCGGCGAGCAGGTCGACCACCTCGGCGCCCCGGCACTCCCCCACCACCAGTCGGTCCGGTCGCATCCGCAGCGCCTGCCGGACCAGGTCGCCGAGGCCGACCGCGCCGGTGCCCTCGACGTTGGACGTACGGGCCTGTAGCCCCACCACGTGCGGATGCACCGGTCGCAGCTCGGCGGCGTCCTCCACGAGCACGATCCGCTCGGTCGACGGCACCATCCCGAGCAGCGTGTTGAGCAGGGTGGTCTTGCCCGACCCGGTGCCCCCGGTGACCAGGTACGCGAGCCGGGCCGCCACGATCGCCGCGAGCACCGGGGCCACGGGACGCGGCACGGTGCCGTGGCGTACCAGCTCGTCGAGGGTGAACGGCCGCTGCCGGAAGGTGCGCAGGGAAAGGTAGGGCCCGTCGGTCGCCACCGGCGGCAGGACCGCGTGCAGCCGGGTGCCGTCGGCGAGCCGGGCGTCGACGTACGGCGAGCCGTCGTCCAGCCGCCGGCCGGCGCTCGCGGCGAGTCGCTGGGCCAGCCGCCGGACGTCGTCCGGTCCGCCGAGCGGTACGGCCACCTGGTGCAACCCGTTCCCTCGGTCCACCCAGACCCGGACCGCGTTGACCAGCACGTCGGTGACGTCCGGGTCGGCCAGCAGCGGGGCGAGCGGGCCGGCGCCGACGAGGTCGTCGTGCACCCGGTCGGCCATCCGCAGCACGGTGGTGTCGCCGAGGACGGCGGCCGTGGGATCGGCGCGTACGGCGGTGACGACCGACGCGGGAGTGACCGGGGTGTCCGCCGCGGCGAAGCGCCGCCGGACCCGGGCGGCGAGTTCCTCGGCGGCGGGCCGGTCGGTCATGCCGCACCCGCGCCGGTGGCGCCGGTCAGTTCCTCGACCAGCCGCTGGCAGAGCGCGGCGAGCGGGCCGCGGCCGGCCGCTGCGGGGGCCTCGCCCCGTTCCAGCCCGCGACACAGTCCCGGCTCGGGGCGGAGCGTCCCGGCCAGCGGCAGGCCGAGCGCGCGAGCGACCTCGGTGGCCTTCAGTCGACCGGGGGCCGGGCCGCGCACGATGGCGGCCAGGTCGGCGCAGTGCGGTGCCGCCGCGGCGGCGACCCGGGCGGCCGCCGCCGTGGCCCGCAGCTCGGCCGGGACGACGAGGAAGACCCGCTCGGCGGCCTGGAGGGCGATCACCGCGGCGTCGTCGAGCTGCCGGGGCAGGTCGATCACCACGAAGTCCCGGCCCCGGCGGGCGGCGTCCACGGTGGCGGCCATCGCCTGGGCGGGCAGGTTGAGCAGGTCGCCCCGGTCCCAGGAGAGCACCACGAGGTCGCCTCGGCTCGGCAGGGCGCGGACCAGCGCGGGGGCGTCGACCCGACCGTCGGCGTCGGTGAGCGATGGCCACCGCAGGCCCTCCAGCTGCTCCCAGCCGAGCACCAGGTCGAGCCCGCCGCCGAGCGGATCGGCGTCGACCAGCAGGGTGCGCAGCCGGGCCCGGGCGGCCGTGACGGCCAGTCCACCGGCGAGCACGCTGGCCCCGGCTCCGCCCCGCCCGCCGAGCACCGCGACGATCCGTGCCGGGCCGGCGCCACCGCGATCCGGGGTGCACTCGGCGAACCGGTCGACCAGCCAGGGCTCGGCGGCGGGCAGCGTCGCGACGTGCTCGGCGCCGATCAGCTCGGCGATCTCCCAGCGGGGGTCGAGCTGCCCCGCGCGGCCGACCAGGACCGTCCCGGGTCGGTGGGGCAGTCTGGCGCGCAGGCAGGCCTGCGCCTGGTCGCTGCCGACGAGCACCAGGGGTGCGGGCAGCCAGCGGGCCCGGGCGGCCGCGGGGTCGGCGGCGAGTTCCACCTCGGCGCCTCCCGCGGCGGCGAGGCGGAGCAGTTCGTCGAGCAGGTCGCCGTCGGAGGTCACCAGCAACGGCAGTCGCGGGCGGGCGGGGAAGGTACGGGGTGGCATCGTGGCCTCCAGCGGTCGGGCTCGGGTGCTGGACCAGACCCTGCCTCCGGGCCGACGGTCCGCACGACGCCCCGACGGTCACCTGTGGACAACCGGCGCCGCTGTGGACGACGCCCCGCCGCCCGGGTGGATCTGCTAAGGAGGGGACTGCGGGTGATCGCCGGTCCGAATTGTTGCGGGAAGATAACCGCACCCGCGGTGAGCAGCCATTCCGTACCGAATTCATGATCCATTCGGATTTCTCGGCGTAATCAGCGATCGGCGTCGACTATTCGTTACGTGCCCGGCTCGACCGTCGACAGGTCGGTCTGACCTGCACGCCGGTCGGCTCCACCCAGGGCCGCGGGGGCCGGAAACAGTTGACAAACGTTCGCGTTGTTTTTGCCCTCCGGAACCATTGACGTCCGGCAACGACCGCCCCGGATAATCGTTCCCCGGTGCCGCGTGGGGCGGCACCGGGGACGCCGAAAGCGGGGCCATGGCCGACGCACCGGAAGTCAAGCCCGGACACGGATCTCCGTCGCGAGCGGACGGACGTACGCCGGGAGCTGCTCCTTCGTGGACGCCCCGACGGCGTGGCGCCGAGGAGTCGTCACAGCGGGGCTGGACCACGTCGGGCCCGATCGCGGAGCGCGAGGGTGGCCGGGCGGAGTCCCGGACCGTCTTCGTCCTGACCCTGGTGGGGGTCGGCGCGCTCGCCGTGGTGCTGCTGGCCCTCCAGCCGTTCTTCGCCTCACCGCGCCGGGCGGGGCTGCCACCACCCCAGGCCGGCGAGGTGATCGGCGTCGCGGGCACGCCGACCCCGGCGGTCGCCGCGCCCAGCCGGACCTTCTCGCCGGCGCCGGTGTCGCTCTCGACCCGGATGGCCTCGCCGACCCACCGCCCCTCACCGAGGGCGAAGCCGAGGCCGACCGCCACCCCGACGCCCCGGCCGACCGCACGACCGAGCACCGCGCCGGCCAGCAGCGCCCCGCCACCACCGCCTCCGCCGACCACCCAGCCACCGACGCCGGGGCCGGGCGAGCTCTCGCCGTTGCCCCCGTCCCAGGAGCCGAGCCTGCGGTCCAGCGGCGGCGGCCCGGAGACCTTCGTCGACTTCGTCAACGCCCGGTCCCAGCCGGTGGTGGTCTACTGGCTCGACTACGACGGCCGACGGCAGCCCTACGCGTCGCTGCAACCCGGGGAGTCGCACCGCCAGCAGACCTATGTCGGGCACCCGTGGGTGGTGACCGACGCCGGGGGCGTCGGCCTCGCCTGCTTCCTGCCCGCCCCGGAGATCGCCCGTGCCGTCGCCCGCTGAACCGCCCGGAAAGGGACGACCCCCGTCGGGGGGGTGACGGGGGTCGTCGGCGGTTCGGCTCCGGGGGGGTTGAGCCGAACCACTCAGCGGTCACGGGGGGTGCAACCGCCGAGGGTCTGTCCGGGGTACGAGACGTGAACACTCGTCGTGATGACAAGCATGCCGCAGCAACGTGCACACGTCGAGTGCCGCCGGCCCTACTCACCGCCGAATTTTGA
This sequence comes from Micromonospora siamensis, assembly GCF_900090305.1. Lineage (NCBI taxonomy): Bacteria > Bacillati > Actinomycetota > Actinomycetes > Micromonosporales > Micromonosporaceae > Micromonospora > Micromonospora siamensis. The sequence continues at coordinate 1,064,276 of NZ_LT607751.1, read as the reverse complement.
TGACATTGTGTGTGAGCGCCGTCACTTTGGGCGCGGCGACGGCGGCGGGCCCGGGAATCTCCCAACTCCCTGGCCCCGGGCACCCGCCAACCCTGCGTGATCGGGCTAGACTTTCGCGCCGTGGGCCGAAGTGCCGCTTTCTTCGATCTGGACAAGACCGTCATCGCCAAGTCGAGTGCCTTGGCGTTCGGCCGTCCGTTCTACCGTGACGGCCTGATCACCCGACGGGACGTGGTCAAGTCGGCGTACGCGCAGCTGATGTTCCGGTTGGGCGGCACCGACGAGCAGACCATGGCCCGGACCCGGGACTACCTCGCCACGCTCTGCAAGGGGTGGCAGGTGGAACAGGTCCGCCAGATCGTCGCGGAGACGCTGCACGAGTTGATCAACCCCTACGTGTACGCCGAGGCCGCCGCCCTGATCGAGGAGCACCAGGCGGCCGGGCGGGACGTCGTGCTGGTCTCCGCCTCCGGCGAGGAGATGGTCCGGCCGATCGGCGCGCTGCTCGGCGTGACCGACGTGATCGCCACCCGGATGACGGTCGAGGACGGCCGGTACAGCGGGGAGGTCGAGTTCTACGCCGCCGGCCCGAGCAAGGTCGACGCGGTGAGCGAGCTGGCCACCGAGCGCGGGTACGACCTGACCGACTGCTACGCGTACTCCGACTCGTACAGCGACCGGCCGCTGCTGGAGTGCGTGGGCCACCCCACCGTGGTCAACCCGGACCGGGCGCTGCGCAAGCTGGCCGCGGAGAACACCTGGCCGGTGCTGGAGTTCCGGCACCCCATCCCGCTGGGCCGCCGGCTGCGGGAACGCCCCGCCGTGCCGGTCGCCGCCGCGGCGCTCGGCGTTGGGGTCGGGGTGGCCATCGGCATCGCCTGGTACGGCCGGCACCGCCGCACCCGCACCGCCGTCACCGCCGCCTGACCAGCACCGCGTCGCACCGGCGCGGGAACCCGGGAGACCCCGGTTGGCGCCATTCGGCTGCGGCGCACGGCCACGACGGGTCCATCGGACCGTGAATCGCGCCTCGCCGCGACGGCCGCCCCTGGAACCGGCCCGAGTGCCGCGACCCGACCCTTGTCCACCGCAGCACCGCCCACGTCGCCGCAACCCGGTCCGCGACCCGTCCTGACGTCATCCTCGACCCCTCTTGAGCGAGTGCTCAATCGCCGCTACCCTCCGAGTTGAGCGGGTGCTCAACACGGGGAGGCGGAGATGGGCGACACGGACGAACGGCCACGGCGTACCAGGGCGAACTGGGTGCTGGCCGGCATGATCGCGGCCTGCGGGCTGGCCCTCTTCGTGATCACGGTCAGCCAGGGGCACGCCGACAGCGCGCTGCTCTTCGTGGCGCTGCCGGTGCTGCTGGCCGTGGCTCTCGCCCTCACCCCCGGTCGTACGGCGCACGGCCGGGTCTTCTCGGTGACCACGATCGCCCTGCTCCTGGCCGCGGTCGCACTGCACGAGGGCGCGGTCTGCGTCATCCTGGCGGCCCCGCTGGTGTACGCGGTGGCCCACGGCACCACGGCGGTGGTCGAAGCCTTCCACCGCTCCGGGCGCTCGTACGCGATCCTGGTCGTGCCGCTGCTGCTCCTGCCCGGGCTGGAGGGCAGCGGCCTCGCACCCCGGTTCGACCCGGAGCAGTCGGTCGAGGTGGTGCGGGTGGTGGCTCTCCCCGCCGACCAGGTCGCCGCCCGGCTGGCCGGCGGCCCCCACCCGGTCGGCGTCCGGTCGGTGCCGTTGCGGCTGCTCGGCGTCCCCACCCCGGGGCAGGTCGCCGGGGACGGGCTCGACCCGGGTGACCGCTGGATGTTCGGCTACCACGGCAGCTCCCACGGCCCGGGCGGACACCTGCTCGCCGAGGTGGCCACCCACGAGCCCGGGCACCTGGCCTTCCGCTTCGTCGAGGACACCTCGATCACCGGACGCTGGCTCGCCTTCGAGCACGCCGACCTGCGCTGGCGGCCGGTCGACCCGGGTCACACCGAGGTACGCGTCCGGGTCGACTTCCTACGCGGGCTCGACCCCTCCTGGTACTTCGGTCCGCTCCAGGACGTCCTGCTCGGCGCGGGCGTCGGCCACCTGCTGGACATGCTGGCCCTGCGATGATCCTGGCCCGGCACCTGAGCCTGGCGCTGCCCCTGCTGGCGGTGCTGGCCGCCGCCCGGGTCGAGCGCTCCCGGGACGCCCGGGCCGCCGCGCTGCTCGCCTTCGTGGCCGCCGGGATCGGCGTGGCCGCGCTCGACGGGCTGGCCCGGACGGCCGGCTGGTGGGGCTTCGCGCCGGTGGCCGGCACCTTCCGCGGGCTGCCGGTGGACCTGTGGATCGGCTGGTCGGCGCTCTGGGGCCCACTTCCCGTGCTGCTCCGCCGACACGTTCCCCTGCCCCTCGCCCTGGTCCTGCTGCTCTGGCTGGACACGGTGACGATGCCGGCGCTGTCGCCGCTGGTCCGGCTCGGCCCGTACTGGCCGGTGGGTGAGCTGCTCGGCCTGCTCGCCGTGGCGGCGCCGGCGCAACTGGTCGGGCGGTGGAGCGCCGACCGCCGTCACCTGGCCCTGCGGAGCCTGCTCCAGCTGGGGCTCTTCGCCGCGTTGCTGCTGTGGTTCGTGCCCACCGTCGCGTTCGAGTTCGGCGACGGCTCCTGGGACCACCTGACCGGCCTGCCCGCCTCCCGGCTGCTGGTGCTCGGCCAGCTCGCGCTGCTGGCCGCCACGCCGGCCCTGGCAGCGGTGCGGGAGTTCGCGGTACGCGGCGGCGGCACCCCCTACCCGTGGGATCCGCCGCCGCGCCTGGTCACCACCGGGCCGTACGCCTATCTGGCCAACCCGATGCAGGTCAGCGCCGTGGCGCTGATCCTGCTGACCGCCGCGGCGACCCGCAGCCTGACCCTGCTGGGGGTGGCCGCCGCGACCGTCGCCTTCGGCGCCGGGGTGGCCGGGCCGCACGAGGAGGACGACCTGGCCCGGCGGCACGGCGGACCGTGGCGGGACCACCGGCGCCGGGTCCGCGACTGGTGGCCCCGCCGCCGGCCGTACGCGGCCGGGCCGCCCGCCGTCCTCTGGCTGGACGAGGACTGCGGTCCCTGCGCCGCGACCGGCCGTTTCCTGGCGCACCGGGCTCCAGTGAACCTGACCATCCTGGCCGCCGCCGCGCACCCCCGGGTGCTGTGGCGGGCCGAGTACGCGGGCGGCGACGGTCACACGGATCGGGGGGTGGCCGCCGTCGCCCGCGCTCTCGAGCATCTGCACCTCGGCTGGGCCCTGCTGGGCTGGACGCTGCGGCTGCCCGGGGTCACCTGGTTCGCGCAGCTGGTGACCGATGCGATGATCGCAGCGCCGCACCCGGCGAACCCGCGAGGAGAACGATGTCCGACACCAAGCAGCGCCTCCTCGACGGCACCATCACGGCGATCCGGCAGCACGGCATCGCCGGGATCTCGGCCCGCACCATCGCCGCCGCCGCAGGGGTGAACCAGGCGCTGGTCTTCTACCACTTCGGCACGGTGGACGACCTGTTGACGGCGGCCTGCCGGGCCAGCACCGCCGAACGGGTCGAGCACTGGTCGCGCCGCCTCGCCGGGGTGGGTACGCTGCGCGAACTGCTCGAGGTCGGGCGGACCCTGCACGAGGAGGAGCGGCACCTGGGCAACGTCTCCTTCCTCGCCCAGATGCTGGCCGGCGCGCAGACCGAGGAACGGTTGGCCGCCCCGACGGCCGGTGCGCTGCAACTCTGGGTGGACGAGATCGAGTCGGTGCTGCGGCGGTTGCTGGCCGGTTCCCCGTTCGCCGAGGTGGCCGACGTGCCCGGCCTGGCCCGGGCGGTCTCGGCGGCGTTCGTCGGGTTGGAGCTCTACGACGGGGTGGACCGGGCCGGCGCCGAACGGGCGATGGCCGCGTTGGACCAGCTCGCGGTACTCATCGAGATTGTGGACGATCTCGGGCCGATCGCCCGGCGGGCGGTGCAGGCCAAGGTCAACCGGGCGGCCCGCCGGGACTGAGCCGGCCGCGCCGAACCGTCAGGAGGCGGCGAGCAGGTCGTCGCCGATCGCGGTGAGCTGGTCGGCGCCCACCTCCACCGCGGTCAGATAGTGCCGGAGCCAGGACCGCAGCCCGTCCGGGGTGCCGGTGGCGAAGGCGCCGGCCGCGCCGACGTACTCCGGCTCCCGCTCGCGGTGCCCGACGTCCACCGCCACCAGGCCGCGCGGGTCGACACCGCGGGACATCAGCACCAGCCGCGCCGCACCCCGGGCCACCACGCCGGACGGGCCGGCGAACGGGCGCAGGTTGAGCAGCTCGCCGTGCACCACCGCGGCCAGCACCAGCGGCGAGACCTTCGTCCCTCCGGCGACCAGCCCGGCCAGGCCGTCCAGCCGGACCGCGACCACCGGGTCGGCCACCGGCCGCCCCAGCTCCTCGGAGGGTACGACGTCCCGCGCGGCGAGCACGTGCAGCTTGGCCAGCGCCTGCCGGGGCGCCTTCGGCCAGAGCTCCACCAGCTGGGGCAGCGCGCCGGCCACCCGCAGGGCGCCCTGGAGCACCGGTTCGGTGACCGTGCCGGCGCGGACCGCCTCGCGCTCGTGGGCGTACCCCTCGAGGGCGGCGCTGGCCACCGCGGACCGGAGGCTGACCTCGGCGGCGACCTGGCCGCCCTGGCGGCGCAGGGCGCGGTGCCGCATGGCCTGGTCGACGTGGTCGCGGGCCCGCTCGACGGCGGGCGCGATGTCGGCGAGCTCCAGCAGCGGGGCGAGCGGATCGGTGGTCACCCCGCAACGCTAGCGACCCACGCGCCGCTCCCACCGCCGGACCCCGGCTTGCATCTCGGCGCGTGCGGCGGGCCGCTGGGCGCGGAGGCGGGGGGCGAGCTGTCGCGGGGGCAGTGCGCCGGGGATAACCTCAGCCGGGTAGGAGACGCAGGTCACGCGACGGAGGAGTCACCGCATGAGCGAGGCATTGGCCAACTTGCTGAACGAGACGCGGCAGTTCCCGCCCCCGGCCGAACTCGCGGCGAACGCCAACGTGACCGCCGGCGCGTACGACGAGGCGGCCGGGGACCGGCTGGCCTTCTGGGAGCGTCAGGCAGACCGGCTGGCCTGGGCGCAGAAGTGGGACCAGGTGCTCGACTGGTCGAACGCGCCGTTCGCGAAGTGGTTCGTCGGTGGGCAGCTCAACGTGGCGTACAACTGCCTGGACCGGCACGTGGAGGCGGGCCGGGGCGACAAGGTGGCGATCCACTGGGAGGGCGAGCCGGGCGACACCCGCACCCTCACCTACGCCGACCTGCACGAGCTGACCTGCCGGGCGGCGAACGCGCTGACCGACCTGGGCGTGGTCGCCGGTGACCGGGTGGCCATCTACCTGCCGATGATCCCTGAGGCGGCGGTGGCGATGCTGGCCTGCGCCCGGATCGGCGCGACGCACAGCGTGGTCTTCGGCGGTTTCTCCGCCGACGCGCTGACCAACCGGATCCAGGACGCCAGCGCCAAGGTGGTGATCACCGCGGACGGTGGCTACCGGCGGGGCAAGCCGTCGGCGTTGAAGCCGACCGTCGACGAGGCGGTGGCGAACTGCCCGACGATCGAGCACGTGCTGGTGGTCCGTCGCACCGGTGAGGACGTCGCCTGGTCGGCGAAGGACCACTGGTGGCACGAGACGGTGGAGAGCGCCTCGGCGGAGCACGCCGCGCAGCCGTTCGACGCCGAGCACCCGCTGTTCATCCTCTACACCAGCGGCACCACCGCCCGGCCGAAGGGCATCCTGCACACCACGGGTGGCTACCTGACCCAGGCGGCGTACACCGCGCACGCGGTCTTCGACCTGAAGCCGGAGAGCGACGTCTACTGGTGCACCGCCGACATCGGCTGGGTGACCGGCCACTCCTACATCGTGTACGGCCCGCTGGCCAACGGCGCCACCCAGGTCATGTACGAGGGCACCCCGGACACCCCGCACAAGGGTCGGTTCTGGGAGATCGTCGACAAGTACCGGGTGACCATCCTCTACACCGCGCCGACGCTGATCCGCACCATGATGAAGTGGGGCGAGGACATCCCGGCCGGCTTCGACATGTCGTCGCTGCGCCTGCTGGGCAGCGTCGGCGAGCCGATCAACCCCGAGGCGTGGATGTGGTACAGGCAGCACGTCGGCCGGGGTGAGCTGCCCATCGTGGACACCTGGTGGCAGACCGAGACCGGGGCGATCATGATCTCGCCGCTGCCCGGGGTCACCGAGACCAAGCCCGGTTCGGCGATGACCCCGCTGCCCGGTGTGGTGGCCGACGTGGTCGACGACCAGGGCCGGTCGGTGCCGAACGGCGGGGGCGGCTACCTGGTGCTGCGGGAGCCGTGGCCGTCGATGCTGCGCACGGTGTGGGGCGACGACAACCGGTTCCTGGAGACGTACTGGTCGCGGTTCGGGGCGGGCGCCGGCAACACCGGCGGCGACCAGTGGATCTACTTCGCCGGGGACGGCGCGAAGAAGGACGACGACGGGCACATCTGGCTGCTCGGCCGGGTCGACGACGTGATGCTGGTGTCCGGCCACAACATCTCCACCACCGAGGTGGAGTCGGCGCTGGTCTCCCATCCGTCGGTGGCCGAGGCGGCCGTGGTCGGCGCGACCGACCCGACCACCGGGCAGGCGATCGTCGCGTTCGCCATCCCGCGTGGCACCGCCGACATCTCCGGCGAGGCCGGTGAGCAGCTCATCGCCGAGCTGCGCAACCACGTGGCGAAGACGCTCGGCCCGATCGCCAAGCCGCGGCAGATCATGCTGGTGCCGGAGCTGCCGAAGACCCGCTCCGGCAAGATCATGCGCCGGTTGCTGCGGGACGTGGCGGAGAACCGGTCGCTGGGCGACGTGACCACGCTCCAGGACTCCTCGGTGATGGAGCTGATCTCCTCCGGCATGCAGGGCGGCAAGGCCGAGGACTGATCGGCGTACGCGGACGACGATGGGCGGGCCCGGTCGGGCCCGCCCATCGTGCTGTCGGGGCGCGCCGACCTCCGTCGGTTGGCGGGGCCGCGCCACCCGAACGGTCAGAGGCGCGAGCCGACCCCTGTCGGCCCGGGGGAATCTCCTCTAGGTTCACCCGCATCCCCCGCTTCGACATTCGTCGCTTCGATGCGCTTCGGCGGGGGTCTCTCCCCTCTCCATGCCCGAGAAACGGAGTGGCATGACCACATCCCCGAAATCCGGGTCGCGCCGACGCCTACTCGTCGCGCTGCCCGCCATCGCCCTCGCCGCCACGTCACTGACCGTGACCGGCAGCGCGGCGGCCCACCAGGCCGCCCCGGTCCAGGCCAACCCGGGCGCGAGCGACTACTACATCAACTACGCCGAGCCGGCGGTCCAGCCGGACACCGCCGGCCGCGAGGTCAAGGGCAGCAACGGCGTGTACGCCCCGGCGCTGGACCGGGCCCGGGCGTACGACCGGAAGTTCGCCGGCGGCAACCCGGTCGCCGCCCGCCAGCTGGCCAAGACCGAGGCCAAGGCGATCCGCACCGGGCAGAGCCCGCGGCAGATCAAGCAGGCCAAGGGCACCCAGACGGCCAAGCTGCTCACCCTGCTCGTGGAGTTCAACGACCAGGCCAACGACGACTTCCGCAACGTGTACGTGCCGAAGACGGTCTTCGAGGACCGGAGCTGTGTCCTCGGCACCGTGCAGAACGGCCCGAAGCACAACGGCCTCCCGGACCCGGCGTCCCTGCCGCACGAGGACAACAACTCGATGTGGGTGCCGGACTTCTCGCCGGAGCACTACGACAAGATGCTCTACACCTCCGAGGGCATCACCGAGCGGGTCCGCAAGGACCTGACCGGCCCGGACGGCAAGCCGGGCGTGAGCCTGGCCGGCCGCACGATGCACAACATGTACCTGGAGATGTCCAAGGGCGCGTACACCGTCGACGGGCAGGCCAGCCCGTGGATCACCGTGCCGCACTCGGAGGCCTGGTACGCCGCCGACCGCTGCTCGAAGAACGACAAGGGCGAGTGGGTCGCCGGGCCGATGCAGACGATGCTCGGCCACCCGGACAACCCGAAGGGGCCGGGCCGGCTCGCCACCGACGCCGTCACCACGCTGGCACAGCAGGACCCGAACTTCCCCTGGGCCGACTACGACATCGAGGACCAGGGCGACGTCGACGGTGACGGCAACGTCAACGAGCCGGACGGCGTCATCGACCACCTGGTGCTGGTGCACGCCGGCATGGGCAAGTCCCGTGGCGGCGGCGACCAGGGCACGTACGCGGTCTGGGCGCACTCCTCGGCCGTGCCCGGCGGCTACACGATCCCCGGCACGGAGCTGAAGGTGTCGAACTACATCGTGCAGCCGGAGGACGCCGGCGTCGGCGTCTTCGCCCACGAGTTCGGCCACGACCTGGGCCTGCCGGACCTCTATGACACCTCCGGCAGCGCCGACTCGGACGTCGACTTCTGGGACCTGATGGCCTCGGGCTCGCACTCCGGCGAGATCTTCCAGGCGCTCCCCACCCACATGGGGATCTGGGACAAGTGGGTCCTCGGCTGGGCCGACCCGCTGACCCTCAAGCCGGGCGACGACCCGCGCGCCGTGCAGCTCGGCCAGACCTCGAACACCCCGGTCGGCACCAAGGACGGCATCAAGGTCGACCTGCCGGACAAGGTGATCAACCTGGCGACGCCGCACAGCGGCGACAAGATGTGGTACTCGGGCGCCGACCAGGACTGGGCCGACGTCAAGCTCTCCCGCGAGGTGGCCGTCCCGGCCGCGGTGGACGCGAAGTTCTGGATGTGGAACAACTACGTCATCGAGCAGGACTGGGACTACGGCTTCGTCGAGGTCTCGACCGACGGCGGCACGACCTGGGCCGAGCAGAAGGTCTACGACGCGAGCGGCAAGCTGGTCTCCACCGGTGACGGCTACGCCGACCCGAGCGGCCGGATGCACGACTACGGCGACAAGAAGTACGGCCTGACCGGCTCCAGCGGCGGCTGGCGCCACGACTACGTCGACCTGTCGGCGTACGCGGGGAAGACCGTGCAGCTGCGGCTGCGGCAGGCCACCGACGCGGCCTTCCTGGAGCGGGGCTGGTTCGCCGACGACTTCTCGGTCACCGGCGGCGGCACCACCACCTGGAGCGACGACGTCGAGGGCGGTGCGAACGGCTGGACCCAGACCGGCGGCACCTTCACCGACAGCACCGGCGCGGGCTGGCACGTCGACTCGGGCACCCAGGTCAAGGCGCAGTACTACCTGGCCGAGTGGCGCAACTTCGACGGGTTCGACAAGGGCCTGAAGTACGCCTACGACACGATCTACTCGCACGAGGCGTGGAAGGTCGACCGGATCTCGTACAACGCCCCGGGCATGCTGGTCTGGTACCGCGACACCGCCCTGGGCGACGTCAACCACGTCACCGCGCAGGCGACCGCGCTGCCGAGCTACGGCGCCAAGGGCGGCCTGCTGATCGTCGACTCGCACAACGAGCCGCTGCGCCGGCAGGGTGAGGCGGCGGTCAAGGACCCGTCGACGTTGGACAACCTGCCGAGCCGGCCGCAGTCCTCGAACGCGGCGTTCTCGCTGAACCCGACGTACCCCTTCAAGGAGTGCCTGGAGGCGGCGACGGAGCCGTACAGCGCGTACTGCACCAGCTTCGGCGCGCAGGCCCCGGTGGCCGGCTTCACCGACGCCAAGGGCTGGTACCCGGGTCTGGAGTCGCGTGACGGCCGGCTCTTCGCCCGCGACAGCGACGCCTCGGTGGTCATCCCCTCCCGGGGCATGGCGCCGTACACCACCCGGATCACCAACCCGGACGGCACCCCGGCGACGGCGCTCTACGGCACCGACCTCGGGTTCACCGTGCTGGGGTCGGGCAACCCGGGCGACGCCGGTGTCAGCTACGGCGTCTCGATCAACATCGTGAAGACCGCCAAGGACAACTCGTACGCCACGGTGCGCGTCACCCCGGCCACGAACTGACCTGATACGTCCCGGTTCGCCGGGACGGGCACCCGGCGGGGCCCGTTCGGAGCACACTGCTCCGGGCGGGCCCCGCTTTTTCTGACACCGCTCCGTCGATCCCCGCCAGATCGTGTGACATTTTCGTGCCGGTCGGCGCTCCATTATGGGGACCTCATAATCCGCTCACTGCGAGCGATCACCAGCTGACAATCAGCTGAATTTTTCGCTGCCCTGACGCGGCATTAGCCCCTTTTGAAGGCAAAAAATACTCAGAAACTTATCTGGTTGCCCGGTGACAAGTGACGAATCACGTGCCATCGTCGATGACGAATCACATGACAGCCGTCGGCGCAGTCCGTCACCGTCATGTAACAGATTCCACAAAGGAGGAGGACCTTTGAGGAGACGAGTCGCAGCAGGCCTGGCCTCGGCCACGGCCGCGCTGCTGGCAGCCGGTGCCGTCACGGTGCCGGCGTCCGCCGCCACCCCCGCGGCGGAACCGACCTCCGGCACCACCAAGGCGAAGCACGGCAGGGACAACCTCCCCGATCCGAAGGTGGATCACCAGCGGGAGCTCAAGAAGCAGGCCATCGCCGACGTGCTCTCCGGCAAGGCCAAGGTCCAGAACCGGAACGGCTCCAAGGTCGTCGAGGTCAAGGACGACGTGTTCGTCGAGTACCAGCAGGCCCCGAAGACCGACCCGATCTTCACCATGCTGGTCAACTTCGGCGACAAGACCAACCCGGCCACCGGCGGCACGCCCGGCCCGGTGGTCAACCAGATCCCCGAGCCGGACCGCAACTGGGACGGCAGCTCCACCGACAACAACAGCACCCTGTGGCGGTCCGACTTCTCGCGGGCCCACTACATGGACATGTTCTACGGTGCGGGCGAGTCGTTCAAGGACTTCTACCTGAAGCAGTCCGGCGGCCGGTACACCGTTGGCGGCGACGTCAGCGACTGGGTCACCGTGCCCTACAACGAGGCCCGGTACGGCAGCAACAACATCGCGGAGAACGACGGCTACTGGGCCTTCATCCGCGACAGCGCCGCCGCGTGGTACCAGGCTCAGGTCAAGGCCGGCAAGTCCCAGGCCGAGATCAAGGAATACCTGAAGCAGTTCGACGTCTGGGACCGCTACGACCACGACAACGACGGCGACTTCAACGAGCCCGACGGGTACATCGACCACTTCCAGGCGGTGCACGCGGGCGAGGGTGAAGAGGCCGGCGGCGGCGCCCAGGGCGAGGACGCCATCTGGTCGCACCGCTGGAAGGTCGCGTCCGGCGTGGGCAAGACCGGCCCGTCGGGCAACCTCGACGGCGGCGTGCAGATCGGTGACTCCGGTCTCTGGATCGGTGACTACACCACCGAGCCGGAGAACGGCGGCCTGGGCGTCTTCGCCCACGAGTACGGCCACGACCTCGGCCTGCCGGACCTGTACGACACCCAGGGCGGCGACAACGGCACCGGCTTCTGGACGCTGATGTCCTCCGGTTCGTGGCTCAGCCACGGCAAGGACGACATCGGCTCGACCCCGGGCTACATGGACCCGTGGTCGAAGCTCTTCCTCGGCTGGCTTAACCACACCACGGTCGACTACGGCAAGGGCAGCACCCAGGTCACCCTGGGTCCGGCCGGCGACAGCGACGGGCCGAAGGCCCAGGCGGTCCTGGTCAACCTGCCGGCGCAGACCCAGACCACGAACTACAACACGCCGTTCGGCGGGTCGTACGAGTGGTGGGGTGGGGCGGCCGACGGCCTGAACAACACGCTGACCCGCACCATCGACCTGACCGGCGCGACCACCGCGTCGATCACGTCGAAGCTCTCCTACGAGATCGAAGAGGACTACGACTACCTCTTCGCCGAGGTCTCCACCGACGGTGGGGCCACCTGGACGCCGCTGAAGAACAACCTGCACGACACGCGGGCCACCGACGGCACCCTCGAGGACGGCATCGACGGCTCCAGCAACGGCGCCTGGGTCGACTCGACGTACGACCTCTCGGCGTACGCCGGCAAGTCCATCACGTTCCGGTACCGCTACGCCACCGACGGTGGCCTGCACTACGCCGGCGCGTTCCTGGACAACATCTCGCTGACCAAGAACGGCACGGTCGCGTGGACCGACGACGCGGAGACGCTGTCGGCGGACTGGGCGGTCAAGGGCTTCACCCGGATGGGTGGCTCGGTCACCGACACCTACCCCCGCTTCTACCTCGCCGAGAACCGGACCTACTTCGGTTACGACGACACGCTGCGGACCGGTGGCTACAACTTCGGCTGGGGCAACACCCGGCCGGACTTCGTCGAGCGCTTCTCGAACCAGCCCGGCATGCTGGTCTGGTACGTGAACTACGCGTACGGCGACAACAACACGTCGGCGCACCCGGGCTACGGCCTGAACCTGCCGGTGGACGTCCGCCCCGACAAGATCAACGTCGGCGGTCAGGGCACCATCAGCAACCGGCGCAACGGGTACGACGCGACGTTCAGCAAGTTCACCAAGCCGGCGCAGACCTTCCACAAGAACGGCGTGGCGGTCACCGTTCCGGCGCTGGACCCGCAGCCGGTCTTCAGCGACAAGGGCAGCGGCAGGTACTGGACCAACGGCAACGCCTGGAACTCGGTGAAGGTGGCCGGCACCGGCACCACCATCGAGATCCTGGAGCAGGGCACCACCCCGACCAGCGACATGGTCGTCAAGGTCACCAACTGATCGGGTAGCAACACCCGAAAGGGGCCGGAGGCATTCGCCTCCGGCCCCTTTCTCGTGCGCACCCCGAGTATCGATCGACATCCGTCACCCTTTGGTGATCGTCGACGTCCGTGCAGCTCAGCGGAGGCCTGATGGGCGATCGATGTGACGCAACGGAGCTTCGTCGACAAATTTCTGCAACAAAACGACGCACCAACCTTCACACCCGCCCCGGGAGTGTCTATGTTCACCATTGGTCCCCTCAGTGGGACCGATCTCACCGGCCCTTACCCCCGTTGGGCCGGCTCCCTCACACCGGAGGTACCACGTGCGCAAAGTCGCAGTGGGTCTGCTCGGGCTTTCGCTGACGGCGACGGGGCTGGTCACCGGCTCCGCCACCGCCAGCGCGGCACCGGCACCGAAGCTGCCGGCTGCCGCTCCCGCAACCGCCGAGCGGCAGGCCCCACACGATCTGCCGGACAAGTTCGAGGACCAGCGGCGGGCGCTCCGCCAGGAGGGCCTCAGCGAGGTCCTGTCCGGCCGGGCCAAGGCCCGGAAGATCAACGGCAGCACCGTCGTCAAGGTCGGCGAGAACGCCGCCGGGTCGGCATCGGCGGCCGGCGCCCGCACCGCCAAGGCCGCCAAGAAGGACAAGTACGTCGAGCTCGCCCGCGAGCGGACCGACAAGATCTTCGTGATCCTCGCCGAATTCGGCGACGAGCGCGACCCGGCCTACCCGGACAAGGACATCAACCCGGACATCGCCGGCCCGACGCGGTACGACGGACCGCGGCACAACGAGATCCCGAAGCCCAATCGGGCGGTGGACAACTCCACCAACTGGGAAGCCGACTACAGCGCCGACCACTTCCGCAAGCTGTACTTCGGCACCGGGCAGGGCGACGAGTCGCTCAAGCAGTACTACGAGGCCCAGTCCTCGGGTCGGTACACCGTGGACGGCGAGGTCACCGACTGGGTGAAGGTCAAGTACAACGCCGCCCGCTACGGCCGGTCGGACGACCCGGTGGCCGACGACGACACCACGAACCCGGCCAACGACCCGGCGGTCTGCGACAGCAACGTCTGCCAGAACACCTGGGACCTGGTGCGCGACGCCGCCAACCAGTGGGTCGCCGACCAGAAGGCCAAGGGTCGCACCGACGCGCAGATCAAGACCGAGATGCAGTCGTTCGACCAGTGGGACCGGTTCGACTACGACGGCGACGGCAACTTCAACGAGCCGGACGGCTACATCGACCACTTCCAGATCGTCCACTCCGGCGGCGACCAGGCCGACGGTGACCCGATCCAGGGTGAGGACGCCATCTGGAGCCACCGCTGGTCGGCCTACGGCAACGCCCGGACCGGACCGGCGAACTTCCCGATCGGCGGCACCCAGATCGGCAACACCGGCATCTGGATCCGCGACTACACGATCCAGCCGGAAAACGGTGGCCGGAGCGTCTTCTACCACGAGTACGGTCACGACCTCGGCCTGCCGGACGACTACAACAACATCAACGGCGGCGACAACAACAACGAGCACTGGACCCTGATGGCGCAGAGCCGGCTCGGCGCCAAGAACGACCAGAGCATCGGCAACCGCGGTGGCGACCTGGGCGCGTGGAACAAGCTCCAGCTCGGCTGGCTCGACTACGAGGTGGTCAAGGCCGGCGAGAAGCGCACGCTGGACCTGGGCCCGGAGGAGTACAACTCCAAGAAGGCGCAGGCCGCGGTCGTGGTGCTGCCCAAGCGGGAGTACACCTTCGATTACGGCACCCCCTTCGAGGGCACGAAGCAGTACTTCTCGGGTAACGCCGACGGCCTGAACAACACCATGACCAGGACGCTCGACTTCACCGGGAAGACCACGGCGTCGCTGTCCATGAAGGGCCGCTACGACATCGAGAGCGGCTTCGACTACATGTTCTTCGAGGCCTCCCTCGACGGCGGCAACACCTGGGCGGCGCTGCCCGGCACGGTCGACGGCAAGCCGATCCCGCCGGTGTCCAGGACCGACCCCACGCCGGGCCTGTCCGGCAGCAGCGCGGGCAAGTGGGTGGACATCAACATCCCGATGGACGTGGCGGCCGGCAAGGTGGTCCAGTTCCGGTTCCACTACGTCACCGACGAGGGTCTCTCCAAGGGTGGTTTCTTCGGTGACGCCATCACCGTGACCGCCGATGGTCAGACCGTGTTCAGCGACGGTGCCGAGAACGGTGCCGGTGACTGGGCGCTCCAGGGCTTCAGCATCGTCGGCGACAGCTACACCAAGCTGTTCGACAACTACTACATCGCCGGCAACCGGTCGTACGTCTCGTACGACCAGTACCTGAAGACCGGCCCGTACTACTTCGGCTACATGAACACCCGCCCCGACTGGGTGGACCACTACGCGTACCAGGAGGGTCTGCTGATCTCGTACTGGAACCTCCGGTACGCGGACAACGACACCTTCGAGCACCCGGGTGAGGGTCGTAACCTCTACATCGATGCTCACCCGCGGCCGATCTACAACCTGACCGGCAACCCGTGGCGGGCCCGCGTACAGGTCTACGACGCGCCGTTCAGCCTGAAGAAGGCGGACTCGTTCACGCTGCACATCAACAGCCAGCCGCAGTACATCCGTGGCCAGGCCGCGCAGCCGCTGTTCGACGACACCAAGCAGTACTGGTACCCCGAGCTGCCGAACCACGGCGTCAAGCTCCCGGCCACCGGCACCAAGATCAAGGTCCTCAAGCAGAACGGCACCTCGATGAGGGTCCGCTTCTCCTGAGCCACTGATCACCGCACCACCGCGACCGATGCCCGGGCAGGCCTCCTGCCCGGGCATCGGCCCTGTTCGGGGTGCCTCAGCCGCAGCTTTCGGGGCCAGAAGCAGGCACCTGGGGAACCGCCCGGTGCGTCGCCGCGTCCCATGAGGGTGATGCCACGTACCGCTCTGTCGGCCGCCACGGCGCTGACGCTGTCCCTCTCCGTCGCCGGTTGTGCCGACAACGAAGGCCAGCAGGCAGCCGATCGGGCCACCCCGAGCGCACCTGCTCCGCTGACGACGACGGCTGCGTCGCCGTCCACTCCCGGCCGATCGAACCCACCGTCCGCTCGCTCCGCCGAGCCTTCCGCGACCCCTTCGCCCGGCCAGAGTCCGTCACAACGCCCCACCGAGCTCTCCACGACCGTCCTGCCGACGCTGCCGCCACCCACCGTCGGGCCCAGCGGCCCGACCGACCGACACAAGACCAACCAACTTGCCGGCCGGATCACCAGAGGCGGCACCGGACCCTGCTACGGGCTGGTCACCGACGACGGCCGGGAGTACGCCCTGCACGGCGCAGGGCTGGGAACGTTCCCCGCCGGCGCGACCGTGCTGGTTCTCGTGGGGCCCCCCGATCCGGGTGTCGCCTGCGGCCCCGGCATCCCAGCCGCCGTCGTGAAGATGACTCGGGTCGGTTGACCCCGCCCCTACCGTCCGGGCCGTCGGACATCGGCTGATGATCGGCAGGTGCCGGGGCCCTACGCTGGGCACCATGACCGAGCAGCACAGCGGAGCAGTCGACGAGTCCTGCGTCCTCACCGAGGGGCCCTGGACGCACCGCTTCGTCGGCGCCAACGGCAGCCGGTTCCACGTGGTGGAGGCGGGCACCGGGCCGATGGTGCTCTTCCTGCACGGCTTCCCGGAATACTGGTGGGCCTGGCACGAGATGCTGCCCGCCGTGGCCGACGCGGGCTTCCGGGCGGTCGCGGTGGACCTGCGCGGTTACGGTGCCAGCGACAAGCCACCCCGGGGGTACGACGGTTACACCCTCGCCGCCGACGTGGCCGGCCTGATCCGGGCGCTCGGCGAACGCTCGGCCACGGTGGTCGGCACCGGGGCCGGCGGCATGATCGCCTGGACCGTGGCGTCGTTCCACCCCAACCTGGTACGCCGGCTGGTGGTGCTCGGCGCCCCGCACCCGCTGCGGCTGCGCGCCGCCATCTTCGCCGACCCGCGCGGGCAGTTCTCCGCCTCGACGCCCACCCTCAAGTACCAGTTGCCCCGCTACGAACACGTGCTGACCCGGGACGACGCCGCCGAGGTGGAGTCGCTGCTGCGCCGTTGGGGCGGGCCGGCCTGGGTCGACGGACCCGACTTCGAGGCGTACGCCCGGGCCTGCCGGACGGCGATGCGCATCCCGCAGGCGGCATTCTGCGCCCTGGAGGGCTACCGGTGGGCGTTCCGGTCGGTGCTGCGGCTGCACGGCTACCGGTTCGTCAAGCTGATGCAGAAGCCACTGGTCACCCCGACCCTGCAACTGCACGGCGCCGCCGACGTGGCGAGCCTGGCCCGCACCGCCCAGGGCTCGGGCCGCTACGTCACCGCCCCCTACGAGTGGCGGCTGCTGGACGGCGTGGGGCACTTCCCCCACGTCGAGGCCCGCGACGTGGTGCTGGGCGAGATCCTGCGCTGGACGAAGTCCTGACTCAGACTCGCTGCTCGCGCAGGTCGGCTACCTCGCTGGCCGGCGCCCAGCCCTGGTAGACCCCGAAGTCGAAGACCTCCAGGCCCATCGCGCGGGCCACCGGCCAGCGCCCGCCGGTGTACTCCACCCGCAGCCAGCCGTCCTGGGCGGCGAGCACGATGAACGGCTGCCCCTGCCAGGTGCAGGTCGTCCGGACGTACGCCAGGTCGTCGACCTCCGTCACCGGGACCACCCGCACGTACCGGCCGGAACGGACCTCGGAGAAGCCGTCACCCGGGCCGGGCTGGTAGAGCCGCACGTCGTCGCCGTCCGGGCTGGCCTGGTATTCCCGGCCGCGCCAGCGGGCCACGTAGCCGTCACGCATCGTCCTCACCGACCTGTCGCCAGAGCAGCACGTCGGTGTCCAGCACGGCCACCACCCGCTCGGCGCCGTCCGCCCCGATCCGCCACAGCTGGGCGCCGTGCGGCAACCGGGCGCTGTCCACCTTGAACTCGGCCACCACGTCGCTGCTCTCACCGGGGGCGAAGCCGTTGCCCCGGAACGGCGCCCGCTCGATCACCCAGCCCTCCATGGCGCGCATGGCGACCTCGTTCTGCCCGCCGTACGGGATCCGGTAGAGGCTCGGCCGGTGCGCCGGCCAGCGCAGCACGTAGATCTCGCCGGCCGCCCGGTCGAAGGGCGAGCCGGGATAGCCCAGGCCCAGCGCGTCGTACAGCTCGGTGGGAGTGTGCAGGTGCGCCAGCTCACCGGCCCGGTGCACGAAGCCGGAGACCCGGTCGTAGCCCCGTTCCAGGTAGTAGGCGAGCTGGCTCGGCGCGACCGCCTTCTGCATGACGATCGGGCGGGTCGGGTCCACCACCGGCGGGGCCACCCGGGGCCGGTTCGCCGGCTCCTCGGCCGCCGCCGGCTCGGTCTCCGGCTCGTCGCCCAGGCCGACGTCGGCGGCCCAGTTGGCCAGCCCGACGATCTGCTCGCCGGGCAGCTTCGCGCCGACGGGGGTACCCGGGTTGACCGCGAACGACCAGGTTCGGTCCGGCCAGCGCCGGATCAACTGCACGAAGCGGACCAGCACGGTCTCCACCGAGCCGGCGGCGGCGTCGGCCATCCGCTCGGCCGACGTCCAGACCACGACGTAGGGTCCGCCGTCCAACTGCTCGGTGTGCCAGACGAAGCCGGGCTCGCCCGGCCGGCTGCCCGGCGCCGAACCGGGGGCGACCGGCAGCAGCACCCGGGCCAGCAGCAGCGTGGAGAGAAAGCCGTCGGTGTTGCCGGCGCCGGCCGAGGCCAGCAGTTCCTCCTCCACCTCGTTGGCCGGGGTGAACGCGGCGGGCGCGGGTACGGCCGGCTGGGGTGAGGGTGCGGTCGGCCTGGGTGAGGCGGGCACGGCCGGTGCGGGTGCCGGGGGCACGGACGCGGCCGGCGCGGGCGGGGCAGGAGTCGTCGCGGGTGCCGGTGACACGGGCGCGACCGGTGAGGCCGCCGGTGCGGGCACGACGGGTGACCCGGGCGTCGTTGCCGGTGCGGCCGTCGCGGAGGGCACGGGCGCGACCGGCGACGTGGCCGGCGCGACCGGCGACGCTGGTGCGGAGGGCGTCGTTTCCGGCGCGGGCGCTTCGGACGGCGGGGCGTACGCGGTGGCCGCCGTCACGGGTGGATCGGGCACCGTTGCGGGTGCGGCCGGGGTCGCGATGCGGGCCTCCGGAACGCCCTCGACCGCCGGCTCGACCGGGGTGACCGCGGGCGCGGAGGGCTCGGCCACCGCGGGAGCCGGCTCTGCGGCGCGTACCTCCAGGGTCGGCGGTTCGGCGGGCCGCGCCGGCGTGGCCCACGCTGCGCCGTTGGCGTTGGCGTTGGCGGCTGGCGGTCCGGTCCGGACCGGCCGGTCGGCGGGGACCGGCGAAACCGCGGGCCCCGCCTCGCCGAGGTCGCGGGACTCGATGACCGTGCCCTCGATCACGATCGGGGAGAGGCTGCGTCGCGGCACCGGCGGGGCGGAGACCGGCTCGGCGATCGACGGCGGCAGCTCGTCCACGTCCGCACCGACCGGCGGCGCGGGCTGCCCCGCCGCCGCGTACGGATGCGGCCCGGCGAGCCGCTGGGTCTGTTCGTCCGGGCCCGGCTCGGTCAGGTGACGACGGGGCAACGGGCCGGCCGCGCGCTCGCCGCCCCCGAACCGCGCCTTCTCGGTGGGCGGCTCCGTCCGGCGCGGCAGCGACACCGTCAGGTCGTGGTCCGGGACGCCCGCCCGGACCACCTGGGTCGCCTCCTCCGCGGGCGGCTCCGGTGCCCGGCGCGGAAACACCTGGGTGAGCCCGTCGTCGGCCACCGGGACCCGGAACGCCTGCGTCGGCTCCTCGGGCACCGACCCGACGGGTGGCGCGGGCACCGGCTCGCTGATCGGCCGGCGGCGGGGGAAGGGTTGGCCGACCCGCCCCAAGCGGGACGGGGGCACCGCGCGCTCGGCCGGGCGGCGGGCGTCCTCACCGGCGGCCCGGCGCTGGGCCGAGGGCTCGAAGAAGGACCGGGCCGCCGCCTCGTCACCCGGTCGGTCCGGCCAGCCACCGTTGGCGGCGGCGATCGAGGACGGCTCCGGCCGGCCGTCTGGCCGGGCCACGGACGGGCCGGGGCGGGTCGGGGCGACTCCGGGGCGGGCCGCCTCCACGGCCGGCGGCGACGGCGGCTCGCCCGTCGAGCCGAACGCCGAGACCGCCGAGCCGCGGCTCGCCGCCGCCCGTACCGGGATCGTCTGGTCCGCGGGTTCCGGAGCGGGTCCGGGCAGTGGGGCCGGCACCGGGCTCGGGCCGGTACGGTCGCTCTCGCGGCGGGCCAGCGGCGTCGGCGGGACGGGCGACGTCGGCGGGGCGGGCGGGGAGGCCGGTTCCCACCGGGGCGCCTCCCGGTCGACCGCGTTCGCCCTGGCCCGGGCCAGCGACTCGGCCCGCTCCAACCGGGCCCGGGCGCCCATGGTGCGGCCCGGCAGCCGGACCTCACCGCGGGACAACTGGGTGACGAACCAGGCCGGCAGGTAGCCCTCGATGGGGAGTCCCGGGTTGACCGCCAGCCACCACTCGTGGTTGGGCCAGTCGTCGGCCAGGTCCGCGTACGCGGCGCGTCGGGTGGGGCCGGTCGAGTCGCCCAGGCAGGCCCGCAGGGCGGTCGGGGAGGTGAAGGCCAGCACGTGCGTCCGCCCGCTGGTCGTCCAGGTGCCCCACCCGGCCGACTGGCCGGGCGCGGGCTGACCCGAGACGGGCAGGAGGAGATCCGTCCGCGCCAGGACGCGGAAATACAGCTCCTGGTCGTTCGCGCTCAGCGCGTCGCGCATCGCCGCTTCGGCCTCGGTAGCCGGCTCCCAGTCGGTCACGGCCACCTCTCCTCCCGCGAAAAGGCCATAGGCATCGCGTACAACCTACAAGGTAGTAACAAGATCACAATGGCTGGCCGGCGGCGGTACGCCGGGTGACGGCGGAAGCTATAACATCCGGTTCCGGAGCCGACACGATACGGAGGCGGTCGATGCCCCGGCCCAGTGCACGCCCCGCCCTCGCCGCCGCCCTGGCGGCGCTCCTGGCCACCCCGCCGGTCGTCGCCGCGACCGGCGTACCGGCCAGCGCGGGGGTCGCCGCGCCGGCCTGTGCCAGCCCGCCCGCCCCGGCGCGCACGGTCACCGAGCGGCCGTGGCCGCAGCAGCGGTACGCCCCGGAGCGCCTCGCACCCCTCGCCACCGGCGCGGGAGTCACCGTCGCCGTCATCGACTCGGGCGTGGACCGCCGGCATCCGCAACTCGCCGGCCGGGTGCTGCCCGGCACCGACCTGCTCGACCCGGGCGGCGACGGTGGGCGGGACTGCCCCGGGCACGGCACCGGTGTGGCGAGCATCATCGCCGCCGCGCCGGCCCGCGGGGTGGCCTTCCGGGGGCTGGCGCCGGACGCCCGGATCCTTCCCGTCCGGGTCAGCGAGCAGCAGGTCGTCGACGGCCGGGAGTCGGGACGTACGGTCAGCGCCGCCGGGTTCGCCCGGGCGATCCGCTGGGCGGTGGACCACGGCGCCGACGTGCTCAACCTCTCCGTCGTGCTCTACGCCGACTCCCCTGCCGTACGGGCCGCCGTCGAGTACGCCGAGGAGCGGGACGTGGTGGTGGTGGCCGCCGCCGGCAACCTGCACGACAGCGGTGACCCGAGCCCCTATCCGGCCGCGTACGAGGGGGTGCTCGGGGTGGGCGCGATCGGGGTGGACGGCGGGCGGTCGACGTTCTCCCAGACCGGCCCGTACGTCGACCTGGTGGCCCCGGGTGGCGAGGTGCTGATGGCCGCCCCTGGGCGGGGGCACCTGCTGGCGGACGGGACCAGCTACGCCACGCCCTTCGTCGCCGCCACGGCGGCGTTGGTGCGGCAGTACCACCCGGACTGGACGGCGGCCCAGGTGAGCCGGCGGATCCTGGCCAGCACCGACCCCGCGCCGGGCACCGGGCGGCGTGGTGACTACGGCGCCGGGGTGCTGAACCCGTACCGGGCGGTCACCGAGACCGGCGGCGGTGCCGCCGTGCCGGCGGTGGCCGCCGCGCTGCCTCGGGAGCGGCCGGACCCGGCCCTGGTGGCGCAGCGGGGCCGCAGGGCGGCGGCCCGGGAGCGGGCGGTGCTGCTGGCCGCCGCGGGCGGCGCGGCCGCGCTGGCGGTGGTGCTGCTGGCCGTGGTGCTGCCCCGCGGCGCCCGCCGCCGCTGGCGACCCGCCTGAGGTGCCCGCACGGCAGGCCTGAGCCACGCGCACGGCCGGCCCGCGTCACCCGGAGGACGGCCGGACACGCGGGCGGCGGTCCGCGTCACCCGGAGGACGGCCGGACACGCGGGCGGCGGTCCGCGTCACCCGGAGGACGGCCGGACACGCGGGCGGCGGTCCGCGTCACCCGGAGGACGGCCGGACACGCGGGCGGCGGTCCGCGTCACCCGGAGGACGGCCGGACACGCGGGCGGCGGCGTCGGGCGGAAGGGCCCGACGCCGCCGCCCGGCGGTCACTGGAAGAGGCCGGCGTTCCGCTTCTCCGTGTCGAGGTAGTCGTTCGCGGAGTCGTCCACCGCGAGCTTGATGTCCCGCAGCATGGACTGCAGGTCCTGCGAGGCGGAGCGCCAGCGGGCCTGCCGCTGCTCGTACGCCTGGCGTGCCTCGCCGGCCCAGCTCGCCACCAGCGGCGCGGCGTCCCGCTCCAACTGCCCGAGCTGGCTGTCGAGGGTGTTCAGCGCCTTCTGGATGTCCGCGCCGGCCTGCTGGAGCGCGGCGAAGTTGACGACCAGCACACCGTCGTTCATCGGATCTCCCTCCCCCTGGTCGTCACAGCGGCAACTGGATGCCGCGGTTGGTGCCGGCGACCCGGCCGGCCGCCTCGGTGTCCGAGACGTCGTACTGCCGACCCGCGGTGCGGATCGCGTTCGCGGTCTCCCGCAGGGCCCGTTGCAAGGCGGCCTGGTCCTGCGACCACTGCTGCTTGACCTGCTCGAACGAGCGGCCACCGGCGCCCCGCCAGGCCTGCTGCAACACCTCCAGCTCGGCCATCAGACTGCTCAACATGCTCTGCAGTGACTGGTCGACCTGTTCGAACTTCGCCGCGGTCTGCTGCATCACCACGGCTTCCGCCTGGGTCTCGGCCACCCGCACGCACCTCGCTTCCCGTTGTCGTCGTCGAATGCCGGCGACCGTCCCTGGTGGAGCCGGCCCGTCGCGGACGTCGATCAGGAGGGGACGGGAGGCCGACCGGCAGAACTCGTCGCTGACGGTAGCGGCCCGGTCGCGGTTCTGCTACCCCTCAGGCCTCTCCTGTGGACAATGCGTGCCCCCTCCGTCACGCTCACCCGCCTAGGATGAGCCGGCGGACCGGGTGACGAGGCGGAGGAGACGCGGTGACGGCGACCACGACGGGCGACCCGGCACGGATGCCCCCACGGCAGCCGCTGCCACCACAGTGGATGCCCGCGGTCACCGGCCGCCCGGCGTCGAGGCGTACCGGTCGGGTGGTCGCCGCCCAGGTGGCCCTCGCCCTGCCGCTGGCCGCGCTCGGCCGCGGCGCGGGGGTCCTGGCGGTGGCCTGCGTGGGCGCCCTGCTCCTGCTCGTCGTCTGGTGGGCACGCCTGCGCGGCCGACCGCTTGTCGGTTGGCTCGGGGTGGCCGTGGCCCGGCTCGCCCGGCGTCGGGCCCTGCCGTCGGCCGGGGCGGCGGAGCTGGTGGACCTCGTGTCGCCGGGCGCCGTCGTGCGTCCGGTGGAGCTGGCGGGCGGTCCGGCGGCCGTGCTGGACGACGCGACCGGGCTGACCGCGCTGCTGGAGGTGGGTGACCCGGGCGACCTGCTGGGCGGGGGCAGCCGGGTGCTGCCCGGGCCGGCGTCGCTGCTGCCGCCGGCGTCGGCGGAGAGCCCGCCGGTCTGCGTCCAGCTCCTGCTCGGCGCCGCACCCGCACCCGCCCCGTCGGCGGCCGACGGCACCGCGGGCACCTCCTACCGGCAGCTCACCGACGGCCGGTTGCCGGGACGCAGCCGGGCGCTGCTCGCGGTCCGGGTGCTGCGGGTGGACGGCTGGTCGGACGAGGACCTGCGCCGGGCGCTCTCCGGCACGGTCCGGCGGATCGTCCGGCGGCTGGAGCCGTCCACCGCCCGGCCACTCGGCGCGTCCGCCGCGCTGCTGGCGGTCGCGGACCTCGCCCACCACGACGACGGTGCCCCGGTACGCGAGTCCTGGCAGGCGGTCCGCACCGGCGAGCTGCTGCAGAGCTGTTTCCGGGTGCGGCTGCCGGCCGACCGGGAGCCGGCCGGGGCGCACCTGGTGAGCCGGGTGCTGGCGACGCCGGCCACCGCCACCACCGTGTCGATCTGCGCGGGTCCGCGTACCGGGACGGGTGCGGGGCGGAGCGGGCTGACCGTGCGGCTCGCCGCGCGTACCCCGGCGGAGCTGGCCGCCGCCGCGCAGGTCCTGCGCCGCTCGGCCGCCGAACTGGGCGCGGAGGTGCGCCGGCTGGACGGCGAGCAGCTGGTCGGACTGGCGGCCACCCTGCCGCTGGCCGCCGCGCCCGGGGCGGGTCACGACGGCGACGGGCCGGCGGAGCTGACCCTCGGCGACGCCGGACTGATGGTGGGGGCCAACCGGCACGGTGGAGCGGTCACGGTACGACTGTTCCGGCCGGAGGGCACCCGGGTGCTGCTGGTCGGTGGCCTGCGCGCCGCGCAGCTGATCACCGTCCGGGCGATGGCGCTGGGCGCCGCCGTGGTGGTGCAGACCGGCCGGCCCCGGTCCTGGGAGCCGTTCGTCCGCGGGGTGGCCGCCACCTCCGGCACCATCCCGGTGCTCCCGCCGGGTCGGCCGGTGGGCGACGCTCCCGGCACGTCGCTGCGACCGCTGCTGCTCGTGCTGGACGTGGGGCCGGTGCCGGCCGACCCGGCGCCCGGTCCGGCCTGGCGGTCCACCCTGGTCGTCCGGGACGAGCTGACCCCGGCGGACGTCGACGCGCTGGCCCGGGCCGACCTGGCGGTGCTGCAACCGCTGGACCCGGCCGAGGCGGCGCTGGCCGGCACGGCGCTCGGCCTGGGCGGTACGGCGGACTGGCTGACCCGGATCCGGGAAGACATGGTCGCGGTGGTGAACCGGCGGGCGCTGCGCTGGGCGCTGCTCTCCCCGACCCCGATCGAGTCGCAGGTGATCGGCCGGCCGGCCAGACGCTGAAACCGCCGATCTTCCGGGTTCCCGCAGCCCGCCGGTCCGTGGCACGATCCCCGCCATGGGTTTTCTGAAGGGTCTTCTGATCCGGTTGGCGGCCACCGCGTTCGCCTTCTGGCTTGCCACGTTGCTCATCCCCGGCATCTCGCTGGACTCCACCTCGGCCACCGAGACGGTCACCACGCTGGTGCTCGTCGCGGTGATCTTCGGTGTGGTCAACGCGGTGCTCCAGCCGATCATCAAGACGGTCGGCTGCGGCTTCTACCTGTTGACCCTCGGCCTGATCGCGCTCGTGGTCAACGGCCTGCTCTTCCTGCTCACCAGCTTCATCGCCGGTGAGGCCGGGCTGCCGTTCCACGTGGACGGCTTCTGGCCGGCCGCGGTCCTCGGCGCGCTCTTCGTCAGCGTGGTCACCTGGATCCTCGGCGCGGTCCTCGACCGGGACTGACGGCCCGTCGGGGCGGGGCTAGCGTGGAGCGCGTGTACTCCCTGACCCGCCCCGACGGCTTCCAGCTCAGCACCGACCCGGACCGGCTCGACCTGGATCGGGTGCACCACTGGCTCTCCACCGACGCGTACTGGGCGCTGGGGCGGGACCGGGCCACCGTCGAGCGGGCCTTCGCCGGCTCGATCGGGTACGGCGTCTACCGGCCGGGCGACGGCGTCCAGGTGGCGGTCGCCCGGGTGGTCACCGACCGGGTCACCTTCGCCTGGCTGAGCGACGTCTACGTGGACCGGGAGCAGCGGGGTCGGCGGCTGGGCTCCTGGCTGGCCGGCGCGGTCCGCGACCACCTCGCCGAGCTGGGCGTACGCCGGATCCTGCTGTCCACCGCCGACGCGCACGAGGTCTATCGGAGGATCGGCTTCGCCCCGGTCGACCCGGGCCGGTTCATGCAGCTCGACCGGCGTGCACCGGCATCGGTGAGCCCGGTCACCGGCAAGGAGCGGAACGGGGCCCCGCCACTTACGGTGGAGGGGTGAGCCAGCTCCGTCTCGGTTACCTGTACGGCTTCGGCGCGTACCTGCTCTGGGGTTTCTTCCCGATCTACTTCAAGCTGCTGCGCCCGACCGGGCCGGTGGAGATCCTGGCCCACCGGGTGGTCTGGTCGCTGGCCTTCGTGGCGCTGCTGCTCGCCGCCGCCCGCAACGTCGGCTTCCTGCGCGCGCTGGCCCGCCGCCCCCGGGCGCTGGCCGGCATCGCCGCGGCGGCGGTGCTGATCGCCGTCAACTGGGGCACCTACATCTACGGGGTGAACTCGGACCGGGTGGTGGAGACCGCGCTCGGCTACTTCATCAACCCGCTGGTCGTGGTGCTGCTGGGCGTGTTCGTGCTGCGCGAGCGGCTGCGCGCGGCGCAGTGGGCGGCGCTCGGGGTGGGCACGGCCGCGGTGGTGGTGCTGACCGTCGACTACGGCCGGCTGCCCTACCTCGCGCTCACCCTGGCCTTCAGCTTCGGCGGGTACGGGCTGGTCAAGAAGCGGCTCGGGTTGCCCGCCGCGGAGGGGCTCTTCGTCGAGTCGGCGGTGCTGGCGCTGCCGGCCCTGGCATACCTGGGCTGGCTGGGTTGGCGGGGCGACGCCACCTTCGGGCACCTGTCGGCGGGCCACACCGCGCTGCTGGTGGGGGCCGGGGCGGCCACCGCGATCCCGTTGCTGCTCTTCGCGGGCGCGGCGAACCGGCTGCCGCTGACCAACCTCGGCATGTTGCAGTACCTGGCGCCGGTCCTCCAGCTCGGCATCGGAGTGCTGATCTTCCACGAGCCGATGCCGCCCGCCCGGCTGGCCGGCTTCGCCCTGGTCTGGCTGGCCCTGGTGGTCTTCACCGTGGACGCCGTGCGCCAGGGCCGGCGCACCCGGGCCGCCGCCCGCGGCACCCCCGACCCGGTCCCCGCCGCCCGCTGACTGCTCCGTACCCCGCCCGAGGGCCGGTCAGCCGACGTCGTAGCCGAGGACGGGGGTGCCGTCGGCGCGGATCAGCTCCAGCCGGACCAGCTCGGCGTCGGTGAACCGGGTCGCGCCGGTGAGGCGTACGTCGTCGCCGGGGGCGGCCAGCCAGGAGCCGATCTGCTCGGTGGCGCCGTCCGGGCCGTGCGCCACCAGCCGGAACGTGTACGCCTTGTGATAGCCGGACGTGGCGTCGTACCCGCAGTGCATGGTGACCTCGGTGCCCCAGTCGGTGCCGGTGAGGCCGATCTCGGCGTGCACCGGCGCGCCCGCCGACACCGGCGCCATGGGCACCATCCGGACGGCCTGGGCGGTCGGCGCCGGGGCCGGCGCGGGGCGCAGCACGGCGCTGACGCCCAACCCGACCAGCAGCGCCAGGGCGGCGGCCACCAGCGCGGTCGACGCGTACCGTCGGCGGGTGCGGGACCGTTCGCGGCGCCGGCGCTCGGTCGCGGCGGCGAGCAGCGCGGGCACCCGGGTGTCCTCCTCGGGCGGCGGGAGGAACTCCGCCAGCGCGGTCGGGTCGAGGCGGCCCAGCAGCCCGGGCAGCACGGCGATCTCGGCGACCGCCTCCCGGCAGGCCGCGCAGCCGGCCAGGTGCCGTTCGTAGGCGGCCCGCTCGGCGGGGGCCAGGGCGCCCAGCACGTACGCGCCGTCGTCGTGGGCGAACTCGCAGCGGGTCATCCGGTCACCCCCATCTCCGCCAGGACCAGCCGCAGCGCCCGCAGGGCGTAGTGCGTACGGGACTTCACGGTGCCCGGCGGCACGCCCAACCGCGCGGCGGCCTCGGCCACCGACCGTCCCTGGTAGAAGCATTCCACCAGCACGTCCCGGTGGGTGGGGCTGAGCCGGCTCAGCGCCTCGGCCACCGTCCACGCCTCCACCGCGCGTTCCGCCTCGTCCACCGTCCCCGCCCGCTCGGGCAGCTGGTCGGTGAAGACCTCGCCGACCCGGTTGGAGCGGCGCCGCCAGGCGTCGATGGCGAGGTTGCGAGCGGTGGTGAAGAGCCAGGCGCGGACCGAGCCGCGGCGCGGGTCGAGCGACTCCGGGTGGCGCCAGGCCCGCAGCAGCGTCTCCTGCACCAGGTCCTCGGCCCGGGTCCGGTCCCCGTTGACCAGCCGCAGGGCGTGCGCCAGGAGCGCCTCCGCGTGCTCGTCGTGCAGCGCGCGCAGCAGCTGGGCGTCGTGGTCGCTGATGGCGGTCTCCTCGCTTCCGGCGGCGAGTCCGGCGATGAATCCACCCGTGCATACGTACGCCGACGCCGCGCGGTTCAGCCGCGAGCCGGTACCGCTCCGGTCAGGCGTCGGCGGCGACCGCGTCGGCGACCGACCGGGCGACCGTGAGCAGCTTGGCGCGGACCACCCGGGCGGAGGTCATCATCTCGCTGGCCGGCAGGGCGCAGGCGAGCACCAGGCGGCGTTCCATGTCCTTGTCCGGGGCGACGAGCACCGCCGCGCAGGCCACGCCCTGCCGGAACTGCCCCAGCTCCAGCTGCATGCCGCGCCGGTCACCGGCGGCCAGGTCCGCCTCGAACGCCTCCCCACTGGTCAGGGTGGCGGTGGTGAACGGCCGCATGCCGAACTCGCGCAGGTAGCGCAGCCGCTGGTCGGGGGTGAGGGTGGCCAGCAGGGCCTTGCCGAGCGCGGTGGCGTGCGCGCCCTCGTCGAAGCCGGGGACCAGGTCCTCCAGGTGGGGTGAGCGGGGCCCTTCGGCCGTCGCGGTGATCGCCACCTGGCCACCCACGAAACGGCCGAGGAAGTGGCTGTAGCCGGTCTCCCCGGCGGCGCGGCGCAGGCACTCGCCGACCGGGGCCGGCCCCCGGAACGCCGTCACCAGCTCCCGGTAGCGGTCGGCGATCTCCAGCCCGACGATGTACGTCCCGTCCTCCCGGCGGATCACGTAGCCCTCGTAGGCCAGGGTGCGGACGAGGTGGTACGTGGTGGCCACGGTCAGCTCGCAGCGCCGCGCGATCTGCTTGACGGTCAGCCCCTTCGGGGCGCGGCCGACCGACTCGAGCACACGAAGCGCGCGGGACACACTCCGGATGAGATCCGAAGGTTCCGCCAAGGGGTCGCGCACAACCACCTCCGCCGGCCAGGGACTTACACCATATGAAAAAGGGGCCGAGTGCGAAATGCCTGTTCGGGTCGAGGATGCCAGATCGCCGCCCACCACGCGTACACCGGCGGACACGATGCGTACGGCGACGGGACGTCGCGTAGGTTGGCGTGACCATGACCGACACCGCCCTCGCCGCCCCCGCGGGGTCCGCGCCGCCCCGCCCGGTACGGGCCAGCGCGGGCGCCATCGCCGTCACCATCGCCTGCGTCGTCCCGGTCTTCCTGGTCGGTGGCCTCGCCGTGCAGATGGGCCACGACCTGCGCTTCAGCCCGGCCGGCCTCGGGCTCGCCGTCTCGGTCTACTTCGGCGTGAGCGCGCTGGCCTCGGTGCCCTCCGGGGCGCTGGTCGAGCGCTACGGCCCGGCCGTGGTGGCCCGCGCCGGCATCCTGCTCTCCGCCGGGTCGCTGCTCGCGGTGGCGGGGCTGGCCCGGTCGTACCCGATGCTCGTGGTCCTGCTGGGGTTGAGCGCCGGTGCGAACGCGCTGGGCCAGCTAGCCAGCAACGCGGCGCTGGCCGCGCACGTGCCGACCCGGCGGCAGGGGCTGTCGTTCGGGGTCAAGCAGGCCGCGATCCCGGTCTCCACCCTGCTGGCCGGAGCGGCCGTGCCGGCCGTGGCGCTGACCGTCGGCTGGCGCTGGGCGTTCGTGGCCGCCGCCGTGCTGGCGCTGGCCGCGCTGCCGGTCGTGCCGGACGGGTCGGGTCGGGCGCGGCGCTCCACCGGCGGCAGGCCGGCCGGACGGGCCACGGCCGCCCTGGTGGTCGTCGGGCTGGCCGCCACCCTGGCCGCGGCCGCCGCGAACGCGCTGGGCACCTTCGTGGTGGACTCCTCGGCCACCCGTGGCCTCTCCCCGGCCCTGGCCGGACTCACCCTCACCCTGGGCAGCGCGGTCTGCGTGGCGGCCCGGGTCGGCGCCGGCTGGCTGGCCGACCGGCGGGAGAGCGGACACGTGGCGCTGATCGCCGGCATGCTCGTGGTCGGCGCGGGCGGGCTGGCCCTGCTCGCGGTGGCCGGCCCGACACCACTGGTCGCTGGCGTGGTGCTCGGCTTCGGCCTGGGCTGGGCCTGGCCGGGGCTGATGAACTTCGCCGTGGTGAGGCTCCACCCGCAGGCCCCGGCCGCCGCCACCTCGATCACCCAGACCGGCGTGTACGCGGGTGGCTGTCTCGGCCCGCTCGGCCTCGGTGCCGCTGCCGGTCACCTGGGCTATCCCACGATGTGGTTGATCGCCGCCGCCGCGATGCTGCTGGCCGCCCTGTTCATGCTCACCGGCAGCCGCCTCCTGGCCCGCCCCTGACGGGCGTGGATCGCACCGGGTGGGTCAGCTGGTGCGGTCGGCGATGTAGTCGCAGAGGGATTCGAGGGCGCGGCGGGGCGGG
This sequence comes from Micromonospora siamensis, assembly GCF_900090305.1. Classification (NCBI taxonomy): domain Bacteria; kingdom Bacillati; phylum Actinomycetota; class Actinomycetes; order Micromonosporales; family Micromonosporaceae; genus Micromonospora; species Micromonospora siamensis. The sequence continues at coordinate 1,034,040 of NZ_LT607751.1, read as the reverse complement.
GTGTCCGGGAGGGGGGCGAGCTGGGCTCGGGCGTCCTCGGCGTAGCTGCGGACGGTCTCCCGGGCCCGCTTCAGGGCCGGGCTCTCCCGGAGCAGCTTCAGCGCCTCGGCGTGCAGGGCGTCGTCGACCAGCGGACCGGTCGCCAGGATCTCCCGCAGCCGTACGCTGGCCGCGTCCGAGTCGTCGGAGGCGAGCGCGTAGAGCACCGGCAGGGTCGGCACGCCCTCCCGCAGGTCGGTGCCGGGCGTCTTGCCGGACTGCGTCGACTCGCTGGCGATGTCCAGCAGGTCGTCGGAGAGCTGGAAGGCCACCCCGATCGTCTCGCCGTAGCCGGCGAGCGCCTCGACGTGCTCCGGCGCCGCCCCACCGAACATGCCGCCGAAGCGGGCGGAGGTGGCGATCAGCGAACCGGTCTTCTCGGCGATCACGTGCAGGTAGTGGGTGACCGGGTCCTCGCCGTCGCGCGGGCCGACCGTCTCGGCGATCTGCCCGTGCACCAGCCGGGCGAAGGTGCGCGCCTGGAGGCGTACCGCCTCGGGGCCCAGGTCGGCCGCGATGTCGGCGGCCCGGGCGAAGAGGTAGTCGCCGACCAGGATGGCCACCGAGTTGGTCCAGCGGGAGTTGGCGCTCGGGGCGCCCCGCCGCACGGCGGCCTCGTCCATCACGTCGTCGTGGTAGAGCGTCGCCAGGTGGGTGAGCTCCATCACCACCGCGGCCGGCACCACCTGTGGGCCGGTCGGGTCACCGAACTGGGCACCCAGCGCCACCAGCAGCGGCCGGAACCGCTTGCCGCCGGCCTCCACCAGGTGTCGGGCGGCCTCGGTCACCAGCGGGTCGGCGCTGGCCACCCCGGCCCGCAGCTCGCCCTCGACGTCGTCGAGCAGACCGAGCACGGAGCGCTCGACGCCCGGATCGGCCAGGTGCAGGCCGAGCGCGCCGAACTGACCCCTGCCCGACCGGCCCCGACGGTCGTCGGAACCGGTGGCATCTGAACGCTCGCCAGCCGGATTCACCACGCCTTCAACCATGCCACACCCGTTCGAGTCGAGCCCGGACGGGGCGGACGGGCCGGGGGCCGGCACGCCCACGGCGTACCGGCCCCCGGCCTGGTCGGTTCCTGTCATCGGACGAATTCGGCGGCACCGGACGCCAGGTCCAGCAGCGGCGCCGGAGCGACACCCAGGATCAGGGTGGCGGCCACGCCGATCATGAGCGCGGCGGCGGTCAGCCCGCCCGGCACGGCCACCGTGGGGGTGGACTCGCCCGGCTCGGAGAGCCACATCATCACCACGACCCGCAGGTACGGGAAGGCCAGCACCATGCTGGTCAGCACGCCGGCGATCACCAGCCACGCCTGGCCGGCGTCCAGCGCCGGGGCGAACACCGCGAACTTGCTGATGAAGCCGCTGGTCGACGGGATACCGGCGAAGGCCAGCAGGATGAAGGTGAAGATCGCCGCGAAGAACGGCGACCGCCGGCCCAGCCCGGCCCAACGGGACAGGTGGGTGGCCTCCCCGTCCGCGTCCCGGACCAGCGTCACCACGGCGAACGCGGCGAGCACCGAGAAGCCGTACGCGGCCAGGTAGAACATCGTGCCGGAGAGGCCGTCCTTCGACGGCGCCAGCACGCCCACCAGCAGGTAACCGGCGTTCGCGATCGACGAATACGCAAGAAGCCGCTTGATGTCCGTCTGGGTGACCGCCAGCACCGCGCCGACCAGCATGGTCAGCACCGCGACCGCGCCGAGCACCGGGGTGAAGTCCCAGGCGGCGCCCGCGAACGCCACGTGGAAGACCCGCAGCAGGGCGCCGAACGCGGCGACCTTGGTGCAGGCGGCCATGAAGCCGGTCACCGGGGTCGGGGCGCCCTGGTAGACGTCCGGCGTCCAGACGTGGAACGGCGCCGCGGCGGCCTTGAAGAGCAGGCCGATGGAGAGCAGCGCGATGCCGGCGAAGAGCAGCACCGAGCTGGCCGGCGAGGTGCCGACCGCCGCGTGGATGGTGGCGAAGTCGACCCCGGCGGACCGGCCCGGGACACCGGCCGTGAAGCCGTAGACCAGGGCCACCCCGAACAGGAAGAACGCCGAGGCGTACGCGCCCAGCAGGAAGTACTTCATCGCCGCCTCCTGGCTCAGCAGCCGCCGGCGACGGGCCAGCGCGCAGAGCAGGTAGAGCGGCAGGGAGAAGACCTCCAGCGCGATGAACATGGTCAGCAGGTCGTTCGCCGCCACGAAGATCAGCATGCCGCCGATGGCGAAGGTGGTCAGCGGGTACACCTCGGTGGCCCCGTTGGCGCCCTCGGCCTGCCGCCGGTCGTCCACCGACTCGGCGGTCACCGCGGCCTGGGCGACGAAGTAGCCACCCCGCTCCACCGACCGCTCACCGATCAGCAGCAGCGCCATCGCGGCCAGGATCAGGATCGCGCCCTGGAGGAACAGGGTCGGCCCGTCGATCGCGATCGCCCCGGCGGCGGTGAGCAGCCGGTCGTCGGAGTTCAGCACCACCATGGTCAGGGCGCCCAGCACCGCCGCCAGCGCGAAGAGCAGCTGGACGAGGTGCCGGTGCCGGCGCGGCACGAACGCCTCGATCAGCACGCCGACCAGCGCCGCGCCCAGCATGATCAGGATGGGCGAGAGTGCCGCGTAGTCGATCGACGGCAACTTCAGCTCGGTCACTGTACCGACCTCTCGTTCACGACTGCGGAGATCATCGGCGGGCCTCCTGGACGGTGCCGACCTCGGGAGCCGGGTCGGTCTTGCCGACGTCCTGCATGGTGGCCTGGACGGCGGGGTTGATCACGTCGGTGACCGGCTTCGGATAGAAGCCGAGCAGCACGATCAGCACGATCAGCGGCGCCACCACCGCCTTCTCGCGCAGGTTGAGGTCACGGCGCATGCCGTCGACCTCGGTCAGCGCCGGGTTCAGCGTGCCCTGGGTGGTGCGCTGCACCATCCACAGCACGTACGCCGCCGCCAGCACGATGCCCAGCGTGGCGATCACCGCGACCGGCTTGTTGACCGTGAACGTGCCGATCAGCACCAGGAACTCGGAGATGAACGGCGCGGTGCCGGGCAGCGCCAGCGACGCCAGACCGGCGAAGAAGAGCACGCCGGCCAGGAGCGGCACCAGCTTGCCGGCCCCGCCGAAGTCGCTGATCATCGCCGAGCCGCGGCGGGCGATCAGCATGCCCACCACCAGGAAGAGCAGGCCGGTGGCCAGCCCGTGGTTGAGCATGTAGAGCACCGCGCCGGTACCGGCCTGGGTGGTGAACGCGAAGATGCCGACGCCGATGAAGCCGAAGTGCGCGATCGAGGTGTACGACACCAGCCGCTTCAGGTCGTTCTGGCCGACCGCCAGCAGCGCCGCGTAGATGATGCCGATCAGGCCCAGCGCCAGCGCCCACGGGGCGAACCACTTGGCCGCCTCCGGGAACAGCGGCAGGCAGTAGCGCAGGATGCCGAACGTGCCCACCTTGTCCAGCACGCCGACCAGCAGCGCCGCGGCGCCGGCCGGGGCGGCCCGACCGGCGTCCGGCAGCCAGGTGTGGAACGGGAAGAAGGGCGCCTTGATGGCGAAGGCCAGGAAGAAGCCGAGGAAGAGCCAGCGGGCGGTGCCGGTGGCGATGTCGGCGTCGACCAGCTGGTTCCAGTCGAAGGTCCGGCCGCCGACCACCCAGAGGCCGATCACCGCGGCCAGCATGAACAGGCCGCCGACCAGCGAGTAGAGGAAGAACTTCACCGCCGCGTACTGCCGCTGGTGGCCGCCGTAGCTGCCGATGAGGAAGTACATCGGCACCAGCATGACCTCGAAGAACACGTAGAACAGGAAGACGTCGGCGGCGGCGAAGACGCCGATCATCGTGGACTCGAGGATGAGCAGCAGCGCGAAGTAGACCGGCACCGACCGCTTGGAGGACTCCGCGTCGTGCCAGGACGCCAGGATCACCAGCGGCACCAGGATCGCGATCAGCATCAGCATGACCAGCGCGATGCCGTCCGCCGCGAAGGTGAAGCGGACCCCCCAGGTGGGGATCCACGGGTACGACTCGCGGAACTGGAACCGGTCACCGCCGGCCTGGAACGTGATCCACATGATCACCGAGAGGACCAGCACCAGCAGCGACCAGCCGAAGGCCACCTGCTTGGCCAGCTCCGGGTTGCGGCGCGGCAACAGGGCCACCACCAGGGCACCGACCAGCGGCGCCACGGTCAGCACCGAGAGGAACGGGAAGTTGGACATTATGCGGCCTTACCTCCGTCGTCACTGCATGGTCCGCCGGCGGTGGCGGGCGCGTTGAGGTCGATCACGCCAGCCACCCCGCCTGCACGGCCAGGAACGCCGCCACCACCAGCAGCGCGCCGGTCAGGATCGAGGTCGCATACGACCTCACGAAGCCGGTCTGCAGCCGCCGGAGCCGCCCGGATCCCCCGCCCACCGCGGCGGCCAGGCCGTTGACCAGCCCGTCCACCCCCCGGTTGTCGAGGAAGACCAGCGCCCGGGTGAGGAAGACACCCGGCTTCTCGAAGACCGCCTCGTTGAAGGCGTCGACGTAGAGGTTCTTCCTCGCGGCGGTGACCACCACGCCGGCCGGCTGCGGCGCGGTGGCCGTGCCGTTGCGGAACAGGAACCAGGCCAGCCCGGCGCCGAGCACGGTGACCAGCAGCGAGAGCGTGGTGATCAGCCAGTGGGCGAGGACCGCCTCGTGCCCCTCCTCCTGGACCCCGAGCCCGGCGGTGGCCTCCAGCCAGTCCGGAACCGAGGTGGAGAGCAGGAAACCAGCCGCGACCGAGCCGATGGCCAGCAGGATCAGCGGGATGGTCATCAGCTTCGGCGACTCGTGCGGGTGCTCGATGTCCTCGGTCCAGCGGGCCGGGCCGTGGAAGGTGAGCACGAAGAGCCGCGTCATGTAGAAGGCGGTGAGCCCGGCGCCGAGCAGCGCCGCCCCGCCGAACAGCCAGGCCGTCCAGCCCTCCCGCTCGAAGGCGGCCACGATGATCGGCTCCTTGGAGAAGAAGCCGGAGAAGGGGAACATGCCGATGATCGCCAGCCAGCCCATCATGAAGGTCAGCCAGGTGACCTTCATGTACTTCGACAGGTTGCCGAACCGGCGGATGTCCACCTGGTCGTGCATGCCGTGCATGACCGAGCCGGCGCCGAGGAACATGTTGGCCTTGAAGAAGCCGTGCGCCAGCAGGTGCACGATGGCCAGCGCGTACGCCGCGCCACCCAGGCCGACACCGAGGAACATGTAGCCGATCTGGCTCACCGTCGACCAGGCCAGCACCCGCTTGATGTCGTCCTTGGCGGCGCCGATGACGCAGCCGATCAGCAGGGTCAGCGCGCCGACGCTCACCACCACCAGCTGGAGCGTGTGGTTGGCCGAGAAGATCGGGTTGGAGCGGGCGATCAGGTAGACGCCCGCGGTGACCATGGTGGCCGCGTGGATCAGCGCCGACACCGGGGTCGGGCCCTCCATCGCGTCCGGGAGCCACGCCTGGAGCGGGAACTGGCCGGACTTGCCGGTGGCGCCGAGCAGCAGGAGCAGCCCGAGGGCCAGCACCGTGCCGCCGGCCAGCGCGCCCACCCCGTTGAACACCTCGTCGTACTGGGTGGTGCCCAGGGTGGCGAACATGATGAAGATGCCGATGGCCAGGCCGGCGTCGCCGACCCGGTTCATCAGGAACGCCTTCTTGCCGGCCGTGGCGGCGCTCGGCCGCTCGTACCAGAAGGAGATCAGCAGGTACGACGCCAGACCGACGCCCTCCCAGCCGAAGTAGAGCATCACGTAGTTGTTGCCGAGCACCAGCAGCAGCATCGCCGCGACGAAGAGGTTGAAGTACGCGAAGAACCGTCGCCGGCCCTCGTCGTGCGCCATGTACTCCACCGCGTACAGGTGGATCAGGAAGCCCACCCCGGTGATCAGCAGTACGAAGACCGCCGCCAGCGGGTCGAAGAGCATCCCGAAGTCGACCTTGAAGTCGCCGACCGCGATGAACTGCCAGAGGCTGCGCTCGACGGACTTGTTCTCCAGGCCGCGCAGCTGGAAGAAGTAGGTCAGGCCCAGCACGAAGGCGACGCCGACGGCGGCCACCCCCAGCCAGTGCCCCCACCGGTCGGCGCGCCGGCCGAGCAGCAGCAGGACCACCGCGCTGACCAGCGGGATCGCCACCAGCAGCCAGACGCTGCCGAGCAGCCCTTCCGCCGGAGCGTAGGCGATGGTTCCCGCGGGCTCGGCCTGGGCGTACACCAGAATCTCATCCACTGGGTGCCCCTCAGTACTTCAGCAGGTTGGCGTCGTCGACGCTCGCCGAGCGTCGAGTCCGGAAGATCGACATGATGATCGCCAGGCCGACCACGACCTCGGCCGCCGCCACCACCATCACGAAGAACGACATGATCTGACCGTTCAGGTCACCGTTGATCCGGCTGAAGGTGACCAGCGTCAGGTTCGCGGCGTTGAGCATCAGCTCGACGCACATGAACAGCACGATCGCGTTGCGCCGGACCAGCACGCCGACGGCGCCGATGGTGAAGAGCACCGCGGCCAGCACCAGGTAGTAGTCCGGCGTCATCGGTCGGTCCCCTTCAGCGTGGTCTCCTCGGCGGTCAGCTCGCGCACCGGCAGGATCTCCGGCGTGCTCCGCTCGCTCTGCCGGCCGTCGGGCAGCAGGGCCGGGGTGGCCACCGAGGAGGAGGTGGCGAAGACACCAGGGCCCGGCTTCGGGCCGGGGTAGTTGCCGGGACGGAACCGGGCCTTCATCGTGGCGATCTGGTCCATCCGGTCCTCCTTGCGCCGCTCGACGTGCGCCAGCACCATCGCGCCGACCGCCGCCGTGATCAGCAGGGCGGAGGTGAGCTCGAAGGCGAAGACGTACTTGGTGAAGAGCAGCCGGGCGATGCCCTGCACGTTGCCCTCGGCGTTGGCCTGCTCCAGGCCGGCCGCCCGGACGCCGTCCAACGCCCGGTAGAGGCCGCTGCCCACCAGGCCGGCGAAGCCGAGTCCGAGCACCACCGCGGCGACCCGCTGGCCGCGCAGGGTCTCGATCAGCGAGTCGGACGAGTCGCGGCCGACCAGCATCAGCACGAACAGGAAGAGCATCATGATCGCGCCGGTGTAGACGATGATCTGCACCATGCCGATGAACGGACCGGCCTGGAGGACGTAGAACACGCCGAGGCAGAGCATCGTCAGCACCAGGAAGAGCGCCGAGTGCACGGCGTTGCGGGCCCAGACCATCCCGATCGCGCCGAGCAACGCGAGCGGGGCGAGGATCCAGAAGGTCACCGCCTCGCCGGTGGGCACCTGGTTCGCCGCGGCGAGCACCGTTGACGTGGTCATGCGTTCTCTCCCTTGGCCGCCGCCGCCCGCTGGGCGTGCTGCTCGGCACCGGGGAAGGTCACGCCGGGGTGCTCCTCCACCTGGTACCGGCCCGGGTTGTTGACCGAGTGCTCGGCACCGGCCGACGTGCCCGGGTTGGTCAGCGACCCGATGTAGTAGTCCTTCTCGCTCTCGCCCAGCCGCATCGGGTGCGGCGGCTGCTCCATCCCGGGCAGCAGCGGCGCGAGCAGCTGCTCCTTGGTGAAGATCAGGTCCTGCCGGTTGTCCCGGGCCAGCTCGTACTCGTTGCTCATGGTGAGCGACCGGGTCGGGCAGGCCTCGATGCAGAGCCCGCAGAAGATGCACCGGGCGTAGTTGATCTGGTAGACGCTGGCATACCGCTCGCCCGGCGAGAAGCGCTGCTCCTCGCTGTTGTCGCCACCCTCGACGTAGATCGCGTCGGCCGGGCAGGCCCAGGCGCACAGCTCGCAGCCGATGCACTTCTCCAGCCCGTCCGGGTGCCGGTTGAGGATGTGCCGGCCGTGGTACCGGGGCGCCGGCGTCGGCGGCTTGAACGGGTAGTCGGTGGTGACGACCTTCTTGAACATGTGCGAGAAGGTGACCCCGAAGCCCTTGAACGTTCCGGTGATCGCGCCCACGTCACACCTCCCTGGAGTCCGAGCCGGCGGCGACGTTGGCCGGCTCCCGCTCGGCGACCACGCGCTTGGTGCGCGGGCTCGGTGGTACCTGCAGGTCCATCGGGGGCAGCGGGAAGCTGCCGTGCGGACGGCTGTTGACCTGCTCCTGGACCGTCGGCTTCGGCTCCCTGCGGCGGCTCGGCCACAGCAGGGTGGCCAGCAGCAGCACGCCGGCGCCGATCGCGGTGGCGAGCAGCCGGTCCCGGGACTGCCAGTCCTCGATCGAGCGCAGCCCGGCCAGGACCAGGATCCAGACCAGGTTGATCGGGAGCAGGACCTTCCAGCCGAAGCGCATGAACTGGTCGTAGCGGAGCCGGGGCAGCGTGCCGCGGAGCCAGACGAAGACGAAGACCAGGATCAGCACCTTGCCGAAGAACCAGAGCATCGGCCACCAACCCGAGTTGGCGCCCGACCACAGGGTGATCGGCCAGGGTGCCCGCCAGCCGCCCAGGAAGAGCGTCGTGGTGACCGCGGACATGCTCACCATGGCGACGTACTCGGAGAGCATGAAGAGCGCGAACTTCAGCGAGCTGTATTCGGTCATGAAGCCGGCGACCAGCTCCGACTCCGCCTCGGGCAGGTCGAACGGCGCCCGGTTCGTCTCACCGACGATGGCGATGAAGAAGATGATGAAGCTGGGCAGCAGCAGGATCGCGTACCAGCCGGGGGCCGGGATCTCGACGCCGCCGACGGTCAGCCGGGTGGCGTCGCCCTGGGCGGCGACGATCCCGCTGGTGGACATCGTGCCGGCGGTCATGAAGACCGCCACGATGCTCAGCCCCATCGCGACCTCGTACGAGATCATCTGGGCGCTGGAGCGCAGGCCGCCGAGGAGCGGGTAGGTGGAGCCGGAGGCCCAGCCGCCGAGCACGACACCGTAGACCGCCAGCGAGGAGCAGGCCAGCAGCACCAGCACCGCCACCGGCACGTCGGTGACCTGCAACGGCGTCCGGTGGCCGAAGATGCTGACCATCGGGCCGAACGGGATCACCGACAGCGCGGTGACCGCGCAGACCACGGAGATGACCGGGGCGAAGAAGTAGACGACCTTGTCCGCGGTGCGCGGGAGGATGTCCTCCTTGAACGCCATCTTCAGGCCGTCGGCGAGGGTCTGGAGCAGGCCGAACGGGCCGACCTGGTTGGGGCCGGGCCGTACGGCCATGAAGCCGACCACCCGGCGCTCGAACCAGACGCCGAGCAGGGTGGCGAGCAGGCCGAACACGAAGGCAAAGACGATCTTGATCAGGACCAGCCACCACGGGTCCCTGCCGAAGTCGGCAAGGGTCGGGTCCTGCGCCAGGTAGAGCGCGTTCACTGAGCCCACCTTTCGTTCGCGACTGCGGGGCTCACTCGCTCCGCTCGTTCACTCCTCGCGCTCACCGGGCCCACCTTTCGGCCGCGACTGCGGGGCTCACTCGCTCCGCTCGTTCACTCCTCGCGCTCACCGGGCGCCACCCCCGGCCGCGTTGAGGAGCGGACCCGGGCGACCGGTCTCGTCCGCCGCGACACGTCCGGCCGGAACGGCCGGCCCGCCGGTAGCGCCGGCGGAGACCTTCACGACCGTGCCGGACGCCGCCCCGAGGCTGCGCCGCACGGTCGAACCGGGCGAGTTCGTGGGCACCCAGACCACCCCGTCCGGCATCTCGGTGATCGCCGCCGGCAGGGTCAGCGCCCCCCGGTCGGTGCCCACCGTGACCGGATCGCCGTCGGCGACGCCGAGCGCCTCCGCGGTGCCCTTGCCGAGCCGGACCACCGCCGGGCGGGCGGTGCCGCCGAGGTGCTCGTCGCCGTCGGTGAGGCTGCCCAGGTCGATCAGCTGGTGCCAGGTGGCCAGGACGGCCTCGCCGGCGCCGGCCTGCGGCACGGCGGTCGGCTCGACCGACGGCGCGGCCGGCCGGTGCTGGCGGGTCGGCGGCAGCGCGCCCAGCTCGCGGCGGACGCTGAGCACGTCACCCGTGCCGAGCCGCACCTCCAGCAGCGCGGCGATGGCGTCCAGCACCCGGCCGTCGGTCATCGCGGCCGTCTCCAGCACCGCGTCGAACGGACGCAGCCGCCCCTCCCAGTTCAGGAAGCTGCCGGCCTTCTCGACCACCGGCGCGACCGGGAGGACCACGTCCGCCCGGCGGGCCACGGCGGTCATCCGCAGCTCCAGGCTGACCAGGAACGGCACCGTGTCCAGGGCGGCCTCGGCCAGCCGCGGGTCGGCCAGGTCGGCCGGGTCGACGCCGGCCACCACCAGCGCGCCGACCTGCCCGTTGGCGGCGGCGGTGAGGATGCCCTCGGTGTCCCGCCCGGCCTGGCTCGGGATCACCCCGGCCGGGATGTCCCACGCCTCGCCCAGCTCGGCCCGGGCGGCCGGCTCGGTGACCAGCCGGCCGCCGGGGAGCAGGTTCGGCAGGCAGCCCGCGTCGACCGCGCCGCGGTCACCCGCGCGCCGCGGCACCCAGGCCAGCTTCGCCCCGGTACGCCGGGCGATGCCCGCCGCGGCGGAGAGTCCACCGGGTACGGTGGCCAGCCGCTCGCCGACGAAGAGGATGGCGCCCTCGGCGCTGAGCGCCTCGGTCACCGTCTCGTGCTCGGCCAGGACCTGCGCCTCCTCGCCGGGGATCACCCGGGCGAGCTTCGCGCCGAGCTTCTCCAGCCCGCGGCTGGCGAACGGCGCGATCGCGTACACCTTGAGCTTCTTCTTCTGGTACGCCTTGCGCAGCCGCAGGAAGAGGATCGGGCACTCCTCCTCCGGCTCCAGGCCGACCAGCACCACGGCCGAGGCGTTCTCCACGTCGGCGTAGGTGACGTCGGTGATCCCGGCGACGTTGCTGGCCAGGAAGTCGGCCTCCTCGCGGGAGACCGGCCGGGCCCGGAAGTCGACGTCGTTGGTGTGCAGCGCGACCCGGGCGAACTTCGCGTACGCGTAGGCGTCCTCGACGGTCAGCCGGCCGCCGGTGAGCACCGCCGTGCCGTGGTTCCCGTCGCGGGCGGCGCGCAGCCCGTCGGCGGCCCGGGTCAGCGCCTCGCTCCAGGAGGCCTCGCGCAGCTCACCGGTGCTCTCGTCGCGGACCATCGGGGTGGTGATCCGGTCGAAGGCGCGGGTGTACTGGAAGCCCCACCGGCCCTTGTCGCAGTTCCACTCCTCGTTGACCTGCGGGTCGTCGCCGGCCAGCCGGCGCAGCACCTTGCCGCGCCGCCAGTCGGTGCGCTGGGCGCAGCCGGCCGAGCAGTGCTCGCAGACGCTGGGGCTGGAGACCAGGTCGAACGGGCGGGCCCGGAACCGGTACTGCGAGCCGGTCAGCGCGCCCACCGGGCAGATCTGCACGGTGTTGCCGGAGAAGTACGAGTTGAACGGGACGTCCCCCTCGTCGCCCTCCTCCCCGTACGCGTCGTCCCGGTAGATGTTGATCTCCTCGGCGGACGACCGGCCCATCAGGTCGATGAACTTGTCGCCGGCGATCTCCTCGGAGAACCGGGTGCAGCGCTGGCAGAGCACGCAGCGCTCGCGGTCGAGCAGCACCTGGGTGCTGATCGGCAGCGGCTTCGGGTACTCCCGCTTGTGCTCGTGGAAGCGCGAGTCGGTGCGGCCGGTGGACATCGCCTGGTTCTGCAGCGGGCACTCGCCGCCCTTGTCACACATCGGGCAGTCGAGCGGGTGGTTCATCAGCAGCAGCTCCATGACCCCCTCCTGCGCCTTCTTGGCGACCGGGGAGGAGAGCTGGGTGCGGACCACCATGCCGTCGGCGACGGTCTGGGTGCAGGAGGCGACCGGCTTGCGCTGGCCCTCCACCTCCACCAGGCACTGCCGGCAGGCGCCGGCCGGGGCCAGCAGCGGGTGGTCGCAGAAGCGCGGGATCTCGGTGCCCATCCGCTCGGCGACCCGGATCAGCAGCGCGCCCTTCTCGGCGGTGACCTCGACACCGTCGATGGTGAGGGTGACGGTCTCGGTCTGCTTGGCTACGTCGGTCATCAGTGCGCCCCTACCAGGGTCTTCTCCGACAGCTTGGGAGCGGTACGTCCCTCGATGTAGTCGAGGTAGTCCTGCTTGAAGTACTTCAGCGACGAGGTCACCGAGCTGGTCGCACCGTCACCCAGACCGCAGAACGAGCGGCCGAGGATGTTGTCGCAGGTGTCGAGCAGGGTGTCCAGGTCCTCGTGGGTGCCAAGGCCTGCGAGGATCCGCCGGTAGACCCGGACCATCCAGTAGTTGCCCTCGCGGCACGGGGTGCACTTGCCGCACGACTCGTGGTGGTAGAACTCCAGCCACCGGTAGGTCGCGTACACCGGGCAGTCCTGGTCGGAGAAGATCTGGGTGGCCGTGGTGCCCAGGATCGAGCCGGCCGCCGCCACCCCCTCGAAGTCCAGCGGCACGTCCAGGTGCTCGGCGGTGAGCAGCGGCGTCGACGAGCCGCCCGGCGTCCAGAACCGCAGCTGGTGCCCGGGCTGCATCCCGCCGGCCAGCTCGATCAGCTCGCGCAGCGTGACGCCCATCGAGCACTCGAACTGGCCGGGGTTGGCGATCCGGCCGGAGAGCGAGTAGATCATCGGGCCGGAGGACTTCTCCGTGCCCATGGTCTTCCACCAGTCGGCGCCGCCCAACACGATCGGCGGCACGCTGGCGATGGTGCCGACGTTGTTCACGACCGTGGGGCTGGCGTACAGGCCGTGGGTCGCCGGGAACGGCGGGCGCAACCGGGGCTGGCCGCGGAAGCCCTCCAGCGAGTCCAGCAGCGCGGTCTCCTCACCGCAGATGTACGCCCCGGCGCCGGAGTGCACCACCAGCTCCAGGTCGAAGCCGCTGCCGAGGATGTTGCGCCCGAGGTAGCCCTTGGCCTCCGCCTCGCGTACCGCGTTGCGCAGCCGGCGCGCGGCGTGCACCGCCTCGCCGCGGATGTAGATGTACGCCCGGCTGGCCCGGATCGCGTACGACGCGATGATCACGCCCTCGACCAGCGCGTGCGGGTCGTGGGTCATCAGGGGCAGGTCCTTGCAGGTCCCCGGCTCGCCCTCGTCGGCGTTCACCACCAGGTAGTGCGGCTTGCCGTCGCCCTGCGGGATGAACCCCCACTTGAGACCGGTCGGGAAGCCCGCGCCGCCCCGGCCGCGCAGCCCGGAGTCCTTGATCAGCTGGATCAGGTCGTCCGGGTGGGCCTTGAGGGCCTTGCGCAGCGCGGCGTAGCCGTCCAGCTTCTCGTAGGTGTTGAGCTGCCAGGCGTCCGGCGACAGCCAGCGCTTGGTGAGCACCGGCGTCAGCTTGGCCAGCGTCTCCGACCGAGGAGTGGTCACTTCTGGACCCCCGTTTCGCTCGCGACCGCCGGGCCCGCGCCGTTGGCGCCTGTCCCGGACTCCGCTTCCTTGAGGTTGCGCTCCTGCGCCCCGGCCTCGTCGCCGGCGGGCTTGCCGTCACCGGCCGGGGCGTTCGCCGCCGCGCCGGCCGCCTCGGCCGCCTGGGCGTCGCGTGGGGCCGGCGCGGTGCTGTCCACCGGGACCTTGGTGCCGGGTGCGTCCGCCACGGCGGTGTCCGCGTCGGGCTGCCGGGTCTCGGCGGTACGCACCTGCGGCGACTTGTCGTCCGGCGCCTTGACGTCCGGCGCGGTGCTGCCGCCGATCTGCTCCGGCTTCGCCGGCTTGCCGGTGCCGGAGGTGGCCGGGGCGGAGGTGTCGTCGCCCGCCTTCGCCGGATCGCCGGTCCCGGTGGCGGCCGGGCCGGTCGGGGCGGACGCGCCGTCACCGGCCTTGGCCGGCTCGCCGGTGCCCGCGGCGTGCACCGGGGTGGCCGCGCCGTCGCCGCCCTTGGCCGGGGCGGCGGTCGGGGCCGGCTTGGCGGCCTCCGCCTTCGCCTTCGCCTCGGCGGCGGCCTTGTCGGCCTCGGCCTTGCTGCGGATCGGGGTGTTCGGGTCGTACCCGGGCACCGAGATGCCGTGCTGCTCGGCCAGGCGCAGGCCGCGCAGCGTGGGCTCGCCCGGTCCGCCGTCGGCGACCGCGCCGTCCCGCTCGTCGGCGAAGCCGGCCAGCTGGACCGCCATCTCCTTCAGCGTGCAGAGCCGGGCGCCGCGGGTCGGCATCGGCCGGCCGCCGGCGCGCAGCTCCTCGACCACGCCGAGCGCGCCCTGCGGGTCCACGTTGTCGAAGAAGTCGTAGTTGACGGTCATCACCGGGCCGTAGTCGCACGCCGCCAGGCACTCGGCGTGCTCCAGGGTGATCTTCCCGTCGGCGGTGGTCTCGTCGTGCCCGACGCCCAGGTGCTCGGCGAGGGTGTCGTAGACCTCCTGGCCGCCCAGCACGTTGCACATCGTGTTGGTGCAGACGCTGACCAGGAAGTCGCCGGTCGGCTTGCGCTTGTACATGGTGTAGAAGGTGGCCACCGCGCCGACCTGCGCCTTGTTCAGGCCGAGCACCTCGGCGCAGAACTGCACGCCGGCCGGGGAGACGTAGCCCTCCTCGGCCTGGACCAGGTGCAGCAGCGGCAGCAGCGCCGAGCGGGACCGGTCGGCCGGGTACCGGGCGATGATCTCCCGCGCCCGCTCCCGCGTCTCATCAGTGAACACACTCATCGGTCACAACCACCCATCACGGGGTCCAGCGAGGCGCCGCCGGCGATCACGTCGGCGATCAGGCCGCCCTCGGCCATCGCCGGGAGGGCCTGGAGGTTGACGAAGCTCGGCTCCCGGTAGTGCACCCGGTAGGGCCGGGTGCCGCCGTCGGAGACCGCGTGCACGCCCAGCTCGCCGCGGGGCGACTCGACGGCCACGTAGACCTGGCCCGGCGGGACCCGGAAGCCCTCGGTGACGAGCTTGAAGTGGTGGATCAGCGACTCCATCGACTGACCCATGATCTTGGCGACGTGCTCCAGCGAGTTGCCCATGCCGTCGACGCCGATGGCCAGCTGCGCCGGCCAGGCGATCTTCTTGTCGGCCACCATCACCGGGCCCGGCCTCAACCGGTCCAGCGCCTGCTCGACCAGCTTCAGCGACTCCCGGATCTCGGCGAGCCGGACCAGGTAGCGGCCCCACACGTCGCCGTCGGTGTGCGTCGGCACGTCGAACTCGTAGGTCTCGTAACCGCAGTACGGCATGGTCTTGCGCAGGTCCCAGGCCAGCCCGGCGGAGCGCAGCACCGGGCCGGTCACGCCCAGCGCCAGGCAGCCGGTCACGTCCAGCACCGCCACGTGCTGCGTACGCTCCAGCCAGATCGGCTGGCCGGAGAGGAGGTTCTCGTACTCCTTGAGCTTCTTCGGCATCAGGTCAAGGAACTTGCGGATCTTGACGATCGCGTCGTCCGGCACGTCCTGCGCCACCCCGCCCGGGCGGACGTACGCGTGGTTCATCCGCAGGCCGGTGATGATCTCGAAGATCTCGAGGATGTACTCCCGCTCGCGGAAGCCGTACAGCATCATGTTGATCGCACCGAGCTCCATGCCGGTGGTGGCCAGCCAGACCAGGTGCGACGAGATCCGGTTCAGCTCCATCATGAGCACCCGGATGGTGTTGGCCCGCTCGGTGATGTCGTCGGTGATGCCGAGCAGCTTCTCCACCGCGAGCGCGTACGCCGTCTCGTTGAAGATCGGGGAGAGGTAGTCCATCCGGGTCACGAACGTCGAGCCCTGGACCCAGTTGCGGTATTCGAGGTTCTTCTCGATGCCGGTGTGCAGGTAGCCGACGACCGAGCGGGCCTCCCGGACCGTCTCGCCCTCCAGCTCCAGGATCAGCCGCAGCACGCCGTGCGTGGACGGGTGCTGCGGACCCATGTTGACCACGATCCGCTCGTCGCTGATCGGGTCGGTACCGGAGACGACCTGGTCCCAGTCTCCACCGGTGACGGTGAAGACCTTGCCCTCGGTGGTCTCGCGCTCGGTGGCGTAGTTCGACGTCGTCACTGGTACGACCTCCGTCGGTCCGGCGGGGGAATCTCCGCGCCCTTGTACTCGACGGGGACGCCGCCGAGCGGGTAGTCCTTGCGCTGCGGGTGGCCCTCCCAGTCGTCCGGCATGAGGATCCGGGTCAGGTTGGGGTGGCCGTCGAAGACGACGCCGAACATGTCGTACGCCTCCCGCTCCTGCCAGTCGGCGGTCGGGTAGACGGCGGTGACGCTCGGCAGGTGCGGCGCGTCGGGCGAGACGGCGGCCTCCAGCCGGACCCTCCGCCGGTAGGTCATCGAGGTGAGCTGGTAGACCACGTGCAGCCGCCGCTCGTCGGCGCCCAGGTAGTCCACGCCGGACACCGAGGAGCAGAGCTCGAAGCGGAGCGCCATGTCGTCCCGCATCACCTGGCAGACCTCGGCGATCCGCTCCGGACGGACGTGCAGGGTCAGCTCGCCCCGGTCGACGACGACCTTCTCGATCGCCTCGCCGAACTGCGGGTACGCCTCCTCGAGCGCGTCCCGGACCTCGTCGAAGTAGCCGCCGTACGGCCGGGGGGTCTCCTCGATCGGCTTGCGCTGGCGGACCAGACCGCCGAAGCCGGAGACGTCGCCGCTGCCCTGGATGCCGAACATGCCCCGGCCGGCCGGGCTGGCCGGCGGGTACTCCGCGGGGGCGGTGCTGCTCGCGCCGGCCGGGGTGACCGGCACCGGTACGCCGGCGTTGTCGTTCCTGTCGTTCGGTGCGGTCACTTGATGCCCCCGGACGGGTGGAGGTGGTTCTGCGCCTTCATCCAGTTCTCGATCCGGAGCTGCTCCTCGCGCCCCTCGCGGACCGCCTTCGTCCACTCGGCACGCCGGGCCTTGTCGTTGCGGTACGACGACGGCATCGAGCCGTACGGGACCACGGGGACGTCACCGCGCGCCTTGCGGGCCTCGAGCATCTTGCGGCCGTTCGCGCCCAGCGGCTCGTACATGATCTTCTCGCGGAGCTTGAGGACCGCGTCGATGAGCATCTCCGGCCTGGGCGGGCAGCCCGGGAGGTACATGTCGACCGGGACGACGTGGTCCACGCCCTGCACGATGGCGTAGTTGTTGAACATGCCGCCGCTGCTGGCGCAGACGCCCATCGAGATGACCCAGCGGGGCTCGGCCATCTGGTCGTAGATCTGGCGCAGCACCGGAGCCATTTTCTGGCTCACCCGGCCGGCCACGATCATCAGGTCCGCCTGCCGCGGCGAGGCCCGGAAGACCTCCATGCCCCAGCGGCCCATGTCGTAGTGCGGACCACCGGCGGCCATCATCTCGATGGCGCAGCAGGCCAGGCCGAAGGTGGCGCCCCAGACGGACGACTTCCGCGACCAGTTGACCAGCTTCTCCACGGAGGTGAGCAGGACGCCGGCGGGGAGCTTCTCCTCGATGCCCATCTGACGTACCTCCCTCAGTCCCAGTCCAGGCCGCCGCGCCGCCAGACGTAGGCGTATGCGACGAAGACCGCGACGATGAACAGGACCATCTCCACGAAGCCGAAGATCGGCAGGGCGTCGAACGAGACCGCCCAGGGGTAGAGGAAGATGATCTCGATGTCGAAGACGATGAAGAGCATCGCCGTCAGGTAGAACTTGATCGGGAACCGGCCGCCGCCCACCGGCTGCGGGCTCGGCTCGATGCCACACTCGTAGGCCTCGAGCTTGGCCTTGTTGAACCGCCGGGGACCGGCGAAGCGGGCGGCTGCCACCGAGAACAGCGCGAACGCCGCGGCGAGGGCGAACAGCCCGATGATCGGTGCGTAAGGCGAGAGCGTCATCGTTGTCTCCTGCTCGTCCTTCCCTGCCCTCGGTGCTTGACCAAAATCACACTATTCACGTCCCTCGTGACCTCCGTCAGCGGGGGTCGATCTCTCCGCACGCCGGGACGGCGGCGGTGACAGCCCTACACGGCCGGGGCCGCCTTCGTCATCGCATTGATGACCCGATCCATCGCGTCCCCGCCGCGCGGGTCGGTCAGGTTGGCCAGCAGCTTGAGCACGAAGCGCATCAGCATCGGGTGCGGCATGCCGTGCTTGGTCGCCATCCGCATCACCTCCGGACGGCCGATCAGCTTCACGAAGATCCCGCCGAGCCGGTAGTAGCCGCCGAACCGGGCCTTCAGCTCCTGCGGGTACGCCATCAGCGCCCGCTCCCGCTCCGGGCCGGCCGGCCGGGCCAGCGCCTGCACCGCGACCTCGGCCGCCAGCTCACCGGACTCCATCGCGTACGCGATGCCCTCACCGTTGAACGGGTTGACCATGCCGCCGGAGTCGCCGACCAGCAGCACCCCGCGGGTGTAGTGCGGGACCCGGTTGAAGCCCATCGGCAGCGCGGCGCCGAGGATCGGCCCTTCCGCGTTCGTCTCGTCGGTCATCCCCCAGTCCTCCGGGGTGTTGGCCAACCAGTCGGTGAGCAGCCGCCGGTAGTTCGTCCTGCCGAACGCCGACGAGGAGTTCAGCACGCCCAGGCCGACGTTCACCCGGCCGTCGCCGAGGCCGAAGATCCAGCCGTAGCCCGGCAGCAGCGCGTCGCTGCCCTTGGCCCGCAGCTCCAGCCACGACTCCAGGTAGTCGTCGTCGTGCTTCGCGGGTGACTTGTAGTAGCGGCGGACCGCGACGCCGATCGGCCGGTCCTCCCGCTTGGCGAGCCCGAGGGCGAGCGGGAACCGGCCGGACACGCCGTCCGCGGCGACCACCAGCGGCGCGTGGAAGCTGGCCGGCTCCTTGTCCGGGCCCACCTCGGCCTGCACCCCGATCACCCGGTCGTCGGCGTCGAGCACCGGACCCAGCACGTTCACGCCGGTCCGCAGCTTCGCCCCGGCGGCGACCGCGCGCTGGGCGAGCAGGTCGTCGAAGTCGAGCCGGGTACGGACCAGGCCGTAGTTGGGGAAGCTGGCCAGGTCGGGCCAGTCCAGTTCCAGGCGTACCCCGCCGCCGATCACCCGTAGGCCCTTGTTCTGCAGCCAGCCGGCCTCGGGCGAGGTGTCCACGCCCATCCGGATGAGCTGTCGTACGGCGCGCGGGGTCAACCCGTCGCCGCAGACCTTCTCCCTGGGGAACTCGGTCTTCTCCAGCAGCAGCACGCGTACGCCGTGCCGCGCCAGGTGGTATGCGGTCGCCGATCCTCCGGGACCGGCGCCCACGACGATCACGTCGGCGTCGTTCTCCACCGCGGTCATCTGCGCCTCCTCCCGCATGCTCGTGAAATGCTTCACAAGCCGATCGGGTTGGAGTCTATGACCGACGTCATATGCCGGCCGGGTTAGGTGGGCCTAACCGGCCGAGGTGACGGCGGGTGAGCGTCCACTGCGGCGTCAGCCGTGACGGGGCGTCACCGGGTCCAGTCCGGCGTCGATCCGGATCGCCTCCGGCAGGTGCTCGCGCAGCGCGCCCCCGGCGACCCGGTCCAGCGCCGCCAACACCTCGGCGACGACCTGCCGGACGTCGGCCGGATCGGCTCCGGCCAGCGCGCGGAGCTGGGCGATGAGTTCGGCGGCGTCCTCGTCCGTCGCGCCGGGCGCCTCGTCTGCTCGCGTCATGCGCCGAGCTTACGGGGACAAAAAGGACAAATGCATCGTATTTCGCAGGATGTCCAGGCAACTCTCATCCGGGGAGGGTTCAGTCGCGGGTCGCGCGGTGCAGCGCCACCACTCCCCCGGTGAGGTTCCGCCAGCCGACCCGGCCCCACCCGGCCGCGCCGACCCGCGCCGCCAGGGCCCGCTGGTCCGGCCAGGCCCGGATCGACTCGGCCAGGTAGACGTACGCGTCGGGGTTGCTGGACACCGCGCGGGCGACCGCCGGCAACGAGCGCATCAGGTACGACAGGTAGACGGTCCGGAACGCCGGATTGACCGGGGTGCTGAACTCGCACACCACCAGCCGCCCGCCGGGGCGGGTGACCCGGGCCAGCTCACGCAGCGCCGCGTCGGTGTCCGACACGTTGCGCAGGGCGAAGGAGATGGTCACCGCGTCGAAGCTCGCGTCGGCGAACGGCAGCCGCAGCGCGTCCCCGGCCAGCAGCGGGACGTGCGGACGACTCCGCTTGCCGGCGTGCAGCATGCCGAGCGAGAGGTCAGCGCCGACCGCGTACGCGCCGGAGTGGGCCAGTTCCTCGGTCGACACGCCGGTGCCCGCGCCGACGTCCAGCACCCGCTCACCGGGGCGCAGGCCGAGGGCCGCCCGGGTGGCCCGGCGCCAGAACCGGTCCTGCCCGAAGGAGAGCACCGTGTTGGTCAGGTCGTAGCGAGCCGCCACGCCGTCGAACATCGCGGCGACCTCGTGCGGCTGCTTGTCCAGGCTGGCGCGCTGGCCCTGCGGGGTACGGCTCACCCCTCCACTCTGCCAGCCGCCCGCGCCCGTACGCCGGGTGGGTCGCCGGGACGCGAACGGGGGCGCGGTGGTGACCACCGCGCCCCCGTCCTCCGCGTACGGATCAGTCGGTCGACGTCTCGTCACCCGGGGTGACGAGCACCACCCGTCGGCGGCGGGCGAGCAGCAGCAGCGCCCCGCCGGCGGCCAGCACCGCGAGGCCGATGCCGCCGATCAGGCCGGCCTGCACACCGGTCACCGGCAGCCCACCGTCGTCGGAGCCGGAGCCACCACCGTCACCGCCGGTGCCCGGGGCCGTGGTCGGCTGACCGGTGGGCGCGACGGTCGGCTGGCCGGTCGGCGCGACCGTCGGCGAGGCGGTCGGCGTGCCGGTCGGGGCGACCGTCGGGGTCGCCGTCGCCGTCGGGGTCGGCTCGCCGGTCGGGCCGGTGGTCGGCTCGGCGGAGAGGTCGACGAAGACGTCGAACACCGTGCTGTTGTCCCCCTCGTCCACCTCGGCGAACGTGCGGCGCTGCTCCTTCGTGGCAACCCGCGGCCGCTGCTTGGCGGTGGCCCGGGCGGCCGAGACGCCGTCCAGGCCGACGGCGAAGAGGTTGCCGATCCGCAGCACCGGGTCGTCGACCCGCGCGTCCACGGTCACCCGGACGGTGTCGGTGTAGAACTCGCCCGGCCGCAGCACGACGGCGTCGTCCTGGCAGAACGCCTGGGCGAGACCGCCGATCTCCTGGCGTACGCAGCCGGACGGCAGCTCGGCGAAGGTGACCCCGGCGGGCAGGGTGATGCCGTAGAAGACGCCGGTCGTAGCGCGGCTGCCGGCGTTGTAGACCACCCAGTCCAGGGGCGCGGTGTCCCCCGGCCGGACCCCACGCAGGGCGTTCTCGCCGGCATCGTCGCCGTCGACCACCGCGTCGGCGTAGACGTCCTGGGCCCAGGCGGTCAGGTCGTAGCCGGCCTCGGTCACCTCGATGTCCACGTCGACGGTGTTGTCGCCGAGTTCCTGGTCGGCGGTGGCCGAGCCGATCGTGACGGTGAGGCTGCCGGCCTCACCCCGGCCGCCGGTGCTGAACAGCGGGACCGCGAAGTCCTCGCTGGTGCCGGCGGCGAGGTCGCCGAGCGGGCAGGTGAAGCTGTCGCCGTCCCGCGCGACGGCGCAGTCCGGGTCGAGCAGGTAGCCGACCCGGTCGGGGTCGAGGTTGCTGACGTCCACCGTGTACGTCACGCCCCGGGCGTCGGCCGCGCCTCGGGTGTTGTCCACGGTGAACTTGAAGGGCTTGGCCCGCGCCTCGCGGACGCCCACGGCCAGCTTGGTGCTCAGCGGCACCAGGGCCAGGTCGGCCTCGCCGGCTGCGGCGCCGGCGGGTGCGGGGACGGTCGGCGCCGCTGCGACGGCGGGTGTGGCCGCGGCGGTGAGGCCACCGACGGCGAGCAGGGCTGCGGCACCGGCACGCGCCAGCGCCGAGCGGTTTGCGAAGATCATCGATCCCCCGGGGTAAGGGACGGAAAGTGCGGAACCCGAGGGACGCTATCGAAGCCGGTCCCGCTACGCCAGGACCGCCGCCCGGGTTTCGCCGGTGCCTTCCCAAGGGACGTCCACCCCGGGAAACAGCGGGAGCGGGACGATGTCGTCCCGCTCCCGCTGCCGTGCGTTATGTGAACGGCCCGCCTGGGCCGATGGAGGACCTGCCTCGCCGCCCTGGTCGGCTCCGGGGGGGCGGTGCTACGAGCCGGCACATTAGCGACGGGCGGCGATCCCGCACCAGCCCCCACGCGTAAGCGTTTCCAGGCTGTGACCTGCGTGGATCCGGAGACCACCCGGTGCGGCGGCGTTCCTGCCCCGCGGCCGGCCCGACCCCCTCAGTCCGTCGACTCCTCGTCGCCGGGGCTCACCAGCACCACCCGGCGCCGCCGGGCGACCATCAGCATGGCCCCACCGGCCAGCAGCACGCCGGCGCCGACGGCCCCGATCATCACGGCCGGCGCGCCGGTCAGCGGCAGGGTGCCACCACCGTTGCCGTCGCCGCCGCCCTGCCCGTCACCGTCACCCGCGTCGGCGCCATGGCTCGGCGTGGGCGACGGCCGGCCGGTGGCACTGGGGCGGTACGACGGGGACCATAGCGATGTTCGGCGGGCTGCGGTGCCCCGTGGCCGGGGCCTGGCGTCAGCGCGCGTCGACCAGCGGAAGGGCCTTGCCCACTCCGCCACCGGGCAGGGCGATGGAGGAGAAGTGGGAGACCACCCGGTCGTCGCTCGGGTCGTCCGCCGGCGTCCAGTGCACGGCCAGCCGGTTGTAGAGCGTGTCCCGCTGGGCCGGGACCCGGCCGGCGGTGCGGATCATGCCGATCAGCTCGTGCAGGTTGGAGCGGTGTCGGGCGCCGGCCGAGGAGATGACGTTCTCCTCCAGCATGATCGAGCCCAGGTCGTCGACGCCCATGTGCAGGGAGAGCTGGCCGACGTCCTTGCCGGTGGTCAGCCAGGACGCCTGGAGGTGCGGCACGGTCTCGAAGAAGAGCCGGGCCACCGCGACCAGTCGGAGGTATTCCAGGGTGGTGGCCTGGGTGCGGCCCTTGAGGTGGTTGTTCTCGGGCTGGTACGTCCACGGGATGAAGGCGCGGAAGCCCCGGGTGCGGTCCTGCACGTCGCGGATCATCCGCAGGTGCTCGATCCGCTCGGCGGCGGTCTCGCCGGTGCCCATCATCATCGTGGCGGTCGACTCGACCCCCTGCCGGTGGGCCAGCTCCATGACCTCCAGCCACCGCTCGCCGGACTCCTTGAGCGGGGCGATCGCCCGGCGCGGCCGCTCGGGCAGCATCTCCGCGCCGGCGCCGGCGATCGAGTCCAGCCCGGCGGCCTTGATCCGGGCGATGGCCTCGTCCAGGCTCACCCCGGACACCTTGGCCATGTGCAGGATCTCGCTCGGGCCGATCGAGTGGATGGCCAGCTGCGGGTACGCCTTCTTGACCGAGGAGAAGAGCTCCTCGTAGTACTCCACGCCGTAGTCGGGGTGGTGCCCGCCCTGGAGCATCACCTGGGTGGCGCCCAGCTCGACCGCCTCGCCGCAGCGGCGCAGGATCTCCTCGGTGGGGTGGGTCCACCCCTCCTTGTGCTTCGGCGCGCGGTAGAAGGCGCAGAACTTGCACGCCGTCACGCAGACGTTCGTGTAGTTGATGTTGCGGTCGATCAGGTACGTGACGACGTTGTCCGGGTAGCGCCGCCGGCGTACCGCGTCGGCCGCCTCGCCCAGGGCGTGGAAGGGCGCCTCGGTGTAGAGCAGCAGGGCCTCCTCGGGCGTGATCCGCCCGCCGTCCGCGCCACGCTGCAGGATGTCGTCGATCTCCCGGCTCACCGTCACGCCCCCGAGCCTACGTCGCCCGCATCGGGGCCGGCACGCCGCTCCGCCTCCGGTGACTGAGGCCCCATCCCCGGACTCAGACCATGCCGGGGCAGGCCACCGGCAGGCCGACCGACTTGGCCGCGTCCAGCAGCCGGCGGTCGTAGGTGACGAAGGCGACGAAGTCGGCGCCGGCCTGCCCGGCCAGGATCTCCGCCGTCGCGAGGTGGATGGCGTCGAGACTGCGCAACATCGGTTCGGCGTACGCGCCGGCGGCCGCGCGCACGGTCGCGTCGATCTCCACCCGGTAGAGCCGTCCCAGCACGGACGGCACGCCGACCAGAGCCTGCGGCGCGGCGCGGCGAAGTGCCCGGGGCACCTCCACCTCCACCAGGGCCGACGAGACGAGTGCCGTTCCGGCCCGCGCGTTGAGCCAGTCGACCAGATCCGGCGTCTCCTCCTCGCGGCGGAGCATCTTGATGACCGCCGCCGAGTCGAGATAGATCACCAGCGTTCCTCGTCCCGCGACTCGGCGAGGACGGCCGCGACGTCCACCGAACGGTCGCCGAGGACCGGCGGCATCGGCACCGGCCCGACCGAGGTGGGCGCGGTGGCTCGTCCCTCCGCGACCAGGCGGCCGAGGAGCGCGTCGGCAGCCAGGACCGGAACCAGTCGGGCGATCGGCTCGCCGCGGTCCGTCACCTCGACCGTCTCACCGGCGCGCACCCGGGCCAGCACCCGGCTCGTGTGCTGGTTCAACTCGCGGACGGCGATCTGCTCCATCACCAAAGCGTAGAACGGAACGTTCTACATGTCACGCGTCGTAGTCGACCGTCAGCTTGTCGGTGGTCGGGCTGGACTGGCAGGTCAGCACGTAGCCGGCGGCCACCTCGTCCGGTTCCAGGGCGTAGTTGCGGGCCATCGAGACCGCGCCGTCGACGACCTTCGCCTTGCAGGTCGAGCAGACCCCGCCCTTGCAGGCGTACGGCAGCTCGCCGCGGACCTTCAGGGCGGCGTCCAGCACCCGCTCGTCGCGGCCCATGGTGAAGCTCGACGAGCGACCGTCCAGCACGATCGTCACCTCGGCACCGGCGCCGGGCTCGTCGGACGGGCGGCGGACCGGCTCCGGCGGCGCGTCGACGTGGAACAGCTCGGTGTGCACCGCCGACTCCGGCAACCCCCGGCCGGTCAGCAGCGCCCGGGCGTCCACCACCATCGTGTACGGGCCGCAGAGGAACCACTCCTGCACGGTGTCGCCGGGGACGACGGTCTCCAGCAGCCGGGTCAGCCGGTCGGCGTCGATCCGTCCGGAGAGCAGCGGCGACTCGCCCTGCTCGCGGCTGAGCACGTGCACCAGGTGCAGCCGGGTCGGATAGCGGTCCTTGAGGTCGGCCAGCTCCTCCGCGAACATCACCGTGTTCGCCGTGCGGTTGCCGTACACCAGGGTGAAGGTGCTGGCCGGCTCGACGGCCAGGGCGGTCGCGACCAGCGACAGCACCGGGGTGATGCCGGAGCCGGCGACCACCGCGCCGTAGTGCCGGACCCGGTCCGGCGCGAAGGCCGTGGTGAAGTGCCCCAGCGGCGGCAGCACCTCCACGGTGTCGCCGTGCCGCAGCGCGCCGCAGGCGTACCCGGAGAAGGCGCCGCCGGGGATCTCCCGCACCCCGATCCGCAGCCGGCCGTGCCGGGCCAGCTCGTCGGGGGTGGAGCAGATCGAGTACGACCGCCGCACGTCCCCGCCGTCGGCGGCGGCCTCGCCGGGCAGCCGCACGGTCAGGTGCTGGCCGGCGGAGAACGCGAAGGTCTCCCGCAGCTCCGGCGGTACGGCGAAGGTGATGGCGACGGCGTCGTCGGTGAGCCGGTCGACGGCCGCCACGCTCAACGGGTGGAAGGCCGGCCGGCGACGGACCGGGCGGGTGATGGTGACAGTCACAGCGCCTTCACATGGTCGAAGGGTTCGGAGCAGGAACGGCAGCGCCAGAGCGCCTTGCAGGCGGTCGAGCCGAAGCGGCTGACCTGCTCGGTCTCGGGTGAGCCGCAGCGCGGGCAGCGTACGGCGAGGGTCAGCGGCACCACGTTCCCACGAGCCACCGGGGCGGGCGGGGCGATGCCGGCCGCGGCGAGCTTGGCCCGGCCGGAGTCGGAGATCCAGTCGGTGCTCCAGGCCGGGCTGTAGACCGTGCGGACCTCCGCCTCGGGATGGCCGGCGGCGGCCAGTGCCCGGCGGATGTCCGCGCGGATCACGTCCATCGCCGGGCAGCCGGTGTAGGTGGGGGTGATGGTGACGACGACCCGGCCGGTGGCCGGCTCGGTCTCCACCGACCGCAGGATGCCCAGCTCGTCGATCGTGATCACCCGGATCTCCGGGTCCACCACCGCCGCCGCGGCCTCCCGTGGATTCACCACTTCGCCCCCGGGTGGGCGCGGTGCAGCACCTGCATCTCGGCCAGCAGGAACGACAGGTGCTCGGTGTGCACGCCCTCGCGGCCACCGCCCGGCGCCCAGCCGTCACCCGGCCGGGTCAGGGTCGCCTCGGTCAGCATCGGCTCGACGGTCGCCTCGAAGCCGGCCCGCAGGGTGGCCGGGTCGACCGGCGCCGCCGGGTCCGCCGCGAACAGCTCATGGGTGTACGGCCACAGCTGGTCGACCGCCGCCTGCATCCGCCGGTGTGACTCCTCGGTGCCGTCGCCGAGCCGCCGCACCCACAGCGACGAGTGGTCGAGGTGGTACGCCGACTCCTTGCGGGCCTTGGCGCCGATCGCCGCCAGCCGCTCGTCGCCGCATCCGGCCAGCGCGTCGTAGAGCGGCAGCTGGTACGCGGCCAGGAAGAACAGCTTCGCCATGGTGACCGCGAAGTCGCCGTTGGGGAGCTCCACCAGGAGACAGTTGCGGAACTCCCGGTCGCCGCGCAGGTAGGCCAGGGCGTCCTCGTCCCGGCCGGCGCCCTCCAGCTCACCCGCGTACGTCAGCAGCAGGCGGGCGGCGCCGAGCTGGTCGAGGGCGATGTTGGCCAGCGCGATGTCCTCCTCCATCTCCGGCGCGCGGGAGGTCCACTCGCCGAGCCGCTGTGCCGCGATCAGCGCGTCGTCGCCGAGCCGGAGGACGTACTCGAAAAGGTCCGCGCTCACAGGTGGCCCGCCCCTTCCGGGACCTCGTAGAACGTCGGGTGGCGGTAGACCTTGTCGGCCGCGGGGTCGAAGAAGGCGTCCTTCTCGTCCGGGCTGGACGCGGTGATCGCCGCGGCCGGGACGACCCAGATCGAGACGCCCTCCTGCCGCCGGGTGTAGACGTCCCGGGCGTTGCGCAGGGCCAGCTCGGCGTCGGGGGCGTGCAGGCTGCCGACGTGGGTGTGCGACAGCCCGCGCCGGGCTCGCACGAAGACCTCCCAGAGCGGGGTGTGCTGCTCGGTGCGTTCGCTCATGCGGCGACCTTCTCCTTCTTCTCCGCCCGCTTGGCGGCGTACGCCGCGGCGGCCTCGCGTACCCAGGCGCCGTCGGTGTGGGCACGGCGGCGGTGTTCCATGCGCTGCCGGTTGCACGGGCCGTTGCCCTTGATCACCTGCATCAGCTCGTCGTAGTCCGGCTGGGTGTAGTCGTACGCCCCGCGCTCGTCGTTCCAGCGCAGGTCCGCATCGGGCAGGGTGAGGCCGAGGATCTCCGCCTGCTGCACGCACATGTCCACGAAGCGCTGGCGCAGCTCGTCGTTGGAGAACCGCTTGATCTTCCAGGCCATCGACTGGGCGGAGTGGGTGGAGTCGCCGTCCGGCGGGCCGAACATGGCCAGCGACGGGTACCACCAGCGGTCGATCGCATCCTGGGCCATCGCCTTCTGCTCCGGGGTGCCGTGCGCCAGCACGTGCAGGATCTCGTAGCCCTGCCGCTGGTGGAACGACTCCTCCTTGCAGACCCTGATCATCGCCCGGGCGTACGGGCCGTACGAGCAGCGGCAGAGCGGGACCTGGTTGACGATCGCGGCGCCGTCCACCAGCCAGCCGATCGCACCCACGTCGGCCCAGGTGAGGGTGGGGTAGTTGAAGATCGAGCTGTACTTCTGCCGGCCGGACAGGAGCAGGTCCACCAGCTCGTCCCGGCTGATGCCCAGCGTCTCCGCGGCGGCGTACAGGTAGAGCCCGTGGCCGGCCTCGTCCTGCACCTTGGCCAGCAGGATCGCCTTGCGCTTGAGCGACGGCGCCCGGCTGATCCAGTTCCCCTCCGGCTGCATGCCGATGATCTCGGAGTGCGCGTGCTGGGCGATCTGCCGGATCAGCGTCTTGCGGTACGCCTCCGGCATCCAGTCGCGCGGCTCGATCTTCTGGTCGGCCTCGATCACGTCGGCGAAGTAGGCGTCGAGGTCCGCGTCGGGAGCGGGCGCGCCGGAGCGCCGGGCACGGGCCGCGGCCTCGCGGAGCGCCGCCTCGGCGGCTTCCACCTCACCGAGCAGGCCACCGCCGGACGGGTCGTCCGGCGCGGGGAAGTCGTTGCCATACATGCAGCCAGTGTTACAGCTCACCGATCCGTACACCAGAGGCGTGTAACAGGATTCCGGCGTCCGGAACGCTGCGCCAACACAGCGTCACCGGTGAGCCGGGCCACGTGGCCGGCTATGACATCGCTCACTTTGTAAAGGTGAATCCTCCCAAGTGCGGCATAGCGGCCCATCGACCCGCCGGACCGGGCGTCGGAGTCTGGCGTGTCGCCCCTGCGGACGTAGACTTTCGGCGCAGAACGGTCGTGCCGCCGACGGTCGCCGACACGACACAGGCCACTCCCCCGGCCTGGGAGAACAGCCGATCCGGACCCAATCGCCGGCCCCCCGGCCCCCACATCTGGAGTCCTCCACTCATGCGTCCCCGCATGGCCCTGGTGCTCGCCGCCGTCGTGCTGCTGCTCGGCGGCGTGGCCCTGGCACCC
This sequence comes from Micromonospora siamensis, assembly GCF_900090305.1. Taxonomy (NCBI): domain Bacteria; kingdom Bacillati; phylum Actinomycetota; class Actinomycetes; order Micromonosporales; family Micromonosporaceae; genus Micromonospora; species Micromonospora siamensis. Next base: position 1,005,585 of record NZ_LT607751.1, on the reverse strand, counting down.
ACCGCGTACGCGCGACTGGTCGGCGACGATCTCGTCGCCGGCAACGGCGCCGCGGAGCGCGTGGTCGTGCCGGAGAGCACGGTCACCGGCCCGGCCACCCTGGCCGACCGCCCGGTGTCGGTGAACGTCGACGGGGAGTTCTTCTCCTGGGCGCTGCTGGACCGGACGACCGGGAAGATCTCCGGTGCCCCGAACCTCACGTCGACCAGTTCGACCGAGTCGATGATCAAGGTCTGGATCGTCTCGGACTACCTCCGGCAACTCGGCGACCAGGAGCCACCGGCCGACATGCGGCAGAACGTGGTCACCGCCATCCGGGACAGCAACGACGACGCGGCCAACGCGCTCTACAAGGCCGCCGGTGGCTCGGCCGGCATCGACCGGATGATCGCGATGTGCGGGCTGACCGACACCCACCCGGGCACCGTGCCCGGATACCTCGGTTGGTGGAGTTTCACCCAGATGTCCCCTCGGGACGCCGTTCGTCTCGGTGACTGCGTCGCCGACGGCACGGCCGCCGGGCCGAAGTGGACCGGCCTGGTGCTCGACGAGATGTCGAAGGTCCGTGGGACGGTCGACGAGCAGCAGAAGCGCTCCGGCGGCGGTCGATGGGGCATCATCGACGGGCTACCCTCGTCGATCACCGATCAGACCCGGGTCAGCATCAAGAACGGTTGGACCCCGTTGCAGTACGACGGCAACTGGCACGTGAACTGCCTCGCCGTGACCGACAAGTGGAGCCTCGCAGTGATGATGCGGTACCCGACCGAGAACGGTCTGACCTACGGCGCGAAGGTCTGCGCAAGCGTGGCCGCCCAACTGGTGACCCCGCAGCAGCCGGGCACCGCCTCGAAGGCGCCGCAGCAGCCGGCCGGGCAGCTCTGATGGCGGGCAACCGACGCGCGCCCCGGCGGCGCGGCCGCACCTCGCCGCTGCTCTTCGGGGCGATCGCGGTCACCCTGGTCGGGCTGGTGCTGGTCTCCCTGCGATTCGTCCCCGGCTCGCCGCTGGCCGCCGCCGCCCCGGGCTGGACCGGCGCCTCGCCGACGAACGGTCGGGCCGGCGGCGCGCCGCCCGACCGCAGCAAGCGCCCGTCCGCCCGCCCGTCCCCCACGCCCTCGCCGACCCCGTCGCTGGAGCCGCTGCCGTTCCAGGCCCGCTCGCTGACCAGCCTCGGCATCAAGGGCTGGTACTCGTGGAGCGTGCTGGACACCCGGACCGGAAAGTTCATCGGCTCGGCGAACCAGGCGCAGACCAGCACCACCGCCTCGATGATCAAGGCGTGGATCGTCGCCGACTACCTGCGGCGCACCGCGGAGGCGGGCGACACGCCGAGTGACGCCCGGCTGGCCGACGCCACGAAGATCATCCGGGACAGTGACAACACCCGGGCCGAGCAGTTCTACAACCTGGTCGGCCGGTCGCCGTCGATCAAGCGGCTGATCGCCACCTGCGACCTGACCGACAGCAAGCCGGCCGCCGACGGTGGCTGGAGCCGGACGAACCTCTCGCCGCGGGACACCGCCCGGATGGGGCTGTGCATCAAGGACGGTCGGGCGGCCGGCCCGAAGTGGACGAAGTGGCTGCTGAACGAGATGCGGCTGGTGCGCGCCCCGGGCGACTTCGGCATCCGCAAGGCGTTCCCGGCCGCCGAGCAGAAGAAGATCGCCATCAAGAACGGGTGGATCGACCGGCAGCGCGAGCAGGAGGACCACATCAACTGCCTGGCGATCGGTGACACCTGGACGATGGGCGTGATGGTCCGCTACCCGATCAACCTGGGCTTCGAGTACGGCATGCAGAACTGCCAGAAGATCACGAAGGCGCTGCTCCGCCCGACGGTCTGATCGGCCGGCCTCCGCCGGGCCGGTCAGCCGGCGAAGAACTCCGGGCCGCCCTCGGGCAGCGGCGGGGCCTCGCCGATCGCGGCCGCCCGGCGGGCGAACTCGCGCACCCCGGCCACCTGTCGCTCGCCCAGCGAGAAGTCCAGCGTGCGGAAGTAGTTCGCCAGGGTCGCCGCGTCGAACGTCTCCCACCGGGCCGCCGCCTCGGCGACCTGGTCCAGCTCGGCCAGGCAGAGGTCGCGCGAGCGCAGGAACGCCTCGTGCACCTCCTTGACCAGGCCGGGATGGGCGGCGGCGAAATCGCGGCGGACCGCCCAGACGGCAAAGACCATCGGCAGGCCGGTCCACTCCCGCCAGGCCTGCCCGAGGTCGGTCACCTCGAGGCCCCGGCGGGGCGCCTCGTGCAGGGCGCGCAGCGCCACGTCGCCGATCAGCACCCCCGCGTCGGCCTCCAGCAGCATCTGGGTCAGGTCGGGCGGGCAGCGGAAGTACTCCGGCCGGACCCCGTACCGCTCGCCGAGCAGCAGCTGGGCCAGGAGCACCCCGGTCCGTGAGGTCGAGCCGAGCGCCACCGGACGGCCGTCCAGCTCGTCGAGGGGCCGGGTGGAGACCATGTTGACCGAGAGCACCGGGCCGTCGCTGCCGACCGCCAGGTCGGGCAGGAGCAGCAGCTCGTCGGCGTGCCGGAGGTATTCGACCTGGGAGATCGGGCCGATGTCCAGGTCACCGGCGACCAATGCGGCGTTGAGCCGGTCCGGCGAGTCCTTGTGCAGGTCGACGTCGAGGAGCGCGCCGGAGCGCATCAGGCCCCAGTAGATCGGCAGGCAGTTCAGGAACTGGATGTGCCCGACCCGGGGACGTGCCACGCGCTCAGCCATGCCCCGACCGTATCTCCGCCGTCCGTCGCGGGCTCACCGGGCGGCCCCGGGAGTGGCCAACTCCGCACCCGACCGGTCGACGTGCGTCGTCACGTCGGGCCCGGCCCGCCGGGCCGCCCGGGCGACCACCGGCACGAACGCGGCCACCACCAGCAGACCGGCCACACCGAGGCCGGCGATCACCGGCCGGGTCGGCAGCACGGTCAGCAGCACACCGCCGATCAGGTAGCCGGCCATCGAGCCGCCCTGCACGGCCGCGCCGTTGACCGCGTACGCCCGGCCGCGCGCCGCCTCCGGCACCCGCCGGGCGGTGAGCACGTTGGCGAAGACGTTGTCACCGCCGTTGGCCACCCCGCCGACCAGCCAGAGCGGGATCAGCAGACCGGCCGCCGGCACGAACGCGGCGAGCACCACCATCAGGGCGCATCCGCCCAGCGTGCCGAGCACACCGCGGACCAGGGCGCCGTCGTCGGTGAGTCGGCCGGCCAACCGGGCGGCCAGCCAGCCTCCGGGCAGCATGCCCGCCATCCAGGCCGCGCCGACCAGGCCGTACATCGTGGCCGACGAGTCCAGGGTCTCCCGGATGAAGAAGACCTCGATCACGTTGATACCGCCGATCGCGGTGATCACCGTCGCGGTGGTCACCACCATCGCCAGCATCAACGGGTCCCGGCGCAGTCGCCACACCGGTGCCGAGGCCTCGGCCGTGGCGACGGCGGTGACAGTCCGCCGACCGCCCCGGCGGGTGCGCAGCAGCAGGCCGGCGGCGACCAGCGCGAGGTAGCTCGCCGCGTCCAGCAGCAACGGCACCCGGGTGCCGAACTGGCCGACCAGGAGCCCGGCGAGCACCGGGCCGCCGAGCGCGCCGACCGAGACGGCGGTCTGGTGGATCGCGCTGGCCCGGGGCAGGTCGTCCCGTCGCACCATGGCCGGCAGCAGCGCCGCCAGACAGGGCTGGGTCACCGCGAGGCCGCAGGCCAGCAGCGCGACCAGCGCCACGACGAGGGCCGGGTGTTCGGCGTACGCCAGCAGCAGGCAGATCCCGGACTGAACGGCGCCCACGGTTGCCAGCAGGGTGCGGCTGTCGTACCGGTCGACGAGTCGCCCGGTCAGCGGGGCGAGCAGCACCAGCGGGAGGGTGGCGGCCAGCAGCAGGCCGGAGACGGCGAGACCACCGGCGCCGGCGCCCTGGAGGGCGAGCGCGAGGGCGGTGGCGGCGAGGAACTCCCCGCAGATGGTGGTGCCGCGGGCGGTGGCGGCGATCCAGACGTCGGACCAACGCGAAGCGTCAGTTGTGAAGGGCATACTTCGAAAATAATCCTTCACAACTGATCGACACAAGACCCGCGCTACGGCAGCGGCACCACCTTGTACTGCACGGCCACCGTGCGGGCCCCAGCCGGCGGGTCGGCCCGCCGGGTCCGCTGTCGGTACGGGGCGAGCAGCTCCATCACCTTGTCGTTCAGCTCCGCCAACTCCTCGGCCGTCATGAGCAGCAGCGAGTCGTTGAACAGAGTCGCCGCGTACCACTCGGGTGGCTCGTCACCGGCGCGCCGCAACCAGTCCCGGGTCCGCTCCGCGTCCCGTGCGGTGTGCGCCTCCACCAGGGTCGCCTCCGCGGCCCGAGCCTCCGGGCCCGCATCGCGGCCGGCGTCGACCATCCAGCTCTGACTGACGGTGCGCCAGACCCGCTCCCGCGCGTCCCCCCGGCTCGGCGCCTGCTCCACCAGCCCGAACCGGGCCAGCGCCCGGAGGTGGTAGCTGGTCGCACTCGGTGACAGGCCGACGAGTTCCGCGCACTCGGTGGCGGTCGCGCCGCCCTCCAGCGTGCTGAGATGTTCCATGATCGACAGCCGGGCCGGATGGGCCAGCGCCCGCATCACCTGCGGGTCGCTGATCGTCATCCGGCGCTGCTCGGGGCGCGCCTCCGTCATCCCCCCATGATCCCGCGCCGCGCGGAAACGTAACGCCCGCCCGGTGAGGGGAGGCCGGAGGCATCTCGCCAGCGGTGGGCAAGTACCGCGTCGGCGCCTACAGACTTGAGAGCACGGACGACTCAGACACCCGCCCCCGCCCTGCGGCGTGTTTAGCCCGGGACTGGACGGCCCCGCGGCCCCGCAGCTCGGCGGCCCCGCAGCTCGGCGGCCCCGGCGGCGTGTTCCGATCCCGTGAGTCGTCCACGCTCTCAGGTCTGTAGGCGCTCACCCGGCACACCCACGCCCCGCGTGCGGAGGCGACCTCCCCACGCGGGCCAGTAAAATCAGGTGGAGAGAGGTGGCCGGGTCGGCTAACGTTGATGGCCGCCTGACGGCCGGGGTGTGACGACACCGCAGCGGACGTCCCGCGCCGGGCGCCGGCCATCCGCCCCCGGAGACGCGAGCGACCAGCGAGCCATCCGTGAGGACCCACCGTGTCCCTGACCGAACTCGACACCGACCTCCACGCCGAACGCGCCCACCTGGACGCCTCCCGGGCCGCGCTGCGCCGGATGCGCGAGCGGGCCGAGGCCCTCTTCGCCACCGGCGACCGGGTCGCCGGGGACGCGTACACCGCCGAGCAGCTCGGCCGGCACATGGCCCGGCGGGTCAAGGAGCTGGCCGACGACCCGACCACCCCGCTCTTCTTCGGCCGGCTCGACTTCGGCGACCGCGACCCGGACCACGCCGGGCGGGAGTACCACGTCGGCCGCCGGCACGTCACCGACGACCTGGGCGAACCCCTGGTGCTGGACTGGCGCGCCCCGGTCTCCCGGTCGTTCTACCGGGCCAGCGCCCGCGATCCGCAGGGAGTGGCCGTCCGGCGCCGGTTCGGGTTCAGCGCCGGCACGCTGACCAGCTTCGAGGACGAGCACCTCGACCGGGGCGAGGAGCTCGGCACCGCCAGCCGCATCCTCACCGCCGAGATCGAACGGCCGCGCGTCGGGCCGATGCGGGACATCGTCGCCACCATCCAGCCCGAGCAGGACGAGCTGGTCCGCGCCGACCTGGCCGACTCGATCTGCGTACAGGGGGCGCCGGGCACCGGCAAGACGGCCGTCGGGCTGCACCGGGCCGCGTACCTGCTCTATCTGCACCGCGAGCGGCTGCGCCGTTCCGGCGTGCTGATCGTCGGGCCGAACCGGGCGTTCCTGTCGTACATCGCCGCGGTGCTGCCCGCGCTCGGCGAGGTGGAGGTCGCCCAGGCCACCGTCGAGGACCTGGTCGAGCGGGTGCCGGTCCGGGCGGTCGACCCGCCGGCCGCGGCGACCCTCAAGCACGACGTGCGGATGGCCGAGGTGTTGCGCCGGGCCGTCGAGGCGCACATCGGCGACCCCACCGAGCCGATCATGGTCTCCGACGGCTCGTTCCGCTGGCGGATCGGCCTCGACCCGCTGCACCGGGTGGTCACCGAGACCCGCGCGGAAGGGCTGCCGTACGCCACCGGCCGCGAGCGGGTCCGGGCCCGGGTGGTGGGGCTGCTGCAACGCCAGGCCGAGGCGCGGCGGGCCGAGTCACCCAGCGACGTCTGGCTGCGCCGGATGGGCAAGGCCGCACCGGTCACCGGCTTCCTCGACGCGGTCTGGCCGGCGCTCACCCCCGACGGCCTGCTGCACACGCTGCTCACCGACCCCGACGCGCTCGCCACCACCGCCGACGGGCTGCTCACCGCCGACGAGCAGGCGCTGCTCCTCGGCCGGGCGCCCGGGCCGGTCCCGAACGGCTCGCGGACCGGCGGGACGAAGCTCGGTCGTACCCCGAAGGCCACCCGGTGGACCGCCGCGGACGCCGTACTGATCGACGAGGCCGCCGGGCTGCTGGAACGGCCGGCCGGCTTCGGACACGTGGTGGTCGACGAGGCGCAGGACCTCTCCCCCATGCAGTGCCGAGCCATCGCCCGGCGCAGCGAGCACGGCTCGATCACCCTCCTCGGCGACCTCGCCCAGGGCACCGCCCCGTGGGCCGCCCGGGACTGGCGGGAGAGCCTGGCCCACCTGGGCAAGCCGGACGCCGCCGTGGTCCCGCTGAGCGTCGGCTTCCGGGTGCCCGCCGCCGTGGTGGCCTTCGCCAACCGGCTGCTGCCGGCACTCGCCGTTGACGTGCCCCCGGCGGAGTCGCTGCGCCGCGACGGGACGCTGGACGTGCGTACCGTCGACGACCTGGTGGCCGCGACGGTGGCCGAGGTGCGGGCGGCGCTCGCGCACGACGGCTCGGTCGGCGTGATCGCCGCCGACGACACGGTCGACCGGATCCGGACGGCGCTCGCCGACGCCGGCGTGCCGACCGCGACCGCCGACGACGTCGACGCCGCGGAGCGGGTCACCGTCGTCCCGGCGACCCTGGTCAAGGGCCTGGAGTACGACCACGTCGTGGTCGTCGAACCGGCCGCGATCGTGGCCGCCGAGCCGCGCGGCCTGCACCGCCTCTACGTGGTGCTCACCCGGGCGGTGTCCCGCCTCGCCGTCCTGCACCACGCCCCGCTTCCCGCCCCGCTGGGGTGATCGGGGACAGCGGGGATGGCGACGGGACGGTACAACGAAGGGCGGCAGATCCGACCGGGACCGCAACCCCGAAGGAGCCCCATGATCCTCGCGCACGCCCAGCAGGTCACCCGACGGTACGGCGAGGTGCTCGCCCTGGACCGGGTCGACCTGACCGTCCGCGCCGGTGAGCTCGTCGGCCTGCTCGGGCCGAACGGCGCCGGCAAGAGCACCCTGATCAACCTGCTGGTCGGGCTGCGCCACCCCACCGCCGGGCGGGTCGAGCTGTTCGGCGGCGACCCGCGCGACCCGGCCTCCCGCCGCGCCCTCGGGGTCACCCCCCAGGAGACCGGCCTGCCCGGCACGCTGCGGGTCGGTGAGGTGGTCGACTTCGTCTCCGCGCACTTCCCCGACCCGGTGCCCCGCGCCGAGCTGCTCGACCGGTTCGGCCTCGCCGAGCAGGTACGCCGGCAGACCGGAGGGCTCTCCGGCGGTCAGCGGCGCCGGCTCGCCGTGGCGCTGGCCTTCGTCGGCCGGCCCCGGCTGGTGGTGCTGGACGAGCCGACCACCGGACTGGACGTGGCGGCCCGGCACACCCTGTGGGAGGCGATCCGGGCGTTCCACGCCGAGGGCGGGACGGTGCTGCTGAGCAGCCACTACCTGGAGGAGGTCGAGGCGCTGGCCCAGCGGGTGGTGGTGATCGGCCGGGGGCGGGTGCTCGCCGACGACACGGTCGCCGCGATCCGCGGCATCGTCGGGGTGCACCGGGTCAGCTTCGTCGCCGACGAGCTGCCCGACCTGCCCGGCGTGGTGGCCACCGAACGCACCGACGGCCGGACCCACCTGCTCACCACCGACGCCGACCAACTGGTCCGTGAGCTGGTCGGCGCCGGGGTGCCGTTCCGTGACCTGGAGGTGCGTCCGACCTCCCTGGAGGAGGCGTTCCTCGCCATCACCGCCGACCGTGCCGACGTCGCGACCGCGAGCGCCTGAGGAGCCGACCGTGCCACTCGCCTTGGTCCACGCCCGCTACCAACTCCTGGAGACCGTCCGGATCCCGGTCGCGGTGGTCGGCAGCGCGTTCTTCCCCGCCGCCACCATGCTCTTCTTCGTGGTGCCGTTCGCCGGTGACGACGCGGTGGGCGCCACGTACGCCACCGCCGCCATGATCACCTTCGCGGTGATGAGCGCCAACATCTTCCAGTACGGCATCGGCGTCGCCGAGGACCGCAACCAGCCCTGGGATCCGTACACCCGGACCTTGCCGACGGGTCCGGCGGTGCGGTTCACCGGCCGGATCCTGGCCGGGGTGGTGTTGACCTACCTGAGCATGCTGCCGGTGGTGGTGATCGCGGCGGTGGCCACCGCCGCCCGGGTCACCCCGGTGCAGCTGCTGCTCGGTGCCCTCGGCGTGGCCGTGGTGTCGGCGCCGTTCACCCTGCTCGGGCTCGCCATCGGCTACTCGCTGCCGAGTCGGGCCGCGACCGTGGTCGCGCAGGTGGTCTTCTTTCCGCTGGCGTTCGGCGGCGGGCTGCTCTCCGGGCCGGACGACGCGCCGGGCTTCGTCCGCACGATCGCGCCCTACCTGCCCACCCGGGGCGCGGTGGAGCTGATGTGGGCGGCGGTGACCGACCGCCGGCCGGACCCGCTGGCCCTGGTCATGCTGGGGGTCTGGATCGTGGTGCTGGCCGCGGTGGCCGGCTGGGCGTACCGGCGGGACCAGGGTCGCCGGTTCCGCTGACGTTTCGCCCGATTCCGCCCCGCCCGGGCCGGTGCCGGTGCCACGATGCCGGCAGGGCGTGCCGTCCCGGTCGCCTCCGGCCTGCGGGCCGTGCTGCGGCCGAGAGGGGTTCCCGTGAGCGGCGTCGAGCCCGGTACGCCCTGCTGGGCCGACCTGGCCACCCCCGACCTGAACGGTGCGAAGCGCTTCTATCCCGAGCTGTTCGGCTGGACCGGGCGGGTGGCGCCGCAGCCGGAGGCCGGCGGCTACACCACCTTCCTCGCCGACGGGCGGGCGGTCGCCGGGGCGGGTCCGCCGGCCACCCCCGACCAGGTGCCGATCTGGTCGACGTACGTGGCCACCGACGACGCCGACCTGGCGGCCACCCGGGTCGAGGCGGCCGGCGGGCAGGTGCTGGTCACCCCGTTCGACGTCTTCGACCAGGGGCGGATGGGCGTCTTCGCCGACCCGGCCGGCGCGGTGTTCAGCGTCTGGCAGCCGATGCGGACGCGCGGCGCGGAGCTGTTCAACGCCCCCGGGTCGATGTGCTGGAACGAGCTGGTCAGCCCCGACCCGGAGGGCGCGAAGGCCTTCTACGAGCTGGTCTTCGGCTGGCACCCCGAGGACCGCGAGGTGGACGGGGTGACCTGGACGGGTTGGCGGTGCGGGGCGCGGATCGTCGCCGGGATGACCCCACCGTTGGGTGACGGCTATCCCGCGGACCTGCCGGCGTACTGGTCGGTGTGGTTCGCGGTGGCGGACGCCGATGCCACGGCGGCCCGCGCCGCCGAGCTGGGCGGCACGATCCTGGTGCCGCCGCGGGACATCGCGCAGGGCCGGCAGGCCGCCCTCCGCGACCCGGCCGGCGCGCTCTTCTCGATCATCGCCCTCGCCTGAGGCCGGGGTGTCGACCGGGGGTTCCTGCTCTCACCCCCGGCGGACCGGGACGACGAGGGGGCCGTGCTCGCCGGGGACGACCCGGACGTTGGCCCGGTAGTGGCGGGCGAGCAGCTCCTCGGTGAGCACCTCGGCCGGCGGGCCGGCCGCCACCACCCGGCCGGCGTCCAGGAGGACCAGGCGGTCGGCGTACTCGCCGGCGATGGAGAGGTCGTGCATGGTGGCGAGCACGGTCAGCCCGTGCTCGCGGCGGAGCTGGTCGACCAGCTCCAGCACCTCCTGCTGGTGGCCGATGTCCAGGGCGCTGGTCGGCTCGTCGAGCAGCAGCAGGGTGGCGCCCTGGGCGAGCGCCCGGGCCAGGAAGACCCGCTGCCGTTCCCCGCCGGAGAGGGTGGCCAGCTCCCGGCCGTGGAAGGCGCCCAGATCCAGCCGGGCCAGCACGTCGTGCACGGCGGCCAGGTCGGCGGCGGACTCCCGGCCCAGCGGGGCGATGTACGGGGTGCGCCCGAGCAGCACGTAGTCCAGCACCGACATGCCGGCCGGCACCGCCGGGGACTGCGCGACGGTGGCCACCACCCGGGCCCGCTGGCGGGGTTTCAGGGCACGGATCGGCGTACCGAAGAGGGTGACGGCGGCCCCGGCGGGCAGCAGGCCGCCGACGGCGCGCAACAGGGTCGACTTGCCGGCGCCGTTCGGGCCGATCACGGTGACCCACTCGCCGGCCGCCACGGTCAGGTCCACGCCGGTGAGGATCGGCACCCGGTCCAGGGTGACGTGCAGGCCCCGCACCTCGACGGCCGCCGGCTCGCGCCCGGTCACGGGAAGACCCGCCGGGCGGTACGCAGGATCAGCACGAAGAACGGGCCGCCGAGCAGCGCGGTGACCACGCCGATCGGGATCTCCTGCGGGGCGGCGGCGGTCCGGGCCACCACGTCGGTCAGGGCGAGGAACGCGCCGCCGAAGAGCATGGAGAGCGGCAGTACCACCCGGTAGCTGGAGCCGGCGAGCATCCGTACGGTGTGCGGCACGATGACCCCGACGAAGCCGATCAGGCCGGAGGCGGAGACCGCGGCGGCGGTGCCCAGCGAGGCGGCGGCGATCAGCAGGTAGCGGGAGCGCTGTGGGTGCAGCCCGAGGCTGGTCGCCTCGTCGTCGCCGAGGGAGAGCACGTCGAGTTCCCGCCGGTGCAGCAGCACCACCACGGCGGTGACCGCGAAGTACGGCAGGACCAGCCGCACGTCGGACCAGCCGGCGGTGGCGAGCCGGCCGAGCAGCCAGGAGTAGACCGGCTGGATGCTGTCGGCGTGCCGCTGGAGCAGGTACGTCTGCCCGGCGGCGAGGAACGCGGAGACGGCCACCCCGGCCAGGATCAGGGTGGCCGGGGAGCGGTCCCGCCCGCCGGCCGCCCCGAGCAGGTACGTCATCAGCACCGCCCCGAGGGAGCCGACGAACGCGGCCAGCGGCACGGTCAGCGACATCCCGCTGAACACCTCGACGTCGGCCCCGAGGACGATCGCCACGGTCACCGCGAGTCCGGCGCCGGCCGCCACGCCCAGCAGGTACGGGTCGGCGAGCGGGTTGCGGAACACCCCCTGGTACGCGCCGCCGGCGAGGGCGAGCAGCGCGCCGACCAGCAGTCCGAGCACCGCCCGGGGCAGTCGCAGCTCGGTGACGATGGCGATCTCGCCGGCGCTGAGCCCGCTGTCCAGGTGCACCCCGGGCAGCAGGTTGAGCAGTTCGACGGCGACGCTGCCGGCCGGCAGGCTGACCGGTCCCAGCGAGACGCCGGCGACCAGCGCGACCAGCACGGCGGCGACGCCGGCGACCAGCCAGCGCAGCCGCAGCCCGGCCGGCCGGGGCGTGCGGGACGCCCCGGCCGGCCGGTCGGACTCCGTGGGTCGCACGGTCACCGGTGGTGGACCGTCACGCGGGAACCTTGGCGACCGCGTCGACGATCGCGCGGACCTGGTCGACGACGCGCGGGCCCCAGCGGGAGGCGATGTCGTCGTCGAGGGCGACCACCTGGTTGTTCTTGACGGCGGTGAGGCCGGCCCAGCCGCTGCGCGCCTTGATCTTGTCAGGCGACTGCTGGCAGCACCTGGTGTCGGCGAGGAAGACGAAGTCGGGGTCGGCCTTGACGATGACCTCCTGGGAGAGCTGCGGGTAGCCCATCGCCTTGCCGTCGGCGTCGGAGGCGTCGGCGATGTTCTCCAGGCCGGCCAGCGCGTAGAGCGAGCCGATGAAGGTCTTGCTGGTGGCGGTGTAGAGCTCCGGGCCCAGCTCGTGGAAGTAGGTCAGCTTCTCCGACCGCTGCGGCAGGTCCTTGACCAGCTTGGCGATGTCGTCCTTCATCCGCTTCGTCAGGTCGGCGGCCTCGGTGGGGTGACCGGTGAGGGTGCCCAGGTCGGTGATCTGCCGGTAGGTGTCGTCCAGGGTGTTGGCGGCGGGGGCGAGCAGCACCGGGATCTTCAGCTTGGTGAGCTGGTCGACGATCTTGTTGGTGTCGTTGGAGAGCACCACCAGGTCGGGGATCTTGCCGGCGATCGCCTCGGCGTTGGGCTGGAAGCCGGACAGGTCGCTCTTGGGCGCCTCGGCGGGGTAGTTCGACTGGTCGTCGACCGCGGTGACCTGCTTGCCGGCGCCGATGGCGAAGAGCATCTCGGTCGCGGTCGGCGACATCGAGACGATCTTCTCGGGGCGCTTGGTCAGGGTCAGCTTGCCGACGGTGGCGGGGAAGCTGGCGGCCGGGGAGTTCCCGCCGGCAGCGGGGGTGGTGTCCGAGCTCTTCTCGGCGCAGGCGCCGAGGGTCAGCGCGGCGGCCGTGAGCAGGGCGGCGAACACCCGGGGGGTACGTCTGGACATCGGTCCTCCTGTCGGTCGAGGAGCGTGGTGCTTCGCCGACAGGGGGGGCAGGGGCCGCCCGTCCGCGAGGCGCCCTTCCTCGAGAGCGCGTGTCGCGATCGTCCGCAGGCGACCTGGCTCGTCCCCACCCGTGTCCGGGCGGGGCATCACAGTTGCGGGACAGCGCCGGTTTCCCACCGGCTTCGCTGCGGGACGATCCGTGCCACGGTAGCGCACGCGTGGTGACCGGCAGTGGGGTGGCGGGGCCCCGAGGGGGTCGGGGCCCCGCCGGTGGGTGGTCAGGACGCGGTGATGGTGACGTTGTCCACGGCCGCCTCGACCAGGCTGGCCGTCGACGCGTCGGCGGCGTCGACCTGGATCCGGACGGACTGCCCGGCGTACGGGGTGAGGTCGAGGTTCGACAGCGTCCAGGCGCCGTTGCGGTTGGTGGCCGCCCCGGCGACGTTGAGCAGGGCGGTGGTGCCGCCGTTGTGGATCACGCTCACCCGGAAGTAGTCGGCGGACGACGCGTTCGAGCCGTGCGCCAGGTACCAGGCCAGCGAGAGGGTGAGCGTGCCGCTCGACGGGAGGGTCACGGCCGGGGAGCGGGCGCTGGTCACCCCGCCGTCGACGTCGTAGTCACCCGCCGAGGTGCCGGCCAGCCGACCGGTGACCAGGTCGTTGCTGCCCGCGTACGGCGTGAGCTGCTTGGCCCCCGACGAGCTGGTGGCCTGCGCGGCGCCGCGTTCCCACTGGCCGGTGGTGGCGGTGTCGGTGCCGGCCGGGTTGGTCGTCCAGCCGGTCGCGGTCTCGAAGGTGTCCGACCAGACGGTGGTGCCGCCCCCGCCGGTGCCGCAGTACTGCGCCTGCTTCCCGATCACCCGGTACGGGCAGTCGGCGTACTCCGACAGCAGCAGGACGGCCTCCTTGTTGCGGGAGGTCTGGGCGGGGATCACCTCGTCGGGCGGGTAGAAGCCGCCGCCGCTGGACGACCCCGGGTACATCTCGAAGGTGTACGCCCAGATGCCGTGGGTCGCCCACATCCAGTCGATGCTGGTGCCGTCGGCGATGTACAGGTCGCTGGACTGCTCCGGGGTGTAGTTGTTGGTGGCCGCCATCTGCTGGCCGAGGGTGGCGAAGGTGTTGTACTGGTCGGCGTTCATCCCGGTGGCGGTGTTCGCGGTGGTGTAGCCGTACGGCCAGAGCACCAGCTCGGAGTACGTGTGGAAGTCGATGTTCGCTTTGATCTGCTGCACCCCGCCGACCACCCGGCTGTTGACGAAGTTGCGCAGCGCGGACGTCTCCGGCGCGGAGAAGGCGGACGGGCCACGGTAGGTGTCCGACGAGGTGGAGCCGGACGAGCCGCCGCAGCAGCCCCACTGGTACGACCAGTTCCGGTTCAGGTCGGTCCCGACGTACGACGAGCCGCTGTTGGGCTGCCGGTTCTTCCGCCACGACCGGTACGACCCGGTGGCGATGTCGTACTCGCTGCCGTCGGGGTTGACGGTGGGGACGATCCAGATCTCCCGCGAGTTGACGATGTTGGTGATCCGGGAGTCGGTGCCGTAGTTGTCGGTGAAGAGGTTGAGCAGGTAGATCGCCATCTCGACGGTCAGGTGCTCGCGGGCGTGCTGCTGGGCGTTGAAGAGGATCTCCGGTTCGTTCTCGTCGGTGCCGACGTTGTCGGAGATCTTCACCGCCATCAGGTCCCGGCCCTCGTACGAGGTGCCGATGCTGATCCGCCGGGCGATGGTCGGGTGGTCGGCGACCACCTGGTTCACCAGCGTGTTCAGCTCGGCGTAGTCGTGGTAGTTGGAGTCGGCGGACGGGAACGCCTGGGTGCCGACGTCGCCGGACGGCGCGGGTGTGGTCTCGCGTTCCAGGGTGAAGCCGAGGCGCTGGATGGCCGCGACCTCTCTTCGGGTGGCCGAGACGTACAACCGGCCGTCCTCGACCAGGTCGATGGCGGCGCCGGTGCGGGCGACGGCGTCCCGGTCGGCGAGGGTGCGGGGGCCGACGACCCGGTAGGCGACGGCGGCCGGTTCGGCGCCGCGGTCCGGCGCCGGCCGTGCGGAGACCGGGGTGCCGGCGAGGGTGACGAGGCCGAGCCCGGCGGCGAGGGCGAGCGCCAGGCGGCGGCGGAGGGTGGGCGTGCGGAGGGCCATGGATAACCTCCTCGGGGTCCTTGCGCACACTTCACCTGATCAATCAATTCAGATCAATATCGAGGCGTCATCCCGACCGGATCCTCACACCGGCAACAATTTTCCATGCTTCGAACCCTGGCGAAACTTCCCTCCGGGCGGGACAGTGAACGGCAAGGACGCCTCAGCACTGTGGAGCTGCCATGGTCACGAACCCCCTGCGCACGGCCGCCCTCGCCGGCCTCACCGCGCTCACCCTGCTCGCCACCACGACACCGGCCGGCGCCACCCGGCCCGTCCCGGGCACGACCACCGTCACCCACGACGAGCAGATCACCTGGCAGGGCTGGTCCGGCACCACCCTCGGCACCGGCACCACCGCCGGCACCACCGTCACCGCGACCGGCCTCGCCCTCGGCACGCCGGTCGGCACCACCCAGTACCGCGACCCGCACACCGGCACCCGGCGCACCTGGGCGTACGGCACCTGGACCTCGCCGCTCACCCAGGTCGGCTTCGGCGCCACCGAGCTGGTCGCCTCGTGGAACGCCGACACCCCCGCCGGCACCTGGCTCCAGGTCGAGGTCCAGGGCACCTACACCACCGGCAGCCGCACCCCCTGGTACGTGCTGGGCCGCTGGGCCTCCGGCGACACCGACATCAAGCGGACCAGCGTCGACAAGCAGGGCGACAAGACCTCCAGCGTCTGGACCGACACCCTCGCCGTCGATGACCCGGCCGCCGGGGTGCTGCTGCGGGCGTACCAGCTCCGGCTGACCCTCTACCGCGACCCGACCCGGACCGTCACGCCGGTGGTCCGCTCGGTCGGTGCGATGAGTTCGGCCGTGCCCGACCGGTTCTCCGTCACCCCCAGCGCCGGCGGGATCGCCTGGGGCACCGAACTGGCCGTGCCGCGCTACTCGCAGGAGATCCACGCCGGCCAGTACCCCGAGTACGACAACGGCGGCGAGGCGTGGTGCTCCCCCACCTCCACCGAGATGCTGGTCGAGTACTGGGGCCGCAAGCCTTCCGCCGCCAACCTCGCCTGGGTGAACCCGGCCTACGCCGACCCGGCCGTGGACCACGCCGCCCGCATGGTCTTCGACTACCAGTACGACGGCGCCGGCAACTGGCCCTTCAACACCGCGTACGCGGCCAGCTTCCCGGGGCTGGAGGCGAAGGTGACCCGGCTGCACTCGCTGGACGAGCTGGAACACTTCATCGCCGCCGGCATCCCCGTCGCCACCAGCGTCTCCTTCCTCGCCAGCGAGCTGGACGGCGCCGGCTACGGCACCTCCGGGCACCTGATGACGGTGATCGGCTTCACCGCGACCGGCGACGTGATCGCCAACGACCCGGCCTCGCCGACCAACGACGCGGTCCGGCACGTCTACCAGCGCGGCCAGTTCGAGCAGATCTGGCTGCGCACCAAGCGGACCACCGCCAGCGGCGGCACCGGCAGTGGGTCCGGCGGAATCGTCTACCTGATCAAGCCCACCGGCGTCGCCTGGCCGCAGGTCGACGGCTCCACCAACTGGTGACACCGGACACCTCTCCCCCGTTCACCTCACCTCGCGGAGTTCCCATGGTCAAACCGAACCTGCGCGCGGTCGCCCTCGCCGGCGTGACCGCGCTCACCCTGCTCGCCACCACCGCCCCGGCCCGGGCCGACAACAATCTGCCCGTGCCCACCCACGACGATCAGATCACCTGGCAGGAATGGTCCAGCCACCCCGACTGGCGTACCGGCGAACACCACGGGACGTACGCGATCCCGGGCCACCGCACCGGGATCACCATCGGCGAGCCGGCCGGCACAGGCGAGTTCACCGACGAACACAGCGGCACCACCCGCACCTGGGAGTACGCCACCTGGACCTCCCCGCAGCGGCAGGTCGGCTTCGACGCCACCGAACTGGTCGCGTCCTGGAACGCCGAGACCCCGGCCGGCACCTGGATCCAGGTCGAGCTCCAGGGCACCTACAACACCGGCGACCACACCCCCTGGTACGTGATGGGCCGCTGGGCCTCCGGCGACCAGGACATCAAGCGGGCCACCCAGGACGGGCAGGGCGACCCCTGGTCGAGCGTCTGGACCGACACCTTCGCCATCGACGACGCGAAGGCCGGCGTGCTGCTGCGGTCGTACCAGCTGAAGCTGAGCCTCTACCGCGCGCCCGGGCAGGCCGCCTCGCCCCGGGTCTGGATGCTCGGCGCGATGGCCTCCAACGTGCCGGACCGGTTCACCGTCACCCCGAGCAAGGGTGGCATCGCCTGGGGCACCGAACTGCCCGTGCCGGCCCGCTCCCAGATGATCCACCGGGGCAACTACCCCGAGTGGGGCGGCGGCGGCCAGGTCTGGTGCAGCCCCACCTCCACCACCATGGTGCTGGAGTACTACGGCCGCGGCCCGTCGGCCGCCGACCTCTCCTGGGTCACCCCCGGCTACACCGACCCGCAGGTCGCCCACGCCGCCCGGATGACCTGGGACTACGAGTACGAGGGCGCCGGCAACTGGCCGTTCAACACCGCGTACGCGGCCAGCTTCCCCGACATCGACGCGAAGGTGACCCGGCTGCACTCCCTCGACGAGGTGGAACGCTTCATCAAGGCCGGCATCCCCGTCATCACCTCGCAGTCCTTCCTCGGCACCGAGCTGGACGGCTCGAACTACGGCACCGCCGGGCACCTGTTCGTGGTGGTCGGCTTCACCGCCGACGGGGACGTCATCGTCAACGACCCCGCCTCGTCGTCCAACGCCGAGGTGCGCAACGTCTACAAGCGGGAGCAGTTCGAGCAGATCTGGCTGCGGACCAAGCGGTACCGGGCCAACGGCACGGTGGCCGGCGGTTCCGGCGGCATCGCGTACCTGATCAAGCCGGCCGACCGCCCCTGGCCGGTCGTCCCCGGCTCCACCAACTGGTGAGCTGAAAGGAGGGGCCCCTGTCAACGCATCCGGTATGGCAGGGGCCCCTCCTTGACGCCTGGACCGGTCGGCCCGGTCACGCCGATCGACGTCGGCGGGCTCGAAGCCAGGAGATCCCGAACGCGAGCCATCCCACCGCGACGACCGCCCCGACCAGGGCCATCCCGAGGACCCACAGCCAGCTCGCCCCGCCCGAGGTGGAGTACACCGACGACTCGCCACCGGTGTACTTCGCCGGTTCGGTGGCACCCGGGTCCATCCTCTCCGGCCCGTCCAGCAGCAGGACGTCCGACCGGCTCACGCCACCGTCGGCCGAGACGAAGTCGCCGTAGATCAGGCAGCCCTTCCGGCACTCGGTACGGTCCGCGGTGAACGTGCCCGTCGTTCCCTCTCCGAACTGCGCCCGCCAGGCCGGCCCCACCCCCAGGATGCCGCCACCGAGGCAGAAGACGATCACCAACGGCCCCAGCAACCAGAAGAAGGCCGCCGTTACCCAACTGCCGGATCGAGTGCTCACGGCGGCCATGCTAGGTGCCCGCCACCAGCCCGCCGTACGTGGACGGGCCACACGGGACGGCCGGGACTGCCTAGGCTGTGCCGGCTGTCGTGACACACGGGACGGGGATCGGGATGCGACGTCGGCTGCGCGGTACGGCACTCGGGCTGCTGCTCGCCACCCTGATGAGCGGCTGCGCCGACTCGGCCGAGGCGCCGACCTGGCAGAGCGCGGCCACCCCCACGGCAGACTCAGCCGTCCCGGTGGCCGGGGCCTGTCACCGGGAGGTGGAGGTGGTCGCCTACCGCTTCGCGTACCCGGCGGTGGACTGCGCGAAGACGCACCGCACCGAGACCGTCCACGTGGGGACGTTCACCGGCACGGCCGCCACACGGGTCACGCCTCCCCCCGCCGGCTCGGCGGACATGCGGACGGCCTTCAAGGCGTGTGACGCCAGGGCGACCAGGTTCGTGGGGGCGAACTGGCGGGGCGGGCTGATGTCCGTCCGAGTGGTCACCCCCGAACCGAAGGACTGGACGACCGGCAGCCGTTGGTACCGCTGCGACCTGTTCGCCCTGTCCAGCATCGACGGCAGTTCCAGCAGACGAACCCCCGACCACTCCGCCACGCAGCGCACCGGGTCGTTGCGCGGGGCGCTCACCCGGCCGTCACCGCTGCGCCTCGCCTGCTTCGACGAGGACAAGTGGGGGAACCTGGGGCCGGTCGGCTGCACCAGGGCGCACCACTTCGAGTACGTCGGGATCTGGACCGCGCCGGAGGGCACCTACGAATTCGCCGGCCGCGACCCGGCAGTGATCCACAACCGCTGCCGAGAGGTCATCGCCCGCCGGATCCGGGGCACGGCGGACGAGCGGCCGGTGCCCGGCTCCGGCACGATGTACCGGCTGCCCTCGCCGGGGGCCTGGCAGCGCGGCGACCGCGGGATCCGGTGCTTCTACTGGTCCGGCGAGTACCGGACGATGAGCCGCCCGCTGAAGGGCTGATCGGGGCCGGTCCGACGGTCAGCCGCGTCGGTCGCCGGGCTCGTCGTCAGTGGGCTGGTCGTCGCCGGCCAGCGCCGAACGCAGCCGCTCCTTGTCGGCCTTCCGGCGGGCCGCCGCCTCGGCCATCTCGCCGGCCATCTCGTCCCGCCAGCCCTTGAGCAGGAAGAACGAGAGCGCGGCGGAGAACACCAGCGCCAGCATCAGCCGCAGGAACATGTTCATCTCGACGAACCAGAGGGCCGCCAGCACGACGACGAACAACCCGATCCGGCCCAGCGTGTACTTGACCGCCGCGCTCACGTGCCCACTCCGTTCGTCCACGCCCGGTCACCCCGGGCCCAGGTTCGGCCCGTCCGCCGGGCCAGCCGTTGCGCCCTCGTCGGGCGGGTCGTTCAGCCCGTCCGCCGGGCCAGCCAGTGCACGCCCCGGAACCACAGCACCGCGTACACCAGGGTGAAGGCCGCGGCGGCGAGAGCGCCGGTGGCCAGCGGCGCCAGGCCGGCGGCGAACCCCGCGACCAGCAGCCCGGCCAGCACCGCGAGCGCGGCGGCGACCAGGGCCGCGACCACCCGGGCCGCGCCGAACTCCCAGGCCCGGAAGTCGTCCCAGAACAGCCACGCCGGCAGGATGATCGCCAGCCAGCCGTTGGTGTGCCCGAACGACCCCGCGCCCAGGCCGGCGAAGGCCCAGTCGAAGAGCACCAGCGCCAGCACCCCGATGAGCCACCCGGCCAGGCTGATCCCCAGCAGGTCGCCCAGGGTCAGGACACGCCCCTGGTCGTCCCGGCGGGGAAAGCCACTCTGCTGACCGGCGCCCTCGGCGGTGCGGTCGCGCTGCTGTCCGGTCATCGTGCGACGAGGATACGGTGCCGGCTCAGGCCCAGACCTGCTGCGGCTCGGCGCGCCGCTCGGCCAGGGCCGGGGCGGCGTCGTACTCGCGGACGACCTCGTAGCGGGTGTTCCGCTCGACCGGCCGGAACCCGGCGTCCCAGATCAGGTTGAGCAGGTCGTCCCGGTGCATCGTGTTCGGGGTGCCGTACGAGTCGGCGTCGTGGGTGATCTTGTATTCGACGACCGAGCCGTCCAGGTCGTCCACGCCGAAGTTCAGCGAGAGCTGGGCGACCGACAGGCCGTGCATCACCCAGAAGTTCTTCAGGTGCGGGACATTGTCGAACAGCAGCCGGGAGACCGCGAAGGTCTTCAGCGACTCGGCCGGCGACGCCATCGTGGTCCGCGCCTGGATCCGGTTACGGATCTTGCCGTCGGCGGAGTCGACGAAGTCGTGCTGGTAGCGCAGCGGGATGAAGACCTGGAAGCCACCGGTCTCGTCCTGGAGCTCACGCAGGCGCAGCACGTGGTCGACCCGGTGCCGGGGCTCCTCGATGTGGCCGTAGAGCATCGTCGACGGGGTCTTCATCCCCTTGGAGTGGGCCAGCCGGTGGATCCGCGACCAGTCCTCCCAGTGGCAGGCGTGGTCCACGATGTGCTGGCGGACCTCCCAGTCGAAGATCTCCGCGCCGCCACCGGTCAGCGACTCGAGGCCGGCGTCCATCAGCTCGTCGAGGATCTCGTCGGCGGTCAGGCCGCTGATCTTCTCGAACCACTGCACCTCGGTGGCGGTGAACGCCTTGAGGTTGACGTTCGGCAGTGCCGCCTTCAGCTCGCGCAGCACCTTGGGGTAGTAGCGCCAGGGCAGCGTCGGGTGCAGGCCGTTGACGATGTGCAGCTCGGTGAGCTGCTCGTCCTCCATCTCCTTGGCCTTGCGGACCGCCTCGTCGATCCGCATCGTGTACGCGTCCTTCTCGCCCGGCTTGCGCTGGAACGAGCAGTACGCGCAGGACGCGGAACAGACGTTGGTGAGGTTGAGGTGCCGGTTGACGTTGAACATCACCCGGTCGCCGTTCAGCTCGGTGCGCCTGTGGTGCGCCAGCCGCCCCAACCAGGAGAGGTCGTCGCTGTCGTAGAGGGCGATCCCGTCCTCGCGGGTCAGCCGCTCCCCGGCGTACACCTTCGCTTCGAGCTCACGCTTGAGTCCGGCGTCCATCGAAAGCCACGTCCCTTCCACCTACGGTCCCGGTCGAGCCTACGTCGGACATCCGACGAAGCGGCGGCCCGGGCGCGCGCAGCGACCCAGTTCACCGCTTCTCCGGTGCATCGTCACCCTCCGCACATCGACATCCCTGCGTCCGTGAGGTAAGACAGATTGGGAGGCGACACACACTGGTAGCCTCCCTCCGCCGTGCCCATCGGACGCGGCGACACCACGCCGGACGGGGAGCGGAATGGTCGACAGCGGGCACGGGCCAGGGCGGCGTCGACGGAGCCCGGTGATCTCGCCGGTACTCCGCCCCCGGCTCTGGTCGGCACTGCTGGGCGCGATCGTGGCCGCCGTGATCGCCAGCCCCGCGTACGCCGAACCCCCGCTCCCGGACACCGTGCCCGACGCCGGTTCCCGGCCGCTCGCCACCGGTTCGCTGCAGCTTCCCGGCACCGGGGCCCCCGTGGCCGGCGCGCCCGCCCCGGGCGTCGCCCCGGTCGACGGCCGGCCCACCACCAGCCCGGCGGCGCCGGTGGCCAACCCCGCGGACGCCCCGCTGCTCACCCTGATCAACGCGGTCGACGCCCAGGTGGGCAGTCTCGGCGATCAGTTGATCACGTTGCGCCAGCAGCGCGCCGAGACCGCCACCCAGCTCGCCGACGCCGAACGCAACCGCACCGCCGCCCAGGAGGCGCTGGCCAAGGCGCAGGAGCAGGCCGACGAGGCCGCCGCGTCGGCGCTGAAGGAGGCCGCCGCCCTGCCGCCCGGCGCCTTCGCCCGCAACCTTCAGGACCTCACCGCGTTCCAGCGCCTGTCCCGCGGCGAGCGGACCGAGCCGACGAGGACCGGCACGTCCGGCGAGCTGACCCGGGCCCGGACCGCCGCGCAGGTGGCCGAGCAGGCGTACGCCGCCGCCCAGACCCGGGACCGCAACGTCGCCGAGCAGTTCGCCGCCGCCCAGCGCGCGCTGCGCGCCCAGGAGACGCGGCTGGTCACGCTGCGCCGGGACAACGCCACCCAGCTGACCCGGATCGAGCAGCAGCAGGACGTCGTCGAGCAGCGGATCGGCGTCGGCTATCTGAACGGGCCGACCGGTGTCGGGCGCAACGTCGGCAGCCTGACCGCCCACCCGCAGGCGCTGGCCGCCGTCCGGTACGCGCTGGCCCAGGTCGGCGACCCGTACGTCTGGGCCGAGGAGGGGCCGGACGCGTTCGACTGCTCCGGCCTGGTCTGGGCGGCCTACCGCTCGGCCGGCTACTACGGGCTGCCGCGGGTCGCCCGCGACCAGTACTACGCGACCCGGGGCCGCACGGTCGACCCGTCCGCGCTGCTCCCCGGCGACCTGCTCTTCTTCGCCTCGGGCAGCAGCTGGACCACGGTCCACCACATGGCGATGTACATCGGCGGCGGCAAGATGGTCGAGGCGCCCCGCACGGGCGAGCTGGTCAAGATCTCCACCGTCCGCTGGTCCCGCCTCTACGCCGCCACCCGGGTCGTCGGGGCCGTGACCGGGCCGGCTGCTCCGCTGCCCGTCGTGCCCAGCACCCCGGGCGGGTCCGCGCCGACCACCATCCCGACCCCGGTCCCCACCGGCAGCTCCGCCCCGGCGCCCACGCCGAGCCGGTCCGCGTCGCCGAAGCCGACCCCGACCCGTACGACGTCGCCGGGCGGCACCACCAGCCCGACCCCGACCGGGGGCAGTACTCCGACGCCGACCCCCACGCCCACCGGCTCCTCCAGCCCGAGCCCGAGCGGCACGCCGACCACCCCGCCCAGTTCGTCGGCGCCCGCTCCGAGCACCAGCGCCCCGGCCACCACCGCGCCGAGCCCGACGCAGACGACCACCGCGCCGAGCCCGACGCAGACCACCACCGCCCCCAGCCCGACGCAGACCACCACCGCGCCCAGCCCGGCCCAGACCACCACCGCGCCCAGCCCGGTGCAGACCAGCAGCGTCGCCCCGGCGGACAGCACCAGCGTCGCCCCGGCGGACAGCACCTCCTCCGACCCGTCCACCAGCACCAGCACCGGCGGCTGAGCCCAACCGTCCGCTCCGACTGTGCGGTACGGCCGGAATGTGGCACCGTGACACTCAGGCACTCCCGGGCCGGCGCCACCGGTCCGGTAGCGGGCGTGGGCGCGGAGGTCGAGCATGGGTGAGCAAGAGGTTGCGGCGGAGACCGTGGACCGGGACCCCGTGCCGGCCGAGCAGGCACCGGACGGTCACGACCAGCCCCATGCCGCCGTACGTCCGGTCAGCGCCGTCCCGGCCGGGGCACCGGCTCGCGGGCGGGTGAGTGTGGCCGGCGCCGAGGCCCCGCCGGACGGCCGGGCCGTGCCGGGTGGCCGGGCGACCGCCACCACCTACCGGGCCGGCGCCCCGACTCCGGCGGCTCCTGCCGTGCCTGCGCTCCCGGCGGCCCCGGTCGCTTCGCAGGCCCCGGCGGTCACGCCCTTGGAGCGCCGCCGCCCCGGCGCCACCGTGAGCGAACCGGGCAGCTGGTCCGCCTTCGGCAGCGCCGAGCAGCCCGCCGGGAGCGCCGGCGGCAACGCGCAGCCCGACGGCGGCCCCACCGCCCGGCCCCACAGCAGCGACGACCAGGACGTCGACGGTGGACGGCCGGCGCCGCCCGTGGTGCCGGAACAGCGGCTCCCTGCCGGCGCCGCCCGGGCCACCGCCTCGGTTCCCGGCCTGAACCGGGTCTCCCCGATCGGACCCGCGCCGACCGCCACCGCCCAGGCCGGCGCCACCGTCTACCGGAGCGGCCCGGTCGATCCCGCGCCGCCGGAGCCCGTGCAGCCGCCCGAGCCGGTCCAGCCGCCGAACCCACCCGCCCCCGAACCGGAGCCCGCGCCCACCCCCGTACCCGGGCCGATGCCGCCGGAGCCTCCGACGCCCGAACCGGTGCCGGTGCCGGTGCCGCCCGGCCCGGTCCCCGGTCCGCCGCGCCCGGGTCCCACCCCGCCCGGCCCGGTCCCGCCACTGCCCGGCCCGCCCGCGCCGCCGCCCGGCCCGCCGATCCCGGGCCCGCCGGCCCCGCCCGGGCCGATGCCCGCGCCGCCGTTCCCGCCGCCGCCCGCCTCGGCCATGCCCCGGGGCACCGCCTCCGTGGCTTCCGCGCCCGTCGTCGCACCCCCGGTGTCCGCGCCACCGGTGGTGCCCGCCCCGGCGCTGCCCGCGTGGCCCCCGCCCACCAACCCGACCGGCCAACGGACCCCGGCGACCGGCCCGGCCGCCGGATCCCCGGCGCCCGGCGGCACCGGCCGACCCGCGTGGTCGCCGGCCGCCCCGCCCGGCGGTCGGCCCCCGTACCGGGGCGGACCGGACCTGGCGACCACCGCGTACGGGGGCACCGAGGGTCCGGGCCACGCGACGGTCTCCTTCCCGGCGAGCAACCCGATGGAGAACTCCGGCTCGCTGACCGGCCACATCCTGGCCCAGGGCTGGGCGGAGGAACCGACCACCACCCGATCCCGGACGGTACGGGTGGTGGTGGTCCTGGCCGCCTCGCTCGCCCTGCTGGTGGCGATCAGCGTGCTGGTCCTCTTCCTGGCCAACGACGCGCTGGACGGGCTGGTCGGCAACGTCCTAGCCCGCTGATCCGCCTCCGTCCGGCGCCGCCGGGCAGGACCGCCGAGCCAGGGTGAGCCCGCCCACTGTCGCCTCGCGGTCGGCTGGCCGGTTCGCCGCGCCGCCGTACACTGGTACAGATCACTGACCCGGCGCGCGTTTCGGCGCGCCCATGGGCGATCTTGCGGGCGATTCGGCGGCGGTCAGCCGCGGCGGGCCATCGCGAAGATGCGCCCCGCTCGAAAGGTTTTACTTGACCAGCTCTGCTGACCTCGGCATGTCCCCGTCCGTCTCCGACTCCCCGGTGGCTCCGGCCGCCCCCGTCGAGCAGCGCCCCGAGGGCGCCGACTCCCCCGACTTCGCCGCCCTCGGCCTGCCGGACCAGCTGGTCCGCGCGCTGGCCCGGCAGGGCATCACCGCGCCGTTCGAGATCCAGCGCGCCACCCTGCCGGACGCGCTGGCCGGCCGGGACGTCCTCGGCCGCGGCCAGACCGGCTCCGGCAAGACCCTGGCCTTCGGGCTGCCGATCATCGCCCGGCTCGCCGAGCTCAACCGGGCCCGGCCGCTGCACCCGCGCGCCCTGGTGCTGGTGCCGACCCGCGAGCTGGCCATGCAGGTCAACGACGCGCTGCTGCCGCTCGGCAAGGCCGTCGGCATCTTCCTCAAGACCGCCGTCGGCGGTGTGCCCTACGACCGGCAGATCGACGCGCTGCGCCGCGGCGTGGAGATCGTCGTGGCGACGCCGGGCCGGCTCGGCGACCTGATCTCGCGGGGCGTGTGCAACCTCGACGACATCGAGGTCACCGTGCTGGACGAGGCCGACCAGATGGCCGACATGGGCTTCCTGCCCGAGGTGACCGAGCTGCTGGCGAAGACGCCGGCGAGCAGCCAGCGACTGCTCTTCTCGGCCACCCTGGACGGTGACGTCGACGCGCTGGTCAAGCGGTTCATGACCGACCCGGTCACCCACTCGACCGCCCCGTCGACCGCCTCCGTGTCCACCATGGACCACCACATGCTGCTGATCCCGCCGCACGACAAGTTCCCGGTCGCCGCGTCGATCGCCGCGCGGGACGGCCGGACGATGGTCTTCGCCCGTACCCAGCTGGGCGTCGACCGGCTGGTCGAGCAGCTCGCCGCGGTGGGCGTACGCGCGGGTGGGCTGCACGGCGGCAAGACCCAGCGGATGCGTACCAAGACCCTCGCCGAGTTCAAGGAGGGCCGGATGAACGTGCTGGTCGCCACGGACGTGGCGGCCCGGGGCATCCACGTGGACGGCGTCTCGCTGGTGCTGCACGTCGACCCGCCGAAGGACCCGAAGGACTACCTGCACCGCGCGGGTCGTACCGCCCGGGCCGGCGAGTCCGGCGCGGTGGCCACGCTGGTGCTGCCGAAGCAGCGGCGGACCACGCTCGCGATGCTGGAGAAGGCCGGGGTGGAGCCGGCGGAGACCCGGGTGCGTGCCGGTGACCCGGCGCTGGCCGAGCTGACCGGCGCCCGGGAGCCCAGTGGCGTGCCGGTCCGCGAGGAGCCGGAGCCCCGTCGGCACGGGGACCGCCCGTCCGGGCAGCGCCGCTTCGGCGACCGGGACCGGGGTCCGCGTTCCTTCGGTGACCGGGGCCCGCGCGGCTACGGCGACCGTCCCGCGGGCGACCGCGGCTCGTACGGCGACCGTCCGTCCGGCGACCGGCGCTCGTACGGTGACCGCCCGTCCGGCGACCACCGCTCCTACGGTGACCGCCCGTCCGGCGACCGGCGCTACGGCGACCGGGACACCCGGGGCGGGTACGGCGACCGGGCCCCGCGCGCCTACGGCGACCGGGACACCCGCGGCGGGTACGGCGACCGCGCCCCCCGCGCCTACGGCGAGCGTGACGGTGGCCGTCCCTACGGCGACCGGGCGCCCCGTCCCTACGGCGACCGGGACGCCCGGGGCGAGCGCGGCTTCGCGGCCGACCGTCCGGCCGGCGAGCGCCGGTTCGCCGACCGGGACGGCCGGGGTGGTTTCCGCTCCGAGGACCGTGGGCGCGACGACAGTCGTGGCTTCGGCGGTCGGGCGCCCGCCCGCACCCACTGAACGACCCCGCGTCACCTGCCCGGCTGACGCCGGGGGCTGACCTCGACGCCGCCGTGGAACCCCGGTTCCGCGGCGGCGTCGGCGCATCCGCTGCCGGTGTCGGGGATCTGGCGTAACGTCCGCCTCATGTCGACGATGCCGAAGTCGCTCTTCTGGACCCGGACGGACACCACCGGCGCGGAGCACGCCACCCTGGACGACCGGAGCGGGCTCACCGCACAGGGCACGATCCTGGCCGTGGACCCGGTCGCCTTCACCTGCCGCTACCGGCTGGCCGCCGAGCCGGACGGGTCGACCGGCCGGTTGGAGGTCGAGGTCGAGGGGGCGGGCTGGCGGCGGAGCGTACGCCTGGAGCGGGCGACCGACCGGTGGCGGGTGACCACCGGCGAGGAGGGTGACCTGGACCGGGCGCTGCGGGCGGCCGGGCATCCGCCGGCCGGGCTGCCCGGCACCGACGACCCGGACCGGCTGGCCGACGCGGTCGACGTCGACCTGGGCGGGTCGCCGCTGTTCAACTCGCTGCCGATCCGGCGACTCGGGCTGGAGCGGGCGGCGGGGCAGGCCGAGCATCGGGTGACGGTGGCCTGGGTGCTGGTGCCCAGCCTGGTGGTCGTGCCGGCGGAGCAGACGTACACGTCGCTGGGTCCGGGGCGGGTCCGGTTCGCCAGCGACGGCTTCACCGCGGAGCTGGACGTGGACCCGGAGGGCTGGGTGGTCCGCTACCCGGGCCTGGCCGAGCTGGCCGTCCAACGCTGAGCCGGTCGGCTCCGCGGATGACGACTCAGACCGGCCAGGCGCCGGTGGTCAGGAAACGGTCGATGGTCGCGCTGTGCGGGGTGAGGTCGAGGCCCTGCCCGGCGACCCACTCGTCGGAATAGTAGGTGTCGGCGTAGCGGTCGCCGGCGTCGCAGATCAGGGTGACCACAGATCCGGTCCGGCCGGCGGCCAGCAGTTCGGCGATCAGCCCGAAGGCACCCCAGAGGTTGGTGCCGGTGGAGCCGCCGACCTTGCGGCCGAGCACCCGGGAGCCGGCCCGCATGGCGGCCAGCGAGGCGGCGTCGGGCACCTGCACCATCCGGTCCACGACCGAGGGCAGGAAGGACGACTCGACGGTGGGCCGGCCGATGCCCTCGATCCGGGAGCCCCGGCCGGTGCGGACCGACCAGTCGGCGGCCTGCCAGGCGGGATAGAAGGCGGAGTTCTCCGGGTCGACCACGCACAGCTTGGTGGGCAGCCGCCGGTAGCGGGCGTACCGGCCGATGGTGGCGCTGGTGCCGCCGGTGCCGGCACCGACCACGACCCAGGCGGGCACGGGGTGCCGTTCCAGGGCGAGCTGGGCGTAGATCGACTCGGCGATGTTGTTGTTGCCCCGCCAGTCGGTGGCCCGCTCGGCGTAGGTGAACTGGTCCATGAAGTGCCCGCCGGAGTCCTCGGCCAGCCAGCGGGCCTCGATGACCACCTTGGCCGGGTCGCGGACGAGGTGGCAGCGGCCGCCGTGGAACTCGATCTGGGTGATCTTCTCCGGTGAGGTGGAGGCGGGCATGACGGCGATGAACGGCAGCCCGAGCATCCGGGCGAAGTACGCCTCGGAGACGGCCGTCGACCCGGAGGACGCCTCGACGATGGTGGTCCGCGGGCCGATCCAGCCGTTGCAGAGCCCGTAGAGGAAGAGCGACCGGGCGAGCCGGTGCTTGAGCGAGCCGGTCGGGTGCACCGACTCGTCCTTGAGGTAGAGGTCGATCCCCCAGGCCCGGGGCAGCGGGAAGGGCAGCAGATGGGTGTCGGCGGACCGGTTGGCGTCGGCCTCGACCGTGGCGATCGCCTCGGTCAGCCACGTCCGGCCCGCCTCGTCGCACCGGTCCAGATGGGTCACGTCGGCAACGTTACAAGCGAGGTCAGCTCGGGTTCGGCCCGACCCGGCGGCGCTGCCGGCGCTGCCCGGCCCGGCCGGCCGCCCGGACGGCGGGCAGGAGGGCGAGGGCGACCCGGGGGAAGGCGTCGAGCAGCCGTACCTGGGCGCCGCGCCACCGGGGCAGGCTGACCACCGGCCGGGGTCGCCGGGCCAGCCGGACGGCCCGGGCGGCCACCCGCTCCGGGCTGAGCATCGCGCCGGTGAAGGAGGCCACGGCGCCGGGGTCGGCGAGCCGGTCGTGCAGCATCGGCGTCCAGATCCCGTCCGGGCACAGGCAGGACACGTGTACGTCCCGCAGGCCGGCCGTGCGCAGGTCGGCGAGGGTGCCGATGCTGAACGCCAGCAGCGCGTGCTTGCTGGCCGCGTAGACGGTCTCGCCGGGGGCGGCGACCAGCCCGGCCAGCGACACGACGTTGAGCACGTGGCCGCGGCGGCGCGGTCGCATCACGTCGAGCGCGGCGAGGGTGCCGTTCACCGCGCCGAGCGCGTTGACCTCGACGATCCGTCGCCGGGTCGTGGCGTCGTGGGTCCAGGACGGGCCGGTGGCCAGGATGCCGGCGTTGTTCACCCAGAGCCCGAGCCCGTCGGTGGCCCGCCCGTCCGCCTCGGCGGCGACGTCGGCGCAGGCCGCCTCGTCGCGTACGTCCAGGGCCCGGGACCAGCCACCGAGCGGCCCGGCGGCGGCGCGGGCCGCGTCGGCGTCCAGGTCGGTCAGGAGTACGTCCCAGCCGTCGGCGTGCAGCGCGGCGGCGATGGCCCGGCCGAGCCCGCCGGCCGCCCCGGTCACGACGGCGACTCCCCGCCGCGGGCCCGATGCCGGTCCTGCCCCCGGCCCCCGTGCCGGCTCCGGCCCGGATTCCCGCGCCGGCTCGCGTGCTGGCGGTCTCATCGGCGCACGGTATCGCCGCCGCCCCGGCCCGCGCCAGAGCGTCCACCGGCCCTCAGGTGACGACCCGCCGGCCCTTCCACCCGTACGACGGCCCACTGTTGTCGCTGTGGGTGACCACAGCGTCAGCCACCCTGCGTCACCGGGGCGCGCGGTACCGCGCACTCGTTCTCCCCGCTTTGCTCTGCTGCCCCGGGCGCGCCAGCGCCCCGACCAGCGGCTCCAGGATCGGAAAGACCTGACAAGGCTCCGCCGGCGGTCACACTCGGTGGCTGTTGCGTCCGCAGCAGCAGAGCAAAGCGGGGGCGGGGGGTGCGGTGGAGCGGCGGGGATGTCACGCTCCGCAGCATGGAGCGGGCGGCCCGCCTCGGCCGGGGTCGGGCGGCCAGGAACTTCGACGCGGGCAGCCCACTCGGGCCGGGCCGGCGGCCCGGGAACTCCGGCCGGGTCAGGCCTCGGGCGGGGTGAGGGGTTGAGGGCGGTTCTCCCACTTGGTCGACAGGGCGATCCCGGTCCGGGTGGAGGCGACCCCAGGCGTCCGGTTCAACCGCACGATCAGCTGCTCCAGCTCGGCGATGGTGCCGACCCGGGCCTTGAGCAGGAACGACTCCACGCCGGCCATGAAATAGCAGGACTCGATCTCCGGCATCTGCCGGAACGCCTCGAGCACGTCGTCGGTGTCGCCGCCGGAGTCCTCGACGATGCCGATCAGGGCGGTGACGCCCAGCCCGATCGCCTCCGGCTCGACCTCCGCCCGGTACGCCCGGATCACCCCGCCGGACTCCAGCTTGCCGACCCGCTCGTGCACCGCCGGCGCGGAGAGGCCGACCTGCCTGGCCAGCTCGGCGTAGGACAGGCGGGCGTTGCCGCGCAGCAGCTCCACGAGGCTCAGGTCGATGGCGTCCACGGACGGTGACCCTATCGGCCACGGCGTAACGCGCGGCGCTCGGTGTCCGTTGAACATGACGTCAGGTGACAGTTCGCAGACTCACAGTCGGAGGGTCCCGCCGCCGGTACCATTTACTAACTTCCCACTCAGTGCTTTTTTCGCGTTTGGCGGACAGGCCAGGTCGCTGGTGCTGTAATTGCCATACGTCCCTCATGACGGCTCTGGGCTCGCACCGGCCGGGGGCAGTGTGTTCAGCCGGGGGCTTCGTCGACGCGAGGAGGGGGCTGTGGACACTGGAGATCGCCTGCTGACACCGGGTGAGGTCGCCGCGCTGTTTCGGGTAGACCCGAAAACTGTGACGAGATGGGCGGCGGCCGGCCGGATAGGCAGCATCCGGACTCCAGGCGGGCATCGCCGGTTTCGGGAATCCGAGGTGCGGGCCCTGCTTGAGGGGGAGGGCATGCTGGACGAGGCGGACGAGATGGGCAAGCCACGGAACGTGGGCCCGACCGCCTCGACCGGCCCGGGGCCGGCCAACGCCGGCATGTACTGAGTGGTGCCGGGTGGTACGCGGACCGGGCGACAGGTTCCGGTCCGCGCACCGGTGAGACCACCGGGTCAGGACCGGTCGGCGGCCAGCTGGCCGGACCAGCGACGGAACAGGGTGTGCGGTACGCCGAGCGCGTCGAGCACCTTGCCGGCGACGAAGTCGACCAGCTGCTGGGCCGAGGCGGACGCCCCGGCGCCGTAGAAGCCCGGACTGGCCGGCAGCACCACCGCCCCGGCGTCGTGCAGCGCGATCAGGTGCTCCAGGTGGCTGCGGGTCACCGGAGTCTCCCGGGGCACCACCACCAACGGCCGCCGCTCCTTGAGGTTGACCTCCGCGGAACGCTGCAACAGGTCCTTGGACAGGCCGATGGCGATCCCCGCGCAGGCCGCGGTGCTCGCCGGCACGACCGCCATGCCGCGTACCCGGTAGGAGCCGCTGCTCGGGCCGGCCGCGAGGTCACCGGCGGGCCAGTGCCGGACGTCGGCGTCGGCCAGGTCGCGGCCGAGCCAGCCGGCCAGGTCGTCGGCCCAGTGCGCGTCCCGGAACGGCCGGCCGGTCTCGTCCAGGATCGTCAGCCGGGCGGCCCGGGACACGATCAGGTCGACCGGTTCGCCGGCGTCGAGGAGCCCGCGGACGACCGCCGCGGCGTACGGCGTGCCGGACGCACCGGAGACCCCCACCACCCATGGTTCGCGCATGCCGTCAAGAGTGCCTGGTCACCGCGGGTGCTGCTGCGCCGGGGCGGCGGTGCGTGCGTGGACCTGCCATGCTGCCGGGGACGATCGACCCTCGACGGAGGAGTGGCCGGTGACCGGCGTACCGGTTCTGGAGTCGCTGCGCGCCGAGTGTCCCGTTCCGGCCCGGATCTCCCCGCACGCCGACCGGGCGCAGGAGTGGCTGGTCGGGCAGCTCGACCGGCACGGCCTGCCGGTTGACGTCGCCGCCCGCGCCCGGCTGGCCGAGGCGGGATTCGCCCGGTACGCGGGGCGCCTCTACCCGGCCGCCACCGAAGCCGACCTGCGGGTGCTGAGCCTGATGTTCACCTGGTTCTTCCTGGTCGACGACGCCTGCGACGGCCCGGCCCGGCTCACCCCGGAGCGGATCCGGTGGCTGCGCGACGGCGTGCTCGCCGTGCTGCGGGACGGCCCGCGGGCCCGCCATCCGGGGTTCGCCGGTCCGCTGCGCCGGCTGCTGGTGCAGGCGTGGCGGGAGCCGCACCGCCGGATGCCGGCGCGCTGGCGGGTCCGGTTCGCCGACGCGGTCGGCCACCACCTGCTCGGCGTCTGGCGGGAGGCCGCGGCGAAGGACGCGGGCCACCGTCCCGGGGTGGCCGAGTACGTCGCGCTGCGCCGGGCCACCTCGGCGGCGTACGTGTCGTACCCGCTGGTGGAGTTCGTGACCGGCCGGCCGCTGACGGACGCGGTCTACCACCATCCGCGGCTGCGCCGCCTCGCCGACCTCGGCAACGACCTGCTCTCCTGGTACAACGACATCGCCTCGCTGGAGCGGGACCGGGCGACCGCGGGCGGGCACAACCTGGTGCTGGCGCTCGCTGCCGAGCACGGGGTCCCGCCGGAGGCGGCGGTCGACCTGGCGGCGGCGCGCTGGCGGGAGACGATGCGCGAGTTCGTGGCGCTGCGCGCCGCCGTGCCGTCGTTCGGTCCGGGGCTGGACGAGGCGGTCACCGACCTTCTCGACGGGGTGGCCGCGGCGGTGCGCGGGACCATCGAGTGGACGCTGGAGAGCGCCCGCTATCCCACCGGGCCGGTCAACCCCGCAGCCCGAGGCGGATGACCAGGTCGAGCAGCGCGAACACGAACAGCGCGATGCCGACGAAGCCGTTCGCGGTGAAGAACGCCCGGTTGACCTTGCTCAGGTCGGTGGGGCTGACCACCAGGTGCTGGTAGCCGAACGCGACGGCGGTGAACGCCAGCCCGATCCACCAGAGCCAGCCGAAGCCGACCAGCGCGCCGAACCAGATGAACAGCGCGAAGGTGATCACGTGCGCGACGGTGGAGGCGTGCAGCGCGAAGCGCCGGCCGTAGCGGGCCGGGACGCTGTGCACGCCGATCTCCCGGTCGATCTCGGAGTCCTGGCAGGCGTAGATCAGGTCGAAGCCGCCGATCCAGAGGCCGACGGCGGCGCCGAGCAGCCAGGCCGGCCAGGAGCCGTCGAGGGTGCCGGTGACCGCCAGCCAGGCGCCGACCGGGCCGACGGCCTGGGCGATCGCCAGGATGGCGTGCGGCCAGTCGGTGAACCGCTTGCCGTACGGGTAGACGACCAGCGGGATCACGGCGAGCGGGGCGAGCACCAGGCAGAGCGGGTTGAGCAGGGCGGCAGCGGCCAGGAAGACGACCAGCGCGACGGCCGCGCCGGTCCAGGCCGTGCGGACGCTGACCGCCCCGGTGACCAGTTCCCGGTTGGCGGTACGCGGGTTCCGGGCGTCGATCCGCCGGTCGAGGATCCGGTTGGCGGCCATGGCGAAGGTCCGCGCGCCCACCATCGCCACGGTGATCAGCAGCAGGTCGAGCCAGCGGACCCGCCCGCCGTTCACCTGCATGGCGGTCAGCGCGGAGAGGTACGCGAACGGCAGCGCGAACACCGAGTGCTCGATCGCGACCAGCTTGAGGAAGGACGTGACCCGGCCGGGCCGCTCCAGCACAGCCGTCATCAGATCCCGTACTCCTTCCAGCGCTTGTCGACCAGGGCGGTGACCTCCGGCGCCATGCTCATCTCCTCCGGCCAGCCGCGGGTGTAGCCCTCGGCGGGGAGCTTGCGGGTGGCGTCGACGCCGGCCTTGCCGCCCCAGAACTGCTGGTACGACGAGTGGTCGAGGTGGTCCACCGGCCCCTCGGTGAGCAGCAGGTCGCGGGCGTAGTCGACGTTGCCGAAGGCGCGGAAGGCGACCTCGTTGTAGTCGTGCACGTCGCAGTCCTCGTCGACGATCACGATCAGCTTGGTCAGCGACATCAGGTGCGCGCCCCAGATCGCGTTCATCACCTTCTGCGCGTGCTTCGGGTAGCGCTTGCGGATCGACACGATCGCGCAGTTGTGGAAGACCCCGGCGGCCGGCAGGTCGTAGTCGACGATGTCCGGGATCATCAGCTTGAGCAGCGGCTGGAAGATCCGCTCGGTGGCCTTGCCGAGGCCGTGGTCCTCCTGTGGCGGCTTGGAGGTGACGATCGAGTGGTAGACCGGCTGGCGCTGCGTGGTCATCGTCTCGACGTGCAGCACCGGGAACGGCTCGACCGGGGTGTAGAAGCCGGTGTGGTCGCCGAACGGGCCCTCGGGGAGCCGCTCGCCGGGCTCCAGGTAGCCCTCCAGCACGATCTGCGCGTGCGCCGGCACCTGCAACGGCACGGTGAGGCAGTCGACCATCTCGACCCGCTCGCCGCGCAGGAACCCGGCGAACAGGTATTCGTCGATGTCGCCGGGGAGCGGCGCGGAGGCGGCGTACGAGACGACCGGGTCGCAGCCGATGGCGATGGCGACCGGGAGCCGCTGGCCCAGCCGTTCGGCGACGGCGTGGTGCGCGGTGGAGTCCTTGTGGATCTGCCAGTGCATGCCGAGGGTGTTCCGGCCGTGCTGCTGGAGCCGGTAGAGCCCGAGGTTGCGCTTGCCGGTCTCGGGGTGCTTGGTGTGGGTCAGCCCGTAGTTGTGGAAGATCCCGCCGTCGCCGGGCCAGACCTGGAGGCCGGGGAGCTTGTTCAGGTCCACGTCGTCGCCGCGGTAGACCACCTGCTGGCAGGGCGCGGTCCTGACCTTGCGGGGCGGCACCGACTTGAGCTGCATGACCTTGCCGAGGCCCTCGCGGATGCCGGACCAGCCGACCGGCAGCTCCGGCTTGATCAGCGCGCCGATCCGGTCGCCGATCTCGTCGAGGGAGTCGACGCCGAGCGCCATGGCCATCCGCTTCTCGGTGCCGAACAGGTTGATCGCCACCGGCATCTCGCCCCGGGTGGGGTGCTCGAAGAGCAGCGCCGGGCCGCCGGCGCGGACGGTCCGGGTGACGATCTCGCTGATCTCCAGGGTGGGGTCGACCGGGACGCTGACCCGCCGCAGCTCGCCCGCGCGCTCCAGGGCCGCGAGGAAGTCCTTGAGATCGGTGTACGGGAAGCCACGAGCCGCCATGCCCGCAAGTCTCCCGCACGGCTCGCCGCCCCGCCCACGCCGGGTGGGCGGGACACCTGTGAGCCTGCCCATGCATCCGCGCGGGGCGCGGCGCGCGTAGCGGCCCCTGCGCGAGGCGGCCGGCGGCGCGAGGCGGCGGGTGCCGCCCGGTCGGGTGGCGGCCGTCCAGGCGTACGCGGCGGGCGGGCGGGTAGACGGGTCGTCCGGGCGACGGGGGGCGGAGATGGGTGGCGGTCGGGTGCCGGCGGGTTTCACCGAGCAGCGGACGCAGGTCGGTGACCTCTCGATCAACTATGTCCGCGGGGGCAGCGGCCCGCCGCTGGTGCT
The DNA here is from genome assembly GCF_900090305.1 of Micromonospora siamensis. Lineage (NCBI taxonomy): Bacteria > Bacillati > Actinomycetota > Actinomycetes > Micromonosporales > Micromonosporaceae > Micromonospora > Micromonospora siamensis. The sequence continues at coordinate 969,999 of NZ_LT607751.1, read as the reverse complement.
GCTGCACGGCTATCCGCAGTGCTGGTACATGTGGCGGCACGTGCTGCCCGAGTTGGCCGGGTCGTTCGAGGTGGTGGCGCCGGACCTGCCCGGTTTCGGCGACAGCGACGCCGCACCCGGGCGGTACGACAAGAAGTCCCTCGCCGCCGACCTGCACGGCCTGCTCACCGGGCTCGGCCTGACCGACGACGTCCGGCTGGTCGGCCACGACCTGGGCACGATGGTCGCCTACGCGTACGCGGCCGCACATCCCGCCGCCGTGTCCCGGCTGGTGCTCACCGAGGCGCCCATCCCGGACGAGAGCATCTACACGATCCCGGCCCTGACCACCGCCGGTCCGGCGGTGTGGAACTTCGGCTTCTTCAACGTCGACAACGGCCTGCCCGAGCAGATGATCACCGGCCGGGAGGCGCTCTGGGTGGACCGCTTCACCGATTCGATCATGGTCAACAAGGGCAGCATCGGCCCGGAGGACGTCGAGGAGTACGCCCGGCACCTGCGCGACCCGGACCACCTGCGGGCCAGCTTCGACTGGTTCCGCGCGTTCGGGCAGGACGTCGCGGACAACGCCGGTTACCGGTCGACGAGGTTGTCGATGCCGGTGCTCGCCGTGGGCGCCCGGGCCAGCCTCGGCGAGCAGGTGGCCGCGCAGGTCCGCCGGTACGCCGACACGGTCACCGGCGAGGTGGTGGAGAACTGCGGTCACTGGCTCTTCGAGGAACGGCCCGCCGAGATGTGCGCGCTGCTGCTGCCGTTCCTGCGGGGCTGACCCGGCAGCCCGAGGGCGCCCGGTCAGGCCGCAGGTTCCCAGGCGTACGGGGCGAGGGCGGGGTCGAGGGGCGCGTCGACGAGCCGGTTGGCGAAGGTCGAGATGGTGTACGCGCCGACGCCGAGCACGACGTCCAGCGCGTGTCGTGGCTTCCAGCCGGCGGCGAGGAGGGCGTCCAGTTCGTGGTCGGGGACCGCGCCGCGGTGGTCGAGGACGGCGAGGGTGAACCGGTGCAGCGCCGCCAGGCGCGGCTCGGGCAGCTCGCGGCCGTCGCGCAGCGCCTCGATCAGCTCCGGCGCTCCGCCCAGTCCGGTCAGGGTCGCGGTGTGCATGGCCAGGCAGAGGTGGCACTCGTTGCGGGCGGCGACGGTGAGCACCACCACCTCCCGGGCGACCGGGTCGAGGTCGGTGGAGTCGAAGGCGGCGGTGGCGGCGAAGAAGCCCTTGAGCAGCTCGGGCGACTCGGCCAGCAGGGCGACGGCGGCGGGCAGGTGGCCCTGCTTGCGTTCGACGGCGGCCATGATCTGGCGGCCGGCTGCGGATGCGGTGTCGGTGGTGTGGACGGTGAAGACCGGTCGGGACATCACGGAACCCCTGACGTAGAATAGTCAACGTGGTTGACCAAACCGTAAACCAGGTTGTCGAAAATGGCAACGCCTGACCGCCCCGGCTTCGCGCTGCCGCTGCTGCTGCTCGCCGGCTTCCGTACGCTCATCGACGACCTGCACGCCGAGTTGGCCCGGCAGGGGCATCCCGACCTGCGGCCGCTGCACGGTTTCGTCCTCCAGGCGGTCGGCCCGGGCGGCACCACCGCGTCCGACCTCGGCCAACGCCTCGGCGTCTCCAAGCAGGCCGCCGGCAAGACCGTCGACCGGCTGGTCGCCCTCGGCTACCTCGAACGCGGCGACGACCCGGCCGACGCCCGCCGGAAGCTGGTCCGGCTGACGGCCAGGGGCGTCGACGGGCTGAGCCGCTCCGCCGTGGTCTTCGACCAGTTGCGGGACCGCTGGGCGGCCACCCTCGGCGCCGACCGGGTCGCCGCCATCGAGGACGACCTGCGCCGGATGGCCCCGGCCGACGTCTTCCGCCTCGACGTGCCGGGCTGGTTCGGCGGCTGAGACCGCCACCGACCCGGACGGCCGTGAACCCGATCGGCGGCTGCGGCAGAGACAGGGGTGACAGTTCCGCTCCTGGACGGGAGGTCCACCCCGTGAGTCACCCCCGACACACCGACGCACCACTGTGGTGACGGTCGCGCCCGGCCGACAGGCCGACGACGCCGCCGCCATCGCGGCGTCCCGCCAGGACGCCGAGGCCTTCGGCGTCCTCTACGACCGGTACGCCGCCCAGCTCTACCGGTACGCGTACCGCCGGGTCGGCCCGGAGCTGGCCGAGGACGTGGTCGCCGACACCTTCCTCGCCGCGTTCCGCCGACGCAACTCGTACGACCTGGCCCGCGCCGACGCCCGGCCCTGGTTCTTCGGCATCCTGACCCGGGAGATCGCCCGGCACCGACGCGCCGAGCAGGCCCGCTGGCGGGCCCTCGGCCGGGCCGGCGACGACGGCGTCGCGGAGGGTTTCGCCGACCAGGTCGCGGCGGCGGTGAGCGCCCGGGCCACCCGTGGCCCGCTCGCCGGGGCACTGCGCCGGCTCTCCGCCGGCGACCGGGACGTGCTGCTCCTCGTCGCCTGGAGCGACCTCAGCTACGAGGAGGTCGCCGAGACCCTGAACATCAAGATCGGCACGGTGCGCTCCCGGCTGCACCGGGCCCGCCGCAAGCTGCGCGCCGCCCTCGGCGACGCCGACCCGACCCGGATCAGCGAGGTGGACCGATGAACGACCTGACGACCCTGGCGGAGCTGGGCGCGACCCTCGACCCTCCCACCGGCACCCCACCCGCCCGGCTCCGGCACCGGGTGCTCACCCAGGCCACCCGGCCGTCCCGCCGTACCGCCCGGATCACCCGACCCCGGCTCGGCTGGCGGACGGCCGCGGTCGGCGGACTGGCCGCCGCGCTCACCGTCGGCGTACTGGCCACCCAGGTGGTCTCCTTCGGCGACCGCGCGCCGGTCTCCACCGCCTCCGCCGCCGGCCGGATCCTGGCCGGCGCCGCCGACGAGGCCCGGCACCGGCCGGCCCTCGACGTCCGCGACAACCAGTTCGTGTACGTCCGCTCGCTCACCACCGCCGCCGCCTTCAGCCCACGGGGCGCGGCCGGCGCGCAGGCCCTCGACCGCACGGTCTGGCTCTCGGCCGACGGCACCCGGGACGGGCTGATCCGCAATCGTCCCCGGACCGGCGCCGGCGCCACCGAGGAGATCCCGCTGCCCGGCTGCCGCGACGGCGTGGCGATCCAGCACAAGTACGGCAGGACCGAGCGCGCGTCGTGCACCGCGACGCCCGGACACCGGGCCGGCCTGCCCACCTCGGCGGACGAGATGCTGGCGTACCTCCGCCGGGCCGGGGCCGGCACCAGGAACCCACCGGACCAGCAGGCGTTCACGGCGGCGGGCGACCTGGTCCGCGAGGCGTACCTCCCGCCGGAGAGCCTGGCGGCGGTGTTCGAGGCGGTCGGCGAGATCCCGGGGGTGACCGTGGTCGGTGACGTCACCGACCAGGCCGGCAGGGCCGGGGTCGCGCTGGCGTTGACCGAGGTGCAGGGCTACCGCACCGAGCTGATCTTCGACCGGGCCAGCCACGCCTACCTGGGCTCGCGGCAGGTGCTGGTACGCGACCAGGACGGGCTGAAGGCCGGCGACGTGCTCGACTCGACGGCCGTGCTGACCGTCGGAGTGGTGGACCAGGTAGGGCAGCGGCCCTGACGCCGGAAGGGGCGGGCGGCCGAGGTCGCCCGCCCCTTCCGGCACGGCGAGGGGGCGACACGTCGGTCTCGGGCGGGGAGGATGGCGGGATGGACGACGCGTACGTCTCCGGCGACCCGGACGGCCTCACCCCGCTGCTCCGGCACATCCGTGACGCGGTGGCCCGGGAGCTGCACGCCCAGCTCGCCCTGCGCGCCGAGCGGATCGACCTGGCCGATGTCCCGGAGGTCGCCTACCAGGTCACCCGCCGCGTCGACGAGGTGCTGACCGGGCTCACACCCCGGCGTACGAGTGCAGGCCGGTGAAGAAGAAGTTCACGCCGAACAGGTTCATCAGCATGGTGGCGAAGCCCAGGATCGAGATCCAGGTGGCCACGCTGCGCTTGACGCTCGGGGTGGCCCGGGCGTGCAGGTAGCCGGCGTACACCACCCAGGAGATGAACGCCCAGGTCTCCTTCGGGTCCCAGCCCCAGGCGCGACCCCAGGCCGCCTCGGCCCAGATCGCCCCGGCGATCACCGCGAAGGTGAAGATCGGGAAGGCGAAGGCGTGCAGCGTGAAGGTCAGCCGCTCCAGGCCGGCCGCGCCGGGCAGCCGCTTCGCCAGGGTGTACGGGAAGCTCCGCTTGCCCTGCTCCCAGCCGGAGCGCAGCAGGTAGGCCGTCGCCGGCACCACGCCCAGCAGGAAGATGCCGGAGGCGAAGACGATGGTCGACACGTGGATGATGAACCAGTACGACTGCAGCGCCGGCATCAGCGGGGTGACCTGGACGTAGAGCTTCAGCTCGGCGAACGCCAGCAGCAGCACCATCACCAGGGTCAGGAAGAGCCCGAGCCGGCGCAGCTGCGGACGCTTCACCAGCACCGCGAGCCACGCGGCCGAGCCGATCCAGGTGACCGTGAGGACGAACTCGTACATGTTGCCCCAGGGCATCCGCTCGGCGGCGATGCCCCGGGTGACCAGCGCACCGAGGTGCAGGGCCACGGCGAGCGCGGTGAGCCATCCGGCGATCCGCCCGGCCAGGGCCGCCCGACCGGCCGTGCGGTCCGGCCCGGACGCGACCGGCGCGGCGGCCGGCTCCTCGACCGTCCCGCCCGTACCGCCGACGCCCGCGCCGACCAGTTCCCGGGCCGGGGCCGCGGTTTTCGCCGGCACGGCCCGGGCGTTGCCGAGGGCGTACTCGACGGCGTGGCTGATCATCGCGACCAGGTACGCCAGGATCGCGTACGTGACCAGCTGGTCGGAGAGTGCGGACATCACTCGTCTCCTTCTGGCGCCCGCCGGTCGTCCCGTCCGTCGCCGCTGACCGCGGCGACGAGCTGGGCGAACTCGTCGGCGAAACCGGGATGTTCGGTGCGCGGCAGCCCACCGGCCTCCACCAAACTACTACCGCCCGTCGGAGATCCACTGTCGGGGGCGGTCACCCGGAAGAAGACCCGCCGCCGCCGGAAGAACAGCGAACCCATCAGCCCGATCAGCAGCGTCGCGCAGGCCACCAGCATCAGCAGCTGGCCGGGGGCGTACCGGACCGCGATGGTGATGTACGGCTTCGTGCCCACGAACTCCAGCGTGCTGCCGTCGTCCAGGGTCCACTTCTCGCCGACGGCGAGCTTCTTGTCGCCGATCTGCTTGAGCTTGCCGTTCTCCACCTGCCGCTGGTCGAGCTTGTAGACCGAGCCGGGGATGCCGGCGTCCAGCCCCAGGTTCCCCCGGTACGCAACCAGCACCACCGCCGGGTTGCGTTCGGCCGGGAACTGCGACGACACGAACGGCGCCCGGTCCGGGGCGGTGGGAAGGTAGAGCCCCTCGAAGGCGATCTGCTGATCGGGCGCCCGCCTGCCGGTCTTCGGGTCGACGTTCGCGTCGGGGAAGGCGGCCAACCCCTCCTCCGTGGCGTTCGAGTCGCCGGTACGCAGGAACGGCGTCGTGCTGGTCTGGCTGCGGCCGTACCGGTCGGTGTACTTCAGGATCGGGGCGTACCCGTTGCCGAGCAGGTAGACGTTGGCCGAGTCGAGCCGCAGCGGCGAGTTGACCGAGAAGCCGGCGGTCCGGGTGGCGTCGCCGGGCAGGTTGTCCACGGTCACCGTGGCCCAGTAGCGCTTCGCCTGCCCGGAGGGGAGGTATTCCGCCTCGAACCGGTCCAGGGTGAGGCAGAACGGCGGCAGGTCGGCGCTGTCCACCCGGGGGCCGAGAGTCGCCTCGGCGTACTGCTGCCGGGTGTTGCAGAAGGCGTTCTCCGCGTCGGCGACCAGGATCCGGTTGCCGTGCCAGCCGTACCAGGAACCCAGCGCGACGCCGAGCAGGACGGCGACCAGCGACACGTGGAAGAGCAGGTTGCCGGTCTCCTTGAGGTAGCCCTTCTCGGCGGAGACCTCGTCGCCCCGGACCTGCACCCGCCAGCGGTGGCGGCGCAGCACCGCGGCGATCGCCTCGACGTCGGCGGCGGCCGGCGCCTCCAGCACCGCGTGCGCGGGCAGCCGGTCGAGCCGTTTCGGCGCGACCGGCGGTCGCATCCGCAGCGCCCGGACGTGGTCCCGGGCCCGGGGCAGGATGCAGCCGACCAGTGAGGTGAAGAGCAGCAGGTAGATCGCGGAGAACCAGACCGAGCCGAAGACCTCGAAGAAGCCGAGCTGGTCCAGTCGGGGGGCCAGGTCCGGGTGGTCGACGAAGTACCGGTCGACGTTCTCCGGGTTCACCCCGCGCTGCGGCAGCACCGAGCCGGGGACGGCGGCGATCGCGAGCAGGAAGAGCAGCACCAGCGCGGTACGCATGCTGGTCAGCTGCCGCCACGAGTTGCGCAGCAGGGCCAGCACCGGATTGACCCGCCGCCGCGGCGCCCCGGCGGGCGGGGCCGCGGGCCGGTCGTCGACGGTCGTCATCAGATGCTCACCTCACCCGGGCCCACGTTCGTCTGCAGCCAGATCACCACGTTCTGCCAGCCGCCGGTGACCAGCGCCAGGCCGATCAGGATCAGCAGGGCACCGCCGACCCGGGTCACCCAGCGGCTGTTGCGCCGTACGGCGCGGAACACCCCGAGCAGGCGGTGGAAGCCCAGCCCGAAGACGATGAACGGTATCCCCAGCCCGAGGCAGTACGCCACGGCCAGCAGCACCGCCCGGTCGGTCCGCCCACCGGCGGTGGCCAGGGCGATCATTCCGCTCAGCGTGGGCCCGGTGCACGGCATCCAGCTCAGCGCGAACACCGCCCCGAGGGCGGGCGCGCCGAGCAGACCGGCCGACGGGAGCCGGTTGATCCGGAACTCACGCTGCATGCCGGGCACCAGGCCCAGGTAGCCCAGGCCGAGCACGATCACCAGCGAGCCGAGGACGATCTCCAGCGTCCGCTGGTGGTCGAAGAAGACCCGGCCGAAGCTGGCGGCGAGGATCGCGGTGGAGGTGAAGACGAAGGTGAAGCCGGCGATGAAGAGCAGCGTGCCGGCGAGCACCCGCCCCTTGACGGCGGCCGTCCGGCGCACCGGCGGCGCGGCCACGGCGACGCCACCGCCGCCGTCCACCGGTACCGGGTCCGCCTTTGCGGACCGGCCCTCGAGGTCCGCGCCGGCCAGGCCGGTGACGTACGACAGGTAGCCGGGCATCAGCGGCAGCACGCACGGAGACAGGAAGCTCACCAGCCCGGCGAGCGCCGCCCCGCCGACGGCCAGCAGCAGTGGGCCGGAGAGCGCCAGCTCACGGAAGGTCTCGCCCATCAGCGCGAACCCTCGGCGGCGACCTTCTCGACCAGGGGCCGCAGGCCGTCCTGGGTGACCGCCGCCCGGATCACCGTGGCGATCCGGCCCTCCCGGTCCAGGATCACCGTCGCCGGGATGGTGTTCGGCGGGATGTCCAGGGCCAGCGCCAGCCGACTCGCCGGGTCGAAGAGACTCGGGTAGGTGACCCGGCCCTCCTCGAAGGCGACCGCCTTGTCCCGGTTGTCCTGCACGTTGACGCCGAGGAAGGCCACCCCGGAGCCCTTGGTCGCCTGGTAGGTGGCCTCCAGGTCGTCGGCCTCGGCGCGGCAGGGCGCGCACCACGAGCCCCAGAAGTTGAGCACCACCACCTGGCCGCGGGCCTGGGTGACGTCGTACCGGCCGTCGCCGGTGAGCAGGTCACCGGCGATCTTCGGGGCCGGGGACCGCTGGTCGGGGGCGCACTGGACGATGCCGTCGGCGGTGTCGCAGCGGCTCTCCTCGGTGCCGGAGGAGCAACCGACCAGCGCCGTACCGGCGGTGACGGCGGCGAGCAGGGCGGCGGCGAGCCTCCGGGTGAGCATCAGGCCCCCTTGGCCGTCCGGGCGGTCGGCGAGATGGCGATCAGGTGCGCGGCCGGCTCGGTGTAGGAGATGCCGGCGATCCGGTCGCCGTCGAAGTGGAACGAGGTGAGGCTGGCCAGGCCGCACTGCCGGCGGCGCGGGTCGTGCCAGAGTCGCTTGCGCTCGACGTACCGGCGCAGGGTCCAGATCGGCAGCTGGTGGGAGACCAGCACCGCCTCACGCCCGTCGGCGGCGACCCGGGCGGCCTGGAGCGCGGCGAACATCCGCTCGGCGATGGTCAGGTAGGCCTCGCCCCAGGACGGGGTCACCGGGTCACGCAGCACCCACCAGTTGCGCGGGTCGCGGAACGAGCCGTCGCCCGGGGAGACCTTCTTGCCCTCGAACCAGTTGGCGCTCTCGATCAGCCGGTCGTCCACCCCGACCGAGAGCCCGAACTGGGCGGCGATCGGCTCGGCGGTCTGCTGGGCGCGTTCCAGGGGGCTGGCCACCACGTGCACCACGGTCTTCTCGGCGAGCGCCTGCGCGGCGGCCTTGGCCATCTGCACGCCCAGCTCGGAGAGGCGGAAGCCGGGCAGCCGGCCGTAGAGGATGCCCTCGGGGTTGTAGACCTCGCCGTGCCGCAGCACGTGCACGACCGTTTCCTTGCTCACTGCGTCACCTCTGTTCGCGACTGCGGGGCTCGCAAAACCGGCTCACTCCTCGCGCTCACCGTCGGCTAACCCCCGTGTCCCGCGGCTGCCGCCGCCCGCGCCGCCTCCGGCAGGGCGGCGGAGATCTGCTCCAGGGCGGCGTCGTCGATCGCCGCCGAGACGAACCACGACTCGAACGCGCTCGGCGGCAGGTAGACGCCGGCGGCCAGCATCGCGTGGAAGAACGCCTTGAACGCGGGCACCTGCTGGGTGCGGGCGGTGTCGTAGTCGACCACGTCGGCGTCGGTGAAGAAGATCGAGAACATGCTGCCCGCGTACGACAGGCGGTGCGGGACACCGGCGGCGGCCAGCGCGTCGCCGGCCAGCTTGCCCACGACGGCGGCCGTCTCGTCGAGCCTGCGGTAGAGCGCGTCGTCGGCGAGCCGCAGCGTGGCCAGGCCGGCGGCGCAGGCCAACGGGTTACCGGAGAGCGTGCCGGCCTGGTAGACCGGGCCGGCCGGGGCCAGCCGCGCCATGATCTCCGCGCGCCCGCCGAAGGCCGCGGCGGGCAGCCCACCCCCCATGACCTTCCCGTACGTCCACAGGTCGGCGTCGGAGGCGTCGAGGCCGTGCCAGCCGGCGCGGGAGACCCGGAACCCGGTCATCACCTCATCGACGATGAGCAGCGCCCCGTGGGCGTGGGCGATCGCCGCGAGCTGCTGGTTGAAGCCGTCGCGGGGGGCCACCACGCCCATGTTGCCGGCGGCGGCCTCGGTGATGATCGCGGCGATGTGCGGGCCCTCGGCCGCGAAGGCCGCCTCGACCGCGGTGATGTCGTTGTACGGCAGCACGATGGTGTCGCCGGCCGCCGCGCCGGTCACGCCGGGCGAGTCGGGCAGGCCGAGGGTGGCGACGCCGGAGCCTGCGGCGGCGAGCAGGGCGTCGGAGTGCCCGTGGTAGCAGCCGGAGAACTTGATGATCTTGGTTCGGCCGGTGAAGCCGCGGGCCAGCCGGATCGCCGACATGGTCGCCTCGGTGCCCGAGTTGACCAGCCGGACCTGCTCCACCGGGGTACGCGCGACGATCTCGGCGGCCAGCTCCACCTCACCCGGGGTGGGGGTGCCGAAGCTGGTGCCCAGGCCGGCGGCGTCCCGGATCGCCTCGACCACCTCGGGGTGGGCGTGGCCCAGGATCAGCGGCCCCCAGGAGCAGACCAGGTCGACGTAGCGCCGGTCGTCGGCGTCGAAGAGCCACGGACCCTCCCCCCGGACCATGAAGCGCGGGGTGCCGCCGACGGCACGGAACGCGCGCACGGGGGAGTTCACCCCGCCCGGCACGATGGCCTTGGCGCGGTCGAACAGGGCCTCGGAGGCCGGCGCGTCGGCCGGGTAACGGCCGGATCCGGCGGAAAAGGTATCGGTCACGATGCCGCCATTGTGTCAGCGCCGGACGGCGGAGCGGCAGCCACCCCGGCAGCGGGTTACCGGGCTCACGCGCCCGCCTCGCCGCCCACGATCAAGGTGCCCAACGTCTCGACGGGCTCGTCGGGCGAGATCGCGATAGGCTGACCGGGTGGATCGTGCCGAACTGTCCATCACCGTACACCGGACAGGCGATGAAGTGGTGCTTCGCCTGAGCGGTGAGATCGACATGCTCACGGCCGCCCAACTCAGCACCGTCGTCAACGAAGTGTTGACGGATCCGCCCCCGCGGATCGTGCTCGACCTGGGCGGGGTCACCTTCTGCGACTCGCAGGGCCTCGGCACCCTGGTCGTGCTCAGCCGCAAGGCCAGCCACGCCCAGTGCCTGCTGGTCCTCAGCAACGTGGGCGACTTCCTGCTCCGCGTCCTGGACATCACCGGCCTGCGCAGCGCCCTGATGATCCGCAACGAGACCGCCCCCTAGGCCCGAGCCCGCCACGGCACCCGCCGGTTCGGCGCAGGCCCTAGCATCGCCGGCATGGCTACCCGGCTCGTGCAGATCAACATGAAGGCCCACGACGACTCCGCGCTGGGCGGGTTCTGGGCGAAGGTCCTCGGCTGGGAGACGTCCATCGAGGCACCCGGCGTGACCAACCTCGAACCCCCGGGCGTCGACTATCCCGACCCGGCCTTCCTCTTCATCGACCTCGTCCGCTACCCGGACCCCAAGGTGGGAAAGAACCGGGTGCACGTCGACCTCGCCACCACCTCGGCGGCTCACCGGGCGGAGCTGGTCGAGCGCCTGACCGCGCTCGGCGCGACCCCTACCGACGTGGGCCAGGGCGACGTCGCGTGGACGGTCATGGCCGACCCGGAGGGCAACGAGTTCTGCGTGCTGGACCCGCGCCCGGACCACCGCGACACCGGCCCGATCGCCGCCGTGGTGGTCGACTGCGCCGACCCGCGCGCCATGGCCCGCTTCTGGGGCGAGTCGATGGACTGGACCGTGCGCGAGGTGACCGACCAGGAAGCCGTGCTGCGCTCCGCCACGGGCGTCGGCCCGTACCTGCGGTTCCACCGCACGCCCGACGTGAAGACCGGGTGGAACCGCGTGCACCTCGACGTCCGGCCCTACCCGGGCGACGACCCGCAGGCCGAGGTGGCCCGGCTGCGGGCCCTCGGCGCCACCCCCGTCGAGCTGGACGGGATCCACTGGACGGTCCTCACCGACCCGGAGGGCAACGAGTTCTGCCTGCTCAGCCCGAAGTGACCGGCCCTGCCCGGTCCGGCCGCCGCGACCTGCCCTAGACCACGGGCAGGTCGCGGCGGCGGAAGCCGCTCAGCCCCACCGCCGCCAGGGCCACCGCCAGGACGGTGAGCGCCCAGAGCCCGGTGGCGTCCCAGGCCGGACGCAGCACCTGCGGGGTGTGGGTGAACGGGGAGACGTCCAGCAGCCGCTGGTCCAGCTTCAGCACCGGACCCAGCTGGCCGAGCAGCACACAGACCGCCAGCGCCGCCCAGGCCAGCGGGGCCAGCCGGGGCAGCAGGCCGTAGAGGAGCACCGCCAGACCGGCCAGCACCCAGGCCGCCGGGACCTGCGCCAGGCCGGCGCCGACCAGCCGGGGCAGCTCGCCGGGCACGTCCCGCACGCTCAGCCCGTAGGTCAGGCCGGTGGCGAAACCGGTCACCGCCAGCACCACCACCGGTCCGAGCAGCGCGAACAGCAGGTGCGAGCCGAGCCACGCCGACCGGTGGGTGCCGGTGGCCAGCAGCGGCTCGGCCCGGCCCGCGGCCTCCTCCGACCGCATCCGCAGCGCGGCCTGCACGGCGTACCCGGCCGCCGCGAGGCCGGCCAGGCTCAACGTCGCCCCGAGGTACGCCTCGGCGAGCGCCGCCGTACCGCCCATCCGGGCCAGGATCTCCTCCAGCTGCGGGTTCCCCTCGACCGACCGACCGGCCGCCTTCGCGGCCCCGCCGAGGATCAGCCCGAGCAGGCCGAAGCCGACCGACCACCAGAGGAGCTGCCCCCGGTGCAGCCGCCAGGCCAGCCCGAACGGCCCGGCCAGCGCCCGACCGGCCCCGACCGGGCCGAGTCGCGGCGGCAGCAGCCCCGCGCCCAGGTCCCGACGGACCGACAGCGGGTACGCGACCGCGGCGAGGGCCACCGCGGCGACCAGCGGCAGGAGCAGCACCCACCAGCGGTCCCCCTCGTACGCCCGGACCCGCGGCGCCCAGCCGAGCGGGGAGAGCCAGCTCAGCCACTCGTGCCGGCCGGCGTCACCGGCCAGCCGGAGCGCAAAGGCGAGCCCGAGCACGGCGATGCCGATCCCCCGGGCGCCGCCCGCGCTCTCGGTGAGCTGGGCGGCGAGCCCGCCCACGGTGGCGAAGACGGCGCCGGTGAGCGCGACGCCCAGCCCGTACGCGAGGGAGCCGGCGGCCGGCAGCCCGGTGGCGACCAGGCCGGCGGCGGTGAGCAGGCCGAGCAGCAGGCTGGCCGCGTACGTCACGACCAGCGCCGCGGTGAGCGCCGCGTACCGGCCGAGGACGCCACCGGCGAGCAGCTCGTGCCGGCCCGCCTCCTCCTCGGTACGGGTGTGCCGGACGGCGGTGAGCAGGGTGGCCAGCGCGACGATCACCAGCAGGAAGCCGCCGCGCTGAGCGGTGAGCGCGCCGACGCTCTCGCCGTACACCGGGCCGAGCAGCGCGACGATCGACGGGTTGCGGGCGGTGCCGGCGGCGTACGCGGCCCGGTCGGCGGCGGTCGGGAAGAGCTCGAAGAAGCTGGTCGCGTACGTCATCGGCAGCACCGCGAGCGGCAGCACCCAGAGCGGCAGGATGATCCGGTCCCGGCGCAGGATCAGCCGGACCAGGTGTCGGGTTCCGGTGAGGGTGCTCATCGGGTCACCCCGGCCGGCGACCCGGTGTCCTCCGCGCCCTCGGCCGTCTCGTAGTGCCGCAGGAACAGCTCCTCCAGCGTCGGCGGCTGGCTCACCAGGCTGCGTACGCCCAGCTCGGTGAGGCGGCGCAGCGCGACGTCCAGCGCGGCTGTGTCCACGTCGAAGCGCACCCGCTGCCCGTCGACCCGCAGGTCGTGCACCCCTGGCAGCTGGCCCAGCCCGTCGACCGCGCCGGTGATCTCGGCGTCGATCGCGGTGCGGTGCAGGTGCCGCAGCTCGGTCAGGGTGCCGCTCTCCACGGCCCGGCCGGCGCGGATGATGGTGACCCGGTCGCAGAGCGCCTCGACCTCGGCCAGGATGTGGCTGGAGAGCAGCACCGTCCGGCCGTCCCGCTTGGCCCGGCCGACCCACCGCTGGAAGACCTCCTCCATCAGCGGGTCCAGCCCGGAGGTGGGTTCGTCGAGGATCAGCAGCTCGACGTCGGAGGCGAGCGCGGCGACCAGGCCGACCTTCTGCCGGTTGCCCTTGGAGTAGGTGCGGCCCTTCTTGCGCGGGTCCAGCTCGAAGTCGTGCAGCAGCTCGGCGCGACGCTGCGGGTCGAGGCCGCCGCGCATCCGGCCGAGCAGGTCGATCACCTCGCCGCCGGTGAGGTTCGGCCAGAGGGTGACGTCGCCCGGCACGTACGCGAGCCGGCGGTGCAGCGCGACGGCGTCCCGCCACGGGTCGCCGCCGAGCAGTCGGACGGCCCCCGCGTCCGCCCGCAGCAGGCCGAGCAGCACCCGGATGGTGGTGGACTTGCCGGAGCCGTTGGGGCCCAGGAAGCCGTGCACCTCCCCGGGGCGGACGGTGAGGTCGAGTCCGTCGAGCGCCCTGACCCGGCCGAAGGTCTTCACCAGGCCGGACACCTCAATGGGAGTTTCCATGTTTTGGAAGCTACGCTTGTTTCACAAACTTGTGAAGACCGTGAGACCTGAGGCACGATCGGGTTCCCGACCGCGACCAGGGAGACGACACCGATGACAGACGAGGCCCGCCCGACCCGCGACGAGGAGGAGGTCCACCTCTTCGTCGAGCGGATGGCGATGGCGTTCGCCGACGTCGGCTTCCCCCGGATGGCCGCCCGGGTCCTCTTCGCCGTGATGAGCGCCGACGATCCGCTCACCGCCGCCGAGATCGGCGAACGGCTGGACGTCAGCGCCGCCGCCGTCTCCGGCGCGGTCCGCTACCTCACCCAGTTCGGCATGCTGGTCCGCGAGCCCGTCAAGGGCTCCCGCCGAGACCGCTACCGGATGCCCGACAACCCCTGGTACGAGGCCACGGTCACCAAGACCGGCCTCTACAAGACCTTCATCGACATCGCCAACGGCGGCGTGGACGCCCTGGACGGCCGGGCCACCCCCGCCGGCGAACGGGTCACCGAGATGCGGGACTTCTTCCTCTTCGTACAGGAGGAGATCGACACCCTCGGCGAACGCTGGCGCGCCCGCCGCGCCGCCCGCCACCCCTGACCGCCCCGGCCCCGCCGACGGGTACACGACAACAAGGACCATCACCAGGCCACGGCGGCCGAGCGCGGCGGCCGCCCGCCCTTATCCCGGACGCCGAGGGTTGCCCTTCGGGTGCCTACAGACTTGAGAGCACCAACGACTCACCCCCGGCGGCCGGCCCGTCCCGCAGCGGGCCACCTGTCATCCACGACGAAGTCGGCACGGCCCCGTCCGAAACCAGAACATCCCCGCCATCGTCGCCTCCGACCGGTTGGAGGCCGCAACATCCCCGATGTTGTCGGCTCCGGCCCGCCCAAGGCCGCGACATCCCCGATCTTGTCGGCTCCGACCCCGCGCAAGGCCACGACATCCCTGACGTTGTCGGCTCCGACCCGCGCAAGGCCGCGACATCCCCGATCTTGTCGGCTCCGACCCCGCGCAAGGCCACGACATCCCTGACATTGTGGCCTGAGCGGCGTGAGCATCAGGTCCCGACATTCGGGCTCCGCCGCACGCCCCTCCACCAGGACCCGTCCGACCCGGTCCAGACCCCCGGTGAGTCGTTCACGCTCTCAAGTCCGTAGCCAACAGAGGCGGCATCGCCCCGACCCGCAGCCGCATCCCGCCAGGCCCCGGCAACTCGTCCGCGCCGTCAGACCAACAGCCACCGGGAAGGAGCAGCCATCCGGCAGGGCCCGCGACACCAGGCCCGCCGCCAAGCCACCACACATCCGGCAGGGGCGGGATCACCAGGCCCACGACGAGGTGGGGCCGACCGTGCCCGGCGGAGGGATCAAGCCTGACCGCCCGGAGCCGGGCACGGTCGGCCCCACCCACCTACCGACGAAACCTAGGAAGAAGCCCCCCAACGAGCCTGCTCCAACAACTCGACCGCCCGCTCGACCCCGTCAGCGGAATCCGACCGCAGCAGCGCCGTAGCCTCGTCCACCGCGTCGGTCAGGTTGCGCCACTGGGTCTCCCGCTCCCGCACCACGTCCGACTGCATGGCAAGCTGCCGGGTCTTCACCCACAGCTCCACGAAGACCGAGACCTTGGCCCGCAGCACCCACGGGTCGAACGGCTTGGTGAGGTAGTCGACCGCACCCACCGCGTACCCGCGCAGGGCCAGCTGGGCGTCCTTGTCGGCGGCGGTGAGGAAGATGATCGGGACGTGCCGGGTCCGTTCCCGCCGCTTGATGTGGCTGGCGGTCTCGAAGCCGTCCATGTCGGGCATCTGGGCGTCCAGCAGGATCACCGCGAAGTCGTCGACCAGCAGCTGCTTCAGCGCCGCCTCGCCGCTCTCCACGGCCACCGACTGCACCTGGAGTCCCTGGAGGATCGCCTCCAGGGCCATCAGGTTCTCCCGGCGGTCGTCCACCAGCAGCGCCTTCGCCGTCTGCGTCACGAATGCTCCTCGCCTCGGCTGCCGTTGATCCAGGACGCCATCAGCTCGATCAGCTCGTCCAGGTCCACCGGCTTGGTGATGTAGTCGCTGCCACCGGCCGCCAGCGCGGACTCCCGGTCACCCGGCATCGCCTTCGCGGTGAGGAAGACGATCGGCAGGTCGGCGAAGCGGTGGTTGCGCCGGATCTGCCGGGTGGTCTCGTAGCCGTCCTGGTCGGGCATCATCGCGTCCATCAGCACGATGTCCACCTCCGGATGCTCGGCCAGCAGGCGGACGCCGTCCGCCCCGTTGTCCGAGTACAACACGGTCATGCCGTGCAGTTCCAACGCGGAGGTCAGCGCGAACACGTTCCGGACGTCGTCGTCCACGATCAACACGGTCGCGCCGTCGAGCTGCCGGGTGGCCGGCGCCGTCGCCGGCTGGGGCAGCAGCTCCATCGGCGGCATCAGCAGCGACGAGGGCAGGCCGGCCCGCTGCGGAGACGGCGGCGCCGGCGCGACCACCGCGTCCGGCGCCAGCACATCGGGTACGAAGAGAGTGAACGTCGAGCCCTGGCCGGGCGCCGAGCTGACCGTGATCGAACCGCCGAGCAGCCGGGCCAGGTCGCGGCTGATGGACAGCCCCAGCCCCGTCCCGCCGTACCGGCGGCTGGTGGTGCCGTCGGCCTGCTGGAACGCCTCGAAGATCAGCGAAAGCTTGTCGTCCGACACACCGATGCCGGTGTCGATCACGGTGAACGCGATCACCTGCTGCGCGTTGGTCAGCGCCGGCACATCGAAGACCGCGTGCTCGGGCGCCGGCCCGATCCGCAGGGTGACCGCCCCGTTGTCGGTGAACTTCACCGCATTGGAGAGCAGGTTGCGCAGGATCTGCTGCAACCGCTGGGCGTCGGTGACCAGCGCGGGCGGCAGCGTGCTGGCCACCCGTACCTGGAAGTCCAGGCCCTTCTCCTCGGCCTGCGGGGCGAACGCCTGCTCGACGTAGCTGCGGATCTCGTCGAACCGCACCTCGGTCGGCTCCACGTCCATCCGACCCGCCTCGATCTTGGACAGGTCGAGGATGTCGTCGATCAGCGAGAGCAGGTCCGAGCCGGCGCTGTGGATGGTCCGGGCGAACTCGATCTGCTTGCGGCTCAGGTTCTGCTCCGAGTTCTCGGCCAGCAGCCGGGCCAGCAGCAGCAGCGAGTTCAGCGGCGTACGCAGCTCGTGGCTCATGTTGGCCAGGAACTCCGACTTGTACGCCGACGCCCGGGTGAGCTGCTGCGCCTTGTCCTCCAGCCCCAGCCGGGCCAGCTCGATCTCCCGGTTCTGGGTCTCGATGTTGGCCTTCTGCTCGGAGAGCAGCTGCGCCTTGTCCTCCAGCTCGGCGTTGGTGCGCTGCAACTCGGCCGACTGTTCCTGGAGTTCGTGGGCGAGCCGCTGCGACTGCGCCAGCAGCTCCTCCGTACGCCGGTTGGCCTGGATGGTGTTGACCGCCAGGCCGATGGTGAGCACCAGCCGCTCCAGGAACGACAGGTGCAGGTCGGAGAAGGTGGCGACCCCGGCGAACTCGATCACCCCGAGCAGTTCGCCCTCGAAGAGCACCGGCAGCACCACCAGATCGGCCGGCGGGGTCTCGGCCAGCCCGGAGCGGAGCACGAGCCGCCCGTCGGGCTGCGCGTTGACCCGGATCGTCCGGCGGGACAGCGCCGCCTGTCCGACCAGCCCCTCCCCGGGGCCGAAGGTGACGTCGTGGCCGCGGGCCACGTACCCGTAGGAGGCGGTCAGCCGCAGTCGTACGCTGCCGTCGGAGCTGTCCGCCAGGAAGAACGCGCCGAGCTGCGCGTCCACCAGCGGGGTCACCTCCATCATGATCATGCGGCAGACCTCGCCCAGGTCCCGCTGGCCCTGGAGCAGACCGCCGATGCGGGCCAGGTTGGAGTCCAGCCAGCCCTGCTCGGCGTTCTTCTTCGTCGTCTCCCGCAGGGTGACGATCATCTGGTTGATGTTGTCCTTCAGCTCGGCGACCTCGCCCTGCGCCTTGACGGCGATCCGCTGGGTCAGGTCGCCGCGGGTCACCGAGGTGGAGACCTGCGCGATCGCCCGCAGCTGCGTGGTGAGCGTCGAGGCGAGCTGGTTGACGTTCTCGGTGAGGTCCCGCCAGGTCCCGGACACGCCCTTGACCTGGGCCTGACCGCCGAGCTTGCCCTCGATGCCGACCTCGCGGGCCACCCGGGTCACCTCGTCGGCGAACGAGCTGAGCTGGTCGACCATCGTGTTGACGGTGTTCTTCAGCTCCAGGATCTCGCCCTGCGCGTCCACCGTGATCTTCTGGCCGAGGTCGCCCTTGGCCACCGCCGTGGTGACCGAGGCGATGTTCCGCACCTGGCTGGTCAGGTTCGACGCCATCGAGTTCACGTTGTCGGTCAGGTCCCGCCACGTACCCGAGACGCCCTTGACCTGCGCCTGACCACCGAGCTTGCCCTCGGTACCCACCTCGCGGGCCACCCGGGTCACCTCGTCGGCGAACGAACTGAGCTGGTCCACCATCGTGTTCACCGTCGACTTCAGTTCCAGGATCTCGCCCTGCGCGTCGACGGTGATCTTCTGCGACAGGTCACCCTTCGCCACGGCCGTGGAGACCTGGGCGATGTTCCGCACCTGGGCGGTCAGGTTCGACGCCATCGAGTTCACGTTGTCGGTCAGGTCCCGCCAGGTGCCGGCGACGCCGCGCACCTGGGCCTGGCCGCCGAGCTTGCCCTCGGTACCCACCTCGCGGGCCACCCGGGTCACCTCGTCGGCGAACGAACTGAGCTGGTCCACCATCGTGTTCACCGTC
The DNA here is from genome assembly GCF_900090305.1 of Micromonospora siamensis. Classification (NCBI taxonomy): domain Bacteria; kingdom Bacillati; phylum Actinomycetota; class Actinomycetes; order Micromonosporales; family Micromonosporaceae; genus Micromonospora; species Micromonospora siamensis. The sequence continues at coordinate 951,486 of NZ_LT607751.1, read as the reverse complement.
GACTTCAGCTCCAGGATCTCGCCCCGGGCGTCGACGGTGATCTTCTGCGACAGGTCACCCTTCGCCACCGCCGTGGTGACCGAGGCGATGTTCCGCACCTGGCTGGTCAGGTTCGACGCCATCGAGTTCACGTTGTCGGTCAGGTCCCGCCACGTACCCGAGACGCCCTTGACCTGCGCCTGACCACCCAGCTTGCCCTCGGTCCCCACCTCGCGGGCCACCCGGGTCACCTCGTCGGCGAACGACGACAACTGGTCCACCATCGTGTTGACGGTGTTCTTCAGCTCCAGGATCTCGCCCTGCGCGTCCACCGTGATCTTCTGCGACAGGTCGCCCTTCGCCACGGCGGTGGAGACCTGGGAGATGTTGCGGACCTGGCTGGTCAGGTTGCCGGCGAGCTGGTTGACGTTCTCCGTCAGGTCCCGCCAGGTGCCGGAGACGCCGCGCACCTGGGCCTGGCCACCGAGCTTGCCCTCGATGCCGACCTCGCGGGCCACCCGGGTCACCTCGTCGGCGAACGACGACAGCTGATCCACCATCGTGTTGACGGTGTCCTTGAGCTCCAGGATCTCGCCCTGCGCCGCCACGGTGATCTTCTGCGACAGGTCGCCCCGGGCCACCGCGGTGGAGACCTGCGCGATGTTCCGCACCTGGGCGGTCAGGTTCGACGCCATCGAGTTGACGCTGTCGGTCAGGTCCTTCCACGTGCCGGCGACGTTCGGCACCTCCGCCTGGCCACCGAGCTTCCCCTCGGTGCCGACCTCGCGGGCCACCCGGGTCACCTGCTCGGCGAAGAGCCGCAGGGTGTCGGTGAGGGAGTTCATCGTGTGCGCCAGCTCGGCGACCTCGCCCCGCGCCCCGACGGTGATCTTCTGCGACAGGTCACCCCGGGCGACCGCCGTCGCCACCTGGGAGATCGAGCGCACCTGGCCGGTCAGGTTCGAGGCCATGGTGTTCACCGAGTCGGTGAGGTCCTTCCAGGTGCCGGCGACTCCCCGGACGTCCGCCTGACCGCCCAGCTTGCCCTCGGTGCCCACCTCGCGGGCCACCCGGGTCACCTCGTTGGAGAACGACGACAGCTGGCCGACCATGGTGTTCACTGTGCGGCCGATACGCAGGTACTCGCCCCGCAGCGGGCGGCCGTCGATCTCCAGGGCCATGTGCTGCGACAGGTCCCCGTCAGCCACCGCCACGATCACCCGGGCGATCTCCGTGGTCGGGCGGCCCAGGTCGTCGATCAGCGAGTTGATCGCCCGCTGACCCTCCGCCCACGAGCCCTCCAGGCCCTCCTCGTCGAGCCGCTCGGTGAGCCGGCCGTCCCGGCCCACGATCCGGCTGATCCGGCGCAGGTCCAGGTGCTGCCGCTCCTGGAGCGCCACCACGTCGTTGAAGGCGTCGGCCACCTCGCCGGCCGCACCGGCCCGCCGCGGCAACCGGACCTTCAGGTCGCCGCCACGCACCCGGCGCAGGGCCTGCGCCAACTCCGCGAGCATCGCCTCGTGGTCGGGAGCGGACGAATCCGCGGCAACCGGGTTTTCAGCCGTCGTCATCATTCCCTCACTCAGCTCGGGGGCCTCCGGCTCGTGGCGACCTGCCGGCCATCCCATCATTGTGCCCGCGCCCCCGTCGAGGCCGCGCCGCCCGGCCGCCGCCGCGCCCGGCGCGTCGCCGTCCGCCCAGCTCGGCGGCACACTCCGGTGCCGCGCGACGCCCCGGCCGGGTTGGCACCCGGGGCCGAACGGTGGAGGATGTCGGGGTGTCAGCGGAGACGGGGCCCGCGACGAGCGACGGCCCGCAGGAGCACGTGCGGCGCGTCCGCCTCCCCGCAGACCGGCGTACGCCAGCGGCGGCGCGCGCGCTGGTCCGCTCCGTGCTCGCCGAGGCCGAGCTGGAGGAACTGCTCAACGAGGCCCTGCTGCTCACCACCGAACTCTCCACCAACGCCGTCGAACACGCGCAGACCGAACTGGACATCGAGGTCCTCGCGGACACGGTCGGGTTGACCGTCACGGTCACCGACTTCGCCGGCGGGCCCGCGGACGAGCTGGTCGTCGGCGTACGCAACGACTCCTCCGAGATCGGCGAGGTGGCCGAGCGGGGGCGCGGACTGCTCCTGGTCGACCACTTCGCCAGCCGCTGGGGCACCACGTACCAGCCCAGCGGCAAGGGGGTGTGGTTCCGGCTCGACCGGCACGACGCCGACCCGGACGGGCCGGTCGGGCATCTCCCGGCCGCCAGCGGGAACGGCGGGCAGGTGGAGAGCTCGATGCCCAGCGCCGCCGCGATGAGCGAGCTGATGCAGACCACCCCCGACCCGTACGCGGACGACCCGCTGCCCGAGTTCGCCACCGACCTGCTCACCCGGGTCGCCGAGATGGTGGGCGCGGCCGGCGGGGTGGTCCGGCTGGACCGGGGCGACGGTCCGGGCCCCCAGGTGCTCGCCCGGTACGGCCGGCAACCCCGCCCCGACAACGAGCTGCTCCGGGTGCCGCTCGCCGTGCACCGCCCGTACGCCGGGGAGCTGGAGCTGGACGCGGCGCCCAGCGCGTACGCCCGGCCGCTGGCGGTGCTGGCCGCGGAGCGGCTCTCCCTGCACCTGGAGAACGACCGGCTGCGCCGGACGGACACCCGGCGGCAGGCGTGGCTGACCTTCCTGGCCGAGGCGAGCGAGCTGCTCGCCCAGTCGCTGGACGTCGAACTGACCATGGCGTTGATCCCGCAGCTGGTGGTGCCCCGGCTCGGTCAGTGGTGCGCGGTGCACACCACCGACGAGTGGGGGCGGTTGAAGCTCGCCGCCGCCACCCACGCCGACGAGTCGGTGCTGCCCCAGCTGCACAAGACGCTCCTGGCCACCGGCCCCGACTCGGTGCACGCGCGGCTCCGGGAAGCCTCGCGCAGCGCCGCCCAGGTGCCGTTGGGTGCCCCGATGGAGGGCTTCGCGGTGCCGCTGATCGCCCGTGGCCAGCGCCTCGGCACCCTGGCGGTGGGTCGGCACCAACGGCACCGGCACGACCCGGACGAGGTCTCCGTGCTGGAGGACGTGGCCCGCCGGGCCGCCCTGGCGATCGAGAACGCCCGGATCCACGCCGAACGGCGGCGGGTGGCGCAGACCCTCCAGCAGTCCCTGCTGCCCCCGGTGCTGCCGGTGATCGAGGGCATCGGCTTCGCCGCCGAGTACGTCCCGACCGGCGACGACGCGGAGGTGGGCGGCGACTTCTACGACGTGCTGCCGATGCCGGACGGGCGCTGGCTGATGGTGATCGGCGACGTCTCCGGCAAGGGGGTGCAGGCGGCGGCCGTCACCGGGCTGGTCCGGGACGTGATCCGGGTGCTCGCCGGGGACGGCAAGCCACTGCCGGAGGTGCTCAACCGGCTCAACGAGACGCTCGTCGAACGGGGTGGCGGGCGCTACTGCACGCTCGCGCTGGCGGCGGTCGGCCCCGGGGACGGCAACCAGCTCGACGTCTCCCTGCACCTCGCTGGCCACGACCGGCCGGTGCTGCTGCGCGGCGGGGGCGGAGCGTCGTTCACCGGCACCGGTGGCACCGCCCTCGGCCTGCTCGACTCGATCACCACGCCGACCGCCGAGATCCCGCTCGACCCGGGGGACTCGCTCATCTTCTACACCGACGGCGTGACCGAGCGGCGTCGCGGCCGGGAACTCTTCGGCACCGAACGGCTGCGCGACGCCGCCGCCCCGCTGGCCGGGTACTCGGCCGACGTGGTGGCCGCCCGCCTCCGGGCCACCGCGATCAACTTCTCGGTGGAGGCGCCCCGGGACGACATCGCCGTACTGGTGCTCCGCAACGACGCGCTCTGAGCCGCGCGGGGCAGCGCGGCGCCCCTCGACTCGCTAGCGTGCCGGTATGTCGAGCGACAGCGCCGCCGCGACGCCGGCCGCCCCCCGGCTCCGCCTCGTCACCGCCGCGAACCTCCTGCTCGTCGCCGTGTTCGCGCTGATCCTCGGCGCGTGGGTCGCCCGGATGGCCGGCGAGGGGGTCGGCCCCGACGAGCTGGCCGCCGGTGGCTACGACCCGAAGGACGTGGTTCCGTTCGGCATCACCTGGGCCAACCCGATCGGCTGGCTCTGTCTGGTGGTGCTGCTGGTCTATCTCTTCGCCGCGTTCCTCGGGCCGGTGGTCGCGACCTGGACGGTCGTCGTGCTGGCCAGGCACTGGGAGCGGCTGACGGCCGGCCGACGGTCCCTTCTGCTGGCCGCCCTCTTCGCGACCGTGACGCTCACCGCGCTGCGGCTCAGCCCGCTGCTGGAGCCGGTGAACCGCTGGCTGGCGGACTGACCGCTTGCTCCGGCCCCGCCGGGCTGAGGTAGGTGACCGACCCACCTGGCAGCCCGGTGGGTGACCGACCCACCTGGCTGACGTGGGTGACCGGCCCGCCGGGCTGAGACGGCTGGCGGCCCGGAGGTGCGTGCCTGACCGCCTACAGACTTGAGAGCGTCAACGACTCACCGGGAAGCGCGCCAGGGACGTCCGCCCGCCCTCTGCTCTTACTCGCATCGATGCCTACCGACCGGGCTCGCACCGCCCGTCGGTTCGAGCCGCCGGGATCACGTTGAGTCGTCTGTGCTCTCAAGTCTGTAGGGGCTCCAAACGCCATCCGCCCGCCCGCCGACCGGCGGACGGGCGGCGGGCGGCGACGGACGGACGGCGGACGGCGGGCGGCGGACGGCGGACGGCGGACGGCGGACGGCGGACGGCGGGCGGCGGGCGGGCGGGCGGCAGGGAGGCGACGCCGACTACAGGCCGCCGGGGAGGCGACCCGGGGCGAGTCGCCGGTGCGGGTCGAGGTGCTCCTTGGCCGCGCGCAGCCGGGGGATCACCGCCGGCTCGCCCCAGACGTCGACGGCCTGCCGGACCGCCGGCGGCGCGGAGAGCACCACGCAGCGGCCCCGCCGGGCCAGCAGCACGCCCCGGACGGCGGCGAGGATCGAGGCCACCCGCTCGGCGGGCAGCGCGCCGGGCAGCGCGGCGTGCACCACGCCCAGGCCGGCGGAGCCGCGGACCGGGACGGGGGTGCCGGCGGCGTCGCGGAGCGCGTACACGGCGGCGTGCAGGTCACTGATCGGCACCTCCACCCGCAGCGCGGTGTCGCCCGGGGCGAACGGGTAGCGCCGCCACCACTCCGGCGGGGAATGGTCCACGGTGGCGTCGCCGGCCACCAACGCCACCAACCGGTCGGCGCGCTCGGTCACCTCGGCCGGGCCACCCTCCAGGAGCACGGCGAGTGTGCCGGCGCCGTCCCGGGAGGCGGTCGGATCGAGCCGCCGGCCGGCCATCGAGGGGTGGTTGGCCAGCGCCGCGGCGCGGGCCGGGCTGATCGGCCGCCGGGCCCGGGAGCCGGCCGCCGGGAGGTCCAGCTCGATCGCGGCCGGGTCGAGGCGGGCGGCGAGCACGGCCCGGATCAGGTCATGCACCTCCAGCGGCGTCCACACCGGCCGGGAGATCCACACCCGGCTGGCCGGCAACGCCTGGGCGCGCAGCGTGGCCGAGACCAGCACACCCAACCCACCCTGCGACCCGCAGAGCAGCCGGCCCAGGTCCAGCCCCACCGGCGGATTGGTCGTGGCCCGGTCGGCCGCGCCGATCCCGGCGCTGAGCAGCTCACCGTCGGCCCGCAACCAGCGCAACCCGACCAGCTGCTCACACGCGGTGCCGTGCCGCAGCCGCAACGGGCCGGCCTCGTCCGCCGCGAGCACCCCACCGAGGGTGGCCCCCGGGGACGGCGGGTCGAGCGGGAGCCGCCGGCCGGTCCGCTCCAGGGTGGCCTGCACCGCGCGCAGCGGCGTACCGGCGCCGACCTCGGCCACCGGCGATCCGGTGGCCTGGTGACCGATCCCGGCGAGCCGGCCGGTGTCGAGCAGGATGTCCACCCGCGCCGGCGCGGCACCCCAGTCGATCTTCGTGCCCGCGCCCCGGGGCACCACGGTCAGGTCGTGCCGGGCGGCCAGCCGCAGCACCTCGGCCGCGGCCTCGGGCCCACCCGGCACCGCCACCCAGCGGGCGGAGCGACCGGCCACCTCGTCGGCGGCCCCGGCGAACCGGGCGAACGGCGGGCCACAGATCCCGGTCAGCTTGCGGGTGATCTCCGTCGCGCCGGTCGAACTCGCTGCCGCCATGCCGGCTATCGTACACATGTTCGAAAGCCTGTGGTGATCGTTCGCCCGGCGGCGCGATGGCCGGGTCCGCGGCCCCCCGGCCGGTAACCTGACCGGCGTGACCACCGAGACCCCGGCGCCCGTCGCCAAGCGCGTCCCCACCGAGCGGACCCACCACGGCGACACGTTCGTCGACGAGTACGCCTGGCTCGCCGCCAAGGACGACCCGGAGACGATCGCCCACCTCACCGCGGAGAACGCGTACACCGAGGCCCGCACCGCGCACCTGGAGAAGCTGCGCGGGGAACTGTTCGAGGAGACCCGCCGGCGCACCCAGGAGACCGACCTGTCGGTGCCCACCCGCAAGGGCGGCCACTGGTACTACACCCGCACCGTGGAGGGCCAGCAGTACGGCGTGCACTGCCGTCGCGCCGTCCGCGACGGCGAGACCGTCCCGCCGGTCAGCGAGGACGGCACCCCGCTCGACGGGGAGGAGGTGCTGCTCGACGGCAACCTGCTCGCCGAGGGGCACGACTTCTTCGCCCTCGGCGCGTTCGACGTCAGCCCCGACGGGCGCTGGCTGGCGTACTCGACGGACTTCGCCGGCGACGAGCGGTTCACCCTGCGGATCAAGGACCTGGAGACCGGCGAGGTGCTCGCCGACGAGGTGCCCGACACCTTCTACGGCACGGCCTGGTCCGCCGACGCCACCGTGCTCTTCTACGTCACCGTGGACGACGCGTGGCGCCCCGACCGGGTGTGGCGGCACACCGTCGGGACCCCGTCGAGCGAGGACGTGGTCGTCCACGCCGAGGACGACGAGCGGTTCTGGGTCGGCGTCGAACTGACCCGCTCCGAGCGGTTCGTCGTCGTCGACATCCACAGCAAGATCACCAGCGAGGTCCGGGTCGTCCCGGCCGCCAACCCCACCGGCGAACCGGCGGTCATCGCCCCCCGCCGGCAGGGCGTCGAGTACGCCGTCGAACACCACGGCCACCGCTTCCTCATCCTGCACAACGACGGCGCCGAGGACTTCGCACTCGCCTGGACCTCGGCCGACAACCCCGGCGACTGGGTGCCGCTGATCGACCACACCCCCGGCACCCGGCTGGAGGCCGTCGACGCCTTCGAGAACCACCTCGTCGTCTCGCTGCGCACCGGCGGCCTCACCGGCCTGCGGGTGCTCCCGGTCGGCGGCGGCGACCCGCACGACATCGACTTCCCCGAGCCGATCTACAGCGTCGGCCTGGACGCCAACCCGGAATACCGCACCACCGCCGTCCGGATGCGCTACACCTCCCTGGTCACGCCCGACTCGGTCTACGACTACGACCTGGTCACCCGGGAGATGGTGCTGCGCCGGCGCAAGCCGGTCCGACCCGGGCCGGACGGGCGGCCGTACGACCCGGCCGACTACGAGCAGCACCGCGACTGGGCCCTGGCCGACGACGGCACCCGGGTGCCGATCTCGCTGGTCTGCCGCGCCGGCACCCCGCGCGACGGCTCCGCCCCGGCCGTCATCTACGGCTACGGCTCGTACGAGGCCAGCATGGACCCGTGGTTCTCGGTGGCCCGGCTCTCCCTGCTCGACCGGGGCGTCATCTTCGCCATCGCGCACATCCGCGGTGGCGGCGAACTGGGCCGCCGCTGGTACGACGAGGGCAAGCTGCTGGCCAAGAAGAACACCTTCACCGACTTCGTGGCCTGCGCCCGGCACCTGGTCAAGTCCGGCTGGACGGCGAGCGACCGGCTGGTCGCCCGGGGCGCCTCGGCCGGTGGTCTGCTGATGGGCGCGGTGGCCAACCTCGCCCCGGACGCGTTCGCCGGCATCGTCGCGCAGGTGCCCTTCGTGGACGCGCTCACCTCCATCCTCGACCCGTCGCTGCCACTGACCGTCACCGAGTGGGAGGAGTGGGGCAACCCGCTCGACGACCCGGAGGTGTACGCCTACATGAAGGGCTACACCCCGTACGAGAACGTGTCGGCGGTGGACTACCCGGCCATCCTGGCGGTGACCAGCCTCAACGACACCCGGGTGCTCTACCACGAGCCGGCCAAGTGGGTCGCCCGGCTGCGGGAGGTGGCGCCGCGGGGCGACTACCTGCTCAAGACCGAGATGGGCGCCGGGCACGGCGGCCCCAGTGGCCGGTACGACGCCTGGCGGGAGGAGGCGTTCGTCAACGCCTGGACCCTGGACCGCCTCGGCCGCGCCTAGGCCTGCGTGGGCCCGCCGCCGGCGCGGCGGGCCCACCACTCCTCGGCCAGGACGGCGAAGACCAGTTGGTCGGCCCACTCGCCCCGGAATCGGTAGCTGCGCAGGTGGTGCGCCTCCCGACGCATGCCGAGCCGGGCCATCAGCCGGGCCGACGCCTCGTTGCGGCCGTGGCACCGACCGTAGACCCGGTGCAGCCTGAATCCGGTGAACCCCCAGTCCACCAGGGCGGTCACCGCCTCGGTGGCCAGCCCGCGCCCGCCGTGGTCGGGGTGGAAGACGTACCCGACCTCCGCGGTGCGGTCGCGCTCACTGCGCCAGACCAGCTCGACCACCCCGATCACCCCGGCGTCGGTCGCCACGGCCAGGGTCAGGCAGTCACCCTCCGCGCGCCACGCGTCCTCACCCGCCATGGCGGCCACCGAGGACCGGGACTGCTCCCGGGTACGCGGCTCGGCGCCGAGCATCCAGCGGACCACGTCCGGCCGGCGCTGGTACGCGTGCACGTCGTCGAGGTCGTCCGGGGTGACCGGGCGGAGGGTGAGCCGGGCGGTGCGGATCGGGTACGTCGGGCGGAGCATCCGACGATCGTAGGCGCGCCCGGATCGGCGGCTGCCCCCATTTTCGGCACCTAGACTGCGCGGGTGGACGAGGACGGCGTACCCGAGGCAGAAGCGGAACCGGGGGCGGCCCGGCGCGGGCCCACCTGGGTGATCCTCGCGCTGGTCGCCGCCGCCCTGCTGGTCTGCTGCTGTTCCGCGGCGATCGGCCTGGTGGTCTCCTGGCGGGCCGGCCTCCTCGGCGCGGGCTGACCGCCTCCGCTCACGTCCGGACCAGGGCGGCGGCCTCTCCGGTGCGGACCATCCGCTGCCAGCGCAGCCGGTTGCCGACCACCGCGGTCACCACCGACTGCACCACCACCAGGTACATCACCTGCCGGTAGACCAGCTGCTGGAACGGCAGCGTCCAGAGCGGACCGAGCCGCTCCCGGTCCAGGCGCAGGGCGTACGCGGCGGTGAAGCCCTGGAGCAGGAGCAGCCCCAGCCAGGCCACCGCCAGCTTCGTCCAGGGCAGGAAGACCAGGCCGTAGAGGGCGAACACGTCCACCGCCGGCGCGGTCAGCGGCAACACGATCTGGAACACCGTCAGGTACGGCAGGCCGCGACGGCCCAGCCTGCCACCGGCGCCCGACTCGCGCAGCGACCCGCGGTGCTTCCACATCGCCTGGAGCGTGCCGTAGCACCAGCGGTACCGCTGCCGCCAGAGCTGCCGCAGCGACGAGGGCGCCTCGGTCCAGGCGATCGCCGACTCCTCGTACGTCACCCGCCAGCCGGCCCGGAGCACCTTCATGGTCAGGTCGGTGTCCTCGGCGAGGGTGTCCGACGGGACCCCGCCGACGCCGATCAGCACCTGCCGGCGGAACGCGCCGATCGCGCCGGGGATGGTCGGCATGCACCGGAGGACGTCGTACATCCGCCGGTCCAGGTTGAAGCCGATCACGTACTCCAGGTGCTGCCAGCGGCCGAGCAGCCGACGGCGGTTGGCCACCTTGGTGTTGCCGGAGATCGCGCCCACCGACGGGTCGGCGAAGCCCTGCACCAGCCGGCCGACGGTGTCCGGCTGGAACACCGTGTCGCCGTCCACCAGCACCAGCAGGTCGGCTCGGGCGGCCCGGATGCCGGTGTTCAGGGCGGCCGGCTTGCCCGCGTTGGCCTGCCGGATCACCCGCACCCCGCGCAGCCGCATCCGCTCCACGATGTCGGCGGTGCCGTCGCTGGACCCGTCGTCCACCACGATCACCTCCAGCGCCGGGTACGCGCTGGCGACCAGCGACCGCACCGTCGCGGCGATGTTCGCGGCCTCGTTGTACGCCGGCACGATCACCGACACCGGGACGCCCACCGGTGGTGGTCGGCGCTTCGGCCGGCGGACCCGCCGCACGTGCAACTGGGCGCAGAGCACCTGCACGGCCAACCGGGCCAGGCCGAGCACCAGGGCCACCGCGAGCAGGGTGTTCATCGCGGCGGCCAGCCCGGCCGCCCCGTCCTGCGCCAGGCGCAGCGCCGTACCGCTGAACCGGGTGGCGGGCCCCGCCTCGACGGTCGAGTCGGGAGCGCCGATGCCCTTCGACACGGTGGTGAACCGGTAGCCCTGGCCGGTCAGCCGGGGCAGCAGCCGGTCCAGCGCGGCCACGGTCTGGCTCCGGTCCCCACCGCCGTCGTGCATCAGCACCACCGCGCCCCGGCCGCCCTGCGGGGTGGCCGCCTCGACGATCGCCGGGGTGCCGGGGCGCTGCCAGTCGTCGCTGTCCAGGTCGGCGAGGACCGCCACGTGACCGGTACGCGCGGCGGCGCGCAGCACGTCGTACTGGAGGCCGGTCATCGCCGGCACGGTCGAGGAGAACGGCGGCCGGAACAGGGTGACCTCCCGGCCGGTGGCCGCCGCGATCGCCTTGCGGGTCAGCGACAGCTCCAACTCGGCCCGCCAGGGCGGCGTCTCCCCCAGGTCGGCGTGGGTGAAGGAGTGCGAGCCGAGCTCGTGACCCTCGGCGAGGATCCGCCGGACCAGCTCCGGGTGCGCGTTGACCCGGGCGCCGACCACGAAGAAGGTCGCGTGCGCGTGGTGCCGGCGCAGCACGTCGAGCACCTGCGGGGTCCAGCGCGGGTCCGGCCCGTCGTCGAAGGTCAGCGCGATCGTCCGGGCGGGCAGCCGGCGGCTGACCGGCTTCGCCTGGTCCAGCCGCAGGACCGGACCACCGGCGGTGGCCTCCGACGGCGCGGGTGAGGAGTACACGGCGGACGGGCCCGAACCCCCGGCCATGCCGGTCACCACGGCGTGCAGGCTGAGCGCCGCCAGCAGGACGGCCAGGCCGAGCAGGAGCAGGAGCCAGTGCGCCCGGGGATCACGGCGGGCTACGTGCAGGGCCATCGTCAGGGCTTACCCGGGGACCTGCTCGGCTTGGCGGTGCTCCGCCGCACGTCGCCCTGTCCGGGCGGGCTGGTGGACGGGGTGGGCTGGGTGGTGGGCGTCGCCGTGGTGGTGGCGGTCGGGCCGCTCGTGGCCGTCGCCGTGGTCGTCGTGGTGGCCGGCGTGGCCCCGGTGGTCGCGGTCCGGGTCGGCAGCGGGGCGGCGGTGCTGGTCGCCGTGGTCGGGCGGGGGCGCTGCCGGCTGGCCGGCTGGCCGGCCTCGTCGAGGCTCTCCTGGCGCACGCCGGCCTCGATCGGCGCCTGCCGCCGGCCCTGCTCCGACCAGCCGGGCAGCGACACGGACGAGTCGGAGAAGAGCCCGGCGGCGATCAGCCCGACGCTGGTGAGCAGACCGAGGCCCATGACGGTCCCGGCCACCATGGTGAGCCGGCGACGCCGGCCGGTCCGATCGACGAACACCGGCGGCTCGCCGCCCGGCTGGTTCTGCATCTGGTGAACTCCCGCTGACGCATTCGGCGGGGCGGGCTCCGCCCCGGACGCGGGCCCGTGGGCGGGCCTTCCGCAGGCAACAGCGTCCCGGCGATCCGCCGCGTTACGTCCGGCTTCGGGCGATCCGCGTACCCCCGTCGCCGCCGCCGTGACCTGCCACGACGGCGGCGCGGCGGCCGAACTCAGACGGCCGGGGCCCAGCGCGGGTCGCGGCCGGTACGGGCGACCAGCCGGTCCAGCTCGGTCGCCCCCGACGCGACCTTGACCGGCGGGCCGAAGGCGCCCGTCTGCTGCCCCATCGTGCCCATCCGGTCCAGGAAGCCGTGCAGCGCGGTCAACGCGTCCGGTGGGGCCGCCATCGGCTGCCCGGTGGCCCGGGCCAGGTCCCAGCCGTGCACGGTCAGGTCGGTCAGCAGCATGTCCCCGACGGTGGCCTGCGGCAACCCCATCCCCGCCGACTCCCCCTCCACCGCGGCCGGATCCGACCAGGCCTCGACCGTCCGCTCCACCTCGACCGCGAACCGGTCCCGCCAACCCGCGGTGAGCCGGTCCTCCTTGGCCGCCCAGTCCACCGCCTCGCGGCGGGCCAACGTTTGGAAGTTGACCACCACGTCGAACAGGTGGTTGAGCAGATCACGCACCCGGAACTCGAGGCACGGGGTGGGCAGGTCCAGCTGATCGTCGGCGACACCCCGGACCACCGCCACCGTCGCAGGCGCCGTCCCGGCCAGCAGCTCACTAGTCTTCGTGCTCATAGGGGCAGCGTACGAGGACGGTCTTGAAGAAATGCGACAGCGAGCCCGCGGCGACGACCGGGGCATCCTCGACCCGCGGCGGCTACGGCGTCAGGTCCGGTTCCGGCGCCGGCTGCCCGCGCCCGCGCTGCGGCCGTACGTCGAGCACTACTGGCTGATCGACTGGACGCTGCCGGAGCCGTACGAGCAGCGGCTGGTTCCGCACCCGGCGGTCAACGTGGTCCTCCACGGCAACGACGACGGGCCGGAGACCGCCGAACTGGCCGGCGTGGACACCCGGCTCTTCTCGATCACGCTGCACGGCACCGGCCGGGCCAGCGGGGCGCAGTTCCGTCCGGGCGGCTTCCGCCCGTTCTGGCGGCGGCCGGTCGCCGAGCTGACCGGGCGCCGGCAGCCACTGGCCGGGCTGGGCCTGCCGATCCCCGCCGGCCGGCTCGGCGTCGGCACCGACGACGAGCGCTGCCGACGCCTGGACGCCCTGCTCACCGGCTGGTCACCGGAGCCCGACCCGGTCACCACCGAGGTCGTCGCGCTGGCCGAGGAGATCCGCGTCGACCGCGGGGTGCTGCGGGTGGACGACTTCGCCCGCCGGCACGGCCTGACCACCCGACGGCTGCAACGGCTCTTCCTGGACCACGTGGGGATCGGTCCGAAGTGGGTGATCCGCCGGTACCGGCTCCAGGAGGCGATCGAGCGGGCCGCCGGTGGGCCGCTCGACTGGGCGGCCCTCGCCGCCGACCTGGGCTACGCCGACCAGGCCCACCTGGTCCGCGAGTTCAGCGCCGTCACCGGCGTCTCCCCCGCCGCGTACGCCCGCTCGCTGGGCTGACCCCGCGCGGGCTCAGCGGCGACGCAGGGCCACCACGGCCACGTCGTCGTGGATCTCGTCGGGGGCCAGCTCCACCAGCAGCCGCTCGCAGAACCGGTCCAGGTCGTCGTCGACCCGCTCGGCGCAGGCGGCCAGCGCCGACAACCCCTCGTCGATGGTGGCGTCCCGCCGCTCGATCAGCCCGTCGGTGTAGAGCACCAGCGTGGCGCCGGCCGGCAGCACGAACTCGAGGTCCGCCGGCCGGGGCGCGCGGACCCCGAGCAGCGGGGCGGAGTGCTGCACGTACTCCGTCCGGCCGGCGCGACTGATCAACGCCGGCAGGTGACCGGCGCTGGCCAACCGGACCCGCCCCGACGGCGGGTGCAGCAGCAGCAGGCAGATGGTGGCCAGCTCGTTGGGGAGCAGCGTACGCATCAGCTCGTTGACCCGTTCCAGGATCGCCCCGGGCTGGTGCCCCTCCACCGCGTACGCCCGGACGGCGTGCCGCAGTTCGGCCATCACCGTCGCCGCGTGCAGCGAGTGGCCGGCGACGTCGCCGATCGCCATCAGCAGGTGCCCGTCGAGCATCACCAGCTCGTAGAAGTCGCCACCGACCTCGGTCTGCGCGCTGGCCGGCTCGTAGCGCACGGCGAGGTCCAGCCCGGCGATCTCCGGGATCCGCCGGGGCAGCAGGCTGCGTTGCAGGGTCACCGCGATCCGGTGCTCCTCGTCGAAGGAGCGCTGCGCCTCCACCGCCGCGGCGACGGCCTGGGCGAGCTGCACCAGCACCGGGGTCCGGGCGGTCTGGGTGTGCGAGGGGACCACCACGTAGAGCGGGGCGCGGTCCTCCCGCAGCTTCGCGGCGGCCACGGTGACCGCGTCGCCGGCCGGCCAGTCGACCAGCGCCCAGTTGGCCGGGTCGTCCGACCGCACGGTGGAACCGGTGGGTACGCCGGTGTCGTCGACGACCCACGGGACGATCCGCCCCTCGTCGCCGGGGCCGGCGGACACACCGGCGATGCAGTCACCGTCGAAGGTCTCCGCGACCACCGCCGCCGGGCCCTTGAAGATCTGCGCGGCGCCGACCGCCGCGGCCTCCAGCAGCCGGGCGAAGTTCGGCGCGGCGTGCACCGCGACGGTGGTGTCGGCGAGCCCGGTCAGCCGCTCGGCGAGCAGCTCGGCCCGCTGTCGCGCCTGGTAGTAGCGGAGCACCGCGTGCGCGGTGGCGATCAGCTCCTCCGGCTCGATCGGCTCGGCGAGGTACGCGTCCGCACCCCGGGTCAGCCCCTGGGCCCGGTCGTTCACGTCCACCGCGTGCGCGGAGACGTGGACGACCGGGATGGCCGGGTGCGCCTCCTTGATCCGTTCGCACACCTCGAAGCCGCTCAGGTCGGGCAGCCGGACGTCGAGCACCACCAGGTCGACGGCCTGCTGGGCGACCCGCTCCAGCGCCGCCCCGCCGCTCTCCGCCTCGATCACGTCGAAGCCGGCCCGGGTGAGCCAGCTGACCAGCAGGTAGCGCTTGGTCCGGCTGTCGTCGACGACCAGGACGGTCGGGCCCGGGAGCGGCGCGGTCATGCCCGTTCCACGGGAAGGGTGACGGTGAAGGTGCTGCCCCGGCCGGGCTCGCTGGTCAGCTCCAGCGTCCCGCCGAGCAGGGTGACCAGCCGCCGCGCGTACGGCAGGCCGAGGCCGGTGCCGCGCACCCGGGTGTTCCCCGGAACCTGGTAGAACTCCTCGAAGATCCGCTCCTGGAGCTCGGCCGGGATGCCGACGCCGGTGTCCGACACGGTGAGCCGCCAGCGGTCGCCGAGCCGTTCCGCGCGCATCCGGACCTCACCCTGTTCGGTGAACTTCAACCCGTTGTGCAGCAGGTTACGCAGCACCTGGGCGAGCAGCACCTCGTCCGACACGACGGCCGCGGGGGCCGGCGGCTCCTCCACCACCAGCTCGACCTCGGGCCGAGGGCTCAGCGCCCGCAGGGTGCCCCGCAGCTGCCCGAAGACGGCCCGCAGGTCGACCTCCGCCCAGTCCGGCTCGATCCGGCCGGACTCCGCCTTGGCCAGGTCGAGCAGGTCGTTGACGAGGGTGAGCAGGTCGGTCGCCGAGGACCGGATCAGCCCGATCTGCTCCGACTGGGCCGCGGTGAGCGGGTCGGAGGCCGAGTCGGTCAGCAGCCGCCCCAACCCGATGATCGCGGTCACCGGGGCGCGCAGCTCGTGCGAGACGTTGGCCAGGAACCGGCTCTTGGACTCGCTGGCCGCCCGCAGCTGGGCCGACTTCTCGTCCAGCTCGGCGTAGAGGGCCACCACGCCCCGGTTGGTCTCCTCCAGCTCCTCGGAGAGCTGGGCGTAGAGGGCCATCACGCCCCGGTTGGTCTCCTCCAGCTCCGCGTTCAGCACGGCCAGCTCGTCCCGTTGGCTGCGGACCTCGTCCAGCGCGGCGATCAGCTGGGCGTTCTGCGTCGCCAGCTCGTCCAGGGCGCTGCCCGGGGCGCTCTGCCCGAGCTCGGCGCGGAGCTCGGCCAGTCGCTCCGGGGTCAGCGCCTGCGCGTTGGCCGGGATCCGTCGGGACATCCTCACGACCGTATCCCCCTCGACGCCGACCACGCCCAGCGTGTCCACCAGACGTGCCACCGCACCCGACTGCGGCTCGTACCGGCCGTGGGGCAGCGGCCGTACCGGCGTCAGGTCGGCCCGCAGGTGGTGGCGGCCGTCGCCCGTCGCGAAGACGGTGCCGAAGGCGACGTCCGCGCCGCCGGTGCTGTGCAGCAGGTCCCGCGCGACCTCGCTGAGCGCGGTGGCCAGCCGGACCTGGTCCTGGTGCTCCAGCCCGACCGCGGCGGCGACCTCCCGGCCCCGCTGGCGGACCAGGAAGATGTCCTGCTCCACCCGCAGCGCCATCGTCAGCAACGGCTCCACGGCGGCCCCCGTCACGGCCGGGACCTCGCGACCAGTACGCAGGCGTCGTCGCGGCGGGTGCCCGCGTCGCGCAGCAGGGTGGCCGCGACGACCGTCGGGGCCCGTCCGGCCAGCCCCGGGTAGTCGGCCAGGTCCCAGCGGTCCACCACCCCGTCGCTGTGCATCACCAGCGTCGCGTCCGGGCCGAACGGGTAGTCGTACTCGCGGACGGTCGGCCGCTGGTGCCCGGCGATGCCGGGCAGCGACACCAGCCCTCGCCGCCGTTGGCCCTCCTCGACCACCGCGGCGGAGATGTTGCCCAACCCGGCGTAGCGCAGCACGCCCGCCTCCGGGTCGATCTCGGCGACGGCCAGCGCCGCCCCCCGGGTGTGCGACATGGCGCGGTGCAGGTGCTGCACCACGACGCCGGGCGGCCCGGCGGGCGCGTCCCGGAACGCGGCGAGCGCCGCGCCGGTGGCGGAGGCGGCCAGCGGGCCGTGGCCGAGTCCGTCGCAGGCGAGCAGCTGCCGCCGGCCCTCGGCGACGCGTACGGCGTAGCCGTCCCCGCTGACCTGCTCGCCGGTGATCGGGCGGGTCAGGGCGCCCGCCCACGACGGTTGCGGCGCTTCCCCGGACCAGACCTGGACGGCGAAGACCGTGCCCCGGCCGGGGCGGGAGTAGCCGTCGAACCAGGTCGCCTGGCGGGCGATCGCACCGAGCCCGATGCCGAGCGTGCCGGTGGTCGAGTGGCCGTCGCGGGAGGAGAGGGTGAGGTCGGCCATGCCGGGTCCGGAGTCGATGGCGACCAGTTCCACCCCGGCCCGGCCGGCCCGGCGTACCGGCCGGACCAGCATGGCGCCTTCCTGCGCGTGCTTGACCAGGTTGCTGGTGAGTTCCGCCGCGACGATGGCCAGGTCGGCGACGTGTTCGGCACCCAGTTCCAGCTGCATGCCGAGGCGTTCGGCGGCCCGGCGTACCCCGCCGACCGCGCTGCCGCCCTCGATCCGGAACCAGAGACCGTCGTCGGCGACGACCTCCCGGCTCATCGGGACCACTTGGTGACCGTGATCGTGGTGCCCTCGCCCACGCCGGTCCGGATGTCGAACTCGTCGACGAGCCGGCGGGCGCCGCTGAGCCCGAGGCCCAGGCCACCGCCGGTGGTGTAGCCGTCGGTGAGGGCCAGGTCCAGGTCGGCGATGCCGGGTCCGGAGTCGGCGAAGACGATGCGTACGCCCCGACGCCGCCCGTTGTCCACGGTCGCCACCTCGACGGTGCCCCCGCCGCCGTAGACCAGGGTGTTGCGGGCCAGTTCGCTCGCCGCGGTGACCAGCTTGGTCTGGTCCACCAGGGACAGCTTCACGGCGACCGCCACCGTACGCACCAGCTGCCGGACCCGCACCACGTCCTCGTCGCTGCGGATCGCCTGGGTCTGCGGCGTCCCCAGGTCGACGCCGGCGGTCATGGCGTGGCCGTCGTCTCGGCGTCCGCGTCGTCGCCGTCGGGCTCGTACCCGCCCTCGTCGTACCGGGCCGCCGCGATCAGTTCCATCCCGCGCTCGACGTTCAGCGCGGTACGGATGCCGTTGAGCGACAGGCCCAGCTCGACCAGGGTGATGGCGACCGCGGGTCGCATCCCGACCACCACCGTCTCGGCGTCGAGCACCTTGGAGATGGAGGCGATGGTGGAGAGCATCCGGCCGACGAACGAGTCGACGATGTCCAGCGCGGTGATGTCGATGATGACGCCGTGGCAGCCGGTGGCCACGATCCGCTCGGCCAGGTCGTCCTGGAGCTGGAGCGCGGTCTGGTCGGACATGTCGACCTGGATGGAGACCAGCAGCACGTCGCCGATCTTCAGGATCGGCACGCGGTCCATCAGGCCTCCCGGCGGGGGTGCCGGCGGGCGGTCTCCACGCCGGTGAGCCGCAGTACGTGGCGCAGGGCGTCGGCCAGGCTCGCCTTGGTGGCGATGTCGCCGAACTCGATGCCGAGGGCGACGATCGTCTGGGCGATCTGCGGGCGGATGCCGGAGATGATGCAGTCGGCGCCCATCAGCCGGGCGGCCACCACCGTCTTGAGGATGTGCTGGGCGACCTGGGTGTCGACCGCCGGCACACCGGTGATGTCGATGATCGCGTACGGCGAGCCGGTGTCGACCAGCGTCTGGAGCAGCCGTTCCATCACCACCTGGGCGCGGGCGGAGTCGAGCGTGCCGACCAGCGGCACGGCGACCACGCCCTCCCAGAGCTTCACCACCGGGGTGGAGAGTTCGAGCAGCTGCTCGGCCTGGTCGGCGATCAGGCTCTCCCGGGTGCGGACGTAGCTCTCGAAGGTGAAGAGCCCCATCTGGTCGATCAGCCGGGAGTAGGCGATGAAGTCGCGCAGCGCGCCGGCGTCGCCGCTGTCGACCAGGTCCAGCAGGACGCCCTTGAGGGCGTAGACGCTGACCGCGGTCTCGGTGGCGGAGAAGCCCTGCCGGGCCCGGCCGCGGGACAGCTCGGCGAGCAGGGCGCGCAGCTCGGCGGCCTGGTCGTCGGAAAGGTCGGCCAGCCCGCCCTGGGCGGCGGCGATCATGCTAGCGTGCAGCTCCTGGAGCTGGCGGCGCAGCTCGGCCTGGCTCAGCCGGCCGCGCAGCGACGCCGCGACCGATTCCGTCCACCGGGCCGTGATCCGGTCGCCGTGCTCACTGAGCAGACCGGCGAGCCGACCACTCTCTTCCGCGCTCAGCGCCATGTTTCCTCCTTGAGCTGGACCGGCCGGACTCTATCACCGGAGATCTGTCAACTCCTTGCCACGTGGCAACGGGATGACAACGGGCACCGGTACCCGCTCCCGTTCTGCGGAGCCCGCCCCCGGTGGGTTACCGTTCCACCGATAACAGGAGGTCCCGAATGTCCTTGACGGTGCACACGGAACAACGCGGCGACGTGGTCGTCGTGTCGGTCGCGGGCGAGCTGGACATGGCGACCGCGCCTCAGCTGCAGGACCAGATCACGGACCTGCTGGACCGGGGGCGCAGTCGTCTGGTGTTCGACCTGGCCGACGTGTCGTTCTGTGACTCGACCGGGTTGTCCGTCTTCGTGCGCGCCAAGAACAGCTGCGACGAGGCCGGCGGCGTGGTGCGGTTGGCCGCCCCGCAGCGTGGCGTGCTGCGCATCCTGGAGGTGAGCGGTCTCGTCGAGGTGCTGCACACCTACCCGACGGTCGAGCAGGCCGTCGCGGGTGACCCCACACCGGCCTCCTCCTGACCGATCGGCTCAGCGCCCGTCCTCGATGAACCGGGGGCGGGCGATCACCATGCCCGCGGTCGTCTGCACGGCCAGCGCGCCGAGCAGGAAGCCGATCGGCGCCACCCAGCCGCCGGTCGCCTCGTAGAGGACACCGACGAGCAGCGGTCCGAGCGCGGCGATGACGTACCCGGTGCTCTGCGCGAAGGCCGACAGCGCCACGGTGCCCTCGGCGGTGCGGGCGCGCAGGCCGATGGTGGTGAGGATCAGCGGGAAGGCGCCCTGGCCGACGGCGAGCAGCGCCACCCAGAGCAGCGCGGGGCCCTGGGGCGCGAGCGCCAACCCGAGGTAGGCGGCGGTGGACGCGGCGGTCAGCGACAGCACCAGCGGCCGCAGCGTGCGGAGCCGGCCGGCGAGTGCCGGCATCAGCAGCGCGATCGGTACGCCCAGCGCGGTCACCCCGGCGAGCAGCAGCCCGGCGCTCTCCGGCTGGTAGCCGGCGTCGCGGAACAGCTGGGCCAGCCAGCCCATGATCGCGTACCCGCTGAGCGACTGGGCGCCGAAGTACACCGCCATCGCCCAGCCGAGCCCGGTGCGGGCCGGCCGAATCCGGGTGCGGGCGGCCGGGGCCGCCGTCGCGGGCGCGGCCCGTCGGGCGGCGCGGGCCCGCAGCGCCAGCGGCACCCACGGGAGTACGGCCACCGCGGCCAGCCCGGCCCAGACGCCGAGCCCGGCCCGCCAGGACCCGAAGGCGTGCGCGATCGGCACTGCGGAGGCGGCGGCGATCGTGGTGCCCGCGGTCAACGCCATAGTGTACGCCCCGGTGACCAGCCCGGTGCGGTGCGGGAAGTGCTGCTTGACCAGCATCGGCAGCAGGATGTTCGCCACCGCGATGCCGGCCAGGGCCAGCGCGCTGGTGAGCAGGAAGACCGGGGCCGAGTCGGTGAGCACCCGCAGCACCTGCCCGACGGCGAGGGCGAGCATGGCGGCCACCAGCAGCCGGGCCGGGGCGAACCGGCGGACCAGCCACGGGGTGAGCGCCCCCAGGCCGGCGAAGGCGACGGTGGGCAGCGTGGTGACGACGCCGGCCATCGTGCCGGAGAGCCCCAGGCCGGTGCGTACCTCGTCGAGCAGGGCCCCGAGGCTGGTGACGGCGGCCCGCAGGTTCAGCGCGACCAGCAGCATCCCGACCAGCACCAGCGCGCCACCGGTGACCGGTGGGATCCGGCGCGCGGGGAGCGCCTGCGGCGCCGGGCCGGGCGTGACGTCGGCGGTGGCGGGCTCGGCGGTGGCGGGCTCGGCGGTGGCGGGCTCGGCGGCGCAGGTGGCTGGCGGGGTCATGACCTCGAACCTACAATCATGGGATGAATTTCGGCAGCAGGTGTAACCGGTGACACGACCCGTGGATTCCCCGGCCGTGCCGCCGCGCGGCCACCGGGTGCGCCAGACGATCGCCCAGCTCCGCGAGCGGATCCTCGGCGGCGAGTGGCCGGTCGGCACGCGCATCCCCACCGAGCCGCAACTGGTCGCCGCGCTGGGCGTGGGGCGCAACACCGTCCGGGAGGCGGTCCGCGCCCTGGTGCACGCCGGGGTGCTCGAACCCCGGCAGGGCTCC
Source organism: Micromonospora siamensis (assembly GCF_900090305.1). Lineage (NCBI taxonomy): Bacteria > Bacillati > Actinomycetota > Actinomycetes > Micromonosporales > Micromonosporaceae > Micromonospora > Micromonospora siamensis. Next base: position 930,439 of record NZ_LT607751.1, on the reverse strand, counting down.
GGCACGTACGTGGTGTCCACCGACGAACTCGCCCCGGTGGTGGCCCGCCGGCTCACCGACGACCGGATGACCGAGGTGGTCGAGGTGCGCCGGGCCTTCGAGGTGGAGGCGGCCCGGCTGGCCGCCAGCAGGCGTACCCCCGCCGACCTGGCCGCCCTCGACGCCGCGCTCGCCGCCCGCGAGGCGGCCTGGCGCGCGGGCCGGGTCGACGAGTTCGTCGAGGCCGACGCCGCCCTGCACACGGCGGTGGTCGCGGCGGCCCACAACGGCATGCTCGCCGAGCTCTACGCCTCGGTCGGCGCGGCGCTGCGCAGCACGGTCGCGCAGGCCATGGGGGACGCGCTCACCGCCGAGCGGTACGTCGACCACAGCCGATTGGTGACCGCCATCGCCGACGGGGATCCCGCCCGGGCGGCGATCGAAGCCGGCGCTTTTCTGGAGCCCGCTCCGAAGGCTGGCTACCGGTGGCCATTCGATCGTCAGTAGCGCTCATTGGTTCGCTATAGTTAGCGTTGTGAATTTGAAGGAGTGGGCGGCGGCCACCGGTATCTCGTATGCGACCGCGCGGCGGCGGTACGAGTCCGGGACGCTGCCCGTTCCCGCATACCGGCTCGGCCGGCTGATTATGGTCGGTGAACCGTTGACCGGTGTGACCGCCGAGGCGGGGCAGACCGTGGTGTATGCCTGTGGGTCGTCGGCCGACCAGAAGCCGGATCTGGACCGGCAGGTCGCCCGGGTCACTGTCTGGGCCACGGGGCAGCGTTTGGCCGTGGACCGGGTGGTGACCGAGGTCGGTTCGGCGCTCGACGGGCACCGCAAGAAGTTCCTCGCCCTGCTGCGCGACCCGGCCGTGACGACGATCGTGGTGGAGCACCGGGACCGGTTCGCCCGTTTTGGTGCCGAGTACGTCGAGGCCGCCCTCGCCGCGCAGGGTCGCCGTCTGTTGGTGGTCGACCCGGCCGGGGTGGACGACGACCTCGTGCGTGACGTCACCGAGATCCTGACGTCACTGTGCTCCCGCCTGTACGGCCGCCAGGCCGCCGAGAACCGCGCCCGCCGTGCGGTCGAGGTCGCCACGGAGGACCCGGCGTGAAGACCATCCAGGCGTATCGGTTCGCCCTTGACCTCACTCCTGGGCAGGAACGTGGCGTGCTGGCGCACGCCGGGGCGGCTCGGGTCGCCCACAACTGGGCGCTTGCCAGGGTCAAGGCGGTTATGGACCAGCGCGCCGCGGAGCGCACCTACGGTGTGCCGGAGGAGTTGCTGACCCCGTCGCTGCCGTGGTCACTTCCGGCGCTGCGCAAGGCGTGGAACGCTGCCAAGGCTGACGTCGCGCCGTGGTGGCGGGAGTGCTCGAAGGAGGCGTTCAACACCGGCCTCGACGCCCTCGCCCGCGCGTTGAAGAACTGGGCCGACTGCCGCTCGGGCAAGCGCGCCGGGCGGCCCGTGGGGTTCCCCCGGTTCAAGTCCCGCCGCCGCACCACCCCGTCGGTGCGGTTCACCACCGGCGCCATCCGCGTCGAGCCGGACCGCAAGCATGTCGTCCTGCCCCGGCTCGGCCGGTTGAAGCTGCACGAGTCCGCCCGCAAGCTCGCCCGCCGACTCGACAACGGCACCGCCCGGATCATGTCCGCCACCCTGCGCCGTGACGGCAGCCGATGGCACGTCGCGTTCTGCGTCGAGGTGCAACGCGCCGACTGCCGGCCCCGCCGGCCGGGGTCGGTCGTCGGCGTGGACCTCGGCGTGAAGCGCCTCGCGGTGCTGTCTACCGGTGAACTGGTCCCGAACCCGCGGCACCTGGTGACCGCACAACAGCGGATGCGGGCGCTGGGCCGGGCACTGGCGCGCAAAACCGGCCCGGACCGACGCACCGGCCAACACGCGTCGAAACGGTGGCAGCGGGCGGCAGCCCGGCTCAGCCGGGTACATGCCCGGGTAGCGAACCTGCGCCGCGACGGGCTGCACAAGCTCACCACCCGACTCGCTCGCGAGCACGGCACGGTCGTGGTCGAAGACCTCAACGTCGCCGGGATGCTGCGCAACCGCAAGCTGGCCCGGCACGTCGCCGACGCCGGGTTCGCCGAGATCCGCCGCCAACTGGCCTACAAAACCACCTGGAACGGTGGCCGGTTGCTGGTGGCCGACCGCTGGTACCCCTCCTCGAAAACCTGCTCGGGCTGCGGTGCGGTGAAAACCAAGCTGACCCTCTCCGATCGGGAATACCTCTGCGAGGCGTGCGGCCTGGCCCTCGACCGGGACCACAACGCCTCACTCAACCTGGCCGCCTTGGCGGCGCAGTTCGACACCGCCGGGAGTGGCCCGGTGGCAGGACGTGGAGCCGACCGTAAGACCCCGCTCGCCGGGCCGGTGGCTGTGAAGCGTCAACCCGGCACCGCACCAGCGGGTCAGACCGGAACCGTCCCACCGCAAGGCGGGACTACCACTCGGGTGCTCACCAAAGCGCAGTGAGAGGTAACAGCATAGGTTGTCCCGGACGGAAAACCGGACAGCACGGGAGTACGGATGCTCAAGGGCTTCAAAGACTTCATCATGCGCGGAAACGTCGTCGACCTGGCGGTCGGTGTCGTTATCGGCGCGGCGTTCACGGGCGTGGTCACCGCCTTCACCAGCTCGTTCCTCCAGCCGCTGATCAAGATGGTCGGCGCTACCCCAACTGGCCCCGGGGCGCACATCAAGCTGGGCGAGAAGAACTACATCGAGTGGGGCCAGTTCCTCAACGCGCTGGTCACCTTCCTGCTGACCGCGGCGGTGCTCTACTTCCTGGTCGTCTTCCCGATGAACAAGCTGGCCGAGCGGCGCCGGCGGGGCGAGGAGCCGCCGCCCGCCGCGCCGAGCGAGGAGGTCAAGCTGCTCACCGAGATCCGGGACGCCCTGGTCGCCGCCGGCCAGTCCCGGCCCGGCGAGGCGGTGCCCGGTCAGTACCGGGGCGCACTGGACGACGTGCTCGGCCGCCGCACGGAGCCGCCCGCGCCGCGCTGACCCGCACCGCGCCGACCGGCACCGGGCCGGGCTGAGCCTCGGCCCGGCCCGGGGAGGGTGGTGCGAGCCGCTACAGACTTGAGAGCGCAGGTGGATCAGGGAGATCCAAAAGGTGGCAGCGACGCGGGTCATGCCCCGGGCCTACCAGCCGGCACACCTCGATCGGCCCGATCCCCCGGCCCCGCACCCGACTTCCCATCGGCACGCCCGGCACCGTGAGTCGTTGGCGCTCTCAAGTCCGTAGCGACAAAAAGGGGCCTCCCTCCGCCACCCCAGACCTCCCGACCACACCCCCCGATGCCGTGGATCGCGGCAACCTGCACCCCGCACATCGACCTGCACGGGAATCCCGTGGGGGTGGACGCGTGTCGTACACATGTTCGATAGAGTGCCGCCATGGAGCAGCGTAAGCACTGGTGGAACGGCAAGTGGGGACGACTGGCCCGGCGGGATGTCTTCCTCCGGGTGGACGCCGACCAGTGGCACGTCGAGCAGCGGGCCGGCGGCGCCGAGGGGGTCTCCCGGTTCTACGAGCACTCCAGTGTCGAGGAGGCCGAGGAGACCGTCCGCGCACTGCTCGACGGTCCGGACTCCTGGCGTGAGCTCTCCCCCCGCCCGCCCGTCGACCCACCCCGCGTTTAGCCCGGCGGCGGCCCGGGAACCGCGCCAGGATGAAGCAGCAGGGCACCGAAGCACAGGCGGGCATCTCCCACGTGACCACCGGCATGTTGGTGGTGGACGCCAACGGCCGGGAGGTCGGCACGGTCGACCTGGTCCAGCGCGGCGACCCGAACGCGGTGACCGTCCAGGCACCCACCGCCGACCCGGGCGGCAGCCTGGACGAGCTGATCGAGTCCGCCGCCGTGGAGGAACCGGACGTCCCCGCCGACCTGGCCGCCCGGCTGCTGCGCAGCGGCTACCTCAAGGTCTCCAGCGACCTGGCCCGCACCGGCGCGGTCTACGTGCTGGCCGAGCAGATCGGCGCGGTCACCGAGGGCACCGTACGCCTCGACGTCCCGGCCGCCGACCTCCAGCCGGAGGAATAGACGTCAGCCGGCGGCCGGCGCCACCGCCGGCGTCGGGGGCAACGGCAGGGGCAGCCCCGGCAGCCCGTCGATGCTCGTCGCCACGTGGTCCTTCTTCGCGAAGTACGCGTCCAACGACGCGTCGTCCTCCCGGGCGAAACGCTTGGCGTGCAGGTCCCGGTCCTGGTCGTACGTCATCAGCGGCACCGCGTAGCCGCACGTGTCCCGGATCAGCTCGGCCCGCACCACGACGATCGCCCGCAGCCCGTGCACGCTGGTGTCGATGTCCGGGAAGTGACCGACCAGCTCGGCCCAGCGCGGGTCGTCGCGGAAGACCGGCTCGCCCCGGCCGTGCACCCGCACGATGTTCGGCGGCCCGGAGAAGGCGCACCACATCAACGTGATCCGGCCGTTCTCCCGCAGGTGCGCGATGGTCTCGGCGTTGCTGCCGGCGAAGTCCAGGTAGGCCACCGTCGACTCGTCCAGGACGGCGAACGAGCCGGTCAGCCCCTTGGGCGAGAGGTTGATCGTGCCGTCACCGCTCAGCGGAGCCGTCGCGGTGAAGAACATCGGCTGGGTCAGGATGAAGTCCCGGAGACGTCCGTCGATCCGAGGGTACGTTTTCCCCATGCACGTCAGTATCCTCCGCCGGTAACCTGCGCCGATGCCCCTCCCGCTGCCCGATCCCGAGCGCGGAGACCGGCCGGCGGTGCCGCACCGCCCAGAGCGCCGCCTCCGTCCGGGACGCCGAACCGGTCTTGCGCAGCAGGTTCGACACGTGCACGGTGACCGTACGCACGGAGATGCCGAGCGCCCGGGCGGCCTGCTTGTTCGACATCCCGGCGACCAGGCAGTCGAGCACCTCGATCTCCCGTCCGGTCAGCTCGACGTCCGACGGAGCGGCCGGTCGGGGCACCGCCGGTCGCGAATGGAACAGCGCCGCCACGCCCTGCCCGGAGTGCGCGGCGAGCAGTTCGGTCAGCGCGTACGGGTTGCCGCCGGTGCGCTGCCACACCGCGTTCACCACCCGATCGGCGGGCCGGGCCCCGGACACCTGGGTCAGCACCTCGGCGACCTGGCCGGCGGCGAGCGGGCCGAGGTGCTGGCGGACGGCGCCGCGTACCCCGCAGAGCCGGGCCAGCGCGCGGACCGCGAGGTCCGGCGCGACCGCGTCCGCGGGCGGCCGGCTCGCCACCACCAGCAGGGCCGGCAGGTCCGCGGCGGCGGCCAGCTCGCCGACCAGGTTGAGGCTGGCCGGGTCGAGGGCGTGCAGGTCCTCCACCACCAGCACCGCCGGCCCGGCGCCGACCAGGCCACGGACCACCCGCACGGCGAGCCGCAGCAGCGCGCCCGGGGCGTAGCGCTCACGCGGCGTGTCGGGCTGCTGAGCCAGCCAGGCCAGGGCGTCCGCCGGAAGATCGAGTCCGCCGGTGTCCCGACCGCAGAGCACCGCCGCCAACCAGTCGTACGGGGCGGGACTGTGCACCCGGGCGGCGCCGGAGAGCACCACCGCCGGACGCGGGTCGAACCCCTCCAGGGCCGCCGCCACCAGCAGACTCTTGCCCACCCCGGCGGTGCCGGTGATCACCGTGACGGCGGGCGCGGACCGGTGCGACCGGGCCACGGCCGACCACGCCCGGTCGAGCTCCGCCAGCTCGCCGGCTCGGCCCACCATCGACACCGGCATCATTTCTGTCACCCTACGCACTAGTGCGTAGAGACGAATGCAGGGTGTTCTTGGCAAGCTTGACCCCATGACGCTGATCCTCCGCTCGGCCATCCTCAACGACGTCGGTCTGGTCCGCACCAACAACGAGGACTCCGCCCTCGCCGGTGACCGCCTGGTGGCGGTGGCGGACGGCATGGGCGGGCTGCCCGCGGGTGAGGTGGCGAGCGAGATCGTCATCCGGATCCTGGACGAGCTGACCCCGCCGGCCACCGCCGACGAGGCCGGGGACGCGCTGCGCGCCGTGGTGAGCACGGCCAACCAGCGCATCCGCGCCGCCATCACGGTCGACCCGGCCCGGGACGGCATGGGCACCACGCTGACCGCCGCGCTGCTGGCCGGGCAGGAGCTGGTCCTCGCCCAGGTCGGCGACTCCCGCTGCTATCTGCTCCGCGACGGGGAGCTGACCCAGCTCACCCGGGACGACACCTTCGTCCAGGCCCTGGTGGACCAGGGCGCCCTCACCCCCGACCAGGCCCGCCACCACCCGCAGCGGTCGCTGGTGACCCGGGCGGTGCAGGGCCAGGACGCGCCACCGGCGATCGGCGTGCTCAGCACGTTCGTCGGCGACCGGCTGCTGCTCTGCACCGACGGGCTCTCCGACTATGTCGACGACCAGGTGATCGCGCAGACCCTCGGCACGTACGGCGACCGGCAGCACTGCGGCGAGCAGCTGGTGAAGCTCGCCCACCAGGCCGGCGCGCCGGACAACGTCACCGTGGTCGTCTCCGACGTCACGCAGGCCTGAGCGGGGGCGCCGTCGGCGCATAGCGGTTGCGCCGGCCAGCGGGGCGGGTTGGGATGGGGGAATGCTCATCCGCCGCCTGGCCGCCGAGGAACGCCTGACCGACAGTTTCCCGATCCAGGGGTACGCCTTCGAGGCGTCGCCGATGACCGCGGCCCGGGTGGAGGAGTTCCGCGCCTACCTGCCGTACAACTCGGGAAACCGGACGCTGGTCGCCGAGGAGGACGGCCAGGCGGTGGCCGCCGCGTCGGCGGTCCCGATGCGGCAGAACCTGCGCGGCCGGGTGCTGCCGATGGCGGGGGTGGCCGGGGTGGCGACCCATCCGCTGGCTCGCCGGCGCGGTCACGTACGGGCGCTGCTGCACCGACTGCTCGACGAGATGCGGGACGAGGGGCACGCGCTGACCGCCCTCTACCCGTTCCGGGCGTCGTTCTACGAGCGGTTCGGCTACGTCGGGCTGCCCGCGCCCCGGCGGGTGACGGTTTCCCCGGCGCACCTCGGGGCGCTACTCCGCGCCGACCTCCCCGGCGAGCTGGGCTGGGAGCGGATCGCCGCCGGCTGGGACGGCTACCTGGCGTTCACCGAGCGGTGCCTGGCCGAGCGGCACGGCTTCGCGGTCTTCCCCGAGTTCCGGGCGGTGGGGCTGCGGGACCGCGACGACCGCTGGCTGCTGACCGCCCGGGTCGACGGAACGACGGTCGGGGCGATCACCTACCGGATCGACGACCACGGCGGCGAGCTGGTCGGCGACGACCTGCTCGCCACCGACCCGTACGCGCGGGCGCTGCTGTTGCAGTTCTTCGCCCGGCACGTCGACCAGGTGGAGCGGGTCAGCTTCGCGGTGCCCGCCGACGAGCTGCCCGAGCTGTGGCTGACCGACCTGGCGGTCCGGGTGGAGGCGCGGGTGGCCGGCCCGGGTTCGCCCGCCCCGATGGCCCGGCTGCTGTCGCTGGACGCGCTGGCCGGGCTGCCCGCCGGTCCGGGCCGGGTCCGGGTGGAGCTGGTCGGTGACCGGTGGCTCGCCGGGACGTACCTGCTGGACGGGGCGACCGGGCACCTGGAGGTGTGCGGCGAGGCCGCCGGAGCGGGTACGCCGGCGGCGACGCTGACCGCGGCCGGGCTCTCCGCCCTCGCGTACGGGGTGCTCGACCCGGCCGAGGTGGACGTACGCGGGCTGGGCCGGGTGCCGCCGGACGCGGCGGCGGAGCTGCGCCGGATCTTCCCGCGCGCGCTGCCGTACCTCTTCGCCGACTTCTGACCGCGGACCCGGCCGCTCACCCGGGCAGGCCGGGCCCGGCGGGGGTGGGTGGGACGGGCTGCTCCCCGCCGCCGTCCGGCGGGATCAGGTGCCGCACCTCGGGTGGCCCGTCGGCGAGTTCGTGGGCGCGCTGCTCGGCCTCCTGGTCGGCGCCGGTGAGCCGGCCGCCGTGCTGGCGCAGGTGCTCGTCCCAGGACGGCACGAGGTAGACCTCCACGTACCGGTCGGGGGCCTCGCCCTCGCGGAAGATTCCCCAGCGCATCGCGCCGGTACGCTGCCGCGCGCCCCGGACCACCTCCATCGCGGTCAGGAACGCGGCCCGCCGCTCCGCCCGCACCCGGTAGGTCACCGTGACCAGCACCGGGCCGACCCGGGGGTCCGGTTCCAGCGCCAGGTTCAGCCTCGGCTGGTACGTCTCGGTGTGCCGGCCCGCGCCGCGCAGCTCCGGCAGCGGCCAGATCTGCGAGGTGAACGCGCCGACCACCATCAGCGCACCGGCGGCGAGGAAGGCGACGACCAGGCCGCTGACGTCGGCCAGCAGGCCCCAGGCGAACGCGCCGACGGCCTGCGCCCCGCCCTGCACGACCTGGTAGACGGCGAGGCCGCGGGCGCGTACCCAGCCGGGCAGGAAGAGCTGGATCTCGGCGTTGACGTTGGCCAGCACGGTCACCCAGGCCACCCCGGCGGGGAGCAGGGCGACCAGCACCACCGGCACCACCCGGACGGTGCCGACGACGATCAGGGTCGCCCCGTAGACCACCCCGGCGAGCAGCAGGAACTGGTTGGCGGTGATCCGGGTACGGGTCCACGGCAGCAGCAGCCCGCCGGCGATGGCGCCCACCCCGAGCGCGGCGAGCAGCACGCCGTACCCGCTGGAGTCCATGCCGAGGCGGCGGCTGGCCACCAACGGCAGCAGCGCCCAGAGGGCACTGGCCGGTACGACGAAGACCAGGGCCCGGCGCAGCAGCCGCCGGACGATCGGCGAGTGCCGGACGTACCGGCCGCCGGCGCGCAGGGCGGCGGTGAACCGCTCCGGCACCTCGACGGCACGGGCGTTGCCGGGCCGCCACCGCATCAGCGCGAACGCGAAGACCGCGAAGGCGACCGCGTTGAGGGCGAAGACCGGGGCCACCCCGACCCGGGCGATCAGCACGCCGGCCACCGCCGGTCCGACGGCCCGGGCCACGTTGACGCTGATCGAGCCGAGCGCGGAGGCGGAGCGGAGCAGGTCGCGCGGCACCAGCTCGGGGATGATCGCAGCCCAGGCCGGCAGGGTGAGTGCCTGACCGACGCCGAAGGCGAAGGTGAGGGTGAGCAGCAGCGCCGGTGGCATCCGGCCGGCGGCGGTGAGCAGGGTCAGCGCGGCGGCCACCGCCACCATGAACAGCTGCACCGAGATGAGCAGGTGCCGCCGGTCGAAGGTGTCGGCCAGCGCGCCGGCCGGCAGGGCCAGCAGCAGCACCGGCAGCAGGCTGGCGGTCTGCACCAGGGCGACCAGCGTCGCGGCGTTCGGCTGGTGAATGAGCAGCCACTGCGCGCCGACGGTCTGCATCCAGGTGCCGATGTTCGCGGCGAGCAGGGCCAGCCAGAGGCTGCGGTAGGCGGCCGTGCGCAGCGGGGCCAGCGCCGAGACGGCCCGCTCGGCGCCGGCGCCGGTGGCGGTCAAAACCGCCCGTCCGCGCGGAGCACGCGCTCGCCGGAGACGTACAGGTCGTCGGGGGCCAGCAGGAGCAGGCGTACGACCTCGGCGGCGACCTGCTCGGGCAGGGCGTAGACCTCGTCGAGGAACTCGTCGCCGACGCGTTCCTGCAGCTTGGTGGGCATCGGCCCGGGGTGCACCTGCATCACCTTGATCCGGTTGCTGTGCTGCGCCTCGGCCAGCGACTCGACCAGGCTGGCGCCGTAGCTCTTGGTGGCTCGGTAGACGGGGATGCCCGGCCGGGGCTTGGCCACCGCCATCGCCCCGATCCACACCACGTTGCCGTAGCCCTGCCGGTGCAGGTGGTGCAGCGCCTCCTTCAGCACGTACGTGGTGCCGAGGGCGTTGACCTCGACGGCGCGGCGGATCCGTTCCGGGGCGAGTTCCTCGAGGTCACCGCCGGCCCACATGGAGGCGCAGGCGGCCACCCCGTCGATGGTGCCCCACCGCTGGGCCAGCGCGGCGAACGCCTCGCGTACCTGGCCGTGGTCGGAGACGTCGCAGACGCTGCCGTCGCAGCCCAGCTCGTCGGTGACGGTGGCGACCTCGTCGGCCTGGTCGCTGAGCACGGCGACCCGGTACTCGTCGACGAGCAGCCGGGCCACCGCCAGGCCGAGTCCACTCGTCCCGCCGACCACCACGAAGGATCTGGCTTCCATTTTTCCCGCCCCCTCGATCGCGAAGGGCTTCCCGCTTTTGGGCCCGACACACCCGGGGTACCGAGCGGTAATGCCTGAGTGGTTGCAAGCGGGTGGTTGGGGTCTGCTGGCCGGCTCCGCCCTGTTGGTCGGCGCGGCGGTGGGTTTCTTCGCCCGGGTGCCGGGCCGGATGATCGCCTCGATCATGGCGTTCGGGGCGGGCGTGCTGCTCTCCGCCGTCTCGTTCGAGCTGATCGCCGAGGCGCACGAGCAGGGCGGCCTGCTGCCGACCGCGCTCGGGGCGACCGTCGGCGCGGTGGCGTACACCGGGGCGAACGTGCTGCTGGCCCGGCACGGCGCCCGGCACCGCAAGCGGTCCGGCGAGGAGCAGCCTTCCGAGCAGGAGCAGCCCGGCTCCGGGTCGGCCATCGCGGTGGGTGCGCTGCTGGACGGCATCCCCGAATCAGTGGTGATCGGGGCGAGCCTACTGACCGGCGGTCCGGTCAGCCTGGTCACCGTCGTGGCGGTTTTCCTGAGCAACGTCCCGGAGGGGTTGTCGAGCGCGGCGGGCATGCGCCGCGCCGGCCGGACGAAGCGGTACGTCTTCCTGCTCTGGACGGGCATCGCGCTGATCAGCGGCCTGGCGGCGCTGGCCGGCTACACGCTGTTGGGCGGGGCGCCGCCGGAGGTGCTGGCCAGCATCACGGCGCTGGCCGCCGGGGCGATCCTGGCGATGATCACCGACACCATGGTCCCGGAGGCGTTCGAGGACGCCCACCTGCTGGTCGGGCTGATCACGGTGGCCGGCTTCCTGACCGCCTTCGCCCTCTCCCACGCCTGACGCACCCGGCCGGCCCGGGCGTCGGTTCGGCGCGGGCGGCGACTCGGGCGCGGGCGGTAGCCCGGCTCGGGCTCGGCCGGCTTAGCGGCGGGTTAAGAGTTCGGTGACGGTTCGTGTCGGGGCCCGGTGGGGTCCTAGCATCGCGGAGTGCGTGTGAAGTCCGCTGTCGCCCTGCTCGTCCTCGGTGTCGTCACCGCCACCCTGCCCGCCTGCGGGGGCGGTGAGCCGTCCGCCGGCTCCCCGGCCGCCCCGGTGGCGGCCTGGTCGTCGGGCTCGCCGACCGCCCCGGCCACCCCGGCCGCGTCCGCGTCGCCGGGCAGGTCGGCCCGGCCGAGCCCGCCGCCGTCGAAGTCCCGCTCCGCCTCCCCGTCGCCGAAGCCGTCCCGTTCCACCACCACCGCCCCGGCGCTGCGGGCCGGCAACCCGGACGGCGGCGCGGCGGTCCCGGCCGAGGCCCGGGCGGTGGACACCTCCCGGCCCACCCGGACGATCGGCCGGGGCACGGCGGCGAGCTGCACCTCGGACGCGGTGGTGAAGGCCGTCGCTGCGGGCGGGATCATCACCTTCGACTGCGGGCCCGACCCGGTCACCATCACCATGAAGGCCACCGCCAAGATCCGTAACGCGAACGGTCCGGAGATTGTGCTCGACGGCGGCGGCAGGGTCACCCTCTCCGGGGGCGGCGCGCGGCGCATCCTCTACATGAACACCTGCGACGGCGCGCAGGGCTGGACCACCTCGCACTGCCAGAACCAGGACCACCCGCGGCTGACCGTGCAGAACCTGACCTTCACCGGCGGCAACTCCACCGGCGACAAGACCGAGGGCGGCGGGGGCGGGGCGATCTTCGTACGCGGCGGGCGACTGAAGGTGGTCAACTCCCGCTTCGTCGACAACCGCTGCGACCGTACCGGCCCGGATCTGGGTGGCGCGGCCATCCGGGCGCTCAGCCAGTACGACAACCGGCCCGTGTACGTCGTGGGCAGCACCTTCACCGGCGGGGTCTGCTCGAACGGCTCGGCGCTGAGCAGCATCGGCGTCTCCTGGACGGTGCTGAACAGCGTCTTCACCGGCAACAGGGCGATCGGCTCCGGCGCCAACCCGGCCCGCGGCGGCACGCCGGGCGGTGGCAGCGGCGGCGCGATCTACTGCGACGGCAACACCTTCCGGGTACGCGTCGCCGGTTCGATCATCCGCGACAACGAGGCCAACGAGGGCGGCGGCGCGATCTTCTTCGTCAGCAACGACCGCACCGGCACCCTGACCATCGAAAACTCGACCCTGCGCCACAACCCCAGCCAAGGCTTCGAAACCAAGGGCCTCCCCGGCATCTTCTTCCTGGGCGCCCGCCCACCCACCATCTCCTGACCCCCCGCAGCCTCCCCGGCTCTCCCCGGCTCTCCCCGTTGATCAAGAAGTTTTGGTCAGAAATCGGGCGGCGGGGTCAAGGGGTGAGTGCAATCGTTAGGCGGTGATGAGGTGAGCCAGACGCTGGGCTGGGGTGTTCCAGTCCAGCGTCTGTCGGGGGCGGGTGTTGAGTTCGTGGGCGACCTCGTCCAAGCCGTTCTGGTCGATGGTGCGGAAGTCGTAGCTGCTCTTGGGGAAGTACTGGCGTAGCAGCCCGTTGGTGTTTTCGTTGGTGCCGCGTTGCCAGGGGCTGTGGGGGTCGCAGAAGTAGACCGGGCAGCCGGTGGCGACGGTGAACACGGGGTGGGTGGCCATTTCCACGCCTTGGTCCCAGGTCAGCGACCGGCGCAGGTGCGTGGGCATGCGGGTGGCCAGGTTGGTGAGCACACCGATGACGGCTTCGCTGTCGCGGCCGTGGGGTAGGGCGCCGAGCATCACGTAACGGGTGGCTCGTTCCACCAGGGTCACGATCGCTGAGGCGCCGGCCTTGCCGATGACCAGGTCACCTTCCCAGTGCCCGGGCACCGCCCGGTCGGTGACCTCCGCGGGCCGGGTGCTGATGTGCAGGTCTGCGATCCAGGGCCGCCGACGGCGAGCGGCGCCCGCGGCACGTGACTGCGGACGCCGCTGGGTGCGTCCCGACCGTAGCGCTACCTGCCGGGTCAACTCGGCCCTCAGATTGCCTCGCGACTGCACGTAGATCGCCTGGTAGATCGTCTCGTGGGACACCTGCAACTCCGGCCGGTCGGCGAACGTGGTCCGCAACCACGCGGCGATCTGCTTCGGAGACCACCTACGGGCCAGTTTCCCCGCCACCACCTGCCGCAGCCGCGTACCGACCGCCAGCTTCGCCCTCGCCGGCCGCCGCCTGGCCGCGTCAGCCCGCCGCTGCGCCCACTGCGCCTGATAACCCCACCGATACGGGCGGCGCCCCCGCCCATGCGGCAGTGACCGCCCCAGCGGGTTCTTCGTCCCGTGCCGCGCACTGTTGTTCCGCGCCACCTCCCGCGACACCGTGCACACCGGCACCCCGAGAACCCCCGCGATCTGCGAGATCGTCCGACCAACCCCCCACAGATGCTCCAACACCTGCCGATGCCCGAACGTCAACACACCCGGCCTCGCCACCAGCACCTCCAGCCCAACCAAGATCAGTTGCACTGAAGCCTAGAAACCGCCGGCCTCGACGTGGCCAAAACTTCTTGATCAACGCGACTGGGGCGGGGCCTGGAGGGTGGGGTGGGGGTGGGGGTGGGGTCAGTAGGGGTTCGGGTGGCCGGGGAGGCGGGCCTTGAGGAGGGCGGCGGGGCGACCGGGCAGATCGGGGTCGCCGGACATGGGTGGGCTGTCGGTGTGGGCGCGGGTGGCCATGCCGGCGAAGAGTTCCTTGAGGGCGGTCAGGGCGTCCACCCTCGGGTGCCAGCCCAGCTCGGTCTCGGCGCGGTCGCTGGACATCAGTGGCGCGTTGAGCCCCAGCTCCACCCAGCCGGCGTCGACGGGTTGCAGGCGGGCCCGCCAGGTCAGCATCGCCGCTGCCCGCAGCACCGGGGAGGCCACCGGCACCGTCCAGCCGTGGAAGTGCCGGGCCACCAGCTCCGGGGTGAGCACCGGGTCCGCGGCGATGTTGAAGGCGCCGCGCGCGTCACCCAGCACCGCCCGGGCGTACGCGTCGGCGACGTCGTCGGCGTGCACGCCCTGCATCCGCAGCCGACGGTTGGCCGGGACCACCGGGATGCGGCCGTAGCGCAGCAACCGGACCGGGGCGAGCGGGCCGAGGAAGTAGCGGGCGATCTCGGTGCCGGCGTCCCGCTGGAAGATCAGGCCGGGGCGCAGGCGTACCACCCGCAGCGACGGGTGCTCGGCCTCGACCGAGTCCAGCATCGCCTCGACCTGCGCCTTGTCCCGGCTGTACGACGAGCCGGCCACCCCGGTCGCCGGCCACCGCTCGCTGATCGGGTGGTCCTTCGGGCCGGGCGCGTACGTGCCGACCGACGAGGCGTACACCAGGGCCGGAACCCCGGCGCGGACCACCGCGTCGATGACGGCCCGGCTGCCCCCGACGTTGGTGCGGTGCAGGGTGCGCTGGTCGTGGCTGGGCTGGATCTGCCAGCCCAGGTGCACCACCGCCGCCGCCCCGCCGAAGATCGTCGCCAGCTTGTCGGCCGCACCCGGCGCGCCGATGTCGCAGGAGTGCCACTGGACCCGGTCGTACGGCTCACCGGCGTCCTCGGCGGGCAGCCGGCGGACCACCCCGGCCACCTCCAGCCCGGACTCCTGGCGCAGCCGGCGCAGCAGCGCCGTCCCCGCGTTGCCGCTGGCCCCCACGATCACGATCCGCATGCCAGTCGTCGTACCCGTTGAACCGGACCCCAACCGCCGAACCGGTCACGGCCTAGGTCAGCTCGCGTCGACCGCCAGCGCGGCGACCAGGCAGCCGAAGGACGCGACGCTGGTCAGCGTCCGCACCAGGTTCCCGCGCACCCAGGACCGCTCGAAGCCGGCCCGCACCGCCGCCAGGTCCGCGACCGCGTCGGGGTCGCCGGCCGCGTCGAGCCGGTCGTTGAGCGGCACGTTCCACCGCACGGTGACCGCCAGCGCGGCCAGGTAGAGCAGCAGCGCGGCGACCGTCCAGGCCAGCACCGGCCCGCCGCCGCCCCAGTGCAGCAGCACCGCCAGGCCGGTGAGCGGCGCCGCGCCGAGGAACGCCGACAGGAACCACCCGTTCAGGATCCGCCGGTTGATCCACCGCATGGTCGCGACGAAGGTCCGGTCGTCGGTGGCGGCCAGGCCCGGCATGACCGAGCAGGCGTACGCGAAGAAGAGTCCACCCATCAACCCGGTGACCAGGGTGGCGGCGGCCAGCACGACGGTAGTCATGCGCTCCAGCCAACCGGGTCGCCGCGCTGTTGGCCATGGCCCGACGGGTCGAGTCGGCCCGGCCGATCCATCGACGGGAAGCCGGAAGGCCCCGAGGGGCCCGGTCCGGTAGCCTGGTGCGGCGGGCCGCTAGCTCAATGGCAGAGCTGTGGACTTTTAATCCATAGGTTCAGGGTTCGAGTCCCTGGCGGCCCACTCCGTTCCAGCTCAGCGGCCCTCTACGGGGCCGCTGTCTTTGTGAGCGGGGCCGGTACAGCAGCGAAGTACAGCAGTAGCGCCTTACCGGTCCAGTGCGTTGCCGAGCCGCTTGAGGGCGTCGCGGGTGGCCGCCGAGGAGACCACCGTGTAGATCTCCATGGTGATGGCGAACTGCGCGTGCCGGAGGATCTGCATCGCCACCCGGGGTGCACGTCCAGGTCCGCCAGGAGCGAGGCGCAGGTCCGCCGGGCGTCCCTGACGGTGATCCGCCGGACGCCGGCAGCGTCGCAGCGGCGGTCCCAGAAGCGGTTGAAGTTGCGCGGCTCGACCGGCCGGCCGTAGCGGGTGGTGAAGATCAGGTCGGATGGCTGCCAGGCCGGGCCGGCGGCGTCCCGGGCGGCGGTCTGGGCGGTGCGGCGGCGGCCGAGCGCCACGGTGCAGATGTCGGGCAGCGGCAGGGTGGCGTCCGAGGCGGCCGTCTTCGTCTCCCGGTGCAGCAGTTCGGCACCGACCCGTTGGAGCTGCCGGTCGATGGTCAACTCCCCCGCGTCGAGGTCGACGTCAGCCCAGGTGAGACCCAACATCTCGCCCTTGCGCAGACCGAGCACCAGGACCAGGACGTACGCGGCGTAGAGCGGATCGTCGTCGGCGCGGGCCGACTCCAGGAAGCGCCGCGCCTCGTCGCTCGTCCACGCCTTCTGTTTGCGCTTCCGAACCGGGGGCAGCTTCACCAGGGACGCCACGTTGCGAGAGATCAGTCCTTCGGTGATCGCCTGGGACAGCAGCGTCCGGAGGACGGTCCGCAGGTGGGCGACGCTGGTTGCCGAGGGCAGATCCCGGCAGCAGCGGCCGAGGGCACAGCAGCGCTGCTGGGCGGGCTTGCGCCGTTCGTCCTTGCCCTGGGCGCAGCACTGGCAGGTCCGCCCGACCTCGTTGATCCAGGTCTGGACGTCGCTGACCCGGAGCTTGTCGAGTCGCTTCCGGCCGAGCCCCGGCACGAGGTAGAGCCGGACCACCACCTCGTAGGTGACGTAGCTGCCCGGGGCGAGGTTCGGCTTGACGACCTCGCGCAGCCAGTAGCCGGCGTACTCCCCCACCGTCGGGGAGCGGGTCGCCACGGGGCCGGGGTGGTGGACACGACTGTCTCCTCATCAGGGGGTGGCAGGGACGGGAGACGAAGCACCACCAGCCATGGACGCCTGTCCGCTGGTGGTGTTCGTCGTGTCTCCTGGCACCGCCGAGAGGGCGGCTGACGCCGGAGGGCGGAATCGTGGTCGCGCCACGTCCCGCCGATTGGTCATGTCCTTTCACGCTCGTGGACTCGTTGATGAAGGCCGGCACGGGTGGGGAGCCCGGGATATCGGCATCCGGCGGGTTGCCGCAGGCTGCCCCCACCCGTGGAGAGGCGTGAATCCGGGCCATCGTGGACGGCAGGGAAGACCGTGCTGGGCCGCTCAACGGATTCGAGAAGTCGGCACAGCGGCCGGTGCGATCGAGAGCCGGCGGGACGTGGCCCGCATCAGCGGCAGGAAGGCCGCTCGGCATCTCCGACGTCGAGTCCAGCGATCCGGCAGGAAGGCCGCGCTGGCGTCCTCGACGAGCGCCAGAGTAGCACCGGGTACCGACACGTCAACCCGCCGTGACCCCTCGCGCCGGAGTGGAACGGCCGGCTGCCGGCCGGCTGCCGGCCGGTGTGGGAGGACTCTCTGTACGTCTATCAAGGCGGCCCGCTACGGGCCGCACGCGCCGCCGCCTGGGCGCGCGTCCGTCGCTCCGCTGGCGCTCCGACTCCGGCCACGCAACACGCCCGGTGGCTGGCGCGGAAGCGGGGAGCCCAAGGGGCCGCCTCAGAACGACAGGCCGTTGACCGGAATGTTGTGGGCCGGCAGCCGGCCGGACCGCGCGGCCACGAGCCCGCGCGGCGTAGGGGAGCGCACGCCGTCCGCGTCGGCGAGCTGGCGGCGGTCGCGGGGGTGCGGCTACTGCGCCTCCGGCGGGGGCGCTCCGGCTCCAGGATGGCCGGGGCTCCGCCGGCGGGTCCCGGTCCGTGGGTGGTTGCGGTAGGCCATCCCGCCTGCCATCGACCCGGGCAAGCCGAGCAGACCCCCACCCGACCCGCCAGCGCCCGACCGTGCGTCAAGGCCGTCTTGACATGGCGGGCCGGGTGGAGGCCCGCTCCCCAGGAGGGCGGGTCGATGGCAAAAGGGATGGCGTAGCCGATGTGGGGCGCCTCGACGATGATGGGTTCCGATATCGTCAGCACCTCGGCGAAACCATGCGCGTAGCACGAGCGGAGGAGCTTGAGTGCAACCGTCGGTGCAACGGGTCAGGCGGGCCGCGGAGGCTCTTGCCGCTGTCAAGCTAGGTCGTGACGCTTCAACGGTGATTCGCTGGCTTGCCGCTAAGTGGGCAGGAGCGAGTATCGACGGGGAACCGGTCGAGCTGACGACCACGACTGCCGTGCAGTTCTGTGACGCCTTCTTCGCGGTACCAGGAAGCGAGCCGTATCGGTGGTATGACCCGTTTCAGTCGGCTTGGAATGTCAGGGCACCCAACGGGGGCTGGCCCATAGGTACGGTCTGGACTCAACTTAATCGGCCCAGCGAAAAACTGAGATCCCTACTAGTCTTGGATCCGGGCAGAACGGCCAAGGGTGAGAAGGCTCTCTTTGTCGAGCCGAGACGGAGCCCGGAGTATCTGAACACCTTGCAGAAGGTTGTCCCGCACAAGAAGCGGATTCCGCCGCTGGAGCTTGCGATCTGGCGATACCGCTTTGGTGTTCCTAGTCACGTAGGGAACAGGGAGGATCTGCTCGCCGCCCTGGCCGAGGAGCTCCACCTTTCCGGCCAGGAGACCGAGCTGGTGTTCGACGAGCTGCCACTCTTCCTGGACGATGACCCGGAGTTGGGGGAAGTTTGGCCGCCCGAAGAGCTCGCCGAACTCCTCTCAGCTCCCAAGACTCCGCCGCCAGTAGCAATGCCTGAGTTAGAGCCGCCGCGGGACGAGCCTGAAGCCGAGGAGGAAGACTACCGACGCCTCAGCGCCTATGCCACGCTTCCTTTGGAAAGTGCCGATGTCGACGCCCTGATCGGTCGCGTCGAAGCTGCGGTGCAAGCCCGCGGTCTACTAATGCCTGATCCCTCCCTTATGGAGCAGTGCGTGCTTGCCCTGCTCACCGGGCACCTCGTGCTACAGGGCCCCCCCGGCACCGGCAAGACGACACTCGCCCGTGCACTCGCGGAGGCTTTCGATTGCACCAGCGAGTTGCAGACTGCCACCGCAGACTGGAGCACCTACGACGTGATTGGCGGCCTCCAGCCCGGCGTAGGGGACGGAGATCAAGAGGTTCTACGCCCGTGGCTGGGGCATGTACCCCGTGCTGCACTGCGTTGCGCTCGGACCGCACGAGCTCACGAGCAGGACCCAGCGGACGAGCCAAACCAGGCACATTGGTTGATCATTGACGAATTCAGCCGTGCGCAAATCGACAAGGCCATCGGTGGCCTTTATACCGTGCTGGGCGGCAGCGGTGAGCAGACGCTGGAGCTCTGGTTCGAGAGCGATCCCGGGCGAAAGGTGGTCCCATTTCCCCGAAGATTCCGCATCGTCGCGACGATGAACGACGTTGACGCCTCTTTTGTCTACGACTTCTCACAGGGCCTCAGCCGCCGGTTCCAATTCG
Organism: Micromonospora siamensis; assembly: GCF_900090305.1. Classification (NCBI taxonomy): domain Bacteria; kingdom Bacillati; phylum Actinomycetota; class Actinomycetes; order Micromonosporales; family Micromonosporaceae; genus Micromonospora; species Micromonospora siamensis. Next base: position 911,343 of record NZ_LT607751.1, on the reverse strand, counting down.
TTTACGTGGGTGTTCCTCATCAGAATGACATCGGTTCCGAGGTCGACGCTGCCTTGGCACATGCGGCGACTTGGCTGGCCGCCGAGTACCCAGATCAGGCAGGTACCCGTGATGACGTTGCACTCCTCGAAGCCTGGCAGGCTAACCCTGATATCCAAGGGTCCCTCGGGCTGCTAAAGGAAGTGATTGCTCGTGTCCGCTACCCTGCAGCCGGGGCGACGGGCGGAGGCTGGCCACTAGGCACTGCTCAGGTCGCTGACGTACTTCGCCGACTTGTCCTCCGCGTCAACAGTAGCGGAGACCTAATGCCGGTGCTCGACTCCGCGCTAGCCGACCGGATCGTCCCGCAGATGAGCGGGGCCAAGCCTGTCGTCCTTCAAGGCCTGATCGAGTGGCTTCACGCCGAGCATTCGGTTGAATTGGCACGCACAATTCGAGCTGCGGAACACCTACGCGACACCTCGGCTACGGCATGACCGGAGCGCCGCCCGCAGAGACGCTCATAGAGGAAGCATGGGACGACGAGGACGGGGAAGCCTCGGAGGACCTGGGGAGCGGTTACTTCACGGACCGCAGCCGATTGGCAGCCCTGTCCGCAGCCCTCCCCTTTGTGGCGACCTACTTTGTTCGAAGTGACCAGCTGCGGCTCCAGCCGGCGGCGGTTGTTGGCACCCACTCGGTCAACGTGCCGGGCCAAACCCGACAAGCCGTTGACCCCGTACTAGCGGCTCTCCGGCTCCGCGCCGCTCTCGTTAGTGGGCGACAGCTAATCGAAGTTCTCGTAGTCGTGCTCCGAAATGCCAACTTCCGGTATGAGCAGGTCCGTGATGTACAGGTAGGCCACTTGCACGGTCGGCTAGATGTCCCCCGTTACTTGCAGCAACGGGGACGGCGCAGCTCACCTCGCCACTACCCCGTGGTTGACCTACAGCGCAGCAGGGTGACGCCAGAGAACACCCTGGCAGCATTCGCACTGCACTGGTTGGTGGCCGAGCTCGATGTATGCCTACTCCTCCTCGGCCAGACCGCTGGTGCTCCGGAAGGACGCGCAGCTGCGCAAACTCGCGCTGATTTGGTGAGGCTGGGTACGCACCCTACGTTCCGTGCAGCCGCTGTCGAGGCCGCTAGAGCGGCTCAACGGGAAACGGTTGGCGAGCTGCTTGACAGGGTGGAAGCAAGATTGCGGGCTGGCCACGTGACCCGTGCCGGAGGCTACGAGCAGCTGGCTGCGTGGGTTCGTAGGGCAATAAGCGGAGAGCCCGAGGTAGCCGAAGGAGAGCTGGCCGCGGCGTTCTACGGGCCCCAATTTGATGACAAGTTGTTTGAGCTCTGGTGCCTGGCTCAGCTCACGGCCGCGATCAGCCGACTACTCGGTCCACCTCGGTACGCCGCTCCCCACTTGCTGCAGCGTGACACGCGGTCGCCGCTTTTCATCTGGGATGCCGGGGCGGATACTGTCGAGCTGTTCTTTCAGCCCGCGCTCGCCGTCCTTGTAGAAGCTGACAACCGTTGGTGGTACCAGCCCGGAGGTCGGCAGCTCCGCGCTTTCCCCGACCTGGGTATCCGGTGCAGGCACGTCGACAGCGCTGCCGAGGTGATACTGGTCGACGCGAAGCTGCGCCGGCGGACCGCTCGCGGACAGGAGCTCTACAAGCTCCTGGGCTACTTCGCGAATGCAGGGCGACCCGTACGACTTGGTGGTCTGATCTTCCACGAACCCAAGGGCTTTGGGTCGTACGGCAACCGCAACCGCCTGCAGACCGGCCTGGGCGATGGAGCTGGAACGATCGAGGTTATTGCCGTCGAGCCAGGTGATGTTGAGGGCAGCGCCCGTGCTTTTGACGTTCTCGCGCGGCTTGTCGTGGCGGCCACTGGTGTGCCGGCGGACCAGGTGGAGGTCCTCACAAGGGATGACGATGAGGAAGGTGACACGGCCGAACGGGCGGGCGCCCGAGCACAAGCTCTGGCCGTGGCCCAACTTCAGACCCTCGCGGGCCAGTTTCCATCGCACGTACTCGAAACGACGTCTGCGCACCTTCGGGCGTTGCTCGAAGATGCTTGGCCCCAACTCGGCGAGGAAGTGCAGCGGATGGTGAAAACCGCCGTCCATTTCGGCGTCACCGCTCCTGACGGCGCTGATCTTGCCGGCCCGGTCCTCGGTCTGTGTGCCCCGATTGAGCGGCTGCTTCGAGAACGGCTCGCCATGCCCGCACTGTCCGGAGTTCGCGGGCAACCTGGCTGCAACGCCGAGCGCTGGACCCTGGGCACAATGCTGTTGAGGTTGCGGGAAGCCCTCGGCGGAGGCAATGGCATTGTGGCTCGCCAGCTCCGTCAACACATGGACGGGGAAGGGCTGGATCTCTCAAGTCTTGCGACTCTCGTTACTGACCTTGACCACCTGCGCTCCCGGTACCGCAATAAAGCGGCCCACCAAGGGCTGATGGAAAGGCCTCAGTGGAACGAGGTCTTTCGGCTTGTGCTGCGATCTGACGATGCTCTGTTGCCTCGCTTGGTGTCCTTCTTCCCGGCCGCCTCAGATTAGCCGACCTCAGGGGCGATTGGATTCAAATCGACCCCGATCGCGTCTCGCCCGGTCTGCAAGGCAACTTGCAGGGTTGTGCCGGTTCCCATGAATGGGTCGAGGACTACGCCCCGGGTTCGCCCTTCGTGTCCGCAGCTAGTCCAACCGGTCGTGATCTTTTTGGCAAACGTGAACTCTCGGAAATACCCGCCGAGCGCTTCCTTTGCCTCCCTAGCGAGGGTTTGGACTGACTTGGAATTGCGACCAGTGCCGGTCTGAAAAGAAAGTGCCTTGCCGGCATCCGAGACTCCTGTGGCCTGGATCGCTGCAATGTGAGCTTCGGTGAGACCCTTCTCAACCGCGAGCTGCATTGCTCGCTTGGCTTGAGGCCGACTGGGGTCGAGCCGCGCGGTCCTTGCGACGACCCGCTCAGGCGGGACGCCGCAGGTCGTGCAGACCGTCGGAGGGCAGGCTAGGACGATGGCTCGGCGCACCAACTCTCGCGGATAGGGAGCAAGGTGAGCGCCCATGTTCCTATCAAGTCCCATAGTCCAGACGTCACCCGGGTTTGCACCATTACCGTACTCCGCAGAGTAGCCAAAAAGGTCGTAGTAATAGTTCGTGCGCGGGCTGAAATGAATGATGTACTCATGCCGGTTCGCCAAGCGATTCTTGGCGGGTTCCGGCATCCCCTGACCCTTCTCCTTGGCCCAGATGATTCGATTCCGGACTAACCAACCGTTGTCCATCGCTGCTGCCTCGATACGACCCGGGATACCCATGAGCGAACGCTTGTAGTAGGTGTCGCCGACGTTGAGGAAGATCGAACCCGTTGGCCGCAGTAGCCGGCGCCATTCCTGGAAGCAGTCCATGATTGAGGAGACAAAGCCTTGGGGAGTGTCTTCAAGGCCAATCTGGTCCGCATGACCGTAGTCACGCTTTTTCCAGTACGGCGGCGAGGTGACGATCAGATCGACACTAGCGTCGGGCAGATCGATCTTGCGCGCGTCGCCAACGATCACTCGTTGGGTGGGCGCAGGTAGGCCAGCGGTGTCAGGTCCCGGGACCTCGGCTGCTTTGTCGCCGAAGGCCTCGTCCGAGTCAACAACACGTGGGGTCCGATCGGCAAAGAGCGGCAGTACCTGGGGCTGGAGTCGCGAGGGCTCAACGTCAGCAGTCATCGCCGGAAGTCTCCCAGGCTGCACTGACGTTCCCCGCACCGGCGGACGCTAGGCTCATCGGCCCCCCTCGCGCTGCATCATTCGCGTCGCGTTAATGTATCATTCCGCCATCAAGAACTTGATGCCGGACGCAAGACGTCAGCTCGCTAGCCGCCTACGAGCCATGCGGCTGGCGCGATTCCTGACGCAGCACGACCTATCCGAGCGCTCCGGCCTGGGCCGCGCGACGATTGCAAGGATTGAGGCCGGCGTTACGGCCCCGAGGATGAGGACCGTCCGGGCCCTCGCCCAAGCCCTGGATGTCGCTCCCGGGGAGCTGGTCCCTGACCCAGAGTCACTGTGGCGAGAGGGGCTTTAGCCGAGGGGGCTGATGCTCGTGACCCGGGTACCAGCTGTGAGCCACAACCACGCCGGCAGCCCAACCGTTCGGGCTGAGAACCCAGGACAGGGACTCGGTCAGCAGAAAGTCAGCGAGATGCGAAGCTGCGGCCGCCAATAGCTGATGCAGGACAGCCGTGTCCGTGACGCCAGCGCAAGTCGCTGACATCGATCGGCACGCGACCGCAACCCGGAGCCGCCTTTGCAAGGCGGCGTCCGGCGACCCGCCGTGCCGGGCTCGACAGACGGTGTGCCATCGAAGGTCAAGATGAAGACCGATAGTCGCCCATGAGGGGAGCCCGATGCCAATCGATGCCACGACCTTCGCTGCTTCCGTCGCAACCTCCGTGGTGGCCGCGACGGTGGTTGAGCAGGTTGTGAAGCCGCGCGTGGAGGCCAACAAAGAACGCCGAGCAGCCCGGCGGGAGCTCATGAGCCGAATGGTGGGGTTGTCGCTGTCCGCTGGCGTACTCGCAGAAGAGCTGCCGAAGGACATGAGCCGCGAGGTGCGCGACCGTGTCCGCGCTGAGCAGGTGCGCCAAGAGGAGCGTCTGCGCCTGATCGTTCAGCAACTCTTTGACGACTCGGGCCGGTTCGTCGCCGTCTACGGGGGCCCGCTCCGACAGCTACTGGTGGAGTACGCCATGTGTGTCCACGGACTGATGCTTTCCAGTCGCACGCGCCTGAGGAAGGCCCAGATCATCAAAGAGTTGAACGTCCCGGTTGCTACAGCGCTCGACCCTGAGCGCCAACGGCTGTGGTACGTGCTGGGAAACGTGCGCGCTCTGCGGGAGGCCAGCCGCATCATCACTTCTACTCACAGTGACCAGAGGGACGAGCCGGAGGAGCCTGTCGAGCGCCGGCGCATCCCACGGCCGAGTCGTGAGGCAGTGAGGCGGCAAGAAGGCAGCGCGAGCCTCGATGCGAGCCGACGCGAAACGTGAACCGACGACATCCGGCACCTGCTCGTTGACGACGGCTGCCATCAGTTGGCAGCGGCCGGGAGCTTGTGTCCGCATCCCCCGGGGGCGGGCGGAGCGGCTGTTGACAGCAACGCTGACAGCAACCGCGCCGGACGGTGGCACGCTGACGTGGGCTGACATCGACGAGGCTCCGAGCTTGCGGCCGTTCCCGGACGAGCGCGGACGCGGTGCACAGAGCTTGTAAGCGAGACGTCGCGCCCTTAGAGAGCGACCGGGGCTTACCTGGGAAGCGGGTTGGCGATGTAGACGCCCTTGCCTTGCCGGCCGTCGATCAGCCCTTCGGCCTTGAGCAGCAGCATGGCGGCCCGGATCACGGTGTTGCTGACCTCGTAGTGCTCGCAAAGGGCGGCAAACGACGGCAGCTTGTCGCCCGGCTTCAACTGGCCGGAGCTGACCTGCTCGCGGATATCCCGGGCTACCTGTAGGTAGGCGGCTTCAGACATAGGTGGTGCTCCCAGCTTGGCGGCTGGTGCAAGCAGACCACACCTCTGGCTCGACTTACAACGCTATGTGTCGTAGCTGTTGACCCTGCGCACATTGCGTCCTAAGTTGCTCGTGGGGCTACCCAGCTTGGCGGCGGGTCGTCCTGCCGTGGGTGCCCTGTCTCCGGACACGGCTGACCGGGTGCCCACGGGATCCCCAGCGTCGGCGGGAGGCGTGATGACCAGACCGAACGATGCAACTGGTTCGACCGCAGGTGGCGTGCGGGGTGCCGGTTACCACCAGAGGCAGGACAACAGCCGGCGGCGCGTGTCTTACGACGAGTACGTCCTGGCGGCGGCGCTGACCCTCGCCCGCCGGCACCGACCCGTCTGGTCATGGCAGCACTGGCGGCGCATATGCCGCTGCGGCCGCGACCTGCCCTGCCGAAGCCGTCATCCCATCCCGATCAACCGCGGCCACTGGCCGAGCCAGGACGCGCCGAGATGACGACCCACCTCCCGATCACGCCGGGCTGGACGTGCGGCGGCTGCGGTGCCGACTGGCCCTGCCACACTCGCCGTCGAGAGCTGCGAGCGGAGTACGACCGCGCCCCGGTGTCACTCGCCCTTTACCTGGCAGCCCAGCTCGTCGACGCCGCCGAGGACCTGGGCCACGTCCCCGCTGGTCACCTGCACCACCGATTCCTCGGCTGGACCCGATGAGCATCCTGCGACCCGGCGACGAGAAGTTCCACTACAGCGATGGCTCACACAAGTGGATCCCGCCGGACCCGGACTACGACCAGGAGGTCTGGGACGAGCAGGTCCGCCAGCACACGCAAGGCCACCTCAGGAACGAGCGCCCCAAAGTCCGCATCCAGCGCCTGGTCTGATGCCAGCAGTACAGCAGCGAAGTACAGCAACCGTGCGAGCCGAACCCGGCCGAGAAGCACGTCAGCAGGCCGGATGACCTCGAACCACACCGCAGAAGGCCGGCTCGCCGGCAATCCATAGGTTCAGGGTTCGAGTCCCTGGCGGCCCACTTTTCCGCACGCCAGCGGCCCGTAGGGTGGCCGGTTGAGCCCTGCCCTCCGTTCGTGACAGCAGCCAGGTCCGTGCCTCATGAGCAGGCAGCGTCAGCGGATCGCCATGGATGGTGGCGGAGTTGCCGGTCGGGTGATCCGAGGGGCACGGGTCGGCCGGAGGCGTTCAGCCGGGTCGGATGAGCAGTAGCACCACGGTGGCCAGGTAGATGAACGGGATCGCGGCCCCTTCGAAGCCGATTCCCCGACGTTCCCGGATGATCAGCCCAGCGGCCAGCGTGGCGGTCATCAGAGTGGTCATTCCAGTGAACAGCAGACCCGACAGGTTCGCTTCCGAATAGATCGATCCAGGCCGGTATGCGGCGTCGGCCAGGAAGATCATCAAGGCGTCGAAGGCGTTGCCACCGAGGATGTTGCCGATGCCGAGGGTCAACGCCCCGATGCGAATCGCCGCGATGAGGGTGATCAACTCCGGTAGGGAGGTGATCGCCGTGGTGAGCGTGAAGCCCACGAAACCGCTGGGCAGGCCCGAGGCGGCGACTACGCCGAGCCCACCCTGGCCGATCAGGTAACCGGTGGCGGCCACCACGGCAGCCAGCGCGGCCAGCCGCAACCACAGCCGGCGGAGGCTCACCTCAGACGGGGTCGTGGCCGGCACGTCCTGACGGGTGTCGGCGGTGCGGCGCGCGAACCACATCGGTTCCTTTCGGAGCCTGCGGAGCAGTGCCAGACCGTACAGATAGATCACCGGTATCAGCAGGCTCGCCGGGTGCACCCAGAGGACGGTGAGTTCAGGCGTCGCGTACGCCACCACGGGCAGGCAGAGCAACGCCACCAGGATGATCGCCTGCAGGACATTCTCCAGGGAAGCCGCTGCGTGTTCGATGTTGGACCGGCGGTAGAGCAGGTCGGCGATCGCCAGCCACACCGTCTGCACCGCGATGCCACCGATCGGGTTGGCGAGGGCGAACTCGGCGTCCTGCCGCACGGAACCGATGATCGTGGTGGCGATGCCGGGCAGCGAGGTCACCGCGCCGAGCAGCAGCGCACCGGCCACCGCTTCCCCCATGCCGGTCCGGTCCGCCAGCTGGTCTGCCGTCCGGGCCAACGCCCCACCCGCGAACAGAATCGCCACCAGCGCGGCGAGCAACGCGATCACGCTGGGCACGAGGGGCCAGGTACCCGCGGCCGTCACGAGGTGCCGCCGGCAGTCAGCCCACTTGCAGAAACCATGGTTCTACCCGTACCCGATCGCCGGGACTTTGGCACGGAGGCCCGATCACTCCTGCGGCCTTCGTCGAGCCGAGGTTCGGCGGGGAGGCGTGTACAGCGGTAGCGGGTCGGCAGCGACCTCCGACAGATCGCCTAGCCCAGCCGGCGTGCCTGCCTATCCGACATCGCCGGCAGTGAGTTGCTACTGAACCGTACGCGGGTCGCGGAGGTCCCCTGTCCCGCCCTCACCGTCGTGGATCTGCACCTGGTGGTGTGCCGTGCCCCGTGCGCCGTCACCTGTGTGCTGTGCTGGGCATGCGTTGTGAATCGGGGAGTCGAACCCCACGCCCGCCCTCGGCGCGCCAGGAGGTTGGACCGGATTACAGCCGGCCCGCTGTCGTGCACGCCTCCACGTCGGCTACCTGCTCCGCAGCCCTCAGTCCAGCAGCTCGACCTCCCAGTTGGACCGCTGGATCAGCGTGTCGACCTCCCGGAGCTGCCGGGCCAGGTCGTCGGCCTGCCGGCGCAGCTCGGCCACCGGCAGCGCCGGGATCATCTTCAACTCGGAGCGCAGCTGCCGGTGTCCGCGCTGACCTTCACCGGCGGCGGCATTGGCCGCGGCGGTGACCACGCCGTGCCGCAGCCGGAGTACGTCCCGACGGGCGAGCGCGTCGGTGAGGGTGCCCGCCCCCGCCACCTCGGTGGCGGCGTTGGTGCGGTTGATCCGCCGGATCAGCGACTCCAGCTCACCGAGCACCTCGGCCGCCTCCACGAGCAGGGCCGACGCGTCCTCGGCGGGCGCCTCGCCCTCCTGGTAGCGGGCGCTGGCGGTGATGCGGGCACGGAGTTGTTCGGCGCGGCGGGCCGCGTCCGCGCGCAGCGCCAGAGCCTCAGCGAGCTTCATGGGCACCAGTATGGCCATCGAAGATCAGCTTCGCGCGCCCATTTCTGTCGCGCCCGTCGACCCGAGCGCCGGCCCACCCCGTGGGGGCAGGCCGGCGCCGATGGTCAGCCGGTTCAGCAGTACGTGTAGCTGCCGCTGCTCCCCCACGAGCAGGAGTCGATCGCCGCACCCGAGGCGTTGCGCAGGTACGCGGCGTCGCCGGTGTTGTTCCAGACGTACGCGGAGCGGCCCCAGTAGAAGTGCCGGTTGCCGTTGGTGCCCTTGCCGGTGTGCACGTAGGCCGCGTACCCGGCGGGCAGCCAGTAGTCGGTCGGGAACTTGTAGACGTGGCCGACAGCACCATATGCGCGCAAGATCGCCTCATCGCGGCGAGGAAGGTCGGGGCGTCGTCATTCCGACAGAGATCCGCTGGTCCAGCTCCCGGCGCAGGGTGGCGCGACCCGGGGTCACCCGGTCCAGCGGGACGATCACGTCGTACGGCTTGTTCCGGCCGCGCCCGAACCAGTGGTTCGCCTTGAGCGGTGGCCGAACCAGCTGGGGGTCCACCGGTTCCACGGTCAGCCGCGGTTCCACCCAGCCGTGCATCCGCACCCGGGCGATGTTGGAGTAGTCGATCGCCAGGGTGCCGCCGTCCGGGGTGGCCACCTCCAGCGCCGTGTCGGTCAGTCGCAGCGGCAGTCGGAGCTGACGCTTGCGGGACCAGCGGGTCATGACCGCCGACACGACGGCGAGTGGACCGTAGAACAGGACGGTCTCCCACCACCTCTTGTCCTGCAGAGCGCTGAGGACGACGACCACGGGGACCGCGCAGAGCAGGATCACCCCCATGGTGACGAGCCAGCGGCGGGGCGAGTACCGGAACACGACGGCGGACGTTTCATCGGTGGCGGCCACTGGCCCTTGCTGCCCGACCGCTCCCGTCGGCAAACCGGCGGGCCCCGGTTGCGCACCGAGCCCGCCGGTTTCCGCTTCGCCGCCGCCGCTAACCGACGGGTACGAGCCGGAACTGCTGGTTGGCCCGACCGTTGCAGTCGTAGATCTGGACCTGCTGTCCGTTGCCGGTGCCCCAGACGTCGAGGCAGCGGCCGGACTGGACGCCGGTGATGGTGCCGTTGGCGTTGACGTTCCACTGCTGGTTGGCCTGGCCGTTGCAGCTGTAGATCTGCACCGCCGAGCTGTTGCCGGAACCGGCGGCGTCGAGGCACATGCTGCCGTACACGGTGAGTTGCCTGCTGGCGGTCCAGGTCCACTGCTGGTTGGTCTGGCCGTGGCAGTCGTACAGCTGGACCCGGGTGCCGTTGGTCCGCGAGCTGTTGGGCACGTCGATGCAGCGACCCGACTGGCTACCGACGATCTTGTTGGCGCCGCCGGTGCTCGGCGGCGGCGTGGTCGGGCCCGCGGTCGGCGTCGCGGTGCCGGTGGGTGCCGGACCGGCGCCGTTGAGGACGTTGAGGACCGAGGTGTACGCGGCCTTCTTGTTGCCGCCGCCGTCGAAGAGCAGCGGGCTCTCGCCGGAGCGCCAGGAGTCGCTGTCGCGTACGCCCCAGACGGTGATGCCGATGCAGCGCGGGACGTTCACGCAGGCCTGGGTGAGCCCGGCGTACTGGGTGGTGGAGGCGTTGGTGACGTCGACCTCGGTCAGCGCGACGTCGACCCCGAGGGCGGCGAAGCTCGACAGCGTGGTCTGGAAGTTGCCGGGCAGCGAGCTGCCGCCGGTGAAGTGGGTCTGGAGGCCGACGCAGTCGATGGGCACACCGCGGGACTTGAAGTCCTGGATCATGCGGTAGACGCCCTGCGTCTTGCCGTAGCTCCAGTTCTCGATGTTGTAGTCGTTGTAGCAGAGCTTGACCGAGGGGTCGGCGGCCCGGGCGGTCCGGAACGCCACCTCGATCCAGTCGTTCCCGGTGGCCTGGAGGTTGGACTGGCGGCGGCTGCCGTCCTCGTTGAACGCCTCGTTGACCACGTCCCACGCGGCGAGCTTGCCCTTGTAGTGGCCCATCACGCCGTTGATGTGATTGATCATGGCGTTGCGCAGCGTGCTGCCGGACATGTTCTGCATCCAGCCCGGCTGCTGGGAGTGCCAGGCGAGGGTGTGCCCGCGGACCTTGATGCCGCGGCTGTTGGCCCAGTTGTAGATCTGGTCGCCGGCTGAGAAGTTGAAGACGTTCTGCTGCGGCTCGGTCGCGTCCGGCTTCATCTCGTTCTCGGCCGTGACCATGTTGAACTCGCGCGCGGCGATGGTGGTGTACGCCGAGTCGCCCAGCCGCCCGCCGGCGATGGCGGTGCCGAAGTACCGGCCGGACTGCGCCGCGGCGGCGCCCAGCGTGCTGGCCGCCTGCGCCAGGCTGGGCACCACCAGCGCCGCGGCGACCACGGCGAGGGCGCTGGCGGCGGCCACCGCCAGCCGGTGGCCGCCATGTCTCGTCAGACGTGTCATGACACTCCTCTGCGCTCGTTGAGGGGCGGCCCGAAGCCCCGCTCTTGCGGGCCACGGCTCCGAAACTTTTCGGTGATGTTCCGGTAACTGACATCGGACGATACCGATGAGCCAGTGATCGGTCAATGTCGATATGGCCGGCTTCGGCCGGCCATTGCCCGCAGTACGCGGAGCGTCGGCGTCTCCGAAACTTTCGGAAGTTTCGTTCGATGAGCAGGCCGTCGGGACGCCCCGATCGCACAACCGAGGGACACCTCGGAGGCCGCATATTGGCTAGCCTGACGCCTCACGCCCGAGACGTGGAGTCGGCCGATGCTCAATCTGGTGCAACGCCGTTCGATCGCGGTGGCGGCCGTCGTCGTGGTGGCCGCCTGCGGTTCCTCGGCCACCCCCGCGACGGACGTGGCACTTCCGACGGGCTCGGCCACCGCCGTGGCCGACCTGCGCACCCTCGTCGCCCGCTGCCCCAGCGTCCTCGTGTCCGACGGAGCCGGTGGCTTCGTCTCCCGTTACGCGATCGCCCCGGGACCGCGGCTCGGCGACGAGAGCGTGCACGGGCGCCAGAGCTCGGGGACCGGCCCCGACACGATGCGGTGGGACTGCCTGCCCGTCCGGGTCGGCACCGATCTGGTGGCCATCCAGGAGGAGGGCAACAAGCCCGGCGGCGACGAACTTCTCGTCCAGCTCGCCGACGCCGCTGTCACCAGGCACCGGACGACGGCGTCCTGAACGACCCCGCCCAGCGGCCCGTCGTCCCGTAGCGGGCCACCGAACCAGGGAGGCACCGATGGAGGACTTCGACCGGCCGGGCCGCTTCACCGATGCCGGGGCGTACGCCCCGCTGCTCGACGCGCTACCCGCGGACCTCGCGGGGATCGCGCGCGCCGGGCACGGACTACTCATCCACGAGCATCACACCCAGCGGTACGGGGTGAACCTGTCGGACACCAACCGGCAGACCGTCCACCTGCGATCGGTCGCCGAACTGCTGGCCCGGATCGTCGAACGCTCCGACCGACCGCTGGACGTCCCACGCGAGCCGCAGCGACGGGTGGCGGGTGTCTGCCGGCACTTCACCCTGTTCCTGGTCAGCGTGCTGCGCGCCCGGGGCGTGCCGGCTCGGGCGCGATGCGGCTTCGCCGACTACCTCGCCGAGGGACGGTACGAGGACCACTGGGTGGCCGAGTGCTGGGACGCCGGGCGACAGCGGTGGACGCTGGTCGACGGCCAGCTCGACGAGCGGCAGCGGGACCTGTTCGGGATCGACTTCGACGTGACCGACGTGCCGCGCGACCGGTTCGTGGTGGCCGGTGAGGCGTGGCTGCGCTGCCGCGCGGGCGGCGCCGACCCGGACGCGTACGGGTTGGCCGCCGCGGGTGAGGGCGGCTGGTGGTGGATCGCCGGCAATCTGATGCGGGACGCCGCCGCCCTCGGTGGGACCGAGCTGCTGCCCTGGGACGCATGGGGTGCGATGCCCCGGCCACACGAGCCGGTCGACGACGAACGGGCGGCGCTCTTCGACGAGCTGGCCCGGCTCACCGTGGACCCCGACCGGCGTCCGGAGCAGTTGTGTCGGCTCTGCGCCGACGACCGGCTGCGGGTACCCGACCGGGTCCACAACCTGCTGCGTGAGCGCGAAGAACCGCTCTGAGGTAGTCAGCCGACGTCGGACGGCAACGCCGCCAACGCCCGACGCAGGTGGGCCCGCTCCGGCTCGGTGCCGGCGAGCTCCAGCGCCCGCCGGTACGCCCGCGCGGCCTCCGGCAGCCGGCCCACCCGACGCAGCAGCTCCGCCCGGGCCACGTGGTACGGGTGGTGCCCGCGCAGCCGCGGCTCGCCGGCCAGTTCGTCGAGGAGGAGCAGCCCGGCTTCCGGGCCGTCCCGCATGGCCACCGCAACCGCCCGGTTCAGGGCCACCACCGGCGACGGGGTCAGCGCGTACAGCACGTCGTAGAGGGCCACCACCTGCGGCCAGTCGGTGGTGGCGACGTCGGCGGCCTCGTCGTGCAGGGCGGCGATCGCGGCCTGCACCCCGTACACCCCGGGTGGACCGCCGGTCAGCGCGACCCGCACCAGGGCCCGGCCCTCCTCGATCATGGCGCGGTCCCACCGGCCGCGGTCCTGGTCGTCGAGGAGGACCAGCTCGCCGTTCGGGCCGGTGCGGGCCTCGCGCCGGGCGTGGATCAGCAGCAGCAGCGCCAGCAGGCCGGCCACCTCGCGTTGCGCGGGGAGCAGCCGGCGCAGCAGCCGGGCCAGCCGGATCGCCTCCTCCGCGAGGTCGGCACGTTGCAGGTCGGGGCCGGCGCTGGCCGCGTAGCCCTCGGTGAAGACGGAGTAGACGACCTGGAGGACGCCGGGCAACCGATCAGGCAGCTCGTCCGGGTCGGGCACCCGGAAGGGGATCCGTGCCTCGCGGATCTTCTTCTTGGCGCGGACGATCCGCTGCGCCATGGTGGCCGGTGGCACGAGGAACGCGCGGGCCACCTCCGGCGTGCCCAGGCCGGCCAGGCAGCGCAGCGTCAGGGCGGTACGGTCCTCGGCCGACAGCGCCGGGTGGGCGCAGGTGAAGAAGAGTTGCAGCCGTTCGTCGGGCAGGTCACCGGCGGTGTCCGGCGGCGGCACGGCGGGCGCGCGTTCCGCCTCGGCCTGGAGCAGGGCGAGGCGGAACGCCGCGCTGCGGTCCCGGCGCAGCCGGTCCACCGCCCGGCGCCGCGCGGTGGTCAGCAGCCAGGCCCCGGGTCGGGCCGGTACGCCGTCGACCGGCCAGTGCCGAAGCGCCGCCTCGACCGCCTCCGAGGTGACCTCCTCGGCCAGGTCGAGGTCGCCGAAGCGGCGGACCAGAGCGGCGAGCAGCAGGCCGCGTTCCTCCCGGAAGACGGCCTCCACCGACGAGGCGACCGACGACGTCGGGCCCACGCCGGTGGAGGCGTCCTCGCCGCTCACACGTCGAAGTTCGCGACCGGGCGCACCACGACCGAGCCACCGCCACGCGAGCCCGGGCAGCGGGCCGCCCAGTCCAGCGCGACGTCCAGGTCGGGTACGTCGATGACGTAGTAGCCGCCGAGCACCTCGCGGGTCTCGGCGAACGGGCCGTCGGTGATCAGCCGCTCCCCCGACGGGCTGACCCGGACGGTGGTGGCGGTGGTCAGGTCGGCCAGCGACTCACCGGAGACGTAGACGCCGGAGTCCCGGATCGTCTTGTCGAAGCTCACCCAGTCTTCGAAGGTGCTCCCGTCGGCCACGGTGGCGGCGTCGAGTTCCTCCGGGTTGCCGGCGCTCTGGATCAACAGCATGTACTTCACGGTCGGTCTCCCGTCGTCCCGGTCATTGTCGGTACGACATCACGACGCACGCCGTGCCCGCGGATCGACATGCGCGGTCGAGGAATTTCTCGGAACCGCCGCGCCACCGCCTCAGCGGCGCACGCCGACCGCACCGTAGCCGTGCGACACCCCGGCCTGCGGTTCCCCGTCCGGCCGCCACTGCGCCAACCGGACCAGCCCCGGCTCGACCAGGTCGTAGCCGTCGAAGAAGCGCTCGACCTCGGCGTACGAGCGGGGCACCAGGGGGGCGCTGCTGCGCCGGTAGACCGCCTGGCCCTGTTGGGCCGCCGTCGCCGGGGCGCCGTCCATGGTCAGGTGCGACAGCACCAGCAGGCTGCCGGGCACCGTCGCGGCGCGCAGCCCGGCCACCGCCGCGTACGGGTCGTCGGCGTCGGGAACGAAGTGCAGCACCGCGACCACCAGCACCGCCACCGGCTCGGCGAGGTCGATCAGGCCGCGTACCTGCGGGTCGGCCAGGATCTCCGCGGGCCGGCGCAGGTCGCCCCGGACGGCCACCGTACGGCCGTCCTCGGGCAGCAGCCGGCGGGCGTACGCGACGGCCACCTCGTCGGAGTCGACGTAGACCACGCGGGAGTCGGGGGCCACCGCGCGGACCACCTCGTGCACGTTGCCCTGGGTGGGCAGGCCGGCGCCGATGTCGAGGAACTGCCGGACGCCCCGCTGCGCCGCGTACCGGACGGCACGGCGGAGGAACGCCCGGTTGGTCTGGGCGGCCACCCCGGTGTCCGGGAAGATCTCCAGGACCTTCTCGGCGGCGGCCCGGTCGGCGGCAAAGTTGTGGCAGCCACCGAGGTAGTAGTCGTACATCCGGGCCACGTTCGGCCGGACCTCGGCATCCGCCGGCCCGCTCGTCGGCTCACTGGACACGTCGACTCCCCTCCGGCACCGCACTGCTGGCGCCTGAATGTCTAGCACCGCTCGTGTCGCCGCGCTGACCCGTCTGTCACGAACCGGTCCCGTTCCGTGCGGGTGTCCGCTGTCGTTGATCCGGCTGCACCGGTCGCCGGCCGGGCCCACGGTGGGGGGCACCGATCGTCGAGGAGGGACGCCGATGACCCGTCAACGGGAGACCGTGGAGGTGGACGCGGTCCTGTTCAAGGCCGTGTACGACTCACCGGCCGCGCTGCCCGGCGCGCACCGCTGGGTCACCTGTGAGCACGACGTACGCCGGATCGAGAAGCTGCTGAACATGCCCCCGCACAGCATCGGCGCCCCGCTGTGGGTCAGCGGGGACACCCCGGACTGCCCGAAGTGCGGCCGGCGGGTGAACTGGCTCGACATCGTGTCGTCGGCCCTGTCCGGGGTGCACGACCCGGCGATGATCGCCCGCGTGATCCTCGGTGACCGCAAGTACGTCAACACCGAGGTGCCGGACGCCATCGCCGGGGTGTACTGCGTGGACTGCCGCACGCCGGTGGAGGACCTGCGCAGCTTCAAGTGCCACAACTGGGCGTACGCCTTCGGGGATCTGGAGGCGGTGCTGGAGCGGATGGCGGGCCCAACGGCGACGGCCTGACCCACCCGGGCGGGGTCACCAGGTCAGGGCCAGCGCGGCCAGCGTGCCGAGGACCAGGAACGGGCCGAACGGCAGGTGACTGGACCAGCGGACCCGCCGGGCCGCCAGTAGGACCAGCCCGGTCACCGCGGAGAACACGCAGGCCAGCGCCGGCCCGACCAGCAGCAGCGGCCAGCCGTACCAGCCGAGCAGCGCGCCGCCGCCCAGCGCCAGCTTGGCGTCGCCGAGCCCGAACCCGCGCCGCCCCAGCAGCAGGGTGGTGCCGGCGAAGAGGAGCGCGAGCAGGACCGCCGCCGCGACGGCGCGCAGCCATGCCCCGCTCCCGGGGCCGGTCCACGCCGCCACCCCGAGCAGCGCCAGCGTGCCCGCGGCGGCCGGCCAGGTGAGCCGGTCGGGCAGCCGGTGCACTGCGGTGTCGACTCCGACCAGGGGCACCGCCCAGGCGAGCCACCAGGCCAGCGCACCCCCCTCGGCCGGTGGGCGGTCGGCGAGGGCGACCACCAGCAGCACCGCCAGCAGGGCCGTCTCGACGGTCCAGGGTGGTGCGCCGATCCGGCGGCGGCAGCCGGGGCAGCGGGCCGTCGGGCCGAGCGCCGGCCACGGCCGGTCCAGCCGGATGGGGGTGGCGCAGCCGTCGCACGCCGCCCGGTCGGCGGTGCCCTGGGGTACGGCGTACCGGGCGACCGCGTAGCGGCAGGCGGGCGCGACGGCCAGCACCGCGAGCAGGGCCGATCCCCGGTGAGCGGTGGCGACGGGCGGCTCTGGAGCCAACGAGGCGGACACGGAAAGTAACCTCACGATCGCCGCAGTGTTCCGGATGGCGCGAGAAACGGCAGGGATGCCCCGGACAGCCTGGACATCGACCACCACCACCTCACATCACTCTGCGTGTTCGAATGAATTGCCTCTGTTGCATCGGCGGACGTCAGCCTATGCTCGCCCCTTGGGTACGACGCAACCCCCGACAGCAGGCGTCGGAGACCACAGGAGACATCGACTCACCGATAACGCACAACTTCCACAGATGTAAATGCGGACGCGTTCCTTTCCGGCCCGGCCGGCATCTTCCGGGCGCGCTTCCGCATGCCCGGAAGCCGCTGACCGCACCGGTGGCCGGGCCGCCAGCGAGGAGGACGCGGCGTTGCGAGTACGGCATTCCCGCCGCTGGGCAACATGCCTTGTCGTCACCGTCGCCGCCGGAATTCCCACCGGCTGCGGTGGCGCCGCGCAGCCCAGCGGGGAACCGGTTCCCGGCGCGCCGGCCGCCGCCGAGGCCCGCCCCGACGCCGCCGCCGAGGAGGCGGCCGGAAAGGCGGCGCTGGCCGCGTATTCCGGATATCTGGCGGCATCCGGAACGGCGAGCCGGCGCGGCGATCCCCGCCATCCGGAACTGGCCCGATATGCGGCCGACCCCCTGCTCACCCGAGTCCGCCTGGCAATTCGTGAGGCGAAGGAGCACGGCGCGATGCGTACCGGAAAACTGGTCTCCGATCCCACCGTGACCTCGGTCGACCTGGCGTCGACGCCACCCACGGTCGAGATCCAGGACTGCCTGGACGCGACCGGCTGGCGGCTGGTCTACGCCAAGGACCACCGCCCCGTCCCCGGTGCCCGGGGTGGGCGCTGGCTGGCCACCGCCACCGCCACCCGGTACCCCGACGGCCGCTGGCTGATCAGCACCAGCGCCAGCCACCAGGACCAGCCGTGTTGACCGCGGCCCGGCGTGGACTGGCCGGGGCGGCGCTCGCCCTGCTGCTGGTGCTCGGCGCGGTCGGCCCGGCCGGGGCGGCGCTGCGCGGCGGCCCGGACGTCGAGTGCCCCGCCGGCCAGAACGACTGCAGCATCTGGGACGACGATCCCGGACTGCCCGGCGGGCCGGGCGGCGGCGGCACCGGTGGGGACACCGGCGGCAGCACCGGCGGGGGTGGCTCCACCGACGGTCCCGCCGCGAAGTGCCAGTGGAACGGCCGGGCGCTGCCCTGCCACGACGACCTGCTCGGCTGGTTCAACAACGCAGACGGCTGCTACTACAAGCTGGCCGAGCCCCAGCCCAGCGTGGTCGAGGGCAAACAGTGGTACGTCAAGACCTGCAACGGCGGTGACCTGGGCGCCCAGGAGACGGTGCTGCTGGACGCCGCCCCGGGCGGCTTCGAGGCGCCACCCGACCCCGCCGAGCTGGCCCGGCAGGCGCTGGCCTCGATCGAGCTGCTGCCACCCCGGCTGAAGGTGGCCCCCCGGCGCGGCAAGGGCCCCGGCCTGGTCGGCCTCCCGGTCTGGATGTGGGCCAGTCCCGGCCCCAACTACTTCGGCCCGCTGCACGCCTCCGCGTCCGACCGGGGCCTGACCGTCGCGCTCAGCGCCACCGTCGACCGGATCGTCTGGGACATGGACAACGGGGACACCGTCACCTGCACCGGCCCCGGCACGCCCTACGTGGTGGACGGCCCGCGGGCCGGCCTGACCTCGCCCGACTGCGGCTACGACCAGGGTTACGCGCAGGCCAGGACGTACCGGATCCGCGCCACCACCCACTGGACGGTCAGTTGGGAAGGCGGCGGGCAGAGCGACAGCTTCCCGCTCACCCGCACCAGCAACGTGGTGCCGATCGAGATCGACGAACTCCAGGTGGTGACCGGATGACCGGCGCCCCGGAGCGGACGGAGAAGACCCGATGAGCCTGGTGACCCAGAACAACCCCGGGCCGGTCGACGCGCCGGTCGCCCCGCCGAAGGTGGTCCGCCAGCGGCGTACCCGGCCCGGGCTGCTCGGGCTGGCCGTGCTGCTGATCGCCCTGGGCGGGCTGGGCGCGGCGTTCGCCGTCACCTCCGTCCGGGCCACCGGCAGCTATCTCGCGGTGGCCCGGCCGGTCGAGGTCGGTCGGGTCCTCGGCGCCGACGACCTGGTCTCGGTGCAGGTCGCCGGCGGGCAGGGCCTCTCGCCCGTGCCGGCGCAGCGGATCGCCGACGTGGTCGGCAAGCGGGCCGCCGTGTCGCTGGTCCCCGGGACGCTGCTCACCATGCGCCAGCTGACCGACGGTCCGCTGCTCGGCCCCGGGCAGCAGCAGGTGTCGCTCGGGCTCGACCCGGCCCGGGTGCCCGCCCGCAAGCTGCATCCCGGCGACAAGGTGCAGCTGGTCGGCACCCCGGCCCGCAACGACGACGGCAGCGACAAACCGGCCACCACCACCCGCTTCACGGCCACCGTCATCGACACGTACACGCCGAAGAGCGGGGACGTCGTGGTCTACCTGGCGCTGGCCACGCGGGACGTACCGGCCGTGGTGGTGCTGGCCGCCCAGGACCGGGTCGCGCTCGTGCTCACCGAGGCGGCCTGAGCATGGCGATCATCGCGCTGGTGTCGGCCAAGGGCTCGCCGGGCGTCACCACCTCGGCACTGGCCTGCGCGCTGAGCTGGCACCGCCGGCTGGTGCTCGCCGAGGCCGACCCGGCCGGCGGGTCGATCCTCGCCGGCTACCTGGGCGGAGCGCTCGACGGGCCCCGGGGCATCGGCGAGCTGGCCGTGGGCGAGCTGCGCGACGGCAACCTGGAGCAGGCGTTCTGGTCGCAGCTGGTCGACCTGGACGCGCCGAAGCGGGAGCGGCTGCTGCTGCCCGGCGTGGTCGACCCCGTCCAGGCCGGCAGCGTCACCCCGCTCTGGCAGCGGTTCACCGACTTCTTCGCCGAGCTGGAGAAGGGCCACCCGCCGTACGACGTGCTGGTCGACTGTGGGCGGTTGCAGGTGCCCGGCCCGCCGTGGCCGCTGCTGCGCGCCGCCGCCGTGGTCCTGCTGGTGACCCGGGCCCACCTGCCCGATCTCTCCGGCACCCGGGCGATGATCCGGGCGATCGAGCGGGACTTCGCCGAGCACCGGGTGCCGCCGGGCACGCTGCGGCTGCTGCTGGTCGGGCCCGGCCACGGCAACGGCGAGGTCAGCAAGGCCCTCGGCGTGCCGGTGATCGCCCGGCTGCCGGAGGACACGCGTACCGCCCAGGTGCTCAGCCTCGGCGGCACCGTACGCGCCGGCCGGCCGCTGATCCGCGCGGCCGCCGCCCTGGAGGTGCCGGTCCGGGCGATGCTCGAACGCCGCCGGGCGCGGCTGGGCTGGCCGGTCGCCCAGGGGGTGCCGGATGCGGTTTGAGCCGGTCTTCCACGACCCGCGCGGCGAGCAGCCGGGCGCCACGTCCATCGTGCCGCCGGTCAACGGCCGCTACCCGCACGCCACCGCGCCGATGCCCGGGCAGCCGGTGGCGGTGCTGCCGCCCGCCCCGCCCGAGGCGCCCCGCCCCCGGGTGGACTTCGCGGTGGTCCGCGAGCTGCGCCGGGAGCTGACCGAACGGCTCACCCTCTGGCAGCGGGGCCGCGAGTTCAACCCGGACGAGGAGGACATCGAGCGGGCCCGGCTCGCGGTCGCCGTGGTCTCGGCGTACGCGGACTCGGTGCGCCGGGCGGGCACCCCGATGGCAGCCGGCGAGGAGCGGCTGCTGCTCGACCAGGTGACCGCCGAACTGGTCGGCCTGGGCCGGCTCCAGACGCTGCTGGTCGACGAGAGCATCGAGGAGGTGCACATCCTCGGCTGCGACCAGGTACGCATCACCCGGCACGGCGGCGGCGTCGACTGGGCCGAGCCGATCGCCGACAGCGACGACGAGCTGGTGGAGATCCTCCAGGCGGCGGCCCGCCGGGCCGGTGCCACCGAACGCTCGCTCTCCACCTCCAAGCCGACGCTGGACCTGCAACTGCCCGACGGCAGCCGACTCGCCGCGGTCTTCCTGGTCACCCACCGCCCGTACGCGGTGATCCGCAAGCACAACACCCTCGACGTGAGCCTGGACGACATCTGCGGCACCCGGGCCGACCTGGACGAGATGATCGACCCGCTGCTGCGGGACTTCCTCCGCGCCGCGATGCGGGCCGGGCTGAACATCATGGTCGCCGGGCTGGCCGGGGCGGGAAAGACCACCGTCATCCGGGCGCTGATGGACGAGATCCCGGCCGACGAGCCGTACGTGCTGCTGGAGGAGAGCCGGGAGCTGCTGCCCACCCGACGCGGGATCAAGCACCGGGCGGTGATGAGCTTCGAGGCCCGGGAGGGGCACGGCGAGCGCGGGGCCGACGGCCGGCCCGCCGGGGAGGTGAGCATCGCCGACCTCATCCCGGTGTCGCTGCGGATGGGCGTGCTGCGGATCATCGTCGGTGAGGTCCGGTCCCGGGAGATCGTCCCGATGCTCCAGGCGATGACCACCAGCCGCGGGTCGATGTGCACCATCCACGCCCGTACGCCCGCCGGGGTGAGCGAGCGGATCATCGAGCTGGCGCTGGCCCACGGCCGGGAGATGACGGTCGAGCAGGCCCGCCGGATGGCCGGCAACGCCCTCGACCTGATCGTCTACGTGACGGTGGAGGACGAGACCGCGATCGGCGGGCGCAAGCACCGGTTCGTCTCCCACGTGGAGGAGGTGATCGGGGTCGGCGAGGGCAACCGGATCACCACCACCACGGTCTTCGGTCCCGGGCCGGACGGTCGGGCCGTACCCCGGCACCTGCCGGAACGGGTCCGCGACCAGCTGCTGCGGGTCGGCTACGACGCGCGGCTGCTGACCCGGTTCATCGAGGCCGGGCAGGGTGCCTGGCGGCGGCCCCGGCACACCCGGCTCGCCGGTCGGGGGAACCCGCGATGACCAGCGACATCGAGCTGATCGCCATGGTCTCCGGGGCGGCCTGCGTGGCCGGGCTGGTGTTGGCGGTGGTGGCGCTGGTCGGCACCAGCCGGCCCGCCGGGCCCCGGCCCGGGGCCCGCAGCCCGCTGGACCGCCTCGGGCTCACCGGCGGCAGCCCGCACGAGCAGCGGTCCCGCCGGCTGCTGCTCGGCGGGGCGCTGCTGGCCGGCGCGCTCGCCTTCCTGGTCACCGGCCTGCCCGTGGTCGGCCTGCTGGTGGCGGTGGCGGTGCCCGGCACGCCGTGGCTGCTCGGCGTGGGCAAGGCCGAACAGCGGGCCATCGAACGGATCGAGGCGGTCGGCGAGTGGACCCGCCGGCTCAAGGACGTCTCCGCCACCGGGCAGGGCCTCCAGCAGTCGATCGTCGGCACCATCAACACGGTGCCGGAGGAGATCCAGGAGGAGGTACGCCTGCTCGCCGCCCGGCTCCAGGCCGGCTGGCTGGCCCGCTCCGCCCTGCTGGCGTTCGCCGACGACATCGGGGACCCGGTCTGCGACCAGGTGGTCGCCGCACTGATCCTGCACCTGACCGACCGGGGCGAGCGGCTCGGCGACGTGCTCGGGTCGATCGCCTCCGCCGCCGCGGCCGAGGTGACCACGAGGCGGGAGATCGAGGCCAAGCGCACCCAGCCGCGGTTCGCGGTCCGGTTCCTGACCGGAATGACCCTCGCCACCCTGGCGTACGGGCTGGTGAACACCGAGTACATCCGCCCGTACGGGACGCCGGTCGGGCAGTTCGTGATGACGCTCCTCGGCGTCGCCTTCATCAGCCTGCTGGTCTGGGTGCGGTCGATGAGTCAGCCGCCCCGACCGGCCCGCTTCCTGCCGGCCCCCGACCCGCAGGAGGTCGTCGCGTGAACGGCGTGCCGGCGCGTCCCGCCGCCCCGACCGAAGGCCGGGGCACATGATCCTCAACTGGCAGCTCACCCTCGCCGTGGTCGGCGGGGCGGTGGTCGGGTTGGGCCTGTTCCTGCTGGTCCGGGAGGCGGTCCCGGCCGCCCCGGCGCTCGGTCCGGCGCTGCGCCGGCTGCACCAGCCGCCGGGTGTCGCACCCGCCGGCCCGGCCGGCCGCCGGCTGGAGTGGCTGGGCGGGCTGTCCCGCTGGCTGCGCCCGCCGCACCGGCAACTCGCCCTGATCGACCGCACCCCCGAGCAGTACACCTTCTCGCTGCTGCTCTCCGCGCTGATCGGCCTGGTCTCGCCGACCCTGATCGCGGCCGGGCTGTTCCTGATGGGCGTCGGTGTTCCGGTCGCCGTGCCGGTGCTGGGCAGCCTGGCGATGGCGGTGCTCGCCGCCGTGCTCGCCCACCGGGCGGTGCTGACCCGCGCGGACGCCGCCCGGGACGAGTTCCGCCAGGCGGTCTGCACCTACCTGGACCTGGTGGCCCTGCAACTGTCCGCCGCGCACGGGCCGGTGCAGGCGTTGGAGCGGGCGGCGACCGTCTGCGACGGCTGGGTCTTCGACCGGATCCGGGAGTCCCTGCGGATCGCCCAGATGCAGATGCACTCCCCCTGGGACGAGCTGCGGGACCTGGCCGACCGGATCGGCATCCCGGAGCTGGGCGACGTGGGCGCGATCATGCGCTCGTCGGGCAGCGAGGGCGCCCAGGTGCACGAGACGTTGCGCAGCCGCGCCGACGCGCTGCGGGATCAGATCCGCACCGACAACCTGGCCCGCGCCGAGGGGGTCACCAGCCGGCTCGACATCCCGGGCGCGCTGCTGGTCTTCGTCCTGTTGGGCTTCGCCGTCTACCCGTTCGTGGCCCGCCTGTGAACACACCCCGACAGAAGGAGCACGCCATGCACCTCTTCGCCTACCTGCACGCCGCGTTGAGCACGCGGCTGGCCGAGTTGCGCCGCGACGGTGAACGCGGCGACAGCCCGGTGCCCACCGCCGTGATCATCTTCGGTCTGGTGGCCGCGGCGGTCATCGTCACCGGCATCGTCGCGACCAAGGCCCAGGGCTGGATGGACGCCATTCCGGACCCGGCCCCGTAGGGACGATCGATGCGCCGTCCAGCCACCGCCGGCCCCCGCCGGGCGGCCACCGCCGTCCGGCGTACCGGCGCGCCCGTGCCCCGGTGGCAGCGGGACCGGGGGGCGAACCCGGTCGAGTTGGCGGTGGTGATGCCGGTGGTGTTCGTGCTGCTCTTCGGTTCGATCCAGGTCGCCGCCTGGTTCGTCGCCCGGGCCACCGCGCTGAACGCGGCGCAGAGCGCGGTCACCGCGCAACGGGTCCAGGCCGCACCGGCCGGGGCCGGCGAGGCCCGCGCGGTCGCCTTCCTGAACGCGGCCGGGGACTGGCTGGTGGGCTGGAACGATCCGGGGCCGACCTGCGTGGTCGACGGGGGCGGCGTGACCTGCACGGTGACCGGCAGGTCCCTCTCCGTCGTCCCCGGCGTGAGCTTCCCGGTGGAGCAGCGGGCGCACGGGACGGTCGAACGGTGGACGGCGCCGTGACCGGGCGCGCCGAGCGGGGCTCGGTCTCCGTCGAGGTGGCGGTGCTCGCCCCGGCGTTCATCGCGCTGCTGGTGCTCGCCGGGGTGGCGGGGCGGACGGCGATCGCGCAGGAGGCGATCGGGTCGGCGGCGCACGACGCGGCCCGGGCCGCCTCGATCTCGCGTACCGCCGGCGCCGCCCGGGAGGCCGCCGGGAACGCGGTGACCGAGTCACTGGACTGGCAGCGGCTCAACTGCGAGGGCGCCCCGCAGCTCAGCTTCAGCGGCTCGGTGGGCGGCGTGTCCACCAGCTTCGACGCGGCGTTCGCCAGCGGACCGGGGCAGGTCGCCACCGTCTCGGTCCGGGTCACCTGCGTGGTCTCGTACGCCGACATCCAGCTGTCGACCGCCCCCGGCATGCCGGACGGCACCACCGTGTCGGCGCGGTTCACCTCGCCGCTGGACCGCTACCGGAGCCGGGGATGACCGGGCCGGGCCGCCGCGACGCCGGCCGGGTCAGCCTGTTCCTGGCCGCGGCGATGACCGGCGTGCTGGTGGTGATCGGGTTGGCGTTCGACGGCGCCGGCCAGCTGCGGTCCATGCAGCGCGCCGACAACCTGGCCGCCGAGGCGGCCCGCTCCGGCGGGCAGGCCATCGACCGCGCCCGGGCCATCGAGGGCGGGCCGAAGGAGATCGACGAGGACGCCGCCCGGGCCGCCGTGGCCGGCTACCTGGCCGCGGCCGACGTCGCCGGCCACACCGTCACGTTCCCCGTCGTGGACGGCGAGAAGCGGATCCGCGTCCGGGTGACCGTCACCTACGACCGCTACCTGCTCGGCCTCTTCGGCTTCGGCAACACCGTCACCGTCTCGGGCGAGGCCACCGCCCGGGCGATCACCGAGGAACCGTAGGGAAGGAAGGCAGCCATGGCCGCATCCCGTGGCTCCGCCGTACGGCGGGCCGGGCAGATCCTCACCGGGTTCGGCGCGCTGGTCGTGCTCTGCGCGGTGCTCGCCGGTGCGCCGGTGGCGCTGCTGGCCTTCGCCGGCAACCCGCTCCCCGACCACCTGCCCACCCTCGCCGAGGTCGGCACCACGCTGACCAGCCGCGACGACGGCCAGCTCTTCCTGCGGGCGCTGGCGGTGCTCGGCTGGTTCGGCTGGGCCACGTTCGCCTTCTCCGTACTCGTGGAACTGGGTGCGCAGACCCTGCGCCGCCCGGCGCCCCGGCTGCCCGGGATGCGCCGCCAGCAGCGGGCGGCGGCCGCCCTGGTCGGTTCGGTGGCGTTGATCCTCGCGGCGGCCCCGGCCGCGAGCGCGGCCACGGTGGCGTCCGCGCCGCACCCGACCGTGGCGACGCTGCCGGTCACCGCCCACGCCGGCCCTTCGACGGGTACGCACCTGACGGCTGCCCTGTCGACGCAGAGCGCGCAACCGGCGGCCGGCACCCCGGTGTACCGGGTCGCCGAGGGCGACTACCTGGGCGAGGTGGCCGAACGGTACCTGGACGACTTCGGGCGCTACCGGGAGGTGGCCGCGCTGAACCGGCTGCCCGACGCCGACCGGATCCAGCCCGGGCAGCTGATCAAGCTCCCGGCGCGGGCGGACGACACGGGTGCCCGCCGGCACGCCACCGGCCGGCTGGTGGAGGCCGGCTCGACGCCCCGGCGCCCGTCACCGCACCCACCCGCGGCCACCCCGCCCGGATCGCCCGCGCCCGAGGGCCACGCCGGCCCGGACACCTCCGGCCCCGGCGGACCTGCGAATCCCGGTGGGGCGGCCGGCCCGAGCCAGGGCGGGAACACCGGTCGGCCGGCGCCGAACCAGCAGCCGCTGCCCCCGGCCGCGCAGCCGGCGGGGGCGCCACCGGCGATGGCCGCCGGAGCGGCCCGGGCCAGCGACGACGACGGGATGAACCGTCCGCTGGCCGTCAGCGCGGTGCTCGCCGTCGCCAGCATCGTCGGGGCACAGATCGGCGCGGTGCTCGGGCTGCGTCGCCGCCCGGTCCGGGCCGCCCGGGCACTGATCTCCGGGCGGCACCGCCGCGACTGACCTGCCCCGCGCCCTCGGGGCGGGAGCACGGCATGCCGCAAGACACGCCAACACCCGGCCGGGAAGCCCCAAGACGTGCCATCACCCGGCCGGGAGCGGCGCGTGATCGGTCAGGGGATGCGGGTCTGGAGGACGCCATCGACCACCCGGGTCGGCAGGAGCTGCTGGTCGGTGGCCGCCGGACCCTGCACGACCTCGCCCCCGTTGAGCCGGAAGGCGCTGCCGTGCCAGGGGCAGACCACGCAGGCGTGCCCGTCGATCTCCTGCACCTCGCCCTCGCCGAGCGGTCCGCTCTGGTGCGGGCACCGCTCCAGCATCACCGTGACCTCGTCGCCGTGCCGGTAGAGGATCACCGACACGTCGTCCACCTCGCGGGTGACCAGTTCACGCTGCGGCAGGCTGGCCAGGTCGGCCACGGCCTGCCACTCGTCGCTCATCCGGTGCAGCTCGGAGACGCTCTGGCTGACCTGCGCGCCCTGCTTGTACGCCAGGTGCCCGCCGACGTACGCCCCCAGGCTGGCGGCGCTCAGCCCCAGGTACGCCAGCGCCCGCCCGCTGCCGTGCCGGCCGTTGAGCCGGGCGGCCAGCGAACCGGCGTAGAGCGCCAGCCCGACGGAGTTGGCGGCGGCGTGCACCAGTCCGATCCGGCGCTGGTCGCGGGAGAGGGCGGCCCAGTCGTTGAGGCCGGCCACGGCCGCCGGCACCGCGCTGACGGTGCCCAGGGCGACCAGCGTGGTCGCCGCGCGCCGCTGGCCGGGCAGCAGGTCGACCACCGCGGCGCTGATCCAGGCGCCGACCGGCACCTGCACCATCGCCGGGTGCAGCGGGTGGCCCAGCCACACCCCGTGCAGCAGGTCGCGGACCCGCTGCGGACGCAGGGTGGCCTGGACGGCTCGTTGGAGCCGGTCACCGACCCGGTCCAGGGATGAGTTCTGTTCGATCCTGTTCATCAGCGCTCGCACCTTCTCCGACTTCCCGGCAGGAGCGACCGCAAACCGGGCGACGGGTACCGGAGGGCATCCGTCGCCCGATCGGGTGTCACCGCCAGTCGCTGATCCTGGGCCGGAAGGTGGTGCCACGGAACAGCCCGTCCAGGTCACCGCCGAGGGCGCGCAGGGTCGCCTCGTCGTTGGCGGTGATCTCCACGTACAGCCCCTGGACGTTGTAGACCTGGAGGCTGGCGCCGCCGTCGCCAGAGGTCCGGCGGCGGGCCGGGTGACCGTCGATGGTCGAGTCGGGGTCGGCGAGGACCGAGCCGTCACCCTTCTCCGAGGTACGCGGCATCAGCTGCACGGTCAGCGGCCAGTCGCCGTACTTCGTGCGCTTGCCGGTGCCGTAGGCGAGGCGCGCGTCCCAGCCGCCGCCGGGTCGGGTGGTCACCTGGTACGACATCGGCTTCAGTGTGGACGGCAGGGCGCGGAAGGCCACCGGGACGGGGATCGGGCGGTCGACGGCGTACCGGATGTCGAGGGCGATCCGGCGGACGAGGGCCTGCGGGTCGGTGCCCGCCGGCACGTTGATCAGGCCCACCTCCGCCCAGGCGCCCGGGGCGTACTGCCAGCGCAGGGCGGCGCCCCGGCCGACGACGGCCACCGGGTTCCACCAGGCGGGGCGGCCGGCGACCGGTTCGGCGGCGGTCAGGCCGGAGGTGCCGGCGCTCCCGGCGGGGCGGACGAAGTTGTCGTCGTCGGCCAGGGCGATGTCGGAGCCCCGGGGCACCATCCGCAGCATGAGCCGCATCCCCTCCCCCCCGGGCTGGGGCGCCGCCGCGTACAGGGTGAGTTGCGTGGACCGGGTGACGACGGTCCGGTCGGTGAGACCGGCGGGGAGCCAGCCGAGGTCGGCGTACTGGCGGGCCGGGTCGAAGGCGGCCGGCGCCCGGTCGGGCAGCGGGGCGGCGGGGGTCGGCGTGCCGGTCGCCGTCGGCACGGCGGCCACGGGTGGGGGCGCGGGCCGGTCGCCGCGGTCGAGCAGGGTCGGCGCGGTGGCGACGAGCGCCACGACGGCGAGTCCGGCGGTGGCCGCGGTGGCGATCCGGCGGTGCCGGATCCGCCGCCGCCCGTCGCGTACCGCCCGGTGCAGGTCCACCCCGGACGGGGGCAGCGGTGAGTCGCGCAGCGGTTCGAGGAGCTTCCCGTCAGTCATCGTGCCTCTCCCGTGATCACGTAGTCGGCGGTACCGAGCAGGCGGCGCAGGCGGGCCAGGCCCTGGGCGGTCTGGCTCTTGACGGTGCCGGCGGTGCAGCCGAGGGTCGCGGCCACCTCGTCGACCGGGCGGTCGTGCAGGAAGCGCAGCACCAGCACGGCCCGCTGCCGGGGCGGCACCTGGGCCAGCGCGGCGTGCAGCAGTTCGCGGTCCTCGACCGCGTCGCCGAGCGGCCTCGCCGTCGGCTCCGGCGGGACGTCCGTCAGGCGTACCCGGGACCAGAGCCGGCGCTTCTCGTCGAGGAAGACCCGGACCAGGACCGTCCGGACGTACGCGTCGACGTTCTGCGCCTCGCGGGCTCGCCGCCAGTTGACGTAGAGCCGGGTGACCGCCGTCTGGACCAGGTCGTCACCGCGGTGCGGGTCGCCGGTGAGCTGGCTGGCGATCCGGCGCAGCAGCGGCAGCCGCGCGGTGACGTACTCGACGTACTCCTGCTCCAGGTCCGCCCGCATCCACCCAACCCCGTTCGTGTGTGATTCCACCCCGCTGACGGGCCCGGCCTCCGTCCAGGTTGTATGCCAACCCGGAAAACTCTAGAGCCCGACACGCCCACAGCATGTGGTGTGTTGGCTTTTTCCGAGCCACTACATCTAGGATCGTTTTCGTTGCTGGTGTGACCCGTCCGACGGGTCCGCCAGGTGTCGACGCCTGCCAGGCGTCGCGCCGAACAGGGAACCCGGTGCGAATCCGGGGCTGCCCCGCAGCGGTGAGCGGGAACGAGAGCCGTCAACTGAGCACTGGGCCCGACGGGGCCCGGGAAGCGACGGCCGGTAGGCCAGCGCGTCGCCAACGCGCCCGCCCGCGAGTCCGAAGACCTGCCAGCAGTGCGTGCCCGCCGGGTGCGCGTACCACCTCGGGGCCTCGTGGGAGGGCCGTCGAGCCGTAACGGAACACCGCCGGCACACCGACCGGCGGCGCTCCGGCGTGCCGTCGTGCCCTCCCCACGGTCCACACCGACCATCCAGGAGAGCACGTGACGGCGTCATCCACCCTTGCCCCACCCCCGGTCGACGCGCTGCGGGAACTGCTGCACCGGCACCGGCACGACCTGCCCGACACCGACCCGGAGCGGATCCTCGCCCTGGTCGAGTCGGGGCGTACCGCCCGGGCCGACGCGGCGGAGCTGACCGGGCTGGCCATCTCGGCGGCGGCCGGCCTGATCGCCGAGGAACCCGCGTACACGAAGCTGGCCGCCCGGCTGCTCGCCGCCCGGACCGCCGACGAGACCCGGGAGCAGGGCATCCTGCGGTTCTCCGACAGCGTCGCCGTCGCGTACGCCGAGGGGCTGCTGGACCCGGACTTCGCCGGCTTCGTCGCGGCGCACGCCGACGCCCTCGACGGCTTGGTCGACCACGCGCACGACGCCGCGTTCGAATACTTCGGCCTGCGTACGCTCACCGACCGCTACCTGCTGCGGCATCCCACCACGCGGGCGGTGCTGGAACGTCCGCAGCACTTCTGGCTGCGGGTCGCCACCGGCCTGTCGGACACCGTCACCGAGGCCGCCGCGCTCTACCGGCGGATGTCCCGGCTGGCCTACCTGCCCAGCTCGCCGACCCTGTTCAACGCGGGCGCCCGGCACCAGCAGCTCTCCTCCTGCTTCCTGGTCGACTCGCCGCGCGACGAGCTGGACTCGATCTATCAGCGGTACACGCAGATCGCCCGGCTGTCGAAGTTCGCCGGCGGGATCGGGGTGTCCTGGTCCCGGGTGCGTTCGCGGGGGTCGCTGATCCGGGGCACCAACGGTCGCTCCAACGGCATCGTGCCGTGGCTGCGGACCCTGGACGCCAGCGTGGCCGCGGTCAACCAGGGCGGCCGGCGCAAGGGTGCCGCCTGCGTCTACCTGGACACCTGGCACGCCGACGTCGAGGAGTTCCTGGAGCTCAAGGACAACACCGGCGACGAGGCCCGGCGGACCCACAACCTGAACCTGGCGAACTGGGTGCCGGACGAGTTCATGCGGCGGGTCGAGGCGGACGCGCAGTGGTCGCTCTTCGACCCGAAGGAGGTGCCGGAGCTGGTCGACCTGTGGGGCGAGGAGTTCGACACCGCGTACCGGGCGGCGGAGGCGGCCGGCAAGGCGGTCCGCACGCTGCCGGCCCGCACCCTGTACGCCCGGATGATGCGCACCCTGGCGCAGACCGGCAACGGCTGGATGACCTTCTCCGACGCGGCGAACCGCACCTGCAACCAGGTCGGCAACGGCGGCGGGGTGGTGCACCACTCCAACCTGTGCACCGAGATCCTGGAGGTGACCAGCGACGACGAGACGGCGGTCTGCACCCTGGGCTCGATCAACCTGGCCGCGCACCTGGTGGACGGCGGGGTCGACTTCGCCACGCTGGGCGAGACGGTGCGGATCGCGGTGGGCGCGCTGGACCGGGCGATCGACCGGAACTGGTTCCCGACCGAGGAGGCCGGGACGGCGCACCGGCGCTGGCGGCCGCTGGGGCTGGGCGTGATGGGGCTGGCCGACGTGTTCGCGGCGCTGCGGCTGCCGTTCGACTCGGCCGAGGCGCTGGCCCTGTCCACCCGGATCGCCGAGGAGATCGCCCTGGCCGCGTACGACGCGTCGGCCGACCTGGCCGAGGCGTTGGGGGCGCACCCGGCGTACCCGCTGACCCGGGCGGCGGGCGGGGTGCTGCACCCGGACCACTGGCCGGACGCCCGACCGACCCGACCGGAGGCGTGGGCCGTGCTGCGGGAGAAGGTCGCCCGGCACGGGCTGCGCAACTCGCTGCTGGTGGCGATCGCCCCGACGGCGACCATCGCGTCGATCGCCGGCTGCGCCGAGTGCGTGGAGCCGCTGGTGTCGAACCTGTTCAAGCGGGAGACGCTCTCCGGCGAGTTCCTCCAGGTCAACCGGCACCTGGTGGCGGACTTGAAGCGGCTGGGCCGGTGGGACGCGCCGACCCGGGAGGCGATCAAGCGGGCCGACGGGTCGGTGCAGGAGCTGGACCTGCCGGCGGAGCTGAAGGCGTTGCACCGTACGGCGTGGGAGCTGCCGCAGAAGGCGCTGATCGACCTGGCCGCCGCCCGGGCGCCGTACGTGGACCAGTCGCAGTCGCTGAACCTGTTCCAGGCCAGCCCCACCATCGGCCGCCTCTCCTCGATGTACGCGTACGCCTGGCGGGCCGGCCTGAAGACGACCTACTACCTGCGGTCTCGCCCGGCCACCCGGATCGCCCAGACCACGGTGACCGCCGCCGTGCCGGCGCAGTCCCGGCCGGCCCTGCTCACCCTGCCCGTGGCGAGCGACGACGACGCCGTCGCCTGCTCGCTGGAGAACCCGGACGTCTGCGAGGCCTGCCAGTGACGACGCTGCTGGATCCCGGCATGGACCTGACCCTGCGACCGATGCGCTACCCGGAGTTCTACGAGCGGTTCCGGGCGGCCATCCGCAACACCTGGACGGTGGAGGAGGTGGACCTGGCCTCCGACGTACCCGATCTGGCGAAGCTGTCACCCGGCGAGCGGCACCTGGTGCACCGCCTGGTGGCGTTCTTCGCCACCGGCGACTCGATCGTGGCGAACAACCTGGTGCTCAACCTCTATCAGCACGTCAACGCCCCCGAGGCCCGCCTCTATCTGTCGCGGCAGCTCTTCGAGGAGGCGGTGCACGTCCAGTTCTACCTGACCCTGCTGGACACCTACCTGCCCGACCACGAGGAGCGGGTGAAGGCGTTCGCGGCGGTCGAGCACATCCCGTCGATCCGGGACAAGGCGGAGTTCTGCTTCCGCTGGATCGACTCGATCGGCAGCCTGCACCGGCTGGAGACCCGGGCCGACCGGCGGGCGTTCCTGCTCAACCTGATCTGCTTCGCGGCCTGCGTGGAGGGGCTGTTCTTCTACGGCGCCTTCGCCTACGTCTACTGGCTGCGCTCGCGCGGCCTGCTCTCCGGGCTGGCCACCGGCACCAACTGGGTGTTCCGCGACGAGTCGATGCACATGGAGTTCGCCTTCTCGGTGGTGGACACGGTCCGCGCCGAGGAGCCGGCCCTCTTCGACGCGGAGATGGAGGCGGACGTGCGGCGGATGCTCGACGAGGCCGTCGCGGCGGAGCTGGCGTTCGCCCGCGACCTCTGCGGGGAGGGCCTGCCGGGCATGAACACCACCGACATGCGCCGCTACCTGGAGTACGTCGCCGACGCGCGGCTCGCCCGGCTCGGCCTTCCTCCGGCGTACGGGTCGAGCAACCCGTTCCCGTTCATGGAGTTGCAGGACGTGCAGGAGCTGACGAACTTCTTCGAGCGGCGGGTGTCGGCCTACCAGGTGGCGGTCGAGGGGACGGTGGCGCTCGACGAGGCGTTCTGAGCGGGTGGCCGGCTCGTCCGGGCCCGCTCGTCCCCCCGTGCTCGGCGGGACCGGGGACACCTCCTGCCCGCGCTACAGACTTGAGAGCACGGACGACTCAACCGCACCGGGCGGCTCCGCCCGGCCTCTGAGTCGTTCACGCTCTCAAGTCTGTAGGCACGGCGCACACCCGGGCCAGGCCCGGCCGGCCCCGGACCGAGGTCGCGCTCCGGCCGGCAGGCCCGGTCCGATCGGGCCGTGGCGGGCGGGCGCGCCCGCCGGGCATGCTGTCCCGATGGGTGTACGGGTGGAACGCGACGGGCCGGTGACCACGGTGATCCTGGACCGGCCGGCGGCCCGCAACGCCGTCGACGGCCCGACCGCGCGGGCGCTGGCCGACGCGTTCCGCGCCTTCGAGGCCGACCCCACGGCAGCGGTCGCGGTGCTCTGGGGGGCCGGCGGCACGTTCTGCGCGGGCGCCGACCTCAAGGCCATCGGTACGCCCAGCGGCAACCGGGTCGAACCGGAGGGCGACGGCCCGATGGGACCCACCCGGATGTCACTGTCCAAGCCGGTCGTCGCCGCGATCTCCGGGTACGCCGTGGCCGGCGGCCTGGAGCTGGCGCTCTGGTGCGACCTGCGGGTCGCCGAGTCCGACGCGACGCTCGGGGTGTTCTGCCGGCGGTGGGGGGTGCCGCTGATCGACGGCGGGACGGTCCGGCTGCCGAGACTCATCGGCGAGAGCCGGGCGATGGACCTGATCCTCACCGGCCGGCCCGTCGGCGCCGACGAGGCGTACGCGATGGGGTTGGTGAACCGGCTGGTCGCGCCGGGTGAGGCGCGGGCGGCGGCCGAACGGCTCGCGGCCGAGATCGCCCGGCACCCGCAGACCTGCCTGCGCAACGACCGCGCCTCGGTCCTCGCCACCGCCGGCCGGCCGGAGCCGGAGGCGCTCGCCGTCGAGCTGACGTACGGGATGGGCTCGCTGGCCACCGACGCGGCGGCCGGCGCGGCCCGGTTCGCCGCGGGTGCCGGCCGCCACGGCGACCCCGCGCCGCTCAGCTGAGGTCGCGCAGCGCCGTCTCGATGGCCCGGTGGAACGTCGGGTACGCGTAGATCATGTGCCGGAGCTGGCTGATCGGCACGGACGCGTGCACCGCCACGACCAGCCCGGAGAGCACCTCGCCGCCGGCCGGACCGACCGAGGTGGCCCCGACCAGCACGCCCTGGTCGGCGTCGGCGACCAGCTTGATGAAGCCGTCGCCGGGCGTCTTGTGGATCCAGCCGCGGGTGGACGACGACAGCTCGGCGAAGCCGATCTGCACGTTGATCCCCCGGTCCCGGGCCTGCTGCTCGGTGAGCCCCACCGCGCCCACCTCCGGGTCGGTGAAGGTCACCCGGGGCAGGGCCCGGTAGTCGGCGACCGGGACGCTGCCCGGCGCGACGGTCGACCCGCCGGCGCTCATCGCCCCGCCGACGGAGCTGACCACGCCGGCCGCGCCGCCGACCACGCTGGCGGTGCCGCTGGCGTCCGGCCCACCCTGGGCACGGCGCACGTGGTCGAGCACGTCGGCCACGACGATCGCCGCCTGGTACATGGCGATGTGGGTGAACGCGCCCTCGCCGGTGAGGTCGCCGACCGCCCAGATCCCGTCGGCGGCGTGCATCCGGCTGTCCACCGGCAGGTAGCGCTGCTTGGCGTCCACCCCGACGCTGTCCAGGCCCAGCTCCTCCAGGTGGGCCCGACGGCCGGTGACCACCAGCAGCCGGTCACCGGTGTACGACCCGCCGCCCGCGTGCACGGTGAAGGCCGAGCCGTCGTGGCTGACCCGTTCCGCCTTGACGCCCGTCTCGACGGTGACGCCGTCGGCGCGCAGCGCTGCCGCGGCCACCTTCGACGACTCGGGTTCCTCCACGGCGAGCACCCGGTCGGCGGCCTCGATCACCGTCACCCGCACCCCGAACCGGGCGAACACCTGCGCCAGCTCCAGCCCGATCGCGCCGCCGCCGAGCACCAGCAGCGTGGCCGGCAGCTTCTCGACCTCGATCGCCTGGTGGTTGGTCCAGTACGGCGTGTCGGCCAGCCCGTCGATCGGCGGCACCGACGGTCGGGTGCCGGTGCCCAGCACGACCGCGTGCCGAGCCTGGAACACCTGGTCACCGACGCGTACCCGGCCGGGGCCGTCGAGCCGCCCGGCGCCGCGGACGAACCGGCCACCCTTGCCGATGAACCGGTCCACCGCCGCCTGGTCGTCCCAGGTGTCGGTGGCCTCCTCGCGGATCCGCTTCGCCACCGGGGCCCAGTCCGGCCGGACCTCCGCCGAGCCGGCCAGCTCGTTGACCCGGTGTGCCTCGGCCAGGGCGTTCGCCGCCCGGATCATCATCTTGCTCGGGATGCAGCCCCAGTACGGGCACTCGCCCCCGACCAGGTCCCGTTCGACGCCGACGACGTCGAGGCCGGCCTCGGCGAGTCGCCCGGCCACCTCCTCGCCGCCCACGCCGAGCCCGACGACGACCACGTCCACGATCTCCGGCTCCGTCACCTTGCCAGCATTGCGTACCGCCCGGCCGCCGGCCACCGTGCCCGCCCGGAATTCCCCCGCCCGTAATGATCCTCACCGCCTACCGTCCGGGGTGGCGTGGCGGGCCGGGGAGATCCCGGCGGTGAACCTGCACGCGACAGCCACCGCGCTGGCCCGGCTCTACGGCGGGCTGCTGTCCGGCGGCACCCTGGACGGCGTACGCCTGCTCTCCCCCGACCTGGTCCGGCTGGCCGCCCACAACCGGGTGGATGACCTGGTCGAGGCGCTGCACTCCTGCCTGTGACGGGCTTCCTGCCGGTGCCGCCTCAGCCGAGCGGGTTGCCCGTCGCCCCCGCCGTCGGCCCCGCCGTCGCCCCGCCGTCGCCGGCGACGAGCCCGTCGAGGACGGCGGCCCGGTCCCCGAGTTTTCCGCCGCGGCCCGGGGCGTCGCCGCCCACCCGCACCCACCTCACCTTCCGTGACGGGCACCGCCGATCACTTGGCGTCACCAGCCGCCGGGGCCCACGTTCCCTCCTCCCCCGCTTTGCTCTGCTGCCATCGACGCAACACGGTGCTGACCTGAGGTTCAACCGTCCGGAGAACCTCACGACCGCCACTGCAGGGTGACTTTCGGTGACTGTTGCGCGGGTGGCAGCAGAGCAAAGGGGGGTGAAGACAGGTCGGCGGGGCGGCCGGCCGTCGCGCTCGGTGACACTCAGCAGGCAAACCCGGCCGTAGGCGGCCAGCCCGACCGCAGCCCGGCACCCCGGCCGGGCAGCGCGGCCGGGCAGCCTGGCCGGACAGCCTGGCCGGACAGCGCGACGGCGGGCGGATCAGCGCATCCAGACCGGGTCGGCGCCGGGGACCTCCAGCGGGGCCGGGTAGTCCAGCGTCCGGCGTTCCTCCGGGGGCAGCCGCCACGGCTGGTGCACCGCCTTGCCCGCGACGGAGGCCAGCTCGGGCACCCAGCGCCGGACGTAGTCGCCGGCCGGGTCGTACCGTTCGGCCTGCCGGACCGGGTTGAGGCTGCGATAGGGGCGGCTGTCGTTGCCGGTGCCGGCCACCCACTGCCAGTTGCCGGAGTTGTTCGCCACGTCGCCGTCGAGCAGCCAGTGGGCGAAGACCGCCACCCCGGGCCGCCAGTCCAGCCCGAGCACCTTGGTCAGGTAGCCGGCGGTGATCAGCCGGGCCCGGTTGTGCATCCAGCCCTCGGCCTGCATCTGCCGCATCCCGGCGTCCACGATGGGCATGCCGGTCCGCCCCTCGGTCCAGGCGGCCATCGCCTCGTCGTCGTACCGCCAGTCCTCGCTCGCGCCCCGCCGGTACGCCTTCGTCGAGATCTCCGGGAAGGCGGCGGTGACCTGGTAGTAGAAGTCGCGCCAGCAGAGCTGCCGGACGAACGGGTGGGACCGGTCGCCGGCCCGCTCCGCCACCGCCAGCGGAGAGACGCAGCCGAACCGCAGGTACGGGCTGAGCCGGGACGTCTCGTCGCCGGCCATGTCGTCGTGGATGTCGTCGTACCGGGCCAAGGTCGGCAGCCACTGCTTCAGCCGGCGCCGGGCATGCGACTCGCCGCCCGGCGCGGCGTCCGGCGACTCGCCCTTCGGCAGCGCCGGCAGCCGCCCGACCTGGACGCCGGCGGGCAGCTCGACCCGCTTCGGGGCGGCCAGCTCCGCCCGCCGGTCCACCCCCTGCCAGACCCGGAAGTACGGGCTGAACACCCGGTAGTGGTCGCCACCGGTCGGGCGTACCGCCCCCGGCTCCACGACGGTCAGGCCGGGGAAGAGCTTCAGGTGCAGCCGGTGCCGCTCGCACTCCTCGCGCAGCCGGCGCTCGCGCCGCGCGGCGTACCGGCTGACGTCGGCGGAGAGCGCCACCGCCTCGGCGCCCACCTCACCGGCCAGCCGGATCGTCTCCGCCACCGGGTCACCCCGCCGGATCACCAGGTCGCCACCGCGCTCGCGGAGCGCGTCGCGCAGCTCGGCGAGGCACTGGTGCAGGAACCGGGTGCGGTTGGGGGACTTCTCGGCCAGCGCGGGATCGAGGACGTACAGCGGCACCACCCGGTCGAAGGCCGCGCAGCTGGTGGCGAGCGCCGGGTGGTCGTGCAGCCGCAGGTCGCGGGTGAAGAGGACGACCGCCGTACGACCGCTCACGGGGCGGGGGCCGGCCCGGGGACCAGCACGGGCGTGCCGGTGCGGGTGAGCAGGGCGCGGGCGGCCACCGACATCCGCCGCCGCTGCGGGACCAGGGCCCGCCGGACGAAGACGTCGTAGTCCTGGGCGGCCACCTCGTCGAGGATGCCGCCGTAGAGCGCGTACGCGGTCCGCATGCAGGCCTGCGAGGCGGGGCTGAGCAGCGGGATGCCCGGCGCGGCGGCGGCGTAGTGGGCCTGCGCGCGGGTCACCTCGTACTCGATCAGCTCGCGGATCTTTCCGGTGGTGCGGCCGGCGGCCCGGGCGGCGAGCAGGTCGTCGCGGCTGACGTTGAACTTGGCCAGGTCCTCGTCCGGCAGGTACGTCCGGCCCCGGTCCAGGTCCTCGGCGACGTCCCGGATGAAGTTGGTCAGTTGGAAGGCGAAGCCGAGCTGCCGGGCCGGTTCCCGGGCTGCGGCCGGGTCCTGGCTGCCCAGGATCGGCAGCATCATCGTGCCGATGACCGCGGCCGAGCCCTCCATGTAGTCGAGCAGGTCGTCGTAGGTCCGGTACGAGGTGACCGTCAGGTCCATCGCCATGCTGCGCAGGAACGACGCGAAGTCGTCGCGGTCCAGGTCGAAGACGGCGATGGTATGCAGCACGGCGGGGAGCAACGGATCGTCGACCGGTTCGCCGTGCAGGCCGGCGAGGAAGCGGGACGCCCACTCGTCGAGCTTGGCGGCGCGCTCGGCCGGCGGAAGGTCCTCGGTCCGGTCGACGATCTCGTCGGCGAACCGGGTGAAACCGTACAGAGCGTGCACATGACGCCGTTTCCAAGCGGGGAGCAGCCTGGTGGCGAGATAGTAGGTGCGACCGTGGCGTCTGTGCAGCTCACGGCTTCGGTCATAGGCGGCGGTGAGATCGTTTTCCACCGGCTCTCCTCAAAAATCGACGCACCAATCGACGCAACTCGTAACCCTAGGGTACGCTCGCCCACATGGCCAACGACGCAGTTGCGGGTAATGCGCTGAGTGTCGCGACGGCCGGCATCGGCGACGGGGACGATCCGGTCCGCGGCGTGCTGGCCGCGTTCACCAGGGACCTGATCACCGCCGTCGACGAGACCCTCGCCGGGTTCCTGGCCACCGAGGTCGCCTCGCTCGGCGAGATCGACGCAGCGATGGGCGGATTCGCCGCAACCGCGCGGGACTGTGTGCTGGCCGGCGGCAAGCGGGTCCGCCCGACATTCGCGTACTGGGGCTGGCGGGGCGTGGTCGGCGGGGACGAGCCGCTGCCACCGGTGCTGCCGGCGCTCGCCGCGCTGGAGCTGCTGCACACCTTCGCCCTGGTCCACGACGACGTGATGGACGCCTCCGACACCCGCCGGGGCCTGCCCACCGCCCACCGGGCCGCCGCCGAGCGGCACCGCGCCGCCGGGCACGCCGGCGACCCGGACCGGTTCGGCGAGGCCGTCGCCGTGCTGATCGGTGACCTCTGCATGGTCTGGGCCGACCGGCTGCTCGGCCACGCCGCCCTGCCCCCGGCCCGACTGCTCGACGTGCGGCGCTGCTACGACCAGATGCGCGTCGAGACGGTGGCCGGGCAGTTCCTCGACGTGCTCGGCGAGCACGACGCGGCGAACTGGTCGGTGGACCGGGCGCTGCGGGTGGCCCGCTACAAGACCGCCAGCTACACCGTCCAGCGGCCGCTGCTCTTCGGCGCCTGCCTGGCCGGCGTCGCCCCGGACGCGCCACTGATCGCTGCGTACACCCGCTACGGCCTCGCCGTGGGCGAGGCGTTCCAGCTCTGCGACGACCTCCTCGGCGTGTACGGCGACCCGGCGACCACCGGCAAGCCGGCCGGCGACGACCTGCGTACCGGTAAGCCGACCGCGCTGCTGATGGTGGCCCGACAGCTCGCCACCCCGGCGCAGCGCCGGTCCCTGGACCGGGTCGGTGACGCCCTCACCGACCGGGACGTGGACCTGCTGGCCGAGCTGGTGGTCGACACCGGTGCCGTGCACCGGATCGGCCGCATGATCGACGAACGGGTGACCGAGGCGCTGACCGCGCTGGAGTCCGCGTCGATCGACGAGACGGCGCGCACCGCGCTGACCGGTCTCGCCACCGCCGCGACCAAGCGACGGGCATGATGGGCAACTTTGCGAAGGAGGTGGTCACGTGCGGACCGTGAACGGACGTACGGACCGGGTGGTGGTCGTAGGCGCGGGCCTCGGTGGGCTGGCGTGCGCGCTGCACCTGGCCGGCAGCGGACGGCAGGTGACCGTCCTGGAACGCGAGCCGGTGCCCGGTGGGCGGGCCGGCCGGCTCAGCGTCGACGGGTACGAGTTCGACACCGGCCCGACGGTGCTGACCATGCCGGACCTGATCGCCGAGGCGCTCGGCGCGGTCGGCGAGGAGCTGGACGACTGGCTCGACCTTACCCCGGTCGACCCGGCGTACCGGGCGTACTACCCGGACGGGTCGACGCTGGACGTGCTCACCGACACGACCCGGATGGCGGCCGAGATCTCCCGGGTCTGCGGGCCGCGGGAGGCCGACGGCTACCTGCGCTTCGTGGACTACGCGCGCAACCTGTGGGAGTGGGAGCGGGCCGACTTCATCGACCGCAACCTGGACGCCCCGACCGACCTGATCACCGCCAACCTGGTGAAGCTGCTGGCCAACGGCGCGTTCCGGCGACTCCAAACCAAGATCAACCAGTTCTTCCGCGACCCGCGTACCCAGCGGATCTTCTCCTTCCAGGCCATGTACGCCGGCCTCGCGCCGCACGACGCGCTGGCCATCTACAGCGTCATCGCGTACCTCGACTCGGTCGCCGGGGTGTTCTTCCCGCGCGGCGGCATCCACGCGGTCTCCCGCGGCATGGCCGGCGCGGCCGAGAAGCACGGCGTGCAGATCCGCTACGGCACCACGGTCGACCGGGTGGAGACCGCCAACGGCCGCGCGACCGGCGTGGTGACCACCGACGGGGAGTTCGTCCCGGCGGACGTGGTGGTGCTCAACCCGGACCTGCCGGTCGCCTACCGGGACCTGCTGCCCGAGGGGCGGGCCCGGAAGCTCACCTACTCGCCCTCCTGCGTGGTCCTGCACGTCGGCTCCAGGCAGGGCTATGAGAAGATCGCCCACCACAACATCCACTTCGGACGCAAGTGGAAGGGCACCTTCGACGAGGTGATCCGCCGCGGCGAGCTGATGACCGACCCGTCGCTGCTGGTCACCAACCCGAGCCGGACCGACCCCTCGGTCGCCCCGGCCGGCCGGCACACGTACTACGTGCTCGCGCCGGTGCCCAACCTCGAACGGGCGCCGTTCGACTGGCGGGGCGACCTCGGCCGCCGCTACACCGACCAGCTGATCGGCACCCTCGAGGAGCGCGGCTACGTCGGCTTCGGCGACGGCGTCGAGGTGCTGCGCACGATCACCCCCGCCGAGTGGGAGGAGCAGGGCATGGCCGCCGGCACGCCGTTCGCCGCCGCGCACAGCCTCTTCCAGACCGGGCCGTTCCGCCCGTCCAACCTGCACCGTCGCTTCGACAACGTGGTCTTCACCGGCTCCGGCACCCAGCCGGGCGTCGGCGTGCCGATGGTGCTGATCTCCGGCAAGCTGGCCGCCAACCGGATCACCGGTGCGGGCCGATGAACGCCGTCGCGGCGTGGGTGACCCGGTGACCGCCCGCGAGGCCCACCTGGTCGAGCTGGTCGACGACGCCGGCCAGCCGCTCGGCGAGGCCACCGTCTCCGCCGCCCACCGGCCACCCGGCCGGCTGCACCGGGCGTTCTCGGTGCTGCTGGTCGCGCCGGACGGGCGGGTGCTGCTGCAACGCCGGGCCGCGGTGAAGACCCGGTTCCCGCTGCGCTGGGCCAACTCGTGCTGCGGTCACCCCCTGCCGGGCGAGGCGCTGGCCGAGGCCGCCAACCGGCGCCTCGGCGAGGAGCTCGGCGCCGCGCCGGTCGCCCTCACCGAGGT
The DNA here is from genome assembly GCF_900090305.1 of Micromonospora siamensis. NCBI lineage: Bacteria > Bacillati > Actinomycetota > Actinomycetes > Micromonosporales > Micromonosporaceae > Micromonospora > Micromonospora siamensis. Next base: position 870,054 of record NZ_LT607751.1, on the reverse strand, counting down.
CGGGGTGTACGTCTACTACGCCGAGGACCCGGCGACCGGCCGGGTGGAGTTCGAGTACGACCACGTGCTCCGCGCCGACGTGCCCGCCGACGTCACCGTACGGCCCGACCCCGACGAGGTGGCCGAGCTGCGCTGGGTCGACCCGGCTCGGCTGATGTCGGAGATCGACGCCGACCCCCGCGCGCACGCCCCCTGGCTGGGTGGGGTGGTGAGCCGGCTGCTGCGCTCCGCCGGCACCGGCACCGGCACCGGCACCGGCGCCGCGAAGCCGGTCGGCGCCTCCGCGCACGACGAGGCGTAGGAGCGGTCGGGTGGCCGATGACGCGCTGAGCGCGGGGGCCGTCGCGCGGCGGCTGGGCGTGGCGGTCACCACGCTGCGCACCTGGCACCAGCGGTACGGTCTCGGCCCCAGCCAGCACGTCCCCGGCCACCACCGGCGCTACACGCCCGCCGACCTGGCTCGGCTGGAGATCATGCGCAAGCTCACCGCGGAGGGGGTGACCCCGGCCGAGGCGGCCCGGTGGGCCCGCCAGGCGCCCGCGGTGGACCCGGCCGACCTGGCCGGGTCCGGTCGGCTGCGCCCGGCCCGGCACGGCGGTGGGCTGACCATTCCGGTGGGCCGGGCCGGGCCTGCCGCGCGCGGGCTGGCCCGGGCCGCCATGCGGCTCGACTCGGCCGCCATCGGGGAGGCCATCGCGCACGCGCTGGCCACCGACGGGGTGGTGGCCACCTGGGAGGGGCTGCTCCGCCCGGTGCTGACCGGCATCGGTGAGCGGCACGCCGCCACCGCCGGGCTGATCGAGGTCGAGCACCTGATGTCCCGGTGCGTCTCCGAGGCGTTCGCCACGGTAGCCCGGTCGATCCCGGCCGTCGGGCCGGCCCGGATCCTGCTCTCCTGCGCCGACGAGGAACAGCACACCCTGCCGCTGGAGGCGCTCGGCGCGGCGCTGGCCGAGGTGGGCGTCGCGTACCGGATGCTCGGCGCACGGGTGCCGACTCCCGCTCTGGTCGACGCGGTCGACCGGACCGGTCCCGCGGCCGTCGTGGTCTGGTCGCACACCCGGGCCACCGCCGACCCGGGGCAGCTCGCCGCCCTGCTCGCCGCCCCGCGCCGGCCCCTGCTGGTGCTGGCCGCCGGGCCCGGCTGGCGGGCCGACATGCTGCCCGCCGGGGTGGTTCGGCCGGTGGACCTGGCCGAGGCGGTGTCGCTCGCCGTGGCCGTAAGGGATTCTCTGGACCAGACCACGACAGGCTGAACGGATCTACCAAACGTCACGCTCCGTCCATTACCGTCGGATCGGTCCGCGCACCGATCCCCTCCGGAGCGAACATGACTTCACGCGCCGTATCGGCGATCTGCCTCAGCCTGCTGCTCGCCCTGAGCGGCTGCGGGGACCCCGTCCGCCGCGGCGTCGGCAGCGGTGCCGGCGGCCCCGCCCCGGCCGCTCCGGCTTCCGGCACACCGGCCCCCGCCGGGCCGGAGCCGACGTCCAGGCCGAAGCCGGAGCCGACGCCCAGCGGCCCCCCGCGCCCCGTCCGGAGCACCCCGCCGCCCCCGCCCAAGCTGCGGCCGCTGCCCAAGAAGCTCCCGGCGGGCCTGCGCCGCGGCACCGGCGTGCGTGCGGTGGCCCTCACCTTCGACGACGGGCCCAGCCCGGCGTGGACGCCGCAGCTGCTCGACCAGCTGCGGGCCGCGCACGTCACCGCGACCTTCTGCGTGGTGGGCGTCCAGGTGAAGCGGCACCCCCAGCTGGTGGCCCGGATCGTCCGCGAGGGTCACCAGCTGTGCAACCACAGCTGGCGGCACGACATGGACCTCGGCCGCCGCCCGCTGGCCGAGGTCCGGGCCGACCTGGTCCGCACCAACCGGGCCATCCAGGCCGCCGCGCCGGGCGCCAAGGTGCCCTTCTTCCGGCAGCCCGGCGGCCGCTGGACCGGCGAGGAGATCGCGGTGGCCCGGCAGTTGGGCATGAAGCCGCTGCACTGGAGCGTCGACCCGCAGGACTGGGCGAGGCCCACACCGCCGGTGATCACCAAGCGGGTGACCACCACGGTCGGGCCCGGCGCGGTCGTCCTGATGCACGACGGCGGGGGAAACCGCGCCTCGACCATGGCCGCCTGCCGCTTCCTGATCCCCGACCTGAAGCGCCGGTACGGCGTGGTCCGGCTCCGCTAAACCCCTACTGACCTGCGATTATGCGTCCGCCTGTGCACCGCGCCATACCGATTTGGTCGGCCAGCCGATCATCACGTATGCTTTCCATGCCTCCGGCGGGGCCGGATGGGAGCAAGTCCGCTTGAAGTTGCGAGTGTGCAATGATGGCGGGGCCGCCCTCATCGTCTAGCGGCCCAGGACGCCGCCCTTTCAAGGCGGTAGCACGGGTTCGAATCCCGTTGGGGGCACGGTCCGGCTTCGGCCGGAGGCAACAGAGCAAGGTCCTGTGGAGCAGTTGGAGTGCTCGCCGCCCTGTCAAGGCGGAGGTCGCGGGTTCAAGTCCCGTCAGGACCGCAAGCGCTGCGCCGCGCGAGGTTTGCGCGGCGTTCTGCGTATCGGAGCAGATACCCTCGCGGGTACGATGTTCCGAGCGGTACGGCCAGGTAGCTCAGTTGGTACGAGCGTCCGACTGAAAATCGGAAGGTCGGCGGTTCGACCCCGCCCCTGGCCACATAGCCTTTCGCCGGGCTACAGCAACGCCGACCAGCGGAAACGCCGGTCGGCGTTGTGCTGTCTGGGGGCCTCTTGATCTTGTCGGCTATGACCGTGATTGCCCCTCGCGATCCCTCGTGCGCCGGCCCCTATCGCACGTGGATCGCACACAACTTCATGAACTGAGGACAGCATGGGCGTGACAGACGACATCACCGCCGCTGTGGGGGCGGTCGTCAACGCTGACTGGAACGTACGCACTGGCACTGTGGTGCCGACCACAGACACGGTGACCCTGAAGAACGGGGCCGTGGAGGTGGATGCGGTCTACCTCTACGCGGATATGGCCAACTCCTCAGGCCTTGCAAGAGACTTTGCCCCGAGGACAGCGGCAAAGGTCATCCGTGCGTACTTGGACGCGACATGCCGCGTCATCAAGTTCCGCGGTGGTCAGATCCGCAGCTTCGACGGGGATCGTGTAATGGCGATCTTCATGGGCGGGTCGAAGAACAGCGAGGCTGCACGGTGCGCCTTGAACATCAACTACGTGGTGAAGGAGATCGTCAGGCCTGCCCTCGAAGCGAGGCTTACCTCGCTCAAGAGCAAGGGCTTCGAGCTCCAACACTGCGTCGGCGTGGCATCCGGCACCGCGCTGATCGTGCGTGGCGGGGTACGGAACGAGGACAACGACCTGGTCTCAATCGGCCGCCCACCGAACGTGGCAGCCAAGCTGAGTGACGTGAGGGCTTGGCCCTACGCCTCGTACATCACTTCGGACGTGTTCCGCCGCCTTAAGGACGAGGTGAAGTACAAGAATCCTGGGAAGCCAAACCAGGAGATCATGTGGGATGGCCCCTACAGCCAAGATGCTGGCGGCGCGTCGGTCACCGTCTACCGCTCGTCCTGGCAGTGGAAGCCGTGACCTCCACTGATCCGGCCGAGACTGCTTGGAAGATCCATGCCGCTCTCGTTGACTGGACAGGCAAGGTAGACGCCAAGGCTTCGTTTGCCCTGACGATCGAGTCGGCCGTGCTGGCAGGAGCGGTTGGTCTGTCGAACTCAGGCTCTAGGTTCGGCAACCTCACGGGCGTATGGCCTCTCCTGATCTTTTGGGCCGGGGCAGGTCTCCTGGCTGTCTCAGTGGTCCTCTCCGTGCTCGTGGTGATGCCACGAACTCGGAACAAGAACGTCCCGACCGAGTGGCCTTCCAACTTCATCTACTTCGGCCACCTTCAGCACTGGTCGCCAGAGCCCTTGGAGCAGGCGCTGCGGGATCTTGACCCCCTGCCAATGCTCAGCCGGCAGTTGGTCGTCATGAGCAAGATTGCCTGCACCAAGCATCGCCGGGTACAGGAGTCATTTGCAGCAGCTCTAGTCGGTGCCTTCCTGCTAGTGATCGCGGGGATGATCGCCTGACCTCGGCATCGGCCGAGCAAGTGACTCTTGCTCCGGCCAGCTCACAGCCGGCTGGGGTGCTGCGCGGAGCGGTAGCATCGTTCGAGGCCTAGCAAGATCTCGATGGGGGGAGCGGCGCACTTGTCCGAAGGCGCATCCTGGGACTTCCTCGCCGGTCAGCGGCTCCAGTTCCGCATCCCTACAACAGGCTTTGACGCGCTCCTGAAGGCACAGCAGACCCGGATCGGCGCCCAGCTCAAGGACATCGCCGCCGCACAACGGCTCCAGTTCCGCATCCCCACAACAGGCTTTGACGCGCTCCTGAAGGCACAGCAGACCCGGATCGGCGCCCAGCTCAAGGACATCGCCGCCGCACAACGGCTCCAGTTCCGCATCCCCACAACAGGCTTTGACGCGCTCCTGAAGGCACAGCAGACCCGGATCGGCGCCCAGCTCAAGGACATCGCCGCCGCACAACGGCTCCAGTTCCGCATCCCCACAACAGGCTTTGACGCGCTCCTGAAGGCACAGCAGACCCGGATCGGCGCCCAGCTCAAGGACATCGCCGCCGCACAACGGCTCCAGTTCCGCATCCCCACAACAGGCTTTGACGCGCTCCTAAAGGCACAGCAGACTCAACTCCGCGCCGTGCTGGGCAGCCTGGACACCAGCACTACCTACCGGATCGCGCTGACGAGCCCGCAGAGCCTTTATGCCACGGCCATCGATACCGCCTTGCAGGACCTGGAACAGGCTGTCGTGCAGACCGACCGGCAGATGAACTCCGATGTCGCTCTGCTATCGATCTGGGCAGAGTCGTTGCGTGAGTTCGGCGCTTGGCTACGGCAGCCGGTCGTCGCATGGTCAACCGTTGGCCTTGTTTGGTTCCTGGTCTCCTACGCCTGGGTGACGCTCAAGACGGAACGACCAGACGTCGCAGACATGCTAGAAGTCCCGTACACCATGCTGTCCAGCATTGTCCTAGGGGCGCTCGGAGCCGCAGCGTATGACGCGCTGAAGAAGAAGTAGACCTTCTCCCGCCTGCTAGGTGCCATCTCGTCTGCCGCCGACCCACACTCCGTGGAGCGGGCCAGGGCCAGGGTGACAAGGTGGAGCGCCCTACCGGACGAACGACCTTGGCACCCTGGCCCTGGCCTGCTCGGCTTGCCTGGGTCGGTGGTAGACGGGATGGCAGCTCCCCAACCACCCACCCACCGGAGCCGTTCGGCAACTCCATCTCGGAGTCGTCTGGCCCCCGCCGGAGGCACAGCTCCTATCGGCCGGCGCGCCGGCCGATGCCGGCGCTTGCGCCGCCAGCAGGCCGAGCGCGGCCGGCGCGGCCCGCTTGCGGGCCGCCTTGATCTGATAGAGCGGAATTCGGCAACGCCGGTTAGGCTGCTGCCGGTCTTCACGCTCCGCCTCTCGCCTCGCGATGAGACATGAGGTCCGCTTGCGTCCGTCGAACGCTCGTTCTAAGATCTTGCAATCCGACACGCCCGCCGCGTGGGTTCCAAAAATCTGACCTCCTTGGCGGTAGGATTTTTGGAACCTGAGGGAGGGATACATGGAAGATCACCAGCTTGACGAGGGCGAGGTCTGGTACGAGGGCGAAGCGGCGGACGCCCGCCTTGCCGACCTTGGACTTACGCGCCGAGACATCGAACAAGCCCTGTACTTGGCGAGCGCAGATGCGCTGCTCTGCACCGATCTTGATTCGCCCGGAGCCAAGGGCTTCGTCTTCTGGACGCGCTCGAACCGATACCTCCGGGAGGAGGTCATACCCCGCGGCTGGTCATGGACCAACCGAGACAACGTGCTGCGCGCCATCCACCCCGATGGCTCCTTCGCCGTAACCGCCCTGAGTGGAACCGGGGACGTCGGGCTCGCGCACGGCCGTGGAGTGAAGACCAAGAACCCAAAAGGTGCCGCAATTGCCCAGCTTGTTCGGCACAACTGGTCGGTGTTCGGCGGGCCCCGCAACGCGGTGCCGCTTCCGCTGTTCGACGACATCGGGCAAGGACCCGAGCCGGGGCTAATCCCCACCTGGGTCCTGCTTTACAAGTGGACGATCGACGGGATCGTCTCCGAACTGTCGTTGCCAACCGACATGGCCGGAAAGACCGTCAACCGCTGGAAAGAGCACATCGTTTTCGGCCCAATTCCTCCGTCGGGCGGCGGCGGGATCGAGGTCGACCTCGACATCCCTGACGGCCCAGACGGCGAAGGTCCGGACGTGTATGTTGAGAGAATCGCTGGCTGAGCAGCCAACCATGTAGAAGGGAGCCAGGAGTGTTGACGCCGTCACGACTTGTGGTTGGTCGTAGGAGGCGTCGCATGACACTGGCCAATCTTGCCGCCGTGTCCGGTGTCTCGGTACGAAGCATTACGGCCTTCGAGAACGGCCATAAGCAGCCCAGTATCGAGACACTGGATTCACTCGCGAGGGCACTTGACTTCCCTACGAGCTTTTTCTCGCAATACCAGATTGACGACATCCCGTTACCGGCGGTGAGCTTCCGGGCTCTGTCGAAAATGACCGCTATCGACCGAGAGTCGGCGATAGCTGCTGGTCAGATTTCAATGACCGTCAATGCATGGATCGAGAGCAACTTTAGGCTGCCCGAGATGAGGGTCCCCAATCTCGCCGGGGTCGACCCCGAGCAAGCTGCGAGCAGGCTGCGAGGGCTGTGGGGGCTAGGCGAACAACCAATACCCAACATGGTTCATTTGCTCGAAGCGAACGGTGTGCGCGTCTTCTCGCTTGCCTCCGACTGCATCAGCGTGGACGCCTTCTCGATCTTCCGACGGGGTACGCCGTTCGCCTTCCTTAACACCACTAAATCTGGTGAGCGCGGACGGTTTGATGCGGCTCACGAGTTGGGTCACCTTGTACTTCATGGCGGCGATAGAGCCGCCTATGGAACAGAAGCCGAGGACGAAGCGAACAGATTTGCTTCCGCCTTACTTATGCCACGGTCAGGGCTATTGGCTCAGTCAATTGCATCAACACCCGATCAAATTCTTGTCGCCAAGCGGCGATGGAAGGTCTCGGCTTTTGCCTTTGCCTATCGCCTGCACGAACTTGGCCTGCTGAGCGATTGGAAATACAAGGTAGCGGCCCAGAAGCTATCGCAGCTGGGGTACCGGAAGAACGAAATCGGCGGGATCTCCCGAGAGACTTCACAACTACTCAGCAAGGTTTTCGCCGCATTGCGACAGGAGAAGGGACGCACCTCGCTCGCGGACGAAGTGCACCTTCACAGCTCAGAACTGAACAAGCATGTCTTCGGGTTGGTGCCAGTCGTGCTAGAAGGGGGTGGACAAGCCACCCCCGCAAGGCCTGTGCTTCAGCTGGTTGGAGGCCGGCGCAGGTAGGTTAGGCGCGGCCTATTGAACGATCGGGTTCAGCTCGGTCTGACGTCATTGGTTCGCAAGTTCTTGAGCTGCGCGAACGATGAGTCGCCGGGCGTCTTCGCCGGTGGCAGCCTCGTTCCAGAGTCGTTCGATGGCCTTGGCGTACGCCGCGGCTTCGTCATCTCGATGGGTCGTCTCGCCGACGAAGGTTTCAACGATGGCTACGTCGTCGTACATCTGGAATGAGTTCTGCGGCGTCGTGGCGAGCTGGACGCCGAACGGCAGTACGCCGAAGCGGATGTTGGGCAGGCCAACGACGGTTTGTAGGCGGTCAAGCTGGCCGCGCATGACGTCGGGCGGGCACAGCAGCCACCGCAGCACGGGCTCGGCTAGTAGGAACTCGAACCGCTTGCTGGTGTCGTACAGGAGGTGCTGGCGCTGCATGCGGGTGGCTACGGCGGCGTCCACGTCGATGATGTCGAGGTTGTGCAGCTCGACCATCTCGGTGAGCACGCGGCGGGCGTAGTCGGCGGTCTGGAGTAGCCCGGGTACGTACACGGTCTCGAAGTGCCGGACCAGGCGCGATTCGGCGACAAGCTGGTTGTAGCTGTCCTGGACGGCGGCTTGGCCCTGACGCATCCGGCGGCGGAAGCTGCGGTGCGCGGCCTGGACCTCGTCGAGCATCCGCACCAGACCCTGCGCGGCGGTTTCATCGGCACCGCAGGCGCGTGCCCACGCATACAGATCGGCGGGCGCCGGCATCTGCCGGCCGTTCTCCAGTCGGGAAACCTTCGACGGTGCCCAGCCGTTCGCGTCGGCGAGCTGCTTGCCGGACAGGCCGGCCTGCGTGCGCAGGGCACGCAGGCGATCGGCCAGTCCTTCGGGCTGGGTCAGCCACTCTTCGATCGGATTCATTGCATGACTTCCTCGTGCTAGGCGGCTGTGCTCCGCGCGTCGGTCGGAGCGGCGTAGTGGACTGCCAGGTCCCGCCACGCACACGCCTGCACCACGGCCGTCGGGTCAGTCACCAGTTCGTTGCCGATTCGGTGGCCGACCTTGTCGAACCGCATCATGATCAGTCGGCTGGAATCCAGCAACCACCAGTCGACGTCGCCGGCTGCGGGTAGCAAGCCGATCTCATGGGCTCTCGCACGCGTCAGGTAGTGGATATCCTCGCCGGCTTCGACGTTCCACCGGCCGATCCAACGTTCCCACCGCTGGTAGTCGGTCGGCGGGTCCTCGTGCACCCGCACGCGTTCGATCCGCTTGCCCTGCTGCGTCAACTCGGTGATCTGCCCGAACCAGGCGGCAAGCCCGGGAACCTCAGTCGGGGGCTCCGGGTCGCCTGCCAAGAACCTCGCCACCGTGTCGTGCTCGCTGGGCTCCAGGTACGCCGGCTGGAGCTCCAACCGGAACGCGGTGTGATCGAACGTGCGGAGCTGGTCGGCGAACTCGTCGTCGGTGAGCGGTGCTCCCATGTTCAGCCCATCTCGCGCAGGCGGTCGAGAACGTTCGCCGGCACGAAGACGCCGTCCTCGTTGTCCGCCAGCTGGCGGAGCTGCGCACGAGTCTCGTCATCGAGCTTGATGCCCTGGACGACGTAGCCGCCCTCGGTCTTGTAGAGCGCCGGGCAGCCGCCGCCGCCGGAGCTGACGTCCTTCCACAGGAACTCCAGGTTCTGCATCCTCAGGCCCCTTCCATCGCTGCGCCCCGCGACGCAGATACCTCGATGCTGCACTGCTGCGCATCTCCACGCAATCGCCCCGGTCGCTGACTGCACAACCGGGGCGAGTTGGTGCGGGTGACGGAACCTGGCAGACCCAAGTCTAGAGCAATTGCGCGCAATTGCTTGACGATGCGTCAGACAGCGAGCATTATCGAACTACGCCGGAAGCCCGGCGGCGAAGCGGTCAAGGGCCGGGAAGGCCGGCCGACTCAACAGGAGGTCTGGGCATGGTCCCCAACTCGATCAAGGTTCCGGTTCCGTTCGACTACGTCTTCCCGGCGGGTGCGCTGTGCCTGGGGGTGGAGCCGGTGACGGACTTTGACAAGCGCGGCCAGGGCGACGACCAGGCCCGCGACAAGGACACCGGCGAGCGGCTGTGGGTGGTCAAGGTCCTGGACCTGGACCCGGAGGCCGGGAAGTTCGGCGGGTCGAAGGAAGTGAAGGTGAAGATCGCCGCGCCGGTCCAGCCGGTGCCGCCGGCGTCGAAGATCCCGGGTTACCCGCCGGCGGTGGAGTTCACCGACGTGACCCTCACCCCGTACGTCGATTCGCAGCGGTGCAAGGGCTCGGGGAAGTGCCGGGCGCGTCAGGCGTGGTCGATCCGCGCCGGCGCCATGACCGAGCCCACCACCGTCGCCGCGCCGAAGCAGGCGGCCTGACCAGAACTGCACGCGCGGGGCGGGCCTCCTCCGCCAAGACGATTCCCGCCCCGCGCCCTGACCCGTTCTCCCTGGAAGGAGTTGGGCTGATGCCCACGCTAGCTGACGCTGCCCGCATCGTCGGGAACCCGCGCCCCGCCCCACGCCGCACCACCCACCGCCGCACCGTGATGCGCCTCGCCGGCCCCGGCATCCGGGCCGTCCGCGAGGTCTACACCACCGTCCCGTCCGACGCGGTCCGCGTCGCCGCCCTGGTCGAGATCTCGGCCGCCGCCGCTGCTCTGGCTCGGACGGTGGTGAAGCTGCGGCACCTCGACCCCGATCTGATCGCCCCGCACGTGGCCGACCGCGTCGACCTGCGGGCGGTCCTCGGCCGGGGCCGGTGGCTGCCGACCATGACCCGCTACGTCCCCGCCCCGGAGTCCGGCCCGGTCAACCTCACCGCCCTCGCCCCGGCCCGGATACCGGTGCGCCGCCGGGTGATCCGCCGTGCCGGCACCCCGGGGCAGGGCTCCCTGTTCACCACCGCCGCGACCATGCGGGAGGGCTGAGCCATGCCGCTGGTCAACGTGATCCGAGGCGACCGGATCGAGGGCGCTCCGATCAACGTCCGTACACCGTTCGTCCGCATCCCGATGTGGCTGGCCCTGTCCTGGTGGACCGCCAAAGCCCTCGGCCGCCTGGTCCTCGTGCTCATCCGCTTCTGGTACGTCACCACCCCGGCCGTCTTCTTCGGCTGGCTCTACCTCCGGTTCGGGTGGCTCGGCCCCACCGCCGTGGTGACAGCCGTGGCGCTGGTGTCGACGGTGTGGGCGTTCGCGCATCGGGGGTCGTGGCTGCGGTTCGGCTGGTGGCCGGTCCTGTCCCGCTACCGCCGCATGGTCTACCGCCGCAACTGGCACGCCGCCATGGTCACCGCCAAGTTGGCCGTCTCCTTCGACTCGCACACCGTCCTTCCCGTGCTGCGGAAGGTGCGGTGCGCCTCGGGCGTGGACGTGGTGACGGTGCGGATGGTGACTGGGCAGATCCCCGACGACTTCGCCAAGGTGGCGGAACGCCTCGCCCACACCTTCGGTGTCCGGCAGGTCAAAGCCGCACCCGGTCCCCGGCCCGATGTGGTGCTGCTGCACCTATTCCGCGGCGACCCTCTCGCCAAGCTGGTCCGGCCGGTTCCGGTGCCGGCGGTGCCGGAGTTCACCGCCCTGCCGGTCGGGAAGCGCGAGGACGGCGACGGCTACGACCTGCGGCTGTTCGGCACACAGGTCCTCGTCGTGGGCGCCACCGGAGCCGGGAAGGGCTCGGTCATCTGGTCCGTCGTCCGCTCCCTCGCCAACGGCGTCACCTCCGGCCTCGTGCAGATCTGGGGCCTCGATCCCAAGGGCGGCATGGAACTCGGCATGGGCGCCCCGATGTTCTCCCGCTTCGCCTGCAAGGACTACGCGGCGATGTGCGAGCTGATCGAGGAAGCCGCCACCGAGGCCAAGCGGCGAGCCGCCAAGCTCTACGGCCGTACCCGCCAGCACACCCCGACACCGGACGAGCCGCTGATCGTCCTGGTCATCGACGAGCTGGCCAACCTCACCGCCTACCTCACCGACCGGCAGCTCAAAGACCGCATCAAGGCCGCCCTGTCCATCCTGCTCAGCCAGGGCCGCGCGGTCGGCGTCCACGTCCTGGCCGCGATCCAGGACCCACGCAAAGAGGTGCTGCCGTTCCGCGACCTCTTCCCGACCCGCATCGGCCTCCGGCTGGCCGAAGCCGCTCAGGTGGACCTGGTCCTCGGGGAAGGGATGCGGGACCGGGGCGCGCTGTGTGACCGCATCCCCCAGAGCCTGCCCGGTGTCGGGTTCGTCGTGATCGACGGTGACCCGACGCCGATGCGGGTCCGGTTCTCCTACCTCACCGATGACGAGATCCGCGACATGGCACACACCTACGGCCGGCTGCGGGTCATCGACGGCGAGATCCTGGAAGGTGCCGCATGAAGCCCCACCCCACCGCCACCCGCGCCGACCGGATCGAGGGCCTGGTCCTCGTCGTCATCCTCCTGCTCGTCGCCGGCTTCGCCGGGGCCGCCTCCTTCACCCACGTCAAAGACTGGACCCTCGACAACAGCCCGGCCGGCACGGGCGAGTGGTTCGGCTGGGCCAACGCCGTCATCTCCGAACTCGTCCCGGTCGCCGCCTTGCTGACCATCCGCCGCCGTCGCCGCGCTGGTGCCTCGATCCGGTATCCGATGTTCCTGCTCATCGCCGCCGTCGCTCTTTCCCTGGCCGCGCAGCTCGCCGTTGCCAAGCCCGGCCTGTCCGGGTGGCTGCTGTCCGCCGTCCCGGCGTTGGCGTTCATGGGTCTGTCCAAGCTCGTCCTCGCCACCGCCCCGGCCCCCGCCCCGGCCGACGAACCCGCCCCGACTACGGCACCCGCTCCGCCGGCTGCGCCGTCGCCCGCCCGCCCGATCACCCCGCCCGTCCCTGCGGTCGAACCGACTCTGCCCGTTCCTACGCCGGAACCGGTCGCCCTGGTCCCGGTCGAGCCTGCCCGTCCCGCCCCGGTCGCCCCGGCTCCAGTCGCTCCGCTGGCTCCGGTGTCGCCGGCTGCCTTCACTCGCCGCAATGGTGTCCCGCTGATCGGAGAGGTGACCCGATGACCGAAAACCTGCTCTCCGGCGTCCTCTTCGCCGCCTGCCTCGCCCTCTTCGCCTGGGATCAGTACCGGCTCTACGTCGCCCGCTACGAACTCGCCACCCTGCAACGGACCACCCTGCGCGACCCGCTGACCGGGCTCGCCAACCGTGCCGGCCTCGCCGCCGGCTGGGAGCAGCTCGCCGCGCTGCGGCCGTGGGTGCTGGTGGTCGACCTGGACGGCTTCAAGCCCGTCAACGACACCCACGGCCACGCCGCCGGGGACCTGGTCCTCACCGCCGTCGCCTCCCGGCTCCGCACCATCCACGGTGTGGCCGCCCGGCTCGGCGGGGACGAGTTCGCCGCCCTGCTCCTCGACCCGAACCCGGCCACCGCTGCCCGCCAGATGGCCGCCGCCATCGCCGCCCCCGTCGCTCTGCCGTCCGGGGTGTCGGTGTCGGTGACCGCCAGCATCGGCCTCGCCCCCGCCAGCCCCGCCGGTCTCGCCGCCGCCCTGGCCGACGCCGACGCCGCCATGTACCGGGCCAAGACCACCCGGGCCGGCGTCGTCGCCTTCGACCCGCTGCGCGACGACCACACCAGCACCACCGCCGACCCCCGCCCCGCCCTGCGGGTCCGCGACCTCACCCCGACTGTCGGGGTGGGCCGATGACCGTCACCCCGCTGCCCGGCCTCGCCCCCGCCCCCGCCCCCGTGGTGGAGCCGAGGCCGGGCTCCCGGGCCGCCCGGATGCTCATGCCCCGCTCCGTCGACGTCGTCAAAGACCTCGCCACCGACTACGGCGTCTGCACCCGACCCGTCTCCCTGCGCCGCACCGACCTCGACACCGGGCAGACCGAAGTCATCGACATGCCCTGCGGTGCCACCCAGGAAGCCAAGTGCCCGGCCTGCGCGAAGCGTGCCCGCCGGCTGCGCCAGCAGCAGATCCGGGACGGCTGGCACCGCGACGACGAACCCGACCCCGGCCCCGAGCCGGCCACCGACGCGCAACGCGGGCTGATCGTCGCCCGCGCTCACCTGGAATTCGCCCGCGACGAAGCCGCGCGGGCCTCGCAGTGGGACCAGGTCGCGGACCTAGACGACGCGATCGCGGAGCTGGAAGGCCAGATCACCACCGAAGGCATGCGCGGCCGTCCCGCCCCGCCGCACGCCACCGACGACGACCAGGAGGGCGACGGCAAGCGGCGGGTCCGCTCCACCAAGCGGCGGCAGGACGCGCCGGACCTGCCCCGTCTGCCGGTGGAGAACCGCACCATCGGCCGGACCTTCGAAGGACGTGACGGCATGCTGTTCCGGCCGTCGATGTTCCTCACCCTCACACTCGGCTCCTACGGCCGTGTCCACTCCGACGGCACACCCGTCGACCCCGACGCCTACGACTACCGCCGAGCGGCGTGGGACGCGGTGCACTTCCCTCGGCTGCTGGATCGGTTCTGGCAGAACCTGCGCCGCGCGGTCGGCTGGAACGTCCAGTACGCCGGAGCCGTCGAGCCACAGCGCCGGCTGGCCCCGCACGCGCACTTCGCCATCCGGGGCACCATCCCCCGCGCCCTCGTCCGCCAGGTCGCCGCAGCCACCTACCACCAAGTGTGGTGGCCGCCTGTCGACGTGCGGGTTTACGAACCGGGCCAGGGCCCGCCGTGGGACGCCGACGCCGCCGGCTACACCGATCCGGAGACCGGGCGGTCGCTGCCGTCGTGGGATGACGCCTTGGACCTGGTCGACGCCGACCCCGACGCCACCCCGGTGCACGTGGTCCGCTTCGGGGTCCAGGTCGACGCCAAGGGTGTGCTCGCCGGGAGCAAGGACGCTGACCGGTGCGTCGGGTACATCACCAAGTACCTCACCAAGCAGGCCGCCGACTGCCACGACGCGACCTCCGGCCGGCAACGGGCGCACCTGGAACGGCTCTGGCAAGAGCTGCGGCACACGCCGTGCTCCGAGCGGTGCGCCAACTGGCTGCTCTACGGCGTCCAGCCAAAGAAGGCGCGGCCTGGGCTGCGGCCGGGCAACTGCAAGAACAAGGTCCACAAGCGGGACACCCTCGGCATCGGCGGGCGGCGCGTCCTCATCTCCCGCCAGTGGTCCGGCAAGACCCTCACCGACCACCGGGCCGACCGCCGCGACTGGGTCAAAGCCCTCCTTGGGGTCACCACCGACGCCGTCACCGCGCCGGCCGGCGGCGAACAGCGGCACGCCTGGGAACTCGCCAAGCCCACCGACCCCGACGTCGCCCCGCTCGGGCACCGAGTGCTGCGGGCCATCTCCGAACGCATCCAATGGCGCGTCCAGCTCGACGCCGCGAGACGTGCTGCCGCCGACCCGCCCGACGTTTCGGCAACCATCACCACGGACCCGACCGGGAAGGAGGCAACCGAGTGGAAAAGCTGCTGACGGTTAAGGAAGCCGCGGCTCGCCTTGGCACCACCGAGCGATTCCCCCGCCGGCTCATCGCTGAGCGGCGCATCCGCTACGTCAAGCTCGGCGGCCACCACGTCCGCATCCCGGAGGTTGCCCTCTCTGAGTTCATCGCCGCCGGCACGGTGGAGCCGGTCACCGTTGCATGGTCGGATGGAAGGGCGGTGGCCTGATGGGCAAGCGTCGTCAGTTCGGGTACGTCCGTAAGCTCCCCTCGGGTCGCTTCCATGCCTCGTTCGTGCCGCCTAATGGTGGTGCTCGGCAGAACGCGCCGCAGACCTTCAAGACGAAGACTGATGCCAACCGCTGGTTGACGCTGGTGGAGGCAGACATCTCGCGTGGTAGTTGGTTGGACGACCGTGCGGCATCGGAAACGTTTGGCAACTACGCGCGGGCCATCCTGCGGGACAGCCCGAAGATCGGCATTCGGTGGCGGGAGACGTGCGAACGGAACCTGCGTCTGCACTTGGTGCCGCTGGTCGACGTGCCGCTTCGTGACCTCACGGCGAGTCGGGTTCGGGAGTGGCATGCTGCCGCCCTGCGTGGCAACGGTGGCCGCACCTCTATCTCTCAGTCGTACCGCTTCCTGCGCATGGTCATGAACACCGCCGTGCGTGAGGGCATCATCGCCCGTAGCCCGTGCCAGATCCCCGGCGCCGGCACTGTCCGCGCCAGTGAACGGCCAGTCGCCACCCCCGCTCAGGTCGTCGCCCTGGTCGATGCCATCAACCCTCGCTACCGCACCGCTGTTCTCATCGCCGCCTGGTGCGGCCTCCGGCGCGGTGAAATCGCCGGCCTGCGCGTCTCCGACGTAGATCTGACCGAGCACACGATCACCGTTCGGAAAGCTCGGGTTGAACCCCTGCACGCTCCTGGCCGAGCGTTCGACAAGGATCCCAAGTCGGATGCGGGTAAGCGGACCATCGCCATCCCGCCTCACGTCGTGCCGCTGGTCCGGCTGCACTTGGACGAGTACGCCGGCTCTGACCGGCTGTTCGTGAGCCGTGACGGATCACCGCTGCGCGGCAACACGTTGTACCAGGCGTTCGTCCGGGCGCGGAAGCAAGTGGGCCTTGATGGCCTGACCTTCCACGACCTACGGCACACCGGGCAGACCCTCGCCGCGCAGACTGGTGCGACCCTGGCTGACCTGATGAAGCGACTCGGGCACTCGTCTATGGCTGCCGCTCGCCGGTACCTGCACGCCGTTGACGGGCGTGACCGCGAGATCGCAAAGGCGCTGTCGGAACTCGCCGCGCATGGGGATGTCGCACGGTTGCCCCGGCACATCACGATGCGGAGCTAGTCGCACGACGATCGCACGGCGGCACCGTGCGGCGCTCTGAACTGCGGAAATGCACGTGCCTGAAAATCGGAAGGTCGGCGGTTCGACCCCGCCCCTGGCCACATAGCCTTTCGCCGGGCTACAGAGGTCCCCACCAGCGGAAACGCAGGTGGGGATCTTGCTTTTGCCGGGGCCCCGCCGGTCTTTCCGCGGCCCCGCCCCTCAACGCCGGACCAGGGCCCAGCATGCCGCCGCGCCCAGCACGAGCAGCAGCGCCACCGCTAACAGAGCGCGTCCGACCGCGTGCGGCACCGACACGAGGAACGGCAACTGCTGGACGAGCACGCTCGCCCCGATCAGGGCGAGCGACCCGCCGCGGCGGAGCGGTTCGGACCGCTGGGTCTCCGTCAGGTGGGCGACCCGCGCCCAGGCCACCGGAAACCGTCGCGTCACCGCCACCCGCCCGCCGAGCACGACCAGGCCGAGACCGAGGGCCACGACGACGAGGCGCAGGGCGAGGGCCACCGGATCGGGGTCATCAACACTCATGCGACCCATCATTCAAGCGCTGTCAATTCCCGGCCCACCGCTCTTGCCGTCCTGCCGTACGCTCCCGCTCATGAGAGCAGACGGCACGTTCACCGTCGCGGCGTTCGTCCCCACCGAGCTGGTCCCGGAGCCGGCCGTGACGACCGGACTGCCGGTGGGTGTCTCCAAGCTGGAGAAGCACTTCGCCGGAGGGGTGGAGGGTCGTTCGGCGACGCTGTTCACCGCCGCGTACGACCAGGTGGCGGGCGTCGGCACGTACGTGGCCATGGAGTCGTTCGAGGGCTCGCTGAACGGGCGGCGCGGGGCGTTCAACTTCGTCCACTCGGCGGCCACGTCCGGCAGCGACCGCAGCGGCGAGTTCTTCGCGATCGTGCCGTCGAGCGGCACCGGCGAACTCGCCGGCATCGCCGGCACCGGCGGGCTGGCCGTGGACGCCGACGGCAGCCACCGCATCTGGTTCGACTACGAGGTCGGCTGAGGAGAACCCGGTGGAGAGGTTCCTCGTCCCCCTCGTCTGCCTGGCGGTGCTGTTCGCCTTCTACCGGCTGAACCAGTGGCTCGTCGACCGTAAGGGCCTGGACCATCGGCCGTACTTCGCGCCCAGCCTGTGGGGGCCGGTCGGCACCCTGATCATCGTGCTGGCTAAGCCCCTGGGCTGGCAGGGCCACCCCTGACCGTCGGGAGGCCGCTACCGGTCGGGGCGCTGCTGGCCCTGGCGGCGTTGGGCGATACCGCCCTGGATCGCCTCCCAGACGCTCCGCCCGGCCTGGCGCAGGCTCTCCCCGGCCTGGGAGGTGAGCTGACCTCCGGTGACCCCGCTGGGGCCGCCCGTCCTAGCCCCCGGACGCCCGGCCCGACCGCGCTCAGTCCGTCCGCCGGTACCGGACGACTCCCGGAACGCCGGCTCGGCCCGCTCGGCACCGGTCTTCCCCACGGCGGGACGGGTCCGCTCCGCTGCTGATGCCGCTGGCCCCTCGGCCGGTGGCACCGAGCGGGGGCCGGCCGGCGCTTCGGGGCCCGCGGCCGGTCCGGTCGCCGGGACGCCGCCCGGGGGCTCGGGCGAACGCGGCCCGGCGTCCACGTCGGCCTGGGTACGCAACGCCTCGTCGGTCACCCGGTTGATCGACCCGAGCTGTCGTCCGGCCTGGTCGGCCGCCCCCTCGATAGTTCCCAGCGGCTCGCCGACCACGGCGGCGGCCTCGTCGGCGATCCGGGTCGCCGCCCCGGTGGTCTCCGTGACGCCCAGCTCGGCGGTGCGGGCCAACGCCAGGATGATCTCCGGGTTGCGGTCGATCGTGGTCAGCGCCCGGTCGAGGATGTCCACCAGCTTCTCCAGGCGCACCTTGAGCAGCGCCTCCGCGTGCACCCCGGTGATGTCCAGCTCGACGCCCTCGATGTGCACCCGTACCCCGGCGTCGAGTTGCAGCAGGTTCGCCAGCCGGGTCCGCAGCGACACGTCGGCGTCGAGGCGGTCCACCGCCAGCCGGATGGACTCGACCGACACCTCCGGTATGTCGAGCAGGACGTCCGGTTCGACGTCCCGGCCGACGGCCCGTTGTCCGGTCCGCTCCGGCTCCCGCTGTCCGGCTCCGCTCTCGCCCATCGCTCCCCGCTCACCCCCGCCGATCCCGGGTCCGCCACGGACCCCTGCGGCGGTTACCCGCTTTCCGCTTCACCATCCACCGACCGCGAGGCGCTCACCAGGCACGACCCCCCGGTCCAGCCGGACGGACGTACGGCTGTCGGAAAGGTGGCCGGATCACGGTCCGGAAGCGGTCGCGCCGCGAAGCTGCGTAGGCGGGCACGAGCCGGTATGGTCCGGGCCTATGGGACAGGAGATGGCCGAGCCGGGCGACCTCCGACAGGACTGCGATCGGTTCTGGCTGCGGACCACCCTCCTGGCCCCAGCGCCCGCCGAGCGGGCGTTCGCCGTGTTCACCGGCGCGATGCGGGACTGGTGGGTCCACGAGTACACCTGGTCCGGGCCGCGGGCGCTGGCCGAGCTGGGGATGGAGCCGCGCGCCGGCGGCATGCTCTACGAGATCGGCCCGTACGGGTTCCGCAGCGACTGGGGGCGGGTGCTCACCTGGGATCCGCCCCGACGACTCGTCTTCACCTGGCAGATCGGCCCGGACCGCGCACCGCTGCCCGATCCCGCGCTGGCCAGCGAGGTCGAGGTCCGCTTCGAACCCGAGGGCGACGGGCGCACCCGGGTCGCGGTGGAGCACCGGCACTTCGACCGGCACGGCGCCGCCGCCGAGGGCTACCGCCAGGCGCTCACCGCCGGCTGGCACGAGCTGCTGTCCCGCTATCTCGCCTCGGTGACCCGCACCGGCTGAGCCCCACCACCGCCCCAGGGGTGGTGGTCAGTGGGGCAGTGGGCGGGGGCGGGCGGACGGGGCGACCCCCCGGTCCCCCAGGTCGGCGCGTCGACCGGCCGCCGCACCCGAGCCGAATCCGCCACCGGCCAGCCGGCGGGGCGCCGCGGTGCGCAGCTGGGGGTACGCCTCGGCGAGCCGGCGCTCGACCCGACCGGACCGGTCGGCCAGCACCAGGGCGACGGACGGGGTACCCGAGCCGGCGACGGCGTCCGCCTCCGACTCCCGCAGCCGTTCCCCGATCACCTGGGCGAAGCCGGCCAGCCAGGACCGGCGGAAGGCGCCCGGGTGTTCCCCGGCGGGTACGGGCGTGCCGGCCAGCCCGTGCGCCGCCTGCACCAGCAGTGAGGTGAAGAGCAGGTCGACCCGTTCCAGGTCGCTGGCGAAGCCGAAGAGGTGCAGCACGAAGCCGCTGCCCTGCTGGCGGCGTACGCAGCGGCAGCGCAGCGGGTCGGCGACCGCGGCGAGCAGGCCGGCCTTGTCGCGGGCGTACGGGGCGAGGACCTCGACCTGCCGGTCGCCGACCGGGTCGGTGGCCGGGTCGCGGGCGGCGAGCAGCGCCCGGTCGACGCCGTAGCGGGCGATCAACTCGGTGGCCTTGGCGGTGAAGGCGGCGGACTCCTGCGGCGTGCAGGCCGGGTCCTCGGCCTGGGCGAGCAGCTTGCGCACCTTGCTGAGCATGGCCTCGGACATGACATCAGAGCTACCACAGCCGCAGCCGGTGGCAGACATCGACGGGTACCATCACCACGCTCAGCTCCCTGTCCGCAACACAGGGTCCGTCCCACCCCCTGGAGGCACCCATGGCACATCCGGTCGCCCGCCTGTTCGCCGTCACCGCGGCGTTCCCCCTGCTCGCCGTCGGGTCACCCGCGTCGGCCGCCGAGCCGGACGACGGCCCGGTCGGCATCGCCACGACCTGTTACGGCGGCGCCGTCCGCTCGTACTTCGAGACGGGCAGCTGGGGCGGTGACGCGGGCACCTACCGCACCACCAGCCGCTGCCGGGACATCAACGTCCGCAACGCCAGCGCCTTCGGCACGTACGCCTGCGTGGTCTTCGTCGACAAGACCGACGGCTGCAACCGCTGGACCTGGCTGCCGGCGAAGTCCGACTGGAAGGCGGTGGCCACCGACGTGCGGGACGGGGTGAACTTCCGGGTCCGCTTCTCCAACCAGAGCTACCAGTACGAGCCGCTGGTCGCGTACCACGCGTTCTGATCGTCGGGGTCGCGGCGCCCGCTCCCCAGGACCGGGCGCCGCGACGTCATGGGGTGTCGCGGCTGCGCAGTGTCGCCACCGTCGAGCCGGCGAGGGTGAGCAGGCAGTCCGGCAGCAGGCCGTCGGCGACGGCCGCGCCGAAGAGCGCCTCCCCGGTGTCCGCGTCGTGGTTGGCGTACGCGCTGACGAACCGGGCCACCCAGCGGGTGTCGTAGCCGGCCTGGTCGATGCCGGGGAAGTCGAGGGCCGCCCCGGTGGTGGCCGGCGCGTCCCCGACCATGGTCGCGGCCAGGCACCAGGCCACGCCGTACGCCCCGGCGAGACCGGACCGGTCGACCACCGCGTCGAAGGTGCCGACGACGCCGTCGCCGTCGCCGTCCAGCGCGGAACGGAGCACGGCCGCGGCGTCGTCGAGGGTCTGCTCTGGCAGGTCGGTCACCTGCCGAACAGTAGGACGGCCGGTCAAGCGGTGACCCTGGCGAAGCTGCCGGTCACACCGCGTCACGGCACCCTGTCGAGCAACCGACTGACCGGCCTCCACGATTCTCCGGACCGCGGCGGCACGCTAATGTGCGCAGCGGACCTTCGCCGGAGGAAGGACGACCATGCTCGTTTCACGCGGTTCGCGCGCCAAGGCCCTGGTGGCCTGCGCGACGCTCCTGCTTGCCACCAGCGCGTGCGGGAACGACAAGCCCGAAGAGGCGCCCGGGGCCACCCAGGTGCGCCTCTACGGCACCGACGGCAACATGCTCAACTCCTTCCCCGCGGAGTTGAAGGAGCGGGCCGATCTGGTCGACGGCATGAAGGGCACCACCCCGCTCACGCCGTTGCCCGACGACTTCAAGAAGCGGCTACTGTCCGTCGACCCGGACCTGACCGACTTCCTCTACTCGGCCGAGGCGTACGACGCGGTGGCGATCAGCTCGCTCGCCGCCCAGCTCGCCGGGAGCACCGACCCTCGGGCGATCGCCCGGCAGATCGTCGGGGTCACCAACAACGGGCAGCGCTGCGAGACGGTGGCGCTCTGCCTGCGGTTGGCCCGGGAGGGCCGGGACATCGAGTACCGGAGCGTGTCGCTGACCCGGGCCGGGTTCACCGACGCCGGGGAGCCGGCCACGGCCAGCTACGCCACCCTGCACTTCGACGGCCAGAAGATCAACGACGGCAAGACCGAGTTCGTTGGCGCGGGCGACGAGTCCGCTGCCAGCACGAAGGCGCCGCCGAAGCCGAAGAAGCCGAGCGCCGGCAAGGGCGGCCCGCTGATCCTGGGCGGGCTGCTGCCGCAGACCGGTGACCTGGCGCTGGCCAATCCTCCGCTGGCCGCCGGCGCCGCCCTCGCGCTGCGGGACGTCAACGCCGCCGGCGGGGTGCTCGGCAAGCCGGTGACCTGGATCCCGGGCGACGACGGCACCAACCCGGACGTCGCCGGGGCCACCGTCCGCAAGCACGTCGCGGCGGGCGTACAGGTCATCATCGGCGCCGGCGCGTCCGGCGTCTCCCGGGCGGTGCTGCCGCAGGTGGTGGCCGCCGGTCGGGTGCTCTTCTCACCGTCCAACACCGACGCCGGCCTGACCACGGTGGACGACAAGGGCCTCTACTTCCGTACCGCCCCGCCGGACAGCCTCCAGGGCCGCGCCCTGGCCGACGTGATCCTGCGCGACGGTCCGCACAAGATCGTCCTGGTGGCCCGGAAGGACTCCTACGGTGAGGGCCTCCAGGAGAGCGTCCGCGCCGAGCTGGAGCGGGCCGGTATCGGCGCCGACCAGGTGAAGCTGATGACCTACGAGCCGCCGGCCAAGGGAAAGACGGTCGACTTCACCGCCGGCGCCGCCGAGATCAAGAGCTTCCGGGCGGACGCCGTGCTGCTGATCGGCTTCGCCGAGTCGGCCGGGGTGATCGGCGCGCTGGCCGACGCCGGAGTGCCGATCCGGCACTGAACGGACCGACGACGAGGGCCGCACCGGTACGCCCGGTGCGGCCCTCGTCATGTCCGGGTCAGCGGGAGCGACGACGGTCCAGGAACTCGGTCATCCGGCGGTGCTTCTCCTCGTCCTCGAAGAGCACCGCCTGGCTGAGCAGGTCCAGCTGCGGGTGGGCGGCCGGTGGCGAGTCCACCGCCAGCTTGGTCAGCCGCAGCGCCAGCGCGGAACCCTTGGCGATCTCGTCGAGCAGGGCGTGCGCGGTCGGCAGCAGCTCCGACGGCTCGGCCACCACCCGGTTGACCAGGCCGATCCGCAGCGCCTCCTCGGCGTCGACCCGCCGGCCGGTGAAGAGCAGCTCCTTGGCCCGGGCCTCACCGATCAGCGCCGGCAGACGGTAGGTCGCGCCCGCGCCGGCCAGGATGCCGAGCCGCACCTCGGGCTGCCCGAACACGGCCCGGCCCGTGCAGACCCGCAGATCGCACGCGTACGCCAGCTCGGCGCCGCCGCCCAGCGCCGGGCCGTCCACGGCGGCCACGGTCGGCATCGGCAGCGCCCGGATCCGGGCGAAGGCGGCCTGGTTGATGGCGGCGAGCGCGTCCAGCCGGCCGCGGTCCCGCAGCTGGGCGATGTCCGCCCCGCCGGCGAAGATGCCCTCCGCCCCGCCGGTGAGCAGCAGGAGGCGGGGGTTCGTCTCCAGCTCGGCGCAGACCGCGTGCAGCTCGCCGATCAGGTCCGCGTCGATGGCGTTGCGCTTCTCCGGCCGGTCCAGGGTGACCACCAGCCGGTCCGGCCGCTCCTCGATCCGCAGCCCGGTCATGAGCGGGCACCGTCCTTCCAGGTGTAGAAGCCCTGGCCGGACTTCTTGCCCAGCTTCCCGGCCGCCACCATCTCCACCAGCAGCGGCGGCGGGGCGAACCGGTCCCCGTACGCGGCCTGGAGGGTGCGGGCGATGTCCAGCCGCACGTCCAGCCCGACCAGGTCGGTGAGCTCCAGCGGGCCGACGGGGTGCCGGTAACCGAGCACCATCGCCTTGTCGATGTCGGCCGGGGCGGCCACCCCGTCGGCGACCATCCGGATCGCCTCCAGCCCGAGGGTGACCCCGAGGCGGGAGGTGGCGAAGCCGGGCATGTCGCGTACGACGACGGGGTCCTTGCCCAGCCGGCCGGCGAGCGCGACGGCCGCGTCGGTGGTCTCCCGGGCGGTGGCCGGGCCCACCACGACCTCCAGCAGCGCCATCGCCCAGACCGGGTTGAAGAAGTGCAGCCCGAGGAAGGCGGCGGGCCGGTCCAGCCCCTCGGCCAGCTCGGCGATCGGGATGCTGGAGGTGTTGCTGCCCAGCAGCACCGGCTGCCGGCCCTCGGCCTCGCGGAGCACCGCCCGCTTGAGGTCCAGCCGTTCCGGCACCGCCTCGACGATCACGTCGGGCCGGTCGGCGACCTCGGCGAGACCGCCCCGCAGGGTGAGCCGTTCCCGGTTGGCCGCCGCCTCGACGGCGGTCAGCTTGCCCCGCGCGACCCCCCGTTCCCACAGCTCGCCGAGGCGCGCCACGGCGGCGGCGCCGCGCGCCGGGTCCACCTCGACCAGCTCGACGCGGTAGCCCGCGCCGGCCGCCACGTACGCGATGCCGAGCCCCATGGTGCCGGCCCCGACGACGACAAATCGACCACTCATGACGCTCCTCCGCTGCGGACGGCGGCGCACGGGGTCTCCGTCGCGCGGGGCCGCTCGCTCATGGGTGCGACCCTATGCAGCAGCCCGCCGGGCGGCATGCGTGGGGGCCGGCCGGATCGGGTACTGACGGCCGTCAACCGAGGGAAGGAACAGTGGACATGAGCCAGGCACCGGAGAGCGTCGACACCACCGCCACGGCGGAGGCCACCGCGACGGTGGAGACCCGTGGCGACGAGCGCGTGGACCTGCTGCGCGCCGACACCAACAACGACGGCAAGACCGACGTCTGGGTGGTGGACACGGACGGCGACGGCAAGGCCGACCTGTTCCAGTTCGACACCGACGGTGACGGCAAGGTGGACATCACCATGGTCGACATCGACGAGGACGGCACCCCGGACGAGGTGGTCGACGGCGACGGCGGCCTGCCGCCCGAGCAGCTCCCCCCGACCGTCCAGGTCTGAGCGAGCGGAAGGCCCCTGTCGCGGCGACAGGGGCCTTCCGGGCTCAGCGGGCCAGCGTCAGGGTGGCCAGGTAGTAGGGCGCGTCGGCGGTGTCCACGTCGGTGAGTCGCCACGGCGTGCCGTGCACCAGCTCGGCCAGCTCCTCGACCGAGCAGACCAGGTAGTCGAACCACTCGGTGCCGAGCTGCCGGTAACGCAACCGCAGCCGCAGCTGCCCACCGAGCCGGCCCCGTTGGCGGTTGAGTTCGTGGTAGCCGGTGTGCACCGGGTCGGTGGTGCCGTACGGGTCGGTGCCGTGCGCGATGACCTGCGCGCCGGGCCGGGCCAGCGCCGCCAGCGCGGCGAGGAGGGCCGGCGCCCGGTCCCGCCCCTCGATCAGGCCGAGGTTGTTGCCGAGCAGCAGGAAGGTGTCGTAGCGGTGACCGTCGGCGACGTGCTGGTCGACGGTGCCGTGGACCAGGTCGCGCAGGCCGCGGTGCCGGCAGACCCGCAGCGCGCCGAGCGAGGTGTCCAGCCCGGTCACCTGGACCCCGCGCTCCTGGAGGTGCAGGGCGATCCGGCCGCCACCCACCCCGATGTCGAGGGTGCGCCCACGGACCCGGTCCACCGCCCGGTGGTCGTACGGCTGCCAGTCGGCGGGACCGGCCAGGTAGTGCTCGGTGGGGGCGCCGTTGACCAGGCCGTCGTCCCGCTCGATGATCTCGATGACCGGTCGGGGCAGCCGCCCGCCGACCAGCGGACGTGGGCCGATTCCGGTGGCGACGGCGTACGCGTCCCGGATCATCTC
Source organism: Micromonospora siamensis (assembly GCF_900090305.1). Taxonomy (NCBI): domain Bacteria; kingdom Bacillati; phylum Actinomycetota; class Actinomycetes; order Micromonosporales; family Micromonosporaceae; genus Micromonospora; species Micromonospora siamensis. The sequence continues at coordinate 844,937 of NZ_LT607751.1, read as the reverse complement.
GCCGAACACGTCGCCTACCGTGGGTTCCCCGACCATGTCGGTCACGCTATCCGGGCGCCCGCCGGCTGTCGCGGCCGTATCCTGGCGGCGTGACCGACCTGGACCGCCTGGCGGCGGAGAAGTACGTCCTGCTCACCACCTTCCGCAAGGACGGCAGGGCGGTGCCCACCCCGGTGTGGGCGGTCCGCGACGGTGACGCGTTGGCGGTGTGGACGGTTTCGGACTCCGGCAAGGTGAAGCGGATCCGGCGCGACGGCCGGGTCACGGTGGCGCCGTGCGACGTGCGGGGCAATCCGCGGGGGGCGGCCGTGCCGGCGCAGGCCAGCATCTGCGACCGGGCCGGCACCCGGCGGGTACGCGAGCTGATGAAGCAGAAGTACCGGCTGCTCGGCCGGCTGAGTCTGCTCGGCAGCCGGCTGCGCCGGGGCGAGGCGGGCACGGTGGGGCTGCGGGTGGTGCTGGACGAGTAGTCGCGGAGACGGATCAGGGGCGGCGGGCTCGTCGCCCACCGCCCCTGATCGGAACGCTCTGTCTGCTACCGGCCGGTCAGTCGCCCTGCCGCTGCTGCGGGATCTGCCCCTGCAGCAGGGCCCGAACCTCGGACTCGCGGTAGCGGCGGTGACCACCCAACGTCCGGATGGCGCTGAGCTTGCCAGCCTTGGCCCACCGGGTCACCGTCTTCGGGTCGACACGGAACATCGACGCCACCTCGGCCGGCGTGAGTAGCGGCTCTGGTTCGTGCGTTCGCGATGCCATCGGTCACTCCTCCACATGTATAGACATCGGCCGGGGTCCCGCCGGCCGACGCGTCTCCCATGGTCCGGCTAGTCCCCGATGTCCGACATGGGCCGAACGGATGAAGGTCCCTAGACGGACGGATGAACCATGCCCGATTTTTACGACTTTTACACCGCAGAAACCGCCTTATTCGGACTGATGATCACGCTTCGTGAAGCATCAACTACGAGATCATCTCGGATTGACGTGCCTGATTGCGGCCTTTGCGGTCAGTTGCACCGCTCGAGCAGCTGAACGGCCCGCCACCGGGCCACCAGCTTGTCGTACGCCTCCGAGGCCTCCTCGGCCTCGCTGCGCGATAGCGCCGCCAACCCCGCCGCGACCAGCTCCGGCGAGTCGTCGGCGGTCAGCGTCTCGTCCGGCAGCAGGTCCACCAGGCCGCCGTAGTCCAGCTCCACCATCGACCGCGGGTGGAACTCCTCCAGCCAGCGGGCGGCCTCCTCGACCGCCTCGGTGATCGGCGCCTCGCCGACCGACTTGCGCAGCACCGACAGCGCCCGCGACGACCGGCGCCGGGCGTTGGAGATCTCCGTGCGGTAGCGCAGCGACCGCCGTCCCGGCCCGGTGACCAGCTCCCGCTCCGTCGCGTCGACGAGCACGAACCAGCGCAGCGGGACACCCCAGGTGGCGATCTGCTCGTGCAGCCGCGGCACCCCGTGCTCCAGCACCCGCGCGCCGCTGCGCCAGTCGTCCACCACCGCCTTGGCCTGACCGGCGAGGATCGGTGGGACGAAGGCGTCCGCGAGCACCGACGGCACGCCCTCGCGGGCGCTGAGCGCCGCCTCGGCCACCCGGATCCGCAGGTTCCACGGGCAGACCAGCAGCGCCTCGTCGGCCTCCAGCACGTACGCCTCGTCGGGCAGGTCCGGCAGCCGGGTCCAGCCGGCGCCGAGCGCCTCGATCACCGCGGTCCGCTGCCGGCCGGGGCCCTCCGCCGGGGTGACCGGGCGGCCGTCGGCGACGTACCGCTGCCAGTACGACTGGCGCTCCCGGTCGAACGCGGACAGCGGCTCGTACACCCGCAGGTATGAAGCGAACAGCGACGGCACGGCGCGATCCTCCCACGAATCCTGGAGCCACCCCCCGTCCGCACGTCGGGATCGCGCGTGACGCGGACGACAGTACGGCGTCGGCCGATATTAGGCTCTGCACCACCGGCAGCATCCCCGCCGGTGTCCATCAGGTTCGCGCACCCACAAGGGCGCCCGCCGTCACAGGAGTCAGCCATGGGCGTATTCGCCAGCACCGACGACCCGGGATCGACCGGTCACGAACAGGTCGTGTTCTGCCAGGACAAGCAGTCCGGCCTCAAGGCGATCATCGGGATCTACTCGACCGCGCTGGGCCCCGCGCTCGGCGGCACCCGGTTCTACCCGTACGCCAGCGAGGAGGCCGCCCTGGCCGACGTGCTGGACCTCTCCCGCGGCATGGCGTACAAGAACGCCCTGGCCGGCCTGGACCTCGGTGGCGGCAAGGCGGTCATCTGGGGTGACCCGGACCAGCTCAAGAGCGAGGCGCTGCTGCGCGCGTACGGCCGCTTCGTGGAGTCCCTCGGCGGCCGTTACTACACCGCCTGCGACGTCGGCACCTACGTCGCCGACATGGACGTGATCGCGCGCGAGACGCGCTACGTCACCGGCCGCAGCGTGGAGCACGGCGGGGCCGGCGACTCCTCGATCCTCACCGCCTGGGGCGTCTTCCAGGGCATGCGGGCCGCCGCGGAGCACGTCTGGGGCGCGCCCTCCCTCGCCGGCAGGCGGGTCGGCGTCGCCGGCCTGGGCAAGGTCGGCAAGTACCTCACCACGCACCTCGTCGAGGACGGCGCCGAGGTGGTGGCCACCGACGTCAGCCCCCGGGCGTTGGAGTGGGCCAGGCAGACCTACCCGCAGGTCACCCTGGTCGACGACGCCTCGGCCCTGGTCGCCGCCGACATCGACGTGTACGCCCCGTGCGCGCTGGGCGGCGCCCTGAACGACGACACCGTGCCGGCGCTGCGGGCCAAGGTGGTCGCCGGCGCCGCGAACAACCAGCTCGCCCACGCCGGTATCGAGAAGGTCCTCGCCGACCGGGGCATCCTGTACGCGCCCGACTACGTGGTGAACGCGGGCGGGGTGATCCAGGTGGCCGACGAGATCGAGGGCTTCAACTTCGACCGGGCCAAGCTGCGCGCCACGAAGATCTTCGACACCACGCGGGAGATCCTGCGCCTCGCCGACACCGAGGGCGTCCCGCCGGCGGCGGCCGCGGACCGGCTCGCCGAGCGGCGGATGGCCGACATCGGCCGGCTGCGGACGATCCGCCTGTCGTGACCGTCGCCACCCGGGGATCCCGGCGCGAGTCGGCGTCCCCGGGTGGAGCCCCGGGACGGCTGGAAGCTAAGGTGCCTTGGGGATGATTCGTGGCCTTCTGACCGGTGTCACGGGCAGCTCAGCACGCGCTCCTTACCCGGTACACTGGGTCACGGTCGGGTGACTGCGACGCGCGGAGCCGGCCAGCGGTAACCCGAGGTGCCGAACGGTGGCATCCCCATGTACCGTAAGAGCCACGAGAGATGCCTGACGTCATCGGGGCCCGCCTTCGGGCTGCCCCGAATTCTGTGCGAGGGGGTCGAGCCATGGGGCGCGGCCGTGCTAAGGCCAAGCAGACGAAGGTGGCCCGGGAGTTGAAGTACCACTCCCCGAACACCGACCTCACCGCCTTGCAGCGCGAACTGGCGGGTGCTGGTAAGTCGGACCACGACTTCGACGACGACTACAAAGAGTATGTCGACGACGATGACGAGGACCACGACGCGGACGACGACCCGGATCCCTGGGCCCGTCCGACCCGCTGATCCAAGGACACAGCTGAGCACGCGGTAACTCCCGCGTGCTCACCCATGTGTCCACTGGAAGGTCGGCGTACCAACCGGCGATCAAGGGCCTGTCGGAGCGGGCGGTGCTGCCCGGCGACCCCCGTCAGGTCCCTTGATCCGCAGGGTGTGCCGCGTTCAGCGGGGCCGGTTGTTCCAGTTGTAGAACGTCGGGATGTTCTCGAAGTGGTTCCAGGCGCAGACCGCGCTGGCCCCGTCGCCGCCCGCCACCTCCGCCCGCGACCGGCGGGCCGCCTCAGCCTCGTGCAGGAGTGCGGTCAGGCCGCTGGCGGCCGCACGGACCCGGTCGGCGACCGGATCCCCGTCGACCTCCCCGACCCGCTCAGGCTGCCGGTGACTAGTGGTCTCGGGCATGCTGCAACACTCCCTCCAATAGGTGGATCTTGCTGTTGCGGCAGTGTGCGGTCTCCGTACCGTCGAAACGCCCCAGCTCGAAGTAACGGTTGGCCGCGTGGCCGCCGCCACAGAAGCCGAAGTACGGGCAGGACGCCCGGCACGCCTCCACCCCGGTGAGGAACTCACCCACCCAGGGCGTGCCCTCCGCACCGGCCAGGATCTCCCCCAGCGGCGTCACCAGCACGTTGCCGCTGCTGAAGTCGCCGTACCGGGGGTCGGTGAAGCCGGCCAGCTCCGGAGAGAGCACGGTGACCGAGCCGTCCTGACCCACCGTCGGGATCGGGTCCAGCCGGCGGGGCAGCAGGTCGTCGGCCGCGCCGTCCAGGATCGCCGCCGCGTACCGCAGGGACCACTCCACCTCCCGCAGGTGGATCCGCGGGTCCCGCCGCCAGGCCGCCACCAGTTCCGCCCAGAACGCCGTCACCGCCGCCGCGTCGTGCGCGTTCCCCCGGGTGTTGACCCCCTCGGTCTCCTCGATGTTGATGCCGAGGACGTCGCAGCCCAGGTCGAGGAAGTAGTCGTACAGCTCCGCGGCGAGGCCCGGACCGGGGTGGCTCACCACGGCCAGCGCGGAGAAGGGCAGCCCGTGCCGGCGCAACGCCTCGACGCCGCGCACGATCCGGTCGTACGCGGGCCGGCCGCCCCGGGTGACCCGGTCGCCGTTGCGCTCCCGGGGCCCGTCCACGCTCACGCTCACCCGCACCCGGTGCTCGGCGAGGAACCCGCACCACGCGTCGTCGAGCAGCGTGGCGTTGGTCTGCACGTGATGCTCGACGTCGGGGCCGAACGGCGCCATCAGCGCGGCGAGGTGGTCCCGGCCGGCGGCCAGCGGCTCCCCGCCGTGCCAGACCACCGAGAACCGGCCGGCGGTCGCCCACGGGTTCACCGCGCGGGCCACCGCCTCGGCCACGGCCACCGGCATCCGCCGGTCCTCGCCGCGCAGCGGCAGGTAGCAGTAGGCGCAGTCCAGGTTGCAGAGGGTCGTCGGCTGCATCACCACGTACGACGGCACGGCGGCAATGCCGCGCATGCCCGCCCGAGCAGCCATCGACCCTCCTTCCCAGCCTGAGAGCGAACCTTCAGGCTAGGCGGCGATGGCCACTCGGGTGAAGACCTGATCAGGTGCTCGGATGATCACCCGAGAGTGATCATCAGCCCCGGGTGTGCTGGCCGACCATCTGCACGTTGCCGGAACCCTCGATGATCTCGCCGGCCTGCCAGGCGTCCACGCCACGGCCGGTCAGGGTCGCCAGCGCCCGGTCGGCGTCCTCCGCCGAGACGATGGCGAACATGCCGACACCCATGTTGAAGGTCGCCTCCATCTCCGGGTCCTCGATCCGGCCCTTGGACTGGACCAGGTCGAAGACCGGCTGGGGCTTCCAGGTGGAGCGGTTGACCACCGCGTCGACGTGCTCCGGCAGGATCCGGACCAGGTTGCCCGGGATGCCGCCACCGGTGACGTGGGCCAGGGCGCGCACCTCCGCCTCGGCGATCAGCTTGAGGCAGTCCTGGGCGTAGATCTTGGTCGGGGTGAGCAGCTCCTCGCCGAGCGTGCGCTGCCGGCCGAAGTCGTCGATCACCACGTCCAGCCGCATCCGGCCGGCGCCGAGCAGCACGTGCCGGACCAGGGAGTAGCCGTTGGAGTGCAGGCCCGAGGAGCGCATGGCGATCACCACGTCACCCACCTCGACCCGCTCCGAGCTGAGGATCTCGCTCTCCTCGACCACACCGACACCGGTGGCGGAGATGTCGTACTCGTCCGGGCGGAGCACGCCGGGGTGCTCGGCGGTCTCGCCGCCCAGCAGCGCGCAGCCGGCGTACCGGCAGCCGTCGGCGATGCCGGCGCCGATCTCGGCGACCTTGTCTGGCACGACCTCGCCGGTGGCGATGTAGTCGAGCAGGAACAGCGGCTCGGCGCCGCAGGCCACCAGGTCGTCGACGACCATCGCGACCAGGTCGATGCCGACCGTGTCGTGGATGTCCATCTGCTGGGCGATCACCAGCTTGGTGCCCACGCCGTCGGTCGAGGAGGCCAGGATCGGGTTCTTGTATTTCTGGGTGTCCAGCCGGAACAGGCCGGCGAAGCCGCCCAGGTCGCCCATGACCTCGGGCCGCCGGGTCGACTTGACCTTGGACTTCAGCAGCTCGACGGCGCGGTCGCCCGCGTCGATCGACACCCCGGCGTCGGCGTACGAGACCGAGCGTTTGCGCCCGGCGCGGCCGCTGCCGGCCGTCCACGGCTGGCGGTCGCCACCGGCTCCGGTCGGGCTGCTTCCTGCGCCGCTGCGCTCGGACACGTGCGTCACGGTTCTCCCCTTTGTGGTTCTCGGTGCCGCACCGGCGGTGCCCGGGCGACGCCGGTGGTGCTACGGGCGGTGTACGGTCGCGCCGCCCGGAGTGGCGACGAGCGCGGGGTCGGTGTGCTCCGGAGCCTCCGGCACCGGGCTGGTGACCCGGCGTCCCACACCTTCGAGGACGTGCTTGCCGATCAGGTTCCCCGCGGGCAGCTCGATGGGGTACTCCCCATCGAAGCACGCCCGGCAGAGCCGGGTCTTCGGCTGCTCGGTCGCCGCGATGAGACCGGGAAGCGATACGTAGCCCAGCGTGTCGGCGCCGATGGAGCGCCGGATGCCTTCGTTGTCCAGCCCGTTGGCCAGCAGCTCGGCCCGGGTGGCGAAGTCGATGCCGTAGAAGCACGGCCAGTTGACCGGCGGGGAGGAGATGCGGACGTGCACCTCCAGCGCGCCGGCCTCGCGCAGCATCCGCACGATCGCCCGCTGGGTGTTGCCGCGCACGATCGAGTCGTCGACCACCACCAGCCGCTTGCCCCGGACGTTCTCCCGCAGCGGGTTCAGCTTGAGCCGGATGCCGAGCTGGCGCAGGGTCTGCGAGGGCTGGATGAAGGTACGGCCGACGTACGGGTTCTTCATCAGGCCGGCGCCGTAGGTGATGCCGGACGCCTCCGCGTAACCGATCGCGGCCGGCGTGCCCGACTCGGGCACCGGGATCACCAGGTCGGCCTCGACCGGGTGCTCCTTGGCCAGCTGCCGGCCGATCTGCACCCGCGCCGCGTGCACGTTGCGCCCGGCGATGGTCGCGTCCGGGCGGGCGATGTAGACGTACTCGAAGAGGCAGCCCTTGGGCTCCGGCGCGGCGAACCGGGCGGACCGGAGTCCGTCGGCGTCGATCGCGATCAGCTCGCCCGGCTCGACCTCGCGGACCACGCTGGCGCCGACGATGTCCAGCGCGGCGGTCTCGCTCGCCACCACCCAGCCGCGCTCCAGCCGGCCGAGCACCAGCGGACGCACGCCGTGCGGGTCGCGGGCCGCGTAGAGGGTCGACTCGTCCATGAAGACGAAGCTGAACGCCCCGCGCAGCGTCGGCAGCACCTCCAGCGCGGCGGCCTCGACGGAGAGGTCGGGCCGGCCGGCCAGCAGCATGGTCACCAGCGAGGTGTCGTTGGTCGCCATGTCGGCGACCAGGCCCCGCTCGGCGACCTCCTTCTGCAGCTCGGCGGTGTTGACCAGGTTGCCGTTGTGCGCCAGCGCGATCGTGGTGCCGGAGCTGGTCGAACGGATGGTCGGCTGGGCGTTCTCCCAGGTGGAGCCGCCGGTGGTGGAGTAGCGCGCGTGCCCGATCGCGACGTGGCCGCGCAGGCTGGCCAGGGTGGGCTCGTCGAATACCTGGGCGACCAGGCCGAGGTCCTTGTAGACCACCACGCCCGATCCGTCGCTCACCGCGATGCCGGCCGCCTCCTGGCCACGGTGCTGGAGGGCGTAGAGCCCGAAGTAGGTGAGGTTGGCGACCTCCTCACCCGGGGCCCAGACGCCGAAGACGCCACACGCGTCCTGGGGGCCGGGTCGCTCGGGATCAAGGTCGTGGCTCAGCCGGCCATCGCCTCGGGGCACTGCCGCTCCCTCATGCTGGTCTGGACTGGCCTGGCGGGAGTGCCGGGGGCGCACCACACGGTCGGCCGGGACCACTGTCGTCGACTGACAGTGTACGCGAACCCCCGTCGATACAGAAAGTCACGATACCGCTCCGCGGTGTCACCGAGCGGCGTCGCGTCAGTCCGTCCGGACCGGGAGGTAATCGGACAGGTCGGCGCGGATGCCGCTCACCCGTACCCGACCGTCGCTGACCGCTTCCGCCCAGGCGAGCCGCCCGGTCGCCACCGCCAGCCAGGTCTGCGGATCCGTCTCCACCACGTTCGGCGGGGTGCCGCGGGTGTGTCGGGGACCGGGAATGCACTGAACTGCACCGTAAGGTGGGACACGCACCTCCACCGATCGGCCGGGGGCGCGCTCCACCAGGGCGGTCAACAGCGCACGGACCGCGTCCCGGAGGACCGGCCGTTCGGGCGTACGCCCCTCGTCGAGCGCCGCCAGGGCCGCCGCGACCGCGGCGGACTTAATGTGCGGAGAGGACACGACGGGACGATACGACCTGAGCAGCCCCTGGGGCACCTCGGCCCTGGGTCGCGCCGATCCGGTCAGACAAGGCATAGTTGCCGACGGCGTATTCGTACCGTGATGATCCGCGGCCCGGCACCTGGCCGGCCCAGGGAAGTCAGACCGGAAGGCGGTGGACGTGTCAACACACCGACGTGCCTGGAAGCTTAGGGCCGGTGTGGTCGTGGCGCTGGTGGCCGGCGCGCTGCTCACCGTCCCCGCCACAGCCGCCCTGGCCGCCCCCGACGTCAACAACGTGTCGGCCTCGCCCGGCACCGTCGAGGCGGGCGGCACCGTCAAGGTCAGCTACTCGCTGTCGTTCGCCGAGCCGATCGGCCCCGCCGACGTCCAGGTCTCGTCCAGCGAGGGCAAGCTCAACTGCGTCGACGGCTGCAGCCGCGGCCGGGTCGACCAGAACGGCACGTTCCAGGCCACCTTCAAGCTGGCCGACGACGCCGCCGACGGCACTGCCACGATCACCATCAAGGCCACCGACTCCAACGGGCCGGACAAGCAGACCAAGGAGGCGTCGACCCAGGTCACCCTGGTCGGCAAGCCCAAGCCGTCGCCCACGCCGACGCAGGTCAAGACGGTCAAGTCGATCTCCGGCAAGGTGGTCGTCACCGCCAACGGCGACGCCGTGCCGAACGCCACGGTGATGCTGCTCGACTCCGCCCAGCACCGCTACCAGACCACCAGCGACGGCAGCGGCAACTTCCGCTTCGTCGGCTCCTCCTCGCAGCCGATCGTCCCGGGCCAGATCCAGCTGGGGGCGAGCAAGGAAACCGTCCTCGGCACCCGGTCGATCAACGCGAGCGCCGGCCAGAGCCTGACCGGCCAGCGGATCAGCCTGGCGATCCCGGTGGAGGTCAAGCCCAGCGTCTCCGCCTCGGCCTCCGCGTCGGCGACGGCTGCTCCGGTCCCGACCGAGGAACCCACCGAGGACACCGCCACCGAGGCTCCGGCCGAGGCGGCCGCCCCGACCCAGCAGCCCGAGGCCGCCTCGGCCGAGGCGGACAGCGGCGGGGCGTCCTGGCTGCTCATCCTGCTCGGCGGCCTCTTCGTGGCGGTCGGCGTCGGCACCATCGTGCTGCTCTACATGAAGCGCAAGGAGAACGCCGACGACGACGGCGACGTCGACGGTCCCGCCGGCGCGGCGGCGGCCGGCGCGGTGCCCGCGGCCCGTGGGGCGTACCGGGGGGCCGACGACCAGACCCGGGTGGTGAACCGGGTCGGCGCCGGGCCGGACCCGACCATGGTCGGCGGCGCCGCGATGAGCGACGCGCCCACCATGCTCCAGCGTCCCGTCGTCGACGACGTACCGCCGGACCCGTACGGCGCTCCCCCGCCCCCCGCCTTCGGCGCCGGCGGCGCCGCCGGTCAGCCCGGCGGCTGGGCCGGCAACGGGTACGGCGAGGAGGCACCCGGCCAGGGCGGCTACGGCGGTTACGGCAACGCCGCCCCCGACGGCGGGTACGGCAACGCGCCGGCCTCCGGCGGCGGCTACGGCGCCCAGGGCGGCTACGGCAACGCCCCCGCCTCGGGCGCCGGCTACGGCAACGCCCCCGCCTCGGGTGCCGGTTACGGCAACGCTCCCGCCTCCGGGGCAGGCTACGGCAACGCCCCCGCCTCGGGTGGCGGGTACGGCGCGCCGGCCGGCGGCTACGGCGGCGGCCAGGGCGCCGGCGGCTACGGTGAGCGCTTCGACGAGCCCACCGGCCGGTACACCGGGGAGGGCACCCAGTCCTACACGCCGCCGGCGGACCCGTACCCGACCAGCACCTACCAGCCCACCGGCGACCCCGGGCACGGCTACGGCCAGGAGCCGGCGTCGTACGGCCGGACGGGTGAGCAGGGTGGCGGCTACGGCGCCGGCCAGAGCGGCGGCCAGGGCGGCGGGTACGGCGGCTACGACGGCGGCCAGCAGTCCGGATCCGGCTACGGCGGCGGCTACGACCAGCGCGGCGACGCCTACCCCGGTCAGGGCGGCGGGTACGACCAGCAGCGCGGCGGCTACGACCAGCGCGGCGGCTACGGCGGCCAGTCCGGTGGCTACGGCGAGGCCCCGCAGCAGCGCGGCGGTGGCTACGACGGTGCCGCGTACGACCAGCAGCAGGGCGGCGGCTACTACAACGAGCAGGGGCAGCCCGGTCGCGGCCGGGCCGACGGGCCGCCGCCGCAGCAGGAGCGGGGCGGTCGCCGGCTGGACTGGCTGGACGACTGACCCGACGCGGGGCCGAAGCCCCGCCGACACGTACGACAGCGGTGGCCGTCCCGACCGGGGCGGCCACCGCTGTCTGGTCCCGCGGTGGAGCGGTCAGGCGGCGGTGAAGACGCCCTGACGCAGCACCGGCACCACGGTGGAGACGCCCACCTGGACCGCCACCTCGACGTCCTGCGCGAAGCCGCCCTCGACGAGCTCCCGCCCGGAGACACAGCCCCGCACGGCGGCGGGCACGTCCGGGGTGCTGGCCAGCGCGGCGAGCGCCATCGCCGCCTCCACCGAGAGCCCACCGGGCACCCCGGAGACGGCGTCCAGGACGCAGGCCGCACCGAGCTGGTCCTCCACCGCCGGACGCAGTGACCCGTCGGGCCAACGCTCGCCGGAGGCGACCACCCCGATCGGGGTGTCGGTGGCGCCGTACCCCTGCTGGCGGAGCCAGCGGCCGACCGCGCGGGCGTTGCGCAGGCAGGCGGCGACCACCGGAAGGCCGGTGGCGCTGGCCGCCGCGCTGATCGCCGAACCGTTCGGGGAGGGCAGCACCAGGTCGGAGACGACCGGGGCGCGGCTCAGCGCCGCGGGCGAGAGGGACCACGGCTGCTCGGGGGTGGTCCGGCGCCGGCCGACCGCCGCCACCGCGCCTACCCGGCGGGCGTACTCGGCCGCCTGTTCCCCCCAGGGGAAGGGGTGCACCCGCATGCCGCGAGCGACCGCCACCTCGACGGCGGTGGTGAACGACAGCACGTCCACCACCACCAGCACCGCGCAGACGCGGCCGAGTTCCGCCGCCCCGGCCAGCCCCCAGTCGAACCGGGCGCCGGAGCCGGGCTGGCCGTAGACGGCGGCGGCCACCGCGTCAGCGCTGTTGAGGCGCACCGGCTTCCGTGCCGTCGCCGGAGTTGGCGTGCGGCAGGCCGTCCCGCTCGGCCGGCGGAACCGTGCCGTCCGTCCCCGGCTCACCGGCCGGGGCCTCGTCGGTGTCCGGCCCGTCCGCCGCGGCCTCGGCCACGGGCTCGACGGCCGGCGACTCCGGCTGCTCGCCGGCGGCGACCGGCCCGTCGACCACGGGCGACCCGGCGGGCTCGTCGCCCCCGACCGGTCCGACCGGTTCGTCGACCGTCACCGGCGCGGCCGCCTCAGCCGGGGCGGCCGATTCGCGGGCCTCGTCGACCGTGGCCGCTCCGTCCACCGCTCCCGGCGCGTCGACCGTCTCCGGCGCCGTACCGGCCGCGACCGCGGAGGCCACCGGCGCCGCGACGGCGGCGGCCGGCTGCGCGACCGCGGCCGGCGGGGTCGCCTCGGCACCGCCGAACAGCTGCGGCAGCGTCGAGGTGTGCGCCGTGTGCAGCTCGTCCAGACCGACCCGGAACTGGCCGTACACCTCGAGGGCGCCGCCGGCCGGGTCGGTCACGCCGATGTGCTCCCACGGCACGTTCCGCTCGGCGCAGAGCGCCGTGAAGGCCTTCTCGTGGCCACGCGGCACCGAGACCAGCACCCGGGACGAGGACTCGCTGAACAGGTAGACGAACGGCATCGTGCCGCCGGCGAACCGCTCCGGCACCACCACCCGCGCGCCGACGCCCCGCCGCAGGCACGACTCCACCAGGCTCTGCGCCAGGCCACCGTCGGAGAGGTCGTGCGCCGAGCTGAGGTGCCCCACCCGGGCCGCCTCGGCCAGCAGGTCGGCCAGCTGCCGCTCGCGGGCCAGATCCACCATCGGGGGTACGCCACCGAGGTGCTCGTGGGTCACCCAGGCCCACTCGGAGCCGGAGAGCTCCACGTGCGTCTCACCCAGCAGGAAGATCTGGTCGTGGTCCCCCGCGGCCCGCGGGACGAAGCCCATCGGCACCCGCTCGGCCACGTTGTCCAGCACGCCGAGCACACCCACCACCGGAGTGGGGTGGATCGCCGCCGCACCGGTCTGGTTGTAGAAGCTGACGTTGCCACCGGTCACCGGGATGCCCAGCTCCAGGCAGCCGTCCGCGAGACCGCGCACGGCCTCGGCGAACTGCCACATCACGCCCGGGTCCTCCGGGGAGCCGAAGTTCAGGCAGTTGGTGACGGCGATCGGCTTCGCGCCGGTCACGGCGACGTTCCGGTACGCCTCGGCCAGCGCCAGCTTGGTGCCGTGGTACGGGTCGAGGCGGGCGTACCGGCCGTTGCCGTCGACCGAGAGGGCCACGCCCAGGCCGGTCCGCTCGTCGATCCGGATCACGCCGGAGTCCTCCGGCTGCGCCAGCACGGTGTTGCCCAGCACGTACCGGTCGTACTGCTCGGTGACCCAGGTCTTGTCGGCCAGGTTCGGCGACGCGATCATGCGCAGCAGGGTCTCCCGCAGCGCGTCCGGGTTGGCCGGCCGGGGCAGCGTCTCCGCCCGGTCGGCCTGGAGCAGGATCAGGTCGGCCGGCTCGCGCATCGGGCGCGCGTAGACCGGACCGTCGTCGACCAGGGAGCCCGGCGGCACGTCCACCACCAGCTGGTCGCGCCAGGTGACCACGAGGCGCCCCGGCTGGCCGTCCTCGGACGGCGCGGTGACCTCACCGATCGCGGTGGCCCAGACGCCCCACTTCTCGGCGGTCTTGAGCACCGCCTCCAGCTTCTCCGGGGTGACCACCAGCAGCATCCGCTCCTGGGACTCGCTGGCCAGGATCTCGTGCGGCTCCATCGAGGCCTCGCGCAGCGGGACCCGCTCCAGCCAGACCCGCATGCCGGTGCCCGCCGACGCGGCGGTCTCGGTCAGCGCGCAGGTCAGCCCGGCGCCGCCGAGGTCCTGGATGCCGACGACCAGCTCGGCGTCGTACAGCTCCAGGCATGCCTCGATCAGGAGCTTCTCCATGAACGGGTCGCCCACCTGCACCGACGGGCGGCGCTGCTCGCTGCCCTCGTCGAAGGTGGCGCTGGCCAGCACGGACACGCCGCCGATGCCGTCCCGGCCGGTGCGGGCGCCCATCAGCACCACGACGTTGCCGGGGCCGGTGGCGTCCTTCTTCTGCAGCCGGTCGACCGGCAGCACGCCCAGGCAGAGCGCGTTGACCAGCGGGTTGCCCTGGTAGCAGGGGTCGAAGACGACCTCGCCGCCGATGTTGGGCAGGCCCAGGCAGTTGCCGTAGCCGCCGACACCGGCGATCACCCCGGGCAGCACCCGGGCGGTGTCCGGGTGGTCGGCCGCGCCGAAGCGCAGCGGGTCCATGACCGCCACCGGGCGGGCGCCCATGGCGAGGATGTCGCGGACGATGCCGCCGACACCGGTCGCCGCGCCCTGGTACGGCTCGACGAAGCTCGGGTGGTTGTGCGACTCGACCTTGAAGGTGACCGCCAGCTCGTCGGAGATCTGGACGACGCCGGCGTTCTCGCCGATGCCGGCGAGCAGCCGGTCGCTCGGCGGGGCCTTCTCACCGAACTGGCGCAGGTGCACCTTGCTCGACTTGTAGGAGCAGTGCTCGCTCCACATGATCGAGTACATGGCCAGCTCGGCCTGGGTGGGACGACGGCCGAGGATGTGCCGGATCCGGTCGTACTCGTCGTCGCGGAGGCCCAGCTCGGCGTAGGGCTGGAGCTCTTCCGGCGTGGCGTCGGCGCGCCCCACGGTGTCCACGCCCGCGGCCCAGTCGTCGGCCGGGGCCGCTTCGGTGCGCCGCCCGGCGTCGACCGGGCCGGCCTGCGGCACCACTGCGGTCGCCTGCGGCTCCGCCGGGACGGCGTCCGGGGTCTCCCGCACGGCCTGTTCCGGATGGGTGGTCATGACCTCTCCTCGCTGCGCTCGCTCACGCCGGGGCCCCCACCAGGTGCTTGAGCACCGAGGTGAAGAAGCCGAGACCGTCCAGGGAGGGGCCGGTGAGCGCCTCCACGGCGTGCTCGGGGTGGGGCATGATGCCGACGACGTTGCCGGCGGGGTTGGTGATCGCCGCGATGTCGCGCTGCGAACCGTTGGGGTTGCCGCCGACGTAGCGGGCGACGACCCGCCCCTCGGCCTCCAACTGGTCCAGCGTGGCCGGGTCGGCGACGTAGCAGCCCTCGCCGTTCTTCACCGGGATCAGGACCTCCTGGCCGGGCTGGAACGCGTTGGTCCAGGCGGTGCCGGCGGACTCGATCCGCAGGACCTGGTCACGGTTGCGGAAGTGCAGGTGCTGGTTGCGGGTGAGCGCCCCGGGCAGCAGGTGCGCCTCGCAGAGGATCTGGAAGCCGTTGCAGATGCCGAGCACCGGCAGGCCACCGCGGGCGGCGTCGACGACCGTCTCCATCACCGGGGCGAACCGGGCGATGGCGCCACAGCGCAGATAGTCGCCGTAGGAGAACCCGCCGGGCAGGACGACGGCGTCCACCCCGTGCAGGTCCGGGTCGCCGTGCCAGAGTCGGACCGGCTCCGCGCCGACGATCCGGACGGCCCGGGCGGCGTCCCCGTCGTCGAGCGAGCCGGGGAACGTGACCACACCGACCCGGGCGGTCACGGGTGCGCGCCCGCGGTCTCGTCGGCCTCGACCAGCTGGACGGTGAAGTCCTCGATGACCGGGTTGGCGAGCAGTTTGTCGGCGATCTCCCGGGCCCGGTCCAGGTCCGGCTCTCCGGTGAACTCGATCTCGATCCGCCTGCCGATCCGAACCGAGGCGACGTCATCGACGCCGAGCCGGGGCAGCGCGTTTGCGACGGCCTGGCCCTGAGGATCGAGGATCTCGGGCTTGAGCATGACGTCGACGACGACGCGAGGCACTGGGCACTCCTGACTGTGTACGCAGTTGGGTGCCGGCCCGACAACGGGCGAGCGGAGCCAGCCTACCTGGCAGATACCGCCCCGGACGCACCGGCCGGGCGCGGTTCGGGCAGTGATCGGCGTAACCGGCCACACTCGGCTGCGTGGGGTGCCCCGTCCGGCGCGGAACGTGCCCGGACCAGGGCTTTCGTAGCGTACGAGGTAGCCAAATCGTTACATCGGCCCGACTCGATCGGGAGCGGTGGCGCCCGCCATACGATAGACGGCGGTCAGTGCCGCAAGCGTCCGGGAAGCCGGGGATTCGCCCCGGTCCGCCCCACGCGCCCGCAACTGCGGCTTCTCGGCACGTCCGGCCCGCCGGCGACCCGTTCGGTGACGCTCCGCCCCGACCGGCCCGTTCGGCACCCCTGCGCCGACACGGCCCGACAGGTGCCCGGCGTCCGGCGCGCCTCGTTTCGCAGCATCCGACGGGCCGGCCAGGCACGCCGGAACGGCCCCTGCGGGCCCTGACAGCATCGGAGGCGTGCTGGTGGTGACGACTGATCAACTGCCCGGCTACGAGATCCGCCAGATCCTCGGCGAAGTGGTGTCGTCGATGGCGAGGACGCGGAACCCCTACCGCGAGGGGGTCAAGAACCTGCGCGGCGGCGCCTACGACCCACTGGCGCCGGACAACCTGACCCGGTGGCGGACCGACTCGGTGGCCCGCCTCGGCGAGGAGGCCCTGCGACTCGGCGCGAACGCCGTGATCGGCATGCGGTTCGACAGCCGGGACTGCGGCGAGATGTGGATGGAGATCTGCGCGTACGGCACGGCGGTCATCGTCGTACCCAAGACACCGGACGTCATGCCGCCGGACCAGCCGGCCATCGCGGCCGAGACCGCCCACGAACCCGGCTTCACCGAGGCCCCCGGCGGCATCGCCGAGCCGGCGAGCGCCCCGAACCTCACCTCCGCCCCCGACACCCCCACCCGCGGTTCCTGACCCACCCGGGGGCCCACCGCCGTTGATCATGAAGTTAGCGGCGGTTCTGGAGAGGCGGTTTCTAGGCTTCAGTGCAACTGATCTTGGTTGGGCTGGAGGTGCTGGTGGCGAGGCCGGGTGTGTTGACGTTCGGGCATCGGCAGGTGTTGGAGCATCTGTGGGGGGTTGGTCGGACGATCTCGCAGATCGCGGGGGTTCTCGGGGTGCCGGTGTGCACGGTGTCGCGGGAGGTGGCGCGGAACAACAGTGCGCGGCACGGGACGAAGAACCCGCTGGGGCGGTCACTGCCGCATGGGCGGGGGCGCCGCCCGTATCGGTGGGGTTATCAGGCGCAGTGGGCGCAGCGGCGGGCTGACGCGGCCAGGCGGCGGCCGGCGAGGGCGAAGCTGGCGGTCGGTACGCGGCTGCGGCAGGTGGTGGCGGGGAAACTGGCCCGTAGGTGGTCTCCGAAGCAGATCGCCGCGTGGTTGCGGACCACGTTCGCCGACCGGCCGGAGTTGCAGGTGTCCCACGAGACGATCTACCAGGCGATCTACGTGCAGTCGCGAGGCAATCTGAGGGCCGAGTTGACCCGGCAGGTAGCGCTACGGTCGGGACGCACCCAGCGGCGTCCGCAGTCACGTGCCGCGGGCGCCGCTCGCCGTCGGCGGCCCTGGATCGCAGACCTGCACATCAGCACCCGGCCCGCGGAGGTCACCGACCGGGCGGTGCCCGGGCACTGGGAAGGTGACCTGGTCATCGGCAAGGCCGGCGCCTCAGCGATCGTGACCCTGGTGGAACGAGCCACCCGTTACGTGATGCTCGGCGCCCTACCCCACGGCCGCGACAGCGAAGCCGTCATCGGTGTGCTCACCAACCTGGCCACCCGCATGCCCACGCACCTGCGCCGGTCGCTGACCTGGGACCAAGGCGTGGAAATGGCCACCCACCCCGTGTTCACCGTCGCCACCGGCTGCCCGGTCTACTTCTGCGACCCCCACAGCCCCTGGCAACGCGGCACCAACGAAAACACCAACGGGCTGCTACGCCAGTACTTCCCCAAGAGCAGCTACGACTTCCGCACCATCGACCAGAACGGCTTGGACGAGGTCGCCCACGAACTCAACACCCGCCCCCGACAGACGCTGGACTGGAACACCCCAGCCCAGCGTCTGGCTCACCTCATCACCGCCTAACGATTGCACTCACCCCTTGACCCCGCCAGATCGACATCGCCGCCAACTTCATGATCAACGGGCCGGGGCGGCCGGAGAGGGGGTCAGAGGATGGGGGGTGGGGTGTAGGCGGCGGCCTGGGGGTGGGTTTCCACGATCTTCGCGATGCGGGCGGTCACCCGGGCGACCTGGGCCTCGGCGGTGCCGGTGAAGGCGGCGCGATCGGTGACCAGGGCGTCGATCTCGGCGCGGGTCAGGCCCAGCCGGGTGTCGGCCGCGAGGCGGTCGAAGAGGTCGTTCTCCGGGGCGCCCTTCTCGCGCATGGCCAGCGCCACGGCGACCGCGTGCTCCTTGATCACCTCGTGGGCGACCTCCCGGCCGACGCCCCGGCGCACCGCACCGACCAGGATCTTGGTGGTGGCCAGGAACGGCAGGAAGCGCTCCAACTCCCGGTTGATCACCGCCGGGTACGCCCCGAACTCGTCGAGCACGGTGAGGAAGGTCTGGAAGAGCCCGTCGGCGGCGAAGAACGCGTCCGGCAGGGCCACCCGGCGGACCACCGAGCAGGAGACGTCACCCTCGTTCCACTGGTCGCCGGCCAGCTCGCCGACCATCGACAGGTAGCCCCGGATGATCACCGCGAAGCCGTTCACCCGCTCCGAGGAACGCGTGTTCATCTTGTGCGGCATGGCGCTGGAGCCCACCTGGCCGGGCTTGAAGCCCTCGGTGGCCAGCTCCTGGCCGACCATCAGCCGGATCGTGGTGGCCAGCGACGACGGCGCGGCGGCCACCTGGGCCAGCGCGGAGAGCACGTCGAAGTCCAGCGAGCGCGGGTAGACCTGGCCGACGCTGTCCAGCACCCGCGCGAAGCCCAGGTGCCCGGCGACCCGGCGCTCCAGCTCGGCCACCTTGTCGGCGTCGCCGTCGAAGAGGTCGAGCTGGTCGGCGGCGGTGCCCACCGGCCCCTTCACGCCGCGCAACGGGTAGCGCTCGATCAGGTCGTCCAGCCGCTCGTACGCGATCAGCAGCTCCTCGGCGGCCGACGCGAAGCGCTTGCCCAACGTGGTGGCCTGCGCGGCGACGTTGTGCGACCGGCCGGCCATCACCAGGCCGGAGTACTCGGTCGCGTGCCGGGCCAACCGGGCGAGAGCGGCCACCACCCGGTCCCGGATCAGCTCCAGCGAGCGGCGCACCTGGAGCTGCTCGACGTTCTCGGTGAGGTCCCGGGAGGTCATCCCCTTGTGCACGTGCTCGTGACCGGCGAGCGCGCTGAACTCCTCGATCCGGGCCTTCACGTCGTGCCGGGTGACCCGCTCCCGCTCGGCGATCGACGCCAGGTCGACCTGGTCGACCACCCGCTCGTACGCCTCGACCACCCCGTCCGGCACCGGCACGCCCAGGTCTCGCTGGGCCTTGAGCACGGCGAGCCAGAGCTGCCGTTCCAGGCGGATCTTCTGCTCCGGCGACCAGAGGGCGGCCAGCTCGGGGGAGGCGTACCGGTTGGCGAGCACGTTCGGGATCGTCGTCACGTACCGCATTCTCCCGCACCGGCCGCGGCGGCCCCGGACCGGGCGACCGCGGCGACGGGGCGACCCCGCCCTCGCCAGCTGTCCGGTATGCGACATGCGGTGGGACAGCAACCCGACGGTTCGGACGGGACGATCGGAAGCACCGATTCCGGACCGTCCGATTCGTTGCTCTCGTCGAGGAGACGCATGCGGCGCTCGCCCCTCGCCGGCCTGACCGCCTTCGCGGTCGCCGGTGGCACCCTGCTCACCGGCCCCCCGGCGTACGCCGCCGCCTCCTACCGCTACGTCGCGCAGAACTCCGCGTCGTGCTCGGACACCGGCCCCGGCACGCAGGAGCAGCCCTACTGCACCATCGGGGCCGCCGCGGCCGCGGCGACGGCCGGGACGGTGGTCAGGATCGGCTCCGGCACCTACCGGGAACGGGTAACCGTCCCGAGGTCCGGCACCCCGGACCTGCCGATCACTTTCGAGGCCACCGGCGCCGGCGCCGACCGACCCTGGCTGGCCGGTGCGACCGCCGGCTTCGTCGTCGACGGCCAGCACGACATCGTCCTCCGCAACGTGCAGGTCAGGGAGGCGACGACAGGCGCCGTCCTCGACGTCCGGAACGCCTCGACGGTGCTCCTCGACGGCGTACGGGTGGAGGTGCCGTACCGGTCCGCCGCCCAGGGCATCCGGCTCGCCGGCGCCTCGGGGGTGACCGTTCGGCAGTCCTACCTCGCCACCCACCTGGCGGCCGTGACCATGGACGCCGCGACCAGGGGGGTGACCGTCGCCTCCTCCCGGTTCTGGGGTCAGAACACCGACACGGGGACCGGCACGGGCGTCGAGGTCGCTGGCTCCGGTGTCACCGTCGCCGGCAACGAGTTCCACAACTGGAGCGAGGCCGCCGTGGCGACCGGGTCGGGTGCGGCCCGGGCGGTCGTGGTCAACAACGCCATCGAGGGCTGGTCCGGCCGGGGCGTCGTCGACCGCGCCACCGGCACGATGATCAGCAACAACGACGTCGTGACCTACTGCGCAGACGGGATCCGGATCGAGGGCACCTCCACCGGCGCCTCCGTGCAGAACAACGTCGTCAGGCGGGCCTACGCCCAGCAGGGCATCGCCTGCGACGGGCCGGGCGTCGCCATCACCGTCCTGGGGGCCGCCCGACCGGTCACGACCGTCGACTACAACAACACGTACGCCAACGGCCCCACCTACTCGTGGGACCACACCACGATGGACCTGGCCACCTTCCGGGGCGTCTCCGGCCAGGCCGCCCACGACCGCCACACCCAGCGGCCGGTGGACCGGCAGGACTCGGCCAACTCGGCCGCCCCCGGCTACCCGGCCACCGACCAGATCGGGCAGGCCCGGGCGGACAACCCGAACGTGCCGAACAGCGGCACCGGCCCGGTCACCTACGCCGACCGCGGGCCGGTCGAGACGATCGTGCGTCCCCAGGCGGAACTGGGCCTCGCGCTGGACCTCGGCACCCTCGCGGTGACCGCCGACGCCGCCGCGTCCACCCCGGGCTGGTTCCCCCTCGCCAGTTACCGCTTCGACTTCGGCGACGGCACCGTGGTCACCCAGTCCAGCCCGAAGGCGACCCACCGCTACGCCGACCCGGGCACCTACCGGGTCGCCGTGCGCGTCGCGGGCACCGACGGCAGCACCGCCGAGACGGCCCGATCGGTGAGCGTGCTGCGCCGGGTCGGCACCGTCGGCCTGCTGGCCCGCAGCAACCTGCGGTACGTCGCCCCGCTGCTCGATCAGTCCCTCGGGCTGCGCGCCGACCACTACGGCGTCGACTCGGTCGACAAGTTCGACGTGGCCGACACCGGCAACGGCGCCGTCGCCCTCTTCTCCCGGTCCCGGCAGCGGTACGTCTCGGCCGACGACAACGGCAACGGCCGGGTCCTCGCCGACGACCTGGCCGCGACCGGCGCCCGCCGGCTCACCCTGATCCGTAATCGGGACGGCTCGACCAGCGTCCGGACCAGCAGCGGCAGATACCTCAGCACCTCCGGCAGTGGC
The DNA here is from genome assembly GCF_900090305.1 of Micromonospora siamensis. Lineage (NCBI taxonomy): Bacteria > Bacillati > Actinomycetota > Actinomycetes > Micromonosporales > Micromonosporaceae > Micromonospora > Micromonospora siamensis. The sequence continues at coordinate 823,801 of NZ_LT607751.1, read as the reverse complement.
GGCACCCTCCAGGCCGCCGGCACGACGATCAGCCGGTTCGAGCAGTTCCACCTGGTCGACGTGGCCAACGCCAACCGCACCCTGAAGGCCCGCGCCAACGGCCGCTACGTCACCGCCTCCAGCACCGCCGCCACCCCGCTGATCGCCAGCGCCACAGGCGTCGGGGTGGCCCAGCGCTTCGACCTCGTCGAGCTGAGCAACGGCAACTACGGCGTGTTCGCCCGGGCCAACAACCGCTTCGTCACCGCCGCCTCGCTCGGCACCAAGCCGCTGGTCAACACGGTCGTCGTACCCGGTCGCTGGGAGGAGCGGTTCAACTTCGTCCGCAACCGCGACGGCTCGACCAGCATCCAGAGCGCCGTCAACGGCCGCTTCGTCACGGCCGACGACGCCGGCGCCGGTCCCCTGATCGCCAGGGCCGTCAACATCACCTCCTGGGAGCAGTACACCCTCGGCTGACCTCCCCCCACACCTCCGAATCAGATCGAGGACCCACATGCGCAGATCGTCCCTTGCCCGCCGCACCGCGCTCGCGGTCGCCGGCCTCAGCCTCCTCGCCGCCACACCGGCACATGCCGCCGCTCCCGTGGACCGGGCCGGCGTCGTCGACTCCGCCGCCCGGGGCGCCCTGGCCGACGCCGCGGGCCCCCAGGTGGACCTGGACATCACCATGGATCTCCAGTCGCTCCGGGTCAGTCTCATCGGCTACCACTCCCAGCCCGGCGACGCGCCGATCACCTCGTACCGGGCCACGTTCGGCGACGGCACCGCGGAGACGTCCGACTCCCCCGTCTTCAGCCACAACTACACCGAACCGGGCGAATACCAGGTCAGCCTCACCGCCACCGACGCGGAGGGCCGCAGCGACAGCGCCACCCGGACGGTCAGCGTGCTGCGCTGGCTCAGCCGGGGCTATCTGCTGGCCCGCAGCAACCTGCGATACCTCTCCCCGCTCACCGAGGGCTCCGGGCTCCAGGCCTACCGCTACGGCGCCGAGTTCCTCGCCAAGGTCGACTTCGCCGACGCCGGCAACGGCCAGGTCGCGATGTACTGGTACGGCCAGCCCGGTTACCTGACCGCCGACGTGGACGGCTCGGGCCAGGTCGGGACGGGCGCGCCGAACGTCCTGCGCGGCGGCCGGTTCGCCATGATCCGGAACCGGGACGGCTCGTACAGCGTGCGGGCCGGCAGCGGCCGGTACCTCAGCACCTCCGGCTCGGGCGGCCTGGTGCTCGCGAACAAGACCACGATCAGTCGCTTCGAGCAGTTCCAGCGGGTCGACGCCGCCGACGGCAACCGGCAGTTCGTGGCCCGCGCGAACGGCCGGTACGTCAACGCGTCGAAGACCGCCTCCCCGCCGCTGATCGCCAACGCCACGCAGGGTCTCGTCGGTCAGACCTTCGACCTGGTCGCCTTCGGCGGCGGCCAGTACGCCCTGTTCGCCCGGGCCAACAACCGGTTCGTCACCGCCGACGCGTCCGGCACGAAGCCGCTGGTCAACACCAAGGTCGTCCCGCTCACCTGGGAGCGGTTCGTGCTGGTCCGCAACAGCGACGGCTCGGTGAGCCTGCGCTCGGTCGGCAACGGCCGCTACGTCACCGCCGAAAGCGCCGGCGCGAAGCCGCTGATCGCCCGGGCCGGCCGGATCGGCGCCTGGGAGCAGTACAGCCTGCGCCACCGTTAGGGCTGCTGCTGACCTCGTACCGACCACCGCCCGCCAGGCCGCGCGCCTGGCGGGCGGTGGCGTTGGCCGGGGGGAGCGGCGTCCGTTATGCCGGGCGGGGCGCCGCGCCGCCCGACCGGGCTGGGATCATGGACGCAGTTGCTTCCGGCGTCAGCCGATCCTCCTCCTTCATCGAGGACCCCCATGCGCAGAAACCACCTCGCCGGCCTGACCGCACTCGCGGTCGCCGGCGGCACCCTCCTCTCCGCCTCGCCGGCGCAGGCCAGCGACTACACCTACCTGTACGTCAGCCAGACCTCCGAGTTCTGCTCGGACACCGGGACCGGCACCCAGAACAATCCGTTCTGCACCATCGGGGCCGCCGCGGCGACGGTGCGGGCCGGCCAGGTGGTCGAGATCGGGCCCGGCACCTATCTGGAGCGGGTGACCGTTCCCCGATCCGGCACCCTGGACCTGCCGATCACCTTCCAGACCAGCGGCGAGCCCTTGCTGGGTGGTCCGAGGGCGGGTTTCGTCGTCGACGGGCAGCACGACATCGTGCTCCGGGGCCTGCGGATCAGCGGCACGCTCGACGGTCCCGGGCTCGACGTGCGAAACGCGTCGGCGATCTCGATCCAGCGCACCAGCGTCCGGATGAATCCCGCGGCGACCGTGCCGGCCGTCCGTCTCGCTGCGGTCACCGGGGTACGGATCGAGGGCGCCGGGCTGAGCGCCCCGGAAGTGACCTTGGACGTGGACGCCGCCTCCTCCGCCGTGACCGTCAAATCCTCGAACCTCGGCACGCCGAACGACGACGAGGTCGGTGACACTGTCGGTCTCCGCACCGCGGGTGCCGGCACGACCCTGCTGGGCAACGACTTTTGGGGTTACTCCGGGGCGGCCGTTTCGATCGAGCCCGGCGCCACGGAGACGGTGGTGGCCAACAACGCCGTCTACGGCGGCGGCGGGCACGGCGTCCGCGTCCGAACCGCGACCGGTGCCGCCATCGCCAACAACCTGGTCCGCAACCGTTGTCGCGACGGCATCCGGATCGAGGGGGCTTCCACCGGGGTCTCCGTACAGAACAACGTCCTCCTGCTGAACGGCAACGCCGGCCCGGACCACTGCGACAGCAGTGTGAACGGCGTCGAGATCGGCGTCTACGACGACGCCGTCAAGGGCACCGTCGTCGACTACAACAACGCCTATCAGCGCAGCTCACCCTCGATCAACTACGCGTGGGGCGGCACCCGGATGATCCTGGCCGCCTTCCGCTCCGCCTCCGGGCAGGGCGCGCACGACCGGGACACCCAGGCCCAGGCGGACAACTACGACTCGGCGAACGCGGCGGCCCCGGGCTACCAGAGCACCGACCGGGCCGGGACGGCCCGCGCGGACGACCCGGCGGTACCGAACACCGGGGCCGGCCCGGTCACGTACGCCGACCGAGGCCCGGTCGAGACCTACCGGAACCCGATGGCCAGGTTCGACACCGCACTGGACCTGGGCACCCTCACGGCGACCGTGGACGCCTCCACCTCGCTGCCCGGGTTCGTGCCGATCACGTCGTACCGCATCGACTTCGGCGACGGCGTCGTGGTCACCCAGGCGTCGCCGCGGGCCACGCACCGCTACGCGGCTCCGGGCGACTACGAGATCTCGGTACGGGTCACCGGCTCGGACAACCGCACCAGCGTCAGCTCCTCCACGGTGAGTGTGCTCCGCAGGACGGGGACGATCAGCCTGCTGGCGCGCAGCAACCTCCGCTACGTCGCCCCGGCGAGCACGGGCCTGCAGCTGCGGGCCGACCACTACGGGGTCGACTCCGTCGACACGTTCGACCTCGCCGACCCCGGTGACGGGACCGTCGCGCTCTACTCCCGCTCGAACCGGCGGTACGTGGCCGCGTTCGTCGGTACCCAACCGATGCGGGCACAGTCGACGCAGGTCCAGCAGTGGGAGCGGTTCCTGCTGGTCCGCAACGGTGACGGCTCGGTGAGCCTGCGGTCGCAGTCCACCGACCGGTACGTCTCCACCTCGGGCAGCGGCGGCACGCTCGTCGCGACGGCGACCACCATCGGCAAGTTCGAGCAGTTCCACCGGGTCGACGTGACCAACGCGAGCCGCACCTTCAAGGCCCGCTCCAACGGCCGCTACGTCACCGCTTTGACCACGGCGGCCTCGCCGCTGGCCGCAACGGCCACCGGCGTCGGCGTGGCTCAGCGCTACGACTTGGTCAACCTGGGCAACTACCAGTGGGCCCTGTTCGCCCGCGCCAACAACCGCTTCGTCACGGCCGCCTCCCTCGGCACCCAGCCGCTGATCAACACCGCGACGGTGCCCAGGACCTGGGAGCGGTTCGTCATCGTCCACAACAGCGACGGCTCGGTCAGCCTCCGCTCGACCGGCAACAGCCGCTACGTCACCGCCGAGAGCACCAAGCCACTGATCGCCAACACCACCCGGATCGGCTCCTGGCAGCAGTACACGCTCGGCTGACCCCCACACCACCGCACCTACGCCCGTCCCGCCCGACCCCGGGTGGGGCGGGCGGTGTCGTCCGGGCCCCGGGTGCGCGGGCCTCGCGCACGGCCGGTGCCGTCGTGGAGGTTTGCCTGGTATGCCCGGAGGGACTCCAGACGGCGAACCTCCTCCGCATAATCTGCGTATCTCAGACCGGCGGCAGCCGGTTCCCCTCCTCAGTCGAGGACACAGATGCGCAGACCTACTCTGGCCGGTCTGACCGCGCTCGCGGTCACCGGCGGCACCCTCCTCTCCACCACCGCGGCTCAGGCTGCGGACGTCACCACCCTGTACGTGGCCCAGACCTCCATCTCCTGCTCGGACAGCGGCCCCGGTAACACGCTGGTGCCCTTCTGCACCATCGGGGCGGCCGCGGCCGTGGTGCAGGCCGGTCAGACCGTCGCGGTCGGCAGTGGGGTCTACCGGGAACGCGTCACCGTTCCCCGCTCCGGCACGCCAGACCAGCCGATCACCATCAGGTCCAACCTGGGCACCCGGATCCCCATGGGCGGGGGGACGGCCGGGTTCGTCGTCGACGGCCAGCACGACATCGTCATCCAGGGCTTCAGTGTGGGCGGATCGGTCGACGTCCCCGCCCTGGAACTCCGCAACGCCTCGGCCGTCACGGTCGACAACTTCATCGTCGGCATGGGCTCCAAGGCCACCGCCCCGGCCGTACGGCTCTCCGGCGTCACCGGGTCCACCCTGCAGCGGCTCGTCGTCAGCGGGCAGGCGCTGACGAACGGCCTGACCATGGACGCCACCACCTCCGGGGTGACCGTCCAGCGCTCCACCTTCCAGACCAATCCCTACTACGAGGGAACGGCGGCGACCAGCGTCGCCGTGCGGGTCGCCGGGACCGGCAACACCGTCGCCCGCACCCGGGTGGACGGCTTCGCTGGTGGCGCGATCTCCGTCGAACCGGGTGCCAGCGGGACCACGCTGGTGAACAACCTCCTCACCACGGGCGGCGGGTACGGCATCCGCAACGACTCCGCCACCGGCACGACGATCACCAACAACACCGTGAAGCAGCGGTGCAACGACGGCATCCGGGTCGAGGGCGCCTCCACCGGCGTCGACGTCTGGAACAACGTCCTGACCGACAACGGCTGGCTGGGCCTGAACAACTGCAACGGCAAGCAGGACGGGGTGGAGATCGGCGTCTACGGCGACACCGCCCGGGACACCACGGTCGACTACAACGACGTCTTCCACACCGCCCTGGGCTCGTCGAAGCTCTACTCCTTCGGTGGCGCCCGGCTGGGGCTGACCTCCTTCCGTACCGCCTCCGGTCAGGGCGCGCACGACCACGAGTCCAGCACGGTGGTCTCCCACACCGACTCCGCGAACTCGGCGGCGAAGGGCTATCCGTCCATCGACATCGGGGGCGTGGCCCGCACCGACGACATGGGAGTGCCGAACACCGGGGTCGGCCCCGTGACGTACGCCGACCGCGGCGCGGTGGAGAACTTCCGCTACCCCACCGCGGTCGTCTCGGCCACCCTGGACCTGGGCACGGTGTCGGCCACCGCCGACGCCTCCGCCTCGGTGCCCGGCACCTCGGCCATCACCTCGTACCGGTTCGACTTCGGAGACGGCACGGTCGTCACCCAGTCGACCCCGGTCGCCACCCACAAGTACGCGAACCCGGGCACCTACACCGTGATGGTCGACGTCACCGACTCGGACGGCCGGACGAACGCGACCAACCAGATGGTGAGCGTGCTGCGGCGGATCGGCACGATCAGCCTGCTGGCCCGCAGCAACCTCAAGTACGTGGCCCCCACCCCCGCCGGGGAGGCGCTGCGCGCCGACCACTACGGGGTCGACTCGGTCGACAAGTTCGACCTGGCCGACGTCGGCAGCGGCGGGGTCGCGCTCTACTCCCGCTCGGCCAACCGCTACGTCAGCACCACCGGCGCCGGTGCGCTGGTGACCCTCGTCTACCCGCACATCGAGTCAGGTGGGCGGTTCTCCGTGGTGCCGAACACCAACGGCACCATCAGCCTCTTCTCGCGCAGCACGAACCTCTACCTCTCCACCTCCTGCAAATCCGGCGCGGTCTGCGCCAACAACAGCAGCATCGGCACCTTCGAGCAGTTCCACCGGGTCGACGTGACCAACGCCAACCGCACCTTCAAGGCGCGGTCCAACGCCCGTTACGTCACCGCTTCGAACACCGCCGCCACACCGCTGGCCGCCACGGCGACCGGTGTCGGCGTGGCCCAGAAGTACGACCTCGTCAACCTGGGCAACTACCAGTGGGCCCTGTTCGCCCGCGCCAACAACCGCTTCGTCACCGCCTCCCTCGGCACCCAGCCGCTGATCAACACGAAGACGATCCCGGGCACCTGGGAGCGGTTCGTCATCGTCCACAACAGCGACGGCTCGGTCAGCCTCCGCTCGACCGGCAACAACCGCTACGTCACCGCCGACAGCACCAAGCCACTGATCGCCAACGCCGGCACCATCGGCCCCCGGCAGCAGTACACCCTCGGCTGATCCCCGTACCCCCGACCGACGCCCGCCCGGCCACCCAGGCCCGGCGGGCGTCGGCGCGTCCGGACCCTGGTGGGCTCGGTTGTCCGAAATGCCACGCGGGACTGCGGGCGAACCGGCGGATCCACGATGATGCCCGCACTGACTTCCGGCGAGAGCCGGCTCCTCTTCGTCCACAGGGACACGCATGCGGAAAACCTCCCTGGCCGGCCTGACCGCCCTCGCGGTCGCTGGCAGCACCCTGCTCTCCATCCTCCCGGCGCGGGCGGCCGACGCCACCACGCTCTGGGTGCACGGCTACTCCGACACCTGCTCGGACACCGGCCCCGGCACCCAGGATCAGCCGTTCTGCACGATCGGCGCCGCCGCGCAGGTGGTGCAGGCCGGTCAGACGGTCCGCGTCGGTGCCGGCGCCTACCGTGAGCGGGTCACCGTGCCCCGTTCCGGCACGCCCGACCAGCCGATCACCTTCACCAGCGACAGCGGCACCGCTCGAGTCGGTCTGGTGGGCCCCGGTTCCGGCTTCGTGGTCGACGGCCAGCACGACATCGTCATCCGCCGCTTCTCGGCCACCCCGGCGGAGGGTCTGCCCGGCCTCGACCTCCGCAATTCCTCGGCGATCACCGTGGAGAGCTTCGGGGCTTATCCGGAGACCGTGAGCACCACGCCCGCCGTGCGACTCTCCAAGGTCACCGGAGCGACCCTGAGCGGCATCTCCTCCAGCAGTGCGACACTCGTCACCGCCGTCGATCTGGACGCCGCCACCACCGGCGTCACCCTCACCGCCAGCTCCTTCTCGACCATCCCCCGGTACGACCTGCCCATGGGCAGTGTCGCCGTGCGGGTCGCCGGCACCGGCAACACGGTCACCCGGAGCCGGATCGAAGGCTTCTCCGCCGCGGGCATCCTGGTCGCGCCGGGCGCCTCGGGGACCGTGGTGAGCGACAACTACATCCAGGCGGGCGGCGGCGACGGCATCCGCAACGACAGCGCGACCGGGACCGCGGTCACCAACAACACCGTCCACCAGCGGTGCCGCGACGGCGTCCGGATCGAGGGTGCCTCGACCGGCGTCGCCGTGCACAACAATGTGCTGGTCGACAACGGCTACCTGGGGCTCCAGAACTGCGGCCGGACCGGTCCGGGCGGGGTGGAGATCGGTGTCTACGGGACCACCGCCCGCGACACCCGGGTCGACTACAACGACGTGTTCCACACCAACGCGTCGTCCCCCCAGCTCTACTCGTGGGGCACCCCGCTCGGGTTGGCGGCGTTCCGCACCGCCACCGGCCAGGCCGCCCACGACCGCGAGAGCCGCATCCAGGCCACCCGCATCGACTCGGCCAACTCGGCGGCGCCCGGCTACCCGACCATCGACTACAGCGGGCTGGCCCGGGCCGACGACCCGAACGTCCCCGACACCGGCGCCGGCCCGATCACGTACGCCGACCGGGGCGCGTTCGAGAGCGTCCAGAGCCCGGTGGCCCGGCTCGACCCGGCGATCGACCTCGGGACGAGCACGGTGACCCTGGACGCCAGCACCTCCACGGCCGGCCTCACGCCGATCGCCTCCTACCGGTTCGACTTCGGCGACGGCACGGTGGTCACTCAGGCCTCGCCGGTCGCCTCGCACCGGTACGCGACCCTCGACACCTACCGGGTCTCGGTCACCGTGACCGGTGGCGACAAGCGGACCGGCACCGTGTACGACGACGTCACCTTGCTGCCCCGGATCGGCACGATCGGCCTGCTGGCTCGGAGCAACCTGCGCTACGTCGGTCCGTCGACCTCCGGCGGCGCGCGCGCCGACCGGGCCGGCCTGGACGCCGGAAGCACGTTCGATGTCGTCGACGCCGGCAACGGGCGCGTCGCCCTCTACTCCCGGTCGGCCCGGCGATACCTCGCCGCCGACCAGGCCAACCAGCTGACCCTGGTCGACGCGCACGTCTCCGGGTTCAGCTGGTTGCGCCTCATCCGCAACAGCGACGGCTCGCTGACCATCTCGGCCAACTCCGGGTACGTCTCGACCTCCGGCAGCGGCGGCACGCTGGTCGCCGGCAAGACCACCGTCGGCAAGTTCGAGCAGTTCCACGACGTGAAGGTGTCGGACGCCAACCGCACCTTCAAGGCGCGGTCCAACGCCCGTTACGTCACCGCTTCGAACACCGCCGCCACACCGCTGGCCGCCACGGCGACCGGTGTCGGCGTGGCCCAGAAGTACGACCTGGTCAACCTGGGCAACTACCAGTGGGCCCTGTTCGCCCGCGCCAACAACCGCTTCGTCACCGCCTCCCTCGGCACCCAGCCGCTGATCAACACGAAGACGATCCCGGGCACCTGGGAGCGGTTCGTCATCGTCCACAACAGCGACGGCTCGGTCAGCCTCCGCTCGGCCGGCAACAGCCGCTACGTCACCGCCGACAGCACCAAACCACTGATCGCCAACGCCGGCACCATCGGCCCCCGGCAGCAGTACACCCTCGGCTGAACCCCCACCCACCGACGCCCGCTCCGCTCCCAGCGGGGCGGGCGTCGGTGCATCCGGGGGCCGGACCAGGGGACATGTCCGGTATGCGCGCCGGGACACCCGCGCCAGCCAGCTGTCCCGGAGGATGGACTCCTCTCCCGTTCGGCATGAGCCGGATCCTCATGCCTCAATCGAGGACGCCTATGCACAGCTCACCGCTCGCTGGCCTCACCGTCCTGGCGATGGCCGGCGGCAGCCTGCTCGCCACCTCTCCGGCGCAGGCCGCCGGAACCACCTATCTCTACGTCAACGGCTCCGCCACCTCCTGCTCGGACACCGGCCTCGGCAGCTCGACCCAGCCGTTCTGCACGATCGGCGCGTCCGCCACCGCGGCGCAGGCCGGGCAGACGGTCCGGATCGCCTCCGGCGACTACCCGGAGCGGGTCGCCCTGCCCCGGTCCGGCGCGACGGACGCCCCGATCGTCTTCGAGACGGGCTGGGACGGCACCAGCCGGGCCACCCTCACCGGCGCGACGGCCGGTGTCGTCGTGGCGGGGCGGCACGACGTCGTGCTCCGCGGCCTGCGGATCACCGGCTCCCTCGGGGCACCCGCCCTCGACCTCCGCGACTCGTCGACGGTCACCGTCGACCAGCTCGACGTCGTGCGGGCCGGCACGGCGACGGGAGCTGCGGTGCAACTCACGGCGGTCACCCGCTCCTCGCTGCGGCGGGCCCACGTGGTCACCCCGGTGACCGGCGTGACGCTGGACGCCGCCACCAGCGGCGTGACGCTGACCTCCTCGACCATCTCGTCGCCGTCGGTCGCCACCTCCGGCACCGGCGTCCAGGTCGCCGGCACCGGCAACGCGGTCCTCAACAACACGGTCGGTGGCTTCGCCGCCAGCGCGATCGCCGTCGAGTCGGTCGCCACCGGCACGGTGGTGGCGAACAACCAGATCACCGGCGGACCGGGGTACGGGATCCGCAACCAGGCCGCCACCGGCACGGCGATCACCAACAACAGCGTCCAGTACCGCTGCCGCGACGGTGTACGGGTCGAGGGCGCCTCGACGGGCGTCTCCGTGCAGAACAACGTGCTCTTCAACAACGGCAGCTGGGCTCAGGACTACTGCGTCCAGCGGGACGGCTACGAGATCGGCGTGTACGGCGACGCCCGGCAGGACACCATCGTCGACTACAACAACGTCTGGCACGGCGGATACCCGCTGTCCCCGTACTCCTGGGACGGCACCCCGCTCACCCTGGCCGCCTTCCGCGCCACCGCCGGCCAGGGCGCGCACGACCGCGAGACCGACTACAACCTGAACAACCAGGACTCGGCGAACTCGGCCGCGCCCGGCTACCAGACCACCGACCGGACCGGCGGCGCCCGGGTCGACAACCCGGACGTGCCGAACACCGGCGTGGGCCCCGTCGCCTACGCAGACCGGGGTTCGGGCGAGGCGTACCTCAACCCGGTCGCGAAGGCCGATGTGACCCTGGACCTGGGCACCCTGTCGGCGACCATGGACGCCAGCGCATCTGTGCCGGGCTTCGATCCGATCACGACGTACCGGTTCGACTTCGGCGACGGAACGGTCGTCACCCAGTCGACCCCGGTCGCCACCCACCGCTACGCGAACCCGGGCCGCTACTCGATCAGCGTGTGGGTCAGCGGCGCGGACGCCCGGACCGGCACGACCTTCCGCACGGTGAGCGTGCTGCGCCGGATCAGCACCGTCGCCCTGCTGGCCCGCAGCAACCTCAAGTACGTCTCCCCGCCGGCCTCCGCGCACGGGCTGGTCGCCGACCACTACGGCGTGGACTCCGTCGACAGGTTCGACCTCGCGGATTCCGGCTCCGGGCAGGTGGCCCTCTACTCCCGCTCGGCCAACCGGTACGTCAGCACCAGCGACGCCACCACCCCGGTCGACCTGACCTACACCAACGCCGACAATGGCGGCTACTTCGCTCTGGTGCGCAACAGCGACGGCAGCGTGAGCCTGCGGTCGGCGAGCAGCAACCGCTACCTGTCCACCTCGGGCAGCGGCGGCACCGTCTACGCGAACCAGTTCACGATCAGCAGGTTCGAGCAGTTCCACCTCGTGAACGTTGCCGACGCGAACCGCACCCTCAAGGCCCGCGCCAACGCCCGCTACGTCACCGCCTCCAACACCGCCGCGAGCCCGCTGATCGCCAACGCCACCGGGATCGGCGTCGCCCAGAAGTACGACCTGGTCGACCTCGGCAACAGCCAGTGGGCCATCTTCGCCCGCGCCAACAACCGCTTCGTCACCGCCACCAACGCCGGCACCCTGCCGTTGATCAACACCAACGTCGTGCCCGGCACCTGGGAGAAGTTCGCCCGGATCACCAACAGCGACGGCTCACTCAGCCTCCGCTCGGTCGGCAACAGCCGCTACGTCACCGCCGACAACGCCGGCGCCAGCCCGCTGATCACCAAGCACACCGCGATCACCTCGTGGGACCAGTACACCCTCGGCTGACCCACGTACACCCCAACCGACGCCCGCCCCGCACCCCTTGGGGCGGGCGTCGGCGCGTCCGGGCCGAAGGGGCGGATCGGCGTGGTCCAACGGCCGGCTGTCCGATGGTCGACAGGTTTCCGGTCAACGACCCGACCCCGCCCCGACGGAGACTTGAATTCCGCTCGGCCTTCGGACCGAACGGTCTTTGTCCCCTCGCTGAGGAGTTCCATGCGCGGCTCACCCGTCACCGGCCTCACCGCTCTCGCGGTCGTCGGCACCGCACTGATCGCGTCCCCGGCCCAGGCCGCCGACCCCACGGTGCTGTACGTGGACCGGGCATCATCGTCCTGCTCGGACACCGGCTCCGGTAGCCAGACACAACCGTTCTGCACCATCGGCGCCGCCGCGAAGGCGACGACGGCCGGCACGGTGGTGAAGATCGCGTCGGGTACGTACCCGGAACAGGTGACCGTCACGCAGTCCGGCACCAAGGACAGTCCGATCACCTTCGAGGGCATCGGCGCCACGGCGCCGGACCTGCCGGACCTCGGGGGCCCGACCGCCGGCTTCGTCGTGGACGGGCAGCACGACGTCGTCATCCGCAAGGTCGGGGTCGAGGAGACCGCAGCCGGGGCAGCCTTCGACATCCGCAACTCCTCGGCGGTGCTGCTCGACAGCGTCTCGGTCTACAAGTCCACGGGCGTCGGCATCCGGTTCAGCGGCGCCACCGACGCGAAGGTCACCGGCTCCACCCTGTCCACCATCGGTCCGGCCGTGACGGCGGATGCCGCCACCACCGGATTGACCGTCACCTCCAGCAGGTTCTCGGGCTGGGAGACCACCTCGATCCCGGGCATCAAGATCGCGGGCTCCGGCACCAAGGTCGTCGACAACGACATCAGCCAGTACAACGGCGCCGCCGTCGAGATCGGGCCGGGCGCGGTGGGCACGACCGTGGTGAACAACGAGATCGAGACCAGCCAGGGCCGCGGCGTCGTCAACCGATCCGCCACCGGCACCGCGATCACCAACAACGACGTCAAGACATGGTGCGGTGACGGCATCCGGGTCGAGGGCGCCTCCAGCGACGTCTCGGTCCAGAACAACGTCGTGAACAAGTCGTACGACCCCGACGCGCTCGACTGCGACGAGCCGGCCGGGGTGGCCATCGGGATCTACGGTGACGCCCGACAGGACACGATCGTGGACTACAACAACACGTACGCCTACGCGAGCGCCTACTCGTGGGACGGCGCGCGGATGGATCTGGCCGCCTTCCGTACCGCCTCCGGCCAGGCCGCCCACGACCGCAACACCTGGGACGACCTGGACCGGCAGGACTCGGCCAACTCGGCTGCCCCGGGTTACCCGAGCACCGACCGGAGCGGTACCGCCCGCGCCGACAACCCGAACGTGGCGGATGCCGGCGCCGGCCCCGTCACCTACGCCGACCGGGGCAACTGGGAGATCATCGGCTACCCGGTCGCCGAGTTGGACGCGTCGCTGGATCTGGGTGCGGGCGTGGTCACCGCGGACGCCTCCGGATCGAAGCCCGGCTGGTACCCGCTCACCAGCTACCGGTTCGACTTCGGCGACGGCACCGTGGTGACCCAGTCCACCCCGGTGGCCACCCACAGCTACGGCAACCCGGGCACCTACCAGGTCACGGTACGCGTCAGCGGCGCCGACGACCGCGCCCGCGAAATCGGTCTTCGGGTCACCGTGCTCCGCCGGATCAGCACCGTCGGCCTGCTGGCCCGCAGCAACCTGAAGTACGTCGCTCCCGTGCTCGACCAGACCCTCGGACTGCGCGCCGACCACTACGGCGTCGACTCGGTCGACAAGTTCGACGTGGCCGACGCCGGCGGTGGGAAGATCGCGCTCTACTCCCGCTCCGCCCAGGGGTACGTCAACGTCCAGAAGTCCGGAGACGTCTATGCGGGGGACCCGTCCCTGTCCGCCGAGAGCCAGCTGACCTCGATCCGCAACGGTGACGGCTCGATCAGCCTGCGCGCCGGCACCGACACGTACCTCAGCACCTCCGGTTACGGCGGCATCCTCCAGGCCAAGGGCACGACGATCAGCCGGTTCGAGCAGTTCCACCTGGTCAACGTCACAGACTCCAACCGCACCCTCAAGGCCCGCGCCAACGCCCGCTACGTCACCGCCTCCAACACCGCCGCGAGCCCGCTGATCGCCAACGCCACCGGGATCGGCGTCGCCCAGAAGTACGACCTGGTCGACCTCGGCAACAGCCAGTGGGCCATCTTCGCCCGCGCCAACAACCGCTTCGTCACCGCCACCAACGCCGGCACCCTGCCGTTGATCAACACCAACGTCGTGCCCGGCACCTGGGAGAAGTTCACCCGGATCACCAACAGCGACGGCTCACTCAGCCTCCGCTCGGTCGGCAACAGCCGCTACGTCACCGCCGACAACGCCGGCGCCAGCCCGCTGATCACCAAGCACACCGCGATCACCTCGTGGGACCAGTACACCCTCGGCTGACCCACGTACACCCCAACCGACGCCCGCCCCGCATCCCGGCGGGGCGGGCGTCGGCGCGTCCGGGTCAGCGCTCCAGAATCGCCGTCACGCCCTGCCCACCTGCCGCGCAGATGGAGATCAGCCCCCGCCCGCTGCCCTTCTCGGCGAGCAGCTTCGCCAGCGTCGCCACGATCCGCCCACCGGTCGCCGCGAACGGGTGCCCGGCCGCCAGCGAGGAGCCGTTGACGTTGAGCTTGTTCCGGTCGATCGCGCCGAGCGGGGCGTCCAGGCCGAGCCGGTCCTTGCAGAACTCCGGGGACTCCCAGGCGGCCAGGGTGGCCAGCACCTGCGAGGCGAACGCCTCGTGGATCTCGTAGTAGTCGAAGTCCTGCAGCGTCAGCCCGGCGCGGGCCAGCATCCGGGGCGCCGCGTACGCGGGGGCCATCAGCAGTCCCTCGTCGCCGTGCACGAAGTCGACGGCGGCGTTCTCCGACCAGGAGAACCAGGCCAGCACCGGGAGCTGGTGCTCGCGCGCCCACTCCTCGGAGGCCAGCAGCACGGTCGACGCGCCGTCGGTGAGCGGGGAGGAGTTGCCGGCGGTCATGGTGGCCCGGCCGGCGTCCGCGCCCCGGTTGCCGAAGACGGGCTTGAGCGAGCCGAGCTTCTCCAGGGTGGTGTCCGGTCGCAGGTTCTGGTCGCGGGTCAGCCCCAGGTAGGGGGTGACCAGGTCGTCGAAGAACCCCTTGTCGTACGCGGCGGCGAGGCGCTGGTGCGAGCGGAGCGCCAGCTCGTCCTGGGACTGCCGGTCGATCTCCCAGCGCAGCGCGGTGCGGGCGGCGTGCTCCCCCATCGACAGCCCGGTACGTGGCTCCGCGTTGCGCGGGATCTCCGGCTTGAACGGCTGGTGCGGGCGGAGCTTGGCGGCGATCTTCAGCCGCTCGCCGACCGTACGGGCGCTGTTGAGCTTGAGCAGGGTGCGGCGCATGTCCTCGTTGACCGCGAGCGGGGCGTCGGAGGTGGTGTCGACGCCGCCCGCGATGCCGACGTCGATCTGCCCGAGGGCGATCTTGTTGGCGACCAGGATGGCGGCCTCCAGCCCGGTGCCGCAGGCCTGCTGGATGTCGTACGCGGGTGTGTGCGGGTCGAGCTTCGAGCCGAGCACCACCTCGCGGGCGAGGTTGAAGTCCTTGGAGTGCTTGAGGACGGCGCCGGCGACCAGCTCGCCGACCCGCTGGCCGGCCAGCCCGAACCGGGCGACCAGCCCGTCGAGGGCGGCGCTGAGCATGTCGGCGTTGGACGCGCCGGCGTACCGGGAGTTGGAGCGGGCGAAGGGGATGCGGTTGCCGCCGATGACCGCGACCCGCCGGATGTTCTGCACGATCCCGCCTCCTGAAAGGTTTGCCCTGAACCTACTCGCCAGTAGGCTACGCCTATGACCGACAGGTACGCGAGCTTCGTCCAATCGGGGGCCGGCCGTGCGCTGGTGAAGCGCCTCGGCCTGCCCGATCCACCTCGGCTGCGCCGGTTCACCCCCGGCGATCCGCTGCTGCCCGGTCCCGCCCTGGTCGGGGCGGCCGACGGCGGCCGGCTCGCCGAACCGGTCACCAAGATCCTGACCTTCGCCGGGGTCGAGCCACGGGACCCGGTCGCCGGCACCACCGCCGCCGACGGCACCCCGCAGAGGTACGGCGCGCTGGTCTACGACGCCACCGGGATCACCGACTCCACCGGCCTGCGCCAGCTCTACGACTTCTTCCACCCGCACGCGCGCTCGGTGCTGCCCAGCGGCCGGGTGATCGTGCTGGGCACCCCGCCGGCCGAGTGCGCCACGCCCCGCGAGGCCACCGCCCAGCGCGCCCTGGAGGGGCTGACCCGCAGCATCGGCAAGGAGTTCGGCCGGGGCGTCACCGCCCAGCTGGTCTACGTGACGAAGAACGGCGACGCCGGCACCCTGACCAGCCTGGAGTCCACTCTCCGCTTCCTGCTCTCGGGCCGGTCCGCGTACGTCTCGGGGCAGGTGGTCAAGGTCGGCGCCGGCACGGCGACCGCCCCGGCCGACTGGAACCGCCCGCTCGACGGCCAGGTCGTCCTGGTCACCGGCGCCGCCCGGGGCATCGGAGCGGCGCTGGCCAAGGTGCTCGCCCGCGACGGCGCGCAGGTGGTGGCGCTGGACGTCCCGGCGGCCGGGGACGCACTCGCCGCGGTCGCCAACGAGATCGGCGGCACCGCCGTGCAGCTCGACCTGACCACCCCGGACGCCCCCACCCGGCTCGCCGAGCACCTGGCCGCCCGGCAGGGCCGGGTCGACGTGGTGGTGCACAACGCCGGCATCACCCGGGACAAGACCCTCGGCCGGATGGACGCCGACCGGTGGGACCAGGTCATCGACGTGAACCTGTCCAGCCAGGAACGGATCAACGACGTGCTGCTGGAGCGCGGCCTGATCCCGGCCGGCGGGCGGATCGTCGCGGTCTCGTCGATCGCCGGGATCGCCGGCAACCGGGGCCAGACCAACTACGCCACCAGCAAGGCCGGCGTGATCGGGCTGGTCGACTCGCTGGCCCCGGTCCTGCGCGAGCGGCAGGTCAGCGTCAACGCCGTCGCCCCCGGCTTCATCGAGACCCGGCTGACCGCCCGGATCCCGCTGGCGCTGCGCGAGGCGGGTCGCCGGATGAACAGCATGGCTCAGGGCGGCCTGCCGGTCGACGTGGCCGAGGCGATCGGCTGGCTGGCCTGGCCGGCCTCCGGCGCGGTCACCGGTAACGTCGTACGGGTCTGCGGCCAGAGCCTGTTGGGGGCGTGATGGCGATCCGGAAGCGTCGATCCGAGGACGGTCCCGCCGAGGAGCTGTCGGTCCACGACCTGATCGACGGCCCCACCCAGGTGATCTCCGGTCCCGACCTGCCCCGGCCCCCGGCCCGCGAGCCGGACGGGCACGACGTGAGCCTGGAGGCCACCCACGACCTCTCGGTCTACGCCACCCAGGACCTGTCGGCGCACCCCGAGGCGACCGAGCCGGCCGGACCGGAACGGGTCGCGCTGCTCCAGCTGCCCGCCCCCGGCGCGCTGTACCGGCGGGCGCTGCTCGGCGCGCTGCCCGGCCTCGGCGGCCGGCGCGGCGACCGGATCCCCGCTCGCGAGCTGACCGTGCACGGGGTGGCCGTCGACCGGGCCCACCTGGCGGACTACGACCGGGTGTGCGGCTTCCGGCTGGCCGACCGGCTGCCCGGGACGTACCCGCACGTGCTGGGTTTTCCGCTGTCGCTGCGGCTGATGACGGCGCGGGACTTCCCGGTGCCGCTGACCGGGATCGTGCACGTGGCCAACCGGATCACGGTGCGCCGGCCGGTCGAGGCGGGCGAGACGCTGGACTTCGTCACGTACGCCGAGAACCTGCGCCCGCACGACCGGGGCCGGCAGCTCGACGTGGTGCTGGTCGCGTCGGTGGCCGGGGAGGAGGTGTGGCGCGGCGTCTCGACGTACCTCAGCCGGGAGAAGCGGCCCGACGGCGGTGGGCGGCGCGACCGGGGCGACCGGCCCGCCGCGCCGGCCGACAGCGCGCGGTGGCCGCTCACCCCGCGGGTGGGCACCGACTACGCCCGGGTCTCCGGCGACCACAACCCGATCCACACCTCCCGGCTCGGCGCCCGGCTGTTCGGGTTCCCCCGGCCGATCGCGCACGGCATGTGGAGCAAGGCGCGCTGCCTGGCGGCGCTGGAGAACCGGCTGCCCGAGGCGTACACGGTCGACGTGGCCTTCAAGCTGCCGGTGCCGCTGCCCTCGACGGTGGCGTTCCACGCCGCGCCGGTGGCCGACGGCTGGAGTTTCGGGCTGCACGCGGCCCGTGACGGCCGCCCGCACCTCGCCGGCACCGTCCGGGACGAGGGAAGCACCGTCGCCTGACGCCTTTTGTGCAGGAAGGGCCCCCTCCCGACAGCGCGGGGCAGAAGCATGAGGGCATGGGGGACGTGCTCGACCTGCTGCACCAGACGGTGACGTCGCCGTGGGTGTACCTGGTGATCATCGTGGTCACCGCGGTCGACGCGTTCTTCCCCGCCGTACCCGGGGAGACCGTGGTGATCACCGCCGCGGTCTTCGCCGCGGGCGGCGAGCCGCACCTGGCCGGGGTGATCGTCGCGGCGGCGGTCGGCGCGCTGCTCGGCGACCACGTCTCCTACGGCATCGGCCGGGGCGGCGGGGCGCACCGGCTGGCCCGGCTGCCGGCGGACAGCCGGCGCCGGTCGGGCTCGGAGTGGGCCCGCCGGGCCGTGGACCGGCGCGGCGGGATGATCCTGACCACCGCCCGGTACGTCCCCGGCGGCCGGACCGCGGTCACCCTGACCATGGGCGCGGTCCGCTATCCGCTGCGCTCCTTCCTCGGGTACGACGTGCTCGCCTGCGGGACGTGGGCGCTCTACTGCGGGCTGCTCGGCTACTTCGGCGGGCTGGCCTTCGAACGGGATCCGGTGAAGGGGCTCCTCGTCGGCGTCGGCCTGTCGTTGGCCGTCTCCGGTCTCTTCGAGGCGGCCCGCTGGGCCCGCCGCCGGGCCAGGGCCCGCGCCGCCCTGCGTCGCTGAGCGGGTCTAGGCGTGGGGTGGCCGCCAGGTGGCGCCGCGCAGGAGCTGGCCGGCACCGAGCCAGGCGGCGTTCATCATCCGGGTGGCGGTCTTCTCCGGATCGGCCTCGGGGTGGTCGGCGAGCCAGTCGGCGAGCGACTCCGAGGCGCCCACCAGCGCGTACGCGACGACCTCCAGCTCGGTCTCGCCCACCTCGCGCCCCTCGGCGCGCAACGCGTGGCCGAGCATCCCGGCGACCACCTCGACCAGCCGGGCGCGCATGGCGGCCAGCTCACCGGCGAACGGTTGGGAGCCGCGGGCCTGCCGGTAGAGCACCGCCCAGCCGTCCCGGTGGGCGCCGACGAAGCTGAAGAATGCGCGCAGCCCCCGCCAGAGCCGGACGTCGGCGGGGAGGTCGGGGGCGGCCGCTCCGGCGATGGCCTCCGTCATCCGGGTGCCCTCGCGGTGCAGGCAGGCGACGAAGAGCTCCTCCTTGGTCCCCAGGTAGGCGTAGACCATGGGTTTGGAGATGCCGGCGTCGTCGGCGATCTCGTCCATGCTGGCGGCGTGGAAGCCGCGACGGGAGAAGACCTTGACCGCCGCGTCGAGCATCTGCTGCTCGCGTACGGCGCGGGGCAGGCGCTTGTAGGCGGGTGCGCTGGACACTCTTGCCAGCATACCTACTCGTGCGTAAGGTTACGCTTCAGTAACCAAATCGCCTCCCCCGGAAGGTGTCTCCCCCATGACTGACTTCGACCCGGCCAACTTCGCCAACGTCGGGCCCAAGGAGTTCGCCCAGCTGGTCAAGTCCACCCCGGACGACAAGATCGCCCAGGTGATGTCCGGCGACCAGCGCGGCAAGATCCTCAGCGAGGTCTTCAGCCGGATGCCGTCGCTGTTCCGCCCGGAGAAGGCCGGCAACACCAACGCGGTGATCCACTGGAACATCACCGGCCGCCCCGACGGTGGCACCGACACCTACGAGGTCGTCGTCGAGAACGGCACCTGCACGGTCAACGAGGGCGCCACCCGCGACCCGAAGCTCAGCCTCACCATGGGCCCGGTCGAGTTCCTGAAGATCGTCTCCGGTGGCGCCAACCCGGTGATGATGTTCATGACCGGCAAGCTGAAGGCCAAGGGCGACCTCGGCCTGGCCGCCAACATCGCGAACCTGTTCGACATCCCCAAGGCCTGACCATGGCCGAGTTCTCGCTCGACCTGAACGAGGAACAGCGGGACCTCCGCGACTGGGTGCACGGCTTCGCCGCCGACGTCGTGCGCCCGGCCGCGGCCGAGTGGGACGCCCGGGAGGAGACTCCCTGGCCGATCGTCCAGGAAGCGGCGAAGGTCGGGCTCTACGGCTTCGAGTTCCTCGCCACCTGCTGGGCCGACCCCACCGGCCTCTCCCTCCCGATCGCCAGCGAGGAGCTCTTCTGGGGCGACGCCGGCATCGGGATGAGCATCTTCGGCACCTCCCTCGCGGTGGCCGCCATCTTCGGCGCCGGCACCCCCGACCAGCTCGTCGAGTGGGTGCCGCAGTGCTTCGGCACGGTGGACGAACCGGCCGTCGCCGCGTTCTGCACCAGCGAACCCGAGGCCGGCTCCGACGTCGGCGCCATGCGCACCCGGGCCCGCTACGACGAGGCCACCGACGAGTGGGTGCTCAGCGGCCAGAAGGCGTACGCCACCAACGGCGGGATCGCCGCCGTGCACGTGGTCACCGCCTCGGTCGACCCGACGCTCGGCTCGCGCGGGCAGGCCGCCTTCGTCGTACCGCCGGGGACGCCGGGGCTCACCGCCACCCGCAAGCTGCGCAAGCTGGGGCTGCGCGCCTCGCACACGGCCGACGTCTTCCTCGACGACGTCCGGGTGCCCGGCCGCTGCCTGCTCGGCGAGAAGGAAGCGCTCGACGAGCGGCTGGCCCGCGCCCGGTCCGGACAGCGGGCCGCCGGACAGGCCGCCATGCGGACCTTCGAGCTCTCCCGGCCGACCGTCGGCGCGCAGGCGCTCGGCGTCGCCCGGGCCGCCTACGAGTACGCCCTGGACTACGCCAAGGAGCGCGTCCAGTTCGGCCGGCCGATCATCACCAACCAGGCGGTCGCCTTCGCGCTGGCCGACATGAAGACGGAGATCGACGCGGCCCGGCTGCTGGTCTGGCGGGCCTCCTGGATGGGGCGCAACAACCGGCCGTTCAGCGCCGGGGAAGGCTCGATGTCCAAGCTGAAGGCCGGCGAGGTGGCCGTGTCGGTCACCGAGAAGGCGGTGCAGCTGCTCGGCGGCGCCGGCTTCCTCCGCGACCACCCGGTGGAACGCTGGTACCGGGATGCCAAGATCTACACCATCTTCGAGGGCACCTCCGAGATCCAGCGGCTGGTCATCTCCCGGGCCATCTCGGGCGTCCAGATCCGCTGACCCGCCATCCCGGTCGGCCGGCCCGGCGGCGGTCGGACCGACCGGCGTCGGCTTCCCGCGGCCCGACCCACCCATCTCACCTCTGGGTCACCTCTGCCACGACGGAGGGTGACCAACGACGTGGGACGGCCCACGGCGCCCTGCGCCCCCGCGCCGCCAGCGGGCATGATCGGAAGACGACGCCCCTGGAGGGCCCCGGCCGGGCCTTCCCGCACCCCTGAGGAGGCTCACGGCCATGGACCTGCCGTTCGTCGTCGCCACCTTGACGCGTCGCGGGCTGCTCACCCCCGGCCGACCCATCCGGGTCGCCTCCCAGCTCGGCGCGCTGCGCAAGTGGGGCTGGAGTCTCGCCGGCGAACTGCGCCAGGCCGCCGCCCGCGACCCCGGCCGGCCCGCCGTCATCGACGAGCACGGCGCCGAACTGACCTACCAGGAGCTGCTCGACCGCTCCGAGCGGGTGGCCCGGTCACTGCGGGCCGGGCTCGGCGTACAGGCCGGCGACCGGATCGGGGTGCTCTGCCGCAACCACCACGGGCTGATCGAGACGGTGGTGGCGGCCACCCTGCTCGGCGCGGACGCGGTGCTGGTCAACACCGGGCTCTCCGCGGCGCAGCTGGCCACCGTCGCCGAGGAACAGGCGCTGCGGGTGCTGGTGCACGACGACGACTTCACCGAGCGGCTGCTCGGGCTCCCCGCCGAACTGCCCCGCATCGACGAGCGCGGCCTGGCCGAGCTGGTGACCGCCGCGCCCCCCGGTGAGCTGCAACCGCCGGACCGGGACGGGCGGACCATCGTGCTCACCTCCGGCACCACCGGCACGCCCAAGGGCGCCCGCCGGCCCACCCCCAACGGCTTCGGCCCGCTGGTCTCCATCATCGACCGGATCCCGCTGCACGCCCGGGACCGGGTGATGATCGCCGCGCCGCTCTTCCACACCTGGGGGTACGCCGCCCTCCAGGTCTCCTTCGCGCTGCGGGCCACCATCGTGCTGCACCGCCGCTTCGACCCGGGCGCCACCCTCACCGCGCTCGGCAACCAGGGTTGCGACGCGCTCTTCGCCGTACCGGTGATGCTGCAACGACTGCTGGAGGTGCCGATCCCGGAGCCCCGGCCGACACTCAAGGTGGTGGCGGTCAGCGGTTCCGCGCTGCCCGGCGGGCTGGCCCACCGGTTCATGAACGCCTTCGGCGACGTCCTCTACAACCTGTACGGCTCCACCGAGGTCTCCTGGGCCTCCATCGCCGCCCCGCCCGACCTGCGGCAGGCGCCCACCACCGCCGGCCGGCCACCGCACGGCACCCGGCTGGCGATCCTCGACGAGACCGGCGCGCCGGTGCCGGACGGGCGGGTCGGGCGGATCCTGGTCGGCAACGAGATGCTCTTCGAGGGCTACACCTCCGGCGTACGCCGGGAGACCCACGACGGCCTGCTCGACACCGGTGACCTGGGCCGGATCAACGCCGACGGGCTGCTCTTCGTCGACGGGCGGGCCGACGACATGATCGTCTCGGGCGGGGAGAACGTCTTCCCGTCCGAGGTGGAGGACCTGATCGCCCAGCTTCCCCAGGTACGCGAGGCGGCCGTGATCGGGGTCCCCGACGACGAGTACGGCCAGCGGCTGGCCGCGTTCCTCGCCCTGCACCCCGGCGAGACGCTCGACCCCGAGGCGGTCCGCGAGTACGTGCGCCACTACCTGGCCCGGTTCTCCGTACCCCGGGACGTGGTCTTCGTGAAGTACCTGCCGCGCAATGCCACCGGCAAGGTCCTCGCCCGGGAGCTGCGCCGCTACTACGGCTGACCGGCAGGACTATCCACTTTGGTGGATTCTGGCTAGGGTCGATCGACGATGAGGCCTGAAGCCGGGAACACCATGACCACTGACGGGACGCGTCGCCGCACCCCGCTCGTGCTGCTCGAGGCGGCCACCCTGCTCTCCGGGGCGGGCAACGGGGTGGCCACCGTGGCGCTGCCCTGGCTGGTGCTGGAACGCACCGGCAGCGCCACCGCCGCGGGCGTCGTGGCCGCCGCCACGGCGCTGCCCCTGCTGGTCTCCAGTCTCTTCTCCGGCACCGTCGTCGACCTGATCGGCCGGCGGCGTACGGCGGTGGTGTCCGACGCGCTCTCCGCCGTCTCGGTCGCGCTGATCCCGGTGGTGGACGCCCTGCTGGGGCTGAACATCGGCTGGGTCGTCGTGCTGGCCGCCCTCGGCGCCGTATTCGACCCCGCCGGCCTGGCCGCGCGGGAGACGATGCTCCCCGCCGCCGCGCACGCCGCCGGCTGGCGCCTCGAACAGGCCAACGGGGTGCACAAGGCGGTCTGGGGCCTGGCGTTCCTCTTCGGGCCCGGCGTCGGTGGCGTGCTCATCGCCGCCGTCGGCCCCGGCAATACGCTCTGGGTCACCGCCGCCGGCTTCGCCATCGCGGTGCTGCTCATCGCGGCCGTCCGGCTGCCCGGCGCCGGCCGCCCCGAGAAGCCGCCGGCCGGGCTCTGGACGGGCACCGTGGAGGGCCTGCGGTTCGTCTGGCGGGACCCGCTGCTACGCGCCATCGCGCTGATCATGATGGTGCTGGTGGCGCTCTACCTGCCCGTCGAGGGGGTGCTCCTGCCGGCCTGGTTCGTCGAGCAGAGCCAGCCGGCGCGGCTGGGCTCGATCCTGATGACCATGAGCGTCGGCACCGTGGTCGGCTCGCTCGCCTCCAGCGTGGCCGGGCGGCTGATCCGCCGCCGTACCCTCCTCGCGGTGGCGCTGGTGGCCACCGGCGGCGCGCTGCTCGGCCTGGCGTTCCTGCCGCCGTACCCGGCCATGATCGCCTGCGCGGCGCTGGTCGGGATCGCGTACGGGCCGGTCGGGCCGCTCTCCAACTACGCCATGCAGACCCGCACCCCGGAGCGGCTGCGCGGCCGGGTGGTCGGGGTGGTGACCTCCTTCGCGTACGCGGCCGGGCCGGCCGGCTACCTGCTCGCCGGGCCGCTCGTCGAGGCGCTGGGCATCCGGACGGCGTTCCTGTGGCTGGCCGGTTCGGTGCTGGCCGCCGCCGTGGTCGCCGCACTGCTGCCGGTGCTGCGTGAGCTGGACTCCGAGCCGCTGTATCCGCCGGCGCCGCCCGGTGAGACGGCCGAACCGGAGCTGCCGGTGAGCGAGCAGTCGATCCCCACCGGGCCCCGCGACCCCGCCGAGCAGCGGTAGCGGCTCAGCGGTAGCGGCTCAGCGGGGGACGGTGATCCGGCCCTCGATCGCGGCGGCGGCGATGTCGGTGCGGTGGTGCGAACCGGCCAGCTCGATGCCGCGTACCAGGTCGTAGGCGGCGTCCCGCGCGGCGGTCAGGTCGGCGCCGGTGGCCGTACCGCAGAGGACCCGGCCCCCGGCGGAGCGCAACGTGCCGTCGGGGTCGCGGCGGGTGCCCGCGTGGATGACGCCCGGGCGCTCGGCGCCGGTGATCGGGTCGCCGGTGCGCGGCGCCGCCGGGTAGTCCTCGGCGGCGACCACCACGGTCACCGCCGCACCGTCCCGCCACCGCAGCGGCGGATGCCCGGCCAGCGTGCCGGTCGCCGCCGCGTGCAGCAGCCCGGCCAGCGGCGTCTCCAGCAACGCGAGTACGACCTGGGTCTCCGGGTCGCCGAAGCGGGCGTTGAACTCGATCACCCGAGGTCCGGCGGCTGTGATGGCCAGGCCGACGTAGAGCAGGCCGGCGAACGGGGTGCCCCGGCGGCGCATCTCGGCCAGGGTGGGGTGCACGACGTCCCGCATCACCTCGTCGACCAGGCCGGACGGCGCCCACGGCAGCGGCGCGTACGCCCCCATGCCGCCGGTGTTCGGGCCGGTGTCGCCGTCACCGACCCGCTTGAAGTCCTGCGCCGGCAGCAGCGGCACGGCCGCCTCGCTGTCGGTGACCACGAAGAGCGACACCTCGGGGCCGGCGAGGTACTCCTCGACCACCACCCGGCCGCACTCGGCGGCGTGCTCCAGCGCCCGGGCCCGGTCGTCGGTCACCACGACACCCTTGCCGGCGGCGAGGCCGTCGTTCTTCACCACGTACGGCGCGCCGAACTCGTCCAGCGCCCGGGCGGTGCTCTCCGCGTCGGTGCAGGTGTACGCGCGGGCGGTCGGCACACCGGCGGCGGTCATCACGTCCTTGGCGAACGTCTTGGACCCCTCCAGCCGGGCCGCCTCGGCGGACGGCCCGAACACGGCGATCCCCTTGGCGCGGACCGCGTCGGCGGCCCCCGCCACCAGCGGCCCCTCCGGCCCGACCACCACCAGGTCCGCGCCGACCTCCACGGCGAGTGCCGCAACGGACGCCGGATCGGCCGCGTCGACGGGCCGCACCTGCGCCACGGAGGCGATCCCCGGATTACCGGGAGCCGCGATCAACGCCTCAACGGCCTCGTCGGAAGCCAACCCGAGCGCGAGCGCATGCTCCCGCCCACCACCACCCACCAAAAGAACCCGCACGACCCCGCATCCTACTGACCCCCACCCCCACCCCGTTGATCAAGGAGTTTGCGTCTCATTTTCGGCCGGATCACGACCAGAACCTCTTGATCAACCGGGCGGAGCCGGGGGGTGGGGGGTTAGGGGGTTCGTAGGGCGCGCTTGACGGTTTCTGGGATGTAGTCGGGGCGGAGGGTGTCGGCCCAGGTGAAGCGGAGGACCTTCCAGCCGGCGTTGACCAGGCGGTTCTGTCTCATCCGGTCCTCGAAGACCGCCTGCGGCGTGCGGTGGGGCCCTTGGCCGTCGGCCTCGGCGAGCACCCGAGCGGACCGCCAGCCAAGATCGCCGACTCCGAGGAGGTAGCCGTCCTCGTCCCGGACCTCCACCTGAAGATCCTCGGGCGGCACACCGCCGTCCACGCAGCGAAGTCGAGACCTGGTCTCCAGCGGGGATTGCGCCCGTCCGTCCACCTCGACCAGACACTTCCTGGCGGCGACCGCACCCCGGCGTCGGGCGATCCGCTCCGGAAGTGCGGCCAGATCCTCCGGCGTGAGCAGCCGCCGGTTCATCGCGGAGTCCAGCACGCAGACCGCGGCGTACCGGTCGACCCGAAGGATCACGTCGGCCGCCGTGCGCGCCGGTGTGGTCGCCGGTACGCCGGCCACGGTGCACACGTCCGCCGCGCCCAGGGTCAACTGGTGCACCACCAGATCGGGGTCACCGAGACGCTGCGGACGTGGACTGTCCACAGGGACCGAGACGTGGATGGCCGACGTCAATCGCAACCCCTGCATCCGGTGCAACTCGGCGGCAGTGTCCAGAACCGCCACCGCCGAGGGCCCCAGGCTGGCCACCGCAGCGACGATCCGAGCCCGCCTCATCCGGGCGACGTCATCGCCGGGAGCCGCTACGAAGCAACCGCGGGCCACCCGGACCCAACGACCGGACCGGTAGAGCGAGCGGATCTGGGCACGGGTCAGACCCGCAGCCAGCGCCTCCCCCGCCGTGACCACCCCACCGCTTGGCACCAAGGCCCGCGCCAGGTCCTGCAGTTCACCCACCAGCCCACCCTGGCGGAGAACCCGACCCCTGCTCCACCCCTGTGGAAAACCCCGCCCTCCCTGTGGACAACTCCACCCCGGCCCCACTGAGAGCAGCGGTCGATCAAGAAGTTCTGGTCAGGATTCGGCGTCATTCCCGACCAAAACTTCTTGATCAACGAGGCTGGGGGTAGGGGTGGGGGTGGGGGTTAGGGGAGGAGGGGGTGGCGGAGGACGTTTTCTTCTCGGCCGGGGCCCACGCCCACCACGCTCACGCGGGTGCCGACGAGTTCTTCGATCCTGGCGATGTAGCGTCTGGCGTTCTCGGGGAGCTCGTCCTCGGTCCTCGCCTTGGTGATGTCTTCCCACCAGCCGTCGAGCTCTTCGTAGATCGGCTTGGCGTGGTGGAAGTCGGTCTGGGTCATCGGCATGTCGTCGAAGCGCTCGCCGTTGATCTCGTAGCCGACGCAGATCGGGACCTTCGGCAGGCCGGTGAGGACGTCCAGCTTGGTGACCACCAGGTCGGTGACGCCGTTGAGGCGGCAGGCGTACCGGGCGACGACGGCGTCGAACCAGCCGGCCCGGCGCTCCCGGCCGGTGGTGGTGCCGTACTCGTGGCCGATCTTGACCAGGTGCCGGCCGTTGTCGTCGAAGAGCTCGGTCGGGAACGGACCCGCGCCCACCCGGGTGGTGTACGCCTTGCTCACCGCGATGACCTTGGTGATCGCGGTCGGCGGGATGCCCGCGCCCACGCACGCCCCGCCTGCCGTCGGGTTCGACGAGGTGACGAAGGGGTACGTGCCGTGGTCCATGTCGAGCATGGTGGCCTGGGCGCCCTCCAGCAGCACCGTCTCGCCGCGGTCCAGCGCGTCCCAGAGCATGACCCGGGTCTCGGCGATGTACGGCCGCAGCCGCTCGGCGTACCGCAGGTACTCCTCGACGGTCTCCTCGACGTCGATCGCCTTGCGGTTGTAGATCTTGAACAGCAGCTGGTTCTTCTCGCGGAGCGCCAGCTCCAGCTTCTTGCGCAGGATGCCCGGGTCGAGCAGGTCCTGGAGCCGGATGCCCATCCGGGCGACCTTGTCGCCGTACGCGGGACCGATGCCCCGGCCGGTGGTGCCGATCCGGGAGCTGCCCAGGTAGCGCTCGACCACCCGGTCCAGCGCCCGGTGGTGCGGCATGATCAGGTGCGCGTCGCCGGAGATGCGCAGCCGGGAGACGTCGACGCCGCGCTCGGCGAGGCCGTCGATCTCCTCCAGCAGCACCTTCGGGTCGACCACCACGCCGTTACCGATGACGATCATCGCGCTCGGGGAGAGCGCGCCCGACGGCATCAGGTGCAGCGCGTACTTCTGCCCGTCGGGGGTGATCACGGTGTGCCCGGCGTTGTTGCCGCCGGAGTAGCGCACGACGTAGTCGACCCGCCCACCCAGCAGGTCGGTAACCTTGCCCTTGCCCTCGTCGCCCCACTGGGCACCGAGCAGCACGATCGCTGGCATCTTCTCGCCTCCAGAAGGCTCGGGTGCCAGGTGGCGACCGGTCAGCGAGCCCGGGGTGTCAGGCTAACAAGTAGTGACGGCGGGACCGGCAGGGGTTCGTCGAGAAGCAGGAGGCTCCTTCGTGTACGACGTGGTGCTGCTCACCCTCGGCTCGGAGCGGGACGCTCCCGGCGGCGGTTGCGGCAGCGGCGGAGCCTGCTGCGGTGGCGCCGACGGGACCAACCCGAACACCGAAGACGAGGCCGCCCCGAAGACCACCGACGAGCGCTGTGAGACCCCGCGCGTACCGGTGCTGGCCTGCGCGGATGCGCTGACCGCCCGGGGTGCCCGGGTGGAGACGGTGACCGCCCGCTCCGATGCCGAGGTCGACGAGGTGCTGGCCCGGCTGGACGGGCCGCCGCGCCCGGACGGTCTCCCCTGGCCCGACCCGGATTCCAAGACCCGGCTGGTCGTCGCCACGGCCAGTGACGCGCAGCTACGGGCCGTGGTGCGCCGGCTGGTCCGCCGGTACGCCCCGCCGCCCAGCCGCCGTCCCGCCGACCTGCCCGGCAACCGAACCGTGCCGGACCTGCCGCCGGTGGGCGTGCTCCCGCTCGATCCGGCGCGGGGCGGCACGCAGCGCGACCTGGCCGCGCAGCTCGGCCTGCCCCGGGATCCGGCGGCGGTGGCCGCCGCGGTGCTGGACGGCGCCCCGCGCCGGCTGGACCTGCTGCGCAACGACGGCGGCTCGGTGACCCTGGACGGCGCCCTGCTCGGCGCCGCCGACGACGCCGGTCGGCCGCTGCACTGGCGCGGCCGGGTCGAGGTGGACGACGCGGTGCTCTCGCACGGCGAGGACCCGATCCTGGCCTGCGCGGTCGGCAACGCCGGCGGGTACGCCGTCCTGGACGGCCTGCCGCTGCTCACCGCGCCCGACCCGGCCGACGGCCTCGTCGAGGTGGCGGTGGCCGTGCCCGTGGTCACCCGCTCGGCGTTGGGCAGGAAGAAGGTCCGGTTCGAGGTACGCCGGGCCCGCGGCCGGGCCGTCGCCGTCGTCCCGCGGGACGAGAAGGTGCCCTACCTCGACGACGGCGTCGAGGGTGAGCTGAGCCGGAAGCGGTCGTGGTGGATCGAGCCCGGCGCCTGGGCGGTCTGGACGGCCTGACCCAGCGTCGCGGTCCCGTCACCGTCCACCGCCGGATCGGACGGCCTATCCTCGGGCGGGAGGAATGGGGAGGAACCGTGGTGGACGACAACGCGGACCGGGTCCACGGGCCGGGTCAGCAGGGGGTGCCGGAACGGGACGTCGAGCCGCTCTGGCCCCCGGAACCTGACCCTGCTGACGCCCTCGCGGCGCAGCCGTGGGCGATGACCACCCAGCCCGCGCTCGGCCCACCTGCGCCGGCGGTGCCCACCCCCCGGGTCGGCCCACCGGGGCCCGCGCCGGTCGACCTCGACCAGCCGTTCACCCTGGACCAGCCGCTGCCCACGCCGCCCCGGCCCGGGCCCGGGGCACCGGCCTGGCCGGTCGTGGCCGAGTCCCCGGCGCCGCCCCGGGCTGCCGGCGCACCCGCCCAGAACCCGCCGGAGACGCCACCCCCGGCCCCGGTCACCCCGGCTCCCGCCCCGGCCCCGGCCCCGGCCCCGGCGACGGCCCCGGCGACGGTCGCGGCGACGGCCCCGGCGACGGTCGCGGCGACGGCCCCGGCGACGGCCCCGGCGACTCCGGCCGACGGCCGGTCGGCCGCCGAGGCGCAGCCGGGAGTCGCCGGCGCGACAGCGAACGGCGCGCGGAACGCCGGTGAGTCGCCCTGGGCGCAGCCGCCGCAGCGGGCCACCACCACCGGCGAGCCGGCGGACGGACCGCCGGGCACCGCCGGGCCGCCCGGGGAGGAGCCGGTCCACGGGCCGCAGGCCGCGCCCCCGCACGCCGGCCCCGCCCAGGCCAGGTCGCCGCAACAGCAGCCACCGCATCCGGGCCCGCTCCCCCCGCAGGCCGGGCTGCCGCATCCACAGCTCGCCCCACCCCACCCGCAGGCCGGACCTCCCCAGCACCAGGTCGGGCCGCCGACCCAACAGCCCGGACCTCTCCACCCCCAGGCCGGGCCGCCGCACGAGCAGGCCGGGGCCGCCCAACCCCACGCCGAACCTCTGTACCAGCAGGCTGGAGCCGCCCAGCACCAGCCGGGGCCGCCGCACGAGCAGGCCGGAGCCGCCCAGCAGGCGGCGGGGCAGCCGGAGGCGGCCACTCCGCGGCTCGGGCCGTTCCCGCCGTCGCCGGGCGTCCCCGGCCATCCGCCACCGGCCGTGCCGGGTCCGGCCCCGCAGCCGCAGGCGGGCGGCTGGTATCCGCCGGCCTGGCAGCAGGGCGTACCCGGCGTCTCCCCGGTGCCCCAGCAGCCGTACCAGGAGGCGGACGGGGTGACCCGGGTGCCGCCGGCCCAGCAGGGCTGGACGCCGGAGGCCGGGCCCACCCCGACCGCGGAGGACTTCGCCCGCCGCCGGCAGGCCCGGCCGGTCGACCCGGTCGCCACCATAGGCGTCCGGGCGGTGGTCAACCGGATGGGGCTGCTGCGGCTCGCCCCGGGCCGGCACGAGCAGGAGATCCGCCGGGACATCGAGATGGTGCGCCGCAACTTCGGCGGGCTGCGTCAGGTCACCGTGGTCAACCCCAAGGGCGGCGCCGGCAAGACCGTCGCCATCCTGCTGCTCGCGATGACCTTCGGGCAGAAGCGCGGCGGGTACGTGCTGGCCTGGGACAACAACGAGACCCAGGGCACCCTGGGGATGCGGGCCCAGCAGGACTTCCACTCGCGTACGGTGCGGGACATGCTGCGCGACCTCGGGCAGTTCCAGGGCGCGCACGGCCGGGTCGGGGACCTGTCGCAGTACGTCCGCTCGCAGGGCGAGGGGATGTTCGACGTGCTCGCCTCGGACGAGTCGGCCACCGGCGGCGAGATGCTGACCGCGGCAGCCTTCGCCGAGATCCGGGACGTGGTCAGCCGCTTCTACAAGCTGATCTTCGTGGACACCGGCAACAACGTCCGGGCGCAGAACTGGCAGGCCGCGATGGACGCCACCGACCAGCTGGTGGTCACCATGTCGGCTCGGAACGACTCGGCGGAGACCGCCGCCCGGATGCTCGACCACCTGGAGCAGAGCGGCCGGCAGCGGCTGGTCCGGCAGGCGGTCACCGTGGTGTCGATGCCACCGTCCCGCAAGGAGATCGACCTGCCGGCGATCCAGGCGCACTTCGCCGCCCGGACCCGGGCGGTGCTGCTGGCGCCGTACGAGCGGTTGATCGACACCGGCGAGCCGATCCGGTACGGCCAGCTCTCCTCGGCCACCCGGGACGCCTGGTTGAAGATCGCCGCCTCGGTGGCCGAAGGGCTCTGAACAGCGCCCGGCCGACCCTGCACGGGTCGGCCGGGCGGCGCGGTCGTCAGTTGCCGGCGAGGGCGTCCCCGGCGGCCGGGTCGCAGTCGCGGAGGAACTGGGCGCAGCGGGCCGCCTCGTCGGCCTCGCCGATCTCGCCCGCGGCCCGGGACAGCACGTACAGGCAGCGCAGGAAGCCCTGGTTCGGCACGTGCGACCAGGGCACCGGGCCGTGGCCCTTCCAGCCGCTGCGGCGCAGCTGGTCCAGGCCACGGTGGTAGCCGGTGCGCGCGTAGGCGTACGCCTGGACGACCTGGCCGGCGTCCAGCGCCCGGCTGGCCAGCGCGCCCCAACCGGCGCTGTAGCTCGGGAAACGGGCCGCGACCTCGGCGTACGCCTCGTCGGTGCCCTGTTCGGCGGCGGCCGCGAGGATGGCGTCGGCCTCCTCGTGCGCGGGCAGGAGGGTGGCCGGTGGCTCAGGCAACAGGTTCTGCATCGCCCCATTCAACCCGCTTCGCCCGCCGCCGCGCGAGGGGGTCCGGGGAGCCGGCTGACTGAACGGCTGAGGCGTTGGTCACGCCCGCGGCCCGGCCGACAGGTACCCGCGGCCCATGCCGTGACGGGATGTTTTCCACTACAACTATTGGTCCGGAGCCTCCCCAGGACCCGGTTACGCAGGAGCCCGACGGCCTGGCCGTCGGGCTCCTGTCGTCTCCGGGGGCCGCCCGTCGCCGAAGGTTTGCCGGGTTGCCCGCTCCGGGCAGGATGACCTGGTGCCGACCCCACCTCCCGCAGACGTCATCGCGCCGCACCGACACACCGTCGAAGAGATCGAGACCCGCTCCGCGTTCGACCGGCGGCTGGCCACCGGCAGCCTCGCCGGGGTCACCGTGCAGGGCCTGCGACTGGACCTCGACCCCGTCCCCGACCTGACCGGGACCGAGGTCACCGGCACCCTCTTCGTGGGCTGCCGGTTCGCCGGCCGGGAGGTCGGCGCCGACCTGGTCCGGCGCGGCGCGAACGTGGTGCCGCCCTTCTCCGGCCTGCCCTACCCGACCCAGCCGTCCCACCTCTACAGCGCCGACGACCTGGCCGCCGGGTTCGCCGACGGCGGGTTCGCCGGCATGTACGACACCCGGGTGTACGAGCACTTCCGGGCGCACGGCGGGGCACTGCCCGACGTCCGGGAGGCGCTCGGCCAGCGGCTGCACGACCACGGCGTGGACAACGCCCTGGTCGACGCGACCCGGGCCTGGTTGGACGCGCACGGGCCGCAGTCCGTGGTCGGCGTGATGGGCGGGCACGCGGTGCCGCGCGGCAGCGCCGCGTACCGGATGGCGGCCGTGCTGGGTTGGGAGCTGGCCCGGGCCGACCGGCTGGTGGTGACCGGCGGCGGGCCCGGTGTGATGGAGGCGGCCAACCTGGGCGCGTTCCTCTCCGCCTGGCCGGCCGACGAGTTGACCGCGGCGATCGACCTGCTCGCCACGGCGCCCGACTTCACCGACCACGACCGCTACACCGAGGTCGCGCTGCGGGTCCGCACCCGGTACGCGGCCGGCCCGTCCCTGCCAGCGCAGCGTCCCGCCCCCGCCGACACCGGCTGGGCCCGCTCGGGCGGGCTGGCCATCCCCACCTGGCTGTACGGGCACGAGCCGGCGAACCTGTTCGCCGGCCGGATCGCGAAGTACTTCTCCAACGCGATCCGGGAGGACACCATCCTTCGGCTGGCCCGGGGCGGGATCGTCTTCGCCCCGGGGAAGGCCGGCACCGTGCAGGAGGTCTTCCAGGCGGCGACGAAGACCTACTACGGCACGGACGGCGCCAGCGGTGCGTACGTCTTCCTGGACCGGGCGTACTGGACCGACGAGCTGCCGGTGGAGGCGCTGCTGCGGCCGCTGCTCGCCGCCTCGCCGTTCGGGGACCTGTCGGGCACCGTCCTGCTCACCGACGACGTGCGGGAGGCGGTCCGCGTCCTGACCGCGTGAGACGAACGGGCCCCCCGCCGACTGGCGAGGGGCCCGTTCAACGATCGCTCGTCACTTCATCCGGGTGCCGGTGGAGCGCAGGTGCTCGCAGGCCTCCACGACCCGGGCGGCGAGGCCGGCCTCGGCGGCCTTGCCCCAGACCCGCGGGTCGTACATCTTCTTGTTGCCGACCTCGCCGTCCACCTTCAGCACGCCGTCGTAGTTGCGGAACATGTGGTCCGCGACCGGGCGGGAGAAGGCGTACTGGGTGTCGGTGTCGATGTTCATCTTCACCACGCCGTAGTCCAGCGCCTCGCGGATCTCGGACAGCAGCGAGCCGGAACCACCGTGGAAGACCAGGCTGAGCGGCTTCTCCTTGCCGTACTTGGCGCCGACCGCGTCCTGGATCTGCTTGAGCACCTCGGGACGGAGCTTGACGTTGCCCGGCTTGTAGACGCCGTGCACGTTGCCGAAGGTCAGCGCCGCCATGTAGCGGCCCTTCTCGCCCAGGCCGAGCGCCTCCACCATGGCCAGGCCGTCGTCGACGGTGGTGTAGAGCTTGTCGTTGATGGCGTTCTCGACACCGTCCTCCTCGCCACCGACAACGCCGACCTCGATCTCGAGGACGATCTTGCCCTTGGCGGCCTCGTCGAGCAGCTGCGCGGCGATCTCCAGGTTCTCCGCCACCGGCACGGCCGAGCCGTCCCACATGTGCGACTGGAACAGCGGCTCCTGGCCGGCCTTCACCCGCTCCTGCGAGATGCCCATCAGCGGCCGGACGAACTTGTCCAGCTTGTCCTTGGGGCAGTGGTCGGTGTGCAGCGCGATGTTGACCGGGTACTTCTTGGCCACCTCGTGCGCGTACGCCGCGAACGCCACCGCGCCGGTCACCATGTCCTTGACCGACGGGCCGGAGAGGTATTCCGCGCCACCGGTGGAGACCTGGATGATGCCGTCGCTCTCCGCGTCGGCCAAGCCCTTCAGCGCCGCGTTCAGGGTCTGCGACGAGGTCACGTTGATCGCGGGGTACGCGTACCGGCCAGCCTTGGCGCGGTCCAGCATCTCCGCGTAAGCCTCGGGGGAAGCGATGGGCATGTGATGCGCTCCTTACTTACCGCTGTCGGCCGTGCAGGCCGCTTCATTCCGTTGGTGCGCCGGACCGCGCTGTCCACCGCGGGAAGTATCCCGTAGAAGGTGGCGACGGGCACAACCGACCCGTCACCGGCTCTCCAGCCGGTCCGGTACGGCCACACTGATCAGCCAGCTCACCACCGCCATCACGATGGCCCCCCAGAACGCCGCCCAGAAGCCGTCCACGTGGAACGGCAGGTGCAGCCCACGGGCGATCCAGTCGGTGAGCAGGAACAGCAGCGCGTTCACGACCAGCGCGAACAGGCCGAGCGTGAGCAGGTAGAACACGCAGCCGAACACCTTGATGACCGGCTTGAGCACCGCGTTGACCACGCCGAAGATCAGCGCCACCACGAGCAGGGTGAGCGCCGTGTTCGCCCCGTTGCGCCCGGAGACCTCGACCCCGGGCACGATCAGCGTGGTGACCCACAGCGCGATCGCGGTGATCACCAGCCGGATCAGGAAACCCACCCCCTCATCCTGGCACCGCCCCGCCAACCCGGTGCGGCAATCGGACGACTCGGGCGGCTGCCCGACGCAGCCCGTACGGTGGGTGGAGCAACTGCCCGCCGAGATCCAGGGAGGGAAGATGGGTCAGCCCGACGAGGACTTCACCCCGAGCGACCACCTCGCTCCGGAGGAGCGGGACCCGGAGGCGGAGCCGGCCGACGCGGTCGAGCAGGCCACCTCGACCGACCCCGGCGACGCCGAGCCCGAGCCGTACCGGGGCCTGGAGGTCGACGACTGGGACGCCATGGAGCAGGCCCGGGTGGTCACCGGCGACGAGGACGACTACCGCTGACCGACGCGCCCGGCCCCGCCCAGCGGGGCGGGACCGGGTCGAGGGTCAGTCCAGCGGATTGACCCACCTGGGGTTCGCGGCCGTCCAGGCGGCCAGCCGGTCCTCGCGCAGCGCGGCGAAGAAGGCCGGCGCCGACCGGTCGAGCGCCACCCCGCCCGGCCGCCCCTCGGCGAAGCCCGCCGGCAGGGAGATCGCCACCGGTTCGGCCCGGGCCGCCGTCGCCGCCGGGACGAGCAACTGCGGCAGGGTGGCCCGGCCGGTCTCGGTGACCAGCCCGCCGCCCATCTCACGCAGCAGCGAATTCAGCAGCACCGGGTTGGTCAGCACGCCCCGCTGGTCGATCCGGTGCAGCAGCGCGGCGGCCCAGCGCTGGGCGTTGCGGTCCCGGTCGAGGCCGCCCGCCGGCAGGCCGTACCGCTGGCGCAGCAGGTCCACCGAGGCCCGCCCGTCGAGGTGCTGGCAGCCGGCCGGGAAGACCCGGCCGGTGTGCGTCGAGCGGATCCGCCGGTCCAGGCAGAGGTCCACCCCGCCCACCGCGTCGGTGAGGGTGCGCAGCAGCGGGTATGTGAGCACCGCGCCGGCGTCGAGGCGTACGCCGGTCAGGCCGGTCACCGCCCGGCGGGTGGCCGCGTAGCCGCCGCGCAGGTCGGACCGGCCGGCGCCGGCGGCGAAGGTCGCGTTGAGCTTGTCCCCACCGGCGACCCGCAGGTCCCGGGGCACCGAGATCAGATAGAGCCGGCTGCGGTCGGCGGGGACGTGCACGATCAGCACCGAGTCGGCGCGCGGCGGGCGGGAGCCGTCCGCCACGTCCAGCCCGAGCAGCAGCACGTTCAGTGCTCCGGTTGGCGTTGCGTGCCCGGCCGCCAGCGGCACCTCGACCGGTTGACCGCCGAGGGTACGCAGTTGCGGCACGCCGAGCCCGAGCACGCCCAGCAGGGCCAGCGCCGCCCCGGTCGCGGCGGCTCCCCGTCGGCGGCGACGGCGGCGGGCCACCAGCCGGTCGATCGCCGCGCGTACCGGCCCGGCGGGCGGGGTCGACGGTTCGTGCCGGGCGAACGCGGCACGCAGCTCTTCCTCGGTCATCAGCAGGCCTCCGCGTAGGTGGACCGGAGCGTGGCGAGGGCGCGGGAGATGGACGAGCGGACGGTCCCCACCGCGCAGCCCAGGATCTCGGCGATCTCCGCGTCGGGCAGGTCCTCGTAGTAGCGCAGCACCAGCGTGGCCCGCTGTCGACGGGGCAGCCGGGACAGCCAGTCCCACACCTCGTCGCGGTCCACCGCGGACTGCGCGTGGTCCACCGGCGCCGGCGGCCCGTCGTCCGGCTCGCCGCGCAGCAGCACCCGGCGCACCCAGGAGCCGCGCCGCCAGTCGACGAACTGGTTGGTCAACATCCGGCGTACGTACCGCTCGGGCGAGTCGGCCCGGGCGATCCGGCGCCAGTTCAGCTGGGCCCGCACCATGGTGTCCTGCACCAGGTCCTGCGCCTGGTGCGGATCGCCGGTCAGCATGACCGCGTACCGCAGCAGCGCGGCCAGTCGCGCGTCGGCGAATTCCTCGTACGTCACTGCACCTCCCGGTGTCCCGTGAAGAGTGACGAGCCCGGGTGGGCGGATCATTGCATTTCCGCCGGTCAACCTTTCGGCCATTCCGGACCCGTCAACGGGCCAGCCGGACGACGCACGGTTTGAGAATCTTCTAAGCTGCGCGAACTGCCACCGTGGCATCCCCCTCTGGAGGACCCCCCGATGCACTCGCACCCGTCCCGGCGTTGGCTCGCCGGGCTCGGCGTCGCCGGCGCGCTCGTCGCCGTGTCCGCCGTCCCGGCCGCCGCCGCTCCGCTGCCCGTGCCGGACCGGCAGGCGCAGGAGTACGCGCTCTACGCCAACAACGCGACCGTCGCCCCGGGCGGGCCGGCGAAGGTGGTCGACCTCTACGCGCTCACCGACATGCCGTTCGCCAGCTACACCGTCACGGTGGACCGGGGCGCGGTCGCCGGCTTCGCCGTCGTGTCCTCCGCCGAGGGCTCCGTCCCCTGCACCGGTGACGGCGCCATCCTCACCTGCACGGTGGGCCAGGAGCGGGAGCCGGAGCTCGGCCTGATCTCGCTGGACGTGCGGGCCACCGACACGGCGAAGCCCGGGCAGCACGGCGAACTGACGTTCACCGTCACCGGCCCCGACGCCGACACCGAGACGTTCCGCTCGACGGTCACCGTCGGCGAGGGTGTCGACCTGGCGGCCGGCGACGACCTGGAACTCCGGGGCGCGCCCGGCACGACCGTTCCGGCCCCCCTCACGATGACCAACGTGGGCGGCACGGACGCCGACGGCGCGGTCCTGGTGGTCGCCGGCTCGTACGACTTCGCCCCGTCGGAGCGCTACTCGAACTGTGAGTACGCCACCGAGGCCTTCGTGCCGAACCTGTTCGCCTGCACCTTCGACGGGAAGGTCCCGGCCGGTGACTCCGTCGTGGTCAGCTCGTCGTTCGGGTTCACCATTCCGGCCGACGCCTGGGCCCCGGACCGGCAGGGTGGCGCGAGCATCTGGCTGACCAAGGCCGACTGGGCGGAGGCCCGCGACGAGGTCGGCCTCTTCGCCCAGGCACGGACCAGGGGCACCGGCGAGGCGCTGCGGCTGACCACGCGGCGCAGCACCCAGGCAGTCCCGCAGACCGACACCGACCTGGACAACAACGCCGCCGGCCTGAGCCTTCGGGTGACCGGCAACCAGCGGACCGACGTGGCGGCGAACGGCGCCCGGGTCAAGGGGGCCGTCGGCAGCGTCGTCCCGACGACCGTCGGCTTCACCAACAAGGGCCCGGCCGCGCTGAACACCGGCGGCACCGAGAGCCTGTTCGCGGTGGCGCTGGTGACCCTGCCGGCGGGCACGACCGCGGTGAAGGTGCCGGAGAACTGCTTCGCCGACGACGGCAGCGGTGAGGGCGCGCCCAAGCCGGGCGCCTCGGTCTACTTCTGCGATCAGCTGGAGACTCCCGCCGGCAAGGGCGCGAAGGTGACCTTCGAGTTCGGCCTCCGGGTCGACAAGGCCGGCCCGCTGACCGGCGGGATCGA
This sequence comes from Micromonospora siamensis, assembly GCF_900090305.1. NCBI lineage: Bacteria > Bacillati > Actinomycetota > Actinomycetes > Micromonosporales > Micromonosporaceae > Micromonospora > Micromonospora siamensis. The sequence continues at coordinate 785,410 of NZ_LT607751.1, read as the reverse complement.
GGTGCTCACCGGCACCCTGCGCGCCGAGCGCCCCGACCTCGACCCGACCAACAACACCGCCGAGATCCTGGTGAACGCCCCGGAGAACGGCGGCGGGCAGCCGGGCGACGGCGGACAGCCCGGCAACGGCGGACAGCCGGGCGACGGCGGCGGCGGCGGCGGCGACCAGGACGGCCCGACCCTGCCGGTGACCGGCAGCCCGGCCAGCCTGATCGCCGGGGTCGGCGGCCTGCTGCTGGTGGCCGGCGTGGCCGGTTACCTGGTCGCCAAGCGCCGCCGGACCCGCTTCGTCGCCTGATCGGTTCCTGACCACGCAGCCCCGTCGGCCCGCACCCGGGCCGGCGGGGCTGCGTCGTGGCGGGACAACCCCGAGCCACTGGTCACCCTCGCCCTCATCGCCGGCGCGACCACCCGGATCCGGGTACAGACCGAGGTGCTGCTCGGCCGAATCACTGCACTCCCGCGAGTCGACCTTTCGGCCGGACCAGGTCGCCGACCGGCTGCGTGGGACTTCGACTCCCTTCAGGATCTTCTAGGCTGCTGCGGCAGGTGCCGGGGTCGCCCGCACATTCACCTGCGCAATCGTCACGACGGGGAGGACTGACAGTGTCCACGCGAGACCTTCGGCGTTGGAGCGCCGGACTGGTGCTGGCCGGGGCGTTGCCAGTCGTGCCATGGGGGAGGAAACGGTAATGACCAAGCACTTCGCTCGGCGGTGGCTGGGCGGGTTGGGAGTCGTGGCCGCACTCGTCGCGGCCTCCGCCACCCCCGGCTTCGCCGAGGATGCGATCGAGATCTCCGCCCGCGACGTCGTGGTGGTTCCCGGGCAGAAGAGCGGCCCCGAATTCCTTGAGGCGCAACTGCCGGAAGGGGGCTCGACCGGGGTCAGCCTGGACCTCGACCTGTCGAAGGTCGCGCCCCTGGCCACGATTGAGTGGCGCAGCTACTACTGGAGCTGCGAGCGGGACGAAGCCATCCTGCACTGCGTACCGGCGGAGGGTCGTACCGGCTTCCCGTACTTCGTCTACGAGCTGACCGTCAAGCCGGACACGGTGCCCGGGCAGCAGGCCGAGATGCCGGTCAAGGTGACCGCGGATGGCGCGACGGCGGTCCACACGGTCAGGGTGACGGTCGCCGAGCAGGTGGATCTGCGGCTCGCCGAGCCGCTGGCGGATGTCAGCGGTCCTCCCGGTTCGACGATCGGCGTACGCAGTGCGGTGCAGAACGTCAGCCCGAGCACAGTGCACGGTGTCGTGCTGGCGATGGGCGACGAGCCGGTGGCCCCGTACGCCGGCAATTTCAGCAACTGCGCGAAGCACGACGGCGGTGGAATGGTCTGCCGGTTCGGCACCGACCTGGAGCCGGGCCGGTCGTACCGGCTCTCCGAGGCCCTCCCGCTGCGCGTCTCCGACACGGCCCGCACCGGGGTGGAGTACCCCAGTTACCTCTCCTGGTACACCGAGTTGGACTGGAAGACGAAGGGGGGCGGCGACGGGTCGGAGCCCGGCTCCGGCAAGGAGCTGCGCCTCGTGGAGGTGACCGCCGCCCAGCAGGCCGCCGGCACTCCGCAGACGGATCTTGACAGCTACGGCAACGGCGACTACTTCCAGGTCAGGATCACGGGTGACAACCCGGCCGACGTGGTGGCGATCGGCAGCTCCGCCAGCGGCAAGCAGAACGACCGGGTCACGGTGACGGCGACCGCCAAGAACCTCGGACCGGCGTCGGTGGATCCCGCCTACCGGTTCTGGATGCAGATCTTCATCCCGCAAGGAACTTGGGCGGAAACGGTGCCGCAGGACTGCACCCCCAGCCCTCAGGGCCCACCGTCCGACCCGGAGAACCCGACCAGGCCGCCGGACGGCACGCCGGGCTACGAGTCGTACATGTGCCCGACCCGGGTCCTCGCTGCGGGTCAGAGCCTGTCGTACTCATTCACGCTGCGGATCGACCGGGTGGTGCCGGACGACCTGGGCGACGTGTTGGTGGGCCTCCCCGGGGACGCCGACCAGTCGAACAACAAGGCGAAGATCGTCATCAACCCCACCGACGACGGCGGAACCGACGGCCCCGGTGACGGCGACAACCCCGGCGGCACCCCGGGCGACGGCGATGGTCCAGGCGACGGCGGCACCCCGGGCGACGGCGGCACCCCGGGCGACGGTGACGGCGGCACCCCGGGCGACGGCAACCAGCCCGGCAGCGGCAACGGTGGCGGCGCGGGCGGTGACGGCGACGGCCTGCCAGTCACCGGCAGCCCCGCCACCCTGATCGCCGGTGTCGGCGGCCTGCTGCTGGTGGCCGGCGCGGCCGGCTACCTGGTGGCCCGGCGCCGCCGGACCCGCTTCGTCGCCTGACCCGTCCGCTTCACCAGGTGCCCCGCCAGACCTCCGAGGTCCGGCGGGGCACCGCCGTCTCCGGTACCGCTCGCCGTCGAGGGCGGCGTGCGACCGGATACCGGTGGGCCTCGGGACGGCAGCGGAGGCGCCACGGTCGTGCAGCGCGCCCGCCGCCCGCGCCCCTCGGCGGGCCGGTCGGGACCGGACCCGTGACCACGCCCGGGTCGCGTACCCTTTGTGGCCGTGGACACAGCAGAGAAGACCCGGGTGATCTCGGAGAGCGTCGCCCTGAACCCGCTCGACCCCAAGGATCTGTTGCACACCTTCGGGCTGATCGGCGTCTGGGTGATCCTCTTCGCCGAGACGGGGCTGCTCGTCGGCTTCTTCTTCCCGGGCGACTCGCTGCTCTTCCTGGCCGGGGTGGCCGCGTCGCCGGTCGCCGACGCGATGTTCGGTGACGGCACCCGGATCTCGCTGGCGGGCCTGCTGATCGGCGGTCCGCTCTGCGCCATCGTGGGCGCGCAGCTGGGCCACTGGCTCGGTGCCCACTACGGTCGCCGGATGTTCGAGCGGCCCAACTCCCGGCTGTTCAAGCGGGAGTACGTGGAGAAGGCCGAGTACTACTTCCAGAAGTTCGGCCCGGCCAAGGCCGTCGTGCTGGCCCGCTTCATCCCGATCGTGCGGACCTTCCTCAACCCGGTCGCCGGGGTGCTCGGGATGCCGGCCCGGCAGTTCCTGCTCTGGAACATCGTCGGCGCGATCCTCTGGGTGGACGGCATCCTGCTGATCGGCTACCTGCTCGCCGAGCAGATCTACAACGCCATCGGCGACAAGATCGACCGGTACATCCTGCCGGTGGTGGCGGTGATCATCCTGATCTCGGTGCTGCCGATCTTCTTCGAGTTCCTCCGGGACCGCCGGGCGCGCAAGCGCGGCGAGGCGGTCGCGGTGATCGCGGCGGCCAGCGCGGCCGGTGCGGTCGACGCCGTCCGGGACGCCTTCGACCACGGCGAGCACCACCGGCACGAGGCGCCGCGGGAGCAGGGCCGCGGCACGGTGTACGGCCGCCCGCAGCAGACCCCGCAGCCCGGGTACGACCAGCCCGGTGACGGCCGACCGGTCCAGGGGTACGGGGAGCAGCCCGACCCGCGGCGCCCGGAGCACGGTCAGGGCTGGTGACGCGTACGCCGATGGCCGGGTTCCCTGGTGGGGACCCGGCCATCGGCGTACTCCCGCCGGCAACCCGGCGGGTGTGTGGTCAGTGACGTGCCCGCGAACGGGCAGGCGTCATCGCCCGGTGGTGGCGCCACCCCTTGCTCGCCACCCGACGCCGTCCCGCAGCGGGACGACCCGGACCGTCAGCGTCAGCGGGCCTTCTTGGTGGCCCGCTTGCGCGGCGGGGTGAGCAGGTCAGCGATCGTGGCGATCGCGGACGGCACCAGTCGGTAGTACGCCCACACACCACGCTTCTCCCGCTCCAGCAAGCCGGCCTCGGTGAGGATACGAAGGTGGTGGCTGACCGTCGGCTGGGAGAGGCCGAGCGGCGCGGTCAGGTCGCACACGCACGCTTCGCCCTCGGGGGCCGACTGGATCAGGCTGAGCAGGCGGAGCCGCGCGGGATCCGCGAGGGCCTTCAGGACCCCCGCGAGCCGCTCGGCATCGGCACGTTCGATCGGCTCGCCGGCAAGCGGCGAGATCTGAGGCATGGTCATTTCAGCCAACGCAGTTCCCACGAATTCCATCCTTCCACCAGCACCATCGATCTGCCTGCATATCGGCAAATCCGAATCGGCAAACTTTTACGCCAGAAGGCCGAGGTCAGCCAACGTATAGGCCGCCAGATAGGGCAGTCCGGCGGCTCGCACCGCGTCGCCGGCTCCTCGATCAACAATAACGGCCACGCCCACCACCTCGGCCCCGGCCTCTCGGAGGGCCTCGACGGCGGTCAACACACTGCCTCCGGTGGTCGAGGTGTCCTCGACCGCCAGCACCCGGCGCCCGGCCACGTCCGGGCCCTCGATCCGCCGCTGCAACCCGTGCGCCTTGCCCGCCTTGCGGACCACGAACGCGTCCAGTGGCTGGTCGGCGGCGGAGGCCGCGTGCAGCATCGAGAGCGCCACCGGGTCGGCGCCCAGAGTCAGGCCGCCGACGGCGTCGTACTCCCAGTCGGCGGTCAACTCCCGCATCACCCGACCGACCAGCGGAGCGGCCTGGTGATGGAGCGTGACCCGACGGAGATCGACGTACCAGTCCGCCTCGCGGCCGGAGGAGAGCACCACCCGACCGTGCACGACAGCCAGGTCGGCAATGAATTTACGCAGGTCGTCGCGGTCCCCCATGGCGAAGAGGGTACTGCTCAACTCTGGGAGCCGTGTGCGGGGTCCACCCGGGTCAACCCTGCGGGCGACCGATGGGTGACGATGTACGACTACCGTGCGCAACCGGGCGGGCATGCGCTACCGGTGCCGCGCCCCGGCCACGGGGGCGACCGGCGGGCCCGCTCCGGTCAGGATTCCCGACCGTCGATCCGTCCCCGGGTGTCCCGCGTCACCCGGTGCAGGAGCCACTGCGGTGCGTGCCGCAGCCCCGCCACGGCCGCCTTGTACTTCCACGAGGGAACGCTCACCAACTTGCCTTTACCCAGGTCACGCAGGGCTTCGTCGACCACGTCGTCGGCCCGCAGCCACGCCGCGGCGGGGATGCCGGACATGTCGATACCGGCCCGGTCGTGGAACTCGGTACGCGTGTACCCGGGACAGAGCGCCATCACCCGCACCCCGTACGGGCGCGCGGACTGGCCGACGGACTCGCTGAAGTTGGTCACCCACGCCTTGCTGGCCGGGTACGTCGAACCGGGCGCCACCGCGCCGAAACCGGCGACCGAAGAGACATTTATCACTGCCCCGTGCCGCCGTCGGGTCATCTGTTCGAGGGCGGCGAGGCTCAGCCGCAGCACCGCGTGCACGTTGAGCCGGAGCAGCCGGGTCTCGTCCTCGGCGGTGGAGCGCAGGAACGGCCGGTTGAGGCTGATCCCCGCGTTGTTCACCAGCAGGTCGACCGGTGGCTCCGCGGCGAGCCGGCCCTCGACGGTGGCGCAACCGTCGTCGGTGGACAGGTCGGCGGGGAGGGTGACCACCTGCCGCCCGTACCGGTCGGTCAGCTCGGTGGCGGTGGCGTCGAGCCGGGCCGCGTCCCGGGCGACCAGCACCAGGTGCCAGCCGTCGGCGGCCAGCCGGCGGGCGAACGCCGCGCCGATGCCGGCGGTCGCGCCGGTGATCAGCGCCCACCGCTCGGTGGTGCGGTCCTCGGTCGTCACGGGCGATCCTCAGCGGGGCGGGAACGGGGGCGTCACCGGCGGGCCGGCCGGTGCCCGGCGACCGCCGAACCAGGCGTTCGCGGCCGGCACGGCCAGCAGCGCGGCCACCACAACGTAGCCGAGCGCCTGGGCGACGGAAAGCCCCGCGTTGACCGGGATCCACCACGACGGGTACGCCTCGGCCACCAGCCCCAGCAGCTCGCCGCTGACCCGTCCCCCGCCCAGCCGCAGCGGCGCCGCCCGCTGGCCGACCACCGCGGCGACGCTGCAGCAGCCGCAGAGCAGTCCCAGCCCGCACACCACCCAGGTGGCCGTGCGCGCGCCCCGGCGCCCGGCCAGCAGGCCGACGGCCAGACCGACGAGGAGCAGGGCGGCCAGCACGGTCACCACCGCCGACAGCACGGCGGAGCCGCTGACCAGGGCGACCACCGTGTCGACCTCGTCGGGCCGGGCCGTGGTGGCTCCAGCCGCGGTCCGGAACCGGTCGACGGTGCCGCCGAGGACGGCCAGGGCGGTGACCGCGTAGGCGAGCGCGCCGGCCACCATCAGGGCCAGCACCGCCGCCGCCAGGGTCACCGCCGCGGGTCGACGGGCCGGCGCGACCTCGGGGTACGACACGACGGGTCCCTCCGGTAGGCGTCGGGTTGCAACCTACTCGGAGGGATCGTCGGCGTCGCGCTTATCGGTGCGTCAGCTTCCGGCCGGCCGCTCCGGGTCGGACCGGTCGGTCGGCGGCTGGTCCAGGGTCGGCGGCTGGTCCGGGCCGGACGAGGGCGCGGCCGGCGGCTGCCACTGCTCGTGCCCCTGCGGCTGCCCCGGCTGTCCAGCCTGGCCGGGCTGACCCGGCTGACCCGGTGCCGGCGGCCAGCCCGGCTGGCCGGACTCCGGCTGCCCCGGCTGGCCCGGGTACGGCGGCTGCCCCGGGTACGACGGCTGGCCCGGCTGCGGGTAGCCCGGCTGCCCCGGGTAACCCGGCTGCCCCGGGTAGCCCGGCTGCCCCGGGTAGCCCGGCTGCGGGTAACCCGGCTGGCCGCCCTGCGGGTAACCCGGGTAGCCCGGGTAGCCGACCGGCGGCTCCCCACCGTGCCCGGGCTTGCGGAAGAACTCGTTGGCCTGCGGCAGGGCCAGCAGGATCAGCGCCGCGAGCAGGCCGAGCAGGCTGAGCACACCGAGCAGGGTGCTCACCGGCTGGACCCAGGAGGGCAGCACCTCCTCCAGCCGGCGCTGGACCTCCTCGGCGCTGGGCATGGTGCCGTCGCTGGAGGTGCCGGCGCTGTTGACGAAGCCGCCCGTCGCGTTGCCGGCCAGGCCACCGCCGGTGCAGCAGACCATGATGCCGCCGAGCACCCAGGTGGTGATCCGGGCGCCGTTGCGGCCCCGGTTGTTGAGTAGCGCCAGCACCACCAGGGCGATCGCGATCAGCAGCCCCAGGATCGCGCCACCGATCATGGCGGCGAAGGCGATGTCTCCGACCGCCTCGGCGCCCTCGGCGCTGCTGCCCGAGTAGGCGTCCTTCAGCACGTCGCGGGTCTTGCCGGCGGTGATGAGGCTGATCATCAGGTTGATCAGCTGGATGGCGGCCACCGCCATCAGCAGGTAACTCGAAATCGTCACGACGGACGGCCGTACGCGGGCCGGCGGTGTGCTCTGGGAATCGACCACGGTTCTCCCTTCCTGGATCGCGCCCACACCGTATCGACCGTGGGCCAACCGGGCACGACGGAAGGGAGCGGACCCGCCGGGTTTCAGTCGGCGACGGCGCCGCGGAGCCGGCGGTGCTCGGCGGTCACCACCCCGAGCAGGAACAGGTCGACGGCCAGGTTGACCACCGCGCCGAACTGGTTGACGGTGAAGTTGAAGACCTGCCCGAACAGCAGGTCGACCAGGAGGGCCAGCTTGAACAGCCGGAACGCGTCGAGCCGGTCCCGGCGCAGCCGCAGCGCGCCCCGGATGCTCAGCGTGCCGGTGATCAGCGCGGCGATCAGGACACCGATGACGGCGCCCCACTCGCGCTCCCGGTCCAACTCGCCGGTGGCGACGTCCAGCACCACCGCGAGCACCGTCGCCGCCGGCTCGACCAGCAGGTAGATCACCACCGGCCAGACCAGCCAGCGGCGCTCGGTCAGCCAGACCACCAGTCGGCGGGACCGGTCGGCCCAGCGTCGCCAGAACCGCACCGGGGGCGGCTCGCGCCGGGGCACCGCGTCGAGCAGTGTGGCGAGCGCCGCCTCGACCTGCGCGCCGGAGCCCCGGGCCAGCCGCCGTACCGCCGCGCGTCGCCGGTCGGTCAGCCCGCCCGGCAGCCCCCCGAGCACCATGTCCAGCGCGTTCGCCGCCCGCTCGGCGGGAGTCAGCCGGATCCGGCCGCGTACCGCCTGGGTGAGGACGACCAGCAGGGCGAACGCGCCGTAGATGATGCCGGCGGCGGGGGCGTAGAAGTAGTCGGTCCGGGTGGTGACGAACTTGCCCACCTCGTCGATGAAGAGCCCGAAGCCGATCCCGCCGATGATCGCGCCGGCCGTCCGGGGACCGCCGCCGAGGAAGACCAGCACGGTGCCGAGCCCGACGGCGAGCAGCAGCCCACCCCAGAGCACGTGCGCGATGTGCAGGCCGCCGCCGCCGAGCTTGGGATAGCCGGTGGCCTGGAGGTACGCCCGGACGGCCAGCACGGTGACCACTCCGGAGAGCACGAACGCCTGGAGGTAAGCCGCCGCGTCGACCGCCCGGGTGGGCACCCGCCGGAGCAGCCAGCCCCACCCGGGGCGGGGTGGACGGCGGGCGGGCGACATGCCCCGAACCTAGTAGCCGCGCCACTCCGTTCGGGCGTACTCCAGGACCCTGGGCTGCAACAACGTGGAGGCGGGTACGTCGAGCCGGCCCCGGTCGGCGGGGAAGGTGGCCGCCGCGGCGAGCACCGCCGGGGTGAGGAAGCGCAGCGGTGGCGCGTCGTCGGGCAGCGCCAGCGCGGGCGGGACGGTGCCCGGCGCGGCGAGCACGAACCCCCAGTCGCCGAAGCTCGGCACGTCCACGTGGTACGGCACGGTGGCGAAGCCGGCGGCGCGTACCGACGCCTCGATCGACCAGTACGACCGGGGCGCGAAGTACGGCGAGCCGGACTGCACCACCAGCCGCGCGCCGGGTGCCAGGACGGAGCGGATCAGCGCGTAGAACTCGACGCTGTAGAGCTTGGCGGTGGCCGTCTCGTCCGGGTCGGGCAGGTCGGCCACCACCACGTCGAACCGGTCGGTGGCGGTACGCAGCCAGCCGAACGCGTCGACGTTGAGCACCCGTACCCGCGGGTCGGCGAACGAGTTGCCGTTGAGGGCCCGCAGTTGCGGCTCGGTGCGGGCGATCCGCACGACCGCCGGGTCGAGGTCGACCACGGTGATCCGGCGGACGTCGGGGTACTTCAGCAGTTCCCGCACCGCGAGCCCGTCCCCGGCGCCGAGCACCAGCACCTCGCCGTGCGGGCCGCGCATCGCCGGGTGCACCAGCGACTCGTGGTAGCGGTACTCGTCGACGGAGCTGAACTGGAGGTCGCCGTTGAGGAAGAGCCGCAGGTCGGTGTCGGCGTGGCCGACCTCGCGTACCGACCGGGTCAGCACGATCTCCTGGTAACGGCTGCGTTCGGCGTGCACCACCGGGTCCCGGTAGAGCTGCTGCCGGGCGGTCACCTCGAAGTCGGCGGCGGTGATCCAGGCGTACCCGAGGCAGAGAGCGACCACGACGGCGCCGGCGCCGAGCGCGGCGCGGGCCCGGCGGCTCAGGTCCCGACGGAAGACCGTGCAGACCAGTGCCAGGCCGGCGACCGCGTTCACCGCGCCGACGACCAGGGCGCCCTTGAGCTGGCCGAAGACCGGGATCAGCAGGAACGGGAAGGCCAGTCCGCCGAGCAGCGCACCGACGTAGTCGGCGGCGAACAGGTCGGCCACCGCGCTGCCGGCGGACTGCTCCCGGATGCGTTGCAGCATCACCATCAGCAGCGGGATCTCCGCACCGATCAGCAGGCCGAGCAGGAACGCGGTGCCGACCAGGGCCGGGCCGTAGAGGTCCAGCCAGGCGAACGCGGCGTAGAGGCCGAGGACCGACAGCCCGCCGAAGAGGGCGAGCAGCAGCTCGATCAGGGCGAACGCGGCGGCGGCCCGGGACTGCAACGGCTTCGCGGCGAGCGCGCCGACGCCCATCGCGAAGACCATCACGCCGAGCACGATCGACGCCTGGCCGACCGCGTCGCCGATCAGGTAGCTGCCGAGGGCGACCAACGCCAGCTCGTACACCAGGCCGCAGGCCGCGCAGACGAAGACCGCGACCAGCACCCCGGCGCGGGCCGCCCGCCACCGCGCGGGGGCGGCCGGCACGTCGGTGGTCACGCGTTCTCCCGGGTACGCGGCCCCGCCGTGCCCGCCCCAGCGCGCTGCGCGGGCACCGCCTCGCGAAGCTGGCGGCGGCGCTGCACCACTCCGACGGTCAGCAGCAGCGCGGCGAGCAGCAGCAGCCCGAACGTGGCGACCAGCCAGCCCCACCGGTCGCGGAGGAAGTCGTTGCCCGCGGCGGGCAGCGGCGTCGGGCTGACCGGACCGGCGCTGGGGGTGGCGGCCGGCTGGGCGAGCCCCGCCTCGACGGCGAGCAGCGGCAGCATCACCGCGGCCCGGGTGACCGCCCAGCCGGGGTCGTCGACGAAGGCGTCCTCGTCCAGCCCGAGTCGTTCGAGCCCGGATCGGACGGTGGACAGTTCGGCGTACCCGATGTCCTCGGAGCCGGTGACCCGGACGACTGCGGAGTCGCTGCTCTCGCTGCTCGCCGAGGTGTAGTTGATCTCGGCGACGACCTGTACCCAGCGCGGGCAGGACGGGTTGTCCTCCACCGCCACCCCGTCGCCGAGGTTGGAGCCCACGTTCACCGGGTCGGAGCCCCAGCCCTCGGTCAGCGACCAGCCGTAGCAGATGCCCTGGTCAGCGGTGGCCCGGGCGAGCAGCGGCACGGTGTCGGCCCGCTCGTCGGCGGCCGGGGCCGGCACGTCGGTGCCGGAGTCGCCACCGCCGAAGATCGAGCCGAGGATGCAGGCGGCGAGCACACCGAACAGGACGACCGAGAACAGCACGTGCTTCCACGCCGGCGCCTTGGCGCTGCTCACCGGGTTCTTCGCGCCGGTCGTGCCGCGGTCCGCACCGGCCATCAGCTGATCGCGGCGGCGATGATCGCGCCGGTGGCGAGGTGGACGACGCCGGAGACCCAGACGGCGGGGTGCGGCTCCGGGTCGACCAGGATCTCACCGAGCCGGCCCGGGGTGGCCAGGTCCAGGAGCACGAACGCGGCGGCCATGATCAGCAGCCCGAGCAGCCCGTACGCGGCCGCGCCGACCAGGCCGAGGGCGAAGTCGTCGGCGCTGGCGGCGATCGCGGCCACCACGATGGTGCCGACGCCGGCCAGGTTCGAGGCGAGCAGCAGCGCGGCGTTGCGGTTGCGCTGCGCCCAGATCAGCTCGTGGAGCTTGCCGGGGGTGGCCAGGTCGACCAGCAGGTAGCCGACGGCCATCAGCACCACGCCGACCGCGCCGTAGGCGAGCGTGACGACCAGATCGGTGACCAGGTTCTGCACAGGGAACTCCAGGATTCTCTCGTCGGATCGGGTCACTTGCCGGCGCCGGGGCCGCCACCCCGCACGGTGCTGCCCCGACCCCAACCCCAGTAGCTGCCCACCGTGGAGTGGTAGCGCGGGTACGCGGTCCGCATCCGTTCCAGCAGGATCACCGAGCCGGTGGCGATCGGCAGGATCACCACCGAGTCGTCGTCGTAGCGCAGGTAGACGCCGCTGCCGTCGACGTACTGGTCGGCCGGCTTCCAGGCGCCGGTGACGTCCTTCGCGACCTGGCTGGGCGCCCGGTTCGACGTGTACGCGACCGCGTTCGAGTCGATGTCCCGGGAGGCGGCCCGGGTGTAGTGGTCCTGCACGTAGCCGCGCGGCGAGAAGTTGCCGTAGAAGATCGCGAAGGCCGCGACCAGCGCGCCGATCACGGCGAACGCCACCCCCAGCACGAACCACCGTCGGTACGTCATCGGGTTACCACCGCCGTCTCGGTCAGGACCAGTTCGTTGGTCTGCGGGTACGCGTGCCAGGTGCGCCAGGCCACCGACCCGTCCGGCATCCGTGGCCGGACGGCCAGCGCGGTCACCGCGTCGGGGTCGCCGGGAAAGACCCCGACCAGCGCGTACGGGTCGCCGGCCAGTTCGGCGCGGAGCGCGGCGACCCGGGCGCGCAGCCCGTCGCCGGGTGGCCGGAGCACCACGGCGGTGAACCGGTAGCCGGTCGCCTCGTCGTGCAGCGCCGCGGGCAGCGCGGGTGGCCGCCCCGGCAGGCAGGCCACCGTCTCGGTGAGTTCGCCGCAGACGACCTGGTGCGAGGCGCCGAGCAGGCGCAGCCGCAGGGCCGGCCCGTCGGGCAGGGTCAGCTCCCGGACGTGCAGCGCGGGTCGTTCCGGACCACCCAGGGTCAGGCTCAGGTCGGCGGCGCTGGTGTCGACGTACGGGGCGTGCAGGGTGACGAGCACGCTCAGGCCACCTTCTCCGGGCCGCCCTGCGGGTAGATCATCACCTCGGCCCGGTGCAGCTGCTCGCCGCGGGCCACCTCCCAGCCGGCCTCCCCGTACGCCTCGAAGGCGAGTCGGGCACCGCCCTGGGCGCGGTAGTCGTGGTAGCGGACCGTGCCGCTCGGGTCCAGCCCGGTGCTGCCGGTGGCCGAGTAGCGGGCCTGGCCGGACTCCTCCCAGGAGTACCGGCGGCCGTCGAAGTCCAGGGTGGGCGCGCCCGGGGTGAGGGTGGCGCCCGGCTCCGCCGTCCAGAGCACCAGCTCCAGGTCCGGGTCCTCCTCCACGGAGACCCAACGCTTCGCGCCGGCCGCGTCGTCGAGCAGGTGCTCCGCCCAGCTCCACGCCCCCTCGACCAGGTGCACCGAGCCGCGGACCGCGTACGACGCGCCCCGGATCTCGACGATGTCGCCCGGCTTGAGGCCGCGCGGGTCACCGCGCAGCGCGTCGGCGTCGGTGTCCCGGAACGGGTCGGCCGGGCCGCTGCGGGCGCGCGGCCGGGACCGCGAGCGCAGCACCGCCACCACGGCGATCACCACACCGGCCACCGCCAGCAGACATCCCAGCGCCAGGACCAGGTACCCCAGATCACGATCCACCCCGACCGCCCTCCCCACGTGCGTCGCGGTGACGGTAACAACCGCCCGCATCCTGCGACAGCGGAGGAATCCTGAGTGACCGAACAGTGACGGAGCCGACTCTGCCCGGTCGACTCAGCCGGTCAGCCCCGTCGACCAGGCCGCACGCCGGTGGGCCGGGTCAGGGGGTGCCCGGACCGTCGGGTGGTGGGGCGTCTGCCCCGGGGCTCGCTTCCGTGCCCGCGTCCGGTGTCGCGGCCGGGCTCGCGTCCGACGTCGGCGGGGTCGCGTCCGACGTCGGCGGGACGACGGGCGGGGCACCGGCGGGAACAACGTGGGCCCGCGGGTCCGGGCAGATCATGTAGCCGGGCGGCAGGACGAAGGCGGCCGGGGCGGGATAACCGATCGCGGGCGGCGCCGAGGCGGTCCGCGGGTTGAACCACCGGTTCGCCGTCGGCGTCAGCAGCAGCACCACGACCGCGATGGTGAGGCCGACGACCAGGAGCACGCCGATGCCGCCGAGCCCGAAGAAGAGATCATCCGAGCCGTACGTGGAAGAGCTGTACAGGGTGTCCAGGAACTTCGACTCGCCCGGGTCGGCGCCCGGGTCGTCGTACTCGTCGTAGTCGCCCTCCGGGTCCCCGGCGATCATGAAGAACGGGACGAGCAGCGCACCGGAGCAGCCCGGGCCGATGCACAGCAGCGCCAGGGCGCCGCCGAGCACGAACGTCGTGATCCGCGCCGGGTTGCTGCCCCGCCGCACCCCGATCGCGGTGATGCCCCAGCCGAGCGCCACCAGCACGGCCAGCCCGCCGAGCACGGCCGACGGGACGACGTTCGAGCTGCGCTCGCCGGCGACCTCGGCCGGATCGGCGTCCGGGACCGCCGCGAGCGCCCGGTCGATCTCGCCGTTCCAGTAGAAGGCGTGCCAGACCACCAGGGCGACGAGCAGGAGCAGGACGGTCACCAGCGCGATCTGCAGCCAGAAGGCGACGGTGACGACGTGGGGGCGGGGCGGCCGGACCGGTGGGTCCTCGGTCGTCGTCATGCCGGAAAGCTACGGCCTCCGGCCCGCCGTCCGCAGTCCCGTTCCCGGTCGGACTCAGCCGGCCGTGAGGCGGTCGGCGGCGTACTCCCGGAGGGTGGCCTTGTTCATCACGCAGCCGGTGAAGGTGGTGAACTCGCCCTTGTCGTCGCGCAACTCCGTCCAGGCGTCCCGCCCCGCTTCCGGGTCGACCGCCTGGAGCAGCGTCGCCGCGTACGCCTTGCCGGCCGGTGAGCCGTGCTTGAGCAGCCAGCGGACCTGCTTGCGGGCCTCCTGCGGATGCGCGGCGAGCGCCGCCTCGACCCGCCGGTACGCCTCGGTCACCGGCAGCACCTGCGAGGCGATGCCGACCCCACCGAACGCCACGGTGTCGGCCTTCGCCAGCTCCTTGACGGCGGCGTCGAGTTCCTTGTCCTTCTTCCCCATGCCCAACATGCCCTCATCCTTTCCCCGCCGGCCGCGTCCTCACCCTCACGATCAAGGCATCCGCCCGACGAGCAGGGGCCCCTTCCCGGCCGGAAGCGTTGGGAAGAGACCCCTACCCGCGCGTCAGGCGGCGGTGACCGCCAGAGCGTCCTTGCTGTCGGCGAGGTCGACCCGCACGGTGTCCCCGTCACGGATCTGCCCGGCGAGCAGCGCCCTGGCGAGCTGGTCACCGATCGCCGACTGGACCAGCCGGCGCAGCGGCCGGGCGCCGTAGATCGGGTCGTACCCGTGCTCGGCGAGCCACTCCCGGGCCGGTTCGGTGATCTCCAGGCCCAGCCGGCGGTCGGCCAGTCGGCGCCGCATCCTGTCGAGCTGGATGTCCACGATCGCCCGCAGGTCGGCGCCCTGGAGGGCGGCGAAGACCACGATGTCGTCGAGGCGGTTGAGGAACTCCGGCTTGAAGTGCGACCGGACCACCGCGAGGACGCCCTCCCGGCGCTGCTCCTCGGCCAGCGTCAGGTCGCTGATCACCGACGACCCGAGGTTGGAGGTGAGGATCAGGATCGCGTTGCGGAAGTCGACCGTACGGCCCTGGCCGTCGGTGAGCCGGCCGTCGTCGAGCACCTGGAGCAGGATGTCGAAGACGTCCGGGTGGGCCTTCTCCACCTCGTCCAGCAGGATCACCGAGTACGGCCGGCGGCGCACCGCCTCGGTGAGCTGGCCGCCCTCCTCGTAGCCGACGTAACCGGGCGGGGCGCCGACCAGGCGGGCGACGGAGTGCTTCTCGCCGTACTCGCTCATGTCGATGCGGACCATGGCCCGCTCGTCGTCGAAGAGGAACTCGGCGAGCGCCTTGGCCAGCTCGGTCTTGCCGACACCGGTCGGGCCGAGGAAGAGGAAGCTGCCGGTCGGGCGGTCCGGGTCGGCGACGCCGGCCCGGGCGCGGCGGACCGCGTCGGAGACGGCGCTGACCGCCTCGGCCTGGCCGACCACCCGGGATCCCAGCGTCTCCTCCATCCGGAGCAGCTTGGCGGTCTCCCCCTCCAGCAGCCGGCCGGCGGGGATGCCGGTCCAGGAGGCGACCACGGCGGCGATGTCGTCCGCGCCGACCTCCTCCTTGAGCATGGCGCCGTCGGCCTGGATGCGGGCCAGCTCCTCCTCGGCCTGGGCCAGCTCACCCTTCAGCGCCGGGATCCGGCCGTAGCGGAGCTCGGCGGCGCGCTCCAGCTCACCGTCGCGCTCGGCCCGCTCGGCCTCGCCGCCCAGGCGCTCCAGCTCCTCCTTGGCGGTGGAGAGCTTGGTGATGTGGCTCTTCTCCAGCTGCCAGCGCTCGGAGAGGGCGGTGAGCTGCTCACGCTTGTCGGCCAGCTCCTTGCGCAGCCGCTCCAGCCGCTCGGCGGAGGCGGCGTCCGGCTCCTTGGCCAGCGCCATCTCCTCGATCTCCAGGCGGCGGACCGCCCGCTCGATCTCGTCCACCTCGACCGGGCGGGAGTCGATCTCCATCCGGAGCCGGGACGCGGACTCGTCGACCAGGTCGATCGCCTTGTCGGGCAGGAACCGGTCGGTGATGTAGCGGTCGGAGAGCGCGGCGGCGGCGACCAGGGCGGCGTCGGTGATGCGTACGCCGTGGTGCACCTCGTAGCGCTCCTTGAGGCCGCGCAGGATGCCGATGGTGTCCTCGATGGTCGGCTCGCCGACCAGGACCGGCTGGAAGCGCCGCTCCAGCGCCGGGTCCTTCTCGATGTGCTCGCGGTATTCGTCGAGGGTGGTCGCGCCGACCATCCGCAGCTCACCGCGGGCCAGCATCGGCTTGAGCATGTTGCCGGCGTCCATCGAGCCCTCGCCCTTGCCGGCACCGACGACGGTGTGCAGCTCGTCGAGGAAGGTGATGACCTGGCCGTCGGAGTTCTTGATCTCCTCCAGGACGGACTTCAGCCGCTCCTCGAACTGGCCGCGGTACTGCGCGCCGGCCACCATCGCGCCGAGGTCGAGCGAGACCAGCTTCTTGTCCCGCAGCGACTCGGGCACGTCGCCCGCGACGATCCGCTGGGCGAGGCCCTCGACGATCGCGGTCTTGCCGACGCCGGGCTCGCCGATCAGCACCGGGTTGTTCTTGGTACGCCGGGACAGCACCTGGATGACCCGGCGGATCTCGGAGTCCCGGCCGATCACCGGGTCGATCTTGCCGTCGCGGGCGCTGGCGGTCAGGTCCACGCCGTACTTGGCGAGGGCCTGGTAGGTCTGCTCGGGGTCGGCGGTGGTGACCCGCCGGTCCCCACCCCGGACGGTCGGGAAGGCGGCGACCAGGTTCTCCTCGGTGGCGCCAGCGTTGCGCAGCGCGACGGAGACCGCGCCGCCCACCCGGGCCAGGCCGGCGAGCAGGTGCTCGGTGGAGGTGTACTCGTCGCCCAGCGGCCGGGCGATCTGCTCGGCGGCGCCGATGGCGTTGACGAACTCCCGGGCCAGCGTGGGCTCGGCGATGCTGGAGCCGCGCGCGGCGGGCAGGGCGTCGACCGAGCGCTGGGCGACCCGGCGCAGCTCGGCGGGGTCGGCCCCGACGGCGCGCAGCAGGCCCGCGGCGGTCGAACCCTCGGTGTCGAGCAGGGCGAGCAGCAGGTGCCAGGGCTCCACGGTGGCGTGCCCGCGCTGGTTGGCCTGGGCGACGGCACCGGTGATGGTCTCGCGGCTCTTGGTGGTGAGGCGTTCCGTGTTCATGGGCTCCCCCGGATCGGCGTGTCCACTAGGAAGGACACAACCAGAGTTGAGCCTATTCCGCTCAACTCCATCCATGTGACGCCGATCACTTCCGAGGTAGGCGAGCGGTGCACGGCGTCTCGTGATCCGCGCGGAGCACGCAGCGCCGACCACCGTCGAGCCGCCGGTCGCAGAACACTCGATGCCGCACCCCTTGGTCGTCCTCGGTGGAGACGGTGGTCTCCCCGGGGTCGACGTGGGCGAGAAATGCCAACGACCGCGCCGCCGTTCGGGCGAGCATCTTGGCGCGGGCCAGGTCGGTGGCCGTCACCGGCAGGTGCACGACGTAGCGACCGGTCACGGTCGCCGCGCCAGGTCGCGCATGCTCGGCGCCTGCCGGGACTGCCAGTCACGCAGCGCGGCCTTGATCCGCGCCGCCTCCTCCCGACTGCGGGCGACCTCGGCGTACGCGGCGGCGAGGTCGCCCGCGACGCGGTCGAGGAAGGTAGCCACCTCGACCGGGTCGAGGCCGTGCCGACGGGCGGAGAAGGTGCGGGTCCGGATCTGCCAGGGGCGGAGCGGGAGGTACGTCGTCGACCGGTACGCCCCGGCCGACGGTCGATTGGGCGGCCCGGACCGACCTCCGGACCGGGAGTTGCGGCGTTTCAGCAGGGGTCGCAGCAGGTTGCGCACGGTCTTCGGTCCCTTCGTCGAGGACGGACGGGTGCGGGCTGGAGGGACGGTCCGGCCGGGGCGCCGCGGGCCGGACCGTCCCGCCCTGCCGCCGCAGCCCCGCTCGGCGGCACGACGACAGGGCCGCTTTGTCGAGTCGATGCCAGCCGACTCGGGCCACTGGGCTGGCACGGCAGGCCCGCACTGCTCCAGCCGTGCCAGCGGCGGATGCCAACCGGGAGGCCGGTTTGCCTACCAGGCTTTCCGCCGAAGGCGTCCGCCCGAGCAACATACAATGCAAAGCATGCAATGACAAGCAGTGACCAGGCTAAGCACGCGATGTGTTGGTCGAGCGGTCTCATGCGTGGGAAGATCTTGGGGCCTACCAGGAGTTGCCGCCATGCCCCGCATTTCCGACCGTCAACGCATCGCCCAGGACATCCGCGACAAGATCGCCTCAGGGGAGTACGCCCCCGGCGACAAGCTGCCCTCTTTGCGTGAGCTGATCGCTCTCTACGGCGTCTCCGCCGAGCCGGTGCGGTCGGCGTTGCTCATCCTGCAAGCGGAAGGTCTGGTCGAAGGCCACCAGGGGAAGGGCACCTACGTCACCCCTCGCCAGCCGACACCCTGACGCCAACCACAGCTACTCCTGCCGCAACTGGGCCCAATCCGAGCCCGGGATGGCGCGACTTGCCGCAAACGGGGCCTTCCGGGGCTCGGCGCGCGGCCGTCCGGCGGATGGGCGTACGCCGGGTAGCCTCTCCCGGGTGCGAGTACGTGTCGAGCAGACCCCCCTCCCGGGCATCGGTGTCCGTCATGACCTCATGACGGAATCCGGTCGCCGGCTCGGTGTGGTCTCCCACCGCAATGGCCGCCGCGACCTCGTCCTGTACGACCCGGACGATCCCGATTCCTGCCAGCACGACATCCCGCTCACCGACGACGAGGCGGAGGCGCTGGCCGACATCCTCGGCGCGTCGCTGATGCTCGGCCAGCTCTCCGGCCTGCGCGAGCAGGCGGCCGGCCTGCTCACCGAGCAGATCGCCATTCCGGCCGGGTCGAAGTACGTCAACAAGCGGCTCGGTGACACCAAGGCGCGTACCCGCACCAGCGCCTCGATCGTGGCGGTCCTCCGCAACGGCGAGGTCAACGTGTCGCCCGACCCCGCCTTCCGCTTCGCGGCCGGTGACGTGGTGGTCGTGGTCGGCACCCGTCAGGGCCTCGACGGGGTCACCGCGATCCTCGCCGAGACTCCGGACGGCTGACGCGTATGCACGAAACCGCCAAACTGCTCATCGAGGTCGGCGCCCTGCTGCTCCTGCTCGGCCTGCTCGGCCGACTCAGCCGGCGCTTCGGCATCTCCCCCATTCCGCTCTACCTGCTCGCCGGGCTCGCCTTCGGCCACGGCGGGCTGCTGCCGCTCAATGCCAGCGAGGAGTTCTTCGCCGTCGGCGCCGAGATCGGCGTGATCCTGCTGCTGGTCATGCTCGGCCTGGAGTACAGCGCCAACGAACTGGTCGGCAACCTCCGCTCGGCGGCCCCCGCCGGGCTGATCGACGCGGTGCTCAACGCGCTGCCCGGCTTCGCGTTCGCGATGCTGCTCGGCTGGGGCTGGGTGGCCGGGGTGGTGCTCGCCGGCATCACCTGGGTCTCCTCGTCGGGTGTGATCGCCAAGGTCCTCGGCGACCTGGGCCGGGTGGGTAACCGGGAGACCCCGGTGATCCTCTCGGTGCTGGTCATCGAGGACCTGGCCATGGCGCTCTACCTGCCGCTGGTCACCGCACTGCTGGCCGGGGTCGGTCTGGTCAAGGGCGGCGTCGCGCTCGGCGTCGCGGTGCTCACCGTGGTCGTCGTGCTGGTGGTCGCCATCCGGTACGGCCACCTGATCTCCGCCGCGCTCTCCGCCAAGGACCCGGAGGCGCTGCTGCTCGGCGTACTCGGGTTGACCCTGCTGGTCGCCGGGTTGGCGGCCGAGCTCCAGGTCTCCGCGGCGGTCGGCGCGTTCCTGGTCGGCATCGCGCTCTCCGGGCCGGTGGCGCACCACGCCACCGAGCTGCTCTCCCCGCTGCGGGACCTCTTCGCGGCGGTCTTCTTCGTCTTCTTCGGCCTGGTCACCGACCCGAGGGACATGCCGCCGGTGCTGCTGCCGGCGCTGGTCCTGGCCGTGATCACCATGGGGACGAAGCTGCTCACCGGCTACCTGGCCGCCCGACGGGTGGGCATCGCCGAGCCCGGCCGGTGGCGGGCCGGCCTGGCGTTGATGCCGCGCGGCGAGTTCTCCATCGTCATCGCCGGGCTGGCGGTCGCCGCCGCCCATCCGGTCGATCCCCGGCTGGCCGCGCTGGCCACGGCGTACGTGCTGATCACCGTGGTGACCGGGCCGATGCTGGCCCGGCTGCCCGACTTCGCCTGGTTCAAGCTGTGGTTGCGGCGGCGCGCGCTGGCGAGCCGGCCGCCGACCCCGGTCCCGACCGGCGACTGAGCCGCCCGAGCGCCGGGGCGGGTCGGCCGTCCGGTCGACCCGCCCCGGCGCATCCGGTGGGGAAGAACTCCCGGTCAGGGGCTTCCGCCGCAGGCCAGCGGCGCGCTACCGTGTCGCCCCAGCAGGCAGGGCTCGCGGGTGGCGGGTGCCCCCCGCGGGCGAACGCGGAAGGTTGGCCGGTTGACCGTGCAGGAGTCGACGTTCCACGGCTTCGCCAACCCCGTCGACCCGTCGCCGGCGGAGTTGCGGTCGTGGGCATACCAACCCGACTCGGTCCCGCTGGCCTCGATGCCGCCGGACTGGGACCTGCTGGTCGCCGGCGACCACCTGGTGCTCACCCTCTTCGACCTGGCGATGGACCCGGCCTGCCCGGCCCGCCGGTTCGCGCTGCACTGCCTCTACATCTACGCCGCCGACGGCATCCGGACGAACTTCCGGGCCCACCCGAAGCGCCGCTTCCGCAAGCTGGTCGAGCAGGCCGAGCGCTCCGGCGACGAACCGATGCGGACCTGGGCGCACAACAGCCGGGTGCTGCTGGCCCGACCGCAGCTCTTCGCCTACCGGGACTGGTGCGAGGGCGGCCTGGTCCGGGAGAACCGCAGGATCGGCTGATCGCGCCGCAGGGCCCGCGCCGGCCGCTCAGCCGGCGGTGGCGTCCAGGCCGGCGACCGCCACGCGTACGGCCCGGCGCAGTTCGGCGAGGATCGGCTCCGGCGGGCCCCCGAACAGCTCCTCGACCCGGTCCACCTCGCCGACCAGGGTCATCATCGCGTTCATCACCGCACCGATCAGCGAGCCGACCATCGCCGCGGCCTGGATCCGGTCCAGCCGGTCCGGGAAGGCCTCGTGCAGGTGGGCGGCGAGCCGCTGCTGCGCGGAGAGCAGCCGTTGCAGCGCCATCCCCTGCACGGCCGGCACGGAGAGGACCAGCCGCAGTCGTACCGGCGCGGCCCGGAGGAACTCGTGCCCGAACCGTTCCGCCTGGTCGAAGACCCGGCCGATCGCCCGGACCAGCAGCTCCACCGGCTCGTCGTCCGGACCACGGTCGTCGATGACCTGGAAGGCCAGGGCCAGCCGCTCCTCGGTGTCGGCGAAGAGGATCTCCTCCTTGCTCGGGAAGTAGCTGAAGAAGGTGCGCGTGGAGACCTCCGCGCCGGCCGCGATGTCGGCCACGGTCGTCTGGTCGTACCCGCGCTCGGCGAAGAGTTCGAGGGCGGCGCTGATCAGCGCCTGCCGCGTGCGCTCCTTCTTCCGCTCCCGCAGTCCCTGCCCGGACGTCATCGCGCCAGGTTACTGCACTCCATGCTTACCTTCACTCATTGCAATTTTGCAGTCAGTGCACTTATCGTGGAGGCATGGAAACCTTCCTGGACCGGGTCGGCCGGGCCACCGCCGGCCACCCCTGGCGCACCCTCGCCGGCTGGCTGCTGGCCGCGGTCGCCCTGCTCGGCCTCGGGCAGGCGGCCGGCGGCGGCTTCGCCAACGACTTCCGCATCCCCGGCGCCGAGTCGCAGCGCGCGGCCGACCTGGCCCGCGCCGCCTTTCCCGGGTACGGAGCGGCCAGCGCCGAGATCGTCTGGCACAGCCCCGACGGTGACCTGCGGGCACCCGACCGACGGGCCGCCGTCGAGGCGATGATCGCGGAGATCCGGCACCAGCCCCAGGTGACCGGAGTCGACGACCCGCTCGCCGGCGCGGGAGTGGTCAGCCCCGACGGGCGCACCGCCATCGGCACCGTCCGGTACGCGCAGCAGGCCGGCGAGCTGGGCGCGGGGGCGTACCAGCGGCTGGACGCGGCGGCGACGGCCACCCGCGACCGGGGGATCGAGACCAGCTTCCGCGGCCTCGTCATCGACGTCGCGTTCGAGCCGGAGACCGGCCCCGCCGAGGCGGTCGGCGCCGGCGTCGCGCTGCTGGTGCTGATCCTCGCCATCGGTTCGGTGGTGGCCGCCGGGCTGCCGCTGGTGGTCGCGCTGGTCGGGCTGGTCACCGGCACCGGGCTGGTGCTGCTCGCCGCCGCGCTCACCGACATCCCCAGTTCCGCGCCGATCGTCGCGGTGATGCTCGGCCTCGGCGCCGGCATCGACTACGCGCTCTTCATCGTCATCCGGCACCGCGCCCACCTCGCCGACGGACTGTCGCCCGTCGACGCCGCCGGCCGGGCGGTGGCCGGCGCCGGGCACGCCGTGCTCTTCGCCGGGGCGACCGTCGTGGTGGCCATCCTCGGCCTGCTCTTCACCGGCATCCCGTTCGTCGGCGCGATGGGCCTGGCCGCCGCGCTGACCGTCACCGCGATGATGCTCGCCGCGCTCACCCTGCTGCCGGCCCTGCTCGGCCTCCTCGGCCACCGGGTCGACCGCTGGCGGCTCCCCGTTCTGCGCGCACCGGCCGGTCACGGGGCGACCGGTGCGCGGTCCGGCTGGGCGCGGTGGGGCCGACACCTGGACCGGCACCGGCTGGCGTACGCGGCGGCCGCCGCCGTGGTGCTGCTGGGACTGGCGGCCCCGCTGCTCAGCCTGCGTCTCGGTACTCCCGACGACGGCAACCAGCCGGCCGGCTGGCCGCAACGGCAGGCGTACGAGACGGTGCGGGACGAGCTGGGCGCGGGCTGGAACGCCCCGCTGGTGCTGGCCGTGCAACGCCCCGCCGACCCCGCCCTAGACCGGCTGACCACGGCCCTCACCGCCGACCCCGAGGTGGCCCTGACCACCCCGCCGGTACGCAGCCCCGACGGCACGCTGGCGCTGCTGACCGTGGTGCCCCGGCACGCACCACAGGACCCCGAGGTCAGCGACCTGGTGCACCGGATCCGGCGTACCGTCGGGCCGGCGACGCTGAGCCCCGACGGCGCCGCGGTGGCCGTCGGCGGCCAGACCGCGTACATGATCGACATGGCCGACGCGGTCGCCGGCCGGCTGCCGTGGGTGGTGCTCGGCGTGGTCGTCGCCGCCGGGCTGCTGCTGGTGGCGATGTTCCGGGCACCGCTGATCGCGCTCAAGGCCGCCCTGCTGGCGCTGCTCTCGATCGGCGCGGCCTACGGCGTGCTCGTGGCCGTCTTCCAGTGGGGCTGGGGGCTGTCGCTCATCGGCGTGGACCATCCCGTGCCGATCATGTCCGTGGTGCCGATGCTGCTCTTCGCGATCCTGTTCGGACTCTCGATGGACTACGAGGTGTTCCTGCTCTCGTCGGTCCGCGAGGAGTACGACCGCACCGGCGACCCCCACCGGGCGGTGGCGAACGGGCTGGCCGGCACCGGACGGGTGATCACGGCGGCGGCAACCATCATGGCGGCGGTGTTCGTCAGCTTCGTGGCCATCGACGACACGCTGGTCAAGATGATCGGTGTCGGTCTCGCCGCAGCCGTCCTGGTCGACGCCACCCTGATCCGTACGGTGCTGGCCCCGGCGTTGCTCGGCATGCTGGGCCACCACGCCTGGTGGCCGGCGCACCCGACCACCGCCCGATCCCGTGACCTGGTGTCCGCCGGCCTGGACAGTGCGCGGGTCGGGACCCCCTGACGACGTCACCGCGTCTCGGCCCGCACGTCCCCGGACGGCGAACGGGCCGGGACCCCCCGTGGGTCCCGGCCCGCACGTCGGCGGATCGTCAGCGTTCCGATCCGCCCTGGTCGCGGCGTCTCGCCTCGTTTCGCCCCTGGTCGATAC
Source organism: Micromonospora siamensis (assembly GCF_900090305.1). Classification (NCBI taxonomy): domain Bacteria; kingdom Bacillati; phylum Actinomycetota; class Actinomycetes; order Micromonosporales; family Micromonosporaceae; genus Micromonospora; species Micromonospora siamensis. The sequence goes on along the minus strand of NZ_LT607751.1, from coordinate 761,610 downwards.
CGTGGTCGACCTGGTCGGCGAACCTGCCGTTCTTGATCCGGTCGGTGAAGCGACCCTCGGTGACCCGGTCGAATCTCTCCCGGACGTTCTCGGCCACCTTCTCGAGCCGGTCCTCCGCCTGCTGGGCAACCTTCTTCGCCGATTCCGCCATGGCTCCCCCTGCCATTGGAGTCCGGATTGAGTTGGTTGGACCTGATTCTGAGGCTAGCGGAGGAGCCAGATCCGGCGCAGGCGATCCCCGGAGAACCTCGGGTCTTCCGGTGGTCGTCGAGCTTGCCGACTGTTTCGGCCCGGCTCGCCACGTCGACGGCTTGTCGACCTGCTCTGCGGGCGCAGGGGACGTTCGAGCCGATCAGCGCGTCGGTGGAACGTGGTGGGTGTCAAAACGGGCCGGCGACACGCATGGCGTTCCACCGAGCGCTTCGGTCGTGGCAACCCGTGCCCGCCCCGTACCTGGGAAGGGCCAGGATGCGGCGAACGGCGGTGCCCCCGGGTGGGGGACACCGCCGTTCGTGGAGATGAGCGGAGCTGAGCAGGGGTCGGGCGTGGTCAGCGTTCGGGGTTGCGGCGGGGGCGCCAGACGACCAGCGCCGTCGAGGTGCGCGAGGTCGGCACCAGGTCGCCGCGCGGGAAGCCGCCCAGCCCGGACTCCAGCTCGGCGATCCGCCGGTACGCGGCATCCAGCTCCGCCTCCAGCCGGGCCACCCGCTGCTGTGCCTGCTCCAGCAGGCGCTCCAGGCCGATGATCCGCTTGACCCCGGCGAGGTTGACCCCCTCGTCCTGGCTGAGCCGCTGCACCTCGCGCAGCAGCACCACGTCCCGGACGCTGTACCGGCGGCCACCGCCGGTGGCCCGGCCGGCCTGCACCAGGCCGAGCCGGTCGTACTGGCGCAACGTCTGCGGATGCATCCCGGCCATCCGTGCCGCGACCGAGATCATCAACACCTTGGCCTCGTACGCAGGGTCATCCGAACCGACGTACTCGCTCGACATCCCGCTCACCTCCGCACGTACCGCCGTGGGGTCAACTGAATCGACGCACCCGAGCGTCGAGATGTTCCCGGGCAGCCGGCGGGCTCTGCTCGGCGAACGTCTCCAACGCCGCACGGGCCTCGTCCGACACCTTCGCGGGGACCACGACGTCGAGGGTGACCAGCAGGTCACCGGCCTGCCCGTCGCGGCGGACGACACCCTTGCCCCGGGCCCGCAGCACCCGACCCGACGGGGTACCCGGCGGAACCCGGAGGGTCACCGCGCCGTCGAGGGTGGGCACCCGCAGGTCGGTGCCGAGCACCGCCTCGGTGAACGTGATCGGCACGTTGAGGGTCAGGTCGTCCCCGGTGCGTCCGAACAGCTCGTCCGGGCGAACCTTGACGTGCACGAAGAGGTCGCCGGCCGGGCCGCCCCGGTCGCCCGGCTCACCCCGCCCGGCCAGCCGGATCCGCTGTCCGTCGGCCACCCCGGCGGGCACCCGGACGTTCAGCGTGCGGGTCTTGGTGACCCCGCCGGTGCCGTGGCACTCCGGGCACTTCTCCTCCACGATCGTGCCGACGCCCTGACAGTTGCGGCACGGCTCGGAGAAGCTGAAGGACCCCTGGTTGCGGTTCGTCACGCCGGCCCCGTGGCAGACCGGGCAGGTCACCGGCTGGGTGCCCGGCTTCGCGCCGTTGCCGTGGCAGGTGTCGCAGACCCCGGGAGCGCGCAGCGTCAACGGCAGCGTGACACCGCGTACGGCGTCGCCGAAGTCGAGCGCGACCTCCGCCTCGACGTCCCGCCCGCGGGCCGGACCGCGGGGACGGGCCGGGCCACCGGCGCCACCACCTCCGGAGAAGATGGTGCTGAACAGGTCGGTGAAGCCGCCGCCGCCGAACCGGGTGTCGCCACCGGCGGCAGCGCCGCCGAACAGGTCGGAGACGTCGAACGGCACACCGCCGCCCGGCTGGCCACCGGCGCGGGCGTTGCGACGGAAAGCGCCCGAGCCGAACAGCGAGCGCATCTCGTCGTACTCGCGGCGCTTCTTGTCGTCGCCGAGCACCGCGTACGCCTCGGAGACGGCCTTGAACCGCTCCTCGGCCTTCGGGTCACCGGGGTTGTGGTCCGGGTGCGACTGCCGGGCCAGCTTCCGGTACGACTTCTTGATCTCGTCCGAGGAGGCGGACTTCTCCACGCCCAGCACGGCGTAGTAGTCCTTCTCGAGCCAGTCCTTGGAACTCACCGGTCCACCCCCTTCCGAGTGACGTGCCCCGGCCGCCCCGGCCACCGTCGGGCGGCGGCCGGGGCGACCAGGACACGGTCGGCCACTATTCCGGATCGGCCACCGCGACCAGCGCGGGTCGCAGCAGCCGCTCGCCGAGCAGATAGCCCCGGCGCATGATCTGTACGCAGGTCGGCTCGGTCACGTCGGCGGACGTCTGGTGCGCGACCGCCTCGTGCCGGGTCGGGTCGAACGGGTCGCCCTGCTCACCGAAGGGGGTGAGCCCGAACTTGCCGAGGGCGGTGACCAGCTGCTCGGCCACCGTGCCGAACGGCCCGACCAGGTCGCCGTGTTCCCGGGCCCGGTCCAGGTCGTCGAGGATCGGCAGCAGCGCGGCGAGCACCGAGCCGGTCGCCTGCTCCTGGACCACGCCCCGGTCCCGGTCCACCCGCTTGCGGTAGTTGGCGTACTCCGCCGACACCCGCTGCACGTCCCGGGTCCGCTCGTCCAGCTGATCGCGGAGCGCCTCCAGCTCGGCGCCGAGCGGCGAACCGCCGCCGTCGGCCGGCTGGGCCGGCTGGGCCGGCTGGGCCGGAGCGTCCACCACCGGCGGACCGGCCGGGGTCGGCCCGTCCACCGAGTCGGCCTCGATCTCGATCTCGTCGACCACGATCTCGCCCTCCTCGACCAGGCCCTCGGCCGGGACGTCCGTCCCGGCGTCGGCGGCGGCGGGCGCCTCCTCGGCCTTGCCGATCTTGCGGTTGTTGCGGATGACGACCCGCTCCTCGCCGGAGGACTTCCCGGCGGTCGCGGAGCCACCCGGCGCCGACCCGGTGGCGCCCGGGTCGGCGGCTCGTGGCTTCTCCGTCATGCGGCTACCTCATCCCTCTGCCGTGGTGTGGGGTGCGGGGCGGACCGTCACTTCTTGTCCTCGTCGACGATCTCCGCGTCCACCACGTCGTCCGGGCCGCCGGCCTGCGGGCCACCGGTCGCACCCGCGCCCGGACCGGCCGCGCCCGGGGCGCCCGGCTCGCCCGGCTCGCCCTGCTGCTGGGAGTAGAGCAGCGAACCGGCCTGCTGGGAGACCTGCGCGAGCCGCTCGTGGGCCGACTTGATGGCCTCGATGTCCTGGCCACCGAGGGCGCCACGCAGCTCGCCGAGGGCCTCGTTGAGCTGCTCGCGGTTCTCGGCGGGCAGCTTGTCGCCGCTCTCGGCGAGGAACTTCTCGGTCTGCCACTGGAGCGCCTCGGCGACGTTGCGGGTCTCCGCCTCGTCCCGGCGACGCTTGTCCTCGTCGGCGTGCTCCTCGGCGTCCCGGCGCATCCGCTCGATGTCGTCCTTCGGCAGCGAGGAGCCGCCGGTGATCGTCATCTTCTGCTCCTTGCCGGTGCCCAGGTCCTTGGCGTGCACGTTCACGATGCCGTTGGCGTCGATGTCGAACGTGACCTCGATCTGCGGCACGCCGCGCGGCGCGGGCGGGAGGCCGGTCAGCTCGAAGGTGCCGAGCTTCTTGTTGTAGGCCGCGATCTCCCGCTCGCCCTGGAACACCTGGATCAGCACCGACGGCTGGTTGTCGTCGGCCGTGGTGAAGACCTCGGAGCGCTTGGTCGGGATGGTGGTGTTGCGCTCGATCAGCTTGGTGAAGATGCCGCCCTTGGTCTCGATGCCCAGGCTCAGCGGGGTCACGTCGAGCAGCAGGACGTCCTTGACCTCACCCTTGAGCACGCCGGCCTGGAGGGCGGCGCCGACGGCGACGACCTCGTCCGGGTTGACGCCCTTGTTCGGGTCACGGCCGGTGAGCTGCTTGACCAGGTCGGTCACGGCCGGCATCCGGGTGGAGCCACCGACCATGATGACGTGGTCGACGTCGGAGACCTTGATCCCGGCGTCCTTCACGGCCTGCTCGAACGGGCCCTTGCAGCGATCCAGCAGGTCCTGCGTCATCCGCTGGAACTCGGCGCGGCTCAGCGTCACGTCGAGGTGCAGCGGGCCCGCCGCGCCAGCCGTGATGTACGGCAGGTTGATGTTGGTGGTGGTGGCCGCCGACAGCTCGATCTTGGCCTTCTCGGCCGCCTCGCGCAGGCGCTGGAGCGCCATCTTGTCCTGGGCCAGGTCGATGCCGTGCTCGCCCCGGAAGGTCTTCACCAGGTGGTCGATGATCCGCTGGTCCCAGTCGTCACCACCGAGGTGGTTGTCACCGGAGGTCGACTTGACCTCGACGACGCCCTCGGCGAGCTCCAGCAGGGAGACGTCGAAGGTGCCGCCACCCAGGTCGAAGACCAGGACGGTCTGCTCCTTGGAACCCTTGTCCAGGCCGTACGCCAGGGCGGCCGCGGTCGGCTCGTTGACGATCCGCAGCACGTTGAAGCCGGCGATCTCACCGGCCTCCTTGGTGGCCTGACGCTGCCCGTCGTTGAAGTACGCCGGGACGGTGATCACCGCGTCGGTGATCTGCTCGCCCAGGTAGGCCTCGGCGTCCCGCTTGAGCTTCATCAGCGTGCGCGCCGAGATCTCCTGCGGGGTGTACTTCTTGCCGTCGATGTCGACGGACCAGTTGGTGCCGATCTCCCGCTTGACCGAGCGGATGGTCCGGTCCGGGTTGGTCACCGCCTGGCGCTTGGCGACCTCACCGACGAGCACCTCGCCGTTACGGGCGAACGCGACGATCGACGGGGTCGTCCGCGAGCCCTCAGCGTTGGCGATGACGGTGGGCTCACCGCCCTCGAGAACGCTGACGCAGGAGTTCGTCGTGCCGAGGTCGATACCGACCGCACGTGCCATCTTCGCTTCCTCGCTTCGTAAGGTTGGGCAGGTCAGAGGGCCTGCCCGGCGGGTCACTGTCCGCGACCGCACCACAAGTTGAGTGAACTTGACTCAATAGTGCCACGCCATCGCCAAACCGCAAGTCGAGGTTGAGCGGACCCGACGCAACCCGACCGTTATTACCCTCCGGTTGTCTTCCCTTGCGTCGGTCGGGCACGCTTTAGCGGTGACGACGCACGGCGATCCCGCCACCGCACCGAGCGCTCCCGCCGTCGCCGCCCGTACCGGCCCGTCGGAGGGCGGCGAGGCACCGCCCGGTGAGGGCCTGCCCGCCGCGCTGACCGGCCTGCGGGCGGCGATCGACGCGGCACGCTTCCCGCTGGCCCTGCCCTCGGCGGAGCCCGCCCGGCACACCGCCGGCACCCTGACCGACCAACTCGACGACTATCTGCTGCCCCGGCTGGCCCGGCTCGACGCGCCGCTGCTGGTGGTGGTCGGCGGCTCCACCGGCGCCGGCAAGTCCACCCTGGTCAACAGCCTCGTCCAGGCCCGGGTCAGCGCGTCGGGGGTGCTCCGCCCGACCACCCGCTCCCCGGTGCTGGTCTGCAACCCGGCCGACTCCGGCTGGTTCCGCCAGGGCGAGCTGCTGCCCGGCCTCACCCGCACCAACGAGCCCAGCGAGGACCCGGGCACCCTGCACCTGGTCACCGCGCCCGCGCTCCCGGCCGGGCTGGCCTTCCTCGACGCCCCCGACATCGACTCCGTGGTCGACGCCAACCGGGCGCTCGCCGGCCAACTGCTGGCCGCCGCCGACCTCTGGCTCTTCGTCACCACCGCCGCCCGGTACGCCGACGCCGTCCCGTGGGAGCTGCTGCGCAGCGCCCGGGCCCGGGGCGCGGTGATCGCCATGGTGCTCGACCGGGTGCCCCCGGAGGCGGCCGACGAGATCGCCGCCCACCTCCAGGAGATGCTCGCCGCCCAGGATCTCGGCTCGGCGCCGCTCTTCGTCCTCCCCGAGACCTGGGTGGACGGGCAGGGGCTGCTCCCCGACAAGGTCACCGCCCCGCTGGCCTCCTGGTTCGCCCGGCTCGCCGCGGACGCCGACGCCCGCTCCGCGGTGGTCCGGCAGACCCTCGACGGCGCGCTCGGCGCGCTGCACCCGCAGGTCGACGGGCTGGCCGACGCCGCCGAGGAGCAGGTGGCCACCGCCGACGCGCTCGACGAGCGGGTCCGGGCGGCGTACCGGGGGGCGCACCGCACCGTCGAGCAGGGGCTCTCCGACGGGCGACTGCTCCGCGGCGAGGTGCTCGCCCGCTGGCAGGAGTTCGTCGGCACCGGCGAGCTGTTCCGCACCCTGGAGGCCCGGATCGGCCGGCTCCGGGACCGGCTGCTCGCCGCGGTGACCGGCCGTCCCGCACCCGCCGCCGAGCTCTCCACCGCCATCGAGTCGCAGCTGGTGACCCTGCTGCGCGGGGTCGCCGCCGAGGCCGCCGAGAACGCGTACACCGGGTGGAAGGCGCATCCGGCGGGCGCCGCGCTGCTCGACCCCCCACTGGCGCACGCCGCCGAGGACCTGCCGGCGCGGGCCGAACGGCTGGTCCGGGACTGGCAGCGCGGGGTGCTGGAGCTGGTCCGGGTCGAGGGCGGCGACCGGCGCTTCGTGGCCCGCACCGCCGCGTACGCGGTCAACGCCACCGGGCTGGCCGTCATGATCGCGGTCTTCGCCTCCACCGCGTTCATCCCGACCGGGCTGGAGGTGGCCACCGGCGCCGGCACCACCGTCGCCGCGCAGGCGGTGCTCCAGGCCATCTTCGGCGACCAGGCCGTCCGCAACCTGGCCGCCAAGGCCCGTGAGGACCTGCTCGACCGGGTACGCGGCCTGCTCGACTCCGAGGCCGAGCGCTTCCTCGCCCGGACCGCCGACGCCCGGCCCGCCGCCGACACCGGTGACGCGCTGCGCCGCGCCGCCGGCCGGGTCGAGGTGGCCCGGCACCGCAGCGGGCTGAGTCGCCCCGGCGGCCCCATCCTGCCCGGAGCGACCGCGTACGAGGGTGAGGACCGGTGACCAACTTCGTCGGCCGGATGCGCGAGGCGATCCGGGGCGACCAGCGGGTCGACGCGGACGCCCTGGTCGACCGCCTCGCCGCGGTACGCCGGTTCCTCGACGCCGTCGACGGCCAGGTGCCCGACGCGCAGCTCGTCGCCGCGCACACCGTCGTCGAGCGGGCCGGCACCCGGCTGGAGCTCTCCCGCGACCACACCGTGGTGGCGCTCGCCGGGGCCACCGGCAGCGGCAAGTCGAGCCTGTTCAACGCCCTGGCCCGGCTGGACCTCTCCCCGGTGGGCGTCCGCCGCCCGACCACCGGCGTGGCGCACGCCTGCGTCTGGGGTCAACTGGACGGCGCCAACCGGCTGCTCGACTGGGTGGGGGTGCTGCCCCGGCACCGGTTCGTACGGGAGAGCGCGCTGGACGCCGACGACGAGACCGACCTGCACGGGCTGGTCCTGCTCGACCTGCCCGACTTCGACTCGGTGCAGCGGTCCCACCGGCTGGAGGTGGACCGGCTGCTCGGCCTGGTCGACCTGGTGGTCTGGGTGGTCGACCCGCAGAAGTACGCCGACCGGGTGATCCACACCAGCTACCTGCGTGAGTTCCACCGGCACAAGGACGTCACCCTGGTCGTGCTCAACCAGGCCGACCGGCTCCCGCCGGCCGAGCTGCCCCGGGTCCTGGACGACCTGCGCCGGCTGCTCGACGCCGACGGGCTGGCCGGGGTGCCGCTGCACGCCACCGTGGCCGTCGACCCGGCCGGGTTGACCGCGCTGCGGGAGGCGCTGGAGCGTACGGTCGCCGAACGCCAGGCGGCGTTGCGCCGGCTCTCCGGCGACGTCGACACGGTGGTCGCCGGGCTGGACGAACTGGTCTCCGCCGACGCGCCGGCCACCGGGCCGGACGAGGCCGCCGGCCGGGAGCTGACCCGGGCGCTGGCCGGGGCGGCCGGGGTGCCGGCGGTCGCCGACGCGGTGCGGGGCGCGTACCGGCACCGGGCCGTCGGGTCGACCGGCTGGCCGCTGGTGCGGGCGTGGCGCAAGCTGCGACCGGATCCGCTGCGCCGGCTGCACCTGCCCGGACCGGCCGCCGGGGCCGACGCGCCGGAGGAGAGCCTGGTCGCCGCCACCTCCGTACCCGATCCGACCGCGGCCCAGCGCTCGGCGCTGGGGCTGGCGATCCGGTCGGTGGCCGACCGTTCCTCCGCCGGCCTGCCGGCGCCGTGGCCGGGCGCGGTGACCACCGCGGCCCGGTCCCGCCTCGGCGACCTGCCGGACGCGCTGGACCGCGCGGTGGCGGGCACCGACCTGGGCATGGACCGCCGCCCGGTGTGGTGGCGGCTGGTCGGCGGCCTCCAGTGGCTGGTGACCCTGGCCGCGCTGGCCGGCCTGCTCTGGCTGGCGGCGGGCTACGCGCTGCGCGCCCTGGGCCTGCCGGCCCTGGACTATCCGCGGGTCGGCGAGGTGCCCCTGCCGACCGTGCTGCTGCTCGGCGGCCTGCTGGCCGGGCTGCTGGTGGCGGCGCTGGCCCGGCCGGTGATCGGCTGGGCGGCCGGGCGGGCCCGGCGGCGGGCGGAGAAGCGGCTCACCGGCGCGGTCGCCACCGTGGGCGAGGAGCACGTGCTCGACCCGGTCCGCGCGGTGCTGGCCCGCTACGGCCGGGCCCGGGAGGCGCTGCGGGAGGCGGCCCGTCGCTGAGCGTGGCGGCGTCGCGGATCCGGCTGCCGGCCGGCACCCGGCGTAGGGTCGGTGCCATGGCCTCGCCACAGACCCCCTACGAGGCGGTGCTGCATGCCGCCCGCGACGTGACCAGGCTCGACTGCGCCTTCGACGCGGAGATGCTCGGCACGGCGCTGCTCGGCAGCATCTACGCGATCGCGGAGACCGACCGGGAGACCGCCGTACGCGAGTTCGTCGCCGGCTTCCTGTCCGCCACCGCACGCCGGCGCAGCGCCGCCGCCACCACCATCCGCTCGGTCTTCGCCGCACTGGTCCCCGACGCCGAGGGGACCGCCAAGGTCCGCCCCGGCGCGGCGGCGCCCGCCTGGGCCGGCCAGCTCGGCCGGGTCCGGCTCACCGGCGCCTGGTGCTACGGCGACGTGTACGGCGACCAGACCTCCTACCTGGCCACCTTCGCGTACGACGACGAGGAGGCCGGCGGACCGGAACACGCCCTGGTCGCACTGGTCGACCACAACATCGGCATCACCAAGGACATCTTCGTCGGCGGCCCCGCCGGCCGGGTGGTGGAGCAGGCCCGTGACCTGTGCACCGCCGACGAGCTGACCTGGTTCCGGGAGGAGGACCCGGCCCGGATGCGGGCCGAGGTGACCCGGTACCTGGCGATCACCGACGACCTCGGTGAACTGCCCGCCGAGGGTTCGCTCGGCACCGACCGGTCGCTGGCCGGGGCCCGGCTGGCCGTGCTGCCCGCCGGCGCGGCGGCGACCCCGCCCACGCCGCCGGAGGTGGACCGCACCGCGCTGGTACGCGCCTTCCTCGCCTCACCCGAGGCGGCCCGCTTCGGGCTGGACACCATCACCGGCGACGACCTGGCCTCGCTGCACTTCTGCCTCAGCCTGCTGCTGGACCACGCGGCCAGCTTCCCCGACGGGGACCCGATGCGGTGGAGCCCGATGGTCGCCGAGCTGTTCCTGCTGGACTGGGTGCACCGGCGGGCCGTGCTGGACATGGACGACGCGGCGATGCTGCCCCGGGTGCTGCGCGGTTGGGTGGCGTACGCGGCCCGGCAGCGGGGCCTGCCCGAGCGGGCCGCCGCCGAGACCGACCGGGTGATCGAGGAGCTGGTCGGAGAGTTCGCCCGCCTCTACAGCACCGGCGAGCGGCGCAGCCCCGCCACCGCGGCGGTGGCCCAGCTGATGGCCGACGGCGTCGACCCGGACGACCCGGCCGCCCTGGACGCCTGGATCGAGGCCAACCGGGACCGCCTCACCGACACCTGACCGGTCCTGGTCACGGCTCGACGAGGGTGAGGTGCCGGGGGGAGACGTCGACGGTGAGGCGCTGGCCCCAGGTCAGCGCCAGCCGGTCGGCCTCCAGGCCGTCCGCGAAGGCCACCAGGCCGTCGGACTCGGCGACGAGTTCCAGCCGGTCGGCCCGGTCCAGCCTGCCCGCGGTGAGGGTCGCGCCGGTGACCGGGGACGGCCACGCCTCCCGCACGTACCAGCAGAGGGCCTCCTCCTCCGGGGCGGGCGGCCGCGGCGCACCCGGACGGTCGCGCGCGATGGACGCGCACCAGCCGGTCGCCCCCGTACCGCTGCCGACCACCACCCCGGAGGAGGAGTGCCGTTCCCGCCGTGCCCGCCCCTCCACGGGCACGGTGAGCTGGTAGCGGGCGGACTGGTGGGAGGCGTGCCCGACGTACACCTCGTTGAGGCCGACCAGCTCCTGCCCGTCGTCGAGCGCGGCCCGGACCATGGCCCGGCGCCGGGTCGGCGCGGCGCCCGCGACGACCGCCGGGAGCAGGCCGCCGAGCTGCCCGGCGGTGAACCGGACCAGCACCCCGGCGTTGCGGCCCGGCTCCGGGTCGATGCCGACCACCGGCTGCCGGTCGAGGTACTTCGCCACGTTGGCGACCAGCCCGTCCGGCCCGACCGCCACCACCACGTCCTCCGGCCCGAACAGGAACCGGGGCAGGTCGTCCCGGTCCACCGCGCCGCGCCGCCAGTCCGCCGGGACGGCGGCGCCGACCGTGGTCAGCGCCGCCTGGAGGGCGTCGTGCCGGTCGACGACCTCCGCCAGGTCCCGGCCCCGCTCGCGCAGGTACCAGGCGGCGGCCGCCCGGGTGCCGTGCCGGCCCAGCAGCTCGTCCAGCTCGCTGCGCCGGCTCACCACGACCACCCGGGGGGCCAGGGTCGCGCTCATCGGCCGGTCGCCGGTCCGGCCAGCCGGGCCAGCAGGTCGGTCACCACGTCGGGGGTGACGGTGAGCTGCCCGATCTGCGGGAGCCGGCCGGCCAGCTCGCGGACGGTCAGGACCCGCAGCACCTCCGGCGGCAGCTCCGCGTACGCGGCCAGCTTCGCCGCCTCGGCCTCGGCCTCGGCGTGCCCCACCACGCGTACGCCGTCCGCGCGGGCGGCCGAGAGCGCGCGTTCCTTCTCGGCGGTGCCGATGGCCAGCACCCGCTCCTTCTCCGCCTCGGCGGCGGCGAGCACCCGGGCCCGTTCGGCGGCGGCCGCGTTGGCGACCTTCTCCCGTTCCGCCTTGCCCTGGGCGGTGGCCAGCTCGGCGGCGGCGTCGAGTTCGGCCCGGCGGCGGGTGTTCGCGCCGTGCTGCTCGACCAGCTGCTGTTCCCGGCGGGCCAGCTCGATCTTGTTCTGGAGCTCGTTCTCGGCGATCGACCGTTCCTGCTCGACGGCCTGCGCCCGCCGGGCGTAGGTGGCCCGGTCGGCCTGCACCTGGACGGCCTCCCGGGTGGGGGTCTGCAACGCCCGTTCCAGCTCCGGCTCGGGCCGGACGGCGACCACCCGGGCGCTGACCACGGCGACCCCCAGGTCGGTCAGGCGGGGCTCGTCGACCAGCGCCGTGGCGACCGCCTCGCGGACCGGCGCGACGGTGGTCAGCGCCTCGGCGAGCGGCACCCGGGCCAGCAGGTCGAGCGCCGGCTGCTGGGCCAGCTCGGCCAGCAGGGTGGCCACCTGGTCGAGCGGGCGGGCCCGGGCCTTGCCGGTGCGCGGGTCGACCGAGAAGTCGAGCCGGCCGGCGGCGCGCGCCGGGTCGGCCACCCGGTAGGTCACCGTCGCCTGCACGGTGATGTCGGCGAAGTCGCCGGTGCGGGCGTGGAACAGCAGCGGCAGCTCGCGGTCGTCCACCGGCACCTCGCTGAGCACCGCGTTGAGCGGCCGGTACCAGAAGGACAGCCCGACGCCCTCGCGCCGGACCCGACCGCCCACCCCCAGCCGTACCCAGGTGGTCGGGGTCCCGCGCAGGTGCCGCAGGAACAGTCGCCTCGAAACGTCGGCCATGGTTCTCGCCCTCCCCTTTTCGTCATCACGACGATAAACGCTCTGGTACCTTATCGTCAAGGTGGTGATAAAGAGATGGCCGAGTACCCGCCCTTCGCGGTGACCGCCGACCTGGTGGTGTTGACCGTCCGCGCAGACGAGCTGGCCGTGCTGCTGGTCCGCCGCGGCATCCCCCCGTACGAGGGGGCCTGGGCGCTGCCCGGCGGCTTCGTCGGCATCGACGAGGACCTGCCCGACGCGGCCGTCCGCGAGCTGGCCGAGGAGACCGGCCTCCCCGAGCCGGCCGGGCACCTGGAACAGCTCGGCACGTACGGCCACCCGGGGCGGGACCCGCGCGGCCGGGTGGTCACCGTGGCCTGGCTCGCGCTCCTACCGGACCTGCCCACCCCGGTCGCCGGCACCGACGCGGCGGCGGCCGAGTGGGTGCCGGTCACGAAGGTCGCCCGGGACCGGCTCGCCTTCGACCACGACCGGATCCTCGCCGACGGGCTGGAACGGGCCCGGGCCAAGCTGGAGTACACCCCGCTGGCCGCCGCCTTCTGCCCGCCGGAGTTCACCGTGGCGCAGCTGCGGACGGTCTACGAGACGGTCTGGGACACCCGACTCGACCCCCGCAACTTCCACCGCAAGGTCACCGGAACGCCCGGCTTCGTGGAGCCGGTCGGCCGATCCACCGAGGGTGACCGGGGACGCCCGGCTCAGCTCTTCCGGCGCGGTCCGGCCACCCTCCTGCACCCGCCCATGCTCCGCCAGCACCGCTGACAACTCTCGCTCCGGACCCCGCGGGGAGCCACCGACGCCCGAGACGGACCGCCATGCGCCACCACCTCGGGCTGTCCCGGGGCCGAGGACACTTACGCCTCAGTCGCTACAGATCTGAGAGCCTCAACGACTCAGCCCGATGAGTCGCTGACGCTCTCAAGTCTGTAGGCGCTCCGGAGGTGGCCAGGGCGCCGGAGGTGACCGGAGTTCCCGTCGTCGGCGGGGCGACGGTGGTCGGGGTGGCGGTGGTCGGCGGGGTGCAGGTCGCCGTCGGGCCGACGGTGGTCGTTGGGGCGACAGTGCTCGTGGGGGCGACGGTGGTCGTCGGGGTCAGGGTGGTGGTGGGTGACGGGTCGGTGGGCGTACCGGAGGAGCCGTCCGGGCTGCTCCCACTGGGGGACGGCGCCGGCTCGGAGAGGGTGACCGTCGGGCTCGGCGTCGGCTCGGGGGTCGGCGACTGCGGTGGAGGCGGCGACTGCGGCGGGGGCGGCGTCGGGCTGGGCGTGGGCCGCGGGGTCGGCCGGGGTGACCTGGTCGGCGGCGGGGTGGTCGATCTGGTCGGGGCGGGACGTGGGGAGCGGCCCGCCGGGGAGGTACTGCGTCGGGGCGCGGGCTTCGCGACGGGACCGGCCGGGGCGGCCGGCGCGGGGACGCGTACCGCCGGCCCGGGACGCGGGGCGACGGGCGCCGCCGGGTCGGGTGCGGCCGACGCCGGGAGCGGGGGGACCAGCGGGACCGAGCCGGTCGGCACCACCGGGACCGGGCGGCTCGGCGGCGCGGCGGGCTGGCCGGTCGACGGGGGTTGGATCACCACGGGGCCCACGGACGGGGTCGGGATGAAGGGCGTACCGCTCTCCGGCAGGGCCGTGCTGCCGACGGTGGCCGAGCCGGCGCTGATCGCGGCGAGGATGGGCATGGACGCGGTGCCGGCGAGCAGGGCGACGGTGAAGAGGTAACCCCGGGTGGGGCCGGTCAGCCCCGGTGCCCGGTGGACGCCGACCACCCGGCGGTAGCCGCCGCCGGCGCGGTGCCGGCCGAGCAGGGGTACGCCGGGACCGTCGTTCTGATCGGACACCGGCACACTCCTCGTCGACGACACGGGCGATGGTCGGGCATAGCCTTAAACGGACAAAGGCCACTTAAGACGCATCTGCCCCACCAGCTTGAACCAGTGACGTTCAGTTCACCAGCCGGCACAGCGTGTCGACACACAAAATGTCCGTCGGCGTGAATCTTCCAAGCGACAAAGCGCCCGAAGCAGACGGAAGCCCGACGGTACGGAGGGCCGTACTGTGGGGCCGCTCACCTCCTCTGCAATCATTCAGGCACGACGGCAGTGCAGCCGCGACCTCCGCGCACCCGCGGCAGGCGTGGACGAGCGCCGGCGCTCCCGATCCGGGTTCGCCCCAACGAGCCCGGCTCACGCCGCGCGGCAACCCTCACCAAGGGTTGGGCGTGGCCGCCAGGAACCAGCCCGGCACCGGCCGGGCCAGGTGCAGGACTTGCGCGGAACGGGTCACCCCCCGAAGCCGGCGCAGACACGACAGGGAGAGACGGATGGCAAAGGGCGACCCCGGGGTACCCACCCGCGGCCGGCGGGCCGCACCCCGTTCCAAGCAGGCCGCGGCCGCGGCCGCCGGTGACCCGGAACTCGTACAGCTGCTGACCGCCGAGGGCGAGCGGATCGAGAGCGCGACCGGCCCGGACGGGACCGAGTACCGCGTCGACTTCACCGACGAGGAGTACCGCGGGCTCTACCGCGACCTCGTCCTGGTCCGCAAGCTCGACGCCGAGGCCACCGCGCTGCAGCGCCAGGGCGAACTGGGCCTCTGGGCCAGCCTGCTCGGCCAGGAGGCCGCCCAGGTCGGCTCCGGCCGGGCCCTGCGTACGCAGGACATGGCCTTCCCGACCTACCGGGAGCACGGCGTCCTCTACTGCCGGGGCATCGACCCGATCATGCCGCTCGGCCTGTTCCGCGGCGTCGACCAGGGCGGCTGGGACCCGAACGAGTTCAAGTTCAACATGTACACGATCGTCATCGGGGCGCAGACCCTGCACGCGACCGGGTACGCCATGGGCGTCGCCATCGACGGCAAGACCGGCACCGACGACGGCGAGGCGGTGATCGCCTACTTCGGTGACGGCGCCACCAGCCAGGGCGACGTCAACGAGTCGTTCGTCTGGGCCAGCGTCTTCAACGCCCCCCTGGTGTTCTTCTGCCAGAACAACCAGTACGCAATCTCCGAGCCGCTGGAGCGGCAGACCCGGGTTCCGCTCTACCGGCGGGCCGGCGGCTACGGCTTCCCCGGTGTCCGGGTGGACGGCAACGACGTGCTCGCCACGTACGCGGTGACCCGGCACGCGCTGGACAACGCCCGGCTCGGCCAGGGCCCCAGCCTGATCGAGGCGTACACCTACCGGATGGGGGCGCACACCACCTCCGACGACCCGACCCGGTACCGGATCGCCAGCGAGGTCGAGGCCTGGCAGGCCAAGGACCCGATCGCCCGGATGAAGGCGTTCCTGACCAGGCAGCAGATCGCCGACGAGTCGTTCTTCGCCGAGATCGACGAGCAGGCCCGCACCGAGTCGGTGCACCTGCGCGAGCGGGTGCTGAACATGCCGAACCCGGAGCCGGTGAGCATGTTCGACCACGTCTACCCGCACGGCTCCCCGGAGCTGGACGAGCAGCGGGCCCAGTTCACCAAGTACATGGAGTCGTTCGAAGGGAGCGCCCACTGATGGCCACGGAGACGCTCACCCTCGGCAAGGCTCTGAACACCGGCCTGCGCCGGGCCCTGGAGAACGACCCGAAGGTCGTCATCATGGGCGAGGACGTCGGCAAGCTCGGCGGCGTCTTCCGGATCACCGACGGGCTCCAGAAGGACTTCGGCGACCAGCGGGTGATCGACACCCCGCTGGCCGAGTCCGGCATCATCGGCACCGCGGTCGGCCTGGCCATCCGCGGCTACCGCCCGGTCTGCGAGATCCAGTTCGACGGCTTCGTCTACCCCGCGTACGACCAGATCGTGTCGCAGGTGGCGAAGATGCACTACCGCTCGCAGGGCAAGGTGCGGATCCCGATGGTCATCCGGATCCCCTACGGCGGTGGCATCGGCGCCGTCGAGCACCACTCCGAGTCGCCCGAGGCGTACTTCGCGCACACCGCCGGCCTGAAGGTGGTGACCTGCGCGAACCCGCAGGACGCGTACGTCATGATCCAGCAGGCGATCGCGTCGGACGACCCGATCGTCTTCCTGGAGCCGAAGCGGCGCTACTGGGAGAAGGGCCCGGTCGACCTGGACGCCCCGCTGTCCGAGGCGTACCCGCTGCACTCGGCCCGGGTGGTCCGGCCCGGTACGGCCGCCACCGTGCTGGCGTACGGGCCGATGGTCCGGGTCGCGCTGGACGCGGCGACCGCCGCCGCCGAGGACGGCCGGGAGCTGGAGGTCATCGACCTGCGCACGCTCTCCCCGCTGGACCTGACCGCCGCGTACGAGTCGGTGAAGCGCACCGGCCGCTGCGTGGTCGTGCACGAGGCCCCGGGCAACCTGGGCCTCGGTTCGGAGATCGCCGCCCGGATCACCGAGGAGTGCTTCTACTCCCTGGAGGCCCCGGTGCTACGCGTCACCGGCTTCGACACCCCCTACCCGGCCAGCCGGGTGGAGGAGGAGTACCTGCCCGACCTCGACCGGGTGCTCGACGCCGTCGACCGCGCCTTCGGCTGGTGAGTGGAATGTCACGGATCAAGGAGTTCAACCTCCCCGACCTGGGTGAGGGACTGACCGAGGGCGAGATCCTCGCCTGGCTGGTCAAGGTGGGCGACGTCATCGAGCTGAACCAGCCGATCGTCGAGGTGGAGACGGCGAAGGCGGCCGTCGAGATCCCGGCGAAGTGGGCCGGCCAGGTGCGGGCGATCTTCCACCCGGAGGGCACCACGGTCGAGGTCGGCACGCCGATCATCTCGATCGACACCGACCCGGGCGCCGGCCCGATCGAGGAGTCGACGACCGGTGCGCCGGACTCGGCGCTGCCCACCCCGTCGGCGGCCTCGCTGGCGGCGGTGGAGATCGCGCCCGAGGAGGGCATGGTCGAGCCGGGCCTGATCGGTGGCGCCGCCCCGGGTGGGCGGACCGCCGTGCTGGTCGGCTACGGCCCGCGTACCACGGCGGCGAAGCGGCGGCCCCGCAAGGCCGGCGTCCCGGCCCAGGCCACGGCGGCCCCGGCCGCGCCGGTCCAGGCCGCCCCGGCTCCGGTCGCGCCGGTGTCGCCCGCCCCGGCGGTCAACGGCGACCGGCCCGCCGGTGGGGCCGTGCTGGCCAAGCCGCCGGTGCGCAAGCTGGCCCGGGACCTGGGCGTCGACCTCGGCACGCTGACCGGCTCGGGCCCGCTGGGCTCGATCACCCGGGAGGACGTACAGCGGGCGGCGAGCGGAGCCCCGGCGGCGGCCGAGCCGCTGACGGTCACGGCGGCGGCCCCGGCGGCCGCGAGCTTCGGCGCGGACCGCGAGCAGCGCATCCCGGTCAAGGGGGTACGCAAGCTGACCGCCGAGAACATGTCCCGCTCGGCGTTCACCGCCCCGCACGTGACGGAGTTCCTGACCGTCGACGTGACCCGGGCGATGAAGGCGCTGGACCGGCTCCGCACCCGGCGCGAGTGGCGCGACGTCCGCGTCTCGCCGCTGCTGCTGGTCGCCAAGGCGGTGCTGCTGGCGGTCAAGCGTCACCCGATGGTCAACTCGACCTGGGCCGGCGACGAGATCGTGGTGAAGGACTACGTCAACCTGGGCATCGCGGCGGCCACCGAACGCGGCCTGATCGTGCCGAACATCAAGGACGCCGGGCGGCTGTCGCTGCGCGAGCTGGCGGACGCGATGACGGAGCTGGTGCAGACGGCCAAGACCGGGAAGACCTCCCCGGCCAACATGTCCGGCGGCACGTTCACCATCACCAACGTCGGCGTCTTCGGCGTCGACACCGGTACGCCGATCCTGCCCCCGGGCGAGTCGGCGATCCTGGCCTTCGGCGCCGTACGCGAGATGCCGTGGGTGCACAAGGGCAAGGTGAAGCCGCGCCTGGTCACCACGCTGGGCCTGTCGTTCGACCACCGGATCATCGACGGTGAGCTGGGGTCGAAGTTCCTGCGTGACGTCGGCGACTTCCTCGCCGACCCGGAGGCGGCGCTGCTCGCCTGGGGCTGACGCCTCCGATGAGCGACACCGCTACGGCCGGTGTGCACGGGTTCACGCCCGGCACACCGGCCGTAGCCGTTCCCGCCTTGGAAACCTCCGGTTCACCATCTAGTTGACCTACGATCCTTCGGTGCGTGGCTCAGCTCACCTAATAATCGATGGAAATCGGGGTCCGTCTGCGCTTCAATGGATGCATCAGGGGCTGACAACCGAATAGCCGGAGGAGAGAACACCCATGAGCATGATCGAGCGCATCCGTACCCGCCGTGACGCCAACCGTCGGGCCCGTGCCATCGAGCACGCGCTGCGTTCCGCCAACTCGCCCGCGGTCCGCGAGGAGCTCCTCGCGATCGCCCAGCGTCACATGAGCTGACGCCACCCACTTTCCTCACCTCCTCCAGATCGACGACCCGCCCGGCCAGCCGGGCGGGTCGTCGGCGTTTCACCCGGGATTCCACCCCGCCGCACCGCCCGGTACGGTTGGGCTCGGTCGCCACCCGCCGACCCGGAACCGACCGGTGCGATAGAAGCTGATCGACACGGTCCGGCGACGCGCAGTGATGACCCGATGCTCCCCGGAGGCTCTGGGCGGTGACCGGATACGGTGCGGGGAGCCCGTACGGCCGAAATCGCCGGCGACGCCGGCACCTGCCGACCCGACCGGGCGGCATCGGTGGCCGACATGTGATGGAGGAGGCGCACCCATGACGTCCGAGGGCTCGCACCGCCCCGGCCAGGAGCCGGACGAGGTGTCGCCGGGCGCCGGCGGACCGGCGCCGTACGGCGACCGCAACGCGCAGCAGAACAGCCCCTACGGCGCCCCCGACCTCGGCTGGGCGCCTCCGCCACCGGCCAACCGGCCGCAGTCTCCGGCCCCGGCCTGGGCACCGCAGAACGACCAGCCGGCCACCGCCGCCTGGGGAGCCGCGCCTTCGGCCCAGCCGGGCGAGCCGACCCCGGCGCCGGGCACCTGGGGGCCGGCCGCCGGCACCTCCCAGGCCGCCTGGGCCCAGCAGGAACAGTCCGGAGCGTGGGGCACCGCCGCCCAGCAGACCCCGGAGCAGGACCAGCCGGCCTGGGGACAGCAGGCCCCGCAGGCCGCACCGGGCTGGCCGCAGCAGCAGGCCGCGGCGCGCGGCGCGGCGCAGGTCCCGCAGCCGGGCGCGCCGGCCCCGGGTGGCTGGCCTGCGGCGGACGAGTCCCCGCAGGGCGGCGGCTGGAACGGCGCCGGGCAGCAGGACGACCAGGCCCGCTCCGGTGGTTGGAACGGCGCCCCGGACAACCCCGCCACCTCCGGCGGCTGGCCGGCCGACGCCCGCCAGGACGACGCTTCCCGGCCCGGCTGGAACGACGGGCAGGACGACGCCGCCCGCTCCGGCGGCTGGAACCGGTCCACCGAGGACGATCCCTCCCGCTCGGGCGGCTGGAACGCGGGTGGCCAGCAGGACGACCCCGCCCGCTCGGGCGGCTGGCGGGCGAACGCCGCCCCGCAGGACGACCAGCCGGCCTGGGCTCAGCAGGCCGCGCAGGCGGCACCGGCCTGGCCGCAGGCCCAGCCGGCCGCCCGCGGCGCCGCCCAGGTTCCGCAGCCGGCGGCACCGGCCCAGGACGCCCACCCCGGGCAGGACGATCCCGCGCGCTCGGGCGGCTGGCAGCAGCAGGACCGCGGCCCGCAGGCCGACCCCGCCACCTCCGGCGGCTGGAACGCGCCACAGGAGGACCCGGCCCGCTCCGGCGGCTGGAACCGGTCCACCGAGGACGACGCTGCCCGCCCGGGCGGCTGGAACGGTTCCAACCAGGACGATCAGGCCCGCTCGGGCGGCTGGAACGACTCCGCGCAGGACGACGCCGCCCGCCCCGGCGGCTGGAACGACTCCGCGCAGGACGACGCCGCCCGCTCCGGCGGCTGGAACGGCGCCGCCCAGGGCGACGCGGCCGCCTCCGGTGGCTGGAACGCGGGCGCCGGGCAGCCGGCCGTCGGTCGCGGCAGCGCCGCCGTTCCGCAGCAGCAGAACGGTGAGCGGTCGGAGCAGGACTGGCCGGCATCGGACGAGCCCGCCTCCGGTGGGGGGTGGGCGACCGCCGCCGCCGTGCCGCAGCCGGGCGACCGGGGCGACAACGCCCACTGGCCCCGGACCGAACCGACCTCCGCGCCGCCGGCCCGGGCCACGGCCACGGTCACCGGCGACGAGGGCCCGCCGCCCTGGACCGGGCCGGCCGCCGAGAACGCCGGACAGTGGGGGGCCGAGCGCACCGCACGCCAGGACGGCCCCGAGACGGCGGCGTCGTGGTCCCCCGGCGACGGGTGGAACCGCCAGGAGGCCGAGCCGGCCGCCGAGAACGGCTGGGAGCCGCACCGCGCCGAGGAACCGCCCGCCTACCAGCCCGGCCCCGCGCCGGGTATCTCACCGGCCAACGCCGTACCGCTGCCCCCGCAGGAGCAGCGGGTGCCCGGCGCGAGCCTCGCCGCCGCACCGCCGGCCGACTACTCGGCGCCGGCGCAGTACAGCCCGTTCGAGCAGCCCGGCCGGGACGACGCCGGCCGCGGCTACCCGTCGGAGCAGGGCGGGGACGCCTGGGGTGGCGCCGACGCCGCGCGGGACGAGCCGCAGTCGCCGGCCGGCCCGCTGGTGCCGGGGCCGCGTACCTCGCCGGAGTCCGGCCGGGCCTCGGTGCCGGGCGTGGACCCCAACGCCGGCAGCGCCTCCGCCAGCGCCTCGGTGCCGACGGCCAGCCGGGTGACACCCCCGACCGACCAGCCGGTGCACCCCGGCGGCAACCAGCCCCCGCAGCCCCGGGTGTACGGCCGACCGGCCCGCCCCGAGCCGGAGCAGGACGAGCCGGAGCAGGACGAGCCGGGTCACGAGCAGGGCCAGCAGCAGCACTACGACGACCAGGACCGACCCCCGGCGAGCCGCGCCTACGCGGCCGCCGTCCCGGTCACGTCCGGCCCGCCGGCCCCGCCGGCCTTCCCGCAGGGCATGCCGAACTTCGTCGACCCGGCCGGCAACAACCGGCCGATGAACGGCACCCGCCCGCACCCCACCGACGAGCGCGCCGGCGACCCGTACGGAGCCGGCCGGCCCCTCGACGGCACCCAGCCGTACGGCCAGCCGGCGGTGGGCGAGCAGCACCAGGGCGGCTTCCCGCCCGCCTTCCCGGGCGCCCAGCAGAACGCCTTCCCGGGCGGCCAGCAGAACGCCTTCCCGGGCGCCCAGCAGGGCGGCTTCCCCGGTGGGCAGCCGGACGGGCCGTCGTGGGGCGCTCCGACCGAGCCCGAGCAGGGCCGGTTCGACTCGTTCAAGCCGGAGCCGGAACCGAAGGCGGAGCAGCCGGTGCCCAAGGTGCGCAACGGCCGGGTGCTGGCCGTCGTGCTGCTCGTGGCGGTGGCGATCCTGGCCATCCCGCTGGGACTGCTCGCCCTGCTCGGCAAGCTCGGCGGCGAGAACGAGTCGGCGCCGAAGTTCAATCCGGCGGTCGGCTCCTGCGTCAAGCGATCCGGCACTACGGCGGCCACCGCGACCTGCGGCGAGCCGGGCTCGTTCACCGTGGTCTCCAAGGTCGACAACAAGAAGCCCTGCGCCGACCCGGGCCAGCCGCACGTGGTGCTGCCGGACGGCACCACCAAGCTCTGCCTGAAGCCGGCACCCACCAAGTAGGCGTACCCGACGGCGGGGCCACGGAGACGATCCGTGGCCCCGCCGTCGTACGTCCGGGGTGTGATCGAGGCCGCTGCGGGGGTGGGCCGAGGGGACCCGCGGCGTCCGGCAGACTGGGCACATGAGCGCACGAGTACGGGCCCCCGAGCTGCGCGGTCGGGGCTGGCTGAACACCGGCGGCCGGGACCTGAAGCTGGCCGACCTCCGCGGCCGCATCGTCCTCCTGGATTTTTGGACGTTCTGCTGCATCAACTGCCTGCACGTGCTCGACGAGCTGCGCCCGCTCGAGGAGAAGTACGGCGACGTGCTGGTCGTGATCGGCGTGCACTCGCCGAAGTTCGAGCACGAGAAGGACCCGACCGCGCTGGCCGCCGCCGTGGAACGCTACGGCGTGCACCACCCGGTCCTCGACGACCCCGAGCTCGACATGTGGCAGCAGTACGCGGCGAAGGCGTGGCCGACCCTGTCCGTGGTCGACCCGGAGGGCTACGTGGTCGCCACGATGGCCGGCGAGGGGCACGCCGAGGGGCTGGCCCGGCTGGTCGACGAGCTGATCGCCACCCACGAGGCGAAGGGCACGCTGCACCGCGGCGACGGCCCGTACGTCCCGCCGGCGGAGCCGGAGACGGCGCTGCGCTTCCCCGGCAAGGCCGTGGTGCTCGACGGCGGCAACCTGCTGGTCTCCGACTCGGCCCGGCACTCCCTGGTCGAGCTGGTGGCTGACGGCGAGCAGCCGGTGCGCCGGATCGGTACCGGCGCCCGGGGCCGCGCCGACGGGCCGGCGGAGGCGGCCACCTTCTCCGAGCCGCAGGGGCTGTGCCTGCTGCCCGCGCACGCCGCCGAGGTGGCCGGGTACGACCTGGTCGTCGCGGACACCGTCAACCACCTGCTGCGCGGGGTGAAGCTGGCCACCGGCGAGGTGGTCACGGTCGCCGGCACCGGGCGGCAGTGGCGCTCGACGGTCGACGACCACGCGCACGACGCGCTCTCCGTCGACCTCTCCTCCCCGTGGGACCTGGCCTGGTACGACGACAAGATCGTCATCGCGATGGCCGGCATCCACCAGCTCTGGTGGTTCGACCCGATCCGGCGTACGGCCGGCATGTACGCCGGAACGACGGTGGAGGCGCTGCGCGACGGCGCGCTGCCGGACGTGTGGATGGCCCAGCCGTCCGGCCTGTCGGTCTCCGCCGACGGCACCCGGCTCTGGATCGCCGACAGCGAGACCAGCGCCGTGCGGTACGTGGAGAACGGGGTGATGTACACCGCCGTCGGGCAGGGCCTCTTCGACTTCGGCCACGTGGACGGTCCGGCGGACCGGGCGCTGCTCCAGCACCCGCTGGGGGTGCTGGCGCTGCCGGACGGGTCGGTGCTGGTCGCCGACACGTACAACGGGGCGGTGCGCCGGTTCGACCCGGAGACCGGCCAGGTCGGCACGGTGGCCGACGGGCTGGCCGAGCCGAGCGACCTGGTGCTCACCGCCGACGGCGGGGTGCTGGTGGTCGAGTCGGCGGCGCACCGGCTGACCCGGCTGGCCCCGGGCGCGCTCACCGCCGCCGGGGCGAGCACGGTGGACGGGCCCCGGCACAAGCTGGAGCGCCGGCCCACCGACGTCGCGGCGGGTGAGCTGACCCTGGACGTCATCTTCACGCCGGCTCCGGGGCAGAAACTGGACGACACGTACGGCCCGTCCACCCGGCTGGTCGTCTCGGCGTCGCCGCCCGAGCTGCTGGTGGAGGGGGCGGGCACCACCACCGCCCTGTCCCGCCGGCTGGTGATCGACGCCGCGGTGCCCGCCGGCGTGCTCCAGGTGACCGCCCAGGCGGCGACCTGCGACGCGGACGTCGAGCACGCCGCCTGCCACCTGACCCGGCAGGACTGGGGCGTACCGGTGCGGGTGGTCGACGGCGGCGCGACCCGGGTGCCGCTGGTGCTGCGCGGCATGGACGCCTGACGGTCCCGCCGCACCGCCCGCCGGCAGGCGCGGGGCCCAACGGGCGTGGGCCGGCGAGCACGGGCCGAGGCGGGCCGGTGGGTCTCCGGGGACGCTACAGACTTGAGAGCGTGGACGACTCACCGTGCCAGCGGGCCGGCCGGCTCCGGGCAGGCGAGGGCCCTGGCGCCGCACCTACCCATCGGGGGCGCCGGGCGGGCAGCCAGGCGGCCTTGAGGGTACGTTTCCCGGTGAGTCGTCTGTGCTCTCAAGTCTGTAGTCGGCCGACGAGTCCCTCTGAGCTCGGCGGCACCACCGACCGGGTAGGTCCCCGGCAGGGCAGGACCGCCCGCCCGAGCAGATCCGCCGCCCGGGTGGGACCCGCAGCCCGGCGGGACCGGCGCGCTCAGGCGAAGGGCTTCGGGGTGATGCCGGCGTCGATCAGCGCGGCCCGCACCATCTCCGCCGACGCCACCGCGCCGGGAGTGTCGCCGTGCAGGCAGATCGAGTCGACCATGCAGGGGATGACGGTGCCGTCCACGGCCACCACGGTCCGCTCGGTGGCCATCCGCACGGCCCGGTCGGCCACCTCCTCCGGGTCGGTGACCAGCGCGCCGAGCGCCGTGCGCGGCACCAGCGCGCCGTTGGGCAGGTAGCCCCGGTCGGCGAAGCCCTCGGCGACCACCCGCAGGCCGGCGCCCATCGCCAGCTGGGCGAGGGTGGAGCCGGGCGCGCAGAGGACCGGCAGCTCGTGGTCGTACCCGCTGATGGCGGCGACCAGCGCGGCGGCCTGCGACTCGTCGACCGCCGCCGCGTGGTAGAGCGCGCCGTGCGGCTTGAGGTAGCGGACCCGGGTGCGGAACAGCCGGCAGAACGCGTCCAGGGCGCCGAGCTGGTAGGTGACCTCGTCGCGCAGCTCGGTGAAGGCGTACGCGATGTGCCGCCGGCCGAAGCCGGCCAGGTCCCGGTAGCCGACCTGCGCGCCGACGGCGACGCCGCGCTCGGCCGCGCCCGCGCAGACCCGGCGCATGGTGGACGGGTCGCCGCCGTGGAAGCCGCAGGCGACGTTGGCGGAGGTGACCAGGTCGAGCAGCGCCTCGTCGTCGCCGAGGCGCCAGATGCCGAATCCCTCGCCGAGGTCAGCGTTGAGGTCCATGGAACCTCACCGTAGTCCCTGGTCGGGCATGCGCGAGCGGGGTCACGTCGGCGACCACCCCGACGACCGGGTAACCGCCGGTGGTGGGGTGGTCGGCGAGGAACACCAGCGGCTGGCCGTCCGCCGGGACCTGCACCGCGCCGAGCACCACGCCCTCACTGGGCAGTTCACCGGCGACCGCGCGGGGCAGGGCCGCGCCGGCCAGCCGCGCGCCGACCCGGTTGCCGACCGGACCCACCGTGTACGGGGTGTGCAGCAGCCGGTGCAGCGCCTCGGCGGTGAACCAGTCGTCCCGGGGGCCCAGGGTGAGCCGCAGGCGCAGCTCCGCTGGGGGTGGTGTGCCCGGGGTGACGTCCACCGGCGCCGGGTCGCCGGTCGGGGCGCCGAGCGGGAGCCTGTCCCCGTCGCGCAGCGGGGCCGGTCCGAGGCCGGAGAGGGTGTCGGTGGACCGGCTGCCGAGCACCGGGGGGACGTCGAGCCCGCCGCCGACGGCGAGCCAGTTGCGCAGACCGACGCGGGGTCGGGCGATCCGCAGCAGCGCGCCCGCTGGCAGCGACAGCGGCCGGCCCAGATCGGCGGGACGGTCAGCGGCCCGCAGGTCGGTGTCGGCGCCCGTGACGGCGACCGTGGTGGCGGTGGTGAACCGCAGCAGGCAGCCACCGAGGGTGATCTCCAGGCCGGCCGCGGCCTCCGGGTTGCCGACCAGCCGGTTGGCCAGCCGCAGGGCGGCCGGGTCGAGCGCGCCGGAGCGCGGTACGCCGAGGTGCGCCCAGCCGGGCCGGCCCAGGTCCTGCACGGTGGTGAGCGCGCCGGCCCGGATCACCTCGACCGCGGCGGCCGGGCGGGTCACGCGTCCACCAGCCGGACCCGGGTGCCCGGGGTGAGCCGGGCAGGCGGATCGGCGTGCACGTCGAAGAGGGTCAGCGTGGTCCGGCCCACCAGCAGCCAGCCGCCGGGGGACGCGCCCGGATAGATGCCCGCGTACGGGCCGGCGAGCGCCACCGACCCGGCCGGCACCCGGGGCCGCGGGGTGGCCAGCCGGGGCACGGCGAGCGCCGCCGGCAGTCCGGTCAGGTACGCGAACCCGGGCGCGAAGCCGCAGAACGCCACCCGGAACTCGGTGTCCCGCAGCCGCTGGACGACCTCCGGCACCCCGACCCCCCAGTGACCGGCGACGACGGGCAGGTCCTCCCCGTCGTACACGATGGGCACGTCGACCTGACCGGCGGTGGCCGTGGTGGTGACCGGCGCGGGCGTCCAGCCGGCGATCCGGGCGGCGGCCCGCTCGGGGTCGGGCACCCCGTCGAGCAGCACGGTACGCGCGGCCGGGACGATCTCGACGGCGCTCAGTTCACCGGCGTCGCGGCGGCGGCACAACTCGGCCCGCCACGCCTCCACCTGGTCCGGGTCGTCGCAGTCGAGGAGCAGCGCGTACGCGCCGACGGGACGGATCCGCATGTCGCCATCCTCACCGGTAAGCTGATCGGTATTCGCGGTGGCCGGTGGGATCGAACACCATTACTTGCAGGTAACCTACGGTGTCGTAACCTAGCGGTGTGACCACTTCGGCACCGCTCCGGCTCAAGCCGGTCGACCTCGGCAAGCCCCGGATGCGGGGCTGGCTGCACACCTACGCGTTCTTCGTCGCGCTCGTCTGCGGCATCGTGCTCTGCTCGATCGCGGCGGCCCGACCCGGCTGGGCACCCCTGGTCAGCTGCCTGATCTACAGCGTCACCGTGTGCGGGCTCTTCGGCACCAGCGCGCTCTACCACCGGCGGGTCTGGTCCGAGCGCGGCTACCAGGTCATGCGCCGGATGGACCACTCGATGATCTTCGTGTTCATCGCCGGCACGTACACGCCGTTCTGCGTGCTGCTGCTCGACCAGCGGATGGCCACGATCATGCTGGCCCTGGTCTGGGGTGGGGCGCTGGCCGGCGTGGCGGTGAAGCTGATCTGGCCGCACGCGCCGCGCTGGGTCTCCGCGCCGATGTACCTCGCGCTCGGCTGGGTCGCGGTGGTGATGCTGCCGCAGATCCTGCACGAGGGCGGGGTCACCGCGCTGGTGCTGCTCGCCGTCGGCGGCGCGATCTACAGCGTCGGCGCGGTCTTCTACGCGCTGCGCCGACCGAACCCGTGGCCCACCGTCTTCGGCCACCACGAGTTCTTCCACGCCTGCACCCTGCTCGCCGCGATCTGCCACCACATCGCGATCTACTTCGCGCTCTTCGCCTGACCCCGGCGGCCCGCCGCACCGGGCAGCCGGTTCCGGACACGGGCAGGGGGCCCCGCGCCGTTGCGGAGCCCCCCACGTCCGTGGGCGAGAGTGCGACTCAGACCGTGTGGCCCGGGCGACGCACCTCGCGGTACTCCTCGCGCACCACCCGACCGTCCTGCACCGGCACGACCGGCTCGGCGACGGCCCGCTCCCGCACCGGGGCGGCGACCACCGTACGGCGGCGGGTGTTCCAGAAGTAGAGGGTGGTGAGCAGCCCCGCCAGGCCGGCGAGCATCAGCACCCAGCCGACGACGTTCAGGTCGAGCCACCCCAGGTTGGCGTCGACGGCGAATGCGAAGATCGCGCCCAGCGCGATCAGGAAGATGCTGGCACCGATGCCCATGACGTCGCCTCCTTGGCGTTGCGCTGGCGTACTGTCCCGCCGCGGCCATCGATGAGGTAGCGGCACGCATCGACATACCCAGGCGCTCGGACCGCCAATCAGGCAAGCTGTGCGCATGACGGACGCCCATGCCGCGAACCGGACGCTGGTGCTGCTCCGGCACGCCAAGGCCGAGCAGCCCGGAGCGGGCCCCGACGCCGACCGCAAGCTCTCCGCGCGCGGACACGCCGACGCGGCCGCCGCCGGAGCCTGGCTGGCCCGGCACGGCCTCCTGCCCGACGTGGTGCTCTGCTCACCGGCCCGGCGCACCCGCCAGACCTGGCACGACGTGGCCCTCGGGATGACCGGCTCACCCCCCGAAGGAGGGCCGGCGGGCCAGACCCCGACGGTCCGCTACGAGGCCGACGCGTACGAGGCGCGGCCGGAGGACCTGTTGGCCCTGCTCCGCTCGGTCGACCCGGCCGCCGGCACGGTGCTGCTGGTCGCCCACAACCCGGGCATCTCGCTGCTCTCCGCCGGACTCGACCCGGAACGCGCCGACCCGGACGGCCTGCGCACCACCGACCTGGTGGTGCACCGCCCGACCTCGCCCTGGCCCGACCTGTCCCCCGGCGGCGCTCCCATCACCGCCCGCCACACGGCGCGCGGCTGAGGCACACCCGGTCGACGCATCCGGTACGGCAGGGGCCGCTTCCCGACCCGCGCGGCACCGGGCGGGCTCAGGAGGGCGGTGCGGTCGGTGGCGGCGGGTCCGGCGGCGGCGGCATCATCGCGGTCGGGTGGGAGAGCCGGTTCTCCTCCACGATCAGGGTGCGCGCCCGCTTGCGCCGGTCCTGCCAGAACCAGAGCGTGGTGAGCAGGACGGCCAGCCCGGCCAGGATGAAGACCCAGCCGACCGCGCGCAGGTCGATCCACCAGACGTTGGCCCGGATGGCGAAGGTCATGATCGCGCCGAGCGCGATGAGAAAGATGGCGCTGCCAATGCCCATGTGCGCTGCACTCCCCCGTGCGGTGGCCCTTGGGCGTGCTCGTGTGCCGTGGTCCGCGACGGTTACCCGCCCTGCGCCCCACCTACCCGACCGGCCCCCGCATTTCGCCCGCCCACCCCTGCCCACCACCCTCCCGATCGCGACGACACCGCCATGATCGCGCTCGATCCTGGATGTAGTGGCCTCGTAGCCGCGAGCAGGCCACTACATCCTGGATACAGCGCGATCTTGGTGGCCGGTCCCGACACGCTGGCGGCGGGCGCCATGGGCCTGGCGGCCTGCCGGAGCCCCGGGGGGGGGGGGGAACTGCCGCGAGATCGGGGGGTGGTGTGGGACGACAGCGGCCGGCGAGCATGAGCTCGCCGGCCGCTTGGGGTCAGACCGGGGCGATCACCCCGGAAGGGATCAGAAGGCCTCTTCGGGGAGGTCCATGATCTCCAGGTCGGCGCCCTCGATGATCCGCCGGTCGGCGCCGATGCGGGGCAGCACCTCGCGGGCGAAGAACCGGGCGGCGGCCACCTTGCCGGTGTAGAACGCCTTGTCGGCGGCGGAGACGTCGCCGGCCAGGGCGCGCAGGGCCACGTCGGCCTGCTTCTGGAGCAGCCAGCCGACGACCAGGTCGCCGATGGCCAGCAGGAACCGGCGGCTGCTCAGGCCCACCTTGTAGAGGGAGCGGGTGTCGCCGGACTGCGCCTCGCCCAGCCAGCCGGTCATCACGCCGAGCATGTTCTGGATCTCGGCGAGCGCCTTGCCGAGCGCCTGCCGCTCCTCCTTGAGCTGGCCGTTGCCCGCCTCGGAGGTGATGTGCTCCTGGATCTCACCCGCGACCGCCATCAGGGCCTTGCCGTTGTCCCGGACGATCTTCCGGAAGATCAGGTCGAGGCTCTGGATCGCGGTGGTGCCCTCGTACAGGGTGTCGATCTTGGCGTCCCGCACGTACTGCTCGAGCGGGTAGTCCTGGAGGAAGCCGGAACCGCCGAAGGTCTGCAGCGACTCGTGGCCGAGCAGCTCGTACGCCCGCTCGGAGCCGACGCCCTTGACCAGCGGCAGCAGCAGGTCGTTGACCCGCTTGGCCAGCTTGACGGCCTTCTCGTCACCGGCCGCCTCGGCGATGGCGATCTTGTCCTGCCAGGAGGCGGTGTAGCAGACCAGCGCGCGCAGGCCCTCGGCGTACGACTTCTGGAGCAGCAGCGAGCGGCGGACGTCCGGGTGGTGGGTGATGGTCACCCGCGGCGCGGTCTTGTCGGCCTGCTGGACCAGGTCGGCGCCCTGCACCCGGTTCTTGGCGTACTCCAGGGCATTCAGGTAGCCGGTGGAGAGGGTGGCGATGGCCTTGGTGCCGACCATCATCCGGGCGTACTCGATGATCATGAACATCTGCCGGATGCCGTCGTGCTTCTCGCCCAGCAGCCAGCCCTTGGCCGGTACGCCGTGCTCGCCGAAGGTCACCTCGCAGGTGTTGGAGACCTTCAGGCCCATCTTGTGCTCGACGTTGGTGGCGTAGACGCCGTTGCGCTCGCCCAGCTCACCGGTCTCGCCGTCGAAGTGGAACTTCGGCACCACGAAGAGGGAGAGGCCCTTGGTGCCGGGGCCGCCGACGCCCTCGACGCCGACCGGGCGGGCCAGCACGTAGTGGACGATGTTGTCGCTCAGGTCGTGCTCACCGGAGGTGATGAAGCGCTTCACGCCCTCGATGTGCCAGGAGCCGTCGGGCTGCTGGACGGCGCGGGTGCGACCGGCGCCCACGTCCGAGCCGGCGTCCGGCTCGGTGAGGACCATGGTCGAGCCCCACTGCTTGTCGATGAAGAGCCGGGCCCACTTCTTCTGCTCCTCGGTGCCCTCGACGTGCAGCACATGGGCGAAGGAGGGGCCGGAGGCGTACATCCAGACGGGGGCGTTGGCGCCGAGCACCATCTCGGCGAGCGACCACCAGAGGGCGCGCGGGGCGTTGGTCCCGCCGAGCGCCTCGGGGATGTCCAGCCGCCAGAACTCGGAGTCCATGAACGCCTGGAACGACTTCTTGAACGACTCCGGCAGCGGCGCGGTGTGCGTCGCCGGGTCGAAGACCGGCGGGTTGCGGTCGCTGTCCGTGTAGCTGGCGGCCAGGTCCTCGCGGGCCAGGCGGTCGACCTCGGAGAGGAAGCTGCGGGCGGTGTCGACGTCCAGGTCCGTGTACGGCGCCTGGCCGAACGTCCGGTCCGCCCCGAAGACCTCGAACAGGTTGAACTCGAGGTCCCGAAGGTTGCTCTTGTAGTGGGTCATGCTCGCTGGCCCCGCTTCCGGACAGGTGTGTTACCGATCAGTAACTCCAGACTGTATTACTCGCGGGTAGGTACCGACAAGCAGATCGGTGAAGTGAGCGCGATTACACACCTGCCGTTCATCCGACAGCCGACACCCGGTCACGCCTCGGCGGCGCCGACCTCCCAGCTCGGCACGGCCGCCGTGACCCCGCCGCGGGAGCCGGTGTACTCCATCAGCACCAGGGCGATGTCGTCGTCGAGCCGGCCGTGCACCCACTCCACCAGGGCGGTCTCCAGCGAGGCCAGCCCGTCGGCCACCGTGCCGTGGCCGAGCAGCCGCCAGGCCCGGTCGGCGGTGGGGAAGAACTCGCCGTCCCGGCGGGCCTCGCCGAGGCCGTCGGTGAAGAGCAGCAGCCGGTCGCCCGGCTCCAGCCGCTCGACCCGGGGGCGGACCACCGGCATGAAGCCCAGCGGGGGCGCCGGGGCCGGCGGCTCCAGCGGGATGACCGCGCCCCGGCGCAGCAGCAGTGGCGGCGGGTGGCCGCAGTTGACGATGGTCAGGGTGCCGCCCCGCTCCTCGACCAGCGCGGCGGTGACGAAGTCCTCGTCGCCCACGTTGCGGGCCACCGCCCGGTCCAGGTCGGTCACCACCGCCCGGAGGTCCGCCCGCTCGTACGCGACGTGCCGGTAGGAGCCGAGGACGATGCTGGCCAGCCGGACCGCGTCGAGGCCCTTGCCGCGTACGTCACCGATGATCATGCGGACGCCGTACGGGGTGTCCATCGCCTCGTACAGGTCACCGCCGATCTCCGCGGTGGCGGTGGAGGAGATGTACCGGCCGGCGACGGCCAGCGAGCCCACCTGTGGCCCGAGTGGGCGGAGCACGGCCTGCTGGGCCACCGCGGCCAGCTTGGAGAGCTCGGCGATCTGCTCGGCCTGCCGCTGGCGTACCGCCGCCACGGCGCCTGCGATGGCGGTGGCCAGCGCGATGCCGGCCACGTTCACCGCGGTGACCAGGGACATCTCGCGCTCGGCGAGGGCGAAGCCCGCCCCGGTGAGGGTGGCCAG
Source organism: Micromonospora siamensis (assembly GCF_900090305.1). NCBI lineage: Bacteria > Bacillati > Actinomycetota > Actinomycetes > Micromonosporales > Micromonosporaceae > Micromonospora > Micromonospora siamensis. The sequence goes on along the minus strand of NZ_LT607751.1, from coordinate 729,999 downwards.
GGCGCCCACCCCGAGCACCACCCGCCAGGAGGCGAGCGCGGCGGCGAGGAACGGGGTGGCCACCATCAGGGCGACGTAGTGCACCGGCCGGCCGTCGGCCAGCTCGACTGCCGAGACGATCGCGAGCAGCGCGAGGGCCGCGCCGAGTCCGGCGCGGGATCCGGGGGTCAGCGGGCTACGGCCCGAGCGCAGGGGATGCATGGGTACACCGGACAGCATGCCTGATGGAACCGAACCCGGGAATGAACCTGCCCCGTCGTCCAGTCATGTTCTGGACGACGGGGCCGGCAGGGGAACCGGTCAGCCGAGCACCTCGTAGCGCACGGTCAGCTCGCCCAGGTCGACCGAGGCGATCGCCTCGAACGCGGCCCGGGACAGGTCGATGCAGCGGCCGTCGATGTACGGGCCACGGTCGTTGATCCGCACCACGACCGACTTGCCGTTCGCCGGGTTGGTCACCCGGACCTTGGTGTTGAACGGCAGCGTCTTGTGCGCGGCGGTGAGGGCGCTCGGGTCGAACGTCTCGCCGTTCGCCGTCATCTGCCCCTCGTCGTAGAAGGACGCGCCGCAGGTGCCGCTGTCGACCACCGTGCTGGTGGGGGCGGCGGTCCGCTTGGTGGCGGTCGGCTTCGGGCTGGCCGTCCGGGTGGCGGTGGGCTTCGGGGCGGCGGTGCGCTCCCTGCCCCGGGACGCCGCCTGCGCCGACCGGGTCGCCTTGGGGCTGGCGGTCACCGTCCGCGTCGGCGAGGGCGAGGCCGAGGCGGTCGGGCTGGGCGAGCTGGTCGCGCTGGGCGAGCTGCTCGGCGGGACGGTGCTGGGGACCACGGTGTCGACCACGACCGGCGGCGCGGCCTCGCCGGCGGTGAGCTGCACGGCGCCGACGGTGCCGCCGACGGCGATGGCCACACCGACGGCCGCGGTCGCGGCGATGCCGGCCGGCGAGGAGAAGAAGCGGGTACGGGTGTGCCTGCCTGCCACCGGCGTGGTCCTTCCATCGATCGAACAAATCGGGTCGGACCGTAACGAGAGAAGCACTTCCGAAGTCAACGTGATCATGGTGGTATGGCCCGAATTGCAGTGATACGTGTAGCCGATCATCCGAGCCTCGGTGGACCGAACGGCCCCGCCCCGGCCCCGCCGGCACCTGGCGCAGGATGGTCACATGCCCGCTGACCTGAGCGAACACCTCGTCGCGCTGTTCCGCTGGATCGATCCCGGCCCGTCCAGCAGCCACCTGGTCAGCGACGTCTCCGGCTGGTGGCGCGACCCGGAGGTGCTGGCCGGCCTCGGTCCGGCCCTGGTGGAACCGTTCCGGGTCGCCGCGCCGACCGTGGTCGTCGCCCCCGCGGTGACCGGGCTGATCCTCGGCCCGCTCGCCGCGACCGCGCTCGGCGTGGGGTTCGCGCCCGCGTACAAGGCGGGCGACGGGCGGGTGCCGGCCGGGGCGGTGAGCTGGGCGCAGAGTCCCCCCGACTTCCGGGGCCGCCGGGTCGACCTCGGGATCCGGGAGCAGCACCTCGGCCCCGGTGACCGGGTGCTCGTCGTGGACGACTGGGTCACCACCGGCGCCCAGCTCCGGGCCGTGTACGCGATCTGCGCCACCCGGGGCGCGACGGTGCTCGGCACCGCCGCGGTGGTCCGCGACTGCCCGGCCGAGGTCGCCGACGAGCTGCGGGTACGCGCCCTGCTCGACGCCGACCGACTCGCGGCTTGACCTCCACCGAGCTTCATGTTTGACGATCGGCACCATGGACACGGGGATACTCGACGAGGCGTACCGACGACTGCACCGCACCGGCCCGGAGTTCGAGGGCTGGCTCTCCAACCACGGACCGATGGCCGTCGAGGCGCTGGTCCGCAACGGGGAGGCCGGCCGGGTGCACCGCTGGCTCGACGCGTACCTGCGACGGCTCGACGAGCTGCCCCGCGGGTTGCGGCCGATCGACGACTGGCGGGCGGCGCTGGGTGACCCGAAGCGGGCCGGCGACTGGCTCGCCCACTTCGACCGGGAGCTGCGCGACCGCCCCTGGCGGGAGGTGCTCGGCACCTGGTGGCCCCGGCTGCTGCCCGGGATCGCCGCCGGCGCCACCCACGGCGTGATCCGGGTCGGCCACGCCGTCCGGGCGCTGCGCGACGGCGGCGACCAGCCGCAGCGGCTCACCGAGCTCGGCCAGGCGCTCGGCTACTGGGCCGCCCGCTGGCAGCCGGTGCCCGGCGCGGACGGGCTCGACCTCGGCCGGGCAAACCGGCCCACCGGCGGGCACCCCGTCGACGAAGAGGCGGACCGTCCCACCGGCCGGCACTCCGCCGGGGAGGGGGCGGCGGAGCGTCCGGAACGTACCGACCTGATCGACGCGCTGGGGAGCCTGCCCCGGCTGCCGGACCGGACCGGTGGCATCCTCGACCGGCTCGGCCGGCTGCCGGACGTACCCGGATGGTCGGCGGCGCTCGCGGCGCCGCACCCGGCGCGGACCCCGGCCGACGCGGAGCGGGGCCTGGTCGCGCTGACGCACCGGGCGGCGCTGGACTACCTCCGGTTCGGCCACGAGAACCCGGTGATGCTGGTGCACGCGGTCACCGCGCCCACCGCGGTGCTGCGCACCCTGCCCGCCCTCGACCCGGCGCTGTGGGTGCCGAGCCTCGCCGCCGCCTGGTCCGCCACCGCCGCCGTCACCGCCGTGTACGCCCCACCCCGGCCCGTCGCCGAACCCGCCGTCGGGCCGGCCGAGCCCGCGGAGGTCTTCGCCCGGGCGGCCCGGCACGGCGACGAGCACGTGGTGAAGCTCGCCGACGCGGTCCTCGACGCGCACGCCGCCACCGGTGACGCGCGGGTGCTGGCCGCCGCCGGATACGCCGGTCAGCTGATCTGACCGCGGGCGGCTGGGTACAGTCCGCAGGATGTGGCCTCGGATCGGTGGACTGCGCACGCTCGCCCTCGGCACCCCCGGTGACCTCCGCGCCCGGCTCAACGGCCTGGTGCTCGCCGGGGTGAAGACCGCCACCGCCGGCCTGCTCACCGAGTACGCGCAGGAGCGCGAGGAGTTGGAGCACGTCGGCGAACGCCTGGTCCTGGTGGACGACGACGACCAGTTCGTCGGGGTGGTCGAGGTGACCGGCGTCGAGGTGGTCCGCTTCGCCGACGTCAGCTGGGACTTCGCCCGCTCCGAAGGGGAGGGTGACCGGTCGCTGGAGGAGTGGCGGGCCGGGCACGCCGCCTACTGGCAGCGCGAGGGCACCCCGGTCACCGACGACACCGACGTGGTCTGCATCCGGTTCCGGCTGGAGTCCGCCGGGGACGGTGGGATCAGCACCGGCGACCTCAGCACCTGAGGGGTCAGGCCGACGGGTTCGCGTCGACGGCGGCCCGGACGAACTCGCGTACCCGGTTGGTGGTGTTCGTCTCCCGCCACACGGGGCCGCGCAGGATCGGCGGCGCGTCGCGGATCGGCACGTAGGCCACGTCCGGGCGCGGGTAGTACCGCCGGGTGTGCTCGCCCACCGGCAGCACCCCCCTGCCCAGTGCCACCAGGGACAGCAGCTCCGAGAAGGTGCCACCCGCCGGCCCCTTCGGCACCGGCCGCCCGGCGGGCGTCCGGTCGGGCGTGCGGTCCCGCTTGAAACCGTCCGAGGTGACCGCCGGGTACTGGATCACCGGATGGTCGGCCAGCACCTCCAGCGACACGGAAGCCTCCCGGGCCAGCGGATGACCCGCGGCCACCGCGAGGACCCGGGCCTCGGCCAGCAGCGCCGGGCCGCACGCCATGCCGTCGAACGGGTACGACGCGAGCAGCACGTCGATCGAGCCGTCCAGCAGGCCGGAGCGGGTGTTCGCCAACTGCGCCTCGAGCACGTGCACCGCGCACTCCGGGTGCCGCTCGGTGAAGAGGGTGACCGCGCGCAGCAGCACCGGGGCGGTCCACTCGCCCAGGAACGCCACCCGCAGCTCACCGGTGACGCCCCGGCCGGACTCCACCGCCCGCCGGACGGCGTCCTCCATCCCGGCGACCAGCGGGCGCAGGTCGTCGGCGAGGCGCGACCCGATCGGGGTCAGCCGGACCATCCGGCTGGTGCGCTCGAACAGCGGCGCCCCGATCCGCCGCTCCAGCTTCTTCACCACGTGACTGATCCGGCCGGTGGTGACCCGCAACCGCTCGGCCGTCCGGCCGAAGTGCAGCTCGTCGGCCAGGGTCAGGAACGTCTCGACCTCGTGCCGCTCCAGCAAGACCGACCCCCGTCGTTGAATCTGGTTCACCGATCGTAGTCCGATCGGGGCTTGGTTCCGGTCGTCGTCCCGACGATCGTGGAAGGCGTCAGATCCTCCGGCGACGGGAGCTCCCATGACCGACCTGACCGACCGCGCGACCAGCCCGAACGAGCCGATGAGCCGCGTGCGGGTGACCGGCTTCGACCACCTGGTGCTCACCGTCGCCGACGTGGAGCGCGCTCTCGACTTCTACTGCGGCACCCTCGGCCTGGAGCCGGTACGCGTCGACCGCTGGCGGGCCGGCGAGGTCCCCTTCCCGTCGGCGCGGGTCAACGCGGAAACGATCATCGACCTGATCCCCGGCGTGCCGGGCGGCTCCAACGTGGACCACATCTGCCTGGTGGTGCGGCCGGTGGACTGGGCGCAGGTGATCGCCACGGGCGCGTTCGAGGTGCTGGAGGGGCCGGTGCCACGCTTCGGTGCGCGCGGCACCGCCACCTCCGTCTACGTACGCGACCCGGACGGCAACACCGTCGAGCTGCGCTGGTATCCGCAGGACAGCTGAGATCAGCCTCGGCGCAGCTCCGGCAGCAGCCGGGTGGCCACGTCCACCAGGACCGCCTCGTCACCGGCGTACCAGCTGCTCTCCCGGGGCCAGTGGGTGATCACGTCGGTGAAGCCGAGGGCCGCGGCCCGGGCCACCTGCTCGGCGAAGAAGTCGGCGCTGCGCAGCGAGAAGACCGGCGCCGCGTCCAACGACAGGTGGCGGTCCAGGGTGGCCGGGTCCCGGCCCGCCTCGGCGAGCGTCCGGTCCATCCGGGCGCAGAGCGTGGCCACCCCGTCCCACCACGCCTCCAGGTCCTCCTCACCGGTGCCGGTGGTGACCCACGCCTGACCGAACCGGGCGACCAGCCGCATCGACCGGGGGCCGTTCGCGGCGAGCACGAACGGCACCCGGGGCTGCTGCACGCAACCCGGGTTGTTGCGGGCGTCCACGGCGGTGAACCACTCGCCCCGCCAGGTCGTGCCGTCCTTGCGCAGGATCAGGTCGAGCAGCTCGGTGAACTCGGCGAACCGGTCCACCCGCTGCCGCGGCGGCAGCGTCTCGCCGCCGAGCACCGCCGAGTCGAAGCCGATGCCGCCCGCGCCCAGCCCGAGCAGCACCCGCCCGTCGGAGACGTCGTCCAGGGCGGTGACCTGCCGGGCGAACGCCGCCGGATGCCGGAAGTTGGGCGAGGCGACCAGGGTGCCCAGCCGGATCCGCGAGGTGACCGTCGCCGCGGCGGTCAGCGTCGCCATCGAGTCGAACCAGGGCCCGTCGACCAGGTCCCGCCAGCCCAGGTGGTCGTACGTCCAGGCGTGGTCGAAACCCCACTCGTCGGCCTGCCGCCACCGCAGCCGCGACCGCGACCAGCGCTGGTCCGGGAGGATCACGATGCCAATCCGCATGATCGCCAGGGTACGACCACCGCCCGGCACCTCGCCCGGCATCCCGCCGCGCTCCTATCCTGGGGCGATGGAGCTGGAGTTCAGCGGCGAGATCTGGTTCTGGCGAGGCCCTTCACCGCACCACTTCGTCACCGTCCCACCGGACGCCTGTGAGCGGCTGGCGGAGGTGTCCGCCCAGGTCAGCTACGGCTGGGGCATGATCCCCGTGACCGTCGCGACCGGTGGGTCGACCTGGCCGACGGCGCTGTTCCCCAAGGACGGGCGCTATCTGGTGCCGCTGCGGGCGGACGTGCGCCGCACCGAGGGGCTCGACGTCGGCGACACCATCGCCGTCCGCCTGACCGTCGACGTCTGACCGGTCACGCCGACGGTTCGAGAATCGTGAGGTCGCGTTCCGCGTAGCGGCGGTGCGCGCAGTACTCCTCCATCAGCACCCGCAGGCGGCAGGGCGAACCGGTGGTGCGGCACCGCCTCGCCGAGAATCATCCGGCCCACCCAGGTGTCGGCGGCGAAGACCAGGTGCCGCAGCGTCTCCACGAAGGACCGCTATGGGGGCATCATGGTCGATGGGTCCGACATATCTTGTCCGGATGACCGAGGAGCCGCTGTCGGGTGGGCACAACGCCCACGAGGTCGTCCGGATCGGCGACACGGTGCACCGCCGGGGCGACGGCAACGCGTTCGCCGTCCGGGTCCTCCGGCACCTGGCCGAGGTCGGCTACCCGTACGCTCCGCGCCACCTGGGCGTCGACGAGCAGGGCCGGGACGTGCTGACGTACGTCCCCGGGGAGACCACCGACCACCCGAGTCAGCGGACCGCCGGGGCGTACGCCCTCGGTGGCCGGATGCTGCGCGACCTGCACGACGCCACCGCGGGCCATGCCCTCGCCGCGGGCCGGGAATGCGTGCTGCACGGTGATCCGGGACCGTTCAACACCATCTTCCGGGCCGGCCTGCCGGTCGCCTTCATCGACTGGGACTCCTGCCGGCCGGGTGACCGGCTCGACGACCTCGGCTACCTGGCGTGGACCTGGTGCGTCCAGTCGCAGGGGCACGTGCCGATCGACGACCAGGCCCGCCACCTGCGGGAGCTGCGCGACGGCTACGGCGACGTCGGGGCCGACACGCTGGTCGCGGCGGTGCTGCGCCGGCAGACGGAGCTGGCCGAGGTCGAGGCCGCGAACGCGGCCGACCCCCGGCACAGCGCCGCACGGCGGCGGCACGCCGAGTGGGCGGTCGCGTGGGCGACCGGCGATCGGGACCTGTTCCTGGGGCACGAGCACGTGTTCCGCGCGGCCCTGCGCTGAGGCAACGGGGGGGGCGGTGCGGCCCGGATGCCTCGGCGGGCCGTTCGACCCGACCGGCCGCGCCGGAGCGGGGCGGTCCGGCGGCCCATGCCCCACTAGAGTCGCCTGTCGTGACCCGGCCCGCGCTGCCCCCGATCGTCGAGCAGACCCGCGTGTTCCTGCTGACCCAGACCTGGCTGCTGCTGGTCGGTCTTCTCGGCCTGCTGCTGCTCGTGCAGGCGCTGTACGCCCGCGGAGCACTGGAGGGGACGTCCGGCGACGACTTCCTCGTTCTCCTGCTCGCCACCATGGTGACGCCGGCCGTGCTGGCGCTGGCGGCGTGGGGCGTCCGACGGGGCCGGCGCGTCGGTTGGGTGCTGGCGCTGCTCGGGGAGCTGGCCGTGGCATTCCTGCTGTACGCGGCCGTCAACTTCGGGTTCTTCCTCGGCGTACCGGTGCTGATCCTCGCCGGCATCGGGGCCTGGGTGGTGGTCAACCTCCTCCGCGCCGACGTCCGCGCGTACCTTCTCCGCCGCCCGGATCGGCGGGACGTCGCCGGCGTGCGGGAGGCCCGGTGACCGCGGGCCCGGGCAGCGGCAGGTCCGACCGGCCGCGGCTCGCCCTGGCCGCCACCGTGCTGGACGCGCCCGACGCCCGCGCACTCGCGGCGTTCTACGAACGCCTGCTCGGCTGGTCGCGGGAGGACGACGAGCCGGACTGGGTGACGCTGCGGGCCCCGGACGGCGGCGCCGGCCTGGCCTTCCAGACCGAGCCGGCATACGTACGCCCGGTCTGGCCGGCCGGACCCGGGCAGCCGCCGATGATGGCCCACCTGGACATCGAGGTCGACGACCTCGACGCGGCCTCGGCCCACGCGGTGGCCGCCGGCGCCACCGTGGCGCACTTCCAACCCCAGACGGACGTACGCGTGCACCTGGACCCGGCCGGTCACCCGTTCTGCCTGTTCACCTGAACCGCTGCCCGCCGACCTGGGGCCACGCCATCGGGGTGTCCCGGGATAGCCTCGGCCGGTGCCCCGGCTCCGTTGGCCCGACCTGCGCAACGCCCGCGACCTCGGCGGGATCCCGACCACCGACGGTGGATGGATCCGGGAGCGAGCGCTGATCCGCACCGACAACCACGGCCGGCTCGATGCCGCCGGCCTCGACGCCGTCCGCGCCTACGGGGTCGCCCGCGTCATCGACCTACGGTGGGAGTGGGAGGCGGCGAAGTACCCGAGCCCGTTGGCCGGCGACGAGCGCTACCGGCTCGTCCCGGCCTGCTTCGACCCGACCGGCGACGAGGAGATCCCGCCGGACAGCTACCGGCTGATGGCGGACGCGAGTCGGGACCGGCTGGCCGCCGCGCTGACCGCGATCGCGGAGGCGCCGCCGGGCGGGGTGGTGCTGCACTGCCACGCGGGTCGGGACCGTACCGGGATGGTGGTGGCGCTCGCGTTGCACGCGGCGGGCGTGGCGGTGGAGTCGATCGAGGCCGACTACGCGCTCACCGAGGGCTCGCCACCGGACATGATCGTCAACACCTTCGCCCACCTGACCAGCCGGTACGGCGGGGTGACCGAATACCTCGTGGGGTGCGGGTTGACGCCGGGTAACCTGGCGGCCATCCGTGACCGGCTCACCGAGGTCGCGGTCCGGTGAGTCAGTATCACCAACAGCATCGACAGCAGGCCGGCATCCTGGGCCATCCGAACCCAGAGCGGCGTCTCGGCATGGCCGCCCTGGCCACCCAGATCCCTCACCGCGCCCGTCATCACCGCGGGCAGCCACAGCAGCGCGTACTCCCGCGGAGCCTCGGTCGCGCTGGAGTACCACCGCCAACCACCGGGCGCCGAGCGGACCCGTCAGCACCGTCAGTACGGTCACTGATGCGAGAAGAACACGACCTCGGTCGGCATCGGCCCGACCCCCTCCCGGTAGGCAGTTCCCCATGACCTGACAGCGGGCCATACCGGAATCAGGTCGGCGTCGCGGTCCCCGAAAGCGGAACACCTCGCCTACACGCCACCTCCTCGCCGGTCACGCTGAGTCAACCGGCGGCACCGAAGCCGCGATTGAGCGTGATACCTGAGAGTCATCAAAATTCTCTGAGGTATCACGCTCGCGGCGGAGTTCGCCTCGATGCCCGGGCGGACGGAGGGGCACGCGGGCAGCGGCCATCACCGGGATGCGGCCCGCTTGACGTCCATCAGCTCAAGCACCTCGTCGCTGAGTCCGTGGATCGCGATGTCGTCACGGTGGCTCTCCCACCGTTCGCGGTCGAGCACCAGGTTGATCTGCTCCTGGCGGCCACCGTCGAAAGTCCGGATCGTGGTGCCGTTCGACTGATAGCCAAGCGACCACGAGACTCCCAGCGACGCCGCGTTGGTGGACCAGGCGGCGGACTCGGCGCGATCCGCTCCCAGCCCGGCGAACGCGAGATGCAGGACGGCGCACCGCATCTCCTTGCCGTAACCACGCCCCTGGAACCGCCGCGCGATCCAAGACCCCGTCGAGACGGTCCTGGTGATCCCGAAGTCCTGCGCGCCGATCTCCTGCACCCCGACGCACACGCCATCGACCTTCACCGCCATCACCAGGTTCCACCTGCTCGGCCGCCAGTCCGCCAGGGACGCCCAGTAGTACCGCAGGAACGACCATTCGGCCTGGGGAGACGGTCCCGACTCCCATCCCGCTACGGGCGAACGCGCCAGGAAGCGGTTCTGCGGATCGTAGATGCCGGCTGCCGCATGGATCGCCAGTGCGGCAAGCTCGTCCTCACCCGGCACAGCCAGCTCAAGCACGGACGTCGTCACCCGCATACGGCGCACGGGCCAGATCTCGGCCAACGTCATCCGAGCATCATTCCCTGTCCTGCCGTCCGCCGTCGGCCGAAGTGTGGGCGCAAGCGTGGCCAGTGGCCCGTGGAGGGCCCGCTCGGTGCTGATGGCCTTCGCAACGTCGAAGGCCCTGGTCGGGACTTGCGTCCTGACCAGGGCCTCGATGGTGGAGCGGGTGACGGGAATCGAACCCGCACTGTCAGCTTGGGAAGCTGATGTTCTGCCATTGAACTACACCCGCAGGCGGCACCACTGTACCTGAGGTCACCGACCGCGTGCACCCAGGTCCCCCGCCCGGGCCCGCCGTGAGCGATCGTCGCCGCTCGGTGGACAAGAAGTTTCCTCCCGGCAACATATGGGCGTTCTCAAATCCGTCGATCGGATGTAACGTCTGCCACACGTTCCCGGCACGGCGTGACATACCCCCTGTCGCGCCGCGAGAAAGAGGTGGGCCCATGGGACTCCGTCCCAATCTGCTGACCCGGCGTACCGCCGGTGTCGCGACGACGACCCTCGCGCTGCTGCTCAGCACCGCCGCGGTGGGCGTCGTTCCCGCTGCTTCGGCCTTCTCGGCCGCCCCGAGCAAGGCCTGTGCCGAGCCCGCCGACTCGCACTCGGACGCGCGGGTGAAGAAGGGCGGCACGGCCAAGCACGACCCCAACAGCCTGACCGCCGCGCAGGTCCGCGACCGCGAGGCCGACCTGGCCGCCGCCCTGCGCGACCGCGCCAACTTCCGTACCGGCCCCGGTGCCACCGCCCCGCTCGCCTCCGTCACGATCCCGGTCGTGGTGCACGTGATCCAGCGGGACTCCACCCGGGCCGGCGGCAACATCCCGGACTCGCTGATCACCTCGCAGATCAGCGTGCTGAACCAGGCGTACAGCGGCGCCACGGGCGGCGCGGCCACCGCGTTCAGCTTCCAGCTTCAGAAGATCAACCGGGTCACCAACCCGTCGTGGTACCCGATCGTGCAGGGCTCGACCGCCGAGCGGAACATGAAGAGCACCCTGCGCGAGGGCGGCAAGAACACCCTGAACATGTACCTCGGCGAGCTGAGCGACAACCTGCTCGGCTGGGCCACCTTCCCGCAGCGCAAGCTCAGCAGCATGGACGGCGTGGTCGTGCTGAACGAGTCGCTGCCGGGTGGCTCCGCCACCAACTACAACCAGGGCGACACCGGCACCCACGAGATCGGCCACTGGCTGAACCTCTACCACACCTTCCAGGGTGGTTGCTCCGGCTCGGGCGACAGCGTCAGCGACACCCCGGCCGAGGCGTCACCGGCCTACCAGTGCCCGACCGGGCGGGACACCTGCTCCACCGCGGGCCTGGACCCGATCACCAACTTCATGGACTACACCTACGACAGCTGCATGTACCAGTTCACCCCGGGCCAGGCGTCCCGCATGATCACCGCGTGGAACGCCTACCGCGCGGCCTGACGCGACGCGCCACGGAAAAGGCGCCGGCTCCCATCGGGGGCCGGCGCCTTTCCTTCGCACGCGAAGCCGGCGGCTCGCCTTGCCGAGCGCGTCGCCAGCGGTCGGACCGCGCGCGGGTCAGGCGGCCGGGCGGCGGGTGTCGAAGCCGTGCCGGCCGCGAAGGGCGTCCGTGCCGGGCACCCGCCGGTGTGCGCCGGCGTGGGCGCCCGGGTCGAGCCAGAGCTGCACCGCCGGGCGGAGCGGGGCCCCGAGCGCGGACGTGCCCTGGGCCCGTCGGGTGAGCATGGCGACGTCGACGGTGAACTCGAAGAGCCGCCAGTCGACCTGGGGTGCGGCCCGCCCGGCCCGGGCCACCCGGGCGAGCCGAGCGGGGTCGGTGACCGGCCGGGCGTGGCCGGCCACGTACGCCTCGTCGTCGCTCTCCTCGGCGGGGAACGAGTGCAGCGCGTAGCGGCCGTCACGTTCGAGGTCACGCCGCTTGGGCGAGTCGATGACGAAGCAGAACAGCCCCTCGTCGGTGATCACCGGCGAGACCGGGTGGACGCGGGGACCGCCGTCGGCGCGGACGGTGGCCAGGTAGCCGAAACCGGGACCGTACTGCTGGAGGAGAAGGCGGATCCCGTCGGCGAGTCGGGGCTCGTCGGCGGCGAAAGCGGACCAGGAAGCCATGCCGACAGTCTATCGAACATGCGTTCTAATTCGCAGTCCGACACGCAGGTCACCCACCCCGATCGTGCCCGTGTCGCATCGCTATGGTGGTGCGATGCTGCTCTCCGACCGCGACCTGGTCTCCGAGATCAAGGCGGGCTCGCTCGCGTTGGAGCCGTTCGAGCCCACGCTGGTGCAGCCGTCCAGCATCGACGTACGCCTGGACCGGCTCTTCCGGGTCTTCAACAACCACCTCTACACCCACATCGACCCGTCGGCACAGCAGGACGACCTGACCTCGGCGGTGGAGGTGCCGGACGGCGAGCCGTTCGTGCTGCACCCGGGCGAGTTCGTGCTCGCCTCCACGCTGGAGGTCGTCACCCTCGGCGACCAGTTGGCCGCCCGGCTGGAGGGCAAGTCGAGCCTGGGCCGGCTCGGCCTGCTCACCCACTCGACCGCCGGCTTCATCGACCCGGGCTTCTCCGGCCACGTCACGCTGGAGCTGTCCAACGTGGCGAACCTGCCGATCACGCTCTGGCCGGGCATGAAGATCGGCCAGCTCTGCATCTTCCGGCTCTCGTCGCCGGCCGAGCACCCGTACGGCTCGGCGGTCTACGGCTCCCGCTACCAGGGGCAGCGCGGCCCGACGCCGAGCCGCTCCTGGCAGCAGTGGCGCACCTGGCCGACCCGTTGATCCGGCCGGCCAGGCGCTCCCGCGTGCCCCTCAGGGGCGGCCGTAGCTGTTGACCGGGCCGTCGTCGACGCGCTTCATCTTGATCGGGACGCCGGCCTGGGAGGCGTGCACCACCCAGCCGTTGCCGACGTACATGCCGACGTGGTGCAGGTCGGGGTAGTAGAAGACCAGGTCGCCGGGGCGCAGGTCGGCACGGCTGACCCTGGCCGTCACCTGGCGCTGCTGGCGGGCGTTGTGCGGCAGGCTCACCCCGGCCTTCGCCCAGGCGGCGAGCACCAGGCCGGAGCAGTCGAACGCGTTCGGCCCCTCGGCGCCCCAGACGTACGGCTTGCCGATCTGGGCGCAGGCGAACTTGACCACGGCTCCGGCGTCGCCGCCGGGCCAGGTCGCGGGGCAGGGGGCGGGGCGCAGCGGCCCGCCGCCGCCGTTGCCGTACGTGGTGAGCCGCAGCTTCTGTAGCCGGTCGATCTCGGCGTTGATCTGCCGCTTCTTCGCGGCGAGCTGCGCCTCGGTGCGGGTGAGCTGGGCGACCATCCGGTCCAGTGGCTGTTTCTGCGCGGCCAGTTCGTCGCGGAGCTGGGCGACCGTACGCACCTGGCGCTGCTGGCGGTCGGCGAACCGGTCGAGCAGTTCCAGGCCGTCGACCACCTCGCTGGGGGTACGGCTGGCCAGCAGCGCGTTGACGGCGGAGAGGTTGTCGCCCTTGTACGCCTCGGCGGCGAGGCCGCTGACCTGGTTCATCGCCAGGTCGACCTGGAGCTGGAGCGGTTCGATCCGCCGGGCGAGGGCGTCGGCCTGGCGGCGCTTGACGGCCAGGTCCGCCCGGGTCGCGTTGTGCTGTTCGATGATCGGTTCGAGCCGGTTCCAGTCCCGGTCGATCTGCTGCTCGATCTCGGTGACCGACGGCTCGGCGTGGGCCACCGTGGCGCCACCGGTCAGGACGACGGCGACGCCGGCCAGGGCGGCGAGTGCGGTGGTGAAGCGGGACCAGCGTGGGCGCGGCGCAGCCGCCGGATGGCCGGGGACCGGCCGGGCCGACGGCGGCCGCGGGGCATGGTGTGCCACCGGGAGACGTACTCCTTCACGTCGACCGCCTACCGGGTTAGCTGACGGGTTCGGGCGGGAAGGGGTCGCCCTACCGCAGTGGCTGCGGATTCACCCCGGCGTACCTGGGTCCCCGGCTCGCCCGCGGGCGACTCGGCGGTGTCGGACCGCCACCGCCCGGGTTGGGCGATGCGCACCGGTCGACGACTCATCAGATTAGGGATCGTCGTTGTCCGTCCGCAACCCGCCCCGCCGCCAGATGCGGCAACCCGGCCGCCAACTGCCGAAGCTTTTTTTCGTAGACACCCATATTCCTGCAAGGTATTGACCGGAACCCATGCAGCGGCGAGGGTGAGGGAGCAGGCAACCATCGGCGATCAGGAGGTTCGATGCACCTCTCATCCGGCCCGACACGGAGACGGCTGCTGCTGGCGGCCACCGCCGCCGCGGCCAGCGTCCTCGTGGCCGGCGGCCCCACCACCGCCGCACCCCGCACCGACGCGGCCGCCGAACCCGGCGACCGGCAGCAGCAGTACGCCGCGGCAGCGGCCGAGTACGGCGTCCCGGAGACCGTCCTGCTCGGCGTCTCCTACCTGGAGTCCCGGTGGGACACCCACGCCGGGCAACCGAGCACCAGCGGCGGCTACGGCCCGATGCACCTCACCGACGCCGAGCAGGTCGCGTCGACCCCGTCCAGCGCCCACGTGGACACCGACGAGGACCCGCGCGGCGACGACTCCCGCCCGCTCACCCTGGACCCGGCCGTCGCCGCCGCACCCGCCGGCGACGCGCTGCCCCGGGCGTCCCTGCAGACCGTCGACGCCGCCGCCGCGCTCACCGGCCTCCCCGTGGAGGTCCTGCGCACCGACGCGAGCGCCAACATCCGCGGTGGCGCGGCGCTGCTCGCGTCGTACCAGAAGGAGCTGGGCGGGCCGGTCGGCGCCGGCGGCGACCCCGCGGCCTGGTACGCCGCGGTGGCCCGGTACTCCGGCGCGGACACCGAGGACGCCGCGGCGGCCTTCGCCGACGAGGTGTACGACCAGATCGGCCTCGGTGCGGCCCGGACCACCGACGACGGTCAGCGGGTCGACCTCGCCGCCACCGCCGTCACGCCGGACGAGTCGGGGCTGCACCGGCTGGGGCTGCGCCGCGCCGAGCGGCCGGACGGTCTGGAGTGCCCGGTCCGGCTGGCCTGCGAGTGGGTCCCCGCGCCCTACGGGCAGTACGGGCCGGCCGCGGGCGACTACGGCAACCACGACATCGGCAACCGGCCGTCCCAGCAGAAGATCGAGTACATCGTCATCCACGACACCGAGGGCTACTTCGGCCCGAGCGTGAAGCTGGTCCAGACGGTGACCTACCTCGGCTGGCACTACACGCTGCGCTCGGTCGAC
This sequence comes from Micromonospora siamensis, assembly GCF_900090305.1. Classification (NCBI taxonomy): domain Bacteria; kingdom Bacillati; phylum Actinomycetota; class Actinomycetes; order Micromonosporales; family Micromonosporaceae; genus Micromonospora; species Micromonospora siamensis. Next base: position 714,999 of record NZ_LT607751.1, on the reverse strand, counting down.
GGCTACGTCGCCCAGCACATCAAGGCCAAGGACGTCGGCTGGCACGCCGGCAACTGGTACGTCAACGCCAAGTCCATCGGCATCGAGCACGAGGGCTTCGCCGGGCACGGCACCTGGTACACCGAGGCGATGTACCGGACGTCGGCCAAGCTGGTCCGGCACCTGGCGCTGCGTTTCCAGATCCCGCTGGACCGCCAGCACATCATCGGCCACGACAACGTCCCCGGCACCACCGCCGGCACGGTACGCGGCATGCACTGGGACCCGGGGCCGTACTGGGACTGGTCGCACTACTTCGACCTGATGAAGGCGCCGTTCCGCTCGACCGGCACCCCGCACACCGGCCTCGTCACCATCGACCCGGACTTCGCCACCAACCAGCCGGCCTTCACCGGTTGCAACCAGCAGCCGCCCGGTGTGCCGAAGCCGACCCCGCCGGCCGCACCCTGCCCGCTGCGCGGGTCGTCCTCGGTGATCCTGCGTACCGCGCCGAGCCTCGCCGCGCCGCTGGTCAACGACCCGGGGCTGCGCCCGGACGGGACACCCGACACCATGTACGTCTCCGACCACGGCGCCCGCGTCTCGGCCGGTCAGACGTACGCCCTGGCCGGCATCGAGGGCGACTGGACGGCCATCTGGTACCTCGGCCAGAAGGCGTGGTTCCACAACCCGGCCTCGGCGCCCACCGCAAAGTGGACGCACGGCTTCGTGGTGACCCCGAAGCCCGGAAAGACCACCATCCCGGTGTACGGGCGGGCCTACCCGGAGCGGGCCGCCTACCCCGCCGAGATCCCCTACCAGAGCATCTCGCCGCTCCAGTACACCTTCCCCGCCGGCCAGCGGTACGCCCTCGGCGGCATCCTGCCGGGTGAGTACTACCGGGCCGTGTCGTTCGACGGTTCGGCGCCTGGTGACCGGACGGTGGTCCGTGGCGACAACCGGTACGTGCAGCTCCAGTTCGGCCACCGGGTGATGTACGCCAACCTCGACGACGTGCTCATCCTGCCGGCCTCGGTCGGCGGACCGGAGTAGGGCCGACGACGAAGGGCCCCGACGAATGTCGGGGCCCTTCGTGTTGTTCCGGAACCTGTCAGGTGACCCGGCGGAAGCCGGCCACCGGCATGTTGTTGATGCTGCTGACCTGCACCGGCTTACCGGTTCTGGGGGCGTGCACCATGATGCCGTTGCCCAGATAGAGCCCGACGTGGTGCAGGTCACTGAAGAAGAAGACCAGGTCGCCGGGGCGCGCCTCGGAGCGGGACACCGACCGGCCCTCGTTCCACTGCGCGCCGGTGAAGTGGGTCAGGTAGATCCCGGCTTTCTTGTAGGCGTACTGGGTCAGGCCCGAGCAGTCGAAGGAGTTCGGCCCGGTGGCGCCCCAGACGTACGGGTCGCCGACCTGCTTGCAGGCGGTCTCGATGGCGGTCCGGGCCGCCTGGGCGACCACGCCCTCGATGGTCGGGCAGCCGGCGACGCTGACCACGGTCTTCGGCATCGACGCCTTGAGCCGCTTGATCTCGGCGTCGATCTGCTTCTTCTTGGCGGCCAGCAGGGCCTCCTTCTCGACCTGGTCGGCGATCAGCTGGTCGAGCTTCTTCTTCTCGGCGGAGTACTTGTCCCGGACGGCGAGGACGCCGGCGATCTGCTTGCGCTCGTGCGCGGCGAGCCGATCCAGGATGGTGAGCTGCTCGGCCAGGTCACCCGGCTTGATGTCGGCCAGCAGCGCGCCGGCCTCGACCGTGGGACCGGTCATGTAGTGCTGGGAGGCCAGCTCGCCGATCCGGCCCATGGCCAGTTCGCTCTCCAGGGCCAAGGGCTGGATCTTCTTCTCCAGCTCCTTGGACTTCTTGCGGTTCACCCGCAGCTTGGACCGGACATCGTTGTACTGCTCGATGGTCGGTTCGAGCTGCTCCCACTGCTTGTCGATCGCGGCCTCGATCTCGTCCACCGAGGGGGCGGCGTGCGCGGGGGCGGTGAGCATTCCCGCGCCGACGAACACTGCCGCCAGGACGGCGATCAGACGGTGGACGACCCGTCGCGAGCGCCCGTGGCCGGCGAACCGGACGGGCGCGTGACGATGTGGGGGCATGGTAGCCACCGGCACCGACTCCTTTTTGCGAGCTTCCGCCGGGCGCCTCGTGAGGGGAAGGTCCGAGGCCGACGACCACAGCGGTCGGTGCCCCACATTAGGGAAGGCTCGGGATGGAATCAAGACGGGCCATTTCACCGTCACCGCTGCGCAACGGCTTGCGTACCAACGGTACGCAATTCCTAGCCAACGATAGCCGTCAATACATCGTCCAGCGTCACCACTCCGAGGGGCCGGCGACCGTCGCTCACCAGCACCATGTGCCGCCGCTCACGGCGCATCGCGAGCAGCAGATCGGCCAGCGTACGGTCCGGCGGCACCACCGCCAGCGGCCGGTACACCTCCACCGGAACCGGCGCCCGCCGGCTCGCCCCCGAATAGCCCAGCACGTCCTTGACGTGCACGAACCCCAGCACCCGGCGGCTGGCCCGCTGCACCACCGGGAAGCGGGACCGGCCGGTCCGGGTGGCCAGCACCTCCAGCGACGCGGGCGAGACGTCCTCGGCCACCGTGGTCACCGTCGACCAGGGCTGCAACGCGTCCGCCGCCGTCCGGCTGTGCAGCGCGAGGGCACCGGTGATCCGGGCGTGCTCCTCCGCGTCCAGCAGCCCCTCGGTACGCGCCTGCGACACCAGCCCGGCCAACTCCTCGGCGGTGAAGACCGTCTTCACCGCGTCCGTCGCCTCGATCCCCCAGAACCGCAGCACCCGCCGGGCCGCCCACTTCATCGCCAGCAGCAACGGCTTGGTGGCCAGGCAGAACGCCAGCATCGCCGGCCCCAGCCAGAGCGCCGACGGCTCCGGCCCGGCCAGGGTGATGTTCTTCGGCACCATCTCGCCGACCACGGTGTGCAGGAAGACCACCACACCCAGGGCGATCAGGAAGGCCACCGGATGCACCGCGCCCTCCGGTAGCCGGACCAGGGTGAACGCCGGCTCCAGCAGGTGCGCCAGCGCCGGCTCCGCGATCGCGCCCAGGCCCAGCGAGCAGATGGTGATGCCCAGCTGCGCGCCGGCGATCATCAGCGGGATCTGGTTCATCGCCGACAACGCCCACCGGGCCCGCTTCGAGGTGGCGGCGAGCGGCTCGATCACCGTCCGGCGGGAGGCGATCAGCGCGAACTCGCTGCCCACGAAGAAGGCGTTGCCGAGCAGCAGCACGACCGTGACCAGCAGTTCACTCATCGTCGGCCGGCTCCTCCGGGCGGACCACCCGGACCTGCTCGATCCGGTGCCGCTCCACCTCGACGACGGTGAACTCGTACCCGCCGTCCTCCACCGCCTCGCCGGCGATCGGGATGTGACCCAGCCGGGCCATCAGCCATCCGGCGAGGGTCTCGTACGGGCCCTCGGGCAGCCGGAAGCCGGTCTGCTCGGCCAGCTCGTCGGAGCGCAGCACCCCGTCCACCAGCAGCGTCCGCTCGCCCCCCGGCACGGTCAGCTCCGCCGCGTGCGCGTCGTCCACCGCCGCCGGGTCGAACTCGTCGGCGATCTCCCCGACCAGCTCCTCCACCAGGTCCTCGACGGTCACCACGCCGTCCGTGCCGCCGTACTCGTCGACCACGATCGCCAGGTCGGCGCCGGCCGCCTTGAGCGCCGCCAGCACCCCGTCCAGGTCCAGGCTCTCCGGCACGTACACCGGTTCCCGGGCGACCGCCGCCACGGTGGTCGACTCCCGCCGGGCCGGTGGGACGCCGAGCGCGTCCGGCACCCCGGCCACCCCGGTGACCAGGTCCAGGGTCTCCTCGTACACCGGGAAGCGGGTCCGGCCGGTCTCCTGCGACAGGTCGAGCAGCTCGGCCACGGTGGCGGTGGCCCGCAGCGCGATCACGTCGACCCGCGGGGTCATCGCCTCCGCGGCCCGCTTGTCGCCGAAGCGGATGGTCCGGCGCAGCAGCATCGCGGTGTCCGGCGGCAGCGCCCCGGCCCGGGCCGAGATGGCCGCCAGCAGCCCCAACTCCTCCGGCGAGCGGGCGCTCGCCAGCTCCTCCTGCGGCTCCACGCCCAGCTGCCGGACCAGCCGGTTCGCCGAGTCGTTCAGGCCCCGGATCAGCCAGCCGAAGGTCCGGGAGAAGGCGTGCATCGGGCCGGCGGTGGCCAGTGCGGCCGGCATCGGCCGGGCCAACGCCGCGTTCTTCGGCACCAGCTCACCGAAGAGCATCGAGATCAGGGTGGCCAGCGCCAGGGCCAGCAACGGGGTGAACCGCTCGGCGCCGCCCACCGGGCGCAGCAGCGGACCGAAGAGCCGGGCCAGCGCCGGCTCGGCCAGGTAACCGGTCAGCAGCGCGGTGATGGTGATGCCCAGCTGCGCGCCGGAGAGCTGGAAGGAGAGGTGGTGCAACGCCCGGCGTACGGTGGCGGCCCGGCCGTCGCCCTCGCCCGCCCGCCTGTCGATCTCCGCACGGTCCACCGTCACCAGGGCGAACTCGGCCGCGACGAAGAACGCGTTGCCGGCGGTCAGCAGCACGAAGCCGACCAGGGGCAACAGCGCGCCGAGCAGCAGACCGTCGATGACGGGGATTCTCGCACGACCCTGCCGGGAAGCCCGACGGCGGCGGCACCTCGTGGGTGCCGCCGCCGTCGTCAGTTCCGATTAGCGTGGGTACGACCTCAGCCGGCGACCGGCGCGGTCTCCTTCTCGTCGCCCGGGGCGCCCTCCGGCTTCACCGAGCGGAGCAGCACGCTTGCCACGTCCACCACCTCGACCTGCTCGCCGGCGCCCTTGCCGTTGACCCCGTCGTTGAGCATCGTCGAGCAGAACGGGCAGCCGACGGCGACCGTCTTCGCCCCCGTGGACATGGCCTCCTCGACCCGGTCCACGTTGATCCGCTTGCCGATCTTCTCCTCCATCCACATCCGGGCACCGCCGGCGCCGCAGCAGAAGGAGCGCTCGCTGTTGCGCGGCATCTCGGTGATCTCGCCCTTGATGGCGTCCCCGAGAACCTCACGCGGGGCCGCGAAGACCCGGTTGTGCCGGCCCAGGTAGCACGGGTCGTGGTAGGTCACACCGCCGTCGACCGGCTGGACCGGGGTGAGCTTGCCGGTGCTGATCAGGTGGGCCAGGAGCTGGGTGTGGTGGACCACCTCGAACTCGCCGCCGAGCTGGCCGTACTCGTTGCCCAGGGTGTTGAAGCAGTGCGGGCAGGTGGCCACGATCTTGCGCTTGGCCTTCTCCCGGCCCTCGAACGCCTCGTTCAGGGTCTCGACGTTCTGCTGGGCGAGCATCTGGAAGACGAACTCGTTGCCGATCCGGCGGGCCGGGTCGCCGGAGCAGGTCTCGCCCTCGCCGAGGATGGCGAAGGAGACGCCGGCCTCGTTGAGCAGCGTGGCGACCGCGCGGGTGGTCTTCTTCGCCCGGTCCTCGAACGCGCCGGCGCAGCCGACCCAGAAGAGGTACTCGAAGTCCTCGACCTCGCCGACCTGCGGCACCTCGAAGTCCAGGCCCTTGGTCCAGTCCTCGCGGGTGTTCTGCGGGGCGCCCCACGGGTTGCCCTTGTTCTCCAGGTTGCGCAGCATGACGCCGGCCTCGGAGGGGAAGCTCGACTCGATCAGCACCTGGTAGCGGCGCATGTCGACGATGTGGTCGACGTGCTCGATGTCGACCGGGCACTGCTCGACGCAGGCGCCGCAGGTGGTGCAGGACCAGAGGACGTCGGGGTCGATGATCCCGCCCTCCTCGGCGGTGCCGATCAGCGGCTTGTTCGACTCGGCCAGGGTCAGCACGTCCAGGTGGGCGAGCTGCGCCTCGGTGGCCTTCTCCTCGCCGGTCAGGTCCTTGCCGCCGCCGGCCAGCAGGTACGGCGCCTTGGCGTACGCGTGGTCGCGGAGGCTGAGCACGAGCAGCTTGGGCGACAGCGGCTTGCCGGTGTTCCAGGCCGGGCACTGCGACTGGCAGCGACCGCACTCGGTGCAGGTGCTGAAGTCCAGCAGGCCCTTCCAGCTGAACTGCTCGACCTGGGCGACGCCGAACTGGTCCTTCTCCGGGTCGGCCTCCTCGAAGTCGAGCGGCTTGCCCTCGCTCATCATCGGGCGCAGCGGGCCCAGGCCGGAGCCGGCCGGCTTGGCCGGGTCGCGCTTGAAGAAGATGTTGGGGAAGGCCAGGAAGCGGTGCCAGGCGACGCCCATGGTGACGTTCAGCGAGATCACGATGAGCCAGGTCATCGAGATCATGATCTTGATGAGCGCGGCGATGCTCGCGCCGTCCTGCCAGGCCGGCAGCACCGCGCCGACCGCGTGGCTGAGCGGGGTGGCCCAGGCCGGGTACTCGAAGTGGTCGGTGGCGACCTTGAAGCCCCGGATCACGAAGCCGAAGATCAGGACCAGCAGCACGATCCACTCGACGAAGTAGCCCTGCCACATCGTCGAGCCGGTGAACCGGGAACGCCCGCCGGGACGGGTGGGCCGGTTGCGCAGCCGGATGGCCATCAGCACCACGATGCCGATCAGGCCGAGGATCCCGATCCACTCGGTGACCAAGCCGAAGATCGTCCAGTGCCCGACGACCGGCAGCCCACCGCTCGGGGTGACGACCTCGAAGTACGCCTCGAGAACCAGCAGGGACAGCACGATGAAGCCGACCATCACGGTCCAGTGCGCCGCCCCGACCACGCTCCACTTCAGCATGCGGGTGTGACCGGCGGTCTCGACCAGCATGGTCTTCGTGCGGGTGCCCTTGTCGCCGAACCGCTCCGGCGCCGGCTGCCCGAGCCGGATGACGGCCGTCATCTTCATGACGGCTCGTACCGCCAACCACACCGCCACGGCGGTGATGGCGGCCGCGAGGATCGTGGTGACGATCTGGACGCTGCCCATCGAGTTGGCCTCCCGGTCTGCTGCCTGGTCGAGCGGCTCGGCGACCGGGTGCGACGTCAGGGGGCGTCCGGCGCTCCGCCGTCACCGCCACCCCGACCCGACCGGCCGATGACCTCGCTCCGCTCGGTCATGCAGTGCAGCCTACGCGCAAGGTTACCCAGCAGTAACGTGAGTCATCTCGCACCGGCCACGCCGCCCTGCGGACACCTTAGGCGGCGAAGCGGCGCCGCGCCTGACAGGGGCGTCGTGGCGTGACCTCGTCCACCACGACACGTCGCCGTCGCCCGGGAGGCACGGCTACGGCCCGGCCCCCGGGAGACGGGGACCGGGCCGGTGGCGCGGGCGGGCGTGCCGCGCGGGCCGGGAACGGCCCGTCAGCGGGTCAGCGCCAGCGGGAGAGCAGGATCAGCGAGGCGACCATGGCGCCGAAGCCGACCGCCAGGTTCCAGTAGCCCCAGGAGGCGACCGGGTACGCCTGCTCGGAGAGGTAGTACACGACCAGCCAGCCGATGCCGGCGACGATCAGCGCCACCGCCGTGACGGGCAGCCAGACCGGGCTAGGCTTGCGCGTCGCCGCCGTCGCCGTCGGACGTACGTCCGTCGGCGGGGTGTACACCTTCTTCTTGCGGACCTGAGACTTGGGCACGACGCTCTCCAGAGGGGGTGACGACCTCGTCCGGCCTGACAACCGGGCGCGGGGGCGACGGTCCATGGCCAATAATGTTCGACAGCTAGCGTAGTCCCGAAGGCCCGCTCAGGCCACGAATGGGGTCAGGCCGGTGCACGGAGTGACCGAAAAGGGCGGAACTATCGCGGGCTGGCGCACCGGTTCGCAGCACAGCGGGCCGACACCAGACGACGCGGAAGGAACGCCCCGGTGGAGTACACATCCGGCGCCGCCTCCTGGCAGAAGGTCATCCGGCGCGCGGTCGCCGGCCTGCTGCCCCGGCGGCGCGGCCAGCGGCGACCCGGCTGGTCGATCGGCGTACCGCTGATCGCCGCCGCGGCCGGGCTCCTCTTCACCACGACCGCCACCGCGGCGGGCGGCACCGCACTGCGCGAGGACCGGCGACCCGAGCTCAACCAGCTGATCGAGGAGCGCCGTACCCAGGTAGAGGCGAACGAGCAGCGGGCCGCACGGCTGCGGGCCGAGGTCGAGGACGAGACCACCGCGCTGGCCGACACGAACGGCCCGATCAAGGCCCAGCAGGAACGGGCCCGGGCGAGCGAGGAGGCGGCCGGCTTCACCGCGCTCACCGGCACCGGCATCACCGTCGAACTCGACGACGCACCCACCGGCCAGAAATTGCCCAAAGGTGCCACCAACGACGACCTGGTGGTCCATCAGGGCGACGTCCAGGCAGTGGTGAACGCGCTCTGGGCGGGCGGCGCGGAGGCCATGTCAATCATGAACGTCCGCGTGCTCAGCACCAGCGCGGTACGCTGCGTCGGAAACACCCTGCTCCTGCACGGACGGGTGTATTCCCCACCATTCAAGATCGTAGCAATCGGCGATCCCGCCGCACTTCAACGGGCGCTCGCCAGCTCCAAGGGAGTTCGGTGGTTCATGGACGCGGTTGAGGCCTACCAGCTGGGCTACCAGGAGCGGGTCTCCACCGTCACCGTGCCCGCGTTCGAGGACTCCACCGCGCTCCGCTCCGCCAAGGTGCCCCGGTGAACGACGGGCCCGACGAGCGGCGGGACGGGCGGCACCGCAACCCGGGCGAGGAACCCACCGCCTTCATCCCCCGGGTCGAGCGCCCCGCGCCCACCGCGCCCCAGCCGACCGGCGGGCAGCCACCCGCCGTGGAGCTGCCCTGGCCCGACCGGCCGCTCACCCCCCGCCCGCTGGCCCCGGCCGGCGACCGTGACCCGATCACCGGTCCGACCTCCGCCGCCCGCTCCGGCCCGGCAGCCACCCTCCGTCCCGGCGCTGGGCCCGGCCCGGCACCAGCCGTTCGTCCCGGCTCGCCGCCCGCGGCTGGCCCCGGCCCGACCCCAGCCGTCCGTCCCGGCCCGCCGCCCGGTGCAGGTCGGCCGGCCCCGGTCCCTCAGCCCTCGCAGGGCCCGCCGCCGGGAGCTGCCACCGCACCGTCCGGGCGCTCCGCCCCGCCGAGCTGGCCGGGGGAACGCGACCCGCACCCGGAGCACGCCCCGCACGACTCCCCTCGGTACGCGTCGCCCACCCCCACCGACGGCGTCCGGCCGGCGCCGGGGGTGCCGAGTGCCGACGGTCAGTGGGAGCGGGCCGCCGCCGGCCCGGCCGCGCCGACCGGTGACGCGCCGACGGCGTTCATCCCCAAGGTCGACTCCCGTCGACAGCCGGGCGAGGGCCGGCACGACGCGGCACCGCCCCAACCGGTCGACACCCGGGGGGCCGGGGCACCGCCCCACCAGACCCACACCCGTGGGGCCGGGGCACCGGGCCACCCGACCGACACCCGGGGCACCGCACCGGACCACCCGACCGACAGCCGAGGCGCCGGGGCATCCGGCCACCCGACCGACCTCCGGAGCGCCGGGATGCCCGGGCACCCGTCATCCGACGCCCGGGGGGCCGGCGTGCCGCCCCGCTCGGCGGACGACGGACGACCCGGTGCTGCGGCCGGCGGTGGCGCCGACCCGGGCGCGACGGCGATCATCCCGGCGGTCACCGGGCGGCCGGCCACCCCCGCGCCGGGGCTGGACTCCACCGCGCTGATGGGAGCCGTACCCCGTCCGCCGGTCCTCGACGAGCCCTCCGACGGCACCCCGCCCGCCGAACCACCCCGCCCGCGCCGCGGCGAGAAGGTGGTCAGGCTCCGCGCCCACCAGACCGACGCCGGCTACAAGAGCGTCTACTCCGAGCTGACCAGGCCCTCCGTCTGGTCCCGGGTCCGCACCGGCATCCGGCTCACCGGCGAGGTGCTGATCACCTTCGGCCTGGTGGTCCTCCTCTTCGCCGGCTACGAGATCTGGGGCAAGTCGGTCATCGTCAACGCCCACCAGGAGGATCTGAGCAGCCAGCTCGCCCAGGCGTGGGGGCCCAGCGGTGACCCGACGGTCGCCCCGACCGGCGGGCCGAAGCCGAAGCCGAAGCCCGCCGTGGAGGGCAAGCCGATCGCCGGCCTCTACATCCCGAAGCTCGACAAGAACTGGGTCGTGGTGGAGGGCGTCGAGCAGTCCGACATCCGGTACGCCCCGGGCCACTACCCGAAGAGCGCGATGCCGGGCGAGTTGGGCAACTTTTCCGTCGCCGGACACCGCAACCGGGCCACCTTCTGGCGGATCGACGAGCTGGACCCGGGCGACGACATCGTCGTCGAGGGCAAGGACACCTGGTACGTCTACAAGGTCTACAAGACTCGCATCGTCCGGCCGGACCAGGTGGAGGTGGTGGCGCCGGTGCCGATGGAGCCGGGTGCCAGGCCGAAGGACAAGCTGCTCACCCTGACCACCTGCAACCCCAAGTTCGACAACTATCAGCGGTTGATCGTCCACGCGAAGCTGGACCACGACCTGGCGAAGTCCGCCGGTCGACCGCCGGAGCTGGGGGGCTGACGATGTACGCCTGGATCTGGCGCAAGCTTCCCTTCGGCCTGGCCGGCAAGCTCGCCGGCTCGGTGCTGATCACCGCCGCCGCGGTGGCGCTGCTCTGGTTCGTGGTCTTTCCGTGGGCCGAGCCGCTGCTGCCCTTCGACGACGTCCAGGTCACCCAGGACTCCGGCACGCCGGGCGGGGACGGCGGAGTGACCGGGCCCGACGCGCCGGGTGACGAGCACGACCTGCCGTACGACACCGAGCAGAACAACACCCCTCCGCCCTCTCCGAAGAAGTGACCCGATGCGCGTCCTGGTGATCGACAACTACGATTCGTTCGTCTACAACATCGTGCAATACCTGGGCCAGCTCGGCGTCGAGTGCGAGGTCCGCCGCAACGACGAGATCGACGTGGCCGAGGTGGGCCGGGTCGACGCGGCCGGCATCCTGCTCTCGCCCGGTCCGGGCAGCCCCGACCGCGCCGGCATCTGCCTCGACGTCATCCGGGAGTACGCCGGCCAGCTGCCGATCTTCGGCGTCTGCCTCGGCCACCAGGCGATCGGCGAGGCGTTCGGGGCCACCGTTACCCGGGCCCCCGAGCTGCTGCACGGCAAGACCTCGCAGGTGCGGCACGAGTCGGCGGGGGTGCTCGCCGGCCTGCCCGACCCGTTCACGGCCACCCGCTACCACTCGCTGGCCGTGCTCCGCGAGACGCTGCCGGCCGAGATCGAGGTCACCGGCTGGACCGAGTCCGGCGTGGTGATGGCGATGCGGCACCGCACCCTGGCGATCGAGGGCGTGCAGTTCCACCCCGAGTCGGTGCTCACCGAGGGCGGGCACCTGATGCTGGCGAACTGGCTGGCCACCTGCGGCCACCCGGAGGCGCTGGAGCGGGTGCCAGCGCTGGCCGCCGAGGTGGACGCCCGACGCCGCTCAGCCTTCGCCACCACCTGACGGTCACCCTGCCGGGCCTCGGCCCTGCTGCGGCGCCCCTGCGCCACCGTGATGTGCGACGGGCCCGGCGATCAGTCGATCGCCGGGCCCGTCCGTGTGTCCGGGTGCTACTGCGGGGGCGGGGTGGGGAACGGGAAGCCGCCCCCGCCACCGGTCGCCGTCGCCGACGGGGTGGGCTCCGGCGAGGCGGTGGGCTGGTCCGTCGGGGTGGGCTCGGTGGTCGGCTCCGGCTGAGAGACGGTGATGACCACCTTGGTGCCCTCCGGCTTGCGGGTGTTCCCCTCGGGGGTCTGCGCGGTCACCTTGCCGGCCTGGTCCGCCGGGACGTCCGCGCCCAACTCCACCTCGGGCTCGAAGCCTGCGTTCTTGAGCGTCCGCTCCGCCTCGTCCTGGTCGAGGCCGACCACGTTCGGGACCTTGTTGACGTTGCCCTTGGAGACCTGGAGGGTCACCGTGGCTCCCTCGCCCACCTGGGTGCCTGGCTTCGGGCTCACGTCGATGACAGTGCCCTCCCGCTCGCCGGAGTTGACCTCCTGCTTCTCCGGCTTGAGCTTCGAGTCCTTGAGCTGCTTCACGGCCGCTTCGTAGGTGAAGCCCTTAAGGTCCGGAACCTCGACCTGGGCGATGCCGCCGCAGATCGTGAGGGTGACCTCCTGGTTCGGCTCGAGCTGGCCACCGGTCGGGGCCTGGCTGACCACGGTGCCCTTCTCGCAGGTGCCGTACCTGAGATCCTCGGCCACCTTCGGGGTCAGTCCTGCCCCTCGGATCTGGGCGATCGCCGCGTCCTGCGGCTGGTCAACCACGCTCGGCACCGCCACCAGCTTCGGCTGCTCGGCGCCGTCGTCCTTGTTCCGGCCGTTGAGCCAGGCGGCGCCCAGCGCGATCAACGAGAGGACGACCACCGCCGCGAGGACGGCCATCACCCACGACGACGCCTTGCGCTGCCGTGGGTCGCCCACCCGGGCGGGAACCTGCTGCCGGGTCGGCGCACCGGCCGCGGCCGGGTACGCGGCCGTCGTGGCGGCCGGGGCCAGCTGGGTGGCCTCCTCGTGTGACATCACCGGAGTGGCCATCACGGGGCGGCCGGCGGCGGCACGGAGCAGGTCCGCCCTCATCTCGCCGGCGCTCTGGTAGCGGTTCAGCGGGTTCTTCGACAGCGCCTTGAGCACGATCGCGTCGACCGCCGGGTTGACGTCCGGGTTGATGTCGCTCGGCGTCGGCGGCGCCTCCCGCACGTGCTGGTACGCCACGCTGACCGGGCTGTCCCCGACGAACGGCGGGTGCGCGCAGAGCAGCTCGAACAGCACGCAGCCGGCCGCGTACACGTCGGAGCGGGCGTCGACCGCCTCGCCGCGCGCCTGCTCCGGCGAGAGATATTGCGCGGTGCCGATGACCGCGCTGGTCTGGGTCATCGTGGTGGCGCCGCTGGCCAGTGCCCGGGCGATGCCGAAGTCCATCACCTTGACCTGGCCGGTCTGGGTGAGCATCACGTTGCCGGGCTTGACGTCCCGGTGGATGATCCCGTGCCGGTGGCTGAACTCCAGCGCCGCGCACATGTCGGCGCAGATCTCCAGCGCCCGGCGCGGCTGGAGCCGCCCCTCGACGCCGAGGACCTCCTTGAGGGTGCGCCCGTTGACGAACTCCATCACGATGAACGGCAGCGTCTCGCCGGTCGGCCCGGTCTCCTCGCCGGTGTCGTACACCGCGACGATGGCCGGGTGGTTCAGCGACGCGGCGTTCTGCGCCTCACGGCGGAACCGCATCTGGAAGGTGGCGTCCCGGGCCAAATCGGCGCGGAGCATCTTGATCGCGACGTCCCGGCCGAGCCGGAGGTCACGACCGCGGTGGACCTCCGCCATGCCGCCGTAGCCGAGCAGCTCGCCGACCTGGTACCGGCCACCGAGCAGGCGGGCCTGCGCTGTCATCGCGTCTGTCGTCCTTCGCTCGTCGTCTCGCCGCCACTCGGCTGGAACCGTTCCACCCGACGGTACGACGTCCGACCCGGATCGTCGCTCCCGTCCTGGTTCAGCGCGCCGGACATCACTGCCGGCCGAATGGCCGGACCGGACGAACCGGGCAGCGCGCTCTTGCGCATGTAGGAAACCACGCCGGAGCAGAGCAGGACCAGCGCGGCCAGCAGGACCACCAGGACCACTCGCGCCGAACTGGAACGACGCGGTGCCGGCGCGGCCGGCACGGGCTGGGCGTACCCGAGGGCGCGATTCTGCTGGTGCGGAGCCGGCGGCTGCGGCACGCTCGCCGCGCCCCGCGGATAGCCCGGCTGCGCCCCCACCGGCGGACGGGGCGGGGCAGCCGGCGCCGACATCGGCGGACGGGGTGGCGCGGGCGGCGCCGACATCGGCGGACGCGGCTGCGCGGGCGGTGGATGCGGGGCCGACGCCGCCACCGGCGGGCGGTGCTGCACCTGCGCGGCACCGGCCGGTCGGGGCTGTTGCCGGGGCGGCGGCACCTGGGCGCGGGCCTGCGGCGCGGCCGGCGAGACCTGCGCGCGGGCCTGCGGCGCGGCCGGTGAAGCCGGGGCGGCGGAGATCGGCCGGGCGGTGCCGCCGGTCCGTCCCTGCTGGGCGAGGGAGAGCTTGGTCTGGCGGGCGACCCCGGCCAGCGCGGCGGCGCTCGGCCACCGGGCCGCCGGGTCCTTGGCCAGGGCCCGCTCGACGATCGACCGGACCGGCGGCGGGATGTCGGCGGGCAGCGGCCGGGGGGCGTCCCGGACGTGCCGCATGGCGATCTCCAGCGGGTTGTCACCCTCGAACGGGCGCCGGCCGGCCAGGCACTGGTAGGCGACCACGCCGAGGGCGTAGACGTCGGAGGCGGGCGTGGCCACCGCGCCGGTGGCCTGCTCGGGGGAGATGTACGACGCCGTGCCGAGCACCGAGCCCGCGGCGGTCAACTGACCGACCAGGTCGGACCGGGCGATGCCGAAGTCGGTCAGCACCAGCGTGCCGTTCGGCCGGACCAGCAGGTTGCCCGGCTTCACGTCCCGGTGCACGATGCCCTTGACGTGCGCCGCGTGCAGCGCCTCGGCCGCCTGCGCGACCAGCGCCATGGTCCGGGCCGGGGTGAGCCGACCGACCCGGCTCAGGGTCGCCGAGAGCGCGTCGCCCTCGATGTACTCCATCACGAGGAAGGCCATCTGCTGGTCGCTGCCGAAGTCGTAGATGTCCACGACGCCGGGGTGGTTGACGGTGGCCATGGTGCGCGCCTCGCCACGGAACCGCTCGGCGAAGCCCGGCTCGTCGAGCAGGGCCGGCAGCAGCGTCTTCACCGCCACCGTACGGCCGAGCACCTGGTCGGTGCCGCGCCAGACGTCGCCCATCCCACCGCTGGCGATCCGCTCGTCGAGGCGGTAGCGGTTGCCGAGCTGCACGCCGGGGCTGAGCATGTCAGCGGCCCCCGTCGGCGATGGCCGCCTTCATGATCTGGCCGCCGATCCGGGCCGCCTCGGAGCTGCCGCCCTTGCCGGCGTTCTCCAGCATCACGCAGACCGCGGAGACCGGGGTGCCCTTGTCGTCGATCGCGAAGCCGATGAACCAGCCGTGGTCGGGGTCGTTCGGGCCGGACTGGGCGGTGCCGGTCTTGCCGCCGACGGTGTAGCCGTCGATCGCGGCCTTGCGGCCGGTGCCGCCGGTCACCACGCTCTCCATCATCTCCTGGAGGTCGCCGGCGACCTGGGAGCTGACCGGGCGGCGCAGCTCGCCGGGCTTGGCGGTGTAGTAGCTGGTGGTGCGGTCCGGCGCGAGCAGCTGCTTGACCAGGTAGGGGCGCATCTGGCTGCCGTCGTTGGCCACCGCGGCGGCGATCATCGCGCCCTGGAGCGGGGTCATCCGGACGTCCCGCTGGCCGATCGAGGACTGGGCCAGCGCGGCCGGGTCGGTGCCCCCGCTGCCGTTGGAGATGCTGCCGGTCCGGCTGGCCGCCACGGCCAGGCCCCCGTCACCGAGCTGGCCGACGGACAGGTCCTCCTGCTCGAACCCGAACTGGCGGGCCTTCTCCTTGATCTTGTCCGCGCCGAGCTTCACGCCGAGCTGGGCGAAGCCGGTGTTGCACGACTCCTGGACCGCCATCTTCAGGGTGACCTGCGACTCGGGGCAGATCGACGGGGCGGCGTTCTTGATCGGGGTGCCCGAGGTCGGCGGGGTCCAGAGCCTGCCGGCCGGGATCTTCGTCTCCTTGGTGACGCCGCTCTCCAGCGCCGCGGCGGCGACGATCACCTTGAAGGTCGAACCCGGTGGGAGGGTCTCGGCCAACGCGCGGTTGGTCAGCGGCCGCTGCGGGTCCTTCTCGTAGCTGTTGTACGCCGCCGAGGCGGCGGCGGTGTCGTGGCTGGCCAGCGGGTTCGGGTCGAAGCTCGGCATGGAGACCAGCGCCTGCACCGCGCCGGTACGCGGGTCCAGCGCGATCGCCGCGCCGCGCTTGGCGCCCACCTCGTTGCCCCGGAGCTGGTTGTACGCCACGTCCTGCGCCCGCTTCGACAGGGTCAGCAGGACGTTGCCGCCGCCGGTCTCGTCGCCGGTGAACATGTCCTTGACCCGGTTGACGATCAGCTGGTCGCTGGTGCCGGCGAGGAAGTCGTTCTCGACCCGCTCGATGCCGGTGTCACCGAGGTTGACCGGCTTGTAGCCGAGCACGTGGGCGTACTTCTCGCCACCCGGGTAGGTGCGGACGAACTTCAACTTGCCGCCGGTCTCCTTGCTGACCGCGAAGGCGGTGCCGCCGGCCTCGATGTTGCCGCGCTTGCGGTCGTACTCGGCGACCTGGACCCGACCGTTGTAGTCGCTGTTGCGGTATTCGTCGGCCTTGTAGAACTGGATCCAGTTCAGGTTCGCGAAGAGGAGCCCGAACAGGACCATCACGACGACGCCGACGCGGCGCAGGGGCGCGTTCACGGGCGGATCACCTCCGTGGGTGCACCGTGCAGCTGCTCCGGTGGCGTACCGGACGGCCGGGAAGCCACGCCGCCCGCGGCCACCGGCCGGCGGGCGCCGTCGGAGACCCGCAGCAGCACCGCGATGAGCAGCCAGTTCGCCATCAGCGACGAGCCGCCGGCGGAGAGGAAGGGAGTGGTCTGACCGGTCAGCGGGATGAGCTTGCTGATCCCGCCGATGATCACGAAGACCTGGAGACCCAGGGTGAAGGCCAGGCCACCGGCGAGCAGCTTGCCGAAGGAGTCCCGCACCTCCAGGGCCGCGCGCAGGCCGCGCTCCACGATGAGCAGGTACGTCACCAGCAGCGCGGAGAGGCCGAGCAGGCCGATCTCCTCACCGATGCCGGCGAAGATGAAGTCGGTCTGCACCTCGGGCAGCAGGGTGGGCTGGCCGCCGCCCGGGCCGGCCCCGAACAGACCGCCGGTGCCGAGCGTGAGCAGCCCCTGCACCAGCTGGTAGCCGCGGTCGTACGGCTCGGCGAACGGGTCCAGCCAGATCTGCGCGCGGTCGTAGAAGTTGGCGAACGGCCCCCCGACCGAGGCGCCCAGCACGTACGCCAGGTAGGCGCCGCCGAAGAACAGCGTCAGACCGATCAGCAGCCAGCTGACCCGTTCGGTGGCGATGTAGAGCGTCACCACGAACATGCCGAAGTAGAGCAGCGAGGTGCCCAGGTCCTTCTCGAAGACCAGCACCAGGAGGCTGATCAGCCAGACCACCAGGACCGGGCCGAGGTCCCGGCCGCGCGGGAAGTCGATGCCCAGCACCCGGCGGCTGGCCAGGGAGAGCACCTCCCGCTTGCGGACCAGGTAGTAGGCGAAGAAGGCCAGCAGGGCCAGCTTGGCGAACTCACCCGGCTGGATGGTGAAGCCGCCGATCCGGATCCACAGCTTCGCGCCGTTGATCTCGGAGAAACGGCCGGGCAGCACCGCCGGGATCATCACCAGCACGATGCCGGCCAGCCCCAGGGTGTACGCGTACCGGGAGAGCGAGCGGTGGTCCCGCATCAGCGCCAGCAGCCCGGCGGCGAGGAGCACCGCGCCGAGCGTCCAGGCGAGCTGCCGGCCACCGGTGCCGGCGAAGATGGCCAGGTCCTCCCGCTCGGCGGGGGTGGCCCGGGCCAGGTCGTACCTGCGCAGGAAGCCGACCCCGATGCCGTTGAGCAGGGCCACCGCGGGCAGCAGCGCCGGGTCGGCGAACGGCGCCAGCCACCGGATCACCAGGTGCAGCCCGAGGAAGACGAGCCCCAGGGCCGCGGCCGGCACCCAGAAGTCCGGGCTGACGGTGTCGAGCACGTTCGCCTCGACCGTCGCGCCGTACGCGGCCACCAGCACCATGGCCAGGAGGAGCAGGGAGAGCTCGGAGTTGCGTCGGGACCGGGCCAGGCGTACGCCGGGCTGCTCGCCCGTCGTGGCGGGCGAGGGTGCCGGTGTGGCCGCTGCGGTCACGGATCGGTCCTCGGGGTCGGGCCGGCGCTCACTCGGGCGACCGGCAGCCGGCCGGGTCGCCGGCCGGCGGGGCCGTGTCGGACGGCAGGGCGTCGGGCGTGGTGGTGGCGACCGGGGTCGGCGTGCCGGCCGGCCGGGCCGGCGGCGTCGGGGTGCCCACCGGGCGACCGCTCACGGTCGGGGCGGGCGCCACCGGCGTCACGGTGGCCGCCGGGGTGGTCGCCGCCGCGGTCGGGCTGGGCGGGCAGACCGGCTTCAGGTTGGGGTTGGCCGGGTCGTCGTTGGTCAGGTCGGCCAGCCGGCGCTGCGCGTCCGGCTCGCTCTTGGCCTGAATGCCCTGCTTGACCTGCTCCTGGGCGGCGAGGGTGAGGTCGTCCAGCTGGGCGCCGCTGGTGGAGTGCACCCGCGACAGGTCGAGGCCGGCGATCTGACCGGGCACCCCCCGGAAGACGGCGAGCTGGCCGTCCTCGGTCGCCCCGACGTAGTACTGCCGCTGGGTGTAGCTCCACCCGGCGAAGAGCCCACCACCGAGGATGACCAGCAGGGCGAGCAGCATGGCGGCGGTACGGACCGGGCGGTGCCGGGGCCGGTCGGGTTCGTCGTCCCGGCCGGCGTTCGGCTCCTCGGGCGCGGGCGGCCGGGGCGCGGAGAGCGCCGAGGCGCGGGCGGCCGGGGTGGAGACGTCCGCCGAGGTGGCCATGCCGCGGTCGCGGGCGGCGGCGCCGCCGACGATGGGGCTGGCCTCGACGATGTCCTGGTCGGTGGCGTCGGCGATGATCACGGTGATGTTGTCCGGGCCGCCGCCGCGCAGGGCCAGCTGCACCAGCCGCTCGACGCACTGCTGCGGGTCGGGGTATTCCCGCAGGGTCTCGCCGATGGTGTCGGCGCTGACCACCCCGGAGAGCCCGTCGCTGCAGATCAGGTAGCGGTCGCCCGGCAGCACCTGGCGGACGCTGTATTCCGGGTCGATGTCCCGGCCGTCGAGCGCGCGGGTGAGCAGCGACCGCTGTGGGTGGCTGCTCGCCTCCTCGGCGCTGATCCGGCCCTCGTCGACCAGCATCTGGACGTAGGTGTCGTCCTTGGTGATCTGCGCGAACTCACCGTTGCGCAGCAGGTAGGCCCGCGAGTCACCGATGTGGACCATGCCCAGCTTGCTGCCGGAGAAGAGGGTCGCGGTGAGCGTGGTGCCCATCCCCTCCAGCTGCGGGTTGGCGTCCACGGTGTCGCGGAGTTGTTGGTTGGCGGTGCCGACGGCCGAGCGCAACGCGTCGACGAGGGCGTCACCCGGGACGTCCTCGTCGAGCGGCGCCATGGCACCGATGACGATGTTGCTGGCGACGTCACCGGCGGCCATGCCGCCCATGCCGTCGGCGACGGCGAGAAGCCGCGGTCCGGCGTAGACGGAGTCCTGGTTACCGTCTCGGATCAGACCGCGGTCACTGTGGGCCGCATAGCGCAGGGTCAGAGTCATGGCCGTAATTCGAGAGAAGTGCGGCCGATCCGGATCGGCACGCCGAGGGGGACGGGGGTTGGTCCGGTGACCTTAGCGCGATCCAGGTAGGTGCCGTTAGTCGAGCCGAGATCCTCGACGAACCACTGCCCCTCACGGGGCACCAGCCGGGCGTGCCGGGCGGAGGCGTAGTCGTCGGTGATGACCAGGGTGGAGTCCTCGGCCCGACCGATCGTGATCTGCGCTTCGCCCAGCGTGATCCGGGTGCCGGCGAGCTGGCCCGCGGTGACCACCAGCTGGTGGGCGGCGCGACCCCGCTTCACCTTGGCCTGCTTGGCGGCCGGCTGGCCGGTCGACGCGCCGACGGCTCGGGGCGCCGCCACCAGCCGACTCGACCGGGCACCGGCGAAGAGGTCCCGACGGATGACGCCGACCACCGTGAACACGAAGATCCACAGCAGGATGAGGAACCCGAACCGGGCGACGGTGATGACGAGTTCCGGCAAGGCGGGTCAGCCGTCCACGCGGAAGGTCAGCGTCGTCGTGCCGAGCTGGATCATGTCGCCGGGGTTGAGGGCGACGGCCGACACGCGCTGGCCGTTGACCATCGTGCCGTTGGTGGAACCCAGATCGGTCAGCACGACCTGGCCGCCGTCGAAGTCCAGCCGGGCGTGTCGGCGCGAGATGCCGACGTCGGGCAGGCGCAGGTTGGCCTGGTCGCCCCGGCCGATGACGGTCGAGCCCATCTGCAGCGGGTAGGTGCGGCCGTCACCGGAGACCAGCCGGACGTTGCGCGCGCCACCGTGGCCGGGCGGGGGGCCGTAGCCGCCACCCTGGTCGTAGGCCGGGTATGCCGGCGGGCCCGCGTCGTACCCGCCCGGCGCGGAGACCGGAGCGACCTCGCCGCCGGTGTAGACCTCGGCGGTGACCCGGAACATCCCGGTGTCCAGCCCTTCGCCGCGCTCGATCTCGACGATCACGTCGCCGTAGACCGTCCAGGCCTGCTCGCCGATGAACTCCGCCTGCGACTGGGCCAGCTCCTGGGCCAGCGCGGCGGCGTACGGCGCCAGCCGACTGTGGTCGTACGGCGAGAGATCGATCACGTAGCGGTTGGGCACCAACGTGCGCCCACCGGCCAGGATGGCCTTGTGCGCCTCGGCCTCCCGCTGCATGGCGTTGAGGATCTCCACGGGGTGGACCACCCCTTTGAAGACCTTGGCGAAGGCCCCCTCAACCAGGCCTTCCAGACGCTTCTCGAAGCGTTGCAGCACGCTCACCGGCTCCTCCTCGGGTCCCGAGGACATGATGCTATCCGGCCGCCGCCCTCGCAGCTCACACGCCGCTCGGCCGCCCGCCGCCGGCCCGTTCGGTAGGGCCGGTCTCCTCGTGCTACTCTTTCGACCGCCACGAACGGTGACCGATCGTGGCGCGACCTGGGACAGCGTAATATGTCCGGGCCACCCCGCCGGAATCGGCGGTGCCGGGCGGGTTACAGTTCTCCAGGTAAAGCCACGGGGATGTGGCGGAATGGCAGACGCGCACGGTTCAGGTCCGTGTGTCCGAAAGGACGTGGGGGTTCAACTCCCCCCATCCCCACCAGAGTGACGAGGGCTCCGCAGCTGATGCGGGGCCCTCGTCGCATATCGGGGCGTGCCTGATGTCACGCTATGCTCCGAACGTTCCCTGCCCCCGATGGCCTCAGGAGTGGCGTGTGACTGTCGCGTTGGTGACCGGATCGGGCGGTCTGATCGGTTCCGAGGCGGCCCGGCACTTCGCCGGGCTGGGCCTCGACGTGGTCGGCATCGACAACGACATGCGCCGGTACTTCTTCGGCGCGGACGGTTCGACCGCGTGGAGCCTGGACCGGCTCGCCGCCGACCTGGGCAGTGCGTACACCCACTTCTCGGTCGACATCCGCGACCGGGACGGCCTGGAGCAGGTCTTCAAGAAGTACGGCTCGGACATCGCCGTGGTGATCCACAGCGCGGCCCAGCCCAGCCACGACTGGGCGGCCAAGGAGCCGTTCACCGACTTCGACGTGAACGCCGGCGGCACGCTCAACGTGCTGGAACTGACCCGGCGGCACGCCGTCGAGGCACCGTTCATCCACTGCTCCACCAACAAGGTCTACGGCGACCGGCCGAACAGCCTCCCGCTGGTGGAGCTGGAGACCCGGTACGAGCTGCCGGCGGACCACCCGTTCTTCGGTGGCATCACCGAGGAGATGTCGATCGACGCCTCGCTGCACTCGGTCTTCGGCGCCTCGAAGGTCGCCGCCGACGTGATGGTGCAGGAGTACGGCCGCTACTTCGACATGCGGACCGCCTGCTTCCGGGGCGGCACGCTGACCGGCCCGGCGCACTCGGCCGCCGAGCTGCACGGCTTCCTGGCGTACCTGATGCGGTGCGTGATGGAGGGCCGGACGTACAACCTCTTCGGCTACAAGGGCAAGATGGTCCGCGACGCCATCCACTCCCGCGACGTGCTGACCGCGTTCGAGGCGTTCTTCCGGGCGCCCCGCTCGGCCGAGGTCTACAACCTCGGCGGCGGCCGGCACTCCAACACCTCGCACATCGAGGCGTTCGCTGTCGCCGAGGAGATCACCGGCCGCGAGGCGAAGGTCAACTACGTCGAGCAGGCCCGCACCGGCGACCACCAGTGGTACGTCAGCAGCATGGCCCGGTTCGAGGAGCACTACCCGGACTGGAAGATCACCTACGACGTGCCGATGATCCTGCGGGAGATCTACGAGGCCAACGTGGACAAGTGGGTGCCCGGCGCATGACCGCCGCCAGCAAGCGCAACGTCCTCGGCGTACTCGTCGACGCGACCGACTACGCGACCGCGACCGAGCAGGTGGTGGCCGCCGCCCGGGAGCGCCGCCCGCTGGCGCTCACCGCGCTGGCCGTGCACGGCGTGATGACCGGCGTCCTGGACCCGGCGCACAACGCCCGGCTCAACTCCTTCGACGTGGTCACGCCGGACGGCCAGCCGGTCCGCTGGGCGATGAACCTCCTGCACCACGCCGGCCTGGCCGACCGGGTCTACGGGCCGACCCTGACCCTGCACGTGCTGCGCCGCTTCGCCGAGGAGGGGCTGCCGGTCTACCTCTACGGCTCCACCGAGGAGACCCTCGCCCGGCTGGTCCCGGCGCTGGAGCGGATGTTCCCGGCCCTCAAGATCGCCGGTGTGGAGCCGTCCAAGTTCCGTGACGTGCAGCCCGGCGAGGACGTCGACATCGCCGAGCGGATCAGGGCCAGCGGCGCCCGGCTCGTCCTGGTCGGCCTGGGCTGCCCCCGCCAGGAGGTCTTCGCGTACGCCATGCGGCCGCTGCTGGACATGCCGCTGATGGCCGTCGGGGCCGCCTTCGACTACCACGCGGGGCTGCTGCGCAACCCGCCGCCGTGGATGCAGCGGGCCGGCCTGGAGTGGCTCTGGCGGCTCGGCCTGGAGCCGAAGCGGCTGTGGCGCCGCTACGTCATCCTCAACCCCGCCTACCTGAGCCGCCTGGCCGCGCAGAAGACCGGCGCGTGGAAGGCGACCCCGCCCGAGCCGGCGCACGAGCGGCCCGGCACCTTCGCGGTCTGAGGCCACCACGACGTCCGGCGGCCACCTTGAGGGTGACCGCCGGACGCCGGTGGGAAGGTTGGCTCAGGAGACGTTCAACGCCGTGTCGTCGATGACGAACGAGGTCTGCAGGGACGAGTCCTCCACGCCGGTGAACTTGATCTGCACGGTCTGGCCGGCGTACGCGCCCAGGTTGAAGGTGCGCTGCGCGTAGCCGGTGTTCTTGTTCAGGTTCGAGTACGTGGCCAGGGTGGCCAGCACCGTGCCGCTGCCGTTGAGCACCTGCACCCGCAGCGTGTCGTACGCGGTGCTGGTGGTCGTCTCGGTGGTGTCGATGTGCAGCCAGAAGCTCAGGCTGTAGGTGGTGCAGCCGGCCGGCACGGCCACCGACTGGGCCAGCGTGTCGGTGTGCGAGGTGCCGTAGCCGTCCAGCCAGGCGTTCCAGGTGCCGGAGTGGGTGGGCTGGCCCTGGCTGCCGTACTGGCCGATGACCCCCGAGGTGGTGGTCCAGCCGGTGTTGCCGGACTCGAAGCCGGGGTTGACCAGCTTCTGGCCGGCACCGGTGCAGCCACCGCCGGAGCCGCTGACGGTCAGCGAGTAGGTCGCCGTCCTGGTGCCCGAGGCCGCCGTGCCGCTGACCGTCACCGCGTACGTGCCGGCCGGGGTGCTGCTGGCGGTGGTGACGGTGAGCGTCGACGAGCCGCCGGAGGTGACCGTCGCCGGGTTGAACGAGGCGCTGGCGCCGCCCGGCAGGCCGCTCGCGGTGAGGCTGACCGACTGGGCCGAGCCGCTGGTGGTGGCGGTGCCGACGGTGGCGGTGACCGAGCCGCCGGGTGCGGTGGTGCCGGACGTCGGCGAGACCGAGACGGAGAAGTCGTTGGTGGGCGGCGGGGTGCTGCCGTTGACCACGTAGAGCAGCCGGTTCGGCGAGCCGGTGCCGGCGTTGGTGACCACACCGGTGGTGGCGTTGTTGACCAGGTAGTCCCGCACCTGCTGCGGGGTCCAGGACGGGTTGGCGCTGGCCACCAGGGCCGCCGCCCCGACCACGTGCGGGGTGGCCATCGAGGTGCCGCTGATCGTGTTGGTGGCGGTGTCGCTGCTGTTCCAGGCCGAGGTGATCGACGAGCCGGGCGCGAAGATGTCCAGGCAGGTGCCGATGTTGGAGAACGACGACCGGGCGTCGGTGCTGGTGGTCGAGCCGACCGTGATGGCCTCGGCGGTACGGGCCGGTGAGGTGTTGCAGGCGTTCGCACCCGAGTCGTTGCCGGCCGCCAGGCCGTAGGTGACGCCGGAGCTGATCGAGTTGCGGACGGCGGTGTCGAGGGTGCTGTTGGCACCGCCGCCGAGGCTCATGTTCGCCACGGCCGGCTTGACCGCGTTCTGGGTCACCCAGTCGACGCCGGAGATGACGCCGGCGTTGGTGCCGCTGCCCTGGCAGTTCAGCACCTTGACCGCCACCAGTTGCACGCCCTTGGCGAGGCCGTAGGAGGTGCCGCCGACGGTGCCGGCGACATGGGTGCCGTGGCCGTTGCAGTCGGTGTTGTTGGTGTCGACCTTGTTGGTGCCCCAGGTGGCCCGGCCGCCGAAGTCGCTGTGGGTGGTGCGGATGCCGGTGTCGATGATGTAGGCGTGCACGTTCGAGGCGGTGTTCGGGTAGGTGTAGGAGCTGTCCAGCGGCAGGCTGCGCTGGTCGACCCGGTCCAGTCCCCAGGACGGCGGGTTGGTCTGGGTGCCGCTGATCGAGACGGTGTGGTTCTGCTCGACGTACGCGACGGTGGGTTCGGCGGCGATCCGCGCGGCGGCGCGGGCGTCCACCCGGGCCTCGAAGCCACGCAGCGCCGCGGTCCAGGTGCGGGCCACGGTGCCGCCGTGCCGCCCGGTCAGCTGGCGGGCGGTGTCGGCGACCCTGGTCGGGGCGACCGTGTCGTCCCGCAGGACGACCAGGTAGCTGTCGGCGACGGCGGTGGCGCCGCCGGCGGCCCGGATCGTGCCGGCGGGTTCGGCGGCCATCGCGGGCGTGGCCGTGGCGATCAGCGAGAAGGCGGCGATTCCGACGAGTACGGACCTGTGCGGGAGAGTCATCTCCCTACCTCCCTCCGACCGGCAGCGAGCGTCCACCCGGCCGGTCCGGCAGGTGAATCGACGTTGACCGATCGAGGTGAGGCTAGGTCAGGCGCCGGCACGGTCACACATGCCGAAACTCCCATCATCCCGACGCGATGACCCCTACGGGGACGAGCGCGGGAAGAACCCGGGTCCACTCCGGATTCGCGCCGTGCCGAACTGGGCAAGGCTGGGGCCATGCCTGAGCATCTCGCCGTACTGCTGCCGGTCGCCGTGGTCTGGGTGGCCGCCGGGTTGGTGGCGGAGGGGCTGCCCCGCCCCCGTCGCGCGCAGCACCTGCGCCGGCGTACCGGCTGGTTGTTCGCCCTCACCCTGACCGGTCTGGGGCTGACCGCGGCCGTGCTCGCCGCCGGCCTGCAGAGCCCCGGCGGTACGCCGTTCGACGGCGCGGCGGCCGCCCTGGCGCTCGCCGCCACACCGGCCCTCGGCGTCGCGCTGGTCACCGTCCGCCGGATCCGCCGGCTGCGGGCCGGCGCGGGCGCCTTCGTCACCGCGCCGCACACCCCGGCGACGCACGGCCTGCGGGCCGCCGCGGCCCATCCGCTGATCGCGCTGCCGCTGCAGCTCACCGCCCTGGCCGCCCTCTCCGGGGTGCTCTCGGCGAGCGGCCTGGACCTGTTCACCGGGCCGGGTGTGACCGGCGCCGCGGTCACCGTGGGGGTGCTCGGCGCCGTCACCATCGGGATCCGGCACGCGCTGCGGCACAGCCGGCTCACCGAGCGGGCGCTACCGGCCGAGGCCGGCTCAGCGCGGGCGGCCGGCGCCCTGCACGTATAGCAGCTCCAGGATCGCCCGGGTCGCCTCGAACCAGCGGTCCAACCAGCCCGGTGGCGGCACGCTGCCCTTCGGCGGGAGCTCCATCAGCAGCCCGCGCAGCAGCGGATGGTCCACCAGGGACTCGGCCTGCTCCACCGGCCAGCCGGCCGGCGGGAACGACGGCTCGGTCAGCGGGTTCGGGTCGAGCGACGGCAGGGACAGCGGTACGCCCTGGTCCGCCGGGCCAGGCCCGGAGTCCCGACCGCCGATCTCGGTGTCGGTGGAGACCACCTCCGTCAGCACCGTGTCCCGGCGGGCGCCGCGGTACTTCCCGCCGAACCGCTCCGGCTTGCCCGGCCCGTTGGTGAGGTTGTCCGATCCGATCGTCGTCATCCGTCTCGCCTGCCTCGTTCGGTTCGTTCCCGGCGGTGAATCGACCAGCGCCGTACCGACCGGTTCAACGACCCGGGGCGGAAGTGGCGACGGGCGGAACGCCAAAGGGGCGCGAGCCGGGCCGGCCACGCTGCCGGATCGGGTCGCGCCCCCGCCTGTCGTCCGTACGCCCGGTCAGTCCCGGGCGAACCCGCCGTTCCTGGCGCCGGCGACGAAGGCGTGCCAGTCGCCCGGAGCGAAGACCAGAGCGGGCCCGCTCCTGTCCTTCGAGTCCCGGACCCCGACCACCCCGGGCACGTACGCAACCTCCACGCAGTTGTCGCAGTTCGGCCCGCTCTTCGAGCTCTTGAACCAGCTCGCCTGCGCCAGGTTCACGGAGAACCCCTTGGTCGCCATTTCCACAACGGCTCCTCTACCAGTTTCACGATGTGTGCGACGGATTCCTCCGGTCGCATGGCCGCTGCTCGAATGTGATCGAAGATGAAGCTGTACTTCTGCAGTTCGTCGCTCTTCTCCAGGAAGAGCCCACCCGTGGCGTTCTCCGCGTACACGACATCAGGATCACTCGGTTCGGGGAAGCTGAGAATGGTGAACGTGCCGTCCATGCCGGCGTGCGCCCCGACCTCGAAAGGCAGGATCTGGAGCGTCACGTTCGGCAGGGCCGCCACCTCCACCAGCCGCCTGAGCTGGCCACGCATCACCGCGTCGCCGCCCACCGGCCGGCTCAGCACCGCCTCATCGAGCACCACCCACAGATCGACCGGATCGTCCTGCGTCAACAACGACTGGCGGCCCAGACGGACACGCACCCGTTGTTGGACCTGGTCGGCGGTGAAGTCCGGGCGGGCGGCGCGGATCATCGCCCCCGCGTACTCCTCGGTCTCCAGCAGCCCCGGCACCACCTGCTGCTCGTACGCCCGGATCGAGCTGGCCGCCGCCTCCAGCCCGACGTAGGCCCCGACCAGCACCGTGCTGTACGGGTGCCACCAGCCCTTCTGTCGGGCCTCCCGGGCGATCTGCACCAGCTCGTCGCTCTCGGCGCCGACCACCCCGTAGATCCGCAGCATGTCCCGGACGTCGCGCGGGGTGGCGGTGGTGTGGCCGGTCTCGATCCGGGAGATCTTGGACGCCGAGCACTCCAACTGCTCGGCGACCACCTCGATGGTGATCCCGGCGGCCTCGCGCTGACGACGCAGTTCGGCGCCGAGCCGCCGGCGGCGGATGGTGGGGCTGCGCCGCTCGCTCACCGGGCCACTCCGTGTACCGCTGGACTCGGTCGTCGGCTCCTCGCGCTCACCCGGGCACCTCCGGTCGGTCGCGCGGGATGGCCCACGCCCGCCTGGGCGCGACCGTCGAGCGGCGGGCGATCGTTCGCGGCAGGGGTGGTGCCGGTCGTCGACCGGCCGCGGCGGGCGAAACCGGCGTCCAGTGTGCCGCCCCAAGGTCCACGTCTTCAAGCGTCGTTTTGCGTGCCCGACTCACGTATCGGCAAAAGTCGACATGCAACTTGCATGAAGCATGCCGCTGATGCAATCTGTCCGTATGCCTCGGGTCACTCACCGTTCCGGCCCACCGCCGGAGACGTGTCGCTTCCACCCCACGGAGCGACGCCGGCGCAGCGGCTCCGAGGTGCGGAAACACCGATCAGAACTGTCCCCGGGTTGAATGACCCCGCCGCTGCACGCCAGCAGGCTGCGGCGGCGGGAGCGGTACCGGGAGCAGCCGGGTGATGGTCGGGTGGCGGCGTGCCACCAGCGCGTACGGCCCGACCACCGCCACCACCCACCGAGCCGGTCACGAGGCACGACCCCGGCACCGGGCCCTCGAGAGACGTCCCCCGATCCAGCACCCGCCGGCTCGTCCGCCGGCCGATCCCTTCCAGGAGCCCATGTGCTTCCCCGCTCCGGTGACGTACTGCACGTGACGCGAACAGCGAGTGTCCAGTTCCTCAGACCGATCATGTTCCGGGTGATCCGGGTGCACGACTGGCCGACGTACGACGGTTGGGTGTGGCTCGACGGCTACGAGTTGAACGCTTCGGGGGACGCGGTCAACCGGCGGTCGATCTACGTCCAGGCGGCCGGCCTGCGCCAGCTCCGGTCCGCGCCGGCGACCCGCCAGCACACCGTACGGCCGCGCCGGCCGGTCTCCCGGACCCCGGTCCGGGTGGGCTGAGCCGCCGATTGCCAGGTCGGGGGGCGTACCGCGGCCATAGAATCGGTACGCCCACCCCGGCAAGTCCCACCCCGCGCGCGTCCCGGACCCTGAACCTGGGATGGCCATGGTCGAACTGCCCGCCGCGCGGCGGCACCACAGGTCCCGCATCGCCTACGCCTTCGTCCTGCTCGCCCTGGTCGGCGCCGTCACCACCCTCGTGGTCGTAGTGCGGTACCCGGCCGAGTCGGCGACCCGGTTGAGCGCCCCGGTACCGGCGCCCGAGATCACCGTCCCCGGCGTGGAGGGGTCGCCGGGGACGGAGCCCGACTGGGTCGGCGGACCGTGGAACGGCGAGGCGGCCGGCGACCCCGTCGACGAACCGGCCGACCCGCACACCGCCGGCCCGCACGACGGCCCGGTCAGCGAGGCGCGGGGAGCCCCCGCCGGCACCGCGGACGACCCGGCAGCGCTGCGCCGGTCACTGTTCTGGTCCGGGATCCTCGGCCTGGCCATCTCCCTCGCCGGACTGGGCCTGGTCGGCACCCGGCGCCGCGGCTGGTGACCCTCACCGGGTCGCGGTGACCTCGGGCGACGGCGGCACGCTGCTCCGCCCGGTGGCTGGCGCGCTGCTCCGCCCGCTGGTCGGCGGGCCGCTCGACTCGGGCGCCTCGGCCACCACCAGGGTCACCTCGCTCCCGGCCGGCACCAGTTCACCGACGTCCGGGTCGCTCGCGATCACCGTGCCCGCCGGCCGGTCCGACTCACGGGTACGCACCCGCGGCTTCAGGCCGACGTCGTCGAGGAGTTCCTCGGCGGTGTCCCGGGGCAGCCCGACCAGGGGCGGCACGGCCACCCGCTCGGCGGCACTGCTCGTCGCGCTCCGCGGCGGGGTGCTCGCCGGACGGGTGGTGGGCGCGGTCGTGGCGGGAGCGCCGGTGGTGCGGGGTGCGCTGGTGGGCAGCGGTGTCGGTGAACGATCCGGCCCCGTCCGTTCGTCCTCGGCGCGCAGCAGCAGCCAGACACCCGCGCCGATCAGGGCGAGCAGCAGCAGGGCCACGATGCCCAGCAGGATCGGGGCCCACCAGCGGCGGCCGGCGGGCTCCGCCGCGTACCACTCGGGAGCGGTCGGTTCCGCGGGCCGCGCCACCGGCACCTCGGCCCGCCCCGCCCAGACGGCGGGCTCCGGCGGCAGCGGCGCGGTGGCATCCGGTGGCGTCCCCGGTCCACCGGGCACCGGCTCCTGGCGGGCGGTGGCCCCGGATCCCTGGGCGGTCGCGCCCGAGGTCGCCCGGCCGGTCACCGAGGGGAACTGCCGGGTCCGGTCGAGCGGTTCCGGGCCGGACGCAGCGCCGTGGTCCCGGGGCAGCGCCCTGGTCGCGTCCGGGCTGTCGGCCTGGGGAGCCGCGTCGGCCGGCTGGTCCTCCCCGCGGGGCATCGGCCTGGTCCGGTCGGCGTCCCCGGCCGGTGGCTCCTCGTGGCGGTCGCTCATGGCACGTCCTCTCCCCACCGGGCGGGCGTCGCCCCCTCGGGCTCCAACGTAACGGCAGCGATCACCATCGGCAGGGATCAGCGCGCGGACCGGGGCCACCGCTGCACACCGGCCCGCTCACCCGGTGTGACCGCCGGCGGCCACGAGTCGCCGCGTCGATCCCGTGCCGCTACGCTGCCCGGCATGGCCAGACAGGGCTGGGGAGGAGCGGTCGCCACGGCGATCGGTGTCGCTGCCGGTGCGGGCGCGGCACAACTGGGCTTCGGCTACGGCCTGGGCATCATCAACTGGACGCCACCGGCCGGTGCCGGCGACGCCGAGGCGGCATGGGTCGCCAGCCTGGTCTGGGCGACCTGGATCGCGGCCAGCTCGGTGATCGCCGGCGCGGTCTGCGGGCAGCGGCTCTCCGCCCGAGCCGGCGCCGACGACGCTCCCGGCGGCACCCTGCGCCGGTGGACGCTGGCCGCGGCCGGGGCGGTGGGCGCCCTGATCACCGTCCTGCTGGTCGCCGTCCCCGCGCGGGCGGCCGTGGTGCCCGACAGCTTCTCCCCGCAGAGCATCGCCGCCGGGTACGCCGGCATCGGCGTGCTGATCGGCCTGCTGGCCGCCGGCTGGGTGCTGCACACCCGTTCCGCCGCCGCCAACGTCATCGCCACCGCCGCCTGGCTCTGGCTGCTCGCCGTGGCGTCCGTGGTGGACGGTGTCCTCGCCGGCCGCGGCCTCACCACCGCGCAGTTGGGGATCTGGCAGCTGAGCGCCGACCGGGCCGGCTTCTGGATCCGGGACTACTTCTACTGGCCGGGCGCGGTGCTCGCGATGGGCTCCGCCGCGCTGATCGGGGCGCTGGCCGCCCGGCGGGGCGCCCGGGACGCCGGGCGGCGGATCGGGGCGGCAGCCTCCGGAGCGGCCGGGCCGCTGCTGGTGGCCGTGGCGTACTTCCTCGCCGTGCCCCGGCTGGCCACGATCGGCCGGGAGCAGGTCTCCGCGCACCTGACCGCCCCGTACGCGGTGATCGCCGGGGTGGCCGCCTCGGTCCTGGTGGCCGCGCTGGCGCAACGGGCGGAACGACGCTCGACCGACCCGGCCGGGGCGGTGGCCGTACCGCGCCAGCGGACCGGCGACGATCCGGTCACCTCGCCGGCCGAGCCCGCCGACCCCGGCCCCGCGGCGGTCTCCGTGGCCGGCGCCGCCGCGTCCACGACCGGCAGGTCCACCGCTCCGGCCGCCGGGACGACGGCCAGTTCGACGGAGTACCGCAGCGCGTCGGCGGCCGGCGCGGATCCGGTACCGACGGCCGCTCCGGCCGGCCGGGCCCGCGCCGCCGGGCGGCGGCCACGCGCCGGAGCGGGCACGCTGGACACCCCGGGTACGCCGGAAGCCACGACCACCTCGACCGGCGGCTCCGTCGACGCCCCCGGCACCGCGTCGTCGGGCGGTTCCGTGGCCGGTACGGCGCCGGCGAGCGGCACCGCACCGGGTGACGGCGGCCCGGACGTCACCGCGGAGGAGCCGGCGCCGAGGAGCCGGTCCACCCGCCGTACCCGCTGATCCGACCCGAGAGCCGTCAGTCGACCGGCCAGGTGTGCACGGGCTCGTTGGTGCGCTGGAGGTCGGCGTACCGCTGGACCATGTGGTGCAGGGCGGCGCCTCGGTCCATGCCCCGGTGCCGCTCGGCGGCCCAGACCGTCTCGGTCTGCCAGACCGCGCCGTTGCGGCCGGTACGGCAGCGCTGCTCGATGATGCCGAGCAGCCGGTCCCGCTCGGCCGGGGCGACCCCGAACCGGTCGAGGCCGCTCGCCGCCCTGGGCAGCAGTACGTCGAGGACCAGCTTGCTCACCGGCACGTCGCCGAGCTTGGGCCAGTGCAGGACGGCGTCCATGCCCCGTCGGGCGGCGGCGTGGAAGTTCTCCTCGGCGGCGCTGAAGGTGAGCTGACTCCAGATCGGGCGGTCGGACTCGGCGAGCCCCCGCGCGAGTCCGAAGTAGAAGGCGGCGTTGGCCAGCATGTCCACCACGGTCGGGCCGGCGGGCAGCACCCGGTTCTCGACCCGCAGGTGCGGGCGGCCGTTCATGATGTCGTAGACCGGGCGGTTCCAGCGGTAGACGGTGCCGTTGTGCAGCCGCAGCTCCGCCAGCTCGGGCACCCCGCCGGCGTGCAGCACCTCGACCGGGTCCTCCTCCTCGCAGATCGGCAGCAGCGGCGGGAAGTAGCGGACGTTCTCCTCGAAGAGGTCGAAGATCGAGGTGATCCAGCGTTCGCCGAACCAGACCCGCGGGCGTACCCCCTGGGCTTTCAGCTCGTCCGGCCGGGTGTCGGTGGCCTGCTGGAACAGGGCGATCCGGGTCTCCGCCCAGAGCTGCCGGCCGTAGAGGAACGGGGAGTTCGCCCCCACCGCGACCTGGACCCCGGCGATGGCCTGGGAGGCGTTCCAGTAGTCGGCGAAGCTGTCCGGTGACACCTGGAGGTGGAACTGGAGGCTGGTGCAGGCGGCCTCGGGGGCGATCGAGTCGGTGTGCGTCTGGAGGCGTTCGACACCGCGGATGTCCAGCTCGATGTCCTCGCCACGGGCGCCGACGATCTGGTCGTTGAGCACCCGGTACCGCTCGTCGGTGGAGAGGTTGTCGGCGACCAGGTGCCGTTCGGTGAGGGTGGGCAGGATGCCGACCATGACGATCCGGGCGTCGGACCCGGCGGCCCGCTCCTCGGCCCGGGTGAGGCTGTCGCGCAGGTCCTGCTCGTAGTCGGCGAAGCCGGTGCCCTCGACGAGCCGGGGCAGGGCGTTCAGTTCGAGGTTGAACTGGCCCAGCTCGCTCTGGAAGAGCGGGTCGGCGATGTCGGCGAGGATCTCGTCGTTGCGCATCGCCGGCTCGGCCTGCCGGTCGATCAGGTTGAGCTCGATCTCCAGGCCGGTCATCGGCCGGTCGGCGTCGAACCCGAAGTCGTCGAGCATCAGCGCGAAGACGTCCAGGCACCGCCGTACCTTCTGCCGGTAGCGGACCCGGTCCTCCCGGGAGAAGGCGCCCTGCGAGACGTCCCTGCCCATGTGTCCTCCCGGCGACCGGCGGCGCGGGACGTGCGGTCCCGCGGCGCATTGTGAACCATCAACTTATAGAGCGCGGATCCGACCGGGGCCAGCGGCCGGGACGGTGGCTTCACCGGCCCGGACGGCGATCGTCCGCGCTCCTTGGCCCGGCTCTGTACCCAGCCGGACCGG
The DNA here is from genome assembly GCF_900090305.1 of Micromonospora siamensis. Taxonomy (NCBI): domain Bacteria; kingdom Bacillati; phylum Actinomycetota; class Actinomycetes; order Micromonosporales; family Micromonosporaceae; genus Micromonospora; species Micromonospora siamensis. The sequence goes on along the minus strand of NZ_LT607751.1, from coordinate 682,085 downwards.
CCGGCACCGCCCGCCGGCTGCGAACAAGAGGTGACAATTCGCACGGGGCCCGGCAGACGACGGCGGGCCCGCGCCGCTGGTCGCGGCGCGGGCCCGAAGGTCTGCGGGTACGGGGTGGCTCAGCCCTGGCGGACGGCCTCGCCCTCGATCTCGATCTTGATCTTCTTGCCGACCAGGACGCCCCCGGTCTCCAGGGCGACGTTCCAGGTCAGGCCGAAGTCCTCGCGGTCGATCTCGGTGGTGGCGGTGAAGCCGAACACGTCGGTGCCGAAGGGGGTACGACCCACGCCCTCGAACTCGACCTCCAGGTCGACCGGGCGGGTGACGCCCTTGACGGTCAGCTCGCCGGCGAGGACGAACTCGTTGCCGTCGCGGGACTTCACGCCGGTGCTGCGGTATTCCAGCGTCGGGAACTGCTCGGCGTCGAGGAACTCGGGGCTGCGCAGGTGACCGTCGCGGTCGGCCTGCTTGGTGTCGATGCTGGCCGCCTGGATGGTGGCGGTCACCGAGGACTGCAGGGGGTCCTCCGCGACGGTGATGGTGGCGGTGGCGTCGGCGAACTCGCCGCGCACCTTGCTGACCATCATGTGCCGGGCGACGAAGCCGACCCGCTTGTGCGCCGCGTCCAGCAGGTACGTGCCGGCCGCCGGGATGGTCAGGCCGTCCCACTCACGGGTAACCGATCCGGTGTTGGTGGTCATGCTGCTCTCCTCCGAGGAGTTTGTTTATCAACCCAACGACTGACGGAGCAACTATAGGCACAACAACATTCCCCGTGTCAAGGACTGCTAGGATGGACGGGTGGACCAGAACGTGTTCGACGACCCCCGGATCACCGCCGTCGGCCTGCTCGTCGAGGCGCACGCCGGGCTGTCGGCCCGGTTCGCCGCCCAACTGGAGGAGCACGGCCTCTCGTCGGTGGAGTTCGAGGTGCTGACCCGCCTCGCCCGCTCCCCCGGCAACCAACTGCGGATGACCGACCTCGCCGCCCAGACCTCCCTCTCCACCAGCGGGGTGACCCGGGTGGTCGACCGGATGGAACGCGACGGGCTGCTGCGCCGCCGCGCCTGCCCGTCGGACCGGCGCAGCTCGTACGCGGTGGTCACCCGCTCCGGCCTGGACCGGCTCGACGCCGTCCTGCCGGGTCACCTGCGGATCATCGAGCAGTGGTTCACCGGCCAACTCGATCCGGCTGCCCTGAAGGCCCTGCTCGACGGCCTGCGTCAACTCCGGGACGCGGTGCACCCGGGGGCCACCGCCGGCAGCACCGATGCCGCCCCGACCACCGACGAGGCCAGCGGGCCGCGCTGCTGACCCCGCCCGGCCCTCCCGGAGCGGGGAACCACTACCGGCAGAAAGACCGGCAGAACTCCGCCCGGCCGAGGGCGCAACCGGGGCAGACCGGATAATCGGCCCCATCGATGACGGCTAGTGTTCTCCGCAGCGGGGGCGCACCGGGGGGTGCAGGCGCGAGCGACGAGCGAGGGGTAAAACCAGGGGGCTTCTTCGCTCGCGCCACCTCCGGCCCCTTCAGTGGGGCCCGCCCCCGCCCTTCCCGCGCCGCGCGCCCCGCCCGTCGGTCGGGCCGGGCCGCCCACCCGGCACCCCCGCCAGCAGCTCCTCCTCGATCGGCAGCAGGCTGATCCCACCGGACCGGCACACCCGGTCCAGCCGGTCCCGCGCGACCGGATCCCCGGTGCTGGCCGCCAGGCCGACCAACGCCTCCACCGACTCCCGCCGGTTCTGCCGGGCGGTCCCCGACTCCGCCGCCGCCGCGAACCACTCCGCCGCCAACTCCCGGTGCCCCCGGTGCAGGGCCAGGTGACCCTCGATGAGCGCGCAGACCCCGTCCTCGGGGCCGGACCCCGCCCACCCCACGGCGGGCGACGACCCGCGCAGCTCGGCCACCACGTCCTGCGCCTCCGCGTGCCGTCCACCCCGGGCCAGGGCCAGCCCGACGGTCCCGAGCACCCGTCGCCGGTGACCCGGATCCCCCAGCTCGGCCAGCGCTGCGGCGACCTGCCAGCCCACCTCGACCGCGTCGGCGTACCGGCCCTCGAGGCGGGTCACCTCGGCCAGGCCGGCCCGGGCCAGCACCCGCAGCCGGCGCTCCGCCACCTGCGCGGCGAGCCGGTCCACCGCGGCCAGCCGGCGCCGCGCCCGGGCCAGGTCGCCCCGCCGGATGTCGTGCCAGCTGAGCTGACGGTGCGCCATCGCCATGTCCCGGGTACGCCCGTGCCGGGCGGCCAGCGCGAGCGCCACCTCGCCCTGTTCCCGCGCCTCGTCGTGCTCACCGGTCGCCGGCAGCAGCGCGCAGAGCGCCGTCCGTGCCGCCAGCTCGCCGGGGACGTCCCCGGCGGCCTGGAACACCGCCAGGGCGGCACGCGCCGCCGGCACCTCCTCCGCCGCCGCGCCGTGCTCGGCCGCGAGCCGGGCCACCCCGAGCAGCGCCCACGCCCGCAGGGTCGGGTCCGCGTCGGCGGTACGCGGATCGGCCAGCAGCCGGCGCAGCCACTGCCGGCCGGAGACGTCCCGCCCGCGCAGCCGCCACCACGGGGACAGGCCGACGGCCAGCCGCAGCGCGGTGACCGGCTCGTCGACGGCGGCGTGGGCCAGGGCGGGACCGAGGTCCCCGGTCACCTCGTCCAGCCGGTGCACCGCCTCGACCAGCGCCGGGCCGGCCAGCTCCGGCGCGGTCCGCACCACCAGTCCGGTCAGCACCTCCGCGTGCCGGCGCCGGATGGCCGTCGACTCGCCCGCGCCGGCCGCCTGCTCGGCCGCGAAGTCACGGACCGCGTCCAGCAGCCGGAACCGGAACGGCCCGGTGCCCCGCACGCTGAGCAGGCCCAGTTCCAGCAGTCGGTCCAGCAGCGGTACGGCGTCACGGTGCGCCCCCGCCCGGCCGGCGTCGAGCAGTTCCTCCGCCAGCTCCACCGACCAGCGGTTCCAGAACGCGGAGAGCCGGCGCAGCGCCCACCGCTCGTCGGCGTCCAGCAGCCGGTAGCTGACGGCCACCGCCTCCCGCAGGGTCACCGTGCCGACGACCGGGGCCGGTTCCGCCCCGCCCGGGTCCACCGCCTCCCAGCCGGAGCCGACGGGGTTGCCACCGGGCGCGGCCAGGTCCAGCACCCGGTGGCCGTACCGGTCGAGCAGTTCGGTGAGGTCGAGCACCCGCCCGCGCGCGGCCATCAGCTCGATCGCCAGCGGCAGGCCGCCCAGGCGGCGGACCAGGGCGGCGAGGGCCGGCAGTTCGGCGGGGGCCGGCGGTTCCCGGCGGACCTGGGCGAGCCGGGCGGTGAACAGGGCGACCGCCGGATAGCGGTCCAGCTCGGCCGCGCCGGCGCCGTCGACGTCGGCCGGCGGCACGTCCAGCGGCGTGACCGGCCAGACCCGCTCGCCGGGCAAACCGAGCGGATGCCGGCCGGTGACCAGCACCCGCAGCGTGGGGGCGGCGACGGCGAGGCGGCGCACCGCCTCGGCCACCGCCTCCGGCGCCCGCTCGATGGCGTCCAGCAGCAGCAGGGCCGGCCGGCCGGCGAGCCGGGCGGCCAGCTCACCGACCCGGGCCGCGTCGAAGACCGCCGCGCAGACGCAGAGCACGTCGGTGCTGTCCGACCCCTCGCTGACCAGCACCCCGGCCACCCCGCCGGAGTGGTGCCCGGCGACCCGGTGCGCCACCGCCAGGGCCAGCGCCGTCTTGCCCACCCCGGCCAGACCGACCAGGCTCACCACCGGTGGCGGGTACCCGTCGGTGAACACCGCGGCCAGCTCGGCGACGTCCCGCTCCCGACCGGTCAGGTCGGCGGGCGGGGGGAGGGCGACGGACGTACCCGATGCGGTGGGAGCCGGCGCGGGCGCGGGCTCCGCGCCGGTCGGCCGGCGGGCGGCGGCGAGGAACTCGGCGCGGTCTGCGCCGCCCAGGCCGAGCGCCCCGGCGAGCAGCTCGACGGTGTTCCGCTGCGGGCGTGCCGAACGGCCCCGTTCCAGATCACGGACGGTCCGTACGCCGACCCCGGCGCGGGCGGCCAGCTCGGCCTGGGTGAGACCGGCGGCACGGCGGTGGCCGTGCAGCAGGTCGGGCAGGCGGACCGGGCCGGCCGTGCTCCACAAAGGATCATGATCCGGGGTCATGGGCACGAAGAGTACGGATGGGATACGACCGTCGGCAGTGGAGCGTCGCGCAGCCGACCGTCGGATGCCGATTTCCGACAGCAGGTCGACCGGAACGGGTGACAACAAGGGCCCCCTGCTGTGCACCAGGCGTCAGCAGGGGGCCCTTGCCCACACTCACATGCCGAGGTCGCGAGCGATGATCATGCGCTGGACCTCGCTGGTGCCCTCGCCGATCTCCAGGATCTTGGAGTCCCGCCAGAACCGGGCCACCGGGTACTCGTTCATGAAGCCGTAGCCGCCGTGGATCTGGGTCGCCTCGCGGGCGTTGTCCACCGCGATCGTGCTGGCGTGCAGCTTGGCGATGGCGGCCTGCCGCTTGAACGGCTCACCGGCGAGCATCCGGGCGGCCGCGTCGTAGTACGCCAGCCGGGCGGTGTGCGCCTTCATCTCCATGTCGGCGATCTTGAACTGGATCGCCTGGTAGTTGCCGATCGGCTGGCCGAAGGCCTGGCGCTCCTTGGCGTACCTGATCGACTCGTCGACGCAGCCCTGGGCGAGGCCCACGGAGAGCGCGGCGATGGCGATCCGCCCCTCGTCGAGGATGCGCAGGAACTGGGCGAAGCCCCGGCCGCGCTCGCCGAGCAGGTTCGCCGCCGGCACCCGGCAGTCGTCGAAGGTCAGCTCGTGGGTGTCCGAGGCGTTCCACCCGACCTTGGAGTAGGCCGGCGCCACCGTGAAGCCCGGGGTGCCCGACGGCACGATGATGGTGGAGAGCTCCTTGGCACCGTCCGGCCTGGTCCCGGTGACCGCGGTGACGGTGACCAGCGAGGTGATGTCGGTGCCCGAGTTGGTGATGAACGCCTTCGAACCGTTGATCACCCACTCGTTCGTCGCCTCGTCCAGAACGGCCCGGGTCTGGGTGCCGCCGGCGTCCGAGCCGGTGCCCGGCTCGGTCAGCCCGAAGCCCGCGAGGGCCTCACCGCTGACCAGCTTCGGCAGCCACTGCGCCTTCTGCTCGTCCGTACCGAAACGGTAGATCGGCATGGCCCCGAGCGAGACCGCCGCCTCCAGCGTGATCGCCACGCTGGAGTCGACCCGGGCCAGCTCCTCGAGGACCAGGCAGAGCGCGAAGTAGTCGCCGCCCATGCCGCCGTGCTCCTCCGGGAAGGGGAGCCCGAACAGGCCCATCTTGCCCATCTGGCGGATGATCTCGTACGGGAAGGTGTGCCGCTCGTAGTGCTCGGCGATGACCGGGGCGATCACCTCGCGGGCGAACTCCCGCACGCTCTCCCGCAGCGCCTCTTGTTCCTCGGTGAGCCGGAAGTCCATCCGTTCCTCCTGTGTCGACGGGCCGCCGAGCGCTCGTGGCGCCGGGTCGGCGGGGTGCTGCGGGCTGGCTCAGACCGGGGTGACGCCGTGCCGGCGCTTGGCGAAGTGCCGCTCCTTGCCGCGCGCGGCGGCGAACCGGCGGACCAGCTCGGCGCGGAGCTCGTGCGGCTCGACGATCGCGTCGACCACCAGCTCGCTGGCGAGCCGGACGATGTCGATGTCCCGCTCGTACTCCTCGCGCTTCGCGGCCACGAACGCGGCCCGCTCGTCGGCGTCGGAGATGGCGGCGATCTTGTTGGCGTAGACGGCGTTGACCGCGGCCTCCGCGCCCATCACCGCGATCTTCGCGGTGGGCAGGGCGATCGTGGCGTCCGGCTCGAAGCCGGGGCCGGCCATCGCGTAGAGGCCCGCGCCGTACGCCTTGCGGACCACCACACAGATCTTGGGTACGGTCGCCTCGGAGATGGCGGTGATCATCTTGGCGCCGTGCCGGATGATGCCCTGCTTCTCCACCGCGCTGCCGACCATGAACCCGGGCACGTCGGACAGGAACAGCAGCGGGACGTTGAACGCGTCGCAGAGCTGCACGAAGCGGCTCGCCTTGTCCGCGGAGTCGACGAAGAGCACGCCGCCCTTGAACATCGAGTTGTTGCCGACCACGCCGACGACCTCGCCGTTCAGCCGACCGAAACCGATGGTCAGCTCCTTGGCCCAGAGTGCCTGGATCTCGAAGAAGCTGCCGTCGTCGAGCAGGCCCTTGACGTACCGGCGCATGTCGAACGCCTGCCGCTCGCTGGCCGGCACCAGCGCGGCCAGGTCGACCTTCTCGCTGGCCGCCACCGGCTCGGCGGCCGGCGGCTGCTGCTGCCAGTTCGACGGCAGGTACGACAGGTAGGTTTTCACCACGTCCAGCGCGTCGACCTCGGTCTTGCAGAGGAAGTGCCCGACGCCGGACTCGGCGCAGTGCACCTTGGCGCCGCCCATCGCCTCCAGCGTCGTCTTCTCGCCGGTGACCATCTCGACCATCCGGTCGGAGCCGAGGTACATGCTGGCGTTGCCGTCCACCATGGCCACCACGTCGCAGAACGCGGGGATGTACGCCCCACCTGCGGCGCTCGGCCCGAACAGCGCGCAGACCTGCGGGATGGAGCCGGAGGCGCGGACCTGGTTCCAGAAGATCTTGCCGGCGCCGCGCCGGCCGGGGAAGAGCTCGACCTGGTCGGTGATCCGGGCCCCGGCCGAGTCGACCAGGTAGACCATCGGCACGCCGGTCGCGTACGCCCGCTCGATGATCCGGATGATCTTCTCGACGGTACGCGCGCCCCAACTGCCGGCCTTGACCGTGGAATCGTTCGCCATCAGGCAGACCTGGCGGCCGTCGATGGTGGCGGTGCCGGTGACCACGCCGTCGGCGGGCAGGCCCTCGGCCATCGCGTTGGCGTAGAGGCCGTCCTCGACGAAGGATCCCTCGTCGACCAGGAGCGCGACCCGCTCCCGGGCGAAGAGCTTGCCCTTGGCGGCGTTCGCCGCGTGGTACTTGTCCGCACCGCCGGCCCGGGCGCGCTTGCGCAACTGCTCCAGAGCCTCACCGTCGAGCGTCACGCCGACTCCCTCGCCACGCGCGCCTCGTGAGCGCGCCGACTTACCTGAACGATCGTTAGGCTAGCGCATCGGGCCGGCCCCCGGCGACCCCGCCGCCCGTGCGGTCGTCCGCCGGCGCGCACGGGCCGCCGGCGCGCGCGGGCCGCCGACGCGCGCGGGCCGCCGCCGTGCCCGGGCCGCCGGCCCAGTGGCCCGGTGGGCATCGCGGGATCGGACCGGTCCGAGATACGCCGACTCCTGACGCCTGGCAGTCCACTCGCCGCACCCCTTGGCCAGGCATGGACATGTCGCTGCGGCGCTACAGACTTGAGAGCACAGACGACTCACCTGGGCGATGCGGCTGTGCTCCGCGTGGCCTTGATGCCCCGCCGCGCGTGGCACCGGCCGTGCTGACCCCAACGAGACACTCCGGGGTCGATCTGAGTCATCTGTGCTCTCAAGTCTGTAGGCACCTGAAGGGCGCAGTCCCGCTTGGGCGCGCTGATCCGACGAGAAGGCGGTGGGCGGCCGGCACGCCTCGTCGGCGCGGAGTGCTGGACGAGGCCCTCCCGGGCGGTCTGGAGCCTGGTGTCCGGTTCAGGCGTGCTGGACGAGACCTTCGTTCGCGTTTGACGGGCCGCATCCTCACGGTGGAATGGCGGCCGGGGCCGGGTCGTTACACCATCTGGACGACCGCAGCAGCACCCCGGGCTGCCAGCGCCGATACCTACGGGATCGGGTCGGGCCCCCGGGAATGATGTGGGGCTGGCGGTCGTTACACATGGTCCGCCGCCACGACGAGCCCCGCCGGGTCCGTGGCCGTGCCGGACACCCCCCCAAGACTTTTTGAGCGCCTGACGGTGCTTGCGCGTCGCCTGACCCCCATCGGGTGGCGTGCCGACCCCCGAATGGAGCTTTCCCATGAACTCGATGCTGACCAAGAGCGTGCTGGGTATCGCTGGTCTGGCTTTCGCCGGTGGGATGGCCGCCGGTCCGCTGAACCACGCCGACACCACCCCCACCACCGCCCTGACCCCGGCCGCCGTCGTGCAGGCCGACAAGCCCGACGCCGGCAAGCTGATCCCGCACGGCGTGCAGGGCACCCAGTCGCACATCGATCTGAACGACGAGCAGACCGGCAATGTGAAGGCGATCATCGCCGCGACGAAGAAGGCCGGTCTCCCGGAGCGGGCCGCCGTGGTCTCGATCGCCACGAGCCTGCAGGAGTCGAAGCTGGAAAACCTGGGCCACCTCGGCGACCGCAACGACCACGACTCGCTGGGCCTGTTCCAGCAGCGCCCGTCCAGTGGTTGGGGAACGCCGGAGCAGATCACCGATCCTGAGTACTCGACCCTGGCGTTCCTGAAGGGTCTGAAGCAGGTCGACGGGTGGCAGGACATGCCGCTGACCGACGCCGCCCAGACGGTGCAGGTGTCGGCCTACCCGGATGCGTACGCGCAGTGGGAGCAGCAGGCCGCCGACCTGGTCGCCCAGCACTGGAACAACTGACACCGCATGAACGACACGCTGGCCGGCACCCCTGACGGGTGCCGGCCAGCGGCGTAGCCAGCTGTCAGGCGGGCATCGGGGTGAGGCGGGTACGCGGGCCGGCCCGCAGCACCCCCGACGGGAGCTTCTTGCCGAGCAGCTCCTCGGCCAGCTCAGCCACCTCGACCAGCGCGTCCAGGTCGATGCCGGTGTCGATGCCCATGTCGTGCAGCATGTGCACCGCCTCCTCGGTGGCCAGGTTGCCGCTGGCGCCCGGGGCGTACGGGCAACCGCCGAGGCCGCCGACGCTGGCGTCGAACTCGGTGACGCCCAACTCCATGGCGGTGAGCATGTTCGCCAGGGCGGTGCCCCGGGTGTTGTGGAAGTGCAGCAGCACCGGCACCTGGGCGTTCCGGTCGCGTACGGCGGTGACCAGCTCGCGGACCCGTCGGGGCGTACCCATGCCGGTGGTGTCGCCGAACGCGACCCGGTCGGCGCCGTCGCGGACCACGCGGTCGACGATGCCGGCGACCCGCCGCGGGTCGACGTCGCCCTCGTAGGGGCAGCCGAAGCTGGTCGCCACGATTACCTCGGCCCGGGCGCCCGCGCCGTGCAGCAGGTCGATCAGCTCGGCGATGTCGTCCAGCGACTCCTCGGTCGACCGGTTGACGTTACGCCGGTTGTGGGTGTCGCTGGCCGAGACCACCACCTCGATCTCGGTGAAGCCGGCGGCCAGGGCCCGCTGCGCCCCCCGGGTGTTCGGCACCAGCGCCGAGTAGCGCACCCCGTCGGCCTTCGCGGCGCGCCGCCACACCTCGTCGGCGTCGGCCATCTGCGGGATCGCCCGAGGATGCACGAACGACACCGCCTCGATCCGCTGCACGCCGGTACGCGACAACGCGTCGAGCAGTCGCACCTTCGCGTCGGTGGGGATGGGCTCCTCGTTCTGGAGCCCATCCCGCGGCCCGACCTCCCGGATGGACACGTTGTCCGGCAGTTCCGCCATAAGGGGTCACCTCGCTGTGACGGTGGTTCGTGATGGGTACCCCCAGCATGCACCGCCACCGCGCGGTCAGCGCATGCGGGAGACGATCCCGGTGTCGTAGTCGCCGGAGAGGAACTCGTCGTTCTCCAGCAGCTCGGCGAAGAACGGCAGGTTGTTCTTCGGGCCGGCCAGCTGGAAGGCGGCCACCGCGGCACGGGCCCGCTCGATCGCCTCGGCGCGGGTCGCGCCGCTGACGATCAGCTTCGCCATCAGGCTGTCGTAGAACGGCGTGACGGTGTTGCCGGCGACGTAGCCGGAGTCGACCCGGACGCCCTCACCGGTCGGCTCCACCCAGGTCTTCACCACGCCGGGACCGGGCAGGAACCGCTTCGGGTCCTCGGCGTTGATCCGCAGCTCGATGGCGTGCCCGCGGGGCACCAGCGCGTCCGGGTCGAAGGTCGGGGCCAGCCCGGCCGCCACCCGCAGCTGCTCCTCGACCAGGTCGACGCCGTAGACGTACTCGGTGACCGGGTGCTCCACCTGGAGCCGGGTGTTCATCTCCAGGAAGAAGAACTCGCCCGTGGTCGGATCCAGCAGGCACTCCACGGTGCCCGCGTTGCGGTAGTTCACCGCCTCGCCGGCCCGCACGGCCGCGGCCAGGAAGCGCTCGCGCAGCTCCGGGGAGACCGCCGGGGACGGGGACTCCTCGACCAGCTTCTGGTTGCGCCGTTGCACCGAGCACTCCCGCTCACCGAGCGCCACCACCCGGCCGTCGGCCAGGCCGAGGATCTGCACCTCGACGTGGCGTACCCGAGGGAAGTACCGCTCGATCAGCACCGAGCCGTCGCCGAACATCCGCTCGGCGAACGCGCCGACCTTCTCGTACTGGGTGCGCAGCTCGGCCTCGTCGTTGGCCACGCCCATGCCCATGCCGCCGCCACCGGCCGCGGCCTTGACCATCACCGGGTAGCCGATCTCCGTCGCGGCGGCGACCGCCGCCTCGACGCTGGCCGCCGGGTCGGTGGTGCCGGGCGCGACCGGCACGCCGGCCGCCGCCATCAGGTTCCGGGCGTTGATCTTGTCGCCCATCGCGGTGATCGCGTCCGCGCGCGGACCGACCCAGACCAGGCCGGCCTCCTCGACGGTACGGGCGAAGTCCGCGTTCTCCGACAGGAAGCCGTAGCCGGGGTGGATCGCCTGCGCGCCGGTCTCCTTGGCGGCGGCGAGGATCGCCTCGACGTTGCGGTAGCTCTGCGCCGGGTTGGCCGGGCCGACACAGACCGCCTGATCGGCCTCGGTCACGAACGGCAGGTCCGCGTCGGCCTCCGAGTGCACCGCGATCGCGCGGATGCCGAGCCGCTTGGCGGTCCGGATGATGCGGCGGGCGATCTCGCCCCGGTTGGCGACCAGCAGCGACTCGATCATGTTTCCTCCCGGCGTCCAGGGGTGGGGACGGGTGCCAGGTAATCACGAGCGGCCGGTTACTCACGAGTCGCCCCGGCAACCGGTCGGGACGGGCCCCAGCTCAGCGGCCCGTCGAGCCGGCCCACCGTCAGCCGGCGGTCAGCGGCCGGTCAGGCCGTCTCGGCCAGCAGGGCGGCCAGCGTCGCGGACCGCAGCAGCGTGGCCCGGCGGCGGCGCTCCACCTCGCCGCCGAGGAACGGCGTGGAGTTCATCAGGCCGAACGCGGCGTGCGCCAGCACCCGCGCCTCACCGGCCGGCATCCCCGGGTGCAGCCCGGTCAGCACGGTGACCCACTCCTCGACATACAGCCGCTGGAGCCGGCGGATCCGGCGGCGCGGCTCGTCCGGGAGCCGATCCAGCTCGTGCAGGTGCAGGGCGATCACGGCGGGGTTGGCCAGCGCGAAGTCGACGTGGAAGTCGATCAGCGACTCCAGCGCGGCGCGCGGGTCGTCGGGGTGCCCGGCGGCCCGCTCCCGGCCGCCGTCGAGCAGCCCCTCGCTGACCGGGATCAGGGCGGCCACCAGCATCGCCTCCTTGCCCGCGAAGTGGTGGTAGAGCGCCGGGCCGGTGACCCCGGCGGCGGCGCCGATGTCGTCCATCGACACGCCGTGGTAGCCCCGGGCGGCGAAGAGGCCGACCGCGATCTCCAGGATCTCGTCCCGCCTGGAGCGGCGCCGGCCCGCGCCCGCCGCGCCACCCGTCGTGCCCCGTGCCTGCTGACCCACCGTCACCCGGCAAGCGTAGACCTCGCCCGGTACGCCCGGGAGGCTCGGTTACCGCTCGGTTCGGCCGATGGCGGCGCAACCGGCGAAGTTGACCCTCGACCTGGTCGAGCCGGCAGGTTCGCCGCCATGACCGTCGACTCCCGTCCGGCCCGCCTCGGCCGCGACTACCGGCTGCTCTGGTCGGCCACCGTCGCCTCCCGCTTCGGCGACACCCTGCGTACGCCGGCGCTGGCGCTGCTGGCCGTGGCGCTGACCCGCGATCCCCGGACGGTGGCCCTGGTGACCGTGGCCGGCCAGCTCCCATCGCTCCTGCTCGGCCTGCTCGGCGGCGTGTACGCGGACCGCTGGGAGCGGCGCCGGACCATGGCGGCGGTGGACGCCCTGCGGGCGGTGGTGGTGGCCGGGCTGGCGGTCGCGGTGGCCCTGGACCGGGCCGGTCCCGCCCTGCTGGTGCTGGTCGCCGTGCTGCTGGCCACGCTCGGCGCGCTCTTCGACGCGGCCTCGTTCGCGCTGCTGCCGGCGGTGGTGCCGGCCGGCGCGCTGCCCACCGCCAACGGCCGCCTCCAGGCCGGTACGGCCGTGGCCGGTGGCTTCCTCGGCGCCCCGCTGGCCGGGGTGCTCTTCGCCGCCTCGGCAGCGCTGCCGTTCACCGTCGACGCGGTCACCTTCGCGGTCGCCGCCCTGCTCGTCCTCGCCCTCCGCCCACCTGCCGACCGGCCTGCCCGGCCGGGCACCCGGACCCCGGCCGGTCCTGGCACCCCGACCGACCCTGGCTCCTCGGCCGGCCCGCCGCGACCGACAGGCGGGGCCGCGCGGCGGGGCGCGGCCGGCGGGAACCGGCGGCGCAGCGCGGTCTGGCGGGAGGCCGGCGAGGGGCTGCGTTGGCTGCGCGGGGAGCCGGTGCTGTGGCGGGTCACGCTGCTGAGCGCGGGCAGCAACCTGGCGATCAGCGGCCTGATGGCGGTGCTGGTGCTCTACGCGCTGGACGTGCTGCGGGTGCCGCCCGGCGGGTACGGGCTGCTGGCCGCCGGCACCATCCTCGGCGGTCTCGCCGGGGCGCTCGGCGCGGGCCGGCTGGCCGCCCGGCTCGGCCCGGTCGCCGCGCTACGGCTGGTGCTGCTCGGGCAGGCGGTGGCGCTGACCGGGCTGGCCGTGGCCCGGTCACCGCTGCCCGGCGGGCTGGCGCTGGCCGCCTTCGCCGCCGGCACGACGGTGTGGAACAGCCTCTTCGCCGCGTACGGGCAGGCCCGGGTGCCGGCCGGGCTGCTCGGCCGGGTCGGCTCGGCGCAGCGGATGGTCGGCCTGGTCAGCGCGCCGGTGGGCGCGGCGGCGGCCGGCCTGGCCGGGGCGGCGTACGGGGTGGCGGCGGTGATCGTGGCGACGGCGGTGGTGACCGGGCTGGTCAGCGCGGTGGCGTGGCGGTTGCTGCGACCGGCGTTGCCGTCCGGTGAGCCCACCACGGTCGGGACAGCAGCCCGGCCAGGGCCGCCCCGGTCGCGTTGAGCAGCACGTCGTCGACGGTGCTGAACCGGCCGAGGCGCAGCGCGTACTGCAACGTCTCGACCGTCGCCGAGGCGGCGGCGCCGAGCAGGAAGAGCCGGCCGAAGCCGGCCAGGGCGGGCCAGCGTACCGGGGCGAGGCAGCCCAGCGCGGCGAAGACCAGCAGGTTGCCGACCACCTGGACCGCCACCTCGCCGGCCGACGAGCCGTCGGGCAGGTGGATGAGGTCGTGCAGCGGCACGAGGTCGACCCGCCGGGGCGCGTCGAGCGGGGTGAGGATCATCCACACCCAGGGGGCGGTCCCGACGACCATGCCGACCTCGGCGAGGCTGCGCCGCCACGCCTGCGCCCGGGTCGGCGCGTCCCGGCGGAGGCGGGCCAGCAGCACGGTGGCCAGGGCCGCGAGCGGCACCGCGGCGGCGGCGACGACCAGCACACCGCCCCAGCTGCGCCAGACCTGATCCACCGGCGCAGCCTAGCGGGGTGGGCCCGCCGGGTGGGGGGAGCGAGCAGCGTCGGGCTGCGCGGGGCGGTGGGTGAGCCCGGAGAGCCGCAACGCGACCCGACGTCGGGCCGGTGGGACGGCCGAGACCGCGCCGAGCAGCACGTTCCGCAGCGGCCGGGCGACCGGCGGCAGGGTGGCGAGCCGGGTCAGCCGGTCGGCGAAGCCGGCCACCTCCTCGGCGAGCGGGCGACGGGCGGCGGAGTACTCGTCGAGCCGGGTGTCCGGCGCACCGGCCAGCACCTCGGCGAGGGTGTCGCCGAGCGCCACGGCGTCGCAGATGCCGAGGTTCATGCCCTGCCCACCGGCCGGGCTGTGCACGTGGGCGGCGTCCCCGGCGAGCAGCATCGGCCCGTTGCGGTAGGTCTCGGCGACCCGGTGGTGGATGCGGAAGCGGGAACTCCAGAGCACCTCGGTGATCCGGTCCGGCCGGCGGGTCGGGCCGCGCTCGTCGAGCAACGCCTGGAGCAGGCCGGCGTCCGGGTCGCGGGGCGCGTCGGCGACCGTGGCGACCAGCCGGACCACACCGCCGGGCAGCGGCGCCCACACCATCGGCCCCTGGCGGGCGAGGAAGAGGGAGACCTCGTCGCGGGGCAGCGCGCTCTCCACCCGCACGTCCGCCAGGACGAACGACTCACCGTGGTCGGTGGGGCCGCCGAAGCCGATCCCGGCCAGCTCGCGTACCCGGCTGTGCATGCCGTCGGCGCCCACCACCCAGCGGGCCCGGACGGTGCCGCCGCCCGCGAAGGTCGCCACCGCGCCGGCCGCGTCGTGGTCCAGTCCGGTCAGCTCGTACGCCCGGAGCACCCGGCCGCCGAGGTCGGCGAGGCGGTCGGCGAGCACCGCCTCGGTCTGCGCCTGGGACACCATCAGCGCGTACGGGTGGGCCGACGGCAGGTCGCCGAAGCCGATGGTGGCGACCACCCGGTCCCGGTCGCGGACCCGGAACCGGAGTGAGCGCAGCCCGCGGGCGACCAGCGGCGCGGCCACCCCGATGCGTTCCAGCACCTCCAGCGTGTACGCGTGCACGACGGCGGCCCGCGAGGTGACCGGCGGGCGCTCCAGCCGGTCGACCACGGTCACCTCGACCCCGTGCCGGGCGAGGGTCGCGGCGGTGGCCAGGCCGGTCGGGCCGGCCCCCACCACCAGGACGTCGGTGCGCTCGGGAAGCATCATCCACCTCCGGTTGCCAACGGCTGTTTGCCAACAACTGTTGGCATTGACGCTAGGCGCGCTCCGCCGTCCATGTCAACGCTTGTTGGCCTACAGTCGTGGACATGACCGACACGGCACCCCGCACCCGCCGCTCGGACGCCACCCGGGCCGCCATCCTCCGGGCCGCCCGGGAACGGTTCGCCGCCGACGGCTACGACCGGGCCACCATCCGGGCCATCGCCGCCGACGCCCGGATCGACCCGTCCATGGTGATGCGCTACTACGGCAGCAAGGAGGGGCTCTTCGCCGCCGCGGCGGAGTTCGACCTGCGCCTGCCCGACCTCGCCGCGGTGCCCGTCGAGCGGGTCGGCGAGACGCTGGTCCGGCACTTCCTGGACCGCTGGGAGGGCGACGAGACCCTGGCCGCGCTGATGCGTACCGCCGCCACCAACCCGGGCGCGGCCGAGCGGATGCGGACGGTCTTCGCCGAGCAGCTCGGGCGGGCGGTGGCCCGGCTCGGCGGCGACCCGACCGAGGCGCCCCGCCGGGCCGGGCTGGTGGCCGGACAGATCCTCGGACTGGCCTTCACCCGCTACATCGTCCGGCTGCCACCGGTGGTCGACCTCCCGCCGGACGACCTGGTCGCCTGGGTCGCCCCCACCGTCCAGCGCTATCTCACCGACCCAGCCCCGGCGTGACCCGCACTGTTTCCTGGATGTGGTGGCCGCACGCCCATCCCGAGACCACTACAAGCAGGATCGAGCGCGATCTTCGACAGATCGCGCGTACCTGAAGGCGGGCGGACTCAGCCGGCCAGGCCGCCCGGCTGGTCGCCCTTCACGACGGGCGCCCGGACCAGGTTGCCCCACTCCGTCCACGAGCCGTCGTAGTTGCGCACCTGCGGATAACCCAGCAGGTGGTGCAGCACGAACCAGGTGTGGCTGGACCGCTCACCGATCCGGCAGTACGCCACCACGTCGTCCGACGGGCTCAACCCGAGCTGGTCGGCGTAGATCGCCCGCAGCTCGTCGGCCGGCCGGAAGGTGCCGTCGTCGTTCGCGGCGGACTTCCACGGCTTGTTCACCGCGCCCGGGATGTGCCCGCCGCGCAGCGCGCCCTCCTGGGGATAGTCCGGCATGTGCAGCATCTCGCCGGTGTACTCCCCCGGGGAGCGGACGTCGACCAGCGGCCGGCCCGCCGCGACGTGCGCCATCACCTGCTCCCGGTACGCCCGGACCGGCGCGTCGTTGCGCTCCGGCACCGGATAGTCGGCGCGCGGCCGGCTGACCTTCTCCCGGGTCAGCTCCCGCCCCTCGGCCACCCACTTCTGCCGGCCGCCGTCGAGCAGCCGCACGTCGGCGTGACCGAACAGCTCGAACACCCACAGGGCGTACGCCGCCCACCAGTTGAAGTTGTCGCCGTAGAAGACCACGGTGTCGTCCCGGCCGATACCCTTCGACGCGCACAGCTCGGCGAAGCTGGCCGCGTCGAGGTAGTCCCGGGTGACCTGGTCGTTCAGCTCGGTGTGCCAGTCCACCTTCACCGCGCCCGGGAGGTGACCGGACTCGTAGAGCAGCACGTCCTCGTCGGACTCGACCACCACGAGCCCCTCGTCGCCCAGATGCTCGGCCAGCCACTCGGTGGTGACCAGGCGCTGCGGGTCGGCGTACGACTGGAGTCGGGGATTCGGATCGCTCGGCACAGGCATGAGCCCCAACCTACGCCCGATAATCGCCCGGCGACCGGTCATCGCGGATCGGGTGCAGCGGATGTGGCGGTACGCACGTGACAGTGACGAGCCCCGCCGACCACAGAGGAACGAGATGACCGTACGGCAGCAGACCGGGCCGTCCCGGGCCGTCAGCACACCGGTGGACTTCACCGACTTCTACCAGGCGCACTTCCACCGGCTGGCGGTGCAGCTGTACGCGTACCTGGGGGACCACGCGGAGGCGCAGGACCTCACCCAGGAGGCGTTCTGCCGGCTGCTGGAGCGCTGGGAGCAGGTCAGCGGGTACGACGACCCGATCGCCTGGGTCCGCCGGGTCGCCTGGAACCTGGCCACCAGCCGGGTGCGCCGGCTCCGGACCGCCGTACGCCATCTGGCCCGGCAGCGGGAGGAGCACACCCCCGGTCCCGGGCCGGACCGGGTGGCGCTCACCCGGGCCCTGGCCACCCTGCCCGCCAACCAGCGGCGGGCGCTGGTGCTGCACCACCTGGGCCAGCTGAGCACCCGGGAGATCGCCGAGCAGGCCGGGGTGGCGGAGGGCACCGTCCGCTCCTGGCTGTCCCGGGGTCGCACCGCACTGGCCGCGTACTTCACCGAGCGGGAGGCCCCCGATGCGTGAGACCACCGTCGTCGAGCGGGTGTTCGCCGAGTTCGAGGCCGACGCCCTGACCAGCTTCCGCCCACCGGGGGTGGCCGACGCCCAGCGGCGGCTCCGGCAGCGCCGCCGCCGTCGGGGGTTGCTGGCCGGCCTGACGGCCCTGCTCGTGGGCGGGCCGGCGGGCGCGTTCGCGCTGGCTGGCGGCCAGACCGATCCACGACCGACACCGACGCCGGTCGTCTCCGTGTCGCCGCAGCGGAAGTTCATGGAACGCCAGATCATCGTCAACGGTGTCCCGAGCACGCTGACCGACATCCGGTTCGTCGACGGTCGGGTCGGTTGGGCCCTGCTGGGCACCTGCGAGCCGACGGCCGACCAGGTGTCCGGTGACTGTGTGCGTACCCTCGCCCGGACCACCGACGGCGGCCAGAGCTGGCGCTACGCGAGCTGGTCGGACGCGACCGGCCCGGCCCAGCTCCTGGCGGTGGACGCCGACACGGCCGCCGTGCGGTCGGAACGGGTCTACCGGTGGACCCAGGACGGCGGGGTCACTCTCGTCAGTCTTCGGCTCACCGACCTGCCGGACGTCGTCCGCCGGTCGATGGCGACCCGCAGCGGGCTGTACATCGGTTGCCCCGGGGCGAAGGAACCGGGCGCCGTGCCGGTGACCTGCACCCGGAGCCAGGTGCGCCGCGTCGGGGGTGGCGCCCTGCCCCGTCAGCCCGCGCTGACGCTCCAGCCGGACAACGGCGGCCTCTTCGAGGGCGGCGACGGACGGCTCTGGGTGGTGAGCACCGAGGGGGACGGCGTGGCCGTGGCGACGAGCGACGACCAGGGCGAGAGTTGGCTCAGGCTGCCGACGGTGGCCGGCCCGGCCACCCTCAGCGTCTCCCCGGACGGCCGGGGGGTCTGGCTGCTGGGCGAGGACAGGTCCCGGATGGTGTGGCGGCTGGTGGGCGACCGCTGGCAGCAGCGCGGCGGACTGCCCGACGACACGTCCCAGGCCGCCGCCCTCGACGCCGACACCCTTGTGGTCACCAGCGCGTACGGCGGTCTCGGGTTCTGGACCGGCGGCCGGTACACCGACGTCCCGGAACTACGCGAGCCGCTGCGCCGCGACCGGGACGACCAGGACGCCGGTGTCGACGTGCTGCCGGACGGAACGATCGCCGTCCGGCAGAGTTCGGCCCTGATCCTCGGCACCGGCCGCGGCACCGACCGGACCTGGGTCCGGATCTCCTGACCGGATCGATGCAGGTCCGGTCAGGTCCACCGGCTTCGACCGTCGCCGTCACCCGCGCCGGCCCGGCCGTCCGGGGCCGGGTGGGTCGGCCACCCCGGTCCCGGTCAGGCCCGCCGGTGCACCAGCCGGCCGGCGACGACGGTGGCCAGGCAGCCGCCGTCGTCACCGAAGACGGCCAGATCCGCCCGCCCACCGACCAGCAGCGCCGGCGAATGGGCGGCGTCGAGCACCGCGACGTCGTTGCGGGCGACGGCGGCCGACAGGCCGGGTTCGGTCAGGTGGGCGGCGGGCACCGCAGCGGCGCCGAGCCGGAACAGCGCGTGCACCCGCTCGCGCGGCGTCGGCGCGGGCGGCAGCGGCCCGTCGTGCACCAGCGCCGGCCCGAGCGTGCCGGCCCACCGCCGCACCCGCACTCCCGGGTACGCGGACAGCAGCTCGTCGGCCGGCCCGATCGCCGCGATCCGCGCCCCCTCCACCAGCACCGCGCCACCCGGCACGGCTTCGGCGTCCGGGCCGGTACGCAGCAGCGCGGCGGCGTGCAGGGTACGCACGGTCAGTCGGCGAGCGGGCCGAGCAGCGGACGCTTGGCGGTGATGGTGTCGCCGGAGGAGCGACCGGTCAGCCGACGCTTCACCCAGGGGGCCAGGTGCCGGCCCGCCCAGCGCAGGTCGGCGGCGCGAGCGGCCAGCCACGGGGACGGCTCGGGGTGCGGCGGCACCAGCAGCCACTCCTCGTCACAGCCCACGCCGAGGGCGGTCAGCACCTGGCCGGCGACCCGCCGGTGGCCGGCTGCGGAGAGGTGCAGCCGGTCGTGGCTCCACAGCGTCGGGTTGCGGAACGTGTCGTCGGAGAAGAGGTCGACCAGGATCGCGCCGTGCCGCTCGGCGGTCTCACCCACCGCCCGGTTGAGCCGGGCGATCCGGGGCGCCACCAGGCGCTGACCGGGCAGCCGCGCCATCACGTCGGCGAACCGGAAGACCAGCACGTCGGCGCCGCCCGAGCGCAGCCGGCCGATCACCTCGTCGAAGCGGGCGACCATCGCCTCCGGGTCGAACGACGGCCGCAGCACGTCGTTGCCGCCGGCCGCGAAGCTGATCAGGTCGGGCTTCATGGCCAACGCGGCGGGCACCTGCTCGGCCACCACGCCGGGGAAGAGCCGGCCCCGGATGGCGAGGTTGGCGTACCGGAAGTCCGGGCCGGCCTCGGCGGCCAGCCGGGTCGCCACCAGGTCCGCCCAGCCCCGATAGGTGCCGTCCGGGTAAGCGTCGTCCATGCCCTCGGTGAAGCTGTCCCCCACCGCCACGAAACTGCGCCAGCGCACCCGTCGTCCCTCCGGTCGTCATTCCATCGGCGTCGGCCATTCTGGCACCGGGAACCGCCGACCGGCGCGCCGGCCACGGGTGGACGTGGCGCCGCCCACCCTCGTCACAGAGAGGGCCACCCCCGCTCGAGGACGGCCCTCTCCGTTCGGTCCAGTCTCAGCCGCCGCTCGTCGTGAGCGTGTACGGCGCCTCGTTGTCCTGCTGGTCCTGCTCGCCCTGACCGGTGAAAACCCGCACGCTGCCCGCCGCGGGCTGCCCACTCCCGGTGAAGCGCAGGGTGAAGGTGACCGTCACCGATTTGCCTCCGGGGATCGGGGCGAGTGAGGACAGCATGATCACCGGCGGTCCGTTGTCGTGCACGGAGGCCCTGTCGTCCAGCACGCCGCGCACGGTGGTCAGCGACACCGAGGCCGGCAGGACGAGGTGGATGCCGGGGCTGTTGACGGCCACATTCCCCGTGTTCGCCACCCGTACCACGAGATCACCCTGGTAGCTGCCGTCCGGCCGCTTCACCAGGGTGGCCCGGTCGGCGGTGACCTTCAGGTCGACCGAGACCTTCGGGAAGCTGCTCGCCCCGTCGACCTGGCGGAACCGTTCCCCGTTCCAGCGGTAGACCCGCCACTGCGTGGCCGCGTTCTCATCCACGAGTTGGGTGTCCCGCCAGTGCAGCCGGACGGCTCCGCTGGCGGTGGCCGCCACCTCCGTGATCTCCCCGCCGCCGGGCTGGGCACCGGTGACCGCCACCCGACCCAGCGTCGACAGCGAGCCCGACGCGGTCCGCTGCAGGGCGATCACCTGCTGGGCCTGGACCGCGAAGGGGCTGCAGGTGATCAGAACGACGGCATCGAGGTCACCGTCCTGGTCCACGTCCGTGATCACCGGCTCCCCGACGATGCCGAACGTCGGCGGCGAGTCCGGCAACGGCTTGTAGACGTGGGTGCCGTCCTTGAACCGGTACGTCCCGGCCGGGCAGAAGTCGGTGTTCCACTCGCCGATGCGGATGTTGGCGTTGCGGGCCTCCTGCACCGTCACCGCGGCGCGTGGCGCCTCGGCCGGCTCCGACGTCGCCGACGGGTCCGGGCCGGTGGACTCCGGGGCGGACTGCGAAGCGGGCGTCGGCGAAGGGCTGACGGTGGGCGACGGCTCGGGGGTGGCAGACGTGGTCGCTGGCTGGGGGGCCGGACCTTGGCCGTCGGGCCTGATCGCCAGGGCGGTGCCGGTCGCGGCGGCGATCATGACCAGCACGGCGGCCGAGGTGGTCACCGCTCGTTGAATGCCGATCCGGCGGGACGTACGCAACGCCCGGGCCTGCAGATCGACCGGTTCGACCTGCTCGGCCAGTGCGGCCAGGTCGAACCGGAGACGGTCCTCGTTCATCGGGTACTCCCTCCCAGGACGTACAGCTCGGCGAGTTCGGGGGCGACGCTGCGCAACTTCGCCAGCGCCTTCGAGGTCTGGCTCTTGACGGTGCCGACGGTGACACCGAGCAGGTCGGCGGCCTCGGACTCGGTGCGGTCCTCGAAGAACCGCAGGACCAGCACGGCCCGTTGCTTGGCCGACAACTTCGTTAGCGCGTTGCGCAGCGTCACCCGCAGCGCGGTCTGCTGCGCGTGGTCGGGGGCCGAGTCGCCTCCGCTGGTCTCGGGCAGGTCGCCCGGCATCGACTCGGCCACCCGGCGGCGACGCCACCAGGACACTTGCAGGTGGTACATGACCTTGCGGGTGTACGCCTCGGCGTTGCCGCTGTGGTGCAGCCGGTCCCACGAGCGGTGCGTCCGGGCCAGCGCCGACTGGACGAGGTCCTCGGCCAGGTGCTGGTCGCCGGTGAGCAGGTACGCGGAGCGCAGGAGTGCGGGGGTGCGCGTTCGCACGAACGCCTCGAATTCACTCAGAACAGGGTCCACACGAGCCGATCCTCAAGGTCAGGTGGTGCAGCGGACTGACGCCCTTCCAGACGTCGCCCTCGCGCGCCACGGTTGCCGTATCGCCGAAGATTCTGGCCGCCGTCCACAGGTGACCCCGGGCGGGGCAGAGGCTTGCGCTACCGGCCGAGATAATGGCGCGAATCCGATCGGGGACGGCCGTGGCCGGAGCACCCCGTGCGACGGACCCGAGCGAGGAACCGACATGACCGAGGGCGACCCGTCCGTTCCCCATCCGCCGTACGGAGCCCCGCCGGGAGTTGCCCCGAGGCGTCCGCAACGCTGGCTGTGGATCAGCCTCACCGCCGTGCTGCTGGTCCTGGCGCTCTGCACCGGCTCGGCGGTAGTGATCAAGTCACTACTGGACGAGATGAACCGGGCCTCCGCCGCCGAGCTGGACGAGAAGTACAACCCGATCCGGCAGGAGGAGATCGAGGCCCTGCTCGATGCCCACGGCAAGGCGCTGAAGGGCAAGGACCTCAAGGGATTCCTCGCTCCGTTCGACCCGGCCGACAAGGGACTGGTCGCCCAGCAGACCCGGCTCTTCCGCAACCTGGTCAAGGTGCCGTTCGCCGAGGAGCGGTTCGAGCGGGTCACCCAGGGCGAGTTCCGGCGGGTCGGGGAGAAGGTCACCCAGGAGATCACCGTCTCCTTCGTGCACCGGTTCGAGAAGTTCGACCTGACCCCGGTGGAGGAGCTGTACCGGTGGACGGTGGTCCGCCCCGCCAAGGGCGTACCCGTGAAGGTCGTCAAGGCCGGCGGCCTGCCGGTCGACCGGACCCGCAAACGGGACCAGACCACCTACTTCCCCGCCCCCTGGGACAAGTGGTCCGCGCTGCACGTCGAGCGCACCCCGCACACGGTCATCCTGGTCGACGGCCCGCTGAAGAGGGAGGCCCAGCGGTACGCGCCGGTCGCCGAGCGGGCCGCCGCGGCGGACCTGTCGGCGTGGCGCTCGAGCGGGGTCTCCGGGCGGATCCCGCAGGGCTTCGTGCTGTCGCTGGTCAAGGGCAAGAAGGAGCTGGGCTCGCTCTACCGGGTGACGCACGGCAGCCCGGAGGAGTCCGGTGTGACGATCCCGATCCCGCCGGCCGGCTGGATGGACACCCAGGGCGACGGCGACGGGCCGGACGTCGGGGGCAGCCGGGTGGTGATCGACGTGTCCGACAGGTACTTCTTCGACAGCGGCACCGAGCTGCGCTCGGTCATCTTCCGGCACGAGTTCGCCCACGCGCTGGTGTTCAACCTGACGCAACAGGACCCGAAGGCGGTGCTCGACGATCACCTGGAGCTCTGGGTGGTCGAGGGGTTCGCCGAATGGATGGGCTTCAGGCGGGAGCCGTGGATCCGCAGCGACCGCACCGCGCAGGGGCGGCAGATCCTCCGCTCCGTCGACTACGACCTGCCGATGCCGACCAACTACACCTGGGACATGCGCGGGCGCAGTTCCTACCACTACTGGCTGGCCCACTCGGCGATCGGCTACATCGCCGAGCGGTACGGCCAGCGCAAGGCCTTCGAGTTCGTGGCCGGGCACTACCGGGGCGGGAGCGTCCACACGCTCACCAAGGAGGTGCTCGGGGTGTCGTACCCGACGTTCTGCCAGCAGTGGGCGCGGTACGTGGTCGGCAAGGTCCGCTGACCGTGAAGGAGGGCACGGCCACCCCGTGATGGCCGTACCCTCTCGCGGTGCGCGGTCGGCGTTCAGCCGAGGAGCATGCCCCAGGCCGGGCCCGCCGGAATGGGGCGGACGGAGAGCATCCGGCCGGCGGCGGTGTAGCGGACCAGCCGGTAGCGCGGGGTGTCCTCGCCGAGCGACTCGGTGTTGACCTGGGCGATCAGCCCACCGTTACCGGGCAGGAAGGTGACGTGGTCGACCCGACCGCGGCCCCGCGACTCACGGAAGGCCGGGTCGATCGGCGCGAGCTCGACGGCCGCGCCGGTGGCGACGTTCACCCGGTAGTTGCGGATCCGCGCCGAGCAGCTGCACCCACCCGCGGTCGGCGTCTGGGCGCTGACCACGATGCTCTTGACGGAGATGCCGGGCAGGCCGTGGATGCGTAGGTTCGCCGGGATGCGCGGCTTCACGGTGCGCTCGTGTCCCTGCTGGTCCATCAGGCTGACCGTCCGGGCGCCATAGGTGGCGATCAGGCCGGCGCCCGCCTCCGCGCAGGTCTTCTGGTGGGTGGCGAGCACCCGGCGACCGGTGCCGTCCGCGTTGACGGTGACGTACGTCCAGTCACGCTCCGGGCCGACGGTGTAGAGCACCCGCGAGTTGCTGACCCAGGTCGGGTTGCAGGCGAAGACGCCCGCCGTCAGGGGCAGGGTGCGCCGCGCCCCGCCTTCGAAGCGGTCGATCACCAGCCGGTTCGGCTTGTACGCCAGCCAGGCCGCCCGGCGTCCGTCCGGGGAGGGGGTCACGGCGCTCAGCCGGCCCTTCTCCCCGGGCGTTCCCTCCCGGACCACCTGCCGCCTGCCAGCGGCGGTCCGCTGCCAGATCCGGGCGGGAGCGTTCGGGTGGTACTGCTGCGCGCTGTACCAGCGCAGCACCGGCCAGCTCGCGGTCGCGGCGGCCACCGAACGGGCCTCGGCACCCCTGGTGGCGGTGGCGGCCGGACCGCTCTTGGTGGTCGGGGCGGAGAGCACCGCCGAACCACCCTGGCCGGACACGGCGGTGACCGGGGAGGGGTCGGCCGGCGCGGCGGACGGCGTCGCCGGGGCGGCGGTGCAACCGGCGGCGCCGATCGCCATCAGCACGGCCGCGGCACCCAACAGGGCGCGGGAGCGACGGACGGCGGAACGAAGGGTACGGGTGGGGGTGGTGAGGTTCATCGTGTCGCTCCTGGATGTGGGGGATCGATCTGACACCACCCGAGAGGTGCGTCCGGCCGGGTGGAGTTGCCGTGTGCACGTGCCACAGTCCGACAGCTGGATCTTGTTCCTGACGGCAACCCTCAGCAGCGACAAGAGGCGTCGGCTTCGAGTCGGTGACCGCCCGGTACGGCGAAGGGGGTTACCGGCCGTGTCGGTGTCGGCCGGGGTCGTCGAGCGGTCGGTCTCCCGGCTACTCGTAGCAGCCCTGGTGGGTGTGCTGTAGGGCAATCGAGGTCACCTTCTGGTTGGCCATCGCGATCCGGAAGCGCGCGTCCGGGTTGCCCGGCACCGCGACGAGCAGCCGCCCGTTCTCGTCCCCACTGACCGCCCACTCGGGATAGACCTTGACCACGGCATCGCGGGACGAACCCACGTGCAGCCCCTGGACCGTCTGGACGCCCGTCGCAGGCGCGATCACGACGATGCCGCGCTCGGTCGACCACCAGACCACGCCTCCGACGCCCTTCAGCTCGGCCTTGGCCAGGCAGGTGGTACTGCTCGCCTCGTTCTGGAAGCTTCTGATCATCCCGGTGGCCAGGGCCTGCTCCTTCGTCATGCCCAGCTTCAGCTCACCCAGGCCGTCCGGGTCGAACACCAGCCGGGAACTGCTGGACGGGCTGGCGCTCGGGGACCGGGTCGGGGTCCTCGGCGAGGTGGTGGCGGCCGTCGGGCTCGCGGCCGCCGGGGTGGAAGGGCTGACCGACGGCGACGGGGCGACCTCCACCGTGGTCGCGGTGACGGTCGGCGACGGCGCGGCGGTCGACGACGCGGCCGGCGCGGTGGCGCACCCGGCGGCGCCGAGCGCCAGCAGCACGGCGCCGGTGCCCAGCAGGGCACGCGAGCGACGGACGGCGGAACGGAGGCTGCGGGCGGGGGTGGCGAGGTTCATCGCGTCGCTCCTGAATGGCGGGGGTCGATCTGACACCAGCCAAGATGCGAGCCCGAAGCGGTTCAGTTGCCGCCTTTCCCTGCCACAATCCGACACTTCGATCTTGCGGGAAACGGCAACCCTATCCGGCGCGCAGGCGTCGCGGACGCTCCGCGGTCCGGGACGGGTTCGTCGGCCTCCGAATTGGATCGCGGGCCTCGCCGCCGCCCCCGTACGCTGCGGCAATGCTGCTGCGCATGTCGACCCTGCTGCTCCGGACCCTGCGCGAGGACCCGGCCGACGCGGAGGTGCCGAGCCACCGGCTGCTGCTGCGCGCCGGCTACGTCCGCCGCGCCGCACCGGGCGGCTACACCTGGCTGCCGCTGGGCAAGCTGGTGCTCGACCGGGTCTCGGAGATCATCCGTACGGAGATGACCGGGATCGGCGACCAGGAGGTGCACTTCCCGGCGCTGCTGCCCGCCGAGCCGTACCGGACCAGCGGGCGGTGGACGGAGTACGGCGACGACATCTTTACCCTGACCGACCGGAAGGGCGCCGAGCACCTGCTCGCCCCGACCCACGAGGAGATGGCCGCGCTGCTGGTGAAGGACCTGTTCACCTCGTACCGGGACTTCCCGGTGACGCTGTTCCAGATCCAGACGAAGTTCCGCGACGAGGCTCGGCCCCGGGCCGGTGTGCTGCGCGGGCGGGAGTTCCTGATGAAGGACGCGTACTCCTTCGACCTGGACGAGACGGGCCTGCGGGCCGCGTACGACCGGCACCGGGCGGCGTACGCGCGGATCTTCACCACCCTCGGGCTGGACTTCACCACGGTGCACGCCGCCTCCGGCGCGATGGGCGGGTCGGGGTCGGAGGAGTTCCTGGCGGCCACCCCGGTCGGCGAGGACACCTTCGTCGGCTGCACGAGCTGCGACTACGCGGCGAACACCGAGGCGGTGACCACCCGCGCGCCGGCTGCCGGCGATCCGCACGCGCACCGGGCCACGGAGGTGCACGACACCCCGGAGACGCCCACCATCGCGTCCCTGGTCGAGCTGGCGAACGCCCGCGCGCTGGCCGGCCGCACCGACTGGACCGCCGCCGACACGCTGAAGAACGTGGTGCTGACGGTCCGCCGGCCGGGCACGGAGAGCGCCGAGCTGCTGGTGATCGGCCTCCCCGGTGACCGCGACGCCGATCTGAAGCGGGTGGAGGCGGCCCTGCACCCGGCCACCGTGGCGGTCTTCGACGACTGGCCCGCCCACCCCGAGCTGGTCCGCGGCTACCTCGGGCCGCAGCTCCTCGCCAAGCACGGCGTCCGCTACCTGGTGGACCCCCGGGTGGTCGTCGGCACGTCCTGGCTGACCGGGGCCAACGAGCCCGGCCGGCACGCCACCGACGTGGTCTGCGGACGCGACTTCACCCCCGACGGGACCATCGAGGCCGCCGAGGTACGCCCCGGCGACCCCTGCCCGGCCTGCGGGGACGGCGAGCTGACCATGCGTCGGGGGATCGAGGTGGGGCACATCTTCCAGCTCGGGCGCCGGTTCACCGACGCGTTCGCCGTCGACGTGCTCGGCCCGCAGGGCAAGCCGGTCCGGCCCACCATGGGTTGCTACGGCATCGGGGTGTCCCGGGCGGTCGCCGCGATCGCCGAACAGCACCACGACGACCGGGGACTGGTCTGGCCGGCGGCGGTCGCGCCCTGCGACGTACACGTGGTCGCGGCCGGGAAGGGGCCGCAGCTGGACGCGGCCCTCGACCTCGGCGAACGGCTCGCCGCGGCCGGCCTGCGGGTGCTGGTCGACGACCGCACCAACGTCTCGGCGGGGGTGAAGTTCACCGACGCCGAGCTGATCGGCATCCCCCGGGCCGTCGTGGTCGGCCGCCGGCTCGCCGACGGGTACGTCGAACTGCGCGACCGGGCCACCGGGGAGCGGACCGAGCTGCCGGCGGCCGACGCGCTGGAACAGCTGGGCGGGACGCGCCCGGAACGGGTGTAACGAACGGGCGGTTGGGTACCGGTCGGGAATCGACTTCGCTTGTGTGCTGGAGGCTCTCATGACGTACCGGGTCAGTGACGTGATGACCAGACAGGTCATCTACCTGTCGGCGGACACCACCCTCGACGAGGCGGCCCGGGTGATGCGGGAGTCCGACATCGGCGACGTGGTGGTGACCGAGGGCGCGACCCTGGCCGGGCTGCTCACCGACCGGGACATCGTGGTCCGCGCGGTGGCCGACCGGGCCGACCCGGCGACCACCACCATCGGTTCGGTGATCACCCGCGAGGTGGTGATGATCGAGCAGCACTCCACCGCCAACGAGGCCGCGGCCCTGATGCGGGAGCGCAACATCCGGCGGGTGCTGGTCTGCGACACCGACCGGAAGCTGGTCGGCATCGTCTCCCTGGGCGACCTGGCCATGCAGCTCGACCCCAGCTCGACCCTCGCCGACATCAGCGAAGCCGCCCCCAACAACGTGTGAACGGTCCGGGCCCCTGCGGTATGGCAGGGGCCCCTTCGGCACACCCCGGACCGCAGTAGCCTGGCGGGATGCCGCAGATGCCGACCAAGCTGGCCGAGATCGTCGACGAGTTCGCCAGCGCTCCCCGCGAACTGGTGCTGGAACTGCTGCTGGAGTACGCCGACGTCATCCCGCCGCTGCCCGCCGAGATGTCCCGTGAGGGCATGGAGCAGGTCCCGGAGTGCCAGACGGCGTTCTTCCTGCACGCCCAGGTGCAGCCGGACGGCACCGTGCTCACCTGGTTCGACTGCCCGCCCGAGGCGCCCACCACCCGGGCGTTCGCCGGCATCCTCGCCGAGGGTCTGGCCGGCGCGAACGCCGAGCAGGTGCTGGCCGTGCCGGACGACCTCTACCAGCGGATGGGGTTGGCCCAGGCGATCAGCCCGCTGCGGGTACGCGGCGGCACGGCCATCCTGGCCCGACTCAAGCGCCAGGTCCGGGAACAGATCGGCTGAGCTGCCGGTTGACCCGTTCCATGGAGATCGAGATCTACGCCGACGTCGTCTGCCCCTGGTGCTGGATCGGCAAGCGCCGGCTGGAACAGGCCCTGGAGTCGTACGACGGCGAGGTGACGGTCCGGTACCGGCCGTTCCAGCTCGACCCGACGCCGGTGACCGAGCCGAAGCCGCTGCTCGAGGCGCTCGGTGACAAGTTCGGCGGCCCGGACCGCGCCGAGCAGATGGCCGCCCAGGTCACCCAGGTGGGCGCCTCGGTGGGGCTGGACATGCGCTTCGACCGGGCGGCGGCCGCCAACACCTTCGAGGCGCACCGGCTGGTCCGCTTCGCCACCGAGCGGGGTCGTGGCGCCGAGTTGGTCGAGGCCCTCTACCGGGCGCATTTCTCCGACGGCGTGGACGTGGGCTCGCGGGACGCGCTGGTGAAGCTGGCCGCCGGGGTGGGGTTGGACGAGACCGAGGCGCGCGAGCACCTGGAGTCCAACCTGGGTCGCCGTGAGGTGGCCGCCGACCTGGCCGCCGCGCACCAGCTCGGGGTGAGCAGCGTGCCGACCTTCGTGGTGGCCGGGAAGTACGCCGTCACCGGCGCTCAGGAGCCGGAGACGCTGCTGGCCGCCCTCGACGAGGTGCGCCGGCGCGAGTCCGCCTGACCAACCTATCGATGATCTTGATGTTTCACGTGCAACGGTATCGAGGCACATGACTATCAGGCCGGCCTGGCCAGCTCCTCCACCACCTGGGCGCCCGGCAGCGCGCCGAGCGCCGGCCCCGGCAGGGCGATCTTGCTGTGCCGCACGCCGGACCCGATGACGACGTGCGGCGTGGCGATCACCCGCGCGTCCACCAGGATCGGCCAGGACTCCGGCAGCCCGATCGGGGTGATCCCGCCGTACTCCATCCCGGTCAGCTCGACCGCCTCGGCCATCGGGGCGAAGCTGGCCTTGCGGGCGTCCAGCAGTTTCCGCACCACGCCGTTGACGTCGACCCGGGTGGTGGCGAGCACCATGCAGGCCGCGTAGCGGATCTCGCCACCGCGCTTGCCGGCCACCACCACGCAGTTCGCCGACTCCGCCAACCCCACCTCGTACGCGGCGCAGAACGCGGCGGTGTCGGCGAGTTCCGCGTCGATCGGCGCGACCAGCACCTCGTCCACGTCCACCGGCGCCTCGGCAGGCCACTGCTCGATCGCGGCGGCGACCGGCGGCGCGAGCAGGTCCAGTCGGGTCCGGGCCGGTTCGGTCTTCAGCGTCCCCATCACGGGAGCGATCCTCGCACCCACCGGCCCGAACCGCTCGGCGACAATCCGCGCGATGCCTGACCCAGCCGCACGGACGAGGCTCAGGCCGGTACCACCCGGCCGGCGAGCAGGACACCGATCAGCGCACATCCGGCGGCCACCGCCAGGGTCGCCGCGTACCCCGCCGGCCCGGGCGCGGTACCGGCCCCGAGCAGGGCGCCGACCAGGGCCAGCACGGTGGCGGAGGCGAGCGAGTCGCCCAGTTGCAGGGAGGAGCTGTTCCGTCCCTCCTCGCCGGGGGCGGAGAGGCCCAGGGTGAGCACCGACAGCGAGGGGAACAGCAGCCCCATGCCGAGGCCGGCGACCGCCCAGGCGGACACCCCGAGCGGCACCGGCACCGCCGGAACCAGCACCGACGCCATTCCGGCGGTGCCCACCGCGACGCAGGCCAGGCCGGCCCGGGGCAGGGTGGCCGTCGAGCCCGGCGCGGGCAGCCGACCCTGCATCCAGGAACCCACCGACCAGGAGAGCGCGCCGACGGTCAGCGCCAGCCCGGCGCCGGTCGGCGTGAGGCCGCGTTCCCGGGACAGCATCAGCGGGATCACCACCTCCGCACCGGCGAACGCCGCCGCCGCCAGCGCGCGCAGGCCGACCACGGTGGGCAGGCCCCGCCCGGCGCGAAGGAAGCCCGCCGGCAGCAGGTGCGGTACGCAGGCGAGCAGGCCGGCCAACGCCAGCACCACCAGCGCGACGGCGGTGGCGCCGTGCTGCTGCCCCCCGTGATGCAGCAGTGCGGCGCTCACCCCCGCCCCGCAGGCCCAGCCGAGCCGGCCGACCGACCCGGCGGGCGGGCGTCGCCGGGCCATCGTTCCCAGGGCGCGCAGGCCCGGCTGGATCAGCAGCACCGCCGGCACGGCCACCAGCGGCACCGCGAGGAACACCCAACGCCAGCCGAGGTGCTCCACGATCAGGCCGGCCAGCACCGGCCCGACCAGCGACGGCACCACCCACGCAGCGGCGAAGGCGGCGAAGACCTTGCGCCGCAGCGACTCGGGATAGGCGAGTCCCACCACCACGTAGAGCGCCACCGACAGCAGCCCGGAGCCGAAACCCTGCACGACCCGCCCGGCCACCAGCGTCCCCATCGCCGTCGCGGAGCCGGCGAGCAGCAGCCCGGCCACGAAACAGACCAGACCGGACCACATCGCCGCCCGCGGTCCCCGGGCGTCGCACCAGACGCCGGAGGCGACCATGCCGACCACCCCGGAGGCGAACGGGCCACCGAACGCCAGCGCGTACCCGCCGATACCGTCGAGGCTGCGGGCCACCGTGGGCATCGCGGTGCCGACGGCCAGCGCCTCGAACGCCAGCAGCGACACCAGCGCCACGATGCCCACCGTCATCGCGCGCAGCCGTGGCTCGTAGAGCCGTCCACCGGGTGCGACCGGCGAGGCCGTCGCGGTCACCGCCGGGCCGCCGGGCGACGGACGGTCATCGGGTACGCGGGCAGCGTCCCCCGCCGCCGCGAGAGCGGGACGGGTCGGTGCGGTACGACGGGCATGCCCCCAGCCTGCGACCTCAACCTGGATTCAGGTCAACCGGGCGTGACCCGGGCCTCAGGCCGTCTCCAACGCCTCGCCCATCCCCTTGACCACTCCGGAGAGGTGCTGGTCGGCCAGGAGGTGCCCGACGCTGATCACCAACGCCATCGGCCACTCGATCACCTGGAGGGCGGCGAGTACGCCCAGCCCGGCGTAGTAGGTGAGCTTGTCCGGCGGTGGCACCGCCACCTCGCCGAGCACCGGAATCTCCACCCGCCGGCCGTACGTGCGAACCATCTCGCGGCCCCTGAGCTGTCGCGTCAGTGTGCTCATCCCGTCCTCCCCCGGATGCCGTCCTGGCGGACCCGTCCACCAGCCGTCCTGGCGGACCCGTCCACCCCGGATTCCACCGGCCGCCCCGTCCATGCCCGTACCACCGGCGGAAACTACCCCCACTTGCCGGGCATAACGGACGGCCGGGCGGGAAGCCAGGGCGCCGGGACGAGACCGGGAGGCGAGATGACGCACGGCTGGGATCGCGGTGGCGGCTCCGGGAAGCGGGGCCGGCAGCCCGGCCGTACCGCTCGATGACCTCGCTGGGCCGGATCGCCGGCCGGCTGGCGCCCCCGATCCCCGTGCCGGACGTGCTGGGTGAGGCCACCCGGACGGTCGGTTCCGCCGCGGCCAAGCTGGCCCGCACCGCCGGGCTCACCCGCCGCCGGGTCTGGTCCGGCCACGGCCGCCACCACATCGAGGTGCACGGCGTCTGCCAGGACGGCGGCGACAAGCTGGCCCGGCAGGTCGAGGCGGCCCTGGAACGGCTGCCGGGGGTGGCCTGGGCGCGGGTCAACGCCCCCTCCGGCCGGGTGGTGGTGGCCGTCGCGCAACCCGAGCCACGGCTGCGTGACCTGATCGCCACCGTGGCCCGCGCCGAACAGCGCTGCGACCACGAACCGGACCCGGAGATCCCGCCGCCGCACCCGCCGGAGGAAGGCCCGCGTACGCCGCGCACGCTGGGCGCCCTGGTCTCCGACGCGCTGGGCCTGACCATCTCCGCCGCCACCCGGCTCCTGCCGTTCACCCCGGTGCCCGGCGAGGTGGCCGGCCTGCTCGGCTACGTCGACCTGCACCCGAAGCTGCACGCCCTGGCCGGCCGGGGACTGCGCGCCGACCCCCGCGCCGACGTGCTCTTCCCGCTCGCCGAGGCGGTGGTGCAGGGGCTCACCGGCGGCTGGGCCGGGATCGTGCTCGACGGGGCACAGCGGATCGTGCAGTGGGGCGAGGCGCACGCCCAGTTCGTCACCTGGGAGAAGGCCGAGCCCCGGTTGACCGGTGACCCGGACCGGGCGGTGGCCCGCGTACCCCGGCTGGACCGGCCGGTCCCGAAACCCGACGGCCCGGTCGAGCGCTACGCCGGGCGGATGCTGGCCGCGGGCGCCGCGGCCGGTGCCGCCGCGCTGCCCGTGGTGGGCCGCAAGCGGGCCGCCGCGCTGGCGCTCTCCGCCCTGCCCAAGGCGCCGGGCAGTGGTCGGGAGGGGTACGCCGCCCAGCTCGGCCGGATCCTCGCCCGGCGCGGAGTGATCGCGATGGACCGCGAGGTGCTGCGCGAGCTGGACCGGGTCGACACGGTGGTGCTCGACGCGGCCGTCCTCGGCTCGGGCCGGGGGGTGCTGGCCGACCTGGCGCCCCTGGCCGGCGCGGACACCGGCGAGGTGGCCGGCCGCGCGTTCGCGCTCTTCGACCCCGACGCCCCGGACCGGCTCCAGCACGCCGACGGTTGGCGGCTCGGACCGCTGGACCGGGTGGACGCCGACGACCCCGGCGACACCCCGGACAGCCGGCGGCTGCGCGACTGCGACGGCCGGCTGCTCGGCCTGGCCCACGACGGCCGGCTGGTGGCGGTGCTCCGGGTGGACGAGGAGCCGGCGCCCGGGGTGGCCGCACTGCCGTCGGCGGCCCGGTCGGCCGGGCTGCGGTTGGTGGTGGCCGGCGACGAACCCGACCGGTACGCCTTCGCCGACGACGTCCGCCCCGGCGGGCCCCGACTCACCGAGTCGGTCCGCGCCCTGCAACGCGACGGCGCGGTGGTGATGCTGGTCTCCGGCGACTCGACGGCGCTCGGCGCCGCGGACTGCGGGCTCGGACTGGCCGACCCGGAGGACCCACCGCCCTGGGGCGCGCACCTCCTGGTCGGCGACGACCTGCGGGTCCCGGCGCTGCTGATCGAGGCGGCCGGGGTGGCCCGCCGGATGACCGGGCAGAACATCCGGCTCGACCTGGCCGGTACGGGACTCGGCGCGCTGGGCGCGCTCACCGCCGATCCGGCGCTGCTGCCCGGCCGGACCCTGTCGTCGGTGAACGGCGCCGCCGCCCTGGCCTTCGCGCACGGCGTGTGGCGGGCCCGCCGGCTGCCCGACCCCGCCCGGGAACCGGTTCCGGTCACCACCGCCTGGCACCTGATGCCGACCGACACCGTGCTGCGTCAGCTCGACTCCCACCCCGACGGGCTGACCACGGCCGAGGCGCAGCGGCGGCACGGCGGCGGAGGGGACGGCGGGCCCGGACCGGGCGGACTGCTCCGGGCGTTCGTCGACGAGCTGGCCAACCCGCTCACCCCGGTCCTGGTGGCCGGTGCGGTGCTCTCCGCGTCGTTCGGCTCGCTGGTGGACGCCGGCCTGGTCGGCGGCGTGGTCGGCGGGTCGGCGCTGGTCGGGGCGGTGCACCGGCGCAACACCGAACGGTCCCTGGCCGAGCTGCTGTCCCGCACGGCGGTGACCGCCCGGGTCCGCCGCGACGGCGCCGAGCAGGTGGTGTCGGCGGAGGAACTCGTCGCCGGGGACGTGGTGGTGCTGGGCCCCGGGGACGCGGTGCCCGCCGACTGCCGGGTGCTCACCGCGGTCGGCCTGGAGGCCGACGAGTCGTCGCTGACCGGGGAGTCGCTGCCGGTGGGCAAGACCGAGGAGGCGGTGGTGGCGGCGGCCGTCGCCGACCGCCGGTCCATGCTGTACGAGGGCACCACCATCGCCGCCGGGCGGGGCACCGCCGTGGTGGTGGCCACCGGTGCCGAGACCGAGGCCGGACGGAGCATGGCCCTGGCCGGGCGGACCCCGCCGGCCGGCGGTGTGGAGGCCCGCCTCGGGCGGTTGACCAGTACGGCGGTACCACTGGCGGTGGGTTCCGCGGTGGCGGTGGCCGGGGCGGGACTGCTTCGGGGCGTACCCCTGGCGGAGACGGCCGCGACCGCCGCGAACCTGGCCGTGGCGTCGGTGCCGGAGGGGCTGCCGTTCCTGGTCAGTGCCGCGCAGCTGGCGGCGGCCCGGCGGCTGGCCGAGCACGGCGCCCTGGTCCGCAACCCGCGGACGATCGAGGCGCTGGGCCGGGTCGACGTGCTCTGCTTCGACAAGACCGGCACCCTCACCGAGGGGCAGCTGCTGCTGGCCGGGGTCGGCGAGGACGGCCGGTACGCCCCGATCGACCGGCTGGACGACGGGCTGCGCCGGGCCCTCGCCGCCGGGCTGCGCGCCACCCCGGCCGCCGACGACCCGGACGAACTGCCCCAGCACACCGACCGGGCGGTGCTGCGCGGCGCGCGGGGCGTCGGGGTGGGCACCGACACCGGGGCGGACGGTTGGACAGCGCTGGGCGGACTGCCGTTCGAGCCGTCCCGCGGCTACCACGCCACCGTCGGACGCACCGGCGACCACCTGCTGCTCAGCGTCAAGGGGGCGCCGGAGACCGTGCTGCCCCGGTGCACCGCGTGGCGGTCCCCGGGTGGCCGGGACAAACCGCTGGACGAGGAGGGACGCGACCGGCTGGCCGCGACGCTCGCCGACAGCGCGGGGGCGGGCCACCGGGTGCTGGCCGTCGCCGAGTGCCGGGCCGGCACCGCCGACATCACCGACTCGGACGTCCGTGACCTGGTCTTCGTCGGTTTCCTGGCGCTCGCCGACGGGGTACGCGAGAGTGCCGCCCCCGCGGTCCGCCGGATCCGGGCGGCGGGCGTGCACACCATCATGATCACCGGTGACCACCCCGCCACCGCCGAGGCGATCGCCTCGATCATCAGCCCGGACCACGAACCGCAGCGGGTCGCCACCGCCACCGAACTCGACCAGCTCGACGACGACGCCCTCGGCGAGCGGCTGGCCCACGTCGACGTGGTCGCCCGGTGCACCCCCACCCACAAGGTACGGATCATCCAGGCTCTCCAGAAGGCCGGCCGGACCGTGGCGATGACCGGCGACGGCGCCAACGACGCCCCGGCCATCCGGCTGGCCGACGTGGGCATCGCCCTCGGCCAGCGGGGCACCCCGGCGGCCCGGGCGGCGGCCGACCTGGTGGTCACCGACGACCGGCTGGAGACCATCATCGCCACCCTGGCCGAGGGCCGGGCGATGTGGTCCTCGGTACGCCACGCGCTGAGCATCCTGGTCGGCGGCAACCTCGGCGAGATCGCGTTCAGCGTGCTCAGCGCCGCCGCCACCGGCCGGTCCGCGCTCAACGGCCGGCAGCTGCTCCTGGTCAACCTGCTCACCGACCTGGCGCCGGCGCTGGCCATCGCGGTCCGGCCACCCGGCGACGGCCACGCCGACAACCTGCTGCGGGAGGGTCCGGACCGGTCCCTGGGCGGCACCATGACCCGCGAGATCGGGCTGCGCGCGGCGGCCACCACGCTCGGCGCGACCGCCGGCTGGACGCTGGCCCGCTACACCGGCACCCGGCGCCGGGCCGGCACCGTGGCGCTCGCCTCGCTGGTCGGCACCCAGCTCGGCCAGACCGTGCTGGCCGGCGGCACCAGTCCAACGGTGCTGGCGTCCACCGCCGCGTCGATCGGCGTGCTGGTCGCGGTGGTGCAGACGCCGGGGGTGAGCCAGTTCTTCGGCTGCACCCCGCTGGGGCCGGTCGGCTGGAGCATCGCGGCCGGCTCGGCGCTCGGCGCCACCTTCGCCAACGGCGCCCTGACCCGCCTCGTGGAACGCTTCCCGGCCACCTCGCCCGACGGTCGCTCCACGCCCGACGACGCCTCCGAAGAGCCGGACGACGCGGACGCGTCGACCGGCTGAGGCTGCCTACCCCTCGCCGGTTGGCGGCCGAGGCCCGGGGGTACCGCGACGGTCGGCGCCGCCCCGGTTGACGGGGACGGCGGCGACCGGCGCGCTCCGCGCGGGTCAGCCGCGCTCGGAGATCGCCTCGATCAGGTCACCCACCGGGCGTTCCGGGAGCGACCGCGCCACGTCGGCGACCGCCACGATGCCGACGAGCTCGTGCCCGTCGATCACCGGCAGCCGGCGTACCTGGTGCTTGCCCATGGTGCGCAGGATCTCGGTGGCATCGTCGTCGGCACCGATGGTCACCGCCTCACCCTGGGCCAGCTCACCCGCGGTCACGTTGCCCGGGTCCCGCCCCTCGGCCAGCACCTTCACGACGATGTCGCGGTCGGTCAGCATGCCCTTGAGCCGGTTGTCGTCGCCGCAGATCGGCAACGCCCCGACACCCAGCTCGGCCATCCGGCGGGCGGCCACCCGGAGGTCGTCCTGCTCACGGATGCAGGTCACGTCGCTGGTCATGATGTCGCGCGCGGTCGGCATCAGCGTCACACCTCACTTTCGGGGGGGTCGTCGTCCCCTCTCTGCTACCCCGGTCGGGCCCGCACATGCTGTCCGATACCGTCCACCGGCCGCGCGCGGGCGGTGTAGCGAGCGACGCGGATGGAAACATGGAGACGGTGTCGAGACTGTTGGGCGGGCGCTACCAGACCGAGGAGCTGCTGGGCAGCGGTGGCATGGCCGCCGTGTGGCGGGGCAGGGACCTGCGCCTGGACCGCCCGGTCGCGGTGAAGGTACTCACCGGCGCCGGGCTCGACGAACCGACCGCCCTGGACCGGTTCGACCGGGAGGCCCGGGCGGTCGCCCGGCTGGCCCACCCGCACATCGTCGCCGTCTACGACTTCGGCACCGACGAGGGCGACCCCTACCTGGTCATGGAGCTGGTCGATGGGCCGACCGTCTCGGCGCTGATCGGCCGCGGGCCGGTGCCCGTGGCCCAGGCGGTCGCCATCGCCGAGCAGACCTGCGACGGGCTGGTCGCCGCCCACGAGGCGGGCGTGGTGCACCGGGACATCAAGCCCGGCAACCTGATCGTCACCCCCACCGGCATCGTGAAGATCTGCGACTTCGGCATCGCCCGGCTCCCCCAGGACGGCGAGAACACCCTCACCAACGCGGCCACCCGGCTCGGCACCAGCTCCTACATGTCCCCCGAGCAGGCCGTCGGCGGGGCCGTCGACGCCCGCACCGATCTCTACGGGCTCGGCTGCACCCTCTACGCCATGCTCACCGGCATCCCCCCGTTCACCGGTGACCCGCTGCACGTGCTCCACCAGCACCTGCACGACCCGGCCGCCGCGCCGAGCAGCCGCCGTCCCGACGTACCGGCGGCACTGGACGCCCTGGTCGCGGACCTGCTCGCCAAGGAACCAGCCGGCCGCCCGACGGACGCCGCGCAGGTCCGGGACCGGTTGGCCGCGATCCGGGCCGAGCTGACCGGGGCCGGGTCCGTACCCGTGCCGCTGGTTCCGGCCGTCGCGGCCGCCGCCGGCCGGGCGCATCCGGCCGGACCGTGGCCGGTCGCCGGCGGCGGCCCGTTCCCTGCCTCCGACGCCCGGCCCGCGGTCGAGCAGGCGGACCCGCCGGCGGACCGGCGCCGCCAACGTCAGGGCCTCGCCGCGGCGCTGGGTGTGCTCGCCGTGGTCGCGCTCCTCGCCGTGGTCGTCGCGAGCCAACTCACCGGCGACGACGACGATCCGCTGACACCGCCGGTCGTGGCGCCGACCGCCGCGGTCGTCACCCAGGCCCCGCCGAACCCCGTCGTCACCGTCACCGCCGCGCCGACCACCACCAGGGCCCGACCGAGTACGCCCGCACCGTCGACCCGCACCACCTCGGCGCGGCCGGCCACCCGGAGCGCGGCACCCACCAGCGCCCCGGCCAGTACGCCGCCGCGCACCGCCAGCCCCTCGCCCTCGCCGCCCCCGCCGAGCGACCCGATCGTCGCGATCCGGCTCTCCATCAAGGAGCAGGTGGACACCGGTCAGCTCAGCCCGGACGCCGCCAAGGACCTGTACGCCAAGGTGGACGCCATCGCCAAGGACCTCGCCTCGGACGACCCGCAGCGGGCGAAGGACGACATCAAGAAGTTCCGCGACAAGCTCACCGAACTCAACAAGGGCGGACGGCTCACCGACGCCGGCTTCACGCAGCTCACCAAGGACATCGACCGGGTCGCCGCCGATCTGGACTGATGCCCTGCCGCGCGGCGACGGTCAGCGACGGTTCCGGGACCGGCGCCGGGCCAGCCAGACTCCACCTGCCGCCGCCAGCAGCGGGAGCAACAGGCAGAGGATGAGGACGGACAGGTGCCACGGCTTGATCGCTCCCATGGCCGGCACGGTAGTGCCCACCGTCCAGCCCGCCCGCAGCTGAAAACCAGCGACCCGCGCGCCCGGAAGATGACGGGCGTGACGGGACTGCCATCGAGTTGCACCCGCACCGTCATCGGATCGCCCTACCGCTGAGAACTCGGTGCGGTACGGATGGAGTCATGTTCCTTACGAACGGGCCGCTCAGAGGCCACACCGCATGACAGCCACCGGTACCTGGCCGCTCGTGCCCAGCGTGATCGCGCTGCTCACCGCGCTGGTGGCGATCCTGTTCGCCGGCGGGGCACTGGCCCGGACCGCGGACGAGCTGGCGGACCGGACCGGCATGGGCGAGGCGGTGGCCGGCGCCCTGCTGCTCGGCGCGGTGACCTCGCTGCCCGGCATCGCCACCACGATCATCGGCTCGGTCCGGCAGGACGCCGAGTTCGCCCTCGCGAACCCGATCGGCGGCATCGCGGTGCAGACGGTGTGGCTGGCCATCGCCGATCTGCTCTACCGCAGGTCCAACATCGAACACGCGGCCGCGTCTCTGGAGAACATCCTGCAGTCGCTCGTCCTGGTGGCGTTGCTCTGCCTGCCCGTGGTGGCGTACGCGACGCCTGAACTCACCGTCCTCTGGGTGCATCCGGCGAGCCTGCTGATCCCCGTCATCTATCTGTACGGTCTGGTGCTGCTACGCCGGCTGCGCCGGGAACCGATGTGGCTCGCCCGCCGAACCGCCGACACCCGTGAGGATGTGCCGGACACCGCTTCGTCCGGTGCGAGCACCCGCCAGTTGTGGCTCCGGCTGGCCGCGCTGGCTGCCGTGGTGGCCGCCACCGGTTTCCTGATCGGCCAGGGCGGGCTCGGCGTGGTGGCCGCTTCGGGTCTGCCCAGCGGCTTCGTCGGTTTCACGATCACCACGGCGCTCACATCGCTACCGGAATTGATCACCCTCATCGCGGCGGTGCGCATCGGGGCACTGACCCTCGGCATCGGCAACATCCTCGGCGGCAACGCCTTCGACTCTTTGATGCTCTTCCTCGCCGACGGAACCTACCGATCCGGATCGATCTATTCCGAGGCCAATCTGTCGGGGCTGCTGTTCACCGGCATGACCACCCTGATGACCGCCACGCTGGCGGCCGGGCTGGTGATCCGGGAGCGTCGGGGAATCGGCTTCGAAGGGGTCGCCATCCCGGTCATCTACCTGGCCACCGTGGTCCTGCTGCTGATCCGGCCCGGCTGAGAGGGCCGGACGACGAAGACACCCACGGGCACTCCCCGGCCAGCCCGCCCGGTCCGAGGCCGAACCAGCAGCTGCCTCAGCTGACGGCACATGGCCTGAGGATCCCCCGGCGAGCAGAGGAAGTCGAGAGAGCTGGCCGGAAGGTGCTGGTGGGCCGGAGGCACCACCATGCGAACCACACCGCCGCCATCCCTGGTGATCCGTTGACCCTGACTCTCCCGGAACACGGACTTGGACGGCGTCTCGCGAACCAGCCCTGAGCAGCCGAGGCCACTGACGCATGCGGCCAAGCAGGCTAAACTAATCCCTTAGCTAAGCGAGGAGGTCGCGCCATGTCGGCTGAGGCGGTGCACTACAACATGCATGATGCCAAGACCCATCTGTCGCGCATCATCGAACGGGTGGAACACGGCGAGGAGATCATCATCGACCGAGCGGGTACCCCGGTGGCGAAGGTCGTACCGCTGGTCCGGCGGGCCAACCGCACCGCAGTGGGCTCCCTCGCCGGGCAAGTGGACCTCTCCGGTGACTGGGACTCAGCACAGACCAACGCCGAAATCGCCGACGACTTCGGCACTGGCGCATGAACCTACTGCTGGACACTCACGTCGCGCTCTGGGCCATCACCGGCGACCCCACCCTCGGCACCGAACTGCTCGACCGACTACGCCACGAGCCGGACATCTTCCTCTCCTCGGTCACCCTGTGGGAGATCACCATCAAACAGAGCACCGGGAAACTCACCGGACCCCCCGACCTGGCAGAGCGGGTAAGGGACATGGGCTTCCGAGAACTCCCGGTGACCCATGCCCACGCCATCGCCGCCGGCCGCCTGCCCTCGCACCACCGCGACCCCTTCGACCGCATGCTGGTGGCACAGGCAATCACCGAAGGGCTGACCCTCGCCTCCCGCGACGCGTCGATAGCGCTGTACGACGTGGATGTCCTCAAGGTGTGATCGAACGGTCGGTCCACGCCTGATACCCACGAGAGGGCCAGGCCAACTCGCCCACTGGCCGTCCATCCCACTCCGAGCCGCGCCGGTTGTTCCGCACCGGGTTTGAGGGAGACCCGGTGAGCCGTGGCCTGCAGCTTCGCGGCGTCGGACCATCCGTTTGGGTATCGTTCGGTGGAGCCCAGGGGACTCGAACCCCTAACCCCTGCCTTGCAAAGATCAAGACTGCTGTCGGTCGGCGTCGGCTACTGCCGTTGACCTGCTCGCCCTGTCGACCCGAGTCCGCTCGTGACCGGGTCGGTCGGCTGGCTTGGCTGTACGGATGGCTGTACAGCCAAGCCAGCGACCTAAGGCCGCTACGCGCTAGGAACGGCTGCTCTTGCTGGATCGACGGCGCACGACAACCCCCAATGCACCGATCGATGCGAGGGCCACGCCGCCGATGGCAGTAATGGCCGCCTGGGCGACCTCTCCGACATGTGAGCCGCTGACCAGGACGATGCAGAACACCGCCACGATCGCAAGCGCGGTCACCAGGACGAGTCCCCAGATGGGCGCGGCTTCAGTTTGGAGGCGGGCCCTGGTCTGGTCCTGCCTCGGCGTTCTCGTTACCGTGGTCACGGCGTCTCGTTCTCCTTGATGAGTCGGTTCCGCTGCGGGACATTGGCGGACGGGACCTGTGGCGGGCCCTTGGGATGCGACCCCAATGGGCCCGCCCTCTGCGTGCTGGGCAGGTCTGCCGTTGCCGATGCCTGACTGTAGTGGCTGAACCAGACAGGCCGTGCGTGTCCTGTGGGCGAATCGGGCATATCCACAGGGGGCGGTTCACCAATCCTCCTCTGTCGTATGGACGTGCTAAGCACCCGCGCCTGGTCCAGACGGCATCCCTCCGCCGGAGGAACGCCCCGACTCTTCTAACGTTCGGGGGCCGAAAAGAGGCTCGGACCGAGAAAAGCTTCTCGGCCCCCAGAGCTGTGGTCCGGTTTGATGAGGGCGAGGCGTCGCATCACGCCAGTGGGTGGAACATGCGGGGACCTGGGAGGATCTCCTCGTCGGGCAGTCGTAGACCTTCCGGCCTCCGCAGACGGGGACAAGGTGGAGCGCCCCACTGGACGAACGACCTTGGCCCCGTCTGCGGAGGCTGGTAGCCCTTGTGGTGCCCGGCGAGGTGATCCGGGACTGCATCTCTGAGGAGGGCCGGGGTTCGGGGCGGAGCCCCGAGGTCTTGAGACGGCGACTTCTTCTGCACTTTCCCTGGGACGTAGCGCAGGAACAGCCGCGTTTCGCCTTCATCATGCTGCCCAGAGCGTGGCCGGCCGGCCCGGCCGATGCCGGCCGGAGGTCGCCAGCAGGCCGGGGCCGGGCCGGCGCGGCCCGCTTGCGGGCCGCCTTGATCTGATAGAGCGGAATTCGGCAATGTGATCCGGAGGCGGCCGTGTCCCGTCACGGCACATGCTTGACGGGCTTTGGCGGCTGGGCTGCCGTAAAGCTCAACAGCGGGGAATCAGATGGCGGGCCGCCGGCTCACGTCGTAGAAGTCCCAGTCGAGGTTCCAGAAGGATTGGAGGCCGTGGTCGCGGATGTATTGCCTCTCCGCCTCGTGGATCGGGTACATGCCGACCAGATGGACGATGTCGTGCCCCTCGTGTCCAGGTCCGCCGACGTCGATGCGGCGGTCGTCGGCCTCGATGACGATTGGAGGACCGACGACGAACGCCGTCATGTCCGACTCCATCGAGATCCGCTCGCCGAAGTCGATGGTGTTGCCGTAGG
This sequence comes from Micromonospora siamensis, assembly GCF_900090305.1. NCBI lineage: Bacteria > Bacillati > Actinomycetota > Actinomycetes > Micromonosporales > Micromonosporaceae > Micromonospora > Micromonospora siamensis. The sequence goes on along the minus strand of NZ_LT607751.1, from coordinate 639,534 downwards.
TGAAGGGACATGATCCGCGGAGACCTTCTCCGAGGTGGCCGACCGCCCAGGCCCACCGGTCATCCTCGGACCGAACACTGATGCACAGCTCGGGGCTTCCCAACTTCCAGTCCGCGTGTTCCGCCAGCGAGACGCCGTAGGTAAGGGCAGTCGCCAGGTCGTCGGGCAGGTGGCGGTAAGCGATGACGGTGACCCCCTTCATGCCTTCCTTGGTGGAGGCAACAGGTAGGAACCGGGGCTCAACACCCCCGCTGAGCCGATCAAGATGGGCGAGGTAGTTCTCTACGCGGCTGGCCACGCGCCGATCATGCCCCAAGCCGCTTCGTCCCGAACCGGTCCCCACTCGCACCGCCGACGGCAGAGGACGTCTAGGCGAGACGTCAGGCATGTCCTGGGACGGATCCGTCGAATATGTGGTGGGACTAGACAGATCCGGAGGCGGCCGAGCGACGGTGCGATTCAGCGTGAGCCAGTTGGGTTGAGGAGGCGTACGCCGTCGTGGTGACGGATAGCTGGCGGTGCGTCGGCGTCCAGGGCATCAAGGATGCGGACGGCGAAGGTTTCGTTCATCTCGGCGCGTACGCGTTCTGAGGTCCACCAGTCGACTGCGGCTGACTCCTCGGTCGGGTGGGGTGTCCCGTCGACGAGCTGGGCGCGGAAGACCAGGGCGACGACGCCAAGCTTCATGTTCTTGTAGACGCCGGTGAGCCGGACCGGCTCGACCCGTACCCCGGTCTCCTCCTCGACTTCCCGGCGCATGCCGTCCTCGATCGGCTCGTCCAGCTCCAGGACGCCGCCGGGGAGCTGCCATGCGCCGTTGTCGCGGCGCTGGATGACCAGCACGCGGCCTTGGTCGTCGGGGATGACGGCGGCGACGCTGACGGAGTGGCGGGGCTGGGTCACGGGTGCTCCTCGAAGATGCAGAGTGCGGCGGTGGCGTCGTCGTGGCGTTTGTAGCGCGGGTGGTCTGCTCCGGTCGGGTCGGCGTTCTCGGCGTGGCGGACGCGTCGGATCAGCTCGCATGGTCCGTATTCGGTGAGCACGTCCAGGAGCTGCTGCCAGTCCATGAGCTGGTACTCGTCCACGGCGCAGGAGGTGCCGTCGGTGAGTAGAGCTGCCCGGCGTACCCGTTGCGGGCCGTGCAGGTCGAGGGCGCCGGTGACTGCTTGGCGCGCGGCTTCGGGGTTGGCGGCGGCGATCCAGTAGCCGTGGGGCTGGTTGGTGAGTTCGTACTTGCCTGGCGTGGGCCGTCCGGCCGGTAGTTCGGTGCCGTGTAGTGCCAGGGCTTCACGACGGAGCTCAGCCACCGCGATGCCGAATCGCTGGTCGGTCAGGACGGTGACGGTGTCGCCCTGGTCGACGACGAGGGTGCAGTCAGACAGGATCAGGTAGTCGAGCTGGTCGCCGGAAGGGCGGAGCAGGCAGACGGTGGCGGCCGGCGTCGCCGGGTTGTCGAGATCGCACCGGCCGTCGTGGTCGACGCGCACTCGCTCGATCGCCTCGGCCAGCAGGTCGGGCAAGCCCGCGGCTGCCTCCTCGCCTGCGACTTGGGCGAGGCGGCTGGTGAGTCGCTGGACGTACCAGGCGGGGCCGTGGACGCATCCGCTGTCGCGGTCGCGGGGTGCGGTGACGCCGTCGAAGACGCCGACCAGCGATCCGACGTGCAGGGCGGCGTCCTCGTTGGCCGGGCGGCCGGGGGCTGCTTCGGTGGCGAGGCGGACGCGCATCATCGGTCCTTGGGCGCTTGCTGGTCGTCCCAGCCGTAGCGCAGGGTCCACACGTGGCCGGGCATGACGTGGATGCAGACCTCGATCGGGCGGTCCTCGGCGGTGTAGGCGACGTGCCAGATCTCGAAGACCGGCTGCGAGGCGTCCAGGTCAAGGGTGCGTTGCTCCTCCTCGCTGGGCATACGGATCGACACGTCTTCGGTGAAGCGCACCGGTCCGTGCCCCAGCTCCGCGAGGCGACCGTAGGAGCCGCCCTTACCGGCGTCGGCCTGCATCAGCGGCTTGCAGTCCTTCGTGATGGACCAGGGTAGGTACGAGTCTGCGATCTGCGTCGGCTCGTCGTTGGCGTAGAGGACTCGGCTACGCAGCAACGACGCCTCACCCTTACGCAGGCCGAGGGTCTGCGCGACCGCCGGTGGGGTCGTCGTGCGTCCGATCTCCCGGTACTCGGTGCGGGACTTGAGGCTGAGCTTGCGCACCTCGACCTCACCGGCGCCGCTGCCCTCCTGCCGGGCGGCGTAGCGGGCCTGGGCGTCACGGTGGATGCGGGGAAGCGATCGGACGACGGTGCCGGTGCCCCGGCGGACCTTCACGTCACCGGACGAGCGGAGCAGGCCGATGGCGCGGTTGACGGTGACCCGGGAGACACGCAGCTCCTCGGCAAGGCGGTCCTCGCTGGGCAGGAGAGAGCCGGCCGGGTAGGTGCCGTCCTGGATGCGGCCACGGATCAGCTCTGCGATCTGCCCGTACTGCGACCTCGGCGTCTCGATCATCGGCTTCGCCGTTTCCCCTGCTCGTAGGACGTATTACCGGGAGCGTACCTCTGCCGTGTGCTCCGGCTCTCATCGAAGCGTTCAGGACTCGGACGTATTACGTCTTGCCTCTACATGGATGACCTCCTATTGTCGCCGTAGGACGTAATACGTCTCGCCGCTTCGATGGAGTCATCGGCGGCCTTACGCCAAGGAGGCAGTGGGCATGGTCCCCAACTCGATCAAAGTTCCGGTTCCGTTCGACTACGTCTTCCCCGCTGGCGCGCTGTGCCTCGGGGTGGAACCGGTGACGGACTTCGACAAGCGCGGTCAGGGTGACGACCAGGCCCGTGACAAGGACACGGGCGAGCGGCTGTGGGTGGTCAAGGTGCTGGACCTGGACCCGGAGGCCGGGAAGTTCGGCGGGTCGAAGGAGGTCAAGGTGAAGATCGCCGCGCCGCAGCAGCCGGTGCCGCCCGCATCGAAGATTTCGGGCTACCCGCCGGCGGTCACCTTCACCGACGTGACCCTCACCCCGTACGTCGACTCGCAGCGGTGCAAGGGCTCGGGGAAGTGCCGGGCGCGTCAGGCGTGGTCGATCCGCGCGGGCGCCATGACCGAGCCGACCGCCGCCGCGACGAAGCAGGCGGCCTGACCAGAACTCGATGCGCGGGGCGGGCTTCCTCCGCCAAGACGACTCCCGCCCCGCGCCCTGACCCGTTCTCCCTGGAAGGAGTTGGGCTGATGCCCACGCTAGCTGACGCTGCCCGCATCGTCGGGAACCCGCGCCCCGCACCCCGCCGCACCACCCACCGCCGCACCGTGATGCGCCTCGCCGGCCCCGGCATCCGGGCCGCCCGCGAGGTCTACACCACCGTCCCGTCCGACGCCGTCCGCGTCGCCGCCCTGGTCGAGATCTCCGCCGCCGCCGCCGCTCTGGCCCGGACGGTGGTGAAGCTGCGGCACCTCGACCCGGACCTCATCGCCCCGCACGTGGCCGACCGCGTCGATCTGCGGGCGGTCCTGGGCCGTGGCCGGTGGCTGCCGACCATGACCCGCCACGTCCCCGCCCCCGAGTCCGGCCCCGTCAACCTGGCCGCGCTTGCCCCGGCTTGGATGCCGGTGCGTCGCCGCGTGATCCGCCGTGCCGGCACCCCGGGGCAGGGCTCGCTGTTCACCGCCGCTGCCACGGTTGGGGAGGGCTGAGCCATGCCGCTGGTCAACGTGATCCGGGGCGACCGGATCGACTCCGCTCCGATCAATGTCCGTACGCCGTTCGTGCGGATCCCGATGTGGCTGGCCCTGTCGTGGTGGACCGCCAAGGCTTTTGGCCGCCTGGTCGTCGTGCTCATCCGCTTCTGGTACCTGACCACCCCGGCCGCTTTCTTTGGCTGGCTGTACCTCCGCTTCGGGTGGCTCGGCCCCGCCCTGGTCCTGGGCGCTGTCGCGCTGGTGTCGACGGTGTGGGCGTTCGCGCACCGGGCGTCGTGGCTGCGGTTCGGCTGGTGGCCGGTCCTGTCCCGCTACCGCCGCATGGTCTACCGCCGCAACTGGCACGCCGCCATGGTGACGGCGAAGCTGGCCGTCTCCTTCGACTCCCACACCGTCCTGCCGGTCCTGCGCCGGGTCCGCTGCTCGGCCGGCGTCGACGTGGTGACGGTGCGGATGGTGACCGGGCAGATCCCCGACGACTTCGCCAAGGTCGCCGAACGCCTCGCCCACACCTTCGGCGTCCGGCAGGTCAAAGCCGCCCCCGGTCCTCGGCCCGATGTGGTGCTGCTGCACCTGTTCCGCGGTGACCCCCTCGCCAAGCTCGTCCGCCCGGTCCCGGTGCCGGCCGTCCCGGAGTTCACCGCCCTGCCCGTCGGTCGGCAGGAAGACGGCGACGGCTACGAGCTGCGCCTATTCGGCACACAGGTCCTCGTCGTGGGCGCCACGGGTGCCGGGAAGGGCTCCGTGATCTGGTCCGTGGTCCGCTCCCTCGCCAACGGTGTCACCTCGGGTCTGGTGCAGATCTGGGGGTTGGACCCGAAGGGCGGCATGGAACTCGGGATGGGTGCACTGATGTTCTCCCGGTTCGCCTGCAAGGACTACGCGGCGATGTGCGAGCTGATCGAGGAAGCCGCCACCGAGGCCAAGCGGCGAGCAGCCAAGCTCTACGGCCGCACCCGCCAGCACACCCCGACACCGGATGAGCCGCTGATCGTCCTGGTCATCGATGAGCTGGCCAACCTGACCGCCTACCTCACCGACCGGCAGCTCAAAGACCGGATCAAGGCCGCCCTGTCGATCCTGCTCTCGCAGGGCCGGGCGGTCGGCGTCCACGTCGTGGCCGCGATCCAGGACCCGCGTAAGGAAGTCCTGCCGTTCCGCGACCTGTTCCCCACCCGCATCGGGCTGCGACTGGCCGAGGCGGCTCAGGTGGACCTGGTCCTCGGGGAGGGGATGCGCGATCGGGGCGCGCTCTGCGACCGCATCCCGCAGTCCCTACCCGGCGTCGGGTTCGTGGTCATCGATGGTGCCCCGACGCCGATGCGGGTCCGGTTCTCCTACCTGACCGATGACGAGATCCGCGACATGGCCCACACCTACGGCCGACTGCGGGTCATCGACGGCGAGATCCTGGAAGGTGCCGCATGAAGCCCCACCCCACCAGCAGCCGCGCCGACCGGGTCGACGGTCTGGTGCTCGTCGTCATCCTGCTCATCGTCGCCGGCTTCGCCGGGGCAGCCTCGTTCACCCACGTCAAAGACTGGACCCTCGACAACTCCCCGGCCGGCACCGGGGCGTGGTTCGGCTGGGCCAACGCCGTCATCTCCGAACTCATTCCGTTCGCCGCCCTGCTGACCATCCGCCGCCGCAAGCGGGCCGGCGAATCCGTGGCCTACCCGATGTTCCTGCTCATCGCCGCCGTCGCCCTGTCCCTGGCCGCGCAGCTCGCCGTCGCCAAGCCGGGCCTGTCCGGGTGGCTGCTGTCCGCCGTCCCGGCGCTGGCGTTCATGGGCCTGTCCAAGCTCGTCCTGTCCACCGGCACCACCCCGGCCGCCGACCCCGCCCCGGCCCGCCCCGTCGAGCAGCCCACCCCGCCGGCTCCCGCACCCGTCGTCGCGCCAGCCGTGCCCGAGCCCGTCGCCCTGGTCCCCGTCGACCCCGCCCCTGCGGCCCCGGTCGCTCCGGTGTCGCCGGCCGCGTTCGTCCGCCGCAACGGTGTCCCGCTGATCGGAGAGGTGACCCGATGACCGACAACCTGCTCTCCGGCGTCCTCTTCGCCGCCTGCCTCGCACTCTTCACCTGGCACCGCTACAGCCTCTACGCCGCCCGCTACGAACTGGCCGCCCTGCAACGCGCCACCCTCCGCGATGGGTTGACCGGGCTCGCCAACCGCGCCGGCCTGGCTGACGCCTGGACCCAGCTCGCTCCGCTGCGGCCCTGGGTCGTGGTGGTCGACCTGGACGGCTTCAAGCCCGTCAACGACACCCACGGCCACGCCGCCGGGGACCTGGTCCTCACTACCGTCGCGCAACGCCTGCGCTCGGTCCACGGCATCGCGGCCCGCCTCGGCGGGGACGAGTTCGCCGCCCTCCTGCTCGACGCGAACCCGGCCACGGCTGCCCGCCAACTGGCCGCCGCGATCGCCGCCCCGGTCCAGCTGCCCTCAGGCGTCTCGGTGTCGGTGACCGCGAGCATCGGCCTCGCCCCCGCCAGCCCGTCCGGGCTCGCCGCCGCCCTGGCCGACGCCGACGCGGCCATGTACCGGGCCAAGACCACCCGGGCCGGCGTGGTCGCCTTCGACCCGCTGCGCGACGACCACACCACCCCCACCGCCGACCCCCGCCCCGCCCTGCGGGTCCGTGACTTGACCCCTGCCGTGGGGGTGGGCCGATGACCGTCACCCCGCTGCCCGGCCTCGCCCCCGCCCCCGTGGTGGAGCCGAGGCCGGGCTCCCGGGCCGCCCGGATACTCATGCCCCGATCCGTCGACGTGGTCAAGGACTTGGCCGCCGACTACGGCGTCTGCACCCGGCCGGTCTCCCTCCGGCGCACCGACCTCGACACCGGGCAGGCCGAAGTCATCGACATGCCCTGCGGCGCCACGCAGGAAGCCAAGTGCCCGGCCTGCGCGAAGCGTGCCCGCCGGCTGCGCCAGCAGCAGATCCGGGAAGGCTGGCACCGCGACGACGAACCTGACCCCGGCCCCGAGCCGGCCACCGACGCGCAACGCGGTCTGATCGTCGCCCGCGCTCACCTGGAATTCGCCCGCGATGAAGCCGCGCGGGCCTCGCAGTGGGACCAGGTGGCCGACCTCGATGACGCGATCGCGGAATTGGAAGGCCAGATCACCACCGAAGGACTCCGGGGTCGCCCGGCTCCGCCGCACGGCGGCGAGGACCAGGAGGACGGCGACGGCAAGCGGCGGGTGCGCTCCACCAAACGGCGGCAGGACGCCCCGGACCTGCCCCGCCTCCCCGTCGAGAACCGGACCGTGGGCCGGACCTTCGAGGGCAACGGCGGGCAGGTGTTCCGGCCCTCGATGTTCCTCACCCTCACCCTCGGCTCCTACGGCCGCGTCCACTCCGACGGCACGCCCGTCGACCCCGACGCCTACGACTACCGGCGAGCAGCCTGGGACGCGGTCCACTTCCCGCGGCTTCTCGACCGGTTCTGGCAGAACCTGCGCCGCGCGGTCGGCTGGAACGTTCAGTACGGCGGAGCTGTAGAGCCTCAGCGCCGGTTGGCTCCTCACGCGCACTTCGCCATCCGGGGCACCATCCCGCGCGCCCTCGTGCGGCAGGTGGCCGCCGCCACGTACCACCAGGTGTGGTGGCCCTCGGTCGAGCAGCGGGTCTACGAACCCGGGCGGGCGCCGCAATGGGACGCCGACGCCGCCGGCTACACCGACCCCGAATCGGGCCGGCTGCTGCCGTCGTGGGATGACGCCCTGGACCTGGTTGACGCTGACCCCGACGCCCAACCCGTGCACGTCGTCCGCTTCGGCGTCCAGGTCGACGCCAAGGGCGTCCTCGCCGGCTCCAAGGACGCGGATCGGTGCGTCGGCTACATCACCAAGTACCTGACCAAGCAGGCCGCCGACTGCCACCAGGTGACCACCGGCCGGCAGCGGGCGCACCTGGAACGCCTGTGGTCCGAGCTGCGGCACACGCCCTGTTCGGATCGGTGCGCGAACTGGCTGCTCTACGGCGTCCAGCCCAAGAAGGCGCGACCCGGGCTGCGGCCGGGCAACTGCAAGAACAAGGTCCACAAGCGCGACACCCTCGGCATCGGCGGCCGGCGCGTCCTGATCTCCCGGCAGTGGTCCGGCAAGACCCTCACCGACCACCGCGCCGACCGCCGCGACTGGGTCAAGGCGCTGCTCGGCGTCACCACCGACGCCGACACCGCCCCGGCCGGCTCCGACACGGTGCGGCACGCTTGGGAACTCGCCAAGCCCACTGATCCGGACGTGCCGCCGCTCGGGCACCGGGTGCTGCGTGCCATCTCCGAACGCATCCAATGGCGCGTCCAGCTTGACGCCGCCAGACGCGCCGCCGCCAATCCGCCCGACGTTTCGGCAACTTCGGCTCAGCCGTCCGATAGCGAGGAAGGAGCAAGCGCGTGACGGAGAGGAAGAGCGTTCGACCGGCTGAGGCTGCAACGCTTCTCGGCGTCTGCCGGGACACTGTCTACGTCCTGATGCGCTCGGGCCGGCTCCGTTCGATCAAGGCCGGTCGCGCTCGCCTGATCCCGCTGGCGGCGATTGATGAGTTCCTGTCGGCTGATGAGGAGTTCGCGGCATGACCGGCCGGCGGCGTCGGGCTCACGGTGAGGGCTCGGTGTACGAGCAGCGGCCGGGCGTGTGGGCTGCTGTGGTCGACCTCGGCTGGATCGACGGGAAGCGGAAGCGAAAGTACGTCTACGCCAAGAGCGAGGCTGAGGCAGTCCGGAAGCGGGACGAGCTGCGGCGCCAACTCCAACTCGGCGTCGACCTCACCGCGCAGCCTCGGACGCTGGAAGCCTGGTTGAACGAGTGGCTGCGGGACGTGAAGGCGCACGATGGCACCCGGCCGTCAACGCTGACGCGTTACCGCCTGGCCGTGAGCAAGCACCTGGTGCCCGGCCTCGGGCGGGTGAAGCTCGACCGGCTGACTCCTCGGGACGTGCAGCGGTTCCTCACCGGTCTGCGGGGCAAGCTCGCGCCGGCCAGCATCATCAAGGTGCACGCCGTGCTGCGGGTCGCCCTGGCCGACGCTGAGCGGATGGACCTGGTGCCGCGCAACGTCGCCAAGGCCGCCAAGCCGCCGGCCCTCGGCCGAACCGAGCGACGTGCCCTGACGCCCGAGGAAGCCAAGACGCTGCTGTCGGCGCTGACCGGGGACCGGCTGGAATCGCTGTTCGTGCTGGCGCTGGCAACCGGGCTGCGGCGGGCTGAGCTGTTGGGCCTGCGATGGTCGGATGTCGACCTGCCGGGGAAGGCGCTGTTCGTTCGGCAGACGCTCCAGCGAACAGATCGCGGACTGGAGTTCGTGCCACCGAAGACGCACCGGTCGAGCCGTCCGCTGCCGCTGTCGTCCCTGGCGGTGCGGGCGTTGGAGTCGCAACGGGTGCGCCAGGCCAAGGAACGGCTCGCGGCCGGGGAGCTGTGGTCGGATCTGGGCCTGGTCTTTGCCAGCACCATCGGCACCGCGATGGAGCCGCGGAACGTCAACCGGCGCTTCGACCAGCTCCGCGCGGCGGCCGGCCTGGACTGGCTGCACCTGCACGACCTGCGGCACGCCTTCGCCACGTTCCTGCTCGACCAGGGCGAGGAGCTGCGGACGGTGATGGAGCTGCTCGGGCACTCCACAATCCGGATGACCGCCGACACCTACGGGCACGTCCTGCCGGCACGGGCTCGTCAGGCTGCCTCGGCCATCGATCGGGTGCTGGGCGAGGAGGGGACGGCGTGACCGCTTGGCTGTACGAATGGCTGTACTCGGGACCGAGATCAACCGGTGTTTGTGCTGGTGGAGCCCAGGGGACTCGAACCCCTAACCCCTGCCTTGCAAAGGCAGTGCTCTGCCAGTTGAGCTAGGGCCCCGCGTACGGCAGGCGCCGCGCGTGCTGGCAGTGGACGAGCGGACCGTCAGCGCAGGTCGGGCGCGGTGGTCGCCTCGTGCCAGAGGGCGCGCTCGTCGTTGGAAGCCTTGACCTTCCGAGCCACCACCGCAGCCACGCCGACGATGCCGACCAGGAACAGAAGCTTCTTGAACATGGGGCGACCCCTCGCGCTCGACTGCCGTCGGGAAGGACGTGCGGTGGGGCTAGCTGGAATCGAACCAGCGACCTCAGAGTTATCAGCTCTGCGCTCTAACCGACTGAGCTATAGCCCCGCGTAGCGACGAGCAAGGTTAACCCATCGCCGCAGCCGCCCCCAAATCGGGGTCCGCCGTGGCGCCCGTGCGCTCTCCCGACCGTACCCGCCGCCCTGCGCCGGGAGCGACCCCTTTCCGACCCCGACGCCCCGCGCGGCGCGGCTCGCGGTCATCCCGGGCCATCCAGGGCCCGGGAAAGGCGCGACCGCCACACCCCGGGCCATCTGCGGCCCAGGAGGGCCCCAGGTACCGGGAACGACCCAGCCTCCCCGCGTCCGGGACCGCCCAGGGCCCGTAGACGCGGGGACGCCGGGACACCGCGTCTGCGGTGTCCCGGCGTTCCCGGTCCGATCGTCAGTCGCGCTCGGCGAGCGTCAGCTCGATGCCGCCGACCAGGTCGGCGCAGACGTTGTAGACGAACGCCCCGAGGGTGGCCAGCGCGGTGAAGAGCACCACGTTGACCAGGCCGATCAGGGCCGAGCTGAGGATGACGCCCTTCGCGGTGATCCGGAACCCGCTGGTGCTCTCCCCGCCGCCGGCGTTGACCAGGTCGGTCAGGCTGTCGTTGACGCTCTTGAACACGCCCATCGCGTCCAGCGCGAGGTAGAGCACCGAGGTGGCCACGACCACCACGATGAAGAGCACCACGGAGACGGCGAAGGCGAACTTCATCACCGACCACGGGTCGATCCGCTTGAGGTTCAGCCGGGCCCGGCGCGGCCCGCGGGACGCGGCCGAGGTGACCGAGGTACGCGCGGCGCGTACCGCGTCACCCACCCGGGCCGCCCCGACGGCGCTGGCGCCCACGCCCGGCGGGAGGCCCCCGCCGTTGGCGGGGCGGCCGCCGCCGGGCCGGGGGGCGTCCTGCTGCGCCTTCGCCGACGAGACCCGGGCCTGGGTGCCGGTCGTCCCCGCCCTCGGCTGGGTGCCGTTGGCGGTGGTCGACTTGGCGGCGGCCTGCCCGGCGCCGACCTTGATCGGCTGGGTGGCGCTGGGCGTGCGGTCGGCGGCGGCCGGCGGGTTCGCGGCGGAGGTCGCCTCGACCGCCGGGGCGATCTCGGTCTCCTCGCTGGACCCCGAATCCTCCCCGGGCTTGTCCGGGGGCGGTGCCATGCCCGGGGCGCGGGTGAACTTCGGGGCAGGCGCGTCGCCGGGGACGGTGGCACGGCCGACGGCCGCCCGACCGGTCGCCGATGTGCCGCCGTTGGCGGACTCCTCGTCGACCGCGTTGGCCGAGGTCCCCTTGTTCCCCGACTTCGCCTGTGTCTCCGTCATCAACTAGTCCTGTTCGTCAGGCTCGTCGGCATTGCGAGCAATCGCCACGATAGTCACGCCGTCCGGGAGGTCCATCAGCTTGACCCCCATTGTGTTCCGGTCACGCGTACGGCGTACAGGCTTCACCGGAGTCCGGATGACACCACCGTTGCTGGTGATCGCGAAGAGCTCGTCGTCCGGGTCGATCACCACAGCACCGACCAGACCACCCCGCCGCTCGGTGATCTTCGCAGTCAGCACGCCCTTACCTCCCCGGCCCTGGACCGGGTATTCCTCGATCGGGGTACGTTTCGCGTACCCGCCGTTCGTCGCGACCAGGACGTCCAGGCCCTCGCGCACGACCTCGACCGCGAGCAGCTCGTCCTCCTCGCTGAACCGCATGCCGATCACACCCGACGTGGCCCGGCCCATCGGCCGCAGCGCCTCGTCGGTGGCGTTGAAGCGGATCGCCTGCGCGTTCTTGGAGACCAGCAGCAGATCCTCCTCCGGGCCCACGAGGACGGCACCGACCAGCTCGTCCTCATCGCGCAGGTTGATCGCGATGACGCCGCCGGAACGGTTGGAGTCGAACTCCTCGAGCCGCGTCTTCTTCACCAGGCCGTTCTTCGTGGCGAGTACCAGGTAGGGCGCCACCTGGTAGTTCGGGATTTCGATGATCTGAGCGATCTGCTCGTCCGGTTGGAAGGCGAGCAGGTTGGCCACGTGCTGGCCCTTGGCCACCCTACTGGCTTCGGGAAGCTCGTACGCCTTGGCCCGGTACACCCGGCCCTTGTTCGTGAAGAACAGGATCCAGTCGTGGGTGGAGCATACGAAGAAGTGGCTGACGATGTCGTCCTGCCGCAGCGTCGCCCCGCTGACGCCCTTGCCGCCGCGCCGCTGCGAGCGGTAGAGATCCACCTTGGTCCGCTTGGCGTACCCGGTGCGGGTGATCGTGACGACCACGTCCTCGCGGGCGATCAGGTCTTCCATGGAGACCTCGCCGTCGAACGGCACGATCTTCGTACGCCGCTCGTCGCCCCACTTCGCGACGATCTCGCCGAGCTCCTCCGAGACGATCTGCCGCTGCCGCTCCGGCTTGGCCAGGATGTCCTTGAGGTCGGCGATCTCCAGCTCCAGCTTGGCCAGGTCGTCCAGGATGCGCTGCCGCTCCAGGGCCGCCAGCCGGCGCAGCTGCATGTCCAGGATCGCGGTCGCCTGGATCTCGTCGATCTCCAGCAGCCGGATCAGGCCCTGCCGGGCGTCCTCGACGGTGGGCGAGCGCCGGATCAGGGCGATCACCTCGTCGAGGGCGTCCAGCGCCTTGGACAGACCGCGCAGGATGTGCGCCCGCTCCTCGGCCTTGCGCAGCCGGAACGCCGTCCGCCGCCGGATCACCTCGATCTGGTGCTCGACGTAGTAGCGGATGAACTGGGCCAGGTTGAGCGTCCGCGGCACCCCGTCGACCAGCGCCAGCATGTTGGCGCCGAAGGTCTCCTGGAGCTGGGTGTGCTTGTAGAGGTTGTTGAGCACCACCTTGGCGACCGCGTCCCGCTTCAGGACGAGCACGATCCGCATGCCGGTACGCCCGGACGACTCGTCCCGGATGTCGGCGATGCCGGCGAGCTTGCCCTCCTTGATCAGCTCGGCGATCCGCTCGGCGAGGTTGTCCGGGTTGACCTGGTACGGCAGCTCGCTGACCACCAGCGCCGGCCGGCCCCGCTTGTCCTCCTCGACCTCGACCACGGCGCGCATCCGGATCGAGCCCCGCCCCGTGCGGTACGCGTCCTGGATGGCCTGCTGCCCGACGATCAGGCCATGGGTGGGGAAGTCCGGGCCCTTGACGATCTCCAGCAGCGCCTCGAGCGTGGTGGCCTCGTCGACCTCCGGGTTCTCCAGGCACCACTGCACCGCCGCGCCGATCTCGCGCAGGTTGTGCGGCGGGATCTTGGTGGCCATCCCGACCGCGATGCCCTCGGAGCCGTTGATCAGCAGGTTCGGGATCCGGGACGGCAGGATGGTGGGCTCCTTGGCCCGGCCGTCGTAGTTGTCCTGCAGGTCGACGGTGTCCTCGTCGATGTCCCGCAACATCTCCATCGCCAGCGGGTCGAGCTTGCACTCGGTGTTGTGGCTGACGAACCCGTCGGAGACGAACGAGTGGTCGTCGGTGTCCACCCGGATGCTGTAGACCGGCTGCACGCCGGCGTCGGTGATCTCGGTCACCTCGGCGTAGTAGAAGCGGCCGTCGACCAGGGGCTCAACGACGTCGAGGATCCCCGGCTCGGTGATCCGGGCCGCGATCTCGTCGCGGTCCCGCTCCCAGCGCTCGATCCGGTCGACGTTGTGCCGACGCAGCCAGTCCCGCTCGGTCCACCGCGTCGCGCCGTGCTCACGAAGGAAGTCACCGACGAACGGCACGAAGTCGCCGGCCAGTGCCCGGCTGGTCGCCGGCACCTCGGCCAGCTCCGACTCCAGCTTGGCCTGCTTGCGACCGAGGAAGCCGACGTGGGCGGCGAAGATCCGGGCATCACGTCGGTTGGTCACCACGACCTTGGTCTCGCCGTCGTCGTACCGGCACTGCTTGCTGACGACACCGAACTCCAGCAGCAACTGCTGGACCTCGCGGGCCAGCCGCTCGCTGCGGGTCGAGTACGAGACCTGGATGGTGTGGCGCGGCAGCAGCGAGGACGAGCCGTCACCCTCGAAGAGCGCCTGGAGGAAGGCCCGCTTGACGGCCGCCGGACCACGCCAGACGAACTCGGGTACGAACTTGGCGGCGCTGCGCGCCCCGACCAGCTCACCCAGGGCGGTAGATGCGAGCTGCCGAATACTGGCGCGAACGCGATACAGGGTCTTGCCGGAGGGAAGATTCTCTTCACCGAACCAGCGCTTGCCCCCGACGGCAAGGTCGAAGGCTGCGACAACCCGTGTGAAGAATTCCTGGTCGGCGTTGGCGAACTCGACCCACTGGTCCGAGATCCAGCCCTCGCTGACGAGCGCCCCGGCCAGGACGGCCGCCTCGACGTGCTCCAGCATCGGGTAGCCGATCTCGTCCGGCACCGTGCGCTGGAGGACCACCCGGTCGCCCGGGGAGATCTCGGCGAGCAGCTTCCACAACAGGGTCGGCACGCCGGCCACGTCCACCAGGCAGAGCACCGGGTGGTTGTGCGTGCCGGTCAGCTCGTACCCCTCGCGGGTGCGCAGCCGCAGCGTCGGGTGCTCGCCGGAGTGGAAGAACTTGGAGGCGCGGACCAGGTCGCCGTTGCGGTCGCGGACCTTGAGCTCGACGTCCGTCTCGCTGCTCGGCGCGGCACCCGGCACGACGTCGCCGACCCGTACGCTGCCCTCAGCGGTACGAATCCGGACATCTGCCGTAATACAGTATCTCATTGCCGCAGCCGGGTCATTCCCGGGCGAACCGAAGTTGCCGTTGCCGTCCACCAGCGGGTACCGCAGCGACCACGGCTGCGCCATCCGGACCAGCGCGTCGTAGATCGCCGAGTCGCCGTGCGGGTGGAACTGACCCATCACGTCACCGACGACGCGGGAGCACTTCACGTAGCCGCGGTCCGGCCGGTAGCCCGAGTCGAACATGGCGTACAGGATCTTGCGGTGGACCGGCTTGAGCCCGTCCCGGACGTCCGGCAGCGCCCGCCCGACGATGACGCTCATCGCGTAGTCGAGGTAGGAGCGCTGCATCTCGACCTCGAGGCCGACCGGCTCGATCCGGTCGTGCTGCGCGACGACCGCGGCCGGTGTCTCCGGGGTCTCCGGCTCGTTCGGGGTGGACTCGGGAAGATCCGTCACTGTTAACCCTTATCAGACTCAGAGTCGGTTTCGTGCTGTGGATAACCGCTGTGGAAACCGGCCAAGTTGTGGATAACTCTGTGGACCGGCGAGCCGACCGGTGGATCGCGGTCGGCCCGCCGCTCCGTCAGATGTCGAGGAACCGCACGTCCTTGGCGTTGCGCTGGATGAACGACCGGCGCGCCTCGACGTCCTCACCCATCAGCACGCTGAACAGCTCGTCGGCGGTTGCCGCGTCGTCCAGGGTCACCTGGCGCAGGGTACGGGTGGCCGGGTTCATCGTGGTCTCCCACAGCTCGGGGTAGTTCATCTCGCCGAGACCCTTGAACCGCTGGATGTCGTCCGGCTTCGCGTTGGCCTTCTTCTGCTGGCGCAGCGCGATGAGCCCGTCCCGCTCCCGGTCGGAGTACGCGTACTGGGCGTCGTCGCCCTTCCTGTTCCACTTGATCTTGTAGAGCGGCGGGGCGGCCAGGTAGACGTGACCCAGCTCGACCAGCGGCCGCATGAAGCGGAACAGGAGGGTGAGCAGGAGCGTCTGGATGTGCTGGCCGTCGACGTCGGCGTCCGCCATCAGCACGATCTTGTGGTAGCGCAGCTTCTCGATGTCGAAGTCGTCGTGGATGCCGGTGCCCAGCGCGGTGATCAGCGCCTGGACCTCGTTGTTCTTGAGCACCCGGTCGATCCGGGCCTTCTCCACGTTGAGGATCTTGCCGCGGATCGGCAGGATCGCCTGGGTACGCGGGTCGCGCCCCTGCTTGGCCGAGCCGCCGGCCGAGTCGCCCTCGACGATGAAGACCTCGGACTCGCGCGGGTCGGTGGACTGGCAGTCGGCCAGCTTGCCCGGCATCGAGCCGGACTCCAGCAGCGACTTGCGCCGGGCCAGCTTCCGGGCCTGCTGGGCGGCGATCCGCGCCCGGGCGGCCTGGGAGGCCTTCTGGATCATGGTCTTGGCCTCGGCCGGGTTCCGGTCGAACCAGTCGACCAGCCGGTCGTTGCAGACCCGCTGCACGAAGCTCTTCACCGGGGTGTTGCCCAGCTTGGTCTTGGTCTGGCCCTCGAACTGCGGGTTGGTCAGCTTGACCGAGATGATCGCGGCCAACCCCTCGCGGATGTCCTCGCCGGAGAGCTTCTCGTCGCCCTTGAGCAGCTTGCGCTCGGTGCCGTAGCGGTTGACCACGCTGGTCAGCGCGCTGCGGAAGCCCTCCTCGTGGGTGCCGCCCTCGTGGGTGTTGATGTTGTTGGCGAAGGTGTAGACCGACTCGCCGTACGACTCGTTCCACTGCATGGCGATCTCGAGCGACATGCCCTCCTCCTCGGCGCCGAACTCGACCACCGTCTTGTGGATCGGGTTCTTGGAGGCGTTGAGGTGGCGGACGAAGTCGGCGATGCCGCCGTCGTAGCGGAAGGTCACCTCGCGGAGCTTGCCCTCCTCGCCCTCCGGCACCCGCTCGTCGAGCAGGTGGATGGTGAGGCCACGGGTGAGGAAGGCCATCTCCTGGAGGCGCCGGTAGATGGTCTGGAAGTCGAAGTCGACGGTCTCGAAGACGTCGGCGTCGGGCCAGAAGGAGACCGCCGAGCCGGTCCGGTCGGTCGGCTCGCCCTTCTCCAGCGGGGTGGGCTTGGAGTGGTGGTATTCCTGGCTCCAGACGAAGCCGTCCTTGTGGATCTCCACAGCCATCTTGGTGGAGAGGGCGTTGACCACGGAGACGCCGACGCCGTGCAGGCCGCCGGAGACGGCGTACGCCTTGCCGTCGAACTTGCCGCCCGCGTGCAGCACGGTCAGGGCGACCTCGACACCGGGCTTCTTGAGCTTGGGGTGCAGGTCGACCGGGAAGCCCCGGCCGTTGTCGGTGACCCGGACCCCACCGTCGGCCAGCAGCACGACGTCGATGGTGTCGCAGTAGCCCGCCATCGCCTCGTCGACCGCGTTGTCGACGACCTCCCACACGAGGTGGTGCAGGCCGCGTTCACCGGTGGACCCGATGTACATACCGGGCCGCTTCCGAACCGCCTCCAGTCCCTCGAGAACGGTGATCGACTCGGCGCCGTACTTCTTGTTGTCCTCCGCTGCCACGCTCGGCCACTTTCTCGCACCGACCACGCCAGGGCGCGGGGCGCGGGTTCGGCGGACAGGACGCGACGTCGGCGCGCACGGCCCGGCCCCGGATGCCCAGGTCACGGATCGTGTACGCCGGTCGCCGCGGTTGCCCGCGGATCGCGATCGGCTGGACCGGGCCCGCAACAATGATCAAGGGCCCGATGGGCCCGTGTCGTCGCTCCGCGTCCGGTCTTCGTCTCGTCGTCAATCTTACTGTGCGCAGACGACAGAACCGCCACTCGGCACCCCTGAAGAGGCGGCTGAGACGTCCGTAGCGGGCCGAACTGCGCTGTCCGCGACTCCCCCTACACGCCAGGCCCCCGGTCGCGGTCGCCGTCGCCGTCGAATCGCGCCGCCGGCACCGGGGCGGGCGGGCGGCGCCCGGCGGTCGTACCGTAGCTTTGCCACGCCACCCCGGGGCCGGTCTTGATCTTCTCCGGTCGGAACCGGGACGATCGACCTGATCGCTCCCACTCGTGCTGAAGAGGTGACGCCAGATGGGGCTGGACAACGTCGCGGTGCACTGGCCGCGGACCGGCCGCTTCTACGACCCGGTCGCGCCGGCCGAGTTCGTCGACTTCGGCGACATCGTCGAGCTGCCGCGGATCTCCGCGCCCACGGCGGCGCTCGCCGAGCTGATCGCCAAGACCGGCACGGTCCGGGCGACCGCCTACACCGAGCTGGTCGACCTGCTGCTCGGGCTGGAAAATGTGCTGTACGCCACTGACGCCGCCGCCGAGGACGAGGACCCGGTGATCGACCCGGACGGCTGTTCGTGGATCGCCGGCGGGATCGAGCGGTTCGTCGCCGCGCACCGGCCGCACGGCGAGGAGGTCACCTTCGACTCGGTCAGCGGCGTGCTGCGCGGCCTGCTCGCCGACGGGCGCCTCGCCGAGCAGCAGCTCCGCTGGCTGGACACCCGCCTCGACGCGCTGCGCGACGAGGCCGGCGATCCGCCGCAGTGGACCTTCACCTGCGCCGAGCTGGCCGTGCTGGCCGCCTTCTACCGCCGCTGCGCCGACCGGGGCTTCGCCGTCTACGCCGACGCCTGACCGTCCGGGTCGGTGCCCGACGGCCGGTTGGCCGCGACGATCACCTGGGTCAGCGCGCTGTGCAGCTGACGCAGCTCCGCCAGGGGCAGCCCGAGCCGCGCCACGATGGCCGGCGGGATCTGCTCGGCGCGCTCCCGCAGGGCCTGCCCGGCCGGGGTGAGCCGGACCGCGAGGGTGCGCTCGTCGGTGGCGCCCCGGTCCCGCCGGACGTAGCCGGCCGCCTCCAGGCGCTTGAGCAGCGGCGACAGGGTGCCCGGGTCGAGTTGGAGCAGCCCGCTCAGCTCGCGTACGGACAGCGGGGCGTGCTGCCAGAGCGCGAGCATGACCAGGTACTGCGGGTGGGTCAGCCCCATCGGTTCCAGCAGCGGCCGGTAGACCGCCACGACGCTGCGCGCGGCGACGGAGAGCGCGAAGCAGACCTGCTGCTCCAGCGCGAGCGGATCCTCGGCGGGCTGCTCGGGCACCGGCACCTCCTCGTCGTCGTTGCGATCGTACCAATGCTTGGTGTACCAATTGTTTGTACACCAACGGTTGGCGGCGAAGGGGTCGGCGGATGAGCGACGAGCGGCAGGCGACGTCCTCCGGTGAGGGTGGCCGGCTGATGGCGTGGTCGTTCCGGAACTGGGCCGGCCCGCCGGAGGTGCAGGGCGCGGTGCAGGGCGGCTCGCGGGACGCCCGCGACGGGTGGAAGCAGGATCTGGAGCGACGCAAGCAGTGGAGCCGGGAGCAGCGCGAGCGCAAGCGCGCCGAACGCGCCGCTCGCCGCGCCGAGCGCAAGGGCGGGCTCGCCGACGGTCAGCCGTAGGTGTCGCGGGGGCCGCGACCGCGCACCCGGCGCGGGCCACGCGACCAGGACGGCGCGGCCGGGCCGTGGATGTGCAGCTTGCGCACCACGTTGTGGCCGACCTCCTGGGCGATCTGCTTGAGCAGCGAGCCGGCGAGCAACCGCAGCTGGGTGGCCCACGCGGTGGACCGCGCCTCCACGGTCAGCTCGCCGTTCTCCAGCTTTACCGGCCGGCTGTGCTGGGCGACCTCCGCCCCGACGACCTTCTCCCACGCCCCGAAGACGGTCGCCTCGGCCGCCGGCTGCTGCCAGCCGCGCGCCTTCATCAGCCGCTCCAGCACCACGCCCAGCGGCTGCGGGTCGCGCGGGTCCGGCCCGGGCCCGGAGTAGCCGCGCATCCGCCGCTCGCCACCGTCGCCGCCGACCACGCTGCGCCGGGTCTTCGCGGTCGCCGCGCGGCGGGCCTTCGCCGCGTCCAGGACCGCCCGCGCCAGCTCCGGACCGGAAGCGCCGCCACTCGCCGCTTCCCCGGCCGCGCCGCCACCGGCGTCACCGGGCGCCCCGTCGGGGGCACCGTCCCCACCGGCCGCGCCGGACCGCGCCGACCTACCGGCAGCGGCGCCGTCGCGGGCACCGGCCCGACCGCGCGCCGCGGGGTCGCCGTCGCCGACACCGGGGGTACGCCTCGACGCGTCCCGCCCCGGGCCGAGCCGGGCCGGCGGCAGCAGCGGTTCCTCAGACACGTCGCACCGTCCCCTCCCCGACGGCGTACCGGGTGCCGCGCAGGGCGGCCGGCACGTCGTCGTCCACCGCACAGGTCACCAGGAGCTGACTGGCCCCGCCGACCAGGGCGGCGAGCCGCTCCCGCCGGCCGGCGTCCAGCTCCGCGAACACGTCGTCGAGGACCAGCACCGGTTCGATGCCGTCGGTCCGCAACAGGTCGTAGCCGGCCAGCCGCAGCGCCAGCGCGTACGACCAGGACTCGCCGTGGCTGGCGTACCCCTTGGCGGGCAGCGGGCCGAGGGTGAGGCTGAGGTCGTCGCGGTGCGGGCCGACCAGGGTGGTGCCCCGTTCGATCTCCGCCGACCGCTGCTCGGCCAGCGCGGCGGTCAGCGCCTCGGCGAGCGCGGCCCGGTCCACGGTCGGGTCGGGCAGCTCCACCGACGGCCGGTACGCGATCCCCGCCGCGCCCCGGCCGGCCGCCACCGCGTCGTACGCCTTGGCGACGTGCGGGGTGAGCGCGGCGACCAGCTCCAGTCGGCCGGCCAGCAGCTCGGCCCCGTGCTGGGCCAGGTGGGCGTCCCAGACGGCGAGGGTGGAGAGGTCCCCGCCCCGCGTACCGCCGGTCTTGCGGGCCAGGTACGCGGTGCGGAGCAGGGCGTTGCGCTGCTTGACCACCCGCTCGTAGTCGGCGCGCACCCCGGCGTACCGGGGCTGGCGCAGGACCAGCAGGTCGTCGAGGTAGCGGCGGCGCTCGGCGGGGTCACCGCGGACGAGCTCCAGGTCCTCCGGGGCGAAGAGCACCAGCCGCAGCGCGCCGAGCACGTCCCGGGCGCGACGGGCCGGTGACCGGCCCAGCCGGGCCCGGTTGGCCTTGCCCGGGACGATCTCCAGCTCGACCAGGAGCTCCCGGCCGTCGTGCACCACCGCGCAGCGGATCACCGCCGACGCGGCGCCCATCCGGACCAGAGGGGCGTCCGTGGCGACCCGGTGCGAGTCCAGGGTCGCCACGTAGCCCAACGCCTCGACCAGGTTCGTCTTGCCGACGCCGTTGGCGCCGATCAGGACGTTCGGCCCCGGCTCCAGGTCGACGCCGACCCGCTCGTACGAGCGGAAGTCGACCAGTTCCAGCCGGCGGACGTACACAGGTTGTGGATACCGGTCAGCGCTTGCGGACGGCGTGGCCGCCGAACTGCTGGCGCAGCGCGGCGACGGCCTTCATCGCGGGCGACTCGTCCTGCCGGGAGGCGAACCGGGCGAACAGCGAGGCGGTGATGACGTTCAACGGCACGGCCAGCCGGACCGCCTCGTCGACCGTCCAGCGGCCCTCGCCGGTGTCCTCGGTGTAGCTGCTCAGCTCGGCCAGCTCCGGGTCCTCGTCCAGCGCGCGGTCGAGCAGGTCGAGCAGCCAGGAGCGGACCACGGTGCCCTCGCGCCAGGACTTGAACACGCCCGGCACGTTGGTCACCAGCTCGGACTTCGACAGCAGCTCGTAGCCCTCGGCGTAGGCGTGCATCAGGCCGTACTCGATGCCGTTGTGCACCATCTTGGCGTAGTGGCCGGCGCCGACCGGGCCGGCGTGCACGAAACCGAACTCGCCCTCGGGCTTGAGCGCCTCGAAGATCGGCATCAGCCGCTCGACGTGCTGCTCGGCGCCGCCGACCATGAGGGCGTAGCCGTTCTGCTTGCCCCAGACGCCGCCGGAGACGCCGACGTCCAGGTAGCCGATGCCCTGCTCGTTGAGGCGCTCGGCGCGGACCGCGTCGTCGCTGAACCGCGAGTTGCCGCCGTCGATGATGAGGTCGCCCTCGCCGAGCACGCCGGCGAGCTCGTCGATGGTGGCGTCGGTGACGCCGGCCGGGACCATCACCCAGACCGCGCGGGGCGACTCCAGCTTGTCGGCCAGTTCGGCCAGGCTCGCGACGTCGCTCAGCTCCGCGTTGCGGTCGAAGCCGACCACCTCGTGCCCGGCGGCGCGCAACCGCTCGCGCATGTTGCCGCCCATGCGGCCGAGTCCTACCAGGCCGAGCTGCATCTTGTTCCTACCTCCGCTGCGTCTGGATCAAGGGGCTGCGCGATCAGCGGGAGACCCGGATCGGCATGATGAGGTAGCGGTACCCAGGGATGACCTCGCCATCCTCGCCGGCGGGCGAAATCACCGCCGGCTTGAACGCGTCGACGAAGTTCAGCACGGCGAACTGGGCGCCCAGGTTGCTCAGGCCGTCGATCAGGTACTGCGGGTTGAAACCGATGGTCAGCGGGTCACCGGTGAAGGTGGCCTCCATCGCCTCGCTGGCCCGCGCCTCCTCGGTGCCGCCGGCCTCGACGACCAGGCCGTCGGAGCTGAAGCTCAGCAGCACCGGCGTGGTCCGCTCGGCGACCAGGGCGACCCGCTTGACCACCTCGATCAGGGTGCTGACCGCGACCTGCGCCTGGGCGTTGTGGGTGGCCGGGAAGAGCGAACGCACCGGCGGGTAGTTGGCGCCGTCGAGCAGCCGGCTGGTGGTGCGCCGGGTGCCGCCGGAGAAGCCGATCATGCCCTCGCCTGCGGAGCCCTGGGACAGCGCCAGGGTGACCTGGCCGCCCAGCGGGCCGAGGGCCTTGGCGGTGTCGTTCAGGGTCCGGGCCGGCACCAGGGCGTTGACGCTGGTGTCGGGGTCGTCCGGGTTCCACTCCATCTCGCGCAGGGCGAGCCGGTAGCGGTCGGTGGCGAGCATGGCCAGGGTGCCGCCGGAGAGCTCCAGGCGTACGCCGGTCATCATCGGCAACGTCTCGTCCCGGCCGGCGGCCACGGCGACCTGGGAGACGGCGGCGGCGAAGGCCGCCGCGTCGACCGTCCCGGCGCTCTCCGGCATCTCGGGGAGGCTGGGGTAGTCCTCGACCGGCATGGTGGGCAGGGTGAACCGGGCGCTGCCGCAGACCAGCTCCAGGTGGGCGCCGACCGCGGCGATGTCGACCGGCTTGGCCGGCAGCGCCTTGGTGATCTCGGCGAGCAGCCGGCCGGAGACCAGGGCGGCGCCGTCGGCGTCCCCCTGCACCTCGACGGTGACCTGGCTGGAGACCTCGTAGTCGAAGCCGGAGACCTGGAGGTTTCCGTCGGTGACCCGGAGCATCACCCCGGCGAGCACCGGTACGGACGGCCGGTTGGGCAGGCTCTTCGCGGTCCACGCCACCGCTTCGGCGAGCGCGTCGCGCTCTACTCGGAACTTCATCAATGCCTCCGCGTCGACGTCAGCGACAACTCTCTCATGCCGACCGCTGCCTGCCGTCCCGCCCGACCGTGCGGGTACCCATCGCACCTTAGGGCGCGTGGGCATCGGCTGTGCGCCCGACCCCGTGGATCCAGGTGCCCGGGCGACTGCCGACGGCAGCGTCCGGCCCGATCCACAGGAAGTCCAACGGTGATGATTGGTTTTTGTTGTTTTAGAAGAGATAACTCATCGTCTTCATCGCACCTGTGCAAACTGTGGAGAACCCGAGTCTGCGCAGGTCAGACAGGTTATCCACCGGTGGTTTGGCTGTGGAGAACCGGGGGGTAAACCGGGGTGTGCGTCCACAGGCCGCGTCGTCCACCGGGTTGTCCACGGTTGGCCACAGGTTGTCCACCGGTAATCCACCGGGTTTACCCCCAGCGCTGTGGACAACGGAACGAGCCCGTACCGACGTAATCCCCAGAACCTTCAACAGGCCGTGCACAGGCGGTGCCGTACCTGGGGACAACGTCACGGTTGTCCCCAGCCGTCCACAACGTCGTCCCCAGGGTTTGTCCACAGTCTGTGGGTAACCGGCGGCGGACGGACGGTAGTTATCCACCGCCGGTGGAAAACCGGGTGTGGACAACGAGGCGGGACGAGAACGGACACGGCACCGAGCCTGTGACCTACACCCTGTGGAGAGTCAAGTCACCGCCGCGTTCCGGCACCCTTTTTCCGGCGTACGCGAAGACGCCCGGCCGGAGAACGGCCGGGCGTCACGGGTGCGGCGGTGGTACGGGCGGACCTCAGGTGTTCTGCTTGATCCGGTTGGTCAGCTCGGCGATCTGGTTGTAGAGCGAGCGCCGCTCGGCCATCTGCTGGCGGATCTTGCGGTCGGCGTGCATCACCGTGGTGTGGTCCCGGCCGCCGAACGCCTGCCCGATCCGGGGCAGCGACAGGTCGGTCAGCTCCCGGCACAGGTACATGGCCACCTGGCGGGCGTTCACCAGCACCCGGGAGCGGGAGTGCCCGCGCAGGTCCTCCAGGCTCACCCCGAAGTACTCCGAGGTCGAGACCATGATCTGGTCGGCGGTGATCTCCGGGCCGGCGCCGTCCGGGATGAAGTCCCGCAGCACCTCCTCGGCCAGCGACAGCTCCACCGTCGAGCGGGTGAGGCTGGCGAACGCGGTGACCCGGATCAGCGCGCCCTCGAGTTCCCGGATCGAGTTCGACACCCGGGAGGCGATGAACTCCAGCACGTCCGGCGGCGCGTACAGCCGCTCCTGGGCCGCCTTCTTCTGGAGGATCGCGATCCGGGTCTCCAGGTCCGGCGGCTGGATGTCGGCCAGCAGGCCCCACTCGAAGCGGGTCCGCAGCCGGTCCTCCAGCGTCGCCAGCTGCTTCGGCGACCGGTCAGAGGTGATCACGATCTGCTTGTTGGCGTTGTGCAGGGTGTTGAAGGTGTGGAAGAACTCCTCCTGCGTCCGCTCCCGGTTCTCCAGGAACTGGATGTCGTCGATCAGGAGGATGTCCACGTCCCGGTAGCGGCGCTGGAACGCGCTGGTCTTGTCGTCCCGCAGCGAGTTGATGAAGTCGTTGGTGAACTCCTCGGTCGAGACGTACCGGACCGAGCGGGCGTTGCCCAGCGTCGTGGCGTAGTGCCCGATGGCGTGCAGCAGGTGGGTCTTGCCCAGCCCGGAGCTGCCGTAGATGAACAGCGGGTTGTACGCCTTCGCCGGTGACTCGGCCACCGCCACGCTCGCCGCGTGGGCGAACCGGTTGGACGAGCCGATGACGAACGTCTCGAACATGTACTTCGGGTTGAGCCGGTTGCCGCCACCGTCCGCACCGGGCCGCCGGTCGTCCCGGCCGCCGGGACGGTGATCGGTGTTACCCCGACCGGGGCCGCTGTCGGTCCCGCCGGAGTGCCCGCGCGGAGGCTGCGGGTCGCGCGGGGCGCGGGCCTCCTCCCGGTAGCGGGGCTCGAAGCCCCGGCCGTCGGACTGCTCACCGCGCGCCCGGTCGTCGAAGCCCCGCCGGGGTGGACCGGACCGGGCCGGCGCGGCGGTCGGCTCGTCGAACGAGCCGAAGAGCGTCTCCTGGGCGTCCCGGCTGGCCGGGATCAGCGGCCGTCGACCGTCGGCACCCTGGCGGCCGGTGTCCCGCCGCGGGCTCGGGTGTTCCTGCTCCGCCCGCTGGTCGAGCGGCTCCGGCTCGGGACGCTGCTCGCGGCGACCCTGGTCGGCGGTCTCCTCCGGGGATCCGGGCCGGCCGGTCGCCTCGCCCCGGCCGGTGGGGCCGGGGCGACCCGCGGCGGGCTCGTCGTAGCTCGGCGCGTGGTCGTACCCGGCGGCCTGGTCGTAGCCGGCCGACTGGTCGTAACCGGTGGAGTGGTCGTAGCCGCGGTCCGGGTAGCCGCGGTCCGGGTAGCCGGCCACCGGACGGCCGGTGGCCGCACCGGAACCGTCCGGGAGCAGCTCGGGCGCCGGCTCGTGGTCCGGGGCGGTCTCGGGGGCGCTGCGGTAGACGGTGCCGGCCGGCCGGGCCGCCGGATCCTCGGGGACCCGCACGGTGACCGCGACCTGGATAGGCCGGCCCAGCCGGCGGGTGAGCGCCTCGGTGATGGCCGGCCGCAGCCGGGACTCGATCACGTCCCGGGTGAAGGCGTCCGGGACGGAGAGCAGGGCGGTGTCCTCGACGATCGCGCGCAGTCGGGTGAGGCGCAGGTACGCCCGCTGCTGAGCCGAGATGATCTCGTCGGCGAGCTCATCCGTGGTCGCCGTCCACACCGCGGCAAGGTCGGTCGAACCGGCCACCGTCGTGCCACCCCCCTCGCCTCTGCTCCCGGTCGCCGCTGTCATCCAGCGGCCGTACCGGGCCCGCCATCGCGTCGAGCGGGGGTGTGAGCACCCACCCGGACGGCTGACCGGTCGTCATCCACAAGTTATCCACAGCCTGTGTGTACCGACCGATTGTGGCCGCCCGCCGGACGCGGGTCGGACCTGCCCCCCAGGTCTGGGCGGGGGCTGAAGCGGGTTCACCGTGCCGAACGATTCACGACCTTGTCCGGTCTTGCCGTTCGGCGACATTTCCGCACCGCCGCCGACCGCAAACGCGCACGCTAACAGCGCGGGTGGCACGGCATCAACCGGCGACGCACCGCCGCCCCTTGCGGCATCAGCGAAAACCGCCCCTTCGGTCGCGGCTGTCCGGTGCCCGGCGGTGTGATGTTTGACGGTCATTGCCCCCCTGCGTAGGCTGGAGCGGCTGCTCTCTCGCCCTCTGCTAGGGTGATGGGTGCTTGCTGTCCGCGGTGGCTTCCCCGCATCGCCGAGGTTCCCGCTCCGCCGGGCAGCACCGATCGGAGGCCACCCGCCGAGGTGGCCTGGACCACCACACGACCCCGGCGATCCCGCGCCTGGGACGCGTACGAAAACGGAGAGCCTGACGTGAGCAAGCGCACCTTCCAGCCGAACAACCGCCGGCGCGCGAAGACCCACGGCTTCCGGCTGCGCATGCGCACCCGTGCCGGCCGTGCCATCCTGTCGACCCGTCGCGCCAAGGGCCGCACCCGCCTGTCGGCCTGACGCCGAACAGGTCCGGTACCGGGGGCGTGGTCAGTCGTGCTGGCGGCCGCACAACGACTGCGGCGCAGTAACGACTTCGCCGCAGCGGTCCGCGGTGGTCGACGCGCCGGGCGAGGCGCGGTCGTGGTCCACCTGACCCTGCCCACCTCACCGGACGGCGACGCAGCAACCTCGCCGGAGCCGGCGCGGGGTGCGGAGGAGACCTCCGCACCGACCCGCGCCGGCTTCGTCGTGTCCAAGGCCGTCGGGCCGGCCGTGGTCCGCAACAAGGTCCGGCGCCGGCTGCGGCACCTGGTCCGCGAGCGGCTGGCCGGGCTGCCCGCCGGCACCACCCTGGTCGTACGCGCCCAGCCGTCGGCGGCCGGCACGTCGTACGCCCGGCTCGGCACCGATCTCGATGCGGCGATCGCCGCCGCACAGGCACCCCGGGGACGGCGGTCGCGATGACCCACGGACCCGATTCCACGCCGCCGACCACCGGTGCCCGGCTGCTGATGGCGCCCATCGTCGCGTACCGTCGGTGGATAAGCCCGGCGCTGCCGGCCCGCTGTCGGTTCTACCCGTCGTGCAGTGCGTACGCCCTGGAGGCGGTGACCCGGCACGGCGCGCTCCGGGGAGCCGGCCTGACGGTCCGGCGGTTGTCGCGCTGCCACCCTTTCCACCCCGGTGGACATGACCCGGTGCCGGAGCCGGGCGGCCGCCGCCGTGCCGATGCGACTGGAGTCTGAGAATTGAGTCTCGACTGGATCTACTACGCGATCTCGTGGATCCTGCTGACCTGGCACTCGGCCTGGGACGCCATCGGGGTGCCGGTCGGCGCGGTGCTCGGCACCAACTGGGCCTGGATCCTCTCCATCGTCTTCCTGGTGGTCACGGTCCGGGTGATCCTCTTCCCGGTCTTCGTGAAGCAGATCAAGTCGCAGCGGGCCATGCAGGCGCTCCAGCCCAAGGTCAAGGAGCTCCAGGAGAAGCACAAGGGTGACCGGGAGACGCTCCAGAAGGAGATGATGGAGCTCTACCGGAAGGAAAAGGCCAACCCGCTGATGGGCTGCCTTCCGATGTTCCTCCAGATTCCGGTCTTCCTGGGCCTGTTCCACGTGCTGCGCCGGCTCGACCCGGCGAAGACCAGCAAGGACCTCTACGGCTGGTCCGTCGAGCAGTTCAACAGCGCCTCCAGCGCGAAGATCTTCACCGCCCCGATCGCCGGCAAGTTCGGCTCCACCGCCGACGAGCTGGCCCGCCTCGGCGCCAACGGCACCACCGTCAAGATCATCGCCGGCATCCTGGTGCTGGTCATGATGGGCACCACCTACCTGACCAGCCGTCAGATGATCCTCAAGACCGGCTGGGCCGAGGACCCGCAGCAGCGGATGGTGCAGCGGCTCATGCTCTACGGCATCCCGCTGTCGCTGCTGATCTCCGGCTCGATCTTCCCGATCGGTGTGATCATCTACTGGGTCACCAACAACCTCTTCACCCTCGGCCAGCAGCAGTGGGTGCTGCGGAAGTTCCCGCCGCTGGTGACCGCGAACACCAAGCCCGGCGCCCCCAAGGCCGGCGCTCGCGGCCCGGTGCAGCCCGCGAAGACCGGTGGCCTGTTCGGCCGCAAGCCCGCCGCCCAGGTGCCGGCCAAGCCGGTCGCGCCGAAGGTCGCCGGCCCGAAGCCCGGCGCCCGCCCGGTCAACCCGAAGAAGAGCCGCCCGGCCAAGCGCCAGGGCTGAGGACTGCGGCCGCCGCCGGTGACAACCCGGCGGCGGCCGGCTCCGTCGACCGAGCCGCCACGCGACAGCGCAGGCGCCGGTCCGGAACCCACCGCGCGTGGCGCGGTCACGGGCGACACTGCCCGTACCAGACGTGCCCGTGGACACCGGCGACCTCCCGCCGGGCCCGGGAAACCAGCGGACCCGACGGTCCGGCCGAGCGAGTACGGAGATGAGACCGTGACCGACACCAGCATTCCCAGCGCCGAACCCGAGCTGGACGAGGAGACCGCCACCGCCGAGGGGCGGGACGAGGTCGAGGAGACCGAGGGCGGTACCCGGGAGAAGAAGGCCCCCGCCGAGAGCGAGCTGTTCCGGCAGAGCGAGATCGCGGCCGACTACGTCGAGGGGCTGCTCGACATCCTCGACTACGACGGCGACATCGACGAGCTGGTCTCCGGCGGGCGGCCGATGGTGGAGGTCGTCGGCGACGGCCTGCAGAACCTGGTCGGCCAGCGCGGCGCCACGCTCGAGGCGCTCCAGGAGCTGGCCCGGCTCGCCGTGTTCCGGCAGACCGGCACCCCCAGCCGGCTCCTGCTCGACGTGGGCGGCTACCGCGCCAACCGTCGCAAGGAACTCGCCGCGGTCGCCAAGAACGCCGTCGAGAAGGTCAAGGAGTACGGCGAGCCGGTGCGGCTGGAGCCGATGTCCGCGTTCGAGCGCAAGTGCGTACACGACGTCGTCAACGCGATGAGCGGCGTGCAGAGCGAGTCGGAGGGCGTCGAGCCCAGCCGGCGCATCGTCGTACGGCCGGCGGACTGACCGGGTGACCCACGAGAACCTGACCGGCCCGGGTGGTACGCCGCCCGGGCCGTCCGCTGTCCCGCCCTCCGCGCCGGACGAGGCCGCCCTCCCGCCGTCGGACGCCTCCGCGCCGACGCCGGACGTCGCCGACGGGCCGGAGCCCGCTGACGTTCCGGCGCCGTCGGAGGTGGTGCTCCCCGCCGAACTGGCGGACGCCGCCCGTACCCTCTTCGGCGACCGGCTCGACCTGGCCGCCGCGTACGCGGAGCTGCTCGCCACCGACGGCGTGGTCCGCGGTCTGATCGGTCCCCGCGAGGCTCCTCGGATGTGGGACCGGCACCTGCTGAACTGTGCCGCGATGGCCGAGCGGATCCCCGAGGGCGCCAGCGTCCTCGACGTCGGCTCCGGTGCCGGGCTACCCGGCCTGGTGCTGGCCATCGCCCGGCCCGACCTCACGGTCACCCTGATCGAACCACTCGCTCGGCGGACCTCCTTCCTCGTCGAGGCGGTGCAGCAACTCGGCCTGGCCCGCTCGGTCCGGGTCTTCCGGGGTCGCGCCGACGAGGCCGCATCCGGCTCGACGGGCGTCGGCCCCTTCAGCGGGGACGTGGTGACCGCCCGCGCGGTGGCCCCGCTGGACCGGCTAGCCGGCTGGTGCCTCCCGCTCGCCGTCCGTGGCGGCCGACTGCTTGCCCTCAAGGGCGCGTCGGCGCAGGAGGAGATCGACGAGCACGCCGGCGCGGTGGCTCGCGCCGGCGGTGGCGAGCCGGTGGTGCACCGGTGCGGTGTCGGAGTCATCGACCCGCCCGCGACGGTGGTGGAGGTCGTCCGGGAGCGGATGGTGGTTCCTCCGGCGGTGAGGGCGGCGACCCGGCGGGCCCGTCCCGCCCGGCGCGGCGGTGGCCGAGGCCGGTGAGTCGTCGGCGGGGGCGGGTTGCGACCACGTGTCGGCCCGCCCTCGCTCGTCTCTCCGCTGGGCCGGTGCTCGCCTCTCGGGCCGCGTGCCCCGCTGCCGCGCGACGCGCGCAGGGGCCTGCCGGTCCGACCTCCGTTCCGCCCGACGGCTGTCGTCCGGCTTCCCGGGCCGGCAGCCGGCTTCCCGGGCCGGCAGCCGGCTTCCCGGGCCGGCTTTCCGTCGTTGGATACGTAACGGGATGAGCACCCGACATGGACCGGCTGCGCCCGTCCGCCGTAGGCTGGCGCGCGTCGATAGTGTGGAGCGGGCGGCGCCTGAGGGCTGTTGTCCCGGCCGCTCCCGGTGGGCCGACCGCTCCGTGGAGTGGGCGCGCGGCCAGTTGACGGGGTGCGGACCGACATCCGGAGCGGGCAGGGATGACAGGTGCATGACGACGGCAGGTACGACGAACCACGGGTGACTGGGCCGGACGGAGTCTCCACAACGGACTCCGTTTCACGTGAAACCGACCACCCGGGTGATCCGGTGGCCTCCCCGTCGGACTGTGCCCCGACTGTTCGGCGGGACGTCCCAGCCGTCGGCGGAGCGGCTTCTCCGACGGGCCACCCCGGCCAGGAGCCGGCGGCGTTCACCGGTCAGGAGTCGACGGGCGGGCCAGATCACGGCGCTGAGCCCGCGGAGCCGGCCGGCGGGCGGGGTGAGGCACCGACCCGGCCGGTGAACGCCCCGGGATCGCGCCCGGTCCAGCCACGACGCAACGCGGCAGCCTCGGCCCGGTTCGAGCCCGCCACGGCCGTCGTGGCCGTGCCGCCGCAGCCCACCGTTCGATCCGTACCCGACGCGACGATCGCGGGGGCCGCTCCTGCCCCCGTCGCCCCGTACGCTCAACCGGACGATCCCGCATACGTTTCACGTGAAACCCCGACCCGCGAAGAGGATGACCCACCGTTGGCTATGGAGGCGAGGCGTGCCGTGCAGGTCCTGAATCCGAGTGGCGAGGTGACCATGCCTCGGCCGGAGCGGACGCGGATCATGTGCGTCGCCAACCAGAAGGGCGGGGTTGGTAAGACCACCACCGCGGTCAACCTGGCGGTGGCGCTCGCCCTGCACGGCAACCGGGTGCTGGTGATCGACCTCGACCCGCAGGGCAACGCCTCCACCGGTCTGGACGTGCCGCACCACACGGGCATCCCGGACGTCTACGACTGCCTGATCAACAGCGTGCCGCTCGCCGAGGTGGCCCAGACGGTGGAGGGCATCCCCAACCTCTGGTGCGTACCGGCGACCATCGACCTGGCCGGCGCGGAGATCGAGCTGGTGTCGGTGGTGGCCCGGGAGTCCCGGCTCGCCCGGGCGATCGCGGCCTACCCCGGCACGTTCGACTACGTCTTCATCGACTGCCCGCCGTCGCTCGGCCTGCTGACCGTCAACGCGTTGGTCGCCGCGCAGGAGGTGCTGATCCCCATCCAGTGCGAGTACTACGCGCTGGAGGGTCTCAACCAGCTGATCAACAACATCAACCTGGTACGCCAGCACCTCAACCCGGCTCTGGAGGTCTCCACGATCCTCCTGACCATGTACGACCGGCGTACCCGGCTGGCGGACGCCGTCGAGCAGGACGTGCGGAACCACTTCGGGGACAAGGTGCTCCAGGCGGTGATCCCCCGCAACGTCCGGGTCTCCGAGGCGCCCAGCTACGGCCAGTCGGTGATGACCTACGATCCGGGTTCCCGGGGTGCCACCAGCTACTTCGAGGCCGCCCAGGAGATTGCCGAGCGTGGCGCCAAGGAGCCGGTGAGCCGGCATGCGTAGTACGGACGAGCCGCTGGGAGGCGTCGTATGAAGAACCGTCCCCGTGGTGGACTCGGCAAGGGGCTCGGTGCGCTCATTCCGACCGGCCCCGCCCCGGCCCCCGTCGCCACCGACGACGCGCCCCGCGCCGACACGGCGATCCCCACCACGGTCGCCGTCACGCCGGACGCCGAACCCGCCTGGGCCGATGAACCGGTCCCGGCCGCGCAGCCCGGTCCGGCTCTGAGCCCGGTGCCCGGTGCCCGCTTCGCCGAGATTCCCGTCGACGCGATCGTGCCGAACCCGAAGCAGCCGCGGCACGTCTTCGACGAGGAGGCCCTGGAGGAGCTGAAGACCTCAATCCAGGAGGTCGGCTTCCTCCAGCCCATCGTCGTACGCCAGCTCGACAGCGAGAAGTACGAGCTGGTCATGGGCGAGCGGCGCTGGCGTGCTGCCCAGGCGGTGGGGCGGGAGAACATCCCCGCCATCGTCCGGGACACCAAGGACGACGCCATGCTGCGGGACGCCCTGCTGGAGAACATCCACCGGGCGAACCTCAACCCGCTGGAAGAGGCCGCCGCCTACCAGCAGCTGCTCGACGAGTTCGGGGCCACCCACGAGGAGTTGGCCCGCCGGATCGGCCGGAGCCGCCCGCAGATCTCCAACACCATCCGGCTGCTGAACCTGCCGCCACAGGTGCAGCGTCGAGTCGCTGCGGGCATCCTCTCCGCCGGCCACGCCCGGGCGCTGCTCAGCCTGGACGAGCCCGAGGCACAGGAGCAGCTGGCACTCCGGATCGTGGCCGAAGGACTTTCCGTCCGGGCGACCGAGGAAGTAGTGGCCCTGGCGCTCGCCGACGGTCCCGCGAAGACGCCGGCGGCCAAGCGCCGGCCGAAGGCGCACGCCCCGGCGCTGACCGACCTGGCGGACCGGCTCTCGGACCGCTTCGACACCCGCGTGAAGGTGGACATCGGCCGAAGCAAGGGCAAGATCACCATCGAGTTCGCGACGGTGGACGACCTGGAGCGCATCGTGGGCATCATCGGGGTGAACAAGGGCGAGCAGCCCGAGGAGTGAAGAAGAACGTCGACACCGGCCGCACCCGATGTTCGGGCGCGGCCGGTGTCGTTCTGCGGCCTGATGCCGTGGACGCCGGCGTGGCTCAGGGCGGGCTGGTTGGGGCGGCCATGGTCGGCTGGCCCTCGGGGCGCGGCTTGGTTTCCGGGAGCTGACGTCCCCCGCAGATTATCCGTTTCACGTGAAACGGCCGGCAGTCAGGGGAGCCTGTACGTGGGGCCGGCGGTGGCCGGTCGGCCGGGAGTCGGTGAGGGAGGAGCCTTCCGCTGGTGAGGATCAGAGCCGAGGGCCGGTTCGGGCGGCGGCTTCGGTCAGGCCGGAGCTTCCGGCGGCAACACTCCGGCGGGTCGCCCGGTCCTTCTCCCAGAAGCGGCGTGCTGTCCGTCGGATGCCTACAGACTTGAGAGCATCGACGACTCACCCGGCGAGCGGCCTGTCCGGCACCGGGCGGCGGGTCTGGCTCACATCCCGCGACATTCGGGCTCCGCCCGCAACCCTCTCAGAAGCCGCCGCCACCGTCACCGCCACCGCCCGCGCCGGGTGAGTCGTTCACGCTCTCAAGTCCGTAGGGGGCCGCCGGTTTTGGCCCAGGCTTTTCCACTGCCACGTCCCCGGTGCCAGGGCCCGCAGGTCCATCACGCCATCAGGCGGACCCCGTGGGAGGGCCTGACCACGGCCTACCTACACGTACCCGATCAGCCGTAAGCCGTGTGTGGCGGGGCCTGAGGGCCGGCACACGAATCTGCGGTCCGCGAAGTTGCCGTTGATGGGGACCGGTTTCACGTGAAACGGGGCCGGCTCTGTCTGCAGACCATCCACGTTCAGTGGGCTGCTGGGCGTTGCCGAGTCCATCCCGCATGCTCTCCTCCCCGGCCTGACGGGCCCGCTGACCGCACGAGCCATGACGGGCCCGCTGACCGCACGAGCCATGACGGGCCCGTGAGTGCACGCCCCAGGCGAGGGTCCAGTGAGCGCACGCCTGAGAGAGTGTTGGGTAACCCAGTGACTACTTCGGGTTGAGTTCGTCGTCGAGGCGTCGAGCTGCTTCGGTCTCGATCGGGCCTTGCGGTTCGATGTCCTCGCCGGCGAGGCGGGCGGCCATCAGGCGGATCATGGCGACTTTGATCATCGCTTCGGCGTGCGCGGGCTTGCGTTCGTAGTCGCGGGCCAACCGTCTGCACCGTCCCAACCAGGCAAAGGTCCGTTCCACCACCCACCTGCGGGGTAGCACCTGGAAGCCTTTCACGTCGGCGTTGCGGGCCACGATCTGCAGGTCGAGTCCGGCGTGGGTGCGAGCCCACGCCAGCAGGCCTTTGTCGACCTGGTTGACGTAGCCGGCGTCGGCCCAGACCAGACCCAGCAGCGGGAACGTCTCGGTGATCCTCGCCAGGACCAGCTTGGCGCCGGCACGCTCCTGGATCGACGCGGAATGCACCACGGCCTTGAGCAGCAGCCCGCACGTGTCGACCAGGACATGCCGCTTACGGCCCCGCGTGCGTTTGCCGGCGTCGTAGCCGATCGCCTCACCGCCCTGATGACTGTGCGCGGTCTGCGAATCGAGGACCGCCGCCGACGGCTGCGGATCACGTCCCTCGGCCACTCGCACCGCGTCGCGCAGCAGGTCGTGAACCCGATCCCACGTGCCGTCGGCGCTCCAGCACCGGAACCACCGGTAGGCCACGTCCCACGGCACGAGGTCATGGGGCACATGCCGCCACGCCGTACCGGTGCGCAACACGTACAGGATCGTGTCAATGACCAGCCGACGTGGATACCGCAACGGCCGACCACCCCGCCGCGGATCCCGCACCGGCAGCAACGGCTTGATGACCGCCCACTGCCCATCCGTCAACGACGACTCGTAAGCCGGTTTACAGACACAGCGACACAGAAGTGATCTTCCCCGACACGGTCAACGAAGATCACGTCCAGGTATCACAACACTCTCTGAGGCCTGACGGCCAGGCCTCAGGCCGGACCTGCTCGGGGAGCGCACGGTGCCAGGAAGGAGGCAGTGCCGCGCCGCAGGTGCAGCTTCCGCGACCTGCCCCCGCCGTTTCACGTGAAACAGGGGATGGTGCTCGGTTCCGCGCCGGCCGCCGGCAGAGCCACAACAGGATGCGCGTGCCGTCACGCCTCCCGGATGACCACCCGAAGGGCAGGCGCACGCCTGCGGCCCGAGAGGGCCACCGATCGGCGCCTCGTTCGTTAGGAAGGAAGGGCGCATCCGACCGGTCAGATCCGTGCGGGACTGGGGACTTCCGAGGCGTCGGCGGAGCACGGCCACCGTCTCGTCCACAAGCCGTCGAGAGTCACCCCACACCACTTCATCCACAGGCCGGGACCCCGTTTTACGCGGGGTTTCACGTGAAACAGCGATGCCTGTGGAAAACCCCTGTGGATAACTCTGAGGGCATCCACGGGCTGAGCGAACCCGGTTTCCGGCTCCTTCAGCGAAGCGTCCGCCGCGTGCGCCCCGGCCCATCGGCGAGCCCGACGGCTCCCCCTTCCCGGAGTCACTGCGGTAGGGCACGTCGGCCGATTTCCGGTAGGGACAGCGATCGTCTGCTCGGTTAGGGTCAGCCTCGTGCCCGACACCCCTGCCGAAGTTCCGGACTTCACCCAGTGGCCCTCGTTCCCCTTCGAGGGCGACATCCGCGTCAAGCCGCTCGATGAGCCGGTCGATGCCGAGCCGCCCCGCAAGGGCGAGGGCCACCGCGAGTGCACCGCCTGCAACGCGCCGGACGAGGCGTACATCTGGGTGGGTGAACGCTGGCGGGTTCGCGCCATGGACCGGCCGACGGGCCTGCCGATGGTGCTGATCCTGGAGTCCCGGTCGCACCTGGACCTCGGGGACCTGCCGAACCTGCTGGCCGCCGAACTCGGCGTCATGACGGTACGCCTGGAGCGGGCCATCCGGTCCCTCGACGGAGTGGCCCGGGTACACGTCAACCGCTGGGGTGACGGCTCCGCGCACCTGCACATGTGGTTCCTCGCCCGGCCGTACGGGCAGCTCCAGCTCCGGGGCACCTTCCTCCCGCTCTGGGACTCGATCCTGCCGGCCATTCCCGAATCGCGGTGGCGGGAGAACCTCGCCATGGTGGCGGCCTGGCTGGCCGAGTTCGGTGGTCGTCCGCTGGCCGAACCGCCGCGCATCCAGTGGCAGGCCCCGTCGAGCTTTTCGGGCTCCGGGACCGCTCCGGTCGATGTCGCCGACGGCGAGCCGACCTCGGTCATCGAGGCCGCCGAGGAGGCCGGCCCCGATCCGGTCGAGGAAAATCCGTCGGCCGAGGAGCCGACGAGGGAGGCAAGGGGCCCGGCGAGCGCCGACCCCGAGGCCGCGAACTGACCCAGGTCGGTGGACCGCCGCGCGCCGACCCGCCGCTGGACTACCGGCGGCGGGAGGCGGCCCGGGTCACCAGGGTGCCCAGCACCTTGCCGAAGTCCAGGCTCCCGGCCTGGACGGCGAGCGGCAGGAGCGAGGTCTCCGTCATGCCGGGTGACACGTTGACCTCCAGCACGTGCGGCCGGCCGTCCGTGTCGACGATCAGGTCGACCCGGGAGAGGTCCCGGAGCCCGAGCGCCCGGTGGGCGGCGAGCGCGACCTCGGCCACCGCGCCGGCCACCTGCGGCTCCAACCGGGCCGGGGCGTGCCAGGTGGTACGGCCGGCGGTGTAGCGGGCCGCGTAGTCGTACACGCCGTTGCGGGGGACGATCTCCACGGCGGGCAGGGCCTGCGGACCGTCGCCCAGGTCCAGCACCGACACGGCCACGTCCATACCTGGCACGTACCGCTCCACCAGAGCCGTCGAGTCGTACGCGAAACAGCCGACCATCGCGGCGGGCAGCGCCGCGGCGTCCCGGACCACGGCGGCGCCCAGACCCGAACCGCCCTGGGCCGGCTTCACCATCAGGGGCAGCCCCAACCGGTCGACGATCCGGTCCAGCACTGCGACGGCGCCCAGCTCGGAGAAGCGGTCGTGCGGCAACGCCACCCAGTCGGGGGTGGGGATGCCGGCCTCCCGGAGCACCGCCTTGGCGGACGGCTTGTCCCAGGCCAGCCGGGAGGCGCGGGCGTCGCAGCCGACGTAGGGCACGTCGCACAGGTCGAGCACGCCGCGCAGCGAGCCGTCCTCGCCGGTGGCACCGTGCAGGGCGATCACCACGGCGTCCGGGGGGTCGGCGGCCAGCGCGGGCAGCAGGGCCACGTCGGCGTCCCGCAGCTCGGCCTCCACGCCGGCTCCGCGCAGCGCGTCGAGGACCCGTCGTCCGGAGCGCAGGGAGACGTCCCGTTCGTAGGAGAGCCCACCGGCGAGCACCAGGACGCGCAGGTCGGTCGTGGTGGCGGGGTCGGTCACCGGCGACGGCGAAGCGGAGGTGGCAGCCATGCCGGAATCATGCCAAGTCGGGTCCGGGAGTGTCCGCGCCGGGACGGCCGCGCCGCACTCCGGGACGGTCCACCTGGCCGAAGACCCGGCGCATGGCGATGTCCTGCTCCATCACGCCGGCCAGCCGGCGGACCCCCTCCCGGATCCGCTCCGGGGACGGGAACGAGAAGTTCAGGCGGATGTTGCCGCTGCCGGAACCGTCGGCGTAGAAGCCGGTGCCCGGCACGTACGCGACGCGGGCGGCGATGGCGCGGGGCATCATCGCCTTGGCGTCCAGGCCCTCGGGCAGGGTGGCCCAGACGAAGAGGCCGCCACCGGGGGTGGTCCACGTCGTCCCGGCCGGCATCATGTCGTCCAGCGCGTCGAGCATCGCGTCCCGGCGCTCCCGGTAGACCTCGCGGTACGTCTTGAGCTGCTCCCGCCACGGCATGGTGGAGAGGTACGTGGTGACGGCCGCCTGGGCGTACGCGCTGGGGCAGAGGATCTGCGCCTCGCTGGCGATGACCAGCTTGTCGCGGACGGCGTGCGGGGCGAGGATCCAGCCGACCCGCAGGCCGGGGGCGAAGGTCTTGGAGAAGGTGCTGAGGTAGAACACCCCTTCGCGGCGGCGGGCCCGCAGCGGCCGGGGGGCCTCCGTCTCGAAGCCCAGCTGACCGTACGGGTCGTCCTCCACCACGAGCAGTCCGGCGCGCTCGCAGATGTCCAGCACCCGCTCCCGGCGCTCCTCGCTCAGCGTGACGCCGGCGGGGTTCTGGTAGGTGGGGATGGTGTAGAGGAACTTGACCCGCCGGCCGGCGCGGGCCAGGTCGGCGATGGCCACCTCCAGCGCCTCCGGGATCAGCCCCTCGTCGTCCATGGGCACGTGCGCCACCTGTGCCTGGGCGGCCTGGAACACCCCGAGCGCGCCGACGTAGGTCGGCCCCTCGGCGAGCACCACGTCGCCCGGGTCGAGGAAGAGTCGGGCCACCAGGTCGAGCGCCTGCTGGCCGCCGACGGTCACCACCACGTCGTCCGGTGAGGCGCCGCAGGACGCGTCGATGCCGGAGAGCGCCATCACCTCACAGATCCGCTCGCGCAGCTCCAGGGTGCCCTGGCCGATGCCGTACTGGAGGGTGGTGGCGCCGTGCTCGGAGCCGAGCCGGCCGAGCATCTCGCCGACCGCGTCCAGCGGCAGCGCGGCGATGTAGGGGGCGCCACCGGCGAGCGAGACGACCTCCGGCCGGCTGGCCACGGCGAAGAGCGCCCGGATCTCCGAGGCGGTCATCCCGCGGACCCGCCGGGCGTACCGGTCGGTGTAGTCGTCGAGCGTCGTGCCGGTCATGACATCACCTCGATCGCGTGTGGGGTGGCTCCCCACCCGGGTTGGTACCCGGGCCGCCGGCGACCATGGCGGCGCGGGCGCCGGTCTGTCGATCCTAGTCGCGCCTCCCGGCCATCAGCCCGGTGACGTGGTGGTCTTCCACATGCCGGACGACTGCTCCGGGTCGCGGCGCGGCACCAGACGGGCCGAACCGGAGTGGTCGGCGGTCGGCCCGTTCCGGTGGGCGTTCGCGCGTCCCCTCCCGTACGGTCGGGTGACGGCGTACGATCGCTCGTCGGGGGGCAGGAAGGCGGCGGCGTCGTACCGCGGTGGTCTTCACCTCCGAGCCTATTGTGGGGATGCGCCAATGTCGCGACGTCTGGTCAGCCTGACCCTCGACACGTTGGAGGATCTGCCTCGTCCGTGCCGGCGCTGCGTCTTCTGGGAGCTTGATCCGGTTTCCGCCGAGCGGGCCTGCGCGGCCGGCGACCCGGGGCTGGAGAAGGAGGCCTGGGTCTCCCAGACGCTGCTGGAGTGGGGTTCCTGCGGCAAGCTGGCGTACGTCGACGGCATGCCCGCCGGTTTCGTCATGTACGCCCCACCCGCCTACGTCCCCCGCTCGATGGCGTTTCCCACCTCTCCGGTCTCCGCCGACGCGGCGCTGCTGATGACGGCGCACGTGGTTCCGGCGTTCGCCGGCGGCGGGTTGGGCCGGATGCTGGTCCAGGGCGTCGCCCGGGATCTCACCAAGCGTGGCATCAAGGCGATCGAGGCGTTCGGCGACGCGAAGTTCGGCGACGTGGACGACCTGGTGGGCGGCTGTGTCGCCCCGGCCGACTTCTTCCTGTCGGTGGGCTTCAAGACGGTCCGCCCGCACCCCCGCCACCCCCGGCTGCGGCTGGAGCTGCGGACGGCGCTGTCCTGGAAGTCCGACGTCGAGTACGCGCTGGAGAAGCTGCTCGGCTCGATGAGCCCGGAGACCCTGCTCCGCCCGGTACGCCCGGCCCCGGCCACCCGCTCCACCACCGGCTGACCGGGCCCCGCGAGTTCCGCCCACCTGGGCCGGCGGCGGCGGACCAGGTCAGTCGACCACCGTGCCGGCGGTGACCACCGCGCGCAGCTCGCTCACGTCGATCGAGCCGGTCGGCACGTCCCGCTCGTCCGGCAGGTACATCCGCTGCACGGCGGCGACGATCGCCTCGGCCACCCGGTCCCGGAACCGGGGGTCGACCAGGCGGGCCCGGTCGGCGGGCGAGGTGAGGTAGCCGACCTCGACGCGGACCGCGGGCATCCGGGTCAACCGCAGCAGGTCCCAGGTCTTGGCGTGGGTGCGGCAGTCGCGCAGCCCGGTGCGGGCGACGATCT
The DNA here is from genome assembly GCF_900090305.1 of Micromonospora siamensis. Classification (NCBI taxonomy): domain Bacteria; kingdom Bacillati; phylum Actinomycetota; class Actinomycetes; order Micromonosporales; family Micromonosporaceae; genus Micromonospora; species Micromonospora siamensis. The sequence goes on along the minus strand of NZ_LT607751.1, from coordinate 599,873 downwards.
CCCGCTGCACCAGCCCGGCGAGCCGCTCACCGGTCGCCGAGGTGACCCCGTTGTCGGTCGTCCCGTAGTGGTAGGTGGCCACCCCCTCGGCGGTCGGGTTGGCGTGCCCGTCGGTGTGCAGCGAGATGAACACGTCGGCGCCGAGCGAGTTGGCCAGTTCCGCCCGGTCGGCGTCCGGCAGGCAGGTGCGGGGCGCCGGGCCGCGGGTGAGCTGCACGCGTACGCCGGAGGCCGCCAGCCGCCCCTCCAGCCGGCTGGCCAGGTCGTGCACCAGGTCCGCCTCGGTCCAGCGCAGCGGACCGTCGGGGACCACCTGGCCGGGGTCGGTGCCGCCGTGGCCCGGGTCGATCACCACGGTCCGGCCGACCAGGGTGGGACCGGACTGCCGGATCGCGTCGGACTCGCGCAGCCACTGCGGCCGGCCGCCGACCACCTTGCGGCCGAGCCGGCGCAGCGCCCCCATCGTGTACGGCCCGCACGACCCGTCCGGCTTCAGGCCCACCTCCCGCTGGAACTGCGCCACGGCCCGGGCGGTGCGTACGCCGTAGATCGCGTCGGCGCGGCCCACGTCGTACCCCATCTCCAGCAGCCGCTCCTGGAGCGACCGGACGTCCTCGCCGGTGAGCGGCTCGGGCACCGCGTGGTAGAGGGTGCGGGCGCCGAGCCGCCAGCGGGCCTGGTCGAGCGCCCGCCAGGTCTCCGCGCCGACCCGCCCGTCGACGCTGAGCCCGCGCGACTGCTGGAAGGCGCGGACGGCCCGCTCGGTCGCCGGGTCGAAGTCGTCGCAGTCCCCGCCGGTGGCCGGGGCGAGCAGGTCGAGGCCGGTCAGGACGGTACGGATCTCCGTCACCGCCGGTCCACGGTCACCGGGTCGGATGGGACGCACGCTCGACCCCCTCTGCTGCGCGGGTGCCGGCCGGGCCCGCGGGTCGCGGGCCGGACGCCGACGCCGGTGGCGCTCCGCCGCCCGGACGCCTCCGGGGGCGGGCCGTCGCTCGGTCGCCCCGGGTTGAGGCTAAGCGCTGCCGGGCACCGAGGGTGCCGGGTCGGCGCAGGTCAGGCCGGAAAAAGCCGGAACCCCGCACCGTGGATCGGGTGCGGGGTTCCGGTGAGGTACAGGTCGGGTCAGAGCGCCGACTCGATCAGCCGGACGAGCTCGCCCTTGGGCTTCGCGCCGGCGATGGACTGCACCGGCTCGCCGTTCTTGAACACGGTGAGGGTCGGCACGGACATCACCCGGTACGCCCGGGCGGTCTCCGGGTTCTCGTCGATGTTCAGCTTGACGATGGTGACCTGGTCACCCATCTCGCCGGCGATCTCCTCCAGCAGCGGCGACACCTTGCGGCACGGGCCGCACCACTCCGCCCAGAAGTCCACCAGGACCGGCTTGTCGGACTTCAGCACGTCGGTGGTGAAGCTGGCGTCGGTGACGACCTTTGTTGCTCCCACTATGACCCTCCTCCTCGGGGGATTCTGCTTACGTTGTCTGCGCTGTTCAGCCCAGCGTGGCGATGAAGCGCTCGGCGTCCAGGGCGGCGGCGCAGCCGGTGCCGGCCGCGGTGATCGCCTGCCGGTAGGTGTGGTCGACCACGTCACCGGCGGCGAACACACCGGGGATGCTGGTCCGGGTGCTCGGCGCCTGCACCTTCACGTACCCCTCGTCGTCCAGGTCGACCTGGCCGCGGAAGAGTTCGCTGCGCGGGTCGTGGCCGATCGCCACGAAGACGCCGGTGACGTCGAGGACCTTGGACTCGCCGGTGTGCACGTTGCGGACCCGGACCCCGCTGACCTTGCCGTCGTCGCCGAGGACCTCCTCGACGGTGCTGTTCCACTCGACCTTGATCTTGTCGTTGCCCAGCGCCCGCTCAGCCATGATCTTGCTGGCCCGGAACGAGTCGCGGCGGTGGATGATGGTGACCGACTCGGCGAACCGGGTGAGGAAGCTCGCCTCCTCCATGGCGGAGTCGCCGCCGCCGACCACCACGATGTGCTGGTTGCGGAAGAAGAAGCCGTCACAGGTCGCGCAGGACGACACGCCGTGGCCGAGGTATTCCTGCTCGCCGGGCACGCCCAGCGGGCGCCAGGCCGAACCGGTGGAGAGGATGACCGCCTTCGCCCGGTACGCCGTCTGACCCACCCACACGGTGCTGACCGCGTCGGAGCCGACCTGACCGGTGTCGGCCAGCTCCACCCGGGTCACGTCGTCGGTCAGGAACTCCGCGCCGAACCGCTCGGCCTGCTTGCGCATGTTGTCCATCAGCTCGGGGCCGAGGATGCCGTCGGCGAAGCCGGGGAAGTTCTCCACCTCGGTGGTGGTCATCAGGGCACCACCCGACTGCACGCCCTCGATGACGAGCGGCTTCAGGTTGGCGCGCGCGGCATAGACCGCCGCCGTGTAACCGGCCGGCCCGGAGCCGATGATGATCAGGTTGCGGACCTCGTCCACTGCCGTCTCCCGATGTGTGTGGTCGCCATCCGTTCCGGCTGACATGCCGCCGGGACGATGCCGGTGCGAGGGCCGGCACCCGAGGGGCCGGCCACTGAATTGCAGAACGTCATCGTACGAAGCGGGGATTCCCGAGCCGGCAGTCCGGTGGGTCACGTCACGTGCGAAAGCGGACGTCCGGTTGCGTCCTCACCCTACCCGGGACCGGTAGCGGGTGTCCGCGCCGGAACCCGGTACGCCGCACTCCGGCCCACTGACCCAGGCCCACCGGGCCCCCGCCGCGTCGACGAAGCCGACGACCAGAGCCGGCGCTCCCTGGAAGGCCGCGTAGTCGACCACGTCGACGGTCAGCGGGCCGGCGCCGTGCTCGGTGGTGATCTCGCCCAGGCAGGTGTCGAGCGCCGCCGGGTCGGTTAGCCGGTCCAGCGTGCCGGGGCCCGCCAGCCGGCCGTGGTCGCTCTCGGAGTCCGGCTGGAAGCCGGGCTGCTTGGCAGCCGGACTCTGCTTGCCCGCCGGGGGCCGCTTGGCCGCCGGGCTCCCACCCGCGCCGAGCACGCCGCCGGCCAGCGCCGCCGGGGTCCAGTCGGTGCCGCTGTACGTGGTGCGGGGGGCCGCCGCGCCGAACGGGGTGGCCAGGGCGGTCCTCGCCTGCCCCGGAGCCGGGGCGTCGCTGAGCGCGCCGCGGTCGCCGCCGCTCTCGGTGCGGACCAGCTGGTTGACGCCGAGACCGGCGCCCATCATGGCGGCCGCGGCGAGCGCCACCGGACCGGCGAGCCGGGTCCACCGCCGGCGCCGCCGCCCGGGTCCGGTGCCCCCCGCCGGCCGGGACCGGTCGCGGTCGCCGCGCTCCGATTGCCCGCCCCGCTCCCCGGCCGGCCGCGGACCGTCCGGCTCGTCGGCGGTGTGCGGACCGCCGGCGGGGCGCGAACCGTCCAGCTCGTCGGTGGAGCGGGTGTCGTCCGGGTGGGCATGGTCGAGGTCGCCCGCCGGGCGGGCCGGCTCGTCGGCCGCCGGACGTGGGGTGCCCGGTCCCGGCTGGCGCGGAAGGTCGGCCGTACCGACCGGGGCCGGTCCGGCGCCGGCCAGCGCGGCGGCGATCCGTTCCGTCACGGCCAGCGGCATCTCCGGGGCGGGACCGGCGGCCCACCGGGCCAGGTCGTCGTGCACCTGCGGCAGGGCGGCGAGCAGCCGGGCGTACGCCGTGGACCAGGCGGCGTCCTCGTCGACCAGCCGGTTGACGGTCGCCTGCTCGGGCGTACCCTCCAGCGCCCCACCGACGAAGTCGGCGAGCAGGTCGTGGTCGACCTGGCTGAAGTCCCCGGACGTCACGTCTCCTCCTCGCCGGTGCCGTGCCGGGACCGCCCCGGCCCCGATCCGACGCCCTGCGGGGGCCGGCGGTTCCCCGAGGTGACCTCGGGCACGCCGGAAGCCGGGGCGGCCTCGTCGGAGCCGGTGCGCAGATGACCCAGGAGTGTGGCGAGCCGGGCCCGGCCGCGCGCGCAGCGGCTCTTCACCGTGCCCTCGGCCACGCCGAGGATCCGGGCCACCTCGGCCACCGGGTAGCCCTGCACGTCGACCAGGACCAGCGCCGCCCGCTGCTCCGCGGGGAGCGCGGCGAGCGCCTGCCGGACCACCAGCGCGGTGTCGTGGTCCTGGACCGGGGCGGCCGGCTCCACCCCGGTCGGCCGGCCGTCTGCGTCGGTACGGCTGCCGTCGGGCAGCGGGACGGTCGGGTGCGCCTGCCGGCGACGGATCCGGTCCAGGCAGGCGTTCACCACGATCCGGTGCAGCCAGGTGGTGACCGCCGAGTCACCGCGGAAGCGGGCCGCGGCCCGGTGCGCGGAGAGCAGCGCGTCCTGCAGCGCGTCGGCGGCCTCCTCGCGGTCGCCGAGGGTACGCAGGGCGACCGCCCAGAGCCGGTCCCGGTGCCGGTGGAAGAGCTCGGTGAAGGCGTCCCGATCACCGGCCACGTGGGCGCGGATCAGGTCCAGGTCGCTGGCCTCGGTCACCGCGACCTACCTGGTTCCGGCCGGCCGGTCACGACCCCTGGACGGTGATCTCCTGGACCCCGATCTTGTACTTGCCGCTGCCGTCCTCCTTCTGCGGCAGCTCGGTGATCCAGAGCATCAGGTAGCGGTACTTCTGGTCGGCGTTGAAGCCGTTGCTGAAGGTCATCGTGGTGCCGTCGTACTGCTCGAGCGCGTCGCCGACCGGCTTGTAGCTCTTGACCAGCTGCTTGTCGCCCGAGCTGGAGGACGGGAAGGTCGCGCTTCCGGCGAAGATCTGAGCGGTCGCACCGCTGGCCGAGACGACGGCCTGCACCGACTTGACGGTGTGCGGGGCGCCCAGGTCGATCCAGACACCCATGCCCGACTTGTAGTTGCTGAACTTGGCGGTCGTGTAGCTCTGGGTCTCCCAGCCCTCGTCGAGGCTGCCGTCGGTCACCTTGTCGGCGTCGTCGAGCTCGTCGCGCTTCCTGCTGTCCGGGTCGACGATCTTCACGGCCCCGATGTCGAGCTTGCGGACGGTGGCCGCGGCGGGCGTGGTGTCCTCGACGGCGGGCGCGCTGGCGGTGGGCTGCGCGACCGGCTCCTTGCCCGGGTCCTTACCGTCGCCGCCGAACGTGCTGATCCCGATCAGCAGGCCGACCAGGGCCACCGCCAGCAGACCGGCGATGCCGATGGCCACCTTGCGACCGCCCGCGGCGGCCAGCGGCGAGCGGTCGTCGTCCGGCTCGGCGGTGAACCGCAGCGTGCCGGCGCTCTCCAGGAAGTGGTCGTCGGCGGGGATGTCCAGCCGGGCCAGCTCGGCGGCGAGCACGTCCGAGGAGGGCGGCGCGATCTCCGGGTCGAGCAGGTCCATCGTCAGGTCGTCGAGGTACGCCGGCACGCCGGCCCGGACCTGCCGGGGCGCCGCGATCGCGCCACTGGCGTCGCGTACGGCGTCGGGGATGGCGGCGCGGCCGTGCCCGGCGGTGGCACCGTGCAGCGGGGCCTCGTTGTGCGGCCAGTGCCCGGTGAGTGCGAAGTAGAGGATCCCGCCGACCGCCCGGACGTCGTTCTCCTGGCTGTCGGCGCCGTCGGTGCGCGCGTCGGCCAGCACCACCCGGCCCTCGTCGCTGATCATGGCGGTGCCCGGGTGCACGTTGCCGTGCACCATGCCGGTGGCGTGCACGGCGGCGAGGGCGCTCGCCACCGCGTTGCCCACCGCGGTCGCCCGGGCCGGGTCCAGCGGACCCTCGGCCGCCACCTGTTCGCGCAGCGACTGGCCGTCCACCCACTCGCGGACCACGTACGCCCGGTCGTCCTCGTCGATGGCGTCGTAGACACCGACCAGGTTGGGGTGGATGACCCGGCTGGCCGCGACGGCGGCCTGGAGCATCTCGGTGGCGGAGTCGCCGCCGGGGTAGCGCATGACGACCGCCACCGGCCGGCGCAGCACGACGTCGACCCCGCGCCAGACCAACCGGCCGGCGCTGTCGTTGTTGATGTGCTCGACCAGCTCGTACCGCTCGGCGAGGATCTCACCGGCCGTGGGAGCACCGAAGGTCATGACCGGCGGAGCGCTTTCCTCCGCCTCCTGACCCTCGCCGACCTGGGTCACCCGTCCTCCCTCGGTGATCGTGTCGATCGATGGACCCGTGCTGCTGGGCATGGTGGCTTCCCGCTCCGCCGTCGAAGGAACCGGCCCGGTCGGAGTCGCCGGAGCACCGGTGCCTGCCGTACCCGTCGAGAGCGACCTTACCCGGGTTGCCCGTTCCCTCGACATGTCATCTTCCCGCCGTCGCCTGCGAGGTGCCAGTGGTCGGTGGGCCGTCCGGTTGTGACCGTTGTCGGCCACGTTGCTGGCACATGTACTAGCCAATCTAGAGGTTGACCGCAAGTAGTCGTAGGAGGGGTTGCGGCCGGTGTGGCGACTCCGTGGAGCCGCCCTGGGATTCCCCTCCGATCAGCCCCCCACCCTCATCCTTCCGGTTGGTTGTCCACAGGCCGAACCGGCGGCTGACCGGCGAATCGCTGAGTTATCCACAGGCGTGTCCCCAGCCTGGTGATCCGCGGTCACGGTACGTGGCGGGCGGTGGTCAGCGGCCCAGCCGGCGGCGGACCATGCCGATCACCTCGGTGATCTCCCCGATCTTCAGCATCGCGGCCAGTCCGAGGTAGGTCAGGCCGATCGCGGCGCCGCCGATCACCAGCTGGAGCAGCGCGGCCGGTCGGCTCAGCTCGGCCGGGTCGCCGGGCAGCAGCCGGACCAGCACCAGGCCGACAAGCGTGGCGCCCAGCGCGGCGACCGCCACCCGGCCGACGGTGCGGGTGATCCGGCCCAGGCCGAGTCGGCCGACCCGACGGCGGATCAGCATCGCCGAGGCGGCCACCGCCACCAGGTAGGAGATCGCGTTGCCGAGCATCATCCCGGCCGCCGCGAAACTCCCCGGGAAGACCAGGTAGAAGACGAACTGGAGCAGCGTCCGCAGGGCCACCACCCCGATGATCACCAGAGCCGGGGTGCGGGTGTCCTGGAGGGCGTAGAAGCCGAAGGTGAGCAGCTGGCTGATCGCGAACGGCACCAGCCCGAGCGCGCCGACCAGCAGCACCGTCGAGGTGAGCAGGGCGCTCTCACTGGTGAACGCGCCGTACCGGAAGACCATCACCGCGAGCGGGCCGGAGAGCACCGCGTAGACCACGGCGATCGGGGCGAGCACCGCGCTGACCGTCCGGATGCCCCGGGACAGGTCGGCGGTGATGTCGGCGAACCGGCCGTCCGCGGCGGCGGCGCTCATCCTCGGCATCAACGCCGTGATGATCGAGACCGCGACGATGCCGTGCGCCATCATGATCAGCAGGAAGACGTTGTTGTAGATCATGATGCCGGCCTTGTCGTCCCCGGCGGCGCGGGTCAACAGGTTGACGATCACGAAGAGGCCGAGCTGGTTGGCCGCCACGTAGCAGAACATCCAGGCGCCGAGCTTGGCCAGCTCGCGCAGCCCCAACTCGCGGAAGTCGAAGCGCCACCTCCACCGGAAACCCACCTTGCGCAGCGCCGGCAGCAGGCCGACCGCCTGCACCGCCACGCCAAGCAGGGTGCCGCCACCGATCACCAGGATCCGGGCCGTGCCCATCTCCTCGGGCTTCAGCAGGTCGGTGCCGAAGGTGGCGATGTAGATCGCGCAGGTGCCGATGACGACCAGGTTGTTCAGGATCGGCGCCCACATCGGTGCCGCGAAGTGGCCCCGGGTGTTCAGCACCGCGGCGATCAACGCGCTCACGCCGGTGAAGAACAGCATCGGCAACATCAGGTACGACAGCTTGTTGACCAGGCCGACGTAGTCGCCGTTCTGGCCGCTGGCGTAGAGCAGGGTGATGAACTGGGCGCCGGCCGTGGTGAGCAGCGCGGCGATGCCCAGCGCGAGCACGGCCAGGGTGAGCAGCCGCTGCGCGTACGCGTCGCCCCGGTCCGGGTCCGAGCGGCGCCGCCGGACCAGCACCGGGATCAGCACGCTGGTGAGCACCCCGCCGAGCAGGAACTCGTACACCTGGCTGGGCAGGAACTGGGCCGTCGTGTACGCGTTGCCGACCAGACCGCCGCCGAGCGCCGCGCCGATCATCAGGTTGCGCAGGAAGCCCGTACCCCGGCTGACCAGGCTGCCGGCGGCCATCACCGCGCTGTTCGCCGCCGCGCTGCCCTCGGCCACCTGCTCGGTCGGCGGCGCGGTCGCCTCCACCGCCGGCTGGTTCAGCGGCTCGGCCGAGATGAAGGTCGCCTCGTCCGTCGGCGGGATCGCGCCGTCCGGCGTGGCGTTGGCGCTGCGGTAGAGCCCGCCGCTCATCTCCAGCCTCCAAGGGGTGACGTCGGAGCCGGACCACCGGCCCGCACGCCCCAGACCTTAGTCAACGCCCGTTTCATACCCGCGCCCGGCGGATCAGTTCCTGCCCGGGCCCGATAGGCTGGCGATCCCATGTCCGAAGCCTCCGCATCCCACGCCGCCGACCGTCGCGAGCTGACCGCAGCACAGCGCAACGCCGTCGCCGAACTGCTCCGCGTCAGCCCGGTCGCCGACGAGCTGGGCCGCCGGTTCGCCGCCGCCGGGCACGAACTGCACCTGGTGGGCGGTTCCGTCCGCGACGCCCTGCTCGGTCGGCTCGGCAACGACCTCGACTTCTGCACCGACGCCCACCCGGACGAGACGCTGCGGATCGTCAAGGGCTGGGCCGAGGCGATCTGGGAGACCGGCCGCGAGTTCGGCACCATCGGCTGCCGGCGCGACGGCCTGCTGCTGGAGATCACCACCTACCGCGCGGAGGCGTACGACCAGGTCAGCCGCAACCCGGTCGTCGAGTACGGCACCAGCCTCACCGACGACCTGCGCCGCCGCGACTTCACCGTCAACGCGATGGCTGTGAGCCTGCCCGAGCACCGCTTCACCGACCCGTACGGCGGGCTGGACGACCTGGCCGCGAAGGTGATCCGTACCCCGGGCACCCCGCGGGAGTCGTTCGGCGACGATCCGCTGCGGATGCTGCGGGCCGCCCGCTTCGCCGCCCAGCTCCGCTTCGCCGTCCACCCGGACGTCCGGGTGGCGATGGGTGAGATGGCCGCGGACCTGGACCGGATCACCGCCGAGCGGATCCGCGACGAGTTCACCAAGCTGCTCTGCGGCGCCGACCCGATCACCGGGCTGCGGCTGCTGGTCGACACCGGCCTGGCCGAACGCTTCCTGCCCGAGCTGACCGGGCTGAAGCTGACCATCGACGAGCACGCCCAGCACAAGGACGTCTACGAGCACACGCTCACCGTGGTGAGCAACGCGATGGCGCTGGAGTCCGACGGCTGCGACTTCGTGCTGCGGATGGCCGCGCTGATGCACGACGCCGGCAAGCCGGCCACCAAGGCCGTCGGGTCGGACGGCCGGGTCAGCTTCCACCACCACGAGGTGGTCGGCGCCCGGCTGACCAAGGCCCGGATGAAGGCCATGCGCTATTCCAAGGACGTCACCGCCCAGGTGACCAAGCTGGTCGGCCTGCACCTGCGCTTCTACGGGTACGGCCGGGGCGAGTGGACCGACTCGGCGGTGCGCCGGTACGTCACCGACGCCGGTGACCTGCTGACCCGGCTGCACAAGCTGACCCGCTCCGACTGCACCACCCGCAACCGGCGTAAGGCGGCCGCGCTCGCCGCCGACTACGACGCGTTGGAGGAGCGGATCGCCCGGATCGCGGCCGAGGAGGACCTGGCCCGGGTCCGCCCGGACCTCGACGGCAACGCGATCATGGAGCTGCTCGGCGTACCGCCGGGGCCGGTGGTCGGCCAGGCGTGGAAGCACCTCAAGGAGCTGCGCCTGGAACGCGGCCCGCTGGACCGCGACGAGGCCGAGGCGGAGCTGCTGCGCTGGGCCCGGGACCAGGGCGTCACGTCCTGACCCGAAGGGCCCCCGGATCTCCCCGGGGGCCCTCCTTCGCGCGTCAGGCGTCGACGGCGGGCTTGCCGTTGCTGTGCGCGGCGCCCAGCTTGGCGAGCAGCCCCGGCAGGTCGATGCCGGTGAGGTCGGAGCCGAGCTGGAGGCCCTGCGCCACGTTCCCGGCCACCGACTTCGTCAACGAGGACGCCCCGTCGGTGGAGATCACCGTCATCTTGTCGATCGCCCCGATCGGCGCGCTGGCCGCCTCGACCACCTGCGGCAGCACCTTGACCAGCAGGTCCAGCACCGCGGCCTCGCCGTACGCGGCGAACGCCTCGGCCTTGCGGGCCATCGCCTCCGCCTCGGCCTGACCCCGGGCCTGGATGGCCGCGGCCTCGGCCTGGCCCTCCCGCTCGACCGCCTCGGCGATCGCGGAGCGCCGGCGCTGCTCGGCCTCACCCTCCTTGGCGCCCTCGATCGCGTTCGCCTCGGCCAGCGCGGCCCGCCGGGCCCGCTCGCCCTCACCGGTGAGCCGGGCCTGCTCGGCCTCGGCCTGCGCGGCGGCGATGGTGGCCTGCCGCCGGGCGTCGGCGTTCAGCACCGCGGCGTTGCGGGCCGCCTCCGCCTCCTGCTCGACCTTGTACCGGGCCGCGTCGGCCGGCTTGCGCACCTCGGTGTCCAGTTGGCGCTGCTTCAGCTCGGCGTTGCGCTCGGCGACCTTCTGCTGCTCGGTGAGGATCGCCTGGTCCCGCTCGGCCTGGGCGAGCGGCCCGGCCGCCGCGGACTTCGCCTTCGCCGCGTCGATCTCGGCCTGGATGCCGGCCTGCTTGAGGGCGAGGTTCCGGTTCGCCTCGGCGATCGCCTCCTCGGCGAGCAACCGCTCCTGCTCGGCCTGCTGCCGGGCCCGCGCCTCGGCGATGGCCGCGTCCTTGAGCACCCGGGCGGCCTCCGGACGGCCCAGGTCGGCCAGGTACGACCCCTCGGTGATGATGTCCTGGAGCTGGAAGGCGTCCAGCACGAGACCCTGGTTGGTCATCGAGTGCTCGGCCTCCTCGGCGACCGCGCTGGCGAACGCCGCGCGGTCCCGGATCACCTCCTCGACGGTGAGTCGCCCGACGATCGAGCGCAGCGCGCCGGCCAGCACCTCGCGGGTGAAGTTGTCGATCTCGTCCTGCTGGTGCAGGAAACGCTGGGCGGCGGCCCGGATCGCGTCCTCGGTGCCGCCCACCTTGACGATCGCCACGCCGTGCAGGTCGGCGCGGATGCCCTGCTTGCTGACCGCGCCGCGGATGCCGACGTCGATCCGGCGGCTGGACAGGTCGAGCGACTGGAGCTTCTGCACCACCGGCAGCACGAAGACCGAGGCGCCCAGGACGACCTTCTGCCCGGACATGTCGGTGTGTCGGCCGCCGTCGGCGGTCTGGGTGGTGCGGCCCTTGCGGCCGGTGACGATGAAGGCCTCGTTGGGGCCGGCCACCTTGATCCGGGAGAGCACGAAGAGGACGAGGACGACGGCGAGGAGGACCGCGCCGCCGATGGCGACGAGCAGGGGCATGGGGGTTGTCCGTTCAGTAGGTTTCGACGTGGACGCTGGTCTCGCTGAGCGCTTCGACCACGAAGATCCGGACGCCGACCGGGATCGGCCGGTCGGCGCGGGCGTTGAGCTTCACCGGCTGCCCGGCGAGGCGGACCCGCACCTCGCCGTAGCCGTCGACGGGGACGGGGGTGACCACCAGGCCGATCGCGCCGACCAGGTGGTCGCGGGTGGGGGTGGGGTCGGTGCGCATGTCCCGGGCCGCCCGGCTGAGCCGGGACGCCAGCCAGGCGGTGGGCACCGCGGCGAACGCGCCGCCGGCCACCGCGACCGCCAGCATCCCGGGGGTACGCCCGCCGAGCAGTTCGTTGACGATCGCCGCGCCGAAGCCGAACGCCCCGACGAAGCCGGCCACCGCCTCCAGCGACACCGGACCGTCGACGTCCGGACCACCGAGGTGCAGCAGCCCGGTGCCGAGCAGCCCGAGGGCCAGCACGGCGACGCCGACGCCGCCGATGACGAGGAAGATCAGTGTTCCCGTGGCCACGATCTGTACGGTAGCCATCCAGGGCAACGCCACAGGGTGAGCGTTCCGGCACGCTCGGCGCCGGGGCAGAATGGCCGGATGCGCTGGACCGTGCTCGACACCCCGATCGGCGAGTTCTCCGTGGCCACCGACGACGCGGCGGTCCGGGGCGCGCACTTCGGCCGGGTGGAGTCGGCGGTCGAGGAGCCCGGCGACGGGCTCGCCGCCCGGGCGGTGGCGGAGCTGCGCGACTACTTCGCCGGCGAGCTGACCGAGTTCACCGTGCCGGTGGTGGCGCCGCGCGGCTCGGACTTCGAACGGGCGGTGTGGCGGGAGATGACCCGGATCCCGTACGGCGAGACGCTCACCTACGGCGAGGTGGCCCGGGCGGTCGGCGATCCGGGCGGGGCCCGGGCGGTCGGGGTGGCCTGCAACCGCAACCCCGTCCCGGTGATCGTGCCCTGTCACCGGATCGTCGGCGCGGGCGGCAAGCTGGTCGGCTTCGGCGGGGGCCTGCCGCGCAAGGTGACCCTGCTGGAGTTGGAGGCCGCGGTGGCCCTGCGCCGCGCCTGGTCGTGAAGGCGACAGTGCGCGGGGTGCAACTGAACCCGGCGATCCAGATCCCGGGCGTGGACGACTTCTCGACTCTGCCGACGCAGCGGGAGGAGACGTGGTGCCCAGCGTGGTTGACGTGCCCACGAACGAGTTATACAAATCTGGTATGGCCTTCACCCTGAACCTGAAGCCCGAGGTCGAGCAGCGGCTCAAGGAGCTCGCCGAGGCGGAGCACCGGTCGATGCACAAGACGGTCGAGGTGGCGGTTCAGGCGTACCTGGACCGGCACGAACGGGACGAGTGGACCCGTCAGGCCGCCAGGCGGGTCTTCGCGGAGGACGCGGAGTTCTTCGAAATGTTGGGTGACCGGTGACGCATCCCTGGCCGGACGCCGAAGACCTGCTCACCCTCCTGGCCGAGCACACCGGGCCGCGAAGCCAGGTGCGGGACGCCGGGATCCTGGTGGCGGCGGCAGGCCGGCCGCACGCTCGGTTGATCGGACGGGCCGTCTACCCGACCGCGCTGGACAAGGCCGCAGCGCTGATGCACGGGCTGATGATCTGGCGTCCCCTCGACCTGTGGAACGCGGGGCTCGCCTGGGCCGCGACGCGCGTCTTCCTGAGCCGTTCCGGCCTGCGCCTCTCCATGCCGGCCAAGGAACGGATGGCGCTGACCGAGGCGTTGACCAGTGGCGAGGTCGACTCGGTCGAGGAGTTGGCGCTGCGGCTGTCGCCGTACCTGGAGATGTCGGCCTGAAAACGGCGAGGGCCGGGTCCCTGCGGACCCGGCCCTCGACGGTGTTGCGGTGGATCAGGACGTCAGCGCTCGACCTCGCCCTTGATGAAGGCCTCGACGGCGGCGTGCGCGTCGTGGTCGGCGTACTGCTTCGGCGGGGACTTCATGAAGTACGAGGAGGCCGAGAGGATCGGGCCACCGATCTTGCGGTCCAGCGCGATCTTCGCGGCCCGGACGGCGTCGATGATGACACCGGCCGAGTTCGGGGAGTCCCACACCTCGAGCTTGAGCTCGGCGTTGAGCGGGGTGTCACCGAAGGAGCGGCCCTCCAGGCGGATGTACGCCCACTTGCGGTCGTCGAGCCACGGCACGTGGTCCGACGGGCCGATGTGCACGTCGCTCTTGCTCATCTCGTGCGGGATCTGCGAGGTGACCGACTGGGTCTTCGAGATCTTCTTCGAGACCAGACGGTTGCGCTCCAGCATGTTCATGAAGTCCATGTTGCCGCCGAAGTTGAGCTGGTAGGTGCGCAGCAGCTCGACCCCGCGGTCCTCGAAGAGCTTCGCCAGGGCGCGGTGCACGATGGTGGCGCCGACCTGGCTCTTGATGTCGTCACCGACGATCGGCAGGCCCGCGTCCTCGAACTTCTTGGCCCACTCCGGGTCGGAGGCGATGAAGACGGGCAGGGCGTTCACGAACGCGCAGCCGGCGTCGATCGCGGCCTGGGCGTAGAACTTGTCGGCCTGCTCGGAGCCGACCGGCAGGTAGGAGACGACCACGTCGACCTGGGCGTCACGCAGCGCCTGCGCCACGTCGACGGCCTCGGCGTCCGACTCCTCGACGATCTCCCGGTAGTACTGGCCCAGACCGTCGAAGGTCGGACCGCGCTGCACACTGACGCCGGTCGGCGGCACGTCGCAGAGCTTGATGGTGTTGTTCTCGCTGGCGACGATCGCCTCCGCGAGGTCCATGCCCACCTTCTTGGCGTCCACGTCGAACGCCGCGACGAACTCCACGTCAGATACGTGGTAGTCGCCGAAGGTGACGTGCATGAGACCCGGGACGCGGTCGTTCGGGTCGGCGTTCCGGTAGTACTCAACGCCCTGCACGAGGGACGAGGCGCAGTTACCCACACCGACGATGGCGACGCGGACGGAGCCCATAGCGTCTGCCTCCTTCTTCTTCATCACGGCCGCTCTGTCCTGGACTCTCCAGGCGGGGGCGGGCTGTTGTCATCTCGTCGGCCGCCGGCCGTCCCGAGTTGCGGGACCGTCGGGGCCCGGCCGGAGCGCTCGTTGGCGATGAGCTCCTCCAGCCAGCGGACCTCGCGCTCACAGGCGTCGAGCCCGTGGCGTTGCAGTTCCAGGGTGTACGCGTCGAGGCGCTCGGCCGCTCGGCCCAGCACGTCGCGTAGCCCTTCGCGACGTTCCTCGATCGTGCGGCGACGCCCCTCCAGGATGCGGAGGCGGGTCGCCTGGTCCGTGCGGGAAAAGAACGCGAAGTGCACGCCGAAACCAGTGTCGTCGTACGTCTCGGGACCGGCCTGCGCGATCAGTTGGGCGAAGCGTTCCTTGCCCTCCGCTGTGATCTTGTAGACCACCCGACCTCGTCGGCTGGTCAGCGCGGGAACCTCCTCGGCGGTCGCGGGCGTCTCGGCCGCTTCGGTGATCCAGCCCGCCGCCTGCAACCTGCGCAGGGTCGGGTAGAGCGAGCCGTAGCTGATCGCCGCCCGGATGGCGCCGAGTTTGGCGGTCAACTCCTTACGCAGCTCGTAGCCGTGCATCGGAGACTCCTGCAGGAGACCCAGGATGGCTAGCTCGAGCACGGGCCACCCCTTCTTTACCCTCCGGCGCGAAGCGGTAACCGCCGCGATGTATCGGACCGATACATCGCAACCTAGTGCCTCTCCTATGATCAGGGCAAACCCTCTTTACGCGACACCGGGGTAACGCATTGTGACCATGGTCGCCTCGCGCGCCGTGACCGCGTACCCTTTCCGGCATGCGTACGCAGCGCCAGGTCGTCGACTACTCGCTCCAGAAGCGAGCAGTGCTGCGTGAGCTCCTCGCCTCCCGGGTCGGCACGTACGACGTCTGCGACGCCTCGCCGTACCTGAAGAACGCCGCCCGGTTCCACGGCGAGCCGACCGAGCAGCGGTGCCCGATCTGCCGCAGCGAGAACCTGATCCACGTCCACTACATTTACGGCGACGAACTCAAGCAGTCCGCCGGTCAGGCCCGCAGCCGGGCCGAGCTGTCGATGCTGGCGATGACGCTGCGTGAGTTCCAGGTCTTCGTGGTGGAGGTGTGCCCCGGTTGTGACTGGAACCATCTCGTCGAGCAGTTCCTGCTCGGCCGGGACGGGCTGGCCGGCGGTGCGGACGACTTGGCCGAGCAGGGTGACGCGGTCGCCGATGCGACCCCGCGACGGAGGCGAGAGGCGCGACGGTGACCCCCGCTGATCCGGTCGATCCCGGTACCGTGCAAGTCGGATGGGGAGATCGACGGGTCTGGTGCCTGATTGGTCCGATT
This sequence comes from Micromonospora siamensis, assembly GCF_900090305.1. NCBI lineage: Bacteria > Bacillati > Actinomycetota > Actinomycetes > Micromonosporales > Micromonosporaceae > Micromonospora > Micromonospora siamensis. Next base: position 584,150 of record NZ_LT607751.1, on the reverse strand, counting down.
AGTTCAGTTAGGACGTCCCGCGTCGGGTGGTCACCGGCCAGGGCTTCCGGTGTTTCAACTCACGGCAAACCGGTGGTGGCGCGTCCGCGTCCCACCGCGACCGGCAGGGTGTGAGGAATGAGTTCGTACGGCGATCCCAGTTCCCAGCGTGGGCGGGCCCAGGTCCCCGGTGCCAACGGTGACCAGCGGTCCGGCGGTGGCTGGTCCTCCGGATCGGAGGGCGCCGGCCCCAGCGGCCGCGCCTCGGTGGGAGCACGCGCCTCCGTCGGTGGCGCCGTCGCCGGCCGGGCCGGTGGCGGACGGGCGAGTGTGCCGGTCTCCCCGGCGCCCGGTGCGACCCCCGGCCGGCCCGGACGCGCCTCGGTGCCGGTGTCGCCTGCTCCCGGTGGTGGACGGGCCTCGGTGCCGCCGCAGTCCGGCGGCGGCCGGGCCGCCGTGCCGGTCTCCCCGGCGCCCGCGGGCCGCGCCTCGGTGGGCGTAGGCTCCGCCGGCCGCGCCTCGGTCGGTGTCGGCTCGGCCGGCCGGGCGAGCGTCGGTTCGGCGGCGGTGGGTGGCCCCGCCGGTCGGGCGACCGTTGGCCGGGCCGGGGTCTCGCCGCTCGGCGGTGGTCCCGGCGGACCCGATGGGCCGGACGGTCCCGGCGGCATTGGCCCGGGCCGCGGCCGTGGTGGCAACCCGGACGCGGTGGCCCGGGCGAAGAAGCGGCGCCGGATCAACCTGCTGATCGCAGCCTTCGCCGTGTTCATCATGCTGGCCGGCGTCGGCGTCGTCGGGTTCACCTACTACTCGACCACCGTGGTGCTGCCCAGCGCCATCCCGCTACCGCTCTCCACCACGATCTACATGAACGACGGTAAGACCGTCGCGGCGAAGCTCGGCAACGAGAACCGCCAGCTCATCAAGATCGAGCAGATCCCGGAGCACGTCCAGCACGCGGTGGCCGCCGCCGAGGACCGGAACTTCTACCGGCACTCGGGCGTCGACTACAAGGGCATCGCCCGGGCCGCGTGGAACAACTTCACCGGCGGCGACAAGCAGGGCGCCTCGACGATCACCCAGCAGTACGCCCGTAACGCCTACGAGAACCTGAAGGACGACTCCTACGCCCGGAAGGTCAAGGAGGCGATTCTCGCCTCCAAGCTGAACGACAAGTACACGAAGTCGCAGATCATGGAGCACTACCTCAACACGATCTACTTCGGCCGTGGCGCGTACGGCATCGAGGCGGCGGCGCAGACCTACTTCGGCGTACCGGCGAAGAAGCTCACCGTGGCCCAGGGCGCGGTGCTCGCGGCGCTGATCAAGCAGCCGGTGGCCAGCACCACCCACAAGGGGTACGACCCGGCGGTCAACCTGCCCGACGCCCAGCAGCGGTGGACCTACGTCCTGGACGGCATGGTCACCGAGGGCTGGCTGACCGATGCCACCCGCCCGGCCAAATACCCGAAGGTGCTCCCGCCGAGCAAGGCCGGCTCGGCGTCGTTCGGCGTGAAGACCCCCAAGGGCAACGTGATCAACTATGTCCGCAAGGAGATGGAGCAGTGGGGCATCTGCTCCAACTCCGGCGCTGAAGGCAAGCCGAGCTGCGTCGACGAGCTGCGTGACGGCGGCTACCGGATCACCACCACCCTCGACCCCAAGCTCCAGAAGTACGCCGAGGAGGCCGCGCGCCCGGGTCTGAAGGGCTCGGAGCTCTACGGTCAGCCCAAGAACCTGATGTCCGCGCTGGTCTCGATCGACCCGCGCAGCGGACGGGTGCTCGCCTACTACGGCGGCGAAAGCGGCGCCGACTTCGACTACGCCGGCCTGAACACCGACAAGAACGGTGACCCCACCGGTGGGCACCCGCCGGGCTCGTCGTTCAAGATCTACACTCTGGCCGCCGCGATCGACGCGGGCGTCTCGGTGAAGTCGCACTGGGACGCCACCCCGTTCAAGCCGGACGGCAAGAACGAGATCGGCAACGCCCGCCGCGGCGCCGGCGTCTGCGGCAAGTGGTGCACGCTGGAGCAGTCGACGATCAAGTCGTACAACGTGCCCTTCTACCATGTCGCCGCCGACAAGGAGGTCGGCATCGGCGTCCCCAAGGTGCTGGACATCGCCCGCCGGGCCGGCGTCTCGATGATGTGGACCGTCGCCGACAACAGGATGCACGACCTCCGGAAGGAGACGCCGGAGAAGGCGGCCGCGGCCGGGCTCGACGGTTGGACGGCATTCGGCAAGTACCCGATCACCGTGCTCGACCACGCCAACGGGCTGGCCACGCTGGCCAACCGGGGCCTCTACAACAAGGCCCACTTCGTCATCAAGATCCAGCAGCAGAATCGGGATACCGGTCTCTGGCAGAACGTCCCCGGGAGCGGGGAGAAGCGGGACCCGAAGCAGCTGCTCAACCCGCAGGTGACCGACGAGGTGGCCGGCGTGCTCAAGCAGATCCCCGGTCCCAACCACGCCGCCCTGGACGGCGGCCGGGAGGCCGCCGGCAAGACCGGCACCTGGGAGGCGCGCGATGGCAGCAGGGCGAACGGGCACGCCTGGATGGTCGGCTACACCCCCGAGATCGCCACTGCGGTTTGGATCGGCAGCCGGGACCCGAAGCGGCCGGAGCTGATCGACAAGGACAAGGAGAACATCGGCGGTAGCGGCCTGCCCGCCAAGATCTGGAAGCGCTACATGGACGAGGCGCTCCAGGGTCAGCCCAAGGACAAGCTGCCGGACGTCACCGGCATGGGCAACGACAAGACCGGCAACGGGGTCGAGCCGGCGAAGCCCGCCCCGCCGCCGAACCCCTGCGCCGCCGACCCGCTGAACCCGTTCTGCCCGCAGCAACCCCAGCAGCCGCAGCAACCGCAGCAGCCGACCTTCCCCGGGTTCCCGGGCGGGCCGGGCGGCGGCAACGGCAACGGTGGTGGCGGCGGTGGTGGCATCCTGCCGACCACACCACCGAGACTGAACCCGTACTGATCGCAGCACCTCCGCCGACGGCGGCCGGACCTCCGGCCGCCGTCGGCGTTTTGCGTACCGGGATGTCGCGTCTCCGGCGGGACGTGGACCCCCTACGTACGGCAGGATGCCTCTCCATGAGCACCCAGTCGACGCCCGCGACCGACGGGACCGGCAGCAGCGACCACCCGTCCCGCTCGGACGGCTTCGTCCGCGGCGCGTCCGAGCTGATCGGCGGGCCGCTCGGCGAGCACGCGGTGGAACGGCCGGCCGGCGACCACGGCCGGTTCTGGACGGCCGCCCGGATCGTGCTGGCGCTCGCCTGCCTGACGCTCGCGCTGCACTGGGTGCAGAAGTCGCCCTGCCAGGACGGCGCCTGGCAGAACAACACCCAGTACACCCGGCTCTGCTACACCGACGTGCTGGCGCTCTACTACGCCGAGAAGCTGAACGAGGGCGCGGTGCCCTACGCCGACCACCCGGTCGAGTACCCGGTGCTCACCGGTTACTTCATGGGCGCCATCGGGCTGCCGGTGCACTCCCTGGGCGCCGACAACCCGGCGATCAACCAGGCGCAGTGGTTCTACAACGCCAACGCCCTGGTGCTCAGCCTGCTGGCGGTGGGCACCGTGGCCACCATCCTCTCGCTGCGCCGCCGACGACCATGGGACGCCGCGCTCTTCGCCCTCTCGCCGGCCCTGCTGCTCACCGCCACGGTCAACTGGGACCTGCTCGCCATCGGCCTGGCCGCGTTCGGGCTGCTCGCCTGGGCCCGCGCCGGAACCGGCCGGCACGGGTCCGCCCTGATCGTCCTGGCCGGCGCGCTGCTGGGGCTGGCCGGGGCGGCGAAGATGTGGCCGTTGTTCCTGTTCGGGCCGCTGCTGGTGCTCGCGCTGCGCGCCGGCCGGTTGAAGGCGGCGCTCACCGCCACCGCCGCCGGGCTCGTCGCCCTGGTCGCGGTGAACCTGCCGGTGGCGATCCCGTACCGGGACAACTGGAACCGGTTCTTCGAGCTGAACACCGAGCGGCCGATCGACTGGGGCACCCTCTGGTACATCGGCCGCTACCTCGACGGCCGGATCGGCACCGACCCCGCCGACCCGGGGCCGTTCGAGTGGTTGAACCTGCACACCCCCACCCTGAACCTGCTGTCGTACGCGCTGTTCGGGCTGGCCTGCGTCGGCGTGGCCGCGCTGGTGCTGGTCGCGCCGCGCCGGCCCCGGCTGGCGCAGCTCGCCTTCCTGGTGGTGGCCGCCTTCCTGATCTTCAGCAAGGTGTGGTCGCAGCAGTTCGTGCTCTGGCTGCTGCCGCTGGTGGTGCTGGCCCGGCCGCGCTGGGGCGCCTTCCTGGCCTGGCAGATCGCCGAGGTCGCCTACTTCGCCGCGTTCTACGCCGAGCTGCTCGGCGCCACCCCCAACCACGCCCCGGTCATCCCCGAGGGTGTCTTCGTGCTCGCCTCCACCCTGCGACTCGGCACGGTGGTGCTGCTCTGCGTACTGGTGATCCGGGAGATCCTGCACCCCGAGCTGGACGTCGTCCGGCACACCTACCGCGACGACCCCGACGGCGGCGTCCTCGACGGTGCCCCCGACGCACCCTGGTTCCAACGCTGGCGCCACCGCGACACCTCAACCGAGGAGGCCCCCACCCCAGCCACCGCCACCACCTGAGCAAACGGCTGGTCGGATCCTTCGGAAGCGGAGCCCCGACGCTCAGAGCCGGTAGACGACCGCCGACCCCACCTCGGACCGGGTGATCCCCAACCCGTCGACCGGGTTGTCGACAACCCGCTCCCAGGGAGTCCCGGGAAGCTGGTCCCGCAGCAGCACCACGTTGCGTACCCCGAGGTCGCGCAACTGCTGGACGCTCGCCGCGTCGGGGAAGGTGAGCGTCGACCGGCGGACCCGGTCGAGCTGGTCCGGGGTGAAGCCACTGCCCCCGTTGACCACCTGCTGGAACTTCGTGGTGGTCCAGAGCATCACCGGCTGGTCCAGGTTCTGGCTGCTCGGCAGCACCAGCAGCGGACCGTCCACCGAACGCAGCGCCGCCGGTTGGGCGGGCACCACCGGATGCGGGGTGGAGTTCAGGCCCTCGACCGCCACCAGCAGCAGCGGGACGAGCGTGGCCAGCCGCAGCCACGGTCCCGGACGGTACGGCGGCCGTTCGGCGGCGATCTCGCGTACCCGCTCGCCGAAGGCGCTGACCGCGCCCGCCGCCAGCAGGCCCAGCAGCAGCGTCGCCCAGAGCATCATCCGCCCCGGCGTCCGCAGGCCGTTCCAGCCGGGCAGGTGGTCGAAGAGGGGCACGTAGGTGAAGGTGCCGTCGAAGAACCGGGTGCCCATCGCCAGCGCCATGGTGACCACCACCCCGGCCAGCAGGAACAGCCGGTGCCGCAGCCGCCACACCGAGAAGAAGAGGCCGCCGAGGGCCAGCGCGTAGAGCACGAAGCCCGGCAGCAGGGTCATCTCCGGTGGCCAGGGCAGAGCGGCCCGGGCACCCTCGTGCAGGGTGCCCCAGACCCGGGACTCACCCGGCGCGGTGAAGAAGCCGCTCACCGGCGGCGAGTAGATGGCGATGTCGCCGATGGTCCGCTGCGCGTTCGGGTGCAGCTCGGCCACCTTGAAGTACGGGATGGAGAGCAGCGCACCGACCGCGGCGAAGACCGCCCCGCCGATCAGGTCGGCGAGGAGCAGCCGGGCACCGAACACCGGCCGACGCGCCACCCACAGCACCGCCGCGACCAGCACGACGCCCGCCATCAGGTACGCGAACGGCAGGCCGATGCCGAAACCGAGGCTGAGCTGCCAGGCGGCGACCAGCCAGCCGGCGTACACCCAGCCGGTGCGGCGGCGTTCGGGCCGGTAGCCGTGCCGCAACGACCAGCCGTGGCCCCGGGCCAGCATGGCCAACGCCAGCGGGATGCCTCCGTTGGAGACGATGTGCAGGTGACCGGCCTGGGCCAGCAGCCACGGGGCGTACGTGTAGCTGACGCCGGCCACCGCGGCCCCGATCCGCCCCGACCCGAGCTGGCGGGCCAGCGCGTACGCCCCGAAGGTGGCCAGCCCGTGGGCCAGCACGAAGAGGACGTTGTAGCGCAGGACGGCCGCCTCGGGCCCGGTGCCGACCAGGCCGGCCGGCGCGTAGCCGAGCAGCATGTCGGAGAAGGCGAAGCTCCAGGGCTCGGGGAAGAACGTGTTGGACTGGAACAGCCGGGCGGGGTCGGTGAGCAGGGCGTGCCCAGACCAGGCCAGCTGCCAGGACTGCAGGCTCGGGTCCCAGTAGTCCTGCGGCAGGGTGTAGAGCGGATAGCGCAAAGTCGGCCAGGTCAGCAGCACGGCCAGCGCGAGCGACCCGAGGGCCGCCAGCGTCCACTCGTGGCCCCAGAAGCGGCCGAGCCGCCGCCGGACCCGACCGAGCCTGGTGGGCTGCCGTTCGGGCACCGGACCGAAGGCCTCCCAGCGGTCCGGGTCGGGGCCGGTGGGCGTACGCCCGGCGGGGTCACCGTCCGAGGCCGCGGCCGGACCGCCGGTCGCGGCGGCGGGCACCGCGGTCGCGGGGACCGGCCCATCGGACGCTGAGCCGGCCGGCTCCCGGCCCGCGGTGCCGGCGGGCTTCTCGGCCGCGGTGCCGGCGGGCTCGGGGGCCGCGGTGCCGGCGGGCTCGGGGGCCGCGGTGCCGGCGGGCTCGGGGGCCGCGGTGCCGGCGGGCTTCTCGGCCACGGTGCCGGCGGGCTCGGGGGCCGCGGTGCCAGCGGGCTCGGGGGCCGTCGGCGCGGTGTGGGCCGGCCCGGACCGCGCCGGACCCGACTCACCGGCCGCTGACTCCCCGGTGCCCGTGTGGTCGGGGGCAGCGCCGGTGCCCGTGCTGTCGCCCGCGCCGGTGTCGACGGTCGTCCGGTCCTTTCCGGCCGGGCCGGCGCCGCCCGGCGCGTCGGACTGGTCGGTCGTCATGCGGCCCGGCCCTCCGGACCGAGCTGGTCCCGCAGGAAGGCGATGTCCGCGCCCTGGCCCGTCGCCCCACCGGGCGTCTCGACGATCACCGGAGCGTCGGCCGCGCGGATGACCGCGACCACCAGATCCGGGTCGATGGTGCCGCCGCCGAGGTTGTCGTGCCGGTCCTGGCCGGAGTTGAACGCGCCCTTGGAGTTGTTGGCGTGCACCAGGTCGATCCGGCCGGTGATGGCCTTGACCCGGTCGACCAGGCCGAGCAGCTCCTCACCCCCGGCGTGGGCGTGGCAGGTGTCCAGGCAGAAACCCACGTCGTAGCCGCCGATGGCGTCCCAGAGCCGGGCCAGCGCGTCGAGCCGGCGGGCGCAGGCGTTGTCGCCGCCGGCGGTGTTCTCGATCAGGACGGGCAGCTTGAAGCCGCCCGAGTCCGCCGCGTACGCGAAGGTCTTGCGCCAGTTGTCGAAGCCGACCGCCAGGTCGTCGCCGGCGTTGACGTGCCCACCGTGCACGATCAGGCCCTTGGCGCCGATCGCCGCCGCGGCGTCCGCGTGCCCCAGCAGCAGCTTGCGGCTGGGGATCCGGATCCGGTTGTTGAGCGTGGCGACGTTGATGACGTACGGCGCGTGCACGTAGAGGTCGACGCCGGCGGAGGTGAGTCGCTCCGCGTCCTCCCGGGGCTTCGGCGCCTTCCACCCCTGTGGGTCGGAGAGGAAGAACTGGACGGTGTCGGCGCTGCGGGCGGCTGCCTCCGCCAACGGGTCGGTCGAGTCGACGTGAGCTCCGATACGCATGAAGGCGAGCCTACGTCCCACCCCCGACGCTCCGTGCGACGCCTGCGGGCGGGTCGGCGTGCCGGATCCGGCCGGGTTCCGGTGCGGTTCGCGTCACCCGACCGACGCCAGGTCGTTGACCGGGGTGGATGCGTCGAGCCGCGGATCGTGGGGGCGGCCGGGCGTACCGGAGGCGGGAGTGAACGGTGAAGGCGGAAGGACCGGGGTGAATTTCCCCAAAAACCCCGAGAAGTGACCGAAGCCGTTGTACCGTCACATAACAACACGATAAAGCTCCGCGGGGCGTCTTCGGTCCAACCTCATCGGTGTGGTCGTTCCTCCCCAGGTCCCACCCAAGGAATGCGGACGGGACGCCCCGCGGCCTCGTGGACGGGGGTCCGGGTTCGGCGGTCGACGCCGGCCGGGCCCCCGTCGCCGCGCCCGTAGGGTCGCGCCGACCTGCCCGGGCATGATCGACGGGACCGGGTATTCTGGTCCGGTTGTCCGCGCCCGGCCGGGTCCCCCCGGTGCGAGCGGGCCACGACGCAGACCTCCTGCCACGGAAGGACCGTGGCCGCATAGCCCACAGGAGGTGAGCACGTCTTGCGTCATTACGAAGTAATGGTGATCCTCGACCCCAGCCTCGAGGAGCGCACCGTCGCCCCGTCGCTCGACACGTACCTGAACGTGATCCGGACCGCGGGTGGCTCGGTGGAGAAGACCGACGTGTGGGGCCGCCGGCGCCTCGCGTACGAGATCAACAAGAAGGCCGAGGGCATCTACGCCGTCGTTGACCTTCAGGCGACGCCGGAGGCGGTGGCCGAACTCGACCGCCAGCTGCGGCTGAACGAGTCCGTGCTGCGTACCAAGGTCATCCGGCCGGAGATGCGCTAAGCATTCAACCCCGGTTCGCCCGGATCAGCCTCATCGGCACTGTCGTACGGCTCTGAGAGCCTGGGACGGAACTGATGAGTGCGCGAGGAGTTGGTCATGGCAGGAGACACCACCATCACGGTCATCGGCAATCTGACCGATGACCCCGAGTTGCGGTTCACCCCGTCCGGCGCGGCGGTCGCCAAGTTCCGGGTCGCTTCGACGCCCCGGTTCATGGACAAGGCCTCCGGCGAGTGGAAGGACGGCGAGCCACTCTTCCTGGCGTGCACGGTGTGGCGGCAGGCGGCGGAGCACGTCGCCGAGTCGCTGCAGCGGGGCGCCCGCGTGATCGTCTCGGGTCGGCTGCGCCAGCGGTCGTACGAGACCCGCGAGGGTGAGAAGCGCACCGTCATCGAGCTCGAGGTCGACGAGATCGGCCCGTCTCTGCGCTACGCCACGGCGAAGGTGCAGAAGATGTCTCGCTCCGGCGGTGGTGGCGGCGGCTTCGGCTCCGGTGGTGGTGGCAACCAGGGCGGCGGCGGAGGCAACTTCGACGACCCCTGGGCCTCGGCCGCACCCAGTCCCTCCCGCTCCGGTTCGGGCGGCAACTTCGACGAGGAGCCTCCGTTCTAATGGCGCCGAGCGCCCGCGATCGCAAACCAGGAGCAAGGTCAATGGCCAAGGCTGCGGCCCTTCGCAAGCCGAAGAAGAAGGTGAACCCGCTCGACAAGGACGGGATCACCTACATCGATTACAAGGACACCGCGCTGCTGCGCAAGTTCATCTCCGACCGCGGCAAGATCCGCGCTCGGCGGGTGACCGGCGTCACCTCGCAGCAGCAGCGGCAGATCGCCCGTGCGGTCAAGAACGCCCGTGAGATGGCGCTCCTGCCGTACACCGCCACGGCTCGCTGAGAGGGGGCACCGAAATGAAGATCATCCTGACTCAGGAGGTGTCCGGCCTCGGCACCCCGGGCGACATCGTCGAGGTGAAGAACGGCTACGGCCGTAACTACCTGCTGCCGCAGGGCTTCGCCATCGCCTGGACCAAGGGCGCGGAGAAGCAGGTCACCCTGATCAAGCGGGCCCGTGGGGCTCGCGAGATCCGCGACCTGGACCACGCCAACGAGGTCAAGGGCCAGCTCGAGGGCCTCAAGGTCAGCCTCAAGGCGCGCGCCGGTGAGGGCGGCCGGCTCTTCGGCTCGGTCACCCCGGCCGAGATCGTCGACGCCGTCAAGGCCGCCGGCGGCCCGGTCCTCGACCGCCGCCGGCTGGAGGTGCCCGGTCACATCAAGTCGACCGGCACCTACCCGGTCAGCGTCAAGCTGCACCCCGAGGTGTCCGCCAAGTTCGACCTCAACGTCGTCCAGGGCTGACCCACACCGCACGACGGAAAGGCCCGCACCGGTGATCCGGTGCGGGCCTTTCCGCGTCCTCGCTCTGACATCCGGTTCCGCATCGACCGCGCCCCCCGGATCCGGGCTCGGATGCCCGTGCACGGAAGGCGGGCCGGACCGCATGCCGGTCCGACGCCCCGCCGTGACTGGTCGGTCAGCCGATCGGCTGACCGGTCACCGCACTGATCATCACCGTGGAGAGACCCCCACCGACCACCGCCGCGGCCAATGCCACCGTCGCCGACCGCCACGTCGTACCCACCCGGCGCAGCACGACCGCCACGACCAGGCTGCTCACCAACGCCAGCCCGAAGCGCGGAGCGCCCGCCAGCAGTGATCCGAGGGCGTGCGCCCGCGGCGAGTCGCAGCCGCCACCACTGATGTCGGTCACGCAACCCGGAGGCGCCTGCCCGTCGAGCGTCAACAGCCAGAGGAAGACCAGTACCGCCGGCACCAGGTAACAGGCCGCCGTGTAGACCAGCGGACGCAGCGGACCACCGGGATCCGGATCCAGCAGGTCGTCCTCCAGGCGGCGCCCCCAAACCCCGCCAGCCGCCGGTTCCGTCCGCTGGCGCAACGACCAGGGTTCCGCCGACCCGGCCCGGCCGACCGGCGCCGTCGGCCGCGCACTGGCCCTCGGTCGGGGTGCCGTGTACGCCACCGCGGGCGACCGGGGCGCCGACGGCGGCGGATCCATCCACCGGGGATCGTCACCGGCCAACCGGGTGCCGGACCAGAACTCCTCCGGCTGCTCCGGCCATGTCCAGCCCTCACCGGTCGTCGGCTCCGCCGCCGGTGCCGGGTCCGTCCCATACCACCGCTCCGCCTCGGAACGGTTCCGCCGGGCGCCCATGGACCGGCCCTCCGCCTCGGCCTGATCCCGGCGGGTGGCCCGCTGACCTTCCCACCGGCCGGAACCGGAGTCCTCACCCACCCAGTCGCCCCGGTCGGTGCCCGCACTGTCGGCCGACCGTACGTCACGACCGCCGCGATCCCACTCCCAGCCGTCGGTCGACTCGCCGGTGTCGGCGTAACCCTCCCACTGGCCGGTGTGTTCGCCCTGGTCCCAGCGGGTTGCCGCACCGGACCGGTCGGCGCCGGACCCCTGCCAGGCGTGTACGCCCGAGGCGTCCCACGGGTCCACCGCGGCCGTCTGCTCCGGCTCCACCTCGGCGGTACGACTCCACGGGTCGACGGCCGGCATGGATTCCGCCGCGGCGCGCCGGGCCCGTCGGGTCCGCCGCTCAGGCTCCGGATCGTCCGGCTCCTCGCCGCCCGACCAGGTCACCTGTGGACGTCGGGAGGCCGAGCGCCGAGGCCGGGCCGCCGGCACCGCCCCGGAGACCGGCTCGTCGGACGGGTCGGCGCGACGACTGCCGACGTACCCCTGCTCCTGCGGGCGGTCGAAGGTCCACTCGCTGGTGTGCTCCGCCTCGGGCGCGGCGCCGATCGCCCGCAGCCCGCCGCGCGCCGGCTCTGCGCGCCTGCCGTATCCGCCCTGCCAGCCCGACCCGGAGGACGGGCGGTCGTCGCCCTCACCGTCGTCCGGCGCGGCGTGCCGCCCACGACCGTCGGGGTGGGCGATGCCCGACTCCACGGCCCAGCGGGGCAGGTAGGAATCGACCGCGTCCCGGGGACCGCGTTCGAGGGCCCGCCGTCGGGCCGATGTGCGGCGAGGCTCCGGGTCGACGGAGTACGGGTCGGCCGGGAGCGGCTCGCGGGGGTCGTCCCAGCCGGCGATCGGCTGACGCGCGCGCGGGCTGCCCTCCCCGCGCTCCCAGTCCCGGTAACTCACGGCCGGAGCGTGACCCTTCTCAACCGAAAGCGCAATCCGCTGTCCAGGTGTAGCCGTTCGCAGCAGATAGTACGGGAAAACCGGCCGGACAGCTTCACCAGAAAATCCTCATCCACAGGGCGGGGATCAAGTTTTCGCAGCTCAGGGCCAATGTGGTCAGAATTCCTCCAAGGTTTTCCACAAGCTGTGCACATCCTGCGCACATGCCTGTGCACCGGCGTCCACAGGTTGTCCCGAGGCTCGTCCACCGGTGTGGTTGGGCTCTGACCTCGGGTTCCGTATCGTGGGGCACCGACCGGTCGCGCGATGGCCCCCGATCGACCGGACCGGTCCGGATCGGAAGTTGTCGCACCCGAGCGGTAGAGCTGGTAGTCGACGTTGCAGTGGAGGGGGATCCGTGTCGGTCACCGACGACATGCGGGCGGAGCCCCGGGGCGGCGGACAGTCGGCCGCCCCCGCCCCTCGCGACGGCCAGTTCGAGCCACGTGAGGGTCAGTTCGAGAAGACCCCGCCGCAGGACGTCGCCGCCGAGCAGTGCGTGCTCGGCGGCATGCTGCTCTCCAAGGACGCCATCGCCGACGTCGTCGAGATCCTGAAGACCACCGACTTCTACCGGCCGGCGCACGCCACCATCTTCGACAAGATCCTCGACATCTACGGTCGGGGTGAGCCGGCCGACGCGATCACCGTGGCGGCGGCCCTCGCCGACTCCGGCGACCTCGCCCGGATCGGCGGCGCGCCCTACCTGCACACCTGCATGTCCGCCGTGCCGACGGCGGCGAACGCCTCCTACTACGCCCGGATCGTCGCCGAGCGCGCCGTGCTGCGCCGGCTGGTCGAGGCCGGCACCCGGATCGTCCAACTCGGCTACGGCACCGCGGCCGGTGGCAGTCGGGACGTCGACGACGTCGTCGACCTGGCCCAGCAGGCGGTCTACGAGATCACCGAGAAGCGGGTCAGCGAGGACTTCGCCGTCCTGGCCGACATGCTCCAGCCGACCCTGGACGAGATCGAGGCGGTCGGTGCGCAGGGCGGCGTGATGACCGGCGTGCCGACCGGCTTCACCGACCTGGACCGGCTGCTCAACGGCCTGCACCCGGGGCAGTTGATCATCGTGGCGGGTCGACCTGGTTTGGGCAAAAGTACGGCAAGTATGGACTTTGCCCGAAATGCGGCTATCAGAGCCAACCAGGCGGCGGCGATCTTCTCGCTGGAAATGAGCAAGGTCGAGATTGTCATGCGACTGCTCTCGGCCGAGGCGCGGGTGCCGCTGCACGTACTGCGCAGCGGTCAGCTCTCCGACGACGACTGGACCAAGCTGGCCCGCTGCATGGGCGAGATCAGCGAGGCCCCGCTCTTCGTCGACGACACGCCGAGCATGAACCTGATGGAGATCCGGGCCAAGGCCCGCCGGCTCAAGCAGAAGCACGACCTCAAGATGATCGTGGTCGACTACCTCCAGCTGATGACCTCGCCCAAGCGCACCGAGAGCCGTCAGCAGGAGGTCGCCGACCTGTCTCGTGGCCTCAAGCTGCTGGCTAAGGAGGTCGAGTGCCCGGTCATCGCGGTCAGCCAGCTGAACCGTGGCCCGGAGCAGCGCACAGACAAGCGACCCCAGTTGTCCGATTTGCGTGAATCAGGCTCAATTGAGCAGGATGCTGACGTTGTCATCCTTCTGCATCGCGACGATTACTACGACAAGGAATCCCCCCGGGCGGGAGAGGCGGATTTCATCATCGCCAAACATCGGAATGGTCCTACCGATTCCATCACTGTCGCCGCGCAACTCCACCTTTCTCGGTTCGTCGACATGGCAATCGTATGAGAAAATGAGCCATGGCTCTCTCCGAGGCTCAGATAAACGCGGTCATTGACCGTGCGGACCGAGGCGAGAGCCTCACCGGATTGGCGGAGGAATACGGCGTCACCCGGCAAGCCGTTCGCGGGCTGCTGCGCCGCCGCGGCATTCCGCCGAGGAGATCCGGAAGGCTCACCGACCACCAGCGTGAAGCTGTGGTCCGGCGATACCTGGAGGGCGCGTCGATCGCGCAGATCGCCCGAGAGGTCGGTGTTTCGGAGCCGTCGGTCCGGGGCCTCCTGCTCCGGCGTGGCGTACCACTGCGGGTGCATACCCTGAATCATGGCGCCTTCGACGAGTTGACGCCGACCGCCTGCTACTGGGCTGGGTTTCTCTTCGCGGATGGTTCGGTGACGGCCCGGCAGGGCCACCTACCCACGGTGTCGGTCGGGCTGGCCGAATGCGATCGTGACCACTTGGTGGCGTTGCGCACTTTTCTCGGCTCGACCAGCAGTATTTCGGCACCGAATCCCAAACTGCGTTCCTGTCAGTTCGCGGTCCGATCGACGCAACTCGCCGACAGGCTCTTGCAACTCGGCCGTTACACCGGTTCCGTGAACGAGCAGCTGACGTCTTCCCGGGATTTCTGGCGGGGCGTCGTGGACGGCGACGGCTCCATCGGCGCCTACGCCAAAAGGCCGGGTGGTCCGCTGAGTCCCCAGTTCCGGTTGGTCGGCCGCCCGCGCCTGCTCGAACCGTTCGTCGACTTTCTCTCCGAGCGGGTCTCCTGCAACCTGACGGTGCGACCGCACAAGACCATCGCGACGGTGGGAACGACCGGCCGGCCGGCGCGGGGGATCATCGACCTGCTCTATCGGGACGCCGAAACCGCACTGAGCCGAAAGGCCGAGCGGGCTGCCGCGATAGTGCGGGCTGGCGATCATCTCGTCCTTCGAGTGCGATCCGCTGAGAGTTAGCCCCACTGCGGCCCTACCACCGGTGCCCGACCTCCACCCGTCGTGCCGCGCTCAGCCGAGCAGCGGGAACCAGCCCGCCGCGTCGCCCAGCTCCACCCGGTCCCGCTCGCCGAGCGGCTCCCGTCCGGTCGCCTTCAACAGGAACTCGACGTCGTCCCACCCCGCCGGCCGGACCGCGTCGTCGCTGAGCAGCCCGTCCATGGTGGCCACCGCGACGGCCGTGGCCAGCTGGCCGGGCGCCGGCGCGTCCGGCAGGTCGAGCACCAGGTCGAGGTGGTGTACGACGGCCTCGGTGGTGAGCGTCGCCAGGAAGTCACCGATCCGCAGCACGTGTCCCTGGGTGGTGACGCACGCGTCCGGGTCGGACGTCTGGACGGCGGCACCGGCGGCGCGTACCGCGGCCGGTGCGGTGTCGGTCCAGAGCCGGACGATTCCGGTGGGCTGGTCGAAGGCGGCAGCCGAGCGGCGCGCCCACCAGGCGTGCCGGGCGCCGTCGTCGCCGGGCGGAAAGGACCGCCAGTAGCCGACGTCGTCGACGTCGGGCGGTCCGTCCGCCGGGCTCGCCAGGGTGACCAGGGCTCGTTGCGCGTCGCAGAGCAGGTGGAACAGCAGGTCGGCGACGACCCAGCCCCGGCATCGGGTCGGTCGCTGGAGGTCGGCGTCGTCGAGCGCGGCAACCACCCGGGTGATCCCGTCGTACGCCTGCGCCAACGCGATGTGCTGCCCCTGCGGCGTCATGGTGTGCAGCGTCGCACGGCGGGACCCCGAGGGCACGCCGTCCGACCGGCCGCGGGCCGGGCCGCGGAGGGCCCGACCCGCGGAGGTGGTACGTCAGCCGAACATCTCGTCGAGGAAGCTCTTGTGCTTCTTGCGCTTGTAGTGGCCGTGGTAGCCGTAGTGCTGCTGCTGCCCGTGGCCGCCGTACGCGGGCTGCGGCGGGTAGCCGTGGCCGGGCGGCGGCGGGGGCGGTGGCGGCACCGCCCCGTAGCCCGGCTGGTGTGCCGGCGGCGGAGGCGGTGGTGGCGGCGCGTACCCGCCCTGGGCGTGGACGTGCTGGCCGGGGGCGGCGGGCTGCGCGGGCGGCTGGCCGGGGTGCTGCTGGTTCCAGTTGGCCTCGGCCTCGAACAACTTCTCGAGTTCGCCCCGGTCGAGGAAGATTCCCCGGCACTCGGTGCACTGGTCGATGACGACTCCGCTGCGCTCGTACTGGCGCATGTCTCCGTGACACTTGGGACAGGTGAGCTGCATTACCCGAAGGTACCCGGCCGGGTCACCCGACTGCCGCCAGCGCGTCGGTCACCTCGTCGTCGGAGACCTCGTGGAAGTCGTCGTAGTAGGCGCTGACCGCGCCGAACTCCGGCGGTTTCTGGGCGCAGACCACCTGGTCGGCCTCGGCGGCGAGCATCTCGTACGCCTCCTGGGCGCCGACCGGCACGGCGACGATCACCCGGTGCGCGCCGAGTTGCCGGGCCACCTGGACGGCGGCCCGGGCGGTGGCGCCGGTGGCGAGCCCGTCGTCGACGATGACGGCGGTGCGGCCGGTGAGGTCGAGCGGAGGGCGGCCGGCCCGGTAGCGCGCTTCGCGGCGGTCCAGCTCGGCCTGCTCGCGGCGCTGCACGTCGGCGACGGCGTCGGCGTCGAGCCGAGCGGCGACCAGGTCGTTGAGGACGCGTACCCCACCGGGACCGAGCGCACCGAAGGCCACCTCGGGCGCCCAGGGCATGCCCAACTTGCGGACGACGAGGATGTCGAGCGGGGCGCCGAGGCGTTCGGCCACCACCCGGGCGACAGGTACGCCGCCGCGGACCAGGCCGAGCACGATGACGTCGGACTGCCCGGTCAGAGCGGTGAGCCGGTCGGCGAGCTGGCTGCCGGCGTCCTCACGATCGCGGTAGGTGCTCATGCCTCCAGGTCTACGCCCTGTTGCCGGTCCGTGCCCCCGAGTCGGGGGAACCGGGCGGCTGGTTCGCGGGCCAGTGCGGGTGCCCAGGCCAGCAGGGCGAGCGGGTAGAGCAGGTAGCCGAACCGGGTGGAGGGCATCAGCAGGATCGCGGCGAGCAGTCCGTACCCGCAGATGAGGGCGGCGGCGGTGGCGGTGCGGGGCGGGCGGCGGACGAGCCGGACGGCGATGGCCGCTCCGGCGGCCACCAGCAGCACCGCGGCGACGACCCGGCCGGCGGGCAACGCGCCGGCGATCAGGTGGCCGGGGAAGGGGGATGCGGCGGGGCTGGTCACCAGGCCGTGGCCGAGGGGAAAGCGGAGCACGTTCTCCACCAGGGCGTCGCGGTCGACGAGCAGCGGCGGGACGAGAGCGAGCAGCGGCAGGCCGAGGGCACCGACGGTGAACCGGCCGGCGGCCCGGCGGGTGACGGCCCAGCAGAGCAGGACCACGGCGACCGGCCAGGCGAAGAGCTTCAGGGCGCCGGCCGCGCCGACGGCCATGCCGGACGCGCCGGGTCGCCCGGAGGCGGCGTAGGCGAGGGCCAGCAGGCAGAGCGCGAGGACGGGAAGGTCGTCACCGCCGGTGGCGAGGGTGAGCGCGCTGACCGGCAGGACGGTGGCGGCCTGCACCCCGCGCAGCAACAGGTCGCCGCCGGGCCGGTCCAGGGGCTGGCCGGCGCGGCGCACGACGACCACCGCCAGGGCGAGGACCACCGCCGTGACCAGCGCGAACCAGGCCCGCGAGTCGGTCCACCAAACGTCGACGGCGGCCCGGGGCAGCCCGAACAGGGCCATGCCCGGCTGGTACGGGGTGTAGCCGAGGAGCCGCTCGTCGGCGGGGAGCGCGGCGATGGCGTCGTGCCCCAGGTAGGGGGTGCCGTCGGTGGCGAGCCGCTCGCCAGCGTGCTCGACGACCAGCACCTCCTCCTGTGCGCGGTCGCTGCGCCCGGCGGCCCGTTGGACGCTCTGCACCACCAGGGGCAGCAGGGCGGTGCCGGCCCAGGCGACCGCGGTTACCGCCCAGCGGGCCCGGTCGCCGACCAGTGGCGATCCGGGTTGGCGGCGGCGGAGCAGCAGCTGACCGGCGGCCATGAGCGCCACGGCCAGGTAACCGGCGGTGGCGACGGCGCCCCAGGCGCGGTGCGGAGGCAGCGTGGAGGTGACGGCGGTGACCGCCGCGAAGACGGCGGAGACCGCGTAGAGAGTGAGGTCGAGGGCGAGGCCGCCGCCAGCGGAATCGAGCCGCCGCCAACGGTCCGGGCCGGCGATGGGTTGGGTGGGGGCGACGGTCACGCGGGCAAGTCTGGCAGACCGCCCCGACGCCACCGCCCATGATCAGCGCGATCTGCGGCAACCGGGGAATCCGATGGAGGGCCGGGTTCAGCCGGGGAGGTTCGAGGTGCCGGCCGCCCGGCTCCGTGGACCGCCGGATCGCCGTCCGGGCAGGCGGATCACCGCCCCGGCGTCGTGCAGCGGCGGGGCCAGCAGACCCGGTCGGCCACCGGAGCCCCGGCGCAGCGCGGCGAGCAGCGCACCGGCGGGCAGTGGTCGGGCGAAGAGATGGCCCTGCCCGGAGCCGCAGCCCAGCTCCCAGAGCGCGTGCCGCTGCGGTTCGTTCTCCACCCCCTCGGCGACCACGTCCAGCTGCAGGCTGCGGCCGAGGTCGAGGGTCGAGCGGATCACGGCGGCCGCCTCCGTGGAGGTCGCCATCGCGTCGACGAAGCTGCGGTCGATCTTCAGCTCGTGCACCGGGATGCGGGAGAGCAGCGACAGGGAGGAGTAGCCGGTGCCGAAGTCGTCGAGGGCGAGCCGCACCCCGGCGTCCCGCAACCGGCTGAGCACCCGGTCGACCACGTCGAGCTGGCTGAGCGTCAGCGTCTCGGTCAACTCCAGCACCAGCCGGTCCGGGGGCAGGTCGTGGGCGCGCAGCCGGGCCAGCACCGCGCCCGGGAACCGGGCGTCGAGCAGGCTGCGCGGCGACACGTTCACCGACACCGGTAGGTCGAATCCGGCGTCCCGCCAGCTGCGGGCGGCGGTCAGCGCCTGGTCGAGGATCGCCTCCGCGAACGCGGGCAACAGCCCGGAGCGTTCCACCGCCTCCAGGAACCGCAGCGGGTCGATCAGCCCGTGCGTCGGATGGTGCCAGCGGGCCAGCGCCTCCGCGCCGGTCACCTCGCCACTGCCCAGGTCGACGATGGGCTGAAAGTTGACGGTGAACTCGTGGTCGGCCACCGCGCGGGGCAGTTCGCCGCCCAGGGTGAGCCGGCCCAGGTCGGCGGTGTCCCGGGTCGGGGCGTACGTGGCGATCCGCTGCCCGGCCCGCTTCGCCTGGTACATAGCGACGTCCGCCCGGCGCAGCAGTTCAGGCATGCCGCCGTTGGCCGGCGCGGCGGCGATGCCGCCGCTGGCCTCCACGCTGATCCGCATGCCGTCCAGGTCGAGCGGCTCGTGCAGGGCCGCCAGCAGCGTCTCCGCCCGGTGCGCGGCCACCGCCGGGGCCGGCAGACCCCGCAGGAGTACGGCGAACTCGTCACCGCCCAACCGGGCGACCAGGTCCTCGGGGCGGGTGGCGGCGCGCAGCCGGTCGGCGACCTGCATCAGCACCTGGTCACCGGCCGAGTGGCCGAGGGTGTCGTTGACCTCCTTGAAATGGTTGAGGTCGATCAGCACCAGGGCGGTGACCCCTTCGGCGTGCCGGTTGCCGAGCTGTTCGGTGCCCTGCTCCAGCAGGTGCCGGCGGTTGGACAGGCCGGTCAACGCGTCGTGGGTGGCAGCGTGCGCGTGGGCATCGGCCACCCGGGCCAGCTCCGCGTACGCCTGGGCGTTGCGGACGGCCGTGCAGAGCGCGGAGGCGAACGTCCGCAGGGTGTACTGCTCGCGTTCGGAGAGCTCGACCGGGCCGCGGAACCGCAGCCGCAGGACGCCCACGTCGGCGCTGCCGTCGTGCCCTTCCAGGGCGGCCGGGATGACCATCCCGGTGACCTCGCTGACCTCCTCGCCGGTGCCGTCGTAGCTGAGGGCGTCGGCGCTGCCGCGGACCACCCGGCCGCCGTCGCGCAGTTCGATCTCCACCTCGTCGGCGGAGAAGAGGGTCGCGGCCTGGGTGACGGCGGTGGTCAGGACCTTGTCGAGGTCGACGACGTTGAGGGCGTCGGTGGTACGGGCGAGGCGCTGCCAGGCCTGTTGCTCGGTGCGGGCCCGCACCCGGTTGGAATAGAGCAGGTGCAGGCTGAAGATCAGAGGCGGCACCGCCAAAAGGAAGCGACTGTCGATGCGAAGGATGAGGACCGTGCCGATGACGACGGCGAGCCGCGCGACCGCCGTCACGAGTCGCAGAACCCAGTCCTCACGCGCCAGGTCCCGCAGTCGCTCGCCGGTCGCCAGTGCGATGACGGGTAGGACCGTCACTTCGTCGAGCAGCACTGCGGCCAGGTACGCCAGCGAGAACGGCAGGACGGTGGCGGCGGTCGACTCCTCGCCAAGGCTCCACCCTGCGGCATGAATTGCCAGGCCAGCGACTGTCGCCACCAGCATGTTCTTACCAATACCGAAGACCGCTCTGAACGGTGCGACCCGCGCGATGGCGGTGGCGATGGCCAGGCCGCATCCCGTCGCGAGTACCACGACGGAGGTGGGGGCAACCGAGAGTGCGATGACTATCGCTGTCTCGGTCCAGGCAATGTCATGGTGCGAGGCACGGATGCGAATTCGGACCTTGACCAGGAAGCCCAATGCTGCCAGGGAGACGAGGGCAAGCCAGGTGCCAGGGCTGGCGGGTGAGGTGTCCGCGACGAGTTGAAAGACCGATACCGCGGCCGAGGCCGCCGCCAGAAAGACGACGAGACCGACTAGCGGCAAGAGCCGCTGATCGGTCCCGTTACGTCGACTTTGTGGAGCCACCCATCGTCCCTATTCAGTCACCGATGGCTGTGCGCTCCGCAAGCTTACTTCTCATGCCGTCGTTGCAGAAGACTGCCTACGTCCACTCGTGCGACTTCACCATGTCGACCCCCAGCCGTTCTTCTCGCCTGCACTGAAGAGAGCGTAAGGGGAGCAACGAGCGTTAGGTGCGGATAAATGTCGCTATATGCAACATCAGCCAAGCTGGAGATAGTTTGTCACTATCTGTCCACATGGTGTGAGCGGAGTGCGCAGGCGATGTTGCCTGTACCCGCTTGATGTATTGCTGATAGGCGATGAACATCTGAACAGGTGTCGCGCCGACAGTTGAAGCTTCCCTGCCCAAGGGTGATGGGCTCATCCCCGCTTCGGTCAGTTGGCGTGCAGTCCTCGTCCAAAGTCGTCATTCTTCCCGACGGGGCTCAGGGCGCGTCGGCTGAGGGTGACCCGCCCTGGCGGGGCATCACCGAGAGTCAGGAGGAGGCGGCTTGACGGCGGTGCGGGTCCTGGGGCCCCTTGAGGTCTTGGCTGCCGACGGTCGGATGCTGTTGCTTGGCACCCCGAAGCAGCGGTTGGTGCTGGGCGTGCTCGCTCTCTCGCCGGACCACCTGGTCCAACTGGATGCGCTCGTCGACGAACTCTGGCCGATTGACCCGCCGCGTTCCGCGGTAGCGAACGTTCGTACATATGCGGCCAATTTGCGCCGGGCCTTCGCGGCAGCCGACCCGGGACGACACCTGATCGTGCGAGAGGCCGACGGCTATCGTCTGGCGCTGCCGGTTGATTCGATCGACCTTGGCCTCTTCTCCGACGAATATCGCACGGTTCGTGAGCATGTCGCGCAAGGGCTCCTGGAGACGGCCGCCCGGTCGCTGAGCCTGGCGCTCTCCCGTCGACGGGGCCCGCTGCTCGCCGGCCTGCCGCTCGGTTCCATGCTCAGCGGCCGGCGGGTCGCCGTCGAGGAGGAGATGCTCGCGGCGACGGAACTCCTCGCCGACGTCCGCATCCAACTGGGCAGTCCGGGAGAAGCTGCCTCTCTGCTCCGGCCCCAGGTCAAGGCGCATCCGCTGCGTGAGCCCAGCCACTTCCTGCTGGTCCGGGCGCTGTACCAGCAGGGTGACGTGGTGGGTGCACTCGATGCATATCGCTTCTCGCGAGATGCGCTCCGGGAGCATCTCGGCATCGAGCCGGGGCCGGAGTTCCAACGGCTGCACCGCGCCATCCTCAACCGAGCACCCGTGGTGGGGGCGGCCGCACCTGCCGGGGCTTTCGGTGGCGAACGTCCCGGCCTGTCGGCATCCCTCAAGAGTTGGTTGCCCAGGGGAGCCAGCGATTTCGTGGGGCGGGCCAGCAACGTGGCCCGTCTGCTGGCGGAGACCCGCCGGGTGGAGGCCCAGACGGCGGCGGTGCACGTCATCGACGGCATGGCGGGTAGTGGTAAGACGACGCTCGCCGTCCACGTCGCGCGCCGGTTGGCTGACCGCTACCCCGACGCGCAGCTCTTCATCGATCTTTGCGGGCACGGTGAGAAGGCGCCCGTCGAGCCGTCCGCAGCACTCGTCACCCTGCTCCGGCAACTCGGGGTGGAGGCGGGCCTCATCCCGGCCGAGCAGGATCTACGGGTGCAACTCTGGCGGCGCGAGCTGGCGGCCCGGCGGGCGGTGGTCGTGCTTGACAATGCCGCGAGCAGCGACCAGATTGCTCCGCTGCTCCCGGCGTTGCCTGGGACGATCGTGCTTGTCACCTCGCGTCGGCGCCTCGCCACTCCGGACGGCGGCCTGCCGGAGTCGCTGGCGGTGATGACACCTGACGAGGGACTGCAGCTGTTGAAGGTGACTGCTGGCGCCGATCGGATCGACGCGGACCCGGAGGCGGCTGCCGAAGCGGTGCGACGGTGCGGGTATCTGCCTCTGGCGATCCGGCTTGCCGGTTCCCGGCTGGCACACCGCCGGAAGTGGCGAGTCGCCGACTTGGCCGCCCGGTTGGCCGCCCCTGCCCCCGTCCTGGATCAGCTCGGCGTCGAGGACCGGTCGGTCGCCGGCGCCTTCGCCGCTTCCTACGAGCCACTGGATGAGTCCGGCAAGCGAATGATCCGTGTGCTCGGCGTGTTTCCTGGCCACTTCACCATCGAGATGGCCGCTGCCCTGGCCGAGTTGCCACTCGCCACTGCTGTACGGGTGGTGGACGACCTGGTGGACAGGCATCTCGTCGAGGAGACAGGAGGTGACCGGTACCGGTTGCACGACCTGATGCGCCACTACGCGAACCAGCTTTCGCCAGACGATCACCGGTCGGATCGTCACTCAGCCGTGGGACACCTGCTCAATTTCGTGCTGCACGCGGTTCTCGCTGCGAACGAGGGGTTGCTCGACTCACACGACGTGCGTGCCGAGCTGGCACCGGATCCGGCGTGGCGACCAGACCTGCTCGCCGCAGCCGGAGTATTGGGGCCGGACTGGCTGGAACGGGAGCGGGCTACCCTCGCCGGTTTGGTCGAGGCGGCGCAGGACTCCGGCCAGTACGACTTTGCGTGGCGGCTCGCCAGGGCCACGTGGCGCTTCTACTACATCCGCGGCTACTTCGACGACATCCGTCATACCCACAGGCTGGGTCTTGCGGCAGCGGAGGCGCTCGGTGACCACCGGGCTGTGGCAGCCATGAGTAACTATCTCGCCTCAGCCCATCTGCGGACGGGGGACTACGACGAGGCGGCCCGGCTCATAGAACGGTCGGTGGCGTTGGCCCGAGAACTCGCTGACGATCGGCTGTTGCTGCGGTACCAGGCCAACATGTCAGTCGTCCACTGGCTACGTGGAGAGCTCCAGGAATCAGTCGCGCTCGGTACCGCCATGCTCCGGCACCCCAAGTTCCTCGGTTCGGTGCGCGGCCCGCATGTGTTGTCCAACCTGGGCCTGGCGCTCACCGTGCTCGGCCGGTACGACGATGCACTCCACGTCCACCGGCTGCATCTCTTCCTGGCGAGGGTCAATGGCGACCTCTTCCACACCACCAACGCACTCGGTCACCTCGCTGCGGTCAAGGTGCGGTCGGGGCAGTGGGCGTCGGCCGTGCGGATCCTCAATGCCGCTCTCATGCTGCGTCAGCGCACCGGCCACCGGTACAGCGAGAGCGAGAACCACAACGACCTCGGCATCGCTTACCGCAACCTCGGACGCTTGGAAGACGGCGTCCGGCAGCACGAGTTGGCGTTGGAGCTGGCCATCGACTCCGGAGAACGGCATGCCCAGGCCGCCGCACTCAATGACCTCGCTTTCACGTGGGTGAAGCTGGGACAGACCGCTGATGCCACGCGTGCTCACCGGCGTGCCCTGGAGTCGTCCACCCGCATCGCTCATCCGTACGAGCAGGGCCGTGCCCTCGCCGGAATCGCCGAACTCGTTGCCGTCGCGGACCCGGCTGAGGCTCGCCGCTACTGGCAGAGGGCGCTGGCAATCTTCGAGCGGATGGGCGTGCCGGAGCGCTCAGAAGTCCGCCGCCGGCTGGACGGGCTCCGTGATCAGGCCTGACCTGGCAATCCGGCGCTTATCGATTTCTTATCGCGCCGCTCGGTACGGTTCCCGCGATCGGTCAACGGGGAGGTCATGGTCCGGGGCGGACCGGGCCGACGAGACGCCCGCCGCTGGTTTCCCCAGCGATCGGCAGCGGGTGACAGCGGGAGGGGCGCGGCTCGGGCACCGCGCTGCGCTCCTCCCGCCACGTTCTGCCCCGACGAACCCGAACAGGGCGCCGAAGGGACAAGGTCGAGCCGGTAAAACGCGACCTTCCGGGATGGCGCGACATCCGGGCAACCCCGCAGCGGGACGAGGCGGCCCGTCGCACCCGGGGGATAGGCTCGCGGCCGTGACCGATCCCGTGCAGCTCACCCACGTCGACGCCGCAGGCGCGGCCCGCATGGTCGACGTCTCCGCCAAGCCGGTCTCCGGCCGGCTGGCGGTCGCCGCCGGCCGGCTCCGCACGACCGCCGAGGTGGTGGAGCTGCTCCGCCGGGACGGCCTGCCCAAGGGCGACGCGCTCGCGGTGGGCCGGCTGGCCGGCATCATGGGCGCCAAGCGCACTCCCGACCTGATTCCGCTCTGCCACCCGATCGCCCTGCACGGGGTCGAGGTCGAGCTGCAACCGACGACCGACACGGTGGAGATCACCGCGACGGCGCGGACCGCCGACCGGACGGGTGTCGAGATGGAGGCCCTGACCGCGGTGGCGGTGGCCGGGCTGGCCCTGGTCGACATGGTCAAGGCGGTCGACCCGGCGGCCTCGGTGGACGCGGTGCGCGTGCTCCGCAAGGAGGGCGGCAAGACCGGCGAGTGGGTCCGCCCGGAGGACCGGCCGTGATCCGCGCGCGGGTGGTCGTCGCCTCCAACCGGGCCTCCGCCGGGGTCTACGAGGACACCAGCGGACCGCTGCTCGTCGCCGGCCTGCGGGAGCTGGGCTGCCAGGTGGACGAGCCGGTGGTGGTGCCCGACGGCGAGCCGGTCGGCGAGGCGCTGCGGGCCGCCCGGGCCGCCGGGATCGACGTGGTGCTGACCAGCGGCGGCACGGGCATCAACCCGACCGACCGGACGCCGGAGGTGACCCGCGCGCTGCTCGACCACGAGATTCCCGGCATCGCCGAGGCGATCCGGGCCCACAGCCGGGAGCGGGTGCCGACCTCGGCGCTGTCCCGGGGGTTGGCCGGGGTGGTCGGCCGGATGCTGGTGGTCAACCTGCCCGGCTCGCGGGGCGGCGCCAAGGACGGCCTCGCGGTGCTCGGGCCGATTCTCGCCCACGCCGTCGACCAGCTGCGCGGCGGCGACCACCAGCCGTCGCCCCCACCGACCACGCAGGCCCCCATGCCGACCCGGGATCTGACGCCGGAGGCCACGCAGGCCACCACCGGGGCAACGCCGCCGGAGGACAAGGTCACGGAGACCATGCCGGCGACCGGCGGTGACCGAGTGACCGCGCAGGCCGACCCGGCCGACGATAGGCTCGCCGGATGAGCACCGAAACCGCGGCCCACGCGGGGGAACGGGCGACCGCGCCACCGCCGGCCGGTTGGGAGGAGGCCCGCGCCCGGGTGTACGCGGTCGGCCTCTCCGCCGCCCTGCCCGCGGTCAGCCGGTCGCTCGCCGACCTCGACGGGCACACCCTGGCCGAGCCGTTGACCACGCGTACGGACCTGCCGGCCTTCCCCACCTCCAGCGTGGACGGCTGGGCGGTGCGCGGCGAGGGACCGTGGCGGGTGGTCGGCCGGGTGCTCGCCGGCAACCGGCCGGCGCCGCTGACCGAGGACGGCAGCACGGTCGAGATCGCCACCGGCGCGATGGTCCCGGAGGGCACCACGGCGATCCTGCGGGTGGAGGAGTCGACGCGGACGGGTGACGACCTGGTCGACGGCACGCCCCGGCCGGCCCCGGAGTGGCGGGAGCCGGGCGAGGAGGCGTACTCGGGTGAGGAACTGCTCCCGGCCGGCACCCCGGTCGACCCGGCGCTGATCGGGTTGGCCGCGTCCTGCGGCCACGACACCCTGCGGGTCCGGCGGGCGCCCCGCGCGGCGCTGCTGGTCTTCGGTGACGAACTGCTGACCAAGGGCCCGCCGGGGGCGGGCCGGGTCCGCGACGCGCTCGGTCCGGCGGTGCCGGCCTGGTTGCGCCGCTACGGCTGCCAGGTGCGCCCCTCCGACGTCGTGGGTCCGGTGGCGGACACCCTGTCCGCGCACGTGGCCGCCGTCCGGTCGGCGCTGGCCGGTGCGGACCTGGTCTGCACGACCGGCGGCACGATGCACGGCCCGGTGGACCACCTGCATCCCACCCTGGTGGCGCTCGGCGCGGACTACGTGGTGAACACCGTGGCGGTCCGGCCGGGCTTCCCGATGCTGCTGGCCCGGCTGGTCTCCGACGACGGCCGGGTCCGGTTCGTCGCCGGCCTGCCGGGCAACCCGCAGTCCGCGATCGTGGCGCTGGTGTCGCTGGTGGCGCCCCTGCTCGCGGGGTTGCAGGGCCGTCCGATGCCGGTCCTGCCGCACGCCACACTGGCGGAGCCGATCGCCGGTCGGGGCGACTACACCCACCTGGCCCTGGTCCGGCTGGACCGGGTGGCCGGCACCGCCCACCCGGTGCGGCACGTCGGCTCGGCCATGCTGCGCGGGCTGGCCGGGGCGGACGGGTTCGCGGTCGTCCGGCCGGGTACCACGGGTGCGGTGGGCGACCGGGTGCCGGTCGTGCCGCTGCCGCTGCTGCCCGGGGAACGGTCCTGGTGACCGCGCCGACCGACACCCGCGAGGAGGGTCCGATGTCCGCGTCCACGGCCGCGCCGGCCAGCTTCGGCACCGTCACCGACCAGCCCTTGGACCTGGCCGCGCACGAGGCGGCGGTCGCCGACCGCCGGGCCGGCGCGGTGGTCTCCTTCCAGGGCGTGGTCCGCGACCACGACCACGGTCGCCCGGTCACCACCCTGGAATACGAGGGCCACCCGAGCGCCGAGGCGGTCCTCAAGGAGGTCGCCGCCGAGATCGCCGCCGACCCCGACGTGTACGCGGTGGCCGTCTCGCACCGGATCGGCCCGCTGGAGATCGGTGATGTGGCCCTGGTGGCGGCGGTGAGCACCGCCCACCGAGCCGCCGCGTTCACCGCCTGCGCCCGGCTGGTCGACGAGGTCAAGGCCCGGCTGCCGATCTGGAAGCGGCAGGTCTTCGCCGACGGCACCGAGGAGTGGGTGAACTGCCCCTGAGCCGACCGGCCCGGTGGCCGGGGTCTCAGCGGCGGTCGGCGAACTGGGCCGTCCGGGCCGGCCGCTGGTTGTAGAACGCCGGTTCGGCGCCGGGCCGCCAGGGCAGCGCGGCGACCAGCGCGATCAGCGCGATGGCCAACGAGTTCTCCATCAGCGCGCCGAACAGCCCGTCCTCGTAGTGCGACACCTCCGGCAGTTGGTGCTCGTACGGCCAGATCGGGGAGACCAGGAAGAGCAGGTAGAGCCCGACGGCGGCCACCCCGTGGCGCATCCCGGTGAGGGTGGGGTACCAGATCGGCGGGCGCAGCCCGGTCACCGCGGGCGGCCCCCCGTACGCGGGATGCGTCCCGGTGCGCGCGGCCGGTCCCCGGCTGGCCTCCCGCCGGCGGACGGCGGCGTCGGCGAGGACCAGGATCGCCGGGATGACCCAGACCAGGTGGTGCGACCAGGAGATCGGGCTGATCACGTTGGCGGTGAGCCCGACCAGGGTGAACGCGGTCAACTCGTCGCCGTCGGCGTGGGCGGCGGCGGCCCGGGACAGCCCCAGCGCCAGGACCAGCATGGAGAAGGTCACCCAGAGCAGGCCGGGCGTCTCGATGGCGTCGTAGAGCCGGGCCAGCAGGCCGGCCAGGGACTGGTTGGCGGTCATGTCGGCCGCCCCCACCCGCTGCGTCTGCCACAGCACGGAGCCGAAGTAGGCCCGGGACTCCGCACCGACCACCAGGAACGTCCCCGCGGTCACCGCGACGGTGGTGCCGATGGCGGTGACCGCCGCCCGCCACTGCCGGGTGACCAGCAGGTAGCCGATGAAGAGCGCGGGGGTCAGCTTGATCGCCGTGGCCAGGCCGATGCCGATGCCCGCCCAGGCGCCGCCGAACGCGAAGCGGGCCAGCGGCCCGGTGCCGGCGAGGCGGGCCAGCGCGCCGGTGACCGCCGGGCGGCTGCTGCGCCGGGACCGCCAGCGCAGGCCGACCAGGTCGGCGATGATCAGCGCGAAGAGGAACAGGTTCACCTGGCCGTAGCCGAGGGTCTCCCGGACCGGTTCGATGGCCACCGCCATCGGCACCGCCACGCCGACGCTGAACCAGAGCGGCCAGCCGAGCCGGTCGACGAGCGGCCGCAGCAGGGCGACCATGGCGACGGTGAGCGCGGCGACGCTGGCCGCCGCGTTCAGCCAGCCGGCCAGCAGCACCGGCACCCGCGCCATCGGCAGCATGGCCAGCGCCGCGAACGGCGGGTAGGTGAAACCCAGGGTGGTGGTGGGGGCGACGAAGTCGTACAGCTCGTGGCCGCTCGCCCACCACACCACCGCGCCGTGGTAGATCCGCATGTCGAAGAAGGTGTACGGCCGGCCGAACGCGCCGATGGCCAGCCAGGCGGCGTACCCGGTGGCGACGACGACGCCGAGCCGGACCAGGCGGAGCCGGTCCCGGTCGCTGATCCGCGGCCGGGCGGGGAGGGACGGCTCCCCGTCGGGCCGGTAGCGGCGCCTCACCTGGCCCCCTCCCCCTACTGCGACCGAATGCGATTCCACTGATCCCGGGTGGTTCTCGACATGCACACCGCGTTAACGCCTGCCGGAGCGGTCAGGTGATTCGCGGCCGGGGGGTGGAGGTGACCGGTGGGGGAGGGAGCGGGACGGTTCAGCCGGGCAGTCGCCGGGCGGTGGCGGCGGAGCGTACGGCGATCCGGGCCTCCCGCTTGGCGGTCCGCACCGCCCGCTGCACCGAGCGCCCGGACCGCTGCACGGAGCGCTTGGAGTGGCCGATCCGGTGGCCGGCCCGCCAGCGCAGACCCGGCTTGCCCTCGGTGTCGGCGGCGGCGAGCAGGAGCCCGCCGAACAGGCCGAGGTTCTTCAGGAAGTGGATCTGGTTGTTGTTCCGGGCGGTCGGGTCGTCGTTGTTCCAGAAGGGATGCCCGGCCAGGGTGGTCGGCACCAGCGTGCCGGCGAGTACCAGGGCCGCGGGGCGGGCCAGTTTGCCGGTGGCGAGCATCAGCCCGGCGGCGACCTGGGTGGCCGCGTTGATCCGGATCAGCGACTCGGTGTCCGTGGGGACCTGGGGGGCGTTCTTCTCGATCAGGGGGGTGATCCGGTCGGTCACCGGCTTCGCCGCCGTGACCAGTCGGCCGGGGTTCTGAAAGTTGCGGGCACCGCTGACCACGAAGATGCCGCTCAACATGACTCGGGCGAGGGAGCGCACGGGTTTCATGGATCAGTCATACCCCCTGAAACGGATCGCTACCCCTGCAACGGCCGGATCCCGACCGGCCGTGGCGGTGCCCGCGCCACGCCGATCCGAGCGACCGTCGCGGATGGGCGGGCGACGGAGGGTAACGTCGCGCGGGTGACGACCCTGCGGCTGCGACCCGAGGGGCCGGCGGACGCCGGGCCGGTGCGGCGGGTGCTCGCGGCCGCCTTCGCCCGCCCGGACGTGGCCACCCCGCCCGAGGTGGGGTTGGTCGACGAGCTGCGGGACAGCGACGCCTGGATCCCCGAGCTGGCGATGGTCGCCGAGTACGGCGGCGAGGTGGTCGGCTACGCCCTGCTGACCCGGGTGCGGGTCCGGGGCGACGCGGGGGTCGCGCCGGCGTTGGCCCTGGGGCCGGTGGCGGTGGCGCCGCACCGGCAGCGGGTGGGGCACGGCGCCGCCGTGGTGCAGGCCGCCCTGGAGGCGGCCACCGAGTTGGGCGAGCGGCTGGTGGTGGTGCTCGGCGACCCGGCGTACTACCGGCGGTTCGGCTTCGACCGGGCCGACCGGATGGGCTTGACCAGCCCGTGGTCGGGGCTGGGCGAGCCGTGGCAGGCGTTGGCGTTGCCGCCGACGGTCAGTGGCGAGGGCCCGCTGCCGCGCGGCGAGGTGGTCTTCCCGCCGCCCTGGTCCAGGGTCTGAGGGCTCGTCAGGCCGGCTGGGTGCGCAGGTACCGGCCGAAGTGCGGCACGGTGAAGGCGACCGTCCCGCGCTCGCCGGAATAGATCAGCCCCTTCTTGATCAGGGCGTCCCGGGCCGGGGAGAGGCTGGCCGGTTTCCGGCCCAGCGAGCGGGCGATCTCGGCGGTCGGCACCGCGGCGTCCATGTCGTCGCGTCCGCCGTCCTCCTCCCCCTCCACCAGGGAGAGGGTCGCCATGGCCCGCATGTACTCCCGCTCCGCCGGGGTGGCCCGCTCGAACCGGGAGCCGAAGAAGCCGACCGCCAGTTCGGCCTCCGCCTCGGGCGCGGCCACCCGGACGTCCGCCGCGGTGATCGGTGAGCGCGGGGCGTGGTCCCAGGTGGCCTTCCCGTACGCCTGGACGAAGTACGGATAGCCGCCGGACTTCTCGTAGAGCAGGTCGAGGGCCTTCGCCTCGTACTCGACCTCCTCCCGCTCGGCCGGCGCGCAGAGCGCCTGGTCGGCGGCGATCCGGTCGAGCCGGTCGATGCGCTGGTAGCGGAAGAGCCGTTCCGAGTACGACTTGGCCGCGCTGAGCACGGCCGGCAGGTGCGGCAGGCCGGCGCCGACCACGATCAGCGGGGCGCCGAGCTGGGACAGTTCGTGGCAGGCGGCGCAGAGCGCGGAGACGTCCTCCGCGCCGAGGTCCTGCATCTCGTCGATGAAGATCGCGATGCCGGTGCCGACGTCGGTCGCCACGGCCGCCGCGTCGGTGAGCAGTTCGACCAGGTCGATCTCGATGTCACCGGAGTCCGCCCGCCCGCTGCTGGCCGGTACGTCGATGCCGGGCTGCCAGCGGTCCCGCAGCTTCGGGGCGGTGCCGCCGCGGCCGGTCGGCGCCGAGCGCTGGGCGAACGCCTTCAGCACGCCGAGGAAGCCGTCGATCCGGTCCGGCGCCCGGTGCCGGGGGGCCAGTTCGCGGACCGCCATGTGCAGGGCGGCGGCCACCGGGCGGCGCAGCGACTGGTCCGGCCGGGCCTCGATCTTGCCGGTGCCCCACAGGTGGGTGATGGCCTGCGAGCGGAGGGTGTTGAGCAGCACCGTCTTGCCGACGCCGCGCAGGCCGGTGAGCATCAGGCTGCGTTCGGGGCGGCCCCGGGCGATCCGTTCCAGGACCACGTCGAAGACGTCCAGCTCCCGCCCCCGCCCGGCGAGTTCGGGCGGGCGCTGCCCCGCGCCGGGGGCGTACGGGTTGCGGACCGGATCCACGCATCGCAGAGTATCGGCCGTTCTAGCGGGGGAGCTAGAGATGGATAGACGGGGTTACCGGCGTGTCGCGTCGAGACGAAACTAGGGCTGTCTAGCGTGGATGCTAGACAGCCCTAGTTTTGTCTACCGAGGATGTTCGGGGTCAGCGGGCCCGGCGCAGGCAGAGCACGAAGTCCTGCTCCGCCAGCGGGCCGTCACTGACGTAGTTCGCCGTGGCCTCCGGCGCCAACCGGGCGCACCGGTCCCCCTCGGCGGTGCCCGGGATCCGCAGCAGCACCTCGAAGGTGCCCGGGCCGCACGGCACCTTGCGCAGCTCGGCCGCCTGGCTCGTACCGTCGTTGACCACGCAGTCGCCCTTGGCGAAGTCCGTCGCGCCCGGCGCGGACGGTTCCTCCGTCGGCTCCTCGGTGGGTTCCTCCGCCGGTTCCTCGGTCGGGTCGGCCGGTACCGCCGTCGAGGGCGCGGACGACGACCGGTCGTCGTCGCCGGACGGCAGAATAAGCCACCCGGCCAGGACCAGGCAGGGGCAGAGCAGGGCGACCAGCACCGCCCCGACGATCAGGGCGATCTTGCGGCCCGACCGCCGCGCCGGTGGCGCCGGATATCCGGGCGGCGCCGCCCACTGACCGCCACCCACCGCCCCACCGGGCGGGTACGGACCGGCCGGGTAGGGCACCGGCGGGTAGGCCGCGGTCGGCTCCCCCGGCGGGTAGGCCGCCGTCGGTTCGCCCGGCTGGTACGGCGCCGGCGGGTAGGCCGCCGTCGGTCCCTCCGGCTGGTACGGCCCCGGTGGGTAGGCGGCCGTCGGGCCGCCGGACGGGTAGGGCCCGGCCGGCGACTGGGCGGCCGGCGGCGGGAACGGACCGCTGGGCGGGTACGGCCCGGGCATCGGCGCGGTCGGCGGCTCCGCCCCGGAGATCGGCATGGTGGGCGAGTCGTCGGGACCGGCCGGCGGTCCGGCCCAGCCCGGCAGCGGCGCGGTCGGTGGCTCCCCGCCGGCCGGCGGGCGGGCCCAGGGCGACGGAGCGCCGTCGCCCTGGCCTGCGGCTGATTGGGGGTACGGGTCGTCGTCGGGGCGGGACATCGGCTTCCCCCGGGGTCGAGGCGGCTCAGCGCTGCCGGGCCGGCTCAGCGCTGCTTCAGGCAGAGGACGAAGTCCAGGGTGTCCAGCTCACTGTCGAAGAAGAACCAGTTGGTGTAGCCGGGCACCTTCGCGCACTTCGCCTCCGCGTCCTTCTCACCACTCGTGGGGCCGTCGAAACGGCGGACCACCTCGTAGCTGCTCGGGTCGCAGGCGCTGATCAGCAACTTCGGCTTTCCACCGGCCGGTCCCTCGTTGCGGACGCACTGCCCCTCCTTGACGAACCGCGGGTCGGCCGTGGACTGCGGGGCGGGAGCGGTCGGGACCGCCGAGACGGCGGCGCTCGCCGGGGCGACGGGCGTGCCGGACGTCGCATCGGACTCCGACGCCACCTGCTCCGGCCCACCGCTGAGCAGCAGCCAGGTCAGGGTGCCGGCGGCGGCCAGCAGGGCCACCGACAGGACGGCCAGCACGGCGATCAGCGGACCCTTGCCGCGCCGGGGCACCGGCTGCCCGTCGTACGACACCGGGCCGGGGCCGCCCGGACGGTAGGGATCGGCGCCGTCCGGATTCGGGTAGTCGTCGGGCCCGATCGGGCGGCTGCGCGGGACGGCTGGCGCTTCCGCCGCCTCCACGGCCGCCGGCCAGCCGGGCGAGGGATGGTACGCCGGCTGGTCGGGCCGGCCGGGTGACGTCTCGCCCCAACCGGGCCCGGTCCGGGGCGCGGAGCCGGCGTCGAACCCGTCGTCCGGTCGGCGCCCGTCCCACGGGTCCGGGTCGCCGTCACCCGGGGAGCCGTAGTTCGCCATGCGCGCCCTCCTGCGTACCAGTGGTGAGAGGCCGGCCACCTCGGGGCAGCGCGGACACCGTCGTCACCGTAGCGTGATCCAACGATGACCTCACCCACTCCGCGTCCTTCGTCACCCCCGCAACCGCCGAACCCGGTCCGGTCACCGGGCGGCGGTTCGACGTCCGCCACCCGGCCGGCCCTGATCTGGATCGCGCTCGGCCTGGTCTACGTCCTGTGGGGATCGACCTACCTGGGCATCCGGGTGGCCGTCGAGTCGATGCCGCCGCTGCTCTCCGCCGCGCTGCGGTTCGCCGCCGCCGCGGTGGTGCTCGCCGTGGTGCTGCGACTGCGCGGCGGCCGTGGCGCGCTCCGCGTCGACCGGCGTCAGCTCGGCTCCGCCGCCCTCGTCGGGATGCTGCTGCTGGCCGGCGGCAACGGTCTGGTGGTGCTCGCCGAGTCCGGACCGCCCGGTACGGCCCTGCCGTCGGGCGTGGCGGCGCTGCTGGTGGCGACGGTTCCGCTGCTGGTGGTGCTGCTGCGCGCGGTCACCGGGGACCGGCCCCGGGCGTGGACGTTCGTCGGGGTCACGCTGGGCTTCGTCGGTCTGGTGCTGCTCGTGCTCCCCGGTGGGTCGGGCGCGGTGCCGCTGGTCGGTGCGCTCACCGTGGTCGCCGGGGCGACCAGCTGGTCGGTCGGCTCGTTCCTCGCCGGCAGGCTGCCGATGCCGACGGACCCCTTCGTCGCCACGGTCTACGAGATGGTCGCCGGTGCGGCCGTGCTCGCGCTGCTCGGCGCGGGCCGGGGCGAGCTGACGGGCCTCGACCCGGCGGCGATCACCACCCGGTCGTGGGTCGCGTTGGGCTACCTGACGGTGGCCGGCTCGCTGGTCGCCTTCACCGCGTACGTGTGGCTGCTCCAGCACGCGCCGATCTCGCTGGTCTCCACGTACGCCTACGTCAACCCGGCGGTCGCGGTGGCGCTCGGCGCGCTGCTCGTGGCCGAGCCGGTCACCCCGCCGGTCCTGCTCGGCGGCGCGGTCATCGTGGCCGGGGTGGCCCTGGTGGTGACCACCGAACGTCCCCGCCGCCCGACCACCGAACGCCCCCGCCGCCCGGCCGTCGACGAACCGACGGGCTGAGCCGGCTCAGATCAGCCGCAGCTGGCGGTCGCGGGGGCGACGCGGTTCGCTGTCGCCGAACCGTTCGAACAGCCCCGCGTCGATGTCGGCCAGGAACGGCGACGGGACCACCTCGCGCTCCGCGCCGTGCCGGGCCCGCCGGGCGGCGTGGCTGACGTACAGCCGGTCCTGCGCCCGGGTCAGCCCGACGAAGAAGAGCCGGCGTTCCTCGGCCACCTGGTCGTCGTCGGGGCTGCTGCCCGGCCAGCGCAGCGGCAGCAGCCCGTCCTCCGCGCCCACCAGGAAGACCACCGGGAACTCCAGCCCCTTCGCGGCGTGCAGGGTGAGCAGGGTGACCGCCTCGGCGCGCGGGTCCAGGGCGTCCACCTCCGCGCCGGTGGCCAGCTGGGACAGGAACAGCTCCAGGTCGTCGCCGCAGCGCCGGGCCAACGGGGTGAGCAGGTCCACCGCGCCGCGGACGTCCTCGGGGCGTACCGCGCCGGTGCCGTCGAGGGTGGGGACGGCGAACCGCTCGGCCAGCACCTGGCCGGCCAGCCGCACCCGCGCGGCCAGCGAACCGTCGAGGCCGGCGTTGCGCAGCTCGCGGGCGATCGCCAGCACCCCCGGCCGGTCGCGCAGCCGGTCGTGCGAGCGCTTCTGCACCGGGATGTTCGCCCGGGACAGGGCGTCGAGGATCGGCGCGGCCTGCGCGTCGGTGCGGTACAGCACCGCGATGTCGGAGAACGACAGGGCGGTCGACCGGCCGTCGATCCGGCCGGTGTCCAGCGACCGGTGGGACAGGCCACCGACCAGCTCGTCGACGGTGCGTACCAGGAAGTCGGCCTCGTCGGCGACGGACGCCGCGGCGTACCGGCCGACCAGCGGGGCCTCCGGGTCGAGCCGGGCCGGGTCCAGCCGCCGGCCCCGGACCAGCGACGACGGGGCGATCGCCTGCACGGCGGCGGCCAGGATCGGCGCCGAGGAGCGGTAGTTGCGGTTCAGCCGGACCAGGCGCGCGTCGGTGAAGTCCTGCGAGAAGCGCAGGAAGTAGCCGACGTCGGCGCCCCGGAACGAGTAGATCGCCTGGTCCGGGTCGCCGATCGCGCAGAGGTTGCCGTCGGCGGGGGAGAGCAGCCGCAGCAGGTCGTACTGGACCGCGTCGACGTCCTGGTACTCGTCGACGAAGATCCACTTCCACCGCTCGCGGTAGTCCCGGACCAGCTTCCGGTCGCCCTTGAGCAGCGCCACCGGCAGGGTGAGCAGCTCGTCCAGGTCCACCAGGTCCCGCTTGCGCAGCAGCGCCGCGTAGCGGGCGTCGTCGTCGCCGGCCTCGGCGCGGGCCGCCGCCCGGTCCGCGTCGTCGGCGATCCGGAAGTCCGCCGGCAGGCCCGCCGCCGCGGCGTTCTCCCGCAGGATGGTCAGGCCCAGCGAGTGGAACGTGCCGACCGTGACGTCCTCGGCCACCGGCCCGAGCAGCCCGTCGAGGCGGTGCCGCAGCTCCTCCGCCGCCCGCCGGGTGAAGGTGATCGCCAGGCACTGGTCGGGGAAGACGTTCAGCTCTGCGCAGAGGTACGCGATCCGGTGGGTCAGCGTCCGGGTCTTGCCGGTGCCCGGGCCGGCCACGATCAGCAGCGGCCCACCGGGCGCCGACGCGGCCACCCGTTGCATCGCGTCCAGCCGGTCCAGCAGGCCCGTGCCGACCTCCTCCATGCCGGCGAGCATCGGCTCGAACGGCTCGTGCGGGGAGGGCGCCGACGCGATCGGCGGCGGGGGCGGGGTGGCCGGCTTGCGCTTCGGCTCGGCCTTCACCGCCGCCGGGCGCCGGGTCTTCGGCTTCGGCGCCGGCTCCGCGGGCCGTCGCTGCGCCGGCACGGGTACGTCGAACAGCGTCTCCTGCCCGGCCCCCGCCCGGGCCGAACCCAGCTCGTCGGCGTCGAAGAGGGTGATCACGCCGTACTCGCCGTCGTAGCCCGGCACCCGGCGGACGTCCCCCCGGCGCAACCGGCCGATCCCCTCGGCCAGCAGCTCACCGCCGACCCGACCGATCTCGTCCAGCGGTGCCCGGGTGAGGATCTCCAGCTCGGGGCCGAGCGCGGCGACCAGCTCGTTGAGCTTCCCCTCGACCTTCTTCGACCGGGCACCCACCTTGTTGATCTCCCCGAGGATCTCGGCCAGCGGCACCAGGTGGGTGACCTCGCGGGCGTGTGCCGGCCGGTGCCCCGCCGGCCGGTCGGCCAGCTCCTCGACCCGGCTCAGCACCCCCACGGTCAGCGGCTTGCCGCACTCGGGGCAGCGACCGCCCGCCTCCCGGGTGCGCTCGGGCGCCCAGTTCACCCCGCAGAGCCGGTGCCCGTCGGCGTGGTACTTCCCCTCTTCCGGGAAGAACTCGATGGTGCCGGCGAGCCCGTCACCGGTGCGCAGCGCCTCCCGGACGGCGAAGTAGTCCAGCCCCGAGGTGAGCACCGTGGCCTCCCGGGCCAGCGCCGGCGGGGAGTGCGCGTCGGAGTTCGACACCAGCTGGTAGCCGTCCAGGCTGCCGACCCGCCAGTTCATCTCCGGGTCGGAGGAGAGGCCGGTCTCCACCGCGAAGATGTGCTCCGCCAGGTCGGCGTAGCAGTCGGCGATCGCGTCGAAGCCGGACTTCGAGCCGAGCGCCGAGAACCACGGCGTCCAGATGTGCGCGGGCACGAGGTAGCCGTCCGGGCTGGCCTCCAGGGTGATCTCCAGCAGGTCGCGGGAGTCCAGCCCGAGGATCGGCCGGCCGTCCGAGCCGAGGTTGCCGATCCGGCCCAGCGCCGCGTTGAACCGGCCCACCGCGTCCAGGTCCGGCAGGTAGATCAGGTGGTGCACCTTGCGGGTCCGGTCGTCCCGCTTGTAGATCGTGGAGATCTCCACGCTCAGCATGAAGCGGACCGGGTTCGTCTCCGCCTCGCTGGCCAGCCGGGGCGGCAGCCGCCGGGCGATGTCCCGCTCCGCCTCCGGACCGAGCCGGTAGAGCCCCGGCTCCGCCGGGTGCAGGGTCTCCCGCAGGTGGTCGTACCAGGCGGGGTGGGTGAAGTCGCCGGTGCCGAGCAGACCGATGCCCTTGCGTCGCGCCCACCAGCCCAGGTTGGGCAGGGTGAGGTCGCGGCTGCACGCGCGCGAGTACTTCGAGTGGATGTGCAGGTCCGCGACGAGCGGCGGGGAGCCGCCGGGGGGCACGGCGCTGAACGGGGGCACGCCGCATCCTGTCACGGCCGTCGAGGTACCCGCCCTCCGCCACGCTCACGCGTGACCTGAGCAATCCGGTGCTGGACCGGCCGCCCCGGCCGGGGTATAAGGGCCGCGCACCCGGCCTGACCTGCGATGATCATGGCCGGGAGGGGCGGGCGGCCGGTCAGGCGCTGCGCAGCTCGACCAGGCTGATCTGCGGATCCGCGCCCACCCGCACCGGCGGGCCCCAGAACCCGGCCCCGTTGGTGACGTACACCTTGGTGCCGTCCACCTCGCCGAGGCCGGAGACGACCGGCTGGGCGAGCCCGACGGCGAGATTGAACGGCACCATCTGGCCGCCGTGGGTGTGCCCGGACAGTTGCAGGTCCACGCCGTACTTCGCGGCCTCCTCCACGGCCACCGGCTGGTGGGCCAGCAGCACCACCGGCCGGCTCGGGTCGCGGTCGCCCAGCGCCGCCGCGTAGTCCGCCGGGGCGGCCAGCCCCGTCCCGTCGGCGGTGACGTCGTTCACCCCGGCCAGGTCCAGTACGCCACCCGGGGTCCGGATCTCCTGGCGGACGTTCTGCAGCACCCGCAGGCCCAGCCGGTCCACCTCCCGCACCCACTCCTCCACCCCGGAGTAGTACTCGTGGTTGCCGGTGACGAAGAAGCTGCCGTACCGCGAGCGCAGGTCACGCAGCGGCTCGGCCGCCTCACCCAGCTCGGCGACGGAACCGTCGACCAGGTCACCGACGACCGCCACCAGGTCGGCGTCCAGCCGGTTGATCATCGAGACGATCCGCTCGGTGTGCGCCCGGCCGCGCAGCGGACCGAGGTGGATGTCCGAGACGGTGGCGATCCGCAGGCCGTCCATCCGGCGCGGGAGCTTCGCCAGCGGGATCCGCACCCGGTCCAGCCGGGGCGGCCCGAGGGCGTTGCGCACCCCGTACCCGGTGACGCCGACCGCGGTGAGACCGGCGAAGATGGCCGCTCCCCGGGCCAGCAGCAGCCGGCGGTCCCGGTCGTGGTCCGGCTGGTCGACCGCCGCGGCGGCCGGCGGGTCGGCGGGCCCGGCCGCCCCCACCAGCGCCGGCTCCGGCGCCGCCGTGGTCGGCTCGGCGACCGCCGCCCGGCGGCGCAGCACCAGCCGCGCCACCGCCATCGGCACCTCCAGCAGCACCAGCACCACCAGCAGGTAGAACATCACCGCCAGCCAGAGGTAGCCGGGCCAGGCGAGCCAGTACAGGCCCAGCTGGGTGCCGAGCACGGTGACCGGCACCAGCAGGGCGAGCAGCAGCGCGCCGATCGCGCCGATCCGACGCAGCCGGCCCCGGTTCGTGGTGTCCCGGACCAGCCGTCGCCACAGGTAGTAGTGGATCCCCCCGGCGAGCAGGGCCTGCACCCCGACGAACGCCACGATCGGCAACACGCGTCAACCTCTCTCAGCCACCGGCGAACGGAGGCAGCACGTCGATCGTCGCTCCGGCCGGCAGCGGTGTCGACCGATCATGACAGGCGACGCCGTCGACCAGGAAACTCGCCGCCGTCAGCACCCGGGCGAGGGAGGCGCCGTGCCGCTGGGCCAGCTCGGCGGTCACGTCGTCCAGCGACCGGCCGGCGGGCACGGTCTCCGCGGACCGGCCGGCGGCGGCACGGGCCCCGGCGAAGTAGCGGACGGTCAGCACGACTCAGCCACCGATCGCCGACATCGGCCGGGCCGGCTGGAGGAACGTCGGGTCGTCGATGCCGTGCCCGGCCCGCTTGCCCCACATCGCCGTACGCCAGCGCCGGGCCAGCTCCTCGTCGTCGGCCCCGGCGCGCAGCGCGCCCCGCAGGTCGGACTCCTCCGTGGCGAACAGGCACGCCCGCACCTGGCCGTCGGCGGTGAGCCGGGTGCGGTCGCAGTCGCCGCAGAACGGCCGGGTCACGCTCCCGATCACCCCGACCCGGGCCGGCCCCCCGTCGACCAGCCAGGTCTCGGCGGGCGCCGCGCCCCGCTCGGCGGGGTCGGGACTCAGGTCGAACTCCCGGCCGAGCGCGGCCAGGATCTCGTCGGCGGTGACCATCGTCGCCCGGTCCCAGCCGTGCTGGGCGTCCAGCGGCATCTGCTCGATGATCCGCAGCTCGTAGCCGTGCTCCAGGGCGAACCTCAGCAGCGCCGGCGCCTCGTCCTCGTTGACGCCGCGCATCAGCACCGAGTTGAGCTTCACCGGGCTCAGTCCGGCCGCCGCCGCGCCGGCCAGGCCGGCCAGCACGTCCGCCAGCCGGTCGCGGCGGGTCAGCGCGGCGAACCGGGCCGGGTCGAGGGTGTCCAGCGAGACGTTCACCCGGTCCAGGCCGGCGGCGCGCAGGGTGGGCGCCAGCCGCTCCAGCCCGATGCCGTTGGTGGTC
Source organism: Micromonospora siamensis (assembly GCF_900090305.1). NCBI lineage: Bacteria > Bacillati > Actinomycetota > Actinomycetes > Micromonosporales > Micromonosporaceae > Micromonospora > Micromonospora siamensis. Next base: position 544,373 of record NZ_LT607751.1, on the reverse strand, counting down.
AGCGAGATCCTCGGCCGGGGCCGCAGGGCGGCCACCGCGGCCACGATGCCCGGCAGGCCGGGGCGGATCAGCGGCTCACCGCCGGTGAAGCGCACCTCGGTCACCCCGAGCCGCTCGACGGCCACCCGGACCAGCCGGACGATCTCGTCGTCGCTCAGCAGCTGCGGCCCGGCCAGCCAGGGCAGCCCCTCGGCCGGCATACAGTAGGTGCAGCGCAGGTTGCACTTGTCGGTCAGCGAGACCCGCAGGTCCTTCGCGACCCGGCCGTACCGGTCGGCGAGGACGCCGCCGGTCGTCGGGGTGGCGGTCACCTGTCGACCGTAGCGCGTCCGGCGCCCCGCAGCGCGGCACGGGCCGCCGCGCCGACCGCCTCCCGGTAGGCCGCACCGAAGAGCGCGGTGTGCACCAGCAGCAGGTGCAGCTGGTGCAGCGGCACCCGCTCCCGCCAACCGTCGGCCAACGGCCACGCCTCGTCGTAGGCGGCCAGGATGCGGTCCAGGTGCGGCGGGCCGCCGAAGAGGGCCAGCTGGGCCAGGTCGGTCTCCCGGTGGCCGCCGTGCGCCGCCGGGTCGACCAGCCACACCTGGTCGTCCGCGCCCCACAGCAGGTTGCCCGGCCAGAGGTCGCCGTGGATCCGGGCCGGCGGCTCGTCGCCGCCGAACTCCCCGACCCGCCCGATCAGCTCCTCGACCGGGGCGGTCTCGGCGGCGGTCAGCGCCCCGTTGCGCACCGACATCGCCAGGTACGGCGCCAGCCGGGTACGGGCGAACCACCCCGACCACGGGCCCGGGTCCGGGGTGTTGTCCTGCGGCAGCGCCCCGATGAACCCCGGCCATTCCGCGCCGAACTCCGGCGCGCCGGCCCGGTGCGTCCCGGCCAGCTCCCGACCGAACCGCTCGGCCGCCTCCGGCGTCGGCTCGCCGGTCTCCACCCAGTCGAGCGCCAGCAACTCCGGCATCGCCACCAGCACCTCGGGTACGGCCACCGCGCCCGCGTCGCGCAGCCAGCGCAGCCCGGCCGCCTCGGCGGCGAAGAAGTCCGCCGGCACCGGCCGGGAGGCCGTCTCCGGCCAGCTCTTGGCGAAGACGGAGTGGCCGTCGTCGAGGGTCAGCCGGGAGGCGGCGCAGATGTCGCCCCCCGGGACCGGTGTCTCCCGGATCCGCTGGTGGGTCAGGAAGGTCGGCAGGTGCTCCGGATGTGCCCGCAGGTAGGCCAGGTCCATCTGCGCAAGGTAGCCCCTCCGCGGGCGTCGTGCGGGCCGGTGTGCGCTCCGATCCGTCTGCACTCGATGCAATTCTTCGCCGACCAGGGCGAACACGAAGGGTGACTGTGGATGACCGGTGTGTCGTCCACAGGGCCTGTCGGCACGTACCGGCGCCACGCAGGCTGCCCCCATGACGCAGCTCGACCGGGCCCGCCTCGCCGTCCGCTCACCCGCCGACCTGATCGCCGCCGTGCCGTACCTGCTCGGCTTCCATCCCACCGACAGCGTGGTGGTGGTCGCACTGCACGGCCGGCGGATCATCTTCGCCGCCCGGGCCGACCTGCCCGGCCGGGGCGCCGACCCCGGTCCACCGGCCCGTCACCTGGCCGAGGTGATCGTCCGGCAGCGCGCCGAGTCGGCCACCGTGGTCGGGTACGGGCCGGCCGAGCGGGTCACCACCGCCGTCGACGCGGTCCGGGTGGCACTGGCCGGGGTCGGTCTGGTCGTGCTCGACGCCCTCCGGGTGACCGGGGGACGCTACTGGTCGTACCTCTGCACCGAGGCCGAGTGCTGCCCACCCGACGGCACCCCGTACGACCCGGAGGCCAGCGAGGTCAGCGCCGCCGCCGTCTTCGCCGGACAGGTCGCCCTGCCCGACCGGGCCGCCCTCACCGCCCTGGTCGCCCCGCTGGACGGCCCGGTCCGGGTGGCGATGCGGAAGGCGACGGCGCGGGCCGGTCAGCGGCTGGCCCGGATGCTCGGCCGGCCGGCCGGGGCGGAACTGCCGCCGGGTGAGCCGGTGCGTGCTGCTCACGGACCGGCGAGTTCCGCGGGTGACCCGGCTCGCGCCGCTGGCGGGCCGAGTTCCGCGGGCGACCCGGGCGACGCCGGGGACGACGGGGCGGTGCGGGCCGCTGGGGTGGCGGCGGTGCGGGCGGCCCGACGCCGGCAACGGCGCGGTGAGCGGCTGACCGACGACGAGGTGGCCTGGCTGAGCCTGCTGCTGACCCGGTTGACCGTCCGGGACCACGCCTGGGAACGCACCGACGGGCGGGACGAGGACATCGCCCTCTGGACCGACGTGTTGCGCCGCGCCGAGCCCGGGCTCAGCGCCGCCCCGGCGAGTCTGCTCGCCTTCGCCGCGTGGCGTGCCGGGCAGGGCGCGTTGGCGGCGGTAGCCCTGGAGCGGGCGCTGACCGAACATCCGGGCTACTCGCTGGCGCTGCTCCTCGACGACCTGCTCCGCCGGGGCGTACCCCCGTCGCAGCTCGACGGCTGGCCGGCCGTGGCGCCGCCCGGCGTGGTCCGGCGTCGCTCCCGTCGCCCCCGGCCGCCCCGACGCGGCAGCTGACCGTCCGGCGTGGGCGTTCACCGCCGCCCGCTCAGGCGTCGACGGTCAGCCGGTGGGCGCCGGTGTAGACGTTCATGGTCCGGCCGCGCAGGAAGCCGACCAGGGTCATTCCCGCCTCGGCGGCCAGGTCGGCGGCGAGGGTGCTGGGCGCGGAGACCGCGGCGAGCAGCGGCACGCCGGCCATCCATGCCTTCTGGGTCAGCTCGAAGCTGGCCCGGCCGGAGACCAGCAGCAGGTGTCCGGCCAACGGCAGGAGCTGTTGGCGTACCGCCCAGCCGACCACCTTGTCCACCGCGTTGTGCCGGCCGACGTCCTCACGGAGCACGGCCAGTGCGCCGTCGGCGGTGAAGAGGCCGGCGGCGTGCAGGCCACCGGTCCGGTCGAAGGCCTTCTGCGCGGCCCGCAGTTTGTCCGGCAGTTCGGCGACCAGTTCGGCCGGCACGGTCAGCGGGTCGTCGGCGACCGGGAAGAGCGAGCGGGTGCGTACCGCGTCGATGCTGGCCTTGCCGCAGACCCCGCAGGAGCTGGTGGTGTAGAAGTTGCGCGCCGGGTCGGTGGCCGGTTCCGGTACGCCCGGCGCGAGCACGACGTCCACCACGTTGTACGTGTTCGGGGTCTCCGCCCCGGCGCAGAGCTGGGCGGTCTGCACGTCCTCGGCGGAGCGGATCAGCCCCTCGGTGAGCAGGAAGCCGATCGCCAGGTCGATGTCGTCGCCGGGGGTGCGCATGGTGACGGCGAGCGGTTTGCGCCGCCCCGGGCCGGCCGGGCCGACCCGGATCTCCAGAGGTTCCTCCACCGAGAGGCTGTCCGGTCGGCGTACCGGGGCGCGACCCGCCGCCGCGGCGTCGAGGTCGATCCGGAGTACGCCACGTCGATCGGTTGCCCGTCCCATCCCGCCATCCTCCCCTGCCTGCCCCGCCGTCACACCTCACGCCGCCTTCCCGCTCGTGTGATCACCACGTCCTTCGGCATGTCGGTGCCTCGGCCGCGGGCGCGGGGGGCGGTGGTCGGTGGGCGGGGTTAGCGTGGCGGGGTGGAGTCGTACGCGGCGGTGGTGCTGGCCGGTGGGGCCGCGCGCCGGATGGGCGGGGTGGACAAGCCCGGCCTGCCGGTCGGTGGCCGGCCGATGCGTGACCGGGTGCTGGACGCCGTCTCCGACGCCGTACCCCGCATCCTGGTCGGCCCGGCCGGCGCGGTCCCGTCGGACGTGCGGGTTACCCGGGAGGATCCGCCCGGTGGCGGTCCGGTCGCCGGCACCGCCGCCGGACTGGCCCTGCTCCCGGCCGACGTGGCCACGGTCGCGCTGCTCGCGGCGGATCTGCCGCTGCTCACCCGGGCGGCCGTCGGTGAGCTGCTGGGTGAGCTGGCCGGGTCACCGGTCGACGGGGTCTGCCACGTCGACGACGAGGGCCGGCGGCAGACCCTGTGCGGGGTGTGGCGGGTGGCCCCGCTGCGGGCGGCGCTCGCCGGGTTGACCGCCCGGCGGGGCGGTACGCCCGACGGCGCCCCGATCCGCGAGCTGCTCGCCGGCCTCACCGTGCGCGACGTGCCGTGGGTCGGCTCGGGGCCGCCGCCGTGGTTCGACTGCGACACTGACCTCGACGTACGACGGGCGGAGGAGTGGACGCGATGACGGTGATGGACGACTGGGTGACGGCGGCCTGCGCGGAGCTGGGCCTCGATCCGGCCGAGGTGCCGGTGCCCACCGTGCTCGACCTCGCGAAGGACGTCGCCCACCAGGTGCTGCGCCCGGGTGCGCCGGTCACCGCGTACCTGTTGGGGGTGGCGGTCGGTCGGGGCGCGGACCCGGCGGCGACGGCCGCCCGGCTGAGTGGGCTGGCGGCGACCTGGCCGGTGGAGCTGGGCTCCGACCGGCCGGCCGGGAGCGACCCGGCGCGGTGACTCCGCGCGGGCCGGTCCGCGCCGAGTTGCGCCTCCGTCGCGTGGGTAGGGTGATCGTGACGGACGGAGGCGATCATGACGGCAGACCACCCCTCGGAGCCGGCCGCTGCGCAGGCGGGCACCACGCCGGAGCAGTACGAGTCGATCCTGCTGGACGAGCCGAGCACGGCCGACCTGCGGTCGAAGGTCACCGAGGCCTGGCGGGAGTTCGCCCGGGCGCTGGCCGAGCGGCTGCGGGAGCTGCCCGCCGGGGCGCACCTGGAGCTGACCCTCGACCCGACCGCCTCGGGCACCGGCGACGCCGTCTACTCGACCAGCGTCGACGTCGGCGAGGAGGGGAAGCTCTCCGCCCGGGCGGTCGGCAACGCCACGCTGCCGCAGGGCTACCGGCTGGACCGGGCAGCGGTGGCGGACATGATCGCCCTGGGCTGGTCGCCGCCGGGTGTGGTGGCGGGTTCGGGCGAGGACTTCGGCCTGGACGGCTCCACGGCCGAGGCCGCCAAGCTGGCCCCGGTGCTGACCCGTACGCTCCGCGACGTCTACGGCGCCCCGCACCCGGCCTTCCTGGTCTATCTGGTGCACGACGCGCAGGGTGAGCCGTTGCCGGTGCCGCCGCTGGGCACGGCGCGCAGCGAGTTCGGCCCGGACCGCGACGTCGAGGCCGACCTGGACGAGGCGCTGGCCACCGCCGCGGGGGCCAAGGAGGGCGAGAAGGACGTGCTGGAGCTGGCGGACCGGGTGCGGACCGTCGTCTCCACGATGTTGAAGTCGGACGCCGACCAGCTCCAGGTCGACTCGGACGGGGACATCAACATCCGGGCCGGCTCGGCGATGGTCTTCGTCCGGGTCCGGGACAATCCGCCGCTGGTGGACGTCTTCTCCCCGGTGCTGACCGAGGTCGAGCCGACCGAGCGGCTCTACGTGAAGCTCTCCGAGCTGACCAACCGGATGCCGATCGGCCGGTTGTACTGCGCCGACGACACGGTGTGGGCCTCCATCCCGGTCTTCGGCCGCAACTTCCAGGCCACCCACCTGATGCTCGCGGTGCAGGTGATGACGGGGCTGGCCGACGAGCTGGACGACCGGCTGCACGGCGAGTTCGGCGGCAAGCGCTTCTTCGGTGAGGGCGACAAGCCGGCCCGGGGCGAGGGGGAGCACCGCACCGGCATGTACCTCTGACCGGGCGGGTCAGCGTACGTCGAGCAGGGTCTTGCCGACGGTGGCGCGGGCCTCGATCGCGGCGTGCGCGTCCGCGGCCCGCTCCAGCGGGAACCGCTGGCCGATCAGCGGGCGCAGCCGGCCGGCCGCGCCGTCCGCCAGCGCCTGCCGGGTGTACGCCCGCAGCTGGGCCGGCGTGGGGGCCGGCCGCAGCAGGGTCACGCCCCGGGCACGTGCCTCGTCCGGGGTGACCGCCGCCCAGTCGCCGCTGGCCAGCCCGAAGCTGACCAGCCGTCCCCCGGGGTCGAGCAGCTCGTACGCGGTCCGGGCCAGGGTGCCGCCGACGCCGTCGAGGACCACGTCCACCCCGCCCACGGCGGCCCGGACCCGGTCGGACCAGTCCGGCTCGGTGTAGTCCACGGCCAGGTGGGCGCCGAGCGCGGGCAGCAGCGCCGTCTTGCGGGCGCCGCCGGCGGCGGCCACCACCCGTGTGCCGGCCCGGGCGGCGAGCTGGACCAGCAGGCTGCCCACGCCGCCGGCGGCGGCCTCGACCAGCACCCGTTCGCCGGTACGCAGCCCGGCCGTCTCGATCAGCATGACGGCGGTACGCCCGTCGGCGAGCAGCGCGACCGCCCGGTCCAGCGCCAGGCCGTCCGGGACCGGGTGCAGCGCCTCGTGGTCCACCGCGACCAGTTCGGCGTACCCGCCGGAGCCGCCGGTGCCGGTCACCACCCGCCGCCCGACGAGCGCGGGATCGACGTCCGGCCCGACCGCGCGGACCACCCCGCCGACCCCGTTGCCGGGGATGACCGGCAGCGAGCCGCGGTTCGGTCCGAAGCCGGTGGCCCGGAACATGGTCTCCACGAAGGTGAGGTTGGCGTGGGCCACCTCGACCAGAACCTGTCCGGGGCCGGGTGCCGGGTCCGGGGCCGTCCCCGGTTCCAGCTTCTCCGGCCCGCCGAACTCCCGCAGCCACACCGCCCGCATGGCACCTCCCCGCTCGTGTCGCCGATCCGTCCTGACAGTCGACGACATGAAGCGGGGTTGAGGTCAAGGGGTCAGCTGGAGGGGCCGACGCCCGGCGACTCGACCAGCCGGGAGAGCACGATGGTGCTCCGGGTGGAGGTGACGAACCCTTCGGCGCGGAGCCGCTCCAGGGCCTCCTCCAGGTGGGAGATGTCGGCGGCGCGCAGGTGCACCAGGGCGTCCGCCTCCCCGGAGACGGTGTACGCCCCGACCACCTCGGGGTGCCGGCGGGCGGCGGCCCCGATCTGGGCGGGGGTGGTCCGGCCGGCGCAGAACAGCTCCACGAACGCCTCGGTGGTCCAGCCGACGGCGGCCGGGTCGACGACGGCGGTGAATCCCCGGATCACCCCGGCGGCGCGCAGCCGGTCGACCCGTCGCTTGACGGCGGGGGCGGAGAGTGACACGCGGGTGCCGATGTCGGCGTACGACGCGCGGGCGTCCGCCACCAGCAACGCAATGATTCGTTGGTCAACCGCGTCGATCTGCAATGTTCCGCCTCTGGGAAGCAATGGTTCTGGCTGTTACCAAAGTTCTACGCTACCTACTCTTGGTGACCGTGAACCAGCAGCGAGTCCCGCGAAAGCGGACATATCTCATGTGCTCGCCCGAGCACTTCGCCGTCGAGTACGCGATCAACCCGTGGATGGACGTCACCACGCCTGTCGACGCGCAGCTCGCGGTCAAGCAGTGGGACCGGCTGCGGGAGACCCTGGTCGGCCTCGGCCACGACGTCCACCTGCTCACCCCGGAGGCGGGGCTGCCGGACATGGTCTTCGCGGCCAACGGCGCCTTCGTGGTCGACGGTCACGTCTACGGCGCGAAGTTCAAGCACCCGCAGCGCTCCGGCGAGGCCGCCGCGCACCGGGCCTTCTACGAGGCGCAGGGCTGGCCGTTCATCGCCCCGAGCGAGACCAACGAGGGCGAGGGCGACTTCGCGTACCTGCCGGAGGCGCACGGCGGGCTGATCCTCGCCGGGCACGGCTTCCGGACCGAGACGACGGCGCACGCCGAGGCACAGGAGGCGCTGGGCCGGCCGGTGGTCTCGCTGCACCTGATCGACCCGCGCTTCTACCACCTGGACGTGGCACTGGCCTCGATCGACGACGAGAACGTCGTCTACTACCCGGGCGCCTTCTCGGCGGCCAGCCAGCGGGTGCTCACCCAGCTCTTCCCGGACGCCGTGATCGCCGACGACTCCGACGCCCTGGCGTTCGGGCTGAACCTGGTCAGCGACGGCCTCAACGTGGTGCTGAACAGCGAGGCGACCCGGCTGGCGGGCAAGCTCAAGGCGGCCGGCTACCACCCGGTGCCGGTCGAGCTGGGCGAGCTCAAGAAGGGCGGCGGCAGCGTGAAGTGCTGCATCGCCGAGCTGCGCCACTGACCCCCCCGGATCCGAAGAAAAGGCCGGTCTCCCGTTCGGGGGGACCGGCCCTTCGCCGTCCGGCGGTGCCGGTCAGCCGAGCGTGGAAAGCTCGTTGACCAGCACGTTGGAGATCAGCTGGCCGTCGCGCTCGACGCGGCGCAGGTACCACTTCTGCTGGGGCGTGCGGGACTGGTTGAACTGCCACGGCCCGCGCGGGCTGTCGATCTGGCCGATCTTGCCGAGCGCGAGGTTGACCTGCTGCGAGGTCGGGTCCGTCCCGGCCAGCCGGATCGCCTTGTCGAGCACCTGCGCCGCGTCGTACGACGCCATCGCGTAGGTGGTCGGTGAGACGTTGTACGTCTTGCGGTACGCCGAGGCGAAGACCCGGTTCGCCGTGTTGTTCAGGTCGGCCGAGTAGTTCAGCGCGGTCGCGACCTTCGCCACCTCCTGCGGCTTCGCCTCGTCGAGCACGGTGCCCTCGGTGAGGAAGCCGGGCCCGTAGATCTCGCCGCGGTAGCCGGCCGCGTACAACTGCTTGATGAACTGGATCGCGGCCGGGCCGGCGAAGAAGCAGAAGACGGCGGTCGGCTTGCGACGCAGCACCTGCTTGATGTCGTAGGTGTACGCGTTCCGGCCGGGGTCGAGCGTGTCGGTGGTCCAGACCGGTGCGCCGATCAGCCGGCGGTCGCTCTCCCCGAAGCCGCGCCGGAAGCCGGCCATGACGTCCCGGCTGCTCAGCCCGTCGGGGCCGATCATCGCGATCCGGCTGCCGGCCGGGAGCTGCTGGCGGAGGTACTCGCCGAGGGCCCGGCCCGGCTCGTCCAGCACGTACGAGGTGCGCCAGATGTAGACGACGCTCTGCAGGCTGGTGGGCGAGGCGTTCGACCCGACCAGGGGCACCCGGGCCTGCTCGACGGTGTCGCGGATGCCCACCATGACGGCCGAGTTGACCACCCCGGTGAGGGCCAGCACGCCCTCCTTGAGCAGCCCGTCCACCGCGGCCTTGCCGGTCTTCGCGCCGTCGCCCTCGTCGGCGGTGAGCAGCGTGACGGGGTGGTTCCCCAGCCGCTGGTCGTTGAGGGTGAGGAAGAGCTGGAACCCGTTGGTGATCTCGTCGCCGATCGCCTTGTACGCGCCGCTCTGCGGTGCGACGAGTCCGATCTTGATCGGGCTGCCCGGGGCGGGGGTGCCGGCGTCCTCGTCGGAGCCGCACCCGACGGTGAGGCCGGTCGTACCGAGCGCTGCCAACAGTTGGAGAGCCCGCCTGCGGTTCATCTGCGACACCGAGTTCCTTCCGGGAGCATTGCAGGGCAGGTCACCGGCCCCCTCGGCGTTCTACCTGGTTGGCGACGCTGCGTCAATGCTTGATGATCATGCAGCGAGAGACCGCAACGCATCGGTGACGTGCGGCCATGCCGGGGACTCCGGATCGATCAGCCCGAAGTGTTCGCATTCGGGCAGCTCAACGAGGGCCGTGTCGGCACCCGCGGCGACCGCCGCGGCCACGTACCGGCGGCTGATCCCGATGGGCACCTGCCGATCCTCGGTGCCGTGCACAACTACCGTCCGTGTTCCTTTGGGCACCAACGAACGTGGATCGGCGACGGCGTACCGGTCCGGGACGTCGGCCGGCCCGCCACCCAGCAGCGCGGCCACCGCGCCGGAGTCCAGATCCAGCCGGTACGCCTCGGCCAGGTCCGCCACCGGGGCCAGCGCCAACACCCCGCCCACCGATCCGGGCGCGTGCGCGGCCGCGTACAGGGCGAGCTGGCCGCCCGCCGAGTGGCCGACCAGCACCGGCGGATCCGCGGTCACCCGGCCGGCCAGGCTCGCCGCGGCGAGGGCGGGCAGCGCCGCCACCCCGGCGAGCACGTCGGTCAGGGTGTGCGGCCAACCGGTCCGGCGGTACTCCAGCTGCGCCACCGGGTGCCCGAGAGCGGCCAGCGCCGCCGCCAGCGGTCCGGTGTGCGTACGGTCGTACTCCGGTCGCCAGAAGCCGCCGTGCACCACCACGACGAGCCGCCGTGCGGGCCCGGCCCCGGCGGGCCGGCGCAGGTCGGCGAGCTGGTCCGGATGGTCCCCGTAGGCGACGGTCGCGTCCGGCGGCGGGGCGGGGCGGCTGAGCACGGCGCGCGGGTCGGCGGGCATGCCGGCGACGGTAGCCGGTCCGGGCGCGTGCGAGCCACGGCGGTGGGTAAAGATGGGTGCCATGACCGAAGCGCGCTCAGCTGGAGAGAACGACGAGCCGGGCCGGGAGGGCACCGGGCACCCGGGCACCGTGGTGGTGGTCGGGCCGGACGGCCGGCCGGTCGGCACCGTGCAGACCGACGACGGGCCGGGTGAGGACCCCACCCGCCTGGTCGAGCAGCCCGCGAAGGTGATGCGGATCGGCAGCATGATCAAGCAGCTGCTGGAGGAGGTCAAGTCCGCCCCGCTGGACGACGCGAGCCGGCACCGGATGCGGGAGATCCACGAGCGGTCGATCGTCGAGCTCAAGGAGGGCCTGGCCCCGGAGCTGCGCGAGGAGCTGGAGCGACTCTCGCTGCCCTTCGCCGAGGACCAGGCGCCCAGCGAGGGCGAGCTGCGGATCGCCCACGCCCAGCTGGTCGGTTGGCTGGAGGGGCTGTTCCACGGCATCCAGGCGGCCCTGGTCGCCCAGCAGATGGCGGCCCGGGTCCAGCTGGAGCAGATGCGCAACGGCCGGCACGCGCTGCCGAGCGGCCCGGCCGGGATGGTGCCCGGCATGCCCGGAATGGGGCAGCCGCCGGGCGGCGGCGAGGGACACAGCACCGGCCAGTACCTCTGACCAGCGCGGTGGCGGGCGCCCGTGCGCCCGCCACCGCCGTCAGTCCCGCGGAAAGACCTTCTCCAGGTACGCGGCGACGCCGTCGTCGGTGTTCGCCGCGGTCACCTCGTCGGCGATCTCCAGCACCGCCGGGTGCGCGTTCGCCACCGCCACCGCCCGCCCGGCCCAGGTCAGCATCGGCAGGTCGTTCGGCATGTCGCCGAAGGCGAGCACGTCCCGCTCGTCGACGCCGTGCCGGGCGCAGTACCACGCCAGGCCCGCCGCCTTGGTCACCCCGGCCGCCGAGATCTCCACCAGCCCCGAGTACGACGAGTGGGTCGCCTCGGCCAGCCCCGCCAACGCCCCCGCCACGGTCCGGACGAACGCGTCGGGGTCCTGCTCACCGTCGGCTCGGGCCAGCAGCTTCACCGCCGGCACGGCCGCCAGCTCCTCCGGTGACTCGATCGCCCGGATGGCGTCGGTGTCGGCGTCCCAGCGCAGCGGGTAGTGCGCCTCGTGCCGCATCTGGCGGCTGTCCACGATCTCCACCGCGAAGCTGACGTCGGGCACCTCGGCCCGCAGCCGCCGGGCCACCTCGGCCAGCAGTTCCGGGGCGAGCGGGTCGGCGCGCAGCACCTCGTCGGTCACCGGGTCGTAGACCACCGCGCCGTTCGCGCAGATGGCCGGCAGCGGGGCGGTGAGCTGGTCGTACACGAGTTGGAGCCAGCGGATGGGACGGCCGGTGACCAGCACGACCGGCGTGCCCGCCGCGGTGATCCGCTCCAGGGTCGCCGCGGTACGCGGGCTGATGGTGCGGTCGTCGCCGAGCAGGGTGCCGTCGATGTCGGTCGCGACGAGCCGGGGTGGTGGGGGTGCCATCACCGGGACAGTAGTCGGTCCAGGTAGACCGCGACCCCGTCGTCGTCGTTGCGCAGGGTGATCTCGTCGGCGGCCGCCCGGACCTGCGGGTGCGCGTTGGCCACCGCCACCCGCGCCCAGCCGGCCCAGCCGAACATCGGCAGGTCGTTCGGCATGTCCCCGAACACCAGCACGTCCGCCGGGTCGACGCCGAGCCGCTGGGCCACCACGGTGAGCCCGGTGGCCTTGTCCACGCCGGGCGGGCAGATCTCGACGAAGCCCAGGCCGGCCTGGGTGACCGTGGCGACCTCGGCCGGGACGACCCGGCGGGCGATCGCCAGCAGCTCGTCCACGTGGTGGTCGGCGGTCCGCACGAACGCCTTGATCACGTCGCAGGAGAGGCACTCGGCCCGGCTGCGCTCCTCGAACCGGTCCTGGTACGGCCAGCTGGGGTGGTAGTCGCCCCAGAGCGGCGCGTCGTGCTCGTCGGACGCCTCCACCATCACGGTCAGCGGGCCCACCTCGGCCTCCAGGTCGGCCAGCAGCCGGGCCAGCAGCTCACCTGAGAGCCGCTCGTCGCGGAGCACCACCGGGCCGGCCGGGTCGCTCTGGTCCACCACGCAGCCGCCGCCGGCCATCACCAGGAAGTCCGCGGCCCGGATGTCGTTGCGGGTCAGCTCCTTCAGGCGGGGGCCGCGGCCGGTCGCGCCGACCACCGGGATCCCTGCGGCCCGCACCCGGTCCAGCACCCCGTGCGTGTACGCCGACACGGTGTCGTCGCTGCGGACGAGCGTCCCGTCGAGGTCGGTGGCGATCAGTTTGGGCAGTCCCGGGCGGGTCATGACTCCTCCTTCGCCCGCCGCCGTCGTACCGGCCGTTCTGGTCGTCGGTGCCTCGACCGACCGACGGCGGGCAGCAACCGTACCTCGCGGATCGGGCCGCAACCATGGCTATCCGGCGAATCGGGCACCAACGGAGGGTGGCCGTTCCGGACTCCTCCGTTGCGGCCGGATCCCGGGCCGCGAGCGGGTCCGGTCGGCGGGTCAGGTCGGGTTCTCGGGGCGGGCGAAGGGCGCGGCGGCCTCGACCGTCAGGTCGGCCGGGGCGGGCGGCAGGGCCGGGCGGGCCGACACCGGCTGCCACCGGCCGTGGTCGGCGACCGAGGGGGGCGCGTCGTCGGCCTCGTCGGCCCCTCCGTCGTCCGGGTCGGGTCGGCCGACGCGGCCCGCAGCGCTCCGCCCGGCGAGTTGGAGAGCCACGGCGAGCAGGGCGGTGGCGAGGAAGGCCATCACCAGTCCCCGGCCGTACTCGACCCGGAAGCCGTCCTCGGAGGAGTAGAAGAGGGTGCGCTCACCCGAGTCGTCGAGGGAGAGCGCGGCGGCCGCGAGGACGGCCAGCACCGCGCCGGCGAGGGCGAGCCCGGCCACCCGGGCGTTACGGCGTGCTCCCGGGGTGCCGGCCAGGGCGAGCGCCAGCGTGGTGGCGAGCCCGAGCAGTCCGACCAGGTAACCGACCCCGAACCCGCCGACCTCGGCGACGCCGCCGGGCACCCGGATCATCTCGCCGCCCTCCGGGCCGCCGTTCGGCACGGTCATCACCAGCCACTCCCCGACCAGAGAGGCCACCGCCGCCACCGCGCCGAGGCCGGCGAGGATCAGCGGCACGCGCCGGTCGCGGGCCAGGGCGGCCAGCGGCAGGCCCGGTCGGGTGGGAGCGTCCGGCCCGCTCGGCCCCCACTCGACGACGGCGGTGCCGTCGGACCGGTTGTCCTGCCGGGGGATGGGGAGATCCTGGGACATCGGCAACCTTCCGCGCTCGCGGGTCTGCGTCGAATCATGACACAGCGGGAACCGGGTGACGGGGACCGCAAGTCCGGCGTCCCGCCGTACCTTCCTGCGGGCCCGGGTGGTGGCCCGGCGGGTCGGTTTCGTCGGCGGCTCGGTCGCCGGAGGCACCGGTTTCGGTTAGCGTCGGTGGCATGCCTATCCGTACCGCTTCCGCACGTTGGCAGGGCAACCTCACCGAGGGTTCCGGGACCCTCCGTACCGGCAAGGGGGGCATGGAGGGGAACTACTCCTTCAAGTCCCGCTTCGAGGAGGGCGAGGGGACCAACCCCGAGGAGCTGATCGGCGCCGCGCACGCGGCCTGCTACTCGATGGCCTTCTCCAAGGCGCTGGCCGACGCCGGCGCGACCCCCACCTCGGTGGAGACCACCGCCAAGGTGCACTTCGACAAGACCGACGCGGGGATGACGGTGACCGCGATCGACCTGGAGACCGTCGGCCAGGTGCCGGGGATCGACCAGGCGCAGTTCAGCAAGCTGGCCGAGTCCGCCAAGGAGAACTGCCCGATCTCGCGGCTGCTCTCCCCGGGCGCCACGATCAACCTGAACGCCCGCCTGGCCTCCTGAGCCCGCACGTCGGACGTGCGGCGCGGACGCGCCGCACGTCGCGCTCGGGGTGGGCGCAGTTTTCGGGAAAGAGTGGTCATCGGCGAGCCGGTGGCCACTCTTTTCACGTAGTTGGGCGGATCTTGCCGCGCCGCGAGGGCACCCGGTCGGGGAGAATGGGCGAGTGGCCGTCGAGATGAGCCGGGAGCGCTTCGAGGAGCTGGTCGGTGACGCCCTCGACGAGGTTCCCGAGGAACTGCTCGCCCTGATGAACAACGTCGTCATCCTGGTCGAGGACGACCCGCCCGCGAACGACCCCGACCTGCTCGGCCTCTACGAGGGACACGCGCTCACCGACCGCGGCTGGGACTACTCCCTGGTGCTGCCGGACCGGATCTTCCTCTACCGGCGTCCGATCCTGCGGATCTGCGACAGCGAGGAGGACGTCGTCGACGAGGTGGCGGTCACCGTGGTGCACGAGATCGCCCACCACTTCGGCATCGACGACGAGCGCCTGCACGAGCTGGGCTGGGACTGACCGTCCGGCCACCCGCCCACGCGGGCCGGCCGACCGGGCGCGTCCCGCTCGACGGATGCCGCAGGTTGCGGCGCTGGCCTACCCTCCGGGTGAAACCCCGAATCAGGAGGAAACCCATGCGCAGCGCGCTGTTCTCCGCGGAGAACCTGGAGAAGGAGTCCGCCCAGCCCGGCATGCGGCTGCAGAACTCCAAGATGCTCAAGATCGAACTGAACGGCGAGGCGATGGCCCGCGTCGGCTCGATGGTCGCCTACCAGGGACAGGTGCAGTTCCAGGCGCTCGGCTCGGGCGGCATCGGCAAGTTCATCAAGCAGCGGCTCACCGGCGAGGGCGTGCCGCTGATGAAGATCTCCGGCCAGGGTGACGTCTTCCTCGCCGAGCTGAGCAAGGACGTGCACGTCATCGACCTTGAGCCGGGTGACGCCCTCTCCATCAACGGCTCCAGCGTGCTGGCGTTCGACTCCACCCTCCAGTACGACATCCGGATGGTCGGCGGCGCCGGCATGGCCTCCTCGTCCGGCCTGTTCAACTGCGTGTTCAGCGGACACGGGCGGATCGCCATCACCACCAAGGGCACCCCGGTCGTGCTCAACGTCGACCAGCCGACGTACGTGGACCCGCAGGCGGCCGTCTGCTGGTCGGCGAACCTGCAGACCGGCTACCACCGCGCGGAGCAGCTCGGCCTGGGCACCCTGCTCGGTCGGAGCACCGGCGAGGCGTTCACCATGAGCTTCGCCGGCCAGGGCTTCGTGGTGGTCCAGCCCTCCGAGGAGCCCCCGGTCCAGGGCAGCGGCGCCCAGCAGCAGCAGGGCGGCCTCCTGGGCGGCCTCCTCTCCTGACTGCCCCCCTCTCTCCACCCGGCCCTTCCGGCCCGTCCACGTCCGTTGATCATGAAGTTGGCTGTGTGAAACGTCCGTTTCGTCGCCGCCAACTTCATGATCAACCCCGGAGGGTGGGGGCGCGGGGGTGGAGGGGTCAGGTGGGGTCGCCGGCGCGGAGGCGGGCCAACCAGGCGGCGGCGTCGGCGTAGTCGGTGTCGGAGAGGCCGGCGGGGGCCGGGACCGGACGATCGACCGGCCCGCCCTCCAGCCAGCGGTGCCGAGGGTACGAGCCGAGGAAGCGCACGTCGGCGCAGACCCGGCGCAGCCCCTGCAACGCCTCACCGAGCCGGACGTCCGCGACGTGCCCGGTGCAGTCCAGGAAGAAGACGTACCGGCCGAGCGCCTCGCCCGTCGGGCGCGACTCGATCCGGGTCAGGTTGACCCCGCGGACGGCCAGCTCCATCAGCACCGACAACAGCGCGCCGACCCGGTCGTGGGCGATGTAGACGGCCAGCGAGGTGACGTCGTCGCCGGTGGGCGGGGGCGGCGGCCCGGGACGGGACACCAGCGCGAACCGGGTCACCGCGTCCGCGTGGTCGGCGATCTTGTCGGCCAGCACCTCCAGCCGGTGCCGGGTGGCGCCGACCGGGGCGCAGATCGCGGCGTCGTACTCGCCGGTGGCGGCACCGGAGGCCGCCGCGCCGTTGGAGAGCACGTCCACCACCACCGCCTCGGGCAGCCAGTCCCGCAGCCAGCCCCGGCACTGGGTGGACGCCTGAGGGTGCGCGGCGACCGTCCGGATCGAGCCGAGCGGGGTGCCGGGACGGGCACCGAGCACGAACTCCACCGGCAGGATCACCTCGCGGGTGATCACCAGCGGTGCCCCTTCGGCCAGCTCGTCGAGGGTCACCCCGACGGCACCGCCGATCGAGTTCTCCAGCGGCACCAGGGCGGCGTCGGCCTCGCCGGCCCGTACGCTCTCCAGCGCCTCACCGACGCTGCGGGCCGGCGTACGGCTGCCCCGGTCGGCGGCGGACACCGTGCGCAGCGCCTGCTCGGCGAAGGTGCCCTCGGGGCCCAGGTAGACGAATCGGGTCGGCGGTGTTCCCGGCATGCCGACCAGCCTACGCACCGGGGGCGGCCACCGTGTCGGCGTCGCAGGCCAGCGCCCGGATGCCGGGCGGCGCGTCGGCGGAAATCCGGGTGCCGCAGACGTCGGTGCCGGCGGTGACCAGCGTCAGGCCCGCGGAGCCCGAGCGGGTGACCGCCTGGAGTTCCTCGTGGCCGGTCACCTCGAGCACCGTGTACTGCCAGTCCTCGGCGCAGAGCGGACCGAGGGTGACCCGCGCGTCGGCGTCCCGGGACAGCACCCGGGCCGGTCCGCGCAGCAGGGTCAGCACGGCCGCGGCGGTCGGCCGGCCGGGGCAGGGGGTGACCACCGGAGCCGGCGGCGGGGCCGGGACATCGGGTACGGCGGTGACTGGCGCGCCGGGCAGCGTCGTCGGCCCGGCCGGCGGGACGCCGGGCAGCGTCGGCAGCGTGCCGTCCGGCGGGAGCGTCGGGACGGTGCCGTACGGGGGAGGCGTCGGGAGCGTGCCATCCGGCGGGAGGGGCGCCGGTGTGCCGCCCGGCCTGAGGGGCGGTGGCGTGCCGTCCGGCGGCCCGGTGGGCGCCAAGGCGGAGACGGTGGGCGTGCCGTCGGCCGGGGCGGGCAGGGCGGACCGGCCGGCGTCCCGCAGGTCCGGGGGCGCCCCGCAACCGGCGAGCGGCACGGCGGCGAGTGCAACGGCGGCGACGAGCGCGCCGACGACCGGCCGGCGGGCGGTCGGCGGTGAGGAGGTGGGCGGCATCAGCCGATCCTTGGCATCGGGGGGTGTCGTTGTCGCGAGAGCCATCGTAGGAGGATCCGGCCGCCCGGTGAAGGGTGCCCGATCCCGGGTACGCGCGACGACGGCGTGATCCCTCGGGTCCGGCGACGGGGTCAGCGCAGGACGCGGTGACCGGCCCGTTCCAGTGCGCCGGTCGCCTCGGTGAGCCGGACGGCGGGGACCAGCAGGTGATCGGTGTCGAACGTGGAGAATGCCACCACGCTCACCCGGGCCGCCGCGAGCGGGTCGACCAGGGCGGCAAGGGTGCCGGTGACCGCCAGGTCGAGCGGACCGACGACCCGCAGGCAACGCCAGTCCGTCTCCACGGTCGCCCCGGCGGGTACCCGGGTGACCGGGCAGATCAGTGAGATGCCCTCCGCCGTCCAGCTGACCGTCACGACGTCCGCGTCGTCCAGCTCACCCCAGAGGGTCGCCGGCAGGGGTGCCCCGGCCGCCAGTCGGCACACCGCGTACTCCCCCGGCAGCAGTGCGACATCGAGCATGAGGGCACCTTACGGGGTCGGAGAGCGCCCGCCACAGCTCCGCCGCGTGCCGCGTACGCGACAGACGTCGCAGGTCAGACCTCGGAGAAGAACGTGAGTGAGCCGGCCACCGAGCCGTCGGCGAGGACCGGGGTGGAGATCGCGTCGACGGTGGCGTCGGGCGCGCCCTTCGCGGCCGCCTCGACCCGCAGCAGGCCGCGGGCGAGCCGCCCGGAGTGCAGGGCGAGCAGTGGCGGGATCTTGTCGGTCTCCTGCTCGGTCAGCTCGCCCCGGTTGGCGGTGAAGTCGAGCAGCCGCAGCCCGCCGTCGAGCAGCGGGAAGCCGACCACGTCCTCGGGTGCCCCGAGGCAGAGCAGCTCGCAGCCCGACGCGGAGACCGCCACCACCCGGGTCCCGGCGTCGATCAGCAGGCACGGCTCGTCCGCCTCGCTGACCGTCTCCGCCCAGCGGCCCAGGCTGTCGGAACCCCGCCCTGTCGAGCTCCGCGCCTCGGGCGCGAACACTTCCGACAGTGAGAGTTCGACGTGGGCCACCGAGCCTCCTCCGTACACCGGGCGTCCGTCCACGCTAGCCGGTCGCTACGAGGGCCGCCCGTCCGCGTGGCGAAGCCAGGTGCACACCGGTTGCCGGACGGCCCCGGTTGCGGGGCCGGCGACGGCGGTTCGGTGGCGCTGCCCAGCGGGACGGGAGCCGCGTGGCGTACCCGGAGACGTTACCGGCGGGCGGCCGGCTTGTCAGCGGCCGTTCGGCCCTCGTCGTACCACCGGTAGTCGGCGGCGGGTCGGTAGGTGCCGTTGAGCCAGGTCGCGGGGGACTGGGCGACCCGGGAGAGCTTTTCCGCGGTGGCCGGGCTGATCCGGCTGCCCCCGGCGACGAGGAGTCGGTCGAGCTCCCGGTGGGTCGCCATCAGACAGTCCTTCGGCAGGCCGTACACGCTGATGACGCCGGAGCCGACGAAGGTCAGCACCGGCGTCACCGGAATGGTCAGCCCGACCGCGTCGGAGAGCGCCTTGCTCGCCCGCTTGGCATCGCGACGGGCCTCGGCCACGTACGGCGGGCGCTTGCCGTTGATCTGGACGACGTCACCCGCCACCAGGACGCGGGCCCGGCCGTGGTCGGCGATGGTCACCGCGAAGAGGCCGCTCGGGCCGATGGCGAGGAAGCCGGCGCGGTCCTCCTGGCCGTGCTCCAGCAGCACGTCCGGAACGTCCGTACGCGGCCACTCGATGACGTGCCACGCGGGACCGAGGTGGTCGAGTTGACCCACCGCGCGGGCTCCGGCCGCCTCCAGCCGGCGGGCACCCCGCTCGGCGCGGCGGCGGCGTGCCCACTGCAACGGCCCTGGGCGTACGGGTTCGAGCGCCGTGGGCGACTCGGCCCGGGGTGGCGGCGCCACGGGCGGCAGTGCCCGCGGGGTCGTCACGGCTCGGCGTGCGGGAAAGACAGTCATCGCGACCTCCGGCAAAAGGTCCCTCGAAGTTATGTCCCCACTACACTACGTTGTCACCACCGGGGCTCGGCAAGTTGGAGCACCGGAATGACTGCGGATGAATGCCATATTCATCCCCAGTTCTTTTGCCGGATGGTGCGGAAGCCTGTCCTACGCTGCGAGGGTGACCCACTACGTGGACAGCGAGGTCGGTCGGCTCGGTGCCGTCCTGCTGCACCGACCCGGCCCCGAACTCGCCCGGCTCACCCCCCGCAACAACGACTCACTGCTCTTCGACGCTATCCCATGGGTGGGACGCGCGCAGGAGGAGCACGACGCCTTCGCCGCCCAGCTGCGCTCCCGCGGGGTGGAGGTGCTCTATCTCTCCACACTGCTCGCCGAGACGCTCGCCATCCCGGACGCCCGCGCCGAACTCACCGCCCAGGTGCTCTCCTCGCCCCGGCTGGGCGACTCACTGCGTCGCCGGGTGGCCGACCACCTCACCTACCTCGATCCGGCGGCGCTGGCCGACGTGCTCACCGCCGGTCTGGCCCACGAGGAACTCCGGATCAGCCGGGAACGCCCCGGCGGCCTGGTCTACACCCTGATGGACCGGCACGACTTCGTCATCGACCCGCTGCCGAACCTGCTCTTCACGCGGGACTCGTCACTGTGGATCGGCGACCGGGTCGGGGTGACCAGCCTGGCCATGCCGGCCCGGCGTCGGGAGACCACACTCACCGACGCGATCTACCGGCACCACCCGCGCTTCGCCGGCACCGATTTCGTGTACCACCCCGAACTGGAGCACCTGGAGGGCGGCGACGTGCTGCTGCTCGCCCCGGGCGTCCTCGCCGTCGGCGTCGGCGAGCGGACCACCCCGGCGGGCGCCGAGCGGCTGGCCCGGCAGGTCTTCGCCGCGGGCCTGGCACACACCGTGCTGGTGGTGCCGATCGCCCAGGAACGGGCCACCATGCACCTGGACACGGTCTGCACCATGGTCGACGTCGACGCCGTGCTGATGTACCCGAACATCGCCAGCACGCTCTCCGCGTACACCGTGATCGCCGGCGCGGACGGCGAGGACCCGCGGGTCGACGGACCCGCGCCCTTCCTGCGCGCCGCCGCCGACGCGATGGACCTCGACCAGCTCCGGGTTATCGACACCGGGCTGGACCCGGTCACCGCCGAGCGGGAGCAGTGGGACGACGGCAACAACACCCTCGCCCTGGCCCCCCGGCTCTGCGTCGGGTACGAGCGCAACGTCGAGACCAACGCCCAGCTGGAACGGGCCGGGATCGAGGTGATCCCGATCGCCGGCTCGGAGCTGGGCTCGGGCCGGGGCGGGCCGCGCTGCATGTCCTGCCCGCTGACCCGCGAACCGCTGCGCCGCTGACCGGTTGCCTACGGGACCGCGGACCGGCGCGACCTGCGGCAGGCCGCGCCTTCCGGGCCGCCGGTGCGCGCGACCCGCGGTAGGCCGCGCCGTCCCCCGGCGGCCTTCGGCGGAGGTGTCAGCGCAGGGTGAGCTGGCGACCGAGCAGGCCGTGCCGGGCGCGGCGGCCCGCCGCGTCCAGCGGCTCCGACTCCGCCAAGGCCTCGGCGTAGCGCTTGGCGAACTCCGCCACCGGGCCCTCCCACTCGGCCGCGGCGACGTCCTCCGGCAGGTCCCACACCGGGACGAGTCGCCCGTGCGCCCGGAACATCCCGGCGAAGCGGGTGTCGTCGCCGAGGGTCAGCGTGCCGGCCACGCTCAGCCGGGACAGGGCGTCCAGCGCGGCGTCCTCGTCCTCGGGCAGCACCCAACGCACGTGGGCCTTCTCCGGCACCTGGCACCAGTAGGCGGCCCTGGCCGCCGCCAGCCGCACCGTCGGGTAGATCGCCGCGTTGGCCCGCTCCAGGGACGCCTGGACGTTCGGGTCGTCGGTGGCGCCCGGGTCGAGCCAGAAGTCGAAGCCCTCGTGCATGGTGATCTCCAGCGGGCCGTCGACCAGCACGTCCTGGAGGCGGGGGCCAGGGCCGGGCAGCGGCGGCACGGTCACCGGCTGGCCCGGCTCGACCCGCAGCGCGCTGATCAGCGCGTCGGCCAGGTCCCGGGACACGTCGCCGGACTGCTGGTGGCGCTGCAACCCGATGAAGACCCGGCCATCCTCCTTGGTCATGGCCGGCGCGGCCATCGGCAGCACGGTGGCCAGCACGACCGGCCGGTCGCCGTACTCCTCGACGAGCTGCGGGGCGAGCCGCAGCGGGGCCGACGCGGCCGGCACCAACTCGCGCAGGGCGATCCATTCGGGCTCGTCCGCCAGCCCCTCGAAGGGACGGGGGACGAAGATGTCCCGGACCTTCTCCCGCTTCGGGGTGGCTTCGACGGCGCGCTGGCTCTTTCGACGCTTGCTCACGGCGTCACAGCCTAGATGCCAGCGTCGGGCCGGGTGGGGAGGACCCGCCTACCGCCCTGGTCAACCGGCGGCGACGAGATCCGGCCGGGCGGTGCCGGTCGGATCGAACTCGGCCCAGACGCTCTGCCCCAGCCCGTCCCGGTCGACCCCCCACCGGCTGGCCAGACCAGAGACGATGTGCAGGCCACGCCCGTCGATCGCGTCCGGGCTGGCCGTTCGCATCCGGGGGCCGGCGCCGCTGCCGCCGTCGGTCACGCGCAACTGCACGGCCGGACCGGTCGGGCCGGGGCGCAGTCGCCAGGCGACCCGGACGACCCCGCCGGGCAGCGGATCGGCGTGCCGGACCGCGTTGCCGACCAGCTCGGCCAGGACTGCCACCAGGTCGGCCAGCAGGGGCGGGGGCACGAGGTCGGCCAGCTCGTCGGCGAGCCGGTGGCGGGCGAGTCGGGCCCCGGTGCCGTGGTGAGGCACCACCACGCACCACGATCGTTCGACCGCACCCGTCGACACCCGTCGTCCCTTTCCGCCTGCCGGGCTCCCGTCGCACCCGGGGTCATCCGCACGGCAGTCGCACCTCTGCGACCGTACCGCCCCCGTCCCTCGGTCGGAGGGATACCCATCCATTCTGCTGTTCAACGATCCGGCGGACCAGATAGAGGCCGAGCCCGGCGCCCGGGTAGCCGCGCCGGTCCCCCGACTCGCCCTGCCAGAACCGGTCGAAGGCGCGTTCCACGTGCTCCGGGCGGATGCCGATGCCCCGATCGCTGACCCGGAACGAGACCACCCGGTCCCGCGACGTCGCGGTGATCTCGATCGGGGAGTCGGGTGGGGAGTACTTGCCGGCGTTGGTGCTCAGCTCGGTCAGCACGGTGGTCAGCGTCTGCCGCTCCCCGAGCGCCTTGGGCAGCCCGGCCGGCAGGTCCAGGACGACCCGGCGGCGCAGCTCCGACGGCAGGTCGGCGACCGCCGCCCGCAGCGTCTCCGCCAGGTCGAACGGGATCGGGGCGCTGCCGTCCGGCCGGTCGTCGGCGGCGGAGGTGAGCAGCCGGTCCACCAGGCGGGCCAGCTCGTTGGCGCGCTGGCCGATGACCCGGGCCGCCTGCCGCCGGTCGGTGTCGGTCAGCGACTCCCAGTGGTCGGTGAGGGTGTCCGCGTACCCCTTGATCACCGTGACCGGGGTACGCAGCTCGTGGCTGGTGACCGCCACGAACAGGTCCCGGTCCTGGTCGCGGCGCTGCTGGACGGTGATGTCGCGGAACGTCACCACCCGCAGGCCACCCGGACCGGGCAGCTCGCCCGAGGTGATCTTCAACCAGCGGCCCTCCGGGAGGCGGTGGTCGAGCACCTGACCGGACGGGGGGATCGGAAACGGCAGCGGACGGTCGATCGCCTCGACCGGGGCGACCCCGGTGACCTGGGCGGCGGCCGGGTTCCAGAGCCGGACCTGACCGTCCCGGTCGACCACCGCCAGGCCGTCGGCGAGCGCCGCCACCACCGGCCCGTCCCCGTGCACGGGCAGGCCGCTCTGGTCGCCGTACATGTGGGCGACGCAGGAGGCGATGTAGCCCAGCACGTCCCGTTCCGTGTCGTCGGCCGGCCGGTCGTCGTCGGGGTAGAGGGCGTGCAGGCTGCCGACGGTGCGGCCGGCGATCTCGGCGCGGGCCACCACCATCCGGCACAGCCCGTGGTCGGCCAACTCGTCCGCGAACGGCCCCGGGATGTGGTGGCTGCGCACCTGCCGCACCCGCGGCCCGCGCAACAGGCAGACCACTGCCGGGTCGGTGATCGAGACGGGCCGACCGATAGCCCACTCGGCGATGCCGGTCGCGGCGATCACCCGGCCCCCGGTGGGAGTGAACTCGACGAACGCCAGGCTGGCCGCCCCGATCGCCGGCTGGACGACCCTGAGCAGCCGGGTGAGGACGGCGACCCCACCCTCACCGGCGTTGATCATTTCGATCACCCGGCCGTGACCGGCGATCAGGGCGGCAAGATCGGTGTGCTCCGGCATGCCCCGAGTGTGCCCCGCCGACCGGTTCTCGGGCACCCCCCGCCCGGTCGCGATGCCCCGCCCCGGGCGCAAGCCCGGCAACTCCGGTCCATCCCCGGCCCCGGACCCATCCGTCCGCGTTCAGCGCCCCAGCCGGGCCAGTGCCCGCCCCGGCCGGTCGGTGATGATCCCGTCCACGCCGGCGGCCAGGACCAGGTCCAGCTCGGCCGGCTCGTTCACCGTCCAGACGTACACCTGGTTGCCGGCCGCCCGCAGCGCCGACAACAGCCGCGGTCGGGCCCGGACCAGCTCGATCCCCGGGCCGGCGATCCGGGCGCCGAAGGGCAGCCGGCCCGGCGGCAGCCAGCGCGGCACCACATCCAGCAGCAGGACGGTGGGCAGCGCCGGAGCCAGCTCCCGGACCCGGCGTACGGCCAGCGGCGAGAAGGACATGACGGTGACCTGGACCGGGGTGTCCGGAACCGGTTCGGCGAGCCCGTGCCGGCGCAGCAGGGCGACCAGCCGCCGCTCGACGTCGCCGCCGTACCTCGACGGGTGCTTCGTCTCGATCAGCACCCGCACCGGACGGCCGGCGTCGCGTACGGCGCCGAGCAGCCGGTCCAGGGTGAGCAGGCGGGTACGCGAGTCGTCCAGCACCTCGTCCCCGTCGGCCGGTACGCCACCCGGGTGCCACGAGCCGAAGTCCAGCGCCTCCAGCTCGGCGAGGGTACGCGCGCTGACCAGCCCGTGGCCGTTGCTGGTCCGGTCCAGGCGGCGGTCGTGCACGCACACCAGGTGCCCGTCCCGGGTCAGCCGGACGTCGCACTCCACCCCGTCGGCGCCCTCGTCGAGGGCCCGCAGGTACGCGGCGAGGGTGTGCTCCGGCAGGTCGTACGAGGAGCCGCGGTGGGCGAAGACCAGCGGTTCGGTCATGGCGCCGGTGCCCTCAGACGACCCGGCCCGGCTGCCCGTCGTCGGTGACCACGGGACGGCCGGCTGCGGCCCAGTCGCCCATCCCGCCGTCGACGTTGCGCACCTGCTCCCAGCCGTTGCGCATCAGGTAGGCGACGACCTGGGCCGAGCGGCCGCCGGAGCGGCAGATCACCGCGACGTCCCGGTCGGTCGGCACCTCCGCGATCCGGGCCGGCAGCTCCATCATCGGCAGGTGGTGTGCGCCGGGCGCGTGGCCGGCGGTCCACTCGTCGTCCTCCCGGACGTCGAGCAGGTAGGTGTCGTCGGGTACTGCCGACGCGGGCACGCTGGGGATCCGGGGTCCGAACACGGTTACCAAGCCTAGATCCTCGACCGCGGGGGACCGGTGCGGGAGGGCGTGGGCGCGTCGCTCAGAGCCGGGTGATCCACCGCGGGTTGGCCGCCGCCCACTGCGTCGCCTTCCCGTCCCGGACGGCGGCGAAGAGGCCGTTTCCGGCGTCGTCGAGGAGGACGTACGACACGCCGTCGATGGTCTGCGGGTAGGACGGCAGCTGCACGCCGCGCAGGCCGTCGGCCGGCAGCGCGCGGAGCGCGAGGACCAGGTCGTCCAGGGGTACGCCGTTGGTGTCCACGGTGAGCGAGGCGCCCGCCGCCCGGATCACCCGGTCCAGCTTCACCGGGTCGCCGCGCAGGTTGGTCTGGCCGGCCCGGTCCAGCATCGCCCGCAGCAGCTGCTGCTGGTGGCGCTGCCGGTCGTAGTCGCCGCCGGGCAGCCCGTACCGCTGGCGGACGTAGTCGAGGGCGCGGGCCCCGTCCATCTGCTGGCAGCCGGGCTGGAACGAGGTGCCGGTGTGGATCGACCGGACCGGCGTGTCGACGCACATCCGGATCCCGCCGAGCAGGTCGATGACGGTACGGAAACCGGCGAAGTCCACCAGGGCGGCGCCGTCGAAGCGCAGTCCGGTGAGCCGGGTGAGGGTGGCCGAGAGGAGCCGGGTGCCGCCCTCGCCCCCGCCGCCGTGCTCGTACGCCGCATTGATCTTGTCCCGGCCCCCGCCCCAGCCACCGGTGGCCGGGATCGTCACCAGCAGGTCCCGCGGGACGGAGATCAGGTACGCCTGCCGCATCCCGGCCGGGACGTGCACGATCAGGATGGTGTCGGAGCGTTGGTCGTCGCCGCTCGCCCCGGGCCGCTGGTCCGAGCCGACCAGCAGGTAGTTCAGGTCCTCGGAGAGGTCGCTGCGGTGTTGCCGCGCCGCCGGGTCCAGCAGCTCCTCGCGGGCCACCGAGCGTTCGTAGCGGGCGGCGAGCAGCTTCACGCCCACCACGGCGAGGCCGGCCAGCAGGACCAGGGCCAGTCCGACGCGGAGCAGCCATCCCGGCCAACGGGGCCCGCGGCGGGGGACGCGCCCTCCCCACCCGCCACCCACCCGCCCCGACCTGGACGTGACAGCCTCCCCCGTGGCCTGACATGAGTCCCGCTCACATCAGGCTACGGCGGCCTTCCCGAGCTCCGGACGCCTTTCCCGGGATCGCCTCCACGCTGCTCTCTTTCCCGGACCGGATGGCCGCAGGGCGGGCGGCCCAAGGTGCGGGATGGGCCGGGTTGCGGCATCCAGGGTCAGGGAATGACGGCGGCGCCCGGAACCGGCCCCGAGAAGGGCCGGCGCCGGGCGCCGGAGAACCGTCGTTACTTGCGGGTGGAGAGGACGCTCGGGTTCGCGAAGACGAACTCGGCGAGCTTGTCCTCCTTGACCGCCTTGAACATCTCCAGCGTGGTCGGGCTCAACGCCTCACGGGTGTTGGTTTCCGAGACCCTGTTGTACGTGCCGGCGTTGGTCCGCAGCATGACCAGGTCGTTGGCGGTGACGCCGCGCATGGTGAAGATGAAGTCCGCGACCGGGACGCCGCCGGTGTCCAGCACCAGCGACTCGCCGGCCGCCTTGGTCAGCTTCTGCAGCTTGACCGGGTTCGTCAGGGTGCCGTTCTGGGTGGCCTTGCGGGCCATCGCCTTGATCAGCTGCTGCTGGTTCTGCTGGCGGTCGTAGTCGCTGTTCTTCAGGCCGTAGCGCTGCCGGGCGAAGTCGAGGGCGAGCGCGCCGGACATCTCCCGGCAGCCCTTCTTGTGGACCAGCGGCTCCCACTTGTCGCCGTCGAGCTTGGCGTTGGCGATGTACTTCGGCTTGCCGTTGACCAGGCCCATGTGGATCGACTTGACGTCCTGGCTGACGCAGAGCCGGACCGAGCCGAGCGCGTCGATGACCTTCTTGAAGCCACCGAAGTTGATGATCGCGGCGCCGTCGAAGCTGACGCCGGTCATGTTCTTGATGGTCTGGGCCATCAGCTGGGCACCGCCCTCCCAGCCGCCGCCGTTGCGGGCGCCGGCCTGGAAGGCCGCGTTGATCTTGTCGGTGCCGCCCCGGTAGCCGCTCTTCTTGAACGGCGGGATCTGCGCCTCGGTGTCGCGCGGGATGGAGATCATGTACGCCTGGTCGTGCGACGCCGGGATGTGCAGCACGATGATGCTGTCCGACCGGACGTCGTCGGCGGCCCACTGCTCGCGGGCGTCGACGCCGAGCAGGAGCAGGTCGATCGGGCCGTCCAGGTTGGCGCCGCCCTCGGCGTCCGACTTGCCCGCGCCGCCGAGCAGGTTGCGCTGGGCGATGTCCCCGGTGGCCTGGCCGATCACGGCCTTGCTGCCGACGATGGCCACGCCGCTGGTCATCATCAGCACCGCGCCGATGATGACGGTGAGTCGGGCCCAGAGCGGGTCCTTGCTCCGGGTGCGCTTGCGCGGCTTACCCCCGGTGCGGGTGCCGCCATCGCCCGGCTGGGCCGGCGGGCCCGACGGAACCCGGGCGGAGGCGCTCATTGGCTCTGGAAAGGTGGGGCGACGGCTGGTCTCAACCGGCATGCGTGCTCCAGCTCGGGACGAACGGGGGGCGGCACCACTGTACGTACCGCCCACCGTTCTCGCGACCTCCTCGCACCGCAAAATGCCGCATCATCTGGGAATCGCGGGCGAGAAGTACCCGAACAGTTGACGTCGATGTGCCCGGTCGGCGGTATCTGCGCCAGCGTCAGTTGCCGGCGGGCTGCTGGTTGGCGGCGACCCAGTCGGCCATCGTGTCCTGGGTCATCGCCTTGTACATCCCCAGTGCCTTCTCCCGGTCGGAGACCACCACCGACTCACCGTTGATGTTCTCGCTGCCCTTGTTCGGGCTGGTGATGAAGGTGAGGTTCTGCCCCCGCAGGTTGCGGAACTGCACCGCCATGTCGAGCACCTGGAAGTCCTTGTCCACGGTGGTGGCGTCGGTGACCGCCTTGAGGAAGTCGTCCAGCTTGCCCGGATTGGCCAGCGTGCCGCTGCTCGCCGCCTTGTCCATCAGGGCCCGCAGGAACTCCTGCTGGTGCCGCATCCGGGCGAAGTCCCCCTGCGGGAACTGCTTGCGCTGGCGGATCCAGTCCAGCGCCTCCTCGCCGTTCATGTGGTTCGTGCCCTTGGTGAAGGTCCGGTACGGCTTGTGGATGGACTTGATGGTCCGCTCCACCGGCAGGTCCACCCCGCCGAGCGCGTCGGTCACCTTCTTGAACCCGGCGAAGTCGATCGACATGGCGTGGTCGATGCGTACGTCGGTGAAGCACTCGATGGTCCGGACGGCCAGCGGCACGCCGCCGAACGCGAAGGCCGCGTTGATCTTCGCCCGTCGTCCCGAGTCGCACGGCGCGCCGGCGTTCTCCGGAATGGGCACGTAGAGGTCACGCGGGATGGAGACCAGGTAGGCGGACTTGTGGTCGGCCGGGATGTGCATGACGATGATCGTGTCCGCGCGCCACTTGCCGGCCTTGTCGACCGGCGCGTCCGGGTCCCGCGAGTCCGTGCCCACCAGCAGGATGTTCAGCGCCCCGTTGACCGCCTTGGCCGGCCGGCCACCGGTGATCTGCGCGAACGGGTCCATCCGGTTGAGGTCGTCGTTGAGGTTGCGGGCGTAGAACCACGCGCCGCCGGCGCCGATCAGCGCCAGCACCAGCAGGGCCACCCCCACCACCAGGCCGATCCGGCCCCAGCGGGGCCGTGGCCCACGCCGGCCCGGTCCGCCCGGGCCGTCCGGTCCCACTGGTCCGCCCGGGCCGCCGGGCCCGGCCGGTCCGCCGGTACGCGGCGCGTCGTCGTGCGACGGGTACCACGTCGCGCCCGCGCCGCGCGGCCGGTCCCCGCTGCCCGGTCGGGGCACGGAGGCACGACCCGCGCCGCGGTGCAGGCGGGGAAGCGGAAGGGCGGGCATGCTCGCTGACATGTCCCCGAGCGTACGTAGCCCGGGCCACCACCGCCGGTGAGGCGCGGCGGGGCACGGCGGGCGGCGTTACCCTAGCCGCTCGCGGAAGTACTCGATCGTGCGTCGGAGGCCGTCTTCGGGCGCCACGGCGGGCTCGTATCCGAGCAGTTCACGGGCGAGGGTGAGATCGGGGCGGCGCATCTCCGGGTCGTCTGCGCTGCGGGTGACGTACGTCACCTGTGACGTGCTTCCGGAGAGTGACACGATCAACTCGGCGAGTTGCCGCATGGTCATCTCGTGTTCGGTGCCGCAGTTGACCGGCCCGGTCTCGGTGGAGTCGAGCAGCAGCAGGATGCCCCGGACCAGATCCTCGACGTAGCAGATCGAGCGGGTCTGCTGCCCGGTGCCGTGCACGGTGATCGGCTCGTTGCGCAGCGCCTGGGAGATGAAGGTGGGGATGGCCCGCCCGTCGTCCGGCCGCATCCGCGGCCCGTACGTGTTGAAGATCCGGACGATCGCGGCGTCCAGGCCCCGGTAGCGGTGGTAGGCCATGGTGGCTGCCTCGGAGAAGCGCTTCGCCTCGTCGTAGACGCTGCGGACGCCGATCGGGTTGACGTTGCCCCAGTACGTCTCCCGCTGCGGGTGCTCCCGCGGGTCCCCGTACGCCTCGGAGGTGGAGGCCATCAGGAACCGGGCGCCGTCGGCCACCGCCCGCTCGAGCAGGTTGAGCGTGCCCACCGAGCCGACCCGGAGGATCTCCAGCGGGATCTGGGTGAAGTCGGTGGGGCTGGCCGGCGAGGCCATGTGCAGGATCGCGTCGAACCGCTCCGCCGTCGCCGGGTGGTAGGTCGGCAGGCCCTCGGTGACGTCGGCCTCGATCAGCGTGAAGGTCGGCTTCTCGAGCAGGTGCGCGACGTTGTCCTTGGAACCGGTGATGAAGTTGTCCACCGCCACCACCGTGCAGCCGCGGGAGACGAGCACGTCGACCAGGTGCGACGGCACGAAGCCGGCCCCTCCGGTGACGAGGACGCGGTGACCGGTTCCGAAGCGCGGGGCAACCTTCATGCCGGTCAGCCTACTCAGCGCGACCGGTTCCCGCCCCGCGGCGTGGCCGGTACGACCGCGGGACCCTTCCGATCCGGAAGGGTCCCGCGGTGTGGTGGTGGGGTCAGTGCGCGCCGGCGCCGGTGAGCGACCGGACCTCCAGTTCGGCGTACTTGGCGTCGTCACGTTCCTTGGAGATGACCGTGCCGATCCAGCCGCACAGGAAGCCGATCGGGATGGAGATCAGACCCGGGTTGGACAGCGGGAACCAGTGCCAGTCGTGGTCCGGGAACATGGCGGTGGCCGAGCCGGAGACCACCGGGGAGAAGAAGACCAGCACCACGGCGGAGATCAGGCCGCCGTAGATGGCCCAGACCGCTCCCGAGGTGTTGAACCGTCGCCAGAACAGGCTGTAGAGGATCGCCGGCAGGTTGCCGGAGGCGGCCACTGCGAAGGCGAGCGCCACCAGGAACGCCACGTTCAGGCTCTGCGCGTAGATCGACAGCGCGATCGAGACCGCGCCGATGACCAGGGCGGAGATCCGGGCGACCCGTACCTCCTGGCGCTCCGACGCCTGCCCGTTCTTGATGACGTTGGCGTAGAAGTCGTGCGCCAGGCTGGACGAGGAGGCCAGGGTGAGCCCGGCGACCACGGCCAGGATGGTGGCGAAGGCGACCGCCGCGATGATCGCCAGCAGGGTGGCCCCGCCGAGGCTGCCGCCGAAGAAGTCCTTGCCGAGCGCCTCGGCGAGCTGCGGCGCGGCGGTGTTGCCGGCCTTGTCCTGCTCGGTGATCGCCTTGCCGCCGACCAGCGCCGCCGCGCCGAAGCCGAGGGCGAGGGTGAGCAGGTAGAACGCGCCGATGATGCCGATCGCCCAGAGCACGCTCTTGCGGGCGGCCTTCGCTGTCGGCACGGTGTAGAAGCGGATCAGGATGTGCGGCAGGCCGGCGGTGCCGAGCACCAGGGCGATGCCGAGCGACAGCAGGTCCATCTTGTTGTAGAAGGTCTGGGTGGCGTCGCCGGCGACCTCCTTGCCGTAGCGCAGGCCGGGTTCGAGGAACGCGCTGCCCTTGCCGGAGGACTCGGCCGCCTGACCGAGCAGCGCCGACAGGTTGAAGTTGAACTTGGCCAGCACCAGCACGGTCATCAGGATGGCGCCGGTCATCAGCAGGAACGCCTTGACGATCTGGACGTACGTGGTGCCCTTCATGCCGCCCACGGTGACGTAGATGATCATCAGGG
The DNA here is from genome assembly GCF_900090305.1 of Micromonospora siamensis. Taxonomy (NCBI): domain Bacteria; kingdom Bacillati; phylum Actinomycetota; class Actinomycetes; order Micromonosporales; family Micromonosporaceae; genus Micromonospora; species Micromonospora siamensis. The sequence goes on along the minus strand of NZ_LT607751.1, from coordinate 513,293 downwards.
CGCCGACCATGATGATCGTCGCGATCTTGGCGGTGTCCGCGCTCATGCCGAGGAAGGTGGTGCCGGGCTTGATGCCGAGCAGCAGCGCCACCAGCGCGCCGGCGCCGACCATCTGGGCCAGCAGGTAGAAGATCGACACGGTGATGGTGGAGACCGCTGCGGCGGTCCGCACCGGCCGCTGCCGCATCCGGAACGCCAGCACGTCGGCCATCGTGTACCGGCCGGAGTTGCGCAGCAGTTCCGCCACCAGCAGCAGGGCCACCAGCCAGGCGACCAGGAAGCCGATCGAGTAGAGGAAGCCGTCGTAGCCGTAGAGGGCGATGATGCCGGCGATGCCGAGGAACGACGCCGCCGACATGTAGTCGCCGCCGATGGCCATGCCGTTCTGGAAGCCGGAGAAGGACCGACCGCCGGCGTAGAAGTCGGTGGCGGTCTTGGTCTGCCGGCTGGCCCAGATGGTGATGGCCAGCGTGATCGCCACGAAGATCAGGAAGAGCGTGATGGTCAGGTTCCGGGCGGTGGTGCTGCCCGCCTCAGCCGCGAGGACCGTGCTCATGGGTCACCTCCCCGATCTCGGCGCGGATCCGGTCGGCGACCGGGTCGATCCGCCGGTCGGCGAACCGGGAGTAGAGCCAGGCGATCACGAACGTCGAGACGAACTGGAGCAGGCCGAAGACCAGCGCCACGTTGATGTTGCCGATCAGCTTCGTGCCCATGAAGCCCCGCGCGTACGCGGACAGGATCACGTAGAGCGCGTACCACAGGAAGAACGCGACGGTCATCGGGAAGACGAAGCCGCGCAGCGCGCGCCGCAACCCGGCGAACTCGTCCGACCGTTGTACGGCCAGGTATCGCTCCGCCGCCGACTCGGCCGGGGCGGACGCGGGTGTGTCCGTGGACATCTGTGGATCACCACCTTCACAGGCGTGGGAAGTTTCGGGCACGGTAGAGACCGCGCTCCCATCGCCGGAAGGCTCGGATCGACGTCGGTAGCTCGCTGCGCCGAACGGCCGTTCCACTGCGCCGAGTGACCCAGGTCACTCCGTTCACCGGTCGACCGGCGTCGGCTCAGGTGAGGTCGTGGTAGCGCCCGCGGTAGTGCAGCAGCGGGGCGGTCTCCTCGGCCAGGTCGACGGTCTCGATGGTGGCCTCGACGAGCAGCGCCCAGCCGTACTCCCGGGCGGTGTCCAGTCGACACCCGGCCCAGCCGCCCGCGTCCGTCGGGACCGGGCCGTAGTCGGTGTCGGTCCACGGGCCGGTGGCGAAGAGCCCGCCGGGGGACGGGAAGAGGCCGGCGAAGCGGTCGGCGAGCTGCCGGTGCGGCGGGCCGAGCGGCGCCACCGCGAAGCGGCCGGCGGCCTCGATCGCCGCCCACAGGTCCGACTCGGCGTCGACCAGGCCGAGCAGCCGGTCCGGTTCACCCTCGGCGACCAGGGTGGACGAGACGGTCAGCCCAGCCGGGCCGGGTGCGGTCCAGAGGGTAACCGGCGCCGCGAGCCGGCCGCGCAGCCGGCGGACCGGTGAGCGTTGGCCGCTCGGCACGGCGAACGGGTCGGTGTGGTGGATCTCGGCGCCCGGCTCATGATTCACGTGAAACATTGTGCCGCCCCGGGCCCGCGCCCAACCCAGGAAGCGTTCGTGCAGCCCGTCGGGCCGGGCGTGCCCGTTGAGCTGGGCCAGCTGGTCACCCGCCTCGGCGAGCAGTGCGCCCAGGTAGATCAGCAGCCCGGTCCGGTCGCCCCGGTACTCCACCAGCAGCGCCGGCTGGCACGGCCACTCCGCGCCGCACGCTCGGCACCGCCACAGCGGCCGCATCGGCAGGTGCTCCCGCCTCACCGCCCGCCGCTCCCGCCCGGCGTGCCTGGTCCGCGGCGGCGGCTGGCGGGCCTGTCATCCGCCCGGGCACCGGTCCGGAACGAGCGTGATGACTGAGAGGAATAATGATGACTCTGAGGTATTCCGCTCACCCGGGTCATCGCTCGTCGCGTACCCGAGAGGTCCGAGCCCGCGGCGGTCACCAGCGTCCGCCGTTCGCTCGCCAGGTCTGGGCCGGCGTCAGCCAGCCGGCGCGGCCCGGTCGCGGCTCGGCCACCGTCGGCGCGGTCGCCCACGCCGGTGGCTGGTTCGGCCGGGTGACCGGCCGCTGCGGCCCGGTCTCCACCGCCGGCTTCCTTCTCCGGTACGACCACAGCGCCGCATTCCTCCGGCGGATGAACTCGATCATCGTCTCGACCTCCCGGGCTTTGGGGGTCGCCCCGGCCGGGGGAATGGCCGGGGCGACCCTTCGCAGGGACCGGCCGCCGGGTCATCGCCTCCACCGTCCGGTCCGCGTGCCTCCACCCTGGACGGCGGGCCACCGACAGGGGAGGATGCCAGGGCTTACTACGCTGCGAAGTCACATACTTACTCGCGAGGTACGGATGAACGTCGAGATGTGGATCCGGGCGTTGAAGGCCGCCCGGGCCGGCGCGGACGTCTCCCAGGAAGCGTTGGCCGCCTCGATCCGGTGGAGCCCGTCCACGGTCGCCGCCATCGAGACCGGCCGCCGCCGCCCGACGATGGAGTTCGCCGTGGCCGCCGACGAGGCCCTGGGCACCGGCGGCCTCCTCGCCGGCCTGCTCAAGGAGGACGCCGGGAAAGTCGGACCCTCCTGGTTCGAGTCGTGGCCCGTGCAGGAGGAGCGCGCCGTTCGGCTGTGCTGCTTCGAGCCCTGCCTGGTGCCCGGCCTGCTGCAAACCGAGGAGTACGCCCGTGCGGTCGTCTCCGCCGGCGGGCTGTACCGCGATGACCGGCTGGACCAGATCGTCACCCTCCGCCTGGCCCGTCAGCGGTTGCTACACCGCGAGGAGCCACCCGACTGTGTCTTCGTCATCGACGAGAGCGCGTTACGTAGGTCAGTCGGGGGACCGGCTGTCATGGACCGCCAGTTGGGCCGACTGCTCGAAGTTGCCGATCTGCCGCACGTGCGGCTGCATGTTCTCCCGTTGGCGGTCGGCGCTCACGCGTCGATGGGCGGAGGTTTCGTCCTCGCAGAGCTGCCCGGGAACGACCGACTGCTCTGTCTCGACAATGCGGCGCGCGGCCAGATCGCGGACTACCCCGAGTGGACCGGACTCGTGCAGCGCAAGTGGGAGCATCTACTCGGTGAGGCACTGAGCAGAGCCGCCTCCGCTGACCTGATCAACAAGCTGAAGGTGACGCCATGAGACTGGTCGCGCCGCTCTGGCGTAAGGCGACCCGATCCGCCAACGAGGGCAACTGTGTCGAGGTGGCGGACAATCTGCCCGGCATGGTGCTGGTGCGGGACAGCAAGGACCGCTCCGGCCCGACGCTCACGTTCACCCCGGCCGCCTGGCGGACGTTCGTCGCCGGCACCCGCCACACCGGCTGACCTACCCCGAGGTCTCGCCGGGCACCCAGCCGACAGGGACGACGACCCGGCCCCGGAGGCGACGGCGATGAGACCGGTCGACCCCGTGACCCGGCGATCCAGTGATCCGGCGATCCGTGACCGAGCGGCGCGTGACCGGGGGTCCTACGCTTCCGGGCATGTCTGTCGTCTCCCCGCAGCAGCTCGCCGAGGAACGGGTCGTCAGCGCCGAGGCGCTGCTCGGCGGCCAGGTCGACCTGCGTGCGTACCCTCATCGGCATCTCATGGTGACCACGCAGCACCTCTGGCGGCGGCCCGGGTTCCCGGCGCTCATGGCGGCAGTCGAGCACCTGTCCCACTACGGCTGGGAGTTGGTGAACGTGACCAGCGTCGGCGAGGGCCACAACCTCTACGCGGCCATGCGCCGCATGGCCTGAAACCGGATCTTGGACAGTTTCCGTCCGCAGCGAACGGAAACTGTCCAAGATCGTGAGGATCGCTCAGTGGGGCCATGGTGGATTCCCGTTCCCCCGTGACGTGGACCGCCGCCGGCCGGATGGCCGGACGCAGCGGTCCGTCTACGAGGAACACACCCCTTGACCTGCCGATGGTTTCAGCGGATCGGTGTCCGCAACCTGTCACTACCGCGTGGTGGCGGGCCGGCCGGAGCCGACCCGCCACCACGGCTGGCTCACTTCGCGCTGAGCCGGTGCGTGATCGCGTTGTCGTCCCTGGCGCCGTCCGGCTCCGGATACCGGAAGTCGTTCGGCGGCTTCCACTCCACACTGGCGGTGTACTGGATCGGCGAGGCCGACGACGGCGCGGTGACCGGCAGGCTCACCGTCCGTTCGGCACCGGCCGCCAACGCCGGCAGGACGCAGGTGTACGACCGGTAGGACTGGTAGCTCGACGCGGTGCAGAACGAGGGCACCGCGGCGACCGTGAAGGGATCGACCAGCGTCACGTCCAACTCGAGTCGGTCGGCGTGTACCGGCCCCTTGTTCCGGACGACCAACGCCAGGTCACCGGCCGAGCGCTCGGCGTCGACGGGTTCGAGCGTCACGTCGCCGCCGCTGAGCGACAGGTCGGTGACGTGTGGATTGGGTGGGAAGCTGGTTGGCCCGCCCGTCTGGGAGAAGCCGCTCCCCGTCCAGGAGTACGTCCGCCACTGCCGCTGGGCGACTCCGACCGGTACGCCTTCACCCTCGACGTAGTCGAGTACCTCGGCCCGGATGTCCCCACCCCGCACACCGAAGGCGTCGATCCGGACGATGTCACCGCCGTCGTCGACCACCTGACCCATGGTCACGACCGAACCGGCCCCGTCCCGGTCGAAGACCACCACCTTGGTCTGGCTCATCTCGGGACCGGTGCACACGACGCTCGCCACGGTCTCCTCGGCGCCGTCGTCGTCCACGTCGGCATAGGCGGTCTGGCGGATCTCCGCGCTCATGTCGGGCACGCCGGCCCGCTGCGCCCTCCCACCGGTGAACCGCACCTGACCGGAAGGACACTCGGTGAAGCCGCTGCGCCAGGCCGACAGACGCAGGGTGGAGCTCCCCAGGATGGCCTTGCTGATCCGGCCGTCCGGCGCGGTGGTGGCGCTGGGACTCGCCGTGGCCGACGGGCTCGCGGTCGCCGACGCCGACGGCGTACCGGCAGTGGGGGACGGCGACGGTGACGACGACGGGGTCGGAGTCGGTGAGCTGGACGGTGACAGGGTGGCCGGTGGCGGTGGCACTGGATCGGACCCCCGCTTCTGGGCCAGGACCGGCGTCGCGACCAGCACGACGGCGGCCAGCCCCGCCACCACCATCCGGGTGGTACGCCGGCGGCGGTGGACGGCCCGAGCCGCTTCCACGCCCGGCGGCGCGACCAGTGGTCCACCGTTACGGAAGGCCGTGAAGGCGTCGTCGAGGCGGCGCATGTTCGGCTCAGACATGCCGTTCACCCCTTCCGGAGTCGTCGAGTGCGGCGGCGAGCGCCAGCCGGCCGCGGTGCAACCAGGACTTCACCGTCCCGGCGGCCACGCCCTCCTGATCGGCGATCTCGCCGATCCCCAGGTCGGCGACGTGGAACAGGACCAGGGCCCGTCGATGATTCTCCGGCAGGGTGGCCAGGGCACGGGCCAGCGCGACCCGGTCCGGGCTGGGCCCGGCCACCACCTCCTGACGGTGGAACCGGGCGTGGGCGCGGGCCGCCCGCAGGCGTCGCCAGCGGTTGCGGGCCACGTTCAACGCCACGTGCCGCACCCAGGCGGCGGGATTGTCGTACTTCGTGAGGCGGTCCCAGCGCTGCCAGGCCCGGGTGAACGCCTCCTGCACCGAGTCCTGCGCCTGGGTCAGGTCGGCCGTGTAGGCGTAGAGCTGGAGCACCAGTGGCTGGAAGTTGGCGGCGTAGAAGTCGTCGAAGCTCTCGCCGCCCGCCGGTGGTGGTAGGGACAGCTCCGTTCCGATCTCACCCGAGTGCGGTTGTCGCACGTGGCGCCTCCCCCATGGTCACGCACCGACGGTCGTAGCGGTGTCTGCGCGGCACACCCCGGGCTCGGGGCGGCGGTTGCAGCACTCCACTGTCGGCTGCGCGTCACAGTGGACGGTCGGCGGGGTCCGGGATCAGCGTCGTGGGGTGACCGCGGCCAGCAGCTCCGGCTGGCGACGGTCCAGCAGATCCCCCGCCAGGTACGCGCCGAGCAGCGCCGCGCCCACGCCGTACGCCACCCCGACCGGCAGCGCCAGCCAGAGCCAGCCGGCGCCGAGCAGCGCTGCCGCCACCACCATCGGCACCCCGGCGATCGCCACCACCACCATGGACAGGAACACGAGCAGGCCCCGGGTCATCCCGGCGCCGGTGTTCATCGCGAACGGGTTGCTCGTCTCCGGCAGCGAGTACGCCCCGAGCACCGAGATCATCGTGTTCACCGCCAGCCCGCAGCCGTAGGTGGCCAGCAGGGTGCCGGCGGTCAGCCCGATCCACCCCGGCTCGCCCAGCACCACGGCGATCACCACCGACACCAGGGCCAGCAGCGGCACCACGTACAGGGAGAAGGCGGCCATCCGGGCGTGCAGCTCCAGCCGGCCGCGCACCCCGGCCACGACGTTCGCCGCGTACGCGCTGCCGTCGTAGCCGAACTGGTTGGCCAGCGACACCGAGGCGAGCACCCCGACGAAGACCATCGACGAGGTGACCAGCGCCGGGGACGAGTCCCCGGCCCCGCTGAGGTCCCCCTCGGGGCTCATCGAGAAGCCACCGCCGCTCAGGTTGACCATCACCGGCACGAAGACGCCGACCACGGCGATGGTGATCAGGCCGGCCCGTCGCCGGGCGTCCCGCCACCAGTAGCGGCACTCCCGGGCGACCAGCGCGCCGAAGCGGTTGCGCGGCAGCCGGTCCAGCAGCCGGGGGAAGAGCTGCGCCACCGCGCCCCCGGTGACCTCCTTCGCCGGCCGGGCCTGTCCGGCGCTGGCCGCGCCGACCATCGCCGACTCCAGCGACCGCGACCACCACCACAGCAGCAGCCCGATCCCGGCGGCGGTGATCAGCAGCTTCACCGGCGCCGCCCAGGCCCGCCCGTCGGCCACGTCGAAGGCGGCCGTCCAGGGTGCGCCCAGCGGCGTCCAGCCGACCACTGCGGCCACCCCGCGCAGCCGGTCCCAGTCCGCGTCCCGCAGCGCCGCCGTCACGCCGATCTGCAACGGCCCCATCGACGCGGCGACCACCGCGAGCAGCACGGCGGCGAGGTCGCGTACCCGACGGGAACGCAACATGGTGGCGAACGCGCTGGTGACCGCGCGGCTGGCCGCCACGCAGAGCAGCACCCCGCCCACCGCGCCGACCACCGCGACCGCGGCGGCGACCGGGCCGCCGAGCAGGCCGGCGCTGAGCACCAGCCCGGAGACCGCGACCAGCATCGCGACCACCGGTACGCTCACCAGCGCGGCGGCGAACAGGCCGGTGACCAGGGTTCGGCGGGACAGCGGCAGCAGCGCGAACCGCGCCGGGTCCAGGGTCTCGTCCACGCCGAAGAAGACCAGCGGCACGAGCAGCCAGCCGAGCACCAGCAGGCCGCCACCGAACCCGGCCGCCATGCCGGCGTTCCGGATCTCGCCGGCGATGCCCGGCGACGCGAACAGCAGGAAGCCGCCCGCGGCGATCCACAGCGCCACCATCACGCCGAGCAGGAACAACGCGATCCGCCGCCCCTGGCCACGGAAGTTGTTGCCCAGCACCCGCAGCTTCAGCCGGACGAAGTGCCAGGCCGACACCCGCCGGGCCGGGCTCAGTTCGACAGCCACGCCAGCTCCTCGCCGGTGGCGGTCCGGCCGCCGACCACCTCCACGAAGACCTGCTCCAGTGAGCGGTCACCGCGTACCTGGTCGAGGGTGCCGACCCGCTTGATCACGCCGTCGGCGAGGATCGCCACGTGCGAGCAGAGCCGCTCCACCACCTCCATGACGTGGCTGGAGAAGACCACTGTGCCGCCGCCGACGACGTAGCGGTGCAGGATGTCGCGGATCAGCGCGGCGGAGACCGGGTCGACCGCCTCGAACGGCTCGTCCAGCACCAGCAGCCGGGGACCGTGCAGCAGCGCGCAGGCCAGGCCGATCTTCTTCTTCATGCCGGCCGAGTAGTCCACCACCAGCGTCCGGCCGGCGTCGGTGAGGGCCAGCACGTCGAGCAGCTCCGCCGCCCGCCGGTCCACCACCGCCGGGTCCATGCCGCGCAGCAGACCGTGGTACGCCAGCAGCTCCGCGCCGCTGAGCCGGTCGAAGAGGCGTACGCCGTCGGGCATCACGCCGAGCAGCGCCTTGGCCCGCACCGGGTCCCCCCACACGTCCTGCCCGAGCACCCAGGCCCGCCCGAAGTCCGGCCGGAGCAGGCCGACCGCCATGGACAGGGTGGTGGTCTTGCCCGCGCCGTTCGGGCCGAGCAGCCCGTAGAAGGAGCCGGCCGGCACGTCCAGGTCGACCCCGTTGACGGCGACCTTCTGGTCGAACCGCTTGGCCAGGCCGCGCAGGACGAGCGCCGGGTGCTGATCGGTCATGGCCCGACCGTATCCGGCCGCCGCCACGCCACCCTCCCGCCGCAGGATGACCCACCGTCGTCCTGGAGGCGTAGCCGGGCGCTACAGCCGGAGGGTGTCCGGGGCGTGCAGGCGGAGCATCGTCGCGCCCACGTCGGCCGGCGCCCGCCGTCGGGACGCCACCGACACCGCCACCATCACCGTGAACGCCAGCGGCACCGTCCACGCCGCCGGCTGCGCGGTCAGCGTGGCCGGCCAGCCGGACAGTGGCGGCCCGAGCACGGTGACCAGCACCGAGCTGATCGCCGCGCCGCCGCCCACCAGCACCCCGGCCGCCGCGCCCAGGTCGGTCAGGCCGCGCCACCAGATGCCCAGCACCAGCAGCGGGCAGAAGCTCGACGCGGCCACCGCGAAGGCCAGCCCGACCACCTGGGAGACGTCCAGGCCGGAGACGTTCAACGCGAGGATCGTCGGCACCCCGCCGGCGATCACCGTGGCCAGCCGGAAGCCGCGTACCGAGCCGCGACCCAGCACGTCCGTGGAGATCACCCCGGCGACGCTGGTGAGCAGCCCGGAGGAGGTGGAGAGGAAGGCGGCGAACGCCCCGGCGGCGACCAGCGCGGCGAGCAGCCGACCGGCCGGCCCGTCGCCGAGCGCCGCGCCGGGCAGCAGCACCACCACCGCGTCGGTCTGGCCGCTGACCAGCAGTTGCGGGGTGTAGATCCGGCCCAGCACGCCGTAGATGGTGGGCAGCAGATAGAAGACGCCGACCAGGGCCAGCACCACCAGGGTGGTCCGCCGGGCCGCCGCGCCGTCCGGGTTGGTGTAGAAGCGGACCAGCACGTGCGGCAACCCCATGGTGCCCAGGAAGGTGGCCAGGATCAGGGAGTACGTGCCGAACAGTCCCCGGTCGTCGTCCCCGGCGGTGTCCGGCAGCAGCCAGTCGGTGGCGGCGGTGGCGGTGCCGGAGACCGCCGGCACCGGGTCACCGGCGGCGAAGTCGAGGCGGTCACCGGGGCGTACCTCCCGGACGTCGCCGTCTCCGAGGGTGAGGGTCGCGCGGTGCTCGACCACGACGGTGGTCGCGGTCCGGAACGTCGGCCCGTCGGGCGGGGCCACCGCCGGGCGGGCGTCGGCCTGCCACTGCAACGCCAGGAAGATCGCGGGTACGGCCAGCGCGGTCAGCTTCAGCCAGTACTGAAAAGCCTGGACGAAGGTGATCGCCCGCATCCCGCCCAGCGCCACGTTCGCGGTCACCACGGCCGCGACCAGCAGGGCGCCCACCGGGTACGGCGAGCCGGCCACCGTGGCCAGGGTCAGCCCCGCCCCCTGCAGCTGCGGCACCAGGTAGAGCCAGCCGATGAAGATCACGAAGGCGGTGGCCAGGGTACGCAGCCGGCGCGAGCCGAGCCGCAGCTCGCAGAAGTCGGGCAGGGTGAACGCCCCCGAGCGGCGCAGCGGCGCGGCCACGAAGAGCAGCAGCGCCAGATAGCCGGCGGCGAAGCCGACCGGATACCAGAGCACGTCCACGCCGTACTTGAGGATCAACCCGGCGACCCCGAGGAAGCTGGCCGCCGACAGATATTCCCCGCCGATCGCCGCCGCGTTCCAGGTCGGGCTGACCGCCCGGGACGCCACCAGGAAGTCGGAGGTGGTCCGGGCCAGCCGCAACCCGTAGAAACCGATGCCCAGGGTGACCAGGGTGACCGCGACGATCGCCGGCACCACGTAGCCGTTGCCCACCTCAGCGCTCCGGCCGCTGGACCAGGTCGGTGAAGTCCTGCTCGTTGCGTTCGGCCAGCCGCACGTACGCCCAACCGACCACGATCAGGAACGGGAAGGAGAAGACCCCGAGCAGCAGCCACGGCAGGTTCACCCCGAACACCGTCGTACGCCCCAGGCTCGGCGCGATCGCGAAGAGCCAGGGCAGCCCGCCCAGCGCGATCAGCACCACCGCCGACAGGCGCAGCGCCAACGTCAGCTGCGCGCGTACCAGGCCGCTGACCAGGGTCTCCCCGATCCGGGTCTGCTGGGTCAGCTCGCTGCGGGTCCGGTCGGCCCGGCTGTCCCGGCGTACCTCGGCGAGCACGATCCGGGCCCGTCCGGCCGGTGTCGGGACCGGTGGCCGGGGCCCGGGCACCGGCGCGGCCGGGACGGTGCCGTCCCGCCCCGGCGCGCCCGGCTCGTCAGGTACCGCCACCCCGGCAGTCTCGCCCGATCAACGGGATTGTCAAGGGCGGGCCGGTCACCAGCGCTGCGGCCACGGGCAGGTGAGGCCGGCGGTGAGAATCGGGTGGGCGTCCAGCAACTGCCGCGCCCGCGCCCGGCCCAGGTTCACGGTCCGCCAGTCGTCCTCGGTCACCAACCGGTCCCGGATGCCGTCCAGCGCGCAGGAACGCTGCGGCTCGGGCAGCCGGGCCAGGGCCGGCGCCGCGTCGGCGGAGAGCCCGGCCAGGTAACCCGCGTCCAGCCGGCCGGAACGCAGGTACCGGTCGACGTTCTGCTCGGCGATCAACCGGTCCGGGTTCAGCACGGCCAGGGTGAGCAGGGCGGCCACCGCCGTACCGGCGGCCAGGGCGGGCAGCCAGCCGGCCCGCAGCCGCAGCACGGCCACCCCGACGTAGCCGAAGAGCAGGCCGAGGCAGCACTCGACCGTCGCCACGAAGAGCCGCAGCCGGGTCGCCCCGTACGCGTCGGTGTAGACCCGCACCCGGTAGAGCGCTGAGGCGACCACCACCAGGCTGAGCGCGGTGAGCGCGCCGAGCAGGACGCGGATCAGGAGCCGGTCGGCGCGGGTGGTCCGGGGCGCCCAGCGGGCGGCGCCGCCGATCACCAGCAGGGTGAGCCCGGAGACGGCGAGGAGCTGCCAGAAACCGCTCCGGGCGTACTCGGCGTAGGTCAGCCCGCCGGTGCGCAGCACGTGATCGGAGCCGCCGAACAGCACGGTGAGCTGCACCAGCACGAACACCGCGAAGAGCGCGTCGAGCAGCGCCAACGGCAGCACCCACTCCCGCCGCCGGACCGGCCGGCCCGGCGCGAACCGCAGGTCGGCAAGGCGCGGCGGCGCGGCCAGCAGGTACGCCCCGCCGAGCAGCAGCGGCCCCGCCACCAGCAGGCGAACTCCCCAGCCCAGCAGGTCCGGCGGGGAGCCCGCCGGCACCAGGTCGGTGACCAGGCCGGCGAAGACGGCGTCGGCGGAGGAGAAGAGCAACCCGAACACGACCAGCAGGGCGATCGACACCGCCACGCTGACCAGCGAGCGGCCGACGGTCGCCCCCGCGTTCGCCGCCGACATCGACCGGCGGGCCCAGGGCAGGGACCGGGCCGGGGCCACCGCCGACATGCGGACGGCGGTGAGCATGCCGCGTCCGGTCCGCCCGCCGGCCACCGCCAGGGCCGCGACCGGCGCGGCGGCCAGCAGGCAGAGCACGACGAGCCAGCCGGCGTCGCGTACCGCCCCCACCGCGAGCAGCGCGAGCGCGGCCACCGCCCAGGCACCCCGCGCGGCCCGGCCGGTCAGCGGTTGGTCCGCCCGTCCCGGCGCCCCCGTGGCGCCGGGACGGGCGGTGTCCTTCGCCACCCCGCCGGTGTCGGTCGTGCCCGGCGCGGGATCAGCCGGCCGGCCGGCGAGCCCACCGCCGGGTGCCGCAGACCCGTCGCCACGACGCATGGTGGCCGTGACCAGGGCGGTCGTCGCCGCGAGGCCGGCCACCGGCCAGCCCAGCCCGGGCCGGTCCAGGGGCACCGCCACCGCCGCCACCAGGGCGGCGACGCCCACCGCGGCGAGCACCTTCGGAGGCGCTGGAGCGGTCGGGCCCGGCCAGCGGAGCTGCCACTCCGACGGCGGGAGCGGGACCGGTCGCGGCAGGGCCGGCGTACCCGGTGGTCCCGGCCGGCCCGGTGCGGCCGACGCGGGCGGTCCCGCCGGGCCCGGTGCCGGCGTCGCCGACGGTCCCAGGGCGGGCCACGCGGGTGGTCCCGCCGGTGGCGGCGGGGCGCCCGGCCCGGCGGTCGCCGGCACCGATGGGGCGCCGCTCGTCGCCGGCTGCGGCACGGGTCGGTGCGGCGACGGCTCGCCGGAGGCGGGCTGGGGCGGAGTGGTCATGCGGCTTCTCCCGTTCCGACGGTGGTGAGGGGGAGCGACACCTGGATCCGGCAGCCGCCGCGCCCGTCGCCGGCCGGCGTGGCGGGTTCGCGTACCCGGATGGTGCCGCCGTGCAGCTCCACGACCCAACGGGCGATGGCCAGGCCGAGGCCGGTGCCGCCGCCGCCGGAGCGGTCGCCGCGGGTGAACCGTTCGAAGACCCGGGGACGGTCGGCGACCGGGATCCCCTCGCCCTCGTCGCTCACCTCGAAGTGCAGCTGCCCGGCCCGCTCCTCGGCGGTTACCAGCACGGCGCCGCCCCGGGGACTGTGCCGGGCCGCGTTGTCCAGCAGGTTGGCGAAGACCTGGTGCAACCGGTCCGGATCGGCGGAGACGGCCAGCGGTCCCGGCAGCGGCTCCAGCCGGAACCGGACCTCCCGGCCGGCCCCGGCGGCGGCCGCCGCCGCGTGCCCGATCGCCTCGTCGAGGAAGTCCGCGACGTCGATCCGGGCCCGGCGCAACGGCACCACCCCGGCGTCCAACCGGGACAGGTCGAGCAGGTCGGCCACCAGGTGCCCGAGCCGTTCGGTCTGGCCGAGCGCGGTACGCAGCGCCGCCGGCTCCGGGGCCGCCACCCCGTCGACCATGTTCTCCAGCACGCCCTGCAGGGCGGTGATCGGCGTACGCAACTCGTGCGAGACGTTCGCGATCAGCTCGCGCCGCCGCTGGTCGGCCGCGGCCAGGTCCTCGGCCATCTTGTTGAACGCGAGCGCCAGCTCACCCACCTCGTCCCGGGAGGTGGCCCGGACCCGCCGGGTGTAGTCGCCCCGGGCCATCGCCCCGGCGGCGGCGGTCATCTCCCGCAGCGGCGAGGTCATCCCGTGCGCCAGCACCTGGGACGTGAACAGCGCCAGGCCGATCGCCGTCACGGACGTCATCGGCGGCACCCAGCCGATCACCCACCAGAAGTACGCCAGCCCGGTGGTGCCGGAGGCGACCAGCAGGAAGCCGAGCTTCGCCTTGATCGAGCGGACCGGGTCCAGCGGCCGGGGCAGCACCCGGTCCAGCCAGTCCGTCACCGCGACAGCCCTGGTCACCCGGGTCACGCCGGCACCTCCAGCGCGTACCCGACGCCGTGCACCGTGCGGATCAGGTCCGGCCCCAGCTTGCGGCGCAACGCCTTGACGTGGCTGTCCACCGTGCGGGTGCCCGAGCCGTCGGCCCAGCCCCACACGTCCGCGAGCAGGCGTTCCCGGGGCAACACGGTCCGCGGCCGGCGGGCCAGGTGCACCAGCAGGTCGAACTCGGTGGGGGTCAGATGCACCTCGGCACCGCCGCGGCGGACCCGCCGCTCGGCCTCGCTGATCTCGATGTCGCCGAGCCGCAGCGCGGGCTGCTCACCGGCCGAGGCCCGGTCCATCCGGCGCAGCAGCACGTGCACCCGGGCGGCCAGCTCCCGCATCGAGAACGGCTTGGTCAGGTAGTCGTCGGCACCCACCGCCAGCCCCACCAGCAGGTCGGTCTCGTCGTCCCGCGCGGTCAGCATGAGCACCGGCACCGGTCGCTCGGCCTGGATCCGCCGGCACACCTCCAGGCCGTCGAACCCCGGCAGCATCACATCGAGTACGACGAGGTCGGGCCGGCCGCTGCGGAACCGCTCGACGGCCGACGGGCCGTCACCGGCGATGTCCACGGTGAAACCCTCGGCGCGCAGGCGGGCGGCGACCGACTCGGCGATGGTCCGCTCGTCCTCGACGACCAGTACCCGGCGTTCCCTCATGGCTCGGAACTGTAGGCAGCGGCCGTGGAGATCGGGGGCGCACGTTGTGAACAACCTGTGGAGAACCCGCCACACCTGTGGACAACCCGGTGGACGGCGCTGGTCGGTGAGCTTCGTTGTGGACGACCGGTGTGAGTGTCAGGGTGGTCCGGTAGAGAGGAGGTGTGACGGTGACGAGCCCCGCCCGGCCCGACCGGGGAGCCGCCTGGACGGTCGACGACCTGCCGGATCTCCCCGACGACGGCCAGGACTACGAGATCTTCGACGGGAGTCTGTTGGTGTCCCCCCACGCGGACGTCTTCCACGGCGCGGTCGCCAACCGCCTCCGTCGACTGCTGGACCGGCAGGCCCCGGCCGGCCTCCTCGTCGGGCAGGACATCGGGGTCAGTGCGAAGCGCTCCTCGTACTTCGTCCCCGACCTCTTCGTGGCCCGGGAGGAGGCGCTGGATCGCGGCGGCCCGGCGCTCGACCCGGCCGACGTGCTGCTGGTGGTGGAGGTCGTCCCGCCCGGCAACGCGGGCCGCGACCTGGTGCTGAAGCGCCACGAGTACGCCGTTGCCGACATCCCGACGTACTGGCTGGTCGAGCCGCGTAAGCAGAGCCTCACCGTGCTGCGCAACGTCGGCGGCGTCTACCGGGAGGCGGCCGTGGTGACCGGCACCGAGCCCTGGCACAGTGAAACACCCTTCCCGCTGGAGCTGCCGCTCAGCGAAATCTTCTGACCGATCAGGCAGCTCCGGGGAAGTTGCTGCCTGACTCGGTGTCGAGGCGGCAACTTCCCCGAAGTGTTCGGCTCAGCTCAGGCCGGTGCGGACGGGGTGGGCGGAGGCGGAGCCGAGCCAGGTGTGCGGGTTGCCGTACCAGCACCAGCCGAGCTTGGGCGCGTTCTGGCTGATCCAGAGCGCAGGCACCCGCCGGTCACCGCAGCGCGACCCGACCAGGGAGAAGCACTTGTTCTTCTCCAGGACCTCCGGGTGCTGGGTGACCAGGGCGATGCCCTCGTCGATGCTGATCGGCAGCCCGTCCCGCGCGGCCAGCGCCTCCACCGCGGCGGCCGGCGCGAGGTTGACCAGGTCCGCGCCGCGATCCACCTCGAAGAGCAGGTACGCCGGCCCGGCCGGCACCTCCAGCTCCTTGATCGGGTCGAAGGTCGGCAGGTCCTTGTCGGGGAAGTTCTTGTCCCGGACGCCGGGCTTCGGGTTGCGCTTGCCGACCAGCGCGGTGCGGGCCAGGCGCTCGTCGACGCCGATCAGCTCCCGGGTCACCACCAGCACGAACGGCACCCGGTCCGGGGTGGGGGCCGGCAGCGCGGCGGCCCGGTCCAGCGCGGTCACGCGCAGTGGCGTCACCAGCTCGGCGAACTCGTCGGTGCTCAGCCCGGCCAGCTCCGGGTAGCCCTTTTCGATCAGTGTGGCGACCTGACGGTCGAACTCGGTTCCGGCGTCGAACGGTGCGGTCACGGCGGCCTCCCTAGTCGTACCCTCTACCGTACAGTGTACGGGAAGCTTCGGGTATTCCCGCCGGTCTACCATTCGGCGGTGCCGCTCCCCCTCCTCGCCGCCGTCGCACTCGCCGGAGCGGCCTGGGGCCTGCTCCTGCCCGGCCTGGTCGAGCGGTACGCGGTCGAGTGGCCCGACGGCACCCCGCAGCCGCCCTGGCGCACCGCCTGCCCGAACTGCGACGCGACGCGTACGCACTGGTGGCGGGCCTCCGGGGCCTGCCCGGCCTGCGGTCGGCGTCCGCGCCCCGGGTGGTGGGTCACCGTGCCGCTCACCGCGGCCGTGCTCGTGCTCCTCGCCGTCGCGGTCGGGCCGGCCCCGGAGCTGCCGGCCTTCCTGCTGCTCGGCGCCCTCGCCGTGCCGCTCGCCCTGGTCGACCTCGCCGTGCTGCGCCTGCCTGATCCGCTGGTCGGCGCGGCGTTCCTCGGCGGGGTGGCGCTGCTGGGTCTGGCGGCGCTGTCGGAGCGCGACGGCGCGACCCTGCTGCGCGCCGGCATCGCCGCGCTCGGCTCCACCGTCGGCTACCTCGCACTCGCGCTGCTGCCCCGCTCCCAGCTCGGCTTCGGCGACGTCAAGCTCGGCGCCGTGCTCGGGCTGCACCTCGGCTGGCTGGGTTGGTTCCCGGCGGCGGCCGGGGTAGTGCTCGCCCCGCTGCTGAACCTGCCCCTGGTCCTCGGCCTCGTGCTGCTGCGCCGGGCCGGCCGGAAGACGCTGGTGCCGTACGGGCCGGCGATGCTCGCGGGTGCACTGGCGGCGGTGGTCATCGCCGGAGGGCGATAGTCCGAACGGCTGAAATCCAAATCGGCCGCTCGGCGCGTTTAGACGTAGTGGAAAACGGAAATCGGCTGGGCCCTCCGGTCCCACAGATGGGATTGACACCCCACCCCACCTGCATGAAAACTCGTCTCGTTCCATGTTGCACGTCAACCACCTCCACGCGGTCACGACGACGCGCATCCCCCTTGGAGCTTTCGCGATGCTTGAGTTCATCCACCGCGTCATGGCCTGGCAGCAGACGCGCGACCGTGGTGCCAGCGCCGTCGAGTACGCCCTGATCCTTGCCGTGGTCGTCGGGGTCATGGTCGGCCTCTACTTCACCATCGGTGGCAGCATCCAGGGCCGGCTCGCGGAGGCCTGTCGTCAGATCACCCGCCAGGCGAACTGCTAGTGACCTTCGGTCGATCCGGATCCGGGAGAGTGCCGGAACCGGCTCGTCCCGTCGGCCGGCCGGCCGATCGAGGGGCGGCGGCCGTCGAGATGGCGCTGGTGCTGCCCCTGCTCCTCCTGCTCGTCTTCGGGATCATCGACTTCGGACGGCTGCTCAACCAGCAGGTCACCGTCACCGAGGCGGCCCGCGAAGGCGCCCGGGTGGCCTCGTTCGGCGGCGACCCGACCCCGCGCGCCCGGCTCGTCGCCGGTGACGACGTGCAGGTCGCCCTGAACCAGCGCTGCTCCGGCCCGGACCTCACCCGGGACGCGGAGGTGACCGTCACCCACCGGTTCACCTTCGTCACTCCGGTGGGCCTGCTCGGCGCGGGCTTCGACGGCGCGGTGACCCTCACCGGCCGGGGAGTCATGCCGTGCCAGTGAGCAGGCCCGAAGGCCGCCGACCGCGAAGGGCAGCGGACCGGGGCGGGGTCGCGGTGATCGTGGCGCTGCTGCTCGGCTCAGGCGTCCTGCTCGGGCTGGCGGCGCTGGTCGTCGACGTGGGCAACCTCTACGTCGAGCGGGCGCAGCTCCAGGGCGGTGCCGACGCCGCCGCCGTCCGGGTCGCGCAGCGCTGCGCGGTCGCCCCGGACGGCTGCGCCTCGGTGCCCGCCGACAGCCTCGCCGAGGGGTACGCCGGGCGGAACGCGAACGACGGGGTCGCCGCCGCCGAGGTCTGCGGGCCTCGCGTCGGGCTGGGCGACTGTCCGGCGCCGACCGGCTCGCTGACCGACTGCGTCCGGGCCGCCCCCGCGACCGGCCCGTACGTCGAGGTGCACACCGGCACCCGCCAGCGGGACGGCACCACCGTGCTGCCGCCGGTCTTCGCCCAGGCGGTGCTGGACGAGTTCGACGGCGTACGCGTGAGCACCTGCGCCCGGGCGGCCTGGGGCGCCCCGGCGCGGGCGACCGTCCTGCCGCTCGCGCTCTCCGCCTGCGACTGGAACCGGTACGGCCGCACACCGGACGGCGTCGGGCGCTCCTTCCCGGTGTACGACGAGACGGCCTCGACGACCTGCGCGCCGGGCGGCGGCACGGGCGGCGGCCCGGGCGGCTTTCGCTGGCTGACCGATGCGGCGCCAGGTTGCCGGCTGACCGTCGCGGTGGGCCGCGACTACGACGTCAACACCGGCGACAGCGTGCCCAACGAGTGCCGGAACGCCGACCTCGACGCGCTGGCCCGGTCCGGTCGGCCGGTTCTCGTGCCGGTCTTCGGCGCGGTCACCGGCAGCGGCGGCAGCGCCGAGTACACCGTGTCCGGCGTGGCGGCGTTCGTGGTCACCGGCTGGCGGCTGCCCGGGATCGACACCGGCCCGGCCTGCGCCGGTGCCGCCACGACCTGCGTCTCCGGCTACTTCACCCGCACCATCGTGCCCGGCGGCGGGGTGGTCGGCGGCCCGGACCTGGGGGCCCGGATCGTCACGCCCGTCGGCTGAGCCAGCAACCAAGAAACGGCAGGGGAGCACCACACCATGACCCGACGCATCATCCCGGTGCTGATCTCGATCGTGCTGGCGGCCGTGGGCACCGGCGCGATCATGCTCTACCTGCGGACCGCCGACGCCCGGGCCATCGAGGGCAAGCAGGCCCGCACGGTGCTCGTCGCCGACAAGCAGATCCCGGCCGGCACCTCCGGCCGGGATCTGCGCGACAAGGGCTACCTACGGCAGGTCCGGATGCCGGTGGAGACCCTGCCCGACGGGGTGCTCGACCGGGTCGGCGGCGACCTGGACACCCTGGTCACCACCGCCGCCGTGCAGCGCGGCCAGCTGCTGCTGCGGGTCATGTTCGGCACTGCCGTCGGCGACGGCACCGGGCTGGCCATCCCCGACGGCCAGCTCGCCATCACCGCCCGGGTCCGGTCCACCGTGTTCGGCCCGGCGACGGTGAAGGCCGGCACCCGGGTCGCCATCTTCTACACGTACACCCCGGCGGACCCCGACAAGCGGGACGTGGTGTCCGGGGCCGGGCTGGAGAAGGGACGCACCGTCAACAGCGTCACCCGGCTGCTGATGACCGACGTCGAGGTGATCTCGGTGGGTCCGGCCCCGACCGAGACCGCCGCCGGGGTCGGTGGGCCGGTCCCCGGCGGCGCCAACGACGAGCTGTCGGTGACCTTCGGGCTGAACCAGGTCGACGCCGAGCGGCTGGCCCACGCGGTCGCCCTCGGCGGGGAGCTGAACATCGGCCTGCTGGGCGCCAACTCCGACGTCGACGCCGACACCGGGGTCGACAACCGCACCCTGTTCCGGTAGCCGGCGATGACCATCCTCTTCGAACCCGACCGCCGCTGGAGCGGCCACCTCGCCGCCCAGCTCGGCCCCGGCGTGCTCACCGTCAGCCGGCTGGAGGACGCCGAGCGGATCCTGGCCGACCAGCACGTCGAGCCGCTGCTGCTCTTCGGTCCCGGCACCGACGCCCGGACCGCGCTCGAGTTCGCCGACCGGCACCGGCTCACCCGACCGGCGCTGGGCGTACTGCTGTTGCGCGAGCAACTGGACGTGGACACCCTGGGGCGGGCGCTGCGCGCCGGCGTACGCGACGTGGTAGACGCTCGGGACACCGCGGCCGTGCGGGCCGCCTGCGCCCGGTCGCGGGAGGTGTCCCGACGCCTGCGCGGCGCGGTCCCGGCGGACCAGGCGGACGAGCCGGTGGCCCGGGTGGTGACCGTCTTCTCGGCCAAGGGCGGTTGCGGCAAGTCCACCCTCGCCACCAACCTCGCGGTGGCGCTGGCCGACGGCGGCCGGCACACCGTCTGCCTGGTCGACCTGGACCTCGCCTTCGGCGACGTGGGGATCATGCTCCAGCTGGTGCCGGAGCGCGGCATCGGCGACGCGCTGAACGCCGAACACGTCGACGACACGCTGGTCCGGGCACTGCTCACCCCCTACAAGGCGGGGGTGCAGACGCTGCTCGCGCCGGTCAGCCCCACCGACGCCGAGCGGATCGGCCGGGAGCTGGCGAGTCAGTTGCTGGCCGCGGTCCGCACGATGTTCGACTACGTCGTGGTGGACACGCCCCCGGCCTTCTCCGAGGCGGTGCTCGCCGCGCTCGACGTCTCCGACGTGCAGGTGCTGGTCGCCACGCCCGACGTGCCCGCGTTGAAGAACCTGCGGGTCGCCATGGACATGCTCGACCTGCTCGGCCTGCGCCAGGAGGCCCGGCTGGTGGTGCTCAACCGCAGCGACGCCCGGGTCGGGCTGACCGCCGCCGACGTGGACCGGGTGCTGCGTACGCCGACCGCCGCGCACATCCCGTCGAGTCGCGACGTGCCCATCTCGATCAACCGCGGAGTGCCCATCGTGCTGGACAAACCGACCCACCCGGTGAGCCGGGCCGTGCGGGAGCTGGCCCAGCAGCAGATCGCCGACCAGTCCCGTCCCGCCCGCGGCGGGCGCGGGCTGCGCGACCGGCTCGGCCGGGCGGTCAACCGATGAGCCTCTCCGACCGGCTGGCGCAGCGGCAGGCCGGCGACAGCGGCCGGGTCGGTCGGACCTCCGGCGCGATCACCGTCCCGCTCGCCGGTGGCTCCGGCGCCGCGGCGCTGCGGCTGCGCGTCCACCGGGAGCTGCTCGACATCCTCGGCCCCCAGCTGTACGACAACCGCACCGCCGACGCCGTCCTGGAACAGAAGGTGCGGGACACGATCGCCGACGTGCTGGCCCGCAACGACTCCCCGCTGGCCGTCGCCGACCCGGCCCGGATCGCCGCCGAGCTGCTCGACGAGATCCTCGGCCACGGACCGGTCGAGCCGCTGCTGCGCGACCCGGACGTCACCGAGATCATGGTCAACGGCCCGGACCAGATCTTCGTGGAACGCTTCGGCCGGATCCAGCAGGTCGATGCGACCTTCGTGGACGAGCACCACCTGCGCCGGGTGATCGACCGGATCGTCTCCCGGGTGGGCCGCCGGGTCGACGAGTCCAGCCCGATGGTGGATGCCCGGCTCCCCGACGGCAGCCGGGTCAACGTGGTCCTGCCGCCGGTCGCGCTGGACGGGTCGATGCTGACCATCCGCAAGTTCGCCCGCGAGGCGCTCACCGTCGACGACCTGATCGGCTTCGGCACCTTCACCCCGGAGATCGCGCAGTTCCTGCACGCCTGCGTACGCGGCCGGCTGGACGTGCTGATCAGCGGCGGCACCGGATCCGGCAAGACCACCACGCTGAACGTGCTCTCCGGCTTCCTGCCGCCGGACGAGCGGATCGTCACCATCGAGGACGCGGCGGAGCTCCAGCTGCGGCAGAACCACGTGCTGCGGCTGGAGTCCCGGCCGCCGAACATCGAGGGCCGGGGCGAGATCACCGTCCGGGACCTGGTCCGCAACGCGCTGCGGATGCGCCCCGACCGGATCGTCATCGGCGAGGTGCGCGACGGCGCCGCCCTGGACCTGCTCCAGGCGATGAACACCGGCCACAACGGGTCCCTCACCACTGTGCACGCCAACAGCCCTCGCGACTCGATCGCCCGGCTGGAGACCATGTCGCTGATGGCCGGCCTGGAGCTGCCGGTCCGGGCGATCCGGGAACAGGTCGCCTCCGCCGTCGACGTGATCGTGCACCAGAGCCGGTTGCGGGACGGCACCCGGCGGGTCACCCACGTGACCGAGGTGCTCGGCATGGAGGGTGACGTGGTCACCATGCAGGACCTCTTCGTCTTCGACCACCGGGCCGGGCAGGACGAGAACGGCCGGCACCAGGGGACGCAACGCTGGACCGGGCTGCGCCCGAGGCTGCTCGACACCCTCGCCGACGCCGGCGTGCCGCTGCCCCCCGGGATGTTCGGCGGCCGACCGTGGTGACCCGTCGGACCGGCGCGGTCCTGGCCGTCCTGCTCGGCGTGCTGCTCCTCCCGGCGGCCCCCGCCCGGGCCGACGCGCTGCCGGTGACCGTCGCCGAGGTGAAGCCCGGTGAGGTGCGCCTCCTGGCCGACGTGCCCGAGGCGGTCGCGAACCGGATCACCGTCACCCGGGACGGCTGGCTGCTGCCCGCCACCGTCGGGCCCGCCGAGGCGGCCGACCGCTCCACGGTCGTGGTGGTCGACACCGCCGCCGGCATGGCGGGCGCGCCGATGCGGGCCACCCGATCGGGGCTGCTCGCCCTGGCCGACGCCGTCCCCGCCGACGTGGCCGTCGGGCTGGTCACCACCGGTGGCGAGCCTGCCGTGGTGCTGCGTCCGACCCGGGACCGGACCGCGCTGCGGACCGCCGTCTCCGGCCTACGGGCCGGTGGCGGGGACGCGCTCGGAGCCGGGCTGCGGGCCGCGGTGGCGCTCGGGCCGGGTGGGCCGGGCAGCCGGCTGCTGGTGGTGGCGGGCGGCCGGCAGGTCGCAGCGGCCGGGCCGGTCGCCGTACCGCCCGGTTCCCCGGTCGACCTGGTCGCCCTCGGGGGTGACCCGGCCGGCACGCCGCTGGGCGGGATGGCCCGCGGGTCGGGTGGCGCCGTGCGTACGGTCGACGGGGCCGCCGGGCTGAGCGGGGCGCTGCGGGCCGTGGCCACCGGATACCCCCGGCGGGTGGTCGTCACGGTCACCGTCCCGCCCGAACTGGCCGGTACGACGGCGGCGTTGACCGTCACCGCCGCCGGTGCCCGCACCGAGGTGCCGGTACGCTTCGCCGCCGCACCGGACACCACGTCCGCCGCCCCGACCCTGGCCGGCCTGCCGGTGCCGCGACCCACCCTGCTCGCCGTGCTGATCTTCGTCGCCCTGCTGCTGGCGGTGCTGCTGACCGTGACCGGGACGGGCAGGTCGGTGCGGCGCGGCCGGATCGAGCAGGTCGAGCGGTTCCGGCCGGCGACCCGGGGCCCACGCGCGGACGGCGGGGAGCCGGCCCGACCGGAGAACGGCCTCACCCACGCCGTGCTGGGCCTCTCCGAGCGGGTGGTCCGCGGCGGCGGCCGGGAGGAACGGATCGCCCAGCGGCTGGACCGCGCCGGGATGACCATCCGGCCCGCCGAGTGGACCGCCGTACGCGGCACCGTCGTGGTCCTCGGCGCGGTGCTCCTCGGGCTGCTCGCGGGCTTCCTCGGTGCGCTGGCCGGGGCGCTGCTGGGCTGGCTCGGCACCCTGCTGTACCGCCGGCTCCGCGAGGATCGTCGCCGCCGCTCCTTCGCCGACCAGCTCCCCGACGCCCTGCACCTGGTCGTCGGGTCGCTGCGGTCCGGCTTCTCGCTGGCCCAGTCGATCGACGGGGTGGTCCGGGACTCCGCGCCCGGCCCGCTCACCGTCGAGCTGGGTCGGGCGATGGCGGAGGTCCGGCTCGGCTCCGACCTGGACGACGCGCTGGACCGGGCGGCGGCCCGGGTGGGCAACGACGACCTGGCGTGGGTGGTGATGGCGGTGCGGATCCAGCGGGACACCGGCGGCAACCTGGCCGAGGTGCTGGAGACCACGGTGGAGACGCTGCGGGAACGGGACCGGCTGCGTCGGCACGTACGGGCGCTGTCGGCGGAGGGGCGGCTGTCCGCGTACATCCTGGTGGCGTTGCCGATCGTGCTGGCCGGCTGGATGCTGCTGGTCCGGCGGGAGTACCTGAGCCCGCTCTGGACCACCCCCGCCGGGCTGGTCATGCTCGTCGGGGCCGCCGTGCTGATGCTGGTCGGGGCGTTCTGGATGTCCCGCTGGGTGAAGGTCGAGGTGTAGCGCGTGGACCCGATGCTGCTGGTGGGGCTGGGCGCGATGTTCCTTGCCCTGGTCGCCGCCCTGGTCGGCCTCTTCGCCGCCCGGGAACGTGGCGCGGTGGCCCGGACGCTGGCCGCCGCCGACCGCGGTTACCGGGTCGCCGGGTCGCCGGACGGGCCACCCGCGCCCGGACCTGGTCCGCTGCTCGGGCGCGCCGGTGAGCTGGGTGGCCGGCTGACCCCGGCCGGGATGTTCGCCGGGCTCGGCCGCCGGTTGGACCGGGCCGGCAATCCCGGCTGGCTGGGCATGGACGCGCTGCTCGCGTACAAGGGACTGCTGTTGTTCGTGGGCGCCGCGGTGGGTCTGCTGCTGGCGCTGCTGTTCGGCGGGCCGCTCGGCGTGGTGGTCTGGGTGGTGGCCGGCGCGGTCGTCGGGTTCTTCGCCCCCGACCTGCTGGTGGCGCACCTCGCCCAGGAACGGCAGGAGGAGATCCGGCGCACCCTGCCGGACATCCTGGAGACGCTGGTGGTGACCGTGGAGGCCGGGCTCGGCTTCGAGGCGGCGCTGGCGCAGGTGGTCCGCAACGGCCGGGGGCCGATGGTCGGCGAGTTCGCCCGGGTGCTGCACGAGATGCGGATCGGCCGGCCGCGGGTGGACGCGCTGCGGGAGATGGCGGCCCGCAGCAGCGTCGCCGAGCTGAAGTCGTTCGCGTCGGCGACCGTGCAGGCCACCACACTGGGCGTACCGGTGGCCGGCGTGCTGCGCCAGCAGGCCGCCGAGATGCGGCTGCGACGCCGGCAGCGGGCCGAGGAGCTGGCCCAGAAGATCCCGGTGAAGATCCTCTTTCCGATGATCTTCTGCATCTTCCCGGCGCTCTTCGTGGTGGTGCTCGGCCCGGGCCTGCTCCGCATGCTCGACGCCCTGGCCCCCTGAGGCGGCCGCAGCCCGCCCAGGTCAGCCGTGCCGGCCCTCGTGGGCGGTCTTGGCCCGGGCCCGCGCCAGGTAGGTCCGGACCGCCGACTCGCTGATCCCCAGCAGAACCGCCACCTCGGCGGCCGGCACCCCGTCACCGACCAGCGCGGCGACCTCCCGTTCCCGGGGGCTCAGCCGGGCCGGCGGATCACGGCGCAGCGCGCCGGCCAGGAACCGGGCCGGGTAGCTGGTCCGGCCCGCCAGGCAGTCCCGCAGGGCGGTGCCCACCTGCCCCGCCTCCGGATGCACCGGCAGGTACGCCGGCATCCCGGCCGCCACCGCCCGGCGCAGCAGGGTGTCGCTGGCCGGCCCGAAGAGCACCACCCGCAGCTGCGGTCGCAGGTCGCGCAGCCGGACGGCTAGGTCGATCCCGTCGCCGTCGGGCAGCCGCACGTCGACGGTCAGCGCGTCCGGTGCCAGCGTGCCGAGGACCCGTACCGCCTCCCCGGCGGTGCCGCTGCTGCCCACCAGCTCCACCTGGGGCAGGGCGGCGACGGCCTGCCGGACCAGCAGGTGGGTACGGGTCCGGGCGTGCACGGTGAACAGCTTCGGCACCGGCGCATCCCCTTCCTCGGGCGTACGGCGACCGGGTGAACGCCGATCGCCGGGAGTGTCCCCCGCTGGAGGGGGTGATGAACATAAATCCCCACGCTGAGTCGGGGATCGGTCACCGGAAGGGGTGGTCGTCGCCGGGCCGATGTGTCGCGGACCAGGCAGACTGTGCCGGTGGGGGGAGAAGAGATCCTGGCGGACCGGTACCGGCTGATCGACCAGATCGGGTCCGGTGGCATGGGCGTGGTGTGGCGGGCCCACGACCGGGTGCTGGACCGGGATGTCGCGGTGAAGGTCCTCAGCGGGCAGTACGCCGAGGACCCGGTCGCCCGACGGCGGGTGCTCGCCGAGGCGCGCGCCGCGGCCCGGCTCTCCCATCCGCACGTCGGCGGTGTCTACGACTACGGCGAGTCGGTCTCCGACGCCGGTGACCCGGTGCCGTTCGTGGTGATGGAGCTGTTGCCGGGGCGCACGCTGGCCCAGCGGCTCAGGCGTGGCCCGGTCTCGGTGGAGTCGGCCCTGCGGATCTGCGCCGAGATCGCCTCCGCGCTCGCCGCCGCCCACGCCCAGGGCCTGGTGCACCGGGACGTGAAGCCCGCCAACGTGATGCTGACCGCCAACGGCGCCCGGGTCGTCGACTTCGGGCTCGCCGCCGCGGTCGGCCAGGTCGAGGAGGCCAGCGGGCAGCTGCTCGGCACCGCTGCCTACCTGGCGCCGGAGCGGCTCTCCGACGACCCGGTGGTCGCCGCCAGTGACGTCTACGCGCTCGCCCTGATCCTCTACCGGCTGCTCGCCGGCCGGGCGCCGTGGCCGGCCGAGACCGCCACCCGGATGCTCACCGCGCATGTCTATCTGGAGCCGGCGCCGCTGCCCCGGCTGCCCGGGGTGCCACCGGTGGTGGTCGACCTGGTGCACCGCTGCCTGGCGAAGAAGCCGGCGAAGCGGCCGGCCAGCGCCGAGGTGGCGGTCACCCTGGCCCACGCGGCAGGCATCCGGGTGCCGCTGGAACTCGCCGAGGAGCTGGTTGACGGCGACGACGCCGGTCCGGACGCCGGTGGCGGGCCGGACCGCGGTCGGGCGGCGGTCCGCACCGACCCGCTGGCGGGGCTGCCGGTCGGGTCCGGTGAGCCGTACGTGGCGCGGCTGGGCAACCATCTCGACCTCACCCTGGACCACGTCGACCTGCGCCGGCAGGCCAGCCTGCTGCTGCGCGGCGCGGTCGGCTTCGACCTGGCGATCTGGGCGGTGCTGGACCCGGTGACGCTGATGTGGGCGTCCTGTGTGGTCGACGGCGGTCCGGACGACGAGCGCTTCGAGCAGGAACTCTTCGCCAACGAGTACGGCCAGGAGGACGTGCTGCGGATCGCCGAGCTGGCCGAGGGGCCCCGGATCGGCACCCTGCACGCCGTCAGCCAGGGCGATCCGGCCACCAGCCGCCGCTTCCGGCACGTGCTGCGGCCCCGCGGATTCTCCGACGAGCTGCGCCTGACCTGCTACGACAGCGAGGGCGCCTGGGGCACGCTGCTGCTCTACCGGGTCGGCGGCCGGTTCACCGACGACGACGTCGCCCAGCTCGCCCCCGCCGGCCGGCCGCTCGGAGCGGCGCTGCGGCAGACCCTGCTTCGGGGCGAGCCCGAGCCGGAGCCGCCCGTCGAGGTGCCGGCCGATTCGCCGGCCCCGCGCGGTGGCCGGCTGCTGCGGCCCCGGTTGGGCCGGGCCGCCCGACCGCCCGTGGCCGAGCCGCCGCCCGCGCCGCCTCGCCGGCCGGTGGCCGGTTCGCTGACCGTCTCCCGGGACGGCCGGCTCTTCGACATGAGCGACGACGCCCGGGCGCTGCTCGACACCGCGGAGCTGGACCGGGTCGGTGCGGCGGTGGCGCGGGGACGGCTCTCCGGCCTGGTCGGCCCGGCTGCCGGGGCCCGGCACGACGGCCGCTGGCTGGCCTTCCATGCCGCCGAACGGGACACCGACGTGGCCGTCACCGTGCAGCGGATCCGGCCACACCAGGTCAGCGAGTTCGTCTCCCGGGCCCGAGGGCTGTCCGCCGCGCAGTGGCGGCTGCTCGGCGCCGTGGTGCGCGGCCGCAACACCGGCCAGATCGCCCGGGAGCTGGGCATCTCCGCGTACGACGCGCAGCAGGGCATGCTGGCGCTGTTCCGGGCGTTCGGGGTGGGTGGCCGGGTGGAGCTGGTCCGGACCCTCTTCTTCGACCACTACGTGCCGTTGCACGCCGCCGACGCCTACGTGCCGAGCGCCGCGGCCGCCTGACCGGCGACGGGTCAGCGGTTCCAGTCCTGTTTGGCCGCCCGGACCAGCTTGTCCTTCAGCTCGCGGGTGTGCCGGCGGCTCACCGGCAGCTCGGTGCCGTCGATGACCACCACGTAGCCGGAGTTGGCCAGCCGCAGCTCCGCGATCAGCTTCAACTGCACGAGGTAGGACCGGTGGATCCGCACGAAACCGGCGTCCGCCCAGCGTTCGGCGAGCGTGGCCAGGGAGACCCGGACCAGGTGTGAGCCGTCGGCGGTGTGCAGTCGGGCGTAGTCGCCCTGCGCCTCCACCCAACGCACCGCCGAGCGGGGCAGCATCCGGGTGGTGCCGGCCAGCTCGACCGGGATGGTCGGGTCCTCCTCCGCCCGGGCCAGCGCCGCCGGGTGCGACGGCACCACCCGGGAGCCGATCACCCGGCGCAGCGACTCGGCGAGCCGTTCGGCGCGTACCGGCTTGCGGACGTAGTCGGTGGCGCCCAGGTCGAAGGCGTCCACCGCCCCGTCGTCGTACGCGGTGACGAAGACGATCGCGGGCGGCCGGGCGAACCGGCGCAGCACCCGGGCCAGCTCCATCCCGTCCAGCCCGGGCATCCGGATGTCCAGGAAGACCACGTCCACGTCGGCGTCGCGGAGCACCCGCAGCGCCTCGGTGGCGTCCCCGGCGGTGTGCAGCCGGGCCACCCGCGGGTCGGCCCGCAGGTGGTACGCCAGCTCGTCCAGCGCCGGCGGCTCGTCGTCGACGGCGAGCACTCGGAGGAAACCGGAGGCGTTCACTGTGCCGACCCCGTTCGCTCGCTGCGCTCGCTCACGATCCGGCCCGTACGCCCGGGTGGAACTTCGGCACCCGCATGCTCACCTTCGTACCCGAGCCGAGGCCGGTCTCGACGACCAGGCCGAACCGGTCGCCGAAGGCCGACCGGAGCCGCTCGTCGACGTTGGAGAGACCGACGTGCTGGCCCGGGTCGTCGGCGGGGTCGCTGCCGGCGCCGGCCAGCTCGGCGATCCCGGCGGTCAGCGTGGTCGGATCCATGCCCACTCCGTCGTCCTCCACCGTGATGTGGCATTCGGCGCCCGCGTCCCGGGCCTCGATGCTCACCATGCCGGTGCCGGGCTTGCGGGACAACCCGTGCCGGACGGCGTTCTCGACCAACGGTTGCAGGCAGAGGAAGGGCAGGGTCACGGGCAGCACCTCCGGGGCGATCTGCAGGCGCACCTGCAACCGGTCGCCGAACCGGGCCCGCTCGATGGTGAGGTAGCGGTCGATCGAGCGCAGCTCCTCGGCGAGGGTGGTGAACTCGCCGTGCGAGCGGAACGAGTACCGGGTGAACTCGGCGAACTCCAGGATCAGCTCGCGGGCCCGGTCCGGGTCGGTCCGGACGAACGAGCCGATCGCGGTCAGCGCGTTGTAGATGAAGTGCGGGCTGATCTGGGCGCGCAGCGCGCGTACCTCCGCCCGGGCCAGCCGCTCCCGGGACGAGTCCAGCTCGGCCAGGGCGAGCTGGTCGCCGGCCCAGTGGGCGGTCTCCAGGGTGGCCTGCACCAGCCCGGGCGCGGGGCGTTCGTCGGCGACCGCGACCAGCGCCCCGACCACCCGGCCCTCCGCGCTCAGCGGCGCGACCACCGCCCCGCGTACCGGGCAGTCGACCAGGTCGCAGTCCAGTTCCGACTCGCGCAGCACCGTCGACCGCCCGCTGGCCACCGCCCGCCGGGCCGCCGCGACCAGCTGGTCGCCGTGGTGCGCGCCGCCTCCGTCGAGGGCGAGCAGCTGGTCCCGGTCCGTCAGCGCCAGCCCGGCCGCCCCCACCAGGGCCCGCAGATGGCGTACGGCCTTCGCCGCCCCGGTGGGGCTCAACCCGGCGCGCAGCGGCTCGGCGGCCAGACCGGCGGTGTGCAGCACCTCGTAGGTGGCCCGCTGGGTGGCGGTGGCGATCCCCCGCCGGCCGCGCAGCCGCAGCACGGCCCAGAGCGCGGCGGCCAGCGCGGTCACCAGCGACACGACACCGAGCACGGCGGAGAGGTTGCCACCCATGCGGCGAATCCTGGCCGGTGGCGGCCCCGAGCGCTAGTACGCGCCCTTGCGGGCCAGCACCACGCCCACCGTGCGCCACAGAATGCTCAGGTCGTACGCCAGCGACCAGTTGTCGACGTAGTAGAGATCCAGCCGGACCGCCTCGTCCCAGGACAGGTCGGAGCGGCCGGAGACCTGCCACAGGCCGGTGATGCCGGGCCGGACCAGCAGCCGGCGCCGCACGTCGCCCAGGAAGTCACCGTCGTCGGCGGGGAGCGGACGCGGCCCGACCAGCGACATCTCCCCCCAGAGCACGTTGATCAGCTGGGGCAGCTCGTCCAGCGACGAGGCGCGCAGGAAGCGGCCCACCGGGAAGACCCGCGGGTCCTGCTTCATCTTGAACAGCAGGCCGTCGGTCTCGTTCTGGTCGACCAGGCCGGCCAGCCGCTCCTCGGCGTCGCAGTACATCGTCCGGAACTTCCAGACCCGGAACGTACGCCCCTCGTGGCCGACCCGGGGCTGCCGGAAGAAGACCGGGCCCGGGTCGGAGAGGCGGATCGCCACGGCGACGGCGACGAAGAGCGGGACCAGCAGCAGCAGGCCCAGCCCGGCGGCGACCTTGTCCATCACGTTCTTGGCCAGCAGCGCCGGCCCGGACAGGGTCGGCTCCTCGACGTAGAGCAGCGGCAGGCCCTCGATGGGGCGGATGTGCACCCGTGGGCCGGCGATGTCGGTGAGCTGCGGGGCGACGATCAGGTCGACGCCGGAGCCCTCCAACTGCCAGGCCAGCCGGCGCAGCTCGCCCGGCTCGGCGCTGGCCGAGCCGCAGACCGCGATGGTGTCCCCGCCGACCTCGCGGACCAGGGCGAGCACGTCCCGGCCGGCGTAGACCGGGACGGGCGTCCGCATGCCGCGGGCGGCGGCGTAGCCGTCGGTGATCTGGATGGCCACCGGCACCAGCCCGGCGCCCGGGTTGCGGGTCACCGCGGTGTAGACGTCCAGGCACTCGGGCAAAGTGCCGACCAGCACCATCCGGTGCCCGGCCTGACCGACCCGCCGGCGGAGCAGGTGCAGCACCAGCCGGGCGACCATCCGCTCGAACAGGATCAGCAGCAGGGCCCCGAGCAGGGCTGTGCCGACCGTCCACCGGGACAGCTGCGTCACGGTGGCGAAGGCCAGGAAGGAGACGGTCGCGGCGACCGCCACCCCGCCCCGGATGACCCGCTTGTACTCGTCCGGGCCGAGTCCCAGGTAGCGCCGGTCGTACGCCCGGTTGCCCCAGAGGATGACCACCCAGCCGAGCGGCAGCAGCAGGAACGCGACCGTGTAGAACCAGGTCGGGTCGTCCTTGACGCCGTAGAAGCCGGAGGCCGCCTGGTCGAAGCTCTGGATCGAGATGTAGCTCGCCAGCGCGGCCGCCGCGAAGTCGAGCAGCAGCAGCGCGGCGATGTAGGGGCGGTGCCAACGGGACACCCGACGACGGGCCCGGGCCCACGCTGACCGGGGCACGCCGTTGTGCGACGGCGGTGTCGGCGGCTGGATCTCGAAGCTGTCGACGTGCCGCACTTCTTTGCTCCGGCCTGTGTAGGTTCCCGGGCGCTGGAGGCTTGTCGTCACCTCACCCATGTCCTCCCGCATGACTCGCGCCGCTCACTCGCCGTGAGGACACGGGTCGCCCACCGTTCCAGTCTCCCACGCCGACCCCGGCCCGGGCCGACGTCCCGAAGGACGTCGTCCACGCCGTCGTCTGCCTGGGAACCGGCCGGCTCCGCGCATTTCTGGAAGCCGGGGACCGAGCCACTATACCGATGGATGGTGGGTCCGCCAGGGGTGCGGATGGGCAGCTTCGCCCCGGGCGGGGCGATACCTCTGCGTGACGGGAGGGTGTCGTTACTCACCGTACGAGTCGGGACAACCGACGGTCAGCGAGCGGCTTGCCACCCGTCTGGCAGGTGGGGCAGTACTGGAGGCTGGAGTCGGCGAACGAGACCTCCCGCACCGTGTCGCCACAGACCGGACAGGGCAGCCCGGTCCGGGCATGGACCCGCAGGCCCGAGCGCTTCTCGCCCTTCAGCTCCGCCGCCCGCTGCCCGGCCGAACGGGCGACCGCGTCGCCGAGCACCTGCCGGGTCGCCGTGTGCAGCGCGGCCATCTGGTCGTCGGAGAGCCGGTCGGTGATCGCGAACGGCGACAGCTTCGCCGTGTGCAGGATCTCGTCGGAGTACGCGTTGCCGACCCCGGCCAGCACCGCCTGGTCGGTCAGCGCTCCCTTCACCTGACCGCGCCGGCTGCGGATCCGCTCGGCGAAGGTGGCCAGGTCGGCGGCGAGCGCGTCCGGACCCAGCTTGGCCACCCCGGGCACCAGGGCCGGATCGGTCACCAGGTAGGCGGCGAGCTTCTTCTGGGTGCCCGCCTCGGTCAGGTCGAAGCCGGAACCGTCGTCGAGGCGGACCCGGACGGCGATCGGGCCCTTGCCGGGGCGCAGCGGGGTGGTCGACGGGAACGACTCCCGATAGTGCAGCCAGCCGGCCCGGGCCAGGTGCACCAGCAGGTGCAGGTCCCCGTCGAAGATCACGTCGAGGAACTTGCCGTGCCGGCCGGCACCGGTCACCGTACGACCGGACACCGCGCCGGGCGGCGGGTCGTACGTCTTCAGCGCGCTGATCGCGGCGACCTCGAGGCGTTCGACACGCCGGCCCACCGCCCGCTCGCGCAGGTAACCGGCGAGCGCTTCCACCTCCGGTAGTTCGGGCACCGTACAACGGTAGCCTTCTTTCCCGTGAGAATCGTGGTGGCGCACAACCGGTATCGGGAGGCTCAGCCGTCCGGCGAGAACACCATCGTCGACGCGGAGATCGCCCAGCTCACCGCGGCCGGGGTGGAGGTGCTGCCGTTCCTGCGTAGCTCCGACGAGATCCCGTCGATGTCGAAGGCGGCCAAGGCGCTGCTGCCGATCTCACCGATCTGGGCGCCGAAGGCCCAGCAGGATCTCGGCCGCCTGCTCGACGAGCACCGGCCGGACGTGCTGCACCTGCACAACCCGTACCCGCTGCTCTCGCCCTGGGTGGTGCGGACCGCGCACCGGCACGGCGTGCCGGTGGTGCAGACCGTGCACAACTACCGGCAGGTCTGCTCCTCCGGGCTGTACTTCCGGGACGGGGTGATCTGCCAGGACTGCCGGGGCCGGACGCTGGGCGTGCCGGCGATCGTGCACCGCTGCTACCGGGGCTCCCGGGCGCAGAGCGCCCTGATGGCCACCACCCTGGCGGTGCACCGCCCCACCTGGAAGTCGGTGGACCGGTTCATCGCGCTGACCAGCGCGGTCGCCGACCACCTGCGCGACTACGGCGTCCCGGACGAGCGGATCGTGGTCAAGCCGAACGCCGTTCCCGACCCGGGCGTCCCGGCGCCACTCGGTGACGGTTTCCTCTTCATGGCCCGGCTCAGCCCGGAGAAGGGGCTGGACCTGCTGCTGGAGGCGTGGCGGCGGCACCCGGTCGGTGCGCTGGGCCAGCTGCGGGTCGCCGGCGACGGCGAGCTGCGACCGCTGGTCGAGGCGGCCGCCGCCGAGCGCGCCGACGTGACGTACCTGGGCCAGCTCGACCGCGCCGGGGTACGCGCCGCGATCGACGCCTCCGCCGTGGTGCTGGCGACGTCGACCTGGCACGACGTGCTGCCCACGGTGATCATCGAGGCGCTGGCCAGTGGCCGGCCGGTGCTCGGCACCGCGCTCGGCGGCATCCCGTACCTGGTCGGCGCGGACGCCCCCCGCGAGCCCGCCGGCACCGGCCCCGCCGAGGTCGCCTCGGCCCCCGCCGCCGGCGCCCCCGGCCCGGCCCTGCCGGTCGGGGTGGAGACGGGCGAGGCGGGCTGGGTGGTGGCGCCGGAGGCGTCGGCGCTGGCCGCCGCGCTGCCGGTCGCCCGGGCCGGCGCCGCGGCGCTCGCCCCGGCGGCCCGGGCCCGCTATGAGCGCACCTTCCACCCCGACGTGGTCACCAGGCGCCTCCTCGACATCTACGCCGACGTCGCCCGCCCCTGAGGGCGGCGTTCCGCCTGCTGACGGGCGCTCCCGGTGACGGCGCGCCGCCGGGCCCGCCCAAGGTCACACTGAATCCTGGAAGTAGTGGCCTCGTCCAGGCTCCGATGCCACTACTTCCACGATCGAGCGCGATCTTGGGGCCGTGCGGCGTGGGGAGAGCGGGGCGCGTCAGGGGAGCGGGACGAGGTAGGAGTCGACGCGGGCGATCAGGCCGTCGCGGAACGTGAAGAGGTCGTTGAAGGCGAACCGGAAGGGGCCGTGCTCCACGCTGACGCCGCGGCCCTCGCCCGTGGTGACCACCACCGGGCCGTGGTCCGGTGGGCTTGCCGGTCGCGGCTCCCGGCACCGGCTGAGGCGACCCCTCCCTACAGCGAGGCGCGGGCGGAGAAGGCGATGCTGGCCAGCAGAAAGCCGCCGTTGACGACGGTGAACGCCACGATCACCCAGAAGGTCAGCGCCGGGGCGAAGATCAGGACCAGGCCGGCCACGAAGATCACCGCGCCGTAGTCGCGGACCAGCTTCGCCAGGCGTACGGGCACGCTGGTCGAGGTGACCATGCTGGCGGCGTTCGGGCCGGCCTGCATCACCGAGGTGACCAGGTTGACCATCCAGGTGCCGGCGAAGACCGCGACCAGCCAGGTCGGCGTGGACGGTCGCTGCGCCACGGCGGTCGCCGACAGGGCTGCCACCAGGGCGATCTGGGCGGCCACGTCACAGAGCACGTCGACCCGGGCGCCCGCCGCGCTGCCGGTGCCGGTCACCCGGGCGAGCTGCCCGTCCGCGCAGTCCAGCGCGTACGCCACCTGCCAGCCGACCAGCGCGACCAGCCCGACCACCCAGGCCGGTACGTCACCGGCGGCGACCTTCGGGGCGAGCGCCACCACGGTCACCGAGGCGGCCAGGCCGAGCACCAGGTTGGTGAGGGTCAGCGCGGTCGGGCGCAACCCGAGGCGCTGGGCGACCAGCGCGAAGACCGCGCCGAGCCACTGGCTGACCGACTCGCTGAACAGGCCGCCGCCCCGGTTCACCCGGTGGAAGTCGGCGACGGTGGGACGGGCCTCAGCCACGCTGGTCGCGGATTGCACCGGCGTAGTCTGCCAGCCGCTCCCGCGTCCCGGTAGGCGACAGGGCCAGGTGTTCGAGGATCGTGTAGCGGTCCGGCCGGGTGGCTGGCGCGAACTGCACCGCCTCGACGAACTGCTCGTCGGTCAACCCCAGGTCCGCCGGCGTCGTCGCCAGGCCGTGCCGGTGCAGGCAGCGGGCGAGCTGGCCGAAGCGTTCGGTGTCGCCGCGCAGGAAGGTGCAGAAGAGGGCCCCGAGCCCGACCTGCTCGCCGTGTGAGCCCGTGCCCGGGTAAAGCTTGTCGATCGCGTGCGAGATCTCGTGGTCACCGCCACTGACCGGGCGGGTCGACCCGTGCACCGAGCTGGCGATCCCGCCGAGAATCAGCGCCTCGGCCAAGGTGGTCAGGAAGGCGTCGTCGGTGATCTTGCCCGGGTGGTTGACCAGCGCCTCGGCGCCGGTCCGAGCCAGCGTCATCGCCAGCCCGTCGATCGGCTCGCCGCGCACCTCGTGGGCCAGCTCCCAGTCGGCGCACGCGTTCAGGTTGCTCACCGCGTCGCCGATGCCCGCCTGGGTCTGCCGGTCCGGACCGCTCTCCACGAAGTCCAGGTCGACGATCACCGCGATCGGGATGTGCACGCCGTAGGAGCCCTTGCCGCCCTCATGGTCGAGCGAGGCGGTCGGGGACGCGATCCCGTCGTTGGCCAGGCTGGTCGCGACGGTCACCATCGGCATGCCGTACCGGGTCGCGGCGTACTTGGTGGTGTCGATGGTCTTACCACCACCGATGCCTACCACGGCGTCGTACTGGCGGCGGCGCAGTCGGTCGCCGAGTTCGTTCGCGGCGTCGATGGTGCCCC
Organism: Micromonospora siamensis; assembly: GCF_900090305.1. Lineage (NCBI taxonomy): Bacteria > Bacillati > Actinomycetota > Actinomycetes > Micromonosporales > Micromonosporaceae > Micromonospora > Micromonospora siamensis. The sequence continues at coordinate 477,953 of NZ_LT607751.1, read as the reverse complement.
CGGCGACGGTGAACACGTCGGCGGAGCCGAGCAACGGACGACACAGCTCCACGATCTTCTCGCCCTGACCGGGGCCGACGACCACCGCCACGTTGCCCCCGGCGGAGATCCGACGATCGGCGAGGAGAGGACCGAGGTCCGCGACGGCACCCCGCCGGACCTCGATCGTCAGCGGGGTGTTGACCGTCCGGGCTAGTAGTGGCACGCGATCTCCCGCGCCCGGGCCAGGTCCGCGTGGTTGTCGACCTCGACCCAGGACACGTCGCCGATCGGCGCCGCCCGCACCTCACCACCGCGGTCGGCGAACTCCTGGTAGCCGTCCTCGTAGTAGAGGTTCGGGTCGCGCCGCCAGGTCGCCTCCAGCGCGTCGGCGAGCGGGCCGGCCACCTGCGGCTCGATCAGCGTCGCGCCGATGTACTCCCCGTACGCCTCGCCCGGGTCCATCAGCTTGGTGATCCGGGTGAGCTGGCCGGCGGCGTCGAAGGTGGTCTTCATCTCCTCCTCGGCCAGCGGCTTGATGGTGTCGACGGCGAGCAGGATGCCCGGGCCGCGCTCGGCCAGCAGGGTCTTCTCCACGCTCACCGGGTGCACGGTGTCGCCGTTGACCAGCAGCACACCCCGGGCGAAGTGCTCCCGGGCCAGCCAGAGCGAGTACGCGTTGTTCCACTCCTCGGCCTTGTCGTTGTGCACGAGCGTGAGCGTCACGCCGTACTTCTTCTCCAGGTCGGCCTGGCGGTCCCGGACCGCGTCCGCGGCGTACCCGACGACGATCACCACCTCGGTGAGCCCGACCTCGGCGAGGTTGCGCAGCGCGATGTCCAGGATGGTGATCTCACCGTCCACCGGCACCAGGGCCTTCGGCAGGGTGTCGGTGTACGGGCGCAGCCGACGCCCCGCACCGGCCGCGAGCACCATCCCGATCATGCGGAACTCCTGTTCGTCCGGGTCCGGGTCACCGGTGGAGGATAGCTCCGGCCGGGATCCGTGCTGAGCGCAACCGGGCAGCGAGGGCGGTGGGCCGGCCGCCCTCAACCGGGCAGCGCGGCCAGGTCGGCGAGCATCGCCAGCCGTTCCTCGGCGGTCAGCACCGCGTACGGGCCGGCGGCCCGCCGGTCGGTCTCCAGCTCGATCGCCCGCCGTTCCGGCCCCGGCGGCAGGCCGGCGACGCTGGTGGCGGTGTGCCCGGCGGCGGTCCACGCGGCGGCGTGCGCATCGGCCCGGTGGTAACCGAGCGTGCCCAACCGGTTGAGCAGCAGCACCCCGTCGGGCAACCCCTCCGGCTCGTACGGCGGGGCCATGGTGGCGAAGGCCGGTCCCGGTTCGGCGTCCGGCTCCCCGGCCAGCAGCAGCGCGTACGCCAGCAGCCGACCGCACGTCTCGACCAGGCGGGACACCCGGTCGTCGTGCCCGGCCCAGAGCTCCTCGGTGACCTCGGCGTGCACCTGGTAGATCTCGGTCAGGAATCCGGCGCCGCGTTCGGTGGCGGTGAACCCGCCGTCCGCCCGGCGGGTGATCATGCCGTGCGCGACGTGCTTGTCCAGCGTCCGCTGGGACACCGCCGGCTCCCGGTAGCGGGTGACGGCGGCGAAGCCCGGCCCGTCGACCGTCCCACCGGGCGTGGCCAGCCGGGTGCGGAACTCGATCAGCAGGCCGGTGGCGGCCGGGCCGCCGTACCGCTGGCTCAGCTCCGCGCCGCCGCCGTCGCGGCCGGCGAGCATGCCGGCGACGAAGGTCCGGTCGATCGCCGGCGCGACCAGCCCGGCGAACCGGTGCGGCGCCAGCTCGACGTCCTGGCTCACCGACCGGTCGATCAGCGCGCCTGCGCAGCGGAGAGGCTCGGTGGGCACGACAACGACAGTAGCGAGACGTGCGGAATCCCGCCGCCGTGCGGCGCGCGCTCTTGTCCCGGTACGCATCGAGGCCCCACCATGTCATCAGCGGTGCCACCCTCGACGAAGAGGTGATGCGTGATGCAGGTTCGCGAAGCGATGTCCCACGAGGTACTCGTCGTCGGCCCGGAGCACACGCTCCGCCAGGCGGCCCGGATGATGGCGGCCCGCCGGGTGGGCTCCGCGGTGGTGATCGATCCCGAGTCCGAGGGGATCGGCATCATGACCGAACGTGACGTGCTCAACGCCATCGGATCGGACCTGGACTGCGACACCGAACGTACCCGGGCGCACGTGAGCTGGGACGTCGTCTACGCCGGTCCGGACTGGACGGTGGAGGAGGCGGCCGCGGCGATGGCCCGCGGCGGGTTCCGGCACCTGGTGGTGCTGGACGGCCGCGAGGTGGCCGGCGTGATCTCGGTACGCGACCTGATGCGGGTCTGGTCGGAGCAGCGGCTGGCGGTCCGCTGACCCGTCGGCGACCGGCCGGAACGTGACCGCCGCTCGGTTCCGGCCGGTGTGGGGCCGCCCACCTGTTGAACTTGGCGTGTATGCCGGTCGGAGCGCCGGGGGCAGGCCCTAGGCTCGTGCGCATGACCGCCGAGCAGCTGATCTCGTTCGCCCGTGGAGCTCCCTCGCTGGACATCGTGGATGTCGAGGGGCTCAAGGCCGCCGCCGTCCGCGCCTTCGACGCCGACCCCGCCGGGGTGACCGCCTACGGCACCTCCGTCGGCTACCCGCCCCTGCGGAAGTGGATCGCCGACAAGCACGGCGTCGAGGCGGACCAGGTGCTGATCACCAACGGCTCCCTGCAGGCCGACGCGTTCCTCTTCGACCACCTGGTCCGTCGCGGTGACGCGGTGGTGGTGGAGCGCCCGACGTACGACCGGACGCTGCTCAACCTGCAGAAGATGGGCGGTGAGGTGCACGGGGTGACCATCCAGCCGGACGGCCTGGACACCGCCGAGCTGCGCAAGCTGCTGGAGTCCGGGGTGCGCCCCCGGCTGGCCCACGTCATCCCCAACTACCAGAACCCGGCCGGCGTCACCCTCTCCCTGGAGAAGCGCCGCGAGCTGCTCGACCTGGCCGCCGAGTACGAGTTCACGATCTTCGAGGACGACCCGTACGCCGACATCCGGTTCCGGGGCGAGCCGCTGCCGTCGATGCTCTCCCTGGACACCCGCGACGTGGTGGTGCACGCCTCCAGCTTCACCAAGACCGTCTGCCCGGGCGTACGGGTCGGCTACCTGGTCGGCCCGGCCGGCCTGATCGCCGACATCGCCAAGAAGGCCACCAACCTCTACATCTCGCCGGGCATGGTCTCCGAGGCGATCGTGCACCAGTTCTGCGTCTCCGGTGACATCACCCGGTCGGTCCAGACGGTCAGCCGGGCGCTCGGCGAGCGGGCCGGGGTGCTGGCCGAGTCGCTGCGCCGGCACATCCCGGAGGCGAGCTTCGTCGAGCCCGACGGCGGCTACTTCCTCTGGGTCGAGCTGCCCGAGGACGTGGACGTGGACCGGCTCGCCCCGGCCGCCGCCGAGCGGGGCGTGGCCGTGGTGAAGGGGAGCGACTTCATGGTCGACGGCGGGCGGCACGCCCTCCGGCTGGCGTTCTCGGCGGTCACCGCCGACCGGATCGACGAGGGCGTGCGACGGCTGGCCGCCGCCATGGCGGCCGTCCGCGGCTGATCTTTCCGCGGTTCGACGAGATCGGCCGTCCCGGGGGGCTTCCCTCGGGGCGGCCCACGGCCGCACAATGCTGCGAGCGTCACTCCGGGTCACGCCGGTCGGCCGACCGCGCCCGGGCGACGCCCGCAGCATCACCCCCCGCCCCCGAGGCGCCGGGTGGGCCGTGTCGCCCCTCACCCCCCTGACGCGGCCCGGCCCGCCCGGCGCCACCTCTCGTCTCCCGCGCTCCCTTTCAGTGGCGGGGCTCACGTCCCGTCCGGCCGAACCTGGCGGCCCGGCGTAACCTGCAAGCCGCGGCCAGCGAGGGGAGGGGTGAGATGAGCGACCGGGTGCAGCGGGGGAACTCCACACCGCAGGACGGCGGGCGGGTGCTCCGGCCCCGGGCGTGGGCGGCGCCGGTGCGGGCGATGACCCGCATCCTCAACGCCGACGGCTCGCCCCGGGACGCCACCGAGCCGGTCGATCCCCGGCGCAGCTCGGTGGTCGACTGCGCGCTCTACGTCGAGGGGGTGCGGCAGCCGGGCGAGTGGACGTACACCGACGCCCTGGCCGCCGCCGCCCGCGAACCGCAGGGGTTCGTCTGGCTCGGGCTGCACGAGCCGGAGCTGGCCGAGATGACCGCCATCGCCGACACGTACGGCCTGCACGAGCTGGCCGTCGAGGACGCGGTGAAGGCCGAGCAGCGACCCAAGCTGGAGCGGTTCGGCGAGGTCGCCTTCCTGGTGCTGCGGACCGCCCGGTACTGCGAGCACACCGAGCTGACCGAAACCTCCGAGGTGGTCGAGACCGGTCAGGTGATGCTCTTCATCGGCCCGAAGTTCCTGATCAGTGTCCGGCACGGCGACGCTTGCCGGCTCGCCCCGGTCCGGGCCGACCTGGAGGCCAAGCGGGAGCTGCTGCTGCACGGACCGTGGGCGGTCGCGTACGCGATCACCGACCGGGTGGTGGACCTCTACCTGGAGGTGTCCGACCAGATCGAGGACGACCTGGACGTGCTGGAGGCCGACGTCTTCGACCGGGCCGGCACCGGGCGGGTCCAGCGGATCTACCAGATGAAGCGGGAGCTGGTGGAGTTCAAGCGGGCGGTGGTGCCGCTCCAGCGGCCCATGTCGAGCCTCACCTCCCAGATCAACCGGGACGTGCCCAAGGAGATCCGGCGGTACTTCCGCGACGTCCAGGACCACCTCACCCGCACCGTCGAGCAGGTCAACTCCTACGACGACCTGCTCAACTCGATCCTCCAGGCGCGGCTGGCCCAGGTCACCGTCGAGCAGAACAACGACATGCGCAAGATCGCCGCGTGGGCCGCGATCGGCGCGGTCTGGACGGCCATCGCCGGCATCTACGGCATGAACTTCGAGAACATGCCCGAGCTGAAGTGGACGTACGGCTACCCGGGTGTCTGGGCCGTCAACCTGGCGCTGTCCTTCTTCCTGTACCGCTGGTTCCGCCGTAACGGCTGGCTCTGACCCGGAAGCGCCGGAAGCGCCGGCCGCGCGGGGGGGACTCCCCCGCACGCCGGCGCTTCCCGGACGGGTCAGCGACCGCCGGTCTTGGCGCCGTTCCTGCCGGCGCCGACCGCCTTGCTGGTGTCGTCGGCCGGCCGGCCGGAGACGTCCCGGGCACCCTCGGCGACCGAGGGAACCTTGTCGTTCGAGTGGATCACCGGCTGGGTGCCCACGGTGGTGGTGGAGGAGCTGTCGCCGCCCGCCACCGCCGAGCTGCCGGCGCCGGTCGGGCCACCGGCCACACCGGAGGAGCTGGACATGGTCGAGGCGTCGGTGACCTTCGCGCTCGGGTCCGGGGTCTCCACCACGATGGTGTCCACGTCCTCCCCCATCGGCGACAGCGTCGCCGCCGGGTCGTACTCGGCCCACTCCTGCTGCTCGCGGCGGCGGCGCATGGCGACCGCGCCGGCCAGGCCGGCGACGGTGCCGGCGGCCAGCAGGCCGGTCATCAGCCCGCCCCGCGACTTCTTCTTCTGCTTCTTCTTCGCGGCCTTCATGTTCTTCGCCTTGACCTTCTTGCTCGCGGCGGCCTGCTTGGTGAGGGCTGCCTTGCGGTCGGCGAGGGTCTTGGCCGCACCCTGGGCCTGGGCGTTGCGCAGGGCCACGGCCAGCGGTGCGAGGGCCGCGGCGGTCGACGCGAAGCCGCTGGTGGCGCGGTCGCGCACCACGATCGCGGTGGGCGCGACGGCACCCCGGGCTGCCTGGACCCGCGGGCCGACCGTGGCGCCGGCACCCCTCGCCGCGTACGTGGCAGCCTGCCTCAGGTGACCGATGCCCTGGTTCAGCTCGACCTTCGCGAGCTGCCCCTGGGTCTTACGCCGCCCGATTCCAAACACGGTCCCACCTCCTGGGAGTTGTCCTTCGTCATCCTCCACCTTCGGATGCCTCCGCGATGCCAGATCGGGCACATGGGAGGATCCGCATGGAACTGACCAACGAGTGAGGAGTACCCGTGGCCGAGGCTGTCTACGCCACCTTGCACACCAACGCTGGCCCGATCCGGCTGGAGCTCTTCCCGAACCACGCGCCGAAGACCGTCCGGAACTTCATCGAGCTGGCCGAGGGCACGAAGGAGTACACCGACCCGCGGACCGGCCAGCCGGGCAGCGGGCCGTACTACGACGGCACCATCTCGCACCGCGTCATCAGCGGCTTCATGGTCCAGATGGGTGACCCGACCGGCACCGGTCGCGGCGGCCCGGGCTTCAAGTTCGGTGACGAGTTTCACCCCGAGCTGCGCTTCGACCGGCCGTACCTGCTCGCCATGGCGAACGCCGGGCCGGGCACCAACGGCTCGCAGTTCTTCATCACCGTGTCGCCGACCCCGCACCTGAACAACCGGCACACCATCTTCGGTCAGGTCGCCGACGAGCAGTCCGCCAAGGTCGTGGACCAGATCGCCAACACCCCGACCGGCCCGAGCGACCGTCCGCTCCAGGACGTCGTCATCGAGCGGGTCGAGATCGAACGGCAGCAGGCCTGACCCGCCGCGCGAGGTACCTTTGCTCGCATGACTGAGCGCCCCGGCCAGGTGGCCGGCAGCAGCCGGGTGGTGGGTACGCGATCCGTCGTCACCAACGGGCGGTGCCCGTGGTGAACGAGTCGCCACCCACCACCCCGGTCTGCTACCGGCACCCCGACCGGGAGACGTACGTCCGCTGCACCCGCTGCGACCGGCCCATCTGCCCGGACTGCATGCGGGAGGCGTCGGTCGGGCACCAGTGCCCGGAGTGCGTCAACGAGGGCCGGCGCAGCGTACGCCCGGCGCGGACCGCGTTCGGCGGCGGCGAGACCGGCCGGCAGGGCTACGTGACGAGGACGCTCCTCGGCCTGAACGTGGCGATGATGCTGCTCTCCGTCGGCTCCGCCGTGGTCGGTGGCCGGCCGCTGCTCGACGTCCTGCTCCGCGGCGGCACCCCGCTGACCGAGTGGGGTTCGGTGCTGGGCCTCGCCCTCCTCTCCGACGGCACCGTGGGCGGCGTCGCCGACGGGGACTGGTATCGTCTGGTCACCGCGATGTTCCTGCACTACGGCCTGGTGCACCTGCTGTTGAACATGTGGGCGCTCTGGGTGCTCGGCCGGACCCTGGAGGCGGCGCTCGGTCCGCTGCGCTTCCTGGCGCTCTATCTGATCGCCGGGCTCGGCGGCAACGTCGCGGTCTACCTGTTCAGCCCGGCCAACCAGCCGTCGGCCGGCGCGTCGACCGCCATCTTCGGGCTCTTCGCGGCCATCTTCGTGATCATGCGCAGGCTGGGCCGGGACACCTCGGCCATCGTGCCGATCCTGGTGGTCAACCTGATCTTCACCTTCACCGTGCCGGGCATCTCGATCGCCGGACACCTCGGCGGCCTGGTGGTCGGCGCGCTGATGGGGCTGGTGCTGGCGTACGCGCCGCGCGGCCGGCGGACCCTGTTCCAGGCGGCCGGCAGCGCGATCATCCTGGTGGCGTTGATCGGGGCGGTGCTGGTCCGCACCGCCGCCCTCACCGGCTGAGTCCGCTACCGGTTCTCCGCGGAGCGCCGGGCGGCGCGGAGGGTGGCTGCCACCTCGGCGAGCGGGGCGTCGACGTCGTACCGGCCGATCACGTGCAGTGACTCGCCCGCGTCGATCTCCAGGGTCTCGGCGGTGAGCCCGCGCCGGGTCCGCCGGTCCAGGGCGATCTCCTCGATCGCCGGCCACGGCAGCCGGCGCCGCCCGGCGAGACCTTCGGTCACGGTGATCCCCTCCGGGTCGACCGCCAACCGGACCGGCGCCACCAGGTCGCGCACGCCCCAGCCGGCCAGCACCAGGCCGGCCGCGACGGCCAGCACCAGCTGGACCGGGTCGCCGTCGGCGAAGAGCAGGCCGATCCCGGCGATCACCACGGCGCCGGTCAGTTTGGCCGCCGGCAGGACGGTCGGCACCCGCCACTGCCGGACCGGGGACGACTCATCGACCATCGCCCCAGCATGCCAGCCGACGGCGGGGGAGGACGGTGGGGCCGGGAAGGACGTAGGATCGCAGCAAGCCGAGGTTACCGGGGAGTAAAGATGAGTGACGCGGTCATCGTCGCAGCGGTACGCACCCCGGTCGGGCGGCGCAAGGGCAGCCTGGCCGACGTGCATCCGGTCGACCTCTCGGCGCACGTGCTGCGCGCCCTCGCCGAGCGGACCGGCATCGACCCCGCCCAGGTCGACGACGTGGTCTGGGGTTGCGTGTCGCAGGTCGGCGAGCAGTCCTGGAACGTCGCCCGCAACGCGGTCCTGGCCGCCGGCTGGCCCGAGTCGGTGCCCGGCACCACGCTCGACCGGCAGTGCGGCTCCAGCCAGCAGGCCCTGCACTTCGCCGCCGCCACCGTCCTGTCCGGACAGGCCGACCTGGTGGTCGCCGGTGGGGTCGAGTCGATGACCCGGGTGCCGATGGGCGCCAGCGTCGCCGGCGGCATGCCGTTCAGCGACGCCATCCTGGAGCGCTACCGGGGGGTCGAGGGCGTCGCCGCCGATTCTCCGCTCCCGTTCAACCAGGGCGTCGGCGCCGAGCTGATGGCCCGGCGCTGGCACTTCTCGCGTACCCAGTTGGACGAGTTCGCGCTGGCCAGCCACGAGAAGGCCGCCGCCGCGCAGGACGCCGGGGCGTTCGACCCCGAGCTGGCCCCGGTGGCGCTGGCCGACGGCGGCAAGTTCGCCGCCGACGAGGGCATCCGGCGGGACACCACGCTGGCCAAGCTCGGCGAGCTGAAGACCCCGTTCAAGGACGACGGCGTGGTCACCGCCGGCTCCGCGTCGCAGATCTCCGACGGCGCGGCGGCCCTCGCGGTCACCACCAGCGAGTGGGCCAGCCGGCACGGGCTGCGTCCGCTGGCGCGGGTGCACACCGCCGTGGTCGCCGCCGACGACCCGGTCACCATGCTGACCGCGCCGATCCCGGCCACCGCGAAGGCGCTGCGCCGCGCGGGGCTGGGCATCGAGGAGATCGGGGTGTACGAGGTGAACGAGGCGTTCGCACCGGTGCCGCTGGCCTGGCTGGCCGAGACGGAGGCCGACCCGGAGCGGCTCAACCCGCGCGGTGGGGCGATCGCCCTGGGCCACCCCCTCGGCGCGTCCGGCGCCCGGATCATGACGACCATGCTCCAGCACATGCGGGACAACGGGATCCGCTACGGCCTCCAGACCATGTGCGAGGGCGGCGGCATGGCCAACGCCACCATCGTCGAGCTGCTCTGATCCTCGCCCGGCCGATATTCGCGCGCCGGGCGGACGCCGGTTGGCTAGCCTGCGCAGCGTGACGACCACCCCCAACGCCGACCGGTCCAGCCAGGAGTGGCGGGACGCCGCCCTGACCTGGGTGTCCGACGCGCTGGCCCGGCACGGCCACCGGATCACCGGTCCGGTGCAGCCGCGGCTCCGCCCGTGGTCGCTGGTGTGGCGGGTCCCCACCGACGTCGGCGACGCCTGGTTCAAGGCCAACAACCCCGGCACCCGCTACGAGGCGGGCCTGCTGGCTATCCTGTCCCGGCTCACCCCGGACGCGGTGCTGCGTCCGCTGGCCGTCGACCCGGAGCGGGGCTGGACGCTGCTCCCCGAGGGCGGGCCGAGCCTGCGGGACGTGCTGGCCGGCGGGGACGACCGGGTGGCCCGGTGGGAGCGGGTGCTGCCCGCGTACGCGGAACTCCAGCGGACGGTGGCGCCGCAGGCGGGCGTACTGCTCGACGTCGGGGTGCCGGACCATCGGCCGGAGCGGCTGCCGCGGCTGCTCGACGAGCTGCTGGACGACCGGGAGTCGCTGCGACCGGGCGAGCCGGACGGGATGAGCGTCGAGCTGCACGAGCGGCTGCGGGCGTACCGGGTCGAGTTCGCGGCGCTCTGCCGGCGGCTCGACGAGATGGGGATCCCGGCCACCGTCCAGCACGACGACCTGCACGACGGGAACGTCTTCGCCGGCACGTGCGGCTACCGCTTCTTCGACTGGGGGGACGCCTCGGTGGCCCACCCGTTCGGCACCCTGCTGGTGACCCTGCGGTCGGTGGCGCACGCCGCCGAGCTGGTCGACGACGACCCGGCGCTGTCCCGGCTGCGGGACGCGTACCTGGAGGCGTGGACCGACCGGTACGACCGGGCGACGCTGCGCGAGACGGCCCACCTGGCGAAGCGGGTGACCACGGTGAGCCGGGCCCTGTCGTGGCGTCGCGCCCTGGCCACCGACGACCCGGCCCGGGACGGGTACGCCGAGGCGGTGCCCGGCTGGCTCGGTGAGCTGCTGGCACCGACGCTGGTCTGAACCACGCCGCACACCCGGTGCGACACGCGGGCGTGGAACTTCCAAAAGTTCGGCGTGACCCACGTCACCCCTGGTCACGGCTCGTTGGGCAGGTCATGGACGTGTTCTCCCGGACCTTCCTGCCCGCCGCCGCCGAGACCGGCCTGGCGGCCCAGACCGTCACCCGGCACATGCCGATCTTCCGTCGCTGTGTCGGCTCCGGCGACGCACCGGTGCTCGTCACCCGGTGCAGCCGCCCCGGCCGGCCGGTCGCCGGCGACTACCTGCTGCTGCTGACCCACCGCCGGCTGGTGGTGACCCGGCAGTCCCGGGTGCTGCACCGCCTCCAGCTGCACCTGAACACCGAGCTGCGCGAGCTGAGCAACGTCACCTGGAGCCCCGACCCGCGGCTGCACGCCGTCGAGCTGGCGGCCACCGCGATCGACGGCGTCCGCGAGCGCTTCCTGATCCGCACCGCCAACCCGAAGCAGGTGTGGCAGCTCGACCAGCTGCTCCACCACGCCTTCCGGACCCGGCTGCGCAACCCGCGCGAGCGGGTGGTGGCCACCGTCGGCGCACGAGTCCTTACCTGATCCGAACACGCACCTGACGCCGGTCGCACCCACCGGTCGCGCATCATGGGCCGGTGACCGTCGACGTACCACAACGCGGCCTGGTCCTCGTCGTCGAGGACGAGCCGGCCATCGCCGACCTGGTCCGGCTCTACCTGAGCCGGGACGGCTTCGGCGTACACCTGGAACGGGACGGCGCGGCCGGGCTGGCCGCCGCGCGGCGGCTGCGCCCGGTGGCCTGCGTGCTGGACATCGCCCTGCCCGGCCTGGCCGGCACCGAGATCTGCCGGCGGCTGCGGGCGGCCGGCGACTGGACACCGGTCATCTTCCTCACCGCCCGCGACGACGAGGTCGACCGGATCGTCGGGCTGGAGCTGGGCGCCGACGACTACGTGACCAAGCCGTTCAGCCCGCGTGAGCTGGTGGCCCGGGTGCGGGCGGTACTGCGCCGGACGGCCGGCCCACCGGCGGGCGCGGAACAGCCCCGCACGGTCGGCCCGGTCACCCTGGACCCGGCCCGTCGCACGGTCACCGCCGCCGGCACGCCGGTGCAGCTCACCTCGACGGAGTTCGACCTGCTCGCCCACCTGATGGCCCGGCCCGGCCGGGTCTTCACCCGGGAGGAGCTGCTCGCCGCGGTCTGGGGCTACGCCGCGCACGCCGGCACCCGCACCGTCGACGTGCACGTCGCGCAGGTGCGGGCGAAGCTCGGCCCGGCCGGGGTGATCCGCACCCACCGGGGCGTCGGGTACGCGGCCGATGCCTGAGCAGCCGACCGTCGCGCTGCCGGTGCTCGGTCCGCGTCCCGCACCGGCGCCGGTGCGCCGCCGGCCCGGCCGGACACTGACCGCCCGCGCGATTCTGGTCACCTGCGCCGTGGCCCTGGTGTCGGTCCTGGTCACCGCGCTGGTGGCGGTGCCGCTGGCGGTCCGCGGCGCCGAACGCCGCGACCAGGACGCGCTGGCCGCGCAGGCCCGACTCGCCGCCGACGTGCTCCGGGTCCGCGCCCCCCGGCAGCGGGACACCGCCGGGGACCGGCTGATCCGCCAGCTCCGCCAGCAGGAGATCGAGGTGTACGTCATCCGCGGCGGCACCGTCGACCGCCCCGGCCTGCCCCGACCGGTGGTCAACCGGGTGGCCGCCGGCCATCCGGTCTCCGGCCGGCGGCTGGTGGCCGGGGAACGCGCCCTGGTGGAGGGACGGCCGTTCGCCGGCGGCGACGGGGTGGTGCTCACCCGCGCCACCGGCGGCGGGCCCTGGCGGCCGGTCCTGCGTACCCTCTGGCTGCCGCTGCTCGCCGGGTTGGCCGCCGGGGCGGCGGCGGGACTGCTGCTGGCCCGCCGGCTGGCCCGCCCGATCCGTACCGCCGCCACCGCCGCCGCGCGGCTGCGCGCCGGGGACCGGAGCGTACGGGTGCCGGTCGAGCCGCCCGACGAGGTGGCCGACCTGGCGTACGCGCTGAACGGGCTGGCCGCCGCGCTGGCCACCAGCGAGGGCCGGCAACGCGAGTTCCTGCTCTCCGTCTCGCACGAGCTGCGCACCCCGTTGACCGCGATCCGGGGCTACGCCGAGGCGCTGGCCGACGGGGTGATCGACGGCGACCGGGTACCGGAGACCGGGCGGACCGTGCTGGCCCAGGCCGAGCACCTGGACCGGCTGGTCAGCGACCTGCTGGCGTTGGCCCGGCTGGAGGCCGCCGACTTCCCGCTGGAACCGGTGCCGGTGGACCTCGTCGGGCTGGCCGCCGACGCCGGACGCACCTGGTCCGACCGGTGCGCGGCGGTCGGCGTGCCGTTCCGGCTGGAGGCGCCGGCGGCGCCGGTGCCCGCGTACACCGATCCGGGGCGGATCCGGCAGGTGGTGGACGGGCTGCTGGAGAACGCGCTGCGGGTCGTACCCCCGGGGGCGCCGATCGTGCTCGCGGTGCGGCCGGCCGGTCCCGACCCGGCGGCCGGCGGCATCGTCGAGGTCCGCGACGGCGGCCCCGGCTTCACCGACGACGACCTGGCGGTGGCCTTCGAACGAGGCGCGCTGCACCAGCGGTACCGCGGGGTGCGCAAGGTGGGCAGCGGGCTCGGGCTGGCGCTCGCCGCCGGGCTGGTCCGCCGGCTCGGCGGGGACGTCACCGCCGGGCACGCGGCGGAGGGCGGCGCTGCGTTCACCGTCCGGCTCCCCGGCAACCCTTACCTGACCCGAACATCGGGCTGACGTCCCGCCCATCGGAGTGCGCGAGGCTGGTTCCACCACCGACGAGAGGGAGACTCATGGCACGTCACGGAATCGCCGCCGGGGCCACGTCGCTGTTCGCGGCGGTCGCACTGGGTGTCGCCGGCTGCGGGCCGGCGCAGGTTGCCCAGGGCCCGGCGACGCAGACCGCGGTCGACGTGGCCGCGGCGATGGGCGCGGAGGGCCAGGCGCTCGCCGCGATGGGCTTCGACGCCGCCGAACTGGAGCCGGGCACGGCGTCCTCGACGGACCCGGCGGGCGGCGCCGAGCCCTCGACCAGCGCCGACCCGAAGGCGAAGCGCGGTGAGCGGGCTCAGGAGTGGCGCAAGCGGCACGCGGCCCGGGTGCTGCTGCGGAAGAACACCCTGCACGGCGAGGCGGTCGTGCAGACCAAGGACGGCGGCACCCGGACGGTCGTGGTGCAGCGCGGCCAGGTCACCGCGATCGACGGCGACTCGGTGACCGTGAAGTCCACCGACGGGTTCACCCTGACCTGGGCCTTCGGCGACAAGCTGCGGGTGGTCGAGCGGCGGGCCACCGTGCAGCCCACCGCGGTGAAGGTCGGCACGACGGTCGGCGTGGCCGGCGCCAAGGACGGCGACCGGGACGTCGCCCGGCTGATCCTGATCCCGCTCAAGCAGAAGTGAGCGCAGCCGGTAGGGCCCCCGCCGCGGGGGCCCTACCGGGCGTCAACGACCCGGCGGCAGCGCGTACCCGACGTAGCCCCGCCAGCGCACGGTCCACCCGGGCGGGACCAGCTTCGTGCAGGCCGGACGGCTGCCGGTGCAGACGATCGCGTCCACCGAGGTCGGGTCGGCGGGCGGCCGGTCCGGCAGGACCGACTGCAACGCCACCAGCTCCGGCGGCCGGCCGCCGCCCTCGCGCAGCAGCACCCACCACGGGTACTCCCAGTTGTCGTACTGCTGGCCCAAACCGATCCGGCGGGCGCCGCTGTCGCGTACCGCCCCCGCCGCCCAACGGAACTCGGCCGCCCACTGCGGCCGGCGGACGAACCGGTCCTCCCAGTCCGACGAGGTGAACACCGACGCGGAGCCGACCAGCCGGCGCGGATAGCCGTACACCAGGCTGAGCGTCCCGGCCAGCGCCGAGACGGCCAGCACCGCCGCCACCAGCCCGGCCGCCACCGACCGTCGACCCGGCCGCGCCCGCCGGTGCAGCAGCGCGTCCAGCCAGAGGCCGGCCAGCGGAACCGCCAGCACCAGGGCGTAGAGCAGCAGCCGGTTCCCCCAGGTCTGCCACTTGATCAGACTGGCGTGCAGCAGCACGGTGGTCACCGCCACCACCGCGTACGCCCGCAGCCCGCCGGCCCACCGCGGGCTGATCCGGCGCGGCCGGGCCAGCGCCAGCACCGCCCCGACCAGCACCAGCGTGCCGGCCACCGGGAAGGCCGCCCGGTCCTCGTCCGGATACCAGGCCGGCTCCGGGAACCGCTCGTTGCCGAAGGTTATCGCCCGGTCCTGCGGGTCCACCCCGATCGCCCTCGACCCGTCGACGATCGCCGTGGCGGTCGCCCGGCTGACCGGGAACAGCGGCGTGTCCAGCGCGGTGTGCGCGGTCCGGGCCAGGTTGACCAGGATCGAGGCCGGGTCGTGCCGTTCCATCGGGATCGAGTCGCGCAGCCGCGGCGGCCCCAGCGGATGGCCGAACTCGGCCGTCACCCGGGCCAGGAACGGCCCGACCAGCACCGCCGCGACCAGCACGATCAACAGCGAGCCGCCGACCGTCCCGGCCACCGCGCGGCCCCGCAGGCCGCCGGGCGGGGTCTCCCCGTCGCCCGGGGTACGGTCCGACACGCCGACCGGGGTCCGGCCCGGCGCGCCGGGCCGGGCCAGCCGCAGCTGTCCCCCGGCCCAGAGCAGCAGCAGCGGGCCGACCGCGATCAGCCCGCTGGTCTTGGTGACCGCGGTGAGCCCGGTGGCCGCGCCGAGCGCCAGCAGGTCACCGAGGCCGGCCCGGCGGCGCAGCCCGTCCACCGCCAGCGTGGCCGCTCCCGCCACCCAGGCGGCCACCACCAGGTCGGTCTGGGTGCTGGTCGCCTGGAGCACCACCATCGGCGTCGTGGCCAGCACGAACGCGGTGAGCAGCTGGGCCCGCCGGCCACCGCCGAGCTGGGCGGTGATCCGGGTGACGGCCAGCAGGCAGCCCAGCCCGGCGCCCCACTGCACCAGGTTGTGCAGCGCGTCGCCGCCGGTGAGCAGGCGCAGGTGCAGCAGCAGGTACTCCGCGCCGGGCGGGATGGTCACCTGCCGGTGGATCGCGGTCGGCCAGAAGTCCAGACTCCGCTGCGCCACCCAGTGCTCCACCTTCGGCAGGTGGTAGGTCTGCGAGTCGTAGTTGTTCGGCGACGCCAGCAGCGCGACGACCAGCTCCACCAGGACCAGCAGCAGCACGGTGCCGGCCAGCAGCAGCTCGCCCCGACCCGCCGTACGCCGGAAGCCGCGGACGTCCGTCGCGCGGGCCCGGACGATCCGCTCGGCGCCCGGGCGGACCCGTCGCCACCACGCCGCCAGCGTCACGGCGGCGAGGAAGAGCAGCCAGGCCAGGGCGAAGGCCGGCAGGGTCAGCGCGTGCAACGCGCCGAGCAGTTCCACGGTGAGCACGGCGAAGGCGCCGACCGCCAGCGCGGCGCGCAGCACCGCCAGCCGGACCGGCGCCACGGCCTCCGCGGTCCGGGGTCGGAGCAGGGCGGAGAGGAGGGCCAGCGCCGCGACCGGCGCCACGACGAGCAGGGATCCGGCCACGGACATGCGCGGAAGTAAACACCATCAACCTGCGGACGGCGCGGATCCTCCCCTGGTGGGTGACTCCACCTCGACGGGCGGCCAAGCTACGCTAGGGCCGACTTATTGTCGCCACCGTGGAGATCCCCGTGAAGCTCTCGATCCTCATGCCGGTCTACAACGAGGAAGAACGCATCGCGGATGCCCTCAAGCAGGCGTTGGCGGTCGACTACCCCTGCGAGATCGAGCTGGTCGTGGTCGACGACGGCAGCCGCGACGGCACGGGCGAGATCCTCGGCCGGGTCGACGACTCGCGGCTGCGGGTGATCACCCACCAGCGCAACGCCGGCAAGGGTGCGGCGATCAAGACCGCGGTGGACTCCGCCGAGGGCGAATACATGGTCATCCTCGACGCCGACCTGGAGTACGACCCGCAGGACATCCCGCGGCTGCTCGCCCCGGTCCTCGACGGCCACGCCACGGTGGTGTACGGAAATCGGACCTTCGGCAGCCACAGCGCCTACAGCTTCTGGTACGTGATGGGCAACAAGGGCGTCACCATGGCGGCCAATGTGCTGTTCAACTCGTACATCGGCGACCTGGAGACCTGCTTCAAGCTGATGCCGGTGGCGTTGTACCGCTCGCTGAACATCCGTTCCCGGGGCTTCGGGATGGAGGCGGAGGTGACCGGCAAGCTGCTCCGCCAGCGGATCCGCCCGTACGAGGTGCCGATCAGCTACCGCGCCCGGGGCCGCGAGGAGGGCAAGAAGATCACCTGGAGGGACGGCGTCGAGGCGATCTGGATCCTCGGCCGGGAGCGGGCCCGCCGCCGCCCCGTCGCCGGCTGACCCAGCCCGACCCCGCCCGCGACGGCGCGGGCCCCCGTGCGCCCGCGCCGCCACCCGGTCAGTCCAGGAACGCGTCGATCGACCGGCGCAGCCCTGCCGCGTCCAGCCCGTGCCAGCGTTCGTGGTCCGTCGGATCCCCGTACCGGCGCAGGTCGGTGGCGCCCACCCCGAGGGCCAGCAGCCGGTGCGGCACGTCGGCCAGCGCCCGACCGGCCACCGCGGCCGACGTCCCGGCCAGGTACGGCTCGACCAGCACCACCTCGGTTCCGGCCAGCGCCCGCAGCCCCGCCGTGTCGAACGGGCGCGGCGTGTGCGTGTACGCGACGGTGACGTCCCGCCCCCGGGTGGCCGCCAGCGTCGCGTCCAGGGTCGGCCCGACCGCCACCACCACGGGCGCCCCCGCGCGGCCCCGGCGTACCACCCGCAGCCGGTCGGCGTCCGGGTACGCGACGCCGTTGCGCCGCTCGGTGAGTCGCAGGTAGACCCGGTCGTCGTCGCGGACGGCGGCGCGCAGCAGCGGCGGCACCTCGTCCGGGTGACCCGGCACGTGCACCCGCCAGTCGTCGCCGAGCGAGTCGAGGAGCGCGACGTCGCCCGGGGACATGTGCGTCCGGCCCGACCGCGACCCGTCGTACGACGCGCCGACGCTGACCAGCACCGCACCCACGTCCTGGTGTCCGAGGTCGAGCTTGATCTGCTCGTACGCCCGGTCGACCAGGAAGGTGGCGTACGAGTGCACGATCGGGCGCAGCCCGGTCAGGGCCAGTCCGCCGGCCACCCCGATCATCAGTTGTTCGCGGATGCCGACGTTGAGCACCCGGTCCGGGTGTCGCCGGGCGGCCGGGGCGAACGCGCTGGCGGAGATGTCCGCCAGCACCAGGGCGGTACGCGGGTCGGCGTCGAGCAGGTCGCTCGCCGTGTTCACGAACGTGGTCCGCACGGCGGTCACCCCTTGCTCTCGACGCGCGCCACCACGACGTGTGGCCGGCCGGGCCGGTGGCCGGTGAGCGCGGCGGACAGGGCGGTGTGGTCCCGGCCGTCGACGGTCTCGCCGGTCCAGCCGTTCACGGTGAACCGGGCGGCGATGCCGCCGGGCCAGCCGTGGGTGGCCGAGGCGTTGTCGACGACGATCGCGGTGACCGTGTCCAGGCCGGTGGCGCCGGCGTAGGCGATCGCCTCGTGGTTGGAACCCTCGTCGAGTTCGGCGTCGCCGAGCAGGACGTACACCCGGGGGTCGGTGCGGCCCTGGGCCCGCAGCCCGAGGGCGGTGCCGACGCCGAGGCCCAGCCCGTGGCCGAGCGAGCCGGAGCCGATCTCCACGCCGGGGACGAGCCGCCGGTCCGGGTGGTGGCCGAGCCGGCTCCCCGGACCGGCGAGGTCGTCCAGCCAGTCCTCGGGGATGAAGCCCTTGGCGGCGAGGACGGCGTAGTAGGCGGCCGGTCCGTGTCCCTTGGAGAGCAGGAAGCGGTCCCGGTCGGGGTCGTCGACGGTCTGCGGGGTGACCCGCAGCACCCGGTCGTAGAGGACCCAGAGGACGTCGAGGGTGGAGTGGGCGCTGGGCCCGTGCTTCTCGTCGCCGGTGATCCGGCGCAGCAGCGGCCCGAGCGGGGCGGTGCCGGTGGAGGTGAGGGTGTCCATACGGATAGCGTGTGAGTTGAAGTGGGCTTCAACTCAAGGACCGGGTGATGCAGGACTCACTGACCATCGGGGAACTCGCCGCCCGCTCCGGGGTGGCGCCCTCCGCGTTGCGCTACTACGAGCGGCTCGGCCTGGTCCGCGCCGAGCGGACCGGCGGCAACCAGCGCCGGTACGCCCGTTCCGAGCTGCGCCGGGTGTCGTTCATCCGGATCGCCCAGCAGGTCGGCGTGTCGCTGGACGAGATAAAGGCGGCGCTGGAGTCGCTGCCGGCCTCGCGTACCCCGACCGCGTCCGACTGGGCGGAGCTCTCCGCGACCTGGCGCAGCCGGCTGGACGAGCGGATCCGGCTGCTCAGCAAGCTCCGCGACGACCTGGACGGCTGCATCGGCTGCGGCTGCCTGTCGTTGCAGCGCTGCACGCTCTACAACCCGGGCGACAGCCTGGCCGCCGAGGGCGCCGGACCGCGGCTGATGCTGCCCCGGTCGCCGGGCGGTGCCGTCACGCCGTCGTGAGCAGCACCTTGCCCACGTGGTCGTTGCTCTCCACCAACCGGTGCGCCTGCGCCGCGTCGGTCATCGGCAGTCGCCGGTCCACCACCGGGCGGACCGTTCCGGCCTCGACCAGCGGCCAGACCTCCTCGCGTACGCCCCGGACGATCTCCGCCTTGTCGTCGAGCGGTCGGGACCGCAGCGCGGTGGCCGCCACCGACGCCCGCTTGGCCAGCAGCGCGCCCAGGTCCAGCTCGGCCTTGCGGCCACCCTGCATGCCGATCACCACCAGCCGGCCGCCGTCGGCGAGGGCCGCCACGTTCCGTCCCAGGTAGGACGCGCCCATGATGTCCAGGATGACGTCCGCGCCGTGCCCGTCGGTGGCCCGGGCGACCTCCTCGACGAAGTCCTGTTCCCGGTAGTCGATCGTGTGTGCGGCGCCCAGCTCCCGCAGCCGGTCGTGCTTGGTCGCGCGGGCGGTGACCAGCACGGTGGCCCCGAGCGCCCGGCCGAGCTGGACCGCGAAGGTGCCGATCCCGCTGCCGCCGCCGTGCACCAGCAGCGTCTCGCCCGCGGCGAGCCGGGCCAGCCGCACCACGTTCGACCAGACCGTGCAGGCCACCTCGGGCAGCGCCGCCGCGTCGACCAGGTCGACGCCCGCCGGCACCGGCAGCAACTGCCCGGCCGGCACGGCGACCCGCTCCGCGTAGCCGCCGCCGGCCAGCAGCGCGCAGACCTCCTGGCCGACCGTCCACCCGGTCACGTCGCGGCCGATCGCGCTGACCACGCCCGAGCACTCCAGCCCCGGGTACGCGGGCGCGCCCGGCGGCGGCGGGTAGTGCCCCTGCCGTTGCAGCAGGTCGGCCCGGTTGACGGCGCTGGCCCGCACGTCGACCACCACCTCGCCGGGGCCGGGCTCGGGGTCGGGGACCTCCGCCCAGACGAGTGCCTCGGGTCCGCCGGGTTCCGGAATGGTGATCGCACGCATGGCTCGTTCATACCCGATCCGGCCCGCCGGGCACCTGGCAGCCGCCGGCTTCGGTGCGTGGGCGGCGGCCGACCGGCGGGGCTACCGGCCCGCGGGCGTGGCCGGCCGCCGGGACAGGTTCCGGGCGAAGACAGGTTCCGGGCGAGCCTGATGACTGAGAGGCATATTGATGACTGAGAGGTATCACGCTCACGGAGTAATCGACTTCCCGCAGCGTCGGGGCGGCGATGGCGTGCCGGGGCGGTGGCGCGGGCGGCGGCGCGCACGTCATGGCAGACTAGGCACCGCCGCCGCGGCCCTCGGGGCGCGGTGCCGGGAGGGTTCGCCTAGTGGCCGATGGCGCTGGTCTTGAAAACCGGTAAGGCAGCGATGTCTTCGTGGGTTCGAATCCCACACCCTCCGCCCACGGGCATCAGTCCCGACGCCACCCGCGCGGAGTGCGTTCGGCGAGGGGCCGGGGCGGGGTATGAAGAGGCGCAGGATTCACGCGCAACCGGAAGGACCCGTCCCGATGACCTTGGAACGACCGATCGCCCCGGACCCGTACGAGCTGCTGCCGACCGTTCCGTCGTTCAACCTGACCAGCGACGACGTGGTCAACGGCGAGCCGATGGACGCCGCCCACGCGCACGGCAGCGCCGGCGGCGACAACGTCTCCCCGCACCTGGCCTGGTCGGGCTTCCCGGCCGAGACCCAGAGCTTCGCGGTGACCTGCTTCGACCCGGACGCCCCGACCGGCAGCGGATTCTGGCACTGGGTGCTGGTGAACCTGCCCGCCTCGGTGACCGAGCTGCCCCGCGGGGTGAAGGAGAGCGAGCTGGGCGGGGCGTTCTCCGTCCGCAACGACTACGGCGAGCAGGGCTTCGGCGGGGCCGCGCCGCCGCCGGGTGACCGACCGCACCGGTACGTCTTCGCGGTGCACGCCCTGGACGTGGAGCGGCTGGACGTCGCCCCGCAGGCCAGCCCGGCCTTCGTCGGTTTCAACCTGGCCTTCCACACCCTGGCGCGGGCGGTCATCCGCCCGTCGTACCAGGTCAAGGAGTGATGAGGCGCCCCGCGATCCCGCCCATGGCGGGGTCGCGGGGCGAGCCGCGGTCTCAGGCGGGGACGCGGGCGACCGCGAAGACGGACTGCCCGAAGGGCGGGCGGACCCGCTGCTCGGCGGCCTTGGTGACCGGGAGCACCAGGCTGTCGTAGACCTTGACCATCGGGCCCTCCTTCGGCATCAGCCGGAAGACCTTGGTCGCCATGAAGTAGCCGATCAGGCCGAGCGCGTTGGCGTAGTGCAGCTCCTCGACCTCCAGGCCCGCCTCGGTCAGCGCGGCGCCCAGCGTCTTCCTGGTGTAGCGCCGGACGTGGCCGGTGGCGATGTCGGCGGGACCCATGGCGAACTGGAACGCCGGCACGATCAGCACGATCCTGCCGCCCGGGCGGACCAGGTCCCGCATGCTGCGCAGGGCCCCGACGTGGTCGTCGATGTGCTCGAGCACGTTGTACGACACGGCGGCGCTGTAGTCGCCGCGCTCCGAGTGCGGCAGCAGCATCTGCCGGACCTCGATGTTCGGCCGGTCGGCGAGGCGCTCCTTCAGCGACACCAGCCGGTCCGGGTCGGCCTCGGTGGCGGTGAACCGGGGGAAGTGCTCCGCCCACTCCAGCGCGTAGTCGCCAAGGCCGCTGCCGATCTCGATCGGGTTGTCACCGAGGTGGGGCACGGCCAGTTCCACGAACCAGCGACGGTGGTTGACCGCCGTCGCGAGGCCCTCGAGCACCTCCGACTGGACGCGCTGATCACCAGTGATTTCTGCCATGCGTCGATTCCTCACGGTATGACTCGACCCGCGCCTGGACCGAATGAGTGAACCAGCTACCGGCACGGCAGCAAAATCGGGGCGGTCGGGACCGGACTTGTGGTCCCGGAGGGGCGGCACGAGATCGGCGGTCAGCGAACCCGGCAGATAGTACCCAGAAAGCCAGAAGGCCGAAACAAGTCACGGTCTGGTCATATCCTGACTACGCTCTGAATTGTCATGACTGCTGCTGAATCGGACCGGCCGGCGCCCGATTCGGAGGCCGGCCCGGCGGGCGGTCGCCGGCTCCCGCCCGCCGGTGCCCGCTGGATCGACGCCGCCGCCGTCGCCAGCTTCGCGCTGCTCGCCTTCTGGGTGACCGCCCGGTTCTGGGCGGATCCGGCGGCCGGCGTACGGGCGAACCCGGCGGATCAGTCGCAGTTCGAATGGATGATGGCGCACGGTGCGCGGGTCGTCACGCATTTCGCATATCCGTTCGCCAGTGACCGGATGAATGTGCCCGACGGCGTCAATCTCATGGCAAATACCTCGGTATTGTCCATTTCGCTGCCGATGGCACCGGTGACCCTGCTCTTCGGCCCGCACGTCACCTTTCTGCTGTTTCTCACCGGTGCGCTGATCGCCACCGGCGTCACCTGGTATTTCGTGCTCTCCCGGGTGGTGGTCGGGGCCCGGGCGCCGGCCTGGCTGGGCGCCGGCTTCTGCGCCTTCGCGCCGGCGATGGTGTCGCACGCCAACGCCCACCCGAACATCGTCGCCCAGTTCCTGGTGCCGCTGATCGCCTGGCGCACCCTGCGCCTGGCCGAGCCCGGCCGGTGGCTGCGCAACGGGGTGCTGCTCGGGCTGCTGATCGTCTGGCAGGCCTTCCTCAACCTGGAGATCCTGCTGATGACGGCGATCGGCCTGGGCGTGCTGCTCGGCGCCCTCGCGCTGGGCCGTCCACCGCTGCGCCGTGTCGCCCGCCCGTTCCTCGCCGGCCTGGGGGTGGCCGCGGCGCTCTCCGCCGTACTGCTGGCGTACCCGCTGTACGTGCAGTTCTTCGGCGCCGGCGCGTACCAGGGGCTGTCCCGGCTGATCCGCGGCTACCGCACCGACCTGGCGTCCTTCCTGGCCTGGTCCGGTGAGTCGGTCGCCGGCGACCCGCGGGACGCGGCCCGGCTGGCGAAGAACCCGACCGAGGAGAACGCCTTCCTCGGCTGGCCGCTTGTGGTCCTGGTGGCCGCCCTGGTCTGGTGGCTGCGCCGGGACGTCGTGGTCC
This sequence comes from Micromonospora siamensis, assembly GCF_900090305.1. Lineage (NCBI taxonomy): Bacteria > Bacillati > Actinomycetota > Actinomycetes > Micromonosporales > Micromonosporaceae > Micromonospora > Micromonospora siamensis. The sequence goes on along the minus strand of NZ_LT607751.1, from coordinate 455,066 downwards.
GCGCGCTGGCGGTGCTCGGCGCCCTCTTCGCGCTGCTCTCCCTCGGCCGGGAGGTCCGGTTCAACGGGCGGGACACCGGGGTGCCCGCCCCGTGGGCGCTGCTGGAGGGGCTGCCGGTCCTGCACTCGGTGGTGCCGACCCGGTGGTCGCTGGCGCTCACCCCGATCGTCGGGGTGCTGCTCGCACTGGCGGCCGAGCGGGTCCGCCGGCTCGCCGGCCGGCACCCGGCGGCCCGGCCGGGCATCCGCTTCGTCACCGGCACCGTGCTGGCCATGGCGCTGCTGCCGATCCTGCCCACCCCGCTGCCGGCGGTCCGGCTGGATCCCGTGCCCGGGTTCGTCACCTCCGGCGCCTGGCGGGCGTACACCGCCGGCGGGCGCAGCGTGGTCACCCTACCGCTGCCGGACAACGTCTACGCCGAGCCGCTGCGCTGGTCCGCGCGGACCGGGCTGGACCTGCCGCTCGCCCGGGGCTACTTCCTGGGCCCGGACACCCGGCCGCACGCCCCGGAGGGCAGGATCGCGCTGTTCGGCGCCCCGCCCCGGCGTACCAGCACCTTCTTCGTCACCATCCGCAACACCGGCGAGATCCCGCCGATCACCCCGGCGGACCGGCTCGCCGCCGTCGAGGACCTGCGGTACTGGCGCGCCGGGGTGGTGATCCTCGGGCCGCACCCGCACGCCGACGCGCTTCGGCGGGGGATGACCGCGCTGACCGGCGTGACGCCGACGTACACCGGTGGGGTGTGGGTGTGGGACGTGCGGCCGCTGGTTGGCTGAGGCGCCGCTCGCGGCGGACGCCGGGGGTCAGGCCGGACGGACGCAGCAGCCCTGGCAGATCTTCGGCCGGGGCAGGGTGAAGGCCAGGCAGCAGGTGCGGCGCTGGACGGTGGGCCGGCCACCGGGGCCGGGGACCAGCTCGACCAGGTCGGCCAGGTCGAGGGCGCCGAGCAGGGTGTCGACGCTCGCGGTCGCCGAGCCCGGCAGCGCGTCGGTGGCCCGCAGCACGGCCTGCGCGACGCCGGAGGCCACCGAGCCGAGGAGGGTGCGCGTGCCGATCCGGACCTCCGCCTGGATCGCCGTGATCAGCGGGGCGAGGTGCGCGTCGAGCAGCGAGGCGCGGAGCACCGCGAGCAGGGCGGCCTCGTCGGCCACCACCCGCACCTTGGGTCGGCCGGACAGCGCCAGCGGGTCGGTGGGCAGCACCGCGACCGGGGTGGACCGGCGCAGGCCCAGGGTGACCAGCGGCCGGTGGTCCTCGAAGTGGATAAGCACGTCGGCCGGGTCGAGCAGCGGCACCCGGCGGGCGGCGGCCCAACCCAGCACGGCCGGCAGTGCCGCCCAGTAGCTGTAGGCCTTCCAGGCCAGTGCGGCGCAGGCGTGCGGGGTGCCGCCCCAGCGCAGGGTGGCCGCGTGCAGCAGCTCCGGCAGCCGGCTGCCGTCGACCAGGGTGCTCGCCGGGGACCAGCCGAACTCGTCGGCGACCACCAGGCCGGGAGCCAGCCCGGGCAGGTCGTCGGTGCCGAACATGGCGCGCAGGGTGGCGGTCACCGGGGCGAGCGGGGCGAGCGTGTCGCACCCGGGCATCACCGCTGTCACCTGACCGTCCCCTTGTCCCAGTTCCCGCTCGTACAGATAAGGCTAGCCTAACCACACTCGGGGGTGCGGGGGAAGATGCGGCGGGGTCGATCCGGGGAGGTCCGGGTCACTCCCCCAAGGCTCGTACTACCCGGCGGCGACGGGTGAAAACGGTGCCGACCTGCGGCGCGATCGATCGCGGCGAAAGCATCGAAAGATCTACCTAAATTGTCAAGGCTCCTGTCGACATGATGCCAGTCCGGTACCCGTCCGGCCACGGAACGTGAAACCTGGTACTTCCCGGCCACGAGGAAGCTATGACGACCTCCCCCATCGAACGGGCAGCCGACTCGTTCGCGGCGGAACTCGCCCGGCACCGCACCGGCCGTGGCCTGTCCAAGAAGCAGCTCGCCACCCTGATGGGCTTCGACCCCTCCTACGTCAGCCACGTCGAAGGGCGCCGGCACCGCCCCACCGAGGACTTCGCCCGCCGGGCCGAGGCCGTCCTGGAGGCCAGCGGCGCGATCTGGCAGCGCTTCCGGGAGTACGACGAAATCCGGCACGCCCGATCCGCCGCACCGCACCGCGAGCCCCCGCCCCCCGGCCAGTGGATGCCCCCCGGCACCGGGCTCATCGTCGAACGGGAACAGGCCCGGCTCCGCTACGCCGACGACGCCTACCACTGCGTCATCCGCCGGGAGCTCTACAACGCCGGCACCGAACCGGTCACCCGCTACCTCGTCCGGGTCGCCGTCGACCGCTACCCCAACGACCCCGGCCGCTCCAACCGGCACCACCGGGAACACCCGCTCAGCTTCGCCGAGCTGCGCCTACGGGCCTACCGGGAGGACGACGGCGAACAGGAACCGCTGCACTGGCGGGCCAAGCACGACCGGGACGCCTTCAAGGAGATCTGGCTGCTCTTCGAGAACGGCGACGGCCGGTTCCCGCTCTATCCCGGCGACCGGGCCACCATCGAGTACGCGTACCAGGTCGGGCGGGAGAAGTGGGGCCCCTGGTTCCAGCGGGCCGTCCGGGTGCCCACCCGCCGGCTGGAGGTCCGCCTCGACCTGCCCGCCACCCTCGAACCACAGGTGTGGGGGGTGGAGACCTCCCTCTCCGCCGAGGAGGGACCACTGCGTACGCCGGTGGCCCGGCACGACGACGGCGACCGGGCGATCTTCGACTGGGGCACCGACGAGCCCCCGCTCAACGCCCGGTACCGCCTCCAGTGGCGGTTCCGCGGCGGCCCGCCCGACGACCCCGCCGACCGCCCGGGGGATGTCCGGGCCAGCGACCGGATGCGCGCCATCGGCATCGTCCAACGCGGCGCCGACCTGCTCCGCCAGCCGGCCCGCCAGTTCGACCTGCCCCGCGAGGAGCGGACCGCCCGTGAGGTGGTCGCCCGGCTGGGCGGCATGCTGGCCCGCCTCGACGAACTGCACCCGTTCAGCAAGGGCGTCGGCATCGCCGCGCCGCAGCTCGGCATCGGCTGGGCCGCCGCCCTGGTCCGCCCCGCCGACCGCGGCGCCGAACCGGTCGTCCTGCTCAACCCGCGGGTGGTCGACGCGGCCGGGGAAACCGACGAGCAGTACGAGGGCTGCCTCTCCTTCTTCGACCACCGCGGCCTGGTGCCCCGGCCGCTGCGGATCGACGTGGAACACACCCAGTGGGACGGCAGCCGGGTGATCACCTCGTTCGAGTACGCAATGGCCCGGCTCGTCGCCCACGAGATCGACCACCTGGAGGGGCGGCTCTACGTCGACCGGATGGCCCCCGGCGTGCCCCTGGTGCCGGTCGAGGAGTACCGGCAGACCGGCAGCCCCTGGCGGTACTGACCGGCGGCCGACCCGGACGGGCCCCGCTCCGGCGCGCGGGCCGGTTGCCGGCCCGGACCGCACACCGGAGCGGGGGACCGGGCCGCGTGCCCCAGGGGGCGGGGGCACGCGGCCCGGTTGGGGGGAGGAAAGTCGCTACACGTTGCCGAACGTGTCGTACCGGATGTGCTGCGGCGGGACCTCGTCCTCGGCGAGCGCCCGCAGGGTCGCCCGGACCATCCGCGCCGAGCCGGAGACGTAGCAGTCGTGCGACGTCCACGGGCCGTAGCGGGTCACCACCTCGGAGATGTCCCCCAGCTCCCCGTCGAAGTCCGGGTCTTCGCTGCACGCCGGCGTCACCGACAACCACGGGTACGTCTCCACCAGCTCCTGCAGCGCAGGCAGGGCGTACAGGTCCTCCGGGCGGCGGGCGCCGTAGAAGACGTGCACCCAGCGGGTCCGGTTGACCTTGGTCAGCTCCTCCACCAGCGCCTTCACCGGGGCCAGCCCCACCCCACCGGCCACGCAGAGGATGTCCCGCGTCGACTCGGTGTCCAACGTCATCGAGCCCATCGGCGCGGCCAGCCGCAGCAGGTCACCGGGTCGGGTCCGGCGGACCAGCGCCCCGGAGACCCAACCCGCGCCCTCCGGCGTACGGACGTGGAACTCCAGCACGTTGTCGTCGTTCGGGGCGTTCGCCACCGAGTAGGTGCGCCACACCCGCGGGTGGTGCCGGGGCACCTCCAGGCTGACGTACTGGCCGGCCCGCCAGGGCAGCTCATGTTGCAGGGCCCGGACGGTCAGCACCGCCGTGTCCGCGCCGTGCCGCTCGTGGGTGAGCACCTCCGCGTGCCAGAACGGCGGGTTCTCGTCGGCGTCCGCGCCGGCCAGCATCTTCGCCGTGATCGCCTGGTACGCCTCCCGCCACGCCTGGTCGTACTCCAGGTTCCAGCCGTCGCCCGCGGTGCTGCGCAGCGCATCCAGCAGGGCGACGCCCATCGTCTCGTAGTGCGTCGTGTCGACGTGGTACTTCCGGTGGTCCCGGCCCAGCGCCCGCAGGTACTCGTCGAAGCTCTCCGGGTCGTCCACCGTCTGGGTGGCGGTGACGATCGCCTCCAGGATGCGGTCGCCCTGGCCGGACATCTGCACCGGGAAGAGCTGCCGCAGGGCGGGGTCCAGCAGGAACAGCCGGGCATAGAAGTGACCACTGAGCCGTTCCCGGTCCTCCTCCACCAGGGCCCAGCTCTCCTTCAGCAGCCGTGCGAAGTTCTCCACGGGGGTGCGCTCCTTCGGGGACTGCGGTTCGGGGCCCCCATAGAATGTCCACGGAGCGTGCACACCGGTCGCACAGACTGTGCGACCGCCGCACATCGTCGGATCGGCCCGTGTCGGCGGGCCATCAGGTGGGGCAGAGTGGTCGGCGTGACGGTCGACGAGCTCACCCGGCCGGCGGTGTCCCGCCGCACCCTCCGCACCGAGACCCTGCTGGTACTCGGGCTATCCCTCGGGCAGTCCGCGGTCTACGCCCTGGTGTCGATCATCGCGAAGCTGACCGCCGACGGGCCGCTCTCCAAGCAGACCGCCTCGCTGAACACCTCCCAGTCGGCCCGGCCCTGGCTGGACCTGACGTACCAACTGCTCGGGATCGTCTTCGCGCTGCTGCCGGTGCTGCTCGCCGTACACCTGCTCGCCCGCAGCCCCGGCGACCCGGCCCGGACGCTCGGCGTCGACCTGCGGCGGCCCGGCTCCGACCTCGCCCGGGGCGCCGGCCTGGCCGCGCTGATCGGCCTGCCCGGCCTCGCCCTGTTCTGGGTGGCGGCGCACCTCGGGATCAACGCCACCCTCGTGCCGGCCGGCCTGCCCCACCTGTGGTGGGCGGTCCCGGTGCTGATCATCGCCGCCGTGCAGAACGCCGTGCTGGAAGAGGTGATCGTGGTCGGCTACCTGGTCACCCGGCTGCGCCAGCTCTCCTGGCGGCTCGGCGCGGTGGTCGCCACCAGCGCCCTGCTGCGCGGCTCCTACCACCTCTACCAGGGCTTCGGCGCCTTCGTCGGCAACGCCGTGATGGGTGTGGTGTTCAGCCTGTTCTACCTGCGCACCCGGCGGGTGGCGCCACTGATCGTCGCGCACACCCTGCTCGACGTGGTCGCCTTCGTCGGCTACGCCCTGCTGCCCCGCGAATGGTTCAGCTGGCTCTGACCCGCCGCTCCCGGAGCGGCGCAGGACCGGACGGTCAACGGGGTCGGTAGGCGCCGATCGCCCGGGCGGCCAACCGTTCGGCCGCGGCCGCGTCGCCGGTGGCGGCGGCGAGCACCGCCGCCCCGGGCAGCAGCCGTGAGGCGAGCCGCAGCCCCAGCCAGCCGCCGGCCTGCGCGGCCAGCGGGAGGGCCAGCCGCCACGCCGCCTCGGCCACCCACGGCCACGACCGTTCCCCGGGCCCGTCGGCGGCCCGGGCGGCGTCCAGCGCCGCACGGGCGCTCGCCGCGTCCGGGTGCACCTGGGTGAGCACCAGCAGTTCGACCGCGCGCTCCGGGTCGAGCGGGTCCCGACCGTACGTCGCGGCCAGGTGCAGCACCAGGTTGGCCTGGGCCCAGAGCACCGCCGCCAGCTCGGCCACCGGCGCGAACAGCCCGGCCACCGCGGCGCCCGCGCCACCCAGCCCGGCGGCCCGGACGAACCGCCGGCTGGCCAACCGGGCCAGGGCGTCCGGATCCGCCTGCGGGTACGCGTCCCGCAGCCGTTGCGTCCAGTCCCGGGCCCGCGGCCCGAGCGCCTCCACGGCGGCCAGGGCCAGCAGTTCCGGCGCGAAACCGGGGTGGTCGCGCAGCCGCCCGGTGAGCGTCGCCAGCTCCCATTCCCGGGTACGCCCCGACGCCACCGAGCCGTCCGCCACCGGCACCTCCGTCCCGGGCCGGTGGCGACTGGTGAGCGCGGCCGCTGACCGCTCGGGCCGCGGCGCTGTCGGCAGCTTCTCCGGTGGCGCCGCCGGAGCGGTCTTCCGCTGCGCCGGGGTCTTCGTCGGCGCGACGCCCCTGCTCGCGGTGCCGGCCTTCCTGGCCGGCGTGATCTTTCCGGCCGCAGGCGTGGCCTTCCTACCGGGCATGTCTTCTCCGACGGCCGGCGTGGCCTTTTTCGCCGGTGTCTCTGTCCCGGCCGCTGGCCCGCCCTTCGTCGGCGTTTCGCCGCCGGCCGTTCGCGCAGCCCTCTTCGTCGGCGACTCTCCTCGGGCCGTCGGTGCGGTCCTCTTCGCCGGTGCCGCAGGCGACCCGGCCTTCTTCGTCGCCGCCTTGCGCACCCGCGGCGTCGGCGCAGGGGCCGCTGGCCGCGGGTCCTCGACGAGCTCGCTGACCTCCGCTCCCGCGCCGGACGGGGTCTCGGCCGGTGGCGGGGCGGACTCGGCGGAGCCGGACCCGGCCGCCGTTCCGGTGACCGGATCGGGCACCCTGTGGGCCGGATCACTCGCCCCGGCCGCGGGCTCGGCGTCGCCCGGCCCGGCCGAGGACGCCCTCCGGGCAGCCGGCGCGGACCGGCGGGCGGGTCGGGGCTGCGCAGTCGCCGGCCGCGCCGCCGCCCGCCGGGCCGTCCCCGGGGCGGGGTCGTTCCCGGCAGGGGTCGACGCGCTCGTGTCCGCCGTCGCGTCGGCTACGGACGAGGCGCCGCCACCCGGGACCGGCCGGTCGGGCGGCTGGAAGAGGACACCGGGCGCTGGCCTGGTCCGGGGCGGGCGACCCGACGCGGCGCTGTCGTCGTCCGGTTGCTGCTTCACCGGGCCCGTATCCGGCCGTGGCGGGGTGGTCGGCGGCGTGAAGGTCGCCTGGGGCGAGCGGCTCCGCCGGGGCTTCTCCGCCGACTCGCGGCGGGGCGGATCACTGGGCGGCTGCTCCTGCATATCGACGGAGCCTAGTCCCGATCGCGGCCGGGCACCGGGTGGAAACGCAGGGCCGCGGGCTGCCTCGGGCCGGGCCGCCGGGCGGGGACGGAAGTCGCTTTGCTCCGGGTGGGGGCGGACCTGTATTCTCGGCCGCGGTGGTCTCCGGGCCACCAGGGAGACTTCGCCTAGTCTGGTCTATGGCGCCGCACTGCTAATGCGGTTGGGGTCTTAAAGCCCCTCCCGGGTTCGAATCCCGGAGTCTCCGCGCGAAAGTCGGTCGTGTAGGCTGGCTGAGCACGAGCGCCCGTAGCTCAATGGATAGAGCATCTGACTACGGATCAGAAGGTTAGGGGTTCGAGTCCCTTCGGGCGCACAGCAGGTGAGGGGCCGTTTCGGGAAACCGGAACGGCCCCTTTTCCATGCCGTACGCCGGCCGGTTGTCACCCGACGGCCGTGTCGACGTCACATCGCCGCCGTCGGTGGGACGAACCGCCCACCTAACGTCCCTGCGCATGCGTCGACTTCCGCTGTCCGTGGTCGCCTGCCTGGCCACCACCCTGCTCACCCTCACGACGACGGCCGGGCCGGCAGCCGCCGACCCCGACCGCGACCACGGTCGGGGCCTCGAGGCTTCGGCCGCGCCGGTCCGCGTGATCCAGCACAACACCGACCACGTGCCCGCGGCGTGGGAGTTCGCCGTGCAGCAGATCGAGGATCTCCAGCCCGAGCTGGCGACCCTTCAGGAGGTGTGCCGGCCGTGGTTCGACGCACTCCAGGCGGCGAAGCCGCAGTGGACGATGGCCTACCATCCGCGCAAGAAGCACAACGGCGGTGCCAACAATCCCGGCTGCCACGGCGACGACATCGGCGAAGCGGTGATCTACACCCGTGCTCCCGGCCGACCGACCACGGTGATCGACTACCCCAACAACAATGTCGGCGGCGTCGAGAAATTCGGGCTGGCGTGCGTCGAGTTCCTCCACCGCGGGATCCCGACGCTCGGCTGCTCGACGCATCTGTCGGCGTACCCCACGTCCGGCGGTCAGGGCACCCAGCCCGAACGCGGTCCGCAGGTCGCGGCGATCATGGCTCACACGGCGCCGTACCGTGCCGCCAACTGGGCCGTCATCGTCGGTGGCGACTTCAACCTGACCTCCGAGGCGAGCAACGTCGGCCACGCCGCCGACATGAACCTGATCATGGGCCCTGCTGTCGGGGGCACCGGCGCGTTCCACGACGCGGCACAGCTTGAACTCGGACGTCGGCTGACGCGGCCCACGACCGACAAGAACCGCCGCATCGACTACGTGTTCCTCGCCGACACCCGCACCCCGTGGGGCACCCGAGGGGTGACGATGTCGTACGAGGACAGCCCGGCCGGCCACCACCTGCTGAAGGCCGACGCCGTGCTGCTGCGTACCGCCGGCTGAACGGACGACGTCGTCCGGGGCACACTTGGCCCGTGGATCGTCACGAGTTCGGCGACGCGGTGCGCCAGTTGCGGGAGCGCACCTCACCTGCGGCTGTCGGGCTACCGGTCGGCCGTCGGCGGGTGCAGGGGCTGCGGCGGGAGGAACTCGGCGAACTCGCGGGGATGTCCGCGGACTACGTACGCCGACTGGAGCAGGGGCGCAGCCATCCGTCCGCCGGGGTGGTGAACGCCATCGCCCGTGGAATGCGGATCGGCCGGGCCGAGTACGAGCGGCTCTGCGCGCTGGCCGGGTACGCCGCCGCGGACGGTCAGGTGCCGAACGAGGTCGGTCCGGGTGCGACGCGGCTGCTGGAGCGGTTCGCGGACACTCCGATGTTCGTCTCCGACGCCGCGATGAACCTGCTCGCCGTGAACAGTGCGTTCGTGGCCCTGGGGCACTGGGGCCTGACGGGGGACCCGTGGGAGTGGAACGTCGCCTGGCGTACGTTCTGCGACCCGTTCGATGGTTTCCGGCAGTCCTCGGCCGACGCGAACGACCACGAGGCGGTCCTCGTCGCCCGCCTGAGGAGCGCGCTGTTGCGCTATCCCGCCGACGCGTCGCTGGCCGCGCTGGTGGACGAGTTGCGGAGCCGGAGCCGCCCGTTCGACACCTTGTGGCGCACGCCGCGACCGGTGGCGGCCCATGAGAGCAGCGCCGCCTTCCTCCATCCGGAGGGCGGCGCCGTCACGCTCGTCGGCAGCATGCTCGCCATCCCGGGCGACGACCTGGCGGCCCTGATGCTCACCGCGGCACCGGGTTCGACCGATGCGGCGCGGCTGGCCGAGATCGTCAGCGTCACCGAAGAACCGGCCATCATCAGGGTGGGCCAACTCGGCCCAGGCTAACCACGCCGGATCCTGCGAAGTTGAGTGACGTCTCCAGCGACCGCGAATCCAGCGGTCGCCTCCGGGCGGCCCTGGTGACCCACGGCACTCACGAAAGCAGGTTCAGCGATGAAGGCAGTGCGTTTCCACGAGTTCGGCGGTCCCGAGGTCCTGCGATACGAGGACGTCGAGCAGCCCACCCCCGGCACCGGTCAGGTCCGGATCCGGGTGGCCGCCACGTCGTTCAACGGCGTCGACGGGAACATCCGCGCCGGCAACATGCAGGGCCCGATCCCGGTCGAGCTGCCCCACACTCCCGGCCTCGACGTCGCCGGCACGGTCGACGCGCTCGGCGAGGGCGTGGACGACCTCACGGTCGGTGACCCGGTCATCGGCTTCCTGCCGATGACGGGGACCGGATCGGCCGCGGAGTACGTGATCGCGCCGGCGGAGATCCTGACCGGTGCGCCCGGGAACATCCCGTTGGCCGACGCGGCGGCGCTCCCGCTCGTGGGCCTGACCGCGTGGCAGGCGCTGTTCGACCACGGCAAGCTGACCGCCGGCCAGCGGGTGCTGATCAACGGAGCGGGCGGAGCGGTCGGCGGCTACGCGGTGCAACTCGCGAAGGAGGCCGGTGCCCACGTGATCGCCACGGCCAGCCCGCGCAGCGCCGACCGGGTGAGAGTCGCCGGCGCCGACGAGGTGGTCGACCACACCACCACCGACGTGACGGCGGCGGTGACCGAGCCGGTCGACCTGGCACTCAACCTCGCTCCGGTCACCCCGGAGCAGCTCGCCGCGCTGGTCGGGCTGATCCGGGACGGCGGGACCCTCGTCAACACCACCGTCTGGATGCCCGCCCCTTCCGAGGAGGAGCGCGGCGTACGCGGCATCGACCTCTTCGTCCGCAGCGACGCCGACCAACTCGCCGACCTGGCCGCCCGGGTCGGCACCGGTGAGTTGCGCGTCAACGTCGCCGAACGGGTGGCGCTGGCCGACCTGCCCGCACTGCACGCCGACGCGGCCGCGGGCACGTTGTCCAGCGGCAAGGTCGTCGTGACCGTCGCCGAAGCCTGATCGCCCCTGCGGCTGCCCTTCATCGACCTCACGCTATGAGCGCCGGTTGGTCCGCCAGAAGGCGGCTTTCCCCACATTCGTGTACCCGATCCTGGCCAGCACCTGGAAGTGCACCTGGGTCAACGGCTGATTCCCGGCCCACGCCGAACTCGCAGAGCCCGACCCGCGCGACAGGGCGGGTCGGGCTCTGCGGCGCTCGGGCCGGACGTCAGCCGCGGCATCCCCCGGCGGGCGCGGCGTCGAGGGTGACGAGCCGACCGGCAACCGTTGACATCGAGACAGTTCACTGACACAGTCCGGGCCGGTGAATCGTCCGGGGGAGGCTGCGGTGCCGTTCCGATCCGTACCCGCGGAGTGCGCCCTCGCGACGGCCACGGCCGAGATCGACCGGCTCGGCCTCACGGCGCGGGCGGCGGTCCTCGGCCCGTCCGCATTGCCGACGATGCGCGTCACGCTGTTCCGGGACGGAGCACGGGTCGCCGTGGGTGCGGGGAAGGGAGCGGGGGCGCAGGGCGCGGCGAGCGCGCACTTCGAGGCCCTGGAGCGCTATCTCATGTCAGCCCGGGACAACCGTCGATGGACCGCGGACGCCACCGGACTGCTGCCGGCGAGCGTCGTGGCCGGACAGTCCACCCTTGACCCCGACCTGGTCGTGCAGCGGTGGGCGACGGAGTTTCCGGACTCCGTCGCGGCGTGCGCCTCCTACGGGGAGGTCCGTTATCCCACGTTCCTCACCGATCCGCGCTACTACCGTTGGCCGGTGGCGGGGGACGACGTCCGGCCGTACCGCAGTCTGCTGCGGTACTCGTCCAGCCTGGGCACTGCGGCCGGCGTCGACCTGGCAGAGGCCGTCTATCACGGCCTCTGCGAGCTGATCGAGCACGACGGGCTCGGGCAGGCGCTTCTACGCTGGTACGTCGCCGGGATTCCGGGCCTCGACCTCGTGTCGGTCGGGGATCTGCCGGACGGGTTGCGTTCACTGCACGCGGAGGCCGTACGGGCGGCCGGCGCGCCTGTGCACCTGCTCGACGTCACCACCGACCTGGACGTGCCGGTGTACCTGGCGGTCAGCTCCGCCGCCGACGGCGAGCCGACCCGGCTCGGGGCCGGCGCGTCGCTCTGGGCCACCGACGCCGCGTCGCGTGCCCTCGGGGAGCTGATCCAGGTCTGTGCGCTCTCCTCATCCGCCACCGGCCAGCCTGCGGTCCACCGTCTGGCGTCCTGGCCGGCACTGCAACGGTGTGCACTGATGCCCCTCGACGAGCTGCTCTCCGGGCCGGTGCGGGCGGTGCCGCTCCGCGCCGACGTAGCCGGCGACGGCAGCCCGGGTTGGGGGCTGGAGCAGGTCGGGCGGGCTCTGGCCCGGCACGGCATCGACCACCACGTGTGCGAGGTCGCGCCAGTCGGCTCACCGATCGCGGTGGCCACCACGATCGCCCCCGGGCTGGAGCGCTTCAGCCTGGTGCGGCACGGGGTGCCCGTCGTTCCGACCGGGCGGGGGTGGCCCCTGTGGCCGTCGCCGGACCGGGCGACGAGCACCCGACCACGTCCAGTTCGAACGAGATGAGGGAAACATGTCTGCTGGCGACTACAGCTTCCGCGCCGGTGCCAAGGGCGATGAGCTGATGGTTTGGCACGGTGGGCCCGGCGGCCCCGGTGGCAACCTGTGCTTCCGTCCCGGTGACGACGGCGAAGAGCTGCTGGCCCATCACCTCGTGCCCGGCGGCGGCGGCGGTTACGCCTGCTTCCACCCGGGTGACCGGGACGGTGAGCCGGTGGCTCGTCACGCCGAGCCCGGCGGCGGCGGCACCCTGTGCTTCCACCCCGGCGACGAGGGCGACGAGTCGACGGCGTGGCACGTCGGGCCCGGCGGTGGCGGCGGCGGCACCGCCTGCTTCCACCCCGGCGACGATCTGGCGGCGGACCTGCACCTCGCGCTGACCAGCATCGACGACCGGCACCTCGCCCTGCTGGTCTGAAACAGGCTGTGACGCGGCTCGTCGCGACAGCCGGCGTCGAAGGATGCCGGCTGTTCCACCGTGACTTCTCGCTCTGGTACCTCGCCCGATCGGTCTCGGTCGCCGGGACCGCCGCCACCGCCGTCGCCCTGCCGCTGCTGGTCTACCGGACGAGCGCCTCGCCGACGCTGACCGCGGCGGTGGTCGGCCTCGAAGCCCTGCCGTACCTGTTGTTCGGGCTCTTCGCCGGCGTCGCGGCGGACCGCCTGCACCGCAGGCGCATGATGATCGCGGCCGACGTGTGCTGCGCTCTCCTGCTCGCCACCGTGCCGGTCGCCGCGCTGTTCGATGTGCTGGCCCCCTGGTACCTGCTCGTCGTGGCGTTCGGCGTGGGTTGCGGGTTCTGCTGGTTCGACGCCGCGGCCTGGGGCGCCTTCGTACGCATTGTCGGCAAGCCAGGGGTCACCCGGGCGAACAGTCTCATCTGGTCCACCGAGATCGTGCTGGAGATCGCCGCGCCGGCCGCCGCCGGACTGCTGGCCGCGATCGCCGACCCCACCCTGGTGCTGGCCGTCGACGCGGCCACCTATCTGGTGTCCGCCGCGCTGCTCGCCCAGGTCCGGACCGGATTGGATCCGGCGCCGGCGGTGGCCCGCCGGTTGCGGGCCGAGATCGCGGAAGGAGTGCGTTACCTCTGGCGAACGCCGGTGCTGCGTACGCTGACCGCTGCGGGATTCGGTCTCAACGTCGCCGTCGGCGGCGTGCTGGGTCTGCTCGTCGTCCACGCCGACCAGGCGCTCGGCCTGAGCCCGGAGGACCAGCGCCTCGGTCTGCTCTACGCCGCCGCCGCCGTCGGCTCGCTGGTCGCCGCCGTCCTCCTGCCCAGAGCCAGCCGTCGGGCCGGCCAGGGAATGGTGTCCATCGCGGGACTCGTCATCTTCATCGCGGCCCTCGTCGGCCTGGCCGGCACGTCGGTGTTCGCCGTGGCGTTGGTGGGGTGGGCGGTCTGGGCCGTGGCGCGCCTGACCGTGAACGCGAACGGCATCACCGTGCGCCAACTGCTCACCCCTGATGCGCTGCAGGGCCGCGTCAACACCACCGGGCGCATGCTGGCCTGGGGTGGTACGCCGTTCGGCGCCCTGATCGGCGGGCTGGCCGCGGACGCCTACGGGGTCCGGGCCGCCTACCTGATGCTTACGGTGTCCGTCGTGCTCAGCCTTGCGCTGGTCATCGCCTCACCGGTGCGCGGCCTGCGTATCGCGGTCGACTAGCCAGGTCCCGGGCTCGGAGCGACGGCCCGGCGCAACCGGGCGCCCGTCGCGTCAGCTGCCGCAGCAGCCGCCAGCGGGCGCGGCGTCGAGGGTGACGAGCGTCAGCGGTGCGGCCAGCAGGCCACCCGAGACGCCGGTGGCCAGGCCGCGCGCGACGGGCTCGGCGGCCGGCGCCGGCCCGCAGCAGTCCGTCCCGTCGACCGAGTCGTCGGGGTTGCTGTTGCACACGCCGGTCTCCGGCAGGTCGAGCTGGACGTCCCGGGCGGCCCGCCAGTCGCCGGCGAGGGCGGCCACCACGGAGCGGACCTGCTCGTACCCGGTAGCCATCAGGAAGGTGGGCGCCCGGCCGTAGCTCTTCATGCCGACGGCGTGGTAGCCGACTTCGGGGTGGGTCAGCTCGTCCACGCCGTGTGGCGGCACGGTGCCGCAGGAGTGCTCGTTCGGGTCGATCAGCGGGGCCAGGGCGCGGGTGGCGTCCAGCACCGGGTCGAGGTCGAGGCGCAGCTCGGCGGCGATGGAGTGGTCGGGCCGGAAGCCGGTCGCCGCGACGACCCGGTCGACGGTCACGGACTCCTGCTCGCCGCCGGCGTGCCGCACGACGACGGTGACCCGGCCGTCGGCGGGGGCGAGGGCGTGCACGGAGAAGCCGGTGAGCAGCCGGATCCGGCCGGCGTCGACGTGCGCGCGCAGCCGAGAGCCGAGCGCTCCGCGGGCCGGCAGGGCGTCGGCGTCGCCACCGCCGTACGTCCGCGTGGGTGAGGCGGTCCGGATGGCCCAGGTCACCTCGGTGCCGCGCGTCTCGGCGGCGAGTTCGGCGAGGGAGAGCAGGGTGTTCGCGGCCGAGTGGCCGGCGCCGACGACCAGGGTGTGCCGGCCGGCGAACCGGTCGCGGTCGGTGCCGAGCACGTCGGGCAGGGCGTGTTCGAGGTACGCGCCGACCTCGCTCTCGCCGTGGGCGGGAAGGCCGGCGGCGCCGAGGACGTTCGGGGTGCCCCAGGTGCCGGAGGCGTCGATCACCGCGCGGGCCAGCAGGTCCTCGCCGTCGGCGAGCCGGATCAGGAACGGGGTGTGGTCCCGGCCGGCGGTGCGCAGCCGGTCCAGGCCGAGGCGGGTGATCGCCCGGACCCGGGCGCCGTAGCGGATGTGGGGGGCGAGCTGCGGCAGCTCGGCCAGCGGTCGCAGGTAGTCGGCGACCAGCTCCGCGCCGGTGGGCAGGGCGTCGGGGTCGGGGGCGGTCCAGCCCGCCTCGTCGAGGAGTCGGCGGGCGGCCGGGTCGACGTTGTAGCGCCACGGGGAGAAGAGCCGTACGTGCCCCCACTGTCGTACGGCCGCGGCGGCGTCGTCACCCGCTTCGAGGACGGTGCAGGGCAGGCCGCGCTCGTGCAGGTGGGCGGCGGCGGCCAGGCCGACCGGGCCGGCACCGATCACGGCGACGGGCAGCTGGTCGAGGGCGTTCATCGGGGAGCTCCTTCGGTGCGGGAGTCAGGTGACGGTGGGGCTGCGACGTTCGATGAGGACCACGTCGCGCCACGTCCCGTGGTGGCGGCCGACCCGCTCGCGGGTACCGACGATCCGGAAGCCGGCGCGCCGGTGCAGGGCGAGGCTGGCGGAGTTCTCCGGGAAGACGCCGGACTGGACGGTCCAGATCCCGGCGGTCTCGGTGGAGGAGATCAGGGCGTCGAGCAGCAACCGGCCGACGCCGAGCCCCTGCGCGGCCGGATGTACGTAGACGGAGTGCTCGACCACCCCGGCGTAGACCGCCCGGGTGGAGGTGGGGGACGCCGCGACCCAGCCGACGACGGTGCCGGTGGCGTCGACGGCCACGAAACGGTGCCTGGGCAGCCGGGCGGCGTCGAAGACGGGCCAGGTGGGGGCGGTGGTCTCGAAGCTGGCGTTGCCGGCGTCGAGGCCGGCCTGGTAGATGGCCAGCACGGCGTCGGCGTCCGGAGCGACCATCGGCCGTACGCCGAGGCCCGCCGCCGTCCGGTCTCCCCCGGTAGGAGTGGCGCCCATCGCGGTCCCCCGTCCGATGCTGTCTCGACGTCCGTCGAAGCAGAGACTTGCACGCTGATTAGAGAACTGTCAACCTAGAGGCATGTCGAATCAACCGGGGGTGGCAGCCGTCGACCCGACCGCGGCTGCCACCTGCTGCGCTCCCCTGGCGCAGGGGCGGGTGCCCGCCGAGACGGCCGTCGCGCTCGCGCCGGCGTTCAAGGCGCTCGGCGACCCGGTCCGGCTGCAACTGATGTCGATGATCGCCTCCGCCGAGGGCGGCGAGATCTGCGTCTGCGACCTCACCCCGGCGTTCGACCTGACCGGCCCGACCATCTCCCACCACCTCAGGGTGCTGCGCGAGGCGGGCCTGGTGGACGCCGAACGGCGTGGCACCTGGGTCTACTACCGCCCCCGGTCGGGGGCGCTCCGCCAGTTGGCGTCGCTGCTCGCCGTCGACCCGGCCCAGCCGTAGCGGGCCGGGCTCGCGCACCCTCACCGACCAGGAGAGAACGTACCCATGACCATCACCCTGTGGCGGCGCCTGCTGGCCGAGTTCACCGGCACCGCCCTGCTGGTCACCGCCGTGGTCGGCTCCGGGATCATGGCCAGCACGCTGTCTCCGACCGACGTGGGCCTGCAACTGCTGGAGAACTCGATCGCCACCGCGCTGGCGCTCGGCGCGCTGATCCTGATCTTCGGGCCGGTCTCCGGCGCGCACTTCAACCCGGTCGTGTCGGCCGCCGACTGGTTCCTCGGCCGGCGCGCCGGCACCGGCCTCACCGTCCGCCACCTGGCCGGATACCTGCCGGCCCAGATCCTCGGAGCGATCGCCGGCTCGGTGCTGGCGAACCTGATGTTCGACCTGGCGGCGGTCGACCTCTCCGGCAAGGAACGGACCGGCGGTCACCTGTGGCTCGGTGAGGTGGTCGCCACCGCCGGGCTGGTCCTGCTGGTCTTCGCCCTGGCCCGCTCCGGCCGCGCCACCGCCGCCCCGGCGGCCGTCGGCGCCTACATCGGGGCCGCCTACTGGTTCACCTCGTCCACGTCCTTCGCCAACCCGGCCGTGACCGTCGGCCGGGCGTTCACCGACACCTTCGCCGGCATCGCCCCGGCCTCGGTCCCCGGCTTCGTCGTCGCGCAGCTCGTCGGCCTCGCCGTGGGCACCGGTCTGCTGCTCGCGCTCCACCCGGACGCCGGGCTGGCCGCCGACCGGGTGGTCGTACCCACCGAGGGCCACGATCGGGCCCCCGACCACCGCTCATGACCACCGGCCCCGGCCGGTCCCGCCCGAAAGGCTCGTGATGTCCGACAAGCCCAGCGTCCTGTTCGTCTGCGTGCACAACGCCGGCCGCTCCCAGATGGCCGCCGGCTGGCTGCGCCACCTGGCCGGCGACACCGTCGAGGTCCGCTCGGCCGGCTCCGCCCCGGCCGAGACCGTCAACCCGGCCGCGGTGCAGGCCATGCGCGAGGTCGGCATCGACATCACCGACCAGACCCCCCGGCTTCTCGAGTACGCCACCGCCGAGTCCTCCGACGTCATCGTCACCATGGGCTGCGGCGACGCCTGCCCGGTCTTCCCCGGCAAGCGGTACGAGGACTGGAAGCTCGAGGACCCGGCCGGCAAGGGCGTCGAGGCGGTCAGGCCGATCCGCGACGAGATCCGTACCCGGGTCGAGCGGCTCCTCGCCGAGCTGCGCACCGCCTGACCCGCACGACCGGCGCATTCGCCCTCCCCGGCCGCCCAGGTCGGACTAGCGTCGGCTCTGTCCGGGCCGTCCCCGGCACCGAGGCCCAAGGGAAGGACGCCCCGATGTCGCACCATCCCACCGTGGCGGAGCCACCGTCGGTACGGCGTACCGAGTTGCAGCGGCATCCGGCCTCGGCGCCGGGTCGGCTGATCGTGCAGACGCTGTTCGAGATCCCGGTGGGGATGGCCTCCGGTCGGCACCACCATCCGGGTGAGGAGGTCGGCTTCCTCATCCGGGGCACGGTCGACATGGAGTTCGACGACCGGCCGACCCTGACCATCCACGCGGGGCAGCCGTTCCTGATCCCGCCGGGGGTCGTCCACAACGCCCGGAACGTCACGGCAGACGTCACCACCCTGATGCTGTCGACGTACTTCGTCGACGAGAACCAGCCCCTGGTCACCCAGTGCTGACCGGGCCGGCCCACCGAGCGGTGGACCGGCCGTTGTCGTGCGAGGGGTCAGTTGGTCGCCGCGACGGTCGGGCCGGCGGCGATCCGCATCGTCGTGTCGACGACCTGCCACAGCACGGCCGGAGCGTCGGCGCCGTCGACCGCGACGACCGTCTTCGTGCGCCCGTTCGAATACGCCACCGTGACGGTGTAACGGAACCGGTCCGCACCATTGGGCGTCGGCAGGTACGACGGCGCGAGGGACCGGAACTCACGGCTGCTGACCGATTCCATCAGCGTGGCGGCAAAAGGTGAGCCGGGCTGCGACGTGACGGTGTAACTCTCGTCGACCCCGGCGAATCCGCCGGTGCGGACGACGGTCACCTGGTACGCGGTGCTCCGGGCGGCCTGGGCCGGCGAAGCCACCGCGAACAGCCCTGCGGCGACCGTGATGAGCAGGGCGAACGTCGCCGTCAGGCAGCGGAAGGCGTTCGGCGTTGCGGACATGACTGAGCCCCTCTCCTCGTGGGAACGCCCGGAGCGTCGGCGAGGCGCGGTCGGTGGGTCACCGACCGGCCCGGGGTGCTCGGCGATTGTTGTCGAAAGAGCCCGCCGACGTCCGGTGCGCCTTTTCTAACACCGGAGTAGAGGTGATTTCCACGGGCGATCGACCCTTGTGGAGAAGCTCACTCGACATTCATTGTTTCGACTGTTTCCATGCATTTAAGAAATGCAGGCGAGGGGTCATCGCAGCGATTTCGCCAGGATCTTCTCGGTTGCCTCGCCCGCCGGGGCGCGACCGGTGTCGGTGAAGCCGTGCCGGGCGTAGAGGGCGACGGCCGGCGCGTTCTCCACCCGTACCGAGAGTTCCAGCGTGCTGGCCGAGGTCCGGCGGGCCCAACTCTCCACGGCGTCGACTAGCGCGTCGCCCACGCCACGCCCGCGTCCGGCGGGGGCCACCCACATCGAGATCAGGTCCGCGGTCCGCCCCCCGTCCCCCGGCACGCCGCTGGCCATGCCGACCGGCACGCCGTCGAGCAGGGCGACCAGGTTCACCGAGCCGACCAGTGCCAACCGGCCCCGCCATTGGTCCTCGCCCGCGTCCCGCCAGTCCGCCAGCCGCGACCCGAACGCGTGCGGCGCCTCCGCGAGCGCCGCCAGCCGCAGCTCCCGCCAGAGCGCCCAGTCCTCCGGTGTCAGTTCCCTCAGCTCGATCATGGGCCGCAGCCTGCCGGAGCACGGTCGCCCGGCGCCACGAGGTTTCGTCAGGCCGGACGGGGCCGCGGGCCCGGTGGGCGCTCGCTACGCTCACCGGCATGACGGTGCACGCCCGGGTGGTGGCCGACGACTTCCCGGCCACCCTGCGTTTCTGGACCGACCTGCTCGGCGAGCCCGAGAAGGTGGTGCCCGAGTTCGAGTACGCCAGCTTCGACCGGGGCGGCGAGACGGTGCTCGCCGTCCTGGGCCGTCGGGCCGCCGAGGCGGCGCTGCCGGTCGGCCGGGGCGACGGCGGCGTCCTGGTGGTGGTCCCGGTGCCGGACGTCGACGCCACCGTCGCCGCGCTGCCCGCCGGGACGGTCGTGGCGCCACCCGCCGACCGCCCCGGCTGGGGCCTCCGCTCGGCCTATCTCCGCGACCCCGAGGGCAACCTGGTCGAGGTGCAGAGCTGGCCGGCGCGCTGACCCGACCGGGTCACATCCGCTCCGGCGTCCGGATGCCGAGCAGCTCCAACCCCTGCCGCAACACCCGCGCGGTCAGCTCGGCCAGCAGCAGCCGGCCGTCGCGCACCGGCTGGTCGGCCCGGAGCACGGGGCACCGCTCGTAGAACGCGTTGAAGGCGGTGGCCAGCCGGAACAGGTAGCCGGCCAGCTGGTGGAACTCCAGCCCGCGTTCCACCTCGGCCACCACCGGGGCAAAGCCGGCCAGCTCCAACGCCAGCGCCCGCTCGGCCGGCTCGGCCAGCGGCACCGGCGCGTCCGGCCGGGCCGCCACCCCGGCCCGCCGGAAGATCGACCGGATCCGGGAGTACGCGTACTGGAGGTAGGGGGCGGTGTTGCCGTCCAGGGAGAGCATCCGCTCCCAGTCCAGCACGTGGTCACGGTGCCGGTCGTTGGCCAGGTCGGCGTACTTGATCGCGCCGACGCCCACCGCCCGGCCCACCTCGGCCGCCTCCGCCGCGCCGAGTTCCGGGTTCCGGGTCCGGGCCAGCTCGGTCGCCCGGGCCACCGCCTCCTCCAGCAACGCCTGGAGCTTCACCGTCCCACCGGCCCGACTCCGCAGCATCCGCCCGTCGGCGCCGAGGATGGAGCCGAAGCCGACGTGCTCGGCCCGGGCCGGCGGGGTGAGCCAGCCGGCCTGCCGGGCAGCGGCGAAGACCATCTCGAAGTGCCGCCGTTGCGGCAGCCCCACCACGTAGAGCAGCCGGGTCGCGCCGAGTTGCCCGGCCCGCTGCCGGATCGCCGCCAGATCGGTCGCCGGGTAGCCGTACCCGCCGTCGGACTTGCGGACGATCAGCGGCAGCGGTTCCCCGTCCCGGCCCACCGAGCCGGGCGGGAAGACGCAGGCCGCCCCGGCGCTGTCCCGCAGCAGCCCGAGCCGGTCCAGGTCGGCCAGCACCGCCGGCAGGAGGTCGTTGTAGCTGCTCTCGCCCCGGAAGTCCGCGCCGGTCAGGGTGACGTCGAGCAGGTCGTACACGGTCAGGAAATGGCGTTCCGACTGCTCGACCAGCAGCCGCCACAGCCGCCGGGTGTCCGGGTCGCCGCCCTGCAACGCCACCACCCGCAGCCGGGCCCGGTCCCGGAACCCCGCGTCGGCGTCGAACTTCGCCCGGGCCGCCGTGTAGAACGAGTCCAGGTCACCGATCGACAGTTCGTGCGCCGCCCCGGCCTCGCCCAGGTCCACCAGGTGCTCGATGAGCATCCCGAACGGGGTGCCCCAGTCGCCCAGGTGGTTGGCCCGCACCACCCGGTGCCCCCGCCACGCCAGCAGCCGGGCCACCGCGTCGCCGATCACGGTCGAACGCAGGTGCCCGACGTGCATCTCCTTGGCCACGTTCGGCGCCGAGTAGTCGACCACCACCGTCTCCGGCCGGGCGACCACCGGCACCCCGAGGCGCGGGTCGCCGGCGAGCGCGCCGACCATCCCGGCCAGGGCCGCGTCGGAGAGGGTCAGGTTGAGGAAACCGGGCCCGGACACCTGCACCGACGAGCACAGGTCGGCCAGGTCGGCCCGGTCGCGTACCGCCGCCGCGATCTCCCGCGGTGGCCGGCCGAGCCGCCGGGCCAGCGCCAGCGCCGCGTCGGACTGGAAGTCCGCGTGCTGCGAGCGCCGCACGACGGGGTCGACGGGACCGCCGGCCACGGCCGCGAACGCCGGCGCCAGCCGGTCGGAGAGGGACATTTCAAGATCCATGGGTACGCCGATCTCGTGCGGATCCGCGGCGGAGGCGGATCACCGGACGGGAGGACGGACGGACCGAGGACGATCGGCGGGACCGGCGGCTCGATCCGCCGGTCGCAGGAAAGGTGTCAGCGCAGGCGGTCGACGGTGCGGCGCACCGTGGATCGCCGGCGTCGCAGCGCGCCGACCGACACGTCGTACGACGTCGGGGCGGGCTGCGGCGCGGCACTGGTCACGCGGGCAGACTACCGGCAGCGGCGGTCCGCCCGCGCGCCTCTTTCTCGGCGTACCCCCTCCGTCAGGACGGGGTGGGCGCGGCCCGGCGGGTGCGCTCGGCCCGGCGCCGGACCCGCTGGTAGACGGCGGTGAGGCCCATCGCCCGGCGCACCTCGACCAGGGTGCGGCGCACCTCGGCCCGGGTCCGCTCGGTGCCCTCGACGATCAGCCGGTCGACCAGGCCGGGGTCCGCCTCGATCCGCGCCCGGCGTTCCCGGATCGGGTCGAGGAACCGGTTGAGCGCGACGGCCAGCTCCTCCTTGACCTCCACGTCACCGACCCGGCCGGCCCGGTAGCGCTCCTTCAGCTCCGCCACCCGGGCCCGGTCCGGATTGAACACGTCGTGGTACGCGAAGACCGGGTTTCCCTCGACGGTCCCGGGCACGTCGGCGCGCACCCGGTTCGGGTCGGTGTACATGCCCCGCACCTTGCGCCGCACGGTCGCGGCGTCGTCGGCCAGCCCGATGGCGTTGCCCCGGCTCTTGCTCATCTTGGCCCGACCGTCCGTGCCGACCAGGGTGGGCGTCTCCGCCGGCACCAGCTCGGGCACCGGGAAGACCTCCCCGTAGAGATGGTTGAAGCGCCGGGCGATCTCCCGGGTCACCTCGACGTGCGCCGCGTTGTCCTTACCCACCGGCACCACCTGTGCCCGGACGCAGAGGATGTCCGCGGCCTGCAGGACCGGGTAGCCGAGCAGGCCGTACGGCACCTCGTCCTTGCCGGCGTCCCGGGCCATCTCCCTGATCGACGGGACGCGTTCCAGCCGGGGCACGGTGACCAGGTTCTGGAACAGGGTGTTCAGGTCGCCGACCTCGGGGATCGCCGACTGGAGGTAGAACGTCGCCCGGTCGGGCTCCACCCCGGCGGCCAGTACGTCGGTGACCATCTCCCGGGCGTTGTCGGTGGCCCGCTCGATGTCCTCGCGGGTGTTCCTCGTGGTCAGCATGTGCAGGTCGGCGATGATGAAGAAGCTGTCGTAGCGCTGGTGCAGCTTCACCCGGTTGGCGATGCTGCCGACGTAGTGGCCCAGGTGCAGCCGCCCGGTCGGGCGGTCTCCGGTGAGCATCCGTGCTGCGGACATGGTGGTACGCCTTTCGTGCCGTGGGTGTGGAGGACGCGCGGGCGCGCGGGAACCGGGGCGGGTCGGCCCCTGGTTCAGTGGAGTCGGCTCGTCAGAGCGCGGGACGCCATCGCCCGCCGGCGCGGAACCGCAGTCCACCGGCACGGAGTACGTCGAGGAGCTGGTCGCGGCCGCCGTCGAGGCGGCCGGGCAGGGCCGGTGCGGCAGCCGCCGGGAGACCGTCGCCGGTCTCCGGGGCGGGAACGAGGACCCGGACCATGCCTGACACGGTAACTCCGGGCTCGCCGGCCCGCCGCCCCCTTTCCCGGGTACGCGCAGGGGCGGCGACCCGCCGGCCACCGCCCCTGCGACACCGCTCAGCCCTGCCGGTAGCTCTCGGCGTAGTAGTTCCCCACCCGGTCCCGGTACTCCGGCCGGGCGAAGTCGTCCGGGTCGAACGCCGGCGAGTCCTTCACCTGGTCCCGGGTCCGGTCGACGTGCACGGTGCGCTCCAGGTGGTCCACCCGGGCGACCGTGCCGGCCGGCAGCAGCACCTTCCTCCCGAAGATCCACGGCCCGGTGTCCACCACCAGGTAGCGCGCGTCCGCCTCGTCGCTGGCCCGGTCGATCTCGCCGATCCGGCCGTCGGTCGCCTCCACCCGGTAGCCGACCAGGTCGACCGGGGTGCCCGGGCCGGGTGCGTCCGGACCGTCGTCCGCCGCCGACCGCTGCTCCGGTACGTCCGCGGCGGTCGTCTGGTCGTACCCGCCGGCGAGCGCGGACGGATCCCGCCAGGTCCAGGGATTGAAGGGCTGCATGGCCACCTCCGGTCTTCGGTCCTGAACCGTGGACAGTGCCCGGGCTCCAGGATCTGGAAACCGCTGCTCAGGCAGGACCGGGACCGGCTTCGACGCGGCCGGGCCGGGCACCGGCGCTGGCATACTGGCCAGCCATGGTGCTGTCGCGCGGTTGGTCGCTGTTCCTGGTCGGGGTCGGGGTGTGGACCTGGGTGATCTGGCCGAGGTTCGCCCTGGCCATCTGGAACGACCCGCGCGCCTGGTCGACCGGGACGGTGGGCGAGGGCTCGCCGACCGGGTTCCTCTGGGTGCACGCGCTGCTGATCGCCGCCTCCCTGCTGCTCGGTACGGCGGTCGGAGTGCTCGGTGTCCGGGGCTGGCTTGCCGCCCGGCGCCGATCCTGACCCCTCTGAGCTGGGAAGATTCGCGTACGAGGATGATGTGACGCGGGACGCTACCCCCGGATTTGACGATCAAACCCGCAGACACGTAACTTTCTCTCTGCCAGCGCGGAACGGGGCAAACGGGAGGAAACGACCGGAGCGCCGAACCGGACTGGTACCGGGTCAGCCGGGAGCCCAGCTCCTGACCGACACGGTCCGGGTGGTGCCCGACAGGAACGCCGCGAGGCGGATTTGGCGGAGCGGAACCGACCGGGTAAGGTTGTCGACCGGCAGGGAAACGGACGAGCTCGCGGGTGACCGCAGGGCGGCCGGCCTGCCAAATCCGATGATCAAACGCAGTGGTACGCCGCTGCGTGCGCTCACCGGAGGCCGACCCGTACGAAGCGTGACAGACCGGGACACACCGGTTGACACGGGGAAGACGGTGAGGTAACGTAGTAAAAGTGCCCGGCGCGGGAGCGGCGGGGACGCGGACGAAATGCCCCGGACGGGGTCCTGCGGTTAGCGGGGCTGTCGGATGGTGTGTGGTTGTTCTTTGAGAACTCAACAGGGTGTTTGATAAGCCAGTGCCAATTATGATTTATACCCCGGACTGGTGATCTGCTCTTTGGAGTGGGTTGTTGGTTGGGATTCCTTTGGCAACACTTTTGTTGCCGGGATGGATTGTTCAACAAGTTTTTGTTGGAGAGTTTGATCCTGGCTCAGGACGAACGCTGGCGGCGTGCTTAACACATGCAAGTCGAGCGGAAAGGCCCTTCGGGGTACTCGAGCGGCGAACGGGTGAGTAACACGTGAGCAACCTGCCCTAGGCTTTGGGATAACCCCGGGAAACCGGGGCTAATACCGAATATGACTTCTGGACGCATGTCTGGTGGTGGAAAGTTTTTCGGCCTGGGATGGGCTCGCGGCCTATCAGCTTGTTGGTGGGGTGATGGCCTACCAAGGCGACGACGGGTAGCCGGCCTGAGAGGGCGACCGGCCACACTGGGACTGAGACACGGCCCAGACTCCTACGGGAGGCAGCAGTGGGGAATATTGCACAATGGGCGGAAGCCTGATGCAGCGACGCCGCGTGAGGGATGACGGCCTTCGGGTTGTAAACCTCTTTCAGCAGGGACGAAGCGTAAGTGACGGTACCTGCAGAAGAAGCACCGGCCAACTACGTGCCAGCAGCCGCGGTAAGACGTAGGGTGCGAGCGTTGTCCGGATTTATTGGGCGTAAAGAGCTCGTAGGCGGCTTGTCGCGTCGACCGTGAAAACTTGGGGCTCAACTCCAAGCCTGCGGTCGATACGGGCAGGCTAGAGTTCGGTAGGGGAGACTGGAATTCCTGGTGTAGCGGTGAAATGCGCAGATATCAGGAGGAACACCGGTGGCGAAGGCGGGTCTCTGGGCCGATACTGACGCTGAGGAGCGAAAGCGTGGGGAGCGAACAGGATTAGATACCCTGGTAGTCCACGCTGTAAACGTTGGGCGCTAGGTGTGGGGGGCCTCTCCGGTTCCCTGTGCCGCAGCTAACGCATTAAGCGCCCCGCCTGGGGAGTACGGCCGCAAGGCTAAAACTCAAAGGAATTGACGGGGGCCCGCACAAGCGGCGGAGCATGCGGATTAATTCGATGCAACGCGAAGAACCTTACCTGGGTTTGACATGGCCGCAAAACCTCCAGAGATGGGGGGTCCTTCGGGGGCGGTCACAGGTGGTGCATGGCTGTCGTCAGCTCGTGTCGTGAGATGTTGGGTTAAGTCCCGCAACGAGCGCAACCCTCGTTCGATGTTGCCAGCGCGTTATGGCGGGGACTCATCGAAGACTGCCGGGGTCAACTCGGAGGAAGGTGGGGATGACGTCAAGTCATCATGCCCCTTATGTCCAGGGCTTCACGCATGCTACAATGGCCGGTACAATGGGCTGCGATACCGTGAGGTGGAGCGAATCCCAAAAAGCCGGTCTCAGTTCGGATCGGGGTCTGCAACTCGACCCCGTGAAGTCGGAGTCGCTAGTAATCGCAGATCAGCAACGCTGCGGTGAATACGTTCCCGGGCCTTGTACACACCGCCCGTCACGTCACGAAAGTCGGCAACACCCGAAGCCGGTGGCCCAACCCTTGTGGAGGGAGCCGTCGAAGGTGGGGCTGGCGATTGGGACGAAGTCGTAACAAGGTAGCCGTACCGGAAGGTGCGGCTGGATCACCTCCTTTCTAAGGAGCACCATCCAGCGAAAGCTGGTATGGAGCCCGCGCCGTCCGAATGTGGCGGTGGGGTGCTCGATGGCGGAGACACTGGCCAGTTTTTCCTCGGCAACGGTCGGGGGCGCCTAGTACAGCTGCTCTTCGGGGTGGTGGGAACGGTTTGCCTTCGGTGCGGCTGAGGAGGAGCGCAAAACACCCTGTTGGGTCCTGAAAGAACAACCGCTGGTTGTCTTTCAGAGCCTTGTTGATGAGCGGAAGCTTGTCGAGGCGCCAGGCACGGCCTGGTTTCTCATACCGCCGGCGGTGACGTCGGGCTGGTGGGGGACTGTTCGGGTTGTGGGTTGGTCGTTTGTTGAGAATTGCACAGTGGACGCGAGCATCTTTGTGGTCAAGTTGTCAAGGGCGAACGGTGGATGCCTTGGCACCAGGAGCCGATGAAGGACGTGGGAGGCCGCGATAGGCCTGGGGGAGCTGTCAACCAAGCTGTGATCCCAGGGTGTCCGAATGGGGAAACCTGGCACCAGTCATGTGGTGTCACCTGCACCTGAACACATAGGGTGTATGGGGGGAACGCGGGGAAGTGAAACATCTCAGTACCCGTAGGAAGAGAAAACAATTTAGTGATTCCGTGAGTAGTGGCGAGCGAAAGCGGATCGAGGCTAAACCGGCTGCGTGTGATACCTGTCAGGGGTTGCGTGGTCGGGGTTGTGGGACCCCGCTAGACAAGCTGACACTTGTCTGAGGAGTTACAAAGTCAGTGGCTAGCCGAATGGTGTGGAAAAGCCAACCGTAGACGGTGACAGTCCGGTACGTGAAAGTTGCTGACCTTCTGTGGGTGTTCCCGAGTAGCGGCGGACCCCTGAAATCTGCCGTGAATCTGCCAGGACCACCTGGTAAGCCTAAATACTTCCTGGTGACCGATAGCGGACGAGTACCGTGAGGGAATGGTGAAAAGTACCCCGGGAGGGGAGTGAAATAGTACCTGAAACCGTTCGCCTACAATCCGTCGGAGCCTTGCGGGGTGACGGCGTGCCTTTTGAAGAATGAGCCTGCGAGTTAGTGGCATGTGGCGAGGTTAACCCGTGTGGGGGAGCCGTAGCGAAAGCGAGTCTGAATAGGGCGCTCTTGAGTCGCATGCTCTAGACCCGAAGCGGAGTGATCTAGCCATGGGCAGGCTGAAGCGCGGGTAAGACCGCGTGGAGGGCCGAACCCACCAACGTTGAAAAGTTGGGGGATGACCTGTGGTTAGGGGTGAAAGGCCAATCAAACTCCGTGATAGCTGGTTCTCCCCGAAATGCATTTAGGTGCAGCGTCGCGTGTTTCTTGCCGGAGGTAGAGCACTGGATGGTCTAGGGGGCCCACAAGCTTACCGAAATCAGCCAAACTCCGAATGCCGGTAAGTGAGAGCGCGGCAGTGAGACTGCGGGGGATAAGCTTCGTAGTCGAGAGGGAAACAGCCCAGATCACCAGCTAAGGCCCCTAAGCGTGTGCTAAGTGGAAAAGGATGTGGGGTCGCATAGACAACCAGGAGGTTGGCTTAGAAGCAGCCACCCTTTAAAGAGTGCGTAATAGCTCACTGGTCAAGTGGTTCCGCGCCGACAATGTAGCGGGGCTCAAGCACACCGCCGAAGCTGTGGCATTCACATTTTAACCTCGTCGGGTCTTGATATCCGGTGCAGGTGTGTGGATGGGTAGGGGAGCGTCGTGCCGGGGGTGAAGCAACGGGGTGACCTAGTTGTGGACGCGGCACGAGTGAGAATGCAGGCATGAGTAGCGAAAGAAGGGTGAGAAACCCTTCCGCCGGATGACCAAGGGTTCCAGGGCCAGGCTAATCCGCCCTGGGTGAGTCGGGACCTAAGGCGAGGCCGAGAGGCGTAGTCGATGGACAACGGGTTGATATTCCCGTACCCGCGAAAGAGCGACCCTGACGAACCTCGTTGTGCTAACCACCCAAACCATCCAAGACCTTCGGGTTGAGGGTGGGGAGCGTGGGAACCTGGCGGGTAGTAGTCAAGCGATGGGGTGACGCAGGAAGGTAGCTGAGCCCGGCCGGTGGTTGTGCCGGGGTAAGCGTGTAGGCCGTACCGTAGGCAAATCCGCGGTGCACATAGGCTGAGACGTGATGCCGAGCCGATTCAGGTGAAGTCAGTGATCCTATGCTGCCGAGAAAAGCCTCTAGCGAGTTCTTAGCGGCCCGTACCCCAAACCGACACAGGTGGTCAGGTAGAGAATACCGAGGCGATCGGGCGAACTGTGGTTAAGGAACTCGGCAAATTGCCCCCGTAACTTAGGGAGAAGGGGGGCCGGAGACGTGAAGCCCCGCGCGGGTGGAGCGTTGTATGGCCGCAGAGAGCAGGGGGAAGCGACTGTTTACTAAAAACACAGGTCCATGCGAAGAAGTAATTCGATGTATATGGACTGACGCCTGCCCGGTGCTGGAACGTTAAGGGGACCTGTTAGCTCTTCGGGGCGAAGCGGAGAACTTAAGCGCCAGTAAACGGCGGTGGTAACTATAACCATCCTAAGGTAGCGAAATTCCTTGTCGGGTAAGTTCCGACCTGCACGAATGGCGTAACGACTTCCCCACTGTCTCAACCACAGGCCCGGCGAAATTGCATTACGAGTAAAGATGCTCGTTACGCGCGGCAGGACGGAAAGACCCCGGGACCTTTACTATAGCTTGACATTGGTATCTGAATGAGCTTGTGTAGGATAGGTGGGAGCCGGTGAAGTCCATACGCCAGTATGGGTGGAGGCAATCTTGAAATACCACTCTGGTTGATTTGGGTATCTAACTTCGGACCGTTATCCGGTTCAGGGACAGTGTCTGGTGGGTAGTTTAACTGGGGCGGTTGCCTCCTAAAGGGTAACGGAGGCGCCCAAAGGTTCCCTCAGCCTGGTTGGCAATCAGGTGTTGAGTGCAAGTGCACAAGGGAGCTTGACTGTGAGACTGACAGGTCGAGCAGGGACGAAAGTCGGGACTAGTGATCCGGCACTGGCATGTGGAAGCGGTGTCGCTCAACGGATAAAAGGTACCCCGGGGATAACAGGCTGATCTTCCCCAAGAGTCCATATCGACGGGATGGTTTGGCACCTCGATGTCGGCTCGTCGCATCCTGGGGCTGTAGCAGGTCCCAAGGGTTGGGCTGTTCGCCCATTAAAGCGGTACGCGAGCTGGGTTTAGAACGTCGTGAGACAGTTCGGTCCCTATCCGCCGTGCGCGTAGGATACTTGAGAAGGGCTGTCCCTAGTACGAGAGGACCGGGACGGACGAACCTCTGGTGTGCCAGTTGTCCCGCCAGGGGCACGGCTGGTTAGCTACGTTCGGAAGGGATAACCGCTGAAAGCATCTAAGCGGGAAGCTCGCTTCAAGATGAGGTATCCCACCACTCTTTGAGTGGGTAAGGCCCCCAGCTAGACGACTGGGTTGATAGGCCGGAACTGTAAGCCCGGTAACGGGTTCAGGTGACCGGTACTAATAGGCCGAGGACTTGACTACGAAGCTGCTACGCGTCCACTGTGCAACTCTGAACAATCGAACACCCCACGAGAGTGTGTTTGACATGTTCATAGAGTTACGGCGGTCATGGCGGAGGGGAAACGCCCGGTCACATTCCGAACCCGGAAGCTAAGCCCTCCAGCGCCGATGGTACTGCACTCGGGAGGGTGTGGGAGAGTAGGACGCCGCCGGACAAACATTCCATTCAGGGCCACCCCATCCGGGGTGGCCCTGAATGCGTTTCCGACCTTCCCGCCCACCGCATCCCGCGAATCGGCACGGACGCCCGGCCAGCCTCGGTACGGTCGGTGCGGAACCCGCCTGCCGGCGGCGTTCCCCCCGGTGCCGGCCACAAACGGGACGTTGCGCACGCCCCGGCGAAGCTATCCGACCGGCCGCACCGGGTACCTGCTCATGGTTCGCCGGATCTCGACCGCCAGGGCTGGCGGAGGCAGGAGTGGTCATGAAGATCGGAATCATCGGCTCGGGGCACATCGGTGGGACGCTCACCCGCCGGCTGCGGGCGCTCGACCATGACGTCACGGTGACCAACTCGCGGGGGCCGCAGAGCCTCACCGAGCTGGCGCAGGAGACCGGCGCCACCGCCGGCACGCTGGAGCAGGCCGTCCAGGATGCGGAGCTGGTGGTGGTGGCGATCCCGCTGCTGGCCGTACCGAGCCTGCCGGCGGAACTCTTCGACGGCAAGGTCGTGGTCGACGCCGACAACTACTACCCCCAGCGGGACGGCGATATCGCCGAACTCCAGGACCGGAGCCTGAGCTCCAGCCGGTGGACCGCCGAGCACCTCAAGGGCGCCCGGGTGGTGAAGGCCTTCAACAACATCCAGGCCCAGCACCTGATGGACCACGGCAAGCCGTCCGGCGAGGCGGGCCGGATCGCGCTGCCGGTCGCCGGCGACGACGCCGAGGCGAAGCAGCTGGTGATGGGGATCGTCGACGCGCTGGGCTTCGACCCGGTGGACGCCGGCACGCTGGACGAGAGCTGGCGGCAGCAGCCCGACACCCCGGTCTACGGCACCGACCGGGACGCGGACGGCGTACGCCAGGGGCTGGCCGAGGCGCGGCCCTGACCCGTACCGACGAGAACGCCCCGCGGGCCCGATGGCCGGCGGGGCGTTTTCGCTGCGGTGAGCGTCGCGGACCTCAGGTGGCGGGCTTGGGCTCCGGGGCGCAGATGAAGCGGGGCTCCGGGGCGTAGCGCCAGCTGAACTTCTCCCGCTTCACGACCTTGCCGTCCTTGGTGATGACCCGGAAGGCGTCCTGGGCGAAGCCCCTGCTGCCGGCCGTGGCGATGCAGCCGGGGCCCGGCTCCAGGTAGACGGTCTTCGGATCGGTGATGTCCCGCCGCGGCCCGTACTCGGTCTTCACGCTGTCGTAGATCTTGGTGCTCCAGATCGACACGGTCACCGTGCTGTCGGTGTACGCGGTGTCGATCATCAGGCCGTACTTCGTGTTGTTCCGGAACTTGAAGTCCAGGTTCGGCCAGAAGATGGTCGACTCGATCACCGCCGGGTAGCGCTCGAAGTAGAACGAGTGCGGCTTGTGCTGCACGTCCTGGAGACCGGCGTAGTAGCTGGCGTTGAAGAGCGTGGTGGTGAACTGCGAGACACCGCCGCCGACCCCCTTGACCAGCTTGCCGTCGACGATGACCGGGGCCTCCTGGTAGCCGCTGTCCGTGCCCCGCTCACCGGTGTGCTCGTTCAGTGAGAACGTCTCGCCGGGCAGCACGACGGTGCCGTCGACGTGCTTCGCCACGTTGACGATGTTCTGCGAGCGCGGCGAGGACAGGCCGCCCGGGAAGCGGGTGGTGAAGGTGGAGACCCGCTCCTTGATGCCCAGACCGGTCAGCTTCGCGGTGGAGAGCTCCGGCTGCACCGGCTTGACCTTGGCGGCGACCTCCCGGCCGTCGGCCTTCGGCAGCACCGCGAGCAGGTCCTTCGCCAGCGCGGCCGAGTCGACCTGCAGGCCGTCCCTGCCCGGCACCACGGTCGGCTTGCCGCCGGTCAGGGTCATCCGGGCGTCCACCGGCTCGGTCTCGATGGTCTCCAGCCGGTCGCCGAGGGCGTCGCGCAGCCGCTTGACGTCCACCTTCGGGGTCAGCTTGCCGGTCTTGTCGGCGGTGAACCGCAGGCTCTTGGCGATCGCGGCCGGTGGGATGCTCAACGAGCCCTTGTCGGTGCGCAGGGTGACCGGCGCGGCGACGGCCGGCCGGGCCAGCTCCGCCACCAGCTTGTCCACCGCCGCGGCGTCGGTCGCCGGGCTGATCTCGATCAGCGGGACCTCCACCGGCTTCCCGGTGAGCCAACCCTCGCGCACCGCCTGCGCCGAACGCTCCGGCTCCAGCGAGAGGCTGGGCTTCGGGTGGACCACCTTCGGGGTGGTGCCGGCGAAGGTGATCGCCGGCATGGTCATCTTCCGCCCCTGGCTGCCCAGGCCCTTGCGGAGCGCGGCGTCGAGCCGGGCCGCGTCCACCGTCACCACCGGCGGCACCGTGCGGGACCCCACCAGCCGGTCCACGGCGTGCGCCTGGGCCCGCTCGGCCGCGGCCACCGACGCGTCCACGTCCACGGTCAGGCCCACGTCGGCGGGCTTGACGGTGGTGGTCCGGGCGCCGAGCCGGATCTGCACCGGGGCGTTCAGCTCGGCCGCCCGGCGGTCCAGCTCCGCCCGCAGCTCACGCGCGGCGTCGGCCCGGCTCCGGCCGCCGACCTCGGCGCCCAGCACCGTCGTCCCGCGCGGCACGTCACCGGCGTACGCGTAAGCGCCCGCCCCGGCGACGGCGGCCAGCACGGCGGCGGTGACCCCGCCGGCCAGCAGCAGCCGACCCCGGGACCACCGGGAGCGGCCGGTGGGCGGAGCAACCGGCGGCGCCGGCTCCGGCTCGTCACCGGGCCAGCTCACCGGCATCACCCGGACGGTGGGCCGGTCGTCGGCGGGCGGAGTCTTGTCGCCGTACAGCGTCACAGCTACCTCGATCGGAAGGAACCACGTGGGGGTGCGGTCCCCACCCGGAAGACAACTACGGTAACCAACGTCCGGCCCCCTTGGCACTGTCCGACCGGGCCTGCTGGTCCACCGCGTGTCGCCGCTCACACCAAGCCCCTGAGCAGCCACGCTGGGTGTCGCCGGCCCGGGCCGGGCCGGTGCGCGGGGACCCGACCGGCCGTGGCACGGTAACCGGGTGCGAACGGATGGACAGGCGTTGACGTACGGCGGCGGATGGCTGGACCGGGCGGGCGGCCGGCGGGCCGACCCGGGCTGGATCTCCGAGCGGCTCGCCGACGCCGACAGCACCGTGCTGGCGCTCTGGCGGGACCGTTGCCTGGTCGACGCCGACGGCAGCCCGGTCAGGTTGACCGCCGCCGACTCCGGCGCCGTCCTGCCCCGGGCCGACCAGACCGTCTTCCTGGGCCTGGACGGGACGGCCGCCGTCTTCGCCGTGGACCTCTCCGCCCGTACCGAGCGGGAGGCCGCCGCGCTGGTCGGCGCCGCCTCGGCGGTGGACGTACGCACCCTGGTCGGTCGGCTCGGACCGGCCGACGCCGCCATCCAGGGGTACGCCCGCGGGCTGCTGCACTGGCACCGCCAGCAGCGGCACTGCGGAGGCTGCGGGGCCGCCACCGTCACCACCTTCGGCGGGCACGCCCGCACCTGTGCGGCCTGCGACCGGCTGCTCTTCCCCCGGATCGAGCCGGCGATCATCGTGCTGGTGGAGGCGCCCGGCTCCCCCGACCGGTGCCTGCTGGCCCGGCACAACGGTGCGCCCGAGGGGTCGTACTCGACGTTGGCCGGGTTCGTCGAGGTCGGCGAGAGTCTGGAGGACGCGGTCCGCCGGGAGGTCGCCGAGGAGGCCGGCGTGGTCGTCGGCGACGTGGCGTACCAGGGTTCGCAGGCGTGGCCCTTCCCGGCCGGGCTGATGGTGGGCTTCCGGGCCACCGCCGAGTCCGACCGGATCGAGGTGGACGGCGAGGAGCTGCTGGAGGCGCGCTGGTTCACCCGGGCGGAGCTGCGCGAGCGGGTGGCCGCCGGGCGGCCGCTGGGCCGGGTCGACTCGATCGACCATCACCTGCTCACCAGCTGGCTCGCCGAGGGCTGACCGCGATCAGCCCGGCTGGGGCGCCTGCGCCGGGTTCTCGGACAGCGGTACCGGGCGCGGCCGCCGGGTGGCCAGCGCCATGCCCAGTGTGGTGACCGTGGCCGTTCCCAGGGCCGCGAGGAGGAGATCGGGAACGGTGCGGGGTCTGACGATCGCCGCAACGGTGACCAGGCCGGCTGCGCCCACCCAGAGCGGTGCGGCCGCCCACCGCACGCCGGCCGCGACGCGGTCGTTGAGCAGCACGAACGCCACGGCGTAGAGCGCGCCGACCGCGGCGAACAGAGGCGCGTACCGGCCGAGGCGGGCGTAGTCGGTGCCGCCCGCGAGTCGGAAGGCCAGCCCACCCGCGAGCGACGAGGCGACCACCAGCAACAGGCCGCAGCCACCGGTCACCGCGAGCGCGACGGTACGGCTGCGGCGGTCGCCTCGCGCCAGTCGCGGCAGGGCGAGGACGGCGGCGACCTGCGGCGCCCAGAGCGCGCCCTTGCTCAACACCGTGCCCACCGCGTACGCCCCGGACGTCGATGGCGGCAGCAGTTGACGGGCGAGGAACAGGTCGGCATAGGAGACGACCAGCATCGCCAGGGTGGCTCCGCATCCCGAGATCACCTGGGCGGTGGTCAGCCGGGACACGGCGCGTGCGGGAGACGGGTGTCCGGCGGCGCGGGCGAGGCGGGCCAGTGCTGGAGGGGTCAGCGCGGCTGTCAGCGCACCGGCCACGAGTGAGCCGGTCAGCCCCGCGTCGAACAGCAGCCCGGCGGCCACCCCACCGTAGCGGCCCGCGGCGAGCAGGGCCATCCCGGCGGCGAGCCGCAGGAAGCGCTGGCTGCCCTGCAACTCGCCGAGGGAGCGGGAGGAGAGCACGACCGCCGCCGTGCTGACTGCCAGCAGCGTGGGCACCTCGACCGGGAGATCCAGGGTGGCAACCAGCAGCGGAGTCGCCGCGATCAGCATGCCGGCGCACATGATTGCGGTCACCCTTGTGAGCCGTCGGCTGTCGGACGACCCGTGCCGGGCGTGGTGCACGGCGACGGCCAGTTGCAGACCGAGCCCGGGCACGCTGGCGATGGCCACCAGGCCGAGCGCGGCGGCGAGCGCGCTGAGGCCGGCCGGGTCGAGCCGCCGGGCGGCCAGCACCGGCACCAGGTAGGCCAGGCCGTTGACGAGGACACCAGCCAGGGTGACGGCGGCCCCCGCCACGCCCAGACCGTTGCTTCGTCCGCCCGTCCGCCGCAGGCGGGCCGGTCGTCGAGGTCTCACGTGACCTGGGACGGGCTGGGATCGTGCATGCCGACCTGACCCGCTGTCGCCGTTTCCGGCTCCCGCTGCCTGGGCGGAACGGAAGCCACCGGCTCCACCGGGTGGGTAGGGGGTGCCGGCGGGGCGCCTGAAGCCCGCGCGGCCCGGGAAACAGGTCGTCGCCGCGCGGCAGCGGACAGCCAGAGGGCACCGAGGGCGACGGTGATCGCGAGTTGCGGGAGGAGATCGGTGTGCCGCTGCTCCGAACCTCCGTAGCTCCATCCGGCGAGAAGGACGAGCGCACCGGGAAGCCAAGTCTCGGCTGCCCGGCTGATCCTCCTGGCCCGTCCCGGGTTCGCCAGCCAGGGCAGGCGGCGTGGCCCGGGTACGGCCAACAGGAACCCCGCCGCCACCAGCAGGCTGCCGATGAGGCCGCTCGACAGCACGAGCGCGGCGGCGCCGACCGCCAGGAGCGGTAGCGAACGGGTGGCCCGGCGCCGGCCGTGCGGTACGGCGGTCGACGAAGCGGGCCCCGCGGGCCGTCGGGCGGGCAGCACCGCGAGGAGGACCACCGTCACCAGCAGGACGCCGCCGAGCAGTAGACCGGCCCGGTACGCCGTGTCCGGGGCGAAGCGAAGCACCACCTCGCCGGAGGTGCCTGCGGGCAGGATCCAGCCCTGCTGCCAGCCGTCCACCACCACCGGCTGCAGCGTTCGTCCCCCGACAACCGCCTGCCAGCCGGTGTTGGTGTTCTCCCGTACGGCGAGCACCCGGTCGACGGGGCGCTCGACCACCCGTACCCGTCGTTCGGTGGCCGCCCAGGATTCGATCTTGACGGTGCTGGGAGTTGGTTTCGGGGCCGGTGTGGTCCTCTGCGGCACCAGCGCGACGCGGGTGGGCGACACCAGGGAGCTCGGTGTGGTGCGGAGGCGGTGCTCGCCCCGGCCCAACTTGAGCCGCCGGGCCGTGTCCCGGCCACAGGGTGTGGCCCGCATTTCCCGCAGTTCCAGCAGGTCGCGCAGCGTGCCGCGGAGCGTGGTCTTCACCCGTGCCCCGCCGACCTTGAGCGTCGGACCCGATCCGCAGGCCAGCTTCAGTGGCGCGTCGGGGCGCGGCCGGACCGTGGGCGCGCCCGGCACCACCGTCACCTCCCCGATCGCGACCGGCAATGACTCCGGTAGCCGCAGACCGTACGGGTCGACGCTGGGGGCGGACGGCTTGTCGAGGAACTGGATGGTGACCTCGTCGGTCCTCATCGGCGGGTTCAGGGTGAGCAGGCCGTCGTCGCCCAGCAGGCTGCTCCGGAAACCGTCGTCGCCGACCACCCGGACGCTGCCGAGTCGGGTGGCGGCGGCGGCCGGGTCGACGGAGAAGCGGATCCCGCGGATGACCTGCGGCCTGAGCCACTTCAGCCGCAGGATCGGTGCCTCGTCGTTGACCGCCGGTGACCAACTGGTGGTCGGGTCCCCGTCGCGCACCGCCCCGGCCCGGCCGGTCGGGTCGGGTACGGCCCGCGATGAGGCGCTGATCTCCGGTGCGAGGCGGAGCGTCTGCGCGTCGGCCACCAGTTTGTCCAGCACGGCGTCCAGGGCCGGGCCGGGTGTGGGCCGCGCCCACAGCTTGGCGGTGTACACAGCGTCGGTCGGCAGGGTCAGGGTCCGGTCGATCGTGCGGCCGTCCTCCGAGCCACGGATGGCGTCGGTGGAGCAACGAGGGCGTCCGTCGACGGTGAAGCAGGCCGGTGTGGTCGGGGCCGCGGACACGACGACGACCGACGGCCGGTCGGTGGCCGGTACTGCGGGAAGTTGAAGGGTCCGGCTGGTCCGGATGCCGGGGATGCCGATCTCGGCGATGCCCACCGTCCCGGTGCCGAGCGGGCGTAGAGCGAACGCTGCGTCGACGGAGATTCGGACCTCGCGTGTGGCGTGGACGCCGGGCAGCTCGAAGACCATGTGGTCGCTGAACTGCTCCACTGTCCGGCTCTCGAATCCGGCGGTGACGGTCACCGTCGTCGGCAGGGAGTCGGCCTTCAGGTCGAACCGGACGTCCACCCGGGTGACCCGCGTGGGGTTGGCGAGACGCACCTCGATCCACTGCCGGTCGCTGGGCGAGTGCGGCGCGGACTGCCAGGATGTCGCGGGGTCGCCGTCCATCGCCGCGTACGGCTGGTGCTCCGGGCGGGCACCGCCCGGGGCGTCCACCTGGGAGCCGGCGGTCGACGCGCGGATCGTGC
Source organism: Micromonospora siamensis (assembly GCF_900090305.1). Taxonomy (NCBI): domain Bacteria; kingdom Bacillati; phylum Actinomycetota; class Actinomycetes; order Micromonosporales; family Micromonosporaceae; genus Micromonospora; species Micromonospora siamensis. The sequence continues at coordinate 417,858 of NZ_LT607751.1, read as the reverse complement.
TGATGCCCTCGTAGCGGGCGACGGTGGACCGCCCCGCTCCCCACTCGGGCAGATAGTCGTGCGCGGGCGCTGACACCTCGAAGGTGTCATCGGCGGTGAGGGTCTGGGAGACGTTGTCGCGCAACCGGCCGAACGACACATCCCGCCTGCGGAGTCCGTCGGTCAGCGTGACCGGCCCGGCCACGCCACCGGGCGGTGCGTCGCCAGCCAGGACCGTGGGTGCCGTGCCGAGTTGACCCGCCGCGGCGACGTCGAGAAGGGACTCGGGACCGCCGACGACGGTGGTCACGTCGGCCCGGTCGTAAGCGACCACCGGCTCGACGCGCCGGTCGACGCGGTAGACCTCCAGCGCGCGTAAGGGCACGTCGAGACCCTGGTCGCGGAATTCGTCGGGGGTCGACGGCCCGCCGCGTCGGGGGCCGAAGCCGGCGACACGGGTCAGCCCGGGTGAGCGCTCCAACGCTTGGCGGACCACCGCCGGGCGGGCTGTGTCGGAGCGGCCGTGGTCGAGGTCGGCGCGGAACAGGACGTGGCTGATCCCGGATCGGGCGAGTAGGTCGGCCAGGCCGGTCGAGCCGGAGCCGGTGGCGAGCGTCGACTCGATCGCGTCCAACAGCCGGATCGTGGCGGGCGGGGTGAAGGGGATGGCGTTGCGCACCGCCCACCGGCTGTCCAGCAGCGGCTGGGTGATCTCGTCGGTGGTGCTGCCCCAGTCGTACGACGGGAAGCGGGCCCCGGGGACGACGAGCACGCGCCCCCGCCCGGTGTTCGCGTCCAGCCAGCTGGCGGCCTCGTGCCAGTAGCCTGGCACCTCCTTGACGCTGCCCGGTGTGGCGAGGCCGCCGGCGAGCGCCGGTGTGGCGATCGCGGCGACCGCCGCCATGGCCGCTCCGGCCGTGAGCCAGGCGCGGGCGACGGCTCGCGGGCGGCGCCGGTCGGGCGCGACACGCGCCGCCCGGACGACCAGGCCGACCAGGTGAGCCACGCCGAGCGCCAGCGGCAGGCGTAGCAGGACGTCGAACTTGTGCACGTTGCGCAGTGGGGCGCCGGCACCGTCGAGGAACTCCTGCTGTGGCCCGGCGAGGATGTTCGGCAGGTCGCCCACGTGACCGAGACCGACGAGCGCGGCACCGAGCACCAGACCGGTGATCAGAAACCGGCGGTGCGGCATTCCGCGCCGGGACAGTCCGAGGACGCCGAGGGCGGCGACCGCCAGGGTGGCGGCGACCAGCAGCGGCTCATTGGCGAGTCGCGCACCGGCTGGAATGGTCGGTCCGAACGGCGTGCCGAGGTAGGCGACCCAGTAGGAGGCACCACGAAGCGTGGTGACCGCGTCGGTGACGCTGGTGGTGTTCCGGGCGGTCTCGATGTAGTCCAGGAAGGGCGGGCTGTACCGGCCCAGGATCAGCAGCGGGACCAGCCACCAGGTGGTGGCGAGGGCGACTGCGCCACACCAGGCTGCGACGGCGGTGACGCGGCGGCGTACGGGGTGGAGGGTCGCGAGCCAGAGCATGGCGAGTGGCACCACCGCGAGCACGGCCGTGGCGTTGACCCCGCCGGCGCAGGCGACGGCGACGGCCGACCCGGCGACGGCGCGCCGTAACGATGTGCCGCGGGCGAGGCCCACCAGCGGGATGAGCACCCATGGGGCGACCGCGCTCGGCCAGGCCTCCACCGAGGACCAGCCGAGCTGGGTGAGGATCCGCGGCGACAGCGCGAAGGCGACACCGGCGATCATGCGTCCGGCGGGCGTGCCGATGCCGAGCCGGCCGGCCAGCCGCGCCGCACCCAGATACGCGACGCAGAAGAGCAGTGCCCACCAGAGTCGCTGCACCACCCACGGCGCGAGGCCGAGCTCCGACCCGAGCAGGAAGAACGGGCCCATCGGCCAGAGATATCCGTACGCCTGGTTCTGGAGCTGACCGAAGGTGCCGGTGGGATCCCACAGGTGTAGCGAGCGGAGTAGCCACCCGGCGGGGTTGACGTTCAGGTCGACCTTGGTATCCGGGACGACCAGCCCCGGGGCCTGCTGGAAGGCGAGAGCGGTGAGCGCGATGCAGATGGTCAGGTGCCGGAACCGCCGGGCCGTACGCCGGGTACGGCTGGACCCCGGATCGGCACCATTGGTCACCTCTGCACGCATTTTGGCTCCTGTCTCCGCCGGCCGGACGCGCACCGGCGCCGACGAGTGTCGCGCGACGTTATCCGGACCGGGCACGGACGGGCGACCTGGGCGCGGGGCGGCGTTATCGGGAGAACGGCCGTCCCCACGGCGTGTAAGCGTGTGGCAGGCTGCCGACCATGTCAATGCCAGCAGCTGAGGCCGAGACGCATCCGGAAGCCCTCGCCTCCGACGGCGACGGGCCGGGTCCGTTCGGCCGGTGGCTCCGGGCCGACCGCGTCCGTGCGGTCGCGATTGCCCTCATCGTCGTGTCCGTCGCCTGGCGCGCCGGTCTCGCCAGCCGAGGCTGGTTCTCTCAGGACGAGTTCGTCATCTCCGCTCAGGTTCTCGACTCACGGCTGGACCCGGATTTCTTCCTGCGTACCTTCAACAACCACCTCATGCCGGCTGGACTGCTGGTGGCCTGGGTGATGGTGCGGGCGGCCGGCTTCGAGGGCTGGCCGTGGGTGCTGCTGCTGGCTGCCGGGCAGGCAGCGGTCGGCGTCGCCGTCTACCGGCTGCTGCGCGACCTGCTCCGGCCGGGCTGGGGGCTGCTCGTCCCGCTGTGCCTGTTCCTGTTCAATCCGCTGACGCTCGAGGTGTCCTCGCTGTGGCTGGTCGGCTTGCTCGTGTTGCCCATGCAGCTGGCCCTGGTCCTGGCGGTGGCCGCGCAGGTCCGCTACGTGCGCACCGGCCGCTCGCGGCACCTCGTGACGGTCGCCCTGTGGGTGGTGTTCGGCCTGCTGTTCGACACCAAGTCCTTGCTGATCGTGCCGCTGCTGTTCCTGCTGACCGTCTTCCTGTTCACGTCGGGTCGTGCCTGGCGCAGCCTGGTCACGGCGGTCCGCCGGTACTGGCCGGCGTGGCTGGTGCTCGGGGTGCTCTCGGGGGCGTACCTGGCCTTCTACCTCACCCGCCCGGCCCGCGAGCTGGACGAGCCGACGTCGGTCGGTCAGGTCCTCAGCTTCCTGGGTGACCTGGTGGGTGACACGGTCGTGCCCGGTCTGGTCGGTGGGCCGTGGCGCTGGACGTACGCCGGTGACGGGCCGCCGCTCGTGGACCCGTACGACGTCGCCAAGTGGCTCTCGTGGGCGGTGCTGGTGACGCTCGTCGTGGTCACTGTCCGACGGCGCCCGTCGGCCGGTCGGGCCTGGCTGCTGCTCGCCTGCTACCTCGGGCTGGTCGCCGCGCTCTTCGCCGTCACCCGACTCGGCGGGCCGCTCGGCCCACTGGTCGGCGTCGTCCCCCGGTACGTCGCCGACGTGGTACTGGTCGCCGCGATCTGTGTCGGTGCGGCCCTGCTCGGGACGAAGGACGCCGACGAGGACGACATGTCAGCGTGGCCGGTGCCGACGGTTCTGCGGGAGCCGGGTGCCTTCGCGGTGGGCCTGATCTCCATGATCGTCGTCCTTGCCGCCATCGGGGTCGGCACCCTCTGGAGCACCGCCCGGTTCGGGGACAACTGGAGCACCAAGCACGGGCGCGAGTACCTCGCGACGGCCCAGGCCGAGTTGGCGGCGGCTCCGCCGGGCACGGTCTTCCTGGACAACGTCGTCCCGGACCGCGTCGTCGCCGGCTACTTCTGGCCGGACAACCTACAGTCGCACTTCTTCCGCCCTGCGGACCGCCGGCCCACGTTCGTCACGGAGGCCGAGCGGCCGTCGACGTTCGACGAGAACGGCCGGATCCGTCCGGTCGCGGTCCAGGGGCGGAAGATCCTGCCCGGGCCGACCGAGGGCTGCGGGCACCTGGCGAAGGGCGGTCAGACCACGAGGATCCCGCTGGACGGGCACCTGGAGGAGTGGCCGTACGTGGTGCAGTTCGGCTATCTCAGCTCGGGCGACTCCACCGCGGTCATGCGGCTCGGCGACGCCACCCGGGAGATCACCCTGCGTCGCGGGCTGAACGAGGTGTTCTTCCTGCTGGAGGGGGCCGGAGACGCCGTCGAGGTCACCGTCGGCACCCCCGGGGTGGGGGTGTGCACGAATCTGATCACCGTCGGCCGGATCGTGCCGGCGCCGTGAATGGTTGAGCGGTCCGCCGGCGACGCCCCACGGGACTGGTCGGCACGGGACCGGCTGCCGCTGTACGCCGTCGCCGCGGCCGTCACGGTGCTGGTGCTCGCCCCGCTCACGGCACCGGGCTACGCGCTGCTGTACGACATGGTGTTCGTACCCCGGCAACCGCTGAGTTGGGACCTTGTCGCCCCGGCTCAGAGCCTGCCGCGAGCGGTGCCGATGGACGCCGTGGTCTCCGTCGTCACCCAGCTCGTCCCGGGCTGGTTGGTGCAGCGGCTGGTGCTCGGTGGCGCGATCCTCCTGGCTGCGGTCGGCGCCGGCCGGCTGGTGCCCACCGATAGGCGTGCTGTCCGGCTGCTCGCCGCGGTCGCGTACGCTTGGACGCCCTATCTCGCCGAACGGTTGCTGATCGGGCAGTGGGGGCTCCTCCTCGCGTACGCCGCGCTGCCCTGGTTGGTGCGGGCTGCCCTGGACCTGCGGGCAGGGCGCGACGGGTCGCTCGCCCGGGTGGTCCTCGCCGCCGCGCCCGCCGCCATCACCCCGACCGGAGGGCTGATCGCCCTGGGGACGGTGGTCCTGCTGGCACCCGACCGGACGCGGCCGCGTCGGACGGCGGCCACGGTGGGTGTCGCGCTGCTCAACGCTCCCTGGGTGGCTGCCGCTCTGGTCACCGGCGCGGCCGGTTCCTCCGACCCGGCCGGGGTGGCGGCGTTCGCGGCGCGTGCGGAGAACTGGGCCGGACCGCTGGTGGCGCTCGCGGGCACCGGCGGCATCTGGAGCGCGCAGGCCACGCCCGCCAGTCGAGCCGCTCCGCTGGTGCCACTCGCGACCCTGGTGCTGCTGATCCTGGCCGGTGTCGGCGCCGGCCTGCTGCGGCGCCGGCTGCCCCCGGGTACGGCGGTGCGGCTGGCGGTGCTCGCCGGGGCCGCCTATCTTCTCGCCGCCTTCGGGGTACTCCCCGGCGGCGGCGCCGCGTTGCGCTGGGCGGTGGTGCACCTGCCGGGGGCTGGGCTGCTCCGGGACGGCCAGAAGTTCCTGGCCCCGTACGCTCTGCTGCTGGTGGTGTGCCTGGCGTTGGGTGTCGAGCGGCTCGTGGCCCGGATCGACCGAGAGGTGGCGGGCGTGGTTCTGGTCGGCCTGCTGCTCCTGCCGGTGGCCGTCATGCCGGACCTCGCGTTCGGAGGTGCCGGCCGCCTCCGCCCGGTGCACTATCCGGCAGACTGGCGGTTGGTCGCCGATCGGGTGGCTGACGAACCGGGCGAGACCCTCGCGCTGCCGCTGAGTGGCTACCGGGCATACCCGTGGAACCCGGGACGGGTCGTCCTGGATCCGGCACCCCGCTACCTGCCGGGGACGGTGCTGACCGACGACACGCTCCGCGTCGGCGACGTCGTGGTGGCCGGGGAGAACCCACGGCTCCGCGAGGTACGCCGGGTGCTGGCCGGCGGACGGCCGGTCGCGGCCACCGGCGTGCGCTGGGTGGTGGTGCAGCACAACGTCCCCGGCGTCGTCGATCCGGCGGCTCTCGCCGGTCTTCAGCTCGTCCACCAGGGACCATCGCTGTCCCTCTACCGCAACCCGGCGACAGCAACTCGACCTGCCGCGGCGTGGCCCGCCCGGTGGGTGGTGGTGGCGGCGCTCGGTACCGCACTTCTGGTGGTCATAACTGCCGTCTTTTCGGCGCTACGCCGACGGCCTACCGCGTGGTAACGTCCGCTCGCACGTCCCACCATTGGAGGATTGGCATGCGTAGAAGTCTGACCCTGGTCGCGTCGGGCCTGGTGGCGGCGGTACTGGGGATCCTGGCCCTCGGCGGGATCTCGGCGGCGGCCACCGCCACCGATGCCGAGGCCGCCCGCGAGGCCAGGATGGCGTCGGAAGCGGCCAAGCAGGCCGGAAAGCCGGACCCCTGGGCTCCCGTGGACTACGGCACCAGGTAGGACGGCTCGCCCCGCCGCTGCACCGGGCGGGGCGATTCCGCACCCTCCAGCAGGGCCGCGAAACGTCCACCCGCGGCCTGCCACGTGAAGCTCTCGGCGTGTTCCCGGGCCTCCGCGCCCATCCTCCGCCGCACCTCGTCCTCGTGCAACAGCGTGCGCACCTTCGCCAGGTAGTCGTCGATGTCATCGGCCAGCAGGCCGGTACGCCCGTCGACGACCGCTTCGGCGACGCCGCCCGCTTCCCGGAACGCCACCGTGGGCGTACCCGCTGATCCTGCCTCCACGATCGTCAGGCCCCATCCCTCCTTGAGCGACGGGGTCAGCGCTACCCAGGCCGAGGCGAGCAGGGCGGCCTTCTCCTCCTCCGTCACGAAGCCCCGGAAGTCCACCCGCTCGGTGATGTCCAGGTCCGCGGCCATCTCGCGCAGTTCCGACTCCCACCAGCCTTGGCCGGCCACGACCAGCCGAAGCTGGGGGAGATCGTCGGCGAGGGCCGCGACGGCCCGCAGCGCCACCTCCACCCGCTTGTGCGGCACGAGCCGGCCAAGCGTGACGAGCAGCGGGAACGGGGCCCGCTCGGCGTCGGTGCGCGGCAGCTCCGGGGTGCCGTTGTGCACGACCGCGACCTGCTCCGGCGGTACGCCGAGGGTGGCGAGTTCCCGTCGCGTCGCCTCGGAGACGGTGACGTAGCGGCACCGGCGGTAGACGCGTACGGCGAACGACGACTCGACCCACCAGCCGAACCTGGCGGCCCACTGGGGAAGGACCACCGGCCACTGTTCGCGGTGCACGTGGTGGATCAGCTTGACCACGGGCCGCCGAGCCCACAGCGGGGCGAGGAACGGCAACCCGTTGCAGACGTCGACCAGGATGTCCGGTCGACCACCGCGCCGGGCCGCCAGCGGGCCCACGCCCAGTGCACCGGCCAGGTAGCAGAGCGCCGCCCAGAGGTAGACGGTGTGTCGGCCGCCGCGTCGCACCAGCCGCACGCCCGCCTCGTTGACCTCGTCGGCGGGAGCCTGGCTGTGGGCGGCACAGAACAGGGTGGCGTGGAAACCGCGCGCCACCAACTCGGCGGCGATCCGTTCCACGTACACCTCGGATCCGCCACCCTCCGGGTTGCGGGTGTCCCGCCAGTTGAGGAACAGCACGTGTCCCGGCATGCCGACGCAACGCTCCACGCGAAACCTACTCCCAGGTAATTTAGCGACGGGCGTCACATTAGGGGTTGGGAGTGGGGCCGGCAATGCCCCGATGGGCCAGCGCTGTCCAGCGTCACGTACCGACCGTCGGTGCCGCACTGCCGGTGCCGATGGTGGGCGGAGGTGCGCCGGGCGAGGCCGCCGCCGCGTCGAGGACGGGTGCCCCGGACGCCTGGGTGGCCCTGACCCGCCGTGAGCCGAGCAACTGGACGGGCCGCTCGACGCAGTAGTAACTGACTGCGGCGTAGATCAGTGCGAAGACCAGGGTGAGGGTGAAGGTGCTGACGAAGCCCCCGGTGAACAGTGGCCGGTCGTCGACCAGGTAGATGAGTTCCAGGACCAGCGGGTGCCACAGGAACAAGCCGTAGGAGACCGCACCGAGCCACCGCGCCGAGGTGCTGCCGAGGGCTTCCTTCACGCGGTTCTGGGCCCCGAACGCCACCGGAATCAGGATCAGCGCTCCGATTCCGAGGTAGAGGGTGAGCTTGACCGCGAACTCGACGGCGGTCGGTTCGGCGAGGTCGCGGGGGCCGGCGACGGGCGTGGTGGCGATCGCCAGCAGGCCGACGGCCGCGGCGCCGCAGGCGAGCGGCGCCGAGGCGAGATCGTCCAGCACGCGGAAGGCGGGTGGCGCGGTTCCGGTCCGTAGCGCGACGTGGGCCGCCGCCAGGGCCATGCCCGCGCCGAACCAGCCCGCGTACGACGGAAGCCACATGGTGTGCAGGCTGGCGTCGAGCCAACCGAACGACATAAGGGTGAGCCACCCTGCCGTCAGCAGAACGCCCGCGCCGGCGATCACCACGGTGCGGACGGGACGCCAGGTGCGGCCTGTGGCGAGCACGGCGACCAGCGGCAGGACCAGGTAGAAGGCGACCTCGGTGGCGAGACTCCAGGTCTGGCTCAGCCCGTGGCGCAGTTGGGAGGCCCCGTAGATCTGGGTGAAGGTGAGGTGCCGGATCCAGTCGCCGCCGGACGCCGGCCGGTTCTGCGGCAGGACGGTCAGACAGACCACCACCGCCAGCCAGTAGGCCGGCAAGATCCGCAGAGCGCGCCGCCAGAGGTACCGACCGGCCCGTGGCCGGGGCCGGCCGGTCGCGGCGTTGAGCGCCCAAGGGCGAAACAACAGGAAGCCCGAGAGCACGAAGAAGATGGCGACGCCGACGTCCAGCCGCGCCAGCCAGCCGCCCCACGGCGTGTTCATGGTGACGCCGGTGTGGAATCCGACGTGGTGGCCGACGACCGCCACGGCACCGATCGCACGCAGGGCGTCGAGGGCGGGAAGCCGGACGGTGGCCGAAGGCTCCGACGCTATTGGCGTCGCGGCTGTGGACATCTGGACATCCAGGGGGTCGCTTTTGCGGGTAACCGGAGAGTAACCTCCCGCCATGTTAAGGATCGGGTGCCCCGGACAACAGGTCGTAGGGCGGCAGGTTACAGGAGGATGAGTGAAGCTTCGCGTGGGCGCCGCGTTGTTCGGGCTGGGCGTCTTGTTGCTGGTCTTCGCGGCTGGGCTGCCGTTCTACGTGGCCCCGGCCGTGACCAAGCTGCCCTATGACCTTGAACCGACGAAGTCCGTCGCGGAGGCGAAGGACGCCCGGTTCCTGAAGATCACCAGGGTCGGGGAGTCGGTGAGCATCGAGGTCCCGCAGGCCACCCTGCTGTCCAACGTCGAGGTGATTCCGAAGCCGGACGACACGAAGGACCGGCTGCCGAAGGAACTCAAGGGCGATGCGGTGATCTGGGACGTCTTCCAGACGGTCGAGCGTGCCGACAACGAGGAGGTGATCAGCCAGTACAGCACCGAGCTGGCCCTCTACCGGATCTCCGGCGCTGCCGCCCCGTGGAAGGAGCAGTGGCTCAACGAGACGGGGGCGAAGGAGACCCCGGTCGGCAACGTGACCTACTCCGGCCAGATCTACAAGTTCCCGTTCGGCACCGGGAAGCGCGACTACCAGGTGTTCGACCGTGACCTGAAGAAGGCTCTCCCGGCGAAGTTCGTCGGCACCGAGACCATCAAGGGCGTCGAGACGTATCGCTTCGAGCAGCGGATCGAGGACGAGGTGCTGGCCACCTCGGAGAACAGCCTCCAGGCGTTGCTTGGCAGGTTTGCTCCGGGCGCCACCAGCGGCCAGGTCTTCTACAGCAACACCCGGACGCTCTGGGTCGACCCGGTGACCGGCTCCTACGTGAACGTGCGGGAGCAGCAGCGCAAGGAGTTGCGTCCGGACACCGGCACTCCCACCGTTCTGTTGGACGCAGACTTCAACTACACCGACGAGACGGTCAGCCGGAGCGCCGAGACGGTCAAGGACAACCGCTTCAAGATCGGCCTGATCAGCCTCTGGGGCCCGATCGTCGCCGGCGTGCTGGGCCTCATCGCCCTCGTCGCTGGTGTGTGGCTGGTGACGCGGCCGAACGGTGGGGCCGCCCGGCACCGTGCTGACGCACCGGTCACCGGGCCGGCCGCAGCCGACCCGGCTTCGACCCGGGTGGACCAGGAACCGGTGCGCGACGAGCCGGTGACCGAGGAGCGGCCGACCGAGCGTGCGGGCGGCCCGCTCTCCGACGAGATCCCGCCGGCGTCGACGAACTGGAAGTCCGACGACGAGGCCACGGTGCCGGTGCAGCGCGCGGGGGCGGACGAGTCCGAGAAGCACTGATCCATCCGCACCATCCGCCGAGGGGCGGGCCGGACTCCGGCCCGCCCCTCGGTGTCTTTTCGGGAACGCCCGGTAGTCGTTACGTGATCGTAATATATCGATGGTTTGGAACCCGCAGTCAACGAGACGCGGTCCTTTGGTCCGGTTTGGAGTCGGTTGACGGCGATCCGCCCGCCGGCCACGGTGGACGCAGAGTGAGCGCCCGACGGGTCCCGCGTCCGGCCGCCACGGATCGCGGTGGCCGGCCTCTTGTGACCCGCGCCGCACCGGGTGCACCATCATCCGCAGTTCGTTACCCGTCGGTAACAGAAGAGCCGGCCCGGCACGGGGCCACCCCCGCACCGGCGGACACGGGCCACCACCACCCCGAACGCACCGAGGAGGAATCCCGTGCAGAACCGGATCGAGAACTTCGGACGTACCCGCTGGTGGCGCTTCGCCGCCATGATGGTGCCCGCGACCGCCGTCGCCGGGGCCATCCTCTTCGGGATCGCCAACGGAGCGATCGCCGCCGACATCACCGTCTCCGGCAAGCAGTTCAAGATCTCCGCCCAGGAGCTCGACGGGCAGGGCTTCAAGCAGTACGGCGGCGTGGTGAAGGAGAAGGACGGCAAGATCCACCCCGTCGCCCTCTCCGAGATCGGCCACGCCGACCTGACCAAGATGTGCCAGTCGGTCGACGCCAGCCTGCCCGGCCTGCCGGTGGTGCTCCGGATCGAGGCCGGCGGCGGCAACGAGCCGGCCAGCGCCGACGGGCTGCTGATCGCGATGGACTCGCTCGAGGGCGACGCCACCTTCACCCGGATCAACATCGGTCGCGACGCCAGCGACCTCAACCCGAACGCCCTCGCCGGTTCCTTCGGCCAGGACGCCCAGAAGGTGAACATCACCAAGCTGCGCCAGGTCGCCCGCTACACCACCGCCGGCACCTTCAACCTCAAGGGGCTGAAGCTGGCCGTGCACGCGTTCGACGACGCCAAGGGCAAGGAGTGCTTCTGAGCTGACCGGCCGGCTCGCGGCCTGCGCCGGTCGCCGGGGACCACCCCACCCTGGCGACCGGCCAGCCGCGAGCCGTCGGTCCCCCTGCCCACCCGCGAACCGCACCGCCAGGAGGTCACGCCGTGACACCCGTGGATCCGCAGCACGCCCGCCCGGGGCGTACCACCGGGGCGTGGGGCCGCTTCCGGCGCTGGCGACGCAGCCGGCCGTTCTGGGGCGGTCTGCTCACCGTGCTGGCCGGCGTCGAGCTCTTCGTGAGCGGCAAGCTCACCCTGGCCGGGCTCAGCCTCGCCGTCGGGCCGACCGGCTTCCTCTCCTGGATCATTCCGGTCGGGCTGGTGACCTGCGGCCTGCTGATCTGGTTCAGCCCGTCCCAGCGGCTGTTCTACGCGATCATCGCGGCGGTCACCGCCGTCTACTCGCTCAAGGGCCTCAATCTGGGTGGGTTCTTCCTCGGCATGCTGCTCGGCATGGTCGGCAGCGCGCTCGCCTTCGCCTGGACCCCGGCCGCCCAGCCGGCCCCCGCCGGGCGTGACGAGTTCGCCGGGCCGGAGGCGGTGCCCGCTCCCCGCCCGGCAGCGGACGACCGGACGCTGGTCGACGAGTTGCTGCCCGCCCGGGACGAGGGTCCGCCGCCTGGGCCGCCGGGGGTCCGCCACCGCGCCCTCGGGTTCACCGCGATCGGGCTCACCCTGGCCGGGCTGCTCACCGTTCAGGGCCCCACCCCGGTACGCGCCGCCCCGACCTGCCCGCCGACGGCGTCCGCGACCCTCTCCGGTCGGCCGGCCGCACCATCGCCCACCTCGACCGGCCCGGCATCGGCCGGCCCGACTCCGGCGCCGGTCTCCCCGTCGCCCGCCGACCCGACCCCGGCCTCGACGGGCCGGACCCGGGGCTCCGGCAACCTGATTGGGGACATCCTCGACGGGATCGGCGACCTGCTGACCGGCGGCCGGCGCACCCCCGCCGAACCCACCCCCGCGCCGAGCGGCAGCCCCACCGCCCGGACGTCGCCCGGCCCCGGCGCGACCAGCCGCACGCCGACCGGCTCCCCGAAGCCTGGTGACCCGGAGGGCGGCTCCGCCACGGTCGGTGACCCGGCACCGTCCACCACGGCGGGTCGGCCGTCGGCCTGCCCGGCGCCGCCGCGTCCGACCACCGACCCGACGCCGGCGCCGCCCCGGTCGGCCCGGGTGGCGCCGGGGGCGCCACTGCCCCGGATCGCGGCCGACCCCGGTCAGCCGCGGGTGGCCGAGCAGCCGTCGAAGCTCACCGGCACGAAGGTCACCATGACCGGCCTGCGGTTCGACGGGATCGTGGAGCTGCCCACCGCGAGCGGGAAGCTGCGGGCGTTGAAGTTCAGCATGCGCCGCGCGGTCACCGACGACTTCCTGCTGCGGGCGGGCGGTCCGGCCGGCACCACCGCCGGGTACGCCACCGACCGGCTCACCGTGCAGGGTGACGTGGACTTCTACGCCACCCGCTTCGTCGGCCGGCTGCTCGGCATCAAGATCACACTGACCCCGGACCTGCCGTTCCCGGACGGCATCCCGATCACCTCGCCGATCCCGATCACCTTCACCGACCCGGTGATCGACCTGGCGTACGTCAGCAGCAACACGCTGACCGCGCGGCCGGCGCTGCGCCTCGCCCTCACCTGACCGGATCCCCGGGGCCGGCCGGACCGGCCGCCCCGGGGAACGTGCGGGTCAGAGCCGGCCGAGCGCCCGGCGCAGCGGGTCCAGACCGAGCGAGCCCAGGTCGAGGGCCTGCCGGTGGAACTCCTTGAGGTCGAAGTCGGCGCCCTTGCGGGCCTTCGCCTCGTCGCGGGCCTGCAACCAGATCCGCTCGCCCACCTTGTACGACGGCGCCTGTCCCGGCCAGCCCAGGTAGCGGTTGAGCTCGAAGCGCAGGTTCTCGTCCGGCACCCGGCAGTGCGCCCGCATGAACTCCCAGCCCAGCTCCGGCGTCCACCGCTCACCCGGGTGGAAGCCGAACGGGTTGTCCTTCGGGATCTCCAGCTCCAGGTGCATGCCGATGTCGACGATCACCCGGGCGGCCCGGAACGCCTGTCCGTCGAGCATGCCGAGCTTGTCGCCCGGGTCGTCCAGGTAGCCCAGCTCGTCCATCAGCCGCTCGGAGTAGAGCGCCCAGCCCTCGCCGTGCCCGGAGACCCAGCACAGCAGCCGCTGCCAGCGGTTGAGCAGCTCGGCCCGGACGGCCGTCTGCGCCACCTGGAGGTGGTGGCCCGGCACGCCCTCGTGGTAGACCGTCGTCACCTCGCGCCAGGTGGAGAAGTCGGTGATGCCCTGCGGCACCGCCCACCACATCCGCCCCGGACGGGAGAAGTCCTCGCTCGGGCCGGTGTAGTAGATCGCGCCGTCGCTGGTCGGGGCGAGGCAGCACTCGATCCGCCGGACCTGCTCCGGGATGTCGAAGTGGGTGCCGTGCAGCTCGCTGATCGCCTTGTCGGCGAGCGCCTGCATCCAGTCCCGGAACGCCTCCTTGCCCTGGATGGTCCGGGCCGGGTCCGCGTCCAGCGCGGCGACCGCCTCGTCGACGGTCGCGCCCGGGCCGACGATCCGCGCGGCCACCGTCCGCATGTCGGCCTCCAGGCGGGCCAGCTCCGCGAACCCCCAGGCGTACGTCTCGTCGAGGTCGACCTTGGCACCGAGGAAGTACTGCGAGGCCAGCTCGTAGCGTTCCCGCCCGGCGGCCTGCTTGTCCCGGCCGCGCGGCGCCAACTCGGTGCGCAGGAACTGCCCGAACTCGGCGGTCGCCGCGGTCGCCGCCGCCGCGCCGCGGCGCAGCTCGGCGCCGAGCGCCCCGTCGGCGCCCAGCCGCTCGACCAGCCCGTGGTAGAAGTTGTCGCCGTCCGGGTCGACCCAGGTGTCGCACTGCTTGGCCACCTCGACCAGCTGGACCTTGGAACTGATCTGCCCGGCGTCGGCCGCCTCGCGCAGCGTGGTCTTGTAGCCCTCCAGCGCGCCGGCCAGCTTGTTGAGCCGGGCGGCGATGTTGGCCTTCGCGTCGTCGGTGCCGGTCGGCATCAGGTCGAAGACCATCCGGATCTCGTGCAGGCCGCTGACGATCACGCTGACCTCGCTGGTCACCTCCCCGGCGTCGTAGCGGGCCAGCTCCAGGCCGAGGCGCTCCTGCATCGCCTCCTTGGCGGTCCGCTCCCGCTCCGACTCCGGCTCGGTGACGTCCAGGTCGGCCAGCGTGCGCCGGGTCAGGTCGGCGCGGGCCGCGTACCCCTCCGGCGACAGGTCGTCGAGCTGGTCGTCGTAGCCGGAGATGCCGACATAGGTCGCGCCGCTCGGGCTCAGCGGCGCCCAGTCGGTCACGTACCGGTTCGCGAGGTCATCGATTCGTCCCACGGTGCGAACCCTACGCGAACCGGGCGGGCCGCTGTCGACCCTGATTCGCCGTGTTCAGGGCAGCAGATCGGCCGGATCGAAGTCGATCGGGAACGGCAGGTCCGCGCGGAGCCGTTGTCCGCTGACTGCCTGCGCGACAGGGTCGTAGCCACCAAATTCGCCAATGGTGGAGAGTTCGACCGCCACGTGCCTCAACCGGCGGGAGATCTCGACCCGCATGAAGTACGGCACCCCACCCTCGGCGCAGCGACGCGGCTTGTCGATGAAGTCCTGTCGGCGGCTGCTCGGCGAAACGAACTCGACGGCCATCGTGCACAGGTGGGCCGGGATCCAGCGGTCCTCCTCGTCGGTCTTCGGAAGGTCGTGCAGGATCGTGACGTCCGGCTGGATCCAGCGCTGCGGCGCGAAGGTCAGGTTCACCTGCCCGTACACGTAGCAGCCGGCGGCCTCGGCGGTTGGCCCGAGAAGGCGAATCAGCCTGCCCTCACCGAAACTGTTCGTGCCAACCTCAGCGGGTGTCATGACCAGCCTTGCGTCGATGCACTCGTACCGTGCATCGGGCAGTTCCGGTAGCGGGAGGTAGCGCTCCGCGAGCTGGGTGGTCCACATCCCGTCGAGGTCTACGAGCGGGTCGAAACGCATGGGCATGGCCATCGGGGGCACCTCCTCGGCTGGTCGACGCACCACCACTGTAAGTGGTTCCTGTGGTGCTCGACACCGCGTCCGAATATCGCGGGACTTCGTCGTACCCCTGCGGCAGAGTGTCAGGGGTGAACGCCGCCACCACCCCTGACAAGGCGCCGCTGCGCAGCTGGCTGCCGGGCTTCCTCGCGCTCGCCGCGATCTGGGGCTCGAGCTTCCTGTTCATCAAGGTCGGCATCCGTGAGCTGCACCCGCTCCAGCTCACCCTCTACCGGGTCGCCGCCGGTGCGATCACCCTGCTCGTGGTGCTGGCGCTGCTGCGCGACCGGCTGCCCCGCGAGCCGCGGATCTGGGCGCACCTGTTCGTGGTGGCGGCCCTCGGCGTGGCGCTCCCGTTCACCCTCTTCGGCTTCGGCGAACAGCGGGTCGAGTCGATGCTGGCCGGGATCTGGAACGCCACCACGCCGCTGATCGTGCTGCCGATGGCGGTGCTGGTGTTCCGCACCGAGCGGCTGACCCTGCGCAGTGCCGCCGGCCTGGGGCTGGGCTTCCTGGGCGTGCTGGTGGTGCTGGGCATCTGGGAGGGCGTCGGCGGAGCCCACTTCACCGGCCAGCTGATGTGCTTCGGCGCGGCGGCCTGCTACGGCGTCGCCATTCCGTACCAGAAGCGGTTCGTCGCCGGGAGCAGCCACTCCGGCCTGTCGCTGTCGGCGGTGCAGTTGCTGCTGGCCACCCTCCAGCTCGCCGTGGTGGCGCCGCTGGTGGCCGGGGCGCCGCCGGTGCCCACCGACCTGTCCGGCGAGGTGCTGGCCAGCGTGCTGGCGCTCGGCGCGCTCGGCACCGGGCTGGCCTTCGTGATCAACATGCGGAACATCCGGGTGGCCGGGGCGAGCACCGCCTCCACAGTGACCTACCTGATCCCGGTCTTCGCGGTGCTGATCGGCGCGCTGGCCCTCGGCGAGCGGCTGAACTGGCACCAGCCGGTCGGCGCGCTGGTCGTGCTGGCCGGGGTCGCGGTCACCCAGGGCCTGGTCGGTCGGCGTCGCCGCCGGCCCGTTCCCGCCGGCACCCCGGCCGTCCCCGCGGCGGAGCCGGCCGGCCGGCGCTGACCCGGCCCAACCCGACCGAGGCGGTCAGCCGCGCGAGCTGGTCCACTTCACCAGGCGGGCAGCGGTCCACGTGTTGACCACCCGGTCCGCCGGCACCCCGCACAGCGCCGCGCGTTCGCAGCCGAACCGCTGCCAGTCGAGCTGCCCGGGGGCGTGCGCGTCGGTGTCGATCGCGAACCGGCAGCCCGCCTCCAGCGCCCGGCGGATCAGCCGCTTCGGCGGGTCCTGCCGCTCCGGCCGGGAGTTGATCTCCACGGCGACGTCGTGCTCGGTGCACGCGGCGAACACGGCGTCCGCGTCGAAGTCGCTCTCCGCCCGGGTACGCGCCCGGTGCGCCCGGTCGCCCGGCCCCTTCACCCCGGCCGGCCGGGAGGCCACCATCCGCCCGGTGCAGTGCCCGAGGATGTCCAGGTGCGGATTGGCGACGGCGGTCAGCATCCGCCGGGTCATCTTCGCCCGCTCGTCGTTCAGCCCGCTGTGCACCGAGCCGACCACCACGTCGAGGCGGGCCAGCAGCTCCTCGTTTTGGTCCAGCGAGCCGTCTGCGAGGATGTCCACCTCGATGCCGGTGAGGATGCGGAAGCCCTTCGGCAGCGCGTCGTTGATCGCCGCGACCTGGTCGAGCTGGCGGCGCAGCCGCTCCGCGGTCAGGCCCCGGGCCACCTTCAGTCGGGGGGAGTGGTCGGTGAGCACCACGTACTCGTGACCCAGTTCGACCGCGGCGAGCGCCATCTCCTCGATCGGTGACCCGCCGTCGGACCAGTCGGAGTGGGTGTGGCAGTCACCGCGCAGCGCCTCCCGCAGCGCGGTCGCCGCGGCGTCCAGGTCGGTGCCCTCGGTGGCGACCAGCCGGCGTAGGTAGACCGGCTCCTCGCCGGCCAGCGACTCGGCCACGCAGCGGGCCGTGACGTCGCCGACGCCGGGCAGCTCGGTGAGCGTGCCGCCGCGCGCCCGCTGGGCCACCTCTCCGGCGGGCAGCGCGGCCAGCGCCTTGGCTGCCGAGCGGAACGCCCGGACCCGGTAGGTGGCCTCGTTGGCCCGTTCCAGCAGGAACGCGATCCGGCGCAGGTCGGCGATGGGATCCCGGCTCATGACCCCAGAACCTACGCGCCCGCGCCGCCGGTCGGGGTACGACCGGCGGCGCGGGTTGGTGGTGGTGCGTCAGCGGATCAGGAGAACGGCAGCTTCACGACCGACTGGTCGCCGGTGCCGAGGGTGGTCGGGTTGACGCCGATGGCGGACCAGACCTCCACCTTCACCGTGCCGTTGGCGAGGTTGCCCAGCGTGCCGGTGCTGGAGAGCAGCCCCTGGTTCTGCGTGTAGTGCTCCCACCCGGGCACCGGGTCGGTCGGGAAGTACCGGTAGGTCTCCACCCGGTCGAAGGTGCCGTCACCGGTGAGGTCGTACGAGACCCGGGCCTGGACGCCGTTGCCGACCGCCTGGTTGGCGTCGAGGAACAGGTCCAGGTTGGTCTGCCCACCGGTGTAGGTGAGGTTCAGCCCGGTCGAGGTGAAGACCACCGGGTTGTGCGGGGTGCCGTCCCAGTTGGCGCCCCCGGCACTGGACACCGAGGTGGTGCCCGAGGCCGCGGCCGCGCCCATCGCCCCGCCGCCGAGCAGGTACTGCGTCGGCGAGCTGGTGGCCGGCGGGGTGGTGGCCGGCGGGGTCGTCGCCGGCGGCGTGGTCGCCGGCGGCGTGGTCGCCGGCGGGGTCGTCGCTGGCGGCGTGGTGCTCGGCGGGACCGTGGTCGGCGGCGTGGTGGTGTCCACCCCGCCGGTCGCGTTGCCGCCACTCCAGGTGGACGCCCCGGTGGTGGCCGTCTTTCCGGCGGCGACCGTGAGGCTGGTGCCGTCGGAGAAGGTGACCGTCAGCGGGTTGGCGGTGATGTTGCTGGCCACGTAGGTGCGGGCACCGTTGCGGTTGAAGACCGCGGCCAGCGGGTGGTTGGCGGTGATCGACGTGTCGACCTGGCCCAGCGCCGCGAGGTTGCGGATCCAGTGGAAGGTGTGCGCCCGGCTCTCCCCCTCCTCCGGGGTGTAACCGGGGTTGGCGCGCAGCTTGCTCAGCGCCGCGTCCGGATCCCCGAGGGCGAGGAACTGCCATGCGATGTCCTGCCACACCGTCGGTTCGCCGCCGTTGTTGCGGACCAGCTCGGCGTAGTTGGTCTTGTTGTACGCCGGGTTGTAGCCCAGGTACAGGTGACCGCCGGTGACCGGGAGCATGTTGATGCCCTGGATCATCTCCGGGTCGGCGCTGAACCAGGTGGCGTACGCCCCGCCGTCTCCCCAGACCATGCCGACCGTGGAGTGGCCGAAGTTGGCCGGGAAGTTCTCGTCGTCGGCGTCGAACCAGTACTCCTGGATCGCCGCCGCCTGCGTGGTGTAGATGAAGATGCCGGCGTCACGGACCGCCGTGTTGCCGGTCGCCTGCCCCCACTGGATCAGGGCGTTGGCGAAGTTCATCCCCTCCGACGACGACTCCTGGTTGTTGCCGGCGTTGAACGAGCCGTGCCCGGAGGCCCAGTCGTGCCCGGCGTAGATGTCGAAGTCGCGCAGGTACGGGAAGCGGGTGTCCTCGCGGCTGTAGTTGTTGGCGTCGCGGATCAGCAGGTCCACCATGCCGCCGTACTGGGCGGTGCTGGCCCAGGCCGGGTCGAACTTGGCCAGGGTGGCGGCGGCCGCGATGTAGTAGCCGTAGTGGAAGTGGTGGTCGTTGAGCTCCTGGTCGGACCCGTACGACGCCGGGTAGCCGATCATGGTGCCCCAGTTCTTGTCGTAGTAGAAGACCTTGGCGGTCTTGCCCTGCGACGCGGTGAACCAGTCGGTCAGCGTGCTCTTGATGGCGTTGAGCGCGGCGGTACGGGTCTCCGTGTCACCGACCAGGTCGGCGATCTCGGCGATCCGGGCGGCCCGGCCGAGGCCCTTGCCGGTCCAGTAGGTGTCGCCACCGCGCTGGTCCATCGGGTTGCCGCGCAGCGCGGCGAGCTGGTCCTTCAGCTGGGCCAGGTCGGCGCCGCTGCCGGTGCCCACGGCGGGCAGCTCGGGGAGCACCCCGTGGAACTTCATCGAGGTACGGAACTGTGAGATCCCGGCCAGCACCTTCATCCGGCCCCGTGCGGACGGGTAGGTGAGGGTGAGCGGGGTGGAGCCGGTGAGCGCCTTCCACTGGTGCGGGTAGAGGCTCACCACGGTCGCCGTGTCGGTGCCCTCCATGGCCTTCGTGGTGAAGGCGTAGGTGGTGTTCACCGTGCTGCTGGCCTGGTCGTAGGTGTACCCGACGCGGGTGCCGGTGACGTGCGCGTGGGCGTACCGGCCGTAGGTGGTGGCCAGCTCGGTGCGGGAGGCGGCGTCGGTGGTCGGCGTGGTGGGCAGCAGCGCGATGGAGAAGTAGCCCTTGCCGGCCAGGCTCGACGAGATCCGGCCGTTCGCGACGCTCCAGGTCGCGCCGGTCGGGGCGTACGCGACGTAGTCGTGGCCCTTGACGGTGAAGCCGATGGTGGCTCCGCTGTTGGACCAGACCGTCGCGCTGCCGCCGGTCGGGTTGATCACGGCGTCGCCGCCGCTGGTCTGGAAGTAGGAGAACGGCAGGCCGTGGCCGATGGTGGCCCGCATGGTCCGGACCCCGTCACTCCAGTACGGGGTGACCGTCCAGTCGGACCAGTCGTCGACCTTCACCACCGGGACGCCCATCGCGGCGACGCCGACCCGGAAGTCCTCGGAGTACGCGAACTTGTACTCGCCGACGCCGGTGGACGTGCCGGTGATGGCGGCGGTGGACGGGGCCGAGAAGCCGAGGCCGTCGCTGAACGCCTGGTAGGAGACCGGATGCGCGTGCAGCGGCTCGCTGTACGAGCAGTTGGTCTTCTTCCACAGCAGCGACGACCACCAGTCGTTGGTGGGGATCGGGCCGGCCGGCGCGTTGGCCGTGGCGTACTGACGGGGGTTGGTGGTGAGATCACCGCAGCCGGAGGGGAGTGGCCCCACCCGGTCGGTGGTGTAGCTGCCGGCCCCCACGGTGGCGGCTTCGGCGGTCGAGGCGTTTACGACGGTCAGGCCGCCGAGGACGAGGGCCAGTGCGGTGGTGGCGGCAAGGGCCCAGGAGCGGTGTGGTGCAGGAGGTTTCACGGGTGCCTCCATGCGCCGTGCCGGTCGGGGCCGGCACGGTGCTCGTCGGAATTGTGAGGTTCATTGCCTGAGAGAGCGCTCTCTCAGGACGGGACGTTAACCCCCGGCAAGACTCGCGTCAATGTATCCGACCGGTTAAGGCGTGATGTCGCCTTTGGATCGCTCCCATGTCCATCCAGGACCGGCGAAAGGTCAGCCGGCTCCGCCGTTGGACGGCGCGGTCCTCGGGCAGCCCCGCTCTCGCTGCCAGGAGGTCACCTCCGCCACCGGCGAGCGGTTGCCGCCCCGGCGCCAGGAGTCGAGGTAGCGCGCCGGCCACACCACGCCCCGCCGGATCCACCAGTCGTCGTGCCCCGAGCACTTCGGCGACAGGCCGAAGTGCACGTGGCAGACGTTGTTCGCGTTGCCCGTCCGACCCACCCGGCCCAGCTGCTGGCCGGCGCGGACCCGGGTTCCCGCCTCGACGCCGTCGACGACCCGGCTCAGGTGGGAGCCGTAGTAGCGCACCCCGTCGTCGCCGAGCAGCGACACCGACAGCCCGCCGTTGTACGGCCCCTGCGGGCCGGAGCGGCTGTACCGGTCGACCCGGGACACCTCCAGCACCTGCCCGTCGGTCACCGCCAGGAACGGCTCACCGCAGTCGGCGAAGATGTCGGTGCCCGGGTAACCCGAGTGGGTCGGGTGGTAGTCGACGTCGTCCGCGCGTACCGGGAAGACCCGGCGCACGTCGGTCCGGCGCGGGCTCGGCGACGCCGAGGGCGTCGGCCGGGCCGACGGCTTCGCCCGGCTCGTCGTCGGCGCCGGCTGCTCCGCGGTGGCCATGTCGGTCGGCGCCACCCAGCCGCCGGTCGTCGGGGCCGCGGCGGGCCGGTCCGTCACGGCGCAGCCGCCGGCCAGCACCGGCCCGAGCAACAGCAGGACCGGGTACGCGACGGCGCGGCGACGTCGGACGGATCGCGAGGACATCCCGTCATCCTGGCAGACCGGTACGGTGGAGAGGGGTCCCGCACCGGTCGCTTTGCGTAGTGACGGTGATCCCTCCTCGACGGTCACGGTGGGTGAAGGGAGTACGCCGATGCACGGCCAGCCCGGTCATCCGGTCGACCCGACCGTCGCCCGTGCCGTGCCGCGTACGCCCTCCGGCCTCTTCCCCGCCGGGCCACCGTCCCGCCCCACCTGGCGCGAGCCGAATCCGGTGACCGGCAGCGGCGTCGCCATGGGCGGGGCGCTCGCCGCCGCCTGGCTGCTCCTCTTCGGCCTGCTCGGCCGGGACGTGCCCGGCTACGGCTGGTGGACGGTGTTCGCCGGGGTGATCGCCTGGCTGGCCGCGCTGGCCCTGGTCCGGTTCGGCGACCGGGGGGTGGCCACGGGGGTCGCCATCGTCACCGCGGGCGGCTGGAGCATCGCCGCGGCCGTGCTGGCGGTGCGCTGGGCGACCACCGGGGACTGGCCGCTCTGGTGATCTACGCCACTCTCCGTAGGTGGTCCGCTGCGTTCCGAACGGCATCTTGACGTACCCGCTGTCACTGGGCACGCTCGCGGTATGGCCCTGACCACCCAGCGGCTCGACCCGGATCGAAGCCGTCGTCGCCAACAGCTCCTCGCCGAGCTGGCGGGTGCTCGCAAGGTACGCCAACGGGATCGGCCCCGACGGGTACGCAGCGAGCAGTTGCGGCAGCTCATCGCCACCCGCCGCCGGATCGCCGGCTGACCGACCCGGCCAACTTTCCTCGGATTGACCGGCCCTTCGGGGCGTTGACCGGTCGCCTGCCGACCCGACCGGCTAACGTGCACGCGTAACGGGTCGGCGTGCTGCGCCGAGGCGATTTTGGGGGGACCGTGTCGTACTTCGCTGCCGCGGTGGTGCGCGTCGAGGGCGGCTGGACCGCCGCCGAGGTGAGCCTGCGGGGCGCCACCGACCTGGACGAGGTGGCCGAGCGCCTGCGCGACGTCGAACCCGACGCCGACCTGTCCCTGCTCTTCGTCGAGGCCGACGACGCGTACCTGGTGGTCATGCGGCTGGACGACGGCGAGGACCTGCGGGTCTTCGGCTCCGACTCGGCGTTCGCCGAGGAGTCCCGGCTCGGCGCCCTGCTGGTCGGCGACCTGAAGGCCTCGGTGACCGGGCTGGACGACACCGACGAGCCGCGCCCGGCCGCCGCGTCCGGCGGCGACGAGGAGAGCGACCAGCCGGCCGTCGACCCGGAGGCCGACCCGGTGGGCGACGCCGACCTCCTCGCCGACCTGGGCATCTCCGCCCAGCGCCTGCTCAACCTCTGTGCCCGGGAGGGCATGATGCCCGCCGACGTCACCGCCGAGGTGTGCCAGGTGCTCGGCTGCGCCGACGAGGTCGAGGAGCTGCGTGAGGTCTGACCCGCCGGGCGGACCCGAACTGTCCGGGGGCGGCTCCCCGCTGGCCGGCGCCGCCGAGCCGGCCGACGCCACCGACCCCGCCCTGGGCGGCGTACGCCCGGGTCAGCCGACCCCCGGCGCGGCCGGGCGGATCGGTCCGGGTGCCGACGAGGGGCTGGCCGAGCCCGACGGCCTCGGCCGGCGGCAGCGGCACGAGCTGTGGATGCGTCGGGCCCTGGACATCGCCGTCACCGGCCCGGAGCTGCCCGCCGAGCGCGCGGGCGCCGACCCGCCGGCCACCGGCGCGGCGGTCGACGACGTGCCCGTGGGCGCGGTCGTCTACGGCCCGGACGGCGCCGAACTGGCCGTCGGGCGCAACGAACGCGAGCTGACCGGCGACCCCACCGCCCACGCCGAGGTGCTGGCGCTGCGCCGGGCCGCCGAACGGCTGGGCCGCTGGCGGCTGGACGACTGCACCCTCGTGGTGACCCTGGAACCCTGCACCATGTGCGCCGGCGCGATCGTGCTGGCCCGGATCTCGACGGTCGTCTTCGGCGCCTGGGAACCCAAGACCGGGGCCGCCGGCTCGCTGTGGGACGTGCTCCGCGACCGCCGCCTCAACCACCGTCCCGAGGTCTACCCCGGCGTCCTCGCCGCCGAGAACGCCACCGTCCTGCGCGCCTTCTTCCGGTGAGGCTCGGATGTGACCGCCGTCACCTCTGGCGTCGGTAGGGTTCCCCGGCCCGGCTCCGACCACCTGGCGAAGGGCGCCGCGAAGGCGCCGCGTACGAGGTGAGGGGAAATCCGATGACCAAGGTGACCGCGCAACTGTCCGTGTCGCTCGACGGCTTCTACGCGGGGCCGCGGCACAACGGCGACGGCGACTGGATGGAGTCGGCGGAGGCCGCCGCGTTCTTCCGGGTCACCCGCTGGGTCACCGACGCGATGGCGTGGCGGGAACGGCAGGGCTTCACCGGCGGCGTACGGGACACCAACTCCGAGATCATCGCCGAGACGTTCGAGGCGGCCGGGGCGTACGTGATGGGCCGCCGGATGGCCGACGGCGGCGAGGTGCCGTGGGGCGACGAACCGCCGTTCCGCGCGCCCGTCTTCGTGGTCACCCACCGGCCCCGGGAGACCCTGGTCCGGCAGGGCGGCACCAGCTTCACGTACGTCACCGACGGGGTCGCCGAGGCCGTCGAGCGGGCGCGTGCCGTGGCCGGCGGGAAGAACGTCGCCATCGCCGGCGGCGGCAGCCTGGTCCGCCAGGTGCTCCGGGCCGGGCTCCTCGACGAACTGGAGCTGCACGTCGTACCCGTGGTGCTCGGCGAGGGCCTGCGCCTGCTCGACGCGGACCTCGACCTCGACGTGAAGGAGGCGATCGAGCTGACGCCCGTCCGCGTCGTCCCCACCCCCGAGGCCACCCACATCCGCTACCGCGTCGAGGGCCGCGCCCCGCTCCTGCTCGACGACCGGGGCAGCGGCGGCGGTCCGACCACCACGCGGTGAGCGGCTCGCCGGTGGCGGTCCGGGGCGGGCGCCCCGGACCGCCCCGGATGTCAGGAGATGACGGTGTCGAGGCCGATCTCGACCATCTGGGAGAAGGTCTGCTCCCGCTCCTCGGCCGTGGTCTTCTCACCGGTCTTGATGTGGTCGCTGACCGTCAGGATGGTCAGCGCCCGGGCCTTGAACCGGGCGGCGATCGTGTAGAGCGCCGCCGACTCCATCTCGACCGCGAGGACGCCGTAGTCGGCCAGGGTGTCGTAGAGGTCCGGGCGGTCGGTGTAGAAGGCGTCCGCCGCCAGGATCGGGCCCACCCGCATCTGGATGCCGCGCCGCTCGGCCACGTCGACCGAGGTACGCAGCAGCCCGAAGTCGGCCACCGGGGCGTAGTCGATCAGGCCGTCGAAGCGCATCCGGTTCATGTTCGAGTCGGTGGACGAGCCGATCGCCGCGACCACGTCGCGCAGCTGCAGCTCCTCGGAGAGGGCACCGCAGGAACCGACCCGGATCAGGGTCTTCACGCCGTAGTCGTTGACCAGCTCGTGGGCGTAGATGGAGGCCGAGGGCATGCCCATGCCCGAGCCCTGGACGGACACCTCGACGCCGTTCCAGCGCCCGGTGAAGCCCAGCATGCCGCGCACCGTCGAGTAGCACTTGGCGTCCTCGAGGTAGGTCTCCGCGATCCACTTGGCCCGCAGCGGGTCGCCCGGCATCAGGACCCGCTCGGCGATCTCTCCCGGCTTAGCGCCGATGTGCGTACTCATGGCAAAGATCCTGCCAGGCCGGCGGGCGGGATACCGGTTCGGCGTCCCCCTCGGTGGTCCTGTACCCTCGTCGGCGGTGGCGTGTCCGAGTGGCCTAAGGAGCACGCCTCGAAAGCGTGTGAGGGTTTACGCCCTCCGCGGGTTCAAATCCCGCCGCCACCGCTCGTGACAAGCGAGGACGCCCGGTCGATCCGCGAGGATCGCACCGGGCGTTCTCGCTGTCCGCGTCCCGTTCCCGCCGGTTCGCGGCGTCTGCGCCGTCCCGGGCTCCTCGCGCGCTTCCCACCGCCTACCAGCCCCTTCGGCGTCGACGGGGCAGCGAGCGGTCGGCACAGCCTCTACTGTGGCCCGTCATGCAGTCCGAACCCATCCTCATCGACGAGGTCGCCGGCCCCGTGGTCGTCGAGATGAACACGTTCACCGGCCGGGGCACGATCTTCGTGGCCGGCGTGCCGGAGCACCGGGAGGACGGCTGGTTCCACCTCCCCGCCAAGGGCGGCGGCAGGGTGCGGGCCAAGCTGCGTGCCTCGATCCTCGACCCCTGGCCGACGGTCGAGGTCCTCGGCGCGAAGCACCGGACGGGGCCCAAGGTGCCTGCTGCGCTCCTGGTGCTGGCCGTGTTTCCCTTCGCGCTGGTGTTCGTCGGTGGACTGCTCGGTGGACTGCTGGGCGGTCTCGCCGCCGCCGTGAACCACGGCATCGCCCGGAAGCCGTCGTCGGTGGCGGCGCGGGCAGCGCAGATGGTCCTGGTCGCGGCGCTCGCGGCGGGGGCGTACCTGCTGGTGGCCGGGATCGTCACGGCCGCCACCGACCAGCCGCGGTGAGCGTGGCGCCTCAGCAGGGGCCGTAGCCCTCGTCGAAGAGGCGGCGGGCCCAGTCCGCGTACCCGGCGATGGTCTGCCGGACCACCCGCCCGTCGTGCAAGAAGAGGTACGCCCGGTCGCCGCTGCGCGCCAGCACCCCGTCGAGCCGGTACGTCCCGGCGGGCGCCCGGAGCCGGACCGCCGACGGGTAGCGCGCCCAGACCTCGGCGATCGGCGTGCCGGCGCTGATCCCCTCCGGTGTGCTCATCGGGTCGTCGGCCCAGAGCAGCACCAGGCGGTCGTCGATGAAGATCGGGCTGACCGCCTCGTGGCCGGCGAGCATCGGCCCGCACGCCTCCACGTCGGAGCGCAGGATGCCGCGTCTGGTCAGCTCCTCTTCGCTGTCGCCGAACTCGACGCCGCCCACCCCGTTGAGGTCGATCACCTCGGTGTTGCCGGCGGGCGTGGTCGCCGGTGGCCCCTGGACGCCGCTGCCGGCGGCCGAGGCGGCGACGAGCAGTGTGGCGATGAAGGCAAATTGTCGCAATTTCATGGAATCCCCCAGTCCCCAACGGGACCGGGCCGCGCAGGTTGCTGGTCGGCGGCGGATTGCTCCGATTCCCACTCCTCGGCCAACTCGTCCCAGTAGTCGGCGGTGAGCCCGCGCCGCCCGTGCGCCAGCCAGCCGGCGGTGTCCCGCTCCAGGTGCAACCCCAGCTCGGCGAAGAGGTCGATCCACGGCCCCGGCTCGACACCCAGCCGGGCCAGCGCCGAGTTGATCGGCCACTCGGCGCGCGGCCGGTCCAGCGCGCCGTCGAAGCACGGCCCCCAGCTGACCTCACCGCCCAGCCACACCACCGCGGCCTGGTGCCCGAGGCCACCAGCGAAGCCCGCCTCCAGGTACGCCACCGGCCCCCGCCGCGACCAGCGGGCCAGCAGCTCCGCCAGTGCCGGCCGCAGGACCAGGTGGAACGGCCGCTCCGGGCCGGGCTCGCCGGGCGCGAAGTCGGGCAGGTCGCCGGTCAGCTCCTCGACCAGTTGCGGCGTCACCGGCAGCAGCGCGAAGTCCTGCCGCAGCGCGGCCAGCACCCCGTGGTCCAGGTCCGCGGTCTGCTCGCGGAGCAGTTCCACGTCGGCCACCACCGCGCTGAGCTGGTAACTCATCCTCGCCCTCCGCCATCCACAGGCTGTGGATGGAACATGTGTACGACTGCCGCCCGGTCCTCGACCGGCGGGGACGGTTCGGTCATCTCGAAGGCCGGGACCGTCGCGCCCACCCGGACCGTACCGGGGCAGCCCGACGGCCAGCTGCCCTAGTCGGCGGTGGCGTGCCGTACGCCCCGCGGTCGGCCTGCCCGTACCCACCGCCGGTGCAGCAACGCGGCGATCAGCATCGTGGCCAGTAGCGATACCACCGGCGCGCCCCGTGCGACGTTCACCACCAGCGTGAAGGCGACCGCCCCGGCGGCGACGGTGTTGACCAGGAACGCCCCCCGGCGGCGCTCCCGGTGGGAGAACAGCGCCATCGCCGAGAGGCCGGCCAGGAAGCTGACGAAGACCGAGACGGCGTAGAAGAGGACCAGCCGCTGGTCCTGTGCCTGACCGGCGGCGACGACGACCAGCGCGAGGATCATGAACAGCAGCACCGCGTGGAACGGGGTGTACCAGCGGTTCGTCCGACCTAGGGCGGCAGGCAGGATTCCCACTCCCCGCCCGCCGGGCAGCCGGGTGCGCGACAGCGCCTTGAGCAGGCCGGGACCGGCCTGGTACGAGGAGCCCGCGGCGGCGAGCAGCAGCAGCGCGGTCGTCGCCTGGAAGGCCGCGAAGACCGGTGTCGGCGCCGCCACCCGGGCGAGTTCCGCGAGCTGCGTACTGTGTGGCGGCGGCACCCCGATCTGCAGCCGGTGCGCCTCGGCGGCGAAACCGATCGTGAGCACGCCGACGATGCCGATGGTGGTCCAGAGGGTGGCCCGGCCGAACCGCCGCCGCCCCGTGTCGTCGAGTTGGCCCAGCTGGGCGATCGCCGACGACGGCGCCTCCACCCCGGTGGCGAGTGCCATCGCGGCGGGGAAGGCGAGGACCACCGCCAGCACCGGGGTGTGCGGGGCGACCGTGCTCGCCGCGCCCTCCGGGCGTGGCGCGGCGAACATCCCCAGACCGAGCACCAGCAGCGCCAACGCCACGAAACCGACGGTCATCGCCGCGAACAACGCCCGCCCCACGGCGCCGAACCAGCTCAGAGCGCCGACCACGACGACGAGACCGAGCCCGATCGGCACCCGCAGCGGTGCCAGCGACGGCAGGTAGGCGATCACCGCCGCGGCTGCGGCCGCGCAGCTGATCCCGATGGTGAGCACGTAGTCGACGATCAGCGCGCCGATCGGCAGGAAAGCCCATCCCTCCCCGAACGCCTCACCGGCCGCGGCGGCGGCGCCGCCGCCGTTGGGGTAGCGGCCGACGATCTGGTGGTAATTGACGACCACCAGCGCGATGACGGCGATCACCAGCACGGAGGTGGGCAGCAGCAGCCGCAGGTCGCCGTGCAGGGCACGCAGGGCCGCCTCGATGGCGTACGCGACCGAGGACACCGGGTCGGCCATGATGGCGAAGGCGAACCCGGCCAGCAGGAACGGGTGCCGGCCCGGTCCGCGCGGCGTGCAGGTGCCAACCGTCGCGTCGCACCGCTCCCGCTCGGGCACGCCGCACCTCCCGCGACAGGCGGCCGGCCGTTGGTGACCCCGCCCTCGGACGCTAACCCGCGCTCCCTCCCCGGGGCGCGTTTTCGCCGTCGGCCGGCCCTGTCTCGAGCCGCCAAGCCCCGACTCGCCCTGGCGGATCGGGGGCGGGCAGCGCCGGGCGTACCCGGAAAAAGGGGCCGGCTCCGTGCGGAGCCGGCCCCTTTTCCGATCAGATCGTCACCAGGCGGACATGTCCGGAAGCTGGTCGATGGAGATGGTCTTCGGGTTGGCCATCGCCGTCTTCCACAGCCCGGCGACGTCCTTGCCGCTGCCGGCCCAGTCGCGCGACGCCCACACCACGAAGTACGGCCACGGCGCGTCCGAGGCCGGGTTGAGCGGGCTGAACGTCTCCGCCACGCCGGTGGTCTTCGAGCCGCTGACCGCCTTCGTGGTGTCGAAGTCGCCCCAGCTCTGGAAGTAGTCCGAGGTGACCAGGTCGACGTAGCCGTCACCCGGGTACCAGGACGCGAGCGAGCTGCCCTGGCCGCTGGCCATGCCGTTGAACACCCAGACGATGTTGTGCGCCCCGGCCCGCTGCGCCCGGTCGTAGATCAGTCGCCAGAGCTGCTTGTACGCGTCCTGGCCCTTCTTCGTCCACCACATGTAGTTGTTGTTCGCCTCGTGCAGCGGCCGGAACAGCACCGGCACCCCGGCGTCACCCATCTTCTTCAGCTCGGAGACCACCAGGTCGATGTCCTTGTAGAGCTGGGACGACGGGTTGGTCAGGTCCGGCTGGAAGTCGCACGGGGCGGAGTAGTTGCCGCCGCGTGGGCAGTACCAGTGCCACTGGAACGCGACGATGCCCTTGCGGCTCTTCGCCCAGTCGATGACCTGCTGGGTCTGGATGCTGCCCTTGGTGTACTCCATGAAGTCGAACGCCACCATCGCCGGGTAGCGGCCGGTCAGCTGCTGCACCTTGTCGGCGTCCGGCAGGTCGGTCTGGCCGCTGACGAACTGGTGGGTCTTCAGGTAGCAGATCAGGTTGCGCACCTTGGAGTTCGCCTGCGGGTCGGCGGGCTCCTGCCCACAGCTCGGGCCCGGCGGGGTGGGCGGCTTGACCGCGTACACCTCGAACTCGTAGAGCGAGTAACCCCAGGCGGTGCCGCGGGTGGTGCCCGACATCCGGACGTACCGGCCGCTCCCGGTCACCGGAACGGCGTCCAGACCGCCGTCACCGGTGGTGGTGCTGTAGACCGAGGTCCAGCTGGTCCCGTCGGTCGAGGTCTGGATCTGGTACGCCTTCCCGTACGCCGCCTCCCAGCGCAGGTTCACCTGCGCGACCGGGTACGTCGCACCCAGGTCCACCTGGATCCACTGCGGGTCGCTGTAGAGGCTGGACCAGCGGGTCCCGCCGTTGCCGTCGACGGCGAAGCCCACGGCGTTCGGGCTCTCCGTCGACGACGCGGTGACCGGCCGGTTCAACGCCAGGTTCCCGGTCGGCGTGGTGGTCGGGTTCGGGTCGACCGTCGGGCTCGGGCTGGGGGTGCCGGTCGGGCTGGTGGTCGGGGTGGGGCTCGGGTTGGTGCCGGTGTCGCCGCAGGCCGCGCCGTTGAGCGTGAACGCGGTCGGCGCCGGGTTGGCGCCGCTGAAGGTGACGTTGAAGCCGAAGTTGACCGAGCCGCCGGCCGGGATGCTCGCGTTGTAGCTGACGTTGGTGGCGGTGGCGTTCGCCCCGGACTGGGTCTTCGTGGCGTTCCACATGTCGCCGATGACCTGGTTGCCGGGGAAGGCCCAGCCCACGGTCCAGCCGTTCACGGCGGTCGCGGTGGTGTTCGTGACGATCACGTTGGTGCTCGCGCCGCCGCCCCAGGAGTTGGTGACCTGGTACTGCACCTGACAGGTGCTGGCGGCGGCCTGCGCGGCGGGGATGGTGACCAGGGCGGTGCCGAGCACGGTGACGGCTGCCGCCGCCCCGGCCAGGCAGGCCCGCGCGCGGGTGCGCTGGATCATGAGGAACTCCCGTACGGGTAGTGGATGCGGGGAGTCCTCGCCGCCCGGACGGGTCGGGTCGCCGGTTGCCTCCGGCGGACGACCCAACGAAGATGTCCACGATGGTGCGTCTTAACCGGTTAACTTGTCAATGTCAGAAGGCGATTCCACCTCAGAGGCGGAATTCATTAACCGGTCAAGGAGGCCGGTCAGGGTTTGTTACCCCGGCTGCCCGCTCACCCACCCCCTACCGGGGGACCAGCTCCGACTTGGCTCCACAGCGTGACGCCCCGCATCCAACCGCCTTCCTACCTTTGTCCCGGTCGACACCGGCGAGACGGACGGGGACACGTGGATGCGGCGCTTCAGGAAGATCGTCAGCGCCGCCGTACTGGCGACACTGCTGGTCGGCGGCTCGACGAGCGGGGCGGCGGCGAGTGGCGGACCCACGCCGGTCGGGTCGCTGCCGGGCACCGCCGCCTGGCTGGCGGACGACTCACTGGGCAGGCCACTGCCGGACCCGGCCACCGCCACGCCGTCCGAGGTGGCGACGTTCTTCCAGGGCCTCACCGATGCCCAGCGGCAGCGGCTCGTCAGGGATCACCCCGCGGTGGTGGGCAACCTGGACGGCGCTCCCGTCGAACTCCGATACGCGGCCAACGCCCCCGCCGGCGCCCGGGTCCTCGCGTACGACCCGCGGGGGCGGGGGCTGATCGCGCAGGTGATGGGTGATCTCGAGAGTGCCGAACAGATTGCGGTGATCGTCCCCGGTTCGGACATCGACCTCTCCACCTTCGACCGCACCGCACGGCGGGCCGCCGATCTCCAGGCGCAGGCGGGCGACGGCACCGCCGTCATCGCCTGGGCCGGCTACCTGACCCCCTCCGGCATCGGCCTCGACCAGGCGACGGGCCGGCTCGCCGCAGCCGGCGCCGAGCGGCTGAGCCGTCTCACCGCCGGTCTGGACGCCGCCGGCCTTCCCGACCCCACCCTCTTCTGCCACAGCTACGGCTCGGTGGTCTGCGGTCTCGCCGCCGCGCGCACCGACGCACGCGACATCGTGGTGATCGGGTCGCCCGGCATGCGCGCCGACGGCGTCACCGGGCTGCACACCGAGGCCCACGTCTGGGCGGTGAGGTCACCGGACGACTGGATCCGGCACGTCCCCCACGTCCGGTTCCTGGGCCTGGGTCACGGCGCCGACCCCACCTCGCCCACCTTCGGCGCAACCGTCCTGCCCGCCGCCGACGTCCCGGCCCACGACGCGTACTTCGACCCTGGCACCTCCACGATGGCCGCGTTCGCCGCGATCGCCGCGGGGGACCCGCGATGAAGATGCCCTGGAGGCTCGCGGCGGTCGCCGCCGTGATCGACGAGCGAACCCCCGCCTACCGTGACCGCGGCATGGACGGCCTGCGCGCGGTGGCGCTCCTCGCCGTACCAACCGGCCACTGGCTGGTCGGCGGCTTCACCCTCGACACCGACGGCGCCCTGCGCAGCGCCAGTCCGCTGGCCACGTTCGCCGCGCTGGGCCCGGCCAGTTGGTTCCTTCAGCTGCTCGCCATCTTCTTCCTGGTCGGCGGTTACTCCTCGTACCACTCCCACCAGCGCCGGACCGGCTCGACACCCGAGTGGATCCGCCGTCGACTCGCCCGCCTGGGGCGCCCCGTCCTCGGCGTCGCCGCGGTCTGGGCGGTGCTGCTCCCCGTGCTCCACCACGGTCTCGGCGTTCCGGTGTCGACGCTGCACACCGCGTCGACACTCGCCGTCCAACCGCTGTGGTTCGTCGGCGTCTACGCCGTGGTCACGATCCTCACGCCCTACTGTGTCCGTGCCTCGCGGCGCCTAGGCTCCTGGTCCGCCGCCCCGCTGCTCGGCTCCGTCGCGGTGGTCGACCTCCTGCGTTACGGCCCGTACGCCGAGGCGATGCCGTCGTGGCTGTGCCTGCTCAACCTGCTGCCGGGCTGGATGTTCGCCTACCAGTTGGGCGTGGCCTGGGCGGACGACCGGCTGGGCCGCCGGGAGTCGCTGTTCCTGCTGGCCGGCGGCGCGGCCCTGTTCGCCACCCTGCTGCTCGCCTTCCACTATCCGGCGTCGATGGTGGGCGTGCCGGGCGCGTCCCGTACCAACTCGCACCCGCCGTCCCTGCTGGTGCTGGCGCTCGCGGCCGTCCAGTCGGGCGCGGCGATCCTGCTGCGCGACCGGTTGGCCCGGCTGCTGCGGCGCCCGGCCGGTTGGCTGCCGGTGGCGATCGTCAACCGGTCGGCGATGACGATCCTCTGCTGGCACCAGACGGCGCTGCTTGCCGCCGTGATCCCCGCCGCGTGTCTCGGCGGGGTCGGCGGCCTGACCACCCCGCCGGACGAGGTCGGCTGGCTGCTGGCCCGGATGGCCTGGATGCCGCTCTTCGCCGGGCTGCTGGTGCTGATCGTGCGGTTCGCCCGGCCCCTCGAGGCCCCGTGGGACCACGTCGGGATGGCGCGTCGTGCGGCGGCGGGCGTGCTGGCGGCCGGCTTCGGCTACTTCGCCCTGGTGGCGTGAGCGATGGACCCGACATCCGACCGAGACAGGAGTACGACCGTGACGCAGTCCCCGCCGCGCACCAGCAGCGAGTTCACCTCCCTGCTGCGCGAGGTCAAGGAGCAGGACCTGCTCCGCCGGCGCACCAGCTGGTACGCGCGCGCCATCGCGGCCAACGCGCTCGGCCTGGTCGCCGTCGTCGCCGGCATGGCGCTGATCGGCGATTCGTGGTGGGTGCTCGTCCTCGCCCCCGTGCTCGCCGTCCTGTCCGCCCGGACGGCGTTCATCGGACACGACGCGGGCCACGCCCAGATCAGCGCCGACCGCGCCACCAACCGTCGCCTCGGGCTCATCCACGGCAACCTGTTGCTGGGGATGAGTTACGCCTGGTGGAACGAGAAGCACAACCGCCACCATGCCAATCCCAACCACATCGACAAGGACCCGGACGTGGCCGCGGACGTGCTGGTCTTCACCGGCCACCAGGCGGCCACCCGTGCCGGCTTCCGCGCGTGGCTGACCCGTCACCAGGCATGGCTCTTCTTTCCGCTCACACTCCTCGAAGGCGTCGCCCTGAAGCTGCACGGGCTGCGGGACCTGCGCCGGCAGAGCGGCCGGGAGCGGCTGGTCGAGGGGACGCTCCTCGTCGCCCACCTCGCCGGCTACGTCACCCTGCTCCTGACCACCATGCCGATCGCGCACGCACTCGCCTTCGCCGCGCTTCACCAGGCCCTCTTCGGCCTGCACCTGGGCATGGCCTTCGCGCCGAACCACAAGGGGATGAAGATGCCCGACCCGGCGGGCGAGCAGTGGGGACACCTGCGCCGCCAGGTCCTCACCTCCCGCAACATCAGGGGCGGCCCGCTCACCGACTGGCTCCTTGGCGGCCTCAACTACCAGATCGAGCACCACCTGTTCCCCAACATGCCCCGCCCGCACCTGAGGCTCGCCCGGCCCATCGTCAGGTCGCACTGTCGGGCCCTCGGCATCCCCTACACCGAGACCGGCCTCGTCGACTCCTACCGGCAGGCGCTGCGCCACCTGCACGAGGTGGGTGAGCCGCTGAGGGCGGGAGACGCACGTGGCTAGGCGACGCGCGGTGGTGTTTCGACCGGGGCGGTTCGACGGCGCACGTCCTGAGGCCGTCCCGCCGCACGTAGGCTGGTGGTCATGACCTTCGTCGCGGGGGGACGCCCGCGAGAGGAGGAACGCCCGCGTGCGCTGCTCGCGGAGGCTTCCCGGTGGTGGGTGCGGCTGTTGCCGTGGGGCGTGGCATTCGTGCTCTTCGTCGTCCTGCTGCCCGTCACCATCGCGGTTCTGGTGGGCGGCTACGGCCTGAACGGGGGTGTCGCGACCGGGCTGGCCATCGGCCAGACGGCACCGCTGCTGCTCGCCGTTCTCCATCCGCTACGCGCCTGGTACGTGATCTTCGCTACGGACGTGGTCGGGGCGATCGTTCTGCTCACCGTCGACGTCGAGGGGCTGGAGTGGCCGTTCCCGCCCATGCAGATCATCGGCTACGTCGGCCTCTGCCTCGCTCTCGGCCTGCGCGAGCCGCGCCGCACACTGCTGTCGGTGTGGCTGGCCACGGTGGCCGCGGGCGTCGGCCTGGAGTTCGTCAAGCCGCCCGGCGCGGGTGCCAGCAGCATCCTGATCATCATTCTCGGCGGTGTCGCACTCGTGCTCGCCGACGCGCTCCGCGAGCGGTACGAGGCCCGGCGCAAGCTGGTCGAGCAGGAGACGATCAGCGAGGTCGAGCGGGGACGGCGCACCCTGCTGGAGGAACGCGCCCGTATCGCCCGTGAGCTGCACGACGTGGTGGCACACCACATGTCGGTCATCACGGTTCAGGCGGACAGCGCGGCCTACCGCCTGCCCGGCCTGCCGGCGGACGCGCAGGAGGAGTTCGCCTCGATCGCGGCGACCGCGCGCCGGTCCCTGGCGGAGATGCGGCGGCTCCTCGGCGTGCTGCGGAACGAGGAGTCCGGGGGCGAGCTCGCCCCCCAGCCCGGCCTGGACCGGATCGGGCAGCTGGTGGAGGCGACGGCGCGGGCGGGCGTGCCGGTGGAGTTCACCCCCTGCGCGGCCGACGTGCCCGAGGCGGAGGCGCTGGCCGCGTACCGCATCGTTCAGGAGGCCCTCGCGAACGTCGTGCGGCACGCGCCGGGCGCCCCGACACGGGTGTCGGTGTCCGAGGACGGGCGGTGGCTCACCGTCGTCGTCGTCAACGCACCGCCGCCCGTGCCGCCCGCCGCGCCGCTGGAGGTGAACGACACCGGGCACGGCCTCGTCGGCATGCGGGAGCGCGCGCGCCTCCTCGGCGGCACCCTGGACGTGGGGCCGCTGCCGGACGGGGGGTTCCGGGTGGCCGCCCAACTGCCCCTGACCGAAAGGAGCGCCACGTGACGACGCGCGTCATCATCGTCGACGACCAGGCGATGGTGCGAGCCGGCTTCGCCGCGCTGCTGGCCGCCCAGAGCGACATGGAGGTGGTGGGCGAGGCCCCCGACGGGGCCCAGGGGGTCGAGCTGAGCCGGCGGACCCGCCCCGACGTCGTACTCATGGACGTCCGCATGCCCGAGATGGACGGCCTCGAGGCGGCGCGCCGCCTGCTCTCGCCCCCGCCTGGGGTGGCACACCGACCGCGCGTCCTGATGCTCACCACGTTCGACATCGACGACTACGTCTACGAGGCGCTGCGGGCGGGCGCGAGCGGCTTCCTGCTGAAGGACGCCCCACCGGCCGACCTCATCGCGGCCGTACGTGTCGTGGCCTCGGGGGACGCGCTGCTCGCCCCCTCGGTGACCCGCCGCCTCATCGCGGACTTCGTCCGGCAACGTCCCGTGGCGGGCAGGCCCGCGCTGCGGCTCAGGGCGCTGACCGAACGCGAGACGGAGGTGCTCACCCTGGTGGCCCGCGGCCGGTCCAACGCCGAGATCGCCGAGACGCTGGTGGTGGCCGAGCAGACGGTGAAGACGCACGTGAGCCGCATCTTCGCCAAGCTCGACCTGCGCGACCGCGCCCAGGCGGTGGTGTTCGCGTACGAATCGGGGCTGGTGACCGCGGGCGAGTAGCCCGACCTGGAGACGACTCAGGGCCGGTCCCCGTGGGGGCCGGCCCTGTCGTTTTTCCTGCTCAAGCGAGCGGAGGATACGAGATTCGAACTCGTGAGGGTGTAAACCCAACACGCTTTCCAAGCGTGCGCCCTAGGCCTCTAGGCGAATCCTCCGCGAGCCAGAATACAGGTCCCCGGCGACCGGGCCACCCCACCACCCCCTGAAGATCCACGCCGGGTCGGGTAGTCTTGGCGGCACCTCCCGTGCGGCGGTATCTCGTGAACCTCCCCAGGGCCGGAAGGCAGCAAGGATAAGCGAGCTCTGCCGGGTGCACGGGAGGCCTTTTTGTCTCCGGGCGCCGGTACCGTACCTGCGGGTCAGGTCACGGGGTGGTGGGTGGTCACCCGCGCCCGACCGGCGCAGAATGGCTCGGTCGAGAGGAGGCGGGACGCGTGACGCTGGCGCTCTACCGCAAGTACCGGCCGCGCACCTTCGCCGAGATGATCGGCCAGGAGCAGGTCACCGAGCCGCTGTCCCAGGCGCTGCGCAGCGGCCGGCTCAACCACGCCTACCTCTTCTCCGGCCCGCGGGGCTGCGGCAAGACCTCCAGCGCCCGGATCCTGGCCCGCTCGCTCAACTGTGAGCAGGGCCCCACCCCCGAGCCCTGCGGCCAGTGCGAGTCGTGCCGCGGGCTGGCCCCGGACGGCAACGGGTCGATCGACGTCATCGAGATCGACGCGGCCAGCCACGGCGGCGTCGACGACGCCCGCGATCTACGCGAGAAGGCATTCTTCGCGCCGGCCCGCAGCCGCTTCAAGATCTACATCATCGACGAGGCGCACATGGTCTCGTCGGCCGGCTTCAACGCCCTGCTCAAGCTGGTCGAGGAGCCGCCGGAGTACGTCAAGTTCATCTTCGCCACCACCGAGCCGGAGAAGGTCCTCGGCACGATCAGGTCGCGGACCCACCACTACCCGTTCCGGCTGTTCCCGCCGAAGGTGGTCCGGCCATACCTGGAGCAGTTGACCGAGGCGGAAGGCGTCAGGGTCGACCCGGCCGTCTTCCCGCTCGTGGTGCGCGCCGGTGCGGGCAGCATGCGGGACAGCCTCTCCGTGCTCGACCAGCTCATCGCGGGCGCCGGCCCGGAGGGGGTCAGCTACGCCCGGGCCGTCGCGCTGCTCGGCGTGACCGACTCGGCGCTGATCGACGAGATGTGCGACGCGCTGGCCGCCGGGGACGGCGCCGCCGCGTACGCGACCGTCGACCGGGTGGCCGAGGCCGGGCACGACCTGCGCCGGTTCGCCTCCGACCTGCTGGAACGGCTGCGCGACCTGATCGTCCTTCAGCAGGTGCCGGACGCCGCCGCCAAGGGCCTGATCGACGGCCCGGCCGACCAGATGGAGCGGATGGCCGCCCAGGCCCAGCAGCTCGGTCCGGCCACCCTGTCCCGGTGCGCCGACATCGTGCACAACGGGCTGGTCGAGATGCGCGGCGCCACCGCGCCCCGGCTGCTGATGGAGCTGATCTGCGCCCGGATGCTGCTGCCCGGCGCCGACGACTCGACCGGTGGCCTGCTCCAGCGCCTGGAACGCATGGAACGCCGACTCACCCTGGGTGGCGGCGAACTGCCGTCGGCCGCCGCCGGCCCCGCGCCGGTCGCGCCGGCCCCGGAGGTACGCCAGCAGCCTCCCGCCCCGACCGCGGCTGCCGCCGCGCCACCCCCGCAGACCGCCGGCGAGCCGGCGGCTGCCGCACCCCCGCAGGCCGTACCCCCGGCCGCCCAGTCCCACGGCTCGGACCCCCAGTCCCACGGCTCGGCAGCT
The DNA here is from genome assembly GCF_900090305.1 of Micromonospora siamensis. NCBI lineage: Bacteria > Bacillati > Actinomycetota > Actinomycetes > Micromonosporales > Micromonosporaceae > Micromonospora > Micromonospora siamensis. The sequence goes on along the minus strand of NZ_LT607751.1, from coordinate 380,135 downwards.
CCGGATGCCGGCGCCCCGGCCCGCCGTCCGGTGCCGCCGTCGGCGGTGCTGCCCGATCCGGCGACTCCCGCCCCGCCCCGCCCCGGCGCGTCCGCTCCGGGCGCGCTGGACGCGGTGGCGGTCCGCCGGGCCTGGCCGGACATCGTGGCCAAGGTCAACCGGATCAAGAAGCCGGCGGCGGCGCTGATGCGGGACGCGGTGGTCCGCGACGTCGACGGCGACACGCTGGTGCTGACCGTCAAGTCGCCGGTGCTGGCGCAGATGATGGGCAATCAGACCTCCGTGCTGGCCGAGGCGCTGTACGAGGAGTTCGGTGTCCGCTGGCAGATCCGCTGCGAGGTGGCCGGCGAGCGGGGTGGCAGTGCGCTCGGCGCCCCGGCGCGGTCGTCCGCGCCGGCCCGACCGGCCGACCGGCCGCCGGCCGCTCCGGCCCAGCCGGCTTCCCCGGGCCGGGCGGACTCCGGCCGCGACGGCGCCGGTGGTCAGGGTGGCCCGGCCGGCGCTGCGTCCGGTGGGTCGAGCGGCGGTGGGTCCGGTTACGCCGGTGGCCCGAACGGTGCCGCGTCCGGTTTCACGGGCGGCGCGAGCGGTGCCACGTCCGGCTCCGCCGGTGGCCCGAACGGCGCTGCGTCCGGTCCCGTCGGCGGTCCGGGTGGCGGCGCGTACGGTGCCGTCGGGAGTTCGGGCGGGCCGGCGTCCGGCCCGGCCCGGTCGGGCGGTCCCGAGGGCGGCGCCCGCAACGGTGGCCGTGCCCCCGGTGCCGGCCCGGCAGGCGCGACGGCCAGCGGATCCGACGACGAGGACTGGCCCGAGCCGGCCCGTCCCGGCGGCAACGGCGAACGACCCGGCTCGGCCCGATCCGCGGGCGCGGACGACTCCGGCGGGGACTGGCCGGAGGCGGCCCGCCCGGGCGGAGTGCCCGCGAGCGCCCCGACCGCCAGCACCTCGACCGCCAGCACCTCGACCGCCAGCACCTCGACCGTCGGCACCCCGACCGCCGGTGCCTCGGCCGCGGCAACCCCTGCCGTGAGTGGCCCGGGCGTGAACACCGGATCGGGCTCGGCCCCGGCGGCGCCCCGGCGAGCCGGCAACGGCGCGCCGGTGAGCAGCGCGATCGCGGCCGCGCGGGCAGCCGCCGCCGCTGCCGCGTCCGGCGCCGGCAAGGGCACGCGGACCGGCCCGGAGGCGCGCAAGACCGCCGACGCGGACTGGGCGGGGGAGCCGCCGTACGACCCGGACTTCGACGGGCCGCTGCGCGGCGGTCGGGCGGGCGGGCAGCCGGCCACCCCGGCCTATGAGGGCTTCGACCCGGGAGACGAGCCGCTCGACGTGGTGATCGACGAGCGGACCGCCCGGCAGTCCAGCGAGGAGCAGGCCGTGCAGCTGCTCCGGGAGGCGTTCGGCGCCGAGAAGATCGACGAGGTGGACGCCCGCTGACCCGGTTCGGTCAGACCGTCCAGGCGGGCAGGCCGTGCGGGTGCGCCTGGGCGAGCAGCCGGTCCGGGCCGGCGCCGAGCCTTGCCCGCAGCTCGAAGTGCCGGCCGTCCGGGTCGGGCTCGAACGACAGGTAGGCGAACGGCGCGTCGCCGCCGGCCAGCCGGTCGATCTCCGCGTCGACCCGGCGCCACTCCGGCGCGGGCACGTACTGCCGCATCACCGAGTGCCACAGCACGGTGAGCGTGCCGGGCCGGGTGTCCAGTCCGGCGAGCAGGTCGGCGGCGCCCGTCGCCACCACCCGGGCGGGCAGCGCCCGGGCCAGCTCCAGCGCCCCGGCCAGCCGGGCGGCCCGGGCGGTGTTCTCCGGCCAGACGTACGCCCGCAGCGCGAGCGCGCCCTCGGCGCCGGTCGGGTCGAGCGGCGTCACGTCGCAGCCGAGCCGCTCGACCACGGTGACCTCGGGGTACGCCCGGGCGGCGTCCCGCAGCCAGCCGGGCACCCCGTCCCGCCACGCGTCGGGCAGCAGCACCGGGGAGTCGGCCGGCCCCCAGGTGAAGCCCGGCGCGGACACCCGGAACCGGTCGGCGCGCAGGTTCAGCCCGGCGCTCGCCCCGATCTCGACCAGGCGGACCGGGTGGTCGCCCAGCTCGGCGAGGGCGTGGAGCAGGCCGGTCATGAGCAGGTTGGCCCGGCCGACCTCGTTGGTCTGCGGCGGGCGGCGCAACCAGGGTCGCAGGGCGTCCCGTTGGGCGGCGACGACCGCCCGGAACGCGGCCCAGCAGTCCGCCGCGTCCGCGGCCCGGTACGCCCCACCGGCGCTCGGATAGAACCGGGCCAGTTCGGGTGCCCGCCCGGTGAGCACCAGCGCGTGCACGCCCCCGAGCAGCCGCAGCGGTACGGCGGCGTCCGGCGGCGCGTCGGCGTACCCGTCGATCGCCTCGGCGCACGGGCCGCCGGCCCGGACGTCCGCCGCGGCGCGGACCAGCAGGTCGGCGTAGCCCTCGGCGCCCATGGCCGCGCAGGCCCGGGCCTGCCGTTCCATCCCCTCGGCCGCTCGCTCCCCGGTCATCCGCAACCTCCCCGCGTCGTCTTCCGCGATCCTCGTCCCGGTGTCCGGCGATCCGGAAGACCGTGCGGCGGCGAGCCTGCTCACAACGGCTAGGCTGGGCGACGGCCGAGCGAGACGAGTGCGAGAAGGAGCCATCCGTGCGCCCAGGTGGACAGCCGAACATGCAGCAGATGCTGAAGCAGGCGCAGAAGATGCAGCAGCAGATCGCAAAGGCGCAGGCCGAGCTCGCCGAGGCCGAGCTGACCGGCACCGCCGGCGGTGGCCTGGTCACCGCGACCGTCGCGGGCACCGGCGAGCTGAAGGCGATCAAGATCGACCCGAAGGCGGTCGACCCGGAGGACGTCGAGACGCTGGAGGATCTGGTCGTCGCGGCCGTGCACAACGCCGCCGAGGCGGCCCGCGAGCTGACCGAGAAGAAGATGGGCCCGGTCTCCGGCGGCATGGGCGGCCTCGGCCTGCCCGGGTTCTGAGCCGGCAGTGTACGAAGGCGCCATCCAGGACCTGATCGACGAGCTGGGGCGGCTGCCGGGCGTGGGCCCGAAGAGCGCCCAGCGGATCGCCTTCCACGTCCTGTCCGCGGACCCGGCCGACGTCAACCGGCTGGCCGGCGCGCTGCGTAAGGTCAAGGACCTGGTCCGGTTCTGCACCACCTGCTACAACGTGTCCGAGTCCGAGCAGTGCCGGGTCTGCCGCGACCCCCGCCGCACCGACGAGGTGCTCTGCGTGGTGGAGGAGCCGAAGGACGTCGTGGCGATCGAGCGGACCGGCGAGTTCCGGGGCCGCTACCACGTGCTGGGCGGGGCGATCAATCCGCTCGAGGGCATCGGGCCGGACAACCTGCGCATCCGGGAGCTGCTGCTCCGGCTCGGCACCGGCGCGGTACGCGAGCTGATCCTCGCGACCGACCCGAACACCGAGGGCGAGGCGACGGCGACGTACCTCGCCCTGATGGTCAAGCCGATGGGGATCGCGGTCACCCGGCTGGCCAGCGGGCTCCCGGTCGGCGGCGACCTGGAGTACGCCGACGAGATCACCCTCGGCCGGGCCTTCGAGGGCCGGCGCGCCGTCTGAGGCGTACCCGATCGAGGCCGTGCGGCCGGTGCCGGATCCCCGGCGCCGGCCGTTCGTCTTCCGGGCGTGGGATCGGCCGGCCCGCCGCCCCGGGTGGCTCCCGGCCCGACCGCGTCCACTGTGGTGGTCTGACATGTGGAACTTGCTGCCGACTGTCGATGTAACAAATCGGTCAACCTGAAAACTGGGCATTCCGCTCGATTTGCCGCCGGGTGTGACACCGATCTGTGCTCCGCGCACCGGTTAAGACACGATCCGGTACCAACCGCTTCGTCGGCAGTTTCCCGGCGGTCCGAACGGGGGCTAAGGTCACCGCCATCGGTGACCCCTGTCACCACGTTGTCCGTACCCCCAAGGACGAGGTGAAGCACCATGCGTGCACCCAGGCCGAAGGCCGCCATCGCGGCCGTCGCGGTCGCGGCCCTCGCGGTAGCAGGCTGCGCCGAGAGCGACCGCGATAGTGGTTCCGGAGGTAGCAAGAAGGACACCCTCGTCTTCGGCGTCGCCGGAGACCCGAAGGTGCTCGACCCCAGCTTCGCCAGCGACGGTGAGTCGCTGCGCGTGGCCCGCCAGGTCTTCGAGACCCTGGTCCGCCCCGAGGAGGGTGGCACCAAGGTCACCCCGGGTCTGGCCGAGTCCTGGACGCCGGACGCCGCCGGCACCACCTGGACCTTCAAGCTCCGCTCGGGCGTGAAGTTCCACGACGGCACCGACTTCAACGCCGAGGCGGTCTGCAAGAACTTCGACCGCTGGTACAACGCCAAGGGCCTCATGCAGAGCCCCGACGTGACGGCGTACTGGCAGGACGTCATGGGCGGCTTCGCCAAGAACGAGAACGCCGACCTGCCGCCGAGCCTCTTCAAGTCCTGCACCGCCAAGGACGCCACCACGGTCGACCTGGCCTTCACCCGGGTCTCCAGCAAGATCCCGGCCGCCCTGATGCTGCCGTCGTTCTCGATCCACAGCCCGAAGGCGCTGGAGGAGTTCGACGCGAGCAACGTCACCGGCACCGCCGAGGACATCAAGTACCCCGCGTACGCGATGGAGCACCCCACCGGCACCGGCCCGTTCAAGTTCAAGTCCTGGGACGTCGCGAACAAGACGCTCACCATCGAGCGCAACGACGACTACTACGGCGACAAGGCCAAGCTGAAGACCATCATCTACAAGACGATCTCGGACGAGAACGCCCGCAAGCAGGCGCTCCGCTCGGGTGACATCCAGGGGTACGACCTGGTCGGCCCGGCCGACGTCGACCCGCTGAAGAAGGAGGGCTTCAACGTCCTCACCCGCCCGGCGTTCAACGTCCTCTACCTGGCCATCAACCAGAAGGGGAACCCGAAGCTCGCCGACATCAAGGTCCGGCAGGCGATCGCGTACGCGCTGAACCGTCAGGCGCTGGTCGACTCGAAGCTGCCCCCGGGCGCCAAGGTCGCGCTGAACTTCATGCCCGACACCGTCGAGGGCTGGAACGGCGACGTCACCAAGTACGACTACAACCCGGAGAAGGCCAAGCAGCTGCTGGCCGAGGCCGGCGCGCAGAACCTGACGCTGAAGTTCCACTACCCGACCGAGGTCACCCGGCCGTACATGCCGAACCCGAAGGACATCTTCGAGCTGCTCTCGGCGGACCTCCAGGCGGTCGGCATCAAGGTCGAGGCCATCCCGCTGAAGTGGAGCCCGGACTACCTCAACGCCACCACCTCGGGCAGCAAGCACGACCTGCACTTCCTGGGCTGGACCGGTGACTACGGCGACGCCTACAACTTCATCGGCACCTTCTTCGACCGGCCGAAGGACGAGTGGGGCTTCAACAACCCGCAGCTCTTCGCCCAGTTCAAGGACGCCGACACCACCGCCGACGCGGCGGAGCGGGTGGCGAAGTACAAGGAGCTCAACAAGGCGATCATGGACTTCCTGCCGGGTGTGCCGATCTCGCACTCCCCGCCGGCGATCGTGTTCGGTAAGGACGTGACCGGGATCAAGGCGAGCCCGCTCACCGACGAGCGGTTCGCCACCGCCGAGTTCAAGTAGTCCTGACCTGACCTGAGGCACCGAAATGCGGGCGGGCGCTGGATCCACAGCGTCCGCCCGCACCCCTCCGCACCCCCTTCGAGGCCGCCGTGTTCCGCTTCATCGTCAGACGCCTGCTACAGCTGATACCCACGCTGTTCGGGCTCTCCGTCCTGCTGTTCATCTGGCTGCACCGCCTGCCCGGCGGGCCCGAGACCGCGATCCTCGGTGAGCGCGGCACCCCGCAGATGCGCGCCGCGATCCGGCGCAGCCTCGGCCTCGACGAGCCGATCCTGGTCCAGTACGCGCGCTTCCTGCGCCGCATGATCAAGCTGGACCTCGGCACCTCGACCTCCACCAAGCGGGCCGTCACCACCGAGTTCCTGGAGCGGTTCCCCGGCACCGTCGAGCTGACCATCATGGCGATGGTCATCGCCATCGGCATCGGCATCCCGCTGGGCTACCTGGCCGCCCGCCGCCGCGGCCGGTTCCTCGACCACGCCTCGGTCGGCGGCTCGCTGATCGGCATCTGCATCCCGGTCTTCTTCCTGGCGTACGTGCTCAAGGCGATCTTCGCCGAGAACCTCGGCTGGTTCCCGTCCAGCGGCCGGCAGGACCCGACCATCGGGGCGACCCGGGTCACCAACTTCTTCGTCCTCGACGGCGTGATGACCCGCGAGTGGGACGCCGCCGCGGACGCCCTCTGGCACCTGGTGCTGCCGGCCGTCGCGCTGGCCAGCATCCCGCTGGCGATCATCGTCCGGATCACCCGGGCGAGCGTGCTGGAGGTGCTCAACGAGGACTTCGTCCGCACCGCCGAGGCCAAGGGCCTGACCGAGCGTACGGTCCGGGGCCGGCACGTGCTGCGCAACTCGATGCTGCCGGTGGTCACCTCGATCGGCCTGCTCACCGGCGGCCTGCTCTCCGGCGCCGTGCTGACCGAGACCGTCTTCGCGTACGGCGGCATCGGCGCCTTCATCTACGAAGCGATCAGCCAGCGCGACTATCCGGTGCTGATGGGCTTCATCCTGATCATCGCGGTGGTGTACGTGCTGGTGAACCTCATCGTGGACCTCTCCTACAGCGTGATCGACCCGAGGGTGAGGGTGCGATGACCGTCACCGCTGGCAAGAAGCGCGAGAAGCTGGACCGGCTCGCCGAGCTGGCCGCCCGGGAAGACGAGCAGGGGGTGAGCCTCTGGAAGGAGGCGTTCCGCCGGCTGCGCCGCAACCCGGCCGCCATCGTGGGGGCGGTCATCCTCACCCTGTTCGTCCTGGTGGCGGTGATCGGGCCGTTCCTCGTCCCGCACCCGCCGGAGGCGCAGCTCTGGAAGGGCGAGGTCCGCCTCGGCGACTTCCCCGGACCGCGGGCGGAGAACTGGTTCGGCACCGACCAGCTCGGCCGGGACGAGTTCAGCCGGATGGTCGTGGGCGCCCGGCAGACCCTGCTGGTCGGCGTGGTGTCCACCCTGATCGGCCTCGCCGTCGGCTCGCTGATCGGCGGCATCGCCGGCGCAGCCGCCGGCCTGGGCGGCCGGTGGGGCCGGGCGGTCGACAACGTGCTCATGCGCTTCATCGACATGCTGCTGGCCATGCCGAGCCTGCTGCTCGCCATCAGCATCGCGGCGCTGCTCGGCGCCGGCCTGACCACCGTCATGATCGCCGTCGGTGTGGTCTCCGTGCCGGTCTTCGCCCGGCTGCTGCGCGGCTCGATGATCGCCCAGTCGAACAGCGACTACGTCCTGGCGGCCACCTCGCTCGGCGTGAAGAAGCCGAAGATCGCGCTGACCCACGTGGTGCCGAACTCGCTCGCCCCGGTCATCGTCCAGGCGACGCTCACCCTGGCCACCGCGATCATCGAGGCGGCGGCGCTCTCCTTCCTCGGCCTCGGCAACAACGACGCCTCCATCCCGGAGTGGGGCGTGATGCTCGCGGACGCACAGTCGTACCTCGACTCGGCGCCCCGGCTGGCGGTCCTGCCCGCCCTCGCGATCATCGTCACCGCGCTCGGCTTCACCCTCCTCGGTGAGGCGATGCGCGAGGCCCTCGACCCGAAGCTGCGGAAGTAGGTCTCTCATGTGTGAAGCGCGAGGAGTGAGCTTGCGAGCCCCGCAGTCGCGAACGGAGGACCGGTAATGGCACTGCTCGAAGTGGACGACCTCTCCGTCACGTTCGCCCGGCGCGGTCAGCGTACGGTCAACGCCGTCGACGGGGTCTCCTTCTCGGTCGACGCCGGCGAGGTGGTCGGCCTGGTCGGCGAGTCCGGCTGCGGCAAGAGCGTCACCTCGCTGGCCATCATGGGTCTGCTGCCCAAGCAGCCCGGCCTCAAGGTCGGCGGCAAGGCGGTCTTCGACGGCACCGACCTGCTCCAGCTCGACGACCGGTCCCGGCGCGACATCCGGGGCCGGGACGTCGCGATGATCTTCCAGGACCCGCTCTCCTCGCTGAACCCGGTGATCCCGATCGGGTTGCAGGTGACCGAGGTGCTCACCCGGCACCGGGGGATGAAGGGCGCGGCGGCGGAGAAGGAGGCGGCGGCCCTGCTCGACCGGGTCGGCATCCCCGACCCGCGCCGCCGGTTGAAGGAATACCCGCACCAGCTCTCCGGCGGGATGCGACAGCGGGCCCTGATCGCCATGGCGGTGGCCTGCCAGCCCCGCCTGCTGATCGCCGACGAGCCGACCACCGCGCTGGACGTCACCATCCAGGCCCAGATCCTGGAGCTGCTCAAGGAGCTGGTCCGCGACTCCGGCACCGCGCTGGTGATGATCACCCACGATCTCGGTGTGGTGGCCGGCATGTGCGAGACCATCAACGTGCTCTACGCCGGCAAGGTGGTGGAGACCGCCCGCCGCCGCCCGCTGTTCCGCGAGCCGCGCCACCCGTACACGGTGGGGTTGCTCGGGTCGGTGCCGCGCCTGGACGCCGGGCGCGGCGAGCGGCTCAACCCGATCCCCGGCTCGGTACGCGACGTGCTGCCCTGGGCGGAGGGCTGCGCCTTCGCGCCGCGCTGCGACCGCCGGGTGGACGAGTGCGTGGACGGGCCGCCGGAGCTGGTGCTCGCCCACGACGGCCGCAGCTACCGGTGCGTCAACCCGGCGCCGGTGCCCGGGGTGACCCCGGACGAGGCGCAGGCGCTCTACCGGGACGCCCCGGCGACCGGCGGGGACGCGGTGCCGACGGCGGCCCAGCCCGGTGCCGTGCCGGCGCAGGCCGTCCCGAACGACCCGCCGACCGTGCCGGGCTTCGCCGGCGCCCCGCGCGAGGAGGAATCATGACCGACGACGACATCCTCGTCGAGGTACGCGACCTGAAGGTGCACTTCCCGATCAAGCGGGGGGTGATCTTCGACCGGACGATCGGGCACGTCAAGGCCGTCGACGGGGTCGACCTGCGGATCCCGCGCGGGAAGACGTACGGGCTGGTCGGCGAGTCCGGCTGCGGCAAGTCCACGCTGGGCCGGGCGCTGCTCCAGCTCAACCCGCCCACCGGCGGCGAGGTCGTCTTCGACGGGGTGGAGCTGGGCAAGCTGCCCGCCGGCAAGCTGCGGTCGATGCGCCGCCGGATGCAGATGATCTTCCAGGACCCGATGTCCAGCCTGGACCCCCGGCAGAACGTCGAGTCGATCCTCACCGAGGGGCTCCAGACCCACGGCATCGGTGGCAGCCGGGACGAGCGGCGGAAGCTCATCGGCGAGACGCTGGACAAGGTCGGGCTGCCCCGCTGGGCGCTCTCCCGCTACCCGCACGAGTTCTCCGGCGGCCAGCGGCAGCGGATCGGCATCGCCCGGGCCCTGGTGCTCGGACCGGAGCTGATCGTCGCCGACGAGCCGGTCTCCGCCCTGGACGTCTCCATCCAGGCCCAGGTGGTCAACCTGCTGGACGAACTCCAGGACAACCTCGGCCTGACCTACCTGGTGATCGCCCACGACCTGGCCGTGGTCCGGCACATCTCCGACACCGTCGGGGTGATGTACCTCGGCGCGCTGGTCGAGGAGGCGCCCAGTGACCGGCTCTACACCGAACCGCTGCACCCGTACACCCGGGCGCTGATGTCGGCGGTGCCGGTGCCGGACCCGGACGTGGAGGACCGCCGGGAGCGGATCCTGCTCGCCGGTGACCTGCCCTCGCCGGCCAACCCGCCGTCGGGCTGCCGGTTCCACACCCGCTGCCCGTGGGCGCAGCCGACCCGCTGCGCCGACGAGCGGCCTGTGCTGCGCGAGATCGGCGCCAGCCGGGTGGCCTGCCACTTCGCCGAACAGATCGCCAGCGGCGAGCTGCGCCCGCACAAGGTCGCCGTCCAGCTCAGCCGCCCGGCGGGCGAGGGCGAGGACCCGGGCGTGGTCTCCGCCCCGAGCGAGCCCGGCTCGTACGTCTGACAGCCCGGAACAGCCGGACGCGGCCCCACCCGATCCCGGGCGGGGCCGCGTCCGTTCCGCCTCAGCCCTCCGGGCGGTTCAGCAGGGCCACGGCGATGGCGTGGACCGCGTCCAACCCGGCCGGGTCGGCCAGCGGCGCCGTGCCGCCGGTGACCGCGTACCACTCGTCGGCGTCCTTGTACTGCACCCGCAGGGTCACCTTGCCGTCAACGTACTCGGTGCGCAGGGTCAGCTCACCGGTGACCACGCCCACCTCGTCGGTCATCACCCCGCCCGGGCCGGCGGTCACGTCGGTGGTGCGGTTCTGCGGGGTGCCCCCGGCCTCCTTCGCCACCGGCTCACCGGCGGGCGGGGCGGGTGGCGCCTCGGTGGCCGCCCGCGCGGCGGCGGCGTCCCCGCTGCCGGTGGCCGCCGCGGCGTCGTCCCCGGTGGCGTCCGGTGTCCGCTCCGGGGCGGGTACGTCCTCGGCGCCGGTCACGGCCTGCTCGCCCATCAGCATTCCTCCAACATGTCGGCCAGGGCGGACTTCTCGGTGCTGGTCACCGTCAGCCGCCAGTAGTGCTTGACGGTCACCCAGCGCTCCGCGTACGTGCACCAGTACGAGCGGCTCGGCGGCTTCCACTGGGCGGGATCCTGGTCACCCTTTGCCCGGTTGGACGTCCGGGAAACCGCGATGAGCTGCGGCCGGGTCAGGTCGTTGGCGAAGTTGCCGCGCTTCGCGTCGTCCCACTCGGCGGCGCCGGTACGCCACGCCTCGGCCAGCGGGACCGTGTGGTCGATGTCCACCTCGATCGGGTCGGTGAGCACCTTGCCGTCGTACACGCTCTCCCAGCGGCCACCCACCACGTTGCAGCCGGAGAGCTTGATGTTCTTTCCGTCGCGCTTGAGGACGCTGTCCCGGACGTCGCAGTTGGTGCCGGTGTCCCGCCAGTGCGGGAAGCGGTCCCGGCTGTAGCCGCGCATCGTCGTTTCCTTGGCCACGGTCAGCTGGTCGAGCTGGGTCCGGACGTTGCCGTTCACCGTCGGGGTCGCCTCCGGCTGGTCGACCTCGACCGGGACGCACCCCGCCACGCCGAACGCGAGCGTCACGGCCAACGCGGCCGCTCCGGCTCCTGATCTGCTACGCACAGTCGACACCTCTCCAGCTTGCTCGGTTGCCGCGAGTCCGCACAGTACCCAGCGGTGCTTTCGGCGATTCCTGGCGGGAAGGACGCGGTACGGGGGAGATTGGACGAATGACGGCACCCGCTCCCGCGCTGCGCACCGGATCCGCCGCCGGGCGGGGCACCCTGCTCGCCGCGATCCTCGCCTCCGGCATGGTCTTTCTGGACAGCACCGTCGTCAACGTGGCCCTGCCCCGGCTCGGCGCCGAGCTGGGCGCCACCGTGGCCGGTCTGCAATGGACCGTCAACGGCTACCTGCTGATGTTGGCGGCGTTCGTGCTGCTCGGCGGGGCGCTGGGGGACCGGTTTGGCCGGCGCCGGATCTTCCTGCTCGGGGTGGTCTGGTTCGCGGCCGCGTCACTGCTGTGCGGGCTGGCCCAGGACACCGGCCAGCTGATCGCCGCCCGGGTCCTCCAGGGCGCCGGCGGCGCGCTGCTCACCCCCGGCTCGCTCTCGGTGCTCCAGGCCAGCTTCCACCCCGACGACCGGGCCAGGGCCATCGGCACCTGGTCCGGACTGTCCGGGGTGTCCACCGCGCTCGGCCCGCTGCTCGGCGGCTGGCTGATCGACACCCTCTCCTGGCGGTGGATCTTCTTCATCAACCTGCCGCTGGCCGTGGCGGTGGTGCTCGCGGCCCTGCGCTGGGTCCCGGAGAGCCGGGACGAGGACGCCTCCCGGGCCGGGCGGCGCAAGTTCGACGTCGCCGGTGCGCTGCTCGGCGCGCTGGGCCTCGGCGGCATCACGTACGCGCTGATCGACGCCCCGGCCCGCGGCCCGCGCTCGCCGGCGGTGCTGGCGGCGGTGCTGGTCGGCGTGGCCGCCGCGGCGGCCTTCGTGTGGCTGGAGCGGCGGCGCGGCGAGGCCGCGATGCTGCCCACCACCATCTTCTCCAGCCGGCTCTTCTCGGTGTTGAACGTCTTCACCGTGGTGGTGTACGCCGCGCTCGGCGGCTTCACCTTCTTCCTCGCCGTCTACCTCCAGAACGTGCTGGGCTGGTCGGCGTTGCGCACCGGCCTGGCCACCGTCCCGATGACGGTGCTGTTGCTGCTCGGGTCGGCCCGGGCCGGCGCGCTCTCCGCCCGGATCGGTCCCCGGCTGCCGCTCACCGTCGGCCCGGTGGTCGCCGCGGCCGGGCTGCTCCTGCTCCGCGCGGTCGGGCCGGGCGCCTCCTACTGGACCGACGTGCTGCCCGGGGTGGTGCTCTTCGGCGCCGGACTGACCCTGGTGGTGGCGCCGCTGACCGCCTCCGTGCTGGCCGCCGTGGCGGACCGGTTCGCCGGGGTGGCGAGCGGCTTCAACAACGCCGCGTCCCGGGCCGGTGGCCTGCTCGCGGTGGCCGCGCTGCCGCTGCTGGTCGGCCTCTCCGGCACCGGGTACGAGCAGAAGGCCGACCTGACCCACGCGTACCGGGGGGCGCTGGCCTGGTGCGCGGGGGCGCTGCTGGCCGGGGCGGTGCTGGCCGCCGTGCTGGTGCACCGGCCGCACCGGCAGGCCCCCGGCGGTCAGCCCTGCCCGTCGCTGCCCGCCTCCACCCCACCCGACCGGAGGAGGTGAGGAGGGGCCCCGAACAGGGCCCCTCCTTGCGTCCTCAGCGGTGGGCGCGGTTGACGGCGCTGGTGACCGCCTTGATCGAGGCGGTGACGATGTTCGCGTCCATCCCGACACCCCAGACGGTACGGCCGTCCACCTCGCACTCCACGTACGCGGCCGCCTGCGCGTCTCCGCCGGAGGAGAGCGCGTGCTCGTGGTAGTCGAGGACGCGTACCGCCACGCCGAGGTACTGCATCGCGTTGACGTACGCGTCGATCGGGCCGTTGCCGATCGCGGCGAGCGTCCGGGCCCGCCCGGCGTGGCGCACGTTGGCCTCGATCTCGACCTTGCCGTCGACCGTGCCGAGGTCGTACCCGGCCAGCGTGACCGCCGGGTCGACCTGGTGGTCGAGCAGGTAGTTGCTGGCGAAGATCTCCCACATGGCGGCCGGCTCGACCTCGCCGCCGTCGTGGTCGGTGACCTGCTGCACCACCCCGGAGAACTCGATCTGGAGCCGGCGCGGCAGGTCCAGCTGGTGCTCGGACTTCATGATGTACGCGACGCCGCCCTTGCCGGACTGCGAGTTGACCCGGATGACCGCCTCGTAGGTGCGGCCCAGGTCCTTCGGGTCGATCGGCAGGTAGGGCACCGCCCAGGTGAACTCGTCCACCGGCACCCCGGCCGCCGCGGCGTCGGCGTGCAGGGCGTCGAAGCCCTTCTTGATGGCGTCCTGGTGCGAGCCGGAGAAGGCGGTGTAGACCAGGTCGCCCGCGTACGGGTGGCGCTCGTGCACGGGCAGCTGGTTGCAGTACTCGACGGCCCGCTTGACCTCGTCGATGTTCGAGAAGTCGATCATCGGGTCGATGCCCTGGGAGAACAGGTTGAGGCCCAGCGTCACCAGGTCGACGTTGCCGGTCCGCTCGCCGTTGCCGAACAGGCAGCCCTCGATCCGGTCGGCGCCGGCCAGCAGGCCCAGCTCGGCGGCGGCCACGCCGGTGCCCCGGTCGTTGTGCGGATGCAGGCTCAGCACCAGGCTGTCCCGCCGGGGCAGGTCTCGGTGCATCCACTCGATCGAGTCGGCGTACACGTTCGGCATGGCCATCTCGACGGTGGCCGGCAGGTTCACGATCAGCTTGCGGTCCGGGGTCGGGTCGATCACGTCGATCACCCGGGAGCAGACCTCCAGCGCGTACTCCAGCTCGGTGCCGGTGTACGACTCCGGGGAGTACTCGTAGTGGATCTCGGTGTCCGGGGTGTGGATCTCGGCGTACTTCTGGCAGAGCCGCGCGCCCTGGGTGGCGATGTCGGTGATGCCGTCGCGGTCCAGGCCGAAGACCACCCGCCGCTGCAGCGTCGAGGTGGAGTTGTAGAAGTGCACGATGGCTTGCTTCGCGCCGCGCAGCGACTCGAAGGTCCGCTCGATCAGGTGCTCCCGGCACTGGGTGAGCACCTGGACGGTGACGTCCTCCGGGATCAGGTCCTGCTCGATCAGCTGCCGGACGAAGTCGAAGTCGGTCTGGCTGGCCGACGGGAAGCCGACCTCGATCTCCTTGTAGCCCATCTGGACCAGCAGCTGGAACATCCGGCGCTTGCGCTCCGGGGACATCGGGTCGATCAGCGCCTGGTTGCCGTCGCGCAGGTCGACCGCGCACCAGCGGGGCGCGGCGTCGACGTGGCGGGTGGGCCAGGCGCGGTCGGGCAGGTCGACCCGGAACTGCTGCTGGTAGGGCTGGTAGCGCCGGAACGGCATCCGGCTGGGGCGCTGCCGGGCGATCGGATCGTTCTCGGCGTCGACGGCGGGTTGAGCCATGGCGGAGTGCTCCCTGGAACAGGTGGCGTCAGCAATCGGAAGGTGTCGGCGGGGCCGGGCGACGATGCCGGGCGGTGCCGATGGATTGTTCGGATCTGCTGGACGGCGCGGTTCGACTCCGCGACGAGGTGCCGGCCGTCAGGCCTCGTCGCGGCGACCAAGGAGAAGGTACGCCCGCCACATGTCAGGGTCACCCTACGTGCTGGGATCAGGGTTGGTAAGGCGCGTCCGGACTATGGGACCGGAGTCACCGTCTCGGGTTCCGGGCTCGGCGTACCCAGGCGCCGGGTCCGCCCGGTCCACGCCACCGCCGGCGCGATCGCCAGCCCGACCAGCGCGAAGATCGCCGCCATCGGGTACCAGCCCCAGCCGCCCGTGGTCACACCGAGCGCGGTCAGGCCTGCCGGGGCGATCAGGAACTGCACCTGCGAGCCGAGCCGGAGCGCCCCCACGTACGCGCCTCGCTGGGCGGCCGGCGGCAGAGTGGCCGTCAGCCCCCAGGCACCCGCCGACTCGATCAGCTCGGCCAGGATGAGCAGCGTCGCGGCGGCCACCAGCACCACCACCGTGAGCCCGCCTCGAGTCACCCCGGAGATCGGCAGGACCAGGCAGAACAGGGCGATCAGCAGGGCACCCCGGCGGGACGCCCGGGCGGCCCCCGGCGCACTGTCCGCACCCCGGCTGGCGCGTACCTGGAGCAGCACGATCAGGACCGTGTTGAGCAGCACCAGACCGGCGATGAGAGCCTTCGGGGCGTCGGTGTGGGTCAGGATCCACAGCGGCATCACCGTCAGGTAGAGCGTCTGGTGGGCCGTGAGCAGCCCGCTGAGCAGGGAAACGGTCATGAACGGACGGTCCCGCAGCACAGTGAACCGGCTCATCGGTTCCGCTGGCCGCTGCACCTCGTGGAGCCGGGGCAGCCGCCGTACGAAGATCGCGGTCACCAGGAACACCGTGGCGATGAACCAGACCATCCCCCGGTACGCCGCCATCGTGTCCACCGCCAGCACCAGGCCGCTGATCACCGCGCCCAGCCCGAACCCGACGTTCAGCAGGGACCGCTGGTAGGCCATCGCGGTGACCCGGTCGGCCGGGGCCAACGCGTTGATCGAGTAGACCTGCCGGGCCACCCCGCCCGCCGCGTCCACCAAGGCCAGCGCGACGACCACGGCGAGGAATCCGACGAAGCCCCCCACCGCGGGGTAGGTGGCGAAGAGCGCCGCCTCCAGCACCAGCCCGACCAGCCAGACCCGCTGCGGGCCGTACCGGTCGGTGAGCGCGCCCAGCGGCACCGTGCCGAGCAGCGAGACGCCCGCCGAGACCGACAGGCCCAGGCCGACCTGGGCCGCGCTGAGCCCCAACGCCCGGGTGAAGAAGACCGCGCTCCCGGCGTGGAACAGACCGCTGCCGACGGCGTACACCATGGCCTGCACGGCCAGGGCGCGGATCAGGCCGGCGGGCGGTACGACGTCCCGGACGGCGGTGCGGATGGTGTCTCTGGCCCCCATGACCGGTCAGCCAACCGTGCCCCCCACCAACGGGTCGAGCAATTTAGGCTGAGCCGAATCCACGGGGGTGCGGGTGTCCGAGTTGCGGTTCGAGTCCGCCGACGTGGCGGGCCTGCGGTTCGCCGTCTCGCCGGTGTGGGAGACCGTCTCCAGTCTCTGGGTGCTCGACAACCCGGTCCGGCACGCCGTGCACCTGTCCTGGACCGACCGGGCCCGGGTGATCGCCCGCCGCCCCGAGGTCGCCGCCCGGATCCGGCCGCTGCGGGAGTTGGCCCGGCCCCGCCGTTGGCTGCCCGACTTCCTCACCCCGGCGGCGGTCCACCCGGACGTGACCCTGGAGGAGCAGCTCGACCAGATCGGCGCCACCCCGCCCGAGGTCGTGGTGCGGGATCTGTTGTCCACCACCCCGAGGGCTCCGCTGTCGGGGTTCGGGCAGGCCCTGCTGGCCGAGCCGCGTGAGCTGCTGCCGAGCCTCGTCGACGCGCTCCGCGCGTGGCACGACGAGGCGATCATGCCTGACTGGCCGCGCCTGCGGGCGCTGCTCGAGGCCGACGTCGCGCACCGGGCCGTGCAGCTCGCCGAGGGTGGTGCCGGCCGGGTCCTCGACCAGCTC
This sequence comes from Micromonospora siamensis, assembly GCF_900090305.1. NCBI lineage: Bacteria > Bacillati > Actinomycetota > Actinomycetes > Micromonosporales > Micromonosporaceae > Micromonospora > Micromonospora siamensis. Next base: position 363,544 of record NZ_LT607751.1, on the reverse strand, counting down.
CACCCGAGCCTGCGCTGGCTCGGTGACCGGGTGGTCAGCGACGACCCGTTCGAGCGGGACTTCGACCTGGGTGGGCGCGGACTGACGCTCAACCCCGGGGTCTTCCACGGCGGGCGGGTGCTGTGGAACCTGCTGGAGGAGTCGATGCCCGCCGGGACGTACCCGGTCCGGGCGGTCGGCACGCTCTGGGAGCGGTCACCCGCGCCGCCCGGGGACCCGTTGGCCCGGGTGGTCGGGTCCGGCCGGGCGGCGCTGCTGCACCTGCTCGACTCGCCGGCCACCACCACCGACCTGGCCCGGCGTACCGGCCTGTCCGGCGGGAGCGTCTCCCAGCACCTGGCGGCCCTGCACGCCGCCGGGCTGGTCGTCCGCACCCGGCGTGGTCGCTACGTCTTCTACCGCAACACGGAGGCCGCGACGGTCCTCCTGCGGGCCGCCCGGGGCGAGTGAGTCGGCGCCACCCCGCCGGACCGGTGGTTCCTCAGGAGAGCAGCAGCTCCGGCAGGGGGCGGCGGCGACGCAGGCCGGTCTCCAGGGTCAGCAGGTCGGGCGGGAGGGCGTACGGGTCGCCGAGCCGGCCGACGGCGGCCACCACCGCCGGCCGTACGTCGGCGGGCAGGTCCAGCTCGACGGCGATCCCGTCGCGGTCGAACCGGCTGACCTGGCGGACGTGCAGGCCGAGGGCGGTGGCCTGGACGGTCAGGTGGGCCACCGCCTGGCCCAGGTCGTACGCGGCCCGTTCCGGGTCGTCGCCGCGGTGTGCCCCGAGCAGCAGGGCGGAGGCGTGCCGGGCCCAGCGCTGGTCGTCGTCGGGGAGGGCGACCAGGATCCGCTTCCAGGCCTCGTCCTGCCGGTGCCCGAGGGCGAACCGCCACGGCTGGGCGTTGCCCGCCGAGGGGGCCCAGCGGGCGGCCTCCAGCAGCGAGTCCACCTCCTGGTCGGCCAGCCGGTCCTGGGGGTCGAAGGCCCGTGGGCTCCAGCGGAAGGCGAGCAGTGGGTGGAGGTCCGACATAGGAGAAGCGTCCCGTATGGGCGTTTCGCCACCTCGGTCGGGGTTGGGGAATGTGGGCAACGGCACCCGTAACCCGGCCCTGGTCAGGGCGTTGTCGTCGGCCCCGCGGCCGGCGGTGCCCCGGTCTCCCACGGGCCGCTCGGCACCACCGGCCCGGCCAGGGCGACGGTGGCCGGCCCGGGCGCCGGTGGCCCGGCCAGCCGGAGGGTGCCCAGCGCACTGCGCAGCAGGGTCAGCGTCCCGTCCGGCTCGTAGCAGTAGATGCCCACGTCCAGCGGCGCGTCGAGCGAGGCCGACGTCGTGTCGACGGAGAAGCAGGTCCCGCTCACTCCGGCCGGCGCCTTCGCCGTCGACACGGCCAGCGGGGCCTGCCGGTCGGTGAGCACCTTCGGCCAGTCGGTGAACGGGTGCTGGACGCGCGGGTCGACCGGTGCCGGAACCCGGTCGCCCGGGTCCCCGATCCGGACGCAGCCCGCCCCCTCGGGATGGCCGGCGGAGGGCAGCGCGCACTGGAACAGCCCGTCGGCGGTGGCCGCGACCGAGACGTCGATCGTGCCGCCGCCCGCCCCGCCCGGGACGTCCACCCGCCAGGTCCCGTCGTTCGCGGTGGTCACCGCGATCGTCCGGTCCCCGCCGTCGGCCCCGCTCAGCGTGTACGTCGCGGTGAGGTGCCGGTCCCGGGCCGCCGCGGCGAGCGCGACCAGCCGGTCCCGGGCCGTGTCGATCGACGCGGGGGCCGGCTCCTCGCTCGCCGGTGGTTCGGCGGGAGGGTCTGCGGAACAGGCGGCGAGCAGCGCCGGGAGCAGAAGCGCGAGCGGGGCGGTCAGCCGGCGGGCCGCGCGGAGTTGGGCATGCACGGGGTCATTCTGCGGTGCCGTCGGCGCGCGCGGGGGTGCCCGTTCCGACCGGCGTGTCGCGGCCGTCGCGCGCGGCCGGCGTACCCCCTCGCGGCCCTGGTGGGACGGCCTGGCCGCCGACCCTGGGCGGCCCTGGGCAGGCCGGATGGTGGGATCACCCGACCCGGCGCCGGAGCGGGCCCGATACCCTGGCAGGGTCTGACACGCGCCGCCGGACCGGATCCCGGCGGCGTCGGCACGCTCAGGGACGCCGGGAGGGAGTGCACCGTCGTGGCACTCGTGGTGCAGAAGTACGGCGGGTCCTCCGTCGCCAACGCCGAGCGGATCAAGCGGGTGGCGGAGCGCATCGTCGCCGCCCGCAAGGCCGGCGACGACGTCGTGGTGGTGGTCTCCGCGATGGGCGACACCACCGACGAGCTGCTCGACCTGGCCAACCAGGTGAGCCCGCTGCCGCCGGGCCGCGAGCTGGACATGCTGCTCACCGCCGGGGAGCGGATCTCCATGGCGCTGCTCGCCATGGCCATCCACAACCTGGGGTACGAAGCCCGCTCGTTCACCGGCTCGCAGGCCGGCGTGCTCACCACCTCGGTGCACGGCAAGGCCCGGATCATCGACGTCACCCCGGGGCGGCTCAAGGGCGCGCTCGACGAGGGCTCGGTGGTCATCGTGGCCGGCTTCCAGGGCGTCTCGCAGGACACCAAGGACGTCACCACCCTCGGCCGGGGCGGCTCGGACACCACCGCCGTGGCGCTCGCCGCCGCGTTGGACGCCGACGTCTGCGAGATCTACACCGACGTGGACGGCATCTTCAGCGCCGACCCGCGGATCGTGCCCAACGCCCGGCACATCAAGCAGATCACCTACGAGGAGATGCTGGAGCTGGCCGCCTGCGGGGCCAAGGTGCTGCATCTGCGCAGCGTGGAGTACGCGCGCCGCGCGGGGTTGCCGATCCACGTCCGTTCGTCATACTCGACCAACACCGGCACGATGGTCACCGGATCGATGGAGGACCTCCCCGTGGAACAGGCACTGATCACCGGCGTCGCCCACGACCGCAGCGAAGCGAAGATCACCATCGTCGGGGTGCCGGACGAGCCGGGCGCCGCCGCGAAGATCTTCGACACCGTCGCCGGCGCCGAGATCAACATCGACATGATCGTGCAGAACGTCTCCACCGAGGGGACCGGCCGCACCGACATCTCGTTCACGCTGCCCAAGACCGACGGCGCCACCGGCATGGCCGCGCTCAGCAAGATCCAGGAGTCGGTCAAGTTCAAGGGCCTGCTCTACGACGACCACGTCGGCAAGGTCTCGCTGATCGGCGCCGGCATGCGGTCGCACCCCGGTGTGGCGGCCGGCTTCTTCGCCGCCCTCGGCGCCGCCGGCGTCAACATCGAGATGATCTCCACTTCGGAGATCCGGGTCTCCGTGGTCTGCCGCGACACCGACCTGGACAAGGCGGTCCGCGCCATCCACGACCAGTTCGAGCTGGGCGGCGACAGCGAAGCCGTGGTCTACGCGGGCACCGGGCGGTAGCGGGGATGGCACGGCTGCCCACCCTCGCCGTGGTCGGGGCGACCGGTGCCGTCGGCACGGTGATGTGCCAGATCCTCTCCGCCCGGCGCAACGTCTGGGGCGAGATCCGGCTGCTCGCCTCGGAACGCTCGGTCGGGCGCAAGGTGCTCTGCCGGGGCGAGGAGCTGACCGTCCAGGCGCTCACCGCCGAGGCGTTCGACGGCGTCGACGTCGCGATGTTCGACGTGCCCGACGCGGTCTCCGCCGAGTGGGCGCCGATCGCGGTGAGCCGGGGCGCGGTGGCGGTGGACAACTCCGGGGCGTTCCGGATGGACCGCGACGTGCCGCTGGTGGTTCCCGAGATCAACCCGGAGCAGGTGCGCAACCGGCCCCGGGGGATCGTCGCCAACGCCAACTGCACCACCCTGGCGATGATCGTCGCGATCGCGCCCCTGCACCGCGAGTACGGCCTGCGCGAGCTGGTCCTCGCCTCGTACCAGGCGGTCTCGGGGGCGGGTCAGGCCGGCGTGGACACCCTGCACGCCCAGCTCGGCAAGATCGCCGGGGATCGGGCGCTCGGCTCCCGCCCGGGTGACGTGCGGCAGGCGGTCGGCGACGAGCTCGGCCCGTTCCCGGCCCCGCTGGCGCTCAACGTGGTGCCCTGGGCCGGGTCGCTGGCCGACGGCGGGTGGTCCTCCGAGGAGCTGAAGATGCGCAACGAGTCGCGCAAGATCCTCGGCCTGCCCGACCTCAAGGTCTCCGCCACCTGCGTACGGGTGCCGGTGGTGACCGGCCACTCGGTGGCCGTGCACGCCGTCTTCGGCACCGAGGTCGACGCTGAGGGGGCCCGCGAGGCGCTGCGCAACGCCCCCGGCGTGATCCTGGTCGACGACCCGGCGTCCGGCGAGTTCCCGATGCCGATCGACGCGGTCGGCACCGACCCCTCCTGGGTCGGCCGGATCCGCCGCGCCGTCGACGATCCGCGCGCCCTGGACCTCTTCGTGACGGGTGACAACCTGCGCAAGGGGGCCGCCCTGAACACCGCCCAGATCGCCGAACTCCTCGCCAGGGAACTCACCCGCTCCTGACCGGCCCCGCCGCTGGGATCGCGGGCAGCGGCACGACCCCCGCCGGACATATGGTGGCCGGGTGCCGACGCTGAGACTCGTACCGATGACGGACCAGCAGTACGCGCGCTACCGCGAGAGCGCGGAGGCCGACTACGCGCAGAACATCGCCGCTGCCGGCGTGATGCCGCTGCCCGAGGCGCGGGAGAAGGCCCGTGAGGACTACCGGCAGCTGCTCCCGGACGGGCTGGCCAGCGCCGGTCACCACCTCTGGACGGCGTACGACGCCGACGACGAGGTCGGCATGGTCTGGCTGCACCTCGACGAGAAGTCGGACGGCACGCACGCCTTCGGCTACGACTTCGAGGTGCGCCCCGACCTGCGGCGGAAGGGATACGGCCGGATGATCATGCAGGCGGTCGAGCGGATCTGCCGCGAACGCGGGGTCAGATCGATCGGGCTGAGCGTCTTCGGCAACAACCTCGGCGCGCGGGCGCTCTACGAGGAGATGGGCTTCGAGGTGACCCGGGTCCAGATGCGCAAGCTGCTGTAGGGGGTCAGGCGGCGGCCAGGCGCACGCCGTCGCGGCCCTGCCGCTTCACCGCGTAGAGGGCCTGGTCGGCGCGGGTGAGGGCACGATCCGGGGCCTCACCGGGCTGGGCCAGGGCCACGCCGACACTGATCGTCCGGCCGATGCCGCGGGCGGCCTCGGTGAGGCGCTCGGCGATCCGGACCGCCTCGTCGGGGCGGCTCACCTCGATCACCGCGACGAACTCGTCGCCGCCGATCCGGTACAGCTCGTCGCCCTGGCGCAGCGCCCCCTCCAGAGCCCGGGCCAGCCCGACCAGCAGCCGGTCACCGGCCTGGTGGCCGTACGTGTCGTTGACGTCCTTGAAGCCGTCCACGTCGATGGCGAGCAGGGCGGTACGCCCCGGCGTGGCCGCCGCGATCCGCTGGCCGAACGGGCCGGTGTGCCGCAGCCCGGTCAGCGGGTCGGAGCTGGCCTGCTCGCGGAGCCGGGCAAGCGTACGCAGCCGGTCCAGGCAGGTCCACGCCTGCCCGGCGAGCAGCTCCATCAGGTTGACCGTGGTCGGGTCGGGGCGCAGCAGCCGCTCGTCGGCGACCAGCAGCACCCCACCGGCGTCGGGCGTGCCGACCGGCACCGCCATCAGGGTGCGTACGCCGGCCCGGCTGAGCGGCTCGTACTCCCCGGTGGGGCGGTGGCCGGACTCGCCGAGGGTGTAGCCGGAGCCGTGCCGGTGGGCTCGGGCGATCATCCCGCCCAGCGCGTCCGGCCCGGCCTCGGTCAGCTCGGCCCGGACCCGGCTCTCCAGCTCGCCCGGCGCGTCGGTCGGCCCGCTCACCCGGGGCCCGTTCCGGCCGGCGAGGACCAGCACGGCGGCGGAGAGGCCGGAGACGTCCCGGGCCGCGCCGATCGCCTCGGTCAGCAGTTGCCACTGGTCGGGGGCGGCGGTCAGGGCGGCGGCGTGCCGGAGCAGCTTCTCGCTGCGGCTCTCCGGCGGTGTGCCGCCGAGCGCCACGATCCGGGCGCCCAGCCGGTCGGCCAGCCGCTCGGCGGTCTCCCGCCAGCGGTCCAGCTCCGCCCCGCCGCTCCACTGCAGGTCGAGCACGCCGATCGCCCGGCCCGCCGGGTCCCGCACCGGTACGCACAGCTCGGCGGTGACGTCGGGGCGTACCGGGAGGTAGTCGGGGTCGGCGGTGACGTCGGCGACGGTGGCCCCCTGGTTGGAGCGGTAGACCCGCCCGACGATGCCGTCACCCGGTGCCACGGTGGAGAAGACCTGCCAGGAGCCGGTCGCGGCGACGCAGCGCAGCCGACCGTGGACGCGCAGCAGGACGGAGACGGTGGCCGGGGTGTAGCGGGCCAGCGCGGTGACGGTCCACTGGCACGCCTCGACGGCGGTCGACGCCATCGGCAGGCGGACCGTGACGTCTCGGATGACTCGCTCGTGATCCACGTCGTTCCTGGTGGGAGGGCCCGGGCCGGTGCCGGGTGGCGAGATCAAGCGTACTCAGCGAGGGGCACCTCCGCCCACCGTCAAGATCGTCACGGCGCCTTCGTACACATGTTCCATCCACAGGCTGTGGACACGGCCTGTGGGGTCCCGCAGGCCGATGCCGGGCGGTAGCGTGTGGGTGACCCGACCGCGGGAGGTCCCGGTGCTCATCGCCCAGCTCAGCGACCCGCACGTGACCACCGGCCCGCTGGCCGCCGAGCCGGCCGCCGGGCTGCACCGCGCGCTGGGCCGGGTGCTGGCCCAACGTCCGCGACCGGACTGCGTCGTCGTCACCGGCGACCTGGTCGGCAGCGGCCGACCCGACGAGTACGCGGCCCTGCGCGAGATCATCCGAAGGTTCCCGCTGCCGGTGCACCTGGTCCCCGGCAACCACGACGACCGCGAGTCGCTGCTCGACGCGTTCGGCGGCACCCCGTGGCTCGGCGGCGGCTTCTCCGCCTACTACCACGTCGACCATCCCGAGGCGACCGTCGTGGTGCTGGACTCGCTGGCCCCCGGCGGGGACGGCGGCGGGCGGCTCGGCGACGAGCAGCTGGGCTGGCTGGACGGGGTGCTGGCCGGTCGCCCCGACGTCCCCGCGCTGGTCTGCCTGCACCACCCGCCGGTCCCCGTCGGCATCCCGGCCGCCGACGCGATCGGGCTCGCCGACGGCGACGCGCTGGCCGAGGTGGTCGCCCGCCACCCGCACGTGGTCCGGATCGCCGCCGGCCACCTGCACCGGACGGTCACGGCCGGCTTCGCCGGCACCGTGCTGACCGTCGCGCCGAGCACCTGGAAGCAGGGGGCGCTGGCGTTCGGCGCCGACGAGCAGGCCGGCTGGGTCGCCGAGCCGAGCGGGTTCCTGCTGCACCGGATCGCCGACGGCGGCTGCGTCACCCACCTGGTGCAGGTCAGTCACGCCGCCGGGCTCACCGTCGGCTGGTGAGCGCCGGCATGCCGCCGCTCTGGTACGTCGCGTACGGCTCCAACATGTCCGCCGCCCGGCTGGGCTGCTACCTGACCGGTGGACGGCCGATGGGCGGGCTGCGGTCGTACCCCGGTTGCCGGGACGGCCGGCCACCGCGCCGCTCGGCGGCGGTGCTGGTCCCCGGCGGGGTCTACTTCGCCGGGGAGTCACGGGCCTGGACCGGCGGGATGGCCTTCTACGACCCGGAGCTGCCCGGCACCGCGGCGGCCCGGGCCTGGCTGCTCACCTCGGAGCAGTTCGCCGACCTCGCGGCGCAGGAGATGTACCGCTCGCCCGGGGCTGACCTGGCGGGCGTCGCCACGGCGGTCGCCACCGGGCGGGCCACCCTCGGCCCCGGCCGGTACGAGACGCTGCTGCGGGTCGGCACCCGCGACGGCCTGCCGATGCTCACCTTCACCGCGCCGCACCACGCCGGCGACGTCGAGTGGAACGCGCCCGCGCCGGCCTACCTCGGGATGCTCGCCGCCGGGCTGCGCGAGGCGCACGGCTGGCCGGTGGAGCGCATCGTCGACCACCTGTCCGGGCTGCGCGGGGTGGCCGGCCGGTGGGAGCGGACGGCGGTCGCCGATCTGGTGGCGACGTGCTGACGCGCGGAAAGGGGGGCGGCCCTTCCGGACCGCCCCCACGCTTTCCCGCTCAGGCGCTTACAGGGCGCCGAGGATCCGGTTGAGCAGGGCGACGACGCCGTTGAGGACGCCGCTCAGGCCGCCAGGGCCGTCGAGCAGGCCGGCGACCGCGCACAGCAGGTTGCCGAGCAGGTTGCCGGCACCCTGCACCGCGGTGATGTCCAGGTTGATCTCGTTGAGCTGCACCCGCAGGCCGAGCAGGTTCAGGTCCAGCGGCCCGAGGTCCAGGTTGAGGATGTCGCAGGTGCCGGCGATGTTCGCCACGGGCACGGTGATCAGCTCCGTCACCGTGCCGAGCGAGGTCCCGGCCGAGTTGGTCAGGGTGCCGGTAAGCGTGCCGACGGCGGCCAGCTGACCGTTCTGGCTGACGAACCGGGTCGGCGTGAAGGTGCCGGCGAAGGTGCCGACGCCGCCGAGGGTGTCGGTGAAGCTACCGGTGACCGGCGTGCTGACCGCGGACGCGGACGGTGCCGCAGCGGGAGCTGCGGCCTTGCTCTGGCTGACCGGAGCGGCCTGGGCCGCTCCGGTGCTGCCGAGGAACAGGGCCGCGCCGGTGCTCAGGGCGACGAGAGTGGTGCCGAAGCGAGTTGCTCGCATGAATTTCTCCTTCTCTCGGTTGACCGTGCCTGCTTTCGATACCCCTGCCCGTCGCCACAAACCCAGAAAATCCGTTCACATTGGAGCGAGTGCCGCGACCATGGGCCCGACCAGGGAAGTCGAGCCGCCGGTCGGGCCCCTTCCCGGCCCCGCGACATCGTCGGCCGTCCGGCCAACGTCGCCTCATCCGTCCAGTTCTATCCGGGCTGCGCCCGGTCCGACCCGGAATTCACCTGCCCGTCATGTCGGAAACGTCGGGAGGATCGGTACCCGTTCCCCGACGCTGGTGTGCTTCCCCCGGTCGACCGATCGCGGAACGGATGAGACGCTGTCTCGGGCAGCGTCGTGACCTCACCGCTGCCAGCCCGTGATCGACCCCCGTCACCGGCGTCGCCATTCGCCCGGCGCGACACACAGAGCGCCCCGGGCGGTGCGCCGAATCTCACGAGGAGTTCCATGTCCATCCCCGGGATGCGTCGGGCCGCGTACGGCCTGACCGCGCTCGCCGTGACCGCGCTCGGCTCGGTCGCCGTCGCCCCCGACCAGGCGGACGCCCGGCCCAAGCCGGTCGACGTCAAGCTGCTCGCCATCAACGACTTCCACGGCAACCTCGAGCCGCCGTCCGGCTCCAGCGGCTCCATCAACGGCGTTCCCGCCGGTGGTGTCGAGTACCTGGCCACCGAGCTCAAGAAGCTGCGCGGTGAGTCCAAGAAGGAGCAGAAGCACACCATCACGGTCGCCGCCGGTGACCTGATCGGCGCCTCCCCGCTGCTCTCCGCCGCCTTCCACGACGAGCCCACCATCGAGGCGCTCAACCTGGCCGGCCTCGACGTCGCCAGCGTCGGCAACCACGAGTTCGACGAGGGCGCCAACGAACTGCTCCGCATCCAGAACGGCGGCTGCCACCCGGTCGACGGCTGCGCCGACGGCACCCCGTACCTGGGCGCGAACTTCCAGTACCTCTCCGCGAACGCGTTCAAGACCGCGACCGGCCAGCCGCTGCTGCCGCCGTACTCGATCAAGAAGGTCGACGGGGTCAAGGTCGGCTTCATCGGGATGACCCTGGAGGGCACCCCGGACATCGTCAGCCAGGACGGCGTCGCCGGCCTGAGCTTCGCCGACGAGGCCGAGACCGCCAACAAGTACGCCCGCATCCTGCGCGCCAAGGGCGTGCAGAGCATCGTCGTGCTGCTGCACGAGGGCGGCGTCCAGGGCACCGGCTCGGACATCAACGGCTGCGCCAACTTCACCGGCCCGATCGTCGACATCGTCAACCGGATGGATCCGTCGATCGACGCCGTCGTCAGCGGGCACACCCACCAGGCGTACAACTGCGAGATCAACGGCAAGTTGGTCACCAGCGCCAGCTCCTTCGGTCGCCTGGTCACCGACATCGACCTGAAGATCGACCGGAAGACCGGCGACGTGCTCACCGCCACGGCGAACAACGTCGTCGTCACCCGGGACCAGGCCAAGGACCCGGCGCAGACCGACCTGATCAACCGCTACAAGACGGCCCTCGGTCCGGTCGCCACCAAGGTGGTCGGCTCGACCAGCGCCGCGATCCCGCGGGCCCAGGAGGTGCTCACCGGCACCTGCCCGGCCGACGCACCCGCCTGCATCCTCGGTGAGTCCCCGCTGGGCAACCTGATCGCCGACGCGCAGCTCGCCGCCACCGACAACGAGCAGGGCGCGGTCGCCGCGTTCATGAACCCCGGTGGTGTCCGCGCCGACCTGGACGCCGGCCCGGTCACCTACGAGGAGGCGTTCACCGTCCAGCCGTTCACCAACAACCTGGTGACGCTGGACCTGACCGGTGCGCAGCTCTACTGCATGCTGGAGCAGCAGTTCGGCACCAAGGGCAAGACGCTGCAGCCGTCCTCGACGGTCAACTACGTCTTCGACCCGGCCGGCACCAGCGCGCCGACCGACAACCCGTGCGCCGGCACCCGCGTCGTCCGGGGCAGCCTCACCATCGGCGGCACCCCGGTCGACACCGGCGCCACCTACCGGATCACCGTGAACAACTTCCTCGCCGGCGGCGGTGACGGGTTCAGCGTCCTCAAGGGCGGCACGAACCTGGTCACCGGCCCGGTCGACCTGGACGCCTTCATCGCCTACCTGGGCGAGAAGTCGCCGGTCTCGGCTCCGACCGACAACCGGATCCGGACCACGGCCGAGGTCCCGGCCGCCTGATCCACCGCACCACGCGTACGGGCCCCGGAGCAGCCGCTCCGGGGCCCGTACTCGTTCTCATCCGTTCGCCGGGTGGGGCATACCGGGCCTTCACGGGGCCGGGTAGGCGCAGAATGCGGCAGGTCGGCCGGAGCGGCCCGGTCAGGCGGGGACCGGCTCCTCGGCGCGGGCCACGGGCCGGCCGTCCTGCTCCGGGGAGAGCATCGGTCGCAGCGACAGCGCCAACAGCGAGGCGAGCAGGCAGCCGGTGACCACCACGGCCACCCAGATCCGCCCGTCCGCCGCGCCGATCAGCGGCCCGGCGGTCACCGGACCGATCACCCCGCTCACTCCGAAGATCATCGAGCTCATCGCGTTGTACCGGCCGCGCAGCTCGTCGGTGGCGAGCGCGTTGGTCAGCGCCGGCATCACCGGTGACAGCAGGGTCTCGCCGAAGCCGAAGATCGCCGCACAGGCCACCACCCCGCCCGCCGCCAGCAGCGCGTTGCCCGGACCGACCAGGCCGGCGGCGCCGAGGGCCAGCCAGGCGAGCGCGAAGAACGCCCCCACCACGGCCAGCGCCCGGGTCCGGCTGCGCCCCTCGATGTGCCGGAGGACCAGCAGTTGGGCCAGCACGATGATCACCGTGTTGCCGGCCAGCGCCCAGGCCACCACCCGCGGGCTCACCTCGGCGACCCGGACGGCGTACGCGGTGAAGCCCACCTCGACCTGCGCGTACCCGCAGGTGGTGAGGACCAGGCCGAAGACGACCAGCCGGCGGAACGGTCGGTCCCGCAGCACGGTGAGGTAGCCGCCCCGCGGCCCGGTCGGGTCGGCGATGGTGGCGGCGGCCAGCCGGTGCCCCACCGCGGGCAGGCTGAGCAGGATCAGCGCCGGCACCAGGTAGCTCGCCGCGTCGAGCAGGTAGATCAGCTGGAAGGTGGCCGGCCGGGCGGTGTCCACGATCGCCCCGGAGGTCAACCCGCCCACGCCGATGCCGAGGTTGAGCAGGGCGAAGTTCAAGCCGTACACCCGTTGCCGCTCGTCGGCGTCGGTGAGCGACGCCAGGATGGTGTTCTGGCCCGCCCAGATCGCCGAGCTGCCCACCGCGATCACCGTGGCCACCACGAACGCCGACGCCGTCGAGTCGACCAACGCCAGCCCGCCGGTGCCCGCCGCCTCGATCAGCAGACAGGGCAGCACCACCCGGCGAGCGCCGAACCGGTCGATCAGCGTGCCGCCCAGCGGGGACAGCAGCAGGGTCACCGCTCCGTACCAGCCGATCACCAGGCCGGCGCGCGGGTCGGAGAGCCCGCGCACGTCGGTCAGGTAGATGAACAGGAACGGCAGGGTCAGCCCCCGACCGATCGCCGACAGGAGGGTGCCCACCAGCATCCGGCGGGCTTCCGGGCGGCGAGGGAGGGAGCGGCGCAGCATGGCAGGGATTCTCTTCGTAAGGTGCGACAACCCGCGACCGGATTACCGCCGGACCGGGTGGCCGCCGAGGCTGTCGGAGGGTTCTGTAATGCTCGACCGGTGAGCGTGACCTGGCGACACCTGCCCGCACCTGCCCGCGAGATCGCGTCCACGGCGCAGGAAGCGGTGGCGGCGGCGCAGGCCCGGGACGCCGAGGCCTACGAGCCGGCGGTGGCCCGGCTGGCCGCGGCCGACCGGTCCGGGCTGGTCCTCGGCGCCGTGGTGCGGCTGCTGCTGGAGGAGACCAACCCGGACGGCCTGGACGGCGACGACGTCCGGCGGGTGCTGGCAGGCTGCGTCCGCTCCGCCGGGCAGTGGTGGCCCGAGGTCGACCCGCACGTGCTGCTGGTGCTGCTCGCCTCCGCCCTGGGCGTCTACGAGCCAGCCGACGACGAGGCGGCGCCCGGGCCGGCCGCCGTCGCCGGGCACGGACCACTGCTCGTGGCCGACCTGCTCGCCCTGACCCGCCGGCCGCTCGCCGGCTATCTGGAGGCGGCCTTCGCTGAGGTCGCCCGCACCGAGCTGCACGACTGAGCCCGGCCGGCGCCGGGCCGGCCGGTCACCGGCTGGCGGCCGCTCACGGGCTGGCGGCGAGGAAGACGAACGCGGCCATCAGCACCAGATGCACCCCGCCCTGGAGCAGCGTCGCCCGTCCCGGCACCACGGTCAGCACACCGGCCACCACCGTCAACGCCAGCAGCGTCAGCTGGGTGCCGCCGAGGCCGAGCAGCAGCGGGCCGTCCAGCCAGATCGAGGCGATCGCGATCGCCGGGATGGTGAGGCCGATGCTGGCCATGGCCGAGCCCAACGCCAGGTTGAGGCTGATCTGCACCCGGCCCCGGCGGGCGGCGCGGGCGGCGGCCAGCGTCTCCGGCAGCAGCACCAGCAGGGCGATGACGACGCCGACGAAGGACTGCGGCAGGTTCGCCGCCGAGACCCCCGCCTCGATCGTCGGCGACACCGTCTTGGCGTCGCCGACCACGGCCACCAGGGCGACCAGCAGCAGTCCGAGGCTGAGCAGGGCGGCCCTCGTGCTCGGCGGGTCGGCGTGCCCGTCACCGTCGGCGTCGACCGGCCCCTCGGGGTCGCCGGCGGCCCGGCTGGTCGCGTCGCCCGCCCGTCCGGCGGTGCCGCCTTCGGGCTCGGCTGCGGGATCACCGGCCCGCCTGACGGGGGCGACGGTCCGAGCCGGGGCGACGGCCCGGCTGGTGGCGCCGGCGGGCCGGCCCACCGTCTCGACCGGCAGGAAGTAGTCGCGGTGCCGGCCGGTCTGCACCACCACGAAGAGCCCGTAGAGCGCGAGCGACGCCACCGCGGCGAAGGCCAACTGGTCCGGGGAGAACTCCGGACCGGGCCGGCTGGTGGTGAAGCTCGGCACCACCAGGCTCAGCGTGGCGAGGGTGGCCACGGTGGCGAGCGCACCGCCGGTCCCCTCCGGGTTGAACACGGCCACGCCCCTGCGCAGCGCCCCGAGCAGCAGGGACAGGCCGAGGATGCCGTTACAGGTGATCATCACGGCGGCGAAGACGGTGTCCCGGGCCAGTGCCTGGGCCTTGTCCCCACCGCTGACCATCAGCGTCACGATCAGGGCGACCTCGATGACCGTCACGGCGACGGCGAGCACCAGGGAGCCGTACGGCTCACCCACCTTGTGCGCCACCACCTCCGCGTGGTGCACGGCGGCGAGCACCGCGCCGGCCAGCAGGGCGGCCACCACGGCGATCACGTAGCCGGGGAGTTCGCGATTCCAGGTGACGGCCAGAACGAGGACCGCGAGCACGGGTACGACGACGGTCCAGTCGGTCAGGCGGGATCGGGTCAGCGCGCTCATCGGACAACTCTGCCAGAAAGATCCGCCGACCGCTCGTGACGTTCGTCGTTCCGTCCGTTACGGGACGCCCCGACCAAGAGGGTGGGACGGAGGCGGTCATTCCTCTCCGGAGGCCGCCGCGTCGAGCACTCGCTGGATCAACTGGGTGGTGGAGATCCCTCCCGTCCGGCGGACGTAGGCGAGTCGTCCGGACGCCGCAGCGGGCCCGTACACGAACTCGGCCCCCTCGGGCGACAGGTCGTCACCGTGCACCACGGTGCTGATCCCATGCGCGGCGAGGAACTCCGCGGTCACCCGGAACGGGGCGTCCGCGATCACCTCGTCGACGTACCGGCACGACTCGATCACGGCGACCCGCTCGGCGAGCGTCATGATGGGACGACGCTTGTACGAGGCGGCGGTGTCGTCGGACAGCACGCCGACGACCAGCCGGTCACCGTGGCGGCGGGCCTCCCGCAGGAGCGAGACGTGACCCGCGTGGAACAGGTCGCCGACCATGTCGACGTAGACCCGCGACGTGGCGGCCGTACTCGTGTCCGGGTTTCGCATGGCGACTCCAAAAGTCAGTTGACGGCATCGATATTCTGATCCTCCGTACCTTCGGCACGCCGTGGGTCGGGAGGGGCCCTGCCCTTCTCCCGACTCAGGAGCCGCAATGCGCCGGGCGCCCGCCCTCTCCTTCCTCCTCGTCACCGTCTTCCTGGACATGCTCGGGCTCGGCCTGATCGTGCCGATCCTGCCGGCCCTGCTGACGGCCGTCACCGCGGACGCCAGGTCGGCCGTCCTCTGGTCCGGCCTGATGGGCTCGACCTTCGGCCTGCTCCAGTTCGTCGTCTCACCGCTGCTCGGCCGCCTATCCGACCGGTACGGCCGGCGGCCCGTCCTGCTCGCCTCGCTGACCTGCCTCGGCGTCGACTGGCTCGCCCACGCCACGGCCTCCGGCCCCTGGCCGCTGCTGGCGTTCCACGCCCTCGCCGGGGCCTGCGCGGGGACGTACACGGTGGTCAACGCCTACATCGCGGACATCACGGAGCCCGACCGGCGGGCCGGCGCGTACGGGTCGATCGGGGCCGCCTTCGGGCTGGGCTTCGTCGCCGGACCCGTCATCGGCGGTCTGCTCGGCGCGGTCGACGTACGCCTGCCGTTCCTCGCCGCGGCGGCGCTCTCCCTCGCCAACGTCGCCTACGGCTGGTTCGTGCTGCCCGAGTCCCGCCCGGGCGACCGGACCACCCGGCTGACCCTGCGCGCGGCGAACCCGGTCGGCGCGATCGGTGCCGTCCTGCGCCGGCCGGTGCTCGGGCGGCTCGCGTACGCGCGCCTCTGCGCCGACGTCGCCCGGATGGTCCACCAGTCGACGTGGGCGTTCTTCCTCACGTACCAGTTCGCCTGGGGCACCACCCGGGTCGGTGTGGTGCTGGCCGCCGGCGCGCTCGCGGGCGCGGTCTTCCAGGCCCGGGCCGTCGGGCCGGTCGTCCGGCTGCTCGGCGAGAAGCGGGCCGCCGTGACGGGCAGCCTGGTCGGTGCGGTGTCGCTGCTGGGTACGGCGTTCGTCACCGTGCCCTGGCTCCTCTACGTCCTGGTGGCGGTCGGCGTGCTCGGCTCGGTCGCCGGGGCGGCGGCACAGTCGTGGATCTCGCGCATCGTCCGGGCAGACGAGCAGGGCGCCGTGCAGGGGGCGCTGACCGGGATCGGCGCCCTGGCGGAGACCGTGGTGCCGGTCACGGCCGGCGCGGCGTTCGGGTGGCTGCTGGCGTACGCGTCGCCAGGGTTGATCTTCGTGGCGGCGGCGGGCTGTGCGGCGCTGTCGGCGGCACTGCTGGCCGGGACGCCCGATGCCCGGCCGGTGCCGCTCCGCTAGTTCGTCGGCCGGTGCCCTCGGCTCGGGACCCCCGGGCCGAGGGCCAGGGCGCACAATGGGAGAACCGTGTACCGTCCGATCAGGAGGGATGCCAGGTGCTCAGCAGCAAGGCGTTCCTCCAAGGGGTCTTCGCCGAGACCGCGAAGGGCAACGGGCGGCCGTTCGTCGACGCGCTGGCCGACGACGTCCGCTGGACGATCATCGGGCGGACCGCGTGGTCGCGCACCTACCAGGGGAAGCGTGCCGTGCTGGCCGAGCTGCTCGGTCCGCTCGCGGAGCAGTTCGGCGGCCGTAACATCGTCAGCGCCGAGCGCTTCGTGGCCGACGGAGACGTGGTCGTCGTCGAGGCCCGCAACCACAGCGTCACGACGGCGGGTCGTCCCTACCCGAACCGGTACTGCTGGATCTTCGTGCTGCGCGACGGCAAGGTGGCCGAGGTCACCGAGTACACCGACACCCAGTTGATCGCCGAGGTGCTCGCCCCGCCGCCCGCGTCCACCTCGTAGCGCCCCGGCGGCCTGCCCGCGGACACGGAAAAGGCCAGGTGAGATTTTCTCTCACCTGGCCTTGCCCATCTCGGTCGGGGTGGCCGGATTCGAACCGACGACCTCTTCGTCCCGAAGGAACGACCGATGGTCTCGTAGCTGGTTGGCGTGGGCGGACGAGCTGCTGCGGCGGTCCGCCGGTGTCCGCCGTCGTCCGTCCATGTTCGGGTCCGTCGTCACCCAGATAGTCACCCAAGGTGCCCCCGACGCGCCCCGCAGTCGTCCGGTTTCAACCGGCGGGTGCCTCTCAGTTACGATTGGGTGCGGTGTGATCTACCGACCGCTTTTCCGGGCTGGCTCCGATTCCAGGAGGTGCTGCAGCCCCCCTGGAGGGGGTACCCGGAAGAGAGGGAACTCGATGATCACCCCAGAGGGGAAGGACCAGCGGTCCGGCTCACTCGTGAACCTGGCTTTGGCCTGCGAAGTGGTCGCCAACTTGCACGCGGCGACCGGCAGGGACGAGCCCGGACTCACCGAGCTCGTCCTGCTGGTCTTGCTGGTGCTTGTTCTCGTCAACGATGGCCGCAAACCTGGCGACGAGAACTAGTTAGCCAACTCCCGGGGCGGGGGACTGCGGCCAACTTGGCCTGGTCCCTCGCCCTTCGCTTTGAACTTCGAGTTCTAACTTCTACCAAGATAACACGCGAGATAACACGCATGAGGTTACGCGGGTTCTTACTGGTGACACGGTTGGCCTGATGCCCAGTGCCTCGTTGCTTCGTCTACTGAGATCCACCGTTGGTGAGCTTCTTGGGTTCCGCCGTTGCTGCCAGCCTTGCCATCCCGTCGGCCTTCGTCCGCACACCGTGGAGTGGGTGGGGCCTACCCGGTCAAGGTGGAGCACCCCACTGTCTGAACGACCTTGACCGGGTGGGCCCCACCTGCTCGGCTTTTGCCCGGACGGAGGTTGTCGGGATGGCGCCACCATCCCGGAGTGCCCGAGGACCCCGCCGGAGGCACTGCCCGTGCTCCGATCACCATCACAGCCCCGGCCCTACCAACGATCATGGCGGGCCGGGGCTTCTTCGCATCCTCTTCGCGCCGCCGGCGGGGCTGCTACCGCCGGGGTGCCGCCGGGCGCTTGCGCCAAGGCGGCGGGGTCCCCGAGCGGCGGCCCCGTTGGGGCCGGCCCCTGGTCGGCGGCGCGCGCGGCCTGCGAAGCGGGCCGCCTTGAAGACGTATAGAAAGTTCTCACCGAATCGCCATAGCTGCCACGCCCTCCTGGCGTTCGGCCCTCGACGGTCTTAGTCGGACTCGCGCCATGGATATCCGAGTGGAACATGAGCCAGCCTGCACCTACGCTGGCCAAGTGAGCAAGAAGCAGATCTATGTCGCCCTAACTGCCGGCGACTCCCCAGTGCTCGGCAACATCTGGCGCATCACCGCGAAGAAGACAGACTTTTATCTCGACCCTCATTCTGAGCTGGAAGCATTCCATCTTTCCGTCCACGGCCCGAACGAAGACCACCCTGCCGGTCATCGTTTCCATGTCAGGGTTGACCGAAGGGCCGCTAATGCCATCTCGGCTCGGGGTGACTTCATCAGCCACACGATCCCGCGAAAGGGCCGTCCTTTCCCGGGTCAACAACTCGGGCCGGGAGTGTTTCGCATTGCACGCATCCGCTGGATGTGGGATCTCCAGCGACCCAAGTTTCGCCAAGCTGCAGCCCTGCCCGACCCTTTACCTGAAATCACGGACGATCACTTCGGAGCCAGACTCTCCAGAATCATGGAGCCCAACTCGGCCGCCGACCTTGACCTGGTGGTGTCCTACAACGAGCCCTTCTGGCCAGATGACCGCAACTCGTTGCGCGACAACGCTCGTCTCGGCCCGCTGCGCAACGACGCCGGCATGTGGCTAACTGCCACCTCCTACAAGCGGTCCCAGGTAACTCATCCCACGCCTGAGGGGCTTCGATTACCGCTCCCTAAGCCCGGAGAAGATCCGAGCCGGATCATGGGGGGTGCACCGGAGGCTGGCGACGACGGGATGTACTGGTTCGTGGAGACGATCACCTCTCGACAGTTCATTGAGGCTTCTCGTTAGTCGGGCGGCGGGATCGAACTGGGGGGGGGGCGACGCGACTAATGCCGCGCCGGAGGCTGTCTCCACTCGTCTTCAAGAACCGCATAGAGGAGTGAGTCGCGCCACGTCCCATTGGTGAACACGTGGTGCCGGATACGGCCTTCGTACTGCATGCCGAGGCGTTCTGCCACAGCGACGGAAGCGGCGTTGTCAGGTCCGATCGCTGCGGAGATGCGGTGTAGGCCCAACTCGCGAAAGCCGAAGTCGGTCAGGGTCCTTGCCGCGTCGGTCGCATACCCGTGCCCCCACTGGTCGGCACGAATGGCGTAGCCGAGCTTCGCGGCCTTCACACCGTCGAGGCCGAGCCGAGCGAACCCGATCAGCTCGTCACTCGGCATGGTCACCGCTAGGTAGTACTCGTTGCGGGGCTCCGTCTTGGCGCGGGCCACCGCTCCCTCGATCATCGCCGTCGCGGCCTCTAGGTCCCGGTTGTCGAACGAGAGCCATTGGGTAACGCGCTCGTCGCCTACGAGGGCAAGAGAAGGGGCCGCGTCGTCGCTGCGGAACTCTCGCAGGATGACGGCGCGGCCCTTCAACGTCACGGGGTACATGCCCCGATCTTGCCCTACCTGGGAAGGGCCTTCAGCGGCGTGCTGGTGAAGTCCTCGATCTGCTGGAGCAGGTCGCGTCCCTCGGCTCCCAGCCCGGCCCGGGTGACGGCCTGGTGCACGCGCTGCACGGAGTGGATGATCCCGTTGATGCGCTGGCTCGGCGGCAGTTCGAGCACCGGCGTGACGGCCTCGACGGCGCCCTCCAGGTCCCGGGCGGCGATCCGTGCGATCGCCAGGTCCGAGTGCGATCCGGCCTGGTCACCGAAGGCCCACGCCGGGTCGTTCGGGTTGGCGTAGGCGTTGACGGCGCGGGTGGAGAAGTCGACCGCCTGGCCCGCCTCGTTGGGGAGCCAGGCCAGCGCGTCGGCGGCGTAGTAGAGCGTCCGGGGCTGATTGAACGTGCAGATGCCGCCCAGCTCGTCGACCTCGTCCGGCTCGACGCGGTTCCACGCTTCCTCTGCCGCTCGGATCGCGCTGAGGGCCTTGGCGCTGTTGCCGAGTGCCGCGTAGCCGCGGGCGGCACTGACGGGCAACCAGACGGAGGTCGTGCCGGCGGCGCTGGCGGCAATGTTGGTGCCAGCCTCCGCGTACCGAACGGCTTCGGCATAACGGCCTGCCCAATAGGCGACCATGGATTGCAGGCCGCGAAGCCAGGCGCGCAGCCCGTTGTGGTCGGCCTGGTCGGCGCAGAGCACGGCGGTGCGCGCTTGCAGCATCGCGGCGTGCGGGTCAGCGAGGTCGTGGGACGCCTTGGCCAGAAGGCCGCTCGTGACGGCGGTGAGGAAGTGCAGTTGCCTGGCCTGCTGCGGCGTCTGCCTCCGCTCCAGCAGGGCGAATAGGGTGTCCTGGGTCTCGACCATGTCGCCGAGCAGTTCGGTGAGTGGGCGCTGGGGGTAGGCCAGCGCCAGGCGCTGGACGTCGTCGCGGAGCTGCTCGACCGCCTCCGGCGTTGTGCTCTCGGCGGCGAGGAGGGTGAAGCGACGGGCTCGTTCGGCTGCCATTCTGATCAGACTCCTTTCGTTGCCGGGTGACGGCAGCACCAATGAGCCGTCGTCGGTAGCCGGCTGGGCTATGACAAGTTCCGGAGTCCAGGGCCGGAGGAGTTCTTCAAGCGGCATGCCGAACATCGCCTGTAGCGCTCGCCTCGTAGCGGGCGTTGCGCCGGCCGTACCTCGCTCGCCTCTGGCCAGTCGGCCAAGGTGGCGGGCGCTGATCGCGGCGGGTTCCTCCAGGCGGAGGAAGGCGTCGGCCATCTCCTCGTAGGTGCGTTCGCGTTGCTGGATGAGGTACTCCAGCATGGTTCGGGGTGTGCGGCGTGTGCTTACCACCTGTTCCCCTCCTCGCTCTGGGCTCCTACGTCGACGGTCGCGCATTGCACAGCGTCGCTCAACGGATGTCCTTCGGTTGTCCCTCAGTGGTCCGTCAGAGGTCCCGATCGGGACCTCGATAGGTCCTGATCGATTACGCCACTCTCAGTGTGAGCCAAAGAGGCACACCGTGACGAGCGGGTAGCGATGGGGAGGGCAGCGCCATGGCCAGTTCTCTGCTGATGCCGGCGATCGCCATGATCGCTGGGACGGCTCTGCTGAGCTTGCAGATCTACATCATGATCCGGATCAACCACGGCGCCACCCGGACCCGGCGACGGGCGATTCGGAAGCACAGCGGCAGCGGAGCAAGGGGCAGCATTCGCTACAGCGTGGGTGCTGCCCCGTCCCGTATCCTGAGCGGTGATGATTCCCGCGACCGATCCGTCCGAGCTGCCCGACGACTGGTGGACAGCGGCGGAATGCGCCGCCTACCTCGGGATCACGCGCGGCACCTGGACGGCGTACGTGGCCCGGGAGCAGGCTCCCGCCCCAGAGCGGATGTTCGGTCGGTCGCCGGTCTGGCGCCCTCGCACGGTCAAGAGCTGGGCCGCGTCGCGCCCTCGCCACAGCAAGTAGCGTCGATCCTTCCGTCTACAGCACCTGTGCTGTAAAGTCGGCCGCGATACAGCACCGATGCTGTATTTGATCCAAATAGGTGGCCCCAGCGAGTTGCACCTCGCTGAGGCCGGGCGCATCGGTTCCCCTGCGAAAGGACCACACGATGCCTGTTCAGCGTACCCGCGTCCCTGTACCTGCTGCCTCGGGTCACACCTCGGCACGCGCGGCCTCCATGCCCGTCTCAGGGTTTCCTGGCTCGCTCGTTGCTTCGACCCCTGTTGAGGCCCCCGGACCGCGACCCGTCACCAACCCTGTCCCCGCTCCGATCCCTGTCCCTGTTCCGTGCGCCGTTCCTGTCGGTCAGACGTCGGAGACGTCGGCCAAGCTGTTCCACCTGCCGACCGGCCGCGAGGCGTCGGCACCTGCCGATCTGGGCTCCCTGACCGAGTGGGAGTTGCAGGCGGTGTTCTTCGCCGCTGGTGCCCGTTGGGCCACCCACGGCAACCTGCCGTATGAGGACATGGCCCGCCTGGTGCGGGACCAGATCGAGGCCCTCGGGTGGGAGACGGTGCGGGACATCGGTGCCCGCATCAAGGCCGCCCTGGACCGCTGCCAGTGGCAGGAGTGGGAAGGGCTGCTTCCCGGTGTCGACAGTCGTGGCGACGCGATGTCAATCGCGGCGAAGTTCCGTCGCATGCACCGTCGGGTGACCCGCCCGAACTCGCTGACCGCTTGGCGGCAGGCCACCGCCGGTTCGGTGGTGGCGGCATGAGTCCGCTTCGGCTGGCCCGGTTGTCGCGGGGCTGGGAACCGACTCAACTGATCGGCCGGATGAAGATCCTGGCTGACCGGGACGGCATCACCCTGCCTCAGGTGTACCTGCTCGTGCGGCTGCTCTTCCTGTGGGAGAACCACCGCGCCCAGGTGCCCGGCTACTACGCCGGTCTGCTCACCCGCATCTACGGTGAGCTGCCCATCCCCGGCACGCGGATCGCCGCGTGACCCTGACCGCTACACCCGTGATCCCGGGCGGCACCCACCGCCCGGGACCACACCCCCACGCCCACATCGGCCGTCGTGCGGTCACCGCCGCCGAGTCGGGCTTCCAACGAGCCGCCACCGGCACCTACTTCGCGTGGCTGGACCACGTGTGGCCCGCCGCCGGCTGCACCCGCCCCGTGCGGCTGACCGGCGAGTGCGCCACCGTCAGCCCGGCCACCGGGGAACTGCTATCGCTGGCGTCGACCGACGACATGCCCGACGGGCAGATCTACAAGCCGTGCGGCAACCGCCGCGCCTCCGTCTGCCCCTCCTGCGCCGAGGTCTACCGCCGCGACGCCTTCCACCTCATCCGCGCCGGCCTCGTCGGCGGCAAAGGCATCCCCGCCAACGTCTGCGGGCACCCGGCCGTCTTCGTCACGCTGACCGCCCCGAGCTTCGGCGCGGTGCACACCCGCCGGACCAGCAAGACCGGGCAGGCCATCCCCTGCCGCCCCCGCCGCACGGAGACGCTGTGCCCGCACGGTGTCGACCTGCGCTGCGACCGGCTCCACGCCGCCGACGAGAAGGCGCTCGGGACACCGCTGTGCCTGGACTGCTACGACCACCACGCCCAGGTCGTCTTCAACAACCAGGCCGGCGAGCTGTGGCGGCGCACCACCATCGGCATCCGCCGCGAGCTGGCCAAGACCGCCCGCGCGTTCGGACTCCCCGCGGCTTCCTTCCGCCTGTCCTACGGCAAGGTCGCCGAGATGCAGCGACGCGGCGTGGTCCACTACCACGTCATCATCCGCCTCGACGGCGTCGAACCCGACTGCCCCGGCGCGGTCGTCCCCCCACCGGCTCCGCTCGGCCTGCTCGACCTCGTGGCCGCCGTCGAACACGCCGCCGCCTCCACCCGCTTCGGCACCGACGGGCACCCGCACCACCCGGCCGGCTGGCACATCGCGTGGGGCGACGAAGGCAAGGGCCGCTACGCCGACATCCGCCCGGTCCGGCTGGCTGGCGACGGCGACATCACCGACACGATGGTCGCCGCCTACCTGGCGAAGTACGCCACTAAGTCCACCGAGGCGACCGGGCACGTTTCCCGGCGGCTCACCACCGACACCGTCGACCTGTACGCCAACCCCGACGGCACCCACGCCGAACGGCTCATCGACGCCGCGTGGACCCTCGGCTGCGCTCCCGGCTGGTCGGGCCTGCGGCGGTGGGCGCACATGCTCGGGTTCGGCGGCCACTTCCTCACCAAAAGCCGCCGCTACTCGGTCACCTTCCGCATCCTGCGCGACGCCCGCGTCGTGTGGCGCCGCACCGTCGACCACGACCAGGACCAGGAGCACGACGCCGAAACGACGGTGGTCATCAACACCCTGGCCTACACCGGCTCCGGGTGGCTCACCACCGGCGACGCGCTCCTGGCCAACACCGCCGCCGCGATGGCCCGCGAGCGAGCAGAAGCTGGCCGCGAGGCCACGCGCGAACACCTCCACGGTTGACACGTACGTGTCAACGCCTCCTTGACACCTACGTGTCAAAGCCCACGACCCCTAGCAGGAAGGACCACCCCGTTTGACCGCACCCGCCATCGACGCCCCGGACCGGGCGCTCTACCGGATCACCGAGGCCATGCGACTGCTCAGCCTGTCCCGGACCGTGATCTACGAACAGATCCGCGCCGGCCGGCTGCGCACCGTCCGGCAAGGTCGCACCCGGCTCGTCCCCGCGACCGCGATCACCGCCTACGTCGACCTGCTCCAACACGAAGCCATGGAAGGAGGCACCCGATGACCACCCGCCGCGCCCGAGGAGAAGGCGGCCTGCACTGGGACGAGTCCCGGCAACGCTGGATCGCCACCGTCACCGTCGGCTACACCCCGGCCGGCAAGCGCATCGTGCGCAAAGGCAGCGGCAAGACCAAGACCGAAGCCCGCACCAAACTGCGGGAGAAGATCCGCGACTACGAAGACGGGCTCGCCATAGCCGAGCACCACTACACCGTCACCGAAGCCGTCACCGACTGGCTCACCTACGGACTCAACGGCCGATCTGATCGCACGAAGACCAAGTGCGAGATCCTGTGCCGCACCCACATCATCCCGGCGCTGGGCGCCCGGAAGCTACGCGAGCTTCGCGCCCAGGACGTCGACCGGTGGCTGACCGACAAGGCCACCACCCTCAGCACTCGCACCCTCCGCGACCTGCACGGGTGCCTTAACCGCTCGATCAATCGAGCCATGGCCCGGGACAAGGTGAAGCGCAATGTCGTCGCGCTTTGTTCCGTCCCGCGCGGCCAGGAGGGCCGGCCCTCCAAGTCACTCACTCTCGACCAAGCCAAGGCGGTCCTCGATGCTGCGGAGGGCACCCGGCTGCACGCCTACGTCGTGCTCTCGCTGCTGACCGGCGCGCGTACCGAGGAACTGCGCGCCCTGACGTGGGATCGCGTCGACCTGGACGGCCGACCCGACAGCGATCCGCCGCTGCCGCCCTCCGTGCAGGTGTGGCACTCCGTCCGGGCCGGCGGCGACACCAAGACCAAGAAGTCACGACGCACCCTGGCTCTACCTGCCCGGTGCGTCTCCGCGCTGGCTCTGCACCGCCAGCGTCAGGACCGGGAGCGCAAGACTGCCGGCAAGGACTGGCACGCGCTCGGACTGGTCTTCGCCACCACTGTCGGCACTGCCCTCGATGCGGCCAACGTCCGTCGGGCCTTCCGCCGCGTGGTCACCCTGGCCGGCATGGACCCGGCCGCCTGGACTCCTCGTGAGCTGCGGCACAGCTTCGTGTCGCTGCTCTCCGACAGCGGGGTCAGCCTGGAGGCCATCGCCGACCTGTGCGGCCACTCCGGCACCACCGTCACGGAGAAGGTCTACCGGCACCAGCTCCGGCCGGTGATGCTCCAGGGCGCGGCGGTCATGGATCGGATCTTCGCGCCGGCTGCTGAGGCGTAGTCACTCAGTTGGTCACCCAGGATGCACTAGAGGGCACATCCAACGATCGGATGTGCCCTCTCACCTGGTCGGGGTGGCCGGATTCGAACCGACGACCTCTTCGTCCCGAACGAAGCGCGCTACCAAGCTGCGCCACACCCCGAGGCGTGCCGACAAATAGTAGCCCACCCGCTCCGAAGGTCAAACTCGGTACCCCCCGGCACCGGGTTCAGCGTGGGATGAGGGTGAGCACGCTCGCCTCCGGCGGACAGGCGAACCGGATCGGCGCGGTCGGGTGGGTGCCGAGACCGGCGGAGACGTGCAGCCAGGAGTCGGATCCCGGCCAGCGGTGCAGCCCCCGGGCCATCGAGCGGGGCAGGCCGCAGTTGGTGACCAGGGCGCCGTACCCGGGCACGCAGACCTGGCCGCCGTGGGTGTGCCCGGCCAGCAGCAGGCCGAAGCCGTCGGCGGCCATCCGGTCGAGCACGGCCGGCTCGGGGGAGTGGCTGAGCGCGATGGTGACGTCGGCGGCGGGGGAGGCGGGGCCGGCGACGGCGGCGTAGTCGTCCCGTTCGATGTGCGGGTCGTCGACGCCGAGCAGTTCGACTGCCCGGCCGCCGGCCTTGACGGTGGTACGGGCGTTGTTCAGGTCGACCCAGCCGGCGCCGGTGAAGATTCCGCGCAGCTCCTCGTAGGGCAGCTCGACGCCCTCGGTGTACTCCCGGTCCGGCAGGAAGTAGGTGAACGGGTTCTTCCAGACCGGCCCGGTGTAGTCGTTGGAGCCGAAGACGAAGGCGCCGGGGAAGTCGAGCAGTGGCTGGAGGGCGCGCAGCACGCCGGGCACGGCGGCGGGGTGCGCCATGTTGTCCCCGGTGACCACCACCAGGTCCGGGTCGAGGGCGGCGAGCGAGGCCACCCAGTCCTGCTTGCGCCGCTGGTCGGGCATCATGTGCAGGTCGGACACGTGCAGGATGCGCAGCGGTTCCGCGTCCGCCGTGAGCACCGGCACGTCGTACCGGCGCAGGGTGAACCTGTTGCGTTCGACGAGCGAGGCGTAGGCGAGGGTGGCCGCGCCGGTGACGGCGGTGGCGGTCGCGAGTCGGAATAGTGTGCGCTTTCGCATGGCGTTCAGGGTAGTTTGACCGACCATGAGCACGCTGAAGGACCGTCTCACCGCCGACATGCGCGCAGCCCTCAAGGCGCGCGACGAACTGACCACCTCCACGCTGCGGATGGCGCTGGCCGCCGTGGGCACCGCCGAGGTCGCCGGCAAGGCCAAGCGCGAGCTCACCGACGACGAGGTGCTCGCGGTGCTGACCAAGGAGGCGAAGAAGCGGCGGGAGGCCGCCACCGCCTTCGCCGACGCCGGCCGGACCGAGCAGGCCAGCAAGGAGACCGCCGAGGGCGAGGTGCTGGAGCGCTACCTGCCGAAGCAGCTCTCCGACGACGAGCTGGCCGAGCTGGTCGCGGGGGCGCTCGCCGCGGGCGGCTTCACCGGCAAGGCGCAGATGGGCCCGGCCATGAAGGCGGCCCAGACCGCGGTGGCCGGCCGGGCCGAGGGGGGTCGGGTCGCCGCCGAGGTACGCCGGCAGCTCGGCCTGTAACTTTCCGGGTACGCGAAACGGGCGGGCTCCCCTCGCGGGGTGCCCGCCCGTTTCTCGGCGGTGGACCGGTCAGCCGCGCGGCCGGCCCGGCTTGGTGGGCTTCGACGGCGGTGGCGGCGGGACCACCGTGGTGCCCGGCAGCGGCGGCGTGGGCGTCGGCGTGCCGGCGCTCACCAGGATGGTGACCACCCCGCCCTTGGTGGACCTGCCGTCCGGGCTCGTGCCGGCGGCGGTGTTCTTGCCGCAGCTGGACGGCACCGGCACCCCGGCCACCACCGGCTGGAAGCCGGCGTCGCGCAGCTTGGACTTCGCGGCGTCGATCGGCAGGCAGGTCACCCCCGGGACGGACTTCAGATCACCGACGATGATCTTGCCGGTCGGCGGCGTCCATTCCTGGCGGGGCTTGCCCTTCATGGCGTCCCGCAGGGTCTCCATGACCGGCGGGTTGATGCCGGTGGGCTCCTTGTGGCCCATCTTCTGGTTGGTCTGCGGCCAGTCCGGGTCGGCCATGATGCCGGCCACCGCGTACTGCCGGGTCATCGCGACCAGGGCCGACGTCTTGTCCGAGTCCGTGGTGCCCGACTTGCCGGCCACCGGGGCCTTGACGATGCCCTTGGTCTCCCGGGCGGTGCCGTTGCCGCCACACTTCGAGGTGGAGGAGTGGTCGCCCACCGGGCAGCGCGCCGCGTCGACGGCGGCCCGGGCCACCTCGGTGCTGATCCGCTGCTCACAGCTCGGGTTGGCGATGTCGAGCTTCTTGCCGTCCGGGCCCTTGATCTCCTGCACCGGGATCGGATTGCAGTACTTGCCGTCCGCGGCGAGCGTGGCGTACGCGTTGGCCAGCTCCAGCGGGGTGGTCTGGGACACGCCCAGGGTGAACGCGCCCCACTGGTTGGCGCCGCCCTCCCTGGTGGCCCGTCGGGCGTCGCCGCTGTCCCGGAAGGTGATGCCGAGCTTCTGCGCCACCTTGATCACGTTCTCGGCACCGACCTCCTGCTCGAGGGCGACGAAGAAGGTGTTCACCGACTTGCCGAAGGCGCTCCACATGGTGTGCACGCCGGCCATGCTCTTCACCGAGTTGGTGGGGCAGTAGAAGTGCGTGCCCTTGCAGGCCGCCGGGCTGCCCTTCTGGATGATGTAGTTCGACTGGAACTGCTCGGGGGCGTCGAAGGTCCGGCTGAGCGGGATGCCCTTCTCCAGCGCGGCGACCATGGTGAACATCTTGAACGTCGAGCCGGCCTGGTAGCCCTTGATGTCGCCGCCGCCGGTGAGCAGCGGAACGACCGTGTTCGGGTAGTTGCCCCGGATCTTCTTCTTGGCCTTAGCCGGGTCGCTGGAGATCTTGTTCTGCGGGCGGCTCGGGTTGTCCAGCTTGAAGTTCCGGTTGACGGAGAGCGCCCGGACCCGGCCGGTGCCCGGCTCGACCACGGCGACCATCCGGGCCGCCTTGCTGTTCACGCCCAGGTTCCGCCGGACCGCGGCGTCGGCGCCGTCCTGCGCCTGCGGGTCGAGCGTGGTGACGATGGTGTAGCCACCGCTCTTCAGTCGCCGCTCACGGTCGTAGGTGGTGGAGCCGAACGTCTCCTGCGCCATCCACCAGCGGTAGAAGTAGTCGCAGAAGAAGCCCCAGCCCTTCTTGTTGGTGGAGACGCAGCCGTTGGGGGTGCGCTTGTCCTTGACCACCATCTTGGCGGCGAGCGCCTTGTCCGCCTCGGCCTGGGTGATCGCCTTGGTGATCACCATGTTCCGGATGACGTAGTTGCGCCGGTCGAGGGCGAGCGGGTAGCCGGCCTTGGTGGTCGGGTCGTTGGTGGTCGGCGCCTTGACCATGCCGGCCAGCATCGCCGCTTCCTCGATCTTCAGCTTGCCCGGCGGCTTGCCGAAGTAGACCTGGCTGGCGGCGTAGATGCCGTACGCGCCGTTGCCGAAGGAGGCGATGTTCAGGTAGCGCTCCAGGATCTCGTCCTTGGAGAGCTCCTTGTCGATCTGCAGGGCGTAGCGCATCTCGCGCAGCTTGCGGGCGCTGGTGTCCTCGGTGGCGGCGACCACGTCGGCCGGGTGGGTCGCGGAGTAGGCGATGGCCAGCCGGACGTACTGCATGGTCAGGGTGGAGGCGCCCTGCCGGCCGGCGGTGCCGGACTGGTTGTTGACGAACGCCCGGGCGACGCCGTTGAGGTCGACGCCGTTGTGCTTGTAGAAGTCGTGGTCCTCGGCGGCGACGATCGCGGCGCGCATGTACGGCGAGATCTGCTCGAACTTCACGTTGCGCCGGTTCTCGTCGTACATGGTCGCCAGGGGGGTCTTGCCGTCCTTGGCGAGCAGGTAGCTGATCTGCGGCGCCTGAGCGACGGTCAGCTCTCGGGGCAGCGCGGCGAACGTCTCCGCGCCCGCCTTGGCCGCCAGTCCGGACATCGCCACCGCGGGGAAGGCGGCCGCAGCGACCACCACACCGGCCAACAGGCCACAGATGAGTAGCGATGCGGCGTTGGCAAAGATGTTGTGGTCACGTTTCCGCATCCAGGTCACCTCGACAGGGTACGCGAGTAGGGAACGAGGGGCGCTGGGGCGTTCTTTCCCCATTTCCTGCGCGCGCCGGCCTCGTTGTGCTAAACGCACGACCCCTGGTGCGTGGTTGCGTGTGACCTGCCGGCAAGTTTCCTCCGGACGGGGGAGCCGCGCGGCGTTTTCACGGACTCCGAAGGGGTACGCGGCCGGCGAAGGCCCGGGAAGCCGGGAGTGTCCGGAATGATGGATTTCGCCGACAACGTTGCGTAATCAGGCGACTACAGAGCATGATGATGGCGCGACAGAGCCAGACGTCGTCCGTGCCGCCCTGGGGAGGCCGGCCGGACGACCGGGGGGAGATCGACGGCTGGTCGCACGAGGTCGGTAGGTACTGCAAGGGGGGACGTGTACAGATGGGCATGATCACTGACTGGCCGTCGCTGGCGGCATGTCAGAACGGGGACCCGGACGCGTTGTTCGTACAGGGCGCCGAACAGAACGTGGCGAAGAGGATCTGCCGGAGCTGCCCAGTTCGGTACGAGTGCCTGGCCGACGCGCTCGACAACCGTATCGAGTTCGGCGTGTGGGGTGGCATGACCGAACGCGAGCGCCGCGCTCTGCTGCGCCGGCACCCGCAGGTCACCAGCTGGCGCAAGATGTTCGAGGCGGCCATGAGGAAGAACGGCAAGGAGAAGTCCGGCGGCAAGGACAAGGTCCTGGTGCCCACCGGCTGACCCGGTTCACGGCCGGCTGATCGCCGCGCCGATCGTCCGCAGCCCGTCGACGTCGTGCACGTCGGCGGGCTGCGCCGTCACCGACACCGCCGGCACCGCCGGGAACGCCTCGGTGAACCGGGCGGCCACCCGCTGCTCCCGGGCCGCCAGCTGCATCAGCTCGGCGTGCGCCCGCAGCACCTCCGCGACGCCCTCGTGGTCGCCCAGCCCGTCCAGGCGCTCCGCGGCGGCCAGGCTCTTCGCCGCGTCCAGCGTGGCCGCCGGCCGGTGCACCCGGTTGAGCACCAGACCGGCCAGCGGCATGCTCTCCTCGCGCAGCCGGCCGGCGAAGTACGCCGCCTCCCGGACCGCGTCCGGCTCCGGGGCCGCGACCAGCAGGAAGGCCGTCTCCCGGGCCTGGAGGATGCGGTACGTCTGCTCGGCCCGCTGCCGGAACCCGCCGAACATCGAGTCCAGCGCGGCGACGAACCCGGACAGGTCGGTGAGCAGTTGCGCGCCGATCACCTTCTGCACCACCTTGGAGAACATCCCGAACGAGGCGGTGACGAAGCTGAACATGCTCCGCCCGCCGGTACGGGCCGGCGCGAGCAGCAGCCGCAGCATCCGCCCGTCCAGGAAGCGGGAGAGCCGGGCCGGCGCGTCCAGGAAGTCCAGCGCGGAGCGCGACGGCGGGGTGTCCACCACGATCAGGTCCCACTCGCCCCGGGCGTGCAGCTGGCCCAGCTTCTCCATCGCCATGTATTCCTGCGTGCCGGCGAAGGTGGAGCTCATGGCCTGGTAGAAGGGGTTGGCGAAGATCTCCGCCGCCTTCGCCGGATCGGTGTGCTGGAGCACCACGTCGTCGAAGGTGCGCTTCATGTCCAGCATCATGGCGTGCAGCTCGCCGCCGGTGGCCTCGACGTCGATCCCCTTGACCTGGCGCGGGGTGTTGTCCAGCTCGCTCAGCCCCAGCGACTGGGCCAGCCGCCGGGCCGGGTCGATGGTGAGCACGACCGTACGCCGGCCGTGCTGCTCGGCGGCGCGCAGCGCGAGCGCCGCGGCGGTGGTCGTCTTGCCCACCCCACCCGCGCCGCAGCACACCACGATGCGCACGCCGGGGTCGGCGAGGATCTGGTCGACGTCCAGCTGCGGCGCCGCGTCTTCGGAAGGCACCAATCGAGCGTATCGGGCCGTCCGGCGTCGCGCGCCGTGCCGACCGCAGGTGTGAGTCAATCCGCCCGGACGAGGGCCTCCGCGAGCGTCGCCAGCCCGGCCCGGTCGACCCCGTCCGGCAGCAGCGGCAGCTCGGTCACCGGCCGCCCCAACTCGGTCAGGTCGGCCCGGAGCGTCTCCTCCAGCTCCCGGCGGACCGCCTGGTCCCGCGCCTCGGCGTGCAGGCCCCGCACGGTGGCCCGGTCCGCCGGCAGGCCGGCGGCGAGCAGGCCCCGCTCCAGCTCGTCCCGGGTGACCGCCCGACCCGCCGGCAGCGGCTCCCGGGTCGCGTTGACGATCACCCGGCCGACCGGGAACCCCAGCGTGGTCAGCTCGGCGATGGCGTCGACGGTCTCCTGGACCGGCATCTCCTCCAGCAGCGTCACCACGTGCACGGCGGTGATCGGGGAGCGCAGCAGCGCCGAGACGCCCTCGCTCTGGCTCTTGATCGGACCCACCTTGGCCAGCCGGGCCGTCTCGGCGGTGACGTTGAGGAAGCGGCCGATCCGCCCGGTCGGCGGCGCGTCGAGCACCACCGCGTCGTACGCCCGACGCTGGCCGGTCGTACGGGTGGTGGCCTCCTTGACCTTGCCGGTGAGCAGCACGTCCCGCAGGCCGGGGGCGATCGTGGTGGCGAAGTCGATGGCGCCGAACTTGCGCAGCGCCCGGCCGGCCGCGCCGAGCTTGTAGAACATGTCGAGGTATTCCAGGAGGGCCTCCTCGGCGTCCACCGCCAGGGCCCGTACCTCCCCGCCGCCCGGGGCGTCGGTGAGGTGCCGCTCCTCGTAGGGCAGCGGGTCGACGCCGAAGAGCTGGGCGATGCCCTGCCGCCCCTCCACCTCGACCAGCAGCGTGCGCCGCCCACCGGCGGCCAGCGCCAGGGCCAGCGCCGCCGCCACGCTGGTCTTGCCGGTGCCACCCTTGCCGGTCACCACGTGGAGGCGCGCCGGCCATCCCGTACCGGCCGGGTCGGCCGGCCGCTCAGCTGCTCGCACCCGTCGAGCCTATCCACCCCGGCGGGTCAGCCGACCTCGCAGACCCACCAACCGGTCTTCCGGACCACGGTGAACCGCAGGTCCTGGTCGGCGACCCGCTCGTCCGCGGTGGTCACGGTGACCTTGGTGGTGACGGTCGCCCGGTCGCCGGTCTCGTTGTCCACCTTCGGGGTGGTCCACCGGAACCGCGGCTCACGGTAGGTGTCGACGTACCGCTGGACCTCGGCGACCTTGGCGGCGATCCGCTTCTCGTCGCGGCTCGACGAGCAGACCAGCGCGGTTGCCCGGGACACGCTGCGCTGCTGGTAGACGGCGGTGAGGAAGTCGTCGACGGCGACCGCCGGCTCGGTCGCCCCGGTGCCGTCCTCGGTGTTCCGCAGGGTCAGGAACGCGGCGGTGCCACCGCCCCCGCAGAGCAGCAGGGCGGCGACGAGCGCGAGGGAGGCGATCAGCCGGCCGCGGGGTCGCCGGCCGACCGGCGGCGGGGCGGCAGCGTGCTGCGCCGGCCCGGCGGCGCCGATCGGTGCGTGGCTCACCCGGGAAGGGTATCCGTCGATGGACCGGGTGCGGGGGGTCGGCGATCCTCCGCGCTCCCCGGCGCTGGCCGGTTATCTGTCGCATATGTGACTCGAAGTGATCGTCCGTGCGCGTCCTGTGCCGTCTTGTCGGGAATCAGACCTACATTCTGGGCCGGTGGGGGGACCGGTCCGGCGGCGACGCCGCTCCGGACGGCCAGTTCGACAGGTACGACGCCGGAGGCAGCGCATGCGCGACGCGGACAACATCCCTCGAGCCCACTTCCCGTCCGGGGACCGCTCCCGGCGAGGTGCGGCCGCCACGGAGGGGCCCTACAACGAGCGGTCGTACCGGCGGTGCGCCGAGCCGGCCGCCGAGGTGCTGCGCGGGCTGCCCTGGCCCGCCGGCCGCGGCCGGGAGGACGAGGAGCCCGGCTACGTCATCCACCTCCAGATCCGGGTGGCCGACCTGGCCGCGGCGACCGCGTTGGCCGGCACGGTGGCGGTGTCGCTGGGCTTCCTGCCCGAACTCGACGCCGGCGAGACCACCGTCTCCACCGCCGACGACCAGAACAACCGGCACCGGGTCTTCTGCGACCTGCCGCTGCCCGACCGCTCCCGCTGCCCCCAGCCGTACGACCACAAGGGCAGCTGCGGGGAGCTGCCGGTGCCGCCCGAGCAGCGTCCCGCACCCCGCCCGGCCACCGGACCGTAGGCTGTCGTCGGAACAGTCCACGTCAGGCAAGGGAGCCTTCCACCGATGCAGAAGTGGGAATACGCCACGGTCCCGCTGCTGGTCCACGCGACCAAGCAGATCCTCGACAATTGGGGCGAGGACGGCTGGGAGCTGGTCTCCGTGGTGCCCGGTCCGAACCCGGAGCAGCTGGTGGCCTACCTCAAGCGGCCGAAGGGCTGAGCACCATGAGCGAGCGCAGCGAGCGAATCATCGGGCTCAGCGCGTCGGTGCCTCATGGCGCCACCGAGCGCAGCGAGGGGGCGGCATGAGCAACGGACCTCACGCGAAGCTGGCCGAGCTCGGCCTGACCCTGCCCGACGTGGTGCCGCCGGTCGCCAGCTACGTGCCGGCGGTGCAGTCCGGGCAGCACGTGTACGTCTCCGGTCAGCTGCCGATGGCCGAGGGCAAGCTGCTCGCCACCGGCAAGGTGGGCGCGGGCGTCTCCGCCGACCAGGCCAAGGACCTGGCGCAGCGGTGCGCGCTGAACGCCATGGCTGCGGTCGACTCGCTGGTCGGCCTGGAGAACGTCATCAAGATCGTCAAGTTGACCGGATTCGTGGCCAGCGCGCCCGGCTTCACCGGCCAGCCCGGCGTGATCAACGGCGCGTCCGACCTGTTCGGAGCCGTCTTCGGTGAGGCCGGCCGGCATGCCCGCAGCGCCGTCGGCGTCTCCGAGCTGCCGCTGGACTCGCCGGTCGAGGTCGAGGTCATCGTCGAGGTCGCCTGACCCCGCCGTCACCCTCCGTCCCCGCGATCTTGCCCCGGGCGGCCCGACGAAAGCCCTGAACGGGCACGAAAGCCGGGCCGGCCGCGCAAGATCGCGGGGAGTTGCCGGCAGGGTCGTACGATCGCAGCCATGGGCGGGCATGTGACGGCGCCGGCGGCGGCACTCGCCGACGAGCTGCCGGACTGGGTGACGCTGCTGCGGGCACCGAACCCGGGTCCGATGACCCTCGACGGCACCAACACCTGGCTGCTGCGCGCCCCCGGCGCGGAGCACGCGGTCGTGGTCGATCCCGGCCCGGCCGACGAGGCGCACCTGGCCGCGATCGCGGCGTACGAGCCGGTCGGCTTCGTGCTGATCACCCACGGGCACCCGGACCACACCGAGGGCGCGCCCCGGCTCAGCGAGCTGCTGGGCGGCCGGCACGTCCTCGCCGCCGACCCGGCGCACACCATCGGCGGTGACCCGCTGACCGAGCCGGGCGAGCACTTCGGCCTCGACGGGCTGGAGATCGACCTGATCAGCACCCCGGGGCACACCGCCGACTCGGTCTGCTTCCTGGTCCGGTGCGGCGACGAGCGGGTCGTCCTGACCGGCGACACCATCCTGGGCCGGGGCACCACCGTGGTCGCCCACCCGGACGGGCACCTCGGGGACTACCTGTCGAGCCTGGAGCTGCTCTCGACGTACACCGGGATCCCGGCGCTCCCGGGACACGGCCCGGCGCTGGCCGACTGCGGCGTGGCGGCGGAGTTCTACCTGGCCCACCGGCGGGCCCGGCTCGACCAGGTCCGGGCGGCGGTGGCCGAGGGTGCGACCACCGCGCCCGAGGTGGTCGCCCGGGTCTACGCCGACGTCGACCGGTCGCTGTGGTGGGCCGCCGAGTGGTCCGTCCGGGCCCAGCTCGCGTACCTCGGGGTGGAGCAGCCGTGACCTGCCCGGTCTGCGGGACCGTCGCCGTGCCCGGCGCCCGGTTCTGCCACAACTGCGGGGCCGCGCTGCCGGCCGCCGCCACCCTGCCCGCCGCCGAACGGCGGGTGGTCACCGTGCTCTTCGGCGACCTCTCCGACTTCACCTCCTGGTCCGAGGATCTCGACCCGGAACGGGTCGGCGCCGTCACCGACCGGGTGCTGGCCGCCCTGGCGGGCGCGGTCAAGACCTTCGGCGGGCACGTCGACAAGCTCACCGGCGACGGGATCATGGCCGTCTTCGGCGCGCCCGTCGCCCACGAGGACGACGCCGAACGCGCCGTGCGGGCCGCGCTGTCCATGCAGCGGGCCGTCCGCCGGGTCCTCGACGACGAACGCGGCGGCGGCGCGCCGCTCGGCCTGCGGGTCGGGCTGAACACCGGCGACGTGATCGCCGGCATCCAGGCCGCGATCGAGTACACGGTCATCGGCGACACGGTCAACACCGCCGCCCGGCTCGCCGACGCCGCCGCCGTCGGCGCCGTCTACGGCGGCGCACGCACCTCCGCCGCCACCCGGCACGTCGCCTCCTGGCGGGCGCTGCGCCCGCTGCGGCTCAAGGGCAAGCGCGAGCCGGTCGAGGCGTACGAGCTGCTCGGCCTCCTGGACGCGCCGGGCACCCGGTCCGGGCTCGGCGACGAGGCGCCCTTCGTCGGCCGGGAGACCGAGATCGGCCGGGTCGCCGGCCGGCTCGCCGAGGTGATCGACCGGGGCGAGCCCCGGGTGCTGCTGATGACCGCCGAGGCCGGGATCGGCAAGTCCCGCTTCGCCGCCGAGGTGGAACGCCTCGCCGCCGGCTACGACGTCGGGGCCGGCCGGTACGCCGCGCACACCGGCGCCCGGGTGCTCTCGGTCCGCTGCGCCGCCTTCGGTGAGCGACGCCGCCTGGCCCCCCTCGCCGACCTGGTCCGCGCCGCCACCGGCCTGCCCAACGACCCGGCCACCGCGCTCACCCGGCCCGCCGTCGAGGAACGGCTCCGCCGGTTGAGCCAACGGCTGGGCCGGCTGCGCGGCCAGCCCGTCGCGCTCGCCACCGAGCAGCTGCTCGCCCTGCTCGGGTACGCCGAACTGCCCGCCGCGCACGGCACCGCCACCGACAACGGCGAGTGGAGCGCCACGGCCACCCCGCCGGCCGACGCCGAGGCCGTGCCGAACGCCGTCGCCGAGCTGCTCAGCGACCTGGCCACCGAGGCGCCCCTGGTGATCGTCGTGGACGACCTGCACGACGCCACCGCCGAGACCATCAGGGCGCTGGGCGTCACCCTGTCCCGGCTCAGCGGGCCGGTGCTGGTGATGCTGCTGGGCCGCCCGGAGCTGGTGCGTACCGCCGGGGCGCTCACCCGGGTCGCGGACGCCGAGGTGCACGCCCTGCCGCCGCTGCGCGGCGCGGACGCCGCCCGGCTGCTCACCACCTACCTGGCCGGCGGGAAGCTGCCCCAGGGCGACGCGGACCGGCTGCTCGCCACCGCCCAGGGCAACCCCTTCTATCTCGCCGAACTGGTCACCCTGCTGATGGAGCGCGGCGCGCTGACCGTCGGGCCGGGCCGGGGCACCACCGGCGGATGGCGGCTCGCCCCCGGCTCACTGGGCAGCCGGCTGCTCTCCCGTGACCTGGCCGCCGTGCTCGCCGCCCGGATCGACGCGCTGCCGGTCGACGCCCGCTCGGTGCTCCGCGACGCCGCCGTGGTCGGCGACGCCGTGCCCAACGGCGCGCTGGAGGCGCTGCGCGAGCAGCGGACCGGGCGGGACGGCCGGCCCGCGGCGGTGGCCGCCGTCGAGCTGGAACGTGCCGTCGAGGAGCTGCTGCAACGCCGGATGCTGCACCGCACCCGCACCGGGTACGCGTTCGCCACCCCGCTGATGCGGGAGGCCGCGTACGCCGGGGTCAGCAAGGCCGAGACGGCCGAGCGGCACGCCGCCCTGGCCCGCTGGGCGGTCGGCCCCGGCGAGGCTTCCGGCGGCACCCCGGTTCCCGGCGCCGCCGGCCCGGGCGGCTTCACCGACGCCGCCCGGGACGACTTCGTCGCGGAGCACGTGGAGCGGGCCGCCGTGCTCGCCGACGCGGTCAAGCTGCGACCGGACGCGTCCGCGCGTACCGTCGCCCCGCTGGGCGTGGCCGCGCTCGGCCGGGCCGCCCGCCGGTCGCTCCAGGCCGGCGAGCCCGCCCTGGCCATCGAGTACGCCGAACGCGCCGCCGAGCTGGCCCGCGACGGGGTGCCCCCGGCCGACCGGGTGGTGCACGCCCGCGCCCTGCTCCAGGTCGGCCGCCCCACCGACGCGCTCGCCTACGCCGAGAAGATCGCCGCCAACGCCGGCGACGAGGCGGCCACCCGGGTCAGCGCCCTGCTCCTCGCCGGCCAGGCTCACCAGGCGCTCGGCGACCAGACCCGCGCGGTGACCTGCTGGCAGGAGGCGTTGCAGGTGGCCACCGAGGGTGAGCTGCCCACCCTGCGGGCCTCCGCGATGCGCCGGCTCGGCATGGCCGACTTCGTCGCCGGCCGGCTCGGCCAGGCCAGCAGCCGGCTCGCCGCCTCCTACCAGGTCAGCCTCGCCGCGCAGGACCCGCGCGGGCAGGCCTGGTCGTTGCAGAACCTGGCCTGGGTGACCACCACCCGCGGCGACTTCGCCGGCACCGACGCGGTGCTCGGCCGGGCCGCCCGGCTCTTCGCCGAGCTGAAGGACCCGTACGGGCGGGCCTGGCTGCGCGGCACCACCGCCTTCGCCCGGCTGCTCGCCGGCCGGCTCCGCGAGGCGTGCCGGATGGCCGAGGTGTTCCTGCCCTTCGGCGAGCGGGTCGGCGAGGCCTGGGCGGTGGGCACGCTGCGCGCCGTGAAGGCGTTCGCCACCGCCGAGCTGGGCGAGCTGGGCGACGCCGACCGGGCGGCCCGTCGGGCGTACCGGGACTTCGCCGAGGTCTCCGACGACTGGGGGCGCGGCTTCGCCCTGGTCGTCCGCGGGGTGGTCGCGCGCGGGCTCGGCGAGCCGGAACACGCCGCTGACCTGCTCACCGATGCCCTGTCGTACGCGTCGCGCACCTCGCACCCGCTGCTCACCGGGATGGCCGGCACGCTGCGCGGTTTCGTGGCGCTGGACATGGGTGACTGCGAGACCGCCGAGCAGGCCGCCCGGGCCGTGCTGACCGCCGTCGAGCCGCACAACCCGCAGGCCCCCGCCCAGGTCGGCCCCCGGGTGCTGCTCGCCACCGCCCGACTGGCCGCGGGCGATCCGGCGACCGCCGTCGGTCTGCTTGCCCCGGTGGCCACCGCCGCCGCGAACACCCCGTCGCTGCTCTTCTCCCGCCGCCAGACGATGGCCCGGTACGCGTCCGCGCTGCTCGCCCACGGCCAGCCCGAACAGGCGCTGGACTGGGCGCGTCGGGCGGTCGAGGCGCCGGCCGAGGACGTCCGCAGTCAGGTGGTCGCGGCGAGCGTGCTGGCCGAGACGCTCGCCGCCGCCGGCCGGTCCGCTGAGGCGCTGTCCTGCGCCGAGGAGGCCGTCCGGCTGGCGTACGCGACCGAGCAGGCCAGTGAGCGGGCCGCCGCCGACGCGCTGCGTGCCCGGCTCGCCCCCGCCCCCGTCTGACCGCCCCCGCCCGCCGGTGCATTCCGGTCGCGTGGCCCGGGTTGCGGGATGTCGCGCCGGAGCGGAAGTGGGGCGACCGGAGACCGGAGGTGGGGTCCGGGACCGGAGGCGGGGGACAGGACTGACGGTTTCGGGGATGTGGGCGTCGGGGGTGGCGGCTAGCGTGTCCCCTCGGGAGCGGCCATCCACAGTGCGGGCCGACGGGCGGGGGAGGAACGGATGAGGCTGCCGCGGTCCGGCGCGGGCTGGACGATCGCGGTCTTCGGCGTGCTGGCGGTGCTGCTCGGCGCGTTCGGACTGGTCTGGCCGGAGGCGCAGCTGCGCCTGCTCGGCTTCCAGGTGCCGGCCGAGCGCGGGCCGGGCGACTACACCGGCACGTTCCTGATGGCGTCCTCGATGGCGTCGTTCAACATGGGGGTCTACTACCTCCTGGCCACGGCCACCGAGTGGCGGTCCTTCTTCCGGTTCACCGTCTTCTTCCGCCTGGTGACGTTCACCGTGTTCAGCATCGCGGTGCTGGCCGACGTGGCGCCGGGCCGGTTCTTCGGGGTGGCGCTCTGGGAGGGGCTGGGCGCCGTGGCGACCGCGGTGGGCCTGTGGTGGGACGCCCGCCGCCCGCCCACCGGCGACCTGTCCGACCCGACCACGAGCGCGCCGCCGGGCGAGGCCGTCGGCGCACCGGGCCGGCCCGCGGGCGGCGCGGGGTCGACCCCGTCGGCCGACGCGGTCGGATGACCCGCCCGGTCCATTGGGTATTTTCGAAGCTGTGACCGACACCCCGCCCGGCGCCCTCCGGTTGCCCATCGTGCCCGGTCTGACCGATCTGGAGGTATTTGCCCGGGGCGGTTACGCCACGGTCTACCGGGCCACGCAGATCTCCGTCGGGCGTGAAGTGGCGGTCAAGGTCGAGAACCGCACCCTGGACAGCGAGCGGGACCAGGCCCGCTTCCTGCGCGAGGCGCGGGCCGCCGGCCGGATGTCGTCGCACCCGCACGTGGTGGACCTCTTCGACGTCGGGG
Source organism: Micromonospora siamensis (assembly GCF_900090305.1). Taxonomy (NCBI): domain Bacteria; kingdom Bacillati; phylum Actinomycetota; class Actinomycetes; order Micromonosporales; family Micromonosporaceae; genus Micromonospora; species Micromonospora siamensis. Next base: position 323,912 of record NZ_LT607751.1, on the reverse strand, counting down.
TCACCGTGGACCAGCACCCCTACCTGATCATGGAGTTGTGCGACGGGTCGTACGCCGAGCGGATGCGGACCTCGCCGTTGGACGCCGCGGAGGCCCGCGACCTCGGGATCAAGATCGCCGACGCGCTCGCCCACTCGCACGCGGCCGGGGTGCTGCACCGCGACGTCAAGCCGGCCAACATCCTCCACTCGCACTTCAACCCGGCGGTGCTGGCCGACTTCGGGCTGGCCGTGCTCGCCGAGGTGCGCGACGCCTCGGTGACCCTGGAGGTGCTGACCCCGGCGTACGCGCCGCCGGAGATGTTCAGCCACAGCCCACCGTCGCCGGCCGTCGACGTCTACGCGCTCTGCGCGACGCTCTACGCGGTGATGCACGGCCGGCCGCCGCGCTGGCAGTCCGAGCGCAACCCCAGCCTGGTGACCGTGCTGGAGATGTTCCACCAGCCGATCCCGGGCCTGCCCGGGGTGCCGGAGGAGCTGGTCGACGTGCTCCGGGCCGGCATGGCGAACGATCCGGAGGACCGCCCCTCCGCGGTCGAGCTGCGTGACCTGCTGGCCGCCCTGCCGCTCGCCGGCCCGGCCCACCCGATCAGCGGCGCACCGATCAGCGGCGCCCCCACCTCCGGCGGTCCCACGTTCCGCCCACCGACGTCCGGCGGCCCCACCCTCGGGGGCCGGACCTACGGCACCCCGACGTCGATCGCCACCCACGGCACCCGGACGTCCGGCGGGCCGACCACCGGCTGGACCGGGCCCCGGCCGCCGGCCGAGGACGGCCACCCCACCGTGCCGACGTCCGGCGCCGGCGACCGGGGCCGCCCCCGGGGCGAGGAGCGGCATCGCCGGTGGCGGCGGCGCTGGTTCCTCGGCACCGTCGGCGTGCTCGCGCTGGCCGCCTCCGCCAGCGCCGGAGCCTGGGTGGCCAGCCCGGCGCCGTCGGTCACCGCCCCCACCCCGACCGCCGGCGGGTCGGTCACCCCGTCGGCCGGGGCCGCCGGGCTACCCGGTTGCGGGCCGACCGCGGTGAAGCTGCCCGCCGGTGCCAGCTGCGCGCCGGGGCTGGAATGCTTCGGACCGGTCCGGGTGCGCGGCACCCGGGCCGAGGCGGTCCGGCTGCCGTGCGACGGCCGGCACACCTGGGAGACCTACGCCGAGGGCGAGCTGCCGACCGCGCTGATCGGGGCGGCGCACGCCACGATCAGCGCCGACCCGGGGGTACGCCGGGTGTGCAGCCCGGTCACCTTCCGGCTGACCAGCGGGATCGGCTATCCGACCGGATGGCGTCTGGAGGTGCTGCCGCCCAGCGGGGCGGACACCGACCGCACCTACCGGTGCCTGGCCGGGCGGGGCGTCGACGCGCTGCAGTCGCCGACGCTCACCGGTCGTTGAGCCCGTCCAGCCGGCGGTACCGTTCCCGCAGGGCGCGGACGGCCTCCTCGTTGTCGAGGGTCTCCAACGTGTCGGCGTCCACCCCGTACAGCCCGGTCCTCGGCTGACCGGCCGGGGTCGGCTCGACCGGTCCGCGGTCGTCACCGTGCCGCGCCGCCGTCACCGCCATGGCCGCGACCATGCCCAGCAGGACGCAGAGCAGCGCCAGCCCCACCGCCAGGATGCCGCGCGGGCGGCCGGCGACGAGAACCACCAGCAGGCCCACCGCGCACAGGGCCGCGACGACCGCTCGCGTACGTGCCTTCATCGGGAATCGCCTCACCGGTCCAGCATTGCCCGACAGCGCAACGTGTCAACCCGCGCATCGGTGCGAGGCGTCCGCCGGAACGTCAGCACGCCGCGGTGGATGTCCGACAACGATCAGCCGTACGCCCGTCTCCACGGTGGAGTGACCGGCGGCCCGGCGGGTGGCCACGGAGATGGCCCGGACCGGCTACCCTCGGTGTCCCGCAGGCCGTGATCGTCAGCGAGGTAACCCGATGAACGACGTCACCTCCCGGCACCGGCTCCGGTCGGTCGCCACCACCCTCGCGGTGGCCCTGACCCTGACCCTGGCCGCGGCGGCCGGCTGCGACAACCGGCGGGATCCGCCGCTGCCGTCGGTGCTGGACAAGCTCCGCGAGTCGCACGTCGACGGCCAGGCGAAGATCAGGATCGGGGTGGCGACCACCGAGCCGTTGATGGGTGAGCTGCGCAACGGCGTGCACGTCGGGTTCGACGTGGAGATCGCCCGCTACATCGCCTCCTACCTGGGCTTCGCCGGGGACCAGCGGATCGAGTGGGTGTCGCTGGCCACCGAGGACCGGATCCCCGCCCTCCAGGGCGGCGTCGTCGACCTGGTGGTCTCCAGCTTCTCGATGACCGAGGACCGGGAGAAGCTGGTCAGCTTCGCCGGGCCGTACTTCGTCACCACCCAGGAGGTGATGGTGCCGGTCCGGCTCAAGGACCGGATCCGCACCATCGAGGACCTGCGCCGGCCGGAGTACCGGATCTGCACCAGCGGGGGCTCCACCACCGAGGCCGAGCTGGAGAAGCACGACGTCAAGGCGTACGTGGTGAAGGAGGTCGGGGACTGCGTCAACGGCATCCGCGCCGGCCGGTACGACGCGGTCAGCTCGGACGAGACGATCCTCGCCGGCTTCCTCTCCCAGTACCCGAAGGACTTCGAGATCGTCGACATGCCCTTCGGCACCAGCGAGCTGCTCGGCATCGGGGTGCCGATCGGCGATCCGGCCCTGCGCGACCTGGTCGCCTTCGCCCTTCAGAAGAGCTACCTCCAGGGGCGTAACGGGATCAGCAGTCCCTGGCTGACCGCGTACAACCGGACCCTCGGGCCGTGGTTGAAGGCCGACAAGTCGCAGCCGCAGCCCTTGGGCGTACCGAAGCTGGTGGACTTCGACGACAAGGCGCCGACGAGATGAGCGCCGCCGTCACCGAGGAGGGCCGCCCGGCCGGCCCGGTGCCGGCGGTCCGGGACCCGGCGGAGCGCAAGGCCCGGGCGAGCCAGTCGTTCTGGACGGCGGTGGTCGGTGTGCCGGCCATCTTCTCGGTGCTGCGGCTCGGCGTGGAGGCGGGCGGGGAGCTCCAGACGACGCTGCTGCTGGTGGCGAACGTCGGCACGGTGAACCTGCTCGCCGGCTTCCTCACCACGGCGGCCCGGCTGCTCTCCACCGGGCTGGTGGCGACGTTCGCGCTGGGCGCGGTGCTGCGGGTCAGCGTGGACCGGATGCCGCCGACCGTCCGCCGGCCGCTCTTCGCCCGCTGGGTGGACGTCACCCCGGCCTGGTTCGCGGTGGCCAGCTTCCTGCTCGCGCTGGTCACCTGGCAGCTGCTCTACCTGCCGCTGCTGGTCCCGGCGTTCGTGGCCGCCTTCCAGCTCACCCCGGCGCGGCTGCACGAGCAGCGGGTGCCCCGGGCGCTGCTGCTGGTCGGCCTCCTCGGCGGGTACGCGTGGCTGCTCGCGCCCACCCTGGCCGACGCCGTGGACCAGCGGGAGTGGCTGGCGCTGCTGCTGCTCTCCGCCCCGCCGCTGCTGGCCCTGGCGATCACCGGCCCGCTGCCGGGGGCGGTGGTCCGGCCGCTGGCCTCCGTCACGGAGGCGGCGGTGCTGGCCACCCTGGTCTGGGCGGCGCTGCCGGTGATCGGCACCCCGGTGCTCCCGCTGACCGTGACCACCGTCGAGTCGGCCCCGGGGGTCACGGAGGACATCCGCGGCCACGTGGTGACCACCGACGACGTGAGCATGGTGCTGCTCCAGGAACGCGGTGGCGTGCGGTACGTGCCGACCGGTCAGGTGCGCGCCCAGGTGCTCTGCCCGAGCGAGGAGGAGCTGCCCCGGCACCGGCTGCGGATCCGCGACTTCCACGTGGAGGACTCGCTGCTGGAGGGGCTGGGCCGGCGGGTGCGCCCGGTGCACCGGATCGACGCGGCCTGCCGCGCGGTCCGCTGACCGCGGCGCCTCAGCCGGGCGAGGACCGACGGTCAGTACGACTTCTCCTGGCCGAGGATGTGCTGGGCGACGAAGTTCAGGATCATCTCCCGGCTGACCGGGGCGATCCGGCCGGCCCGGACCGCGCCGAGCAGGGTGGCCACCCCGTACTCGGTGGTCATGCCGGCCCCGCCGAGCGCCTGCACGGCGGTGTCCACGGCCAGCGCGGCGGCCTCGCCGGAGGCGTACTTGGCCATGTTGCCGGCGACCCCGGCCTCCAGGTCGCGACCGGCGTCGTAGAGGGCCGCCGCCTTGTGGATCATCAGGCGGGCGAGTTCCACCTGGACCGCCGCGTGCGCGAGCGGGTGCGCCACGCCCTGGTGGGAGCCGATCGACCGGCCGCCCCAGACCGTGCGCGTCGCCGTGTACTCGGAGGCCCGCTCGATGGCGTACCGGCCGGTGCCCGCGCCCATCGCGGCGACCGTGATCCGCTCCGGGTTGAGGCCGGCGAACAGGGCCGGCAGGCCGGCGTCCAGGGACTCGCCGACCAGCGCGTCGGCGGGCAGCCGCACGTCGTCCAGGAAGAGCAGGAACTGGTTCTCCGGGGAGAGGATCTCCATGTCCAGCCTGGACTTGTCCAGGCCGGGCGCGTCGGTCGGCACGATGAACAGGGCCGGCTTGAGTTTGCCGGAGGCGGCGTCCTCGGTGCGCGCGACGACCAGCACGTGCCCGGCCTCGTCGACGCCGGAGATGTAGACCTTGCGGCCGGAGAGCAGCCAGTCGTCGCCGTCCCGGCGGGCCACCGTGCCGAGCCGGTGGAAGTTCGAGCCGGCCTCCGGTTCGGTGATCGCGAAGACGATCTTCTGGGAGCCGTCGGCGAGGCCGGGCAGGTGCCGTTTGCGCTGCTCCTCGGTGCCGTGCTTGTGGATCACCGTGGCGGCGATGGCGGGGGAGACCACCAGCAGCAGCAGCGGGCAGCCCGCCGCGGCCAGCTCCTCGCAGACGATGGCCAGCTCGGTGATGCCGCCGCCCCCGCCGCCGTACTCGGTGGGGATGTTGACCCCGAGGTAGCCGAGCCGGCCGGCCTCGTGCCACAGCTCGTCGGTGTGCCCGCCGGACTTCGCCTTCTGCACGAAGTAGGAGTGGCCGTACTTCCGGCCGAGCGCCCGGACGGCGTCGCGGAGCTGGTCCTGCTCCGGGCTGAGGTCGAAGTTCATGACGATGCCTCCTCAAGGGGGTTGACCACGGCCAGCACGGCGCCCGTCTCGACCTGGCCGCCGGCCGGCACGGGCAGCTCGGCGACCACCCCGTCGGTCGGGGCGAGCACGGGGTGTTCGAGCTTCATCGCTTCCAGGGTCAGCAGCAGGTCACCGGCGGCGACCCGTTGGCCGACCTCGACGTGCACCCGGGTCACCGCCCCGGGCAGCGGCGCGAGCAGCGACCCGGCCGCCAGCTCCGCGGTGGGCAGCGGGAAACGCTGCAGCTCGGTGAGGCTCGCCGCCCCGTCCGGACCGTCCACGAAGACCTCCGACCCCGCCCGGTGTACGCGGAACAGCCGCCGCACCCCGTCGACGTCGAGCACCACCCGGTCCGGGGCCGCCTCGGCCAGGACGACGGTCGGGGCGTCGTCGGGCCGGGCCTCGTTGCCCGTCGTCGACCCGCCCGGCCCACCGGCGTTGACCCGGTCGACCGGTGCCGCGGCACCCGCAGCCGGCTCCACGGACCACTCGGCGAGCGCGCCGGCCCGGTCCAGCCGGTAGCGCACCTCGACCTCGCCCCCGCCGGTCCCGGCGAAGCGGGTCACCTGCGGGAACGCCGGCACGTTGCGCCAGCCCGAGGGGAGGCCGGCGAGCACCGGGGCGGTCGACCGGCGGCCGGCCGCCGAGGCCAGCGCCGCCGCCAGCGCGGCCAGGGGCAGCTGTCCGGCGGGGAGCAGCGGGGCGAAGACCTCCTCGTGCCGGTCCAGGAAGCCGGTGTCCACCTCCGCCGCGCCGAACTCCCGGCTGCGCAGCACCCGGACCAGCAGGTCCCGGTTGGTGGCCACCCCGTGCAGCTCGGCCCGGGCCAGCGCGCCGGCCAGGGCCCGGGCCGCCTCGGCCCGGGTGGGCGCCCAGGCGACCAGCTTCGCCAGCATCGAGTCGTAGTGCACGCTGACCGTCGAGCCGTCGGTGACGCCCGAGTCGAGCCGGAGCCCGCGCAGCGGGGTGAACCCGCCGGCCACCCCGGGGATCGAGAACCGGTGCAGGGTGCCGGTGGCCGGGCGGAACCCCCGGGCCGGGTCCTCGGCGCAGAGGCGTACCTCGATGGCGTGCCCGTCGGCCGGTGGGGTCGCCGCCAGCGGCAGCGGCTCACCCTCGGCGACCAGGAGTTGCAGCCGGACCAGGTCCAGCCCGGTGACCGCCTCGGTGACCGGGTGCTCCACCTGGAGGCGGGTGTTCATCTCCAGGAAGAAGAACTCGCCCTCCGGGGCGAGCAGGAACTCGACCGTGCCCGCGCCGACGTACTCGACGGCCCGGCCGGCGGCCACCGCCGCGGCGTGCAGCCGCTCCCGCAGTCCCGGGTCGAGGACCGCCGGGGCCTCCTCGACGATCTTCTGGTGCCGGCGCTGGATCGAGCAGTCCCGCTCGCCGAGGGCCAGCACCGTGCCGTGGCCGTCGCCGAAGATCTGCACCTCGACGTGCCGGCCGCGCTCGACGTACCGCTCGATGAAGACCGTGCCGTCACCGAACGCCGCGGCCGCCTCGCGGCGCGCGGAGGCCACGGCCTCGGCCAGCCCGGCGGCGTCGCGGACCACCCGCATGCCGCGGCCACCGCCACCGGCGGACGCCTTGACCAGCACCGGGTAGTCGGTGACCTGGTCGGCGTCGGTCCAGGTGGGGAGCATCGGCACCCCCGCGTCGGCGAGCAGCGCCTTCGCCGCCACCTTGTCGCCCATCGCGGCGATCGCCTTGGCCGACGGGCCCACCCAGGTCAGCCCGGCATCGGTCACGGCCTGGGCGAACTCGGCGTTCTCGGCGAGGAAGCCGTAGCCGGGGTGCACGGCGTCCGCGCCGGTCTTGCGGGCCGCGTCCAGGATCAGCCCGATCCTCAGGTACGTCTCGGCTGGCGTGTTCCCCGGCAGCCGGACGGCCTGGTCGGCGTCGGCGACGAAGGGCGCCCCGGCGTCCGCGTCGGAGTACACGGCGACGGTCTGCACGCCGAGCGCCCGGCAGGTGGCGAAGACCCGGCGGGCGATCTCCCCCCGGTTGGCGACCAATAGTCTCGTGATCACTGAGCCTGCCTTTCGTTCGCGACTGCGGGACTCCGCTTCGCTGCGTTCCTCGCGCTCACATTCGAAAGACGCCGAAGCCGTCGGCGCCCCTCACCGGTCCGTTGTGGATCGCCGACAGGCAGAGCCCGAGGACGGTACGGGTGTCCCGGGGGTCGATCACCCCGTCGTCGTAGAGCCGGCCGGACAGGAACAGCGCCCCGGACTGGGACTCGATCTGCTGCTCGACCATCATCCGCATCGCGGCGTCGGAGTCCTCGTCGTACTCGCGTCCCCGGGCCGCGGCGGCCTGCCGGGCCACGATCGACAGCACCCCGGCCAGCTGCGCCGGACCCATCACCGCCGACTTGGCGTTCGGCCAGGTGAACAGGAACCTCGGCTCGTACGCCCGGCCGCACATGCCGTAGTTGCCGGCGCCGTAGGAGGCGCCCAGGTTGACCGTCAGGTGCGGCACCTTCGAGTTCGACACCGCGTTGATCATCAGGGCGCCGTGCTTGATGATGCCGCGCTGCTCGTACTCGGTGCCGACCATGTAGCCGGTGGTGTTCTGGAGGAAGACCAGCGGGGTGTCGGCGGCGTTGGCGAGCTGGATGAACTGGGCCGCCTTCTGCGCCTCCTCGCTGAACAGCACGCCCCGGGCGTTGGCCAGCACGCCGACCGGATAGCCGTGCAGCTCGCCCCAGCCGGTGACCAGCGCGGTCCCGTAGTTCGGCTTGAACTCGTCGAACTCGCTGCCGTCCAGCACCCGGGCCAGCACCTCGCGCGGGTCGAACGGCACCTTGAGGTCGGCGCTGGCGATGCCGAGCAGCTCCTCCGGGTCGTACTTCGGCGGCGCGGGGAAGGCGGTACGCGGCGGCGGGCCCTGCTTGCGCCGGTTCAGCCGGCGTACGCACTGCCGGGCCAGCCGGATCCCGTCCCGCTCGTCCTCGGCGAGGAAGTCGGCCAGGCCGGACCTCGACGCGTGCATGGCCGCCCCGCCGAGCGACTCGTCGTCGGTGACCTCGCCGGTGGCCATCTTCACCAGCGGTGGCCCGGCCAGGTACACCTGCGACCGGTCCCGGATCATGATGGTGAAGTCCGACATCCCCGGCACGTACGCGCCACCGGCGGTGGCGTTGCCGAAGACCACGCTGACCGTGGGGATCCTCTCGGCCGAGAGCCGGGTCAGGTCGCGGAACACCCGGCCGCCCGGGATGAAGATCTCCGCCTGGGTGGGCAGGTCCGCGCCGGCCGACTCGACCAGGTTGACCATCGGCAGCCGGTTCGCCAGGGCGATCTCGCCGGCCCGCCGGGTCTTCGCCAGCGACCACGGGTTGACCGCCCCGCCGCGTACCGTCGGGTCGTTGGCGACCACCAGGCACTCCACGCCCTCGACCACACCGATCCCGGTGACCACGCTGGCGCCGACCGGGAAGTCGGTGCCGTAGCCGGCCACCGACGACAGCTCCAGGAACGGGCTGTCCTGGTCGAGCAGCAGTTCGATCCGCTCCCGGGGGAGCAGCTTGCCGCGCTTGTGGTGCCGGGTCACGTACTTCTCGCCGCCGCCCGCCCGGGCCCGGTCCAGCTCCGCCTCCAGCTCGGCGAGGCGCTCCAGCAGCGCCTCCCGGTTGGCGGTGAAGGCCGGCGCGGACGGGTCGATCGCGCTGTCGAGTGTGCTCACAGGCCCATGCCCTTCGCGATGATCTCGTTCATGATCTCGGTGGTGCCGCCGCCGATCCCGAGGATCCGGGCGTCCCGGTAGTGCCGCTCCACCTCGGCGTCCCGCAGGTAGCCGAAGCCGCCGTGCAGTTGCAGGGCCGCGTCGACCACGAAGTCGCAGGCGGACACCGCCACGTTCTTCGCCATCGCCACCTCGGTCACCACCGGCTCGCCCGCGGCCACCCATTCGGCCACGTCGTGCACGCACGCCCGGGCCGCCTCGGCGCGGGTGTGCATCTCGGCCAGCCGGTGCCGGATCAGCTGCCGGCTGGCCAGCGGCCGGCCGAACGTGGACCGGTCCCGGCACCAGCGGGTGGCCAGCTCCACGCAGCGCTGCGCCGTCGCGTACGCCTGCGTGGCCAGGGAGAGCCGCTCGGTGGCGAAGTGCTGCATGATCGCCAGGAAACCGGTGTTCTCCGCGCCGATCCGGTTCGTCACCGGCACGGGTGAGTCGACGAAGGAGAGCTCGGCGGTGTCCGAGCAGTGCCAGCCCAGCTTCTCCAGCCGGCGTCCGACGGTGAAGCCGGGCGTACCCTTCTCGATCACCAGCAGGGTCAGCTCGCCACTGCCCGGGAAGTCGGTGCAGACCGCCGTGGTCACGAAGTCCGCCCGGTGCCCGCTGGTGATGTACGTCTTCGCGCCGTTCACCACGTAGTGGTCGCCGTGGCGGCGGGCGGTGGTCCGGATCGAGGCGACGTCGGAGCCGCCGTCCGGCTCGGTGATCGCCAGCGCGCCGATCATCGTGCCGGCGAGCGTCGGGCGGACGTACCTGTCGATCAGGTTCTGGTCGAGGGCCGGCCCGCCGCCGAGCCGGCCACCCAGCGAGCCGCCGAGCCGGGCGCCGGCCGCGGCGACCATGTGCGGCAGCGCGATGCCGTGCGTGAAGAGGGCCGCCACCAGGCCGGACGAGCCGCCCGAACGGATGATCTCCTCGGTGACCACGATCGAGTCGAGCAGGTCGCCGCCGCTGCCGCCGACCGACTCGGGGAAACCGACGCCGAGCAGCCCGGTCTTCGCGGCGGTCTCGTGCAGCGACCGGGGCACCTCACCGGCCCGCTCCCAGTCGTCCAGGTGCGGCAGCACCTCCCGGGTGACGAAGGCCCGGGTCAGCTCGCGCAGCTGCCGCCGCTCGGGGGTGTCCACGATGCTCACCGTCCGCCCTCCCCGCCCGGCAGGTCGACGGGCAGGTCGACCACCCGGGAGCGGAGCAGCTCACCGAGCGCCTTGGCCTGCGGGTCGAACCGGGTGGAGGCGGCCACCCCCTGCCCGAGCAGGCCCCGGATCACGAAGTTGACCGCGCGCAGGTTCGGCAGCTCGTACCGCTCGACGGTCAGCGGGGCGGTCTCCGGCAGCAGTTCGGCGAGGCGTTGCACGGTGAGCCAGCCGCGCAGCCAGGCCCAGGTGTCGTCGGTGCGGGCCCAGACGCCGAGGTTGGCGTCGCCGCCCTTGTCTCCCGACCGCGCCCCCACCAGCTCACCCAACGCCCCCCGCCTTGTCGAGGCCGGCGACGGCGTGCCCGGCGGGTCCTGCGGTCCGCGGGGCGCCGCCGACGAGGTCACCGGCGGCGGGGCGATCGTCATCCGCTCGCCGGAGGGCAGCACGGCGACGTGCTCGACCGCGTCCTGCGGGACCGTGTCGGCGGTGAAGACCCCGTACGGGGTGGCGTCGCCGGGCAGGGTGGTCAGCGTGCAGCCCGGGTAGGAGGCCAGGGCCAGCTCCACCGCGGCGGCCGAGAAGGCCCGCCCGGCCCGCGCCCTGTCACCGTCGCGCAGGTGTACGTGCAGCAGCGCGCTCGCCGCCTCGGTGTCGGCCGCGTCCGCGTGATCGGTACGGGCCAGGGTGAACTCCAGCCCCTCCTTGCCGACCGCCTCCTCGATCTGCCCCCGGACCAGGGCCGCCTTGGCGGGGATGTCCAGCCCGCACAGGACGAACGTCATCGAGTTGCGGAAGCCGCCCAGGTTGTTCACGCCCACCTTGAGGGTGTCCGGCGGTGGGGTGCCGCGGACCCCGCCGACCCGGACCCGGTCCGGGCCGTCGGCGGCCAACTCCACCGTGTCCAGTCGGGTCACCACGTCCGGGCCGAGGTAGTCGGGGCCGCCCACCTCGTACAGCAGCTGCGCGGTGACCGTCTCCACGGTGACCGCGCCACCGGTGCCGGGGTGCTTGGTGAGCACGCAGGAGCCGTCCGGGTGCAGCTCGGCGATCGGGAAGCCGGGGCGGTGGCCGCCGTCGGGCAGCTCGGTGAAGAAGCTGAAGTTGCCGCCGGTCACCTGCGCCCCGCACTCGATGAGGTGCCCGGCGACGGTCGCCCCGGCCAGCGCGTCCAGGTCGTCGCGCCCCCAGCTGAACCGGGCGATCGCCGGCCCGACGGCGAGGGAGGCGTCGGTGACCCGGCCGGTGACCACCACGTCCGCCCCGGCGTCGAGGCAGGCCGCGATGCCGAACGCGCCCAGGTAGGCGTTGGCGGTCAACGCGTCGGGACGCTGGAGGGCGTCGCCCTCGACGTACCCGATCCGGGTGGGGAGGCCGAGCCGGTCGGCGAGCGCGCCGATCGCGGCGGCCAACCCGGCGGGGTTCAGGCCGCCGGCGTTGGTCACGATCTTCACCCCCCGGTCCAGCGCGGTGCCGAGGGTGCCTTCGAGCTGGCGGAGGAAGGTCTTCGCGTAGCCCAGCGACGGGTCGCGCAGCCGGTCCCGGCCGAGGATCAGCATGGTCAGCTCGGCCAGGTAGTCGCCGGTGAGCACGTCCAGCTCGCCGCCGTCGAGCATCTCCCGCCAGGCGGCGGACCGGTCGCCGTAGAAGCCGGAGGCGTTGCCGACCCGCAGCACCCCGCTCACCGGGTCACCCCGGCGCGCTCGTTCACCGCGGTGGCCGCCCGCTTCGCGCCGGGTGGTCCGGCGAACGCCTGCGCCACGTCCAGCCACTCGTCGGCCACCGGCCCGGTGGCGACCAGGGCCAGGTCGGCGCGGTGCCGGCGCTGGGTGACCAGCAGGCAGAAGTCCAGCGCCGGCCCGGTCACCCGGTCGGCGGCGTCCGCCGGACCGAAGGCCCAGACCTCCCCGCCCGGGACCGGCGCGGCCAGTTCGACCCGGACCGGGGCCGCCGGCACGTCCCGGCCGTGGGCGACGAAGCCGTGCCCGAGGGTACGGAAGCCGAGGTGCGCGACGTGCCGCAGCCGCTCGGTCGGGGTACGCCTCAGGCCGAGCGCCTCGGCGACGTCCTCACCGTGCGCCCAGGTCTCCATCAGCCGGGCGGTGGCCATCGAGGTGGGCGACATCCGGGTGCCGTACCAGGGCAGCTTCTCGCCGGGCGGCGCGGCGGCCAGGTCGGCGGCGAGCGCTGCCCGCCCGTTCCGCCAGCGGTCCAGCAGCTCGGCGGGCGGGGCGAGGAAGGACTCCGCGCCGTCGTCGACCAGCCGGGCCGGGTCGGGCGCCGCGGTGACCGAGGCGTAGAAGGCGTCGGCGTCGGTGGCGGCGAGGTGCGCCACGTGGTCGGTCCAGGCCAGATGCGCGATCTGGTGGGCCACCGTCCAACCGGGAGCCGGGGTGGGGCGGGCCCACCCCTGCGGAGGCAGCGGGGCGACGAGGGCGTCGAGCTGGTCGGACTCGGCGGCGAGGTCCGCGAGCAGTGCGGTCAGGTCGACCATGGTGCCTCCGGGTGGTGGGCCGGTCAGGGGATCAGTGCCGCTCGCCGTCCATCGTGGTCCGCGGGCCGGTCGAGCCGTGCGGGTCGCTCGTGCGGGCCCGGCCGTGCAGGTCGTGCGGGTCCTGCGGGTCGTCGTCGGGGGTGAGCAGGGTGACGAGCTGGCGTTTCCAGGTGCCGAGCAGGGCCGTGCGGCGGGCCGAGTCGTCGCTGAGCAGGTTGGCCACGCCGAGCCCGCGTAGCAGGTCCAGGGTGGCCTGCACGGCCTCGCGTACGCCCGGGCGGCGTTCGTCCACACCGAGCAGCTCGACGGTGAGGCGGTGCATCTCCCGGCCGACCCGCGCCTCCAGGGGGACCAGCGCGTCGCGCAGTTCGGCGTCGGTGCGCGCGGCCACCCACAGCTCCAGGGCGGCGACGAAGAGCGGCCCGGTGAAGGCGGCGGCGAGCAGGTCGACCACCCGGTCGAGCCGGCGCGGGCCGGCGGGCAGCGCGTCGGCCTCGGTGCGCAGCTCCACCGCCCGCCGTTCGGCCAGGTGGTCGACGGCGGCGGTGACCAGGGCGGCCTTGGTCGGGTAGTGGTGCAGCTGGGCACCCCGGGAGACCCCGGCGCGGGCGGCCACGACCGTGGTGGTGGTGCCGGACCAGCCGTGCTCGATCAGGCACTCGACGGTCGCCTCCAGCAGCCGGGCCTGGGTGGCTCGGCTGCGTTGCTGCTGAGGGACGCGGGTCGATGCGGCGGGCACGGGGACAGCGTGCCGCCCCCGAAACAAACAGTCAAGACTGACTTTTTCCCGATCGCGGTGACCCGGCGAGCAGCTTCCCGTCGGTGCCCCGCCGAGGCGGTTGTCGCCGCAGCCCGTCGAGGTGCCCGGCGGGGGACCGTCAGCCGTCGGTGGTGGTGTCGGCCGTCCCGGCCAGCCGCAGTTCCCGGGTGAGCAACGGCGCCAGCAGCCGGGAGAAGGTCGCGGTGAGGTGGTTCGTGTCGTGGTAGACGAGGACGTTGCCCACCAGCGGCGCGCACCGCGCCGGGCAGAGCCACGGCACCGGGTCGACCACCTGCACGCCGAGGCGATCGGCCTGCCGCCGCTCGGTGGCGCGCAGCTCGGGGGAGCTCAGCACGTCGGCCTTCGGCCGGGCGCACCTGGCCACCTGGGTCGGGTTCTCGGCGAGGCAGTCCTGGACCCCGATCGGCAGGACCGGGGTCTCGCCGATCAGGGCGACCCGGTCGGCCGCCTGCGAGATCCGGGAGAAGGTGGTCCCCCAACCCTCGTCCCAGCCCCGGGTCCATTCCTCTTCGCTCTGGTCCGGCGCCGGGCCGTACGTGACGCTGGAGGCCACCACCACCAGTTCCGGCCTGAGCTTCTCGATCCGGGTGAGCGCCGCCGAACGCCAGCTGTCGCAACCGGAGTACGTGCGCTTGAGCTTGCTCACCCAGATCGAGGTGGAGGTCGCCGGGCAGCCGCTCTTGGTCATCGACAGCAGCCGCCATCCGGTCTGCTTCGCGGCGGCGTCCAGACCCGGGAACCAGTGGGCGGCGTGCGAGTCACCGAAGAGCACCATCGTCCGCTTCGCGTCCGGGTCCCCGTAGAAGCACCGGTCGGGCGGCCGGGTGCCGGACCAGCTCAGGTGGCAGCCGTCGGTGTAGGTGACCGGCAGGTCGTCGTCGGCGTCGGTGACCGACGGGGTGAGGTTCCCCGGGATCAGGCGGGTCCGCTGCGCCTCCCGCATCAGGTCGGCGAGGACGGTGCCGGGGTTCTCGGCGCCGGCCATGGCGGTCGCCGGATCGGCGGCCGGGCGGCCCAGCGGCAGCTGCGGCGGGAACGCGGTCACCAGGAGAGCGGCCGCGACCACCGTCGAGCCGAGACCCAGGCCCAGCGAGATGCCCCGACCCGGCCGGCGGGTCAGCGAGCGGCGGTGCCGCACCGGGTTCTCGACCAGCAGCAGGGAGAGCCCGGCGAGCACCAGTGCGCCCGCCGACAGCGCCAGGTTGACCCACACGCTCGGCTCCAGCAGCAGCGCCACCGGGGCGATCATCAGCACCGGCCAGTGCCACAGGTACCAGCCGTAGGAGAGCTTGCCGACCAGCTGCCACGGCTGGTACCGCAGCAGCGCCTCGACGCCGAACCGCGGCGCCGCGCAGCCGCCGCCGATGATCGCCACGGTGCCCAGCACGGGCAGCGCGGCGGCGGTGCCGGGGAAGGAGGTCGACTCGTCGTAGCGCAGCGCGGCGACCAGCACGGCGGCCAGGCCGGCCCAGGTGAGCAGCGCGGCCAGCGGCCGCGGCAACCGGGCCAGCCGGGCCGCGCCGAGGGCGACGAGCGCGCCCAGACCAAGCTCCCAGGCCCGGGTGTGCATCCCGAAGTACGCCCACGGCGCGCTCCGGGTCGTCTCGGTCGTGCTGAGCCAGAAGGAGGCGCCGCTGAGCAGGACCAGGGCCGGCGCGACGGTCCAGCCGGGGCGCACCCGCAGCAGCCGCGCGAGCCCCACCGCCGCCAGGATCAGCAGCGGCCAGACCAGGTAGAACTGCTCCTCCACGGCCAGCGACCAGAAGTGCTGGAACGGCGACGGCGTCTGCTCGGCGGCCAGGTAGTCGGTCCCGGTCACCGCCAGCCGGATGTTCACCCAGTAGGTCGCGCTGGCCACCGCGTCCCAGACGTACTGCGCCGAACGCGGCGGCGACAACCACAGCCAGGACCCGGCGAGGGTGGCCAGCAGCACCACCGACGAGGCCGGCAGCAGGCGTACCGCCCGGCGGGCGTAGAAACCGGCGATGGAGATCCGGCCGGTCCGGGCCAGCTCGCGCATCAACAGCGAGGTGATCAGGAAGCCGGAGATCACGAAGAAGACGTCCACGCCGACGTACCCGCCGGCGAACGTGCTCAGCCCCGCGTGCGAGAGCACCACCAGCAGCACGGCGATCGAGCGCAGCCCCTCGATGTCCGGGCGGAACCCGGCCCGCGGCGCCCGGTCGGACCGGGCCGGCTCGGCCGGGATCTCCTGCGTGGCGGCGTCGGCGGGGGCCCGACGGACCGGCTGCTCGGTCTGAAACACCGGCGAAGGCTAACAGCCGATCCCCACCAACAGCAGCGTTACCGGCGGCAAGGGGTGGGGCATCTCATCCCGCGGACTCGGCCGGGCGCCCGTCGCCCGGGCCGAAGGCGGCCAGCGCGTCGAGGTCGCTGTGCCGGGAGCGGAGGTACTCGTCGGCCCAGGCGGCGGCGTCGGGGAATCCCGACTCCGCGGCCACCCGGGCGCAGGCGGCGTCCACGTCGTACGCGGTCCGTCGCAACTGCACGCCCGGCCCGAGCAGCGCCCACCACGCCCCGACCCCGCCGTACGGCATGCCGACGCTGCCCGG
Source organism: Micromonospora siamensis (assembly GCF_900090305.1). Taxonomy (NCBI): domain Bacteria; kingdom Bacillati; phylum Actinomycetota; class Actinomycetes; order Micromonosporales; family Micromonosporaceae; genus Micromonospora; species Micromonospora siamensis. The sequence continues at coordinate 308,070 of NZ_LT607751.1, read as the reverse complement.
GTTGACCACCAGCCGGCGGTCGACGAGCCGGGCGTACGGCATGTGGGTGTGGCCGCAGACGACCGTGCCGACCTCGGGCCGGAGCCCCGCGAACACCTCCGCCCAGCGGGCCGGACGGGAGTCCACGACGACCATCTCCTCGTCGTCGCGGGGGGTGGCGTGGCAGAAGAGCACCTCGCCGAGGCCGGCCACCGGCAGTGTGAGGGTCGGTGGCAGCCCGGCCAGCAGGGCCACCTGGTCGTCCCGGAGCTGGGCGGCCGCCCAGTTGGAGACGTCGTACGACGCGGGCCGGCCGGACCGGGCCTGGACCAGTTCCCGTTCGCCGTTGCCACCGACCCAGCGGGCCCGGTCACCGAGGGCGGTGAGCAGGTCCAGCACCTCGACCGGCTGCGGGCCGTCGGCGATGTCGCCGGTGAGGACGACCAGGTCGGCGGCGGCGACGTCCGGCTCGGCCAGGACGGCCTCCAGCGCCGGCAGCGCGCCGTGGATGTCGGAGAGGACCGCTACCCGTTCGACCATCGGCCCAGCCTGCGCCGCGGTCGGCCGGCAGGTCCAGCGATTCTGCCTCGGGCAGACGAGCCGGCCACGCCCCGGCCCGGGAAGCCCGGAACCGGCGGGAGCGCGGGCCGGGCGGGAAACGGGACCGGCCCGGACCGCACAGCGGCGGTCCGGGCCGGGAGGCTCGTGCGGAGGTCGTCAGACCCGTGCGCGGCGGGCCAGGCGCTCCGGGTCGAGGATGATGATGCTCTTGCCGTCCAGCCGCAGCCAGCCGCGCGACGCGAAGTCGGCCAGGGCCTTGTTGACGGTCTCCCGGGAGGCGCCGACGAGCTGGGCGATCTCCTCCTGGGTGAGGTCGTGGGTCACCCGCAGCACGCCGCCGTCGCGGGTGCCGAACCGGCCGGCCATCTGGAGCAGGTTCTTGGCGACGCGGCCGGGCACGTCGGTGAAGATCAGGTCGGCCAGCGAGTCGTTGGTCCGGCGCAGCCGGCGGGCCAGCACCCGCAGGAGCTGCTCGGCGATCTCGGGCCGGTTGTTCAGCCACGGCCGCAGCGCCTGCTTGCGCAGGCGCACCAGCCGGGTGTCGGTCACCGCGGTGGCGGTGGCCGTCCGCGGGCCGGGGTCGAAGAGCGACAGCTCACCGACCATGTCCGACGGTCCCATCACGGCGATCAGGTTCTGCCGGCCGTCCGCCGCCCGGCGACCGACCTTGATCTTGCCGGACAGGAGGATGTAGAGACTGTCGCCGGGCTCGCCCTCGTTGAACACGATCTCGCCCTTGCGGACCTCGATCGTCTCCATCTCCTTGGCGAGCGCCTCGGCAGCCTCCGGGTCGACTCCCTGGAAGATCCCGCTGCGGGCCAGTACCTCGTCCATCGCGCACCTCCGCCTGCGCGTGCCGTCCGTCGGCCCGGGTCCGCCGTCCGCTGATCCCTCGCGCGTCGCCAAGTCTAGGCGCACGTGAGTGGCAATCAGCGCCGCACCCCTGGAAACTTGATCGTTGGGCGTAACCTCCGGGACTTGATCTAGCAGTAGTATCACCCACCCGATCGGGTGGTGTCGGGCGTTTCCGGCCCCCGGCCGTAGGGTCTGTCCGTGCTCGACGACCCCCAGCTCACCACCCGCGCCGAGGACGGCCGGGACGTCCCCCTGCTGGTCTGGCGCATCGACCGGCCGCTGCTCGCGGTGAGCAGCGCCCCGCTCGGCGGCGGGATCGGCACCCGGCGCTGGGTGGTCAACGCGACCGTACCGATGTCGTACGACCGGGACGATCCGGCCGACCACCTGGCCGGGCTGGCCGACCGGCTCGGCCTGGTCGGGCCCGGGATCGGCCTGCTCACCGGGGTCGACGTCGCCGAGGTGGTCACCCGCTCCGACGCCGGGGTCCGGGTCTGGGCGACGGTCGGCCTGGGCACCCCGATCCCGGCCGCCGCCCCCGCGCCGGCGGCGCCGGCCCAGCGGGTCGGCACGGTCAACATCGTCGGGTACGTCCCGGTGCGGCTCGGCCACGCCGCCCTGGTCAACGCGGTGGCCACCGCCACCGAGGCGAAGGCCCAGGCGATCGCCGAGCTGGGCCTGCCCGGCACGGGCACCCCCACCGACGCGGTCACCCTGCTCTGTCCCGCCGACGGCCCGGCCGAACCGTACGGCGGTCCCCGCTCGACCTGGGGCGCCCGGCTCGCCCGGGCCGTGCACGCGGCCGTTCGCGCAGGCGGCGCGGGGACCGTGGTGCCCTGGTCGGACCGGCAGGCCGGCTGAACTTCCGGCCGTTCGGGCGTCGTCGGGCCTGGCACCTACCGGGTAGGGTCGCGGACGATGCCCGCTTCCGCCCGCCTCCGTTCCCGCCCGCGCCGCCGGCTCACCGCTGCCCTCGGCCTCCTTCTCGTGGTGCTGCTCGCCGCCGGCTGCGGCGACGACGCGCCGGACGCCGTCTGGCAGACCGGGCCCGGGGCCACCGGATCGGCCACACCCGCCAAGCCCGGCAAAGCGAGCGCCCGGCCTTCCGCCCCGGCCGCAGGCAAGGCGATCTCGCTGGCCGCGACGGGCGACATCATCATGGGCAACGCGCCGTCCCGGCTGCCCGCCAACGGCGGCAAGGGCTTCTTCGACCAGGTCGCCGGCGCCCTCAAGGCCGACCTGGTGATGGGCAACCTGGAGGAGCCACTCACCGAGGACACCGGCGCCGGCAAGTGCGGCGCCAACACCACCAGCTGCTTCCAGTTCCGGGCGCCCCCGGAGTACGCCGCGCACCTGCGCGAGGCCGGCTTCGAGCTGCTCAACCAGGCCAACAACCACGGCTACGACTACGGCCCGCAGGGCTACAAGAACACCCAGCGGGCGCTGGACGAGCACGACCTGAAGCACACCGGCGCCCCCGACCAGATCACCGTGGTCGACGTCGAGGGCGTCAAGGTCGCGGTGGCCGGCTTCTCCTCGTACGTCTGGTCCAACAGCCTGGTCGACATCGACGCCGCCACGAAGGTGATCAAGAAGGCGGCCACCATGGCCGACCTGGTCGTGGTCCAGGTGCACATGGGCGCCGAGGGGTCGGACAAGACCCGCGTACGCCCCGGCACCGAGATGTTCCTCGGCGAGAATCGCGGCGACCCGATGAAGTTCTCGCACGCGATGATCGACGCCGGGGCCGACCTGGTGGTCGGGCACGGGCCGCACGTGCTGCGCGGGATGGAGTTCTACCGCGGCCGGCTGATCGCGTACAGCCTCGGCAACTTCGCCGGTGGTGCCCGGTCGCTGAACCCGACCGGCCGGCTCGGCTGGGGCGGCGTGCTCAAGGTGTCGCTGCGCCCCGACGGCAGCTGGGCCGGTGGCTCGTTCACCTCCACGCAGATGAGTTCCGTCGGCCGGCCCGGGATGGACCCGGACGACCAGGGGCTCGGGCTGATCCGCGAGGTCAGCGGCAAGGACTTCCCGTCCACCGGCCCCCGGTTCGGCGCGGACGGGAAGATCAGCCCGCCGGCGGCCGGCTGAGCGCGGGCGTGGGCCCGTCCGGTCGTCGGTCCCGCGACGTAGGCTGGCCGGCGTGACCACGAGCTCCCCCGAGACGGACCTCGGTCGTACCCGTCGTGCCCGGCGGATCGGTCGGGCGCTGACCGAGGCGCACCCCGACGCGCACTGTGAACTCGACCACTCCAACGCCCTGGAGCTGGCCGTGGCGACCATCCTCTCCGCCCAGTGCACCGACAAGAAGGTCAACGAGGTCACCCCGAAGCTCTTCGTCCGCTACCCGACCGCCGCCGACTACGCCGGCGCGGACCGGACCGAGCTGGAGGAGCTGATCCGGCCGACCGGCTTCTACCGCAACAAGACCGACTCCCTGATCAAGCTCGGTCAGGCCCTGGTCGAGCGGTACGACGGCCAGGTCCCCGGCAAGCTGGCCGACCTGGTCACCCTGCCCGGCATCGGGCGCAAGACCGCCAACGTGATCCTCGGCAACGCCTTCGACGTCCCCGGCATCACCGTCGACACCCACTTCCAGCGGCTGGTCCAGCGCTGGGGGCTGACCACGCAGACCGATCCGGTCAAGATCGAGCACGAGATCGGCGCGCTCTTCCCGAAGCGCGAGTGGACCATGCTGTCGCACCGGATCATCTTCCACGGTCGCCGGGTCTGCCACGCCCGCAAGCCCGCCTGCGGCGCGTGCACGCTGGCCAAGCTCTGCCCGTCGTACGGCACCGGGCCGACCGAGGCGGCCGCCTCGGCCAAGCTGCTCAAGGGACCCCGCGCCCGGGACCTGGCCGTGGCGGCCGGCGTCGACCCGGCGCTGGTGCCGCAGCAGGCGGTCGTGGCGGAGGTGCCGTGAAGCGCCTGCTCGCCGCCCTGGCCGTCCCGCTGCTGCTGGTCGCCGGCTGCACCGCGACCGAGAAGGCGCCGACCGACTCCCGGACCGCACGGGCGGAGCGGCCCTCGCCGTTCGCCGACTGTGCCGCGCTGACCGGCCCGCTCCCGACGCCCACCGCCGCCCCCGAGCCCCGGGGACCCGCGCCGGTCGGGCAGCCGCTGCCCGACCTCAGCTTCCCCTGCTTCACCGGCGGCGCCCCGGTCGCCCTGCGGGAGGTGGCCGGCCCCGCCGTGATCAACGTCTGGGCGTCCTGGTGCCCGCCGTGCCGCAAGGAGCTGCCAGCCTTCCAGCGGCTCAGCGAACGCACCGAGGGCCGGCTGCGGGTGCTCGGCGTCAACAGCCGGGACAGCCGCGGCGGCGCGCAGTCCATCGGCGAGGACTTCGGCGTACGGTTCCCGATGCTCGCCGACTCCGGCGACGCCCTCCAGCGGGAGCTGGGGCGCAACGCCATCCCGCTGACCGTGCTCGTCGGCGCCGACGGCCGGATCCGGCACGTCGACGCCTCCGGCGCGCTCGACGACGCCCGCCTCGCCGAACTGGTCCGTACGTACCTCGGGATCGCGGTGGACGCGTGAGCCGCACCCTCCCGACCTGGATCGAGCCGCTGCTGGGCCGGCTGGGCACCGCCCGGGTCGAGGACTTCACCCGGCTGACCACCCCCGAGCAGGGCGGCCGGGAGAGCGCCGTGCTGGTGCTGCTCGGTGAGGAACCCGGGACCGGCCCGGACCTGCTGGTCCTCCAGCGGGCCGCCACCCTGCGCAACCACGCCGGCCAGCCGGCCTTCCCCGGCGGCGCGGCCGACCCGGAGGACGCCGACGCCTCGGCCACCGCGCTGCGCGAGGCGAACGAGGAGGTCGGCCTCGACCCGTCCACCGTCACCGTCCTGGCCGAGCTGCCGAAGCTCTGGATCCCGGTCAGCGACTTCGTGGTGACCCCGGTGCTGGCCTGGTGGCACGCCCCGCACCCGGTGCACCCCCGGGAGCCGGCCGAGGTCGCGCACGTCGCCCGGCTGCCGATCACCGAGCTGGTGGACCCGGAGAACCGGATGCGGGTACGCCACCCCAGTGGCTGGATCGGGCCGGCCTTCTCGGCCCGCGGCATGCTGGTCTGGGGCTTCACCGCCGGGGTCATCTCCACCCTCCTGGAGATGGGTGGCTGGGCCCGTCCCTGGCCACGCGGCCGGGTGGTCGACCTGCCGCCGACCGGCTCCACCCCGGCCCCCTCCGCCGGCACCGACGACGTCGACGAGATGGCCGGCCCGCTGACCTGACGGTCACGTTCCGCAAGCGGTGCGGACCGCCCGGGCGCGCTGCCCGTACCCTTGACCCGTGTCCGCCGTGGATCTCGTTCTGCTCCTGCTCATGCTCGTGTTCGCGATCAGCGGATACCGCCAGGGCTTCGTCATCGGGGCGCTGTCGTTCTCCGGGTTCTTCCTCGGTGCGCTGCTCGGCCTCCAGGTCGGGCCGCTGCTCGCGCGGCAGTTCGCCGACAGCGGCACCCGGGTGCTGGTCGCCCTGGTCGCGGTCTTCGGGCTGGCGGTGCTGGGCCAGGCGCTCGCCGGCTGGCTCGGCTCGAACCTGCGCGCCGCCATCACCGGGCAGGCCGGGCGGCGGATCGACGACATCGGTGGCGCGTTCGTCTCGCTCTTCGCCGTCATGCTGGTGGCCTGGCTGGTCGCCGTGCCGCTGGGCTCCTCCTCGGTGCCCTGGCTGGCCGCCTCGGTCAAGAACAGCGCCCTGCTCCACGTGGTCGACCGGGTCCTGCCCGACCAGGTGCAGGAGCTCTCCACCGCGCTGCGGGACACCGTCGACACCAACGGCTTCCCGGAGGTCTTCAACGGTCTGGGGCGTACCCAGGCGCGACAGGTCTCCCCGCCGGACCCGGCGCTCGCCGGCTCCCGGGTGGTGGCGAACAGCCAGCGCGCGGTGGTGAAGGTGCTCGGCTCCGCGCCGAGCTGCTCACGCCGCATCGAGGGCTCCGGCTTCGTCTACGCCGACGACCGGGTGATGACCAACGCGCACGTCGTCGCCGGCACCCGCTCGGTCTCGGTGGAGCTGCGCGGCCAGCGGTACGACGGCGAGGTGGTCGTCTACGACCCCGACCGGGATCTGGCCGTGCTGCACGTGCCGGGGCTGCCCGGCCCGTCCCTGCGGTTCGCCGCCGGCCAGGCCGGCACCGGGGCGGACGCCATCGTGCTCGGCTTCCCCCTCGACGGCCCGTACGACGCCCGGCCGGCCCGGATCCGGGACGTGGACCGGATCACCGGGCCGGACATCTACTCCTCCGGGGACGTCACCCGGGAGATCTACACGATCCGGGCGCTGGTCCGCAGCGGCAACTCCGGCGGCCCGCTGGTCTCCTCCAACGGACTGGTGCTCGGGGTGATCTTCGCGGCGGCGGCTGACGACCCGAACACCGGCTTCGCCGTCACCGCCGCCGAGGCACGGTCGGTGGCGCTGGCCGGCGCGGAGCGTACCCGTGGGGTGGCCACCGGCGAGTGCACCTGACCGCCGCGGGGTGACGCGAGGTCAGCCGCCCGCCGGGGCGGGGGCCTCGGCGACGTCGCTGCCGGGGCGGCCGATCGACGGGAGCTTCGCCCGGCCCCAGCGGAGGCTGCGGTCCAGCACCGCCCGCGCCATGATCGCCACGCAGGTGCCGCCGTTGATGAACGAGGCGACCACGTCGCTGGGGTGGTGCATGCCGCGGTACATCCGGGTGACCGCCACCCCGACCGGCACCAGGATCAGCAGCGACCACCAGGCCACCTTGGCCGGGGTGCTCTTCGCCCGCAGGGCCAGCAGCACCGCGATGCCCACGTAGAGCGCCGTCGCCGCCGAGGTGTGCCCGGACGGGAAGCTGGAGGTCGGTGGGGAGACGTCCATGTGCTCGACCGCCGGCCGGTTCCGGTCGATGACGATCGTGGTCAGCAGGAAGACCAGCGCCTGGGCGCTGACCGCGGCGCAGAGGAAGAGCGGCTCCCGCCAGCGGTGCAGCACCAGCCGCAGCACCAGCGCCACCAGCACGGTCACCACGACGATCAGCTGGGTGCTGGCCAGCGTGCTGAAGACCAGCGACACGTCGTTCCAGCCGCCGGTACGGTCGGCGGCCAGCTCCCGGTTCACCGTGTCCTCCACGGTGAACGGCCAGCTCTTGGCGAGGACCCTGGTCACCAGCAGACCCAGGCCCACCATGACGGACAGCAGCAGGGCCACCGGCAGCAGTACGCGGCGGGCGACCTGGATCGCGACATCGGACATGAGCCGCCCTTTACCCCGCGGGGTGTGGAACTACGCCACGTCCCGCTCGCCCGTACGGGTGGGCTCGTCCGCCAGCTCCGGCACCACGCCCTCCCGGGTCGGCCGCACCGGCCGACGGTCGACCTGCCGCCGCCAGGTGGTGAACGCCGCCGCGGTCGCCGCCACCACCGCCGCCCCGAGCAGCCAGCCGCCGACCACGTCACTGGTCCAGTGCACGTCGAGCGCCACCCGGCTGACCCCGGTGACCACCGCGATCAGCAGCGCCACCGTCCACAGCACCACCCGCAGCACCGGCCGGCGCCGGGCGTACGGCAGGAACACCAGCAGCAGCACCCCGGCGGCCAGGGCGGCGTTCAGCGCGTGCCCGGAGGGGAACGAGTAGCCGGTGGCCCGGGCCACCGGGTCGAGCAGCTCCGGGCGGTTCCGGCCGACCAGCAGCTTCAGCAGCCCGCCGAGCAGCCCGCCCACGGTCATCGTGGTCACCACCCACAGCGCCAGCCGGCGGGCGTGCCGCCACAGCAGCCAGAGCACCACGACCAGCGCCGCGAAACGGAGCGGCATCGGCGCGAAGACGTCCGTCCACCAGCTCATCGCCCGCACCCAGGCCGGGTGCTCCAGGGCGTAGCCGTGCAGCGTGTCGGTGACCGACTGGTCCAGGTCGTGCAGCGGCGGCCACGCGGCGAGGATCAGCAGGAGCAGCAGGGCGAACGGCACCAGCACCAGGAACGCGGCCACCGCCGCCAGGGTGAGCCGCAGGCCGAGCGAGTGCTGCTGGTCCAGCCGACGCCGCCGCCAGGACGGCGCGGGGGCGGGACTACGGAATCCGGACGCTGGCATGTCGCAGTCCTACCCAGCCGAGAGCCGGCTCAGCCCACCCGGATCGGGTCGGTTGCCGCCGGTACGCCGGTCAGCGGCCGGCCTGGCGGAACCGGCGGATGATCAGCGCCCCTCCGGTGACCAGGGCGACGAGCAGCGCCAGGCCGGTCCAGAGCCGTTCCGGGGCGGAGGCGTCGCGGCCGCCACCACCCTGCGTTGACCAGCCGGCCTGCTGGCGGGACGCGGTGAACCCGATCGGGTCCGACCCGGAGCCGGCCGCCTGCGCGTCCTGCACCGGACCGGGCGCCGCGCCGAAGCCGACCACCCCCGGGGTCTCGTTGTCGTCCAGCGGGTTGCGCCCGACCGGCGGCACGTCGGCCGTCAGCGCCGCCACCGGGTCGACCAGGCCGTACCCGAACCGGTCGTCCCGGCCCACCGGCCCCAGGTCACGGGCGGTGCTCAACAGCCGGTTGACCACGTCGCCGGCGGACATCTGCGGATAGCGGGAGCGGACCAGCGCGGCGGTGGCGGCCACCAGTGGCGCGGCGAAGCTGGTGCCCTGCACCCGCCAGTAGCCGTCGGGGCGGGCGCCGAGCAGCGACGTCGCCGGCGCGGTCAGCACCGTCTCGTGCCCGGTGATCGAGCCGGACCAGAGGTTCTCGCTGTTGCGTTCCAGGCCGGCGACCGCCAGCACGCCCGGCTCCCGGGCCGGGTACCACACCTTGCTGCTGGTGGAGGTGGCCACGTTGCCGGTGCAGGCGACCACCACGACGTCCCGGGCGAACGCGTAGTCGATCGCCGCGGCGAGGGCCGGGCTGTCACCGCTGCCGCCCAGCGACAGGTTGATCACCCGGGCGCCGTTGTCCACCGCCCAGCGGACCCCCCGGGCCACCACCATCGCGTCGTCGTAGCGGTTCTCCTCGTCCAGCACCCGGACCGGCAGGATCTTGGCGTCCGGCGCCAGGCCGACCACGCCCCGCTGGTCGTCCCGGCGTCCGGCGATCAGCCCGGCGACCGTGGTGCCGTGCCCCACCGGATCCGGCTCGACGCCGCCGCCGGGGGTGACCAGGTCGATGCCGGGCAGCACCTGGCCGGCGAGGTCCGGATGCGAACCGTCCACCCCGGAGTCGATCACCGCCACGGTGACCCCCCGGCCGGTGGCCGTCCGCCAGGCCGTCTCCGCCCGCAACTCCTCGAGCTGCCACTGCTCGTCGCGTACCTGGTCCAGCCGGCTCGGGGTGTCCACCGGGGCGAGGCGGACGGCGTCGAAGCGGGAGTGCCCGGCGGTGGCGGCGGCGGGCTCGGGGGTGGACCGGTGCGGCGCGGCCTGCGCCGGGGCGGGCACACCGGCGACCGACACGGCGGCCACCGCACCGAGCAGTGCCCGCGCGACGAACCGCCGGGGCGCCGTCGGGCGGCCGTGCCGAAGACTGGTCACATTCTCAGCCATTCATCGCGACAGAAACATGCCTGAGGGAGATTACCGGGTTTCCGGGCCCGTACGGGCGAATCCCGGAAGACCGTCACGGCGGTGGCAGATGGGCCAGCTGGACGAGGCGTACCCCCTCCCGCCGGGTGACCAGCCGGCCGCGGCCCGGCGGCAGCGGACCGGGGCGGACCGAGCCGACCAGTTGCCCCTCGTCCGGGCTGCCGTCCATCACCAGCCCGGCGGTGGCCAGCTCCCGCAGCCGCTGCACGATCGGCTCGTACTGGGCGCGGCCCGCGCCGCCGGCCCGGCGGGCCAGCACCAGGTGCAGGCCCACGTCCCGGGCCTGGGGCAGGAACTCCTCCAACGCGCGCAGCGGGTTCGCCGGGCCGCTGGCGACCAGGTCGTAGTCGTCGACCAGCACGAACAGCTCCGGACCGGACCACCAGGACCGCTCGCGCAGCTGGGCCGGGGTGACCTCCGGCCCGGCGATCCGGCGCTGGAGGTAGCCGGCCGCCGACTCGACCACGTCGGTGGTGTGCGCCGCCGCGCTGCCGTAGCCGATCACGTGCGGCAGGTCCTGCAGCTCCATCATGCTGCGCCGGTAGTCCACCACGATCATCCGGGCCTGTTCCGGGGCGAACCGGGTGGCGATCGAGGTGGCCAGCGCCCGCAGGAAGGACGACTTGCCGCACTCCGCGTCGCCGAAGACCACGAAGTGCGGCTCGGTCGCGAAGTCCAGCAGCACCGGGCGCAGGTCCGCCTCGGCGACCCCGACCGGCAGCCGCAGCCCGGTCGCCGCCGACAGGTCCAGCTCGGCGTAGGGCAGCACCGGCGGCAGCAGCCGCACCGGCGGCGCGACCGGACCGGACCAGGCCGCCGTCACCGCCTTGACCAGCCCGGCCGTCTCCCCACCCAGCCCGACCGCCTGCGGCAGCGCGGTCAGGAAGTGCAGCTTCTCGGCGGTCACGCCGCGGCCCGGCGCGTCCGGGACGTTCACCGCCACCTGCCGGTTGACCATCGAGTCCGAGGGGTCGCCGAGCCGCAGCTCGACCCGGGACCCGAACAGGTCCCGGATGCCCGGACGGAAGTCCGTCCAACGCACCGCGCTGGCCACCACGTGCACCCCGTACGACAGGCCGCGGGTGGCCAGGTCGGTGATCAGCGGTTCCAGGTCGTCGTACTCGTTGCGCAGGGTGGGCCAGCCGTCCACCACCAGGAAGACGTCCCCGTACGCGTCGACGGTCGGCTGCCCCGCCGCGGCCAGCGCCGCCCGCCGCTGCCGCCAGGCCGCCATCGACTCCACGCCCAGCTCCGCGAAGCGGCGCTCCCGCTCGGCGAGCACCGTCGCCACCTCCCCGACGGTACGGCGTACCGAGGTCGGATCGGCCCGCCCGGTCACCCCGCCCACGTGCGGCAGGTCGCGCAGCGCACCCAGCCCGCCGCCGCCGAAGTCCAGGCAGTACACCTGCGCCTCGACGGGGGTGTGGGTCAGCGCCAGCGCGCAGATCAGGGTGCGCAGCAGGGTGGACTTGCCACGTTGCGGCGCCCCCACCACGGCGACGTGCCCCGCCGCGCCGTCCAGGGCCAGCCAGAGCAGGTCCCGGCGCTGCTCGTACGGCTTGTCGACCAGGGCCACCGGCAGCTGGAGGGCGCCGTGCAGCTCCGGGTTGCCCACCGTCAGCCCCCGGATCGGGTCGGCGGACACCGGGCCGAGCAGCTCGTCCAGGGCCGGCGCCGGGCCGAGCGGCGGCAGCCAGACCTGGTGCGCGGGCGGCCCCTGCCCGGCCAGCCGGTCGACGAGCATGTCCAGCAGGCTCTCCGCGTCGGTGGCGGCCACGGTCAGCTCGGCCGGCCCGGCCGGCTCCGGCGGCGGGACGAAGTGGGTGGAGAAGGCGAGCAGTCGGGGCGTACCGGCCGGGCCGGTGCCGGCGCCCCCCGGCCGGCGGACCGGCCCGGAGACGTACGCGGCCTTGAACCGGACCAGCGGCTCGGTGCCGAAGCGCAGGTAGCCGTGCCCGGGCGAGCGGGGCAGCTCGTACGCGTCGGGCACGCCGAGCACGGTGCGCGACTCCAGCGCGGAGAAGGTCCGCAACCCGATCCGGTACGACAGGTGGGTGTCGAGTCCCCGGAGCCGCCCCTCTTCCAGGCGCTGGCTGGCCAGCAGCAGGTGCACGCCCAGGGACCGCCCGAGCCGGCCGATCTGGACGAAGAGCTCGATGAAGTCCGGCTTGGCGGTCAGCAGCTCGGAGAACTCGTCGCAGACCAACAGCAGCGACGGCAGCGGGGCGAGCGGGCTGCCGGCGGCCCGGGCCCGCTCGTAGTCCCGCAGGCTGGCGAAGTTCCCGGCCCGGCGCAGCAGCTCCTGGCGGCGGACCAGCTCGCCGTTGATCGCGTCGACCATCCGGTCCACCAGCGGCAGCGCGTCGGCCAGGTTGGTGATCACCGCGGCGGTGTGCGGCAGCCGGTCGAAGCTGGCGAAGGTCGCCCCGCCCTTGAAGTCGACCAGGACGAAGTTGAGCTGCTCGGAGCTGTGCGTGGCGGCCAGGCCGAGGACCAGGGTGCGCAGCAGCTCGGACTTGCCGGAGCCGGTCGCGCCGATCAGCAGGCCGTGCGGGCCCATGCCGTCCTGCGCGGACTCCTTGAGGTCCAGCTCGATGGCGCCGCCGTCGGCGCCCACCCCGATCGGCACCCGCAGCCGGTCCCGGGCCGAGCGGGGTCGCCAGCCCTGCTCGGCGGTGAAGCTCTCCGGGTCGCCGGTGCCGAGCAGTTCGGGCAGGCCCAGCTCGGCGCCGGGCGGGGCGTCACCGGCGCGTACGGCGTTCGCCAGCCGCAGCGGCGCGAGCCGGCGGGCCACCGCCTCCGCCTCGACCGGGTCGAGCCGGTCGGCGGTGCCCACCTCGGCGTGCCCGTCGGCGGAGGTCGAGTGCAGCCGGTCGCCGCGCAGCTCCAGCAGCAGGGCGTACCGGTCGAGCAGCCGGGGCGGCGGGGTGTCCAGGTCGATCACGGTGACCGCGTCGATGCCGCCGTCGCCGGTGAGGTCGGTCGCGCCGGTCAGGTCGCCACCGTCGAGCACCACCACCACGTGCGGCCCGTCGGTGGCCGGGCCGGCCGGGCTGAACCGGGACCGGGTGGCGAGCACGTCGTCGAGGAGGCGTTCCAGCTCCACGCCCGAGCTGGTGACCAGCCGGACCGGGCCGAGGGCGTCGGTGCGGGTGGGGTGGTGGGCGTGCGGCAGCCACTTCACCCACTCCCAGACCGACCGCCGTTCCGGCCCGGCGCAGACCGCGACCAGCAGCTCGTCGGGGGCGTGGAAGACGGCCAGCTGGGTGAGCATCGCCCGGGCCAGCGCCTGGGCGGGCTCGGAGCCGCCGGCCGCCGGCCGGCCACCGGAGACGAAGACCCGGGCGAAGCTGCGCAGCGACAGCGCGACCGGCAGCTCCGGCACCACCGAGTACGCGTCGAGGAAGCGGCGCAGCGCCCCCGCGGTCATCGGCTCCAGCTCCTCCAACGGCCGGGTGACCGGGGGGATCAGCGGGGTGGCCAGGGTCTGCGGGCCGACGCCCACCCGGACCACCGCGAAGTCGGGGTCGTCGGGCCGGCGTTCCCACACCCGGTGGCTGGCGACCGTGGACCAGAGCCGCCCCGGGTCGGGGTGCCGGTAGTAGAGCCCGGCCCGCTGCTGCCCGGCGGTCTGCCGGACCCGGCGGCGCAGCGCGGTGAGGTGGCGCAGGTACTCCCGGCGGGCCGCCATCATCTCCGACTTGCGCGGCGTGCCCGAGGCGCTGCCCCACGAGGTCACCAGCATCGCCACCGAGGAGAGGCCGAACATGCCGCCCACCAGGTACGAGTAGGCGCCCCCGCCCCGGCCGAACATCATCGCCATGGCGACCGTGCCACCCAGCATGGGCAGCACCATCAGCGCCTGCTGCCACCGGCCGCCGGCGACCACCGGGATCTCCGGTGGCGCCTCCACGGGCAGCTCGCCGACCGGGATCTCCGGCGCCGGCCGGCGCGGCGGGCGCTTGATGACGACGGTGGACACGAGACCTCCCGGGTAGCGCTCGGTAACCCGAGCCTGGCTCATGGTAGGTAAAGTCCTGTCGTCCGTGCACCCACCGTCCACATTCGAGAGGCAGGCAGGTTGATGACGACCGGGCTGGCCCGGGTCACGATCAGCGCGCCCCAGCGGCGGGTGGACGTGGCCCTGCCGGAGCAGACACCTCTGGCCGAGCTGCTGCCGGAGGTGCTGCGGCACGCCGGGGAGGGCCTCGCCGACGACGGCGAACGGCACGGCGGGTGGGTGCTGCGCCGGGCCGACGGCGAGGTGCTGGCCGCCGCCCAGGCGCTCCTCCCGCAGGGGGTCCGCGACGGCGAGGTGCTGCACCTGGTGCCGGCCCGCGCGCAGTGGCCGGAGCTGGAGTACGACGACGTGGTCGAGGCGATCGCCGACGGCGCCCGCCGCCGGGGCAGCGCCTGGTCGGCGGCGGCCACCCGGGCGGCCACCCTGGCCGGCGCGGCCGTGCCGCTGGCCGTCGGGCTGGCCGCCGTGCTCGCCGCCGGGCCCCGGCAGGCCGCCGCGGCGCCCGTCGCGGGCGTGGTGGCGGTGCTGCTCACCCTCGCCGGCACGGCCGCCTCCCGGGCGTACGGCGACGGCCCGGCCGGCGCCACCCTGGGCGGGTACGCCCTGCCGTGGGCCGCGGCGGCCGGCGCCCTCGCGGTCGGCTCCGGGGACCGGGTCGGCCCGCTCGGCGCGCTGCCCTGGCTGGGCGCGCCCGAGCTGCTCACCGGCTCGGTGGCGCTGCTGCTGGTCGCGGTGCTCGGGCTGGTCGGGGTGGCCAGCCGGGTACGGATCTTCGTGGCCGGCGCGACGGCCGGCCTGGCCGGGGCGCTCACCGCGGCCGGCGGGCTGGTCGGCGATCCGGCGGGGGTGGCGGCGGTGCTGCTCTGCGTCCTGGTCTTCGCGCTCGGGGCGATGCCGCTGCTGGCCATCCGGCTGGGGAAGGTGCCGCTGCCCCCGGTGACCCTGCCGGACGGCGGGCCGGCCGCCGACCTGCCCGACCGGGGGCGGGTGCACGCCGCCGTCGCCCGGACCGAGGAGATGCTGACCGGGATGCTGCTCGGGCACGCCGTGCTCGCGGTCGCCGCGGCGGCGGTGCTGAGTGTCGCGGGGGGCGTCGCCGGTCGGCTGCTGGTCGCCGTCGGCTCGGCGGTGCTGCTGCTGCGCTCCCGGCTCTTCGTGGCGCTGCGGCACCGGGTGCCACCGGTGACCGCCGGGCTGGCCGGGTTCGCCGTGCTCGGGGCGGTGCTCGCCACCGGCTCGGACCCGGCCGGGCGGCTCGTCCTCGCCGCCGGTGGGCTGCTGGCGGCCCTGGCCACCGTGGCGGCCGGCACCACGTACGCCCGGCGGCCGGTGTCGCCGTACGTCGGGCGGCTGGCCGACCTGGCGGACA
Organism: Micromonospora siamensis; assembly: GCF_900090305.1. Lineage (NCBI taxonomy): Bacteria > Bacillati > Actinomycetota > Actinomycetes > Micromonosporales > Micromonosporaceae > Micromonospora > Micromonospora siamensis. The sequence continues at coordinate 292,761 of NZ_LT607751.1, read as the reverse complement.
CCGCGCTGGTGGTCTCCGTCGTGCCGGTGGCCTGCGCGGTGCTGGACCTCTACGACCGGGCCCGCGGGCTGCTCGGTTGAACCGACGAAAGGGCCCGGGGTCGCTCGTGTGGAGCGGCCCCGGGCCCGTCGACGTCAGCTCAGTGCGCGGTCTCGCCGCGCGCCTCGGCGTCCTTGGCCCGCTGGTACGAGGCGACGATCTCGGCCTCGGCCTCGACCCGGCCCACCCAGGTGGCGCCCTCGACCGACTTGCCCGGCTCCAGGTCCTTGTAGACCTCGAAGAAGTGCTGGATCTCCAGCCGGTCGAACTCGCCGAGGTGGTGGATGTCGCGCAGGTGCTCCTGCCGCGGGTCCTCGTAGGGAACGCAGAGGACCTTGTCGTCGCCGCCCTTCTCGTCCGTCATCCGGAACATGCCGATGGTGCGGCAGCGGATCAGGCAGCCCGGGAAGGTCGGCTCGGGGACCAGCACCAGGGCGTCCAGCGGGTCGCCGTCCTCGCCCAGGGTGCCCTCGATGAAGCCGTAGTCGGCGGGGTACTGCGTGGAGGTGAAGAGGGTGCGGTCCAGCCGGATCCGGCCGGTCGCGTGGTCCACCTCGTACTTGTTCCGGTGACCCTTGGGGATCTCAACCGTGACGTCGAAATCCATCTTCCACGCTCCCTCGTTTGCCCACGCTGGCTAACGGAAACCAGTGGCGCCGTCCCGGACGGGTGAATGGTCACCCACCGGATCCGGCCGCCGCATAGTGTTCGGACGGAAGTAGTGTCACCCAGGGCGCTTTTCGGCGGGGGAGGAGGGGGTCGTGGGGAGGGAAGATTCACACTACCGCCCGGACGGGGTTGACGGGCGGCGGTTCGGTGGATCCGGATCCGGCGGGGTGTACGGCAGCGCGCGTGCCGTCCCGCCCGAGGGGCACCCCGATCCGGGCCCGAACCATCCGTACAGCGCGGTGCCGGGCCCGAACCACCCGTACAGCGCGGTGCCGGGCCCGGGTGTCGACCAGCCGTACACCGATCGTGCCGCCGCCGGCGGGGTCTACGGCACCCGTGCCGAGCGGTCACCGCGGCTCGACCCGCCGACCCGCCCGACGGCCGGCCGGCCCGCCGCGAGCGGCACGGCGCTCGGCCCACGCCCGGGCCCACCGGTCCCTCCGCCGGCCCGACGGCGTCGCGTCCTGCCCTTCGCCGTGCTCGCCACGGTCCTGCTGCTGGTGCTCGCCGGGGTCGGTGTCTTCGTGGCCCGCCCGGGGCCGGTCGCAGGCTGGCTGGGCGAGGACGAGCCGAAGCCCACGGCCAGCGCCCTGCCCCCCGAACCGGACCCGCAGGCGGTCCTCGCCGCCCTGGACCCGAACGCGCCCGAACCCACCCCCGACGGGGTACGCGCCGCCCTGGCCCCGCTGGTCGGCCAGCCGGAGCTCGGCAGCCGGGTGAACGTCTCGGTGGCCGACGTGGCGACCGGCACGTCGCTGTACGCCAAGGGCGCCGACGCGCCGACCGTGCCCGCCTCGGTGACCAAGCTGGTGACCGCGGTGACCGTGCTGGAGGCCCGGGGGCCCGGCTACCGGATCCCCACCCGGGCGGTGGCCGGCGCGGCCCCCGGCGAGGTGGTGATCGTCGGCGGCGGCGATCCGACGCTGGCCGTGGACGGCAAGGGGTTCTATCCGGGCGCGGCCCGCCTGGACGACCTGGCCCGGCAGGTCAAGGTGGCGCTCGGTGGCGCCGCCCCGACGAAGGTGACGGTCGACGCGACGCTCTTCCCGGGCCCGCGGGTGGCGGCGGGCTGGGACGACGACATCCCGGTCGGTGGGTTCGGGGCGCGGATCTCCGCGCTGATGACCGACGGCGCCCGCAGCGAGCCGGAGAAGGCCCGGCGGACCTTCGAGGAGACCAACCACGCCGCCGAGCGGACCGCCGAGCCGGACCTCTTCGCCGGGCGCGCCTTCGCCCGGCTGCTCGGGCTGCCCGAGTCGGCGGTACGCACCGGCAAGGCACCCGCCGCCCCGGCCAGCCCGGCCAGTCCGGCCGCCGGAGCCCCGGCACCCGGCACCGAGCTGGGCAAGGTCCAGTCGCTGCCGGTCATCCGGCTGGTCGACATCATGATCAGTTACAGCGACAACGTGATCGCCGAGGCGCTGGCCCGGCAGGTGGCGCTGGCCCGCAAGCAGCCGGCCTCGTTCGTCGGGGCCGGGAAGGCGATGGACGTCGTGGCGGGCGAGCTGGGCCTGCCCGCCGACGAGCTGGACCTCGCCGACGGCAGCGGCCTGTCCCGGAACAACCGGATCAGCCCGTCCCTGCTGACCGACCTGCTCACCATTGCCGGCAACGGCGAGCACCCGGAGCTGGGCGCGATCTTCGGCGGCCTGCCGGTGGCGGCCTGGTCCGGCACGCTGGACGAGCGGTACCAGGCGGCGGGCACGAAGGCCGGCGCGGGCGTGGTCCGGGCCAAGACCGGCACGCTGACCGGGGTGCACGCGATCGCCGGCCTGGTCACCACCGCCGACGGGCGGCTGCTCACCTTCGCCGTGCTCACCGACCAGGCGCCGGCGGACTCGATGGACGGCACCCGCCGGGCCCTCGACCGGATCACCTCCGCCCTGGCCGTCTGCGGCTGCCGCTGACCGCCGCGCCCCCGGCGGTGCCCGGTCGACGACGGTTCGGGGTGTTCCGGCCCGGGTACGGTGGGGTGATGGCGCAGTTCGTGGACTGGGATCTGGCAGCCGCTACGGCGGGGGCGTTGAGCAAGTCGGGCCCCCGCGTGTCGTACGCCGAGGCCACCGACGTGGTCGCCGACCTGCGTCGGCTGACCGAGGAGGCGGCCGGGCACGTGGCCGACTACACCGGGCTGCGTTCGCAGGTGGCCCATCCGCCGGTGAAGGTGGTGGACCGGAGGGACTGGGCGGCGGTGAACATCGCCGGCCTGCGCGAGGTGGTCACCCCGCTGGTCAGCCGGCTCTCCAAGGACAAGCAGCCCGGCCCGTTGACCGAGGCGATCGGCTCCCGGCTCACCGGGGTCCAGGCCGGCACCGTCCTGGCGTACCTCTCCGGCCGGGTCCTCGGCCAGTACGAGGTCTTCTCCGGCGACCCCGGCCAGCTGCTGCTGGTCGCCCCGAACATCGTCGAGGTGGAGCGGAAGCTCGGCGCCGACCCGAGGGACTTCCGGCTCTGGGTCTGCCTGCACGAGGTGACCCACCGGACCCAGTTCACCTCGGTGCCGTGGATGCGGGCGTACTTCCTCGGCGAGGTGCAGGCCTTCGTCGACGCCTCGCAGAACAGCGAGCACCTGCTGGAACGACTGCGCCGGGGAGTGGCGACGCTCTCCGACGCGGTGAAGGACCCGGAGAGTCGCAGCAGCGTCCTGGACATCGTCCAGACGCCTGCCCAGCGGGCCGTGCTGGACCGGCTCACCGCCCTGATGACCCTGCTGGAGGGGCACGCCGAGTTCGTGATGGACGGCGTCGGCCCGCAGGTGATTCCCAGCGTCGAGTCGATCCGTGCCGCGTTCAACCGGCGCCGCGAGTCCGGCAACCCGCTGGAGAAGGCGATCCGCCGGCTGCTCGGTGTCGAGGTCAAGATGCGCCAGTACGCCGAGGGCCGCAAGTTCGTCCACGGGGTGGTCGAGCGGGTCGGGATGGCCGGCTTCAACAAGATCTTCAGCTCGCCGCTGACCCTGCCGCGGATCGAGGAGCTGGGCGACCCGGACGCCTGGGTGGCCCGCGTGCACGGGCCGGCCGGCGGCGTCCCGGTCGCCGACTGAGCCGTCCACCGTGGCCGCCCTCGCCCCGTCGGTTGCCGAGGTCCGGGCCGCAGTCCGCCGTGCGCTGACCGGGCTGCCATCCGGCGGCACCGTGCTGGTCGCCTGCTCCGGAGGGGCGGACTCGATGGCGCTGGCCGCCGCGACCGCCTTCGTGGCGCCCCGGCTGGGGCTGCGTCCCGGGCTGGTGAGCGTCGACCACGGGTTGCAGCCCGGTTCGGCTGACCGCGCCGCCGAGGTGGCGAAGTGGGCGGCCGACGCCGGGCTGCATCCGGCGCAGGCGGTGGGGGTGACCGTCGCCGGCCGGCCGGGTGGCCCGGAGGCGGCCGCCCGCGAGGCCCGTTACCAGGCGCTGGTGGACTGCGCCCGGGAGCACCGGGCGGTCGCGCTGCTCACCGGTCATACCCGCGACGACCAGGCCGAGACGGTGCTGCTGGCATTGGCCCGAGGTGCCGGCCCACGCGGGCTGGCCGGGATGCCCGAGCGGCGGGAGCTGGCCGGGGTGCCGCTGCTGCGCCCGCTGCTGGACGTCGGCCGGGAGCAGACCCGCGCGGCCTGCGTCGCGCTGGGCCTGACGCCCTGGGACGACCCGCACAACACCGACCCGGCGTACGCCCGCGCCCGGGTCCGGCACGACCTGCTGCCGGAGCTGGTCCGGGTGCTCGGCCCCGGAGTGGTGGCCAACCTGGCCCGGACGGCCCGGCTGGTCGCCGAGGACGCCGCCGCGCTCGACGACCTGGCGGTCGCGGCGCTGGCCGCCGCCCGGGTCGCGGACGGGCTCGCGGTGCCGGCCCTGACCGACCTGCCACCGGCGGTACGCAGCCGCGTGCTGCACGCCTGGGCGCGGGAGCTGGGCGCGCCGCCGGCCGCCCTGGCGCACGGGCACGTGCTGGCGTTGGACGCGCTGGTGACGGCGTGGCACGGACAGGGACCGGCGCACCTGCCCGGCGGCCTGCTCGTTGCGCGCCGCGCGAACCGGCTCGTCGCCCTCGGACCGGGCACCGGGACGGATCGAGCCTGACCTGGCGGCGCCTCCTCGTCGTGGTCCGCCGGGGCGGACCGGGCGGCGCCTCTCCTCGTCGTGGTCCGCCGGGGCCGAGGGGGCGGACGGGGCTGACCGGCCAGTGCATCCCTCATCGCCGGCCGGCGCACCGAGAGGGACCAGGCGGCATATCTCCGCATGAGCGTGATGACTGAGAGGCATGTTCATACCTCTGAGTCATCACGCTCGATCCGCATCTTGATTCCGACGGGCGACGGGCGACGTGCTCGGGCGGACGGCGCGTGCTCGGGCGGCGCGTGGCCGGGCGGGGATCGACCGGGAGCCGCGGGACGCGGTAGACATGGCGGATGGCGTACCCCCGGATGCCGCTCTTCGCCCCCCACGGCGCGGTGGCGACCAGCCATCCGCTCGCCGCGGCCACCGGCCTGGCCGTGCTGCGGCGCGGCGGCAACGCCGTCGACGCGGCGCTGGCCACCGCGATCGCGTTGACCGTGCTGCAACCGCCGTCGAACGACATCGGCGGCGACCTGTTCGCGATCGTCTGGGACGGTGACCGGCTGCACGGCCTGAACGCCTCCGGGCGGTCGCCGGCCGGGCTGACCCGGGAGCTGGTGCTCGCCGCGTCGGAGCGGCGGGAGACCGCGCCGGCCGAGGCGCTCGGTGGCGCCCAGTCGCACGGGCCGGCGATGCCGGCCCGGGGCTGGCTGCCGGTGACCGTGCCGGGCGCGCCGGCCGGCTGGCGGGACCTGCACGACCGGTTCGGCTCGTTGCCCTTCGCGGACCTCTTCGCCGACGCGATCGGGTACGCCGAGCACGGGCACCCGGTCTCCCCCGGGGTGGCGGCCACCTGGGCGCGGGCCCTGGCCGGGCCCGCCGACCCGGCGGGGGAGGAGTTCGCCGAGTTCCGCCGGGTGTTCACCGTCGACGGTCGGGCGCCCCGGCCCGGCGAGCGGTGGCGCAACCCGGATGCGGCGGAGACCCTGCGCCGGATCGCCGTCACCGGCGCGGCGGACTTCTACCGGGGGCGGATCGCGGCGGCGCTGGACGCCCACGCCGCCCGGACCGGCGGGCTGCTCACCGGCGACGACCTCGCGGCGCACGCCTCGACCTGGGTGGACCCGGTGGCCGCCACCTACCGGGACCACCAGGTGTGGGAGCTGCCGCCGAACGGCCAGGGGCTGGCCGCGCTGCTCGCCCTGAACGTGCTCGACGGGGTGGACCTCGCGGCGCTCGATCCGGTGTCGCGGCTGCACTGGCAGGTCGAGGCGGTGAAGCTCGGCTTCGCCGACGCGCACGCGTACGTCGCCGACCCGGAGCGGGTGGCGGTCCCGACGGCTGCCCTGCTCGACCCCGGGTACGCGGCGGCGCGGCGAGCCCTGGTGACCGACCGGGCGGGTACGCCGGCAGCCGGTGACCCGGAGCGCGGCGGCACCGTCTACCTCTGCACGGCCGACTCGGCGGGCATGATGGTCAGCCTGATCCAGTCCACCTACCTGGCCTTCGGGTCCCGGGTGGTGCTTCCCGGGCACGGCTTCGCCCTGCAGAACCGGGGTCTGGGCTTCCGGCTCGACCCGACCCACCCGAACGCGGTGGGACCGGCGAAGCGCCCGTTCCACACCATCATCCCGGGTTTCCTGACCCGGGACGGTGCGCCGGTGGGGCCGTTCGGGGTGATGGGCGGCCACATGCAGCCGCAGGGGCACGTGCAGTTCGTCTCCGCGCTGCTGGACGCCGGTCGCGATCCGCAGGCGGCGCTGGACGCGCCGCGCTGGTACTGGCACGCCGGTCGGTCGCTGCTGGTCGAGCCGGAGCTGGACGGCGACCTGGTCGCCGGGCTGCGGTCCCGCGGGCACGAGGTGACCGTCGCGGTCGAGCCGACGGTCTTCGGGTACGGCCAGGCGATCCTGCGGCTGCCCGGCGGCGGGTACGCGGTGGGCTCGGAGCCCCGGGTCGACGGCGGTGGCTACGGCTGGTGAGCCGCGATCCGGGCCCGGAAGGTGGCCCGGTAGCTGTGCGGGGTGGTGCCGACCCGTCGGGTGAAGTGGTGCCGCAGCCCGGCGGCGTCGCCGAAACCGGCCCGGCCGGCGACCTCCTCCACGCTCAGCGCGGTCTCCTCCAGCAGCCGCCGGGCCAGCAGCACCCGCTGGCTGGTCACCCAGTCGTGCGGGGTGGTGCCGGTCTCGGCGCGGAACCGGCGGGCGAAGGTACGCGGGGCCATGCCGGCCCGGCCGGCCAGGTCTTCCACGGTGACCGGTCGGTCCAGGTGACCCATCAGCCACTCCAGCACCGGTTCCAGGGTGGGCGCCTCGGGTGCGCGCGGGATGGGCGCCTCGACGTACTGGGCCTGGCCGCCGTCGCGGTGCGGCGGGACGACCATCCGGCGGGCCAGCCGGGTGGCGACCGCCGAGCCGTGTTCCTGGCGGACCAGGTGCAGGCAGGCGTCGATGCCGGCGGCGGTGCCGGCGCTGGTGAGCAGCCGGCCGTCCTGGACGTAGAGCGAGTTGCAGCTGACCCGGGCGCGTGGATGGCGTCGTTGCAGCTCGTCGACGTACCGCCAGTGGGTGGTGCAGTCCCGGTCGTCGAGCACCCCGGCCGCGCCGAGCACGAACGCGCCGGCGCAGACGCTGAGCAGCCAGGCGCCCCGCTCGGCGGCCCGCCGGAGGGCGGCGAGCGCCGGCTCGGGGAGGGCACAGCCGTCGCCGTGGGCGGGGACGGCCACCAGGTCGGCCTCCTCGATCGGGGCGAGGTCGGCGTGCGGGACGAGCTGGAAGCCGGAGGCGGTGCGGACCGGGCCGCCGTCGGGGGTGCACACCGCGAAGCGGTAGCCGGGGAAGCCGTCGGCGGTGCGGTCGGTGCCGAAGACCTCGGCGAGCACGCCCAGCTCGAACGCGGCGACCCGGTCGAGCGCGAGGACGGCCACCGATCGGAGCATGTGACGAGGGTAACCGAAGCGGTGGCAGGATATCGATGGTCAGTGTCTTTTCTGCCGCTGTCCGTCGTGGTGGGTGGGGCGCAGACTGGGTGCAGTCCGGTGCGCACCGGCGGCGAAAACCACCTATAACCACGCGAAAGCGAGCGCCGCCATGACCTTCCTTCTGCTCCTCCTCCTGCTCCTCGCGCTGGCCGTCGCATCGGCCGCCGGCCTCACCACGGACAGCCGCGACTCGGCCGACTGGAAGCCGACGGCCGACGGCCGCCGTTGGCAGTCCCGCCCCTGCTGAGGTGATTTGCGCCGTACGCGGTGAAAAATCCCGGCGGGGTCGTGGCGAAACCGGCGGCCCCGCCGACGGAGGCCGCCGGGCGTACGGCAGGCTAGGAGTCATGGCTGACGGCTCCTGGTACGACGCCGACATCGACCACGTGATCATCTCCGAGGCGCAGATCCGCGAGAAGACAGCGGAGCTCGCCAAGCAGGTCTCCGCGGACTACGCGCACGTCGAGGACGGGCTGCTGCTCGTCTGCGTCCTCAAGGGCGCGGTCATGTTCATGGCCGACTTCGCCCGGGCGCTGGGCCGGCAGGGTCCCCCCGCCGAGCTGGAGTTCATGGCCGTCTCCTCGTACGGCCAGGGCACCACCTCCTCGGGCGTGGTCCGGATCCTCAAGGACCTGGACCGGGACATCGCCGGCCGGCACGTCGTGGTCGTCGAGGACATCGTCGACTCCGGTCTCACCCTCTCCTGGCTGCTGCGCTACCTGGAGTCCCGCTCGGCGGCCAGCGTCGAGGTGGTGGCCCTGTTCCGCAAGCCGGACGCGGTCAAGGTGCCGGTCCCGGTCAAGTACGTCGGCTTCGACATCCCCACCGAGTTCGTCGTCGGCTACGGCCTCGACTTCGGCGAGCGCTACCGCGAGGTGCCCTTCGTGGGCGTCCTGAAGCCCGAGGTCTACGCCCGCGCCTGAGAGAGTGTTGTGATACCTGGACGTGATCTTCGTTGACCGTGTCGGGGAAGATCACTTCTGTGTCGCTGTGTCTGTAAACCGGCCTACGAGTCGTCGTTGACGGATGGGCAGTGGGCGGTCATCAAGCCGTTGCTGCCGGTGCGGGATCCGCGGCGGGGTGGTCGGCCGTTGCGGTATCCACGTCGGCTGGTCATTGACACGATCCTGTACGTGTTGCGCACTGGTACGGCGTGGCGGCATGTGCCCCATGACCTCGTGCCGTGGGACGTGGCCTACCGGTGGTTCCGGTGCTGGAGCGCCGACGGCACGTGGGATCGGGTTCACGACCTGCTGCGCGACGCGGTGCGAGTGGCCGAGGGACGTGATCCGCAGCCGTCGGCGGCGGTCCTCGATTCGCAGACCGCGCACAGTCATCAGGGCGGTGAGGCGATCGGCTACGACGCCGGCAAACGCACGCGGGGCCGTAAGCGGCATGTCCTGGTCGACACGTGCGGGCTGCTGCTCAAGGCCGTGGTGCATTCCGCGTCGATCCAGGAGCGTGCCGGCGCCAAGCTGGTCCTGGCGAGGATCACCGAGACGTTCCCGCTGCTGGGTCTGGTCTGGGCCGACGCCGGCTACGTCAACCAGGTCGACAAAGGCCTGCTGGCGTGGGCCCGCACCCACGCCGGACTCGACCTGCAGATCGTGGCCCGCAACGCCGACGTGAAAGGCTTCCAGGTGCTACCCCGCAGGTGGGTGGTGGAACGGACCTTTGCCTGGTTGGGACGGTGCAGACGGTTGGCCCGCGACTACGAACGCAAGCCCGCGCACGCCGAAGCGATGATCAAAGTCGCCATGATCCGCCTGATGGCCGCCCGCCTCGCCGGCGAGGACATCGAACCGCAAGGCCCGATCGAGACCGAAGCAGCTCGACGCCTCGACGACGAACTCAACCCGAAGTAGTCACTGGGTTACCCAACACTCTCTGAGGCGCGGCCCGCGAGATCCACGCCCGCGCCCGAGCGGGCCGGGCCGCCGGATCCGCCGTCGGTGCCGGTCTCGTCAAGCGGACGTTCAGCGGGCTCTCAGCTGAACGGACTACGGTATGGGTCGGTGACGTGGAGGCACTCTCCACGCCCGACCCCTCGAGCCGCGTGACCGGGCGGTCCTGAGGACGGGCGCGGACTTCGCGTCACGCCGGCCCAAACCCGGGTTCGCCGTACGCGTAAGTGCCGGGCTCGCAAGCTCACATCCGGCACTGACGGTGTACCGTCGAATGACCGCGGCGCGGCAGTTTCGCGCCTCGGGGGTCGAGCCGGCCCGCACGGCGGCTGCGGCCGCCGCCCACGGCGGCGACACCATTCAGTCGGTCAGGACGTCGATCAGGAGGATGCGGGCGTCTCGGCGCTCGACGACAGCATGGAACGTACGCGTTTCTTCCGCCGACCGGTGGTCTGGATCATCCTGGTCATCCTCGGCGCCGTTGTGCTCAGTCAGCTGTTCACCGCTGGACCCAGCTACCACCGGGTGGACACGTCCGTCGCGCTGGACCAGCTCAACAAGGGTGGCATCGAAAAGGTCGTCTTCCAGGACAAGGAGCAGACGCTCCAGATCGACCTGAAGGACAAGGCCAAGTTCGGTGACACCAACACCGACCGGATCGAGGCCCAGTTCCCGTACGAGGTGGGCGGCCAGGTCTGGAACGAGGTCCTGGAGGCCAAGTCGGCCAACCGGATCACGGGTCCGGCCGACACCAAGGTCTCCTCGGACAGCATCTGGGTGAGCCTGCTGGTCAACCTGCTGCCCATCGCGCTGCTGGTGCTCCTGCTGCTGTTCTTCATGTCGCAGATGCAGGGCGGCGGCTCCCGGGTGCTCAACTTCGGCAAGTCCAAGGCGAAGATGATCACCAAGGACACGCCGAAGACCACCTTCGCGGACGTGGCCGGGGCCGAGGAGGCCGTCGAGGAACTCCACGAGATCAAGGACTTCCTCCAGAACCCGGCGAAGTACCAGGCCCTGGGCGCCAAGATCCCGAAGGGCGTGCTGCTCTTCGGCCCGCCCGGAACGGGTAAGACGCTGCTCGCCCGGGCCGTCGCCGGCGAGGCCGGGGTGCCGTTCTACTCCATCTCCGGCTCCGACTTCGTCGAGATGTTCGTCGGTGTCGGCGCCAGCCGGGTCCGCGACCTCTTCGAGCAGGCCAAGGCGAACGCCCCGGCGATCGTCTTCGTCGACGAGATCGACGCCGTCGGCCGCCACCGCGGCGCCGGCATGGGCGGCGGTCACGACGAGCGCGAGCAGACCCTCAACCAGCTGCTCGTCGAGATGGACGGCTTCGACACCAAGGGCGGCGTCATCCTGATCGCCGCCACCAACCGGCCGGACATCCTCGACCCGGCGCTGCTGCGCCCGGGCCGCTTCGACCGGCAGATCCCGGTCGACGCCCCCGACATGGAGGGCCGCAAGGCGATCCTGCGGGTGCACGCCAAGGGCAAGCCGTTCACCCCCGACGTCGACCTCGACTCGGTGGCCCGGCGGACCCCCGGCTTCAGCGGCGCCGACCTGGCCAACGTGATCAACGAGTCGGCTCTGCTCACCGCCCGCAAGGACCAGCGGGCGATCACCAACGACTCGCTCGAGGAGTCGATCGACCGGGTGATCGCCGGCCCGCAGCGCCGGACCCGGGTGATGAGCGACCAGGAGAAGAAGATCACCGCGTACCACGAGGGTGGGCACGCGCTGGTCGCCTGGGCGCTGCCGCACGCGGCGCCGGTGCACAAGGTGACGATCCTGTCCCGTGGCCGGTCGCTGGGGCACACCCTGGTGCTCCCCACGGAGGACAAGTACACCCAGACCCGCGCCGAGATGATCGACACCCTGGCGTACGCGCTGGGCGGCCGGGCCGCCGAGGAACTGGTCTTCCACGAGCCCACCACGGGAGCCGGCAACGACATCGAGAAGGCCACCCAGCTGGCCCGCGCGATGATCACGCAGTACGGCATGAGCTCCAAGCTCGGCGCGATCAAGTACGGCACCAGCGGAGACGAACCGTTCCTCGGCCGCAACATGGGCCACGAGCGGGACTACTCCGACGCGGTGGCCGCCGAGATCGACGGCGAGATGCGGGCCCTGATCGAGCTGGCCCACGACGAGGCCTGGGAGATCCTGGTGGAATACCGGGACGTCCTGGACAACATGGTCCTGGAGCTGATGGAGAAGGAGACGCTCTCCACCGCCGACATGGCTCGGATCGCCGCTCGGGTGGTCAAGCGCCCGCCGATGGCCCCGTACAACGGCTTCGGCAAGCGGATGCCCTCCACCGAGCCGCCCGTGCTCACCCCGGCCGAGCAGGAGAAGCTCAGGGCGCAGGCCACGGCCGACGGCATCTCCGTCGGAGGCGCCTCGAACAACTCGGACGGTCTCCACTGAACAGCGACAACGCGGCCAGCCCCGAGCGATCGGGGCTGGCCGCCTCGTCCACCGAGCCCGGGGACGAGGCGCTCGACTACGTCGCCGCCCGACTGATCAGCGGCAAGCTCACCGGCCGGCCGGTCGAGGACACCATGGACCTCGCCCGGATCGAGAAGGCGGTCCGGGAGATCCTCGTCGCCGTCGGCGAGGACCCCGACCGGGACGGCCTCCAGCAGACCCCGGCCCGGGTCGCCCGCGCGTACGCGGAACTCTTCGCCGGCCTGCGGGTCGACCCCGCGCAGGTGCTCAGCACCACCTTCGAGGCCAATCACCAGGAGCTCGTCCTCGTCCGCGACATCGACGTGATGAGCCTCTGCGAGCACCACCTCCTCCCGTTCCGGGGCAGCGCGCACATCGGCTACATCCCGGGCCCGGACGGTCGGATCACCGGCCTGTCCAAGCTGGCCCGGCTGGTCGAGGTCTTCGCCCGCCGGCCCCAGGTCCAGGAGCGGCTCACCTCCCAGATCGCCGACCTGCTGATGACCAGGCTGGCCCCGGCCGGCGTCATCGTGGTACTGGAGTGCGAGCACATGTGCATGGCGATGCGCGGCATCCAGAAGTCCGGCGCGAAGACCATCACCTCCGCCGTACGCGGCATCCACCAGGAGGACGCCAAGTCCCGCGCCGAGGCGATGTCGCTGATCCTGCACCGCTGAGCGGGGCAGATCCGGCCGGCTGACGCGTCGGCCGGTGACCGGCCTCAGCCGGCCAGCATGGCCAGCACGATCCCGGCGGTGGCCAGCACCGCCGGCACCAGGCAGACCAGCGCTCCGAAGCGGGGCGTCCGCTCGACCCCGCCGTCCGGTCCGGCCGGGAAGAGCCGCCCGATGCCCAACCAGCCCAGCATGAACGCCACCGCCGGCATCGGCAGTCCGCAGGCCAGCGCGGCGATGCTCGCCGCACCGGTGCCGGTGGCCACGAACAGGATCACCTGGAGCACCGGGACGAGCAGCGCCAGCGGCCCGTACACCAGCAGGTTGCGCGGCCCGACCGGCCACGACGTCGGTCGCAGCCGGCTCCGCGCCTCCAGCACCCCGTCCGCGGCGTCCGCCCAGCCCCGGGCCGCGCGCAGGGCCGCCAGCACCGCCGTCGGCCCACCCGCCATCGACCGGGCCGCCTCGGTCAGCTCCGGCGGCGACGGCACCAGCGAGATCGCGGGTACGCCCAGCTCCCGCAGCCGCGCCTGCTGCGGCGCCAGCCGCGCGTGTACCTCGGACAGCTCCTCGCGGGCGGCCTGCACCGCGCGCGCCTGCTCACCGGCGGCGGTCGCCGCAGTCCGCCGTACCCCGTCCAGCTGGCGGGCCGCCGCCACGTAGTCCGCCCAGGCCGCCCCCGCCGGATCGCCGTCGGCGGCCGGGCGGGGGGCCGGCACGGCGGTCCCGGTGTCGACGCCGGTCACTGGTCCACCTCTGTTCGCGACTGCGGGGCTCGCAGACCCGGCTCACTCCTCGCGCTCACTGGTCCGCCTCCCCGAAGGGCGCCAGCACGGCCCCCCGCTCGCCGGGACCGTCCCAGAGAATCGCCCGGCCGGGCCGGGGACGCCACAGCACCGGCCGGTCGAAGAGCTGCTCCAACCGGGCACCCGGCAGGTCCGTCACCACCACGGCGGTCAGCTTGTCCACCTCACCGGCCGGGCCGAGCAGCGTGGTCAGCGGGGCCGCGGACCGCCACCAGCCCAACAGGTGCAGCCCCGCGGCCGGGCCGTCGAGCAGCACCGACCGCAACTGCTCGCCGGGCAGGTCCGCCTCGGCCACCGCGTCCAGCCCGAACACCACCAGGTAGCCGGGCTCGCCCGCCGCCATCGCCGCCCGCAGGCCGGCCGCGTCCACCGTCTCCACGGGGTGCCCGGCCAGCGCGCCGGCCAACTCGTCCGCCGCGTCCACCGAACCCTCGACCAGCGGAGCCAACACGAACCGGGCTTCCGGATGGTGCGCGGCCACGCTCCGGGCGGCGGTGACCAGCAGCCGTCGCGCCTCGTCGTCGCGACCGAGGACCGCCAGGTTCCGTCCCGCCGCCGGCCCGAGCGGCACCGTCACCGTGCTGCGGCGGACGTCCACCGCCCGGCCGAGCAACGCGGCCGGCCCGTGCGCCCGACCCGCCGTCGCCGCCCGGAAGCGGGGGTCGTTCGCCAGCAGAGGCCGGGCGTACCCGGCGAAGACCAGCGGCGGGGTGGCGTCCTCGGGGCGGGCCGACCAGAGCCGCTGCCGCAACGCGGCCAGCTTGTCCGGATCCTCGTGCGGATCCGGGAAGCGGATCATCCGCTCGTGTCCCCGGGTCGCGCCCCGCGGGCCGCCCAGCCCGCCGGCGGTGTTCACCACCGCGCTGCCCACCGGCAGCCCGGCCGCCGCGTCGTTCGCCGGCTCCAGCACCGCCGACCCGCCGGGCAGCGCCACCCGCACCGGGAACTGGCCGAGCAGCGGGTGGCGCGGGCCACCGATGCCCAGGTCACCCTCGCCGGCCAGGACCAGGTGGATGCCGTACGCCCGCCCGCCGCGCGCCAGCGCGTCCAACCGGGCCAGCGTCTCCGCAGCCAGCCGGTCCCGCTCGCGCAGCAGCAGGGGGAAGTTGTCGATCACGCAGACGATCCGGGGCAGAGCCTGGTGCTGCCGCAGCTCCGGATAGCGCTGCCCGCCGGCCCGGCGACCCGCCTCCTCCCGGTGGTGCAGCTCCGCCTCCAGCTCACCGAGGAGGTCTGCCACGTACTCCCGGTCGGCGGCCATTCCCGCGGCCCGCACCTGCGGCACCCACGACCGGTCCCGCTCGGTCTGCAGGAACTCGGCGAACGACTCACCCTCGCCCAGGTCCGCCAGGTAGAGGGCCAGCTCGTCGGGGCCGTACCGGGCGCTCAGGCCGAACAGCACGTTGGTCAGGAACGCCGACCGCCCCGCCCCGGACCGCCCGCTGACCAGCCAGTGCGGCGTCAGCTCGGTGAACCCGACGCTCACCGGCCGGCCGGCGGCGTCACCCACCATCGTGCTCAGACCGTCGGCGGAGGTCGACTCCCACAGCTCCCCGGCCGGCAGCAGGTCGGCCAGGGCGAGCCGGGAACCGTCCTCGATCTGCCGGGCCAGCCGGCGGCACACCGCCGTCACCAGCTCGGCCGGAGGATCCGCGTCCACGAAGACCGGCGAGTTCAGGCCGCCGGGGGACGCCGACCCGGGCGAGCTCAACGCCGCCTCCGGTGGATCCCCGACCAGCGCGTACGCGTTGCGTACCGCCAGCGGGGTGGCCCGGGGCAGCGGATCCCGTCGGGTCGGCCAGCCGGCCAGCACCAGGTGCAAGCCCGCCCGGTGGCCCTGGGCGGCCAGTTCCGCCAGCCGGTCCAGGTCGCTCGACCCCGTTCCGGCCGGCAGTTCGGCCACCACCAGCAGCAGCGTACGGTCGTGCCGGCGCTGCCGGGTGGCGCCCGCGCCGACCCACTGCTCGGCCTCGTCGAGCACCGCCCGCAGCCCGGCCACGTCGACCGCCGGCGGCGGCAGCAGACCCGCGTCGGCCAGCGGCGCGAACCCGGCGAAGGTGTCGCCGGCGGCGTCCACCGCCCGCACCAGCAGCCCGCCGGCCGGCGTGCCGGCCAGCAGCCGCAGCAGCACCGCGCGGAGCAACCCGGCCACCCGCGGCTCGGTGGCGTCCCCGTCGACACTGAGGTGGCCGGTGCCCACCAGCGGCACCAGCGCCGGGAACCGGGCGTCGTCGAGCGGCGCGGCGGTGCCCACCCGGACGAACTGCGGCGGGGTGTCCGCCGGTGGGGTGGTCGCGGTCAGGCTCTCCAGCGGTTCGCCGGACCAGCCGGGAGCGGCCAGCGCCGCCGCCGTCCGCAGCCGCTCCGCCAGCTCGTACTGTCGATGATGGTCTGCGGGAGCGGGGCGGATCTCGTCGAGGATGCCGGCGGCGGCCGCCGCGGTCGCCGCGGCCCGCCGGTGCAGGGCGGCGGACCGGCCGGCTCGCGCCTTCGGACTGGCCACCGCGTCCACCTCTCTTCCCGAGGCCGACATCTGCTCCCCGAGCAGTGACCGTATCCCAGCCGGGGCAGGTCCCGACGGATGTCGGTCGGCGCTGCGCCGGTCTTTACCCACCGCAGTGGCCCGACTCACCGTCCGCCCGGGGTGTCGCCCCGGCGGGTCGCCACGATCGGCCGATCCGGGGCATTGGGTACGCGGCTTCCGGCCGATAGCCTCAGGGGGTGGAATCAGTGCAGCCCCCCGCCGGTTCCCAGGTGTCCCGAGTACCGGCGCAACGGACCTCGCCGGACCAGTTCGCGCCGCCGGCCCCCGCGCCGGCGCCCGGCCGGCCGCCCCGCCGGCTGCGTACCGTCCTGGTGGTGGTCGCGGGGGTGCTGGCGTTGCTGCTGGTCGGTGGCGCGGTGACCGCCTTCGTCCTGTACGACCGGGCTACGGCACCGGATCGCAGCGCCCCGGATGTCGTCGTGGCTAGCTACATCCAGGCGTTTCTCATCGACAAAAACGACACCAAGGCCGCGCAGTTCGTTTGCGACGCCAAAGCCGATCTCGCTGCCGTCGAGGACCTTCGCCATGAGGTCGAGCAGCGGGAGGCCAAGTTCAAGGTCGTGGTCCGCATCAACTGGGGTCCACTCGTCAGTACCAAGACCGAGGACGGCGAGAGCGTGGCCACAACACTGACCATCGCAGGTTTCGCTGACGGGCAGCCACGCAGCAGCCGGCGCGAGGACTGGACCTTTGACGTGGTCAAAGAAGAGGACGAATGGCGGCTGTGTGGGGCGCACCCGCAGGTATAGGCACTATTCGATCCAGAGTAGATGCACCGGGACCTCCAGGGTGGTGGGCGGCTGGCCGCGCCAGGCCCAGCGGTACCAGTCGAGCTCCGATGTGACGCGGACGCAGATATCGCCCTCCGCCCCGGAGTAGGTCTCGGTGACGGCTCGCAGGTCGCGATGCTCGACCGCGTCGACGACGTGCACGACCCGGCGTCCGCTCACCGCGTCGGCCTCGAAGACCGGCGTGGGTGCGCGGTGCGAGGGCTGGTCCAGGGAGACCAACCGTGAACCTGCGGCGGGTGCCGTGCCGGTGACGGGCGACCGTTCGCCGATCGTCTCCACCCACACCCGTTCGACCGGCACGAGCGGGGCGAAGACCTCCACCTGCTCGGCCTCGGCCCGGTACCACTCGTGCTCCGGGATGACCGGCACGTAGGTGCGGCTGTTCTGCACCACCCGGTCGTCGGCGCGCAGGTCGCCGCGCCAGCCGAGCCCAGGCAGGCCGACCAGGACCCGCCGGCCGCGCAGCTCGACCCGGCCGGTCGCCGGCACGATCTCGACGGGCCGGGGTGGCAGCGGCGCCCAGTCGGGCTGGCCGGCGAAGGGGTCGGGGAGGGGCCCGGTCATCTGCTGGGCGACCTCATGCCTTCCGGTCCACCGGGGCGCCCCGCTCGCGCATGAACGGCACCGGGTTGATCGCCCCGGCCTTCGACCGGTCGCCGTCGACGTGGACCTCGAAGTGCAGGTGCGGGCCGGAGGAGTTGCCGCTGCTGCCGCTGCGGCCGATCTCCTGGCCGACGGTCACCAGCTGGCCCGGCTTCACCAACGGCTGCCGGATCATGTGGCAGTAGCGGGTGATGTAGCCCCCGGCGTGCAGGATATCGACGAACCACCCGCAGCCGCCCTTGCCGGGGTAGCCGTCCCGTCCGCAGTCGCGTCGCCCGCTGTGGTCGGGGTCGCAGCGGGCGACTAGGACCCGGCCGCTGGCGGCGGCGTGGATCGGGGTGTCCTTGCCGGCATCGAGGTCCACCCCGTTGTGCGCCGGTCGCTCGGCGGTCCGGAAGCCGGAGACCACCCCGCCGGGGAGGGGCGCGGTCCAGCCGGAGGCGGCGATCCGGGCGCCGGCGGCCACGTCACAGACCGCCTTGGCGCCCAACTGCACGGTGCGGGCGGCCCCGCCGGCCAGCGCGTCGACGATCTGGCCGGCCAGGTCCTCGTGCTTGGCGTACGCGTAGGGGAATGCGCTGACCTGCACCTTCTGGGCGGCCTCCCAGAGGCTGAGCCGTTCCCAGCCGGGGATGGTGAGCAGCTTCTGGTAGAACTTGCCCGCCGCGTACGCCGGGTCCTGCAACTGGGCCGGGGTGCCCCAGCCCTGGCTGGGGCGCTGCTGGAACAGGCCCACCGAGTCGTGGTCGTTGCGCCGCCCGAGGTGCCCGAGGTTGCGCAGGGCCGACTCCTGCATGGCGGTGGCGACGGCAATCACCCAGCCCCGGGCCGGCACCTTCATGTCCTGGCCGACCTTGATGATGACCGCGGCGTTGCGGATCTGGTCGTCGCCGTACTTCGTGAAGCGGGGCATGATGCCGGCGACCTTGACCGTGTGCGACGTGCCGCAGGTGAGCCCGGCGATGCGGGGGTCGTCCTTCTGCTCGTCCCCGAGCTCGGTGAGCAGGAACGCGCCCGCACCGCCGACGCAGCAGAGCAGCGCGAGGAGTGCGGTCAGCGCGGTGGCGACGGCGCCGCGCCGCAGGGTACGGCGGGGCGTCGAAGATGCGGCGTCGTCGGTCATTCCCGCTCCCAGTCGACGGTGTCCACCAGCCATCGCCCGTCGGGCGAGACGAGGGTCAGCCGGAGCCGGCCGAAGTCGAGCGGCAGGGTGACCTCGGTGATGGTCGCGGTCCGCGGCTGCAGGGTGGGCTTCCCGGTGACCTGCGTCGCCGGCACCCCCGCCGGGTCCGCGCCGCGCAGATGCTCGATCAGGGTCGGGGTCGAGAAGGGACGCATCGCGTCCTGCCAGCGCTTCGCGTCGGGGCCACCGCCCAGCCAGGCCGTCGCGAACCGCTCGGCGGTGCGCTCCGGGGTCAACGCCCCGGACCGGGTCCGCGGCGACGGCGGCTCCGGGGTGAGGTTCGCGCCGTCGTCACCGGTGCGCGGGTCCACCGTGGTGATCGGCTCGCGCGGTCGGGTGGTCAGTCCGGTCGCCGACTGGTCCGGCCCGGAGACCAGACGCGCCGCGCCGATGATCCCGAAGACCACCACCGCGATGCCGAGCGCGACGCCGATCCTCGACCGCAGTGCCCGGGTGAAGAGGAACTCCAGCGCCCGTCGCATGACCGTCACCGTGCCTCGGACCGCACCCGGGGGGTGGGCTGCGCGGGCTCACGGTCGGCCGACCCGGGCCGGTAGATGGCGAAGGAGGTGTTCTCCTCCGGCACGTCCGGCTCCGTCCAGGTGGCCGGGGCCCGGCGGCGGGGTTGCGGGGGAATTGGCCGCTCCGGGCGCCGCTGCTCGACCTCGGGTGCCTCGCCGACGCCCTCCCGCCCGTCCGACCGCTGCCGCTCGGCGGACCCGGTCGGCTCCGGCCGCGTCGACGAGTGCACCGGGTCCTCCCGGCGGGCCTCGGGGCGCAGGCTGGTCTGTTCCGGCACCACGCCGCGGCGGCGACCCATCGCCGGTTCGGTCGTGCCACCCGGCTCCACCACATCCAGCCGCGCGGCCACCCGCACGTCACGGAAGAAGCGGCGGTGCCACGAGCCGGCCGAGCTGACCGCCTCGCTGCTGTCCTTGCCGCCGAGTTGGGTGATGCGCCGGTAGGGGCGCAGCAGGAGCCAGCCGACCACGCCGCAGAGCCAGACCAGCACCACCTGGAGCCAGCCGGGCAGGGTCGGCGTACTCATGATCAGGTCGACCGCGAAGAGGTAGATGGCCGCGCCGGTGCCGAAGATGGCGATGTTGAAGACGGCGGCGACGACGGCGTTGCCCAGCCGGCGCAGCCCGGCGCTCGCCGGCCGCATCAGGCCGATCGTGCCGAGGATCGGCGCCGCGATCACCGCCCACCGGAAGATCAGGAAGCCCAGCAGGACCAGCAGGGAGGCGGTGAGGTCGAACATCGCGAAGAGCAGCGAGGCGAGCACCGCGATGAAGCCGGCCCCGACCCGGTCCATGTCCCGCACGCCCTGGAGATACTCGTACGCCTCCGGGTCCTCCGACTTGATCTGCTCGGCGACCTTGGCCCACTGCTGCTGCTTAGCCTTGATGACGACGTTGCGGGTGGCGGGATTCGCGCGCATCGACTCCGCCTCGTCCCAGGTGAGGGACTTCGCGTCGTACAGCGCGGGGCCGTACTTCTTGGCCGTCTCGCTGTCCGCCGAGCCGAGGATCCCCCGCAGCCAGTTGCGGTAGAGCATGGTCTCGGTGGAGGTGTCGCTGGCCCGGACGGCCGGCGGCCGGTGATCCTTGCACGCCTCCGGGTTCGGGTCGTCGCACTGCCCGGGTGGTGTGTCGCGGGTCGCGGGGCCGACCGCGTCGTGGACCACCGCGAGCGTCGTGACCAGGGTGCCGTCGGCGATGTTGGCGGACTTGACCGGCCACGCGGCCAGCGCGGTCACCGCCACCATCACCAGCAGCGCCCATCCGGCAGTGGTCATCGCGTTGCTCATGTCCGACTGCCGGGAGCGCCAGAGCAGGTAGAGACCCACCACGCAGAGCGTGACGATGCCGAAGACGCTGAACACCTTCCGGTACACGGCCTTGGTGGCCTGCTCGACCAGCGGGTCGGCCCAACCCCACATCGAGCGGGGATCCCAGGCCCGCTCCCGGAGCGCGTTCGACGCGCCGATCACGGCGTTGGCGAACATGAACTCCCCGTTGGCCACCATGGTGGTGAAGCGGTAGTCGGGGTGCAGGACGGAGGAGGCGCACCCGCCCTCGACGTCGTACGTGGTGTAGCTGTACCCGGCGTACCCGTAGTCGCTGTAGAGGCCCTTGGGGCCCGGCAGCTTCGACGAGTCCGGCCGGGAGGCGAACCAGCCGGCCAGGCCGGAGTCCGGCGCGCCCGGTGTCGGCGCGTTGCGGCACTGGACCTGGTCGTCGCTGACCGCCTTGAGCTTGGCGACGCAGGCCCGGAAGTCGGTCTGCCACTCCTGGGTGCTGCACAGTTCGGCAGCGGCGGCGGCCCGGGTGACGGGCGCGGCCGGTGCGGCGGACGCCGGTGTGCCACCGACCACCGGCCACCCGATGGTGGCCCCGGCGAGTACGCCGAGCGCGAGGAGGAGCGCCGCGATCCGTGCCCGGGCCCTCGCCATGTCACGCCTCCAGGTCAGGCAGGAGAGTCGGCAGTTGGCCGGCGGCCTGGGCGACCGCCGCCGGAGTGGTGTCCAGGTGTTCGAGCAGTCCGTCGACGTACGAGACGTCGACGCGTACCTTCTGCACCCGTCCGTCGACGTCCCGCATGACGAACTCGCGGAACCCGAGGCGGGCGGAGGAGCCGGCGTCGGCGGCGGAGAGTGAGGCGAGGGTGGCCTCGTAGCCGTCGTTGACCGGCACCCGGAGCAGGCGCAGCGCCTCGGAGGCGATCTCGCTGTCCTCCGCGATCCGACCGACGAAGACGGTGGAGACGAGGTTCTGCACGTCGAGGCCGAGGATGTCCTTCGGGTTCTGCGAGGCGACCAGTGCGGCGAGGTTCCACTTTCGGGAGTCGCGGGCGAGGCGGACGAGGAAGGACCGGCCGGAGCGCCAGCCCTCCATGAAGTGCGCCTCGTCCAGGCCGACCAGCTTCCGGGAGGACATCGACCCGCCGTAGCAGCGCCGCACCGCGAGCCGGTGGGCGGTGTGCAGCATCGGCAGGGCGAGCGCCTCCTCGGCCGACCAGTACTCGCGTTCGATCTTGAGGTCGGGCAGGCGTAGCCCGGCCATGGTGATCACGGTCAGCGCCGCGTCGGCACCGAGCAGGCCCTCTGGTGGCCGGCCGAAGAAGAGCATGGCCAGGGGCATCTCGGCGGTGTCGAGCAGCAGGTTGGCCAGCTCCCGCCCGGCGTCGTCGTCGAGCCCCTGAAGGCAGGTGACCACGTCGTCCAGGGTGGACGTCTCCTCGGCGGGCACCTGGCGTACGGCGTGCCGGAACAGGGTGGCGGTGGACGCCTCCCGGGCCACCTGCGGCGGCACCAGCATCATGCAGATGTCCTGCACCAGCATCCGGCGCTCGGCCCGGGCGTTGGAGACGGCGATCTCGAACTCCCGGTCGCCCGCGGCCCCCGAGCCGAACTCGCTGCGCAGCGGCGTCGGGATGAGCGAGTAGGGAGCGAGGGTGCCGTGCTCCGACCCGGTCAGGTTGAGCACGCGCGAATACGGCCGCAGCTCGGGCATCGCGCAGAGCCGGGCCAGCGGGCCGGACGGGTCGAGCAGGGTCACCTGCGCGCCGCGTCGAGCGGCCAGGTAGCCGAGCGCGCCGAGCAGGGTCGACTTGCCACCACCCGGTTCGGCGACGAAGACCGCGAGCCCGGAGCGTTCCCGCACCTCCATCGGGAAGTGCAGGTCGAGGAAGACCGGGCGGCGGCAGGTGCCCGCCGTGCGGCCGATCAGGTCGCCGCGCCGGTCACCGACGGTGGAGGCGGCCTGGGGCAGCGCCGCGGCGAGCAGCGGCACCGGCATCCGCCGGACGTAGCCGGTGTTGGCGATCGGCTCGCCGGGGATGAACTCCCGGGCCAGCCAGTCCTGGTTCTTCGGGTGCTGGAGGGAGATCCGCAGCTCCCGGGAGTAGAGCTGGACCAGCCGGCGGGCCCGTTCCAGGCACTCCTCCCGGGTCCGGCCGCCGACGGCGATCCGGTGCCAGCCGTGCGCCCGGGCCGAGTCGACCGGCAGGCCGGTGGTCATCTCGTCGCCGATCACCAGCGCCCGTTTGGCGAGCCGTTCCAGCTCCGGCGGCGCGTCGATGCCGTGTTCGGCGTAGTCGAGCTGCTGGGAGCGGATCATCCGCAGCCGGTGTTCGAGGTTCCGGAAGGAGTCCCCGGAGCCGAGGATGTCGACCCGGGTGGAGATCTCCATCGGCCACGGCAGCCGTTCGTGGAAGTGCAGCCACGGCTCGTGCCGCTCGGGGATCTCCAGCGGCTCCATCCGGCCGACCGCCAGCACCGCCACGTGCCGTTCCTCGCCGGTCATCCGGTTGACCAGCTTGACGGTGGAGCCGTACGGGGTGCGGTAGCGCTCGATCTGCTCGGTGAGGGCGAGCAGGTCGCCGCGTTCCCACCGACCGTCGGTCACCGGGGAGAGGGTGCCGGGTGGCGCCATGCAGAGTGCCACCGAGCGGTAGAGCAGCCACTCGAGCTCCTGGGCGGTGACCCGCCGGCCACGCATGCCGAACGCGCCGAGCACCTCGTCGAACTGCTCGACGGTGCGGCCCAGCTTGCGGCGCTCGCCCTCGGCGGTGCCCCGCCCGAAGGCGCGCAGCAGCCGTTCGGTGAGCGAGTCGCCGAGGGACCGGCGGGCGAAGGTGACGCCCAGGTAGGTCTGCCCCTCGGCGTGGTTGACCGACATCAGGTGTCGCTGCGCGGCGACCAGGTGGTCGGCCCAGCCGGTGGTACCCGGCACGTCGGGCAGGGGTGCGGCGGTGTGTGCGTCGACGGTGCGGGCCCACTCGTCGGCCGGGAACGGCCGGGTGGTGCGGCGCAGGTGCAGCCGGAAGCCGGCGAGGCCGGCGTACTGCTCGGAGATCGCGGCGAGCAGCGCCTCCCGCTCGGCGTCCGGGCGGAACGCCCAGCGGACCTCGGGGAGCCAGTACCAGGCGGTGACCGTGTTCGGGGTGAAGGTCAGGTGCCCGGCGATCTCGGTGACGGCCAGCTCGACGGAGGGGTCGCGGTCCCCGAACTTGATCTTCGGGGGCTTGATCCGGACCGGCCGGACCGGCTTGTCGTCGCGCTTCGCCGCGGCCCGCTGGCGCGGTGGCGCCAACGCCCGCCCGGCCGGGGACGCCACGTCCCGCCCCGCCGGCGGGGCCATGTCCTGCCCGGGGGGCGTCGCCACCTCGTGACCGGGCGGCGCCGTCATCTCGCGGCCGACCGGGCGGGCCTCCGCCTCCCGGCGGAACGCCCGCCGGCCGTACGCGGGCAGCTCCGGCTCGGTCGGCCGGACGTCGTGGACCTCGGCCGTCTCCGCGGGGAGCGTCCCCGACCCGGCGTCGGCGGTCGGGCGGAGCACGGGAAGCCGGTCCCCGGGCTGGTGCGGCACCCGGCTCCGGGCCGGCGGCAGCTGACGGGCCGGCGGAGGCTCCAGGGCCGGTGCGGGCTCCGGGGCCGGCGGAAGCTCGACGGCCGGCGACCGGCCGGTCAGTGCCACCGGCTCCGACAGTGGTGGCCGGGCGGCCGGCGACGGGGCCTCGGCGGCCGGTTGCCGGCCGGCCGGCCGGGGCGGGGTGCGGTGTCGCACGCCCGGGGCGGGCTCCACCACGGGCGCCGGGGGCTGGTGCGGGATGGCCGGCTGCTCGCGTTCGCCCCCGTGGTGCGGTGCGACCGCCGGTGACCGGTGGGACGTGGGAGGGGCGGGCAGCGCGGCGCGGGCCGGGCCGGGGCGGGTGCCGCCGAACAGGTCGAGGAAGGGCGAGTCGATGTCCGTACCGTCGCCGACCAGCGGCGGCGGGGCGGCCGGCTCGACCGCCCGCTGGTTGCTGGGGCGGGGGGCCTGGAAGACGCCGACCCGGCCGTGCCCGGGGCTCGGCACCAGGGCGGGGTCGAGAGCGGCCTCGTCCGGCCCGCCTTCCTCGGCGTAGTCGAGTGAACGCGCACGGTTACCGTGCGGGCCGGCGTGCCGTCCGGCCGGGGAACCCGGCGTGGAGGAGCGGTTCATGCCACCGCCTCGCCCGTGTCGTGGGACAGCACCGTCGCAGTACGCCCGGTCATGCCAGTTCCTCCCGGATCCTGATCCGGCTCGCCACCAGGCGCGGGTCGCGCAGTTCGGCGGCCGGCTCCCGGGTACGGCGCCAGTCGGTCAGCGCGGTGCGGATCACCATGCGCGCCGGCCGGTCCGGGTCGACGTACCGGAAGATGAACGAGGTGGTCACGATGGCGAGGGCGATCTCCCAGGCGGGGAAGAGCTCGACGGTCATCGTGAACAGCCAGTGGATGAACACGTAGAGGGGTACGAGCAGCATGAACAGGCCGTACTGGGCGTACGGCAGGTGGACGGGCAGGGTGTAGCCGGGCGGCCCGAGGTAGACCAGGCGGGCCCGGTAGATGTCGTCGTCGGTGCGTAGCCGCATCTGTTGCCCGCGCCTACTCGAAGATCAGGTCGATCAGGTAGTCGCCGACGAAGAACAGGGTTGCCGCGCCGGCGATGAAGGCGAGGCCCACGATGGCGATCGCCGAGCTGGTGAGCACCTTGGAGATCTCGCCGCGGCTGGCCCGGCCGATGAAGATGACGCCGAGCACCGCGAGCAGGATCGGTGCGATCTTGCTGGCGAAGAAGGAGACGACACCGTTGGTGTCGATGCCCTTCGGCGCCGGTTCGGCGAGCGGGGTCGACGCCAGGGTGTGCAGCAGTTGGGTGACACCGGACGACGCCGTCTCCACGAAGTCGATGGCGATCACTGGAAACCTCCCCATGTCGCGGCCCGAGGGAGCCGCGGTGGTGCAGTTGGGCGAACCTGGCGGGACCGTCTCTCTGTGCACAGCGCCGCTGACGCTGCGTCTGTCACCCCGCCACGGACGGTGGCGAGATTCGGGGGGATTCGTCCCGCTTGGGCCCTCCCTCCAGCCATCGCCCTCCCGTTGCTGGGCCATTCCAAAGCGTACGGGCCGCCCTCCTTTGCGACAACCCGCGAAGAGTCGACCCGATCCACCCCGGACGACCGATCGTACACCTGTTCTAATGCCCACGTCAGGGGCGTGCCGGCCGGCGGCCACCCGGGACGGCGAGCGCCCAGCTCACGCCCGGTACCGTGCAGTCGTGACCGATCTGGTACGGGCGACGACCCCGGTGGTGATGGGCGTCCTCAACGTCACGCCCGACTCCTTCTCCGACGGCGGCCGGTACGCCGACCTCGACGCCGCCGTCGCACACGGGGTGCGACTGCGCGCCGAGGGAGCCGGGCTGGTCGACGTCGGGGGCGAGTCCACCCGGCCCGGCGCAGACCGGGTCGACGCGGAGACCGAGGCCGCCCGGGTGCTGCCGGTGATCCGCGAGCTGCGCGCCGCCGGGGTGCCGGTCAGCATCGACACCAGCCGGGCCCGGGTGGCCGAGGCGGCCCTCGCCGCCGGCGCGGACGTGGTCAACGACGTCTCCGGCGGCCTCGCCGACCCCGACATGGCCCGGGTGGTCCGGGACGCCGGCTGCCCCTGGGTGCTGATGCACTGGCGGGGACACTCCCGTGGCATGCGCGAGCTGGCCAGCTACACCGACGTGGTCGCCGACGTCCGCGACGAGCTGGCGCAGCGGGTCGACGAGGCGCTGCGGGCCGGCGTGTCCGCCGACCGGATCATCGTCGACCCCGGGCTGGGCTTCGCCAAGACCGCCGCGCACAACTGGGAACTCAGCGCCCGCCTGCCGGAGCTGCTGACCCTCGGCTTCCCGCTGCTCTTCGGCGCCAGCCGCAAGTCCTACCTGGGCCGGCTGCTGGCCGGCCCGGACGGCGAACCCCGCCCCACCGCCGGCCGGGAGACGGCCACCGCCGCCACCAGCCTGCTCGCCGTCGCCGCCGGCGCCTGGGGGGTACGCGTGCACGACGTACGCGGCACCGTCGACGCGCTCGCCGTCTGGGCCGCCACCGGCCGCCCCCGGCTGGTCGCCGACCCGCAACGGTCCGGCCGGCGAGAAGAAGGAGAAGGAACCCGATGACCGACCGGATCGAACTGACCGGCCTGCGCGCCCGTGGCCGGCACGGCGTCTACGACTTCGAACGCGCCAACGGGCAGGAGTTCGTCGTCGACACGGTGCTCGAACTCGACCTGGCCCCGGCGGCCCGCTCCGACCGGGTGACCGACACCGTGCACTACGGCGAGCTGGCCGAGCGGCTGGTCGCGGTGGTCACCGGCGAGCCGGTCGACCTGATCGAGACCCTCGCCGACCGGCTGCTCGCGGTCTGCCTGGCCGAGCCCCTGGTCAGCGCGGCGACGGTGACCGTGCACAAGCCGGAGGCCCCGATCCCGCACACCTTCGCCGACGTGGCCGTCACGATGCGGCGTACCCGGTGACCCGGGCCGTGCTGTCGATCGGCAGCAACCTGGGCGACCGGCTGGCCCACCTCCGCTCGGCGGTGGCCGGCCTGGGCGACGCCGTGCTGCTGGTCTCGGGCGTCTACGAGACTCCACCGTGGGGGGACGCCGACCAGCCCGCGTACCTCAACGCCGCGGTGATGGTCGCGGACCCGGCGGCGGCCCCGCGGGACTGGCTGGAGCGGGCCCGGGCCGCCGAGGCGGCGGCCGGGCGGACCCGCGAACCCGGACGCCGGTTCGGGCCCCGCACCCTCGACGTTGACGTCATCGCCGTCTGGGACGACGCGGGTGAGCCGGTGCGCAGCGACGACCCCGAGCTGACCCTGCCGCACCCCCGCGCCCACCTGCGGGCCTTCGTGCTGCGGCCGTGGATCGACATCGAGCCGCACGGCCGGCTCGCCGGGCACGGCTGGCTCACCGACCTGCTCAACGCCGAGCCACTCGCCTCCGACGCCCTGGAACTGCGTCCCCGGCCCGATCTGGCGTTAGAGTCGGACGCATGACCCACTGGAGCCGGCCGGCATGACCCAGGCGCAGTCCCCGCGCGGGGGCGACCCCGACCGTTTCCGGATGGGCCCCACCCGCATCTCGACCCTGGTGGTCGCGGCGCTCGCCGCCGCGGCCCTGGCCTGGCTGCTGGTCAGCGGCTTCTACTACGAGGCCGTGCCGAGCCTGCCCTGGCTGCCGGTGGTCACCCTGGCCGCCCTGGCGCTGCTCGAGGCGTACGCGGCGATCAATACCCGGGGGCGGATCGAGCGCAAGCCCGGCCGCGACCCGGTGAACCCGCTGCTGGTGGCCCGGTTCGTCGTGCTGGCGAAGGCGTCGGCGCTGGCCGGGGCGATCTTCCTCGGCTTCTACGCCGGGGTCACCGGGTGGCTCTTCCTGGAGGACACCAACGCCGCCATCGGGGACCGGCCGGCCGCCGGCGCCGGACTGCTCGCCTCGCTGGCGCTGGTCGCCGCCGCCCTGTGGCTGGAACGCTCCTGCCGGGTGCCGGAGCAGGAGGACGACGAGGACCGGACCCCCGGCGACCGGGAGAACCGCCCAGGCTACCGCTGATCAAGGGGTTACGCGGGGGCGTCGGCGCAGGTACCGTGCCTGGCGACCGAGAGCAACGGCCGCCCCCGGTCCACCCGGGGTGGGCGGCCGGCCACCGCGGGAGGCGCGCGTCATGGGGTACGACGAACCGGGCCGGAGCACCACGGCGGAGCCGTCCTCCGGGGTGCCCGCAGCCGTGCTGGAGAACGTCTTCGACGACCCCACCCACGGCGAGCCAGGCCGGGACCGGGTCGGCGTGCACGTGGTCTGGGAGCTGCTCCTCCTGATCGGGCTGGTCGTCCTCGCCATGCTGCTCTGGCAGCGGGACCCCGCCGCGCTGCGCGGCACGGGGCTGCGCACCCTGCTGGTCGACATGGTCGCGCTCGGCCTGCTCACCCTCGCCGCCGGGCTGAGCCTGCGGACCGCCGCGGTGAACCTGGCGGTCGGTCCGGTCGCGGTCGCCGCGGCGCTGCACTTCGCCGAGCAGGGCGACCGGGGGGTGGCCGTCGCCGCCGTCCCGGCCCTGCTGGTCGCCGCGCTGGGCGGCCTCGTGCTGGCGCTCGCCGTGGTGGTGCTGCACGTGCCCGGCTGGGCGGCGAGCCTGGCCGGCGCGGCCGGCGTGATCGTGTACATCGAGCGGCGTGCCGCGCCGGTCCTGGTGCAGGGGGAGTACGAGCCTCGCCGCACCGCCTGGTACCTCTTCGCCGGCTTCGCCGCCGCCGCCGTCCTCGGTGGCCTGTTCGGGGCGATCAGGGCGGTCCGCCGGCTGGTCGGACGGTTCCGTCCGGTCGCCGACCCGGCCCGTCGGCGCGGCGTTCTGGCCGCCTTCGTGGCCGGGGGCGCGCTGGTCGGCTCCACCGTGCTGGCCGTGCTGGCCGGCATCCTGATCGCGGCGAACGGCTCCGGCCCGGTGACGCCGACCTCCGGACTGGACTGGACGGTGCTGGCCGTCGGCGTGGCGATGCTCGCCGGCACCAGCGCGTACGGCCGGCGGGGCGGCATCTTCGGCACCCTGCTCGCCGTCTGCCTGGTCGCGGTCTTCCTGTCCTGGTCGTCGGCCCAGGACTGGACGATCAGCCGGTGGGCGACCGGCGGGGTCGCCCTCGCCGGTGGCCTGGTGGTGACCCGGCTGGTGGAGGCGTTCGGGCGGCCGCGGTCAAACCGCGAGGAGAGCACCGAGCCGACCCCCACCGGCGACGGCACCATCAGCTCCGGCTGGACGCTTCCCCGGCCGACCCCGGTCGAGAGTTGGCCGCCGGTGATGCCCACCCAACCCACCGAGCCGCCCGCCCAGTGGGAGGGCCCGCGCTGGGAACCCGGGCCGAGCCGCTGGGACACCGGTGACCGCTGAAGGCCCGGCCCGCCGCGTCCGGCGCGCCGGAGGTGATCTCGCCGGTTAGGCTCGGCGGCATGACCGACACACCTGCCACCGGCACCCACGGGCGTTCCTTCGAGGAGCTCGACGCGCTTCCCACGGAGGAGCTGCGGGAGCGGGCGTTCGCCCTGGCCCGGGAGCGCCGCGACGTCGGCTTCTTCTGGTCGGTGCTGCGGCACCTGCCGAACGCGGACGAGGCCGCCGCCCTGGACGGCGCCCCGAACTCGGTCGGCCCGACCATCGACGAGGCGTCGGCGCTGTGGCGCGAGCTGACCGGGCACGGGTACGAGGAGTCGGCGCCGCTGCTGCGGGCCGCCTTCATCGACTACCTGATGAAGCACTGAGCGGGCGCGTACCCCGGTGACCGGGTCGGGCACCCGCCGGACGCCGCGTTCCGGCGCGGGCTCCGCCGCCCGCCGTTCCGGCCGGAGCCGGTCCGGCGCGTCCGGTGCGGCGCGCCGCGGCACGGGCGGGTCGCGGTCCAGGTTTGCCCGGGGCGGCGGCCCGGGAACTCAGCGCCGCATGGCCCTCACCAACCGTCCCCGGACCGTCAGCGGGTACGGCACCGCGGCCGGCACCGGCACCGCCGCCGTGCTCATCCTGGTCGCCGTCTGCGGCAGCCCCTGGTACGTCGGCTGGGCGGCGGTGCACACCGACCCGAACGGCGCCGGCGGCTGGTTCCTGCGCCTGCTCGCCTGGCCGGCCTGGCGGTTCGGGGTGGGGGACTCCGCCGACGGGATCTCCGGCACCGACCTGCGGGCGGTGCTGCTGGTGGCGCTGGCCGCCGCGCTGCTCTACCTGCTGCCCGCCTCCCAGGCGGCCCGGGTGCCCGGCTCGCTGAGCCAGTTCCTCACCGGCTGGTCGGCGTACGTGCTGGCCGCCGCCCTGGCCGCGCTCCTCGCCACCCTGCTCGGCACTGACGCGTCCCTGCTGGTCAGCTTCCAGTCGGCCGGCACCGGCGCCACGTACGGCTTCTTCGCCGGCTGGATCGTCGGTCTGGCCAGCCTGGGCGGCCGGGCCTGAGCCCGGCCGCTCTCGTCGTACCGCCGCTCAGACCTCGGGCCGGCCGAGGGCGAGCACCCGCTGTCGGCTGAGCACCCCGACCGGTCGGTCGTCCTCGGTGACCAGGGCGTGGTCGGTGGCCGAGGTGAGCATCACCGCCAGCGCGTCGTACGCGGAGCTGCCCAGTGCGACCGTCGGCAGGTCGGCGGCGTCCGCCGGCACCGGCTCCAGCCCGTCCCGGGTCACGGGGGTGACCGCCAGCCGCCGGATGCCCCGGTCGGCGCCGACGAACTCGCGGACGAACGGCGAGGCGGGCGACCCGAGCAGGGCCGCCGGGGTGTCGTACTGCTCGAGCCGGCCGCCCTCGGAGAGCACCGCGATCCGGTCACCCAGCCGGACCGCCTCGTCCAGGTCGTGGGTGACCAGCACGATCGTCTTGCGGACCTCGGCCTGGAGTCGCAGGAACTCCTCCTGCAAGCGGGTCCGCACGATCGGGTCGACGGCCGAGAACGGCTCGTCCATCAGCAGCACCACCGGGTCGGCGGCGAGCGCCCGGGCCACCCCGACCCGCTGGCGCTGGCCACCGGAGAGCTCGTGCGGGTAGCGGCGACCGAACTGCGCCGGGTCCAGACCCACCAGCTCCAGCAGCTCGCCGACCCGCTGGCGGGTGCGCTCCTTCGACCAGCCGAGCAGCCCGGGTACGGTGGCGACGTTCGCGCTGACCGTCTGGTGTGGAAAGAGGCCGACGTTCTGGATGACGTACCCGATCCGGCGGCGCAGCCGGACCGGGTCGACCTGGGTGACGTCGTCGTCGCCGAGCAGGATCCGGCCGCCGGTCGGCTCGATCAACCTGTTGATCATCCGCAGCACGGTCGACTTGCCGCAACCCGACGGGCCGATCAGCACCACCAGCTCGCCGGGCTTGACCTCCAGGCTCAGCTCGCGCACCGCCTCGGTGCCGTCCGGGTAGCGCTTGCGGATGCCGTCGAGGGTGATCGAGGCCGCGCTGTGCCCGGCGTCGTCGGGGGTCCCCGGGGTAACGTCCACGTGTGTCCTTCCACCTGAGTTACCGGGCCGAGCCGGGCAACCCGTGGTTCTCCTGGCAGTACGTGCGGGACAACTCTGACACGATCCTCGCCGCCCTGCGCGAACACGCCTCGCTGACCGCCCGCGCCGTGCTGATCGCCGCCGTGGTGGCGCTGCCGCTCGCGGTGGCCGCGTACTGGTTCCGGTCGCTGTCCGGGCCGATCCTGGCCGTCACCGGCGTGCTCTACACGATCCCGTCGCTGGCCCTGTTCGCGTTCCTGGCGCCCTATCTCGGCATCGGTGCGATCACGGTGCTCAGCGTGGTGGTCCTCTACGCGCTGCTGGTGATCGTCCGCAACGCGCTGGCCGGGCTGGGCCAGGTGCCGCCGGAGATCCGTGAGGCCGCCGAGGGCATGGGTTACGGCCGTTGGGGCCGGCTGTTCCGGGTGGAACTGCCGCTCGCGCTGCCCGGCATCCTCACCGGCGTACGACTGGCGACCGTCTCCACCGTCGCCCTGGTCACCGTCGGGGTGGTGGTCGGCCGGGGCGGCCTGGGTCAGCTGATCTTCGCCGGCTTCCAGAACAACTTCTACCGGGCGCAGATCATGACCGGCACGGTGCTCTGCGTCCTGCTGGCCCTGGTGCTGGACCTGCTGCTCGCCGGCGTGGGCCGGCTGCTCACCCCCTGGCTGCGGTCCCGGTGACCGGGCCCCGGCGGAGCCCCGCGGTCGAGAACGGAGGGCCGGCACGGTGAACCCCATCGAGCAGGCGGTGGTCTGGCTCAACGATCCGCTGAACTGGACCAACCCGGGCGGGATCCTGGACCGGCTGGGCGAGCACCTGAGCTTGTCGGTGGCGGCGGTGCTGCTGGGGTGCCTGGTGGCCTGGCCGCTGGGGCTCTGGCTCGGGCACACCGGGCGTGGCGGCGGGCTGGTGTTGCTGATTTCGAACGTCACCCTCGCCATCCCGACGCTGGCCCTGTTGACGATCCTGCCGCTGACCTTCCTCGGGTTCGGCCAGCCCGCGGTGGTGGTGGCGTTGGCGGTGTTCGCGGTGCCGCCGCTGCTGGCCAACGCGTACACGGGGGTGCGGCAGGTGGACCTGGAGGCCCGGGACGCGGCGCGGGGCATGGGGCTCTCCGGCGGTCAGGTGCTGCGCCGGGTCGAGTTGCCGCTCGCGGTGCCGTACCTCGCCGCGGGCTTCCGTACCGCCACCGTGCAGGTGATCGCCACGGCCGCGCTGGCGTCGTTCGTCGACGGCGGTGGCCTCGGGCAGATCATCCGCGCCGGGTTCGGGCTGGACATCGCGGCCGGTGGTGGCCAGATCATCGCCGGCGGGGTGCTGGTGGCCGGGCTGGCGGTCCTTGCCGAGCTGCTGCTGGCGGTGGTCGAGCGGCAGGTGACCCCCGGCCCGCTGCGCCCGGCCCGGCGTCGGGCCAACCGTCGGGCGGCGGACGCGACCGCCGGCGGCTGACCCGGATCGGTCATCCGCTGGCGTGGCGGTGACGATCCGGTGACAAAGAACGCCTCAGGTTGTCGGTGCCGTGCGGAAGATGTTGGGTGGAGACGCGGGCGTCGCAGCAGGGCGCGCCCGTCGGACACGCGGCCGGCCCGAACGGGCCGCGCCGGGACACGGAAGGCGGGCTTGATGCGCGCACGTACTCGACTGGCCGTCGGCGCCGCCGGCGTCCTCACCGCGGCCGGTCTGCTGACCGGTTGTGGCGGAGCCGGCTCGTCCGGCACCGACGCCCCTGACAAGGGTGCCTCCGGTGCGGGCTGCGCGCCGGAGAAGGGTGACCAGCTGGTCGTCCTGGCCGACGACAAGAAGCTGCAGAACACCGACAACATCATCCCGGCGATCAACGCGGACGCGGCCAAGCCGGAGCTGATCGCGGCGCTGGACAAGGTCTCCGCGGCGCTCGACACTCCGAAGCTGATCGAGCTCAACAAGACCGTCGACGTCGACCGCAAGAGCCCGCAGGTGGCCGCGTCCGACTTCGCCTCGGCCAACAAGGTGACCGAGGGCATCGCGAAGGGCCCGGGCGGCCAGATCGTGGTCGGGGCGGGCAACTTCAGTGAGAGCCAGACCCTGGCCGAGCTCTACAAGATCGCCCTCACCGCCGCCGGTTACCAGGTCAAGGTGCAGACGATCGGTAACCGGGAGCTCTACGAGCCGGCCCTGGAGAAGGGCGAGGTCCAGGTCGTCCCCGAGTACGCCGCCACCATGGCCGAGTTCCTCAACACCAAGGCCAACGGCAAGGACGCCCAGCCCGTCTCGTCGCCGGAGCTGGACAAGACCGTCGCCGCCCTCAAGGCGCAGGGCGACAAGGTCGGCATCACCTTCGGCGCCCCGGCCGCCGCGCAGGACCAGAACGCCTTCGCGGTCACCAAGGCCTTCGCCGACAAGTACGGCGTCAAGACCCTCTCCGAGCTGGCCAGCAAGTGCTCCGGCAGTGCGACGGTGCTCGCCGGACCGCCGGAGTGCCCGCAGCGGCCGAAGTGCCAGGCCGGCCTGGTCGAGGTCTACGACTTCAAGTCCGGCTCGTTCAGCTCGCTGGACGCCGGTGGCCCGCAGACCAAGAACGCCCTGAAGCAGGGGAGGGCCAGCGTCGGCCTGGTGTTCTCCTCCGACGCCGCGCTCGCCGGCAGCTGATCCGTTCCGGCCTCCCGCCGTCGGTCCCCGGGCCAACGGCGGGAGGCCGCACCCTTTCGCCGCCCCCGCCGTCCGTAACCCGAGACGGCGGGGACGGCGTGCGTCGTTCCAGGCTGGCGCGGCCACGCCCGACCTGCGGCATCCCGCCCTTTCCCGAGCCGGTGATGCCCGCCTGCTGCGTCCCGCCCTTTCACCCCCGATGGTCCGGCTTACGGCAGGGCGGCCTGTCTGCGCTCAGAGGGTCACGGCCTGCCGATCGGGGTGCATTGTCGCGGTGAGGCATGTCGCCGTCGGGTGCCATCCTGCGGGGGCTGGTCCCCTTTCCGGTGCCTGTCGACCTGATGGCGCATGTCCAGCGCAGATCTTGGACACTTACCGTTCGCCACGAACAGAAACCGTCCAAGATCCGAAACGCCCGCGCGGGGTGTACCCGAAAAGAAGCGCAACCGACGGACGGCGGCCGACCGTGGCGGGCTCGGGGGCGAGCGTCCCCGGCGCAGGGATCAAGCCTGACCGCCCGGAGCCGGGGACGATCGCCCCCGAGCCCCCAACAGCGACCAGGGAAAGTCGCTGATCAAGCACGGCCACGACCGCTGTCAGGCCCGACCGACCCGTTCCCTGCCGGAGCGAGTCTCGGTAGGCTGCACACCCATGCCAGCCCCGGTTGCCCCCGCCGACAGGCGCAGTTCCTCGCTGCTGACCGTGCTCTTCTGGATCGGTGTGGCGTTCGCGCCGGTCGCGGCCCTGATACTGCTCTTCGCCGACGGGAACGGCCTGCTGCGCTTCGGCGCGGTTCTCGCCGTGCTGGCCGCGGTGCTGATCGGACTGTCCATCGCGCTGCGCGGCGACGGTGGCGGTGGGGCCGCCGCCGAGGAGTTGCGCGACGAGCTGGAGCAGCTTCGCCGGGAGTTGCGCGCCGAGATCGTGGCCGCCGCCCAGCGCGGCAACCAGGCACTCGACCAGGCGCAGCGGGCGCAGGACGGAACCGCGGCGCTGCGCGCCCGGATGGACGCGGTCGCGGTGGCCGTGGCCGGTGCCGTCGGACCGGTGACCCCGGAAGCGCCGGGCACGGGCCGGGCCCGTGTCTCGGCACCCGATGCCGACGAGACCGTCGGCCGCAATCACCGCACCAGCCCGGACGGCGCCGAGCACCGCAGCACCCAGGGCAGCGCCGATCACTGGACCCAGGACGGCACCACCCAGGGCAGCGCCGGTCACCGCACCCAGGACGGGGCCGCCCGCCGCGCCTCCCACGACGCCTCCAACCACGACGCCGCCGGCCACGGCCGCCGGGCCCAGGACGACGCCGACGGCGGGCGAGGACAGCAGTCCGCGCGTACGGACGGCCGGGCCGGCTGGGGGCGGGCCGCCGTGGCGCGGGACGACGAGCCGGAGGGGTCCGGTCGAGCCACGGCCGCCGCGCCCGAATCCGATCATTCCGCCGTCGGGTACGGCGCGGCGTACGTCGCCGGCGGCTACGGCTCGGAACAGTCCGGCGGCACGTACGGCGGCCGGCCGGGGGCGACCACCGCGAGCGCGCGGGTACCGGAGCCGGAGCAGCCCGGCCGGCCGAGCGTCTACCGACACACCGAGACGGTGCACGTCACCCGGCACACCGTGGTGGACGGCGGCGATCCGGGCAGCGGTCGGTACGGCGAGGGCTGGTCCGTGCCGGCCAACGGCGACCGTCCCTGGGCGGGGTACGGGCCGGCGCAGCCGGCGGACCGGTCCCGGGACGACCGTGGCTGGGTGGCTCCGGAGGCTGGCCGGGACGACCGGGGGCGGGGCGACGACGACGGCTGGCGGGGCTACGCCGGGGACCGGGGGCACGCGGCCCGGCCCGACACCGACCGGGGCCGGGAGGCGCCGGACGAGCTTCGCGGTCGGGAGGCGCCCGCCGCTTCGAGCCGAGCCTGGGCGGAGCCGGCCCAGAACTCGGGTTGGGCGGTGCCGGATCCCACCTGGGAGGCGCGGCGCGACCCCCGTGGCCGGTACCCGGAGGGTGGCCGGGACACCGCGGGCGTAGACGCGGCGGCCCGGGGTTCGGCCGGTCGACCGCCGGAGCGGGCCTGGACGCCCTCGGCGCCCGAGGACGACCGGGCGGGTGACCCGGCCGACGGCGCGTACTGGTCGGCGATGAGCAGTGGGGACATCTGGGCCGAGGTGCGCGAGGACGAGCGGGGCCGCGAGCTGCGGGTGGGCGAGCGCCGGGCCGAGGTGCACGCCGACGGCGGCGGCTACCGGGTACGGGACCGCTGGGCGTCGGTCCGCCGCGAGCACGACGAGTCGGCGCGCGGGTACGACCGGCCGGAGTCCGACGACCGCCCGGCGCTGCCGGTCGGCGGGGTGCCCGTGCCGCAGGAATGGCGTACCCCCGCGCAGTGGACCGGCCCGGAGCGACAGTGGGACACGACCGGCCCGGAGCGGCCCGGGCAGTGGGGCGCGACCGGCCCGGAGCGGCCCGGGCAGTGGGGCGCGGCCGAGCCGGAGCCGGAGACGCACGGCCGGCGTCAGCGGGCCGACGAGGAACGCTACGGCTACCCGCCGCGCGACGACGTCCCCCGGGCCGGGGGCGCCCGGGCCGCCGACCGCTGGCGCTGACCGCGGGCGGAGGCGCCGGCCGGACGCCGCTACTTGTCGATGTCGCCGACCACGAAGAACATCGAGCCGAGGATGGCGATCAGGTCCGGCACCAGGCAGCCGGGGAGCAGGGTGGCCAGGGCCTGCACGTTCGCGTACGAGGCGGTGCGCAGCTTGAGCCGCCACGGGGTCTTCTCGCCCCGGGACACCAGGTAGTAGCCGTTGATGCCGAGCGGGTTCTCGGTCCAGGCGTAGGTGTGCCCCTCGGGCGCCTTGAGCACCTTGGGCAGTCGGGTGTTGACCGGACCGGTGAGCTGGTCGACCCGATGCAGGCACTGCTCGGCGAGGTCCAGTGAGGCGTACACCTGGTCGAGCAGCACCTCGAAGCGGGCGTGGCAGTCCCCGGCGGTCTTGGTGACCACGGGGACGTCCAGCTCCCCGTACGCCAGGTAGGGCTCGTCGCGGCGCAGGTCCAGGTCGAGGCCGGAGGCGCGGGCGACCGGCCCGGAGGCGCCGAACGCGGCGGCGTCGGCGGCCGACAGCACGCCGACCCCGACGGTGCGGGCCAGGAAGATCTCGTTGCGGCGGATCAGGTTGTCCAGGTCGGGCATCCGCCGGCGGACCTCGCCGATGGCGGCGCGGGCCCGGCCGGTCCAGCCGGCCGGCACCTCCTCCTTGAGGCCGCCGACCCGGTTGAACATGTAGTGGATCCGGCCGCCGGAGACCTCCTCCATCACCGCCTGGAGGGTCTCCCGCTCGCGGAAGGCGTAGAAGACCGGGGTGATCGCGCCGATCTCCAGCGGGTAGGAGCCGAGGAACATCAGGTGGTTGAGCACCCGGTTCAGTTCGGCGAGGGCCATCCGCAGCCAGGTGGCCCGCTCGGGCACCTCCATGCCCATCAGCCGTTCCACGGCGAGCACGACGCCCAGCTCGTTGGAGAACGCGGACAGCCAGTCGTGCCGGTTGGCGAGCACGATGATCTGCCGGTAGTCGCGCACCTCGAAGAGCTTCTCCGCGCCCCGGTGCATGTAGCCGACGATCGGCTCGGCGGAGACCACCCGCTCCCCGTCGAGGACCAGCTTGAGCCGGAGCACGCCGTGCGTGGAGGGGTGCTGGGGGCCGATGTTGAGCACCATGTCGGCGCCGACCCGCTCGTCGGGGGTGCCGGCGACCAGCCCGGCCCCGGTGCCGACGGTCAGCTCGCGGAGGTCCCCGGCGTCCGTGGTCATGCCCGCCATCGTGCCATGACGGGCAGCGCGCCGATGCCGACCGGTTGCAGCAGCCACCGGTGCCCGCCGAGCCCGGCCGGGTCGGTCAGCTCGCCGACCGTCGACGCGGCGGCCAGCGCCCGCACGTACCCGGCCGGGTCGCGGCCGGCCATGGTGATCGGTGGTCGCCGCCCGTCGGCCCCGAGCGCCCGCAGCGCCTCCCGCTGGAAGACCAGGGAGTACGCACACCGGGCGACCCGCTCACCGGCGGAGGCGACCGAGTCCATGGCGACGTGCGCGGTCACGTCGCACGACCCGTCCGGCACCGCCGCCACCTGCCGCCCGCCCCGATACCCGGTCAACGTCCCGCCCAGCGGCCGGGAATCCCGCAGGTGCCCGTAGTCCACGGCCACTGCAAGCCCGCGCTCCACCCTCCCGACCGCCCGAGCCCACTCCTCGTCCCGCCTCCTGCCGATCTCGGCTCGCCCCCCAATCGCGTTGATCAAGGAGTTCGCGTCCGATTCAGCCGCCTCCGCAGACCCGAACTCCCTGATCGACGAGTTGGGTGGTGGGGCGGGCCACCAGTGGTCCAGCCAGGCCTGGTCGAGGGGGTTCACGGGTGGGCCCAGGGACTCGGTGCCGGTCGTCGGGTCGACCAGGAGGTAGCGCCATCCGTCGTCGGTGTGGGCGGCCAGGTCCAGGGGGACGTTGTCCAGCCATTCGGTGGTGATCAGGAGACCGGTGATCCGGTCGGGGAGGTCGGGCAGCCAGTCGATCTCGGGTGGGAGGTCGTCGGGGCGGGGGGCCCTCTCGACGGCGACGAGGCGTACCCGATCGGCCAGCGGAACCCCGACGGCCGCTGCGGGCTCGGAGGAGCACGAGGGCCCGACGGCGCCGAGGATGCCCCGCAGCAGTTCCCCCCGCCCCGCCCCCACGTCGACCACCGAGAGCACCGGGGGATGACCGAGCGCCGAGTCGAGCTCGGCGAGCAGCCGCAGGACGCACGCGGTGAGGACTCCAGTGGCGTGGGCGGTGGTGCGGAAGTGGGCGGCCGGCCCGGCGCCGGCGACGAAGAAGCCGTCCGGCCCGTAGAGCGCCCGGTCCATGGCGACCCGCCAGGGCAGCGGGCCGGGGGTGCCGTTATCGTCCGCTGCGCCCCGTTCCGTCACAGGCGGCACTGTAACCGGGAAGCGCTGTTCCCGCCGCCGCACGGGCCGGTCCGGCCGACCGGTGAAGGTTTTCACACACCCTTGTTTCGGCTCCGTAACCGCAGCGCATACTTGCGATCGACCGGTACCCCCTCAAGGACTGGATCGTTGCCATGAGCGCACCGCTGCGCCCGCGTCCGACCACCCCGCACGGGGTCGTCGCGGCCTCGGGCGGCGCCCCCTCCGGCGCCCCGCTCGTCTTCCCCCGCACCCTCACCGTCGGCGTGATCGGCGGCGGCCGGGTCGGTGCCGTGCTGGGTTCGGCGCTCGTCGCCGCCGGTCACCGGGTGGTGGCCGCGTCGGGCGTCTCGGGCGCCGCGAAGGCCCGGATCGCCCTGCTGCTCCCCGGCACCCGCAACCGCTCCGCCACCTCCGTGGCCCGCGCCGCCACCGATCTGCTGATCATCGCCGTTCCGGACGACGCGCTGGCCACCGTGGTGGCCGGACTGGCCGAGACCGGAGCGCTGCGCCCCGGCCAGGTGGTCGCGCACACCTCCGGCGCGCACGGGCTGGCCGTGCTCGCCCCGGCCGCCGCGGTGGGTGCCCGCCCGCTGGCCCTGCACCCCGCGATGACCTTCACCGGTACGCCGGACGACCTGTCCCGCCTGCCCGGCATCTCGTACGGGGTGACCGCCCCGGCGGAGCTGCGCGCGTTCGCCGCCCGGCTGGTGGCCGACCTGGGTGGGGTGCCCGAGTGGGTGGGGGACGCGGACCGGCCGCTCTATCACGCGGCCCTGGCGCACGGGGCGAACCACCTGGTCACCCTGGTCAACGAGGCGGCCGACCGGCTGCGCGACGCCGGGGTGGACCGGCCGGAGAAGGTGCTCGCCCCGCTGCTGCGGGCGGCGCTGGAGAACGCGCTGTCCCTCGGCGACGACGCGCTGACCGGCCCGGTGTCCCGGGGCGACGCCGGCACCGTACGCCGGCACCTGGAGCGGCTGTCGGAGACCGCGCCGGAATCCGTGGCCCCCTACCTGGCGTTGGCCCGACGGACGGCGGACCGGGCGATCGCCGCGGGCCGGCTGCGGCCGGTGGACGCGGAGTCGCTGCTGGACGCGCTCGCAGGCATGGAGGTTGCAGCGTGAGCGCGAGGAGTGAGCCGGTCCTGCGAGCCCCGCAGTCGCGAACGGAAGGGGGCAGCGTGAGCGCGAGGAGTGAGCCGGTCCTGCGAGCCCCGCAGTCGCGAACGGAAGGTGACTCCGCATGACGGATCTGGTGCACAGCCGGGAGGATCTGGCGAAGGCGCGGGCCGGGCTGACCGGCACCGTCGGCGTGGTGATGACCATGGGCGCGCTGCACGCCGGGCACGAGACGCTGCTGCGGGCCGCCCGGGAGCAGGCCGACCACGTCGTCGTGACGATCTTCGTCAACCCGCTCCAGTTCGGCCCGAACGAGGACTTCGACCGGTATCCGCGCACCCTGGAGTCGGACCTGGAGATCTGCCGCCGGGCCGGCGCGGACCTGGTCTTCGCTCCGTCGGTGGCCGACATGTACCCGAACGGGCAGCCGACCGTCCGGCTGCACCCGGGCCCGCTGGGCGAGGACCTGGAGGGGTTGAGCCGACCCGGCTTCTTCCACGGGGTGCTCACCGTGGTCATGAAGCTGCTCCAGCTCACCCGGCCCGACCTGGCGTTCTTCGGGGAGAAGGACTACCAGCAGCTGACCCTGGTCCGGCGGATGGTCCGCGACCTGGACGTGCCGACCCGGATCGTGGGGGTGCCGACGGTGCGCGAGCCGGACGGGCTGGCGCTCTCCAGCCGCAACCGCTACCTGTCGGCGGCCGAGCGGCAGGTCGCGCTGACCCTCTCCGCCGCCCTGCGGGCCGGTGCGTCGGCTGCCGCGCGGGGGGACGACGCCGGCGCGGTGCTGGCCGCCGCCCACCGGGCCTTCGACTCGGGTACGCCCGGCGCCCGCCTGGACTACCTGGTGCTCACCGACGCCGACCTGGAACCGGGTCCGGTCGCCGGGCCGGCGCGGCTGCTGGTCGCCGCCTGGGTCGGCGACACCCGGCTGATCGACAACATCGGGCTCGAACTCGCCCCGCACGCCTGACCACCCACCACCACTTCCCCGCTGAGAGGCATCCCGATGTTCCGCACCATGCTCAAGTCGAAGATCCACCGGGCCACGGTGACCCAGGCCGACCTGCACTACGTCGGCTCGGTGACCGTGGACCAGGACCTGCTCGACGCGGCCGACCTGCTCCCCGGCGAGCAGGTGGCGATCGTGGACGTCACCAACGGGGCGCGGCTGGAGACGTACGTGATCCCGGGCGTACGCGGCAGCGGCGTGATCGGCATCAACGGTGCTGCGGCGCACCTGGTGCACCCCGGTGACCTGGTCATCCTCATCTCGTACGGGCAGATGGACGACGCCGAGGCCCGCTCGTACCAGCCTCGGGTGGTGCACGTCGACGCCGACAACCGGATCGTCGAGTTGAACGCCGACCCGGCCACCGCCGCCCCGGACACCGCAGGCGACCCGATCGTCAACCCCTTCGCCGCCGTCGGCTGAGCTTGCAGGAGGGGCGCCGTGGTGCCTCGCGCCCCGAATCCGGTCTGTCACCGGAAGGTCATTTCCGGTTACCCTGGAGTCGCCGTCGGGTGACGGTCGCTGGCTGGGGGAGGCCGCGATGCGCCGTGCGATCGGATCACTGGCCACGGTGATCGCCTCGGTCCTGCTGGCCGGCTGCGCCGCCGCCAGCGGCCTCGACGGCGACCTGACCGACGACTGGGCTGCCCTGCCGGCGGCGGCGCCGTTCACCCCGGCCGCCGGGGTCTGCCAGGTGGCCGACTTCACCGACACCGTCACCCTGGCCGGCTACCGGCCGGTGGACTGTGCCGTGCCGCACCGGGTGGAGACCGTGCACGTCGGGACGTTCCCCGCCGCCCGGCCGGCCCCACCCGCCAACGGCTCCGCGGAGCTGCGTGGCGCGTTCGCCGAGTGCGACACCAGGGCCTCCGGATACGTGGGCGACGACTGGCGGGCCGGCCGGCTCCGCCTCGCGGTGGCGCTGCCCTCCCG
Organism: Micromonospora siamensis; assembly: GCF_900090305.1. Lineage (NCBI taxonomy): Bacteria > Bacillati > Actinomycetota > Actinomycetes > Micromonosporales > Micromonosporaceae > Micromonospora > Micromonospora siamensis. The sequence goes on along the minus strand of NZ_LT607751.1, from coordinate 250,622 downwards.
GCCCGGCTGGACGGCGGGTTCCCGCTGGTACCGCTGTGACCTGACCGAGCTGAGCACGGTGGAGGCGTCGGCGACCGTGCTGGTCCGCACCGGCAGCCTGCGTGGCGCCCTGAAGGGGGCCTCGCCGCTGCGGTTGGGCTGCCAGCAGGCCCGGGCCACCGGTGGCCGGGTGGAGCGGCTGTCGCCGGTGCCGTGCGGCACCCGGCACGACGCCGAGTTCGTCGGGGTGTGGCGGGCGCCGGACCGTCCGTACCCGGTCCGGCAGGGGGACTGGCTGCCGTTCTACGCCGGCTGCAACACCGCCCTGGCGCGCTACGCCGGAGTGCCGGACGACGTGCAGCTGCGGATCCGCAGCGCGGTGGTGGTCCGGCCGCCGGGGCCGGGCCGCTGGGCGGTGGGCGACCGAGGGGTCCGCTGCTATCTCTGGCTCAGCGACCGTACGGTCATCACCTCGCTCAAGGGCGCCGGGCCGGCCGGCCTGCCGTTGCGGACGAGGTAGCCGAAACCACTCGTCCCGCCCCCGCCGCCCGTGGTGAGGGGCGTTCGGGTTGACTGTGGGCATGGACCTGTCGAGCGTCGAGCTGCCCGAACTGCCGAGGCTGCTGGCCGCGCCCGCGCCGGGCTGGGTGGAGACCACCGACGTGATCGTGGTCGGTTCCGGCGTCGCCGGGCTCACCGCCGCGCTGCACCTGCGCGAGGCCGGGCTGCACGTCACCGTGGTCACCAAGGTCAACATCGATGACGGGTCGACCCGCTGGGCGCAGGGCGGCATCGCCGCGGTGCTCGACCCGGCGGACAGCCCGGCCGCGCACGCGTACGACACGGAGGTGGCCGGGGTCGGGCTCTGCGACCCGGCGGCGGTGCGGGCGCTGGTGGAGGAGGGCCCGAGCCGGCTGCGCGAGTTGATGCGGGTCGGCGCCGAGTTCGACCGCAACCCGGACGGCTCGCTGATGCTGACCCGGGAGGGCGGCCACCGGGCCGACCGGATCGTGCACGCCGGCGGCGACGCCACCGGGGCGGAGGTGCAGCGGGCGCTGCACGCGGCCGTCCGCCGGGACCCGTGGATCCGGCTGGTGGAGCACGCCCTGGTGCTGGACCTGCTGCGGGCCCCGGGTGACGGCCCGGACGGGCTCGGCCCGGCCTGCGGGATCACCCTGCACGTGCTCGGCGAGGGCAGCGAGGACGGCGTCGGCGCGCTGCTGGCCCGGGCGGTGGTGCTCGCCACCGGCGGGATGGGGCAGGTCTTCGCGGCGACCACCAATCCGGCGGTCTCCACAGGCGACGGGGTGGCGTTGGCGATGCGGGCCGGCGCGGTGGTGACCGATGTGGAGTTCGTCCAGTTCCACCCGACGGCGCTGATCGTGCCGGAGGCGTCCCGGGTGCCGGGCGCGGGCCTGGCCCAGCAGCCGCTGGTCTCCGAGGCGCTGCGCGGTGAGGGCGCCCACCTGGTCGACGGCGACGGCAAGCGGTTCATGGTGGGCCAGCACGAGCTGGCCGAGTTAGCCCCCCGGGACGTGGTGGCCAAGGGCATCCACCGGGTGCTGCTGGCCACCGGCGCGGACCACGTCTTCCTGGACGCTCGGCACCTCGGCGGCGACTTCCTGGCCGGGCGGTTCCCCACCATCGTGGCGTCCTGCCTGGCCATCGGGGTCGATCCGGCCACCGATCTGATCCCGGTCGCGCCGGCCGCGCACTACGCCTCCGGCGGGGTCCGCACCGACCTGCACGGCCGGACCTCCATCCCCGGCCTGTACGCCTGCGGCGAGGTCGCCTGCACCGGCGTGCACGGCGCGAACCGGCTGGCCAGCAACTCGCTGCTGGAAGGGCTGGTCTTCTCCCGCCGGATCGCCGACGACATCGCCGCCGGGCTTCCCGAGCAGGCGAAGCCGGCGGAGACCGGGGCCTGGGTCGGCGGCGCCGGCTGGGTGGTGCCGGCCGCCGGCACTGCGGCCCTGCAACGGGCGATGACCCGGGGCGCGGGGGTGCTCCGGTCGGCGGAGACGCTGGCCGCGACGGCCGCCACGCTGACCGGGGTCGGTGCGGCGCGGGGCACTTCGCGGACCGCCGACTGGGAGGCCACGAACCTGATCACCGTGGCTTCGGCCCTGGTAGCGGCCGCGTACGCGCGCCGGGAGACCCGGGGTTGCCACTGGCGGGAGGACTTCCCGGCGGCCGACGAGCGGTGGCTGGGCCACCTCGTCGAGGGGGTCGGGGCGCAGGGCCGGATGACGCAGCATTGGGAGGGACCCCGGTGAGTGCGAGGAGTGAGCCGGTTTTGCGAGCCCCGCAGTCACGAACGAAGGAGACACAGTGATCGAGTCGACGGAGCGGGCACTGGCGGCGGGCGGCCTGGACCCGGCGCGGGTACGGCGGGTGATCGTCGACGCGCTGGTCGAGGACCTCGGGCCGGAGTTCCTCGACGTCACCAGCGTCGCCACCATCCCCGCCGAGCAGACCGACACCGCTGACCTGGTCGCCCGCGCCGACGGTGTGGTGGCCGGGCTGGCCGTGGCGGCGGCCGTGTTCGAGCTGGTCGGCGAGGTGACCGGCGCGGAGCGTACGGTCGAGGTGTCGGTGATCGCCCACGACGGGCAGCGGGTGGCGCGCGGCGACGTGCTGGCCACGGTGACCGGCCCGACCCGGCTGCTGCTCACCGCCGAGCGGACGGCGCTGAACCTGCTCTGCCGGATGTCCGGGGTGGCCACCCACACCCGGGCCTGGGCGGACGCCCTGGCCGGCACGAAGGCGATGGTGCTGGACACCCGCAAGACCACGCCGGGCCTGCGGATGCTGGAGAAGTACGCGGTCCGCGCCGGCGGGGGCACCAACAAGCGGATGGGCCTGCACGACGTCGCGATGGTCAAGGACAACCACAAGCTGGCCGCCGGCGGTATCGCCGCCGCCTACCGCCGGGTCCGGGAGGCGTTCCCGGACGTGCCGGTGCAGGTGGAGGTGGACACGCTGGCCGAGGCGGTGGAGGCGGTCGAGGCGGGCGCCGACTTCCTGCTGCTGGACAACATGACCCCGGCGCAGCTGCGCGAGGTGGTCGCGGCGGTGGGTGACCGGGCCGAGCTGGAGGCGACCGGCGGGCTGACCCTGCCGGTGGCCGCCGAGTACGGCGCGACCGGGGTGGACTTCATCTCGGTCGGTGCGCTGACCCACTCCTCGCCGATCCTGGACATCGCCCTCGACCTGCGCTCCGAATAGGCTGCGGCTGTGCTGCTCTGCATCGACATCGGAAACACCAACACCGTGCTGGCGACCTTCGACGGCGACAAGCTGGTGCACTCGTGGCGGATCAAGACCGACGCCCGTTCCACCGCGGACGAGCTGGGTCTGATGTTCCGCGGGCTGCTGGCCGGTGACGCCGTGGAGATCACCGGGGTGGCCGCCTGCTCGACGGTGCCGGCCGCGCTGCGCTCGCTGCGCACGATGCTCTCCCGCTACTACGCGGACCTGCCGAGCGTGATCGTCGAGCCGGGGGTACGCACCGGCGTGCAGCTCGCCATCGACAACCCGAAGGAGGTGGGCTCGGACCGGGTGGTGAACACCCTGGCTGCGTACACCCTCTACGGCGGGCCGTCGATCGTGGTCGACTTCGGCACCACCACCAACTTCGACGTGATCAGCGGTCGGGGGGAGTTCCTCGGCGGCGCGTTCGCGCCGGGCATCGAGATCTCCTTCGACGCGCTCGCCGCCCGGGCCGCCCAGCTGCGCAAGGTGGAGGCGACGAAGCCGCGGTCGGTGATCGGCAAGAACACCGTGGAGTGCCTCCAGTCGGGGCTCTACTTCGGGTTCGCCGGGCAGGTGGACCGGATCGTCGAGCGGATGGCCGAGGAGCTGGGCGAGGTGAAGGCGGTGATCGCGACGGGTGGGCTGGCGGCGTTGGTGGTCAACGAGTGCCGGACGATCACGCATCACGAGCCGATGATCACTCTCATCGGTCTTCGGATGGTCTACGAGCGGAATAATTGATCTTGGTGGGGGTTTCCGGGCAGCCCAGCCGGCTCCAGGCGGTCAGGCTTGATCCTTCCGCCGGCTGGGCTGCCCGGAAACCTTCGGTGGTTCAGGTCCGCCGGGAGGCTTTGAGGACGATCGTCCGGTAGGGGAGCTCCACCGTCTGCTTTCCGGCCAGGTCGGGGTGGGTCTGGAAGAGGTTCGCCAGCTCCTGGTCGATTCGTTGCTGCTCCTCGGGGGTGGCGGTGAGCCAGTAGGAGCGGGTGTGGATCATCGCGATCAACTCGGCGGGGGTGAGGGTGGTCGTGTGCTCAAATCCGCCCACCTCCAGCGGGGTGAAGGCGGGGCCGAAGTCGGTGTACTTCCCCAGCACGCTGGCCGCGTTGTCGCCGATGTGGGCGATGCGGGTGAGTTCGGCGACCCAGGGGATCCGCTCGTCACGGAGGTTCCAGATCGGGGCGAAGGTGCCGCCGGGGCGCAGGACGCGGGCGATCTCGGGGTGGGCCTTCTCGCGGTCGAACCAGTGGTAGGCCTGACCGGCCAGCACGGCGTCCGCCGATCCGTCCGGCACGGGCACGTCCTCGGCGCTGCCGGCCAGCGCCGTCGTACCGGGCGTGGCGGCCCCCAGTTGCGCCCGCATCCCCGGATCCGGTTCCACGGGTACGACCTCATGGCCCAGTTCCCGCACGCCCCGGCTGAGGATGCCGGTGCCCGCACCCAGGTCCACCACCCGGGCGGGAGCGGCCAGGCCGTCCAGTGCCCAGCGCAGCGCGGCCTCGGGATAGCGGGGGCGGAACCGGTCGTACTCGGCGGCGGCGGCGCCGAAGGACAGCGCGTGAGTGGGGTCCGTCATGGCGGGGAGGTTATCCCGTAACGCCCGGCTGGGCGCTTGAGTACGCTCATGGGCTGACCCTCCCGATGTTGCCAAGCCTGAGGAAGCTGCCGTGACCGAGCAGAACGCCGTGCCAGTGGACCCCGCCGACGACCTTCCCGAGCAGATGAAGGTCCGCCGGGAGAAGCGGGACCGGATGCTCGCCGACGGCGTCGAGCCGTACCCGGTCGGCTTCGCCCGGACCAGCGCCCTGGCCGAGATCCGCGAGCGCTACGCCGAGCTGCCCACGGACACCGCGACCGGCGACGAGGTCTCGGTCACCGGGCGGGTGATCTTCGTACGGAACACCGGCAAGCTCTGCTTCGCCACCCTGCGCGACGGCGACGGCACCGAGTTGCAGGCCATGCTCTCCCTGGACCGGGTGGGCGCCGAACGGCTCGACGACTGGAAGCGCCTGGTCGACCTGGGTGACCTGGTCGGCGTCACCGGCGAGGTGATCACCAGCCGCCGGGGCGAGCTCTCCGTGCTGGCGCGGGAGTGGGCGGTCACCGCGAAGGCGCTGCGTCCGCTGCCGGTGGCGCACAAGCCGCTGAGCGAGGAGGCCCGGGTCCGGCAGCGGTACGTCGACCTGATCGTGCGCCCGCAGGCCCGGCAGATGGTCCGGACCCGGGCCGCCGCGGTACGCAGCCTGCGGGACTCGTTGCACGGCGCGGGATTCATCGAGGTCGAGACCCCGATGTTGCAGTTGCTGCACGGTGGCGCGGCGGCCCGCCCATTCGTGACCCACAGCAATGCGCTCGACACTGATCTGTATCTGCGAATCGCGCCGGAGCTTTTCCTGAAGCGCACCGTGGTCGGCGGCGTCGAGCGGGTCTTCGAGATCAACCGCAACTTCCGTAATGAGGGCATCGACTCGACGCACTCTGCGGAGTTCGCGATGCTGGAGGCGTACCAGGCGTACGGCGACTACGACACGATGGCCGAGCTGACCCGCAATCTGGTGCAGCAGGCGGCGATCGCGGTCGGTGGCTCGACGGTGGTGACGCACGCCGACGGCACCGAGTTCGATCTGGGTGGCGAGTGGCGTTCGGTGACCCTGTTCGGCGTCCTTTCCGAGGCGCTCGGCGAGGAGGTCACGGTCCGCACCGAACGCACCCGGCTCGTCGAGTACGCCGACAAGGTCGGGCTCTCCGTCGACCCGAAGTGGGGGCCCGGCAAGCTGGCCGAGGAGCTCTTCGAGGAGCTGGTGGTGCCGTCCCTGCAGGCGCCCACCTTCGTGCGGGACTACCCCGAGGAGACCAGCCCCTTGACCCGCGCGCACCGCAGCGAGCCGGGGTTGACCGAGAAGTGGGACCTGTACGTCCGCGGCTTCGAGCTGGGCACCGCGTACTCCGAGCTGGTCGACCCGGTGGTGCAGCGGGAGCGGTTGGTGAAGCAGGCGCAGCTGGCCGCCCGCGGTGACGACGAGGCCATGCCGCTGGACGAGGACTTTCTCCGCGCCATGGAGTACGGAATGCCGCCGGCCGGCGGTATGGGAATGGGAATCGACCGCTTGCTGATGGCGCTGACCGGCCTCGGAATTCGGGAAACGATCCTCTTCCCCATGGTCCGCCCGGAGTAGCCCGGCGTCAGTCGTCTCCGGCTCGTCACCGCATCCTATTGACGGAGCAAGCATCGGGCACGCTATCGTGCTCCTATTGCAGGACTCCCTGCTCGAAAGGAATGTGGGACGTGGCCAAGCAGATCATTCACAAGCTGGTCGATGACCTGGACGGCGGGGACGCGGACGAGACCGTCAAGTTCGCGCTCGACGGCGTTCAGTACGAGATCGACCTGTCGGCCAAGAACGCCGAGAAATTGCGTGAGGTATTCGCCCAGTACATCGCGCACGGCACCAAGGTCGGGCGGGGCGGCGTGGTGGTCGGCGGTCGTGCGGCGCGGGGCCGTGGCGGCGCCACCGCCGACCGCGAGCAGAACAGGGCGATCCGGGAGTGGGCCAAGAAGTCCGGCCGGGACATCTCCGACCGGGGTCGCATCCCGCAGGAGATCGTCGACGAGTACCACTCCAAGGCGGGTCACTGAGCGGATCCCCGCACGGGGCGACATCGACGCCGGGCCGGAGCACCTCTCCGGGCCGGCGTCGCCGTATCCGGTCTAGTCCCTTACGGGTGGCCTGTCCCGTCTGTCGGTATCGGCCCGCTCGGCGGGAAGAATCCGGTCCGGCCGGGCGTTGTCCACAGGCGGTGGAGAGTCCGTCCACACCCTGTGGATGACCGACGAACCGGCGCCGGAGCCGGCCGTACGCCGCCCTGCGGCCCTCTTCACCGGTGGTTCGAATTTCGCTCTGCGCGTACAGGTGGGGTCCAGGAACACCTCCTGAGCGCGGATGGTTGGTCAAAACGACGCGTACACGGCTTTTGGCGGGGACACACGACCTCAGCGGAGTCGGTCCGCGGCGATAGAGTAATGAGGCACGGACGCCCGTCCCGGACGTCCGCGCACCGGCCCCGCCAAGATCTTGACCATCAAGGCGCACGGCACGTGAGGAGCACGAGGGCATGTTCGAGCGGTTCACCGACCGAGCGCGACGGGTTGTCGTCCTGGCCCAAGAAGAGGCCCGGATGCTCAACCACAACTACATCGGTACGGAGCACATCCTGCTGGGCCTCATCCACGAGGGTGAAGGCGTCGCGGCAAAGGCCCTGGAGAGCCTCGGCATCTCCCTCGAGGGCGTCCGCCAGCAGGTCGAGGAGATCATCGGCCAGGGCCAGCAGGCGCCGAGCGGGCACATCCCGTTCACGCCGCGGGCCAAGAAGGTGCTGGAGCTGTCGCTGCGTGAGGCGCTTCAGCTCGGCCACAACTACATCGGCACCGAGCACATCCTGCTCGGCCTGATCCGCGAGGGCGAGGGCGTCGCCGCCCAGGTGCTGGTCAAGCTCGGCGCCGACCTCAACCGGGTCCGCCAGCAGGTGATCCAGCTGCTCTCCGGCTACCAGGGCAAGGAGCCGGCCGCCGCCGGCGCCGCCCCGGGTGAGGCCGCGCCGTCGACCAGCCTCGTGCTGGACCAGTTCGGCCGGAACCTGACCCAGGCCGCCCGCGAGGGCAAGCTCGACCCGGTCATCGGGCGCGAGAAGGAAATCGAGCGGGTCATGCAGGTGCTCTCCCGCCGTACCAAGAACAACCCGGTCCTGATCGGTGAGCCCGGCGTCGGCAAGACCGCCGTGGTGGAGGGGCTGTCCCAGAAGATCATCAAGGGCGAGGTGCCCGAGACCCTCAAGGACAAGCAGCTCTACACGCTCGACCTCGGTGCGCTGGTCGCCGGTTCCCGCTACCGCGGTGACTTCGAGGAGCGCCTCAAGAAGGTGCTCAAGGAGATCCGCACCCGCGGCGACATCATCCTGTTCATCGACGAGATCCACACCCTGGTGGGTGCGGGTGCCGCCGAGGGCGCGATCGACGCCGCCAGCATCCTCAAGCCGATGCTGGCCCGCGGTGAGCTGCAGACCATCGGCGCCACCACCCTGGACGAATACCGCAAGCACCTGGAGAAGGACGCCGCTCTCGAGCGCCGCTTCCAGCCGATCCAGGTGGGTGAGCCGTCGCTGGCCCACACCATCGAGATCCTCAAGGGCCTGCGCGACCGCTACGAGGCGCACCACCGCGTCAGCATCACCGACGCCGCCCTCGTCGCCGCGGCGACCCTGGCCGACAGGTACATCTCCGACCGGTTCCTGCCGGACAAGGCGATCGACCTGATCGACGAGGCCGGCGCGCGGATGCGCATCCGCCGGATGACCGCGCCGCCAGACCTGCGTGACTTCGACGAGCGCATCGCCCAGGTGCGCAAGGACAAGGAGTCCGCGATCGACGCGCAGGACTTCGAGCGCGCTGCCCAGCTCCGCGACAAGGAGAAGCAGCTGCTCGGCCAGAAGGCCCAGCGGGAGAAGGAGTGGAAGGCCGGTGACCTGGACGTCGTCAGCGAGGTCGACGACGAGCAGATCGCCGAGGTGCTCGGCAACTGGACCGGCATCCCGGTCTACAAGCTGACCGAGGAGGAGACCTCGCGCCTGCTGCGCATGGAGGACGAGCTGCACAAGCGCGTCATCGGCCAGGAGGACGCGGTCAAGGCGGTCTCGAAGGCGATCCGGCGTACCCGGGCCGGCCTGAAGGACCCGAAGCGCCCGTCCGGCTCGTTCATCTTCGCCGGCCCGTCCGGTGTCGGTAAGACCGAGCTCTCCAAGGCGCTCGCCGAGTTCCTCTTCGGCAGCGAGGACGCCCTCATCCAGCTGGACATGTCCGAGTTCCACGACCGGTACACGGTGTCCCGGCTCGTCGGTGCCCCTCCCGGCTACGTCGGCTACGACGAGGGTGGGCAGCTGACCGAGAAGGTGCGGCGTCGGCCGTTCTCGGTGGTCCTGTTCGACGAGATCGAGAAGGCCCACCCGGACGTGTTCAACACGCTCCTCCAGATCCTGGAGGACGGGCGGCTCACCGACGGCCAGGGCCGGATCGTGGACTTCAAGAACACGGTCATCATCCTGACCACCAACCTCGGTACCCGTGACGTGGCCAAGGCCGTGTCGCTGGGCTTCCAGGCGTCGGAGGACTCCGAGTCCAACTACGACCGGATGAAGCAGAAGGTCAACGACGAGCTGAAGCAGCACTTCCGGCCCGAGTTCCTGAACCGGATCGACGACACCATCGTCTTCCACCAGCTGCGGCAGAGCGAGATCCTCTCGATCGTGGACATCATGATCCAGCGGATCGAGACCCAGCTGCGCAACAAGGACATGGGCCTGGAGCTGACCGACAACGCCAAGAAGTACCTGGCGAAGAAGGGCTTCGACCCGGTGCTGGGCGCCCGTCCGCTGCGTCGCACGATCCAGCGCGACATCGAGGACAACCTCTCGGAGCGGATCCTCTTCAACGAGCTGACCCCGGGTCAGATCGTGGTGGTGGACTGCGAGGGCGACCCGGAGGACATCGACAAGTCCAAGCTCGTCTTCCGGGGCGCGGAGAAGCCGGTCGACGTGCCGGACGCCGTCCCGGCCGACCTGGGCGGCACCGCCGCCACGGGTGCGGACGACGCGGCGGCGTAACGCCGGACTGATGTGACAGGGCGACGGCCCCGGTAGGCGAAAGCCACCGGGGCCGTCGCCTTTTCCTGTCTCGGCCCCGGCCGGGCGCGGATCAGGGTCCCGGCCGGGCGCGGACCGGGGACGGGATCAGCGGGCGGGAGCGGGATCAGCGGGCGGGAAGCGGGGCCGGTGGGCCGTCGCCGAGGAGGCGGAACGCGTCCTCGCCGACCGGCTCGACGAGCCCGTCGGTGACCAGCCCGGCCAGTGCCCGGGCCCGTTGCACGTCGTCCGACCACACCTGGTCGAGGCGTTGGTGCGGCACCGGGCCGGTGGCCTCCCGGAGCACCGCCAGCAGCAGTCCGCGTACCTGGCGGTCGGTGCCGGCGTACCGCTGGGGCCGGCGGGTCGGGCCGGCGGGCGCCTCCTTGCCGGAGGCCCGCCACGCGCAGGTCGACTCGACCGGGCACTCCGGACAGCGGGGGGAGCGGGCGGTGCAGACGATCGCGCCGAGTTCCATGAAGGCGGCGCTGGCCAGCGCGGCGGCGGCGGGTTCCGCGGGGAGCAGCTCCTCGCAGGCGACCAGGTCGGCGGGGCGGGTGGTCGGGCCGGCGTCCGGCTCCCCGGCGATGGCGCGGCAGACCACCCGGCGGACGTTCGTGTCGACCACCGGGTGCCGTTGCCCGTACGCGAACGCCGCCACCGCCCGCGCGGTGTACGTCCCGACGCCGGGCAGGGCGAGCAGGTGGTCGAGGCGGTCGGGCACCTCACCGCCGTGCCGTTCGACGATCGCCACCGCGCAGTCGCGCAGGCGTACCGCCCGACGGGGGTAGCCGAGCCGGCCCCACATCCGGATCGCCTCGGCGGGGGTGTCGGCGGCCAGCGCGGCGGGGGTGGGCCAGCGGGTCAGCCAGGCGTGCCAGGCGGGCAGCACCCGGACGACGGGGGTCTGCTGGAGCATGACCTCGCTGACCAGGATCGCCCAGGCGCCGACGCCCGGCTCCCGCCAGGGCAGGTCGCGGGCGTTCTGCTCGTACCACCGGCTGACCTGGGTGGCGAAAGTGGGCTCAGTCATCGCGCCGACGATGATGTCACGGGCGGCCGTCCCGCAGGATGGGCGGGCCGGGCGGCCCGGCGTCGTCCGTCCGCGGGCGCGGGGCAGAATGTCCGGATGAACGAGCTCGCGATCACCGTCATCGGCCGGGACCGGCCGGGCATCGTGGCCGACGTCGCGGAGGTGCTCGCCCGGCTCGGGGCGAACCTCACCGACTCGACGATGACCCGGCTGCGGGGACACTTCGCCATGACGCTGATCTGCGTCGGCCCGGCCGCCGCCGATGTCGAGGCCGCGCTGGCCCCGCTCGCCGCCGACGGCCAGCTCCTGGCGACCGTACGCGCCGTCACGCCGGACGGTGCGGCGGCGCCGAGCGGCGAGCCGTACGTCGTGTCGGTGCACGGCGCGGACCGGATGGGGATCGTCGCGGCGATGACCCGGGTGCTGGCCGACGCGGGTGGCAACGTCACCGACCTGAGCACCCGGCTGACCGGCTCGCTGTACGTGGTGGTCGCCGAGGTGGAACTGCCGCCGGGCAGCGCGGACGAGTTGGCCGGCCGGCTGACCCGGGCCGCCGCGGAGCTGGGCGTCGGGGTCTCGCTGCGCCCGGCCGACTCGGATCTGCTGTGAGCGACCCGGAGTACGTAGGCCTCGGCGGCTGGACCCCGGCGGAGCTTGCCGTTCCCGGCGAGGTGCGGCCGGTGGTGACCGCCCCGGACGGGGTGCTGAGCCGGCCCGGGCCGGAGGTCGACCCCACCTCGGACGAGGTGGTACGCCTCGCCGCCGACCTGGTCGCCACGATGCGGGTGTCGCCGGGCTGTGTGGGCCTGGCCGCGCCCCAGGTGGGGGTCTCCGCGCAGGTCTTCGCGGTCGACGTCACCGGCCATCCGAAGGCGTTGACGGTGCACGGTGTCTTCGTGCTCTGCAACGCCCGGGTGGTGGAGGCGAGCCGGTGGAAGGCCGGCCGGGAGGGCTGCATGTCGGTGCCGGACCTGACCGGTGACGTGAAGCGGGCCGGTCGCCTGGTGGTGGAGGGTGCGCTGCCGGGCAGCGGCCGGCCGGTACGACTGGTGACGGACGGCTTCGAGGCCCGGGCGTTGCAGCACGAGATCGACCACTGCGCGGGTCTGCTCTTCCTGGACCGGGTGGCGGGCGCGCACGCGGTCTACCAACGCAAGGTCTACCTGTGAGCCGAGCGACGCTCACCCAGCGTCACGGTCGGTGGGGGTCGGCTGTCGTGATTGGAGAGTCGCGCCGGTGACCCGGGGACGGTCCGGCGCGTCGCGCCCGGTCTGTGGCCGGTACGCCGCTACGGTGGGGGCATCATGCGGATGACGGTCGGCCCCCTGCCACCCGCCGTTTACTGGCGGCGTCGAGCCGTCGTATTCGGAGCGGGGATTCTGTTCCTGATTGTCCTGCTGAACTCCTGCCAGGGTTCCGACCGTGGCGGGACGCCGGAGGGCCGGTCGACACCGACCGCGGGGCCCGCCGGCACGGCCTCGCCGGTTCCCGATCCGAGTGGTTCGGTGTTGACGCCGCAGAGTGGCGCGCCGGGTGGCTCGGGCAACTCCGGTGGCTCGGGTGACTCCGGCAATCCGGCGGGCCCGGGCGGTGGCAACTCCGGGGCCAACGGCAACAACGGCGGCACGGGCGACGGCACCGGCACCTCCGGGTCGGGAACGAACGGGTCGGGAACGAACGGCTCGGGGACGAACGGCTCGGGGACGAACGGGTCGGGGACGAACGGCGGGCAGGTCGGTCCGGGCTCCGGCGCCGCCCCGGTCGTCGACGACGGGACCTGCACGGACGCCGAGATCCTGGTGACCGCGGTGGCGGTGCCGACGGAGATGGCGCAGGGCGGCCGGTCGGACCTCACCCTCAAGATCAAGAATGTCTCCCAGCGTACGTGCAGCCGGGACGTCGGCGCCGACCTGCAGGAACTCTTCGTGAAGTCCGGTGCGGAGAAGATCTGGTCCTCCGACACCTGCGGCACCGGCAAGGGTTCGGACGTGCAGTCGTTCATCCCGAACTTCGAGCGGTCCTACACGATCGGCTGGAACGGACGGGACACCACGCGCTGCGCGAACGGCGTGGCGGCCGGCCCGTCCGCGCCGGCCGGGACGTACCAGGTCTTCGCCCGGGTCGGCACGAAGCTCAGCGACCCGGCGAAGCTGACGGTCACGGCCAGCTGACCGACCGGTACGCGCCAACGTGGCGCGGCACCGGCGGCCCGCAGCTCAGACGTACCGCTCCAGGATGGACGCCTCGGCCAGCCGGGACAGCCCCTCGCGGACGCCCCGGGCCCGGGCGTCGCCGACGCCCTCGACGGCCTGGAGGTCCTCGACGGTCGCCCCGAGCAACCGCTGCAGGCTGCCGAAGTGCACGACCAGCCGGTCGACCACCGCCGCGGGCAGCCGGGGCACCTTGGCCAGCAGGCGGAAGCCGCGCGGGCTGACCGCGGCGTCCAGCGCGTCGGAGGCCGACGGGTAGCCGATCGCCTTGGCGACGGCGACCAGGTCGATCAGCTCGGTGGCGCCGAGCAGGTCCAGCTCGACGAGCGCCTCGTCCAGCGTGCGGGGCTTGCGGCCGGCGGGGAGGTAGTCCCGGATGACCAGGGTACGGTCGGCGTCCACGCCGGCCATCAGCTCGTCGAGTTGCAGGGCGAGCAGCCGGCCGTCGGTGCCCAGCTCGACGACGTAACCGGCGATCTCGTCGGCGATCCGGCGGACCATCTCCAGCCGCTGCACCACGGCCACCGCGTCCCGAACGGTGACCAGGTCCTCGATCTCCAGCGCGGAGAGAGTGCCGGAGACCTCGTCCAGCCGGAGCTTGTAACGCTCCAGGGTGGCCAGCGCCTGGTTGGCCCGGGAGAGGATCGCCGCGGAGTCGTCGAGCACGTGTCGCTGCCCGTTGACGTAGAGGCTGATGATCCGCATCGACTGGCTCACCGAGATCACCGGGTAGCCGGTCTGCCGGGCCACCCGCTCGGCGGTGCGGTGCCGGGTGCCGGACTCCTCGGTGGGGATGGACGGGTCGGGCATCAGGTGCACCGCCGCCCGCACGATCCGGGTTCCGTCGCTGGAGAGGACGACCGCGCCGTCCATCTTGCACAGCTCACGGACCCGGGTGGCGGAGAACTCCACGTCGAGCGGGAAGCCGCCGGTGCAGATCTGCTCGACCACCTTGTCGTAGCCGAGGACGATCAGCGCGCCGGTGCGTCCGCGCAGGATCCGCTCGAGACCGTCACGGAGGGCGGTGCCCGGCGCCATCAGCGCCAGGTTGGCCCGCAGGGGATCGCCGCCGGAGCCGCCGACGCTGCCGGTCACGCTGACGCTGATCGGACGGGCGGGCGAACCCACGGCAGCGGTGCGGGCGTGCGGCGTCGCGCCGGCAGGCTTGGTGGCATCGCGGTCGATCGGCACTGGCACAGTCTACGGACTGCCCTGCGGTGGGTGCTGTCGTGGTTACTGTGATGTGTCACGATGTCCTCTCCAGCCGGCCCGGACGCGGGGCGCCGCTGTCCGTTATCGCCCGGCCGATCCGGCCGAATCGTCACCGTGGGTCACTCCGCCGATGCGCGGGCGGCAGCCTGGAGCGCCGACCGGACGTCCGTGACCTCGATCACCCGCATGTTGGCCGGGGCGATCCCGGTGGTCTCCGGGGCGCAGCCCGTCGGCACCAGCGCCAGCCGGAAACCGAGCCGCGCCGCCTCGGCCAGCCGCCGGGGCACCGCGCCGACCCGGCGGACCTCGCCGGTCAGGCCGACCTCGCCGATCGCCACCAGCTGCGGGGCGATGGCCAGGTTGAGCCCGCCCGAGGCGACCGCCAGGGCGACCGCGAGATCGGCGGCCGGCTCGACCACCCGGATACCGCCCACGGTCGCGGCGAAGACCTCGCGGTCGTGCAGGGTCAGCCGCTCGGTGCGCCGCTGGAGCACGGCCAGCACCATGGCCAGCCGCGCCCCGTCGAGGCCGGACACCGTCCGCCGGGGCGAACCGGCGACGGTCGCCCCGATCAGCGCCTGAACCTCGGTCACCAGCGCCCGGCGCCCCTCCATCGCCACCGTGACGCAGGTGCCCGGCACCGGCTCCGAGTAGCGGGTGAGGAAGAGGCCGGACGGGTCGGCCAGGCTGCTGATGCCGCCCTCGTGCATCTCGAAGCAGCCGACCTCGTCGGCGGCGCCGAACCGGTTCTTGACCCCTCGGACCATCCGCAGCGACGAGTGCTTGTCACCCTCGAAGTGCAGCACCACGTCGACCAGGTGCTCCAACACCCGGGGACCGGCGACCTGGCCGTCCTTAGTGACGTGACCGACCAGGACCGTGGCGATGCCGCGCTCCTTGGCCACCGAGACCAGGGCGGCGGTGACCGCACGGACCTGGGTCACCCCGCCCGGCACCCCCTCGGTCCCGGTGGTCGAGATGGTCTGCACCGAGTCGAGCACCAGCAGCCCCGGCTTGACCGCGTCGAGATGGCCGAGGACGGCGCTCAGGTCGCTCTCGGCGGCGAGGTAGAGCTGGTCGTGCAGGGCGCCCATCCGCTCGGCGCGCAGCCGCACCTGGCTGACCGACTCCTCGCCGCTGACCACCAGCGACGGGCTGCCGGCGCCCGCCGCCCACTGCTGGGCCACGTCGAGCAGGAGCGTCGACTTGCCGACCCCGGGCTCACCGGCGAGCAGCACCACCGCGCCCGGCACCAGGCCGCCGCCGAGCACCCGGTCGAGCTCGCTGACCCCGGTGGGTCGGGCCCGGGCCGGGGCCGCGCTGATGGTGGCGATCGGTCTCGCCGGCTCGGCCGGCATCCGGGAGCTGACCACCTTGCCGGAGACCAGCGGGCCGGTGACGGTGCACTCGACGACGGAGCCCCACTCGCCGCACTCCGGGCAGCGCCCGACCCACTTGGGCGGCTGGTGGCCGCAGGCGTCGCACTCGTAGGCCGGCCTTGGCTCGCGGGCGGTGGCCCGGCCCCGGCCGGAGCCGGCGCGGGCGGGCGTGGATCGGGACGTGGTCACCCCAGGACGCTATCCGGCCGGTACGACAGGTTCCCACCCCGAAACGGCGACACCGCCGACGTGGTTCTCACCACGCCGGCGGTGCCGGAGAACGATTCGGGCGGTGCTCAGCCGCCGTGGCCCTCGCCACCCTCGCCGCCGGCCTCGGCCCCACCCTCGCGGCTGATGATCGGGGAGACCTTGGGGTTCGGGGTGAGCGGGACGCCGACCGGGGCGCCGGTGGAGACGGTCCTGCCGTTGCCGAAGTCGAAGGTCAGGTTGATCGCCTGGCCGGAGAGCAGGTCCTCGTTCAGCCCGACCAGCTCCAGCTGGCGGCCGCCGCTGGACGGGACGAACTGCGCGTACCCGAGGGCCGGGATCTCGATCCGGGCCGGCTCGCCGGCCGGGGCCGCGGCGCTCGCCGAGGCCGACGGGCTCGCGGACGCCGAGGCCGAAGCGGAGGCGGAGGCGGACGGGCTGGCCGACGCGGACTCCGTCGGGCCGACCGACTGGCTCGGCGAGGCGCTCGGGTCGCTCGGGCTGGGCGAGGCCGACATCGGCTCGGTCGGCGACTCGCTCGGGCTGGCCTGCGCGCCGCTCGGCGCGGAACCCGTGAGCACCACCTGCCGTGCGCCGTCCGTGGTGACGGTGACCGTCAACGGCTGCTCGCTGTCGTTGTAGAGGATGACGTTCAGCGGGGCGTTCCCGCCGGACTTGTAGCCCTCGGTGCCCGGGTACGGGATGAAGAGGCCGCGCACCTTGTACAGGTTGTCGGAGGTCTGGACGTTGATGCCCTGCACCGAGGGGATCTTGTTGGCGGTCTCGGCCACCTGGCCGGCCCCGCACCCGGACAGCAGCAGGCTCGCCGCCGCCGCCGTACCGGCCAGCAGCAGGGCCGCCCGCCCGGAACCCCAGATCGAGCGCGTCACGTCGGTCCTCCTCGTCACGATCCCCACCCGGTGCCTCGCCGGGCGCGGTGGCCATACCCGCGCAGACCGCGCTCCAGGGTAGTTGCCGCTGATCGAGCCCCGCACGGCGACCCGGCAATGCCACCTGCCCGGGTGCCGCTCAGACCAGCCGACCGGCCGCCAGCAGCAGAGCCACGTCGATCAGGGCCACCAGCATCACGGCCCGGAACGCCGCAACCTGCCGCCCGCCGGTGCGGGCCGCCGCGCGGCCGGCGTACCAACCGAGGAGCGGGACGACGACGGCCGCCGCGACGGCCGACAGGCCGGCCCACGACGGCGGCCCGGCCGGCCCCAGGACCAGGGTGGCGGTCGCCGCCAGCAGCAGCCCGGCGGCGGCCAGCCGGCTGCCCGCCGCCCCGATCCGGTGCGGCAGTCCGCGCACTCCGGTCCGGGCGTCGTCGGCCAGGTCGGGCAGCACGTTCGCGAAGTGCGCGCCGGCGCCCAGGAGCGCCGCCGCCGCGACCAGCCAGCCGGGGGGCGCCGGCGTGCCGGGCAACGCGAGCACCACGAAGGCCGGCAACGAGCCGAACGAGACCGCGTACGGCAGCACCGACAGCGGGGTCGACTTCAGCGGCCAGTCGTAGAGCAGCGCGGCGACCAGTCCCACGGTGGCCCAGAGCGCCGCCACCGGGTTCGTCGCCAGCGCCAGCACCGGGGTGGCCAGGGCGGCCGCGACCGCGCCCAGGGCCACGGTCCGCCGCCGGACCGCACCGGCGGCGACCGGCTTGTCGGTACGCCCCACCGCGGCGTCCCGGTCGGCGTCGAGCGCGTCGTTGCTCCAACCCACCGCGAGCTGGCTGGCCAGCACGGTGAGCGCGACGGCGGCCACGCCGCCCGGCCGGTGCCCGACCCCCCAGGCGAGCAGCCCGGCGACCGCGGTGACCGCGGCCGTCGGTTCCGGATGGCTCGCCCTGACCAGCCCTAACACCGAAGACGACATAAGGGAAGTCTGGTCGTTACCGAGGAGTCGTGCCACGCTCGGTCCATGCGAGACGCGGCCCCGGTGTCCACCCCGCCCCGGGTGCTGCCCCCCAACGACCCCCGGCAGTACGACGACCTCGCCGACGAGTGGTGGCGGCCGGACGGCGCGTTCGCCATGCTGCACTGGCTGGCGCGGGCCCGCGCCGACCTGGTCCCGCCGGCGACCCGCCCCGGCGCCCTCCTGGTCGACCTGGGCTGCGGCGCCGGCCTGCTCGCCCCGCACCTGGCCGGCAGGGGCTACCGGCACGTCGGGGTGGACCTGACCCGGTCGGCGCTGGCCCAGGCCGCCGCGCACGGCGTACGGGTGGTCAACGGCGACGCCACGGCGGTCCCGCTGGCCGACGGCTGCGCCGACGTGGTGGCCGCCGGTGAGCTGCTGGAACACGTGCCGGACTGGCGACTGGTGGTCGCCGAGGCGGCCCGGTTGCTGCGCCCGGGCGGCCTGCTGGTGCTGGACACCCTCAACGACACGCTGATCAGCCGGGTGGTGGCGGTCCACATCGGTGAGCGGCTGCCGACGGTGCCCCGGGGCATCCACGACCCACGGCTCTTCGTGGACGCCGGCGAACTGGTCGCCGAGTGCGCCCGGCACGACGTCGACCTGCGCGTGCGGGGCGTACGACCGCAGGTGCGCGGGACGCTGGCCTGGCTGGCGCGGCGGGCCCGGCGCGACGCGGGCCCGGCCACCGGTGCCGCTCCGCGGATCGTGCCGACCTGGTCCACCGCCGTGCTCTACCAGGGTCGTGGTCGCCGGCAGGGGTAGCGGTCGGTTGGCAGGGTAGAGAGACGCCGACAAGGGGGCAGGATGACGGTGCACGCGCTGGAGCGGCTTCACCGGGACACCCGGTGCGGCTCGCCGCATCCGGCCACCTCGGACGTCTGCGCCGACCGGTCGGGCATCGCCGCTGTCGGCGGTGACCCGGACCGCGACGGTTCGGCACCGCGTTGGTGAGTACGGGTCCGTCCGGTTCCGGGACGGGCCGGGCCGGCCGGCCCGGGTGGGCGGTCGAGGGTGCAGTGCCGATCGGGAGGTTGGGGACATGGCGGTGCCGGTGATCGCGGGGCTCGGTACGGCGCAGCCGCCGGGCGCCGACCAGGACGAGCTCTGGGACGGGTTCTTCTCGAAGCACTTCTCGGGCACCACGCGGGCGCTGGCCCAGCGGATCTTCGCCAACTCCGGGGTGTCCCGGCGGCAGGCGGCGGTGAACCCGCTGCTGGAGGACGTGTCGGACTGGCCGACCGAGCGTCGGATGCGGCGCTACCAGGTGGAGGCGCTGCCCCTGGGCAAGGAGGCGGTGAGCCGGGCGCTGACCGCCGCCGGCCTGGACGCCGGGGACGTCGGCCTCTTCGTGGTCTGCTCGTGCACCGGGTACGCCACGCCGGGGCTGGACATCCTGCTGGCCCGCGACCTGGGCATGGCCCCGCAGACGCAGCGGATGTTCGTCGGGCACATGGGCTGCTACGCGGCCCTGCCGGGGCTGGGGGCGGCGAGCGACTTCGTGACCGCCCGGGGTCGTCCGGCGCTGCTGCTCTGCGCAGAGCTGACCAGCCTGCACATCCAGCCCTCGTCGGCCCGGGTGGACACCCAGCAGATCGTCTCGCACGCGCTCTTCTCCGACGCGGCGGTGGCCGCGGTGATCGTGCCCGGTGACCGGCCGGGCGGGTACGCGGTCCGCGAGGTCACCTCGGTCACCGACACCTCGACCGCGGACCACATGACCTGGGACGTGACCGACACCGGCTTCCGGATGGGCCTGTCGCCGAAGGTGCCGCAGGTGCTCTCCGCGCACGTACGGGGCCTGGTCGACGACCTGCTGGCCCGGCACGGGAGTTCGTCGTCCGAGGTGGACGGCTGGGCGGTGCACCCGGGCGGCCCGCGGATCCTGAACGTGGTGGAGCGGGAGCTCGCGCTGCCGCCGGAGGGGATGGCGGCGTCCCGGGCGGTGCTGGCCGAGCACGGCAACTGTTCGTCGCCGACGGTGCTGCTGATCGTGGACCGGCTGCGCCGGGCCGCCGACCCGCCCCGGCGGATCGTGATGCTGGCCTTCGGGCCGGGCCTGACCCTGTACGCGGCCCTGCTGGAGCGGACCGACTGACGGCTGCGCCGGGAGAACCGGCCCGCGACGCGGCGGGCGGTGCCGGATGCGCCGGCCCGATACGCTCGGCGCGTGGACGCCGACGGGGAGGACCGGCTGCGGGCCGGGGTGCTGGCCGGGTTGACCGTGGCGGCGCTGGTCGCGGGGGGACTGTGGTGGCGGGCCGCCGCCCCGCAGACCGGTCCGGTCGCCGGGCCGGACCCGGCCGGGCTGATGGTGGGGGTGGAGCCGACCTCGCCGTCCGGGTCGGATTCGGCGGCCTACCGGAGCAGCCTGCGGGTGACCCTCGAAGGCGAGAGGGCGGTCGGCTCGGTCGAGGTCGGCCCGACAGTGGACCGGCCCGCCGACTTCCCGTCGCCCGGGGCGCTCTGGGCGGTGGCGAGCGAGGGGATCGGCCCGGAGGCCGGACTGGACGCGGAGGTCCAGCCGACCGAGGGCGTCCGCTACCAGTTGCGGTGGCGGTGCACGGGTCCGGGGAAGCTGGTCGTGGCGGTCTCCGGCGCGTTGTTGGGGGAGCAGCAGCCGCCGACCGCCTGCGACGGCCGGATCCGGTCGGCGGAGCTGATCGGGGCGGGCGTGCCCGCCCGGATCATGTTGTCGACGGTGGACATGGCGCCGGTCGAGGTGGACGCCCAGCTGATGGTGGCGTCCTGACGGTCGGTCCGGAGCGTCGGCTCGGTCCGCCGGCGGGCGGCTGACCGCGGGGCGTGGCTGCGCCGCTCCGGTGGCCGCGCTGCTCCGCCCGGTGGCTGCGCTGCTCCGGTCGCCGGCTCAGCCGGCGAGCCGTTCCAGCTCGGCCCGGTAGTCCTCGACGGTGCCGACCTGCGGAACCACCTCGGTGAGGGTGCCGTAGCGGTCCACCAGCAGTGCGGTGGCCCTGCCGGTGGGCACGGGCAGGCGCAGGAAGGCGCGCAGGCCGCCGGCCGGATCGGCCAGCGCGAGGACGGGTGGGCCGGTGGCCGTGGGGGTGGTGCTGGCCGCGTGCCTGCCGGTGACGGTGACGACGGTCACTCCGGCTGGCGCGGCCAGGGCCGCCTCGGTGGCCCGCTCGGGGCAGGCGCAGCCGTCGACGAGGAGGATCACGGCGGGCAGCAGCCCGCGCAGCGGCACCGGCCGTTGATCGGGGCCGACGAGGTCGAGCGCGGGAAGTGGCCGGCCGACCAGGTCGGCGGCGGTGGCCTGGGGGAGCACGGTCGGGCGGGCGCCGCCGCGCGGTGAGCGGGGCCAGGTGACCGCGACCAGGCCGGCCACGGTGGTGAGCACCGCCACCAGCAGGGCCAGCAGGGGCAGCCGCAGCGGCAGCCGGCCGTCGGGGCCGGGCCCGAGGCCGAGCAGCCGGCGCCGACGCCGGGTTGTTGCCCGTCGGCGCAGCTCGCGGCGGAGCTGGGCGGCCTCGGCGGCCAGCGCGGAGGCGTCGTCCGGCACCACCACCCGGCCCCACTCGGGTGGCAGGTCGGGCAGCCCGTCGGGTGGGCCGTGTCCCTCGGCGTCACGCATGCCCATCGGACCCCCTGAAACCGTCTCGGTGAGCGGACCTCAAGCGTCCCGCACGAGCCCGCGTACCGCTACACCCGGACGGGACGGGCGGCGGCGGGATACCATGGTGGGAGCGCATCGCCCGAGAAATCCACGCTCCGCTCACCCGTACCGGGTTGTCATGCCTCGGTCACGGAGCGTGTTCGAACCATTGGTTTGACCGCCTGTCAAGCCGAAGAAGTACCTCTCACAGGGCCCCTGAGCTGCGCCAACGGTCAGGACAGCGGTGGGACATCGGTGCCTGAGCGTGTTACCCTAGACACAGCGAAAGGGGTTTCGAACCTATGGTTTTCAGTGTCGGCGAGACCGTTGTTTACCCCCACCACGGGGCCGCACTCATCGAGGCAATCGAGACTCGGGTCATCAAGGGCGAGCCTAAGCAGTACCTCGTCCTGAGGGTCGCGCAGGGTGACCTGACGGTCCGGGTGCCCGCTGAGAACGCCGAGATCGTGGGCGTGCGTGAGGTGGTCGGCGAAGAGGGCCTCGGCAAGGTCTTCGACGTGCTCCGTGCACCGCACACCGAGGAGCCGACCAACTGGTCGCGGCGTTACAAGGCGAATCTGGAGAAGCTGGCCTCCGGCAACCCGCTGAAGGTCGCCGAGGTCGTCCGCGACCTGTGGCGCCGGGAGCGGGAGCGGGGCCTGTCCGCGGGTGAGAAGCGCATGCTCGCCAAGGCCCGCGACATTCTGGTCGGCGAGGTCGCGCTGGCCGAGAAGAGCACCAAGGACGAGGCGGAGACGCTGCTCGACAAGGTGCTGACCGAAGCCTGATTCCCACGGCATCGTCGTACCCACCCCGCAGCAAAGAAATCCGAGGACCGCGACGTGACCGCGCAGCTCAATCCGCGCGGTGACGTCGCGGTCCTTGTTCCTGCCGCCGGTGCCGGGGTACGCCTCGGACCGGGCGCTCCCAAGGCGTTGCGACTGCTCGGCGGTGAGCCGCTCCTGGTGCACGCGGTCCGCCGGATCGCGGCGGCCCCGTCGGTGCACACCGTCGTGGTGGCCGCCCCGGCGGCCGACGTCGACGCGGTGCGCGCCCTGTTGGCGCCGGTCGCCCCGGTGACCGTGGTGCCCGGCGGCGCGGAGCGGCAGGCCTCGGTGGCCGCCGCGCTGGCCGCCGTCCCGGCCGGTCCGGAGATCGTCCTGGTGCACGACGCGGCCCGGGCGTTGACCCCGCCCGGCCTGGTGGAGTCGGTGGCCGCCGCCGTCCGCTCCGGCCACGACGCGGTGATCCCCGTCCTCCCGGTCGTCGACACGATCAAGGAGGTCGACGCCGGCGAGCGGGTGCTCGGCACGGTCGACCGGTCGGCGCTGCGGGCCGTGCAGACCCCGCAGGGCTTCCGCCGGGCGGTGCTGGCCGCGGCGCACGCCGCCGCCGGCGACCCGTTGACCGACGATGCGGGTCTGGTCGAGAAGCAGGGCGTCCCGGTCGTCTGCGTGCCGGGCTCGGAACACGCCCTCAAGATCACTCGACCGTTCGACCTGGCGCTCGCCGAGTACCTGCTGACCACCGGCGCCTGACCGCTACCCTCGGCTGATGATCGTTCCTCGGGTGGCCATCGGCACCGACGTGCACGCCTTCGAACCCGGCCGGCCGTGCTGGGTGGCCGGGCTGCACTGGCCGGGACAGGACGGGCTGGCCGGGCACTCGGACGCGGACGTGGCCGCCCACGCCGCCTGCAACGCCCTGCTCTCCGCCGCCGGCCTGGGTGACCTGGGCGCCAACTTCGGCGTCGACCAGCCGGAGTGGGCCGGGGCGCCCGGGGTGGCGCTGCTCACCGAGAGCGCGCGGCGGGTCCGGGCGGCCGGCTTCCGGATCGGCAACGTCTCGGTGCAGGTCGTCGGCAACCGGCCCAAGATCGGCCCACGGCGTACCGAGGCCGAGCGGGTGCTCTCCGAGGCGGTGGGGGCGCCGGTGACGCTCTCCGCCGCCACCACCGACGGCCTCGGCTTCACCGGGCGCGGGGAGGGCCTGACCGGGGTCGCGGTGGCCCTGGTGTACGAGGCGCCGGCCGCCTAGGCTCGCCCGATGTCCAGCGACACCACCCCCGACCGCTCCGCCGCGGACGGCTACCTCCAGCGCGCCCAGCTCCTCGCCGAGCTGGGCCGGTACGACGAGGCCGCCGCCGAGCTGGGCTACGCCGTGGCGCTGGAGCCGGCGAACGCCGAGGTGCTGACCGTGCTGGCCCGGGTGCACCTGGCCGCCGGCCGGCCCGCCGAGGCGCTCACCGCCGCCGACGCGGCCGTGGCCGCCGCCCCGGGTGTCGTGCCGCCGCTGGTGGCCCGCGGCCTCGCCCTGACCGACCTGGAGCAGTACCGGGCCGCCGCGGGCTGCGCCGACGAGATCCTGGCGCTCGGCCCGACCGACGCGTACGCCCAGCGCAGCGCCGCGGCGATCCTGGCCGGCGCGCGCAACGGCCAGCCGGCGCTGAACGCGGCCTGGCGCGGGGTGGAGTTGGCGCCGGAGGAGCCGCAGGCGCACCTGGTGCTCGGCCTGGTGGCCGCCCGGCTGGACCTGTTCGACCTGGCCGAGCGGGCGTACCGGGAGGCGTTGCGGCTCGACCCGCAGCTGGCCGAGGCGCGGCACGACCTGGGGGTGCTCCGGCTGGAGCAGCGCCGGTGGAGCGAGGCGCTGGAGCACCTGGCGGACGCGGCCACCATCGGCGCGGGCCGGATCGACTCCCGTCGGACGATCTCCGCCGGTCTGCGGCAGCTGGTGCTCTACGGCGCCGGCTGGTCGCTGCTGACCGCCGTGCTGATCGCGTGCCTGGCCGCCGGCAACCCGGGCCTGTCCCGGTTCGCGGCGGCGTTCGCGGCCCTCGGCGGTGGGCTGCTGGTCTGGCGGTACGCCGCCAAGCTGCCCGACCTGGCCCGGACCGTCCTGCCCGGGCTGGTCCGCTCGGACCGGACCCTCGCCCTGGCGGTCTACGCGGTGGCCGCCGCGCCGCTGATGATCCTGCTGTACGCGCTGGTCGGCACCCCGTGGCCGCTCGTGCTCGCCATCGCGGTGGCCGCCCTGGCCGAGCTGGCCGTCCTCACCCGCACCCCCGCCTGACGGGCGGTTGCCGACCCGGCCCGACGTGACCAGCCCGACGCGGGGCGCGGCGGCGTGAGAATCGCTACGTGTCGGACGGGGTGGGGGGCGGGTAGTAGTTGACGTTGCAACGAAACGTCTGCAGGAAGCGGAGATATCGTGCTCACCGTCAACGCCTACGCGGCCCCGTCCGCGACCGAACCGCTCGTCCCGACCACCATCGAGCGACGCGACCTGGGCCCGCACGACGTCCTCATCGACATCAAGTTCTCCGGCATCTGCCACTCCGACATCCACACCGCGCGCAGCGAGTGGGGTCCGACCACCTACCCGATCGTGGTCGGCCACGAGATCGCCGGCGTGGTCCGCGAGGTCGGCCCCGAGGTGACTAAGTTCGCCGTCGGCGACCGGGTGGGCGTCGGCTGCATGGTCGACTCCTGCCGGGAGTGCGACAACTGCCGCAAGGGGCTGGAGCAGTACTGCCTGAAGGGCAACATCGGCACGTACGGGGCGGTCGGGCGGGACGGGCAGCCGACCCAGGGCGGCTACTCGCAGGCCATCGTGGTGGTCGACGACTTCGTGCTGCGCATCCCGGACGGCATCGAGCTGGACGCCGCCGCGCCGCTGCTCTGCGCCGGCATCACCACGTACTCGCCGCTGCGGCACTGGAACGCCGGTCCCGGCAAGCGGGTCGCGGTGATCGGCATGGGTGGGTTGGGCCACATGGCCGTCAAGCTGGCCCACGCCATGGGCGCCGAGGTCACCGTGCTGTCCCAGTCGCTGAAGAAGCAGGAGGACGGGCTGCGGCTCGGCGCCGACCACTACTTCGCGACCTCCGACGAGGAGACCTTCACCAAGCTGGCCGGGTCGTTCGACCTGATCGTCAACACGGTCAGCGCCAAGATCGATCTGGACGCGTACCTGCGGCTGCTGGCCGTGGACGGGACGCTGGTCAACGTGGGCGCGCCGGAGGAGCCGCTGTCGGTGGCGGCGTTCTCGCTGATCCCGGCCCGCCGGTCGTTCGCCGGTTCGATGATCGGCGGCATCGCCGAGACCCAGGAGATGCTGGACTTCTGCGCCGAGAAGGGGATCGGCGCGGAGATCGAGGTCATCGGAGCCGAGAAGATCAACGAGGCGTACGAGCGGGTGCTCGCCTCGGACGTGCGCTACCGATTCGTGATCGACGCCTCGACGTTCTGATCCGGGCACAGCGAAAGGCCGCGTCCCCGTCGTGGGGACGCGGCCTTTCGCGCGCTCAGCCCTTGCGGGCCCAGGTCCAGGCGTACCCGTCGTCCTCGCACTCGCCGGCGGCCTCGCAGAGGTCCAGCGGGCGGAACGTGTCGACCATGACGGCCAGCTCGTCGAAGAAGTCCGCCCCGATCGACCGCTCGGCGGCGCCCGGCTGGGGGCCGTGGGTGAAACCGGACGGGTGCAGCGAGATCGAGCCCTGCTCGATGCCGGAGCCGCGCCGGGCCTCGTAGTTGCCGCCGGTGTAGAAGAGCATCTCGTCGGAGTCGACGTTGTGGTGGTTGTACGGCACCGGGATGGCGTCCGGGTGGTAGTCCACCTTGCGCGGCACGAACGAGCAGATGACGAAGTTCGGGCCCTGGAAGGTCTGGTGCACCGGCGGCGGCTGGTGGATCCGCCCGGTGATCGGTTCGAAGTCGTGGATGGAGAACGCCCACGGGTATAGGTGCCCGTCCCAGCCGACGACGTCGAACGGGTGGTTGGCGTAGACGTACCTCGTCCAGCCGCGCCGGTGCCGGACCAGCACCTCGACGTCCTCGCCGTCGACCAGCAGCGGCTCGTCCGGTCCCCGGACGTCCCGCTCGCAGTAGGGCGAGTGCTCCAGGAACTGGCCGCGGACCGAGAGGTAGCGCTTGGGCGGTCCGATGTGGCCGTTGGCCTCGACGGTGAGCAGCCGGGTCGGTTCGTCGCCGGTCGGCACCAGCCGGTGGATGGTCGAGGTCGGGATGATCACGTAGTCACCGGCCACCGCGTCGAGCACGCCGAAGGGGGACTCCACCCGCAGCCCGCCGGCCTCGACGTACAGACACTCGTCGCCGGTGGCGTTGCGGTAGAGCGGGGAGGGCCGGTCGGCCAGCACGTAGGAGATCCGGACGTCGTCGTTGGCGAGCAGGTGGCGCCGGCCCAGGACCGGGTCGGCCCCGGCGCCGTCCAGCTTGTGGGTACGCAGGTGGCGCGGCTTGAGCGGCAGGTTCGGCACCCGGGTGTACGTCGGCGGCGCGTACTCCTCGGCGGCGACGATCGCGGTCGGCGCGTACCGGTGGTAGAGCAGGGACGAGTCGGAGGAGAAGCCCTCCTGGCCCATCAGCTCCTCGGCGTAGAGCGTGCCGTCCGGCTGGCGGAACTGGGTGTGCCGCTTGCGGGGCACCTCACCGACGCGGCGGTAGTAGGGCATCTCGCCTCCCGTTTCGTCCCGTTCTCCGGCCGATGGCGTCCGATAATCGGACGCTGTTGTCCGTTCCTTGTAGCGTCCCGTAGATTCTTGTCCCGTGTCAACGCAGGTGCCCCGACTCCTCGCCGGCCTCGTCGACGACGCCGCGGTCTTCCCGCCCGGCAGCGCACCGCTGCCCGAGGCGGTCGCCGCGCACCGCGACCACCGCACCGCCTGGTACGCCGACCTGGTCGGCCCGCTCCTGGTGCCCGCCTCCTCGGTCTCCACCGGTGCGTTGAGCGGCCTGGTCGACCCCGCCGAGGGCTACGTCGTCGGGCTGATCGGCGACACCGGCATCGAACGGCTGCCGTTCGCGCTGTCGTTCCTCGCCCCGGACGGTGTCACCGCGCGCCAGATCGAGGTGCCCGTCGCCAAGCGCGGCGAGGACCCGCAGCCCGGCCTGACCGAGCTGATCAAGCTCGCCGAGCGGCTCGGCGACGTCAAGGTGTACGCCGAGATCCCGTTGACCCTCGGCCTGATGGCCGCCCTGGACACCCTCGCCGAGGCGCGGGCCGCCGGCCTGGAGATCGCCGCGAAGTTCCGTACCGGCGGGCTGGCCGCCGAGCTGTTCCCCACCCCGGGCGAGCTGGCCGCCGTGATCTGCGCCTGCCGGGACCGGGACCTGCCGTTCAAGCTGACCGCCGGGCTGCACCACGCCGTCCGGCACCTCGACCCGGAGACCGGCTTCACCCACCACGGCTTCGGCAACGTGCTGGCCGCCACCCTGGCCGCCGCCGACGGCGCCGAGGTGCCGGAGGTCGCCGTCCTGCTCGCCGCCATGGACCCGGTCGGCCTGGCCGAGCGGGCCCGGGAGCGCCTGGACGGGCCCCGCCCGCTCTGGATCGGGTACGGCTCGTGCAGCATCGTGGAACCACTGACCGATCTGATCCGGCTGGGGCTGGTGAACGGGGGATACGACCAATGACCTGGGTTGACGGTGCCAACGGGTCGCCGTACGGCGTGACCAACCTGCCCTACGGCGTCTTCCGGCGCGGTACGGACGCGGCGCGGATCGGCGTACGCGTCGGGGACTTCGTGCTCGACCTGGCCGGCGCCGAGGCGGCCGACCTGGTGCTGGCCGCCGGCGCGCTGGGCCGGCCCACCCTCAACGACTTCATGGCGCTCGGCCGTCCGCAGTGGACGTCGGTACGGCAGCGGATCATCGAGCTGCTGAGCGACGAGGCGCACCGGTCGGCGGTGGAGCCGCTGCTGGTGCCGCTGCACGAGGTGGAGCTGCTGCTCCCGTTCGAGGTCGCCGACTACGTCGACTTCTACTCCTCGGAGCAGCACGCCTCCAACGTCGGGCAGATCTTCCGGCCCGGCCAGCCGGCGCTGCTGCCGAACTGGAAGCACGTGCCGATCGGCTACCACGGCCGGGCCGGCACGGTGGTGGTCTCCGGCACCCCGGTGACCCGTCCCACCGGGCAGCGGGCCACCCCCCAGGGTCCGACCACCGGCCCGTCGGTACGCCTCGACATCGAGGCGGAGGTCGGCTTCGTGGTCGGCGTGCCCAGCGCCATCGGTGACCGGGTCGCCGTCGACGACTTCGCCGACCACGTCTTCGGGGTGGTGCTGGTCAACGACTGGTCCGCACGGGATATCCAGGCCTGGGAATACCAGCCCCTCGGGCCGTTCCTCGGCAAGTCCTTCGCCACCTCGGTCTCGGCCTGGGTGACCCCGCTGGACGCGCTGGCCGACGCGTTCGTGCCGGCGCCGGACCAGGACCCACCGGTCCAGGAATACCTGCACGACACCCCGCACCTCGGGCTGGACCTGCGGCTGGCCGTGGAGTGGAACGGCGAGCGGGTGGCCGAGCCGCCGTTCGCCGGGATGTACTGGACGCCCGCCCAG
The DNA here is from genome assembly GCF_900090305.1 of Micromonospora siamensis. Lineage (NCBI taxonomy): Bacteria > Bacillati > Actinomycetota > Actinomycetes > Micromonosporales > Micromonosporaceae > Micromonospora > Micromonospora siamensis. The sequence goes on along the minus strand of NZ_LT607751.1, from coordinate 221,791 downwards.
CAGCTCGCCCACCTCACCGTCAACGGCGCCTCGCTGCGCACCGGCGACCTCTACGCCTCCGGCACCGTCTCCGGGGCGGAACGCGGTCAGGTCGGCTCGTTCCTGGAACTGACCTGGGGCGGCACCGAGCCGGTCAAGGTCGGCGGCGCGGAGCGCACGTTCCTGGAGGACGGCGACACGGTCACCATCTCGGCCACCGCCCCCGGCCCGGACGGCACCACCATCGCCCTCGGCGAGGTCACCGGCACCGTCCGCCCCGCCCGCTGAGCCCTCGCCGCCCCGGCGTCGTCCGCTGATCCCCGGCCGCCCCGGCCCCGCCCGCCCGAGCGCGGACGGGGCCGGTCGCACAGCCGGTGCGATCAAAGATCCACGTTGCCGCGTTGGTCGTCCCGGAATTCCTTCTCCGACCCGGAGGTGACGGGCAATGACAGATCTCGTGGGCGCCGTGTGGCGTACCAGCAGCCGCTCCAACGACCAGGGGCTCTGTGTGGAGGTGGCGGACAACCTGGTCGGCGTGGTCGGCGTACGCGACTCCAAGGACCCCGCCGGGCCGGCGCTCGTGGTGAGCCCGCCGGGCTGGACGGCCTTCGTGCGCGCGCTCCGGGCCGGCCGGCTCCGACCCTGATCCGCCGGTGCCCGCGGTGGAATTCCCGCCGTGGGCCCCCCATTCCGCGCTCACCCGCCGTACGGTGGACGACACGGGAGGTGTCATGTCCACGGTGGCGGTCACGGAGTTCATCGACGCGTCGACTGCCGACGTGTGGCGACTCCTGACCGACCTGGCGGCCCGGCCCGGCTGGCTCTCCACCGCCGACCAGGTGGAGGCCCTCACCCCCGGCCCGTTCGGTCCCGGCACCAGCTGGCGGGAGTGCCGCGAACGCCCCGACGGTGAGCTGCTCGTCGAGGAGTTCCTGGTGGTCGAGGCCGTTCCCCCGCACCGGCTGGTGCTCAGCTCGGCCGGCGTCGGGGTGGACTACCGGATCACCTGGACGCTGCGCTCGGTGGAACGCCGACGGCGGGCCCGCACCGCCGTCACCGTCGAGCAGGAGGCCGAGGTGACCGCCGCGTACGGCCGGCTGGTCACCTTCCTGCTCGGTGGGCTCGCCGCCCGCGCGGTGGAGAGCGCCCTGCGCCGTGACCTGGCCGACCTCGCCCGGGCGCTGCCCTCCACCGGAGCGCCCGCCGCCGCCTGACCGGCCCGCCACCGGCGCGACCCGGTCCGCGGGTTGGCCGGGGCCGGACCGGGCCGGCTGGGTAGGGTGCCGGGCGGAGGTGGGGGATGAGCGTGCTCGGAGGACGTCGACGGGTGGTCGTCACCGTGGTGGCGCTGCTCGCTGTCGTCGCTTCCGCGGCCGTCCTCTACCGGGTGCTCGCCCCCGCCGAGGTGGTCACCGTGGCCCGGACCGCGTGGCCGGCGCCGGCCACGCCCCCGGTCGGGGTGCTCGGCCGGCTCCCGGTCGCCCCGCTCGTGGTCGAGGGCCGGGTCCGGGTCTACGCCGCGGACCGGCAGGTCTACGCCGACCAGCCCGCCGACGCGCCGAGCCGGGTCAGCCCGTTCTGGTCGTACCGCCGCTGGCCGGCCCGGCTCGACGCGGTGCTGGCCGAGGGGACCACGGTGGTCAGCCGCTGGTCGGACGGGAAGCTGGTGGCGCTGGACGCCCGTACCGGGCGGGTGGCCTGGCGCGCCGACGGGCCGGAGCCCCGCGCGGGCCACGCCGCCCGGCGGACCGGGGCGGCCACCGTCTGGGACCCGCAGGGCATCTGGGTGACCCGCGACGCCGACGGCCGGGCGGTGCTGGCCGTCTCCGGCGAGGGCCGGCTGCACGGGTACGCGCTGGGCGACGGCCGCCGCCTCTGGCGGGTCGACGGTGACCGGGGCTGCCGCACCGACCTCGGCACGACGACGAGCCGGGTGATCTCGATGGACGTCTGCGCCGGCTCGCCCGTGGTCGAGTTCCGCGACGCGGGCACCGGGGCGGTGGCCCTGCGCTGGCGGCCGCCGGGCGCCTCGGTCGGGATCACCGTCACCCCGCTCGGCTGCCTGAGCCCCCGCTCGCGGTGCCGGGGATTGCGCCTCACCGGCCCCGGCGACGCGCCCGGCCGGGGTTGGCTGGTCGGTGCCGGTGAGCCGGTCCCCGCGCCCGCGCTGGACGCCGCGGGCACCGTCCTCGCCGGGGAGTTGGCGGTCGGGCCCAAGGGGCCGGTGCTGACCGGCTGGGAGCCGCGTACCGGCAAGGAACGCTGGCGCCGGGGCGACCTGGGGCCGGTGCGGATCCTCGCCGTCGAGCCGGGCCGGCTGCACGTGCTGACCGAGCGCCGGGACGTGGTCACCCTGGACCCGGTGACCGGCGCCCAGCGATCCCGCTTCCCGCTCACCCTGGGCCGGGACGGGCTCGCCTTCGAGACTGGCATGGCGTACGCGGTGGGTGGCTACCTGGCGGTGGAGCGGCTCCGCGAGGACGCCACCCCGGACGACGACGACCAGGGCTGGTTCCTCCAGGCCGAGCCGGTGCTGCTGGCCGCGACCTGACGGGCGGTCACCGGTGCCCCCGGCACCGGCCCCGTTGTACGAGGATGTCGGCACCGGCGCGTCGCACCGGCGTCGCGTCCACCGGCCGACGGGGAGAAGCTGATGAACGACCGGAGCATGGGAGACCTGCGCGAGCAGACCTGGGTGGTGACCGGCGCGGCGGGCGCGGTCGGTACGCCGCTGGTGGCGGACCTGGCCGGGCGGGTCGGCCGCCTCGTCGCGACCGACCTGGACGCACCGAGGGTGCCGGACGGGGTCGAGTCGGTGGCCGCCGACCTGCGCGACCAGGACGCGGTGGCGGCGGTGCTGGCCGGGGCGCACGGGGTGGTGCACCTGGGTGGCATCGCCGACGAGGCCGACCTGCACGACCTGGCCGAGGTCAACGTGGTCGGCACGTACCACGTGCTGGAGGGGGCCCGCCGGGCCGGCGTCCGCCGGGTCGTGTTCGCCAGCAGCAACCGGTCGACCGGCTGCTATCCGTGCGACGTGCCGGTGCATCCGTCGATGCCGCCGCGCCCCGACGGCGTGTACGGCGCGATGAAGGTCGCCGCGGAGGCGCTGTGCCAGCTCTACGCCGACAAGTTCGGGCTGGCGACGGTGGCGGTGCGGATCGGCAGCTACGAGGAGCGTCCGGCGAACCTGCGTCACCTCAGCACCTGGCTCAGCCCGGCCGACTGCCTGCGGGCGTTCCGGGCCGCCATGTCGGCCCCGGACGTCGGCTACGCGTGCTTCTACGCGGTCTCCGCCAACACCCGCGGCTGGTGGTCGCTGGAGCCGGGGGCGGCGTTGGGGTTCGTGCCGCGGGACGACGCGGAGGAGTTCGCCGCGGGCATCCCCGACGCCGGGAGCACGATGCGCGGCCCGCAGGGCGGCGAGTTCGCCACCCCGGAGTACACGCTGTCCCGACAGCGGCACTGAGCGGCGCGGGGCCGGGCCCGGCAACCAGCCCGGACCCGGCCCACCGGGCCGGTCAGGCCAGCGCGGCCTCCGCGGCGGCCAGGAAGGCGTCGTTCTCCTCCGGGGTGCCGATGGTGACCCGGACGCCGTCGCCCGGGAACGGCCGGACGATCACGCCGCGCGCCTCGCACGCCTTGCCGAACTCCACCGCCCGGTCACCCAGCGGCAGCCAGACGAAGTTGGCCTGGCTCTCCGGCACGTCGGGGACCAGCTTGCGCAGCGCGTCGGCGACCCGCTCCCGCTCGGCGACGACCAGCGCGCAGCGCCGCTCGACCTCGTCGGCCTGGGCCAGCGCCGCCAGCGCGCCGGCCTGCGCCGCCATGCTGGTGGAGAAGGGGGTGACCACCTTGCGGACCGCCCCGGCCACCTCCGGCGCGGCGACCAGCCAGCCGATCCGCAGCCCGGCCAGGCCCCACGCCTTGGACAGGGTGCGCAGCACGGCCACGTTCGGCCGGTCCAGGTAGGTCAGCCCGTCGGGCACGTCCGGGTCGGTGACGAACTCGCGGTACGCCTCGTCGATGACCACCAGCACGTCGTCCGGCACCGCGTCGAGGAACCGGTCCAGCTCGGCCTTGCGGACCGCGGTGCCGGTCGGGTTGTTCGGGTTGCAGACCAGGATCATCCGGGTCCGGTCGGTCACCGCCGCGGCCATCGCCGCGAGGTCGTGCCCGTGCCCGGCGTCGTTGGGCACCCGTACGCTGGTCGCGCCGCTGGTCGCCGCGATGATCGGGTACGCCTCGAACGACCGCCACGAGTAGAGCAGCTCGTCGCCGGGCAGGCAGGTGGCCCGGACCAGGTGCTCGGCCAGCGCCACCGACCCGCAGCCGGTGGCGATCCGGTCGGTGTCCACGCCGTAGCGCTCGGCGAGGGCCTGGCGCAGCGCCACCACGCCCATGTCCGGGTAGCGGTGCGATCCGGCGACCGCCTCGGCGACGGCCTCCACCACGCCGGGCAGCGGGCCGTACGGCACCTCGTTGCTGGCCAGCTTGATCGCCTCCGGCAGGCCCAGCTCACGGGCCAGGTCGGCGGGGCTGCGCCCGGGCACGTAGTTGGGCAGCGCGTCGAGGTCGGCGCGGGTCAGCCGCAGCGACGGCTGCTGGCGTCCGGTGTCGGTCATGGGGTGTCTCCCGGGGGGTCGGTACGGTCCTGCGGGGTGGGCTGGGGGGTGGTGCCGCGGGGCGCCTGGACCACCACGGTCTGGGCGCGCTTGTCGTGCAGCGCCTGCCGCAGCGGGTGGTCGAAGAGCGGGGAGAGGGCGTCGACGAGCTGGAGCAGCAGCCCGAAGCCGCAACAGAACCAGAGCAGCGTCGGCAGGCCGAGGGTGCTCCACCGGCGCAGCGCCCGGCCCACGCCGAGCGGCTGGTCGGCCTCGATCGGCACCGCCCGGACCCGCATCACCCGCTTGCCGAAGCTCTGCCCGCGGGCGGCCATCGACGGCACCTCGTACGCGATCCAGAGCGCCACGGCGATCAGCAGGATCACCACCAGCAGCCCGTCGGTGCGCTGGCCGGGCTGGGGCAGCGGCTCGGTGCTGCGGTCACCGGCCTCGGCCCGGCGGACCGCCTCCCGCAGCAGCGGCGAGATCTCCTGGACGTACTGCCAGACGAACCAGCCGTTGACCACGGCGTTGAGCAGGAAGACGATGCCGAAGTCGATCAGCCGGGCGACCAGCCGGGCGCCGAAGGAGGCCAGCGGCAGGCCGTGCGGGCGGGGCTCCGGCGGGCGTCCCGCCCACGGCGGGTAGGGCTGGCCGGGCAGCGGCGGACCCCATCCCTGCGGTGGCGGACCCCACCCCTGCGGCCCGGGACCGTGCGGGCCGGGGCCGTGCGGGCCGGGGCCCGGCTGTGGGCCGGGGCCGGGCTGTGGGGCGTACCCCCGAGGGTGGGACGGCTGGCCGGGGCGGCCGGGAGCGGCCGGCGAGCCCGGCGCGGCGGTGACGCCGGCCGGCGGGGCGGACGCGGGCGGCGGGGTCGGCTCGGGCGGCGGGGGACCGGCCGGCGGGGTGGCGTCGGCGGGGATCGGCGCACCGACCCAGCCCTCGCCGTCCCAGTACCGCCGGGTGTCCCGGTCGGCGGGGTCGATGTACCACCCTGGTTGCACGCTCACCCGGACACCTTAACGACGGCACCTGCGGGGAACCTGGCACACGGGGGACCTCCGGCTCCGGTCGCACCCACAGCGGCGTGACGCCGCCGGCGGCGGGCGTGGGGCCCGCCACCGGCGGCGTTCGGGTACGTCGGTCCCGGCACGCGGATCAGAGGTTGCCGCGCTTCTCCTGCTCGCGCTCGATGGCCTCGAACAGGGCCTTGAAGTTGCCCTTGCCGAAGCCGAGCGAGCCGTGCCGCTCGATCAGCTCGAAGAAGACCGTCGGGCGGTCCTGCACCGGCTTGGTGAAGATCTGGAGCAGGTAGCCGTCCTCGTCCCGGTCGACCAGGATCTTGCGGGACTTCAGCTCCTCGATCGGCACCCGGACGTTGCCGATCCGGGCGCGCAGCTCCGGGTCCTCGTAGTACGAGTCCGGGGTGTCCAGGAACTCGACGCCGGCCGCGCGCATGGCGTCGACGCTGGCCAGGATGTCGTTGGTGGCCACGGCGATGTGCTGGGCGCCTGGGCCCTGGTAGAACTCGAGGTACTCGTCGATCTGCGACTTCTTGCGGGCGACCGCCGGCTCGTTGAGCGGGAACTTCACCTTCCGGGTGCCGCTGGCGACGACCTTGCTCATCAGCGCCGAGTAGTCGGTGGCGATGTCGTCGCCGATGAACTCGGCCATGTTGCTGAAGCCCATGACCCGCTTGTAGAACTCGACCCACTCGTCCATCCGGCCCAGCTCCACGTTGCCGACCACGTGGTCGACGGCCTGGAAGAAGCGCTTCGGCTGGAGGCCGGCGTCGATCATCGGCTGCCGGTCCACGATCGGCTTGCGGGCCACGAAGCCCGGCAGGAACGGCCCGGTGTAGCGGGACCGGTCGACCAGGGTGTGCCGGGTGTCGCCGTACGCGGCGATGGCGGCCATCCGGACGGTGCCGTGCTCGTCGCTGACGTCGTGCGGCTCGATCAGGCCGGTCGCGCCCTGCGCGATGGCGTGGGCGTACGCGGCGTCGACGTCGGGCACCTCCAGCGCGATGTCGGAGACGCCGTCGCTGTGCTTCGCCACGTGCTCGGCGCCGTCGGCGTCCGGGCGGACCGCGCCGGTCAGCACGAACCGGGCGGAGCCGCTGGTCAGCACGTACTGGGCGTGGTCGCGGTAGCCCTGCTCCGGCCCCCGGTACGCCACACAGGTCATCCCGAAGGCGGTGGAGTAGTAGTGGGCGGCCTGCTTGGCGTTGCCCACCAGGAAGTGGACGTGGTCCAGCCCCTTGACCGGGAACGGGTCGCGGGTGATGTCGTGGTCGACGGCGCCGACGAGCGCGTCGACGTCGACCTCCTCGGTCGACTGGGGTCGGTCGATCGCCTGGGTCATGGTGGCCTCCCTCGCGTACCGGCCGGCCTCGTGGGCCGCCGTGGTCCTGTTCCTCCGGCGAGGATCTCCGGCCCGGCCGGTGCTGGGCAATAGTTGGCGATATTCCTGGTCAGGTTGCGCATTCGGTACTGTCCCACAGCATGAACACTGGTCAGGATGTACAGCTCGATGACCTCGACGCCCGGTTGATCGAACTGCTCGCCGAGGAACCCCGGATCGGGGTGCTGGAGTGCTCCCGCCGGCTCGGGGTCGCCCGGGGGACCGTGCAGGCCCGGTTGGACAAGCTGGTCGACCGGGGAGTGATCAACGGCTTCGGGCCGGAGGTCTCGCCGGCCGCCATCGGCTTCGGGGTGACCAGCTTCGTCACCCTGGAGATCAGCCAGCGGCACGGGCACGACCCGGTCACCGCGCACCTGGCTGCCATCCCCGAGGTGCTGGAGGCGCACACCATCACCGGCTCCAGCGACCTGCTCTGCCGGATCGTGGCCCGCTCCAACACCGACCTGCAACGGGTGATCGACCAGATCGTCTCCTCGGAGGGGATCCGGCGGGCGTCGACCATCATCGCGCTCGCCGAGCAGATCCCGTACCGGGTGTTGCCGCTGGTCCGCTCCGCGGCCCGGGCGTCCGGCTGACGCGACCCGGTCCCATTAACACGGCCACCGGCCGAGAAAGCGTGGCGACACGGCGGCGTGGGGGACCGGACGGAGCGGTGATCGTCGCTACCGTGTCCGTGTGAGGGGCCTAGGCGTACGCGGCTGGTTGCTGCTCGGGCTCGTCACCGTGATCGTGCTCGCCGCCACCGGCGTGTGGAACCCGTTCCCGCGACTCTGGGACTGGGTCGACCGCAGCGAGCCGATCTCCGAGCCGGACGTGGTCTGGCAGCAGCGGGTCGGCGGCACCCCGCGCAGCGTCACCTTCGCCGGCGGCACCGTGGTCGTCGAGCAGCGCACCCGGGTGGAGGCCCGCAGCCTGGCCACCGGCGCACAGCTCTGGGAGCGCAAGGCCGACTGGGCGGCGGTCGCCGGCGGCGACCGGAACGCGGTCGTCGCGGTGGGCAAGCTGCTGGTCAAGGGGTACGACCTGATCGACCCGGCGACCGGCGTGGTCCGCCGCCACGACGACGACGCGGTGGCGGTCTGGACGTACCGGAACCTGCTGCTGGACGCGCGCTGCGTGGCCGCCACCGACTGCACGCTGCGCGCCTGGGATCCGCGCGGGACCCGGCCGTTGTGGACGGCGTTCCTGCCCGGCGTGAGCACCGGGCTGCTCGCCGACAACCCCAACCTGCTGGACAGCCGCCGGTTCACGGCGAACCGGATCGACGACGGGGTCGCCGGCCCCGAGGCGGCCCCACCGCTGCTCGGCTTCCCCGTCGACGGCCGGGTGCATGTGGTGGACACCGCCACCGGCCGGGTCGTGCAGAACGTCCAGCCGGGCCGGGACGAGCGGCTCGCCGTGATCGGCGGCCGGCTGCTGCGGATCACCGCCACCGCCCGGGACGGCGCCTGCTACTTCGTCCTCTCCGCCCGCGACCCGGCCACCGGGCAGGAGGTGTGGCGGCGGACCGGGGTCAACCCGCGCACCTCCGACGACGGCGGCTGCGCCCAGCGGCAGGACCCGTTGGGCGCCCGCAACGTGCTGGTCGGGGTCGGCCCGGACGGCCGGGAGGCGGTCCTCGACGGGTACGACGGCCGGCTGCTCCTGGTCGACGCCGAGGGCGAGAAGCTGCTCGCCGTCGACGACCGGTACGCGCTGGTCCGTTCCGCCGACAAGGAGTCGGTGGCGGGCCGGGAGCTGGCCACCGGCCGGGGCCTGTGGAGCCGCCCGGTGCCCGGCAAGGCGGGTGCCGCGCTGACCCCGTACGCGGCCGTGCTGGTCACCGAGAAGCCGTCCCGGCTGGTGGCGCTCCACCCGCGTACCGGGCGGGAGCTGGCGGAGCTGCGCAGCTCGGCGAACGCGCTGGCGGTCGGGCCGACCGGCATGATCATCGGCGAGGGGCGGGAGATCGGCTACGTCCGCTTCGGCGCCGGCGCGCCCGGCGACCCCGGTCCGCTCCCACCGGGCACCGACGGCGGCGGTGGACCCGGGCCGGGCGGCACCGACGGCGGGCCCGGCTCCGGCCAGGACTGCGGCCCGAAGCGGGAGCTCTGCTCCGAGCCGGACGACAAGGACCGGTGAGAGCGGCGTCCCACGACCCACCCGGCGGGTGTCACCGATCGACCGGTCTGCCCTAGGCTTTCCGCTCATGAGCAGTGCCGCCTCGTTCTCCTACGCTCCCCTGCTGCCGACGGGTCCGGACCAGACCGAGTACCGCCTGGTCACCGACGAGGGCGTGGATGTCGTCAACGGCCCCGGGGGCCGTCGGTTCCTCACCGTCGAGCCGGCCGCGCTGACCGCGCTGACCGCCGAGGCGATGCACGACATCGCGCACTTCCTGCGCCCCGCGCACCTGGCCCAGCTGCGGTCGATCATCGACGACCCGGCGGCCTCGCCGAACGACCGGTTCGTCGCGCTCGACCTGCTGCGCAACGCCAACATCGCCGCCGGTGGCGTGCTGCCGATGTGCCAGGACACCGGCACCGCGATCGTGATGGGCAAGCGGGGCCGGCACGTGCTGACCGACGGTGCCGACGCCGAGGCGATCTCCCGTGGCGTCTACCAGGCGTACACCCGGTTGAACCTGCGCTACTCCCAGCTCGCCCCGTTGACCATGTGGGACGAGCGGAACACCGGCAGCAACCTGCCGGCCCAGGTGGAGATCTACGCCGAGGACCCGGACGGGCACCCGGACGCGTACAAGTTCCTCTTCATGGCCAAGGGTGGCGGCTCGGCGAACAAGTCGTACCTCTACCAGGAGACCAAGGCGCTGCTGAACCCGACGCGGATGATGCAGTTCCTGGAGGAGAAGCTCCGGCTGATCGGCACCGCGGCCTGCCCGCCGTACCACCTGGCGATCGTCGTCGGTGGCACCTCCGCCGAGTACGCCCTCAAGACCGCCAAGTACGCCTCCGCGAAGTACCTGGACGCCCTCCCGACGGAGGGTTCGATGACCGCGCACGGCTTCCGCGACCTGGAGCTGGAGGCGCAGGTGCTGGAGCTGACCCGCAACTTCGGCATCGGCGCGCAGTTCGGCGGCCGGTACTTCTGCCACGACGTGCGGGTGGTCCGGCTGCCCCGGCACGGCGCCTCCTGCCCGGTGGCGATCGCCGTCTCCTGCTCGGCGGACCGGCAGGCGGTCGCCAAGATCACCCCGTCGGGCGTGTGGCTGGAGCGCCTCGAGACCGACCCGGCGCGTTACCTGCCGGACGTCACCGACGAGACGCTGGACACCGAGCAGGTCGTCCGGGTCGACCTGAACCGGCCGATGGACGAGATCCGGGCCGAGCTGTCGAAGTACCCGGTGAAGACCCGGCTGTCGCTGACCGGTCCGCTGGTGGTGGCGCGGGACATCGCGCACGCCAAGATCGCCGAGCGGCTGGACGCGGGTGAGCCGATGCCGCAGTACCTGCGCGACCACGCCGTCTACTACGCCGGCCCGGCCAAGACCCCTGAGGGGTACGCCTCCGGCTCGTTCGGCCCGACCACCGCCGGCCGGATGGACGCCTACGTGGAGAAGTTCCAGGCGGCCGGCGGCTCGATGGTGATGCTGGCCAAGGGGAACCGGTCCGGCCAGGTCACCCGCTCCTGCCACCAGCACGGCGGCTTCTACCTCGGCTCGATCGGCGGCCCGGCCGCCCGGCTGGCCCAGGACTGCATCAAGCACGTCGAGGTGCTCGAATACCCCGAGCTGGGCATGGAAGCGGTCTGGAAGATCGAGGTGGAGGACTTCCCCGCCTTCATCGTGGTCGACGACAAGGGCAACGACTTCTTCGCCGAGGTCACCAAGCCGGTGCTGACCGTCGGGCGGCGCTGAGCTTCGACGTACGCGACAAGAGGCGTCGGGCTGCGGCCCGGCGCCTCTTCGTCATGTCGCGCATCGACATCGGTGCGCCCGCCCCGGAGTGACCCGGAGGGGCGCACCGCCCCCGTCGGATGCCGTGACCGACAACCGGATCGAGTGTCCGACCCGCTGCCCCCGTTCCGCTATCGGATCGCTATCGCCTGAGCGGGTCCGCCGGGACGGTCCGGTCTACCCTGCGGGGGGTACGTACAACGGGGGACACGGGGGACACGGGGAGCAGATGCGATTCGGGATACTGGGACCGCTGCGGGTCGGTGGGGGCGAGGCGACCATCACCGCAGGTCGGGACCGTGTCGTCCTGGCCATGCTGCTGTCCCGGGCCGGTCGCGTCGTCCCCGTCGAGGAGCTGATCGACGCGGTCTGGGAGGACCGGCCCCCGGCCACCGCCCGCGCCCAGCTCCAGAGTTGTGTGTCGCGTTTGCGACAACGCCTCATCGTGCTCGGCCTGCCCCCGGAGACCATCGTCACCGACCCGGTGGGCTACGGCGTACGGACCGAGCCGACCGACCTGGACTTCGAGGTCTTCACCCGGCGGGTCGAGGCGGCCCGCACCGCCGCCGCCGCCGGGCAGCCCGCCGAGGCCCGTCGGCACTACCGCGAGGCGCTCGCCCTGTGGCGCGGCCCGGCGTTCGCCGGGATCGCCAGCCGGAGCATCCAACGGCGGGCGCAGGCCCTCGAAGAACAGCGGCTGACCGCGCTGGAGGAGTGCGTCGACGTCGAACTGCGGCTCCGGCGGGCCGCCGAACTGGTCGACGAGCTGACCGAGAGCGTCGAGCGGCACCCGCTGCGGGAACGGCTCCGCGGGCAGTTGATGCTGGCCCTGTCGGCGCTCGGCCGGCAGGCCGACGCCCTCGCCGTCTACCGGGAGGGCCGGCGCCTCTACGCCGAGGAGCTGGGCATCGAGCCGGGCGCGGCGTTGCAGGAGCTGCACCAGCGGATACTGGCCGGTGACCTGGCCTCCGGCGGCGTCCAGAGCGGTACGGCGGGGCCCGTGCGCGCGCTGCCGCGGGCGATCAGCGACTTCACCGGGCGGCAGCAGACCATGGCCCGGCTGGTCAAGGAGATCGAGGAGGACGCCGCCCGGATCCAGCTGATCGACGGCATGGCGGGCAGCGGCAAGACGACCCTCGCGGTGCACGTGGCGACCGCGCTGGCCGACCGCTATCCGGACGCGCACCTCTTCATCGACCTGCACGGGCACAGCGAGCGCAGCCCGTTGCCGACCGGCGCGGCGGTGGCCACGCTGCTGCGCCAGCTCGGGGTGCCGGCGGAGCGGATGCCGTTGGAGCTGGACGAGCGGCTCGCCCTGTGGCGCAGCGAGCTGGCCGGCCGGCGGGCCGTGGTGGTGCTCGACAACGCCGCCAGCGCCGACCAGGTGGCGCCGATGCTGCCGAACGGGCCGGACTGCCTGGTGCTGATCACCAGCCGCCGCCGGCTGGTCGGCCTGGACGAGGGGCGACCGTCGTCGCTGCCGGTGCTGGACCCAGAGGAGGCCGTCGAGCTGCTCGGTCGGGTGGCGGGCGAGGAACGCGTGACCGCGGAGCCGGGGGCCGCCGCGGAGGTGGCCCGGCGCTGCGGTTACCTGCCGCTCGCCATCCGGCTGGCCGGCGCCCGGCTGGCCCACCGGCCCCGCTGGCGGGTCGCCGACCTGGCCGAGCGGCTGGCCGCCGGGGCGGGACCGCTGGCCGAGCTCGTCGCCGGCCAGCGCTCGGTCGGCCAGGCGTTCGCCCTGTCGTACGCCCAGGTGTCGCCGGACGCGCAGCGGATGTTCCGGCTGTTGGGCCTGCACCCGGGGGTACGGTTCGACAACCGGGTCGCCGCCGCGCTGGCCGAGCGTACCCTGCCCGACACCCAGGACCTGCTCGACGAGCTGGTCGACGCGCACCTGGCGGAGGAGGCCGAGCCGGGCCGCTACCGGCTGCACGACCTGATCCGGGAGTACGCCCGCCTGCTGCTGACCGAGGCCGGGCACGCGGCCGAGCGCCGGACCGCACTGGACCGGCTGTTGGAATACCACCTGCAGGGTGCGGCGGAGCTGGAGCGGCGGACCCAGGGGGCCAGCAACCAGTTGGTGCTGCGACTGCCCGAGCCGGCGCGGCCGGACCTGGTCGCCGCCTGCGCGGCACAGGGGCGTGGCTGGTTCGACGAGAACCGGGCGACCCTGATCGCCCTGGCCCGGCTGGCGGAGGAGGAGGACTTTCCCCGCTACTGCTGGCAGCTGGCCCGGGTCTGCTGGCGCGGCCAGTTCGACGGGGGTCACCTGGAGGACCTGATCGAGATGCACACGGTCGGCCGGCGGGCGGCCGAGGGAGCGGGCGACGAGGAGGCCGTCGCCACCATGCTCAACTACCTCGCGTCGGCGTACTACCGGCTGGCCCGCTTCTCCGAGGCGATCCGGCTGATGGAGACCGCCCTGGTGCTCTGGCGCCGGTTGGGCCTGGACCGGGAGGTGCGCAACACCCTGGGCAATCTCGGGAACGCGTACGCGGCCAACGGCGACATCCGGCGCGGCAAGGAATACTACGACGCCTCGGCGGAACTCTTCCGCCGTCCGGGTGAGCTGGGTCCGCTCACCAACCTGCTCAACAACCTCTCCTTCGCCCTGTTCTGCGCCGGGCGGTACGACGAGGCGCTGCGGATGAGCCGGCGGCACCTGCAACTGGCCCGGCAGACCCAGGACATCCGCCAGGTGGGCCACGCGCTCGGGCACCTCGGGATGATCCGGCACCGGATGGGTGACGTGGGCCCGGCGCGTCGGCTGCTGCGGCTGGCCGTCACCCTCAAGGGGCGGTCCGGCAACCGTTACGGCGAGGCGGAGGCGCTCAACGAGATCGGCCTGATGGACCGCCAGGGTGGTCGTCCGGAGCGGGCCGCCGCCCTGCACCGGAAGGCGCTGGCGGCGATGGTGGAGGTGGGCGACCGGGTCGGCCAGTGCGCCTCCCGCAACCTGCTGGCCCGGGCGATCCTGGACGGGGGAGACGTCACCAGCGCGCTGGACCTGCACCGCCGGGTGCTCGCCGACGCCACCCGGCTGGGCGCCCGGTACGAGCAGGCCCGGGCCCTGGACGGCATCGCCCGCTGCCTGCTGCCGACCGACCCCGCGGCGGCCCGCTCGCACTGGAAGCGGGCGCTGACGCTGTTCCGTCAGGTCGAGTCCCCGGACGGGCACGAGGTGGAACGGCTGCTGGCCGAGGTGGACTGAGCGATCATCTGCGGGCCGGCCGGAGGCGCGGCAGGATGGTACGCGTGACGACTCCAGAGGCGACCGGTTACCGGATCGAACGCGACTCGATGGGCGAGGTGGAGGTGCCCGCCGAGGCGCTGTGGCGGGCCCAGACGCAGCGCGCGGTGCAGAACTTCCCGATCTCCGGGCGGGGCATCGAACCGGCCCAGATCAAGGCGCTGGCCCAGATCAAGGGGGCGGCGGCGCAGGTCAACGGCGAGCTGGGAGTGATCGGCGCGGACGTGGCCGCCGCGATCGCCACCGCCGCCGCGCACGTGGCCGACGGCGGGTACGACGACCAGTTCCCGATCGACGTGTTCCAGACCGGCTCGGGCACCTCGTCCAACATGAACACCAACGAGGTGATCGCCACCCTGGCCGGCCGGGAGCTGGGCCGCGACGTGCACCCGAACGACGACGTCAACGCCTCGCAGTCCAGCAACGACGTCTTCCCGTCCTCGATCCACCTGGCCGCCACCCAGTTCGTGGTGGAGGACCTGATCCCGTCGCTTGCGCACCTGGCGGGCGCGCTGGAGGAGAAGGCCGCCGAGTTCGAGACGGTGGTGAAGGCGGGGCGTACCCACCTGATGGACGCCACCCCGGTCACCCTGGGCCAGGAGTTCGGCGGGTACGCCGCCCAGGTCCGCTACGGGGTCGAGCGGGTGGAGTCGGCGCTGCCCCGGCTGGCCGAGCTGCCGCTGGGCGGCACCGCCGTGGGCACCGGCATCAACACCCCGCTCGGCTTCGCCGGGAAGGTGGTCGAGCGGCTGCGGGAGTCCACCGGGCTGCCGCTGACCGAGGCCCGCAACCACTTCGAGGCGCAGGGCGCCCGGGACGCGCTGGTGGAGACGTCGGGTCAGCTGCGCACCATCGCGGTGGGGCTCTACAAGATGGCCAACGACATCCGCTGGATGGGCTCCGGCCCCCGCGCCGGCCTGCGGGAGTTGCGCATCCCCGACCTCCAGCCCGGCTCGTCGATCATGCCGGGCAAGGTGAACCCGGTGGTCGCCGAGGCGATGCGGCAGGTCTGCGCCCAGGTGATCGGCAACGACGCGGCGGTCGCCTTCGCCGGCACCCAGGGCGACTTCGAGCTGAACGTCATGCTGCCGGTGATGGGCCGCAACCTGCTGGAGTCGATCAAGCTGCTGGCCGCGTCGAGCCGGCTCTTCGCGGACCGTCTGGTGGTCGGCCTGGTCGCGGACGCCGAGGTCTGCCTGGCGTACGCGGAGGGCTCACCGTCCATCGTCACCCCGCTCAACCGCCACCTCGGGTACGACGAGGCGGCGTCGATCGCCAAGGAGGCGCTGGCGAAGCAGGTGTCGATCCGCGAGGTGGTGATCTCCCGGGGGCACGTCGACTCGGGCAAGCTGACCGAGACCCAGCTCGACGAGGCCCTCGACCTGCTCCGCATGACCCACCCCTGAGCCAGGCGGTCCCCGGTCGGGCCGGGCCACATGCGGCTCCTCGGGACGGTCTTGCCGCGCGGGCGCGGCTGACCATCCGTCCGATGGGCACTGACCCGGCGGCAGAATGGCCGGCAAAGGTAAGTAATTCGGACGCCCATCTGGCGGATCGGTGATCCGTGCTGTGTGATGGCTGCCACGTCCCTCAACGAGAGGATTCGATGTGGTGAGCAAGCGCTTCACCGTCGGGGTTGTCGCGACCGCGGCGACTCTGGCACTCACGGTGACCGGACTGGTGGCACCGGCCAACGCCGAGCCGGCCAGCACCCGGACGTTCACCGTGGTTTCGCAGGACGGGGTGTCGGCCGACGCGACGATCGCCGCCATCCGGGCTGCGGGCGGCACCGTGGTGTCCCGTACCGACGAGATCGGTGTCTTCCAGGTCCGCAGCGACCGGGTGGACTTCGCCGCCCGGGCGACCGCCGCCGACGCCGTGCTCGGCGCCACCGAGCAGAAGGCCATCGGCCGCAAGCCGAAGCTGGACCGGGTCGAGCAGGAGCACCTGATGGCCGCCGCCCGGGCCGGGGGCAGGGCCGCCAAGGGCAACGCCAGGAAGCTGGACCCGCTCGACGACAAGCTCTGGGGCCTGGACATGATCCGGGCCGACCGGGCTCGCAAGATCGAGCCGGGTGACCACCGGGTGACCGTCGGCGTCCTGGACACCGGCGTCGACGCCAGCCAGCCCGACCTGGCACCGAACTTCGACTGGGCGCTGTCGCGCAACTTCGCGCCGGACATCGTCGACATCGACGGCCCGTGCGAGGTGGCGAGCTGCCTCGACCCGGTCGGCACCGACGACGGTGGCCACGGCACGCACGTGGCGGGCACCATCGGCGCCGCCGCCAACGGCTTCGGCCTGTCCGGCGTGGCCCCGAAGGTCTCCCTGGTCGAGCTGAAGGGTGGCCAGGACAGCGGCTACTTCTTCCTCGACCCGGTGGTCAACGCCCTGGTGTACGCGGGCAAGTCGGGTCTGGACGTGGTGAACATGTCCTTCTACGTCGACCCGTGGCTCTACAACTGCACCGCCAACCCGGCCGACTCTCCGCAGGCGCAGGCCGAGCAGCGGGCCATCATCAAGGCGATGAAGCGGGCCCTCGAGTTCGCCCACCGCAAGGGCGTCACGCTGGTCGGCGCGCTCGGCAACAACCACGAGGACCTCGGGGCCCCCCGGACCGACTTCTCCAGCCCGGACTACGGTTCCGACCCGTACCCGCGGCCGATCGACAACGACAGCTGCTGGGACCTGCCCACCGAGGGCCCGCACGTGATCGGCGTGTCGGCGGTCGGCCCGTCGGGCAAGAAGTCCGACTTCTCGAACTACGGCACCGAGCAGATCTCGGTCGCCGCCCCGGGTGGCTGGTTCCGCGACGGCTTCGGCACCGACACCTACCGGACGTACGCCAACGAGATCCTCTCCACGTACCCGAAGAAGGTGCTGCAGGAGGAGGGCACGGTGGACGAGGACGGCAATGTCGTCGCCGGCTTCGAGGACCTGGTCTTCAAGGAGTGCACCAAGAAGGGCGAATGCGGGTACTACACCTACCTGCAGGGCACCTCGATGGCGTCCCCGCACGCCGCCGGCGTGGCTGCCCTGATCGTCAGCCGCTACGGCAAGCAGCAGGGCCGCGCCGGCTTCGGCATGAATCCGGACCTGGTGGAGCAGCACCTCTACCGGACGGCCGCCGAGCACGCCTGTCCGGAGCCGCGCCTGCAGAGCTACACGAACGAGGGCCGCAGCGCCGAGTTCGACGCCTACTGCGCCGGCTCGCTGAACTTCAACGGCTTCTACGGGTACGGGATCGTCGACGCGTACGCCGCAGTGGCCACCCCGCTCAAGCCGAACGTCCGGCCGTAACACAGGCACCTCCGAGGCCCGGTCGACCACGTCGGCCGGGCCTCATGCCATGCCGCAGGGCGCCGCTGGTTAACCGGTCGCCCGGCGGGCCGCCGCCCGGCATGATCGCGGGCATGACCGGGGACGTGCTGCTGGAGACCGCGCGGCTGCGGTTGCGCCGGTTCACCGCCGACGACGTGGACCTGCTGGTCGACCTGGACGGTGACCCGGAGGTGACGGCCTTCCTCACCGGTGGGGCGCCGACCCCGGCGGCGGTGGTCCGGGACGAGCAGCTGCCGCGGATCGTCGCCGGCTACGACCGTCATCCCGGTCTCGGGCGGTGGGCCGCGCTCGACCGGGCGGGCGGGGAGTTCCTCGGCTGGTTCGCGCTGGACCCGTCCGACGACGGTACGGAGGCGGAGCTGGGCTACCGGCTGCGCCGGGCGGCGTGGGGCCGTGGCCTGGCCACCGAGGGGTCCCGGGCGCTGGTGCGGTACGCGTTCGTCACGGTCGGGGTACGGCGGGTGTGGGCGCAGACGATGGCGGTGAACTCGCGGTCCCGTTCGGTGCTGGCGAAGGCGGGTCTGCGACACGTCCGCACCTTCCACCTCCACTTCGACGACCCGATCCCGGGGACGGAGCACGGCGAGGTGGAGTACGAGCTGCTCAGGAGCGGGTGGCCGCCCTCCGCGCCCGGTACGCGCTGACCGCGGCCCGGTTGCCGCAGCCCGCCTCGCAGAACCGTCGGGAGCGGTTCTTGGAGAGGTCGACCAGTACGTTGTCGCAGTCGGGGTGGGCGCAGCGGCGTAGCCGGCTCAGCTCGCCGGCGCGTACCAGGTCGGCGAGGGCCATCGCCGCCTCGACCGCCATCCGGGTGGCCAGCGGGGCGTCGCGCGGCACCGCGTGCAGGTGGTACGGATGCTCGTCGTGCCGGATCAGCTGGGGCAGGGCGGACGCATCGCGGAGCAGGGCGTTGATGATCTCCACGACCTCGTCCTCCTCCGCGTGCCAGATGCGGCGCAGCCGGGGCCGCAGGGCGCGGACCGACCGCAGTTCGGCCTCGGTGTGCTCGTGCCGGCCGCTCCAGTTGTGGGCGGCGAAGAACTCGTCCAGCGCGGCGACGTCGGGCAGTCCTTCGGCGTCGCCGCCGTCGGTGTTGACCAACGCGGCGGCGGCGAGTAGCCCGCATTCGGTGTCATGAGCAAAGAGCAACTTGACTCCTGTCGCGGCCGGCCTCTAGCGTCATGAGCGTAAGCGTAGTTCGGTCATGACTTGCCGCCAAGGAGCGCCGATGCGTCCCCGTCCCGCCGCCGGTACCGGCCTCCTGCTGGCGCTGCTCTCGGCCGTCACCTTCGCCACCTCGGGCACCTTCGCCCGCTCCCTCATCGAGGCCGGCTGGTCCGCCGAGGCGGTGGTCGTCGCCCGGGTCGGCATCGCCGCGCTGGTGCTGCTCGGACCCGCCGTCCTGGCGCTGCGCGGCCGTTGGCGGGTGCTGCGCCGCAACCTGGGCCCGGTCGTCGTGTTCGGCCTGCTCGGGGTGGCGCTGGCCCAGGCGTGCTTCTTCAACGCCGTCCGCTATCTGCCGGTCGGCGTGGCCCTGCTGCTGGAATACCTCGGCATCATCCTCGTGGTGGGCTGGATGTGGCTGGTCCACGGCCACCGGCCGCGCCGGCTCACCGTGGCTGGATCGGTGACCGCGCTGGCCGGGCTGGTGTTCGTGCTCGACCTGACCGGCGCGGGCCGGGTGGACCCGGTGGGCGTGCTGTGGGGGCTGGGCGCGGCGGTCGGCCTGGCCGGCTACTTCGTGCTCGCCGGCCGGGTCGACGACCGGCTGCCGTCGGTGACCATGGCCAGCGGCGGGATGGCCGTCGGCGCGGCCGTGCTGGCCCTGCTCGGCCTGGTGGGCGTGCTGCCGCTGCGGGCCACCTTCGGCGAGGTGACCTTCGCCGGGCAGCGCACCAGCTGGCTGCTGCCCATCGCCGGCCTGTCGCTGATCGCCGCGGTGGTCGCGTACCTGGCGGGGATCGCGGCGACCCGGGTGCTGGGTTCGCGACTCGCCTCCTTCGTGGGGCTGACCGAGGTGATGTTCGCGGTGCTGATCGCCTGGGTGTTCCTCGGCGAGCTGCCCACAGTGGTGCAACTGCTCGGTGGCGTGCTGATCGTCGCCGGGGTCGCGCTGGTCCGCGTCGACGAGCTGCGTACGCCGCCCGTGGAGTCGGCGGAGGAGCGCGCCGACCAGCCCGCCCTGACCTGACCCGATTGCCGACGGCGGCTCCGGCGGCCCGGCGCTCCGTCTGGCGCCCAGGCTTCCTGAGGTTGCGATTCTCGCGGAGCGTGATTCGCACGGCTGTCCTGTCCGCTTCGGGGGTTATGGAATTTCTCCAGCTCAGCAGCGGTGTGATGACGAAAGTCCCTGGCGCTCGCGAGTTCCCCGGAGTTGTCTGGCTACGAAGGGTCACATGGCACCCATGCCCCGGAGGGGGCGACTGCCGGCCCGGGCAGTCGCCTCCTCCGGCCGTGTGTAGGGGCGAGGATCATGGGCCGGCCCGCTGGATCGGCGACCGGGAACGCGGTCATGGACGCCTGCCCCCGGTCATGGCGGCCGGTCCCTGGTCATGGACGCCTGCCCCGGTCATGGCCGCCAGCCTCGGGAGAGCAGTGCGGCACGCACCTCCTGGACGACCGCCGGGAAGTCCTGGCGCAGCCGACGGCTGGTCACGTGCAGCACGAGCCAGCCGGCTCCCACCAGCGGGTCGAGCCGTCGTCGGTCCCGGTGCGGTTGGTCCGGGTCGCTGTGCCGGTGCCCGTCGTACTCGACGGCGACCCGCAGCTCCGGCCAGGCCAGGTCGGGGTGCAGGACGGCACCGGCGGGCAACCGGACCGGATGCCGGGCGACGGGGCGGGGCAGCCCGGCGAGCACCAACCGCACCCGCAGCTGCGACTCGGCAGGGGACCGGGCGCCCGGATCGGCCAGGTCGAACACCCACCGGGCACGGGAGGCGCCGGGCCGGTCGATGTTCTGCTCCGCCGCGTCCGCGAGCCCGTCGCGGCTGGTCAGTCCCCGAGCCAACAGGGCGTCCACGATGCTGACGGCCCGGACCGGTTCCAACCACGCCGCCGTCTCCCACGCGGCCAGCGCCGGAGCGGACCGTGCGGGTGCGGACAGTTCCGGAGGCCGGGCCGGCAGCACCTGGTCGGTGGACGGCGACGCGCCTGCCACGGAAACCCGGGTGGCGCCGGCGAGGGCGGGTGAGGGCTGGCGCAGCGAGGTGTGCACGCGCAGGCCGCGTCGGCTGCGGAGCGGACTGCCGTACGCCGCGCTGACGTGCACGTCGTCGTCGAAGCCGGCGGCGTGCTCGACGCCGTGCAGGAAGGCGGCCGACGGGCCGGCGATCGGGACTCCCGGTGGGAGCCGTAGCGCGACGGCACGGCAGGCGAGCCCGTGGTCGCGTTCCAGCCGGGCGTCGGCGTACACGTCGTGGTGGAGACGGGCCCAGGCGGAACTGCGGAGCTGGTGGACGGTGAGCAGGCCCCGGCGGACCACGTCGGATCCCCGGAAGACCTGTCCCTTCAGGTCGGCTGGTCGGTGTGCGACAGGAGGCATGGGGCCAGCCTCACCGCTGCCGGGGCGCCCCGGTAACCCCTGTGGACAACCGGGCCGGCGCCGGTGCCGCGGCGCTGTGGAAAACCTCCCCTCGCGTCGATATCTGTGCTAGCCGAGGGCCTCGGCGATGGCGGTCGCGGCGGCCAGCACCTGGGCACCCACCGTCCCGACGTCGAGCGGGGCCAGCGCCACCACCCCCACGCTCGCCTCCAGCCCCGGCACCCCGAGCACCGGCGCGGCCACCCCGTACGCCCCGGACTGGAGCTCGCCGCTGGTGGCGACCGGGCCGGCGGCCCCCGCCCGCCCGGCGAGGATGGCCCGCCCGGCGGCCCCCCGCCCCAGCGGGTGCCGGGCACCGGTCCGGTACGCCACGTGGAACGACGTCCAGCTCGGCTCCACCACGGCCAGGGCCACCCCCTCGCCGCCCTCGACCACGGTCAGGTGGGCGGTGGCGCCGGCCACCTCGGCGAGGTCACGCAGCGCCGGCAGGGCCCCCTCGGCGAGCAGCGGTTGGGCCCGCCGGGCCAGGTGCAGCACGCCGGCGCCCAGCCGCAGCCGACCGTCGGAGTCGCGGCGCAGCATCCCGTGCCCGGCCAGCGCGCCGACCAGCCGGTAGACGGCCGCCCGGCCGATGCCGAGCCGGTTGGCGGCCTCGGTGACGGTGAGCCCACCGGGCGCGTCCGCGACGAGGTGCAGCAGCCGCAGCCCGCGGTCCAGGGTCTGCGACGTCTCCCCGCCGCGGGCCACCGGTTGCCGCGCCCCGGGGACCTGCTCACCCGTACGTGCCGACATGTCCACAGCACGCAGCGTACGACCCGGCTCCGGGAGACCGGGAAAACTACGGACGGCTACCCTTGTGAGGTGACGCTACGCCTGTACGACACCGCCACCCGATCGGTGCGGGACTTCGTCCCGCGGGAAGCCAGCAAGGTGGGGGTCTACCTGTGTGGTCTCACCCTGCAGGCACCGCCGCACATCGGTCACCTTCGTTCGGGCGTCAACTACGACGTCCTGCGGCGCTGGCTGCTCGCCAACGGCTTCGAGGTGCGGTTCATCCGCAACCTCACCGACATCGACGACAAGATCCTGGTCAAGGCGCAGGAGCAGGGCCGCCCGTTCTGGTCGATCGCGTACGCCAACGAGCTGATCCTGGCGCAGTCGTACCGCGCGCTGAACGTGCTGCCGCCGACGTACGAGCCACGCGCCACCGGGCACGTCCCGGAGATGCACGAGCTGATCGCCACGCTGATCGAGACCGGGCACGCCTATCCGGCGACCGACGGGTCCGGCGACGTCTACTTCGACGTGGCCTCCTGGCCGGCGTACGGCTCGCTGTCCGGGCAGGTGCCCGAGGACATGCTGCCCGCCGGGGACACCCCCGACCGCGGCAAGCGGGACCCGCGCGACTTCGCCCTGTGGAAGGGCGCGAAGCCCGACGAGCCGGCCGACGCGTACTGGCCGTCGCCGTGGGGGCGGGGCCGGCCGGGCTGGCACATCGAGTGCTCGGCGATGTGCTGGCGTTACCTGGGCCCCGAGTTCGACATCCACGGCGGTGGGCTGGACCTGACCTTCCCGCACCACGAGAACGAGATCGCCCAGTCCCAGGCGGCGGGCCTGCCGTTCGCCCGTTACTGGGTGCACCACGGGCTGTTGAGCATCGCCGGCGCCAAGATGGGCAAGTCGGCGGGGAACGCGCTCGACCTGGCGTACGTCGCCGAGCTGGGCGTCCGGCCGGTGGAGCTGCGCTACTACTACGCCGCCGCGCACTACCGTTCCCGGATCGACTACTCGGAGGACGCGCTCCGCGAGGCGGCGGTGGCGTACCGGCGGATCGAGGGCTTCGTGCAGCGGGCCGTCGAGCGGGTCGGTGCCGGGCAGCTCGGCGAGCTGCCGGCCGGCTTCGTCGCCGCGATGGACGACGACCTGAACACCTCCGCCGCCCTCGCCGTGCTGCACGAGGCGGTCCGGGACGGCAACACCGCGCTGGCCGCCGGCGACGATGTGACCGTCCGCACCACCCTGGCCGCCACCCGGGCGATGCTGGATATCCTCGGCGTCGACCCCCTCGACCCCGCCTGGACCGGCGGGGGCCGCGCGGACGACCTGCGCGGCGTGGTGGACTCACTGGTCGCGCTGGCCCTGGAGCAGCGCGCCCAGGCCCGCGGCCGCAAGGACTGGGCCGCCGCCGACGCCGTCCGCGACCAGCTCAAGCAGGCCGGCGTGGTCGTCGAGGACACCCCCCAGGGCCCCCGTTGGACTATTGGAGAGCAGGACTGATGGCCGGCAACTCGCAGCGCCGTGGCCGGCGACTGACGTCGAAGGCAGGCGCCCCGAAGGGCTCCGGAGGCAAGAACAAGGACTCCCTCGCCGGCCGGGGCAAGACCCTCCCCGCCGACGAGCGCCCCTGGCACAAGGCGTACTCGGGCACCGAGAAGCTGCCCCAGCGCACCGCCTGGAAGCAGGACAAGGAGCGCCGGGCGGCGGCCGAGGAGGGGCGCGCCCCGAAGATCGGCCAGCCGGGCACCAAGGACACCACCTGGGGCAGGGGCACCAAGGGCGTCGGCCCGGCCCGCGGCGCCACGGGCGGCCGGGGCGGCAAGCCGACCGGCCGGGGCGGGCCCCGGGTCGCCCCGGGCCGCAAGTCCAACCCGTCGAAGGACAGCCCGGAGCTGCTGGTCGGCCGCAACCCGGTACTGGAGTCGCTGCGCGCCCAGGTGCCGGCCACCGCGCTCTACACGGCGCAGGGCATCGACATGGACGACCGGGTCAAGGAGATCATCCGGACCGCCGCCGACCGGGGCATCGCCAACCTGGAGATCAGCCGGGCCGAGCTGGACCGGATGACCGGCGGGGTGCTGCACCAGGGCGTCGGCCTCCAGGTGCCGCCGTTCGCGTACGAGCCGTTCGACGACCTGGTCGCCTCCGCGCTGGAGCAGGCCGCTCCGCTGCTGGTGGCGCTGGACGGGGTCACCGACCCGCGCAACCTCGGCGCGGTCATCCGGTCGGCCGCCGCCTTCGGCGCGCAGGGTGTCTTCGTACCCGAGCGGCGGGCGGCGGGGATCACCGCGACCGCCTGGCGGACCAGCGCCGGCGCGGCCGCGCGGGTGCCGGTCGCCCAGGTCACCAACCTGACCCGGTCGCTGAAGGCCTGCAAGGACGCCGGCTTCGTGGTGGTCGGCCTGGACGCCGACGGCGACACCGACCTGTACGACCTGGAGGCCGCCGTCGGTCCGCTGGTCGTGGTGGTCGGCTCGGAGGGCCGAGGCCTGTCCCGCCTGGTCGGCGAGACCTGCGACCTGACCGTGAGCATCCCGATGATCTCCGACGTCGAGTCGCTCAACGCCAGCGTCGCCGCCGCGGTCACCCTGGCCGAGGTGGCCCGCCGCCGCTCCGTGGAGGCCTGACCTCCGCACCGCACGTCGCCGACGGGCCGTCCCCAGCATGGGGGCGGCCCGTCGCGCGTCAGATCTGCCGGGTCCAGGCGACCACGAGCAGCGCCCGGCCAGCGCGATCGCTACCGTGACCGGGATCGACCACCCCGTAGAGCACGCCGCGCAGCAGCATGAGCAGCACCACCCCGAGCGGGACCAGGGCCGCCGCGCCGAGCAGCAGACTGGCCAGGGCGTGCCCGGTGACGGCCCAACGGCCCGGCTCGCGTCGTGCCGACTCCGTGTCCCGGGTGAGCCACGCGCGCAACCGCCACCACCGCGTGGCGGCACCGTGGTGCCGGCCGGCGAGCGCGGTGAGCGCGACGGGCAGCAGGGTCGCGGCGTACCCGAGGTTCCGACCTGCGGTCGCGACCACCCGCCGGGTCCGCGCCGCCCGGGCGCCGTCGGTTCCGAAAGGGGTACGGGTGGCATCCGTCGTCATCGTGGCTCCCCGGTCTCGACGTGGCGTGCCGGAACGGTAGGACGACGACGGGCTGCGCGGCATCACCCCGGAAAGCCGGCTCCGGCGTCATACCCGGGTACGACGGAAAGGGGCGGCCCGCCGAAGCGGACCGCCCCTTTCAGGTGTTGCTACGTCAGATCCGGGCGCCGGTGGCGGCGTTGAAGGCGTGGCTCTGGCCGGTGCGCGGCTTGACGAAGACGGTTTCTCCCAGCTTCGGCATGCTGCGGCGGTCGGTGCGGACCACGAACCGCTCGTTGTGGCCCTCCAGCGCGGCGTGACCGTAGACGTTCGCGTCCGAGCCGAGGTCCTCGACCAGCTCGACCACGACCGGCATGCCGCCCTCGGTCGGGCTGACCATGTCGCAGTCCTCCGGGCGGAAGCCCACGGTCACCTTGCCGTTGCCACCCTCGGCCTGGGCCGCGGCGACCTGCTCCCGGGTGAGCGGGATGTGCATGTCGGCGAAGGCGGCACCCTGCTCGGTCAGCGGCACCGTCTTGATGTTCATGGCCGGGGAGCCGATGAAGCCGGCGACGAAGACGTTGGCCGGGGTGTCGTAGAGCGCCCGCGGCGTGTCCACCTGCTGGAGCACACCGTCGAGCATGACCGCCACCCGGTGACCCATGGTCATGGCCTCGACCTGGTCGTGGGTGACGTAGACCGTGGTGATGCCCAGCTTCGCCTGCAGCGACGCGATCTGGGTACGGGTCTGCACGCGGAGCTTGGCGTCGAGGTTCGACAGCGGCTCGTCCATGAGGAAGACCTGCGGCTCCCGGACGATGGCGCGGCCCATCGCGACCCGCTGACGCTGACCACCGGAGAGCGCCTTCGGCTTGCGGTTGAGGAACTCCTCCAGCTGGAGCAGCCCCGCCGCCTCCTTGACCCGCCGGTCGATCTCCGACTTCGAGGTCTTGCGCAGCTTGAGCGCGAACGCCATGTTCTCGTACACCGTCATGTGCGGGTAGAGGGCGTAGTTCTGGAAGACCATCGCGATGTCGCGGGCCTTCGGGGGCAGGTGGGTGACGTCGCGGTCGTCGATGTAGATCGCGCCCTCGTCGACGTCCTCCAGGCCGGCGAGCATGCGCAGGCTGGTGGACTTACCGCAGCCGGACGGGCCGACCAGGACGAGGAACTCGCCGTCGCCGATCTCCAGGTCGAGCTGGTTGACGGCGGGCCGCTCGGTGCCCGCGTAGATGCGGGACGCCTTCGCGTAGGTGACCGAAGCCATGACGGTGCTTCCTTTCACCGGCAGGAACGTGCCGGACGATCCGAGTGAAGGAGCGGCCGGCACCGAAGGTGCCAGCCCACGGACGGCTCCTCGGGCAGGCCGCGGTGTCGTCCGTGTCACTGCACGGTAGTGCGGTTCACCCGTACTGCCAAGACGAGAGACAAGGGATGGGACGGGCGGCATACGCATACCGGTCAGTCGGGCACGGGCGGGCATCAATCCCTCCCGCCGCGCGCCACTCGTCGCGAGGAATCGACGTTTGCGGTGCTCCGGGGGCCTGCCGAGCGTGATTTTCGGGCCGCGGTCGCTATGCTGACGTCGACACATGCGCCCCTGTAGCTCAGCTGGCCAGAGCACTCGCCTTGTAAGCGAGATGTCGCCGGTTCGATCCCGGCCGGGGGCTCCAATTCCATCAGGCATTTCGCGGCGGCCGCTCCCATCGGAGGGGACAGCCGGATCAGTAGAGCTGCGGAGGGTCGCCCTTGCGGTCGACCACCGTGCGAACCTGGGCTTCCCACTGCCCGATGAGCTGCCGCCACTCGGGCGACGCCAGATACTCCTCGGTCGGGTCCTCGACATCGAACTCGGGCATGTACGTCCCGACGACGCCACGCTCCAGCAGGCCATCGGCAACGACCTTGCTTTCCCTGAGGATCAGGATCGGCAGCCCCAGCTGGTACGCCATCGCCGGCTCGATGTGCGCCCATGGGCTCGTCAGCCAGACGTCGCTCAGGTCGTAACTCCGTCGGCCGGTCACGTCCGTCAGATAGTTTGCGACCGCGTGGTCGACGTACGTCCGGCGGAACGCGACCGTGATCAGCCCGTTCGACTCACGCATCAGTCTGCGGATCGCCTTGAGCGGGGCGTCCATGTCGTAATCGGTCACTCCGAGGGTGCGGGCCGCGAATCCACGCTCGTCCAGGTAGCCACACAACCGGTCGATGAAACCCTGCTGCTGTTCCCTACACGGCTTCGGATAGCTCAGGAACACCGACGTCTTGAAGGTCTGCCTGGGGGTGCCGTTCATGATCCCCTCCATCGATGCCGGCAGCATGATGGCGGGTACGTTACGCCCCGCGTGGTGGTCCCCGTTCAGCCTTCCGGCCGCCCCGGGGCCCACAGCCGTTCGACCGCCTCGCGCAACTGCTCCAGCGGTCCGTGCTCCCGTACCGCGGGACGCCAACCACGGAAGTCGGCAACCAGCCGGTCTTCCCCCAGCGCCCGCTGGACGTCCCTCATCTCGGTGCCGGGTAACAGGGCGGGGATCAGCAGCCGCCGACCGGTTCGGCGCTCTCGTTCCAGGCAGTAGTCGATCTCTGCCTGCACCCAGCGGCTCGACAGGGCCGCTTCGGAGCAGCAGAGGATCACCGCATCGACGCCGTCCAGCGCCTGCTTGACTGCCGACAGGATGACGTCACCCGGGCTCAGGTCGACCCTGTCCAGGAAGCAGTCGTACTGCCAGCCGTGCAGCTGGTTGTAGAGCCATACCGCGAATTCGCACTGCTCCCAGCTGTAGGAGATGAAGACGCGGTGATCCGGCCTCTGCCGGGTCGGGCAGACGAGGTAACCCGGTGTACGGCAAACCCAGCCGGCGTCGGCGAGCATCCCGGCGAGGCGGTCGTAGTCGACCAGCTCCATCCGTCGGGTCAGGGCGCCGTAGGCCCTGTGGACGTCGCTGCGGAACGTTGAGCGGGTGACGATCGCGGCCTTCGAGACGAGCGATCTGTCTCGGATGCCGTTGATCCGGTCGACCACCTCGATACCCACCGACCCGTCGGCGTGCGGGTCGATCGACAGCAGCATCGCTGCCGCCTCGCCTCCCGCCGGTCGTACCAGCCAGAGGCCGCCGTCATCCCCCAGCTGGTCGAGCTTTACGGCGGTGGCATTCGCCTCGTTCAGGAGCGCCAGGACGGTTCGCTGGAACCCGACCTTCTCGAGGGCCGCCAGCCGCTCCGGCTGTCGTCGTAGGGTGCCGATGAACGCACGGTCCAGCTCGCCGGCGGGCATGATCGTGCCCGTCCGCGCCTGCCACTCCGCGGAAAAGGCCACCTCGTAGGCATCCAGCAGGAGCAGGTCGCGGCGGCGGGTGGACAGGGTGGCTCGTGCTGCCCCTGGCGAGTGGCTGTCGTCCTGTCCGACGTCGATGAAGTCGGCCCCGATGGTCGCCTGCTCGAACGACCACTGCCGGCCCTCCTGGACCAGGGCGAGGCCCTCTACGAGCTTGAACGGGTCAACCTTCACCCAGGCCCAGTTGTACTCGTTGGTGCCCTCGCTGACGTTGGCGGTCGGGTCGTGGACGGCGCCGCTCAGTACGACGAGGCCATCCTCCAGGGTGAGCCCGACCGACTCCGTTCTGCCCCATTCGTAGTGCTGGTGGTAATCCAGGAGCCAACCGGGCCGGTTGGTGGTCTCCATGAGCGCCCCTCCGTTCGAATGGGCAGGCCTGCGGCACGTGGCAGCGCGTGTGACCATCGAAAATGGTATGTGAAGGGCGAGGCCCCCAGCACTGCCGACCGATGTCACGTCTCGCGCCCGGAGCCTCCGCCCGTTGGGACGGAACAGGCGATGGCGGGCCGCCGGCCGGGCTGCCACAGTGCCGTCATGACCAACCTCCCGGCCGGCCACGTCGCCACCACCGGCCCACCCCGCGCCCTGCGGGTCCTGGCCACGCTGGTGGCGTCGCTGGTGGTGGGCCCGGTGCTGCTCCTCTACGGCTGGGTGCTCGCCTTGTTCAGCCCGGAGGTCACCGGCGGCGGCCGGTGTCCCGGGCAGGCCGGCGGGGGAGCCGACAACGGTGCGCTGGTCTGGTCGGTGGCGGCCTCGACGACCGTCGCCGCGCTGCTCTGCTTCTTGTTCGCCCTCGTCCGTCTCCACCGGGGTGGGCGCTGGTGGCCGTGGCTGGTCGCCGCGCTGGTGTTCCTGGCCGTGGGCTTCCCGGTGCTGTCCGGACTGCCGGCCGCCGCCTGGTGCCCGCCGGCGTCCTGACCGGACGGCCTCCGTTCAGTTCCGGATCTCCATGTCGACCACCAGGCCGTCGACCAGCCGGTAGGCGTGTCGGACCGTCCCGTCGGCGATGACCGCGCCGGCCCGGTCCCGCACCAGCTGGTGCACGGTGACGGTGACGCGGCCGTCGGGCTCGACGTCGACGGCCACCGGCCGCACCGTCGGGTCGATCTCGGCCCACTGGCGCGTCCAGTAGTCGGCGACCTCGCGGTGGCCGCGTACGGTGCCGCCCTCCCAGCCGTTGGGCCAGGTCACGTTCGGCGCCAGCGCCGCCAGCAACGTCGGCAGGTCCCGCCGGTTGAAGGCGGCGTAGAGCTGGCTGAAGAACTCGTCCTCTCCCATCCGCCGAGTCTCGCCGCGGGCGGGGCGGCCGGCGACACCGCTTAGCGGTGGGCAGAAAGGCCGGCCGCGCCGCCCGGGTCGGGTCAGCCCCAGTTCTGTGGGGCCGGCTGGCGGGTGGTGGCGTTGATCCGGTTGAAGAAGTTGGTGGTGGCGATCCAGAGGACCAGCGCCGCCAGCTCCTTCTCGCCGAAGTGCCGGGCCGCCTCGTCCCACACCGCGTCGGGCACCGGGTCGCTGCGGTCGGCGAGCCGGGTGGCGGCCTCGGCCAGCGCGAGTGCCGCCCGTTCCGCCTCGGTGAAGTACGGGGTCTCCCGCCAGGCGGCGACGGCGAAGAGCCGCTCCTCGGTCTCGCCGGCCTTGCGGGCCCCGCGCGCCCCGGAGTCGACGCAGGCGCTGCACCCGTTGATCTGGCTCGCCCGCAGGTGGGCCAGTTCGAGGGTGGTGCCGGGTACGCCGGCCGAGTGGGCGGCCTTGTAGAGCAGGTTGATCGCCTTGACGGCGTCGGGGAGCAGCGCCGCCGGGTTCGGGATCCGTGGCTCGAGAGTCATGACGTTCCGTCCTGTTAGGCTGGCCGGCGCCCCTTGCGCCGCCCTTCACCTGGTTGTCGAGCCGACGCCGGGCGGCGTGACAGATGTGACGGCGGTCACTCGCGAAGGGTGGCGAGGGGATGCCCGACACCGACCTGCTGGCCCGGCGCTTCGAGGAGCACCGCCCCCACCTGCGCGCGGTCGCCCACCGGATGCTCGGCTCCCCGGTCGAGGCCGACGACGCCGTCCAGGACACCTGGCTGCGGCTCAGCCGCGCCGACTCCGACGCCATCGAGAACCTGCCCGGTTGGCTGACCACCACCGTCGGCCGGGTCTGCCTCGACCGGCTCCGCTCCGGCAGCGCTCGGCACGAGAACCCGGTGGACGAGCTGGCCGACGAGCCGGCCGGGGTGGCCGACCCTGAGCGGGAGGCGGTGCACGCCGAGTCGGTGGGCCGGGCGCTCGAGGTGGTGCTGACCACCCTCGGCCCGACCGAACGCCTGGTCTTCGTGCTGCACGACATGTTCGCCGTCTCGTTCGAGGAGATCGCACCGGTGGTGGACCGCAGCGCCGCCGCGGTCCGGCAGATCGCCTGTCGGGCACGTCGGCGGGTGCAGGGCCGCTCCACCGATCCGCTCACCGACCCTGGGCGGCAGCGCCGGGTCGTCGAGGCGTTCCTCGCCGCCTCGCGGGAGGGCCGCTTCGAGGATCTGGTGAACCTGCTCGACCCGTACGTCGTGCTGCGCTCCGACGCCACCGCGGTCCGGATGGGCGGCCGGGCGCAGGCGCGGGGCGCCGAGACGGTGGCCGCCTTCTTCAACGGCCGGGCGCAGGGCGCCGTGCCCGCCTTCGTCGACGCCATGCCCGGCGCGGTGGTCGTCGGAGACGGTCAGGTCCGACTGGCGCTCAGCTTCACGGTCACCGACCGGATCATCGGAATCGAGGTGGTGGCCGACCCGGCCCAGCTCGACGGCCTCGACCTGGTCACGGCTCCCGAGTGAGTCGGGCGACCGAGGAGTCGAACCGGGCGCTGCTGCGCGCCCGGGACGCCATGGACCGGGCGTACGCCGCTCCGCTGGACGTCCCCGCGCTGGCCCGGATCGCGCACGTCTCCCCGGCACACTTCAGCCGGACGTTCCGCGCCACCTTCGGCGAGACCCCACACCGCTACCTGCAACGCCGCCGGATCGAGCGGGCGATGGCGCTGCTGGTGGAGACCGACCGGGACGTCACGGACATCTGCTACGCGGTCGGGTTCGGCAGCCTCGGCACGTTCAGTCGGACCTTCCGTGCCGTCGTCGGCGAGTCCCCGAGCGAATTCCGGCGGCGCCGGCCGGCCGTGCCGTCGAACGTGCCGAGCTGCTTCGCCAAGGCCTGGACCCGACCTGTCAGTTTTGGATAAGCACCAGCTCACGGCCGGGTCATAGCGTGTGCGGCATGACGATGAACGCGGTCACCCGCTCCCAGATCTACGTGCTCGACCAGGACGAGGCGCTCGACTTCTACGTCGGCAAGCTCGGCTTCGAGGTGAACACCGACCAGGACCTCGGCTTCATGCGCTGGCTGACGGTCAACCTGCCCGGTCAGCCGGACCGGGAGATCCTGCTGGAGAAGCCCGGCCCGCCGGCGCTCGACCCGGCCACCGCCGGGCAGGTCCGTGAGCTGCTCACCAAGGGGGCGCTGGGCGGTTGGCTGAGCATCACCACCGACGACGCCCACAAGACCTACGAGGACCTGGTCGCCAAGGGCGTCGACATCACCGACGAGCCGACCGAACGGCCCTACGGCATCGACTTCGGCATCCGGGACCCGTTCGGCAACAGGATCCGCATCGGCCAGATGTTCCCCCGCTCCTGACGGGACACCATGGTCGGGGGACGCGGGCTAGCATCGCGTCTCCCGAGGTGCGAGGAGGGACCGTTGGCGGCTCGACTGCTCTACCTGGCCCGGCACGCCGAGCAGGACGGCGACCAGGAAACCCCGGCTGTCGGGCTCTCCGAGCGGGGACGCCGCCAGGCCACGCTGCTCGGTGAGCGGCTGCGCGGCGTACCGTTCGCGGCCGTCCACCACGGCCCGCTGGTCCGGGCCGCGCAGACCGCCGAGCTGGTCGCCCGGTCCCTGCCGGGCATCCCGGTGTACGCCACCGAGCTGGCCGGCGACCACCTGCCGCACGACACCGACCCGGCCGGCCTGCCGTCGGCGTACGCGAAGCTGCTGGCCGGCTACTCCGCGGCCGAGCGGGTCGACGGGCCGCGGGTGACCGCGGCGGCGGTGGACCGGTTCGCCGCCCCGCCGGAGGGTGACGAGGACGTGCTCGAGTTGGTGATCACGCACAGCTTCCTGGTCGCCTGGTTCGTGCGGCACGCCCTGGACGCCCCGCCGGCCCGCTGGCTCGGGCTCAACCACCACAACGCCGGGCTGACCGTGATCAGGTTCGGCTCCGGCGGGCCGCCGAACCTGATCGCCCACAACGACGTCGCCCACCTGCCGCCTGAGCTGCGCGCCACCGGCCTCCCGCCCGACTACCGGATCTGAGCCCGCATCGTCGGGGCCGCCGGGTCAGGCGCGGGGCAGGCCGGCGAGGAGGGTGTCGACCAGCGCCTCGGCGTCGGCGCCCGACAGCGGCCGGCGGGTGACCACCGCCCGCAGCCAGACCGGCCCGAGCAGCAGGTCGGCCAGGAGCAGGTCGTCGACCGGGCCGGTCAGCTCGCCGCGCGCCCGGGCCCGCCCGGTCACCTCGGCCACGTGGGCGCAGTGCTCGCCGAGCAGTTCGTCGGCGAGGCGGGCGAGTTCGGTGTCCGCGCCGGTGTGGGCGAGCACGTCGGCGGCGAGCCGGCCCGGGCCGTCGGCGAAGAACGCGGCCTTCGAGCGGACCAGGGCGACCAGGTCGGCGCGGAGCGTACCGGTGTCGGGCACCGGCAGGCTCCGGGCGATGGCGTGCCGGAAGGTCGCCGCCACCAGCGACGGCTTCGACGGCCACCAGCGGTAGAGGGTGGTCTTGTTGACCCCGGAGCGGCGGGCCACCCCCTCCACGGTCAGGCCGACGTAGCCGTCCTCGGCGAGCAGGGCCAGCACGGCGGCGTGGATCGCCTCGGCGCCGCGGGGGCCGCGGGAGGCGGGGCGTACCCCGGTCATCGGCCGGTGCGGCGCAGCAGCCGCAGCGCCGCGGTCATCCGGCGGGTCCAGGCCGCGGTCTCGGCCGCCGGCCGGTGGTACGCGGGGGCCAGGGCCGGCCCGCGGTGCCGGGCGACGGTCTTGACCCGGGTGAACCGGAGCAGCCCGTCGGCGCCGTGCCGGCCACCGAGGCCGGAGTCCTTCCAGCCGCCCATCGGCGCGTCGATGCTGCCCCAGACGGCCGAGTAGCCGTCGTCGACGTTGACACCGCCCGCGTCGATCCGGGCGGCGACGGCCTCGCCCCGCCGGCCGGAGCCGCTGAACACGGCCGCGTTCAGCCCGTACGCGGTGTCGTTGGCGAGCGCGATGGCCTCGTCGTCGGTGCCGAACCGGTACACCGCGACCACCGGCCCGAAGGTCTCCCCGGCGAACATCCGCATCTGCGGGG
This sequence comes from Micromonospora siamensis, assembly GCF_900090305.1. Classification (NCBI taxonomy): domain Bacteria; kingdom Bacillati; phylum Actinomycetota; class Actinomycetes; order Micromonosporales; family Micromonosporaceae; genus Micromonospora; species Micromonospora siamensis. The sequence continues at coordinate 188,206 of NZ_LT607751.1, read as the reverse complement.
TGACGCCGGTGAGCACGGTGGGTTCGAAGACGTACGGGCCGATGTCGGGTCGGTGCCGGCCACCGGTGTGCAGGGTGGCGCCCCGGTCGACGGCGTCGGTGACGTGCGCGGTGACCGTGTCGAGCTGCCGGACCGAGGCGAGGGAGCCCAGGTCGGCACCGAAGTCCCCGCCGACGCCGAGCCGCAGCCGCCCGGTGCGGGCGACGAACCGGCGCAGGAACTCGTCGTGCAGCTTGTCGGCGACGTACACCCGCTCGATCGAGACGCAGAGCTGGCCGGCGCTGGCGAAGCAGGCCCGGATCGCGCCCTCGACCGCCCGGTCGAGGTCGGCGTCGTCGAGCACCAGCAGCGGGTTCTTGCCGCCGAGTTCCAGCGAGGTCGGGACGAGCCGATGCGCGGCCTGGGCGGCGACCTCCCGGCCGACCCGGGTTGAGCCGGTGAAGCAGACCAGGTCGGCGCGGTCGGTGACCAGCGGGCCGACGTCGGCGCCCTCCCCGGCGACGACCTGCCAGAGGGCGGGCGGCAGGCCGGCGGTGACCGCGAGGTCGCGGACCCAGAGCGCGGTGAGCATGGTGGCCGGGTCGGGCCGGTGCACCACCGCGTTGCCGGCGGCCAGGGCGGGCAGCACCTCGGCGACGGCCAGTGACAGCGGGTAGTTCCACGGCGAGATCACCCCCACCACGCCGACCGGAAAGCGCAGCTCGTGGGTGCGGGTCAGCACCGGCAGCGCGCCGGCCCGGCGGCGCGGGCGGAGCAGCCTGGCGGTGCGGCGGGCGTAGTAGCGGGCGTTGATCGCCACGTCGAGGATCTCCTCGACGGCGTGCCGCCGGGCCTTGCCGGCCTCCAGCTGGATCAAATCCAGCCCTTCGGCCTGCCGGTCGAGGACCAGGTCGTGCAGGCGGAGCAGGAACCGGGTGCGCCGGGCGGCGGGCAGCGCGGCCCAGGCGCGCTGGGCGGTCCGCGCGTCGGCGAAGGCGGCGTCGAGGTCGGCCGCCGTGCTCGACGGTACGTCCACGGTCCGCTCGCCGGTCAGCGGAGAGGTGGCGGTGAACGCGGGTCCGGTGCCGCGTACCTGCCCGACGAGGGCGGTCGCGGTGTCCGGCAGCGCGGGGGGCGTGCCCGGGACGGCGGGGTTGCCCTGGACGGGGGCGGCGGTGACGGTCATGCCACCAACGGTAGCGCAACGCAACGGTGCGTTGCTTTGTGAGCTACCGCACGGTGCATCCGCGGCGGCCGGCCCCCGGGCCCCCGGCCGGCCGCCGCGGCGCCGCGCACCCCGCAAGATCACGCTCGAATGCGGAAGTAGTGGCCTCCCCGCGTTGGTGAGGCCACTACTTCCTGGATCGAGCGCGATCTTGCCGGGTGGGCCGGCGGTGGCGGGTGGGGCGGGTGGGGTCAGGCGGACTGGACGGCCTTGACGACGGCCTCGGCCAGGGCGCGGGCCGACTGCGGGTTCTGGCCCGTCACCAGCCGGCCGTCGACCACCACGTGCTCGGTGAAGTTCGGCGCGGGCACGTGCGTGGCGCCGGCCTCGGTCAGCTTGTCGGCGAGCAGGAACGGCACCTCGGCGCTGAGGCCGACGGCGTCCTCCTCGTCGTTGGTGAAGCCGGCGACCCGCTTGCCGGCGACCAGCTGCGAGCCGTCGGTGAGCTTCAGGTCGACCAGGGCGGCCGGGCCGTGGCAGACCGCCGAGACGACGCCTCCGCGCTCGTAGATCGACGCGGCGATCCGGGTCAGCTCCGGGTTGCCGGGGAAGTCCCACATCGTCCCGTGACCGCCCGCGAAGACGATCACGTCGTACCCGGTCGGGTCGACGTCCGCGGCCTTCGGGGTGTTCTCGACGCCCGCGGTGGCGAGGAAGTCGTTCTGGGTCTTGTCGTTCTCGTCCCGGCCGTCCAGCGGCGGCTGGCCGCCTTCGACCGAGACCAGGTCCACGTCCCAGCCGGCTGCGCGGAAGGTCTCCCACGGCTCGGCGGCCTCGCCGACGTAGAAGCCGGTCTCCTTGCCGGTGTTGCCGAGCTGGCGGTGGCTGGTCAGAGCGATGAGTGCACGAGTCATGCCATCCATGCTGGCGCGGAAACCCATAGCCGACCAATAGGCGAATGCCACAGCCGCGATAGGTTTACTGATGTGAAGGTCTCGCTCGACCTGCTGCGCAGTTTCCTCGCGGTCCACCGGTCCGGCTCGATCACGGCCGCCGCCGAGCTGCTCGGCCTGGCCCAGCCGACGGTGACCGCCCAGCTGCGCGCGCTGGAGGAGGCGGTCGGCCGGCCGCTGTTCGACCGGTTGCCCCGTGGCGTCCGGCCCACGCCCGCCGGGGACGAGCTGGCCCGCCGGGTCGCCGACCCCCTGGACCGGCTGGACACCGTGCTCGCCGACGACCGGGACGAGGCGTACCCCCGGACGGTCTTCCTGGGCGGGCCGGCCGAGTTCCTGGCGGTCCGGGCGCTCCCCGCCGTCGCCGGGCTGGTCGCCGAGGGGCTGGAGCTGCGGGTCACCGCCGGGCTGCCGGACGCGCTCCTCGACGACCTGGCCGCCGGGCGGCTCGACCTCGCGGTGACCAGCGTCCGGCCCCGGCGTCGAGGGCTCACCGCCGAGCCGCTCTACGACGAGGAGTTCGTGTTGGTGGGAGCCCCGGTCTGGGCGGACCGGCTGGCCGGCCCGGTGACCCCGGCGGCGCTGCGCGACGTGCCGCTGCTGGCGTACGCGGAGGAGGCGCCGATCCTGCGCCGCTGGTGGCGGACGGTCTTCGACGCCCGGCTGACCCGGACGCCCAGCCTCGTGGTGGCCGACCTGCGGGCGGTGCTCGCGGCCGTGGTGGCCGGGGCGGGGGTGAGCGTGCTGCCCCGCTACCTGTGCCGGGACGACCTCGCTGCCGGGACCGTCCACGAGCTGCTCACCCCGCCGGTGCCGCCGCTGAACACGCTCTTCCTCGCCGCCCGGCCGGTCGCGGCGGGGCGGCGCGAGGTGCAGGCGGTCCGTCGGGCCCTGCTGGCCGCCGCCCCCGACTGACCCGGCCGGCGGCGCGGGGTGCGCCGCCGGCCGGAGGGGTCCTCAGGAGCCGGTGACCCGGACCAGCAGCTCCACCACGGCGGCCGTGACCCGGGCCGAGCCGTCCTCGCCGGGGCAGTCGACGTAGCCGGTCGTCCGCTGCCCGACGGTGAGCCGGTACTCGAACGCGTCCGCGCAGTTGGTCGGGGTGGCGGGGGCGTCGGCCTCGGTGGACAGCCGGGGGTCGGCGAGCAGTTGCCGCAACCGGTCGAGGTCGGCGCCGGCGATCCGCCCGGTACGCCGCGAGCCGGCCCCCTCGACGGTCCAGCTGCCGTCCGGCTCCACGGTCACCGTCTCCTCGCGACCGGCGAAGCCGCCGGAGCGGACCAGCACCACCCGCTGGGCGCTCGCCGGGGTGCCACCGGCCGGGGCCGGGGTGGTCCGCGTCGGTCCGGTGGTGGCCTCCGGTGTCGGGGTGGCGCTGCCGGGCGTGGTCGTCGGGCTCGCTTCGGGGCTGCTCGTGACCGTGGTGGAGGGAGATGTCGCCGCTGGTCCGGCCGGTCCGTTGGCTGAGCAACCGCTCAGAATCATCACCATCACAGCGATCTTGACAACTGTCCTCGGGGCTGGTGTCATGCCTCGTCGGACGTGTGGCGACGCCCCTCGGTTCCCGCCAACCTGGGCCGCCTCGTACGAACGGCCACTGTCGCCGACCAGAAGTGCTCCCCCCTCTTCTCTTTTCGTCGGTGTATCAGTATATCTACATGCGTGACTACCCCCGTCACACCTTCCCCCCTTCAGGAGGGCACGTGAAAAGACCCCTCGCCGCCGTCAGTGCAGCGCTGCTCACCAGTGGCGTGCTGACCTGCGTCGCCACCCCCGCGGCGCAAGCGGCAACCCCGAGCACCCCCGCTCCCGCCCCGTCCGCCGCAGCACGCGCTGAGAGCCTCCTCGCCAGCAACCCCGGTGCCGTCCAGGGCACCAGCGGTGAGGCCTACCAGGCGTACCGGACGAAGGTGGACGCGAACGGTGCGGCGCACACCCGCTACACCCGGACCTACCACGGCCTGCGCGTCTACGGCGGTGACTTCGTCATCCACACCGCCCCCAACGGCGCGTACGCCGGCACCTCGGTCGGTCTGGCCGCCCCGCTGACCCTCGCCACCGCCGCCAAGGTCACCTCGGCCGCCGCCAAGGAGACCGCCCGGAAGACCTTCAAGGGTTCGCTCGCCGCCGTGGGCGCCCCGGAGCTCTTCGTCGACGCCAGCTCCGGCAAGGGCCGGCTGGCCTGGGAGACCGTCGCCACGGGCTTCAAGGCCGACAAGCAGACCCCGTCGAAGCTGCACGTGATCACCGACGCCGTCACCGGCAAGGTGGTCGGCTCGTACGACGAGATCGAGTCGGTCGCCGGCACCGGCAACGGCATCTACACCGGCACGGTCAGCATCGACACCACGCTGTCGGGCAGCACCTACTCGATGGTGGACCCGTCGCACGGCAACGGCCGCACCTGCGACATGAACAACACCACCTCGGGCACCTGCACCACCTTCACCGACGCGGACAACACCTGGGGCACCGGCAGCAACTCCAACCGGCAGTCCGCCGCGGTGGACGCGCACTTCGGCGCCGCCAAGACGTTCGACTACTACAAGAACGTCCACGGCCGCAACGGCATCTTCGGCAACGGCACCGGCGTCCCCAGCCGGGTGCACTACGGCAGCAACTACGTCAACGCCTTCTGGGACGGCTCCCAGATGACCTACGGCGACGGCTCCAGCAACGCCAAGCCGCTGGTCTCGCTCGACGTGGCCGGTCACGAGATGAGCCACGGCGTCACCGAGAACGTGGTCCCCGGCGGCCTCACCTACTCCGGTGAGTCCGGCGGCCTCAACGAGGCCACCAGCGACATCTTCGGCAACATGGTGGAGTTCTACGCCAACGCGCCGAGCGACCCGGGCGACTACCAGGTCGGCGAGAAGATCAACATCAACGGCAACGGCACGCCGCTGCGCTACATGTACAACCCCTCGCTGGACGGCTCGTCCGACAGCTGCTGGACCACCAGCACCAAGAACAAGGACGTGCACTACTCGTCCGGCCCGGCCAACCACTTCTTCTTCAACCTGGCCGAGGGCACCGGCGCCACCTCGTACGGCACCTCGCCGGTCTGCGGCTCCGCCCCGGCGGTGACCGGCATCGGCCGCGCCAAGGCCGAGAAGATCTGGTTCCGGGCGCTCGACGTGTACTTCACCTCCAACACGTCGTACGTCAACAACACCACCCCGTCGAACACCGCCCGGGCGTACTCCCTGCGGGCGGCGACCGACCTCTACGGCAACTGCTCCGCCGAGTACAAGGCGGTCCAGGCCGCCTGGACCGCCGTCGCGGTCTCCGGCTCCGACGCGCCCTGCTCGTCGACCGGCAACGACTTCTCCGTCTCGCTCTCCCCGACCTCCGGCTCGGTGACCGCGGGCGGTTCCGTCTCCAGCACCGTGTCGACCGCGACCACCGCGGGCACCGCGCAGACCGTGTCGCTCTCCGCGTCCGGCCTGCCGAGCGGCGCGAGCGCGTCGTTCAACCCGACCTCGGTGACCTCGGGCGGCTCGTCCACCCTCACCATCACCACCTCGTCGGCCACCCCGGCCGGCACCTACTCGGTGACCGTCACCGGCACCGGCGCGGTGACCCACACGGCCACCTACACGCTGACCGTCAACGGCACCGGCGGTGGCTGCACCGGCGCCGGCCAGAAGCTGGGCAACCCCGGCTTCGAGTCCGGCAACACGGTCTGGTCGGCCACCTCGGGCGTCATCACCAGCTCGGCCAGCCAGCCGGCCCGCACCGGCTCGTACAAGGGCTGGCTGGACGGGTACGGCAGCACCCACACCGACACGCTGTCCCAGGCGGTGAGCCTGCCGTCCGGTTGCAGCTCGTACAACTTCTCCTTCTACCTGCACATCGACACGGCCGAGACGACCTCCAGCGTCGCGTACGACACGCTGAAGGTGCAGGTGCTCAACTCGTCCGGCACGGTGCTGGCGACCCTGGCGACCTACTCGAACCTGAACAAGGCCACCGGGTACACCCTGCGGTCGTTCTCGCTGGCCTCGTACGCCGGCCAGACCGTCACCCTGAAGTTCACCGGCACCGAGGACGCCTCGCTGCAGACGTCCTTCGTGGTCGACGACACCGCGGTCAACGTCTCCTGACCTGACCCGGTGCCGGCGGGCCCGGCGGCCACCCACCCGGGTGGTCGTCGGGCCCGCGCCGTTATGGTCGGGCCCGGGACCAACCAGGGAGAGCGCATGTCGGACGCGGAACTGACCGTCACGGTGACCGGGCCGGTGGCGACGGTGACCATCCACAACCCGGCCCGGCGCAACGCGATGACCGCCGCGATGTGGCGGCAGCTGCCGGTCCTGCTGGACGGCCTGGAGGCCGACCCGGCGGTCCGGGCCCTGGTGCTCACCGGCGCGGGCGGCACCTTCTGCGCCGGCGCCGACCTCGGTGACCTGGACGAGCTGCTGGACGCCGGTGACGCGAGCATCGCGGTGACCGCCGAGGAGCGGCTGGCCGGCTTCGCCAAGCCCACCGTCGCCGCGATCGAGGGGGCCTGCGTGGGCGGCGGCTGCCAGCTCGCCGTCGCCTGCGACCTGCGGATCGCAGCCGAGGGGGCCCGGTTTGGCGTACCGCCGGCCCGGCTGGGGCTGGTCTATCCGGCGCCGACCACCCGGCGGCTGGCCCGGCTGGTCGGCCCGGCCACCGCCAAGTACCTGCTCTTCACCGGCGAGCTGATCGACGCGGACCGGGCGCTGCGGACCGGCCTGGTCGACGAGCTGCTGCCGCCGGACCGCCTCGCCGAGCGGGTCGACGGGATCACCGCCGCCGTCGCGGTCCGCTCGCAGCTCACCGTGGCCGCCGCGAAGGAGATCGTCGACGACCGGGCCGACGACGCCCGGATCGCCTGGTGGCACGGGCAGGTCCGGGCCAGCGGCGAGGCCCGCGAGGGGGTGGCGGCGGCCAACGAGCGCCGGCCGCCGCGCTTCGGCTGGGCGCCGCCCGGCCGGCACTGACCGCCGTTTGCCCGACCCCCGTCGATGGGTACGTCCGCCGTCGACGAACGGGGGTCCATCATGGACGACAGTGAACAGGGGCGGATAACCCGCGGGCGGCGGCGGTTCCGGTTGCTGCTGATCGGCGCGGGACTGGTGGCGGCGATCCTCGGGTTCGTCATCGGGGCGGTCACCGGCGGGGACGAGCTGCCGGGCTGGCGGGGAGACCCGCCCGGCTGGGCGGAGAACCTGGGTCTGGGCATGGTGGCGCTCGGGCTGCTCGGTGACGTCGGCCTGCTGGTGTACGGCCACCGCAGCGGCCGGCTCAAGGCCAACCGGGAGTCCCGGCTCTGGGCGTTGAGCTGGTCGCGCCGCCGGGAGCTGGCCCGGAAGATCCGCCGCAACGAGCCCGCGGCCGGGGAGGACCCGGCGGTGCTGCGGAACGTCGCCGGGCAGATGGCCGCCAACCGCTGGCTGATCTGGGTGTTCGTCTGCCTGATGCTGGTCTTCGGCGGGCAGGCGCTGTCCAGGTACTCCTGGTTCTGGCTGGCGTTGACGCTGGCGATGGCGGCGATCTTCGTCGTCGCCGCGATCTCGGTCCTCCGGGACGCCCGCCGGGCCGAGGCGTTCCTGGCGGCGCACCCGGCGGACTCCGTGGACTGAGTAAGAGGGCCGGCGGGCGCCGCGCCGGAGGCGTACCTCCGACGCGGCCCCCTGTGCCCGCCGGCCGGTCCCGGTCAGCGCCCGACCAGCGCCACCCAGCTCGGCGTCGCCGGCTCCCGGCGCAGCGGCATGCCCGCCTCGGCCGGGGTCCGGTCACCCTTGCGCTGGTTGCAGCCGTAACAGGCGGCCGTGGTGTTCTTCCAGGTGTTGCGCCCGCCCCGGGAGCGGGGGAGCACGTGGTCCACGGTGGTGGCGAGGGCCCCGCAGTAGGCGCAACGGTGGCCGTCGCGGCGCAGCACCCCGGCCCGCGACCAGCCCGGTCCGGCGCTGAACCGCCAGCGGGTGACCACGTACCGGACCAGGCGGACCACCCGGGGCATCGGGTAGACGCCGATCACCCGGTCCGGCTCCGCCTCGTGGATCTCGGCGACCCGACGGCAGATCATCCGGATGGCGTGTTGGACGGTGACCCGGTGCAGCGGGCCGAGGTCGGCGTTGATGACGAGGACGGCGTCCACCGGGCTCTCCCTTCGCTGGCGGTGGCGCCCCGGCGCCGGTCGGCGGCGGGACGGGCGGGCCGGTCCCGGGTAGCAACGAGCCGCCCGGGGACGCGCTGGTCCGGGCGGCTCGACACGTCGGCTGGCCTGCGTGATCACGGTAGGCGTGGCCGGGAGGGGCGGCAACGCATTTCGATGCGATCGCGGCCGGCCCGGTTCGTCGTGGTCCGGGCTACCGTCGCGCCCCGGCCCGCCACAGCGGTTCGGTCACCCGGTCGACCATCTGGACGATCAGTTCGGCGTCCAGCAGCGGGCGGTTGACCTGGCCGGCGACGGCGAGCGCGGGTCGGGAGACCGACCGCCAGATCGCGGCGAGGCCGCCGCCCAGGCCGACCAGCGCGATCGCGGCCCGGGTGGTGGGCGAGCCGCTGGCCGCCAGGGCGCTCACCCCGACCACGGCGAGCAGGGCGGCCAGCAGCGGGACCAGCACCGGCCGGAAGATGCCGCGGACCGCCTCCGTGACCAGCCGCCGGTCCCGGATGACCAGGCGCCGTGCCACCACGGCGTAGTCGTCCTCGTCGAGCAGGTCGCGGGGGTCCAGCTCACCGGTGAGTACGCCGCGCCACAGCTCGCCCTGATCGCGTACGGCGGTGGCCAGCTCCCGGACGGTCGGCGTGCCGGGCGGCCCGGCGGAGGTTGCGGCGTCGACGGCCGTCGTCCAGGCGGCCAGGGAGCCGCGGACCACCTCGGCGGAGAACGGCGGCAGCGCGCTGGCCAGCGTCCGCAGCCAGCGGGAGAGCTGCGCCTGCCGCCCGTTGAAGCGTGGCGTCAGCGGCTCCAGCTCGCAGTTGCGGACGGTGTCGGCCAGCGACCGGCCCAGCCGGTACGCCAGCCCCACCCGGTGGTCGGTCGCCATCGTCCAGCGCAGCACGTCCATGTTCAGCTCGTCGAGCGCCGACAGCAGTTCCGCGGCGTCCTCGGCCCACGGCGGTCCGGCCCGGTCGAGCCGGGACCGCGCCGCCGACGTGCTCGGCTGCGGCCGACCGTCGGCGGTCGACGCGGCGATCCGGGCCAGTGCGACGTCCACGCCGTCGAGATACATCCGCAGCCGGCCGGCCACCGGCATCTCGGTGAAGTTCGCCAGCTTGCGGGGCGGCTCCGGCGGCGAGCCGTCCCCGCCCTCGGGCGACCAGGCGTACGGGTGCAGCACGGTGTGGAAGGCGTCGGCCAGCCACCAGCCCAGGTGCAGCGCGGTCACCACGGCGGGTCGCTCGTGGCCGCCCCGGTCGTCGTCGGACGGGGCCTCCCACCGCAGCTGATCGGCTGGCTGCACGGACCTCCCTCACCTGACCGGCCGCCCGCTCTGTCCGGGCGGGCACCATCACACCGATCCGGATAATTGTAACCAAACCGGTATATGGTCGAGGGGCAACGAGGGAACGAGCGCGATACCTCAGAGGTATCAAAATGACTCTGAGGTATCGCGCTCGAAAGAGTGATGCGCCGCCGACTGGTGCGAGGCCCGACCGGGCGGGCGGGCTCAGCGGCGGGCGAGCAGGCCCCGGGGACGGATGGAGCGGACCGGCTCCGCGGCGCCGCCCTCGGCGCGCAGGATGTGGTTGGCCGCCACGATCCCGGTGGCCGCCGAGCGTTCCATCAGCGCGCTCGGGAACTCCGTGCGGATGCCGTCGCCGGCCAGATAGAGCCCGTCGGCCTCGGTGCGTACCCCCGGTCGCCAGCCGTCGCTGCCCGGCGTGAACGCCGGCGCCTGCGCCTCCACCCGGGCGCGCAGCTCGCGGACCCGCAGCTCCGCCACCTCCGGCCAGAGCCCGACCAGCTCGGCCCGCATCCGTTCGGCCAGCTCCTCGGCCGGCACGTCCGGCTCGCAGGCGTACGCGTGCAGCTCCACCACCGAGCCACCGGTGCGCTCGGCCCAGCGGCGGGACTCGTTCTCCAGCCGGTGGTAGAGGGTCACCGAGTCGAGGGTGGCCTGCCGGGACACCCCGCTGAACACCGCCCGGTCGGAGCGGACGTCCCCGTCCATCCAGTACCGGGCCACCGCGTACGGCGGACCGGCCGTGCCGAACGCGGACATCCGCTCCACCAGCTGCGGCGTGGCCCCGGCGAGCACCGGCGAGGCGCCGACCAGCCGGGCCAGCGCGGGCGGGTCGACGGCGAGCACCACGTGCCCGGCCGGGTACGACGTGCCGTCGCCGGTGGTCACCTGCCAGCCGCCGGGGGTGCGGTCCAGCCGGGTGGCCGGGGCGCCGGTCAGCACCCGGCCGCCGTGCGCCTCGACGTGCCGGCGCAGCGGCCCCCAGATCGCCGTGGCGTAGTCCTCGTCCGGGCAGTCGAAGGCCAGCCCCTCCGGGTTGCCCAGCAGATAGAAGTGGAACTGGGCGATCATCTCCGCCGCCGACATCTCCGCCTCGTGGTTGAAGAACGAGTGGGAGAAGACCTCGAAGAGCATCGCCCGCGCCCGGTCCGGCAGCCGCAGCGAGGTGAGCAGCTCGTCCGCGGTGGTGTCGTCGAACTCGGCGTACGTGCGTTCGGGGTGGTAGGTGAGCAGCGGCAGCGCGGCGTCCCGGTCCATCGACCGCAGGTCGGCCAGGCGCAGGCTGGGACTGCGCAGCAGCAGCGCCAGCAGGTTGAACGGCGGCGCCGGCGGCAGCTTGCCGAACTCCTCGGTCGGCCACTGCCCGGACAGGATCGGATAGCCGGGGATCGGCTTGAGGAAGCCCAGCTTCGGGTCGACCCGGCGCAGAATGGAGCGCCAGTTGTAGTACTGCCGGAAGAACGCGTGGAAGCCGTGCTCGTTCATCTGGTCGCCGTCGGGCAGCGCCGCCGGCCACGCGCCGAGCCGACCGCCGAGGGTGGGCGCCGCCTCCAGCACCGTCACCCGGACGCCCCGCTCGACCAGCACCACCGCCGCCGACATGCCGGCGATGCCACCGCCGACCACCACCGCCTCCACCGGGTGCGGCACCCGGGGGGCGCCACCACCGCCCGGGTCCACCACCCGCTCCCGTACGCCGATGAGCCGACCGACCACCTGGGACAGCGTCATGTGCACCCTTCCACCCGACCGAGCCACCAGTCTGCCGCACCTCAGGGCAGGCAGCGGCGGGGGCGGTCGGAGGCGGGCCAGACGTACTCCACGTCGGGCGGGACGTCACCGAACAGCGGCCGGTAGTGCTCGGGCGCCTTGCGGACCAGCGACGACCGGTGGCTCAGGTGCAGGTCCTCGCGACCCAGCCAGGGCGGCAGCTCACCGGCCTCGGCCAGCTCGGCCTGGCCGCGGATCCGGGTCAGGCCGCAGGCGGTGGCCAGGTCGGTGGTCATGGTGGCGGCGCAGGTGTCCGCCCGGCCCGGCTCGGACCAGACCGCGCAGACGTCCAACCCGTACCGGACCAGCGCCTCCTCGTAGCCGGCCCACATCTTCACCGCCGGATGGTTGCGCCAGCCGTAGTCCGGCCGGGTCAACCCGCGCAGCACCTGGATGGTCTCCACCCGTTGCTTGCCCAGCCGCTTCTGGTCCAGCGTCCGGGCGCTGGCCAGGAAGTCCGGGTACGGGAGGAACGTCTGCATGGCGGTGATCTACCCGCCGTGCCGGGGGACATGCGTCATGATCGCGGGGGCTGCGCGTACCGCGAGCGGCTGACTACCATCCGGGCATGGCCGAACCCCTGCGCGACCGGGCCCGCCGCGCGACCGGCTGGCGGCTGCGTGGCAACGGCGACCCCCGCCCGCACTACGTGGTCTGCGGTTCCGACCCGCTGGCCTACTGGGTGGTCCGGGCGCTGCTCGGCAGCGGTTCGTCCGCCGGCCGGATCCGGGTCACCCTGGTGGTGCCGGAGCGCCGCCGCTCGGAGGGGCCGGACGGGCGGGACCTCCAGGGCATCGAGGTGGTCCGGGCCGACCGGCTCGACGAGTCCACCTTCCGCCGGGCCGGGCTGGCCGGGGCGGACGGCCTGGCCCTGCTGCGCCAGGACGACGTGGGCAACATGCACGCCACGCTCTGCGCCCAGGAGGTCGAACCCCGGCTGCGCCTGGTGGTACGCATGTTCAACACCAGCCTCGCCAACGGCCTGCGGCAGCTCTTCCCCGACTCGGCGGTCCTCTCCGACGCCTCGATGGCCGCGCCGGCCTTCGTGGCCGCCGCCCTCGGTGAGGTCGCCCCCACCCACTTCCGGCACGCCGGCCGCACCCTCTACGTGGCCCGGCGCGCCGACGTACGCCCCGACGACGTCGTCTGCGGCCTGGCCGTCACCACGGACCCCGACCTGATCCGGGTCCTGCCGGCGGACGAGGAGTCCGCCGACGTGGTGCTCGCCGAGGCGACCGGCCAGCCGGCCGGCACCGAGCTGGCGGCCCGCCGCCTGGTCCGGGCCCGGCGCCGCCGGCGGCCGTTCGCCGTGCTGGTCCGGGCGGTACGCAGTTTCGCCACCCGCAAGATCGGCATCGCCGTGCTGCTGCTGCTCGGGGTGATCGCCACCCTGGGCTGGCTCAACGCCCGGGCCGCGCACGTCGACTGGGCCGACGCGCTCTATCTCACCCTGGTCACCACGCTCAGCGGCCAGGACCCGGACCTGGCCAAGCCGGTCGCCGCCCAGGTGATGCAGGTGGTGCTCAACCTGGCCGGACTGGCGCTGATCCCACTGATCACCGCCGCGGTGGTCGACGGCATCGTCAACGCCCGGCTGGCGCTGCACTCCGGCCGGATCCAACCGGACCGGACCGGCCACGTGGTGGTGGTCGGCCTGGGCAACATCGGCACCCGGGTGATGGCCCAGCTGCACGACTTCGGCGTCGAGGTGGTGGCCATCGACCGCGACCCGGACGCCCGGGGCGCGGCGCTGGCCCACCGGCTCGGCGTTCCGTTGATCGTCGGCGACGCCGGGTTGGAGGAGACGCTGCGCGCGGCCTCCGTGGCCACCTGCCAGGCGCTGGTGGTGGTCTCCACCGACGACGGCACCAACCTGCGCGCCGCGCTGAACGCCCGCGCCATCGACGCCGACCTGCCGGTGGTGCTGCGGCTCTTCGACGGCGACTTCGCCGAACGGATCCAGAAGGCCTTCGGCATCGGCATCTCCCGCAGCGTGTCGTACCTGGCCGCGCCGGCCTTCGCGGTGGCGCTGCTGGACCGCGCGGTGGTCGCCACCATCCCGGTCGGCCGGCACGCGTTGCTGGTCACCGAGGTGCCGGTGGTGGCCGGCTCACCGCTGGACGGCCGCCCGCTCGCCGCGGTCGCCCGCCCCGGGGAGGTACGCCTGCTCGCCCACAGCCGCCCCGGCCGCAAGGCCGACTGGTCCACCGATCCGCGGGTGGTGATCCAGGCGGGGGACCGGCTGACCGTGGTGGCCCGCCGGGCCGGGCTGAGCGCCCTGCTCCGGGAGACCACTCCGCTGCCGCCGCCCGTCCCGCCGGCGCCTCGGGAGGCGCCCGAGTGAGGGTCAGCGGGTGGTGGGGCGCAGGCGGTGGCGCAGGGCGTACCCGGCCGTGCCGAGGGCGAGCACGGCGAACCCGGCGAGCGTGCTGCTCACCGGCAGGCTGACCGCCAGCGCCACGCAACCGACCAGCCCCAGCGCCGCGAGCAGCTGCACCGGCAGCTTCCGGCCCGGCTCCCGGCCCAAAGTGAGCGCCGAGGCGTTGGCGATCGCGTAGTAGACCAGCACCGTGCAGCTGGAGAAGCCGATCGCGCCGCGTACGTCGCCGAGCGCCACCACCACGATCACCACGGCGGCCACCGCCAGCTCCGCCCGGTGCGGCACCTGGTACCGGGGGTGCACGGCGGCCAGCGCCCCGGGCAGGTCGCGGCGGCGGGCCATCGCCAGGGTGGTCCGGCCCACCCCGGCCAGCAGGGAGAGCAGCACCCCGACCACGGCCACGGTGGCGCCGGCCCGGACCAGCCAGGCCAGGCCGGGCAGCCCGGCGGCGGTGACCACCTCGGCCAGCGGGGCGCTGGCGGCGGCCAGCCGCTGCTCGCCGAGCACCCCGAGGGCGACCACGGCCAGGGTCAGATAGATCGCCAGCACGATGCCCAGCGCCAGCGGCACCGCCCGGGGGATGGTCCGCTCCGGCTCGCGTACCTCCTCGCCCAGGGTGGCGATCCGGGCGTACCCGGCGAAGGCGAAGAAGAGCAGCCCGGCGGCGGTGAGCACCCCCCGGTCGCCGGTCCGGGCGAGCCCGTCCAGCTGGTCCACGGCGACGTGCGGCGCGCCGGTCACCGCGACGACGGCCAGCACGGTGAGCGTCACCGTCACCAAGACGCGGGTGGCGAGCGCGGTCCTTCCGATGCCGCGCACGTTCACCGCGGTCACCGCCACCACGGCCGCCGCCGCCACCTCCCGGGCCCGCCCCGGCCAGGCGTACGCGCCGATGGTCAGCGCCATCGCCGCGCAGCTCGCCGTCTTGCCGACCACGAAGCCCCAACCGGCGAGGAAACCGGCGAACGGGCTGAGTCTTTCCCGGCCGTACACGTAGGTGCCGCCGGACTCGGGGTAGCGGGCGGCCAGCCGCGCGGAGCTGGTCGCGTTGCAGAAGGCGACGAAGCCGGCCACGGCCACCGCGAGCAGCAGCCCGCCGCCACCGGCCGCCGCCGCGGCCGGGGCGAAGACCACGAAGACCCCCGCGCCGAGCATGGAACCGAGCCCGATGACCACCGCGTCGGCCAGGCCCAACCGGCGCGCGAGTCGATCCACAGGGCAACCCTAGGGGTACGACATGAACGGCCGGTCGTGTTCGCGCAGCCGGCCGGGCAACGGCAGGTCGTCCCAGGGCATTCGGCGCAGCAACCGGTCGAGCAGGAAGCCGAGGGCCAGGCCGGCCACCGAGTCGGTCAACCAGTGCCAGCCGAGGTATATGGTGGTGCAGAAGACCACCAGCGGCGGCACCACCCGGATTCCGGTGACCACCCCCGGTGGCATCCGGCGGCCGTAGGTGGCCAGCAGGGGCGCCAGCAGCAGGGCGATCACGCCGTACCAGACGATGGCGTTGGCGACGTGCCCCGACGGGTACGACTGGGCGTAGCTGACCGGCAGGTCGTGCTGGAACAGCGGCAGCGTCCGCTCCGGCGGCAGGAAGGGTTCCTTGCTGCTGGCGCTGGGCGCCGGCCGGGCGGTCCACACCTTGAGCGGGCCGATGGTGAGGTAGGTGAGCACGAACGCGGTGACCGGGGGCAGTAGCGGGCGCACCGAGCGCAGCCGGACGGCCAGCAGCACGCCGAGGCCCGCGGCGATCAGCGTCAGCGGGGTGCCCTGGCCCAGGTAGTTCAGGGTCATCGCGGTCCACCGGGCGGCCGTGGGCCGGTGCGCGTCCGCCCAGTCGGCGACCGCCCGGTCGATCCCGAAGAGCTGGTGGGCGGCGAGCGCGACGGTGAGCGCGACGAGGACGACGATCAGCAGCGCGTCGGGCCACCAACCGGGCGGGCGGACCGCCCGGAGTCGGACGTTCCGTCGTACCGTCGTGGGCTCCCGCACCCGGACCACGCTACCGGCCGGCGGCGACGGCACGGCTTCGGTGGCTGTGTGCCGAACCACGAAGGGAAGCGTTCGGCGGGGACAGCCGTCACACTTGTCCCCGTGCGGATCACCTCTGCCCTCGTGGACCCGGCGCTGCTCGACCTTCCGTGGTCGACCCCGCTGGAGGAGTGGCCTGCCCAGCATTTGGTGGCCCTGCCCCAGGGCATCTCCCGGCACATCGTCCGGTTCGTCCGGCTCGGCGACTTCGTGTACGCGTTCAAGGAGACCCGGGAGCGGATCGCCGAGCGGGAGTACGACCTGCTGCGGGCGCTGGAGCGGATCGACTTCCCCTCGGTGGAGGGGGTGGCGATCGTCGCCGACCGGCAGACCGACGACGGGGAGCCGCTGGAGTCGGTGCTCATCACCCGGCACCTCCAGTTCTCGCTGCCCTACCGGGCGCTCTTCTCGCACACGCTGCGCCCGGAGACCATGGGCCGGCTGCTCGACGCGCTGGCCGCGCTGCTGGTGCGGATGCACCTGACCGGCTTCTTCTGGGGTGACTGCTCGCTGTCCAACACCCTGTTCCGGCGGGACGCCGGGGCGTTCGCCGCCTATCTGGTGGACGCCGAGACGGGAGCGTTGTACAACTCCCTCTCCAACGGGCAGCGCGGCGAGGACCTGGAGATCGCCCGGGTGAACATCTTCGGCGAGGCGCTGGACCTCCAGGCCGCCGGGCTGCTGCACGAGTCGATCGACCCGGAGGTGGTCTGCGAGGAGGTCGTGCAGCGCTACGAGCGGCTCTGGCACGAGATCACCTACGAGCAGCAGATCGAGCGGGAGGCCCGGCACGACGTCGAGGGCCGGATCCGCCGCCTCAACGACCTGGGCTTCGACGTGGCCGAGGTGGCCATGTCGACGGTCGACAACGGGCGTTACCTGATCCGTCCCAAGGTGGTCGACGCCGGCTACCACACCCGGCGGCTGCTCCGGCTGACCGGCCTGGACGCCGAGGAGAACCAGGCCCGCCGGCTCCTCAACGACCTGGACGCGTACCGGGTGGAGAGCGACCTGACCGACGAGCAGCAGGCGGCGCACCGCTGGCTGACCGAGGTGTTCGAGCCGGTGGTCCGGGCGGTGCCGGCGCACCTGCGCCGCAAGCTGGAGCCGCAGGAGCTCTTCGCGCAGATCATCGAGCACAAGTGGCTGCTCTCCGAGCGGGCCGGCCGGGATCTGGGGATGGGCCCCGCCGTGCAGTCGTTCCTCTCCGAGGTGCTGGTGCACCGCCCCGACGAGCAGGCCGTCCTCGGCGTCGAGGTCCCCACCGTCGGCTGACGGCTTCCCTCTCGCGGGCTGCCCACTGGTCGCTTCGCTGGTTGCTCACCCGCGCGCTTCCGCGGCGGCTCGCCTCCGGGGAGTGGCTTCGCCGCCCTACAGACTTGAGAGCGCAGGCGACTCAGACCGCCACGGCCTGTCCGTCGCGCCGTCGGGTGCCGGACGCCGTGCCAAAGCCTGAGTCGTTGGTGCTCTCAAGTCTGTAGCGCGCTGGGAGAGGGTCGGGCCGTCACGTACGCGGTCGGGGCCAGGCCAGGGTCGGGCCACGCCGGGCCAGGCCGGGACGGGGTCGGGTCACTCCACCCAGGCGCCGCCGCGCATCACCCGGACCACGTTCAGGTCGTCGTCGAGGACCACCAGGTCGGCGCGGAGACCCACCTGGAGCGCACCGACCCGGTCGCCGAGGCCGATCGCCCGGGCCGGGGTGGTGGCCACCATCCGGACGGCGTCAGCGATCGGGATGCCCGCCGTGACGGCGTGCCGCAGGGCGGCGTCCATGGTGAGGGTGCTGCCGGCGATCGCGCCGTCGCGGGCCAGCCGGGCCACTCCGTCGGTCACGGTGACGGCCTGGCCACCCAGCTCGTACTCGCCGTCGGGCATGCCGGCGGCGGCCATCGCGTCGGTGATCAGGGCGGCCCGCTCCGGACCGGCCGTGGTGGTGGCGAAGGTCAGCATCCCGTCGTGCAGGTGCACCCCGTCGGCGACCAGCTCGCAGACCACGTTCGGCGCCTCCAGCAGCGCCACCACCGGGCCGGGCTCGCGGTGGTGCAGCGGGCGCATGCCGTTGAACAGGTGGGTGGCGACGCTCGCGCCGGCCGCCACCGCGGCGCGGGTCTGGTCGTACGTGGCGTCGGTGTGGCCGACGGCGGCGACCACCCGGTGCGCGGTGAGCAGCTTGATCGCCTCCTCCGCGCCGTCCCGCTCGGGGGCGAGGGTGACCATGCGTACCGCGCCGCCGCCCAGCTCGACCAGCTCGCCCAGCTCCTCGGTGGACGGGTCGCGCAGGAACTCCGGGTTCTGCGCGCCGCAGCGCGCCGCCGACAGGTACGGCCCTTCGAAGTGGACGCCGGCCAGCACCCCCTCGCGGACCAGCGGCGCGAACGCCGAGGTGGCCTGGCGCATCAGCTCGAACGGGGAGCTGACCAGGCTGGCCAGCAGGCTGGTGGTGCCGTGCCCGAGGTGGAACGCGGCGGCTCGGCGCGCGGACTCGGCGTCACCGGTGGTGAAGGTGTGGCCGCCACCGCCGTGGGTGTGCATGTCCACGAAGCCCGGCACGATCCAGTGCCCGTCGCGCACCGACGGGTACTCGGCGACGGCGGTGATCCGGTCGCCGGTCAGCTCCACGCAACCCTGCCGGATCACTCCGGTCGGGGTCACCACCTTGCCGTTCACCCGCAGGGTCATTCCGTCTCCAGGTCGTTCGGGGCCGGCCCGGCGTCGAGGGCCGACAGGTGGTCGAGGGCCGGCACAGCGTCGCGGGTCGGCGCGGTGTCGAGGGTCGGCCGGGCGTCGAGGGCGAGCAGGGCGGCGCCCAGGCAACCCGCCTCGTCGCCGAGGGCCGCCGACACGAGCCGTGGCTCCCGGTGGAAGGTGAGTCGCTCCTTCAGCGCCACCCGCAGCGGGTCGAACAGCTGCGGGCCGGCCTGCGCCAGCCCGCCGCCGAGCACCATCGTGGTCACGTCGAAGAGCGCCTGCCCGGTGGCCAGGCCGTCGGCGAGCGCCTCGACCGCCTCCTGCCAGACCTGGCCGGCCAGCGGCTCGCCGGCCGCCGCCCGCTCGGCCACCCCGGCCGCCGTCACCGGAGTGCCGGTCGGCTCGACTGCGGCGCTCCCGGCATCGGTGGGGTCGACGGCGACCGGGCCGGCGAGTTCGGCGTAGCGGCGGGCGATCGCCGAGGCCGAGGCGACCGCCTCCAGGCAGCCGGGGCGGCCGCAGCCGCAGCGCGGGCCGTCGGGGCGTACCAGGATGTGGCCGATCTCCCCGGCGGCGCCGTGCGCGCCGGTGGCCGCGACGCCGTCGACCACGTGGGTGGCGGCGATGCCGGTGCCGATCGCCACGAAGAGGACGTGGCCGGCGCCGCGCCCGGCGCCGAGCCGGGCCTCCGCCAGGCCACCGGCCCGCACGTCGTGGCCGAGCACCGTGGGCAGGCCGGTCCGCGTCCGGACCAGGTCCCGCAGCGGTACGTCCCGGAAGCCGACGTTCGACGACCAGACCGCCACCCCGGCGGCCGGGTCCACCACCCCGGGCACCACGACGCCGCAGGCCACCGGGGTGAGCCCGGCGCGGCGGGCCCGTTCGGTCAGCCCTTCGGCGACGGTCAGCACCGTCTCGACCACGGCGGCCGCGCCGCGCCCGGCGCCGGTGGGGTGCCGTTCGGTGTGCGCCACGGTGCCGTCCGGGCGGACCAGGGCGCATTTCATCCCGGTCCCGCCGACGTCCAGCGCGACGACGACGTCGGCCGCCGTCACCGCACCGGTCACGCCAGCACCACGGAACGGCTGAGGTGCCGGGGCGCGTCCGGGTCCAGGCCGCGGCTGGTGGCCAGGGCGACCGCGAAGCGCTGGGCGAGGATCAGGTCGGCCATCGGGTCGACCGGGGTACGCCCGGCCGCCCAACTGGTCAGCACGGTGCGGCAGCCGTGGGTACGGCTGTGCACGAACGCCGCCCCGGTCGCCGCCACGTCCTCGGGCAGCCCCTCGGGCAGCGGCCCGAACGCCCAGACCAGCCGGCCCGGGGCGCCGATCGAGATCGGACCGTGCCGGTAGTCCATCGCCGGGTACGCCTCGGCCCAGAAGGTGGCCGCCTCCCGGCACTTCAGCGCGGCCTCCTGGGCCAGCCCGACCGTCCAGCCCCGGCCGAGGAAGGTGGCCTGCTCGATCCGGGTGGGGTCGATCGGCAGCGGGGCGCGGACGGCCACCTCCGCGTCGGCGGCCAGCGCCTCGACGTTCTGCCCGAGTTGGGCACGGAGCAGGGCCAGCGCGGTGGTGGCGAAGCGGGTCTGGACCACGGCCCGCTCGTCGGCGAAGGGCAGGGTGACGGCGGCGTCGGCGAGCGCGACGGCGGGGGAGTCGGGGTCACCGACGATGACTGTGGTGGGCACCTGGCCGCGCAGCGCGGTGATCAGGTCCAGCACCTCGGTGGTGGTGCCGGAGCGGGTGATCGCCACCAGCCGGTCGTAGCGGCGGCCGGTGGGGAACTCGCTGGCCTGGAAGGCGTCGGTCTCGCCGTGCCCGGCCTCTTCGCGCAGTCCCGCGTACGCCATGGCCATGAACCACGACGTGCCGCAACCGACCACGGCTACCCGCTCGCCGCGGGCCGGGAGGCGGTCGGCGACCGAGCCGACGAGCTTCGCCGCCTCGCGCCAGCAGTCGGGTTGGCTCGCGATCTCCGCGTGCACGTGGGCCATGGGAACTCCTCGCCGGCGGGTGTTCTGCGCATTACGGCTCGTTTGAGCCGTCTTTCGCGCGTTATTCTGCGTGAACCAGGGTGACTCTGGCAACAACCCCCTCGATCGCGCAGAACAGGGTTTTGCGCCCTCCGAGTTTCGCGCACTACTGTGCACGCAATCAATCACCGTTCGTGCAGAGTCAGTGGAGGTTCCCGGTGGACCGGTACGCCAGATGGAACGCCCTGCTCGAGATGCTCACCGACAGCGGACGGGTCACCGTCGAGGAGGCCGCGGAGCGACTGGACGTCTCCCAGGCGACCATCCGGCGCGACTTCGACCAGCTCGCCCAGCAGCAGATGATCACGCGTACCCGGGGTGGCGCGGTCGCCAACGGCGTCTCGTACGACCTTCCGCTGCGCTACAAGACGGCCAAGCACTCGGCCGAGAAGCAGCGGATCGGCGCGGCCGCCGCCGCCCTGGTCACGCCGGGGACGGTGGTGGGCCTCAACGGCGGCACCACCAGCACGGAGGTGGCCCGCGCCCTGGCCGTCCGCCCCGACCTGAACACCAGCGCCGAGGGCGCCCAGCTGACCGTGGTCACCAACGCGCTCAACATCGCCAACGAGCTGCTGGTCCGGTCCCGGATGAAGGTGGTCGTGGCCGGCGGGGTGGTGCGCCCGAAGTCCTTCGAGCTGGTCGGCCCGCTCGGCGGCGCGCTGCTGCGCGAGGTCACCCTGGACGTCGCCCTGCTCGGTGTGGACGCGATAGACCCGCAGCTCGGCGCCGCCGCCCACCACGAGGGGGAGGCGGCGATGAACAACCTGATGGTGGCCCGGGCCAAGCGGGTGGTGATCATCGCGGACTCGTCCAAGCTGGGCGGCCACGCCTTCGCCCGGATCTGCCCGGTGGACCGGGTGCAGACCCTGGTGACCGACTCCGGTGCCGCGCCCGAGGTGGTCGCGGCCTTCCGCGCCGCCGGTGTGCAGGTCGTCTGCGCCTGACGCCTGGGGGCGAAAAAAACAGCCGAACCGCTGATGCATACCGGGTATTGCGGGGCACTGCATACCCAGTATGGTGGCGGGCGTCATCCACACCATCGGGGGAGGCGCAGCTTGTCGGCTGTCCTGGAGATCGAAGGTCTGCGCAAGACCTACAAGAGCCGTCGGCGCGGCACCCGCAACGCGCTCGACGGATTCGACATGCGGGTGGAGGCCGGCCAGGTGCACGGCTTCCTGGGGCCGAACGGCTCCGGCAAGACCACCACCCTGCGTACGCTGCTCGGCCTCATCCGACCCGACGGCGGCCGGATGAGCGTGCTCGGCCACCAGGTGCCGGCCGCCCTGCCGCAGGTCGCCGGCCAGATCGGCGCCATCGTGGAGAGCCCGCAGTTCTTCCCGCACTTCACCGCCCGGGACACCCTGGAGCTGCTGGCCGGGGCGGGCGAGGTGCCTCGCCACCGGGTCGACGAGGTGCTGGAGCTGGTCGGTCTGCGGGACCGGGCCGGCGAGCGGGTCAAGACGTACTCGTTGGGCATGAAGCAGCGCCTCGCGGTCGCGTCGGCGCTGCTCAAGGACCCGAAGCTGCTCATCCTGGACGAGCCCGCCAACGGCCTCGACCCGGGCGGCATCCGGGAGATGCGCACCCTGGTCCGCGACCTGGCCGCCAACGGGATGACCGTGCTGCTCTCCAGCCACATCCTCGGCGAGATCCAGCTCATCTGCGACGCGGTCACCATCATCTCGCTGGGCCGCCGGGTCGCCTTCGGCCCGGTGGACGAGGTGCTCGCCCAGCACTCCCACGGTGTGGTCCGGGTCCGGCTGGAGGCGGTCACCGACCTGCCCACCGCCGCCGACCTGCTGGACCGTGGCGGTATCCGGGTCACCGCCCAGCCGGACCACCTGATGCTCACCGGCGTCGACAAGCCGGCCGTGGTCAGCCGGCTCCTCGCCGACCAGGGCCTGTACGTCAGCGAACTCGCGCCGGTCGCCGTCGACCTGGAGAGCGTCTTCCTCGAACTGACCGCCACCGCGCCGGTGCCCGGCCAGCACCGGCAGGTCGACCAGTCCACGAAGGTCGGCGACCCGGAGGCCGCCAGGGGAGGGTGGGGCGCGTGAGCCTCTATCGGACCGAGCTGCGCCGGCTCGGCAAGCGGCGTTTCACCCGGTACATGGCCCTGCTCGGCCTGCTGGTGCTGGGAGCCATCGTCGCCAGCGCCTTCGTCACCAACCAGAAGATCGGCGCCGAGCAGGTCGCCGCCGCCGAACGGGCCACCCAGGCCCACTACCAGGAGGCGGTGCGGGACACCGACCGGTTCCGCGCCGAGTGCGAGAAGGCCAAGGCGGCCGGCGAGGCGCCCGGCGAGCGGGGCTTCCCGGACGACTGCTCCCAGATCAGCCCGCCGCCGCCGGAGGCGTTCGACCCGAAGTGGTCGCTGCCGCCGACGTTCCGGTTCCACGACGACTTCGCGCAGACCCTGGAGACCTTCGCGGCGCTGCTGGCGGTGGTCGGCTTCGTGGTTGGCGCCTCGTACGTCGGGGCCGAGTGGAACACCGGCGGCATGATGAACCTGCTGCTGTGGCGGCCGAAGCGGCTCACCGTGCTGCTGACCAAGCTGGCGGCGCTGCTCAGCGCGACTGCCGTGACCACCGTGCTGGCGGTCGCCCTCTGGACCGTGGCGTTCTGGTTGATCGGGCACTTCCGAGGGACGACCACCGAGATGGCCGCGGGAGTGTGGCGGTCGTTCGGGCTGACCGAGCTGCGCGCGGTGGCGCTGGTGCTGGCGGTCACGGCGGTCGGCTTCGCGGTGGCCTCGCTCGGGCGGCACACCGCCTTCGCGCTCGGCGGGGCGATGGCCTTCTTCGTGGTGGCCCAGTTCGGGCTGGGCATCGTGCTGCGGCTGGCCGGGGTCGCCTTCCCGGACGCCTGGCTGCTGCCCACCTACGGGCTGGCCTGGATGCGCAAGGAGGTCACGCTGGAGGACTACGACGCGTGCAACGCCAGCCCGTCGGGGAACTGCCTGCCGGACAAGCTGACCATCGACTGGCAGCAGTCGTCGGTGCTGATCGTCGTCGGGCTGGTGCTCGCGCTCGGCGCGGCGCTCTGGACGATGCGCCGGCGCGACGTCGCCTGAGTCGTCACGGGCGGCCCCGGGACGTTCCGGGGCCGCCCGTGGCGTCCGCTGCGTTCCTGGTCGGCCCTGGTTAGGCTGTGGGTCCCCGGTCCCACCCGCCTGCGAGGAGAGCGCCATGTCCGCCGACGCCTCCGCGGCCGCCACCGGCCGGCCCGAGCCGTCCCCGGCGGCCGGCACGCCGGGACGCGACGGTGCGCCGGTCATTCCGCCCCCGCGCCCCGCACCCGAGGCGGAGTCGACCCCCGAGGTCGAGCCGGAGGGCACCCCGACCGGGACACCCGCCGTCGGTCCCGCCGGGCTCACCGAGCGGGAACGGCGGATCCTCGACTTCGAGCAGCAGTGGTGGCGGCACGCCGGCGCCAAGGAGCAGGCCGTCCGGGAGACCTTCGGCCTCTCCGCCACCCGCTACTACCAGCTGCTCAACGGCCTGTTGGACAATCCAGCCGCGCTGGCCGCCGAGCCGGTGCTGATCGCCCGGCTGCGCCGGTTGCGCTCGTCGCGGGCGCGCAACCGGCGGCGCTGACCGCTCAGCGCTTCTCGTACATCTGCAGGCCGTTGCCGATGGCGAAGAACGTCGGCGCCCACTCGCCGATGAAGATGCCCCAGCGGTCCGCCCGGGCCACGCCGGCCCGCTCCAGGTGCTTGGAGAGGAACCAGCTGGTGAACGAGAGGCCGATGCTGGCGAACCCGGCAAAGTACATGTGTTCCGACTTCAGTCCCGACTCGTGCAACCGTGCCAACATGCGATCCCCCTGTCGCCGTAGTACCGCTCCGCCGGCGCCGTGCCGGGCCGGCGAGCCCACCACTGCCGACGCTACCGTCGGCGTCCGTGCGGCGACGGCGAGTTGGCCGGATGGCCGGCATGTCCCGGGTACGGCCGGGTAGGTGGGCGGCGACGGAGGGAGTACGCGGATGGGGGCACCGG
Organism: Micromonospora siamensis; assembly: GCF_900090305.1. NCBI lineage: Bacteria > Bacillati > Actinomycetota > Actinomycetes > Micromonosporales > Micromonosporaceae > Micromonospora > Micromonospora siamensis. The sequence continues at coordinate 163,765 of NZ_LT607751.1, read as the reverse complement.
ACCGGCGGTACGCGATCGGGAGCCGGCCGGCGTGGCCGGCGGGGGCGGCGCCGACGATGCGGGTGAGTTCCGCCTCGGCGGCGGCTCCGGGCCGGCCGGAGAACGAGGACCTGGTGTTCCGGTTCGGGCCGCTGGTCGGCGTGCTCGACGGGGCGACGGTGCCGGAGGGCTTCGACACGGGCTGCGTGCACGGCCCGTCCTGGTACGTCCGGCACCTGGCGGCCCGGATCGGGCTGGCGCAGGCGTCCCGGCCGGCGGCGACGCTGATGAGCAACCTGGCGGCGGCGATCCTCGCCGTGCGCGCCGACCACGACGGCCGGTGCGACCTGGACCATCCCGGTACCCCGTCGTCGACGGTCTGCCTGCTCCGGGAGGGCGGCGACCAGGTGGACTACCTGGTGCTCTGCGACTCCCCGCTGGTGCTGGAGACCGATGCGGAGGTGCGGGTGGTCACCGACGACCGGCTGGACGCGACCGCCGCCGAGCTGCGCCGGATGATGGCCGACCTACCGGCGGACGCGGCCGACCGGGCCACCCGGTTCCGGCTGGTGGTCACCGCCCAGCGGGAGCGGATGAACCGGACCCACGGCTACTGGGTGGCGGCGTCCGACCCGGACGCGGCGTACCACGCGGTGACCGGGACGCTGCCGTTGCGCGGGGTGGGCGCGCTGCGCCGGGCCGTGCTGCTCAGCGACGGCGCCTCCTGCGCGGTGGAGCAGTTCGGCCTCTTCGGCTGGCCGGGTCTGCTCGACCTGGTGACGACCGAGGGGCCGGAGGCGCTGATCGGCCGGGTCCGGGCGGCCGAGCGGGACCACGCCGACCGGCTGCGCCGGTTCAAGCGGGCCGACGACGCGTCGGTGGTGCTCTGCCAGTTCGGCTGAGCGGTCTGCAGCCCGCGCAGTCCCGTCGACAGGACCACGGAGCGTGATGCGGAACACCTCGGTGGCACGACCGGCCGAGACCTCCCGACGGACCGGCAGTACCGGGGCAAAGGGCTGGACTGAGCCGGTCCCGGGCGGCAGACTGCGGCACTGTGACGGGATCGGTACGGCTGGAGCCGGTGGACGAGCAGAACCTGGAGCCGTTGCTCTCCGTAGCGGTCGCCGAGGCCGAGCCGGCCGACGTGATGCCCCCGGTCGAGGCGCCGGCCGGCTGGTCCCAGGCCCGCCGGGACGCGTTCCGGGACTTCCACCGGGCCAGCTTCGGCGGTCTGGACGGCCCCACCCGGACCCTGATGTTCGCTGTGGTGGCCGGCGGCGAGGTGGTCGGCATGGTCCGGATGACCCGCTGCGACGCGCCGGGGGTGGTGGAGGCCGGGATGTGGCTGGGCCGCTCGGCCCGGGGGCAGGGGCTGGGCGCCGCGGCGCTGCGCGAATTGCTGAACCGGGCCGCCGCAGCCGGTATGCGTACCGTTGTGGCGGAGACGGCACCGGACAACGCGGGTGCCGTCTCGGTATTGCGGAAATGCGGTGCGAAATTGCGTTCCGGCGGCGGGAAACTGCGCGCGGAAATGTGTCTGGACTCCGTACTTCCGACCCACTGAACGGGCTGCTTGTCGTCGGGCAAGCATTTGTCCCCCGCCCTGCTCAGGGCTGCCCTGAAATCCGATTTGTGCAGTTTGCGACCGAGGCTGTCCGGCAGTCCCGATAGCTCTTCTCAGCCGCGCCTAAGCGCAGTGCGGCAATGTTTTGTGGTTGCTGCCTCGGGTACTGCCCGCCGGGTCCGCTGATACGGGACCCCGATCGCAGGCCTTTCTCGCGCTGTTCCCCGGTAGCTGTTTTTCCGGCCGCGAACGAATCGGGTGTCCGATTTCCCCGGGGAGTGAAGGAGCACGAGATGAAGAGCGGAGCACGAGTCGCGCTCGCGATCGCCGCCGGCTACGTCCTGGGCCGGCGCAAGAAGATGCGTACCGCCCTCACCCTCGCCGCGGCCGTCGCCGCCGGCCGGGCCAGCCAGCGGCCGGGCGGGCTGATGAAGGTCGGCACCGACCTGCTGAACAACACCCCCCAACTGGGCAACCTGAGCAAGCTGGGCGCCCCGCTGGCCACCGCCGGCAAGGCCGCCGCCTCGGCCGCCGCGGGCAGCGGCATCGACGCGCTCAGCGGCAAGCTGCGCGGCGGCGCGGACGCGCTGCGCCGCCGCTCCGGCGGGGGGCAGCCGGACCAGGGCGCCGACCGGCAGGACGACCAGTACGACGAGGACCAGTACGACGACGAGCAGGGCTCGGCCCCGGACGAGGAGCAGGAGCTCGACGAGCAGCCGGCGGCGGACGACCGGCGGCCGGTGACCCGCGGTCGGGGGCGATGAGGATGGCAGCGACCCAGAACCTCACCGACCGGGCCCGCGACCAGCTCGGCGGCGAGCTGCGCAACCTGGCCAGCGCGATCGGTGAACGGGCGGTGACCGTGGTGACCGAGCGGCTCACCGGCGCCACCGGTCGGCTCAGTGAGTACGCGAAGCAGGGCGGCGGTCCGGGCCTGATCGCCGCGGCCACCGGCGCGCAGAAGCTCGCCGAGGGCAACTCCCCGGTCAAGGCCATGTTCCATGCCGGCCTGGCCGGCGGTAAGGAGAAGTTGATGGCGGCCTTCGGTGGCGGCAAGGGCGGCAAGAGCGGTGGCAAGAAGCTGAAGGTCACCAACATCGTCGAGACCATCGAGGTCGGCGTCCCGGTCCGGGTGGCCTACAACCAGTGGACGACCTTCGGCGACTTCCCGAGCTTCATGAAGAAGGTCGAGCTCGCGGAGAACGCCGAAGACGAGAAGATGAACTGGAAGGCCCAGATCTTCTGGTCGCACCGCAGCTGGGAGTCGACCATCGTCCGGCAGATCCCGGACCGGCTGATCCACTGGCGGTCCAAGGGCGAGAAGGGCTCGGTGGACGGCACGGTCAGCTTCCACGAGGTCGGCCCCGAGCTGACCCGGATCCTGGTCGTCCTGGAATACCACCCGAAGGGCCTGTTCGAGCACACCGGCAACCTGTGGCGGGCCCAGGGTCGTCGGGTCCGGCTGGAGCTGAAGCACTTCGTCCGGCACGTCATGACGGTCACCGTGCTCGACCCCGACTCGGTCGAGGGCTGGCGCGGCGAGATCCAGGACTCCGAGGTGGTCAAGGACCACGAGACCGCCCTCCAGGAGGAGCAGGAGGCCCGCGAGCAGGCCGAGCAGGGCGAGGCGGAGGAGCCCGAGGAGGGCGAGGAGCAGCCCGAGCAGGAGGAGGAGCGCCGGCCCGCCGAGCGGGGCCGCCGCCGGCCGCCGCAGCGCCGCCGCCCGACCGAGGAGGAAGAGGAGTACGACGCCTACGACGAGGGCGAGGACTACGACGAGGGGTACGACGAGGAGCAGCCCGCGCCGCGCCGCCGGCAGCCGGAGCGCGCCCGCCGCGCCCAGCCCCGCCCCGAGCGGGAGTCCCGCGAGCAGCGGGAGGAGCCGCAGCGGCCCCGCCCGACGGCCCGACGCGCCCCCGAGGCGCCCCGCCGGCCGGTGGTCCGCCGTCGCCGCGAGGAGCGTGACGAATGAGCGTCGTGACGTCGGGCGGTGGCCAGGCCGGTGGCGCTTTGGAGAAGGGCGGTGCCGGCGGGCTCGCCGACGTCGTGGAGACCGTCCTCGACAAGGGGGTCGTGATCGACGCCCAGGTCACCATCGGAGTGGTCGGCATCCCGCTGTTGGAGATCAACGCGCGGGTGGTGGTGGCGAGCATCGAGACGTACCTGAAGTTCGCCGAGATGACCGACCGGCTGGACATCCAACCCAAGGAGGGTGGCCCACTCTCCGGGCTGCTGGGCGACGTGACCGGTGCGGCCCGCGAGGTCACCTCGGGGCTCGGCGACACGGTGGGCGAGGTCGGCGGGGTGGCCCGGGAGGTGGGCGGCGTTGCCGGCGGGGTCACCCGGGAGGCCAGCCGGACCGCCGGTGAGCTCGGCCGGACGGTCGGCGACACGGCCGCCGACACCACCGGGGCGGTCCGTGACCGGCCCCGCCGCCGCCGGGACGGGGAGCGCTGACATGGCGGACGAGACCGGACTGTTCATCTACGGCATCGTGCCGTCCGACGTGGAGCCGACCCCGGATGCCGCCGGGGTCGGCGACCCGCCGGGAGAGATCACCGCGGTACGGCACGGGGAGCTCGCGGCCCTGGTCAGCGAGGTGGGGCTGGAGCAGCCTATGGGCCGGCCCGCCGACCTGACCGCGTACCAGACGCTGCTGGACGGGACCGCGGCCGTCGCACCGGTGCTGCCGGTGCGGTTCGGCACCGTGGTCACCGGCCCGGACGCGGTGGAGGATCTGCTCTCCGCGCACCATGACGAGTTCGCCGAGACCCTCGACCAGCTCGAGGACCGGTTGCAGTACACGGTGCACGGCCGGTACGACGACAGCGCGCTGATCAGCGAGATCCTCGCCGGTAACGCGGACGCCGCGCGGCTGGCCGAGCAGGTACGCGGCCGGCCCGAGACGGAGACCCGGGAGGCGCGGATCCGGCTCGGCGAGATGATCAGCCAGGCCGTCGAGCTGAGCCGCGAGGCCGAGAACGGGCGGCTCGTCAACGAGATGGGCCGGTACGCCGTACGTACCGCGGTCCGGCCACCGAGCAGCGAGCTGGACGCGGTGAACGTGGCCTTCCTGATCGGGGCGGACCACGAGGAGGAGTTCCTGGCGGCGGTGGAGGACTTCGCCGAACAGCGCCGGGACCTGATCCGGATGCGGCTGCTCGGCCCGCTGGCCCCGTACGACTTCGTCGGCGCCCATCAGCTGGCGGAGTGACCGGTGGACATCCTGTGGGGGCTGCTGACCTTCCCGTACGCCCCGGTGCGCGGTCTGACCTCGGTGCTGAAGGTGATCGCCCGGGAGGCGGAGGCCAAGCAGCACGACCCGGCGAACGTCCGCCGGGAGCTGGAGGAGCTGGACCGGGCCGCGGCGGCGGGTGACATCACCACCGCGGAGCGGGACGCCGGACAGCAGCAGGTGCTGGACCGGCTGACCGGCACGGCCGGCTCCTCCGGCGCCCCGGCCGGCGGTCGGGCGACGGGCCCGGCGACCGGCAGTGGCCGGTCGGCCGGTGCCGGGGGCGCCCGGCCGGGTGGTCCGGCCGCCCGCGCCGGTGGTGCCGGGGCGCGGCGGGCCGCCACCGGGGAACGGCGGCGCGCCCGGGGTGGGCCGCCGCGACGACGAGCGGGCGAGGGAGGTGGACGCGGTGTCGGCAGGACTGATCCGCGGTGACGGCAGCCGGGGTGGCCGGGGTGAACCGGCGGGCCGGTACGAGGACGACGACGAGGACCTGGAACCGATCTCGGCCGCCGAGGCGGCGCGCGAGGGGCTGCGCCAGGTGGTCGCGCTGACCGGCCGGGACCCGCTCGGCGTCACCTCCATCCAGCCCACCGACGACGGCTGGCTGGTCGGCGTCGAGGTGGTGGAGGACCACCGGATCCCCGCCTCCACCGACCTGCTCGGCCTCTACGACGTGGAGCTGGACCTCGACGGTGGCCTGCTGGGCTATCGACGGACGCGGCGCTACCAGCGCGGCAAGGGCGACGGAGGGTGAGATGACCGGTCCGCGACCACCGGTGGTGCAGAACTCCGGCCAGGTGATGGGCGCCGGGCACGAGCCGGCGAACCTGGGGGACATCCTGGAACGGGTGCTGGACCGGGGCATCGTGATCGCCGGAGACATTCGGGTCAGCCTGCTCGACATCGAGCTGCTGACGCTGAAGCTGCGGCTGGTGATCGCCTCGGTCGACACCGCGCGGCAGATCGGCATCGACTGGTGGGAACACGACCCGTGGCTCAGCTCCCGGGCCCGCCCGCCGATCGAGCCGGGCCCGCGCGACCCCGAGGAGGTCGAGGCCGAGCGCCGCCCCCGGGTGGAGCGGGCCACGGCGAGGAGGGACTTCGATGAGTACGACCGCTGACGTCGGCCCGGTCGCCACGACCCGGCCGGAGACCGGAGCCTGGCTGCACGGGGTGGTCCGGGACGTTCCGCCGGACACGCTCGCCGAGATGGTGGGGATGGACGGCGGGAAGGTCCGCGCGGTGCACGGCGGCGGCCTGGTCGCCGTGGTCAGCGCCGCCCCCCTGACCGAGTACGGCGAGGAGCCGCTGCGCCGCAAGCTGGAGGACCTGACCTGGCTGGAGTCCGCCGCCCGGACCCACCACGGGGTGGTGGCGGCGCTGTCCGCGACCGGTGCGGTGGTGCCGGCCCGGCTGGCCACCGTGCACCGGGACGCCGACCGGGTCGCCGCGGTCCTCGCCGAGCGGCACGCGGAGCTGACCGCCGCCCTGGACCGGCTGACCGGCCGCACCGAGTGGGGCGTCAAGGGGTACGTGGTGCCCGGCGCGCCGCCGGCCGAGGAGGACGACGAACCGGCCGGCGGGGGCGGCGCGGGAGCGGCGTACCTGCGGCGGCGGCGGGCCCAGCTGACCGCGCGGGAGCAGGGGCAGCGGATCGCCGCGGACACCGCCGCCACCGTGCACGAGGCGCTCGCCCAGTACGCGGTCGCCGACCGCCGGCACGCCCTGCAGGACCGCCGGCTCTCCGGCGCGGCGACGGCGATGGTGCTCAACGGGGCGTACCTGGTGGACACCGCCGCTCTCGACGGCTTCACCGAGCTGGTCCGGGCGCTCGCCGGCCGGCACCCGCAGGTCAGGCTGGAGCTGACCGGCCCGTGGCCGCCGTACTCGTTCGTGGGCGAGGGGCCGGCCGAACAGCCGCACACCGTCCGGGACCCCGCGTCATGGTGACCCAGACCCTGGCGCCGAGCAGCGCCGACGACCCGCTGGCGTACCGGCCGGTGGCCCTGGTGGACCTGCTGGACCGGGTGCTCGCCACCGGCGTGGTGATCAGCGGCGAGATCACCATCGCCATCGCCGACATCGACCTGGTGTACGTCTCGCTGCGGGCGCTGGTCTCCTCGGTCGGCTCGCTCACCCCACCCGAGCTGCGCCCCGCCCTGCCGCCCGGGAGCCCGGGATGACCGACCCGCGGCCGGTACGGCGGGACGAGGCGGCCGAGCTGGCCGCCGCGCTGGGCGTACCGTCCTGGCAGCCGCCCCGGGTCCGCCCGCTGGACCGCCGGGTCGCCGTCGACCGGGACTCCGTCGAGCGGGGACTGGGCAGCCTCGTGCTCACCATCATCGAGCTGCTCCGGCAACTCATGGAACGGCAGGCGCTGCGCCGGGTCGAGGTCGGCGACCTCACCGACGAGCAGATCGAACGGATGGGCGCCACCCTGATGGCGCTGGAGGAGCAGATGACCCTGCTCCGCGAGCACTTCGGCCTCTCCCCGGAGGACCTGAACCTCGACCTCGGCCCCCTCGGCCCGCTGCTGCCCACCGACTGACCGGTCAGCCGGCCCGCTTCTCGGCGTACGCGGCCAGCCAGGCCACCTGGTCCGGGTCGAGGGACGGGCGGACCCGCCGACGGGCGGTCGCCACGTGCGCGGCGGTGACCGTGGCCGCGGTCAGCGACTCCCGCATCGCGGCGAGCGCCGCCTCCCGCACCAGCGCCGCGCAGTCCGCCGCGGAGAAACCGTCGAGTTCCTCGCCCAGCCCGGCCAGGTCCACGTCCTCGGCGAGCGGCACGTTGCGCGCGGCGGCGCGCAGGATGTCCGCCCGGGCCGGCCCGTCCGGCGGGGGCACGTAGACCAGCCGTTCCAGCCGGCCGGGGCGCAGCAGCGCCGGGTCGACCAGGTCGGGCCGGTTGGTCGCGCCGACCACCACCACGTTGCGCAGCGTCTCCACCCCGTCCAGCTCGGTCAGCAGGGCGGCGACCACCCGGTCGGTCGTACCCCCGTCGCTGGCCTGGCCGCGGACCGGCGCCAGGGCGTCCACCTCGTCCAGGAACACCAGCGTGGGCGCGGCCTCGCGGGCCCGGCGGAACAGCTCCCGGACGGCCCGCTCGCTCTCCCCGACCCACTTGGAGAGCAGCTCCGCACCCTTCACCGAGAGCACGTTCGCCCGGCCGGACCCGGCCAGCGCGGTCACCAGGTAGGTCTTGCCACAGCCGGGTGGGCCGTAGAGCAGCACCCCGCGCGGCGGCTGCACGCCCAGCCGGGCGAAGGTGTCCGGATAGGTCAGCGGCCAGAGCACCGACTCGGTCAGGCTCTCCTTGACCTCGCCCAGGCCACCGACGTCGTCGAGGGTCACCGCCGCCAGTTCCAGGCTGGAACCGGCCATCGTGGTCGGTCGGACCACCTCCAGCGCGGCCGAGAAGTCGGCCATCGCCACGGTGGGCCTCTCCGCCGCTCGCTGCCGCAGCGCCGCGCGGACCCCGGCCTCGCGGACCAGCGCGGCCAGGTCGGCGAGGACGAACCCGGGGGTACGCCCCGCCACCTCGTCGAGCCGGACGTCCTCGGCCAGCGGGACCTGCCGGGTGAGCACGGTCAGCTGTTCCCGGCGCAGCGCGGCGTCGGGCAGCGGCACGGTGATCCGCACCGGCAGCAGGTCCGGGCCGGTCAGGCTGGCCTGGACCTCCTCGGGCCGGCCGGTGGTGCAGACCACCGCCGCGCCGGAACGGACCAGCTCACCGACCAGTTGACCGAAGACGGTGGCCAGCGGGCCGGGCTCGGTGGCCGGGGCGAGCGCCTCGACGTCGCTGACCAGCAGCACGGCCGGACCGGCGGCACGGACCGCCGCGGCGGCCTCGCGCAGCCGGCGGGCCGCCGCGTCGTTGCTCAGCGCGGCCAGCTCCGGCGCCCAGACCGGGTGCACCCGCAGGCCCAGCGCTGCCGCGACGGCCCGGACCAGCGCCGCCTTGCCGGAACCGGCCGGGCCGCTGAGCAGCACCCCGAGCGACACCCCGGTGCCGAGCCGGTCCAGCACCTCCCGGTGGTGGAAGCCGAGGTCCAGCAGCTCGGTGAGCTGCTCGGCCTGGGCCCGGAGCCCGGGCAGCTCGTCGACGCTCGGCGCCGGTTCCGCCGCCTCCCGGGCGGTTCCCGCGCCACCGGCGGTTCCCGTCCCACGAGCGGTTCCCGCGCCACCGGCGGTTCCCGCGCCACCGGCGGTTCCCGCGCCACCGGCGGTTCCCGTGCCGGTGGAGAAGCCCGGAACCCGCTCGCCGGACCCTGCCGGGCCATGGTCGCCGAACTGGCCGCGCCCTCGGCCGTCGGGCCGGTCGGCGGTTGCCGTCCCGCCGGACCGGGCGCCGTTGCCGGTGGCCCCGTCCGGCCAGACCCCGTTGCCGGTCGTCCGGCCCGGCGGGGCCTCGTCGCCGGTGGTCCCGCCCGGCCAGGCACCCGTGCCGGCGGAACCCGCCGGCGTGCCGGAGCCACCGGCCGAGCCGTGGGTCACCGGACCGTGTTCCCAGCCGACCTCGGTCTCCATGGTGACCAGCGCGCCGACCTCGGGCTCGGCCACCGTCACGGTGAGCAGGGTGCTGGTCCAGGCGTACCCGACGGTGTTGGAGAGGCTGCGGCGCGCGGCCTCGACCAGGGCGCGGACCGACGCGTCCGGCAGGACGTCCTGCGGCAGCAGCGAGACGTCGTCCCCGGCCGTCACCACCTTGCCGAGCAGCGCGAGCCGCAGCATCTCCGGGGAGACCGCCGCGACGATCCCCACCGGGCCGGTGAGCCGCACCCGGCGGGCCGGGGTGACCGGCAGCGGCGCGACCGTCACCTGGCTGCCGGAGCGGACGCCCAGGTTGCCGAGCATCAGGTCGTCGGCGTGCAGCAGGGTGGGCCCGGCCTCCGGGCCGGCCGGCGCGACGATCCCGGCGGTCGTCCGGCGACCGGCGAGCCGGACCGGGTCGCCCGGGCGCAACGCCAGCGCGGTGAGCACCTCCGGGTGCAGCCGGACCACGCCCCGTCGGGCGTCCAGCGCCGCGGGCCGCAGCAGCGCGGTCAGGGTCAGGTGGGGTTCCGCCACCGCCCGACCCTAGCGGGCCGGCGCCCGTCCCGCCCCTGCCGTCGACGCGCCGCCGGGCCGGCGCCGCCGCGGGCAGCTTCCCGGAAGATGCTGCCTCCAGGCGTGGCGAGGCAGCACTTCCCGGGAAGTTGAGTGGATCTTCGCTGCCCGGGTCAGGTGCCCCGGTCAGTGGTCGGGGGCGGTGCCGTCCAGCAGGGACGGGTCGCGGCGGATCAGGTCGGCGAGCCGGGCGGCCGGGTCGGCCGCCTCCCGGTGGCTCTCCCAGCCCGGCGTCGGGCGCCCGGCCAGCGGCCACACCGGCGGCGGGGCCGGCGGGTCCGCCCGCACCGACACGTCACCGTCGGACGGCGCGATCCGCAGCGGGTACGTCCGCCCGTCGTACTCCACCCGGAGGGTCACCGTGACGTCCGGGTACGCGGCCAGCACCCGGCGTACCGCCTCGGCGACCTCCTCGACCGGATCCGGCCCGGCCTCGTGGCGGCCCGGGCGGGACCCAGCCTCGGCCACCGTCCCACCGACCACCCGCAACTGCCCGTCGCGCGGTCCCGCGTTCGGTCGGGCGACCGCCGGCCGGAGCACCTCCGTCGGCTCGTCGTCCGGCCGTACGGCGTCGTCGGGATCGCCGCGCCGCCGCAGCGCCTCCTGCCGTCGGGCCAGCCGGGCCAGCGTCTCGTCCAGTCCGCCTCGCATGTCGTACCCCCTCTTCCCCCTGCCGGTGCCGAGCCGTCGGTCGGCTCAGGCCCCCCGGTCCCTCGTCGCCCGGTCCAGCGCCCGGTCCAGGACGACCAGCAGGGCGTCGCGGACCGACAGTCGCTCCCGGGCGTCGAACCGCACCAGCGGCACGTGCTCGCCGATGGCCAGCGCCCAGCGGATCGCCCCCAGGTCGTGCGCCAGCCGGCCGTCGAAGGCGTTCACCCCCACCACGAACGGCAGGCCGGCCCGTTCGAAGAAGTCGATCGCGGGATAGCAGTCGTCGAGCCGGGCGCTGTCCACCACGACCAGCGCGCCGAGCGCACCCCGGGCCAGGTCGTCCCACATGAAGCCGAAGCGGGCCTGGCCGGGGGTGCCGAACAGATAGAGCTTGAGGCTGCGGTCGATGGTCACGCACCCGAAGTCCATCGCCACCGTGGTGGTGGTCTTCGCGGAGCGTACGCCCGGGTCGTCGACGCCGATCCCGGCGCTGGTCATCTCCGCCTCGGTGGTCAGCGGGGCGATCTCGGAGATGGCGCCGACCGTGGTGGTCTTGCCGACCCCGAAGCCACCGGCGACGAGGATCTTCACCGGGATCGGCGGGCTGGCCGGGGGTGTGGGCCGGACCCGGGGCACCGTGGCGGCCGGCGGCGGCACCACCGGCGGCCGGTACGCCGGCACGGCGGCCACCGGCGGCAGCCCGTGGCCCGTCGCCGGGCCGGGGCCGGCCGGCTGGCCGTAGCGGGCGGCGGCGCTGTTGGCCGAGAGCCCGCCCGGAGGGATCGGCGGCCGGTCAGGAGATCGCACGGAGTCCATCGATCACTCGCAGGATGAGGTCGGGGTCAAGGGCGTCGGGGCGGTCGTCGACGTGCACGTCGAGGTGGCCGGCGGCGCGCAGGTCGCCGACCAGGACCCGGGTCACGCCGAAGTGCAGCCTGGTCCGGGCGGAGATCTCGGCGACCGAGATCGGCTCGCCGCACAGCGCGACGATGGCCTGCAACTCGGGCGCCAGCGGGGCCGACCGGGCCGCCTCGGAGCGGGTGGTCACCTGGGTCTCCAACCCGATCGCCGGGTCGGCGCCGGCCACCCGGCCGGCGGTGAGCACGAACGGACGCGGACCGCTCGGCCCCCCGGGGGCGGACGGCGTGGGCGGCACGGGCGTCGGGTCGCCCGCGCCGGTCGGGGACGTCCGCAGGTAGGGCCGGATCCGGACGGCTGGCTCCGGGTCCGGGCCCTCGCCGGCGACGTCGGGGGTCATTGCTGGACGGCGTTCTTCAGCTCGGCGATCAGGCGGGGGGTCAGCGCGCCGCCGGCCCGGCCGGCGAACAGCGTCATCTCGTACGCGACGGTGCCCAGGTTGGCCGAGCGGTCCGCGACGACGCCCAGCACCGACCCGCTGCTGATCGCGCTGATCAGCAGGTATCCCTCGGCCATGTCGACGATGACCCGGTTGAGGCCGCCCAGCGCGTACCAGCTGGCGGCGCCGCCGGCCAGGCTGGTCATGCCGGAGACCACGGCGGCCAGCCGCTCCGCGTTGGACCGGTCCTTGATGGCCGACATGGCCATCAGCAGCCCGTCGGACGAGACGGCGATCGCCTCCATCACCCCCGCGGTGCTGGAGGTGAACGAGTCGAGCAGCCAGTTGAAGGTGCGCGCCTCCGGACTGAGTTCCGGGGCGCCGTTCTGGTGGTCGACGTTGTCGTGCAGGTAGGGACTGGTCACCGTGATGATCCCTCTTCGTTCCGGGGGCCTGGACTGACTTCGCGGAGAGCACGGGCGACGCCCGCCTCGAACTCGGTGATGAGGTCCCGCACCTGGGCCGGGTCGCCGGGGCCGGAGCTGACCGGCGGCGGGGCCGCGTGCGGGCTGACGGCCAGGTTCGCTCCGGGCACCCGGCGGCTCAGCCGTGGCCGGGTCGGAGCGGCGGCGGGCGCGGTGACCAGCGGCGTCGTGGCGGTGGGTGAGGCGACGACGGGCGCGGTGACCAGTGGGGTCGCGACGGGTGGCGGCGCGGCGGCGGGCGCGGGCGGCCAGCTGCCGGGATGGCGCTGCTCCGCCCGGCGTACCCCGGACTGGAACTCCTCGACGAGCGCGCGGGCGGCGGCCGGGTCGGCGGCGGTCCCACCCACCGGCCGGGCGGCCGGGCCGGCCGGTGGCAGGCTGGCGCCGGGTACCCGCTGCCGGAACGCCGAGGCCGGACCGGCGGGGGCCGCCGGGGTGGCCGGCGTGCCGAGCTCCAGGAACGCGGTGGTGGCCGGGGTGAGGGTCAGCGGCACGGTGTCGCCCGCCGGTGCCGTCGCGGTGCGCCGGGGCAGCGGTTCGGTGACCCCGACCGGCGCCGGCCGGTACGGGTCCACCGGCGCGGCGACGGGGTTGGCCGGCGCGAGCCGATAGGGGTCCATCGGTGGCTCGGCGGTCCCGGCAGCGGACGGCAGGAGCGGTTCGAGCGGCGCGGCGGCGGGACCGGCGGGGGCGGGGTCGGGTCGGCCACCGGAGCCGAAGGCGTCCCACGGCCGGCCGTCGGCCATGCTCCGGGTGGCCCGGTCGAGCAGGTCCGGGTCGAAGCCGGCCGGCAGTGCGACCTCGGCCGGGGAGCGGCGCTCGGGGGCCGAGGTGAGCGCCCGGCCCGGGCGGGCCGCGTCCAGCGCGATCGGTGACCGCCGGTCCCGGGCCGGCACGGTGGCCCGGGCGACCGTGGCGCCCTCCCGATCGGCCTGTCGGATGACCAGCAGCGCCGCCGGGATCTCCAGCCGGGCGGTGACGCCGCCCCCGCCGGTCGTCACCAGCTCCACGGCCAGGCCGTGCCGGCGGGCCAGCCGGCCGACCACGAAGAGTCCCAGCACCTCGGTCGGGGCCAGGTCGAGCCGTTCCCGCCGGGTCAGCCGGGCGTTCTCCTCGGCCAGCCGCTCCTCGGTCATGCCGATGCCCCGGTCCACCACGGACAGCCGGGCCCCGGTCTCGGTGAGTTCCCCGCCGACCACCACCCGGGTGTGCGGCGGCGAGAAGACGGTGGCGTTCTCCATCAGCTCGGCGAGCACCAGCACCAGGTCACCGGCGACCGCCGGCGCCGCCGAGACGCCCGGCGGAACCTGCACGTCCACCCGGGTGTAGTCCTCGATCTCGCCGAGCGCCAGCCGGACCACGTCGGCCAGTGGCACCGGGGCCACCGGGCCGTCCGCGCCGGCCGCGCCGGAGAGCACCACGAGGCTGCCCGCGTTGCGGCGCAGCCGGCTGGAGACGTGGTCGAGCCGGTAGAGCTGCTCCAGCCGCCCCGGGTCGGTCTCCTGCCGTTCCAGCTGGTCGATCAGCGCGATCTGCCGGCCGACCAGGTTCTGCGTACGGCGGCCGACGTGCCCGAACATCTGGGCCACGTTGCGTCGGCCGGCGACCTGCCGCTCCACCAGCCGGGCGGCGGTGCTCTGCACCCGCTCGAAGGCGCGGGCCAGGTCGCCGATCTCGTCCTGGGCGCGGACGTCGACCGGGTCGAGGCGGACCGGTGGGGCGCTCTCGGTCTCGTCGTCGGCGACCCGGACCAGCTCCTCCTCGGCGACCCGGGCGACCCGGTCGGCGGAGCGGGTGAGCCGGGTCAGCGGGCGGGCGACCGTCCGGGCCACCGCCATGCTGAGGCCGACCACCAGCAGCAGGATCGCCACGGCGACACCCCCGAGCAGCCAGGCGGTGGTGAGCGCCCGCCGCTGCTCGACGGTGACCTCGGCGATGACGTCCGCGACGATCTTCTTCTCGACGAACTGGCCGAGGGTGATCATGGAGCGGACGGACGGAAAGAGCGCGTCCAGCGGCACCGGGTCGATCGCGCCCACCGGGTCGCGCACGCTGTCGGTGAGGAAGGTGGGGCTGGTCCGCGCCGCGGTGGCCGCGTCGTCCAGCTGGGCCAGCTTGAACTGCTCGCGGGTGATCAGGCTGCGGAACTTGGTGTTGTCGACCTGCAACGCGGAGATGCAGGCGATGAAGCCGGCCACCACCTTGGGATCCTTGGTGGCCTTGACCAGCACGATCAGCGTGGCACAGGCGCTCAGCCCCTCGTCGGCGCGGAGCAGGTGGTCCAGCGCCAGCACCTGCTTGCCGGCGGAGGTACGGGTGTCCACGTCGTACACCAGCCGCAGCGAGTCGATCAGCGCGGTGTCCACCGGGCCGTAGGTCTCCATGATCTGCCCGGGGGTGGCCGCGCCGGCCAGCACGGCGGTCCGCAGGTCGGCCAGCCGGCGTACGCCGTCCAGGGCGGTGGCGACCGGGCCGGGCAGCTCGTCGCCGAGTTCGGCGCGCAGGTCGGTGACCCGGTCGTCGACCATGGCCGCCTTCTGGATCAGCTCGGTCCGGCTGACCCGGCCGAGCAGCAGCCCCACCGAGAGCAGCCGTTCCTGCTGGAGGTCCTGCACCAGGCTGCCGACCCGGCTGGCGACGCGGACGGTGTCGGCGATCGCGCCCGCCTGCCGGGCGGTGTCGATCCGGTCGACCACCACCGGCACGGCGAGTCCGGCCATGCTGAGCAGCGGAATGATCACCAGGAGGGCGAGCTTGCCCCGGATCCGCAGCCTAGCGAGCATCGAACGGCCCCCACGGCTCGGTCTCGCCGCCGCGGGTGGCGGCGGCCGGTTGGAGCGAGCGCGCCTCGGCGGTGTGCTGCGGGGTGCGCCGTTGCAGCGGCGGCTGCCACCGGTCGGGCTCGGGCAGGATCTGCGGACCCTCCTCGGCCCGAACCTCCTCGGTGGCCCGGCGGCGGGCCCGGCGGAACGCGGCGATCAGCACGGCGGCCAGGAGCACCAGCAGGACGACCGCGGTCGCGGTGGCGGCCACGGCCTGCCAGCGGTCCCGGTCCAGCCCGTCGATCCGCTCGCCGAGCAGGGTGTCGAGTTCGTCGAGGATGACCGACTGGAGCTGTTTGGCGGCGGCCTGCGCGTTGCGCCGGGCCGCGCCGAGCTGGCCCGGCTCGGCCGAGGTGGCGCCGGTCCGGTCGGCGGGCGCGGAGAGCGCGGCGAGCGTCTCGACGGCGCGTTGGTAGGTGTCGAGCGGGGTGAGCACGCTGGGGCCGAGGTCGGTGCTCTCCGAGCTGTCCACGGCGGCCCGCAGGTCGGCGACCAGGTCGGTGGCGGGTCCGAGGGCGGCGACCCGGACGGCGGCCAGTTCGGTGAGGCTGCGGACCCGCTCGGCGGCCGGCCGGCGGGCGGCGAGGGTGGCCAGGTCGGCGAGGCGGCCGGCGGCCACCATCGCCTCCGGCAGGTCGCCGGCGATGCCGTCCTGGAGGAAGAACGAGTCGGAGCGCGGGTCGCGGATCAGGCCGGAGCTCTCGCGTACCTTGCGGTGCAGGGCGAGGAGCAGGTCGGTGACCTCCCCGTACGCGAGGTAGGCCGCCTCCGGGTCGGTGAGGCTGCGGTCGGGCAGCGCCTCCAGCTTGGCCCGCAGACCGGCCCAGCGTTCGTGGCTGCGCAGCTCGTCGCCGACCCGGGCGTCCACCGAGGCCGCGCCCTCCACCGCCGTGGTCAGCGAGTCGCGGGAGAGCGGCTGGCCGTTGACCGCCGCGGACTGCGCGTCGATCAGGGCCTCGGTGACCGGGCCGAGGGCGCGCAGGTACTGCACGCCGAGCCGTTCCCGGGTGGCCAGGTCCCGGTCGTCGTCGGTGAGCCGGGACGCCTGGACGAAGAGGAACGCCACCGGTGCCAGCAGCGCGGTGACGAGCAGCAGCGGGAGCATCCGGCCCGGTACGGAGGGCCGCCGGCGGGCCCGCTGCGCGGGGACGGTCATGGTGGGTCTCCTCCGGCTCACGCGCGGGACGGGTGCGGTGCCGGGACACGTTCAGGCAGTCCCGCTCACCGGACCGGAAAGCTAACCCAGCCTGGCGCACCGGGGACCGGACTCGCTGGGTCAGTTTCACGTCACTTGGAGCGATGTCACCCGGAGATGACCTTGTGGGCACGGAGGGTGTCGGAGAGCGGGCGGGATGACGGGATGCGCGGCGATTTCCACCGAAGATCGGAATTCACGGGATCCGAATTCAGTTCGCTGGGACGCGCTGGACGCCGCGCGGTCGATGACACCCGCGCACCGATCGGCCCGACCGGACGGACGTACGGAGGATCCCAGGCAACACTCAGCTTCCGGGCCGTACCGTTCTCGGAATGAGGTCACCGCTGTCGGGCGCCGCGGTCCGACGTGTCCTGTCCAACCGGCGGCGGGTCGTCGCCGCGTCGGTCGTGGTCGTGCTGCTGGCGGCGCTGCTGGTCTGGCTGGCCCGGCCCGAGGGGGCGGGGTTCCGCACCGAGTCGGCGCCGGTCACCGTCCGCTCCGGGCCGGCCGGCGACGAACCGATCACCCTGGACACCACCTTCTACCTGCCCGACGGGGCCTCGGCCGGCGCGAAGGTGCCCGCGGTGCTGCTGGCGCACGGCTTCGGCGGCACGAAGGACTCGGTCCGCTCCGACGCCGAGGACCTGGTCGCCCGCGGGTACGCGGTGCTCACCTGGACCGCCCGCGGGTTCGGCCGCAGCGGCGGCCAGATCCACCTGGACAACCCGGACTACGAGATCCGCGACGGGCAGCGGCTGCTGGACTGGCTGGCCGCCCGCCCCGAGATCCGTACCGACTCCGCCGGTGACCCCCGGGTGGGCGTGGTCGGCGGCTCGTACGGCGGCGGCCTGGCGCTGCTGCTCGCCGCGCAGGACCCGCGGGTCGACGCCATCGTCCCGATGATCACCTGGAACGACCTGTCCCGGGCCTTCCTGCCGGAGAGCACCGGCAAGCCGGCCACCGAGGGCGTGTTCAAGAAGGGCTGGGCCGGGATCTTCTTCGGCGGCGGCGGGAACGCGGGCTCCGGTCCGGCCGGGCTGTCCGGCTCCACCGGCGCCGCCCAGCCCGAGCAGGCGCCCACGGCGGCCGGTGCGCCCAGCCCGCAACCCGGCGCCGGTCCGGGCAGCGGTCCGGGTCGTGGGCCGGCCGGACCGGCGGACCCGTCCTGCGGCCGGTTCGCCGCCGACGTCTGCGCCGCGTACCTGCGGATCGCCACCACCGGCCGGGCCGACCAGGCGGCGGTGGACCTGCTGCGCCGGTCCAGCCCGGCCGGCGTGCTGGACCGGATCAAGTCGCCCACCCTGCTGGTGCAGGGCGAGGCGGACACCCTCTTCCCGCTCACCGAGGCGGACGCGAACGCGCGCGGCATCGCCGCGAACGGCACGCCGGTGCGGGTGGCCTGGTTCACCGGCGGCCACGACGGCGGCGAGGGCCCGACGAGCGACTCGGACCGGGTGAAGTTCCTGACCGCGCAGTGGCTGGACCACTACGTCAAGGGCGAGGGTCCGGCCCCCGGTGACGACTTCACCTTCTCCCGGATCGCCGGCTTCGACGCCCTGGACCGGGGCCTGGTGGCGACCGGCTACCGGACCACCGACTATCCCGGGGTGGCCGGCACCGGGCGGCGCGAGATCCCGGTGAGCGGTCCGGCGCAGCCGGTCGCCAACCCGCCGAACGGCAACCCGGCGGCGATCTCCTCGGTGCCGTTCGCCGGTGCGCTCGGCTCGCTGCTCGACGGGGTGGCCGGTGACATCCCCGGCCAGCACGCCCGCTTCGAGTCGGCGCCGCTGGACCGGGCGGTGGACGTGGTCGGCGCGCCGACCGTCCAGGTGCGGGCCGCGTCGCCGACCGGCGAGGCGGTGCTCTTCGTCAAGCTCTACGACGTCGACCCGAACGGCGCCGCCACGCTCCCCGACGGGCTGGTCGCGCCGGTCCGGCTGACCGGCCTGCCGGAGACGGTGGAGGCGGCCACGCCGGTCACCGTCACGCTGCCGGCGATCGTCCGGCGGATCGAGGCCGGGCACCGGCTGCGCGTGGTCGTGGCCACCTCCGACCAGGCGTACACGACGCCGGCCCAGCCGACCGTCTACACGGTCGCGGCCGGCGACGCCCCGCTGGTCCTGCCGACGGTGACCGGGGAGCCGATCCCGACCAGCGCCGCGGTCTGGCGCTGGGTGCTGGTCGGCCTGCTGGCCGCCATCGCGGTCGGGCTCGTCGTGGTCGTCCTGCTCGCCCGCCGCCGGCACCGCCGCCAGGACAGCTCGATCCACCCGGAGTACGCGGGCGTCCCGCTCGCGGTCCGCGACCTGCGCAAGGAGTACGCGGACGGCTTCGTCGCCGTCTCCCACGTCGACTTCGAGGTGCACCCTGGCCAGGTGGTGGGCCTGCTCGGCCCGAACGGCGCCGGCAAGACCACCACCCTGCGGGTGCTGATGGGGCTGACCCAGCCGACGGCCGGCGAGATCTACGTCTTCGGGCACCGGCTGGTCCCCGGCTCGCCGGTGCTGTCCCGGATCGGCGCGCTGGTCGAGGGGCCCGGTTTCCTGCCGCACCTCTCCGGTTTGGAGAACCTGAAGGCGTACTGGCGGGCGACCGGGCGGCCGGAGGCCGACGCGCACTTCGAGCAGGCGCTGGAGATCGCCGGGCTGGGCGACTCGGTGCACCGCAAGACCCGCAAGTACAGCCACGGCATGCGGCAGCGGCTGGCCATCGCGCAGGCCATGCTGGGCCTGCCGGAGCTGCTGGTGCTGGACGAGCCGACGGACGGGCTGGACCCGCCGCAGATCGCCGAGATGCGCCGGGTGCTCCAGCGCTACGCCACCGACGGCCGGGCGGTGCTGGTCTCCAGCCACCTGCTGGCGGAGGTGGAGCAGACCTGCACCCACGCGGTGGTGGTCAACAAGGGTCGGATCGTGGCCTCCGGGCCGGTCGCGGAGATCGTCGGCGAGTCGCCCAGCGTGCTCTTCGACGTCACCGACCCGGACGCGGCGCGGGCCGTGCTGGACCGGTTGGACGGCGTACGGGTGCTGCCCGACGCCGACGGCGGGCTGGTGGTGGACACCAACGGCACCGCCCGCAGCGAGGTGGTGGCCGAGCTGGTCCGGGCCGGCATCGGGGTGGACCGGGTGGTGCCGCGAAGGCGGCTGGAGGACGCGTTCCTCGCCCTGGTGGGCGAGAACTCTCGGGGAAGCGGTGACCGGTGATGGCGGGCTCTGATGTCGACACGCGTCTCGGCCCGGCCGGGGCGGCCCCCGGTTACCGGCCGTCGGCGACGATGCCGTTCGTCGCGGAGTTCCGGCGGCAGGCGTCGCGGCGGCGTACCCAGTTGGCGCTGGGGTTCATGGTGCTGCTGCCGATCATCATCCTGATCGCGTTCCAGTTCGACTCCGGCGACGACGACAACGGGCGCAACGAGTTCGCCAGCCTGGCCGAGCTGGCCACCTCGGGCGGGCTGAACTTCACCCTCTTCTCGCTGCTGGTGTCGGCGTCGTTCCTGCTGGTAGTGGTGGTGGCGCTGTTCTGCGGTGACACCGTGGCCAGCGAGGCGAGCTGGGGCAGCCTGCGCTACCTGCTGGCGGTTCCGGTGCCCCGGGCCCGGCTGCTCACGGTGAAGCTGGTGGTGGCGCTGGCGTACTCGCTGCTGGCCCTGCTGCTGCTCGCCGGCACCGCCCTGCTCGCCGGCTCGCTGCGCTACGGCTGGTCGCCGCTGCGCAGCCAGGTCGCCGCCGAGCTGGCGCCGGGGCAGGGCCTGCTGCGGCTGCTGGCGGTGCTCGGCTATCTGGCGGTCGTACTCCTGGTGGTGGCCGGCCTGGCGTTCCTGCTGTCGGTGACGACGGACGCGGCGCTCGGCGCGGTCGGCGGCGCGGTGCTGCTCTGGATCCTGTCCAGCATCCTGGACCAGATCACCGCGCTGGGGGTGCTGCGGGACTTCCTGCCGACCCACTACAGCAGCGCCTGGCTGGGGCTGCTGTCGACGCCGATGCAGACCGACGACGTGGTGCGGGGGACGATCTCGGCGGTCAGCTACGCGACGCTCTTCTGGGGGCTGGCGTTCTGGCGCTTCACCCGCAAGGACGTCACCTCGTAGCGGCGTCGGCCGTCGCGATGCGTTCCGGATTCGAACGACTAACTCAGAGTTAAAGGTTCCTACGGTCACCTCGATCCGTGTGCCAGAGCATGACCGACCGCAGGGTCCTGCATACGCGGACGGGCGGGTGGAGCGGTTGACGGCCAGTGGGCCTCGCATCGGGATGCGGTACTGCGGCTGCCCTGGCTGACGCTGTGCGTCGAGGGCCTGGTTGAGGGGCGCCAGGGCTGCTGGGCCAAGGCTGATGGACAGCAGCAGCAAGCAAGGAGATGCCACCCTCGCTAGCAAGAGGATGTTTGGCGAGTGATCCCGCTATGCCCGAAGCGCTGGCTGCGAGGGAGGCACTACCTTGTCAAGCTGCCGCTCAAGGCTGAGCGGGTCGTCGAAGAACTCGACGTCGCTGACGGTACGGAGTTCGGCGACGATCGCCGGTGGCCAATCATGCGCGGAGCCATCTAGCGCGGCGACTCGGCTCTCTCTGGCAATCTTGGACAGGCCGAACACGTGGTAGCAATGCTCAGCTGCTTGATCCGGGTCGCGTAGGCTGACGGCCTGAACGTATGCCGCCTTGCCGTCGTTGGCAACCCGAAGCGTGACGGAGCGGCTCCGCCCTGACTCCAAGGGAATCGGGGCGTCTCGCTGAAGCTTTCGGCTGCGCCCAGCCCAAGCGGTCACCCGATCTGTGACTCGGTCGACGAACTTTATGCCTGCTTGGCGGGGGGCAAGCCATCTGAGCTGGTCTACTCGTAGCGACGCCTGGGCGACATCCAACACGAGCTTGCCCAGATCATCGGTGATGCCGAACGTGGTGATCTCACCGGCTGCAGCATTGACTCCGTTCAGGCCGCCGCTGGCCATGATCTCAGCGAACGCCTCAGCGGCGCGACCAGCGGACAAGTTCACACCGGCCATGGTCAAGAGAGATGCGGCCGCAGCACGATCGGTCACCCGGTAACCGGATCCCATCGGCTCAACCAGCACCCGTACGCCGTCGCCGTCGCCGTAGGTCAATGGCAGGTCGACAAGCAGGCCGTCGCCGTACGGGTACACCACCGTGTTGTCGTTGACGGCCCGGAGGACAGCGCCGATGACAGTTGAGGCGTCCACGACCATCCCCCTCCTCATGGCTCGCGCCAGACGAAGTCGTCGCCGATCGCGATGAAGCACTCCGCAGCGAACGCTTCCAGGATCGCACGATACGTCCCAGGTGCGACCCTCGGTTGAAGCGGAACGGCAGGTATGTCGTCCGGCTCGTAGGCGCCCTCGTCGCCCCCGCCAGGCTCGCTCCGATGCTTGTGCGTGCCTGGGAAAGGGCGGTGGGGGCTGTTGATGCACAGTCTTCGAGCAGAGAAGCCGAAGCGACCGTCTCCCGCGAGATACTGAAGCGTCGGCTCGCTCGGTTTGAGCTCATTGACCATCATGCGAAGTCGACACGGAGCGAGTACCCGGAGGGCCGTGTTGACCTGAAGGGCACCTTCTCTGACGATCCGGTTCTTGGTGGTCCAGGTGATGCCACCTACGGTTACCGCCCCCGCGAGGGGCGACAGGAGGGTGCCAAGATTGGCCGTCGTCATCAAGTGGGACACCTGCCGACTCATAACCGCGCCCCTTCTCGCCTCCCAGATGGCGACGTGAGGCCGCCTCGTTCTGTGTCCGACCGGACACTATCGGAGACTGTCGTCATGGTGCTGCCTCGTGTGCGCGGCGAGTCGTTGACCTGACATCGGCGAATAGGGCAGGTGCCCCTCCTTCCGACATCTGTGTCGACCACGCGAAGGTCTCAGCACTGGTCGGGTCGCCGAGGCGCGCCATGTTGTCAGTTCGGCCCTTCGAGAGTCCGGAGCAAGGCGTTCCAGGGCTAACGGGAGAGGAGCGGGGCGCAGGCGTTCTCAGCCCGCCCGATTGGTGGGCTCGCGGTCGGGGAGGACGGCGTCGAGCAGGCCGGGGTAGTGGCGGTCGATCTCGTCGCGGCGCAGCCGGACGTGCCGGCTGGTGCCCGCGACCCGGGTGCGGGTCAGCCCCGCCTCGCGCAGCACCTTGAAGTGGTGGCTGCGGGTGGCCTTGGAGACGCCCAGTTCGAAGGTGCCGCAGACCCGTTCGCCGTCCTCGGCGAGGGTCCGCACGATCCGGAGCCGGACGTCGTCGGCGAGGGCGGCGAGCACGGCGGTCACCGGCACGTCTCTCAGTTCGGGCTCGTGCAGCTCCATGTGAGCATGGTAACCGATGTTCGACATCCGTCGAACAAGCTCCTAGGGTCGGTGCGGTTGGTTCGATGAAACTCGAACATAGGAGCCGCGATGCGATCCCGTCCCGCCGCCATCTTCCCGCTGATCGCCGTGCTCGGCTGGGGGGCCACCTTCCCCGTACTGGCCAGCGCGCTGTCCCGGGTCGACGCGCTCAACCTGAGCGTGGCCCGCTACGCCCCCGCCACCGCCGTCTTCGTCGTCCTGCTGCTGCTCCGCGAGGGGCGCGCCGGGCTGCGTGCCGACGGTCGGCTCGGGGAGGTCGTCACGCTGGGCATCGTCGGCTTCGCCGGGTTCAACGTGCTGGCCAACCTGGCCCTCGGCTACGCCGCCCCGCAGCAGGTCGCGCTCTTCGTGGCGACCAGTCCGCTGCTCACCCAGCTGGTCCGGTGGGCCCGCGACGGGGTACGCCCCCGGCCGGCGCTGCTCGCGCTCTCCCTGGTCGCCCTGGTCGGGGTGGGCCTGGTGATCACCCGTGGCCGGCTCGACGGGCTCGGCCAGTTCGGCGTCGGCGGGCTGATGATGCTCCTCGGCGTGATCGGGTGGGCGGTCTACACACACGGCGCCGGCCGGTTCGCGCAGTGGTCGCCGCTGCGCTACACCACGCTGACCGCGCTCACCGGCACCGCCGCCATGCTCGCCGTCAGCGTCGCCGCCGACCTGGTCGGTTGGCAGCACGCGCCGGCCGCCGCCGACCTCGTCGCGGTCGCCCCGCAGCTGGCGTACGCCGTGCTGGCCGGCTCGGTGATCGCGGTGCTGGCCTGGAACACCGGGGTACGCCGGCTCGGCGCCGCCAACGCCGCCCTGTTCATGAACCTGGTCCCGGTGGTCACCTTCGCCGTGCAGATCGCCCGCGGCTACCGGCCCGGCGTGGTGGAGCTGGCCGGCGCGGGGCTCACCATCGCCGCGCTGGTCGCCGCGAACCTGGTCACCCGTACCCGCCCGGCGGTCGTACCCGTGGCGACCCGCAGCCACGCCGCACCGGCCGGTACGGCGGTGACCGACCGGACCGCCGTCACCGACCCGGTGGCCGTGGTCGCCCGCTGACCCGGCGGCGGTTCACACCGTGGGACGGCGGGTGGGCGTACGGCGCGGGCCTGCCTAGACTCGGCGGCACAACTGCATACCTCATCCAGAGGGGCTGAGGGATACGGCCCGACGACGCCCCGGCAACCACCCCGTGCGACTCGACGCAGAGCGCGACGGGGCAGGTGCCAATTCCGTCCCCGCCGCAGGGTGCGACGCGGGGAAAGATGAGAGGACCCTCGACATGACGTCGACCCTTCCCGCCACCGGCATCGACACCACGGCCAGCCCCGCCCGCGCCCTGGTCTGCCGCGCCTGCTCCGCCCGCTACCCGCTCGCCGCGCAGCACGCCTGCTACGAGTGTTTCGGGCCGCTCGAGGTCGACTACGACACCGCCGCGCTGGCCACCGTCACCCGGGAGCAGATCGAGGCCGGCCCGGCCAACATCTGGCGGTACGCGGCCCTGCTCCCCGCCGGTCAGGACCCGGCCACCCGGGTCACCCTGGACCCGGGGCTCACCCCGCTGGTGGCCGCCCCGCACCTCGCCGCCGAGCTGGGCCTCACCGCGCCGCTCTGGGTCAAGGACGACAGCGCCAACCCCACCCACTCCTTCAAGG
This sequence comes from Micromonospora siamensis, assembly GCF_900090305.1. Classification (NCBI taxonomy): domain Bacteria; kingdom Bacillati; phylum Actinomycetota; class Actinomycetes; order Micromonosporales; family Micromonosporaceae; genus Micromonospora; species Micromonospora siamensis. The sequence goes on along the minus strand of NZ_LT607751.1, from coordinate 139,450 downwards.
ACCGGGTCGTCTCGGTCGCGCTGACCGCCGCCCGGGCGCTCGGCTTCACCCGCTTCGCCTGCGCCTCCACCGGCAACCTGGCCAACTCGGTGGCCGCGCACGGCGCCCGGGCCGGGGTGCCCTCGGTGGTGTTCATCCCCTCCGACCTGGAGCAGGGCAAGGTGGTCACCACCGCCGTCTACGGCGGCGAGCTGGTCGCCGTCGACGGCTCGTACGACGACGTGAACCGGCTCTGCGGGGAGCTGGTGGAGACCGACGAGTTCGAGGACACCGCTTTCGTCAACGTCAACGTCCGGCCCTACTACGCCGAGGGTTCCAAGACCCTCGGGTACGAGGTGGCCGAGCAGCTCGGCTGGCGGATCCCCGCCCAGGTGGTGATCCCGATGGCCAGCGGCGAGCTGCTCACCAAGATCGACAAGGCGTTCTCCGAGCTGGTCGAGATCGGCCTGGTCGAGGCCCCGGCCGACGGCTGGACGGTGTTCGGCGCCCAGTCGGCCGGCTGCAACCCGATCGCCGCCGCCCTGCACGCCGACACCGACAGCATCACCCCGGTCAAGCCGACCGGCATCGCCAAGTCGCTGAACATCGGCGACCCGGCCGCCGGCCTCTACGCCCTGGAGGCGGTCCGCCGCACCGGCGGCTGGATGGAGTACGCCGACGACGAGGAGATCCGGGCGGGCATCCGCCTGCTGGCCCGTACCACCGGCGTCTTCGCCGAGACCGCCGGCGGCGTCACCGTGGCCGTGCTGCGCAAGCTCGTCGAGTCCGGCCGCCTCGACCCCGCGAAGGAGACGGTCGTCTTCAACACCGGCGAGGGCCTGAAGACCCTCGACGCGGTGGCGACCCAGGTCGGCCCCACCCACCGCATCAAGCCGTCGCTGCGCGCCGCCCGCGACGCCGGCCTCCTCTCCTGACCGCTGTCCCTTCGTCGATCAAGGAGTTTGCGTCGCCGGGAGGGTCGTTTCCTGACGCGAACTCCTTGGTCGACTCGGCTGGGCGGGGGAGGGGCGGATCGCCCGGGCGGGGGATGGGGGAGAACCGGTGGGTAACCGGGGATTTGCTGTCAGTGCCGAAAAAGTCGCCGACAAGGACTTGACGGCAGGATTCGGGCGGCGCAAGATGCTCCGTGCGGGAGGGCGTTTCGCCGGAGACTTTTGAAGTTCTTACGACCCAACGCCGGAGGCGTTGTGCGATCGTCCCTCCCGACCAACCTCCGAAGGGGCCGGCGGAAATCCGCCGGCCCCTTCGTCGTTTCCCGGGCTGCCGTCGATCCGACCTGTGACAGGGCTCTACTGATCCTGACCCCTTCTGTTGCATGATGGCGGGCATGACGGAGACCCCGCACCCCCTCTACGACAGGCACGCCGACACCCTCAACCGTGCGCTGACCGCGATCACGGAGCGCGGGTACTGGTCCGCCTACCCGGAGTCCCCCAGCCCCAGGGTCTACGGCGAGACCGCAGCCGCCGACGGCAGGGCCGCCTTCGAGGCGTACCTGAACGGCGATTTCGTCCTGGACCAGCCGACGGACGGCGGCACGGTCGCCACCGAGGCCAGCCCGTTCGGGCTGGAGCTGAACGTCCGCTATCCGCACGCCGACGCCGATCAGCTGGTGGCCGCCGCGACCGCCGCCCTGCCGGCCTGGCGGGACGCCGGCCCGCAGGCCCGCACCGGGGTCTGCCTGGAGATCCTCGACCGGCTGCACAAGAACATCTTCGAGCTGGCCAACGCGGTCCAGTTCACCAGCGGCCAGGCCTTCGTGATGGCCTTCCAGGCCGGCGGCGCGCACGCGCTGGACCGCGCCCTGGAGGCCATCGCCTACGCGTACGCGGAGATGACCCGCCACCCGGGGACGGCCGGCTGGGAGAAGGCCGCCGGCAAGGGCGACCCGCTGCGGATGACCAAGACGTTCCACGTGGTGCCCCGCGGCGTGGCCCTGGTGATCGGCTGCAACACCTTCCCCACCTGGAACTCGTACCCGGGGCTCTTCGCGTCCCTGGTCACCGGCAACCCGGTGGTGGTCAAGCCGCACCCGCGCGCCGTGCTGCCGCTCGCCATCACGGTGAGGTACGCCCGCCAGGTGCTCGCCGAGGCCGGCTTCGACCCGAACCTGGTGCAGCTCGCCCCCGAGGCGCCGGGCGAGAAGCTCGCCACCACGCTGGCCCTGCACCCGGCCGTCAAGATCGTCGACTTCACCGGCTCCACCGAGTACGGCGACTGGCTGGAGGCCAACGCCCGGCAGGCCGTCGTCTACACCGAGAAGGCCGGCCTGAACACGGTCGTGATCGACTCCACCGACGACTTCGCCGGGATGTGCCGCAACCTGGGCTTCACCCTGACCCTCTACAGCGGCCAGATGTGCACCACCTCGCAGAACATCCTGATCCCCCGGGACGGCATCGCCACCGACCAGGGGCACAAGAGCTTCGACGAGGTGGCCGGCGGCATCGCCGCGGCGGTCGGCAAGCTCACCGCCGACCCGGCCCGGGGCGTCGAGCTGACCGGCGCGATCGTCAACGACGGGGTGCTGGAACGGCTCGACGAGGTCACCAAGGTCGGCGAGCCGGTGCTGGAGTCGCGGACCGTCGAGCACCCGGCCTTCCCCGGCGCGGTGGTGCGTACGCCGACCGTGGTCAAGCTGGACGCCGGCGACACGGCGACCTACTCGCGGGAGTGGTTCGGGCCGATCTCGTTCGCCATCGCCACCGACTCCACCGAGCACAGCCTGCGGATCCTCCGCGAGACGGTGGGGGAGAAGGGCGCGCTGACCGCGGGCGTCTACTCCACCGACGAGGCGGTGCTGGACGAGGCGGAGAAGGCGGCGATCGACGCGGGCGTGCACCTGTCGGCGAACCTGACCGGCGGGGTGTTCGTCAACCAGTCGGCGGCGTTTTCCGACTTCCACGGGTCCGGGGCCAACGCCGCGGCGAACTCGGCGCTGACCGATGGGGCTTACGTTTCCAACCGGTTCCGGATCGTGCAGAGCCGTCGGCACGTCTGAGGTTGCGGTTGGGGTTTCCGGGGGAGCCCACCCCGCTCCAGGCGGTCAGGCTTGATCCTTCCGCGGGGCGGCCTGCCCCGGAAACCCGTTCCGGTCCGGCTGGTCGTGAAGGTGACCGGGTCGGGGGTGGGGTGGGGCTTCCGAGGTGCTGCCTCGCGTCGGGTCCCCGGGAGCGGGTGGATCTGGCCGGCCCTTCCGGAGCGGCGCTCTGCCTGACGCTTCGGTGGAACGTCATGGCGGTCACCGGGACCGGTTGACGTCCATGGCGTTCCACTCGTGCCGTCGGGGGTGGGTCTGTCGTCGCCGGAGCGACGACGGACGCACCTGAACGCCCTAGGCGGGGCGGCGCATCTGGAGTTCCTGCAGAGCGGGGACGGTGGGGTGGGGGACGCGGACGCCGGTGTCGGTGAAGCCGAGCTTCTGGTACGCCCGGTAGGCGCGGTCGTTGCCGACCACCACCTCCAGCATCAGCTCCGGCCGCCCGCAGGACCGGGACCAGGCGGCCACCGCCTCGACCAGGTCACCGAGCAGGCCGGCGCCCCGGCGGGCCGGGGTGACGTAGACGGCGTACACGACGGTCAGGCCGGGCTCCTGCGGCACGGCGACGCCGCCGGCGTGCCCGACGAGCCGGCCGCCCGGGTCCGCGACGAACTGCGCGGTGTGGCAGCCCGCCGAGACCGCGGCGATCCGGGCGCAGTAGTCGGCGTGCGGCCGGGCGGCGGCGTCCGCGATCGTCTCCAGGAAGGCCAGCGGGGAGTCAGCCAGCATCTCCAGGCGCAGCGCCCGCATCCGCGCGCCGTCCGCCGGCCGCACCCGGCGGACGGTGGCCGGCCGGGCGCCGGGATCGCCGGCTGCGCGTGCAGGCCGGTCCGGGCCGGGAACGGCCGGGGTACGGGTCATGCCGCATGCATACCGCAGCGATGGTCGACGATACGTCGAGGGGCGGAGCCCGTCCTGTATGCCCAGTTTTGTGGTCGTGCGCCGTCGTCACTCCTCGTGTAGCGTGCGATTTCGGTCACCGAATCAGCGGCCGTCGTCGATCGCCGAAATGGTGGCTCCCGGTGCGCCGGCCCGGCCGGTGTCCCGTGGGTTGTGGAACGCCGCGCAGAGTGAGGAAGTGCACCGTGGCACAGGGCACCGTGAAGTGGTTCAACTCCGAAAAGGGCTACGGCTTCATCGCCGTCGACGGCGGGCAGGACGTGTTCGTCCACTTCTCCGCGATCGAGATGGACGGCTACAAGGCACTCGACGACGGCCAGCGGGTCGAGTTCGAGATCGCCCAGGGTCAGAAGGGGCCGCAGGCCGAGCGGGTCCGCGTCATCGCCTGACCGGGGCCGGCGCCCGCAGGGGGTGCACCGGGCCGATGTGGCGGTTCGCCGCCGTGGCCGCCGGAGAACGGGGGCTGCGCGGCGGGGCCGCACCAGGGAAGATCATGAGCCGTTCCAGCCCATGCCGCTGAGGAGGCTCCATGTCCGACCAGCCCCCACCCGGAGCCGTACCCGGCGAGCCGGACGACGCCGCTCGGCCGACTGACGGGGTGGCGGGACGGCCCGATCCGACCGCGCCCCTGCCGGCGGATCCGACCGCGCCCCTGCCCGTCGACCCGACCGCGCCGCAGCCGACCGCGCCGCAGCCCACCGCGCCGCAGCCGACCGTGTTCCCGCCGACCGGCGTGCTGCCGGGGAACCCGTCGGCGCCCAGCGGATTCCCGCCCGGCTACCCGCCCTACCAGGGCCAGCCGCCGGGCCAGCCCTACGGCGTCTACCCGCCGGGCCAGCCCTACGGCGTCTACCCGCCGGACCAGCCGCACGGCGGCCAGCCGCACGGGGGCCAGCCGTATGGCGGCCAGCCGCACGGCGGCCAGCCGTATGGCGCCTACCCATCGGGCCAGCCCTACGGTGGCCAGCCGTATGGCGCCTACCCGCCGGGCCAGCCGTACGGCGACCCGCTGCGCGGGGCCGTGCCGCCGTACGGGCCCGGTTGGCCGGGCGGCGCCGCCTGGGACCCGCAGGACCCGCTGGTCAACCCGCCAAACGGGGGCCTGGAGGGCTGGTGGAACCGGGGCCTCGCCGCGCTGCGGCGCAGTTGGCGCGTGCTGACGCTGGTGCTGCTGGTGACCCAGGGCGTGCCGGCGCTGGCGATCTCCGTACTCTCGCTGGTGCTGCTCCCGACCGACGGGCTGGCGACGGCGACGGCGCCGTCCGCCGACGGCCAGGTCCCGCTGCCGGACGGCTTCTTCACCGACCTCGCCCTCTTCGGGGCGGTCATCGGCCTGGGCAGCCTGCTCTTCGGCCTGTTGCAGGCGGCCGGCTGGGCCGCCGGCAGCTGGGCGGTGACCCGGCAGGCGCTGGGTGAGGCGGTGACCGTCGGCGGCGCGCTGCGCTACGGCTTCCGGCGGGCGCTCGGCCTCTGGGGTTGGACCCTGCTGGCCGGCCTGCTGATGGCGGTCGGCTTCTGCTTCTGCTTCCTGCCCGGCATCTACCTCGCCTTCGCGCTGAGCCTGGTCACCCCGATCTACCTCTACGAGCGGGAGAATCCGATCGGCCGGTCGTTCCGGATGTTCCACGACCGGCTGGGCATGGTGCTCGGCCGGATCAGCCTGGTGGGTGTGGTGGTGATCCTCTTCAGCGTCGTCACCTCGGTGGTGGAGAACATCGCCACGTCGGCGGCCGGCCCGGACCCGTTCGCCTCGCCCGCCACGGCGGCCGGGCTGTTCGTGGCGCTGGTCGTCGCCGCCCTGCTCTCCGTGCCGGCCTACCTGGTGCAGCAGGTCGGCCTGGTGGTGACGTACGCCGAACAGCGCGGACAGGAGGGGCCGGTGAACACCGCCCGGCTGGCCGGGGAACTCGGCTGACCGGAGGCGTTCGTGCTTGCACTCGGCAGGGGAGAGTGCTAAACAAGTCATTGGCACTCCCGTACGGTGAGTGCCAATGGTCGGGACGGTGGGGCCATGGTCGCGCCGGCGTTGGAGACGTCGGTTCGGCACACGGCCGGTCGTCGCGGGCTATCCGGCCCGGCCGAAGGACGTCGTCGTCGCCAGGTGGCGACGTCCCAAGGTGCGTACACCAGGCGGCCCATCCGGGACACACACTCGGGTGGCCCGTGAGTGTCCAGGAGGACAACGCCGTATGGCCAAGATGATCGCGTTCGACGAAGAGGCGCGCCGCGGCCTCGAGCGGGGCATGAACCAGCTCGCCGACGCCGTGAAGGTGACCCTCGGCCCCAAGGGCCGCAACGTTGTGCTCGAGAAGAAGTGGGGTGCCCCCACCATCACCAACGATGGTGTGAGCATCGCCAAGGAGATCGAGCTCGAGGACCCGTACGAGAAGATCGGCGCCGAGCTGGTCAAGGAGGTCGCCAAGAAGACCGACGACGTTGCCGGTGACGGCACGACGACGGCGACCGTCCTGGCCCAGGCCCTGGTCCGTGAGGGCCTGCGCAACGTGGCCGCCGGCGCCAACCCGATGGCCCTGAAGCGGGGCATCGAGGCCGCCGTGGCCAGCGTCTCGGAGGAGCTGCTCAAGCTCGCCAAGGACGTGGAGACCAAGGAGCAGATCGCCTCCACCGCCTCCATCTCCGCCGGTGACAACACCGTCGGTGAGATCATCGCCGAGGCGATGGACAAGGTCGGCAAGGAAGGCGTCATCACCGTCGAGGAGAGCAACACCTTCGGCCTGGAGCTCGAGCTCACCGAGGGTATGCGCTTCGACAAGGGCTACATCTCCGCGTACTTCATGACCGACCCGGAGCGCATGGAGGCCGTCTTCGACGACCCCTACCTGCTCATCGTCAACAGCAAGATCTCCTCGGTGAAGGACCTGCTCCCGATCCTGGAGAAGGTCATGCAGTCGGGCAAGCCGCTGCTGATCATCGCCGAGGACCTCGAGGGCGAGGCCCTGGCGACCCTGGTCGTCAACAAGGTCCGGGGCACCTTCAAGTCGGTCGCCGTCAAGGCGCCGGGCTTCGGTGACCGCCGCAAGGCCATGCTCGCCGACATCGCCATCCTCACCGGTGGCCAGGTCATCAGCGAGGAGGTCGGCCTCAAGCTGGACGCCGTCGGCCTCGACATGCTGGGCCGCGCCCGCAAGGTCGTGGTGACCAAGGACGAGACCACCATCGTCGACGGTGCCGGTGACGCCGAGCAGATCCAGGGCCGGGTCAACCAGATCCGGGCCGAGATCGACAAGTCGGACTCCGACTACGACCGGGAGAAGCTGCAGGAGCGCCTGGCCAAGCTGGCCGGCGGTGTTGCGGTGATCAAGGTCGGCGCGGCCACCGAGGTCGAGCTCAAGGAGCGCAAGCACCGCATCGAGGACGCCGTTCGCAACGCGAAGGCCGCCGTCGAGGAGGGCATCGTCCCGGGTGGTGGCGTGGCGCTGGTGCAGGCCGGCAAGACCGCCTTCGACAAGCTGGACCTGACCGGTGACGAGGCGACCGGCGCGAACATCGTCAAGGTCGCGCTGGACGCCCCGCTGCGGCAGATCGCCGTCAACGCCGGCCTCGAGGGTGGCGTCGTCGTCGAGCGGGTTCGCAACCTCGACGCCGGGCACGGCCTCAACGCCGCCTCCGGTGAGTACGTGGACCTGCTGGCCGCGGGCATCATCGACCCGGCCAAGGTGACCCGTTCGGCGCTGCAGAACGCGTCGTCGATCGCCGCGCTGTTCCTCACCACCGAGGCCGTCGTCGCGGACAAGCCGGAGAAGACCCCGGCCGCCCCGGCTGGCCCGGGTGGCGGGGACATGGACTTCTGAGTCCAGCTCCATCCAGTACGCCGGAAGGGGGCGGGCCGCGTCAGCGGTCCGCCCCCTTCCGTGTGTCCGGCTCGTGCGGGTCGACTCAGTCCGGCGGTGGAATCCGGACCGGCTCGTCGACCGCCAGCGGTTCGTCGCCGGCCGGCTCGTCGGCGCCGGTCAGCTCGGCCAGCTGCTCGGCGTCGCCGTAGTCGCGCTGGTCGAACGGCAGCTTCGCGGGCCCGCCGCCGACCTCCGGCCAGGTGCCGCGCCGCCCCTCGTCGAGCTGTTCGTCGTCCGTGGCCATCGCCGCCTCCTCCTACCGAAACGGTAGGGGGTGCCGACGCCCGGCAGCGGCGAAACCGGAGTTATCCGATCGTGCGGCGGTACAGCAGGAAGACCCGCTCGATCCGGGCGCCCGCGCTGCCCGAGTAGAACGGCACCGGCCCCACCCAGCCGATCTGCGCCGACGACAGGCCGGCGGCCCGCTGGTCGCGCAGGCAGCGCCGCAGCAGCACCCCGCCGATGCCGGAACCGGCCGCCTCCGGGGCGGTGCCCATCGGCCCGAACCAGCTCGGCCGGGCCGACCCGTACGCGGCGAAGCCGAGGATCGCGCCGTTCCGCTCGGCCAGGTGCGCGCCCGCGCCGGGGCGGCCCACCGAGCCGGCCAGCTCGCCGTCCCACGCCCCGCCGAAGACCGACCGGGCGAACGCGGTCAGCGCCGGCAGGTCCGCCGGCTCGGCCCGGCGTACGGCCACGCCCCGTTCGGCCAGCCGCCGCTCGGCGTCGTCGGTCGGGCGCAGCGCGGGGGAGCCGTCGGTCAGGTCGGCGGTCATGTTCCACGCCGTACGGTCCTGCCGGTGGCCGAGCGCCAGCGCCAGGCAGACCGCCGGGGTGTACCGGACGTCGATGCCGGGCCAGGCGTAGTACGGCGGGTTGCCGGCCAGCAGCAGCTCCGTCGCGCCCCGCTCGGCCAGCAGGCGTTCCGCCGCCGCCAGCAGGGCCCGCCCGACGCCCCGGCGGCGCCGGTCCGGGGCCACCGCGACCAGGTCCACGTGCCCGAGCCGCGGGTCCTCGCCCGAGATCGAGCCGACCAGCACCCCGACCAGCTCCGTCCCCGCGTACGCCCCGAGCCCGACCACCGGGCGGGCGGCGGCGGCCCGGGTCCAGACGGTGTCCACGACGGCTGCCGCCTCGGTGGCGTCCTCGGGCAGGTCCAGCGCCCGTTCGCAGAGGGCGACCACGGCCGGCGTCTGCTCGGCGGTCAGCTCGCCGACGGTGATCTCCGTGTCCATGGCCGCCGACCCTAGGGCATCCGGGCGGGCGGGCGACATCCCTCGGTCAGCGGACCGTCCGCGCCGCCCGCACCGCCGCGTACGCGTCGACCAGGCCGGCGCCGGAGACGTCGGCGGTGCCACCGCACCGGCCCTCGGTCGTCGCCGGCACCGGGGCGGCGGTGTCCCGCAGGATCGCCCGGGTCCGGGTCAGGTCACCGACCAGCGCCGGGTTCGCCGACCACATCAGCGCCACCACCCCGGCCACCTGCGGCGTCGCCATCGAGGTGCCGTCCAGGGTCGCGTACCCGCCGCCGGGCATCGCGGAGAGCACCGCCGCGCCCGGGGCGACCAGGTCCGGTTTGCCGGCGCCACCCGCGGTCGGACCCCGGCTGGAGAAGTCGGTGACCCGGCGTTCCCGGTCCACCGCCCCCACGGTCAGCACGTCCGGGTAGGGCGCCGGCGGGTCGGCGACGGTGCCGCAGCCCGGCCCGGAGTTGCCGGCGGCGGCGACCACCATGATCCCGGCGGACTCCAGCGCGGCGGTGGCCGGCCGCAGCGCCGCGGCGTCGCAACCCTCGACCGGCGGGCAGCCCCACGAGTTGGTGAGGACGTCCGGTGCCCGGCCGGGCCGGCCGTCGGTGAACGGGTCGCCGCCGGGCGGGAAGGGCGCCAGCATGAACTGGAGGCAGTCGAGGTAGTAGCCCGGGTTGCCGAGGTTGCGGTCCAGGTTGACGCAGCCCACCCAACGGGCGCCCGGCGCCACCCCGATGCCGTCGCGCCCGACCGCGCTGCCCGCCGTGTGGGTGCCGTGCCCCTGCCGATCGGTGGGGCGGCGGGTGTGCTCCCACGGGTCGTACCAGGAGTCGTCGCCGCCCCGGAAACCGGCGGCCAGCGCCGGGTGCGTGCCGTCGACCCCCGAGTCGGAGCTGCCCACCACCACCCCGGCGCCGGTCACCCCCAGCTCGGTCCAGACCCGGTCGGCGCCGATCAGCCGGATGTTCCACTCCGGGCCGGTGGGGCGGGCCGGTCGCCGCGGGCCGGCGGCGCGGGAGCCGGCAGCGGGCGGAGCCGCTGGCTGACCAGCACCCGGGACACCTCGGGACGGCTCGACAGCCAGGCGCGTACCCCCGGGCCGCCGTCCACCTCGATCGCGTTGACCAGGTAGTACGGCGTCGGGTTGAGGTGCAGCCGGGTGAGCTGCCGGCGCAGGTCCGCCTGGCTGCGGTCGGCGGTCTCCACCAGCCGCCGGTAGACCTCGGCGGCCCGGGCGTCCCGGCCGGCCCGCCCGGGCGCCCCGGCCGGCACACCGCTCAGGTCGGCCTGGGCGCGCAGCACCACCAGCAGCCGCTCGCCGTACAGCCCGGGGTGGCCCGGCACGACGTCGACCAGGACGGCGGCGGCGAGCAGCACCAGCGCGGCCGTCGCGGCCACCCGCCGGGACGGCACGCCGGCCCGGCGACGGGCGAGCAGCACGCCGTACCCGACGGCGAGCAGCAGCGCGGCGCCCAGCCCGGCCGCGGTCGCCACTGCCGTCCACCACGGCACGTCCCGCCCGGTGAGCAGCGGCAGCGAGATCTCCTCGGGGTCGGTGAAGGCCAGCGGCCCGAGCACGGCCAGCCCGACCGGCCAGCCGACCGCGGCGCGTCCGCCCCGGTCGCCGGCGCGGCGGGACGCGACGTGCAGCGCGGCCGCCAGGAAACCGGCCGGCGGCACGGTGAGCAGGGCCGGCAGCTGCACCCCGGACTGTCCGGTGCCGGCGGCGACGAGCAACAGCGCCACCCCGGCGACCAGGCCGCCGATCAGCACCAGCCGGGCCGGCCGCGGTGGCTCGCCGACCGTGAACGCCGCCCAGAAGCCGGCGTCGAGCAGCGCCGCGGCGAGCGCGCCGACCGCGGCGGCGGCCAGCCCGGCGAGCACCGTCTCCAGCAGGCCGCCCAACGCTCCGAGCCCGAGCCAGGGGAGCAGCAGGGCCAGGCCGGCCGCCACGGCGAGCAGGGTCACCGGGCCCGGCCGCCGGCCGCCCGCCGGGGCCACTCCCGGGGTACGCCGGCGGGCCAGCCGGGTCAGCACCAGCGCGCCCAGCGCGGCGGTGCCGGCCAGCGCCGCCAGGTACGCCTCGTGGTGCACGAGCGGCAGCAGCCGCCACACCGCGAGGGCACCCGAGGTCAGGACGGCGCCCAGCCACACCCGGCCGGTGGCCCGGACCGCCACCGACCGGGGCAGCAGCGCCAGCAGCAGGGCCGGCAGGCCGACCAGCAGCACGGTGACCAGGGCGACCACCGGCCAGAGCCAGAGCGGGCGGCCGCCGCCCTGGTTCGCCACGATCTGCTCGACCAGCCAGCCGGCGACCTGCGGGAGCACCACCACCGGGACGGTCCAGAGGCCGGCCAGCACGGCGGCCACCACGGGCCACGGCCCGGACGGGCGGTTCTCGACGGCGGGCGGGGGTGGCGGCATGGCGTACACCCCGAAACCGTACGACGGTGGGCCGTAAAGGAAAGGTCTCGGTGAGTTCGGCGGGTCAAGTTGCAATTTAGGGTGCCGCCAAATTGTAAGTAGGACGTGTACCGTGGGGACATGTCGTCATTCAGTCCCGGTTCGGACCTGGTGGAAGCCCGCGAGCACCTGCGCGTGCTGGTCGACGGGGTGCTCGCCAAGTTGCGCGCCGGTGTGCTGCCGACCCTCGCCGAGCGGGAGAAGGTCGACTGCAAGGAAGAGGCCGGCCGGCGGGGTCGCGGCGGCAGCCTCCTGGTCGGCGAGCCGCACAATCAGGAGGCGGCCCGCCAGCTGGCCAACGAGGTGACCTGCATGGCGAACACCCCCGGCGGGGGCGCCCTGCTGGTCGGCGTCGAGGATCGCACCGGCCAGCTGCTCGGCGCAGGGCTGGACGCTGAATGGTTGCGGCACCGCGTCTACGAACACGTCGGCGTCGCTTCCGCCGTCGAGGAACGGCGCGTCGAGGGCGTACGACTGCTCGTGCTCTACGTGGCCGAGGCGCGCGAGCCGGTGGAGGACCTCAACGGACGCATCCGGTGGCGGACAGGGGGACACTGCGTCGGGGTGGACCGTGCCGAGTGGTGGCTGCACCGACAGCTGAGCGCCGGGCACGATCCGATGGCTCAGGTGACCCAGCGGACGGAGGCCGACGTCTCCCCCGGGGCGGTCGCCGTCGCCCGCCGCTACCTCGCCGCGGGTGACGCGGATGCCGCCGCGGAGATCGGTGGCACCACGGGCGACCTCCTGCGGTCCCTCGGCGTCCTTCGGCCGGACGGTCGGCTCACCGCCGCCGGGGCCCTGACCTTCTGCCCGGCCGATCGGACCCACATCAGCCTGTCCGTCTGGGACGTCGAAGGCGGTGAACTGTTGAGTGCTCCCCGGCAGATGGTCGGCCTCAGCCTGCTGGAACAGATCGCCCTGGTGGACGAGCGGCTGGACACCCTGAACAAGGCGGTGCGGCTCACCGCCGGTCCGGGCTTCGCCCAGAACTACGTCCGTCAGCTGCCGCCAGGGGCGGTTCGTGAGGCGGTGCTGAACGGGGTGGTCCACCGGGACTGGATGCAGTCCGACCCGGTGGCCGTCACCTGGATCGAGGAGGATTCCGCCATCGAGGTGGTCAGCCCCGGGGGATTCGCCGGCGGGATCACCTCCGACACCGCCCTGACCCAGCGCTATGCGCGGTATCCGGCGCTCGCCGACCTCTTCCGCGCGCTGCGGCTGGTGGAGAAGCAGGGGTTGGGCGTCGATCGGATGTACCGCGACATGGTCGTGCTCGGCCACCGACCGCCCCTGCTGCGGGAGGAGGCGGGCCCACGGGTGCGGGTGCGGCTGGTCGGTGGCTCGCCCGTGGTTCCGGTGATGAACCTGATGGCCGGCATCCGGCCCGAGGTCCGCCAGCGGGACGTGAAGGTGGCCCTGATCGTTCACACCCTCCTGCACGAACCCTTCACCACGGCGCTGCATCTCACCCGGATCCTGCAACGCGGCGAGGCCGAGGCGGCCGAGGCGCTGGAGGTCGCGGCGGACTGCGTGGTGGGCGAGGCCTCGCTGATCAAGCGGTACAAGGACGTGTGGGTGCTGACCGACGAAGCGGTGTCGGTGGTCGACGAGAGTGCGGGGAACGAGGTCCTGCGGCGTCGTGGCGTGCTGTCCTACGTCCGGCCGGACCTGGCCGGTGCCGAGGACGTGGCACGGCGGTGGTTGGCCAGCCACGACCGGTACTCGTCAGGAGACCACTCAGCCCTCACGGGGCTGACCTACACCGGAGCGCGCGGCCAACTGGAGCGGCTCGAACGAGCTGGCCTGCTACTCCGAGGCGAGGGTAGCGGGCGAAGCGCGCACTTCATCGCCGGACCGGCCCTCCAGCCGACCGGCCGGAGCCCACGCGACGGCGACGGGTGATCGGTTGGCTGGCGGGGCGTGTCGCCGTCGGGCCCGGACGGTTACCGTGGACGGGTGCGCGACCCCAACGTGACCCGATCCGCCGCCGGCCAGCTCTCGCCGCAGCGCCGCGAGGCTGACCTGCGCAGACTCCGCACCGAGCAGTTCGACGTGCTGGTCATCGGGGGTGGGGTGACCGGGGCGGGGGCCGCCCTGGACGCCGCCTCCCGAGGGCTCAAGGTGGCCCTGGTCGAGGCCCGCGACTTCGCCGCCGGCACCTCCAGCCGGTCCAGCAAGCTGATCCACGGCGGCCTGCGCTACCTGGAGCAGTTGGAGTTCCACCTGGTCCACGAGGCGTTGACCGAGCGGGGGCTGCTGGCCACCCGGCTCGCCCCGCACCTGGTCCGGCCGATCCCGTTCCTGGTCCCGCTCCCCGCCGGGGAGCGGCTGCGCGACCTGCCGGCCCGGCTGTTCCGCCGCTCCTACTACGGCGCCGGGGTCGCCGTCTACGACGCCTTCGCCGGGATCTTCGGCGGCGGGCGGGGCATGCCGCTGCACCGGCACCTGACCCGGGAGGGGGCCCGCCGGGCCTTCCCCAGCCTGCGCGGGGACACCCTGGCCGGGGCGATCCGCTACTACGACGGCCAGGTCGACGACGCCCGGCTGGTGGTCACCCTGGCCCGCACCGCGGCCAGCCTGGGCGCCACCGTGGTGACCAGCGCCCGGGCGGTCGGCCTGGTCCGCCAGGCCCGCGAGGTGACCGGGGTCCGGGTCCGCGACCTGGAGGCGCCCGCCGGCTCCCCGGACGCCGAGTTCGAGGTACGCGCCCGCACGGTCATCGGCGCCACCGGCGTGTGGAGCGACGACATGTCGCGGATGCTCAACGACGTCGGGCTGCGCCCCGGCATCCGGGTCCGGGCCTCCAAGGGGGTGCACCTGGTGGTGCCCCGCTCGGCGATCACCGGCGAGACCGGGCTGATCCTGCGGACCGCCACCAGCGTGCTCTTCGTGATCCCCTGGGGCGGGCACTGGATCATCGGCACCACGGACACCGACTGGCAGCTGGACCGGTCCCATCCGTCGGCCACCGCCCGCGACATCCAGTATCTGCTCGACCAGGTCAACACGGTGCTGGACAAGCCGCTCACCACCGACGACATCGAGGGCGTCTACGCCGGGCTGCGTCCGCTGCTGGCCGGCGAGGCGGACTCCACCTCCAAGCTGTCCCGGGAGCACGCCGTCTTCGAGCCGATGCTCGGGCTGCTGCTGGTGGCTGGCGGCAAGTACACGACGTACCGGGTGATGGCCTCCGACGTGGTGGACCGGGCGGTCCGCCGGCTGGGCGGCGCCCGCCCGTCGCGGACCGCGGACCTGCCGCTGCTGGGCGCCGACGGGTACGCGGCGATGTGGCGGGACCGGGCCGACCTGGCCCGCCGGCACGGGGTGCCGGTCGGCGTGGTGGAGCACCTGCTGGAGCGGTACGGCACGCTCACCCTGGAGCTGCTGGCCCTGATCGACGCCGAGCCGCTGCTCGCCGCGCCGCTGGCCGGGGCGCCGGAATACCTGGCGGCCGAGGTGACGTACGCGACCCGCGCGGAGGGGGCGCTGCACCTGGAGGACGTGCTCACCCGGCGTACCCGGATCTCCTTCGAGACCAGCCACCGCGGCCTGGAGTCGGCGGGGCACACCGCGGAGCTGATGGGCGCCGTGCTGGGCTGGGACGAGTCCACCCGGGAGCGTGAGGTGTCCCACTACCGGGCGCGGGTGGCCGCGGAGCGGCAGTCGCAGTCCATGGTGGACGACGCCGCGGCGGACGCGGCGCGGCTCGGCGCTCCGGACGTCCGGGGTTTCGCCGCCGACCGGGGTGGCGACGGCGACAGCGTCGAACTGCCGTCCTCGTCCCGCTGACCGATCCCACCCGACTGGCCGACGGAGGGTCCGAACCGGTCGGCCGCTATGCGCAATTCCCGTCGTACGGTAATTTCCGGCGAGTGGCTCACCCCTTCCGGTCGCGCGTCGTCCCGCTCTCCGCCGCCGTCCTGCTGGCCGCCACGACACTCACCGCCTGCTCGCTCGGCCCCGCCCGACGGGGCGGGGCGGTCGCCGCGCCCGCGGTGAGCGGCACCGGAGCGGGTTCCGCGACCGACCGGGTCAGCCTGGTGCAAAAGCTGGGCTCCGACGGCCCGCTGCGCACCCTCAACGTCGCCGCCGACGGCCGCTGGGAGTGCGACGACTGCGCCGGCGACGGGGTGTCCTCGACCGGCGCCCTCGACCCGGACCAGGTGCAGCGGCTGCACCGGCTGCTCGCCGACCCGCGGCTGGCCGGGGAGACCGACCAGTCGCGGCAGTACCGGGCCAGTTGCATCGACGCCCTGACCTCCAGCCTGGTCACCGCCGCCGGGTTGATCACCTCGCAGGACTGCCCGGGGGAGGAACGGCCGCCGGTCGCCAACGAGATCCTGCTGCTGCTCACCCAGGCCACCCCCGCCGAACCCACCGCCTAGCCCCCTGACCTGCGGAAAGGGGAGGCGAAGGTCACTCGCCCGAACCATGGTGCGGGCAAGTTGATCAGGCACGCTTGTGACGCGTGGGGTATACATCGGCGCCGAGGCGTAGATCCGGGGAGCCGGACAAGGACCAACCGACCATCCCGGGACAACGGACCGGGCCTGGCCGCCTCGAGTCGACGACGATGATGATCCGGGCGGTGAGCCGGATGGATCTCACCGACCCGTGGGGCGAACGGCTCTCCCGATCCGCACTCGCCGCCCGCGAGGAGCCGCGCGCCGCCCGGACCGTGGCCTGGCTGGTCCCGGCGCTGGCCATGGCGCTGGTCGGCGGGGTCTTCCTGACCCGCCCGGCGCTCTGGACCGACGAGCTCGCCACCTGGGGCATGACCACGACGTCGTGGGCCGACATGTGGCCGGTGCTGCGGTACGTCGACGCGGTCCTCGCCCCCTACTACGTCCTCATGCGCGCCTGGGCGGAAGTGGCCGGAACGTCGGACCTGGCGCTGCGGCTGCCGTCCCTGGCCGCGATGGTCGGGGCCGCCGCCCTCACCGGCCGGCTCGGCTCCCGCCTGGTCGGGCCCCGCACCGGCCTGCTCGCCGGCCTGCTGCTGGTCGCGTTCCCGTCCGCCACCCGGTTCGCCCAGGAGGCCCGGCCGTACGCGCTGACCGTCTTCGCCGCCGTGCTGGCGACCCTGCTGCTGGTACGGCTCGTGGACCGGCCGACCCTGCCCCGGACGCTGGCGTACGCCCTCGCGCTGGCCCTGCTCGGCATGCTGCACCTGATCGGGTTGCTGCTGCTGGTGGCGCACGGCTGGAGCGTGCTCGCCTGGCGGCGGGAGGCGCTGTGGCACTGGCTCCTGGGCGCCGCGCTGGGCGCGCTGCCGGCAGTCCCGCTGATCTGGTTCGGTTCGGCCCAGCGCAGTCAGGTCGCGTACATCCCCGGCCTGAGCGACGCCACCTTCGGGTCGTACGGCACGGTGCTCTTCGGCACGCTGGCCGTCGGCCTGCTGGTGATTGCGCTGTCGCTGTTCAGCCTGCCGCTACGCCACCCGGCGGCGGTCTACACCGCCTGGGCCGTGCTGCCGCCGTTCGCCCTCGCGGCGGCCTCCATCTGGCTGCCACTGTTCCTGCCCCGCTACCTGATCTTCACCCTGCCCGCCTGGGCCCTGCTGGCCGGCGTCGCCCTGTCCCGGGTACGGCCGGCGCTGGCCGTGACGGCCCTCGCCGGCGTGCTGGCGCTCGGCGCGACCGCGCACGTCGGCCTCCGCCAGGTCGACGGACATGACGAGGCGACCCGGGTGGTGGCGGACATCCTGACCGAGCGGGTCACGCCCGGCGACGCCGCCGTCTACGCCGCCGCCGAACCGGACGGCGGCTGGACCACCCGTGACCTGGTCGAGCACTATGTGCCGGCCGACCGGCGCCCCACCGACCCGCTGCTCGCCCGGCCACCCCGCACCGACGGCGTGCTGCTCGCCGGGGAGTGTGCCGAGGTGTCCCGCTGCCTCGGTAAGCCGGGCCGGGTGTGGGTGGTGCGGCTGCGGGAGCTGGACGACCCCGTGCAGGGGCTCGGCGCGGAGAAGGAGAAGGTGCTCCGCTCCGGTTACCGGACCGAGCAGGTGTGGCGGCCGACGGGACTGACCCTGGCGCTGATGGTCCGGAACCGGTGACCAGCGTGCGCCTGCGTACTCCTGGCCCGTCCCGGGCCGACCGTTCGACGCCGATTCGAGGAGACCACCGATGAAGTCCGACGTCGGACGTTCCAACCTGACCGCGCGGCGGGCCTACGTCGGCTGCGCCACCACCGCCGGCCCGCTGGTCGCTCCCGACCGGCCCGACCAGCCGGTGCGGTTCCGCCGGGTGGCGGCCCGCTGGGAGCACGCGGTGCTCACCCTGTTGATCCTGCTGAACGCGGCCACCGCCGCGGTCTTCATCCTGTGGCTGCTCCGCCCGGAGCACATCCCGGGTTGGAACGGAGGGCTCGACGGCCCGGCGCTCTGGCTCGCCCGGTTCGGCTTCGGCCTGGTGATCGTGGTCGAGCTGATCCGGCTCGGCCAGAACGTCGCCGTCTGGGTGTTCGCCATGAACGCCAAGGACCCGGTGCCGATGGATCCGCCGGTCGGCCTGCGGGTGGCGTTGTTGACCACGATCGTGCCGAGCAAGGAACCCATCGAGATCGTCGAGCGGACCCTGCGCAAGATGCAGCAGATCGTCTACTGCGGGTCGGTCGACGTGTGGATCCTCGACGAGGGGGACGACCCCGCCGTCAAGGCGATGGCGGCCCGGCTGGGCGTGCACCACTTCAGCCGTAAGGGCCGCCCGGAGTACAACCAGCCCGAGGGGGAGTTCCGGGCCAGGTCCAAGGCGGGCAACCACAACTCCTGGCGGGCCGAGCACGAGCACAGGTACGACGTGGTCGCCCAGATGGACCCCGACCACGTCCCGCTGCCCTGCTTCCTGGAACGCACCATCGGCTTCTTCCGCGACCCCGACGTCGCGTTCGTGGTCGCGCCGCAGGTGTACGGCAACATGTACGAGAACTGGGTGGCCCACGGCGCCTCGGTGCAGCAGTACCTGTTCAGCGGGGTCGTCGAACGCGGCGGCAACGGGCTGGACGCGCCGCTGCTGATCGGCACGAACCACCTCTACCGGCCGGCCGCCTGGCGGCAGATCGGCGGCTACCAGGACTCGATCATCGAGGACCACCTGACCAGCATGGTGGTGCAGTCCTCGACCAACGAGGCCACCGGGAACCGGTGGAAGGGCGTCTACACCCCGGACGTGCTGGCCGTCGGCGAGGGGCCGACGTCCTGGGCCGACTACTTCAACCAGCAGAAGCGGTGGGCGTACGGGATCTGGGAGATCCTGCTGACCGGCAAGCGTCAGGTCCGCGCCGGGCTCACGTTCCGGCAGCGGCTGCTCTACGGCTGCGTCCAGTTCTACTACCCGAGCGTGGCGACCGGCCTGCTGCTGGGCAACCTGGCCACCGCGTTCTACCTGCTGTTCGGGGTCGCCTCGATCGAACTCGACGGCGGCACCTGGCTGACCCTGTGGGGGGCGAGCCTGGGCAGCTGGTTCCTCATGTGGTTCTGGCTGCGCCGGTTCAACCTGGCCGAGCACGAGCGGGTCGAGGTGGGCATGCCGGGGATGGCGCTGGCCCTGTTCGCCGGCCCGGTCTACGTGGCCGCCGGCATCGCCGCCCTGCTCCGCCGGCCGTTGACCTACGCGGTGACCGCCAAGGGCAAGCTGCGTACGGCGGAGTCCCTGGGCACCTTCCGGCTGCACCTGGTCTGGGCCGCTCTGGCCGCCGCCCTGCTCGCCGTCAGCTTCGTCTTCGACCACGACTACACGGCCCTGCGGTTCTGGTCGGTGCTCACCCTGTTCACCGGGATCGCGCCGCCGATCATCGCGCTGACCTCGGCGCTCACGGCCCGGGCCGAGGCGCGGCCCGCCGCCGCCACGGTTCGCGGCACGGCCCGCGCGCTGACCGGACCGCTCGCGGCGGACTGGCAGGTCTACTACGACGACGCCGGGCACCACGAGTGGCACGGCCGGGAGTCGATGGTGTGGCAGGACGGGTACACGGTGCCGGCGGACGGTCATCGGCGCCGGCCGGAACGGTCCGCGCCCGTCGCCGGCCCGCGCTGGCCGGCCAATCCGCGCAACCGGGTGCCTCGGCAGGTGAACCGGGCCGACCAACGGACCGAGGTGCTGCGCCGGGTCGACCCGGACGCGCCCACCGACGTCCTGCCACGTGTCCGTGGCCCGGTCGACGGGCCGACCGAGGCCCAGCCGCCCGTCCGTCGCCCGGTCGACGGACCGACCGAGGCCCAGCCGCCCGTCCGTCGCCCGGTCGACGGACCGACCGAGTTCCTCCCACCCGCGCGGCGGTCCGCCGGCCCGGACGCGGAGACCGAGTTCCTGACCCCGATCGATCGGCTCCGGTCCCGCGGGCCGAGGCACAGGGCGGAGGAGACGTGCGGAGACCGGTGACGTGGCAGATCACGCTCCTGGTCCTGGTGCTGGCCGTCGTGGCCGGCGCGGCCTTCCTGGTGCTGCGCGGGCGGACCGGTCAGTCCGGGGCCGTCGACGCAGGCGTCGAGCCCGGCGCCTCGGTCGACGCGACCCGCTCGCCGAACCCGCCGACGCCCTTCCCGCCGAAGGGCAAGGTGTTCCTCGGCATCCAGACCGAGCACGGCCCGTACGACTTCACGCCGCTCTCGGCGTACACGGAGGCGACGGGCCACCGGCCGGCCGCGTTCCAGTTCGCCCAGGGCTGGGCGCACAACCCGTTCGACCGGGCGGTGTTCGACCGGGTCGCCGAACGGAACATGCTGCCGATCGTGGCGTGGGAGCCGTGGGACTACCTCGCGACCGGGCGGGCCCGCAGCCACGGCGAGCAGCCCGCGTACCGGCTGTCCCGGATCGCCGGCGGCGACTTCGACGAGTACATCCGCTCGTGGGCGCAGGGGCTCAAGAGCCTCGGCTACCCGGTGGGGATGCGCTTCGCGCACGAGATGAACGGGTTCTGGTACCCGTGGTGCGAGCAGTCCAACGGCAACCGCGAGGGGGACTACGTACGGGCCTACCGCCACGTGCACGACATCTTCCGCCAGGTCGGGGTGACGAACGTGATCTGGGTGTGGAGCGCCAACGTCACCTACCCGGGCGCCGAACCGCTGACGGGCCTCTACCCCGGTGACCGGTACGTCGACTGGGTCGGCCTGTCCGGCTACTACGGCACCGCCGGGGTGGAGCGGTACCGGTCCTTCGACCGGATCTTCGACGACACCCTCGACCAGGTCCGCCGGTTCACCCGCAAGCCCATCGTCATCACCGAGACCGGGGCCAGTGACGCCGAGGGCCGCCGAGCGGCCTGGATCCGGGAGATGTTCAGCCAGCTTCCCCGGCATCCCGACGTGATCGGCGTGATCTGGTTCGAGACCAACAAGGAACTCGACTGGCGGCTCTCGGTGACCCCGGACGCGGCGCGGCTCTACGGCGAGAAGGCCGCCGCCGCCCGCTACCGGGTGACCTGGTCGACGAACACCGTGCCGCGCAGGACGGTGACGGCGCCCCGACGGTGACCGGCCACCGGGGCGCCGGGCCGGGCCTGCCGGGGCGCCGGTGGTGTCCCGGCGCTGCGGTCAGAGCACCTTGCCCGGGTTGAACAGGCCCGTCGGGTCCAGGGCCGCCTTGATCGCCTGGTGCACCCGCACCCCGACCGGACCGATCTCCCGGGCCAGCCAGTCCCGCTTCAGCAGCCCCACCCCGTGCTCGCCGGTGCAGGTGCCACCCAGCTCCAGGCCGAGCCGCATGATCTCGTCGAAGGCCCGCCGGCCGCGTTCCACGCTCGCCGGATCGGCCCGGTCCACCACGATGTTCGGGTGCATGTTGCCGTCCCCGGCGTGACCCACCACGCCGATCGGCACGTCGCACTCCGCCGCGATCCGGGCCACCCCGTCGAGCAGGGCGGCCAGCGAACCCCTCGGCACCGCCACGTCGTCGATCACCAGGCCGCCGTTGCCGGCCGGGAAGGCGTCCGCCGCGAACTTCTCCATCGCCGGGTGGGCGAGCCGGCGGGCCTGCAACAACGCCGCCGCCTCGACCGCGTCGGTGGCCGCGTACACCTCGCCGGCGCCGGCCGCGGTGCAGACCTCGGCCAGCCGGGCCAGGTCCTCGCCGGCCCGGGCGCCGGTGTCCGCGGCGGCCAGCAGCAGGGCCTGCGCGTCGGTCCGCAGGCCCATCGGCCGGTACGCCTCGATCGCCACCAGGTGGGTACGGTCCAGCAGTTCCAGCAGGCTCGGCGTCAACCCCTTCGCCGCGATGTCCGCCACCGCCGCGCCGGCCGCCGCCGTGGAGTCGAAGACCGCCACCATGGTCAGCGACTCCTCGGGCGCCGGCCGCAGCGAGACGGTGATCTCGGTGATCACTCCGAGGGTGCCCTCCGAGCCGACGAAGAGCCGGGTCAGGTCGTACCCGGCGACGCCCTTGGCGGTCCGCCGGCCGGTCCGCAGCACCTCGCCGGAGGCGAGCACCACCTCCAGCCCGAGCACGTACTCGGTGGTCACGCCGTACTTGACGCAGCACATCCCGCCGGCGTTGGTGGAGACGTTGCCGCCGATGGTCGAGGACTCCCAGGACCCCGGGTCCGGCGGATAGTAGAGACCCTGCTTCGCCACCGCCCCGGCCAGCTGGGCGTTGACCACGCCCGGCTGGACCACCGCGATCCGGCCGACCGGGTCGATCTCCCGGATCGCGTCCATCGCCACGGTGCTCAGCACCACCGCGCCGTCGACCGCGTTGGCGGCGCCGGCCAGTCCGGTCCGGGCGCCCTGCGGCACCACCGGTACGCCGTGCCGGGCGGCGGCGCGGACCACCGCCACCACCTCCTCGGTGCTGCGGGGGCGGGTCACCACCAGCGGCGTACCCGCCGCGCAGAGGTCGGCCTCGTCCCGGCTGTGCATCCGCAGCAGGTCCGGGTCGGTGAGCACGGCGGCGTCGCCCAGGGCGGCGCGCAGGTCGTCGAGGAGGGGGGATCCGGCCATGCGGGGAACGTTAGGTCGTCCCCCGCTGATCATCAACCGGGTGCGGGGGAGGGTCCCGGCGGACGCCGCCCGGTGCAGCGGCGCGAGGATTGACCCCGCCCGGGGCGGGTAGTCCCCGCCATGGCCGTGGCAAGGGACCGACGACCGTCGCTGTTGCGGCGTGCCGGGCTGCGCGACGGCCGGCCCGACGTGGACTCCGCCCGGATCGCCGACGCGGTGGCCGAACTGCGCAACCGGAGCCGGGCCACCCTCCAGGACCGGCTGCACCGGGTACGGATGACGCTGGGCCTGGCCGTCCAGGCCGGCCTCGCCGCCGCGCTCGCCTGGGTGGTGTCGCACCAGCTCCTCGGCAACCCGCAGCCGGTCTTCGCGCCGATCTCCGCGGTCGGCACGCTCGCCGCCTCGGTCGGCCAGCGGCTGCGACGCACCGTCGAGCTGATCGTCGGGGTGGCGGTCGGCGTGTTCCTCGGCGACGTGCTGATCTACTTCCTCGGCACCGGCGGCTGGCAGCTCGGGCTGGTGGTGACCGCCGCGATCCTGCTGACCATCTTCTTCGGCGCCAGCGTGGCCATCGTCATCCAGGCGGCGGCCACCGCCGTCCTGATCGTCACCCTCAGTCCGTCCACCCAGAACCTGGAGTTCCCCCGCTTCGTGGACGCCTTCGTCGGCGGCGGCATCGCGCTGCTGGTGACCGCCATCCTGCTGCCGCTCAACCCGCTGCGGGTGATCAACCGGGCCGCCCGCCCAGCCCTGGATTTGCTCGCCGGCCAGCTCGACATCACCGCCGAGGCGCTGCGCAACCGGGACCGGGCCAGCGCCCAGCGGGCCCTGGAACGGCTCCGCGAGAACAAGGAGGAACTGGCCACCTTCACCGAGGCGATCGAGGGCGCCAAGGAGACCAGCACCCTCTCCCCGGCGCGCTGGCACCGGCGCAGCGAGCTGACCCACTACGCCGAGGCGGCCGACCCGATCGACCGGGCGATGCGCAACAGCGGCACCCTGATCCGCCGCTCGGTCACCATGATCGAGGACGAGGAGAGCATCCCCGGGCCGATGCCGGACGCGGTCGCCCACCTGGCGGAGGCGGTCCGGCTGCTGCGGCACGAGTTCGCCGTCGGCGCCGAGCCGGAACAGGCGCGGGAACGGTCACTGCGCGCGGTCAGCGAGGCCGGCCGGGCGTACGCCGAGGGGGTGGGCTTCTCCGGCAGTGTGGTGATCGCCCAGGTGCGTACCACGGCCAGCGACCTGATGGTGGCCTCCGGCATCGACCAGGAGGAGGCCAACCGGCTGGTCCGGCGGTCCTTCGGCGGCGAGCCGGAGAAGGCCACCGGCCCCACCGAGCAGGGCAGCGCCCCGAAACCGCCCACCGCACCCCCGGTCGGCTGAGCCGGCGTACCCCGGCCCGGCCGGCCTGAGTGCCGATGCGGCCGGCCGGGGCGGTCCGGGATGACTACGCTGGCCGCATGGCCGACACCCCGCCGGGCGGTACGCCGCCGTCGCCGCCCGCGCCCGTCCCGCCGCCCTCCTCTCCGGAGTCGGTGCCGGCGCCCGGCGGAGCAGCACCGCGGATGCCGCTGCGCCGGCTGGGCTGGCGCCGGCTGGTCGTGCTGGCGGCGGTGGTGCTGCTGATCGCCGCCTGCGCGGTGTTCATGCTGATCCAGCTCGGGTCGAACCTCGGGCCGGAGGCGTTGCTGGTCGGCGTGGTCGCCGCCCTCCTGCCGGTGCCGGTCCTGGTGGCCTGCTTCCTCTGGCTCGACCGGTACGAGCCGGAGCCGCTGCTCTACCTGGCCTTCTGCTTCGCCTGGGGAGCGTCGGTCGCCACCGCCGCCTCGCTCACCGTCAACGAGACCGCGGCCGGGCTGTTCAAGGACTGGGGGCTGCCGCAGGCGCTGACCGCCGTGCTGGTCGCCCCGTTCATCGAGGAGCTGACCAAGGCGCTCGGCCCGATCCTGCTGCTGATCTTCCGCCGCCGGGAGTTCTCCGGGATCACCGACGGGCTGGTCTACTGCGGGCTCTCCGCGATCGGCTTCGCCATGGTGGAGAACATCCTCTACCTCGGCGGGTACGGCTACCGGGTCGGTGTCGAGGAGTACGGCCCGGCCACCGGCGTCCGGCAGGTGATCGCCATCTTCATCGTCCGGATCCTGCTCTTCGGCTTCGCCCACCCGCTGTTCACCTCGATGACCGGCGTCGGGCTGGGCATCGCCGCCCGCACCGCCGACCGGCGGGTACGCTTCCTCGCCCCGGCCGCCGGCCTGCTGCTGGCGATGATGCTGCACGGCACGTGGAACCTGCTCCCCTCCCTGGTCGCCGCCACCGGTGAGGGTCTGATCGCGCTCTACGGCTACCTGGGCGTGATGGTGCCGATCTTCTTCGGCATGGTCGGCCTGGCGGTCTGGCTGCGGGCCTGGGAGGGGCGGCTCACCGAACGCACCCTGCCGGACTACGTGCACGCCGGCTGGCTCACCCCGCCGGAGGTGGCCGCCCTGGGCAGCCTGGGCCGGCGGCACGCCGCGCGTACCTGGGCCCGGCGGGTGGCCGGGGACGGCGGGCTCAAGGCGATGCGCGGTTACCAGTTCACCGCCACCCGGCTGGCGTTGCTGCGGGACGGGATGCGCCGGGGCCTGGACAGCCGCCCCGCCGACCGGGAACGGGCCGCCCGGGAGGAACGCGAGCTGCTGGACGCGATCAGCGCGTACCGGTCGTTCTTCGTCGGCCGGGACCCGCAGGCGCCGGTCGGCGTCTGGGACGGCCACCGCTACCACCTGCGGTTCCCGGACGGTTCCCGGCGGGCCGTGGAGGCCCCGGACGAGCCGGTGGTGCCGATCCCGGTGGTGCTCGCCCCGCCCCCGCCGCCCGCTCACCCGGCCGGCTACGGCCCGCCCGGTTGGTACGGCCCCGGCCCGGCCGCCCCCTGGCCCGCCGGCCGCCCCTGACCGGGCCCTCCTCCCTCGCCCCCACCTGCCGCCTGCTGCGCCGTCGCGGAGACCGCCGCCCGCCACGACCACAAGATCCTGGTTGTAGTGGCCTCACCAGGCTCATGAGGCAACAACAACCAGGATCTTGTGAGGTCGGCCGATTCCGGCAGCGGGCGCGGCTGACCCGACGCGTCCGGGGTGCCGGACGTGTCGTTTGCGTCGCGCGGCGGCGGGAAGCCAGGCACGTCCGCGGGGCCCTGGGGAGGGACGATGCCGGTTTTCGTGAAGAAGCTGCTCCTCTGGGGCAGCGTCGCCTTCCTGATCTACTTCATGGCGTTCCGGCCGGACGGGGCGGCGCAGCTGTTCAGGGGGATCGGGGCGGCGCTGATGGCGATGGCCCAGGGCCTCGGCGACTTCCTCACCGGCCTGATGAGCTGACCCGCCCCCGACCGCCGGACCCGGGTCGGCCTCAGAGGTAGAGGCCGGTGGCGTCCGGCTCGACCCGCTCGGCGGCGACCGCGTGCACGTCCCGTTCCCGCAGCAGCACGTACCCGCGACCGTGCAGTTCGACCTCGGAGCGGTCGTCCGGGTCGAAGAGCACCCGGTCGCCGGAGACGATCGAGCGGACGTTCGGTCCGACGCCGACCGCGGTGGCCCAGGCGAGCCGCTTGCCGACCGCGGCGGTCGCCGGGATGACGATTCCGGCGGTGGAGCGGCGCTCCCCCTCGCTCCCGTCCACCTTCACCAGCACCCGGTCGTGCAGCAGGCGGATCGGCAGGCCGGAGTCGAGGTTCTGATCGCTGGTCACGCCGCAGACGGTACCGCCGGCGTACGGGGGCGGTTACGCGTGGGTGCGGCTGGGCAATGTGTGGCGGATCTGCCCTACGGTGGCGGTGTCGGACGTACCCTGTGCGGACCCGTCGCCGTGCGGGGCCGCCGTCATCGCCAGGAGGTGCGCTTGAGCCGCTTCGAGCGGGTACGCGGACGGCTGCGCCGTGCGTACGAGAACGGACGCGAGTCGGTACGCGAGGCGCGGAGCCATCCGGCCGACCTGCCGGAGGAGGCCCGGGTGGCGTCGCCGGCCGCCCCGGGGCCGGTGGCCGCGCCGTCCGCCACCGTGGTGGGCGTGGAACAGCCCGCCGCGCTGCACAACTCCACCTCCAGCCGGGACGACGCCGACGTGCCGCACGCGCTGCGGATCGCCTCGGCCTGGTCGTGGCGGCTGATCGTGATCGGCGTGGTCACCTGGGCGCTGCTGCGGATCGTCGGGACGATCAGCGTCGTGATCATCCCGCTGGCGGTCGCGCTGCTGCTCTCCGCGCTGCTCGCGCCGGCGGTGGGCTGGCTGCTCAGGGCGCGCTTCCCGCGTTCGGCGGCGACCGCGGTGGTGCTGGTGGGCGGCCTGGCGGCGGTGATCGGCACGATGACCCTGGTGGTGAACGAGTTCATCCAGGGTGTGCCCGAGCTGAGCGAGAAGTCGTCGCAGGGCGTACGGCAGATCCAGGACTGGTTGAAGACCGGCCCGCTGCACCTGTCGGACAGCCAGCTCGACCGCTACATCAACGAGGCGCAGGGCTGGATCAACGGCAACACCGAGAGGTTCACCAGCGGCGCGCTGAGCACCGCCGCGACCCTCGCGGAGCTGCTCACCGGCACCATCCTGGTGCTCTTCGCGACGTTCTTCTTCCTGCGGGACGGCAACCGGATCTGGCGGTTCCTGGTCGGGCTGCTGCCGGTGGCGGCCCGGTGGAAGGTCGACGACGCCGGGCGGGCGTCGTGGGCGACGCTCGGCGCCTACGTCCGGGCCACCGTGCTGGTGGCGTTCATCGACGCGGTCGGCATCGGCATCGGCCTGGTCGCCTTCGACATCCCGTTCGCCTTCCCGCTGGCCGCGCTCGTCTTCCTCGGCGCGTTCATCCCGATCGTCGGCGCCACGCTCTCCGGCGTGGTCGCGGTGCTGATCGCACTGGTGGACAGCGGCCCGGCCATCGCGCTGGCCATCCTCGCCGTGGTGATCGGCGTGCAGCAGCTGGAGGGGCACGTGCTCCAGCCGCTGATCATGGGTCGGGCGGTGGCCATCCACCCGCTCGCGGTGATCATCGGGATCGCGGCCGGCGTGGTGCTGGCCGGCATCACCGGCGCCGTGGTCGCCGTTCCGCTGATCGCCGTGCTGAACACGGCGGTCCGCCGGCTGGCCGCCCGCACG
Source organism: Micromonospora siamensis (assembly GCF_900090305.1). NCBI lineage: Bacteria > Bacillati > Actinomycetota > Actinomycetes > Micromonosporales > Micromonosporaceae > Micromonospora > Micromonospora siamensis. Next base: position 111,883 of record NZ_LT607751.1, on the reverse strand, counting down.
GTGCCGGAGACCCCGCCGGACGCCGTGGTGGTGGCCTCCCAGGCCCCCTGACCCGACCCGCACCCGAGTCCGTCCCCGCACCTGCGGGGGCGGGCTCGCGTCGGTGAGGACTAGGACTTGGCGAGGCGTTCCAGGGCGCCGCGGGCCACCTCCGGCCGGGTGGTGTACCAGAACGGGGGCAGCGAGCGGCGCAGGAACGGGCCGTAGCCGCGGGCCGTCTCCAGCCGGGAGTCCAGCACCGCCACCACGCCCCGGTCGCCGGTGGCCCGGATCAGCCGGCCCACCCCCTGGGCGAGGCGCACGGCGGCGATCGGCACGCTGACCGCGGCGAAGCCGGAGCCGCCGCCCGCGTCGACGGCCGCCGCCCGGGCCGCGGCCAGCGGCTCGTCGGGGCGCGGGAAGGGCAGCCGGTCGATCACCACCAGCTGGCAGGCGTCGCCCGGCACGTCCACCCCCTGCCAGAGCGACATGACGCCGAACAGGCAGCTCTCCCGCTGCTCGCGGAACTTGCGGACCAGCAGCGGCAGCGCCTCCTCGCCCTGGAGCAGCACCGGCAGGTCGGTCCGCGCGCGGAGCAGCTCCGCCGCCTGCTGCGCGGCCCGTCGCGAGGAGAAGAGCCCGAGGGTACGCCCACCGAGCGCGCCGACCAGCCCGAGCAGCTCCTCGCCGGCCGCCTCGGGCAGCCCGGAGACGCTGGGGCGGGGCAGGTGCGCGGCGACGTACAGGATGCCCTGCCGGGCGTAGTCGAACGGCGAGCCGACGTCCAGCGAGCGCCACCCGGGACCCTCGGTGGCCGGTACGGTGCCGGTCGCCGCCCGGCTGCCCGGCGCGGCGGCCACCGGGGCGGGGACGGTCGCGTCGCCGCGTACGGTGCTGGCGGCCAGTGCGGCGGCGGCCGGCGACGGCGGGGCGGGCGGCGGCGCGTCCAGCCCGAGCGCCCGGGCGACGGTGTCGAAGCGACCGCCCAGCGCCAGGGTGGCCGAGGTGGCGACGACGGTGCGCTCGTCGTACAGGTGGGTGGCGAGGGTGCCGGCGACGGAGAGCGGCGCGACCACCAGGGCCCGGCGGGAGCCGTTGTCGGGTCTCTCCACCCAGGCGACGTCGTGGTCGCCCTCCTCCAGCAGCCGCTGGGCGGTGGTGGAGAGCTCGTCCAGCACGGACTTGGCCTGCTGCTTGCGGACCGGGTCGGGGTCGTCGGCCTTGACGTCGCCGATCGCCTCCAGGGCGGACCGGGTGGCCGCGTCGAGCAGCGTGCACGCCTCCCGCAGCGGTGCCGGGAGGCCGGCGGTGATCCGGCCGGCGGGCGCCTCGGCCAGGCCCACGGCGAGCGCGTCGCCGGCCTCGGTGATCCGGTCGGCGACGTCCGGCCGCAGTAGCGGCCGGGCCCGGCGGGCGGCCCGGTCGATCAGCTCGGGGACCAGCTCGGCCTGGGCCGCCGACGAGACCCGGTCGGCCAGCTCGTGCGCCTCGTCGACGATGAGCAGCTTGTGCGGGGGCACGATGTGCCGGCCGGCGAGCATGTCCACGGCGAGCAGGCTGTGGTTGGTCACCACGATGTCCGCCTCCCGGGCGCGGGCCCGGGACGCCTCGGCGAAGCACTCCTGCCCGAACGGGCAGCGGCTGGCCCCGACGCACTCCCGGGCCGGCATGGAGACCAGCCGCCAGGCCTGGTCGTCGACGCCCGGGTCCAGCTCGTCGCGGTCGCCGGTGTCGGTCTTCTCGGCCCAGTCCCGCAGCCGCTGGATCTGCTTGCCGAGCCGGCCGGCCTCGCCGAGCCACTTCGTCCCGCCGGCGGCGCGGGCGGGCGGGGCGTCGAAGAGGGTGTCCTCCGGCTCGTCCTCGGTCGAGTTGTCCAGCCGGGCCAGGCACAGGTAGTGGTGCCGGCCCTTGAGCACGGCGAAGGTGGGCCGCCGGCCGAGCAGCGGCTCGACGGCGTCGGCGAGCCGGGGCAGGTCGTGGTCGACCAGCTGGGACTGCAACGCCAGGGTGGCGGTGGAGACCACCACCGGACCGTCCACGGTGAGCGCCGGGGCCAGGTATGCCAAGGACTTGCCGGTGCCGGTGCCGGCCTGCACCAGCAGGTGCTCCCGGGAGGTGACGCTCCGCTCGATCGCCTCGGTCATCTGCTGCTGGCCGGGGCGGGTGGCGCCGCCGGGGACCGCACCGACCGCGGCGCTGAGCAGCTCGGTCGCGGCGGGCCGGGCGCCGCGGCGCTTCCCACGGGACAGGGCGGGGCCGGTGGCGGTGCGGGGCGGGGTCACCGTGCGACGGTACCCGCCGAGGGTGACAGCGATGGTCGACCCCGCCGGCGACCCGGTCACCGTACGGAACCACGTCCCCCGTTTCCGGTTACCTCCGTCGCAGCGTCGAATGGGTGGTATCGGTTAGGGTGCGACTCATGCCGAGCGACGTGGTCCGTGTGATCTACCGCAAGTACGACGGCAGCGCCCACCGCGACTACCCGGCCCGCCGCCTCGCCGAGGACGACCTCGGTGTCTGGCTCGGCGTGTCGACCGGCACCGAGTCGGTCTACCACGGTCGGCCCTCGGTGGAGCAGATCCCGTTCGTGCTGCTGGTGCCGCACCACGGCTGGTGGACGGGGATGTTCAACCCGCCGCCGCGGACCAGCGAGGTCTACTGCGACATCGCCACCCCGGCCCGCTGGGACGGCGGGGACACCGTCCACCTGGTCGACCTCGACCTGGACGTGGTGCGCCGGCGCGGCACCGGGCTGGTCGAGCTGCGCGACGAGGACGAGTTCGCCGAGCACCGGGAGCGCTTCGGCTACCCCGACGACGTGGTCGTCGAGGCGGAGGCGGCGGCCCGGTGGCTGTTCGGCGCGCTGGGCGACGGCACCGAGCCGTTCGCCACGTCGTACCGGAAGTGGCTGGCCCTGGTGGTCTGACCGGGTCGGGTCACCAGCGCGGCGGCCAGCCGGCGGACTCGGGCAGGGCGGGCAGGTCGGCCACCTTGTCCGGGTTGAGCTGGTTGAAGATGCCGGTGATCCGGCCGTCGGCCATGGCGAACGCGACGACCAGCCGCATCGGCCGGCCGTCGGTGTGCACGCCCTCGAACTGCAACCCGAGTGACCCGTCCACCAGCACCACCCCGGACCGGACCCGCTGGCCGCGCCGCTCGGCCTGGGCGAACAGGCCGAGGGTGAACCGGCCGACCGCGTCCGGGCCGGTGACCGGGCGGCGGGCCGCCGGGAAGCGACCGCCGCTGTCGCCGATCAGCACCACGTCGGGGGCGAGCACCCGGACCAGGGCGGTGAGGTCGCCGGACTCGGTGGCGGCCAGGAAGGCGGCCAGCACCCGCCGCTGCTCGGCCGGGTCGGCGGTGTGCCGGGGTACGTCCGGGGCGGTCACCGCCCGCCGGGCCCGGGAGGCGAGCTGCCGGGCCGCCTCGGGGGTGGTGTCCAGCGCCTCGGCGATCCGGGCGAACGGTACGGCGAAGACGTCGTGCAGGACGAACGCGACCCGCTGTTCCGGGCCCAGCCGTTCGAGCACCACCTGGAGGGCGGTGCCGAGCTGGTCGCGGCGCAGCGCCCGCTCGGCCGGGTCGGGGGCGAACCCGTCCGCCGCCGGCGGGAGCGGGGCCACCAGCGGCTCCGGCAGCCACTGCCCCGGGTACGTCTCCCGGCGTACCCGGGCCGAGCGGAGCACGTCGAGGCAGATCCGGGCGCAGGTGGTGGTGAGCCAGGCGCGCAGGTGGCGGACCTCGGCGCGGGCGGCGGGGTCGCCGAGCGCCGCGGCGTACCGCAGCCAGGTCTCCTGGACGGCGTCCTCGGCCTCGCCGCGGCTGCCGAGCATCCGGTACGCCACCGCGGTCAGCCGCCCGCGTTCGGCCTCGAACTCCGCCGTCGTCGTCTCCACCGTCATATCCCGGCCTCCCCGCACAGATTCTGCCCGTCCCATGGACGTCCCGGCGGCCCGGAACGTGACACGGCGGGACGCCTCGGCGTGGCCGGCACGCTCGGGAGGCGGATGGTGGCCGGGTGGGTGAGGATCGGGGGATGGGCTCTGATGACGTGACGGAGATCGTGGCGCCCGAGGGTGGCGCGATGCGGGACCTGCTGCGGGTCCCGTCGGACGGCACCCCGGTCGACCTGGACGCGATCGGTCCCCGGTCCACCCCCGGGCTGCCCGCGGCCGCGGGGTCCGGCGGCGCGCGCAAGGCGTGGGCCCGCGGGCAGGTCGAGGCGATGGGCGGTGAGCTGGGGCGACAGCAGGAGATGCTCTTCGCCACGGCGAAGGCGGCGGCGGACTCGCACGCGCCTGCTTCGGCGCCGACCACGGGCGGCCCGAAGTTGGGCGCCGGCCGGCCCGGCCGGGTGCTGCTGGTGCTGCAGGCGATGGACTGCGGTGGCAAGGACGGCACGATCAAGCGGGTGGCCGGTGCGATGAACCCGCTCGGGCTGCACATCCGGTCGTTCGGCCCGCCGACCCGGGAGGAGTTGCGGCACGACTTCCTGTGGCGGATCCGACGTTCCCTGCCCCCGCCCGGGTACGTCGGGATCTTCAACCGGTCGCACTACGAGGACGTGCTGGTCGCCCGGGTGGACGGGTTGGTGCCCGAGGCCACCTGGCGGGCCCGGTACGAGGAGATCAACGACTTCGAGCGGGAGCTGACCTCCGGCGGGGTGACCCTGGTCAAGGTGATGTTGCACATCTCCCGGGAGGAGCAGGGCGAGCGGCTGTCGGAGCGGCTGACCGACCCGCGCAAGTACTGGAAGTACAACCCGGGTGACATCGACGCCCGGGCCCGGTGGGACGACTACCGGGCCGCGTACGCCGAGGCGCTGGCCCGGTGCGGCTCGGACGCCGCGCCGTGGTTCGTGGTGCCGGCGGACCGCAAGTGGTACCGGGACTGGGCGGTGGCCCACCTGCTGCGGGAGACGTTCGACGGGCTGGATCTGGGGTATCCGCCCGCGGACTTCGACGTGGCGACCGAGCGGGCCCGGCTGCGGGAGGTCCACGCGGGGGAAGGTGAACGGCAGGTTAACGACGCATGAATCGGGCCTGACCAGGGGTGGGCCGGGGAATTCCCGGCTCGGCCGTTACCTAGCATTCCCATGGCAGGCACCCCCGGTGGCACCGCGCCACCCTCCACCGACACCACGAGGTCCGTGCTGTGAAGTTTTCCTTCCGCCCCACCGAGGGCGCCTTCTACGAGCTCTTCACCAGGGCCGCGCACAACCTGGTCAAGGGCACCGAGCTGCTCAACGAGCTGGGATTGCCCGACTCGGACGTGCAGTCGGTCAGCGAGCGGCTCACCGAGGTCGAGCACGACAGCGACCAGATCACCCACGAGCTGTACAAGAAGATCAACTCTACCTTCATCACCCCGTTCGACCGGGAGGACATCTACCGGCTGGGCTCGCTGCTCGACGACGTGATGGACCACCTGGAGGCGGTCGGCAACCTGCTCTACCTCTACGGGCTGACCAAGCTGCCGTCGCTGCCCCGGGAGATGCACGAGCTGGTGAACGTCCTCGACCAGCAGGCCAAGCTGACCGCCGAGGCGATGCCCCGGCTGAAGTCGATGAAGGATCTCGAGGACTACTGGATCGAGTGCAACCGGCTGGAGAACGACGGCGACCAGGCGTACCGGATGCTGCTGGTCCGGCTCTTCTCCGGCGAGTACGACGCGCTGACGGTGCTCAAGATGAAGGAGGTCGCCGACGAGCTGGAGGCCGCCTGCGACGCCTTTGAGCACGTGGCGAACACCGTCGAGACCATCGCGGTCAAGGAGTCCTGATCCTGTGACTCCCGAACTCATCGCCGTGCTGGCGGTGATCGCGGTGGCCCTGGCGTTCGACTACACCAACGGCTTCCACGACGCCGCCAACGCGATCGCGACCAGCGTCTCGACCCGGGCGCTGACACCTCGGATCGCCCTGCTGCTCGCCGCGGTCGGCAACTTCGTCGGCGCGCACTTCGGCGCCGGGGTCGCCAAGACCGTCGGTGACGGCCTGGTGACCCTGCCCACCGGCGTGTCCAGCCTCGGGGTGGTCTTCGCCGGGGTGCTCGGCGCCATCGCCTGGAACCTGATCACCTGGTACTTCGGTCTGCCGTCGTCCTCCTCGCACGCGCTGTTCGGCGGCCTGGTCGGGGCGACCCTGCTCTCCACCGGCGGCATCGTGCAGTGGGGCAACATCGGTCAGAAGGTCATCATCCCGATGGTCCTGTCGCCGATCGTCGGTCTGGTGCTGGGCTACCTGTTGATGCTGGCCATCCTCTGGGCGTTCCGGAAGGGGCAGCCGGGCAGGCTGAACCGGGGCTTCCGCCACGCGCAGACCGTTTCCGCCGCCGCCATGTCCGTCGGTCACGGCATGCAGGACGCGGCCAAGACCATGGGCATCGTGGTCCTCGCGCTCTACACCGGTGGCTTCCAGGACAGCAAGACGCACATCCCCGGCTGGGTCTTCTGGACCTCGGCCACCATGCTCGCCCTGGGCACGTACGCCGGTGGCTGGCGGATCATCCGGACCCTGGGCCGGAAGATCATCGACCTGGGTCCGCCGGAGGGCTTCGCCGCGGAGACCGTGGCCAGCGCCGTGCTCTACTTCAACGCCCTGGTGCTGAAGGCCCCGATCTCCACCACCCACACGATCACCTCGGCGATCATGGGTGTCGGCGCGACCAAGCGGCTCTCCGCCGTGCGCTGGAACGTGGCCGGCAACATCGTGATCGCCTGGATCATCACGTTCCCGGCCTCCGCGCTGATCGCCTGCCTGACCTACCTGCTGGTCCGCCCGCTCTTCTGACCAGCGTCGCCTGACGGCAGGGGTCCCCACCGCGGGGCCCCTGCCGTCACGCGTAGTCGACGCCGATCAGCGCCCGGACCTCGTCCAGCAGGCCCATCACCTCCAGGGTGGCGGCGTGCGGCACCAGCGGGCTCTCCGGCAGGCCGGCAGCCAGGCAGCGCTGCACCTCGGTCGCCTCGTACTGGTAGCCCCCGCCGACCAGCTCCACCTCGATCGTCTCCGGCGCGGCGTCGCCCCGGTGCACGGTCAACGCGCCGGGCCGGAAGAACGGGTCGGCCAGGTCGATCCGGCCGGTGGTGCCGGTGACCGAGGCGACCAGCGGGGTGGCCCCGAGCATCCCGCAGCTCAGCGTGGCCACCGCGCCCGAGTCGTAGCCGAGGATCATCCCGGTGTTCTCGTCCACCCCCTCCGGGCCGAGCTTCGCCCAGGCCCGCAGGTGCTGCGGCACCCCGAGCAGCAGGTGGGCCAGGCTCACCGGATAGACGCCCAGGTCGAGCAGGGCCCCGCCGCCCAGCGCCCGGGCCCGCATCCGGTGCTCGGGCGGGAACGGCCCGGCCGCGCCGAAGTCGGCGCGTACCGCGGTGACCTCGCCGATCGCGCCCTGCCCGATCAGTTCGACCATCCGCAGGATCGCCGGGTTGGTCCGCATCCACATGGCCTCCATCAGGAACAGGCCACGCGACCGGGCGGTCTCCACCAGCTCGGCGGCCCCGGCCCGGTCCAGGGTGATCGGCTTCTCCACCAGCACCGCCTTGCCCCCGTCCAGGCAGGCCATGGTGGCCTCGTGGTGGGCGGCGTGCGGGGTGGCCACGTAGACGACGTCCAGGTCCGGGTCCGCGGCCAGTTCCGCCCAGGAGGCGTACGCCCGGCCGACGCCGTGCCGGGCGGCGAACCGCTCGGCCGTCTCCCGGCTGCGGGAACCGACGGCGACCAGTTCGGCGTCCGGGACCAGCCGCAGGTCCTCGGCGAAGCGGCCGGCGATGTGTCCGGTGGCCAGGATTCCCCAACGCGTCATGCCGGCAGGCTATCCCGGGCCGCCCGGCGGCCGGCACGATGATCCACCGGTCGGGAACTAGGCTCGCGGGATGACGATCGACAGCGACGGTTTCCCGCCCCCGCCGGCCCTGGTCGAGCACGCCCGCCGGTTCTACGCCGAGGGCGGGACACCGGCCGTGCCCCGGGTCGCGGCGACCGTGCTGCTGCTCCGCCCGGCCGGCGACCACTTCGAGGTGTACGTCATCCGCCGGGTCGCCGCGATGGCCTTCGGCGGCGTGTACGCCTTCCCCGGCGGGGGTGTCGACCCGTCGGACTCGCAGACCCACCTGGACTGGGCCGGGCCCGCCCCGGCCGCCTGGGGTGACCGGGTGGGCCTGTCGCCGGACGCCGCCCAGGCGGTGGTCTGCGCCGCCGCCCGGGAGGTCTTCGAGGAGGCCGGGGTGCTGCTGGCCGGGCCGGACGCGGACACGGTGGTGGGCGACGTCAGCGGGGACGACTGGGAGGCGGCCCGACAGGACCTGGTGGCCCGCCGGGTGGGCTTCGCGGACCTGCTCGCCTCGCGTGGGCTGACGCTCCGCTCCGACCTGCTGCTGCCGTGGAGCCGGTGGATCACGCCGGAGTTCGAGCCGCGCCGCTTCGACACGTACTTCTTCGTGGCCCTGCTGCCGGCGGGGCAGCGGACCCGGGACGTCTCCGGCGAGGCCGACCACACCATGTGGATCCGCCCGGCGGACGCCCTGGCCCGGGCGGAGGCCGGCGAGATCACCATGCTCCCGCCCACGATGATCAACCTGGCCGAGGTGCTCGCCGCCGGTGACCTGCCCGGCGTGGCCCGGACGGCCGCCACCCGGGACGCGGCCACGCCGATCACCCCGCACCTGGCCGGCCTGGACGGCGACGACCCGCGTTTCCTGCTGGACTGAGCCGGCGGCGCAGACGGCACCGGCGCCCACGCCGGCAGGGGCGGGGCGCCGGTGACCGGCCGGGGGCAGCTCAGCCGAAGCGGCCGGTGATGTAGTCCTCGGTCTTCTTCACGCTCGGGTTGCTGAAGATCTTCTGGGTGTTGTCGTACTCGATCAGACGGCCCGGGTCGCCGGTCTTCTCGATCGAGAAGAAGGCGGTCCGGTCCGAGACCCGGGCGGCCTGCTGCATGTTGTGCGTCACGATGATGATCGTGAACTTGTCCTTGAGCTGGAACATCAGGTCCTCGATCGCCAGCGTGGAGATCGGGTCCAGCGCCGAGCAGGGCTCGTCCATCAGCACCACCTGCGGCTCGACCGCGATGGTCCGGGCGATGCAGAGCCGCTGCTGCTGACCGCCGGAGAGGCCGGCGCCCGGCTTGCCGAGCCGGTCCTTGACCTCGTCCCAGAGGTTCGCCGAGCGGAGCGCCTTCTCGGCGGCCTCCTCCAGCACCGACTTGCGCTTCACGCCGTTGAGCTTCAGCCCGGCCACCACGTTGTCGAAGATGCTCATGGTGGGGAACGGGTTCGGCCGCTGGAAGACCATGCCGATCATCCGCCGGACGGCGGTGACGTCGACGTCCCGGTCGTAGATGTTCTGCTCGTCGACGGTCAGGGTGCCCTCGACCCGGGCGCCGGGCAGCACCTCGTGCATCCGGTTGATCGACCGCAGGAAGGTGGACTTGCCGCATCCCGACGGGCCGATCAGGGCGGTGACCGTCTTCGGTTCGACGGTCAGGTTGATGTCCTCGATCGCCTTGAAGTTGCCGTAGTACGCGGTGACGTTCGAGGCTTCGACGCGCTTGGCCATGGTGGTGGTACCTCCGGTGATCATCGGCTCAGCCGGTTGCGGCGGGCGAGCAGCTTCGCCGCGATCGTCAGGATCAGGACGAGAGCGACCAGGGTGAGCGCGGCGGTCCAGGCCCGGGCCGGGGAGTACTTGGACGCGTCACCGGCCTGCTGGTAGACGAAGAGCGCCAGCGAGGACTGGTTGTTCTCGAAGGGGTTGAAGTTGATGGCGGCGGTGCCACCGGCGACCAGCAGCACCGGCGCGGTCTCGCCCGCCGCGCGGGCGATGGCGAGCATCACGCCGGTGACGATGCCGGGCAGCGCGGTGGGGATGACCACCCGGAGGATCGTCTTCCACTTGGGTACGCCGAGGGCGTACGAGCCTTCGCGCAGCGGTGCCGGCACCAACCGGAGCATCTCCTCGGTCGAGCGGACCACCAGCGGCAGCATCAGCACACTGAGCGCCAGGGCGGCGGCGAAGCCGGAGTAGCCGGGCCGGCCGGTGGCGGTCAGGTACGGCGAGACGATCAGCACCCAGAAGGCGAGCACGAACAGGCCGGAGACGATCGAGGGGATTCCCGTCATCACGTCGACGAAGAACCGGATCCAGAAGGCGAACCGGCCGCGGCCGTACTCGACCAAGTAGATGGCGCAGAGGACGCCCAGCGGCACGGTGATCAGGGTCGCGATGCCGACCTGCTCCAGCGTGCCGACGATGGCGTGGTAGGCACCGCCCTCGGCGTCGCGCGGCCCGATGTTGTTCATCGAGGTCTGAAAGAAGTTGCCGTCCAGACGCTCGGTGCCCTTGCTGAGCAGCGTCCAGACCACCGACAGCAGCGGCAGCGCGGCGAGCACGAACGCCGAGTGGATCAGGGAGCTCCAGGTCCGGTTGCGCGCCTGACGGGGGCCCTCCACCCTCGCGCTGGCGATGTAGACGCCGACGAGGTAGAGCAGCAGGCCGACCACGATCACCAGGAAGGCGCCGCCGATCTCGGCGCCGTAGACGACGGCGGCCGACAGGGCCAGCGCGCCGAGGGCGATGCCGAGCAGCGCGATCAGGGGAAGCCGGCGGGCGCGCAGCGTGACCGGCTGCGCCGGCGGCCGGGGGCGGTGCGACGTGAGGGTGCTCATGCGGCGGACTCCGTGAACTCGCGGCGGCGGTAGATGATGGCCCGCGCGGTCATGTTGACGATCAGCGTGATGACGAAGAGCACCAGGCCGGAGGCGATGAGGGCGCCCCGCCCGGTGGCATCGGCCTCGCCGAACTTCACCGCGATGTTCGCGGCGATCGAGTTGCCGCCGTTCTCCAGGATGTTGAAGGAGATCTCGTAGAGGAAGCTCAGCGTCAGCGCGAGGGCGATCGTTTCACCCAGCGCCCGGCCGAGGCCGAGCATCACCGCGCCGATGACGCCGGGGCGGCCGTACGGCAGCACGGCGGTACGGATCATCTCCCACTTCGTGGAGCCGAGGGCGAGTGCGGCCTCCTCGTTGGCGGTGGGGGTCTGCAGGAAGACCTCGCGGGAGAGCGAGGTGACGATCGGCAGCACCATGATCGCCAGCACCAGCGAGCCCAGCAGGACCGAGCGGCCGAACGGTCCGTCCCCGCCGAAGATCGGGATCCAGCCGAAGTACTTGTTGAGCCACACCGACAGGTCGGTGACCGGGCCGACGAAGTAGTCCCGCCCCCACAGGCCGAAGACCACGCTGGGCACGGCGGCCAGGAGGTCGATCAGGAAGCCGAGGGCGGTGCCCAGCCGCCGTGGTGCGTAGTGGGTCAGGAACAACGCGATGCCCAGTGCCACCGGCACGGCGATCACCAGCGCGATAGCCGACGACAGCACCGTGCCGAAGGCCAGTGCCCCGATGCCGAACTTCGGCTCCGCGCCGTTGGGGGACCAACCCTCGTAGGTGAAGAAGTTCTCGGTGTTCGCGCGCAGCGCGGGCACCGCCTTGCTGACCAGGAAGACCGCGATGGCCACGATGATGATCAGCACCATCGAACCGGCGGCCATGGTCAGCAGACGGAAGAGGGTCTCGGCACCGAACTTCCGCCGCCGGGGCAGCGCTCCGCCACCGCCGATCGGCCTGCCCGGGTCGCGGTTTGCCGGGGAGAAGTCGGCCGGAAGCGCCGAACCGGCGGGCCGGGCGTGACTCTGCGTCACGCCCGGCCCGCCGGTGCCGGTGCCGGCCGAGCGGGGTGGGATGTCGCCCATCTGCTCGCTCGCTCCGTTACAAGGGGTAGGAAAGGTCAGTCACTCAGGACATGTTGCTGACGACGTCGGCCACCTTGGTGCGGACCGAGTCCGGCAGCGGGGCGTAGCCCAGCTCGGTCAACTCCTGCTGGCCCTCGGTGCTGGAGGTGTAGGTCAGGAAGCCCTTGATCGCCTTCAGCTTGTCGGCGGCCAGGCCCTTGTCGCAGACGACCTCGTAGGTGACCAGGATCAGCGGGTAGGCACCCGGCTCCTTGGTCATGTAGTCGATCGACAGCGCGAGGTCGGTGCCCTGGCCGGTGACCTTGGCGCCCGCGACGGCCTTGCCGGCGTTTTCGGCGGTCAGCTCGGCGAACTCACCGGCACCGTTCTGGATCTTCGCGATGCCCACGCCGGCGTTCTCGGCGAAGGACCACTCGGTGTAGGTGATGGCGCCCGGGGTGCTCTTGACGAAGTTGGTGACGCCGTCCGAGCCCTTCTGGCCGGTGCCGCCCGGGGCCTTCCACTCCTTGGCCTTGCCGAAGGTCCAGTCGGCCTCGGCGGTCTTGGAGAGGAAGTTGGTGAAGTTGTCGGTGGTGCCCGAGGAGTCGTTGCGGTGCACCGTGCTGATCGTGGTGGACGGCAGCTTGGCGTCGGCGTTGTCGGCCTTGATCGCCGGGTCGTCCCACTTGGTGATCTTCCCGGCGAAGATCTTGGCGATGGTGGCCGGCTTGAGCTGCAGTCCGTCCACGCCGTCGAGGTTGTAGGCCACGGCGATCGGGCCGGTCACCATCGGCAGGTCGACGGCCTGGCCCCCGGCGCAGCGGGCGTCCGCCTTCGGCTTCTCCTCCGGCTTGAGGGCGGAGTCCGAGCCGGCGAAGTCGGCGGTGCCGGCGATGAACGCCTCGATGCCCGCGCCGGAGCCGGTCGGCTCGTAGTTGATGGTCAGGCCCGAGCACTTCTGCTGGTATGCCTTGATCCACTCGCTCATCGCGTTCTTCTGAGCGGACGAGCCCTGGGCGTTGATGGTCCCCGTGCCACAGTCTTCCGTGCCGGTGGCACCGGCGGAGCCGGAGGCCGAGGGGCTGGCCGGCTCGTTGTTGTCCGAGCCGCAAGCACTGAGACCGAGCACCGCAGCAAGAGCGAGGCAGGCGATGGTGCCGTGCCGCTGGAGCTTCACCTGAGGGGTTTCCCTTCACGTCTTTGATCAGGTCACCCGGAGGGGGCCCGGGTTGCCGGCGCGTCGACCGGCTGAAGGGAAAGGTAGGAGGGCCAGGTGGACGGCTCCTCGGCCGGAAGTTAACGGAGAATGAACAAGCTCGGCAGCGACGGTGGCCGTCAGCTGATGACCGGCTGTCGTTTGGATGAACGACAGCCGCACTATCCGTTTATGTCGCACATGTCCGGGTGGCCGTTATCGGCTCTACACCCCGCCGTGACGGCGCCGTTACCGCGTCGGATGAGCCGTGGGGCTCAGCCCAGGTGGTAGTTGACGTGGGCGGACCAGCGGGCGAAGCCGAGCCGCTCGTACAGCGCCACGGCCGCGGTGTTCGACTCGTCGACGTAGAGCATCACCCGGTCCAGGGCCCGCCGGTCCCGCAGGTACGCCAGGCCGGCGGTGGTCAGCCCTCGACCCAGCCCGCCGCGGTGGGTGGCCGGGTCCACGCCCAGCACGTACACCTCGCCGATCCGGGCCGAGCCGGCGCGCTCGTGCACCTTGGTCCAGTGGAAGCCGACCAGCCGGCCGGAGCCCGACTCGACGGCCAGCAGGAAGCCCTCCGGGTCGAACCACGGCTCGGCCAGCCGGACCCGCAGGTCCTCGGCGGTCCACCGGCCCTGCTCGGGGTGCTCGGCGAAGGCCCGGGCGTTGAGCGCCAGCCAGGCGTCGTCGTCGGCGCCGGGGCGGAAGGCCCGCAGCGTGACGCCCTCGGGCAGGCGGGGCTCGTCGAGCGGCGCGGTGAGCGGGCGGCGCAGCTGCCACAGCACCCGGGCCCGGCCGAAGCCCAGGTCGACCGCGAGTGCGGCGGCGGACGGGTGGTCGCCGTGGGCCCAGGCGCGCAGCGGCCCGGTGGCCGCCGCGAGCACGCCCCGGGCCAGCGCCCGGCCGGTGCCCCGCCGCCGGTACGCCGGGTGCACCGCCAGCTCGACGCCGACCCCGCCCGGGTCGGTGGTGTCCAGGTGCGCGTACCCGCTGAGGGTGCCGTCGGCGGCCCGGGCGGCGAGGTGCACCGCCGCGGCCCGTGGGTCGCGCAGTCGCAGCAGGGTGTGCTCGTCGAACGGGTCGGCGCCGTCGGTGTCGCCGGCGGCGCGCGCCAGGGCGAGCACCTCGGTCACCTCGTCGGGGGCCAGTCGGTCGGCCCGGGTCACCTCGTCCGCGGTCGGCTCGGCGTTGCTCACCCCGTCACCGTAGTCGCCCCGGCCGACGTCGGCGCCTCATGTCGTCCCGGTGGGCAGGGGTTCCAGTCCGTATCGGTTCATCAGCTCGGGCAGCAGGGTGTAGAGCGCCTCGACGGTGCCCCGGCGGTCACCCCCGGCGTCGTGCATGAGCACGATCGAGCCGGGACCGGTCCCGGTCAGCACCGAGTTGATGATCTTCATGCTGCCCGGGGCCTGCCAGTCCGAGGGGTCGACCGACCAGTGCAGCGGGGTCAGGCCCAGCTCCTGGCAGACGGACACCACGGGGTAGGTCCAGTTGCCGCCGGGTTGGCGGAAGTAGGCGATCCGGGCGTCGGGCACCGCCGCATGGATGGCGTCGCTGGTGCGTTGGAGGTCGTCCCGGATCCGGTCCGCCGACCGCCTGCCGAGCTGGACGTCGTGGCTCCAGCTGTGGTTGCACAGGGTGTGCCCGTCGGCGACGATCTGCTGCACCAGGTCGGGGTGGTCCTGCGCGTTCTGCCCGACCAGGCAGAACGTCGCCCGGACGTGGTACGCCCGCAGCAGTTCCAGCACCTGCGGGGTCCACTGTGGGTCCGGGCCGTCGTCGAAGGTGAGCGCCACCTGGGTGGAGCCGGTGCCGATCCGGCTGCCGAACGGGCCGTCGCCGTCGGCGGCCGGTGGCTCCGCGGTCGGCGCCTCGTCCTGGGTGGCCTGCGGCAGGCCGGGGCCGTCCGAGGTCCGCTTCCAGCGGTCGTCGGCGCTCGGCTCCGGCGGCTGATCGGCGTAATGGGACCCGTCGACGGCGGTGGCCACCCCGCTGTCCCGGCGGGGTGGATCGGGCACCAGGCTGCGGCCGAGCGCGTAGGCCGAGCCGAGCAGCGCCACGGCGACCAGGGTGACCACCGCCACCACGCGGCCCGTCGTCGGCGCCGGCATCAGCGCGCCCGTCCCGTGGGTGGGCGGAGCGCCCCCGCCGTCGTCCCCGTGGTCACCGCGCGCACCGTCCGCCCCCTCACCGCCGAACCCGGCAGTCAGAATAAGACGAACGGAACTAGCAAAACGGTCTTATGGGAAATGACTGGCAGATCGGTCAGACCGGGATGGGTGCCGGCTCCGCGTCCGGCAGCGACCGCGACGGCGGTACGACGAACTTGTACCCCACCTGCCGCACGGTGCCGATCATCGACTCGTACTCCGAGCCGAGCTTCGCCCGCAGCCGCCGCACGTGCACGTCTACCGTCCGGGTGCCGCCGAAGTAGTCGTAGCCCCACACCTCGCGGAGCAACTGGTCCCGGGTGAAGACCCGGCCCGGGTGCTGGGCCAGGAACTTCAGCAGCTCGAACTCCTTGTACGTCAGGTCGAGCGGCCGGCCCTTCAGCTTCGCCGCGTACGTGTCGGGGTCGATCATCAGCTCGCCGGCCCGGACGGAGCCGCCGGCCCCGGCCGTGGCGTTGCTGAGCCGGCCCACCGCCAGCCGCAGTCGGGCCTCCACCTCGGCGGGACCCGCCCCGGCCAGGATGACGTCGTCGACGCCCCAGTCCGCGTTGAGCGCGATCAGCCCGGCCTCGGTGACCACCGCGACCAGGGGCACCCCGAGCCCGGTGGCGTGCAGCATCCGGCAGGTGGCGCGGGCCTCGCTCAGCTCGGAACGGGCGTCCACCAGGACGGCGTCCGGGCTCGGACCGGAGACCAGGGTGCGGACGTCACGGGGCGCGGTACGAACCGGGTGCGGCAGCAGGTCCAGTGCCGGCAGCACCGCGGATGGTTCGCCTGCGCGTGCGGTCACCAGCAGCAGGAGCTCCACACGATCACCTCCGTCCCGGCGGCCCTGGGCCGCGCGCGACCAGCGGCACCCGAAGGGCGCCCGCTGAGAACTTTCGTGGGCCCCGGCGTCGCTGACGGGCGATGTAACGCGTTGAGCCTAACTGATCCCCCGGACGGCCCCTCGACGGTCTTTACCCTTTGCCCGAGATGCCCTTCATGGCGGCCCAGGTTTTAACGTTGCCGAAACCGTGACCTCCGCCGACGCCGCCCGGTCTGGCACGATCGGGTCGTGTATCCCTCCACCTCGCCCGAGACCGGCCGCGACCCGTGGGCCGACGGTCCCCGACCGGCGCCGGCCGGTCCGCCCGCTGGCTACCCGCCGGGTCCGCGCACCGGGCCGGCGGTCGAGGAGACCGGCGAGCAGCGCAAGCGCGGCCCACGCCGGGCCCGGCGCGGAGGGGAGCCGGCCCGGCGCCCCGACGACGAGACCGTCGAGCCGGAGGAGGAGATCGTCCCGCCGGTGCCGGTCCACCGGCCGCTCGCGCTGACCGTCGCCGGCTTCGCCGCGCTGCTCGGCGTCGGCCTGGTGCTCGGCGCGCAGACCGCCGGACCGGGGCACCGGCTGCCCTTCGCCGGCATCATCCTCGGCGTCCAGCTGCTCTACGTGCTCGCCTGGACGATGGCCATGCGGCCCCCCGCGCTGGCGATGGTCGCGCTGGTCAGCGCGGGCGTCGCGGTCGCCGCCGACGCCGCCGCCGTACGATCGGAGATCGCCGCCCTGGCCCCGCTCGGCTACGTCGCCGCCGGTGGCCTCCTGCTCGGCGTACTCGGCCAACTGGTCCGCCGGGTGGACCGGGCCCGGGTCACCGAGTCGCTCGGCGCCACCCTGCTGATCGTGGTCGGCGTGGTGGCCTTCGCCACCCTGATCGTGCTGAGCCGGATCCCCGCCGGTACGCAGGCGATCACCGTCTGCCTCACCGCCACCGGGGTCGCCCTCACCGTCGCCCGGCTCACCGACGCCGTGGTGCCCCGGCCGCGACTCGCCCCCCAGGTGCCCCGCGGAGCGGCCGGCGTGGTGGTCGGCGCGATGCTGGGCACCCTGGTCAGCGCGGTGCTCGGCAGCTACCTGGTCGGCTTCACCCCGACCAGCGGCGCGCTGATCGGCCTGGTCACCGCGGGCACCGCGGTCCTCGCCGACCTGGCCGTCGGATACGCCGAGGCCGGCCGGCTGATGGCCGGTGAGCCGCCCACCATGTGGATCGCCCGGCACCTGCAGGGCCCGCTCGGCGGTTTCGCCCTGGCCGCGCCGGCCGCGTACGCGATGTGCACGCTCTTCCTCTGACGCAACGGTTGAGTTCATTTCGCACCGGGTAATCGAGGGGCACCGCCGCGTCCACGGCCCCGGCCGACGCGGCCGGCGCCCGCCGGGGCGGGTATCGGATGGTGGAGCGTCGCGACGCGGCGCCCGGAGTCAGGAGGCGGCGTGGCGGAGGCCCAACCGGCGTACGAGGAGCGGCCCCGGCGCCGCGGTCGCAAGGTGCTCGTCTCGCTCTTCGTCCTGCTCCTGGTGGTGGCCGGCCTGCTGGTCGCCGCCGACCGGATCGGCGTCGGGGTGGCCGAGCGGGCGATCGCCAAGCAGGTCAGCGACGAGCTGGCAAAGCAGAACGCCCGGTCGTCGACCCCGAAGGTCGACGTCGCCGGCTTCCCCTTCCTCACCCAGGTGGCCGAGGGGAAGTACGAGCACATCTCCATCGCGCTGCGCGACGTGCAGGGCTCCGTGCAGGGTGACGCGGTCAGCCTGCCGAAGCTCGACGTGGACGCCCGGGACGTCCGCGCCTCGCTGGACACCATCCGCTCCGGCCGGGGCGACGTGGTCGCCGACCGGGTCCACGGCAGCGGCACGATCAGCTACGACAGCCTGGCCAAGCTGCTCGACCGGCCGGGGCTCAAGCTCGGCGAGCAGAACGGGCGGCTCGCCGTGACCGCGCCGGTGGACATCCTCGGCGCGCAGCTGACCGTCAACGGCACCGCCGACGTGACGGTCAGCGAGGAGGGCAAGGTGGCGTTGAAGTTCAACGACCTGGACGCCGAGGGGCTGCCGGCGTTGCCGCTGGCCCGGACGCTGCTCAGCAACTACGCCAAGGGCATCTCCGTCGACGTGCCCCTGCCCGAGCTGCCGTTCCAGCTGGCGGTGCGGGAGGTCCGGCCGACGCCGGACGGGCTCGCGGTGACCGCCGACGCGACGAACGTGCCGATCAACTCGATCAGCTGACCCCGACGCCGCCCGCGCCCGCGACCCCTGGTCGCGGGCGCGTCCGCGTCCCGGATGCTGGTCGGTGGGATGGCAGCGGCCGGTACGGCTGGTAGTCTCCCTGGCCATGGGGACGTACCTCACCAAACGGCGCGCGGTCGACCTGTGCCGCGTGGCCGCCTGCCTGTGTCGCTCCGTCATCTGACGGCGGGGCTGTCTCCGGCCGCACAGCGGCCATCCGGCACCAGGGGTCCTCACCCTCCCGGAGCTATCCCTCCGAAACGCCCGGCAGCGGCGCCGTCGCACAAACCCGTGATCCCAACCTCCATTGGGTCGCGCGCGTGGTGCGACATCACCATCTCGAACCGCACGCGCCGACTCACCGTCCATCCTCACCAGGGAGTGATCAGATGAGTCGCGACACCGCACTCGTCTCGGCCGAATGGGCCGAGAAGAACCTCGACGCCCCGGGCGTCGTCTTCGTCGAGGTCGACGAGGACACCTCGGCGTACGACACCGGCCACATCGCCGGTGCGATCAAGCTCGACTGGAAGACCGACCTCCAGGACCCGATCCGCCGGGACTTCGTGAACAAGGCCCAGTTCGAGGCGCTGCTGTCCGAGCGGGGCATCGCCAACGACGACGCCGTGATCCTCTACGGCGGCAACAACAACTGGTTCGCCGCGTACGCGTACTGGTACTTCAAGCTCTACGGCCACCGCGACGTCAAGCTGCTCGACGGCGGTCGCAAGAAGTGGGAGCTGGACGCCCGCCCGCTGGTCACCGACAAGGTGGAGCGCCCGCGCACGCAGTACGTCGCGCAGGAGCCGGACACCTCGATCCGGGCGTTCCGCGACGAGGTGGTGGACGCCATCGGCACCAGGAACCTGGTCGACGTGCGCAGCCCCGACGAGTACGCGGGCCGCCTGCTCGCCCCCGCCCACCTGCCGCAGGAGCAGGCGCAGCGGGCCGGCCACGTGCCGACCGCGATCAGCGTCCCGTGGTCCAAGGCGGCCAACGAGGACGGCACCTTCAAGTCCGACGACGAGCTGCGCAAGATCTACGCGGCGGCCGGCCTGGACGACGGCAAGGAGACCATCGCGTACTGCCGGATCGGCGAGCGCTCCTCGCACACCTGGTTCGTGCTCCAGGAGCTGCTCGGGCACCGCAACGTGAAGAACTACGACGGATCCTGGACCGAGTACGGCTCGCTGGTCGGCGTGCCGGTGGCGCTCGGCGACGAGCCCGGGGAGGCCTGATCATGACTGCTCCGACCGCTGCCGGGTGCGCCGCACCCGACCAGGCCGCCCCGCTGCCGGCCAGCCTGGACCTGGAGAAGGAAACCGTCATCACCGGTGTCGTGCAGGCCGCCTCCGGCGAGGCCGTGCCCGGCGCGTACGTCCGGCTGCTCGACTCGACCGGTGAGTTCACCGCGGAGGTGGTGACCTCCCCGGCCGGCCAGTTCCGCTTCTTCGCCGCCCCCGGCGCCTGGACGCTGCGGGCGCTGTCCCGGCTCGGCAACGGCGACACCGCGGTGACCGCCGAGCGCGGCATCAACCAGGTCGCCGTGACCGTCGCGGCCTGACCGACACCCTGATCGGCCCGGGGCCGGTCACCCCTGGACGGGGGTGACCGGCCCCGACCGTTTGCCCGGCGGGCGCGTGACACGATGAGCGGGTGAGCGGTGCTGTCTCCACGGGGTGGGCCCCGCCGAGTGGTCCGGGCGAGCCGCCGGGGCCGACCCGGGGGTGGGCGCGCTGGCTGCCGGCGTTGACCGTCGTCTGGGCCGTGCTGCTGGGCGTGCTCGTCTGGGTGTCGGTGCGGGACGACCCGCCCACCGTCCGCGAGCAGCGGGACCTGGCCCAGGCCGGCCCGGTGGTCGACCGGGCGGTCGGCGAGCTGCTGGCCGCGGTGGGTGACGCGGGCGCGGTGGCGCTGGCCCCGGCCCGGGTCACCCCCGGCTGTCGGATCACCCCGATGGAGGACGGCGCCGCGCTGGAACGCGCGGTCGCCGTCGAGTTCGCCGGGGACGACGTACGCGGGCTGCTGGAACGGGTCGCGGCCCGGCTGCCGGGCGACTGGCGGGCCGGGGTCCGGGTCACCGGCGAAGGAGCCCGGCTGTGGGGCGACGCGGGCGGGTTCGTCGCCGTGCGGGGGCGTCCGGCCGGCCCCGGCCGGGTGCTGCTCACCGCCGACACCGGCTGCCGCCCGGTCGGCGCCGGTTACCGGCCGCCGACCGCCTCCGCCGGGCCGGAGGGTGCCGCGCTGGCCGACGCCCTGCGCGCCCTGGGCCTGCCGGCCGCGCCGCGACCGGAGCTGACCGCCGCCCCCTGCCCCGCCGGCGAGGGGACGAACACCCGCACCGTCCGGGCCACCGGGCCCGCCCCGGCCACCCTGGCCGCGCTCGCGCCGCTCGCCGGCGACTCGACGGTGCGGGATACCCCCGAGGTGTACGCCTGGCGCAGCGGCGCGGTCAGCGTCGTCGTCGAGCGGGCCGGCGACGAGGTACGCCTCGCCGCCTCGACCGGCTGCCCCGCCTGACCGGCCGGGCGGACAACCCGCGAGATCGCACAAGATCCTGGTTGTGGTGGCCTTGCAGGGGCCGTGAGGCCACTACAACCAGGAAACTGCGCGCGCCCGGAGCCCGCCGGTGTGCGGAGCCCGGCGGTGCGCGGGGTCCGGCAGCATGAGGGCCCGGCGGTCAGCCGGTCTCGTCGCGGCTGCGGCCCAGGGCATCGACCCGCCCCCACCGGCCGGGGATGTCCAGCAGCTCGATCCGGCCCATGCCCGGCGGCACCAGCGGATCGATGATCAGGTGCTCGCCCTCCGGCTGGAGGCCGAGCAGGACCCGCAGCATCAGCAGCGGGGTCCCCGCCGACCAGGCCTGCGGGCTGCACGCGGTGGGGTACTCCACCGGATAGTCGGTCAACGACCGCGCGTACCCGGCGAACGCCTCGGGCAGCCGCCCGCCGAAGTACTTGGCCGCCTCGATCATCGCCCGGCAGATCTGGCCCGCCTCGTCGCGCAGCCCGTACCGCCACAGGCCCCAGGCGATGATCGAGTTGTCGAACGGCCAGACCGTGCCCACGTGGTAGCCGATCGGGTTGTAGCGGCCCTGCCCCTGGGCCAGGGTGCGTACCCCCCAACCGGAGAAGAGGTCCGGGCCGAGCAGGTGCCCGGCGATCTTGCCGGCGCGCTCCGGGTCGACGATGCCGCTCCAGAGCAGGTGGCCGATGTTCGAGGCGAGCGCGTCGACCGGCCGACCCTCCGGGTCCAGGGCCAGCGCGTAGTACTCCCGCTCGGGCAGCCAGAAGTCCCGGTTGAAGCGCTCCTTGAGCTCGGCGGCCTCCCGTTCCAGCCGCTCGGCGTACGCCGGGTCGTTCCAGAACCGCCGGGCCATCCGAGCGGCGCGCAGCTTCGCGTCGTACGCGTAACCCTGCATCTCACAGGTGGCGCGCGGGAACGCGGGGAGGGTGCCGTCGCGGAACGAGATCGAGTCCAGCGAGTCCTTCCAGCACTGGTTCGGCAGGCCGGTGTCCGGGTTGCGGGTCTCGTACCAGATGTAGCCGGTCCCCAGCAGGTCACCGTACGTGTCGATCCAGTCCAGCGCCTTGCGGATGTGGTCCTCCAGGCCGAGGACCAGTTGGCCGTCCCCGGTCCAGCGTTCGTACTCGTCGACCAGGATGACGAAGAGCGGCGTGGCGTCGGCCGAGCCGTAGTAGGGGCTGTGCGGCTGCTCCTCGAAGCCGGCCGTCTCGCCGTAGCGCAGCTCGTGCAGGATCTTGCCGGGCTCCTCGTCGCGGAAGTCGTCCAGCCGGGTGCCCTGCAGGCCGGCGAGCAGGGTGATCGTCGGCCGCACCAGGTCGGGGAGGAAGGGCAGCACCTGCAACGAGGTGAAGATGCTGTCCCGCCCGAACAGCGTCATGAACCACGGCAGGCCGGCGGCGAGCAGCCGGTTGCCGAAGGTGATCGACTCGTACCGCAGCAGCGCCAGGTCGCGCAGACTGCGCGTGTACGCGGTCGCCAGCGGCTCGCAGTCACAGCCGAGCTTCGGCGCCCGGGAGATCAGCTCGTCCTGCTCGGCGCGGATGGAGCCCACCGACCGCTGGCCGCCCAGCGGGGTGGTGGCCCGGATGTCCTCGTCGCGCGCGCCGTAGATCAGCGTGGTGACGTGCAGGTGGGTGGTCCACTCGCCGTGCGGTGGCACCCGGACCCGGAAGGTCATCCCGTGCTCGTCGACCTCGGCCGGGGCGCTGCTGCTGATCGCCGTCTGCCGGCGGAACTGTTCCCGCCGGTAGGTCAACCGCAGGGTGTCCGGTTCCACGGTCGCCTCGGTCCGGCCCTTCTTCCGCAGCACGTCCTTGACCTCGAAGATGTCCGCGAAGTCGGCGCCCATCTCCACCCGTACGGTGAAGTCGGCCTCCTCGCGGGTGTGGTTGAGCACGGTGATGTTCTCGTCGAAGCTGCCGCCGATGGTCCGGGTCCGTAGCACCGACACCCGGGCGTCCAGGTAGTGCGTCGGCTCGCCGGGGACCAGGAAGAACCTCGTCTGGTACGACTTCGCGTCGTCCACGGACAGGGCGTGCAGCCGTTGCCCGTCGACGGTCAGCAGCCAGGTCGACAGGAACCGGGTGTCGAACGAGAACAGGCCGGTGGGCCGGTCGTGCGACGGCTCGATGTCCCCCCGCCGATCGCTGACCAGGAAGGTGTTGCCGTCCAGGATGCTGACGAGCTGCTTCACCGGGACCGTCCGGTCCGTTCCCGGGCTGCCCGACGAGGGTCTCGGGCGCCGGGCGGGTCGGGGAAGAAGCGGCGGAACATCAGCCACAGCAGGACGTTGCCGCTGAACGTGGCCTCGTTGCGGATGACCGCCGCGATGGCCTGGGTCTCGCCCTTGACCAGCCGGTCGAACAGGCCCGGGCTGCTGGTCCACTTGGCGTCGGCCTCGCCGTCGGCCCGGGTGACCTCCGCGCGGCCGGGCGACATGGCCACCCGCCAGTGGTCGGTGACCGGCCCCTCGACCAGGTCGATCTGGAGGGTGCCCGTCAGCACGGGGCGCAGCAGTTCGGAGTTGCGCAGGGCGGCCGGTGCACGGGTGGCCAGCGACGCGAAGAACCGCTCGGTCGCTTCAGTCACATCCGAATCGTAGGCAGCGGCCGAGGTACGCGGGCCGGTATCGACACAGCCGCCCGGCGTCGTGGCGCTAGTAGACCAATGCCTTCGCGTCGTCGGCCATGGCCTCCTCGACGAAGACCGCCGCACCGGCGATGCGTACGCCCGGCAGCACGTCGTCCGGGCCGATGTCCCGGCGGGCGGCGCACTGGGTGCAGGCGGTGACCCGGCCGGTGGTCAGCACGACGTGCAGCAGTTCCGCCAGCGGCGCGGAGTGCGGCAGCTCGAACTGCTGCGCCCGGCCGGGCAGGGCGAACCAGGTGGACTCACCGGTCAGCCAGAGCGAGACGTCCACCCCGGCGGCGGCCGCGGTGGCGGCGACGGTGAAGGCCTGGGCGCACCGCTCGGGGGCGTCCGCCCCCGCGGTGACCTTGACGACGAGGGAGCGGGCCATGGGGCCCAGCATAGGATGGCCGGGATGGTTACCGAGATCGGGTTCGTCAGCCTGCTGGTCGCCGGCCTCGGCGCGCTCGCCGGCGGCCTGGTGTACCTCGCAGTTCGCATCTCGAGAGGAAAATGGTGAGCACGAGGAGTGAGCCGGTTTTGCGAGCCCCGCAGTTGCGAACGAAGGTGACGGAGTGAGCTCCAACCCTTCGGGCGAGAATCCGCTTCAGCCGCCGTGGCTGAACGCGCCGCCGGTCGACCCGTACCCGTACGAGGAGAGCCACGACCTGCGGGTCGGCCCGAAGCTGCACCCGGCGCTGGACGGCCTGCTGCCGTACGTCGGGCAGTGGCGGGGCCGCGGGCGGGGCGGCTTCCCCGACATCGAGGACTTCGACTTCGCCCAGGAGATCCGGATCAGCCACGACGGCCGGCCGTTCCTGTTCTACGAGTCGCGGGCCTGGATCCTCGACGAGCAGTCCCGGCCGGTGCGCCCCGCCGGCCGGGAGGTCGGCTGGTGGCGGCCGGTGATGAACGGCGACCGGGCCACCGACGAGATCGAGGCGCTGATGACGGTGCCGACCGGGGTCATGGAGCTGCACATCGGCAAGCGCAAGGGCACCCAGATCGAGTTCTCCACCGACGCGGTGGTCCGGACGGCGA
Organism: Micromonospora siamensis; assembly: GCF_900090305.1. NCBI lineage: Bacteria > Bacillati > Actinomycetota > Actinomycetes > Micromonosporales > Micromonosporaceae > Micromonospora > Micromonospora siamensis. Next base: position 87,574 of record NZ_LT607751.1, on the reverse strand, counting down.
CGGCCAAGGAGGTCACCGCCGGTGCCCGGCTCTTCGGCATCGTCGAGGGCGCGCTGCTCTACGCCCAGGAGATGGCCGCCATGGGCCACGCCCTGAGCCCGCACCTCTCCGCCCGGCTGGTCCGCGTCGGCGGCTGACCCGTGCCCGGTCAGCCTCCGGGCCGGCGTGGCCGACCCGTGCCCGGTCAGGGGAGGGGGAAGCCGAGCAGGGCCTGGAGGGTGGCCGTGTGCGGTGACCGGGGGACCGGATTGCCGTCCAGGGAGCGGAACTCGGTCAGGCCGCGGACGGACGAGGTGAACCAGAGCCCGTCCGCGGCGAGCAGCTCCGCCGGGGTGGCGAGCCGTTCGGCCGCCGCCCAGCCGGCCTCGGCGGCGGCGTGGGTCAGCAGCCAGGCGGCGGTGGTGCCGGGCAGGATGCCGGTGGTGGCGGCCGGCACGCCGCAGAGGGTGTCGCCGGCCAGCCACACCACGTTGGCGCTCGGCCCCTCCAGCACGTACCCGTCGCTGGAGACCCAGAGCACGTCGTCCACCCCGTGCCGGGTCGCCCAGCGGCGGGCCGCCGTGCTCGCCCCGTACGAGGTGGACTTGATCCCGGCGGGGAGCCAGTCCAGCTCCGGCCGGGTGGCGGCGGGCACCCCCAGCGGGAGGGTGGCCACGGTCACCCCGTCGCGGCGGGCCCGGCGGGACGACGACGCCACCTCGTTGAGGGTCGCGTACACGGTGGGCAGGCCGCCGCCCTCCGGCCCCCGGGTGCAGACCAGCCGCAGCGCGCCCTCCACCTCCGCCGGCCACCCGTCGGCGACGGTCTCCAGCAGCTCCACCAGTGCCTCGTCGGCGGGCAGCGGCAACTCCACCGCCGCCGCGCCCCGGCGCAGCCGGGCCAGGTGCTCGTCGCGCAGCCAGGGCCGCCCCCCGCGCAGGTGCATGGTCTCGAAGAGCCCGTCGCCGCGCAGCACGCCCAGGTCGTCGCCGCGCAGCACCGTCGTGCCGGCCGGAACGACGCCCTGCCCGAGCACGGCGATTCTCGATGCCGTCATGACCGCCGAGCGTAGCGGCGGGCGGCGCGACCCTCAGGTCCGGCGGGCGGCCGAACTATGATCGGACGGTGTCCGAATCCTCCCTCGCGGAAATGCTCCGCGCCCGTGGGCTGCGGCTGACGGCGCAGCGTCAGCTGATCCTCCAGGCGGTGCTGGACCTCGGGCACGCCACCCCGGAGCAGGTCCACACGGCGGTCCGTGAGGTCGCCGCCGGGGTGAACATCACCACCATCTACCGGACCCTGGAGCTGCTGGAACGGCTCGGCCTGGTGACCCACACCCACCTGTCGCACGGGTCGCCGACCTACCACGCGGCCGGTGATCACCAGCACGTGCACCTGGTCTGCCGGGAGTGCGGCGCGATCGACGAGATCGACCGGGAGCTGCTCGGTCCGCTCGCCGACCAGTTGGCGGCCCAGCGCGGGTTCCGGGTGGACATCGGGCACGTGGCGCTCTTCGGCGTCTGCGGCAAGTGCGAGGACGGGGAAGCCAAATGATCGACATCGCGGGCGCGGTGGCCACCGAGGCCGTCGACGACCAGACCCGGGACCAGCCCGAGCCGGCGCACCGCGCCGCCGGGGTGCGGTCGGTGGCCGCCCACTACGGCGACCCGATGCGGGAACAGCGCACCCTGAGCACCGGCGTCGGCCTGGTCGACCGCTCGCACCGGGGTGTCATCGCCGTCCCCGGCGAGGAGCGGATCGGCTGGCTGCACACCCTGACCAGCCAGCACCTCGCCACGCTGCACGCCGGCCAGGGCACCGAACTGCTGGTGCTCTCCCCGCACGGGCACGTCGAGCAGCACGCCATGGTCGCCGAGGACGGCACGACCACCTGGCTGGACACCGAGCCGCAGGCGACCGCCGGGCTGCTGGCGTACCTGGAGCGGATGCGGTTCTTCAGCAAGGTGGAGCCGCGCGACGCCACCGCCGAGCACGCGCTGCTGTCGCTGGTCGGGCCGGAGGCGGCGGCCGCCGCCGGGACGCTCGGCGTCGCCGACCTGGCCGCCCCGGACGTGGTCGCCGTGCCGGGTCCGAAGTTCCGCGCCGGCGAGCTGCCGGCCCGTCCCACCGTCCTTTACGACGTCCGGCAGTTGCCCGCCGGTGGCTGGGCCCGCCGGGTAGGGCTCGGGGTGGACCTGCTGGTCCCCCGGGAGACGATGGCCGAGGTGGTGGAGCGGCTGCGGGGCGCCGGGGTGCCGGTGGCCGGGCTGTGGGCGTACGAGGCGGTGCGGGTGGCCGCCCGCCGGGCCCGGGTCGGGGTGGACACCGACCACCGGACCATCCCCGCCGAGGTGGACCTGATCGCCCCGGCCGTGCACCTGGACAAGGGCTGCTACCGGGGCCAGGAGACGGTGGCCCGGGTGCACAACATGGGCCGGCCGCCCCGTCGGCTCGTACTCCTGCACCTGGACGGGGTGACCACCGACCAGCCGCCGGCCGCCGGCACGCCGGTGACCCTCGACGGCCGGGCGGTGGGTTTCGTGGGGTCGGCCGTGCACCATCACGAGCTGGGCCAGATCGCGCTGGCGGTGGTGAAGCGCAACGTGGCCGACGACGCCCACCTGCTGGTGGGCGAGAGCGCCGCGGCCATCGACCCGGAGTAAGGGTGCCGTGCGGGTGCCGCCGCTACCGGAATTCTTCCGTCCGCGCGGCGACTGGCGCGTGATTCTTCCCGTCTGGCCCGCCGTCGGCCGTCGACCTGCGGTGGGTCGGACGGCTAGGATCCCGACATGACGACAGGGACGTTGATCACGGTTGCCCCCACCGGTGCGGAGTCGGCCAAGGCCGAGGTTCCGGCGCTGCCGGTCACCCTCGACGAGCTGGTGCTCACCGCCAAGGAGTGCGAGGCGCTCGGCGCCGCCGTGATCCACGTGCACATCCGCGACGACGAGGCGAAGCCGACCCTCGACCAGGGGCGCCTGCGGGAGACCGTGACCGCCCTGCGGGAGAGCACCGACCTGATCGTCCAGCTCTCCTCCGGTGGCGCGGTCACCGACCCGGAGTCCGCCCGGCTGGCGGTGCTCGACGCCGGCCCCGACATGGCGTCCTGCACCATGGGCACCGTCAACTTCGGCGACGACGTCTTCCTCAACCGCTGGGAGTTCATCGTCGACCTGCACACCCGGATGCAGGAGAAAGGCGTCGTCCCCGAGTACGAGATCTTCGAACTCGGCCACCTCACCGCGCTCCAGCGCCTGCTCGGCAAGTACGGCCTGCCGCACGGCGGGCACGTGCACGTGGACTTCGTGATGGGCGTGCCGGGCGGCATGCCGGGCACCACGGCGACCCTGGTCGCCGCCGAGCAGATGCTGCGCGACCTGCCCGAGGGCACCACCTTCTCGGCCACCGGCATCGGCCGCAGCACCATCCCGGTGATGCTGGCGTCGCTGTCGGCCGGCGGTCACCTGCGGGTCGGCATGGAGGACACGGTCACCTACGCCAAGGGCCGGCCGGTGGAGTCCAACATGCAGCTGGTCGCCCGCGCGGTCGGCTTCGCCCAGCTCGCCCAGCGTCCGCCGCTGACCACCGCCGAGGCCCGTACGCTGCTCGGCCTGTAAGCCGCACCCCCGGCCGGCGCCCCTGTACGGTGCCGGCCCCCGCCGCTGGTCACCCCGGTGCCGGGCCCGTCGGCGTCCTCGGTACCTTCCACCTCGTGGGAAAGACGTACGAGGGCGGCGTGCCGCTCGCCGAGGTGGTCCGGTCCGGCTTCGTGGAAGGCTTCCACCGCGGCTCGGTGGTGGTGTTGGACGCCGGTGGCGCACCGGTGGCCACCGCCGGTGACGTCGCGTCCCCGGTCTTCCCGCGCTCGTCCAACAAGCCGATGCAGGCCGTGGGGATGCTCCGTGCCGGCCTGTCGCTGACCGAACCGGCCGACGTCGCGCTGATCTCGGCCAGCCACGCCGGCGAGGAGTTCCATCTGGAACGGGTCGCCGCCCTGCTGCGCTCCGCCGGCCTGGACCCGTCGGCGCTGCACTGCCCGCCCGAGCTGCCGGTGGGGGAGCTGGCCCGGGAGGCGGTGCTGCGGGCCGGCGGCGGCCCGACCCGGATCCAGATGAACTGCTCCGGCAAGCACACCGGGATGCTGCTCACCTGCCTGGCGAACGGCTGGCCGCTGGACGGCTACTGGCGGCCCGGGCACCCGCTGCAGCAGCGGCTGACCGCCGCGGTCGAGGAGTTCACCGGCGAGCGGGCCGCGGCGGTCGGGGTGGACGGCTGCGGCGCGCCGGTGCTCGCCGTGTCGCTGACCGGCCTGGCCCGGGCGTTCCTGCGGCTGGTCTCCGCCGAGCCGGGCACCGAGGGGCGGACCGTGGCCGACGCCATGCGGGCGTACCCGGAGATCGTCGGGGGCACCCAGGCCGAGGACACCCGGGTGATGCGCGGCGTGCCCGGCCTGCTGGCGAAGGTCGGCGCGGAGGGTGTGATCGCGGTGGCCCTGCCGGGCGTCGGGGCGGTCGCGCTCAAGATCGACGACGGCGCGTCCCGCGCCCGGATGCCCGTGCTGGTCGCGGCGCTGCGCCGGCTCGGCGTCGACGCCCCGGTGCTCACCGAGTACGCCGAGATCCCGCTGCTCGGCGGCGGTGTTCCGGTGGGAGCCGTCCGCTCCCTCTGGTGACCGTCAGGGCAGGAAGTCGAGCAGGGCGGCGTTCACCGGTTCGGGGCGTTCCAGGGGGAGCAGGTGCCCGGCGTCCGGGACGTCCGGCAGCCGTACGCCCCGCGGGGCCTCGGCGGCGATCCGGTCGGCCAGCCGGCGGATGTCGGCCAGGTCGTCGGCGCCGGCACCGACCAGCACCGGCATCGCCAGCTCGGCGAGCCGGTCGACGGCCGGCGGGTCGAGTTCGCCGACCTCGACGGCGCTGAGCGCCTGCTCGGCGGCGAGGGCCCGGCGGTCCATCTCCTCGGCGAAGCGGATCAGCTCCGGGTCGACGTCGGCCGGCTTCCGGGTGGGGCCGACCACCCAGAACCGCACCTCGCCGGCGGCGGTGGCGGCGAAGTCCTCCGGGTCGACGTCGCCGACCAGTTCCTCCCAGAGCTGCTCGGTCTCCTCGGACCACTCGTTGCCGGAGACCGGCGCCCCGAACAGGGCCAGAGCGGAGACCCGCTCCGGGTAGGCCAGCGCGGTGTCCACCGCCACCCGGCCGCCGAACGAGCAGCCGACCAGGGCGGCGCGGTCGATGCCCAGCGCGTCCAGCAGGCCGACCAGGTCGTCGTGGTGGGCGAACGGGGCGGGGGGAAGTTCGGAGTCGCCGTACCCGCGCAGGTCCACCGCGATCACCCGGTGCCGGGCGGCCAGCGCGTCCACCTGGCCCCGCCACATCCGGCGGTCGGCGATGCCGGCGTGCACCAGCACCACCGGGTTGCCACTGCCGGCCTCGTCGTACGCGAGCTGGGCGCCGTTCACCTCGATCATGGTCACGGCGCGACGGTACGGACGGGACGGCAGGTACGCAACGGTGATCTGAGACCTTGCTAACTCCGGCTAGCGATCTGCTTGCAGGAGCTAGCAGAGGGAGTTAGCGTCGGGGTATGGCCACTCCCAAGGACCTTCCCGACGTCGGCGGGTTCATTCGTGACCTGCGGCGCAACGCGAAGATCTCGCTGCGCCAGCTCGCCGAGCAGGCAGGTGTCAGCAACCCCTACCTGAGCCAGATCGAGCGCGGCCTGCGCAAGCCGAGCGCCGAGGTGCTCCAGCAGCTGGCCAGCGCCCTGCGGGTCTCCACCCCGGCGATGTACCTGCGCGCCGGACTGCTGGACGACAAGGAGGGCCAGGGGGTGCTCGCGGCGATCGCCGTCGACCCCGACCTGACGATGGCGCAGAAGCAGTCGCTCACCCAGATCTACGAGACCTTCCGCCGGGAGAACGCGCGCCTCGCCGAGGCGACCGCCGCGGCGGACCAGGCCACCGGCGCCACCACCACCGACGGCACGCCGGCGCCGAGCGCGCCGGCGGAGCCGAGCACCGCGGCGGCCACCGTCACCCCGGCCGCCACCGGTCCGACCACGTCCGACGGCACACCGACCGAGGCCGTACTCGAGTCGGTCGCCGTCACCGAGGCGGGCCCGGCACCGGCCCCCACCACCAGCACCCCCGACACCAGGGCCGCCGCGGCGGCCGAGGAGGAGAAGCAGTCATGACCCAGCCGAAGACCAACCGCATCCCGGCCCCGCTCTACGCCGCCGCCGGCGCCGGCGAACTCGCCCTGCAGCAGCTGCGCAAGCTCCCCGCCGTGGTCACCGACCTCGGTGGCAAGGTCGTCGCCGACCTCGGCGGCAAGGCCGTCGTGACCGGCGTCGAGCTGCGCCAGAAGGCCACCGAGACGCTGCGCACCGCCAACCAGACCGCGACCGGCCTGCGCGAGAAGGCCGTCCCGGCCGCCGACCTGGACAAGCTCCGCGAGGCCACCGACCTGGACAAGCTCCGCGTCGTCGCCACCCGCAACGCCGCCGTCGTCCTGGCCGGCGCGCAGGCCGCCCAGGAGCGGGCGCTGGCCGCGTACGCCGAGCTGGTCGCCCGGGGCGAGCGGGTCGTCGGCGCCGGCGTGCTGGAGGCCGCCGACACGGTGAACGCCGACATCGAGGCGACCGAGGCCCCCGCCGCCGTGACCCCGGCGGCGACCGCCACCGCCCCGAGCGTCGAGGCGCCGAGCCCGACCGAGGTGGCCGAGATCGTCGAGGCCAAGCCGAAGGCGACCCGCCCGCGGGCGCCCCGGTCGACCGCGGCGAAGGCCACCCCGTCGGCGAAGCTGCCGAAGGCCACCAAGCGGACCCGCCCGGCCGCCGAGTAACCCGAACCAACCGCCGACGCCCCCGGATGCGTCCTGTCGGACGTTTCCGGGGGCGTCGGCATACCATTGCCGGCATGGCCTACGCCGCGCCGATCTTCTTCCTCGACGTCCGCTACGTGATCGAGCTGATCTTGCTCGTGTTCGCGCTGATCATCCAGGGCGTCGCGCTGGTGCATGCCATCACCCAGCGGTCCGACGCCTTCCCGGCGATCGGCACCCTGCCCAAGGGTGGCTGGATCGCCATCCTCGCGGTCTGCATGGTGCTCACCCTGCTCGGCTTCGGCCCGATCAGCCTCTTCGGGCTGGTCGGCATCGCCGCCGGCCTGATCTACCTGCTGGACGTCCGGGTCGGGCTGCGCGACCTGCACGACGGCAAAGGGTTCTGGTGAGGAGTTTCCGCTGGCCCCCACCGCCGGACGGCGGGCCCCGCACCTGGGGCCCGGGCCCGGGTGGGCCGCGGACCGGCCGGCCGGCACTGCCCGAGCCGGAGACCGAGCTGGTCGCCACCCCGCACGGCGTACGACTGGAGCGGCTGGTCACCGGCACCGGTGACCCGGTGACGGTGTTCGCGCACGGGTTGGGCAACGGCATCGCCACCACCCGCCCGTTCGGCAGCGGTGTCGCCGGCCGCAAGGTCTTCTTCCAGTTCCGTGGGCACGGCCGCTCCGACTCGCCGCCCGGTCCGTGGAGCTATCTGGACCTGGCCCGGGACCTGCGGACCGTCGCCGACCTCGGCGGCGCCACCCGGGCGTTCGGCGCCAGCCTCGGCGCCGGCGCGCTGTGCCGGCTGCTCGCCGAGAGCCCGGATCGCTTCGACAAGCTGGTGTTCTTCCTGCCGGCCGCGCTCGCCGCACCGCGTACCGAGGTCGCCCGGCGGCGGATCACCGACCTGCTGGACGCCGTCGGAAGCGGGGACGCCTCCCTGCTCGCCGACGTGGTCTCGGTCGAGCTGCCGCCCGCCGTACGCAACACCCCGGCCGGCTGGGCGTACCTGCGGCAGCGGCTCGACCAGCTGCTCCGCGACGGGCTCGCCCCCGGCCTGGCCGGGCTGGCCGAGCAGGTGCCGTTGACCGACACCGCCGTGCTGGCGAAGGTCACCGCCCCGGCGCTGGTCATCGGTTGCGCCGGGGACGACCTGCACCCGGCGGCGGTCGCCGAGGAGCTCGCCGCCGCGCTCCCGGACGCCACCCTGCACGTGTACGACCGGCCCGGCGTGCTCTGGTCGGAACGCGCCGACCTGCGGGAACGGATCTCCGGCTTCCTCAACGGCTGACCCCGTGGCGAAATCCGTCGGGAAAAGCTGACGCGGACTGTCAGGTACCCCGGTCAGGCTGGTGCCATGACGACGACGACACCACTCACGGGGAAGGTCGCGCTGGTGGCCGGGGCGACCCGGGGCGCCGGCCGGCAGATCGCGATCCAGCTCGGCGCGGCCGGGGCCACCGTCTACGCCACCGGCCGCAGCACCCGCGCCAACCGCTCGGAGATGGACCGGCCGGAGACCATCGAGGAGACCGCCGAGCTGGTCACCGCGGCCGGCGGCACCGGCATCGCGGTCCAGGTCGACCACCTCGTCCCCGAGCAGGTCCGCGACCTGGTCGCCCGGATCGACGCCGAACAGGGCCGACTCGACGTGCTGGTCAACGACGTGTGGGGCAGCGACCACCTGATCACCTGGGAGAAGCCGGTCTGGGAACAGCCCCTGGACGCCGGTTTCCGTACCCTCCGGCTGGCCGTCGACACCCACATCATCACCAGCCACTTCGCGCTGCCGCTGCTGATCCGCAACCCCGGTGGCCTGGTGGTGGAGATCGGTGACGGCACCAAGGCGTACAACGACACCAACTACCGGCTCTCCGTCTTCTACGACCTGGCCAAGGTGTCGGTGAACCGGCTGGCCTTCACCCAGGCGCACGAGTTGGAGCCGCACGGCTGCACCGCCGTCGCGATCAGCCCCGGCTGGATCCGCTCCGAGTTGATGCTGGAGCACTTCGGGGTCACCGAGGCCAACTGGCGCGACGGCACCGCCAAGGACCCGCACTTCGCCATCTCGGAGACCCCGGCGTACGTCGGGCGGGCGATCGCCGCCCTGGCCGCCGACCCGGACCGGGCGCGCTGGAACGGCCGGTCCACCGACTCGGGCGAGCTCGCCACGGAGTACGGCTTCACCGACCTCGACGGCAGCCGGCCGCAGGGTTTCCGCTACATCGTGGAGGTGGTCAACGCCGGCCGGCCGGCGGACGTGACCGGCTACCGCTGACCCGGGCCGGGCCGCGGCCGACTCGGGGCGGCCGCGGCCGGCCCGGCGTACAGCGCCGCCGACCGGCGGGCCGCCTCGGCGAACCGCGCCCGCAGCTCCGGTGGCTCCAGCACCTCCACCTCGGGGCCCAGCGCCAGCAGCACGTGGTACGCCACCGGCACGGACTCGACGGGCAACCGGGTGACCACCCAGCCCTGCCCGTCGGGTTCGCCGGCGGCGACCACCGCCTCGTCGTACGCGAAGGGCGCCTCGGCGGTCCAGCGCAGCGCGCGCAGGCCGGCGGGGCTGAGCCGGACGGTGACCCGCTCGCGGAGCATGCCCCGGAGGAAGAGCTCGGCCTGCTCCCGCCAGTAGCCGGCCAGGTCGAAACCCTCGTCCCGGTCGAAGGTCCCGTCGTCCACCGGATCCACGCCGACCACCCGGTCCACCCGGTACGTCCGCATCCCGTCGCCGACCCGGCCGACCAGGTACCAGACCGCGTTCTTGAGCACCAGCCCGTACGGCTCGACCCGGCGCTCGACCTCCCGCTCGCCGCGCCGGTAGCGCAGCTCCACCACCCGGTCCCGCCACACCGCCCGGGCCAGTTCCGCCAGCCACGGCGGCGGCGTCGACTCCCGGAACCAGCCCGGCACGTCCAGGTGGAAGCGTTGCCCGGCCCGGGCGGGCGCGTCCCGCAGGCTCGGCGGCAGCGCGGCGAGCACCTTCAGCTCGGCGGACGCCACCGCGTCGGCCAGCCCCATCTCCCCGGCCGGGCCGGGCAGGCCGGACAGGAAGAGCGCCTCCGCCTCGTCCCGGGTCAACCCGGTCAGCCGGGTCCGGTAGCCGCCGACCAGCCGGTAGCCGCCGGCCCGGCCCCGGTCGGCGTAGACCGGGATGCCGGCGGCGTGCAGCGCCAGCACGTCCCGGTAGACCGTCCGCTCCGAGACCTCCAGCTCCCGGGCCAGCTCCGCCGCCGTCATCGTCTCCCGCGACTGCAACAACAGCAGCAACGAGATCAACCGGGCGGCCCGCACCCGCCCATTGTGCAAGGACGGGGGTGCGGGCGGCCGCTAGGCTCGGCGATCGTGAACGCACCCCGCACCATCGCGCCGGTGGCCGGCGCCGCGCGCCGCTTTCTCGGCGGGGCCGGACTGCTCCTGCGCGGCCTCGGCCTGTACGTCCGCAGCCCCGGCCTGATGCTGCTCGGCGTCATCCCGGCGCTCATCTCCGGCGCGCTGTTCCTCACCGCGCTCGGCGCCCTGGTGTACTTCGCCGACGATCTCGCCGCCTGGGCGACGCCGTTCGCCGACGGCTGGTCGAGCACCGCGCGCGGCCTGGTCCGGGTGATCGCCGGACTGGCCTTCGTCGGTGTCGGTGGGCTGCTCGGCGTGGTGACCTTCACCGCGCTCACCCTGGCCATCGGCGACCCGTTCTACGAGAAGATCTCCGAGCGGGTGGAGGACCGCCTCGGTGGCACCCCGGGCGCGGTGGAGGTCCCGTTCTGGGCGTCGCTGCGTCGCAGCGTGGCCGACTCGCTGCGGCTGGTCGGGTTCTCCGTACTGGTCGGCATCCCGCTCTTCGCGGCCGGGTTCATCCCAGTGGTCGGGCAGACCGTGGTGCCGGTGATCGGCGGCGCGGTCGGCGGCTGGCTGCTCGCCGTGGAACTGGTCGGGGCGCCGTTCTCCCGGCGTGGCCTGCGGCTGCCCGACCGGCGGGCCACACTGAAGGCCGACCGGCCCACCGCCCTCGGCTTCGGGGTGGCGGTCTTCGTCTGCTTCCTGATCCCGCTCGGCGCGATCCTGGTCATGCCGGCCGCCGTCGCCGGCGCCACCCTGCTCACCCGCCGTTCGCTCGGCCAGCACACCGAGGAGGACTGACATGGAGATCAGGATGGTCGAGGGGGACATCACCGCCCAGGCGGTCGACGTGGTGGTGAACGCCGCCAACTCCTCCCTGCTCGGCGGCGGGGGAGTCGACGGCGCGATCCACCGCCGGGGCGGCCCGGCCATCCTGGCGGAGTGCCGGGCGCTGCGCGCGTCCCGGTACAGGCGCGGCTTGCCGACCGGGCAGGCGGTCGCCACCACCGCCGGTGACCTGCCGGCCCGCTGGGTGGTGCACACCGTCGGCCCGGTCTTCTCGGCCACCGAGGACCGGTCGGCGCTGCTGCGGGACTGCTACGCCAACAGCCTGGCCGTGGCCGACGAACTGGGCGCGGCCACGGTGGCGTTCCCACTGGTCTCGGCCGGCGTGTACGGCTGGCCGCTCGACGACGCGGTGCGCCAGGCGCTGACCGTGCTGCGCGCGGCCACCCCGACCAGCGTCACCGAGGCCAGGCTGGTGCTCTTCGGCGCCGACACGTACGCCACCGCGCGCCGCGTGCTCGACGCCGGTTGAGCGGCGGTCAGAGGCGGTCCCGCAGGACGGTCCAGTGGGCGGCCACCGGCCGGTAGCCGAGCCCGACGTTCACCGCCAGCATCGGCGCGTTCTTCTCGTCGTTCGAGGTGTACGCCACGGTGATTCCACCGATGGCGGCCCGGTGCAGGGCGGCCCGCTTCGTCAGCGTGGCCAGGCCCCGACCCCGGTGGCGCGGCACGGTTCCGGTGAACGCCGACCACATCCGTTCCCCGTCCCGCTTGACCAGCGTGACCGCGGCCGGCTCCCCGTCGACCTCGGCGAGGGTGGTGGCGTGCTGGTCCAGCCCCGGGTCCTCCCACACCTCGAAGCGCCAGAGGTCGAAGTCCATCCCGACCGTTGGGACGTCGCCCGGCTCGTCCGACGCTGCCGCGGCGTCCACCTCGTGGAGCAGGTGCGGGTCCACCTCGGCGGCGGAGAGCAGGCGTACGCCGGGCGGGGCCGCCGGCATCGGTGGGGTGGGCCGCAGGCCCAGCGCCGAGTAGCGCAGCTCCCGGCTGGCGGTGAACCCGTGCCGGCGGGCGAACGGCAGCGACTCCGGTCGGCACGAGGTGAGGGCCCGCCGCGCGCCGATGGCCCGCAGGTGGCCCAGTGCCGCGTCCAGCAGTCCGGTGCCCAGGCCGCGTCGCCGGTGTTCCGGGTGGACGTGCAGGGTGGAGATCTCCCCGACGCCCGACTCGGAGGTCTCGACGTTCCGGTACGCCGACGCCCAGCCGACGACCCGACCGTCGGCCTCGGCCACCCAGGCGGTCCACTCCTCCCCGGGCGGCGGGTGGGCGATCATGTTCCGGGTCGACTCGACCCCGCGCAGCAGGTACGGGTGGACCAGGGCGCGCAGCGCGACCACCTCGGCGGCGTCCTGCGGATGAGCGGTGCGGATCAGCATGTGGAGAAACTAGATGGACCGCGCCGAAAACGGCGAAAGGTTTCCGGCGAACCTCACGATGGGTGATCGGACGGCGTGGTTACGCAGTGTGGCTTCCTGGCCGCCCTGTAGCCAACTCTCTCGACGCTTTGCTCTGCTGCCGCCCACGCAACACCGGCATTGGTCAGGGGATTTCGTTCGGGGGCGGAATCGCCCGGCATTCGCGAGCGAACACAAAGGGTGACTGTTGCGTGGGTGGCAGCAGAGCAAAGGCTGGGCAGGCATGGGTTGGGGGTCGAGTCCTAATCACAACAAGTGATCGCTCGTTGCGGTGTGCAGGCTGGTTCGGCCGACGGGAGGCGTCCGATCATCGGACGCCTCCCGCTCGGGCCGAGGCGCGGACCACCAGTTCGGTGGGGAGGATCTCCGCCTCGTCGATCGGCTCGCCGGCCGTCATCCGCAGGAGCTGGCGGGTCATCGCCCGACCCAGCTCCACGATCTCCCAGCGCACCGTGGTCAGCGGCGGATCGGTGTAGGCGGCCGTCTCGATGTCGTCGAAGCCGATCATCGCGACGTCCTCCGGCACCCGCCGCCCCGCCTCGCGGAGCGTCCGCAGGGCGGCGTGCGCCATCAGGTCCGACGCGGCGAAGACCGCGTCCAGCTCCGGGTCGGCGGCGAGCAGTTCGCGCATCGCCGCCGCGCCCGACTCCCGGGTGAAGTCCCCGTACGCGACCAGCTCGCCGAGCCCGGCCGCGGCCACCGCCTGCCGGTAACCGGTGAGCCGCTCGATGCCGGCGACCATGTCCTGCGGACCGGCGATGGTGGCGATCCGCCGGCGGCCGTCGGCGATCAGGTGGCGTACCGCCCGGGTCACCCCGCCGACGTTGTCGACGTCGACGTACGGCACCTGCGCGCCGTCGAGCGGCCGACCCGCGCAGACCACCGGGATGCCCAGCCGGGACAGCGTGCCGGGCAGCGGGTCCTCACCGTGCAGCGAGGCGAAGAGCACCCCGTCGACGTGCCGCCCGGTGGTGTACCGCTCGACCCGTTCGTGCCCGGCCGCCGACCCGGCCAGCATCAGCACCAGCTGCTTGTCGGCGGCCTCCAGCTCCTGGCTGACCCCACGGATGATGCCCGGGAAGACCTGGTCGTCGGAGAAGACCCGGGTGGCCTCCTCCGGCATGACCAGGGCCACCGAGTCGGTCCGCTGGGTGACCAGGCTGCGGGCGGCGAGGTTCGGCACGTACCCCAGTTCGTCGACCGCCCGGCGGACCGCCTCGCGGATCGGCTCGGCGACGGTGGTGGACCCGTTCACCACCCGGGACACCGTGGCCCGGGAGACCCCGGCCCGTCGGGCCACCGCCTCCAGCGTCGGCCGCTGCGCGGTCGTCATCCCCGTTACCACCACCTTGCTAGAGCCCGTTCCGGGCGATCACCTCCTGGTACCAGCGGGCGCTCTCCTTCGGTGTGCGTCGCTGGGTCAGGTAGTCGACGTGGACGATCCCGAACCGCTTGCGGTAACCCTCGGCCCATTCGAAGTTGTCCAGCAACGACCATACGAGATACCCGCGCAGATCGACCCCCCGGGCGATCGCCTCGTGTGCCGCGCGCAGGTGTCCGTCGAGGTACGCCACCCGATCGGTGTCGGCCACCCAGCCGGTGTCGTCCGGCCCCTCGGTGGCCGTCTTGTCGGGGAACGCCCCGCCGTTCTCGGTGATGATCAACGGCAGGCCGGGGTAGTCCCGGCCGATCCGCTCCAGCAGCCGGGTCAGCGCCGCCGGTTCGATCATCCAACCCATGTCGGTGAGCGGACCCGTCGGCGGCAGGAACTCCACCGACCCCTCGGTGCCCGGGTAGGCGCTCGCCCCCGCGCCGCCGGGGCGTCCGGCGACGTAGGTGGGCGAGTAGAAGTTGATCCCCAGCAGGTCGATCGGAGCGGCGATGACCTTCTCGTCCCCGTCCCGGATGAAGTCCGGCTCGACCAGCCGGGAGACATGCTCCAGCACGTCCTCCGGGTAGCCGGCGCCGGTCAGCGGGTCGAGGAAGATCCGGTTGTGCAGGCCGTCGACCAGCCGGACCGCGTCGGCGTCCGCCGCGCTGTCCGGGTCCGCCGGGCGGACGTCCGCCGGGTTCAGGGTGATCCCGACGACCTCCGCGCCGGCCGCGCGCAGCGCGCGGGCGGCCAGGCCGTGGCCGAGCAGCAGATGGTGTACGGCCCGGAAGGCCGCCCCCGCGTCCTGCTCCCCGGGCGCGTGCACACCGTTGCCGTAGCCGAGGTACGCCGAGCACCACGGCTCGTTGAGCGTGGTCCAGGTGCGGATCCGGTCGCCGAGCCGGCCGTGCACCGCGACCGCGTAGTCGGCGAAGTGCTCGGCGGTCTCCCGGTCGGTCCAGCCCCCGGTGTCCTGGAGCGTCTGCGGCAGGTCCCAGTGGTAGAGCGTGACGATCGGGTCGATGCCGTGCTGCAACAGGCAGTCGGTCAGCCGGTCGTAGAAGTCCAGCCCGCGGGGGTTGACCGGGCCGGTGCCGTCCGGGCGGATCCGCGGCCAGGCCACCGAGAACCGGTACGCCTTCAACCCCAGGTCCGCCATCATCGCCACGTCGGCGGCGTACCGGTGGTAGTGGTCGCAGGCGACGTCGCCGGTGTGCCCCTGGAAGACCTTCCCGGGCGTACGGCTGAAGGTGTCCCAGATCGACGGGCCGCGACCGTCCTCGGTGGCGGCGCCCTCGATCTGGTAGGCCGCGGTGGCCGCCCCCCAGACGAAGCCCTCGGGGAATCGGAACTCAGTCATGCCTTGACCGCGCCTTCCATGATGCCGCCGATGATCTGGCGGCCGAACACGATGAACACCAGCAGCAGGGGCAGGGTGGCGATGGCCGTGCCGGTGAACACCTGCGACATGTCCTGGTAGTAGCCGTCCGACAGGGCCCGCAGCGACAGCTGCACGGTCGGGTTCTCCGGGTCGTTGAGCACCGCGTACGGCCACAGGAAGTCGTTCCAGGTGGTCATGAAGGTGAGCAGGCCGAGCACCGCGGCGGCGGGGCGCAGCGCGGGCAGCACCACGTTCCAGTAGATCCGCGCGCTGTTGCAGCCGTCCATCCGGGCGGCCTCGATCAGCTCGGTGCTGACCGCCTGGCCGGCGTACTGGCGCATCATGAACACGCCGAACCCGGTGACCAGGGCGGGCACGATCACCGCCGGCAGCCGGTCGTTCCAGTTCAGCTTGGTCATCAGCATGTACAGCGGGATGACGCCGAGCTGGGTTGGCACCATCATCGTCGCCACGATCACCAGCAGCAGGGCGTTGCGACCCCGGAAGCGCAGCTTGGCGAAGGCGAATCCGGCCAGGGTGGAGAAGAAGACCACCGACACGGTGACCGAGGTGGCCACGATCGCCGAGTTGATCAGGCCGGTGAGGAAGTACGCGTCGGTGTTCTCGAACAGCCGGGCGATGTTCGCGCCGAGGTTGCCGCCGGGGGTGACCGGGGGCGGCACCTGGCCCATCGCGTCGCTGGTCCGGCTGGCCACCACGAACATCCAGTAGATCGGGAAGATCGACATGAGCGCTGTTATGGCCAGTGCCAGGTAGGTGAGCCGGCCGGCCGACCAGATCCGGGACATCAGGCGTCCTCCTTCAGGGCGCCGCCGCCGAGCCGGCGCAGCAGCAGCACGTTGATGGCGGCGACCACCGCGATCAGCGCGAAGAGCAGCCAGGCGACCGCCGAGCCGTAACCGAAGTTGTAGTTCGGGGCGAAGGCGTTCTCGAACATGTACATGGTCACCGTCTGCGACTCGCGCAGCGGCCCGCCGCGGATGGCGTTGGTGCCGGAGTTGAAGAGGCGGGGCTCGGTGAAGAGCTGGAGGCCGCCGATGGTGGAGATGATGACCGCGAAGACGATGGTCGGCTTGAGCAGCGGCACGGTGATCGACCAGAACTGCCGCGATCGACTCGCACCGTCGATCGAGGCGGATTCGTACAGGTCGCGGGGGATGGCCTGCATGGCGGCCAGGAAGATCAGCGCGTTGTAGCCGGTCCACCGCCAGTCGACCATGGTGGAGATGGCGACCCAGGAGGCGAACCGGTTGGCCTTCCAGCTGATCGCTTCGATGCCGACGTGGTCGAGCAGCCAGTTGATCATGCCGAACTCGCGGCCGAAGAGCACCGCGAACACGATCGCCACGGCGGCCGTCGAGGTGACGTTCGGGATCAGCACCGCCATCCGCCAGGTGGTCCGGGCGCGCAGCTGGCGGTTGAGCAGGTTCGCCAGCCAGAGCGCCAGGAGCAGCTGTGGGACGGTCGAGATGACGAAGATGCCGAGGGTGTTGACCACCGCGTGCCAGAAGTCGGGGTCACCCATCAGGGCGGTGTAGTTGTCCAGCCCGATGAAGGCGGGGTTGGTGCCGAGCAGGTCCCAGTCGTGCAGCGAGACCCAGAAGGTGTAGATCAGGGGGTACAGCCCGAACACGCCGAAGAGCAGGAAGAACGGCGCGATGTAGAGGTAGGGCGAGTACTTCGTGTCGAACCGGCTGAGCCGGTGCTGCCGAGATTGGCGGGGCGTGCGGTGCGCCGGTACGACCGGCGGGCGGGCGTCGAGTTGGACGGCCATGGCCCGGGACTCCTTTCCGCCGTGCGGGCGGTACCCCGTTGCCGGGGCCCGCCCGCACGTCTGGCTTCTCCGCTACTTGGCGGCGGCCTTCTTGGCGTTGGTCACCGCGTCGGTCCAACCCTGTTCGGGGCTGCGCTGCCCCAACTCGACGGTGCGGACGGCGTTCTCCACCTCGGTACGCACGGCCTGGTTCTTCGGACCCATGTACACCGGCTTCAGGTCCTTGGCACCGGCGGCGAAGATCTTGCCGACCGGGGCGTCGGAGAAGTACGGGTTCTTCGAGTCGACGATCGCCGGGTCCTCCAGGGCCTGCGGCGACGAGGGCAGCGGGCCCTTGGCCTTGAACGCGCCGATCTGACCCTTGGCGCTGGTCAGGAACTTGGCCAGCTCGATCGCCTCGGCCTGGTGCTTGCTCTGCTTGGGCACGGCGAGGAAGGAGCCGCCCCAGTTGCCGCCGTCACCGGGCACGTCGGCGACGTCCCACTTGCCCTTGGCCGCCGGGCCGGCGTTGCCCTCGATGACACCGGTCAGCCACGCCGGGCAGGCGATGGTGGCGAACTTGGACTGCTTGAAGGCGGAGACCCACTCCTCCGACCAGGAGCCGTACTTGCCGGAGAGCCCCGAGTCGATGATGTCCATGGTGGTGTCGTACGCCTGCTTGACCGCCGGGTTGCTGTCGACGACCAGGTTGTTGCTGGTGTCGTAGTAGCTGTAGCCGGAGGTGTTGCCGGCGGTCTGGAGCAGGATGGTGTTGAACGTGTTGGTCGCGGCGTCCAGGAACGACGCGCCGGTGTTCTTCGCCTTGAACTGCTCGCCGACCTTGATGTAGTCCTGCCACGTCGGCCAGAGCTTGGAGACCTGGTCCCGCTCGGTGGGCAGGCCGGCCTTGGCGAAGAGGTCCTTGCGGTAGCACATCGCCATGCCGCCGACGTCGGTGCCGAGGCCGATCAGCTGCTTGCCGTCGGCGGTCAGGCCCTGGTTCCACTTCCAGTCGAGGAAGTTGCCCTTGAGGTCGGCGGCGCCGTGGTCGAGCAGGTTGACGAAGTTCTGCGGGTTGGCCTTGTACTCGACCAGCAGACCCTCCTCGATCGCGACGATGTCACCGGCGCCCTTCCCGGCGGCCAGCCACTGGGTCAGCTTCGGGGAGTACTCGTCGAGGTTGCTGCCGGTGCCCCGCTCAACGATCTTCACGTTGGGGTGGCTGGCCATGTATTCCTTGTAGAGCTCGTCGTAGCCGAACTGGCCGAACACGTCGACGGTCAGGGTGACCGGACCGCCGGCGCTGGCATCGTCGTCGTCGCCACCGCCGCATGCGGTGGTGGAGAGCAGCGCGGTGGCGGCGACGAGGGCGACCGCCGCGAGGCGACGGCGCGAGAAGGTTGCCATCTCTTATCTGACCCCTCTGAGTCTGTGGGTGGTGGAGGTGGTGCGAGTAGCTGAGAGAGCGCTCTCACGAAAGGGTGGTGCCTGCTCAGGCTCCTGTCAAGAGAGCGCTCTCAGACCGTTACCGAAGACCCACCGAACGGCTCGGGGTGGCCCGCCGGACGGCGGGCCACCCCGGCGGTGGCATCGAGGGGGTACGCCTGTGGTCAGCCCACCCGCAGGCCGTCCAGCAGACCCCGGTCCCCGGTCACCCCGACGGCGTCGAAGCCCACCCGGCCCATCAGGGCCAGCAGCAGGTCGCTCGCGGTGCCGGTGACCTGCACCCGGGCGTGGTGGTCGTCGTGGTCGAGGATGGTGGCGGTGTCCAGCAGCGCCACGCCCTCGCCCCGCAGCCGGAGGAACCAGTCCTGCGCGGCGTCCGTCGCGGTCAGCTGCACCACCCCGTGCCACTGCCCCGGCTTCACCCGGCGACCGGCCGGCAGCCAGGTGTCCAGCACCTCGCTCACCCCGTCGGCGGCGAGCTTCGCCTCGATCGGCTCGCCCGCCGCGATGGCCAGCTGCGCGTCCCAGCGGTGCACGGCGGTCTCCAGGGCCATCCGGCGGGGCCAGAAGCCGGCCCGCTTCGGCTGCGGCGCGAAGTTCCACGCCGGCGCCTCCGGGTCCAGCCCGTCGAAGAGCGCCATCAGCCGGTCGTACTCCTGGCGGTACCACTGCACCGGGGTCAGCCCGGCTGGCAGCTCCGGGTCGTGCCGTTCCGGCCTGGTGGCGGTGCCCGCGTTCACCGCGGTCTGCGCCCAGGTGTAAGCCCGGGTGATGTGCAGGGTGAGGTCGGTGACCGTCCAGCCGGGACAGGAGAGCACCGGGGTCTCCGGCGGGGCCTCTGCCACGGCGGCGGCGAACGCCGGGCCCTCCACCCGCAGCGCGCCGATCCAGAAGTCCTTACTGCCCTGCAGTCTGCTCATCGCCATTCCTCCCGGGGGTGACCCGGCCACCAGTGGGTGCCGCGGCTTCCCCTCAGCCTAGGGTGAAAGGCGTGTCAGACGTCTACGCCCATCCGACAGCCGACGCCCGCCCGAACGGTGACCCGCTGGCCCGGTACACCACCCTGCGCCTGGGTGGCCCGGCGGGCCGGCTGGTCACCGCCGCCAGCGCCGACGAAATCGTACACAAGGTGCAGGAGGCGCAGCAGCGGGACGAACCCGTCCTCATCCTCGCGGGTGGCAGCAACGTGGTGATCGGGGACCAGGGCTTCCCTGGCACGGTGGTGCTGGTCCGCTCCCGGGGCCTGCGGGTGGTCGCCGAGGACGCCGAGACCGTCACCGTACGCGTCGAGGCCGGCGAGCCGTGGGACGACCTGGTCGCCGCCACCGTCGCCAACGGCTGGTCCGGCGTGGAGTGCCTCTCCGGCATCCCCGGCTCGGCCGGCGCCACCCCGATCCAGAACGTCGGCGCGTACGGCCAGGAGGTCGCCGAGACCATCGTCGGCGTCCAGGTGTACGACCGCACCGACGGCACCGTCGGCCGGATCGACGCGGCGGACTGCGGCTTCGCGTACCGGTCCAGCATCTTCAAGTACAGCGACCGGTGGGTGGTGCTCTCGGTCGACTTCCGGCTGGCCCGCTCCCCGCTCTCCGGCCCGGTCCGCTACGCCGAGCTGGCCCGTTCGCTCGGCGTCGAGGTGGGTGACCGGGTGCCGCTGGCCGACGCCCGGGCCACCGTGCTGCGGCTGCGCGCCGGCAAGGGCATGGTGCTGGACGCGGCCGACCCGGACACCTGGTCGGTCGGCTCGTTCTTCACCAACCCGGTGCTCGACCGGGAGGCGTACCAGCTGCTCCGCGAGCGGGCCGCCGACATCGCCGAGCCGCCCTCCTGGCCCTGTCCCGGCGACCTGGTCAAGGTCAGCGCCGCCTGGCTGATCGACAAGGCCGGCTTCACCAAGGGCCACCCCGGCCCCGAGGGCACCGCCATCTCCACCAAACACACCCTCGCCCTGACCAACCGCGCCGGCGGCACCAGCACCGCCGCCCTGGTGGCCCTGGCCAGAGAGATCAGAGACGGCGTCCACGCCCGCTTCGGCGTAACCCTCCACCCCGAACCCGTCCTCATCAACTGCACCATCTGACCCCTCGGGGATCCCACCGCCCCCACCTGAACCCCGTTGATCATGAAGTTGGCGGCGATGTGGATCTGGCGGTTTCTAGGCTTCAGTGCAACTGATCTTGGTTGGGCTGGAGGTGCTGGTGGCGAGGCCGGGTGTGTTGACGTTCGGGCATCGGCAGGTGTTGGAGCATTTGTGGGGGGTTGGTCGGACGATCTCGCAGATCGCGGGGGTTCTCGGGGTGCCGGTGTGCACGGTGTCGCGGGAGGTGGCGCGGAACAACAGTGCGCGGCACGGGACGAAGAACCCGCTGGGGCGGTCACTGCCGCATGGGCGGGGGCGCCGCCCGTATCGGTGGGGTTATCAGGCGCAGTGGGCGCAGCGGCGGGCTGACGCGGCCAGGCGGCGGCCGGCGAGGGCGAAGCTGGCGGTCGGTACGCGGCTGCGGCAGGTGGTGGCGGGGAAACTGGCCCGTAGGTGGTCTCCGAAGCAGATCGCCGCGTGGTTGCGGGCCACGTTCGCCGACCGGCCGGAGTTGCAGGTGTCCCACGAGACGATCTACCAGGCGATCTACGTGCAGTCGCGAGGCAATCTGAGGGCCGAGTTGACCCGGCAGGTAGCGCTACGGTCGGGACGCACCCAGCGGCGTCCGCAGTCACGTGCCGCGGGCGCCGCTCGCCGTCGGCGGCCCTGGATCGCAGACCTGCACATCAGCACCCGGCCCGCGGAGGTCACCGACCGGGCGGTGCCCGGGCACTGGGAAGGTGACCTGGTCATCGGCAAGGCCGGCGCCTCAGCGATCGTGACCCTGGTGGAACGAGCCACCCGTTACGTGATGCTCGGCGCCCTACCCCACGGCCGCGACAGCGAAGCCGTCATCGGTGTGCTCACCAACCTGGCCACCCGCATGCCCACGCACCTGCGCCGGTCGCTGACCTGGGACCAAGGCGTGGAAATGGCCACCCACCCCGTGTTCACCGTCGCCACCGGCTGCCCGGTCTACTTCTGCGACCCCCACAGCCCCTGGCAACGCGGCACCAACGAAAACACCAACGGGCTGCTACGCCAGTACTTCCCCAAGAGCAGCTACGACTTCCGCACCATCGACCAGAACGGCTTGGACGAGGTCGCCCACGAACTCAACACCCGCCCCCGACAGACGCTGGACTGGAACACCCCAGCCCAGCGTCTGGCTCACCTCATCACCGCCTAACGATTGCACTCACCCCTTGACCCCGCCCTCCGAAACTGCCGCTAACTTCATGATCAACGCGCGTCGGGGTGGGGGTCCGGGGTGGGGTGGGTGGGGCGTTCAGGGGGTGGGGGTTACGGCGGGCCAGGGGAGGGTCAGGGTGCCGTGGCGCCAGTGGTGGGGGCGGCCCTGGATGGGCCAGCCGGATTCCTTGACCGCGGTCACCGTGCGGGTCCAGCGGTCCCGGGGGCCGAAGGGGGCGTAGCCGGCGGCGGCGTGCCAGGCGTCGTCGAGGGCGCGGATCAGGTCGTGGATCCGCTCGCCGGGGACGTTGCGGTGGATCAGCGCCTTGGGCAGGCGTTCGGCCAGCTCGGCGGGGCTGGTCAGGGTGGTCAGCTTCGCGGCCAGGGTGAGCGTACGCGGGCCGGTGGCGTCCAGCAGCACCCAGCTGCCGAGCCGGCCCAGCTCGTCGCAGGTCCCCTCGACCAGCACGCCCCCGGGGGCCAGCCGGTCGGTGACGGTGGCCCAGGCGGCCGGGACCTCGCTCTCGTCGTACTGGCGGAGCACGTTGAACGCGCGGACCAGGGCGGGACGCAGCCCGGCCAGCTCGAAACCGCCCCGGGCGAAGGTGAGCCCGGGCGGATCGGCGACCGGCGCGGCGGCGGCCACCCGCGCCGGGTCGATCTCCAGGCCGACCAGCCGGACGTCGGGGCGTACCCGGGCGGCCAGCCGGGCCCGCAGCTCGACCGCGGTGACCGGGGTGGCGCCGTAGCCCAGGTCGACCACGAGCGGGTCGGCCGCGTCCCGGAGCAGTTCGCCACAGGTACGGACGATCCAGTTGTCCACCCGCCGCAGGCGGTTCGGGTTGGTCGTACCCCGGGTGACGACCCCCTGCGGTCTCACCGCCGGGCCCACTCCGCGCACCTCACTGGTGGACCCGGTGCACCTTGTGCTGGGCGGCCTGGGCCAGCGGGCGGACGACCAGCCGGTCCACGTTGACGTGGTGCGGACGGGTGGCGCACCAGGCGATGCAGTCCGCCACGTCGTCGGCGACCAGCGGCTCGGCCACCCCGGCGTAGACGGCCGCGGCCTTCTCCGCGTCGCCACCGAAGCGGACCAGGCCGAACTCGTCGGTCTTCACCATCCCGGGGTCGATCTCGATCACCCGCACCGGGCGGCCGGACAGCTCCAGCCGCAGCGTGCCGGCGATGGCGGTCTGCGCGTGCTTGGCCGCGACGTAGCCGCCGCCGCCCTCGTACGGCGTGAAACCCGCCGTGGAGCTGACGATCACGATGGTCCCGGCGCCGGACGCCTCCAGCGCCGGCAGCAGTGTCTGGGTGACCCGGAGCGTGCCGAGCACGTTGACGTCGTACATCCACTGCCAGTCGCCGATCGCGCCGGACTCGACCGGGTCCAGCCCGCGCGCGCCGCCGGCGTTGTTGACCAGCAGGGTGACCGGTCCGGGCGCGGCGGCGGCCGCGGCGGCCAGTTCGGCCACCGACTCGTCCGACGTGACGTCGCAGCCGACGGCGGTGGCGGTGCCGCCGGCCGCCTCGATCTCGGCGACCAGGCCGGCCAGCCGGTCGGTACGCCGCGCGGCGGCGAGCAGGTGGAAGCCCTCGGCGGCGAGCCGGCGGGCGGTGGCCGCCCCGATCCCGCTGGACGCACCGGTGACGATCGCGACAGAGGTCATCGGACCATTCTCGCCCCCGCCCCGACGGTCCCGCGCGGCCGGTCCCGCGCGGCCGGTCGGGGCCCGGCCGGGATGAGGTCCGTCACGACCGGTGCCCCGCCCGTACGCATTTCCGAAGCCCGATGGGGAAGATGACATCCGGCGTAGAGGTTGACCGAGAAGCGCCGGTCGTGCGGGACGGCATCAACCGTGACAAGAGGAGCGGACGTGGCGGAACAGCACGCCGGTGTGGGTCGTCAGCGAGGTGCCCTGCCGTGGCCCCGGCCCCGGCGCATCGCCACTCTCTCGGTGCACACCTCGCCGCTGCACCAGCCGGGCACCGGCGACGCGGGCGGGATGAACGTCTACATCCTCGAGGTGGCCCGCCGGATGGCCGAGGCCAACGTCGAGGTGGAGATCTTCACCCGGGCCACCTCCGGTGACCTGCCCCCGGTGGTCGAGATGGCGCCCGGCGTGCACGTCCGGCACATCACCTCCGGGCCGCTGGAGGGGCTGACCAAGGAGGAGCTGCCCGGCCAGCTCTGCGCGTTCACCGCCGGCGTGCTGCGCGCCGAGGCGGCCCGGCCGCCCGGCCACTACGACCTGATCCACTCGCACTACTGGCTCTCCGGCCAGGTCGGCTGGCTGGCCAAGGAGCGCTGGGGCGTGCCGCTGGTGCACACCGCGCACACCCTGGCCAAGGTGAAGAACAGCCAGCTCGCCGCCGGCGACCGGCCCGAGCCGAAGGCGCGGGTGATCGGCGAGGAGCAGGTGGTCGCCGAGGCCGACCGGCTGGTCGCCAACACCCGGGTCGAGGCCCGCGACCTGCTCGACCGCTACGACGCCGACCCGGACCGGGTCGCCGTGGTGGAGCCGGGCGTCGACCTGGACCGGTTCCGCCCGCCCGCCGGGGACCGGCAGGCCGCGGCGCTCGCCGCCCGCCGCCGGCTGGGCCTGCCCACCGACGGGTACGTGGTGGCCTTCGTCGGCCGGATCCAGCCGCTCAAGGCCCCCGACGTGCTGATCCGGGCGGTCGCCGCGCTGCGGCGGCGCGACCCCCGGCTCGCCGACCAGGTGACCGTGGTGATCTGCGGCGGGCCCAGCGGTAGCGGGCTGGACCGGCCGACCGCCCTGATCGAGCTGGCCGCCTCGCTGGGCGTCACCGACCGGGTGTGCTTCCTGCCGCCGCGCACCGGCGACGACCTGCCGGCGCTGTACCGGGCCGCCGACGTGGTGGCGGTGCCCTCGCACAACGAGTCGTTCGGGCTGGTGGCGCTGGAGGCGCAGGCCTGCGGCACCCCGGTGCTCGCCGCGGCCCGCGGCGGCCTGGTCACCGCCGTCCGGGACGGGGTCAGCGGGGTGCTCGTGGACAGCCACGACCCGGACGACTGGGCCCGTACGCTGTCCCGGCTGCTGCCGGACCGGGGCCGCCGGGTCGAGCTGTCCCGGGGCGCCGAGCGGCACGCCCGCAACTTCTCCTGGCAGCGCACCGTCTCGGGACTGCTCGCGGTCTACGGCGAGGCGATCGCCGAGCACCGGAGCCGGTTCGCCACCCAACTGTGCGGCGACGCCGCCCTCTCCTGCTCCTGGTGAGCCGGCGTCGGGCGGCCGGCCGGCGGCGACCGTAGAGTGGTCCGGATGAGCGCGAAGAGCGAAGTGGCCACCCTGATCGAGTCGGTCTGCGCCGAACGGGAGCTGGAGTGGGAGGCCACCGGCGAGGGGTCGTACGCGGTCACCCTGCCCGGCACCCACAAGCTGAAGACGGTCTGCAACCTGATCGTGGGTGAGCACGCGCTGCGGGTCGAGGCGTTCGTGATGCGCCAGCCGGACGAGCGCCGCGAGGAGCTCTGGGCCTGGCTGCTCCAGCGCAACGCCCGGATGTACGGGGTGTCGTTCTCGATCGACTCCGTCGGCGACGTCTACCTGACCGGTCGGGTGAACCTGGCCGGGGTGGACGCCGACGAGCTGGACCGGCTGCTCGGGGCCGTGCTGACGTACGCCGACGAGTCCTTCGACACGATGCTGGAGATCGGCTTCGGCACGGCGATCCGGCGCGAGTGGGAGTGGCGGGTCAAGCGCGGGGAGTCCACCGCCAACCTCGCCGCCTTCGCGCACCTCTTCGAGCCCTCCGGTGCGGGCCCGCAGGCCGATCCGGCGCCCGCCGCCTCCGGTGGTTCGGACCCGTCCTGACGGGTATGCCGCACCGCGCGGTGCGGCAGTGGGACCGATCGCGCGCCGAGGACGGACTGTCGAGGAGCGTGACATGGCTCAGCGGAACAGCTCAGGTCGCGGCGGGACTGCGACCAGCACCAGGCGGCAGGCGGGCAACCAGACCCCGAACACTCCGGGCGTCTCCGAGTCGGAGATCTCCCGGATGCGGGTGGACGACATCCGCGGGCAGCTGCGTCGCCGGGGGGTCCCCGGCATCTCGGCGCTGCGCAAGCCCGAGCTGGTGAAGACGCTGGCGCGGACGCTGCGTTCGGAGGGACGCCAGGGCGGGGCGGCGCGCAAGGCCACCGGCCCGGCGGGACGTGCGCCGGGAGCCAGGAAGACGACGGGCGCGGCGAAGCGTACGACCGCGGCGCGGAAGAAGGCGGCGCCGGCCGCCACCCGGGCCCGGGCGACGACCAGCCGGGCGAAGGCGTCGCCCGCGCGGGCGAAGGCCGCTCCGGCGGCGCGGACCAGGCCCGCCCCATCCCGGTCGAAGGCGGCGCCGGCCAAGGCGAAGGCGGCGCCGGCGAGGGCCTCGGCGAAGGCCGCGCCGTCGCGCGCGAAGGCCGCGCCGTCGCGCGCGAAGGCCGCGCCGTCGCGCGCGAAGGCCGCGCCGTCGCGCGCGAAGGCCGCGCCGTCGCGCGCGAAGGCCGCGCCGTCGCGCGCGAAGGCCGCGCCGTCGCGCGCGAAGGCCGCGCCGTCGCGCGCGAAGGCCGCGCCGTCGCGCGCGAAGGCCGCGCCGTCCCGCGCGAAGGCCGCGCCGTCGCGGGCCAGGACGGCGCCGGCGAAGCGGGCGGCCGGGGGTACGGCTGGGCCGGCCCGCGCCGCCGTCCGGACCGGCTCGGCGACGGCCCGGTCGGTGCGCTCCTCGCAGCAGATCACCTCGGTCGCGGACCGGCCGGAGCGGCCGGGCCGGAGCCTGGTGACGGCGAACCACGAGGTGATCCAGCGCTGGGCGCGGGCCCGCAACGCCAGGCCGGCGACCATCGCGGGCACCGAACGCGAGGGTCGGCCGGGCGTGCTGACCTTCAACATCCCGGGCTACCGGGAGAGCGGCCGGATCCGGGAGATCAGCTGGGACGACTGGTTCCGGACGTTCGACGCGCGCCGGCTGAACCTGATCTACCAGGAGCAGCTGCGGGACGGCCGGCAGAGCAACTTCTTCCGTACGGAGTCACCCGATCGGGCCGACGCCTGAGTGTTTGCGGGAATGCCCGACGGGTAGACGCGTGTTGCCCGACGAGGACCCCGAGATGACGGGAGCGCGATCCGGACGCCGGTGTTGTGACCGGCGAGACAGCGATCCAGGTTGAATCCGGAATCCGGGGCGAACTAACTTTATTGCACCGCGCCACGCTTGGAAACGTTCGGGGGAGCGGCGGATCGATCAGATCCGTGCACCAGGCGAGGCGCAAGGAACGGGTGGAGCACACCGTTGGGGGACGGTGCCACCCGTGGTACCGGCGGCGCGAGCGGGCGACGCTTACGGGGGTGAGTGTCGCCCGCCGCCGCCGGGTGTTCGGGCGAGCGCCCACCACGACGGGGGTCGAGGTGGGCGCTCGGCCCGTTCCGGCGGGTTCCGCCGGCTTCTTCCGCCCTCAGCGCGCCCACCCCGAACCACCACCGCCCCACCGTGCTGACGCCACCATGATCGTGCTCGATCCAGGATGTAGTGGCCTCATGGACGAGAGCAGGCACTACATCCTGGATACAGCGTGATCTTGGCGGCTGGCACTGCGCGGCCCGGAGGGCGGACGCCCGCCGTTCCCAGGGCGGGTGGGCGTACTCAGGTGGTGGTGCCGGCCGGGATGGGCTCGGCGGGTGCGATGGCGGCGGCCTCGGCCACCTCCGGGACCGGCGCCCGGCGGGCGGTGACCGGCTCGACCGGCGCGGCGGGGGTGCGGAGCTGGGCGGCCCGGCGCTCCCGGGCCGGGCCGGAGATCAGGTGGCCGGCCGCCATCAGCAGGCCGATCACCAGGCAGCTCAGCCAGAGCGCGCGGTCGCCGGCCTGCTCGCGGACCAGGCCGCCGAGGACCGGGGCGGCGGCCCCGGCCACCTGCCAGGAGAGGGAGAAGGCGCCCTGGTAGCGGCCGCGCAGCTCGGCGGGGGAGAGTTCGGCGATCAGCGTGGCGTTGGAGGGCGAGTTGAGCATCTCGCCGAGGGTCCAGATCAGCACGGTCAGGCCGTAGAACCAGACGCTGTCCGCGAGCGCGGTCAGCCCGAAGCCGACGCCCATCACCACGGCCGCCAGGGCGAGCACGTGGGAGCGGCTGCGGCCGCGGATCAGCCGGGGCACGAAGAGCTGCCCGGCCACGATCAGCAGGCCGTTGAGGGCGATCACCGAGCCGTACGTCGCCGGGGAGAGGCCGGCGTCGCTCATCGCGATCGGCAGCATCGAGATGTGCTGGAGGAAGACCAGCGCGCCGAAGAGGTTGAGCGCCACGAAGCCGAGGAAGACCCGGTCGGTGGCGATCACGCGCAGCGCGCCTCCGCGGACCGGGGCGGCGGCGGGGGTGCCGACCCGGATGGTCCGGGTCTCGCCCACCCGGAAGAAGATGATCAGAGCGGTGACCAGGGTGGTGGCCGCGTCGACCACGAAGAGCAGCAGGTAGCCGGCCTCGGCGGCGAGCCCGGCGAGGACAGCCGCGCAGGCGAACCCGAGGTTGATCGCCCAGTAGTTGAGCGAGAAGGCGCGCAGCCGGTCCTTCTCCGGCACCACGTCGATCATCATCGCGCCGAACGCCGGGCGGGCCGCCTCGGCGAACATGCCGAGCAGCAGCGCGCCCACGGCGACCGCCCAGAGCGGTCGGGCCAGGCCGAGGGCCAGCATCATGGTGGCCGCGCCGAGGTGGGCGGTGAGCAGGGTGGGCCGCCGCCCCCAGCGGTCGGTGAGGGTGCCGCCGAGGGTGGTGCCGACCGCCCCGCCGACGCCCCACAGTCCGATCACCAGGCCGGCCTGGGCGGCGGAGAAGTGCCGCGCCTGGGTGAGGTAGATGGCCAGGAAGACCAGGACGAACGAGCCGAGCCGGTTGATCAGGGTGCCGGTCCACAGGTACCAGAAGGTCCTCGGCAGTCCGCCCGTGGTGTCCCGGAACCATCCCCGCATCGTCCGCACGCCGTGCCCCCGCTCCCCGTAATGACCGCTCAGGTTCGAGCGCCTTACAACTTAGTGCCGGGGCCGCCGGCCGGTCATGGGGTTTTCCACGTGGTGGTCGTCACGACCACTGCCCGCGTGTCCGCAGGCCGCGTGCGGCAGGATGATCCGTATGACTGCGAGCGAAGGGCCCACCATCGGGACGCTGGTCCTGCTGCGGCACGGCGAGAGCGACTGGAACGCGAAGAACCTCTTCACCGGCTGGGTCGACGTCGACCTGACCGCCAAGGGGGAGGCGGAGGCCCGGCGCGGCGGCGAGCTGCTCCGCGAGCACGGCCTGCTGCCGGACGTCGTGCACACCAGCGTGATGCGCCGGGCGATCCGCACCGCCGAACTGGCGCTCAACGCCGCCGACCGGCACTGGATCGCGGTGCGCCGGTCGTGGCGGCTCAACGAGCGGCACTACGGCGCCCTCCAGGGCAAGAACAAGAAGCAGACCCTCGACGAGTACGGCGAGGAGCAGTTCATGCTCTGGCGCCGGTCGTACGACACGCCGCCGCCGCCGATCGCCGACGACGACGAGTTCTCCCAGGTCGGCGACCCCCGGTACGCGCTGCTGCCGACCGAGCTGATGCCGCGTACCGAGTGCCTCAAGGACGTCGTCGAGCGGATGCTGCCCTACTGGTACGACTCGATCGTGCCGGACATCCTGGCCGGCCGGACGGTGCTGGTGGCCGCGCACGGCAACTCGCTGCGCGCCCTGGTCAAGCACCTCGACCAGATCTCCGACGAGGCGATCGCCAAGCTGAACATCCCGACCGGGATCCCGCTGCGCTACGACCTGGACCCGCACCTGCGGCCGCAGGTCCTCGGCGGGACCTACCTGGACCCGGAGGCCGCCAAGGCGGCCGCCGCCGCGGTGGCCAACCAGGGCCGCTGACCCGAAGCCGGGATGGGGCCCCTCGTCGCGTGGACGAGGGGCCCCTTCGTCGGCTCAGGCGGCCTGGCCGGTGATCAGGTATACGACGTGCTCGCCGGCGTTGACCGCGTGGTCGGCGAAGCGCTCGTAGAAGCGCCCCAGCAGGGTGGCGTCGATCGCCGTCTCCACCCCGTACGGCCAGTCGTCGCTGAGCAGCACCCCGAAGAGGCTCTTGTGCAGGTCGTCCATGGCGTCGTCGTCGTGGTCCAGCTCGGCGGCGAGGTCGGCGTCGGGCTTGGCCAGCACCTTGCCGATCTTCTCGGCCATCCGGTCGGCGATCCCGGCCATGTCGGTGAAGACGCTGCGCAGCTCGGCCGGAACCGCCGGGGACGGGTGGCGGCGCAGCGCCGTCTTGGCGACGTGCTCGGCCAGGTCGCCCATCCGCTCGATGTCGGCGGCGACGTGCAGCGCGGTGATCATGGCGCGCAGGTCGGAGGCGACCGGGGCCTGCCGGGCCAGCAGGTCGCAGACCCGCTCCTCGACGTGCCGGTAGAGCCCGTCGATCTCGGCGTCCTGCGCGATCACCGTCTCGGCCGCCTGCCGGTCGGCGGTGAGCAGGGCCCGGGTGGCGTGCCCCATGGCGGTGCGCACCCCCTCGGCCATGTCGACCAGCAGCTGGCTGACGATCTGGAGGTCGGCTCGGAACTCGTCGCGCATCATCACGTCCTGTACGTCGGTGGCTGCCGGCCCGACGGGTGCGGGTCCCGGCGCACGGGGGTTGAGCAGGTGCGGCCCAACGGTAGGCCGGGGGAGCGGACCGAAGGTGAACGCCGGTGAACGACGCGGGACCCGGAGGTGAACTTTCCCGGAAGTGAGAGTGGTTCGTCCCGTTCTGGGCGATCCCCAGGTTAACGATGACCCTACGATCGCCGGGTGGAATGGGCGGTGGCGGTCGTGGTGGCGGTTGCCCTGGTGACCGGCCTGGTCGTCGGGGGCCTGCTGGCCCGACCCGTGGGCACGTGGTGGCGCCGGAGGGCGTCCACGGGAGGCGGTGCCTCCCGGTTGGAGTCAGGGAGGGCCACCATCGCCGACGACCCGCAGGCCGGGCTCTCCGGAGTCGGCCGCAAGACGATCGACTCGCTGCGCGCCGGCGTGGTGGTGCTCGGCCCGGACGACGCGCCGGTGCTGGTCAACCCGGCCGCCCGGGCGATGGGGCTGCTGCGCACCGGCGCCGCTCCCGGATCCATCGCCGCCCACCCGTTGATCCGTACCCTCGCCGGGCAGGTGCGCCGCACCGGCGTGCGGCGCGAGATCGAGCTGGACCTGCCACGGGGCCGCGACAGCGCCGGGGTGAACCCGCTCGGCGTGCACCTGCGGGCGATGGGGATCGGCGGCGGCTACATCGCCGTCGAGGCGGCCGACGTGACCGAGTCGCACCGGCTGGCCCGGGTCCGCCGGGACTTCGTGGCGAACGTCAGCCACGAGCTGAAGACGCCGATCGGCGCATTGCAGCTGCTCGCCGAGGCGCTGCTGGACGCCACCGAGCCGCCCGGCGGGGCGCCCACCGACCTGCCCGAGGACCTGGTGGCCGCCCGCCGCTTCGCCGAGCGGATCCAGCACGAGTCGACCCGGCTGGGCCGGCTGGTGCAGGAGCTGCTGGAGCTGACCCGGTTGCAGGGCGCCGAGGAGCAGCCTCCGCCGGAGCCCGTCGCGGTCGACTGGGTGGTCGCCGAGGTGATCGACCGGACCCGGACCGCGGCCACCGCCCGCCGCGTGCAGCTCGCCGTCGAGGGCGACAAGGGCCTCACCGTGTACGGCAGCGACAGCCAGCTCGCCACGGCGGTGGCGAACCTGGTGGAGAACGCCATCAACTACTCAGGCGAGGACACCACCGTCCGGATCACCACCCGGCCCACCGACGACCACGTCGAGATCTCCGTCGCCGACCAGGGGATCGGGATCGCCCCGAACGAGGTCGACCGGATCTTCGAGCGGTTCTACCGGGCCGACCAGGCCCGGTCCCGGTCGACCGGGGGCACCGGGCTCGGCCTGGCCATCGTGAAGCACATCGCGAGCAACCATGGCGGTCGGGTCGACGTGTCGAGCACTCTTGGTGGTGGGTCGACGTTCACCCTCCGGCTGCCCGCCAGTCCCCCGGACGACCTGGAGGCGACACTGGCGTCGGCTGGGATCGAGGCCGGCCCGGCCGAGCCCCGGCAGGACCGACCGTGATGGAAAGGAAGTCCCGTTGAGCCGCGTTCTGGTGGTCGAGGACGAGGAGTCGTTCTCCGACGCCCTGTCGTACATGCTCCGCAAGGAGGGATTCGAGGTCTCCGTCGCGGCGACCGGCACCGACGCCCTCACCGAGTTCGACCGGACCGGCGCGGACATCGTGCTGCTGGACCTGATGCTGCCGGAGATGTCCGGCACCGAGGTCTGCCGGCAGCTGCGGCAGCGCTCGCACGTGCCGATCATCATGGTCACCGCCCGGGACAGCGAGATCGACAAGGTGGTCGGGCTGGAGATCGGCGCCGACGACTACGTGACCAAGCCGTACTCGCCGCGGGAACTGGTGGCACGGATCCGGGCGGTGCTGCGCCGGCAGACCGCCGAGGCCGCCGAGTCGGGCGCGCCCACGCTGGCCGCCGGCCCGGTCCGGATGGACATCGAGCGGCACGTGGTGACCGTCGAGGGCGCCCCGGTCCAGCTGCCGCTGAAGGAGTTCGAGCTGCTGGAGCTGCTGCTGCGCAACGCCGGGCGGGTGCTCACCCGGGGGCAGCTGATCGACCGGGTCTGGGGGGCCGACTACGTCGGCGACACCAAGACGCTGGACGTGCACGTCAAGCGGCTGCGTTCGAAGGTGGAGCCGGAGCCGTCCGCGCCCCGCTTCATCGTCACCGTGCGCGGCCTGGGCTACAAGTTCGAGCCGTGATCCGTGCGGTGGCACCCGGAACGCCCGGGGGCCACCGCCGGCACGGTCAGCGGACGACCTTGATGTTGAAGATCCCGGTGCCGAGTCTTCCGTAGAGGCGCAGCCAGAGCGGCAGCAGCATCTCGGTGCCGCGGGCGGTGGTGATGTCGCCCAGGTCGATCACGTCGGTGTGGCCGAAGCTGGTCAGCAGCTCGGTGACCTCCTTCTTGGCGTCGGCGTCGTCGCCGGAGACGAAGACCGTGTGCCCGCCGTCGGCGAGCTGCCTGGGGTGGGTCATCAGGTCGGCGGTGAGGGTGTTGAGCGCCTTCACCACCCGGGTCCGCGGGAACGCCCGCTGGATCCGCTCGCCCAGCGAGTCGTCGTTGAGCACCGACAGCGTGGGCGGGAAGCCCTTGCTGTGGTCGAGCGGGTTGGCGATGTCGAGCAGCACCTTGCCGGCCAGGTTCTCCTCGCCGGCCGCGTCCAGCGCCGGCAGGGAGCCGTCGCCGCTGGTCGCGTTGACCACCAGCTCGGCGTCGGCGGCGGCCTCCGCGTGGGTGGCCAGGGTGACGGCCGGCCGGGCGGCGGCCCAGTCGGCCCAGTCGCCGGCCCGCGTGGTCGCCACGTCGCGGGTGCCGACGGTGACCTCGTGCCCCAGCTCCGCCGCGCGGGCGGCGATCGCCCGGCCCACCATGCCGGTGCCCAGAACCCCGATGCGCATGTCGTTCCATCCTGTCGCTGATCGCGCCACACCCGGTGGGCAGCGCTCGATGGAGCCAAACTAACAGACAGGTCTGTCTACTTGCCAGGGTGCGGAGAATGTTTTTGACAACTAGTAAAGACAGGCCGGTCTGTATACTTGGCCGGACTGACCGAGGGAGGATCCATGGCCACGCCGCGCACCCCCGCCGGCTCCGCCCGGGAGCGCATCCTGGAGACCGCCTTCCGGCTCTTCTACGCGTACGGGCCCCGGGGCGTCGGCGTCGACACGGTGATCGCCGAGTCGGGGGTGGCCAAGGCCACGCTCTACAAGCACTTCCCGCGCAAGGACGACCTCGTGCTGGCGTACCTGGACAGGGTCGACCAGGCGTGGTTCGGGGCGCTGTGGGCCGCCGCCCGAGCCGCGGGTGAAGCACCCCGCGACCAGCTCCTGGGCATGTACGACGCGCTCGCCGGCGCCTGCCGCCGGGAGGGTTACCACGGCTGCGCGTTCATCAACACCGCCGCCGAGTCGCCGGCCGGCAGCGAGGTGCACGCCCGTACGGTCGAGCACAAGAACGTGGTCCGGGCGTGGGTGACCGACCTGGCCCGGCGGGCCGGCGCGGCCGAGCCCGAGCTGCTGGCCCGTCAGCTCACCCTGCTGCTCGACGGTGGCCTGGCCGCCGGGGTGCTCGACGGCGACCCGGCCGTCGCCGAGGCGGCGAAGCGGAGCGCCCGCGCCCTGGTGGACGCCGCGATCGGCTGACCCGGGTGGTCAAGAAGGGCCCCGGCTGTGCCGAAAGCGTTGCGAGGGGTCGCTTCCTTGCACCTCAGGCGAGCCAGGTGGAGCGGCACGGCGACGGGGCTGGCCGGGGCGGCGGTCGCCGCCACCCGCCTGCACCGCCCGGACTGAACGCCTACCGGCTGGCCGGGTGGGGGGCGATCTGGCCCTGGCGCAGCCGGGCCGCGCACAGCTCGGCCAGCTTCGCGTACGCGGGCGCGCCGACCAGCGCGGTCAGCTCCGGTGAGTACGAGACGTACATCGGCTCGGCGCCGACGTGCGCGTCGGTCGAGGAGGTGCACCACCAGTCCAGGTCGTGCCCGCCGGCGCCCCAGCCGCGCCGGTCGAACTCGGCCAGCGTCGAGATCAGCACCTTGGTGTTGTCCGGCCGGGTGTGCCACTCCTGGTCCCGGCGGACCGGCAGCTGCCAGCAGACGTCCGGCTTGTATTCCAGCGGGTGCACCCCGTCGCGCAGCGCCTGCGCGTGCAGGGCGCAGCCGCCGCCGGCAGGGAAGTCGGCGTCGTTGAGGAAGACGCACGGCGCGTCCTCGCTGCGGGTGGCGGTCCGCCGGGCCGGGGTCTTGCCGTCGACCGTGTCCTCCTCGGTCCAGTTCTTGAACCCCTTGCGGAAGTGCTGCCAGGTCTGCGGGGTGAGCCGCTTGACCGCCGCCCGGACCCGCTTCTCGTCGTCGGCGTCGGTGAAGAACGCGCCGTGCGAGCAGCAGCCGTCGGCGGCGCGGCCGGCGACGATGCCGTGGCAGCCCTTGCCGAAGACGCACGTCCAGCGGGACAGCAGCCAGGTCAGGTCGGCGCGGACCACGTGCCGCTCGTCGGCCGGGTCGACGAACTCGATCCACTCCCGGGGGAAGTCCAGCCCGACCTCCCGACTGCGCGGGTCGTCGGGGTCGTCCACCAGCACCCGCAGCTCCACCTGGCTCGTCACCCGGACCAGCGTACGCGGGGTGACCCCGGTCGGCCGGCGAGCCGACGAAACACATTGGCCCTAGGGTCGGTCACATGCGACTGGGAGTCCTCGACGTCGGTTCCAACACCGTCCACCTGCTGGTGGTCGACGCCCACCACGGCGCCCACCCCTGGCCGGCCCACTCGGAGAAGGTGGTGCTGCGCCTGGCCGAACAGATCGGCCCGGACGGGGCGCTGACCGAGGCCGGCGCGGACAGCCTGGTCGAGGCGGTCGGGATGGCCCGGGCCGCCGCCACCGGACACGGCGCGGAGGACCTGATCGCCTTCGCGACGTCCGCGGTCCGGGACGCCACCAACGCGGCCGAGGTGCTGGCCCGGGTCCGGGACGCCACCGGCGTACGCCTGGAGGTGCTGCCCGGTGCGGACGAGGCGCGGATGACGTTCCTGGCGGTCCGGCGGTGGTTCGGTTGGTCCGCCGGCCGGCTGCTGGTGCTCGACATCGGCGGTGGCTCGCTGGAGCTGGCGGCGGGGATCGACGAGGAACCGGAGGTGGCCGAGTCGCTGCCGTTGGGCGCCGGCCGGCTCAGCCGGGAGCGGCTGCGGGTCGACCCGTCCGGCCTGGTGCCGCCGTCCGCCGATGCGGTGCAGGAGCTTCGGGAGTACGTCGACGAGCTGCTCGACCCGGTGGTGGAGAAGCTCGCCGCAGTGGGCTGGGAGCGGCCGGTGGCCACCTCGAAGACGTTCCGGACACTGGCCCGGCTGGCCGGCGCGGCGCCCTCCGGCGCGGGCCTGTGGGCCCGGCGCAGCCTGACCCGGACCGGGCTGCGGCAGGTGATGGGTTTCATCCGGCACATCCCGCCGGCCCAGCTGCCGGAGCTGGAGGGGGTGAGCGCGGGCCGGGCCCACCAGTTGCTGGCCGGCGCCGTGGTCGCCGAGGCGGTGCTGCGCCGGCTGGACGTCGAGGCGCTGGACATCTGCCCGTGGGCGCTGCGCGAGGGGGTCATCCTGCGCCGGCTTGACCAGCTCGAACCGAAGTGACATGGCCGGCGGGTACGGGCGCTTTGCGGT
The DNA here is from genome assembly GCF_900090305.1 of Micromonospora siamensis. NCBI lineage: Bacteria > Bacillati > Actinomycetota > Actinomycetes > Micromonosporales > Micromonosporaceae > Micromonospora > Micromonospora siamensis. The sequence goes on along the minus strand of NZ_LT607751.1, from coordinate 51,677 downwards.
GACTCGTCACGGTGTCCGTTCGCGGCCCCGGTTACCCTGATGGATGTGACTTCCCACGTCCCGGTGCTCCTCTCCACGTCCTCGGTCTTCCCCGAGCGGACCGCGGCGGCCTTCCAGCTGGCCGCCGCGGTCGGCTACGACGGCATCGAGGTGATGGTCTGGACCGACGCGGTGAGCCAGGACGCCGGGGCGCTGCGCGGCCTCTCCGAGCACTACGGAATGCCGGTGCTCTCGGTGCACGCCCCCTGCCTGCTGGTCACCCAGCGGGTGTGGAGCCCCGACCCGTGGGAGCGGCTGCGCCGCTCGGCGGAGCTGGCCGAGACGCTGGGCGCGCCGACCGTGGTGGTGCACCCGCCGTTCACCTGGCAGCGCGACTACGCCCGCGGCTTCGCCGAGGGGTTGGCCGAGATCGAGGAGCGGTTCAGCGGGCTGCGCTTCGCCGTGGAGAACATGTACCCGGTGCGGATGGCCGGCCGGCAGTTCGTCCCGTACGTGCCGGGCTGGGACCCGACCGAGACCGGCTACTCCTCCTACACGCTGGACCTGTCGCACTGCGCCGCCTCGCACACCGACGCGCTGGCGATGGCCGACCGGATGGGCGACGCGCTGGCGCACGTCCACCTGGGTGACGGCACCGGCGAGGGCCGCGACGAACACCTGGTCCCGGGCCGCGGCGGCCAGCCCTGCGCCGAGCTGCTCCGCTCGCTGGCCGGCCGCGGCTTCACCGGCTCGGTCGCCGTGGAGGTCACCACGAGAGGCGCCAAGAGTCGCGCCGTCCGCGAAGCCGACCTGCGCGAGTCCCTGGAGTTCGCCAGAACCAACCTCACCACCCCCTCCCCCCTAAACGCCTAACCCCCCGGCCCCGGCCCCCCGCGGCGCCTGGCCGCGTTGATCATGAAGTTGTTGTCGGCGGCATCGGGGCGGTTTCTAGGCTTCAGTGCAACTGATCTTGGTTGGGCTGGAGGTGCTGGTGGCGAGGCCGGGTGTGTTGACGTTCGGGCATCGGCAGGTGTTGGAGCATCTGTGGGGGGTTGGTCGGACGATCTCGCAGATCGCGGGGGTTCTCGGGGTGCCGGTGTGCACGGTGTCGCGGGAGGTGGCGCGGAACAACAGTGCGCGGCACGGGACGAAGAACCCGCTGGGGCGGTCACTGCCGCATGGGCGGGGGCGCCGCCCGTATCGGTGGGGTTATCAGGCGCAGTGGGCGCAGCGGCGGGCTGACGCGGCCAGGCGGCGGCCGGCGAGGGCGAAGCTGGCGGTCGGTACGCGGCTGCGGCAGGTGGTGGCGGGGAAACTGGCCCGTAGGTGGTCTCCGAAGCAGATCGCCGCGTGGTTGCGGACCACGTTCGCCGACCGGCCGGAGTTGCAGGTGTCCCACGAGACGATCTACCAGGCGATCTACGTGCAGTCGCGAGGCAATCTGAGGGCCGAGTTGACCCGGCAGGTAGCGCTACGGTCGGGACGCACCCAGCGGCGTCCGCAGTCACGTGCCGCGGGCGCCGCTCGCCGTCGGCGGCCCTGGATCGCAGACCTGCACATCAGCACCCGGCCCGCGGAGGTCACCGACCGGGCGGTGCCCGGGCACTGGGAAGGTGACCTGGTCATCGGCAAGGCCGGCGCCTCAGCGATCGTGACCCTGGTGGAACGAGCCACCCGTTACGTGATGCTCGGCGCCCTACCCCACGGCCGCGACAGCGAAGCCGTCATCGGTGTGCTCACCAACCTGGCCACCCGCATGCCCACGCACCTGCGCCGGTCGCTGACCTGGGACCAAGGCGTGGAAATGGCCACCCACCCCGTGTTCACCGTCGCCACCGGCTGCCCGGTCTACTTCTGCGACCCCCACAGCCCCTGGCAACGCGGCACCAACGAAAACACCAACGGGCTGCTACGCCAGTACTTCCCCAAGAGCAGCTACGACTTCCGCACCATCGACCAGAACGGCTTGGACGAGGTCGCCCACGAACTCAACACCCGCCCCCGACAGACGCTGGACTGGAACACCCCAGCCCAGCGTCTGGCTCACCTCATCACCGCCTAACGATTGCACTCACCCCTTGACCCCGCCCGGCGTGTCGTGGTGACAACTTCATGATCAACGGGGCGGCGGGCGGTGGGGTGGGTTGGGGTGGGGGGTTAGGCGGGGGTGAGGGTGGCGGCGCGTTTGCGGGCGCGGTGGGCGGCGACGTGGGAGCGGGTGGCGCAGCGCTCGGAGCAGAAGCGGCGGCAGCAGTTCGAGGACGTGTCCAGGTAGACGTTGCCGCAGCGCTCGTCGGCGCAGACCCCGAACCGGGCGCTGCCGTATTCACACAGCCACACCGACAGCCCCCAGGCCGCGCCGGCCAGGTATTCCGCGCTCACCGACGAACCCCGGCTGGTCACGTGCATGTGCCAGTCGCTGGAGTCGTGGCCGGAGATGCGCGGCTGCACCGGGTACGCCTCCAGCAGGGCGTTCAGCTCCGCCACCGCCTCGGCGTCGCGCCCGGAGGTGCCGTACTCGAAGATGTCGCGGAGGCGCTTCTGCGCCCGCCGGAACGTCGCCAGGTCGCGCTCGGCGACCTCGTCGCGCATCCACGCGTTCTCGTCGGGGAAGAGGGCCCGCAGGGCGTCGAGGTCGTCCAGCCTGGCGTTGACGAGGTCGACCCCGGTCCGGGCGTACGCGTCGAAGTTCACGCCACCAACGGTAGACGACTCACGGGACACGCGGCGCGTCGATGTAGTGCGGCAGGAACCGGGCGTAGCCGTCGGTGATCAGGCTCTCGCTCTCCCGTACCCCGAGCCCGGCCGCCTCGCCGTCGACGATCCAGCTGCCCAGCACCGTACGGTTCCCGGCGAACTCGGGCAGCGCCCGGAACTCCTGATAGCAGTAGCCCTCGTCGCCGTAGATCCCCGGATTGGTGATCTCCTCACCGCCGGTGACGATCCGGACCGAGCCGCCCTCCCGGCCCAGCAGCGGCTTCGCCACGTACCCGGTCATGCCGCGGGGCGAGTCCAGGTACGCCGGCAGCAGGTACTCGTGCCCCGGATACAGCTCCCAGAGGACGGCGAGCAGCGCCTTGTTCGACAGCAGCAGCTTCCAGGCCGGTTCGATCCAGGTGGTCGGGGTGCCCGGGTCGAGCGCCGGCGGGCCGTACGGCTCGGCCAGCATCCACTCCCACGGATAGAGCTTGAAGCAGGTGGTGACCGGCGCGTCGGCGGCGTCGACGAAGCGCCGCCCGTCCCAGCCGATCTCCTGGATCGGCAGCAGCTCGGCGGCCAGCCCCGCCTGGCGGGCGGTCTCGGCCAGGTAGCCGGCGGTCATCTGGTCCTCGCCGGACTCCTCCTCGTTCGACCAGACCACGTGCACCCGCCGGTCGTGCAGGCCGGCGCCGATCTTCGCCCACGCGCCGACCAGCCGCTCGTGCAGGCTGTTCCACTGGTCCGCCTCCGGGCGGGTGTCCTCCAGCCAGAACCACTGCACGATGGCCGCCTCGACCAGCGAGGTGGGGGTGTCGGCGTTGTACTCCAGCAGCTTGGGCGGCCAGGAGCCGTCGTAGCGCAGGTCGAAGCGGCCGTACAGGCTGGGCGGGCCCTCCCGCAGCGAGCGGGCGACCGCCTCGGCGGCCCAGGCCGGGATGCCGAACTCGGCGTACCGGCCGCGGGCCACCACGTGCTCGGCGGCGGCCACGCACATCCGGTGCAGCTCCTCGGTCGCCTCCTCCAGCCGGAGCACCTCGTCGAGGTCGAACGCGTACGCCGCGGTCTCGTCCCAGTACGACATGATCTCGCCGTCGGGGAGTTCGGTGTCGACGTACACCAGGCCCTGGGAGCGGATGGTGGCGTCCCAGTCCGGGCGGGGGGTGACCGCCTCGCGGCGCATCTCAGCCGCCGCAGGAGGCGAGGTGGGTGCCGAACCCGCCGCGCTCGGGCAGCGCCGCGGCGGCCGGGGCGGGGGTGTCCCGGGCGGCCGACGGCGCGGGGACCCGCAGCGCCAGCGCCACGGTGTCGGCGCCGCCCCCGGCCGGACCGAGCGCGCAGTCGTCATCGTCGTCGTCGGTCAGGTTGCAGCCGGAGAGGGCCAGCGCCAGGGCGGTCAGCGCGCCGAGCTGCACGGTGGCCGACCGGAGCCGGCGTCGGGGGTGTCGTTCCACGTGATCGTTGTAGCCGATCCGCGCCAGGAACGGGGGGCGGGGAGGGGCCGTTCGTCCGGTGCCCGTGCGCCTCGACGCACCGTGCGTGACGTTGGTCGCCGCCGCCGGGCGGGGGGTCCGGGGCGGGCGTTACGCTCGGCTCATGCTCCGTTCCGTCATCCTCGCCGCCTCCCGGTCATCCCAGGTCGAGCGGCTCGTCGCGACGGCCCCGTTCACCCGGGACGTCGTCCGCCGGTTCGTCGCCGGCGCCGGCACCGACGACGCGTTGCGCGCGACCCGCGAACTCGTCGCCGACGGCCAAGCGGTCACCCTCGACCACCTCGGCGAGGACACCGTCACCCCCGAGCAGGCCAACGCCACCCGGGACGAGTACCTGAAGCTGCTGCGGCTGCTCGGCGCGGCCAGCCTCACTCCCGCCGCCGAGGTGAGCGTCAAGCTCTCCGCGCTGGGGCAGATGTTCGACGAGCAACTCGCGTACGACAACGCCCGGGCGATCTGCGTGGCGGCCGACGCGGCGGGCACCACGGTCACCCTGGACATGGAGGACCACACCACCACCGACTCGACGCTGGACATCCTGGCCCGGCTGCGCAAGGACTTCCCGTCGACCGGGGCGGTGCTCCAGGCGTACCTGCGGCGGACCGAGTCGGACTGCCGGGAGCTGGCCGCGGCGGGTTCGCGGGTGCGGCTCTGCAAGGGCGCGTACAAGGAGCCGGAGTCGGTGGCCTACCAGTCCGCCCGCGAGGTGGACAAGTCGTACGTGCGCTGCCTGAACGTGCTGATGTCCGGCGACGGCTACCCGATGCTGGCCACCCACGACCCCCGGCTGATCGCGATCGGCGAGGACCGGGCCCGCTGGTTCGACCGCGGCCCGGACCGGTTCGAGTTCCAGATGCTGTACGGCATCCGCCCCGAGGAGCAGCAGCGCCTGGTGGGCGAGGGCTACACCGTGCGGACCTACGTCCCCTACGGCGACCAGTGGTACGGCTACCTGATGCGCCGGCTCGCCGAGCGCCCCGCGAACCTGGCCTTCTTCGGCCGGGCGCTGATCTCCAAGAAGTAGTCCCCCGTCGGCCTCCACCGGCCCGCTCACCGCCCTCGGCGGTGCGCGGGCCGGTCGCTTTCCCGGGTCTTGACGGCGAAGGCTAATGGCATTAGCTTTATGGCTATGACAATTAGCCAGGTGGTGCGGGACGGCGGAACGATCGCATACGAGGTGCAGGGCGAGGGGCCGCTGGTGGTCCTCGCGCACGCCATGGGGGAGTGGCGGGCCGCCTTCCGGCACCTGACGCCCCGGCTGGTGGCCGCGGGCTACCGGGTGGCCGCCGTCGACGTGCGCGGACACGGCGACTCCAGCCCGCACTGGCCCTCGTACGCCCCGGCGGAGGTGGGCGCCGACCTTCTCGCCGTGGTCCGCGACCTCGACGGCGGACCGGCCACCCTGGTCGGCAGCTCGTCCAGCGGCGCGGCCGTGGTCTTCGCCGCCGTCGAGGCGCCCGAGCTGGTCAACGGCATCGTGCAGATCGGCCCGTTCGTCGCCAAGCCGAACGGATTCCTGGTGGCGGTGCAGGATCTGGTGCTGCGCAGCCCCCGGCTGTTCGGGATGTTCCACCGCACCCGCTTCGCCGACGTCCGGCCCGCCGACGACGCGGCGTACCGCAAGGAGCTGGTCGCCCGGCTGCGCGGCCGGATGGACGCCGTGCGCGGCGTGGTCAAGCCGGTCGAGCCGCACTGGACCGATCGCTCCCGCGAGGTGCGGCGGCCGGTCCTGGTGCTGATGGGCGCCAAGGACCCCGACTTCAAGGACCCGGGCGCCGAGGCGCGGGCCGCCCGGCGGCAGTTCCCCGTCGCCGAGGCGCGCATGATCGCCGACGCCGGGCACTACCCGTACGCCGACCAGCCCGACGCCACCGCCGCCGACCTGGTCGAGTTCCTGGCGGTGACCGCCCGTGCCTAGGGCCGGCCTGACCCCGCAGGCCGTGGTCCGGTCCGCCGCCGAGCTCGCCGACGAGGTCGGGTACGACAAGCTCACCCTGGCCGCGCTGGCCGGCCGGCTCGGCGTCGCGCTGCCCAGCCTCTACAAGCACGTCAAGGGCGCGGACGCCCTCGACCAGAAGCTCGCCGCGCTCGCCGTCGGCGAACTGGCCGACGCGATGACCACGGCGGTGGCCGGCCGGGCCGGCGTGGATGCGCTGCGGGCCGTGGCCGGGGCGTGGCGGGCGTACGCCCAGCGGCACCCGGGCCGCTACCAGGCCGCCCAGCGGGTGCCCGACCCGGCCGACCCCGAGCACGTGGCGGCGGGGGAGCGGGCGCTCGCCTCGATCTACGCCATCCTGCGCGGCTACGGCCTCACCGGCGACGACGCCGTCGACGCGGCCCGGATCCTGCGCAGCGCCCTGCACGGCTTCGTCACCCTGGCGGTGGCCGGCGGCTTCGGCCTGCCGCGCGGCCTCGACCGCACCTTCGACCAGATGGTCGCCATCCTGGACACCGCCCTTCGCAACTGGCCGGAGGTGACCCGATGAAGGGTCTGCTGCTCACCGTCGCCTTCCTGGCCGAGCTGGCGATGCTCGTCGCCGCCGGCTGGTGGGGCTTCACCCTGGACGCGGGGCTGGCGGTGCGGCTGCTCGCCGGGATCGGTGCGCCGCTGCTGATCGCTGTGGTCTGGGCGGTGTTCTGCTCGCCCCGGGCGACTGTCCGGCTGCCGGCGCCCGCGAAGCTCGCGGTGCAGGCGGCGTGCTTCCTGGTGGCTGGGCTGCTGCTGGCGCTGGCCGGGCACCCGGTGCTCGCCGGCCTGCTCGTCGTGGTCTGGGCCGTCGACCGGGCGGTGCTCAGCCACGGCGGCCACCCGGCCTGACCGATGGAAGGGGGCTGGCCGCGCGTGCGCGACCAGCCCCCTTCCTCTGCCCGGCTCAGAAGATCCGGTTGTACGCCGTCCAGCCGGTGCCGATCAGCCGACCCCAGCTGTACGGTTTGCCGTTGGCACTGACGTTGATGTTGTTGCCGTAGACGTAGAGCGTGCCGTCCGGCTTCATCGCCACCAGGTCCACGTAACCGTCACCACTGACGTCTGCAGGCACGACCCTGGTGTACGTCCCCCAGCCCGAACCGATCAGGACCGGGTTGCCGAAAGGCCAGCTCGGACTGTTCACGTAGTTGTTCGGGTAGTAGTAGAGCGACCCGTCCGACTTCGTGGCGATCATGTCGACGTAGCCGTCGCCGTTGACGTCACCTGCCATGATCCGGTTGAAGACGGTCCAGCTCGTGCCGATGCTGACGCCGGAGCCGTAGAACGGGGCGTCGGAGTTGGTCGTCCATCGGTTGGGGTAATAGACCAGCGTGCCGTCAGTACGCATGCTGATGATGTCCGCGTACCCGTCGCCGTTGATGTCTCCGGCCGTGGTCTTCGGCAGCTGATCCCAGCCGGCACCCACCTGGCGTCCGTAGCCGTACGGCTTGGTCTGGTTGGTCGCCCCGGCGTTGGTGTAGAGCCAGAGGGTGCCGTCGGGCTTCGTAGCGACGATGTCGGGGTAGGTGTCCCCGCTCACGTCGGCGGTCGACACCCGGTCGAAGGCGTTCCAGCCGCTACCGATCTTGTTGCCGTAGCTGTAGGGCTGCGACCAGAGGCCCGAGTTCTGGTAGTTCCAGAGCGTGCCGTCGGTCTTGGTGGCGACGAGGTTCGCCGGTCGGACCTTGGGTGCCGGGGCGACGTTCCACGACCGCTTCCAGGTCTGCACGGAGGCCAGTTCACCGGCGAACCAACCACCGTACGCCGAGGAGCCGGTCTTGTGGCTGCCGATCCGCAGCCCGGCCGTGGCGTTCCAGCCGGTGCTGTGCGCCGCCCGTCCGGCGTTCACCCCGTTCACGTAGATGGTGATGAGGTTCGACGATTTCTGGTAGTTCGCCATGACCTGCGTCCACACGCCCACCCGGGCGCTGTTGGCACCGGCCGTCGCGGTGTCGTACGTCGGCGCGGCCACGTCGCTGCGCGGCATGGCGAAACGCCACGACTTGTCGCTGGCATCGGTGTAGAGCTTGAAGCCGGCGGTGTTCGCGCCGCTCTGTGCGAGGACAGTGCCGCCGAGCGTGGTCGGCTTGATCCAGGCCGAGACCGTGAAGTCACCGCTGGTGTCCACCACCGACGTCGCGGTGGTCAGCGTGCCGGTGCTGCCGTTGAAGACGGCGTCGGGGTCGAACTGGTCGCCGGTGCTCCAGCTGACTCCACCGCTGCCGGTGGCGTTGACCGAACCGGCGCTGTCCCGGGCCGTGGTGACGGAGCCCGTCTCCGCGTCGTTGAGCTGCCAGGCGTTGTCGGATGTGATGAGGCTCTGGGTGCTCTGGGCGGTGATCGTTCCGGTGCCGCTGGCCAGGTTGCTGACCAGGTACGGCGTGACGAGTCCTCCGGCTCCGACGGTCCACAGGTCCGCCGTGCCGTCGCTGTTGATGTCGGCGGCCCGCAGCGTGAGGTTGGCGCCCGGGTTCCAGGCGCCGAGGTTGTACGCGCTGAAGAGCAGCTGACCGTTCGTCGGGTCGGGAAGGCTGAGGCTGGTCCAGAGGTGCAAGGCCCCGGTGGTCCTGTTCCAGAGGAACATGGCGGTGCCGCCGGCGAGCTGAGCGGTGGCGACGGTCCACTGGTCCCAGGCCAGGTCACCGGCCGGGGTGGTGGTGGTCAGACGGACCGGATTGAGGTAGAGGGTCGGTGCGCCGACGTTCTGGTAGTAGGTGAGGCGGTAGCCGTGGGTGGCGTCGCCGCTGGTGCCGATCAGGTCGGGAATCGGGTTCGGGTTGCCGGCGTTGACGCCGCGACTGTCACCGGCGTTGGCCAGCTGCAACGGCGAGTTGGAGTACTCGTCGAGGAGCAGATCGCTCATCAGGCTGAACTGGTTGCCGCTGAGCTGGGCCTGGATGACGCTGCCGTCGCCGTTGGCGCGCAGCACTCCGCCGCCACCGGCGTTGGCGCCGCCGGTGTAGTAGACGAGGACGTCCTGCAGGCCGGTGCCGGTGAAGTGACCGGTCACGGCCTGGGCGTTGTTGAAGTCGGCCGGAAGATTCTGGCCGGTGACACCGTTGCCCCGGGCCCCGATGTTCGTGCCCGCCAGCGCCGTTCCGTCGGTGTTGCCGGCACCCAGCCAGAGACCGGACGGTAGCCCGTTCGTCGCACCCACCGTGAGCAGGTCGGCGGCGTCATCGCCGGTCAGGTCGGCGTCCGCCGCGGTCGTCGCCGGGTTCGAGTTGAAGGTGACGCTGGCGGTGTCGCCGAAGTTGCCGCCCGCCGAGACGCTGGTGACGGTGAGCGTGTTGGTGAACCGGGTCGGTGACACCGCCACCGTGGCGACCCCCGCGCTGTCCGCGCTGACGTCGACCGGCGGTCCCGCGTTGAGCTGGTAGACGTACCCGCTCGGGATCGTCGTGTTGGCGTTGGTGGGGTCGTTGTTCCTGCTGATCGTCAATGTCATCGGTTGTCCGATGGTGGTCGTGCCGTCAGCGATCGGCGGGACCTGAGGCGCTCCGGGTCTGGTGGGGTCGAAGCTGAAGCGGCACGGGGCGGACCAGTCGCTGGGTGTGCGGAAGTCGGTGGTCTGGACCATCCAGGAGAAGTCGATCAGAGCGCCGCCCGCGGCGGAGCGGAGCTTGTCGACGGGCACCACCAGCACGGCGGTGCTGCCGGAGGAGTAGGTGAGCAGGTTCGGGTCGGAGGAGGCGATGGCGGTCTGGGTGGCGTCGTTGCTCTTCCAGAGCTTGAAGCGGACGCCCAGGGTGCCGCCGTTGCGGTCGGAGACGGGGGCGTAGAGGGAGACGTTGCCGTCGCCGACGGTGGAGCCGCCGGTGCAGGCGGTCTTGGGGGAGGTGGTCAGGCCGGTGGGTTTGTTGGGTTTGTGGTTGTAGCGGATGGTGAGGGTGGGGCTGGTTTCGAGGAATTCTTTCCAGCTCTGGGTGTCGGTGGCTTCGTTGGCGGCGACCATCCACAGGGTGCGGGTGCCGCGTTGGTTGGTGACGTCGGTCTTGATCTGGTTGGTGATGTCGAAGGACACCGCGTCGGCGTCGCAGCCGCTGTAGCCGTAGGCGAAGCTCTTCGAGGAGATCGCGGTGCCCTTGCTGACGCCCTCCCAGTGGTTCCAGGTGGCGTTCGACGACGTCAGGGTCGTCGAGGGGCCGTAGATGTTGACGGTCTTGGCGGTGCAGGACCAGGACCGGGTGTTGGTGATTTTGAAGATGGCGTCGTAGATCTCGGCGCCGGTGAGGGTGCCGTAGGGGACGGTGAAGTTGATCAGTGTGTTGGAGCGTTGGCTGCCGGCGTTGCCGACCTGCATCCGTCCGATCGGGTCGGGGGTGTCCTTCCAGTAGTTGGTCGACTGGTGCTGGTAGGAGATGCTGGCCCAGCCGGACATCTTCTGCCCCGAGGAGCTCCAGTTGAAGGTCGGGTCGATGTAGACGGGGAAGGTGGTGGCCGCATCGGTGAGTAGTTTCCGGTCCGGGGTCAGCCGCAGCCTGCCCTTGGTGACGTTCACGCCGATGGGGGCGCTGCGGGCGGTCCGGCCCGGTGCCACCGCGGTGGAGAGCGCGCCTCGCGCGGCAGGCGCCGTCGCGGCGCTGGAGTCCCACATCCGCGGGGCCGCCGCAGTGATCGCCGGCTGCCCGGTGCGGTCCCGGCCGGTGATGTTGCCGGCCGCGTCGGCGGCCAGCGTGACGCCCTCGGTGCTGGTGGTGAGGTCCAGGGCGGCCAGCTTCGGGTTCGCCGCGGCAGTGCGGTTCTTCACCACGAAGACGTGGGAGAAGCCACCCTCGGCGGTGACCCGGACGGTCAGGTCGACCCCGGGCAGCACCTCCGGATAGGTGGCCGTCTCACCGGACAGCACCGGCGCGGGCAACGCGACGGGCAGCGAGAGCGACATGGCCCGGTCACCGCTGGTCATCTGCGCCAGCGGACCGGTGCCTCCGGCGGAGAGCCGGATCGGGTTGGTGGTGACCTGCGCGGTCACCGTGCCGTCGGCCTGGCGGACCAGGCTCGGGTCGAGTTCCTTCCACCGGCCGTCGACCAGCGTCCGGGTCGGCACCGCCGACTGGGTCAACTCGATGGTGCCGTCCGGCCGGGCCGTCAGCATGGAGGTCGACGTTCCGGCGGCGGTAGCCTCCACCGGCTTACCGGTCCGCCTCGCCTCGGTGACCGCCCGGTCCACGGTCATGGGTCCGCTTGCCTGCTTGTGCGTCCGATCCGTCGGCGCCGCGTCGACTGGCGCGGTTGACAAGGTCACTGCGGCGGTGCCGAGGAACAGGCCGGCGGCGGCCATCGAGGCGGCCATTTGTCTGCGTGTTAAGGATGGACTTGCGGACAGCATTCAGCCACTCCCCCGTGGTATCCGTCGGGCGCTGAACCGCGCCCGCTGAGCGGCCACAGTGAACCAGCCGCAGGACTCCGGTGGCAGGCCTGTCTCCGTACCGGCTTGTCCGTTTCGCGTTCAGTGCCCCCGGTATGGCATGGGGTGAAGCGTCAGATTGTTATTCTTCCGTTGCCCGAAGCCATGATGGCGGATGTGCATGGGGGTCGATCCCATCAGCGGGCGGGCGGGCAAAGTGGAAGGCATTCGACGTGACGGCACCGGGGCCGGGCCCGAGGGCCCGACCCCGGCTTCCACTCACCAGCCGTAGGAGATCTGCGTACGCACCCCCAGGGTGCCGCCCGTCGCGCCCGGATACATCCAGAGCTTGCCGGTCGAGTTCTCCCGGGTGATGATGTCCGGCTTGCCGTCCCGGTTGAAGTCGGTCAGGCCGAACGAGGTGTAGCCACCCCAACCGGCGCCGACCTGGGAGATGCCGTTCGGTGCGCCCGCGGGGAAGTCGTACAGCCTCAGGACTCCGGTGCTCGCCATCTTCGTGTACACGTCCGGCGTGGTGTCACCGACCACGTTGGCGATGCCGAAGGTGGTGAAGTCGGTGGACCAGCCGGTGCCGAGCTTGACCCTCGTGCCCTTGCCGCCCGCGAGGTCGCCCGGGTAGTTCCACATCTCACCGGCCGCGTTCGCGGTGATGATGTCCTGGAAGCCGTCCCGGTTCCAGTCGGCCACCCCGAAGGGGCGGTAACCGCACCACCCGACACCCAGCATCGTGGGCGTCGGACTCAGGTCGTCCGCGGTGCCGGGGAAGACCTGCAGGTCGCAGGAGGTGTTGTCGAGGACGACCAGGTCCTGGTAGCCGTCGTGGTTCATGTCCGCGGCCCCGAACGGCGTGAACTGGTTCCAGCCGGTGGAGACCAAGCGCGGCGCCCACAGCTGGTTGTCCGGCGGGATGATGTCCCCCGGCCGGAAGATGCGCTTGCGCTGCTTCCACAGGTTGCCGCTGCTGTCGGTGGTGTAGATGTCGGTCTGCGCGGTGCCGGTGCCCGGGGGCGTCCAGGTGGTGGCAGCGACCGGGGTCAGGCTCCCGGTCCTGCTGTTGCTCGCACCGATCTGGGTCGGCGTCAGCGCCCGCTTCCACACCTGCAGGTTGCTGAGCATGCCGGCGTAGTGGGCGGTCGGCGCCTTCTGGTAGAGGTACCGGCCCACCACGAACTTGCCGGTGGTCGGCCAGGTGGGCGTGGCGGTGTACTGGGTGCTGCCCTTGAGGGTGCCGTTGACGTAGAGCGAGATCGTCCGGGTCTCGGCGTTGTAGGTCGCCACCAGGTGCGTCCACACGCCCAGCGCCGTGCCGGCCGGCGTCACGACCTGGGTGTACGACCAACCGCTGTCGGTGTTGCCCAGGCCGAAGCGCCAGGTGTTGTCGCTCGCGTTGTTCCAGAGCAGGAAGCGCGACGCGTCGGCGCCGTCCTCGCTGGCGATGACCCCGCCGGCGGCGGTCGGCTTGGCCCAGACCGAGATCGTGAACGACTTGGTGGTGTCGATCAACCGCTCACCGACCGACAGGGCGCCCTTCTTCGAGACGTCCACCACGGTGCCGGTGTCGTCGGTATTCATGATCACTACGGGGTCGAAGAGGTCGCCACCCCGCCAGCTCACGTTCCCACCCTCGACCGAGAGCGACTTCCCGCCGGAGAGGTCCTTGGCGGTGATCACCGGGCCGTCCGCCTGGTCGTCCAGCTGCCAGGTGTGGTCCGAGGTGATCAGCGTCTGCCGGGGCTGGGCGGTGATGGTGGCGGTGGTGGGCTGGAGGTTCCCGACCAGCCAGGCCGTGGTGACCGCGCCGGCGCCGACGGTCCAGAGGTCCGGCGTACCGTCGCCGTCGATGTCGCCGGCACGCAGCGACAGCGACGCGCCCGTGTTCCAACCCGAGGCGGCGAGGACCCGCGCGGAAGCGTACGCCAGTTGGCCGGTGTCCTGGTTGTAGAAGAGATCGGACCAGAGGTGCAACGCTCCGGTGTTCCGGTTCCACAGGAACATCGCCGTACCCGTGCTCGTCTGCGCGGTGGCGACGGTCCAGTTGTTCCAGTCGGTGCCGCCGGTCGGCGTCGTCGCCCCGGTCGACACGGCGCCGAAGAACTGTCCCGGCACCCCCCAGCTCGGGTAGTAGGTGAGCTGGTAGCCGTTGGTGGCGTCGCCGCTGGTGCCGATCAGGTCGGGGTAGGCGGACGAGCCGAGATGCCGGCCGTCCCCGGCGCTGGCGAGCTGGATCGGTGGCCGGCCGAACTCGTCGAGCAGGAAGCTCGGCTCGATGCTGTACTGCACTCCGCTGCGGTCGGCCATCAGCACCGATCCGTCGCCGTTGCCGGCGAGTACGCCCGCGCCGCCCGCGTTGGCACCTGCGGGGTAGTAGACCAGTACGTCCTGGAAGCTGCCGCCGGTGAAGCGCCCGGTGAGCACCTGTCCGCCGTCGAAGTCGGCCGGGCTGTTCTGGCCGGTGACGCCGTTGCCCCGGCTTCCCATGTTGGTGATGCCGGGGTTGACGCTGGCCTCGCCGGTGTTCTCGGCCAGCCACAGTCCGGCCTTCAGGTTGTTGGTCGAGCCGACGGTCAGCAGGTCGGCCTTTCCGTCGCCGGTGAGGTCACCGTCGGCGGCCGGCACGGCAGGGGGAATGGCGTTGAACTCGAGCACGTCGGTCTCGCCGAAGTTCTTGCCCGCCGCGGTGACACTGGTGACCGACAGCGTGTTGGTGAAGCGGGTGGGGGTCACCTGGAAACTGGCGTTCCCGTTCACGTCCGCGGTCACGCCCACCGGCGGTGCCGCGTTCAGCTGGTACACGTAGTTGGCCGGCTTGGTCCCCGTGGCCGGCGGCGCGACCGAGATGGTCACCGGCGTGCCGATGGTGGCCGGGCCGGTGACCGGAGCGATCTTCGGCGGTCCGGCGCGGGTGGCGTCGAAGGTGAACTTGCAGGTGACCGACCAGGCGCTGGTGGCGCGGAAGTCCGTCGACTGCACCTTCCAGGCGAAGGTGGTCGGGACCCCGTTGCTGGTGCTGGTGACGCCGGCGGCCGCGGCGAGGGTCGCCTGCGGCACGATGTACACCGCGGTGGACCCCGACGAGTACGTCAACAGGCTCGGGTTCGTGGATGCGATCGCCGTCTGGGTGGCGTCGCTGGCCTTCCACACCTTGAAGGTGACACCGAGGGTGCCCCGGTTCGGGTCGGAGACCGGGGCGTACAGGGAGACGGCGGTGTCACCGACGATCGTCGGGGTGACCGCGGTGCAGGACGTCGCCGGGCTCGTCTTCAAGCCGGTGGGCGCGGCCGGCGGGTGGTTGTAGCGGATGGTCAGGGTGGGGCTGGTCTCCAGGAACTCCTTCCAGCTCTGAGTGTCGCTGGCCTCGTTGGCGGCGACCATCCACAGCGTGCGGGTGCTGCGATTGGCACCGACATCGGCCCGGATCTGACCGGTGATGTCGAAGGAGGCGCCTGCGGCGGGGCAGCCGCTGTAGCCGTAGGCGAAGCTCGCCGAGGCGGCTGCGGTGCCCTTCGCGACACCCGCCCAGGCGTTCCAGAACGCGTTGGTCTGGCTCAGCGTGGAGCCGGGTGCATAGACGTTCACCGTCTTCGCGGTGCAGCTCCACGACCTGGTGTTCGTGATCTTGAAGATCGCGTCGTAGATCTCCGCGCCCTTCAGGGTGCTCACCGGAACCGCGAAGTTGATCAAAGTGTTGGAGCGCTGGTCACCGGAGTTGCCGACCTGCATCCGCCCGATCAGGTCCGGGGTGTCCCGCCAGTAGTTCGTGCTCGGGTGCTGGTAGGAGAGGGTGGCCCAGCCGCCCATGCTCGAACCGACCGGGGTCCAGGTGAAAGTCGGGTCGATGTAGACCGGGTACGCCGTCCGCTGATCCCCGAGCATCTTCCGGTCCGGGGCCAACCGCAGCTTGCCCTTGGTGACGCTCACGCCGATCCGAGCGGTCCGCGCGCCACGGCCCGGCGCGGAGGGGCTGGACACGGCCGCACGCTGCGAGAGCTCGGTCCCGTCACCGGCCGGCGCGGTGGAGTCCCACATCGCCGGCGCGGGGGCGGCGATGGCGGTGCGCCCGAAGCGGTCCCGCCCGGCGATGTTGCCGGCGGCGTCGGTGCCGAGCGTGATGCCTCTGGTGCTGGTGGTGAGGTCGAGAGAGGCGAGTCTGGGATCGGCGGCCGCGGTGCGGTTCTTGACCACGAAGACGTGCGAGAAGGCGCCCTCGGCGCTGACCCGCACGGTGAGGTCGACACCGGGCAGCACCTCGGCGTAGGTGGCGGTGGGCCCGGAGAGCGTCGGCGCGGGCAGGGTCAGCGGGGCGGTGACGGCCAGGGCCCGGTCACCGCTCGTCATCTCGGCCAGCGGTCCGGTGCCGCCCGGGGAGACCTCGACCGGGTTGGTGGTGACCGCCGCGGTGATGCTGCCATCGGCGTGCCGTACCAGGGTCGGGTCGAGGTTCTTCCACTGGCCGTCGACCCGGGTGCGGGTCGGTACGGCCGACTGGGTCAGCTCGACGGTGCCGTCCGGCTGGGCGGTGAACGTCGAGGTTGAGGTACGCGCGGCAACTGCCTCGACCGGCTTGCCGCTCTTGTGCGCCTGGCTCAGGGCCTGGTCGACGGTGAGCGGGGCGGCGGTGGTCGGCACCGGCTTGGCCGGTGCGGCGAGAGCCTGCGCGGTGGGCAGGGCTGTGGTCGCCCCGGCGAGGAAGAGGCTGGTCACGGCACTTGCCGCGACGAGTCTTCCCCCTCTCGTTCTCGACGACTGGTTTTTGGGCATGAAGAGGCTCTCCCCCGTGTACGCGTCCGATGGACGCCCTGTGCGCCCGGTGGGCGGCCACAGTAGATCAGCCGTGGACGCCCTGGGGAATAGCGCCGGTGACCGACGGTCGTCCCTTTCGCACGCTGTGTCCTCAGAACACGCAATCCCTCGACGGGTGATCGTTACCAGTCCGTGACCTTCAATGTGGACGGACGTGAAAGATTGATCGCGCCACGGGGGTGCGCGACCTGTCACCCTGCGTGGCTTCAGTCACTCCTGCAGAGGTGAGGTTCGATGGACGGACACGGGGGCTCGCGAAAGCTGAGCCGTCCCAGACGAACCGCCGCGATGATCGCGGCGGCGTCACTGGTAGCGGGGCTGTTGCCGGGCACACCGGCGTCGGCGAAGCCGAGCGGTGACAGGTTGGCCAAGGCGCCGGCGGTGTCGCCGGGACGTTCGGTCAAGGGCGTGAAGCCCCTGCCGACGAGGTTCATCACGCCACCGGATGACGCGAAGTCGACCTTCCGGCCCACGCGCACCGCGTGGCCGAAGGCTGCATCGACCCAGCTCAACCTGGTGACCGTCGCAAACGCGCGGCCGTCGACGGCGGGCAGGGCGCGGGCGACGGGTTCGCCGGTCTGGGCGCAGCCGGTCGCGGCCGCGAAGGGCCGGACGGCCGGACCGGGCAGGCTGGCCGTTGCTGTCGCGGACCGGCGCGCGGCGGAGGCGGCCGGGGTCGACGGTGTGCTGCTGTCGGTGACACCCGACGTGGCGTCGGGCACGGTACGGGTAGGGGTGGACTACGAGTCGTTCGCCGAGGCGTACGGCGGTAACTACGGGTCGCGGTTGCGGTTGGTGAAGCTGCCGGCCTGTGCGGTGAGCACGCCGTCGCTGGCCGCCTGCCGCACCGTGACGCCGTTGGCGTCGACGAACGATCCGGCGGCGCGGACGGTGTCGGCCGAGGTGCCGATGGCCTCCTCGCAGGCAGGTGGCACGCTCGCGGCGAGCGCGATGACTGTGCTGGCGGTCACGGCGACCGCCGCCGAGGGCGGTGCCCCGGGTGGTACCTACGGGGCGACGGATCTGAAGCCGTCCGGTTCGTGGACCGGTGGGGAGAGCACGGGTTCGTTCACGTATTCGTATCCGGTGACGGTGCCGCCGGCGGCGTCGGACCTGGTGCCGACGGTGGCGCTCTCCTACGACTCGGGCAGTGTCGATGGCCAGACGGCTTCGACGAACGCCCAGTCCTCCTGGATCGGCGACGGCTGGTCCACGCCGCGCTCGTACGTCGAGCAGAGTTTCGCCTCCTGCCGGGACGACCCGGGTGGCAGTCCGTCACCGGTGAAGTCCTACGACAACTGTTACGACGGCCCGATCCTGACGTTGTCTCTCAACGGCTCCTCGACTTCTCTCGTCTGGGACGCGACGAAGAAGGTGTGGGAGCCGGAGTCGGACAACGGTGAGGTTGTCACGCGGGTGACGAACTCGGGTAACGGTTCGGGGACCTACAACACCGACTACTGGCGGGTCGTCCTTCGGGATGGCACGACGTATGAGTTCGGGCGTAACCGGTTGCCGGGTTGGGTGTCGGGCAAGGCGGAGACGAAGTCGGTGGACTCGGTGCCGGTGTACTCGCCGCATGCGGGGGATCCGTGTTACAACTCGGCGGGGTTCTCGTCGTCGGTGTGCACGATGGCGTATCGGTGGAACCTGGACTACGTGTATGACACGCACGGTAACGCGATGTCGTACTACTACAAGCAGGACACGAACTTCTACGGCCGCAACATGGGTGCCACGGATGTGTCGTACGTGCGCGACAGTTATCTGTCGCGGATCGATTACGGGTTCACCGATGGTAACGCGTATGGGACGCCGCCGAACCGGGTGGTGTTCACCACCGGGGACCGGTGTCTGTCGGGGACGTGTCAGCCGTTGAACGCGGCGAACAAGGCGAACTGGCCGGATGTGCCGTTCGACCTGGTCTGCGCGTCGGGGGTGAACTGTGACGACTTCAGTCCGTCGTTCTTCTCCACGGTGCGGCTGACCGGTATCGAGGCGCAGCAGTACAACACGGCCACCTCGGCGTACGAGAAGGTCGATTCGTACGCCCTGGCCCATACGATGCCGGCCACGGGGGATGGGACGTCGCCGACGTTGTGGTTGTCGTCGGTGACGCGCACCGGGCACGACACGAGCGCGGGTGGGTCGACGTCGGCGATCACGTTGCCGTCGGTGTCGTTCACCGGGGTGAAGTTGGCCAACCGGGTGGATGTCACCGGTGGTCTGCCGAACTTCTACCGGCAGCGGATCGCGACGATCACCACGGAGACCGGGTCGGTGATCTCGCCCAGCTACGAGCTGCCGGTGCCGTGTGCGGCGCCGGTGACCACGGATCCGGCGACGAACACGAAGTCGTGTTACCCGGTGTTCTGGACCCCGGACGGCTATGTGAACCCGACGAAGGACTGGTTCAACAAGTGGGCGGTCACCCGGGTGACCTCCACCGACCCGACCGGCGGGGCGGCGGCATTGTCGACCAGCTACAAGTACCTCGGCGGCGCGGCGTGGCACTACGACGACAACGAGGTGGTCAAGGCCAAGTACCGCACCTACGGGCAGTTCCGCGGCTACGCCAAGGTCCAGACCTTCACCGGTGACGGCGTCAACGATCGCCGTACGCAGTCCGAGGTCGCCTACTACCGGGGCATGTCGAAGAACAACAACACCACCGTGGTCAACCTGACCGACTCCGCCGGCGGCACCCACGAGGACGCCGACGAGTTGGCCGGGCAGGAACTGGAGACCACCGACTACCTCGGCGAGGGAGGGCGGGTCGATTCCTCCACGATCACCTCGTACTGGATTTCGGCCGCGACGGCGACCCGCGCACGGAGCGGATTGTCGGCGTTGACGTCGCAGTGGGTGGCGCCGGTCAAGACGTACACGCGGCAGGCGGTCACCAGCAGCGGTACCACGACCTGGCGGTACACGGCGACGGAGAACAGCTACGACGCCACCACCACCAGCGCCACCTTCGGCCTGCTCAAGAACACCTACAATTACACCGTCCCACTCGACCCTGCCTATGCGGAATGCGCCACCAATACGTACGCGCCGGTCAACGCCGGTAAGAACCTCGTCGGTCTGGTCAGCCAGACCGAAACGGTGTCGGTGGCCTGCGGCGGCTTCACTCAGGGCACCCCGGCCTCCGTGCCGGGCAGCCTCAACACCCTGACCGCGCCGGCAACCGTGAACCGGCCCGCGCAGGTCGTCAAGGCCGAGCGGAACTTCTACGACGACACCACCTTCGCCACCACGTTCCCGCAGGCCGCCGCCCCCACCAAGGGCGACGTCACTATGGAGCAGACCGCTAAGGACTACAGCTCGGGATATGTCTGGCAGACCGACAAGAGGTCTCTCTACGACTCCGTCGGTCGGGTCACTGATTCCTACGACGGCCGGGGCGGCCTGACCAAGATGGCCTACACCTCGAACGGCGTTAACCTCGTGACAGGGACCGCCACCACGAATGCGCTGTCTCAGGTAGTGACGGTAGCGCTAAATCCTAGGCGTGGTATGCCGCTCGTCACGACCGACGCCAACTCGGTCGTCAAGCGGGAGCAGTACGACGCTCTGGGCCGCAGCACTGCTGTCTGGATGAACAACCGAGCCACCACCAGTCCGGCGAACCAGAAGTTCACGTACACCATCTCGAAGACCGGGGTCAGCGCGGTCACCACGGAGAAGCTGAACAACTCCAACGGCTACCAGACGTCTGTCACGCTGTACGATGCGTTGCTGCGTAGCCGGCAAACGCAGTCGGTCACCCCGCAGGGCGGCCGACTGATCACCGACACGTTCTATGACACGCGCGGTTGGACGCGGGCGTCGTACAACGGGTGGTGGGACGATGCGACGACGCCGACGGTTTCCACTCCAGTGTCGGCGACTGATCTGGGTAAGCAGGTCCCGAACCAGACGTTCACCACCTATGACGGTCTCGGCCGTGCGGTGATCGTGGAGGCGGCGAAGAACGGCGTGACCGTCTCCAAGACCACCACGGTGTACGGCGGCGACCGGAGCACCGTCGTTCCGCCTGCCGGTGGCATCGTCACCACGAAGGTGCTCGATGTGCTCGATCAGGACATCGAGCTGCAGGAGTACTCGGTGCGACCGACGGTGACCACGCCGGCGGACACCTTTACCGGAACGTTCACGGTCTCCGGTGGTACCGCTGTGGTGAGTAAGTACGGGTACGACGCCCACGGCAACCAGGCGACCCTGACTGATGGCAAGAACAATGTGTGGACGTCGACGTACAACCTGTTGGGTCAGGTGGTGGGTAAGTCGGACCCGGACGCTGGCAGCAGTTCGATGGTGTACGACGCCAATGGCAACCTGGTGCAGACCACCGATGGTCGGGGCAGGACCCTGTCCTACACGTATGACGCGTTGGACCGCAAGATCGGGGAGTTCGCCTCGACGGTGGCTGGTCAGTCGGCGGCGAATCAGCGGGCGGCGTGGGTGTATGACAACAGCAACGCGGTGGCCGGGGTGACGAACCCCGTGGGTGAGCTGACCACGACGGTCGCGTACCGGGGTGGTCAGGCGTTCACGACGCAGCAGAAGGCGTTCGATGTCTTCGGTAACTCGCTGGGTGTGACGGTGACGATTCCGGCGACCGAGGGGAGTCTGGGTGGGTCGTATGTGTTCGGGCACACCTACACCTCGGTGTTGGGGTTGCCGTTGACCGACACGTATCCGGCCAAGGGCAGCCTGGCGTCGGAGACGGTGTTGCACGGCTACTCCGGGGTGCTGGACCTGCCGACCACCCTGGCGGGGGCGAACGCCTACAGCAGTGGTGTCACCTACGACGCGTGGGGCCGGGTGAACCAGCAGACCATCGGTAGCGTCAGCAGCGCCGCGTACGTCACCAACACCTACGACATCCACAACGGCCGGTTGACCAATCAGCTGATCACCCGCTCCACCACGACCCCGACCATGGTCGACGAGCAGCAGTACCAGTACGACCTGGCCGGGAACGTCACCCGGAAGATCAGCAAGCGGTACGGGGCCACCACACCGGCGGAGACCCAGTGCTACGGCTACGACGGTCTCGCCCGCCTCACCGAGGCGTGGACGGCCACCGACAACTGCACCACCACCCCCACCGACGCCAACAAGAGCATGGTCGGCAACAGCATCGGCGCCGGTAGCGCCTACTGGACCAGCTGGTCCATCGACGTCATCGGCAACCGCACCCAGCAGACCGACCACGGCCTCGGCGCCGCCGCGAACAAGATCACCGACTACACCTACAACGGCAACGGCCAGGCCAAGCCCCACACCCTGACCTCCACCACCACCAAGGTCGGCACCACCACCACCGCCACCGGCGCCTACACCTACGACGCCGCCGGCAACACCTCCGGCCGTAACGCCGCCCAGGGCAACCAGACCCTGACCTGGGACGACGCCGGGAAACTCACCGACGTCACCGGCGGCACCAGCGGCACCAACACCTTCATCTACGACGCCGACGGCAACCTGTTCCTCCAGAAGGAACCGGGTAAGAACACCCTCTACCTTCCCGGACAACAACTCACCCTCAACACCACCACCACCGTCATCGACGGTGACCGCTACTACGACCTGCCCGGCGGCGGCACCTGCATCCGCTCCGGCACCGGCACCGCCTACACCTTCGCCCTCGCCGACAACCAGGGCACCCCAACGCTCTACCTCGACAACACCGCCCAGAACCCCACCTGGCGGCAATACACCCCCTACGGAGGACCACGCGGCGCCACCATCACCCCACCCG
Source organism: Micromonospora siamensis (assembly GCF_900090305.1). NCBI lineage: Bacteria > Bacillati > Actinomycetota > Actinomycetes > Micromonosporales > Micromonosporaceae > Micromonospora > Micromonospora siamensis. The sequence goes on along the minus strand of NZ_LT607751.1, from coordinate 29,601 downwards.
ACAACCGCGGCTTCCTCAACAAACCGACCAGCCCCACCGGCCTGACCGTCGTCGGCGCCCGCGCCTACGACCCGGCCATCGGCAAGTTCGCTTCGGTGGATCCAGTGATCGACGCCGGCGACCCACAACAGTGGAGCGCCTATGCGTACGCCAACAACACCCCGGTCACTAGCAGCGATCCCACCGGCCTGATCCCCGAGGACTGCCGCCACTTCGACTGCTACGGCTACGATCCGCGACCCCTGAAGAAGGGCGACGGCCGAGGCGCCGGCGGCTGCCCCGGCGGCTGCGGCACCAAGAAAAACAAGGACTGGGGGCGGAAGCATCACCGTTCGTCAACTGCCTCTCGTCGACAGACCCACAAGCACAAGCTGCGTAGCGTGAACCGCACCAACGCAACCCAGTTGGCTGACTTGTTCCTCGGTGGGACTGGCGGCAGCTACAAGTTCCAGGACGGCGACTACTTCGCCGAGCAGATGCGGAAGGATCCGTACCTGCGTAAGGCTGAATATCAGATTGCCAACGAGGTGGTGCTCGGTCAGCGCGATGGCCAGATGCGAAAGAGCCTGGGCGCCTGGGACGAGTTCTGGTACGCGGCGAAGCATGACCCGAAGAACGTGTGGGCCTACCTCAATCGGGAGCCTGCAGACAATCTGGAGGTCACTTTCATGGGCTCCTACTCGGTCAACTGGGAGGTGACCGATGACTCGAATGACGGCACCGTGGCCGTGAAGCTTGTCCTGAAGAACAAGACGACGGTGAAGTCCGGAACTCGTATTCCTGGGGCGGGCTACCTTCCGGGATACGACCGCCTTGTGGGTGAGCCAGTCCAGCGCAGGTTCGAGGGCAGGTTCCCCACCCAGTCGCAGACCGTTACCCTGAACGTCAGAATCAAGATCGGCTCACTGCCGCATCCGGGCCCGATCTGCAGGAATGCCATTTCGGGCAACGGTGGATGCTGACCGTCGAGCCCGTTAGCTAGGAGAGGTCAACCTGGTGTCGAGGAAGTTGCCCTACGTGATTGGCGCCTGCTGTCTCATGGTCGTCCTGTGTTGTGGTTGGGCGGGCGTGGGGCACTTCCTCTTCCCTCCTGTCAGTTCCAGCTCGTTGTGTGGCACCTGGAAGGCTTCGGCCGGCAGCAATATAAATATCCAGTCCAGCGGTACCTTCGACGCCAGAGACGTTCCGTTCGGTGACTCGGCGAGATCGGGCAGCGGCGGCTGGGAGTTCGCGCAGGGTGCTTCGCTCGAAGGGGTGCTGATGCTGCGCTTCCGTGAGGACCGCACGAGCCTGGAGGTGCGGACCCGAAGGAGTCTGAATGGGAAGCTCAGTCTCCGCGCTGCCACGGACACCGAAGACGAGTACATCGAGTATCGAAAGATCACTGGTTGCTGAGTCGGCCGTCGAGGAGGTGAGCGGGCTGGCGATGTAGCCGGCGGGGGAGGGCCGGCACATTCGAGAGTGGCTAGTGCCTTGTCATGCAGCCTCGAACGGATAATCCGGGTGGCGGATCTTGGAGCCGGCGGCGAATCGGGTTTTGGGTTTGGCGCGCTGGTTGCGCCAGCGGATGTAGTTGCCGATGGCGGCGTCCTGCTCGGTGTGGCTGCGGTGGTCGGTGCCGTTGAGGGTGAAGTAGCGCAGGGCAGCGAACTCCGCCTCGATCCAGTTCAGCCTAGGATGCTTAGGTCGGTAGGAACACCAGCTCCACCTCGTTGGCGGCGCACCAGGGCGCGGACCTCGGGGTGCTTGTGCGGGGAGAAGTTGTCCAGGATCAGGTAGAGGCGCTGATCGGGCCAGCGGCGGCGCAGGCTCTTGAGGAAGGCCAAGAACTCCCGCCAGCGTTTGCGGTCACGGATGCGGTAATGCAGCTTCCCGGTGGCCAGGTCGAGGGCGGCGATCATGTGCCGGACGCCCGGGTCGCGGGTGTAGGTGGCCCGCAGACGAACTGGTTGGCCCTGCGGACGCCAGGCCCGGCCGGGGCGGGGTTGCAGGTTCAGCGGCCCGAACTCGTCGGCGCAGATGACCCGGCCGTTCGCGGGCGGGTGGTCGTAGAGTTCCAGGATCCGGCGCATCTTCGACGTGAAGTCAGGGTCCGTGCTGGCCTTCCAGGTCTTGGTGGCCTGCCACGACACCTCGCGCTCGTGCAGGATCCGCCGGACGGTCTCGACGCTGATCGTCGTGACGTAGCCAGCCTCGATCAGGTAGTCGCGCAGCTTGGCCAAGGACCAGCAGGAGAACGGTTTGCCGAGGAATCGGGGGGTCGCACCGGGCGATGACGCAGATCCAGTCGCGGGTCTGCTCATCGATCCGTCTCGGTGCGCCCCCGCTCCATTTTGGGTCCAGCGCGTCGAACCCCCGCTCGTTGAACCTGCTCGCCGTCGTCGCCGTCACCGGCTCCACCGCCGCCTCCTGCGGCGACGAGAAGTCCCCGCTCGGCCCTGGCCGAGGTCACCCGGGCCCCGGTCGCCGAGGTGATCGACGCCCCGGCGACCGTCACCGCCCGGGCCGCCGCCACGCCCACCGCCCCGGCCGACGGCACCCTGGTCAGCCTGCGCGTCCAGCCCGGACAGCGGGTCCGCAAGGGCCAGCTGCTCGCCGTGGTCGGTTCCCCGTCGGCCCAGGAGCGGCTGCGCCAGGCCACCGAGGCGCTGGACGCCGCGAACCAGGCCGGCGGCGCCGGTGGCGGCGGGCTCACCAGCCGGCGCCCGGGGCACCGACAGGGCCGCCGCCCAGGCGTACGAGGCCGCACGCACCGCCGACAAGGCGGTACGCGCGGTGCAGCGCGGTGTGCGCAACCTCAACTCGGCCGTCGACGCGCTGGCCAGCGCGCAGCAGATCCAGGCCCGGCAGGCGTACGAGCTGGCGAAGGCGACCGTCGACGCGCTGACCCTGCGGGCGCCGATCGGCGGGGTGGTCCGGGCAGTGCTGCACGAGTGCCGGTCGATGGACGAGGCCACCGACCGGGTGTTCGGGGAGCGGTGATCGGTGGTGCACGACGAGTGCGTCGGCTATGTCCGCGCCGTGACCGGTTGAGCCCGGCCGGGTCCCGGACGCCTGCCGGCGCCCCGTCGGGGCCTTCCCGCAGTCGGTCGACTGGCCCCGGTAGGTCCTGGCCCGGTGCCGGGTTCGGTCCCGATGGTTTCCACGTGTCACGGCGCCGCTCCCGCACGTACGGGGCGGGTCCGAGCCCTGACCACAGGCTCCGACCCGCCCCTTGCCCTACGGCCTAGAGGGCGCGCGGGGGACGATTGCGACGTGCGGGTCAGCCGATCGAGGCGTGGCTGCCCGCAAGTTGACTCCAGCTACCCCAGCCTCCCGAGCCGAGGGATCGGGCGTACAGGTTCGCGTCCGACCCCCGACCGGCGATGAACAGCGTCGTGCCGTAATTGATGGTGGTCGGGGACGAGGTGAGTGTCACGCCCGACGGTCGGCTGATGCTTCTCCACCGCGTCGGGTCGGTGGGGTCGTTCCACCCGTCGTCGTTCAGATACCGGTAGACGAAGTCGCCCTGAGCGGTTCGGGCGTACACGTGCAGCGAGTTGTCGCTCGACGTGATGGCGGTCGGGCTGCCGGTGATGTCGCCGTACAGGGTGTGATTCGCGCTCCAGGTGCCAGCTCCGGCGTCCTGGTAGGAGTAACGCACCTCACCGGTCGACCCTCGCGCCAGGATGAACAGGCGACCGTTCCGCACCGCCGCCGTGGGCGTGTCGGTGACCAGACCGGGCAGTGCCGTCCAACTGCTGCCCGCGGGGTCGAAGGACGGGTAGAAGGTGCGCAGCCACACCTGGCTGTCCGAGCCACGGACGATCACGTAAAGATGCCCGTTGAAGACGGCAGTCACCGGATCAGAGGCGACGCTCACACCGTTCGGGCTGCCCAGTGTCCGCCAGGTGCCGTCCGAGTTCCAGCCGCTGTTGCCCAGGTATCGGTAGCTGATCTGGCCCTGGCTCCGGGCAAGGACGAAGGTCGCATCCTCCGTCCGGGCCAGGGCGGGCCGGCCCTCGATCTGGCCCGGGACGGTACGCCAGTCATCATCCCAGCCGGTGACGCTGGAGAGGAAGCGGTACTTCAGTTCGTTGTCGCTGCCCCGGGCGAAGATACCGACCGATCCCTTGTGCACGATCAGGGTTGGTGACGACGCGAGCGAGCCGCCGGCGGTGCGCACCGGACGCCACCCGGTGGCCGGGTCGTAGATGTGGTGCAGCAGGGAGTTGTCCGTCCCCCTCGCCATGACATGGAAGCCCCCGTTGTAGGGCAGTCCGGAGTTCCCGACGCCGTAGACCGGCGTGCCGAGCGGAACCCAGATCTCGTCGGCCTTGTTCCAGGTCTGTACGTACGCCAGGTCTCCGGCGAACCAGCCACCGTACGTGGTGGCGGACATCCGGTGGCTGCCGATCCGGAACCTGCCGTTGGAGTTCCACGTGCTTGTGTGGCTCGTGACACCGAGTGAGGTGCCGTTGAGGTAGAGGGTCATGTCGCCGCTGCTCTTCTTGTAGGTGGCGGCGATGTTGACCCAGATGCCTGCCCGAGCACTGCCCGCCCCACCGCTGACCACGTCGGTTGTTGGGGTGGCCGTGTCGGTCCGCGCCATGGCGAAGCGCCACGACTTGTCGGATGCCTCTGTCCAGAGCCTGAAACCGGGGGCGTTGCTCCCGTCCTGGGAGAGGACAGTGCCACCGAGAGAGTCGGGCTTGACCCAGGCGGAGACGGTGAACTCGCCGGCAGTGTTGACGGCGGGTGACACCGTGGTGAGGGTGCCGCCGCTGCCGTTCAGCGCGGCGTTGCTGCCGAAGAGGTCACCGTCGCTCCAGGTCGCCCCGCTGGTGCCGGTGGCGGTCAGCGTGCCGGCGCTGTCCCTGGCCGTGCTGATGGGGCCCGCCTCGGCGTCGTTGAGCAGCCAGGAATGCACGGGAGTGACGATGGTCCGGGTGGCTCCGGCGCTGACCGTGCCGGTGCCGTTGGACAGGTTCGTCACGAGCCAGGTGGTGTTCGTCGCGGACGCACCGACCGTCCAGAGGTCTGCGGTGCCGTCCAGGTTGATGTCGGCCGCGCGCAGCGTCAGCGCGGCGCCGACATTCCAGTTCGTGGCGAGCGCGTACGGGTGGTAGGTGAGCTGGCCCGTGTCGGGGTTGACGGTGAGGTCGGCCCAGAGGTGCAACGCGCCGGTGGACCGGTTCCACAGGAACATCGCGGTGCCGCCGCTAAGCTGGGCGGTGGCGATGGTCCAGTTGTTCCAGTTGCTGTCGCCCGCAGGGGTCAGTGCCGTCGTATGGAAGGCACCCCAGTAGCCGCCGGGAATGCCGAAGCCGGGGTAGTAGGTCAGGTGATAGCCAGCGGTGGCATTCCCGCTGGTGCCGATCAAGTCGGGAATGGTAGAGCTGGTCCGCCGGCTGTCGCCGGCATTGGCGAGTTGCAGGGGCTGGTTGCCGTCGGGGTCGAGCAGCTGTTCCCGGAAGATGCTCTGCTGGTTGCCGGACTCCTGGGCCCGGATGGCGGATCCCTCGCCGTTGGCCCGCAGGATCCCGGCGCCTCCGGGGTTGGTGCCGGACGGGTAGTAGACCAGCACGTCCTGGAGGCTCTCACCGAAGAAGCGGCCGGTGATCACCTGCCCCCCGTTGAAGTCGGCGGAGGAGTTGTTTTCGGTGACCCCGTTGCCGCGGGCGCCGATGTTGGTGGCCGACACGGCGGAGTCACCGGTGCCGCCGGGCGCGAGCCAGACTCCGGCCGGAATACCGTTGATGGCGCCGACCGTGACCAGGTCGGGGGTGTCGTCACCCGTCATGTCGCCGTCGGCCGCCAGGGCGGCCGGCCTCGAGTTGAAGGTCGCGTTCGCGCTCTCGCCGACGTTGCCGCCGGCGGACAGGCCGGTGACCGTAAGGGTGTTGGTGAACCGGGTAGGGGCCAGGGTGATGGTGGCCTTGCCGCTGACGGCCGCCACCTCGGTCGGCGGTCCGGCGTTCAGCTGATAGAGGTACGAGGTGGGAGCCGTGGTGTTGGGCGCGGGACTGACGGTGAAGGTCGCGGGCTGCCCGATCGTGGTGCCTCCGGCCGGTACGGTCACCGTCGGCTGACCCGGTCGGGTGGGGTCGAAGGTGAAGGTGCAGGTGGTCGACCAGTCGCTGGGCGTCCGGAAGTCGGTGGCCTGCGCCTTCCACGAGAAGCCGGTCTGCTTTCCCGCGGCGGCGGTGCGGAGCTTGTCGACCGGTACGACGAGCACGGCGGTGCTGCCGGAGCTGACGGTGAGCAGGTTCGGGTCGGAGGAGGCAACGGCGGTTTGGGTGGTGTCGCTGCTCTTCCAGAGCTTGAAGCTGACGCCCAGGGTGCCGCCGTTACGGTCGGAGACCGGAGCGTAGAGCGACACGCCGGCGTCCCCGACGATCGAGCCACCGGCACAGGCGGTCTTGGGGGAAGTGGTGAGCCCGGTGGGCTTGTTGGGCTTGTGGTTGTAACGGATGGTCAGCGTCGGGCTGGTCTCGAGGAACTCTTTCCAGCTCTCGGTGTCGGTGGCCTCGTTGGCCGCGACCATCCAGAGCGTCCGGGTGCCGCGCTTGTTGGTGACGTCGGTGCGGATCTGGCTGGTGACGTCGAACGAGACGGCATTGGTGTTGCACCCTGAGTAGCCGTAGGCGAACGACTTCGAGTCGATGGCGGTGCCCTTGCTGACGCCCTCCCAGTAGTTCCAGGTGGCGTTCGACGACGACAGGGTCGCCGACGGCCCGTAGACGTAGACGGTCTTGGCGGTGCAGGACCATGACCGCGTGTTCATGATCTTGAACAGGGCGTCGTAGATCTCGGCCCCAGCGAGGGTGCTGTGGGGGACCGAGAAGTTGATCAGGGTGTTCGACCGCTGGCTGCCGGCGTTACCGACCTGCATCCGCCCGATGGGGTCGGGGGTGTCCTTCCAGTAGTTCGTCGACTGGTCCTGGTAGGAGATCGTCGCCCAGCCTGACATGGATTCCCCGACCGGCGTCCAGGTGAAGGTCGGGTCGATGTAGACGGGGAAGGTGGTGGTCGGGTCGGTGAGCAACCTCCGGTCCGGGATCAGGCGTAGCCGGTTCTTGCCGGCCTGAACGCCGATGGGGGCGCTGCGGGCGGTGCGCCCGGGGGCCACCGTGGACGAGAAGGCACCCCGGGCGGCGGGTACCGCAGCAGCGGAGTCCCACATCCGAGGGGCGTGGGCGGTGATCACGGCACGACCCGCGCGGTCACGGCCGGTGATGTTGCCGGCCGCGTCGGCGGCGAGGGTCACGCCCTTGGTCGTGGTCGCGAGGTCGAGCGCGGCCAGCTTCGGGCTGGCCGCGCCGGTTCGATCCTTCACCACGAAGACGTGGGAGAAGCCGCCCTCTGGGGTGATCCGGACGCTCAGATCGATCCCCGGCAGGATCTCCGGATAGGTGGCGGTCGGGCCGGAGAGAGTCGGCGCGGGAAGGGTCAGTGGCACCGACAGCGACAGGGCGCGGTCGCCGCTAGTCATCTCCGCCAGAGGGCCGGTTCCCCCGGGGGAGAGCCGTACCTGGTTGGTGGTGACCTTCGCGGTGATGCTGCCGTCCGCCTGCCGGACCAGGGTCGGGTCGAGGGTCTTCCACTGACCGTCGACCCGGGTGCGGGTGGGCACGGCCGACTGGGTCAGCTCGAGCGTGCCGTCGGGTTGCGCGGTCAGCGTCGAGGTGGACGTGCCGGCGGCGGTCGCCTCGACCGGCTTCCGCGAACGTTTCGCCTCGGTCACCGCCTCGTCGACGGTCAACGGCCCGGTGACCGTTCGGGCGGCGGGCGCGGCGGCCGTCGCGGTGGCGGACGTGGCTGGGAGGGTTGCCGAGGCGGCGGTGAGGAACAGTCCGACCGCCGCGGCCGAGGCGGTCAGTCGCCTTGCTCTCGGTGATCTTCTGTTTTCGGGCAGCATGGATGGAACTCCCCCGTCGATGTGCGTTGAACACAGGGATGTGTTCGACGAGCGACCACAGTGAATCAGTCGGAGCAGTCATCGTGGAACATCGCTTGAGTCCCGCCGCTGCCCGTTGTGGACCGGTATGGAGTGAACGGTTAAATCCGTTACGGTCGATCGTTACCTGCTCGTTACCTTGGATCCCCGTCGACATGAGAGGTCTTTCCCGTCACAGGGCGCGTGTTCTGTCACTCTGCGTGCCTTTTGTTTTGTCCGCAATGATGAGGGTTCTGATGGCCGAGTACGGGGTCCATGGTTGTGGACTCGGTCCAGACGTGTGGTAGCGGTCGTCGCGGCGTCGGCACTGTTCACAGAGTCTTTGACGGGTGCACCGGCGGTGGCGAGCCGGGCATGGCGGGTCCGCCGCAGGTGACGCGGGGCCGTCAGTCAAGGGTGTGAAGCCGTTGCCGACGCGGTTCGTGACGCCGGCTGGCATGGTGGCGGTGGTCAATCTTTGGTGTCTCCCGCCTTGGAGTACCGGAAGGCCGCCGGCTGCTGGCGTGTCGCCGCTGAATGCGACCGTTCGCTCTAACCGGGCAATCGCGTGGTCCGCGCTCGGGCAGGTTCGCGAAGGCCGGCACATTCGAGAGTGGCTAGATTGGAGTGGTGCGCCGCACCCTCTCGCCGCGGCTGCGCGCAGCCACGCGGCCCCGCCTGCTCACCGCCCTGCTCGCCGTCGTCGCCGTCACCGGCACCACCGCCGCCTCCTGCGGCGACGAGAAGTCCCCGCTCGCCCTGGCCCAGGTGGCCCGGGCCCCGGTCGCCGAGGTGATCGACGCCCCGGCGACCGTCACCGCCCGGGCCGCCGCCACCCTCACCGCCCCCGCCGACGGCACCCTGGCCAGCCTCCGCGTCCAACCCGGACAGCGGGTCCGCAAGGGTCAGGTGCTCGCCGTGGTCGGCTCCCCGTCGGCCCAGGAGCGGCTGCGCCAGGCCACCGAGGCGCTGGACGCCGCGAACCAGGCCGGCGGCGCCGGTGGCGGCGGGCTCACCAGCCGGCGCCGAGGCACCGACAAGGCCGCCGCCCAGGCGTACGAGGCCGCGCGCACCGCCGCCAGCAAGATCAGTGACCCGCAACTGCGCGACGCGCTACTGCTCCAGGTGCGTTCCGCGCAGCAGCAGTACGAGTCGGCCGCGCGTACCGCCGACGAGGCGGTCCGGGCGGTGCAGCGGGGCGTACGCAACCTCAACTCGGCCGTCGACGCGCTGGCCAGCGCGCAGCAGCTCCAGGCCCGCCAGGCGTACGAGCTGGCGAAGGCGACCGTCGACGCGCTGACCCTGCGGGCGCCGATCGGCGGGGTCGTCCAGCCCGGCGGCACCGCCGCGGGTGGCGCCTCCGCCGCCGACCTCGCCGGGCTGCTCGGCGCGGCCGGGGGCAGCGCGGCGGCCGGGATCGACCCGTCGGCGCTCGCCCCCGCCCAGCCCGGCCCGCCGGCCGGCGTGGACGGCGCGATCCCGGTCGGTGGCCGGGTCACCGCCGGTACGCCGGTGCTGACCGTGGTGGACGTCGCTGAGCTGGGCCTGCTCGCCGAGGTCGACGAGACCGACGTGCTGCTGGTCCGGGCCGGCGTGACCGCCACGGCGGAACTGGACGCGGTGCCCGGCGCGACGTACCGGGCGCTGGTCGGCTCGGTCGACGTCCTGCCGACCACCTCGGCCCGGGGCGGGGTGACCTACCGGGTGCGGCTGTCGCTGGAGCGCGGCCAGCAGGGCGAGGGCCAGCCCGCGCCGGCGCCCCGACCCGGCATGAACGCCCTGGTCCACCTCCGGGTACGCGAGGCCGCCGACGCGGTCACCGTGCCCGCCTCGGCGGTCTTCTCCGCCGACGGCCGCGATTCGGTCTGGGTGGTCCGCGACGGCCGCGCCGACCGGGCCGCCGTCACCGTCGGGGTGCAGGGGCAGGACCTGGTGCAGATCGTGAGCGGGGTGCAGCCCGGCGACCGGGTGGTGGTACGCGGCACCGACCAGGTCAGCGACGGCCAGGAAGTCCGGTAGCCCGATGGCGACGCCGGCGATTGAGGCGGTCGACGTGTCCCGGACGTACCAGCTCGACGGGGTGTCCGTGCCGGCGCTGCGCGGGGTGACGCTGACCGTGGCGGCCGGGGACTACGTCGCGGTGATCGGGCCGTCCGGCTCCGGCAAGTCCACGCTGATGCACCTGCTCGGTGGGCTGGACCGGCCGACCGGTGGGCGGCTGGTGCTCGGCGGCCGGGAGGTCGGCTCGCTCACCCCGCCCGAACTGGCGACCCTGCGCAACGAGACGATCGGCTTCGTCTTCCAGGCGTTCCACCTGCTGCCCCGCACCTCGGCGGTGGACAACGTGGCGTTGCCCCTGGTCTACCGGGGGATCGGCGCGCGGCAGCGCCGGGAGCGGGCGGCGGCGATGCTGGGCCGGGTCGGGCTCGGGCACCGGCTGCACCACCGGCCCAACCAGCTCTCCGGTGGCGAGCAGCAGCGGGTGGCGATCGCCCGGGCGCTGGTCACCGACCCGACGGTGCTGCTCGCCGACGAGCCGACCGGCAACCTGGACACCACCAACGGCCAGGCGGTGCTGGCGCTGCTGGAGGAGCTGAACACCGAGTCCGGGGTGGCGCTGGTGATGGTCACCCACGACAACGAGGTGGCCGCCCGGGCCCGCCGCCGGATCACCATGCGCGACGGTGTGGTGGTCGCCGACAGCGCGGCCGACCAGCCGCCGGCCGGCGACGGCGTAGAGCGGTCGGAGCCGGCCCGGTGAGGTTCGCCGAGGCGTGGCGGGTGGCGCTGGAGGCGCTGCGCGCCAACCGGATGCGCAGCGCCCTCACCATGCTCGGGGTGATCATCGGGGTGGCCTCGGTGGTGGTCCTGGTGGCCATCGGCACGGGCGCGAAGCGCGAGGTCGAACGGCAGGTCGAGGGGCTCGGCTCGAACCTGCTGGTGGTGGTCCCCGGCCGGATCGACATCGGTTCCGCCCCGGCGGTGTCCCGGCTCGACCTGGCCGACGTGGACGCGGTGTCGCGGGTGGTCGGCGACCCGTCGCGGGTGGCGGTGACCGTGGCCTCCGGCGAGACGGTACGCGCCGGCCGGCGCTCGGACTTCACCACCGTGCAGGGCGTGCTGGAGACCACCCCGGCGGTCTTCACCCGACGGCTCGGCCGGGGCAGCTACCTGACCGCCTCCGACGTGGACACCAGCCGGCGGGTGGCGGTCCTCGGGGCGGCGGTGGCCGGCGCGCTCTTCCCCGACCGGGACCCGATCGGCCAGCAGGTCAGCATCGCCGGGGTGCGATTCCGGGTGATCGGCGTCTTCGCCCCGCTCGGGCAGAGCCTCGGCGTGGACCGGGACGACGAGGTGCACATTCCGGTGACCGCGGCGCACCGGCTCTACGGCACGCAGCGGATCGACGGGATCGCGGTCAAGGCGCCGGACCGGGAGCGGATCGACGACCTGGGCGCCCGGATCGTCGCCGAGCTGACCCGGCGCCACCCGGACACCGAGTTCAGCGCGGTCACCCAGCAGCAGATCCTCGGCGTGCTCGGGGACATCCTCGGCGTACTCACCGGGGTGCTCGCCGCCATCGCCGGCATCTCGTTGCTGGTCGGCGGGGTGGGGGTCTCCAACATCATGCTGGTCTCGGTCCGCGAGCGGACCCGGGAGATCGGCCTGCGCAAGGCGGTCGGGGCGCGGCCCCGCGACATCGGCCTGCAGTTCCTGCTGGAGGCGGTGCTGCTCACCTCGATCGGCGGGCTGACCGGGATGGCCCTCGGAGTGGGGGCGGCGCTGGCCGCCGACGCGCTCTCCCCGGTGCCCGCCGCGATCACCTGGTGGTCGCTGGCGCTGGCCTTCGGCGTCTCGGCGGCGGTCGGCATCGTCTTCGGGGTGGTCCCCGCGCAGCGGGCCGGGCGGCTCGACCCGGTGGTGGCGCTGCGGGCCGAGTGATTCTCGGTCCCGGCAACGGGACACCGGACCCGAACGGGGCGAAACCCGCAGCTCACGGTCGGGTGAACCGGCCGCTTCGCATGATCAATCGCGCGAAGGGATCGCGCCGGTCACAGCCGTCCCGCTACCGTACTGGTAACACGCGCGTTGCCCGTCGGAGCGGGAGATCCGCCCCCGGTGGCACGCGCCGGGCATGGGATGGGTCGGTGAGCCATGGCCGGGTCGCAGTCCGACGGTCGGCTGTCGGATGTCAGGTTCCTCACCGTCGCCGAGGTGGCGGCGGTGATGCGGGTGTCCAAGATGACGGTCTACCGCCTGGTGCACAGCGGTGAACTCACCGCCGTACGGGTCGGGCGGTCGTTCCGGGTGCCCGAGCACGCGGTGCACGAATACCTGCGCGGCGCCTTCCAGGAAACCGCCTGAGGCCCCGCCGCACCCACCGTCGAGTGCGACGTAACGGGCATCGACGGGGCCGCGTTGGTCCTGCTGACGCACTCCGGCTACCCTGGACCCGACCGTGACCGTGCAGTGGTGCGCCCCGACGCCCACAGGCCGGTCCGGTCCGTTGTCCGAAGCGCCCGCGCGCGCCACCCCCGGTGGTGTCGTCACGGTCCGCCCCGAACGTTGCATCGAAAGGCTTTCGTATGGGCTCGGTGGTCAAGAAGCGCCGCAAGCGCATGGCTAAGAAGAAGCACCGCAAGCTGCTGCGCAAGACCCGCGTCCAGCGTCGCCGTCTCGGCAAGTGACCGGGGCCGGGCCTGGCCCGGCACCCCGGCACCTGCCAACTGTCGACCCTCGGAGGCTCAGGTGATCAGGCCGTGTTCGATCCGGCTCGATCCCGCCTGCCGAGGTGGGAGCGCGACATGACCCCCGGTGGCACCCCCGGTGCTCCGGGGGTCGTCGTCGTCACCGGCGTCGGCCGCTACCTGGGCGCCCACGTGGCGGCCCGGCTCGCCACGGATCCCCGGATCGAGCGGGTGATCGGCGTCGACCCGACCACCCCGGGGCCCGAGGTCACCGACCTGCTCGACCGGGTGGAACGCGTCCGCCTCGACCTGGACTCGCTCGGCGGCCTCCTCGCCGACCTCGAGGTCGACGCCGTGGTGCACCTGGCGCTGGTCAGCGCCCCCGACCCGCAGCACGGCGGCCGGTCGGCGATGAAGGACCAGAACGTCATCGGCACCATGCAGCTCCTCGCCGCCTGCCAGCGGGCGCCCCGGCTGCGCAAGCTCGTCGTCCGCTCCTCCACCGCGGCGTACGGCGCGTCGTTCCGCGACCCGGCCGTGTTCACCGAGGAGACCGAGCCGCGCGAGGTGCCGCGCGGCGGTTTCGGCCGCGACATCCTCGACATCGAGGGGTACGTCCGCGGCTTCCGCCGCCGCCGACCCGACGTCACCGCCACCGTGCTGCGGTTCGCCCCGTTCATCGGCTCCACCGCCGACACCACCCTGACCCGCTACTTCTCCCAGCCACTGGTGCCCACCGTCTTCGGCCGCGACCCCCGGTTGCAGTTCGTGCACTTCGACGACGCCCTGGAGGTGCTGCACCGGTCGATCGTCGAGGACCACCCGGGGACGTACAACGTGGCCGGTCCCGGGGTGCTCTCGCTGTCCCAGGCGATCCGCCGGGCCGGCCGGGTCGCCGTGCCGGTGCTCGAACCGGGGCTCTCCGGGGCCGCCGCGCTGGCCCGCAACCTGGGCTTCGGCCGCTACGGCCTGGACCAGGTCGACCTCTTCGTGCACGGCCGGGTCGTCGACACCGGCCGGCTGGAGCGCGAGTACGGCTTCACGCCCCGCTCGACCGCCGCCGCGTTCGACGACTTCATCCGCGCCCACCACGGTGGATCGCTGGTGACCCGGGGCCAGCTGGCCGCCGCCGAGCAGTTGGTGCTGGAGGGCATCCGACAGGTGCGCTCGGCCGTGGAGGAACGGCAGTGAGCGACTCGAACGAGCGGCGGGACGCCGGCCGGTACGACGTACCCCTGGACGTGGCCGGGCCGGGCGCGGAGCCGGCCCGGCGAAACGGGCACCGACGGTCCGCCCAACCGGCCGTCGCCCCGGATCCGGTGCCGGCCGACGAGCCGGACACCTCGGCCACCGACGAGCCGGTGTTGCCGGCCGAGGGCGTCGCCGACGCGCCGGTGCTGGCCGACGGGCCGGAGCGCGAGGCGACCGACGTGCCGGTGCCGGCCGACGAGCCGGCGGCGAACGGCGGCCCGGCGGTGAACGGCGGTCGGGCCGGGGCCCCGGGCGGGCCGGCGGTGGCCGACCGGCCCGGTGACGTCTGGGACCGGCGGGTCGCCTCCGGACTGGCGTTCCTGCGGCGGCGGCTCTCCGGCGACTACGAGGTCGACGAGTTCGGCTTCGACCCGGAGCTGACCGGGGCGGTCTTCCACCCGCTGCTGCGGCTGCTCTACCGGGACTGGTTCCGCACCGAGGTGGCCGGGCTGGAACACGTGCCCGCCGACGGCGCCGGCCTGGTGGTGGGCAACCACTCCGGCACGGTGGCGCTGGACGCGCTAGTCCTCTCCACCGCCCTGCACGACCAGCACCCGGCCCGCCGCTACCTGCGGCTGCTCGGCGCGGACCTGGTCTTCCGGATGCCGGTGGTCTCCGAGATCGCCCGCAAGACCGGCGGGACGGTGGCCTGCAACCCGGACGCCGAACGCCTGCTCAGCTCCGGTGAGCTGGTCGGCGTCTTCCCCGAGGGCTTCAAGGGCGTCGGCAAGCTCTACTCGGACCGGTACAAACTCCAGCGGTTCGGCCGGGGCGGCTTCGTCTCGGCGGCGCTGCGTACCGGCACCCCGATCGTCCCGGTCGCCATCGTCGGCGGCGAGGAGATCTATCCGATGCTCGCCGACATCAAGCCGCTCGCCCGGCTGCTCAAGCTCCCGTATTTCCCGGTCACGCCGACCTTCCCCTGGCTCGGGCCGCTGGGCATGGTGCCGCTGCCGAGCAAGTGGCTGATCCAGTTCTGCCCGCCGATCCCGACGGCCCACCTCACCGACTCGGCCGACGACCCGCTGGTCGTGTTCAACCTGGCCGACCAGGTCCGGGAGACCATCCAGCACACCCTGCACGAGCTGCTCGAACGCCGCCCCGACCCGTTCGGCCCCTGACCCGCCCGGGCGGTCAGGTGGTGCGGCGGCGGCGCTGCATCGCCAGGCCGGCGGTGACCGCTCCGGCCAGCAGCCCGGCCGCGGCGGTCGACGGTACGGCGATCTTGAACGCCCGCCTTCCGGTCCGGAAGTCGCGGACCTCCCAGCCCCGTTCCCGGGCCTGGCGCAGCAGCGCGCCGTCCGGATTGATCGCCACCGCCCGACCGACCGTGGAGAGCATCGGCAGGTCGTTGGCCGAGTCGCTGTAGGCCACGCACCGGCTCAGGTCCAGGCCCTCGACCGCCGCCAGCTGGGTGACCGCGTCCGCCTTGGCCGGCCCGTGCATCAGCTCGCCGACCAGCCGGCCGGTGTACGCCCCGTCGACCACCTCGGCCACCGTGCCGATCGCACCGGTCAGCCCGAGCCGGTCGGCGATCACCCGGCCGATCTCCACCGGCGCGGCGCTGACCAGCCAGACCCGTTCACCGGCGTCCAGGTGGCGCTGCGCCAGCCGGCGGGTGCCGGCCCAGATCCGTGGTGCCATCAGCTCGTCGAAGATCTCCTCGGCGAGCCGCTCCACCTCGTCCACCCGCCAGCCCTCGACGAAGGCCAGCGCGGCCTCCCTGGCCTGCGACATGTCGCCGGCGTGCTCGGTGGCCAGCAGCCGGAACCGCGCCTGCTGCCAGGCGAACCGGGCCAGGTCACCGGTGGTGAAGTACTTGCGGGCGGCCAGCCCGCGGGCGAACCAGTAGATGGAGGCGCCCTGCATCATCGTGTTGTCGACGTCGAAGAAGGCCGCCGCCGTCGGGTCGGTCACGACCGGCGCCGGTGGCGCCTGCTCGGTCTCCGCCCAGCCGGTGGTGTGGCCCTGACGGTCGGTGGCGACCGTGACCTTCCTGGTGCGGGCCACGCGACCTCCTCCGCTCGTCGACCGTGACGCCTTCCTCCCGCCGAGCGTAGCCGGACGAAGGGGGCGTCGGACGGGTCCAACGGGCAAGTGTGGCGTGCCTGGCTACTCTGTCGCGCCGGCCGTCACCGGCCTCAGCGGTCCCCGGGGCAGCTGCCCGGCACCGGGCCGAGGGCGTCGGTCGTGGAGGGTGTGGCGAGGTCGCAGGCGATCGCCGCGCGCAGGCCGTCGGACCGCTTACGGATCGCGTCCAACAGCGCCAGCGAGCGGCGGGTCCGGTCCCGTTCGGCCCGGGTCACCGTGCCGAGCAGGGCGGCGACCTCCCGTCGCTGCCCGGTGAGGAAGGCGTTGACGGCGTCCAGGCCGGCCGGCTCGGCCCGCCGCGCGGCGGTCGTGGTGAGCAGGCGTACGCCCTGGCGGGTGTCGGCGTCCATGTCGTCCAGGACGGCGGTGAACCCGGCCCGGTCGCCACCAAGGGTGCCGGCCTCGTCGAGGCGGGTCCGGGCGAAGTCCAGGAAGAGCTGCCCGCGGCTGATGTCGGAGCTGGCCAGGGCGAGCTGGGCGCGTTCGGTGGAGCGCTTCATCCCGTACAGGGCGTCACCGGGCACCGCGTTCTCGCTGGCGGCGGAGATGCCGGAGACGGCGATCGCGCCGGCCGCGACGCCGACCAGGATGGCGCCCCGGGCCCTTGCCCGCCGCGCGGTCACCGCCGGGAGGAAGGTACGCCCCGCGGTGGCGGCCGGGGTGCGGCCGGTCGTCGTCGCCGGGCGTTCGGTCGGCGCGGTGCCGATGCCCTCCCGCTCGGCGGTCGCCACGAGCATCGCGCGCAGGCCGGTCCGGAACTCCGGGTCGACCGGCGCGGCCGGGCGACTCGTCCGGAGCTGCTGGCCGACCGCGACGAGCGCGGCGAGCCGGTCGTCCGCCCGGGACCGGACGTGGTGTCGCCGGCCTCCGTCGGCTTCGTCGAGAAGCTGCGCGAAGCGCTCGGCGCGCCGACGGGAGAAGAGGTCGCTGTCCACCGCAGGCACCTCCTCTCGCTGGGCACGGCAGGAGCCGTGTCGATCACCAGCGACCGGCGAGGCGGGACGCCGACGGCCTGGGCCGCCTCGACCGCGTTTCCGGACCGGGTGGGCCGGGGGACGCCGGGCAACCACCGGTCGCACCCGGAGAAACGGACCGCGCCGGGCACAAGTTACGGGGCGTTCAGGGCCGAAATCACGAAGAGTGATCGCCGTCACCGGCGGCCACGGCGGCCGGTCGGATGCCCGACGCTGGTCCGGACGGCCCGGTCCCCGGCGGGCCTGACCGGCCGGCACGTGCGGGCTGCCGGTCGTACCCCGGATGCCGGTCGGGCGGGTGCGGCCGGACGGTGGTCACCGCCGGGGCGGCGTGCGGCCGGCGCCCGGGGCCGGCCGGGACGGCGGCCGGGGGCCGGGGCGGCGGTGGCCGGGGCCGCGCGGCCCGGGCCGGCCGGTACGCGGGCGGCGGGTGGCGGGTCGGCGGGGGCCCGACCCGCGGAGCCCGGAGTCGGGGCGGGTCGGGCGGCGGGACCTGGTCAGGGCTGGAAGCCGTCCGGGAGCAGCCGGGCCAGCGCACGCACCGCCCGGTACTGCAGAGCCTTGATGGCGCCCTCGTTCTTGCCCATCGCGCGGGCCGTCTCGGCCACCGAGAAGCCCTGGAGGAACCGCAGCACGATGCACTCCTGCTGCTCCGGGTTCAGCTGGGTGACCGCGGTGAGCAGGGCGACGTTGGTGATGTGCTCGACCACCGCCGCCTCCGGGCTGCCCTCCGGCCCCCGGTCCTCCCGGTCGGCGTCGAGCACGTCGCCGGTGGTCACCTCCAGCCGGTAGCGGCCGGACTTGAAGTGGTCGGCGACCAGGTTCCGGGCGATCGTCACCAGCCAGGCGCCGAGGTCGCGGCCCTGCCAGGTGAAGCTGCCGATCCGCTTGAGCGCCCGCAGGAAGGTGTCGGAGGTGAGGTCCTCGGCGAGCTGCCGGTTGCCGACCCGGAAGTAGACGAAGCGGAAGACGGTGTCGACGTACCGGTCGTAGATCAGGCCGAACGCCTCGGCCTCGCCGGCCTGGGCCCGCTCGACGAGCGTCCACACCTCGGTCGCCGGGTCGGACGGGTCGGGGCGGCTCGGGTAACCGGTGGCCGTGGTGGCCGGCGCCTCCGGGCGTACCGCCGGGATCACCGCCGTCTCGGCGGCCGCCGGGTCGGGCGCCGGGGCCTCGGCGGACCGCCGCCCCTGCGACGGCATCGTCGGCCGGGCCGGTACGGCCACCCCGCCGGCCGGCCGGGCGTTGCCCCCGGGCACCGCCGGGCGGGTCGGCGCCTCGTTCGGGTGCGGCCGGCTGCGGGGCCGGCGGGCCGCGCCGTCGCCCTGCACGGCCAGGCCCCACCTGTCCTCGGTGGAGGTCAACCGCTCGTTCACCGGCGTCCGGGGTGCCGGGCCGGTCAGGCCAGCCGGCTTGTCGGCGTAACCGAAGGTGGTCACCGTGCCTCCCCGCTGCGGTGGGCTGTCGGTCGCACCGCGCGCCACGGCACCGCCGGGGCGGGAGCGGGGCTGCCGTGGGGCAGCGCCGGTCCGGGACGTGCCGGCGGGCGGCAGATCCCCTTGAGGTGCTGGTCCAATGCGCTCACGGGCACGGGGGCCTCCTCGGGCTGAGGGGTGTCGACTCACGGCAAATGGGGTGAGCCGACCCGAGTGATGATAGGGCCAACGTCACCCACGCGTGGCAAGTCCGTTACACAGAGCGGAAGTATTTCCCCCGGCGACGCACACATGGCGGACCGGTTGTCCGTCGTGTGCGGTTGACTTTCCGAACCGGACCGGTTCGTGAAGGAAACTCCTGGTGGGACGGGTTGGGCGGGGGATCGTCGTACGCGGGGCGTGGCCCGGCCGCCGTCCGCTGTGCCAGACTCAGCCACCGTGCAGGACGCAGCAGACGGCTCCGCGCCGAACCTCGCCGACCGGCTCCGCCGGGTGGCCGCCGAGCGCGGCGACCATCCCGCCCTGATCGGACGTGAGCGCACCCTCACCTGGTCCGAACTGGACGCGGCGGTGGACGCCGTGGCCGCCGCGCTGGCCCCCACCGGCCCCACCGACACGCCGGACCGGGTCGCCATCGCGCTGCCCAACTCGATCGACTTCGTCCTCGGCCACCTCGGCGCGCTGCGGGCCGGGCTGGTGGCGGTGCCGGTCAACCCGGGGCTCACCGCCCCCGAGCTGCGGCACGTACTGGCCGACTCCGGCGCGGCCACCCTGATCTGCACGCCGGCGGTGCGGGACCGGGTCGCCGGGATCGCCGCCGGACTGCCGGCGCTGACCGCCGTGCACACCGCGCCGCCGACCGCCGCGCCCGCCGGTCCGCTGCGCCTCCCCGTCCGGGGCGGCGAAGACCTGGCGGTGCTGCTCTACACCTCCGGCACCGAGGGTCATCCCAAGGGCGCGATGCTGTCGCACCGGGCGCTGACCGCCAACCACGGGCAGATCGCCCGGATCGACCCGCCGGTGGTCGGGCCGGACGACACCGTGCTGCTTGCCCTGCCGCTGTTCCACGCGTACGGGTTGAACTCGGGGCTCGGGGCGGTGCTGCACCACGGGGCGACCGGGGTGCTCGTCGACGAGCCGGGTGCGGCCGGGGCGCTGGACCTGCTCGCCCGGCACCCGGTCAGCGTGCTGGTCGGCGTACCGCCGATGTTCCTGGCCTGGTCCACCGCGGACGCCGGCGCGCTCGACGCGGCGATGCGGTCGGTGCGGGTCGCGGTCTGCGGCGCGGCGCCGCTGGACCCGGCGGTCGCGGCCCGGTTCACCGAGGCCACCGGCCATCCGGTGCACGTCGGGTACGGCCTCACCGAGACCGCGCCGGTGCTCACCTCCACCCTGGTCGACGGCGAGCCGAAGCCCGGTTCGATCGGCCGGCCGCTGCCGGGGGTGGAGCTGCGCCTGGTCGGCCCGGACGGGGCGGACCTGTGGCGGGACGGCGTGCCGGAGCCGGACGAGGACGCCGACGAGCTGGACCTGACCGACGACTCGCCGGGCACCGACCCGGGCGAGATCGTGGTACGCGGGGCGAACCTCTTCTCCGGCTACTGGCCGGACGGTCGGGGTGGCCCGGACGCCGACGGCTGGTGGGCCACCCGGGACGTGGCCTACGCCGACTCCGACGGCGACCTGTTCCTGGTCGACCGGCTCGGCGAGCTGATCCTGGTCAACGGCTTCAACGTCTATCCGCACGAGGTGGAGCTGGTGCTCCAGGCGCATCCGGCGGTGGCCGAGTCGGCCGTCCTGGGCGTGCCGCACCCGCGGACCGGCGAGACTGTGCGGGCGTACGTGGTGGCGGCGGCGGACCGGCCGGTGACCGAGGCGGAGCTGCTCGCCCACTGCGCCCGCAACCTGGCCCGCTTCAAGTGCCCGACCGGCGTCGAGTTCGTCGACACGCTGCCGTACTCCGCGATCGGCAAGGTACGCAAGACCCAGCTGCGTCCGGCCCCGGCCGGCGCCCGCCCGCCGGCTGAGGCCGACCGCTCCACGGAGGTACCCGATGTCCACTGACGCCCGGCTCGCCCTGATCACCCGGCCCGGCTGCCACCTCTGCGAGGACGCCCGCGCGGCGATGGACCGGGTGGTGGCGGTCACCGGTGACCGGTGGGTGGAGAAGGACGTCACCGACGACGTCGAGCTGGAACGCGAGTACGGCGACCGGCTGCCCGTGGTGCTGCTCGACGGCAAGGAGCACGGCTACTGGCGGGTGGAGGAGGACCGGCTGCTGCGTGACCTCACCACCCCGCAGCTCTGACCGGCCGGTTACCGTGCACGGATGACCCCTGCGCGCCACCACCTGGTGTGGGACTGGAACGGCACCCTGCTCAACGACCTGGACCTGGTGGTCCGGGCGACCAACACGGCGTTCGCCAGCGCCGGCGGCCCGGCCGTGACCGCCGACGAGCACCGGATCCGGTTCCGCCGGCCGATCGCCGACTACTACGCCGAGATGCTCGGTCGGGCGGTCGACGCCGAGGCGTTCGGCACGCTGGACCGGATCTTCCACGACGCGTACCGGGCGGGGCTGACCAGTTGCGCGCTGGCCGACGACGCGACGGCGGCGATCGCTGCCTGGCCGGGCAGCCAGTCGCTGCTGTCCATGTGGTTCCACGACGAGCTGGTGCCGACCGTGCACACGTACGGGCTGACTCCGCACTTCGCCCGGGTCGACGGGCTGCGCTCGGCGGTCGGCGGTGGCCCGAAGGCGGAGTGGCTGGCGAAGCACCTCGCCGAGCTGGGCCTGTCCGGCAGCGAGGTGGTGCTGATCGGGGACTCGGTCGACGACGCCGACGCGGCGCTCTCGGTCGGCGCCCGCTGCGTTCTCTACACCGGCGGCCTGACCCACCCGGAAACCCTCCGCACCACCCCCCACCCCGTCGCCGACACCCTCACCCAGGCGGTGACCCTCGCCCGAACCCTCCCCTGACCCCCTCGGCAGCCCGCGGTGCCGGGTGGGTCAGGGGTGGAGGTAGGTGAGGACGGCCTGGACGCGGCGGTGGTGGGTGGTGGGGTCGGGGGAGAGGCCGAGCTTGGTGAAGATGTTGCGGACGTGCTTCTCCACCGCACCGTCGCTGACGACCAGGGTCCGCGCGATGCTGGTGTTCGAGCGGCCCTCGGCCATCAGGGCCAGCACCTCGCGCTCGCGGGGGGTCAGCGCGGCCAGCGGGTCGTCGCGGCGGCGGCGGACCAGCAGCTGGGCGACCACCTCCGGGTCCAGCACGGTGCCGCCGGCGGCCACCCGGGCCAGCGCGTCCAGGAACTCGTCTATCGCGGCCACCCGGTCCTTGAGCAGGTAGCCGATCCCGCCGCCGCCGGCGCCGCCGGTGGTGGCCAGCAGGTCGTCGGCGTACGACACCTCGACGTACTGGGAGAGCACCAGGACCGGCGTACGCGGGACCAGCCGGCGGGCCGTGACCGCCGCCCGCAGCCCCTCGTCGGTGTGCGTGGGGGGCATCCGGACGTCCACCAGCGACACGTCCGGCCGGTGTTCCACCACCGCCGCCACCAGGGCGTCACCGTCGCCGACCGCGGCCACCACCTGGTGCCCGAACTCGGTCAGCAGCCGGACCAGCCCCTCCCGGAGCAGTACGGCGTCGTCCGCGATCACCACCCGCATGCCCACGGTGTCTACCACCTCGCGCCGCCGGGCCCGCCGCAGCCCGGGTCGGGCCGGCGCCGCCGCGCCCGGGGGCCGGCCGGCCGGAGCCCGCTCACCGGGGCAGTTCGACGTGCAGCGCGGTCGGGCCTCCGGCCGGGCTGGTCAGGTCGAGCGTGCCCCCGACCGCCCGGACCCGGTCGGCGAGCCCGGCCAGGCCGTGCCCCTTGGCCAGGTGCGCGCCGCCCATCCCGTCGTCGGTGACCTCGACCTCCAGCCGGCCCAACCGACGGGTGACGGTGACCCGGCTGGTGGTCGCCCCGCTGTGCTTGGCGACGTTGGTGAGCGCCTCGGCGACCACGAAGTAGGCGGTGTTCTCCACCGCCGGGTCGAGCCGCCCGGTGGGCGTGCAGAGTTCCGGGTCGACGGCCAGCTCCACCGGGGCCAGGGAGCGGCCGGCCAGGGCGGCCAGTGCGCTGGGCAGGCCGCGGTCGACGAGGATCGGCGGGGCGATGCCCCGGGACAGGGCGCGCAGCTCGTCGAGGGTCTCCCGGGCCTGGGTGACGGCCTCGTCGAGGGTGCGGCCGGCCGCCTCCGGGTCGGCGGCGAGCTGGTGCCGGGCCCGGCTCAGGTCCATGGCGAGGCGGACCAGCCGCTGCTGCGGGCCGTCGTGGATGTCGCGTTCCAGCCGGCGCAGGGCGGTCGCCTCGGCGGAGGCGGCGGCCCGCTTCTGCTCCTCCAGGGTGCTGATCCGGTTGCGTACCTCGGCCACGCCGGTGAGCAGGGCCCGGGCGAAGGATGCCTGGAGCAGCGCGCAGCCGCGGGCCATCAGCGGCAGGGTGAGCAGGGCGAACAGCCCGATCGCGGTGTTCAGCGCGATACGCGCGGTGGCGCCGTCGCCCATCCCGAGCAGCTGACTGAGGTCCTGGTCGTCGGGGCCCCGGGGGATGGCCCAGTCGTACGCCCAGTAGAGCGTGCCGGTGAGCGCGAGCGCCCACCAGACCACCAGGGGTACGAGGGTGAGCAGCGCCACGGGCAGCTTGAACAGCCCGTGGGCGAGATCGAGCCAGGACTGCGCGTCGCGCATCGGGATGAAGACGCGGCGCCAGTAGCCGCCCCCGGCCGGTGGGGCCAGGTAGTCGGGGCGTACCCGGGGCTGGCGCAGCACGGCGGGGAGCCGGAAGCGTTCGACGTCGGCCAGCGCACGCGCAACGTAGAGGGTGCCGGCGAGGACGGGCAGGCCTAGCGTGGTGACCAGAAGGCCGGCGCTGAGTGAGATTCCCACCACGGCGGCGGCGAAGCCAGCGATCGCGAGCGGCAGGCCGAGCAGCACGTACCCGGAGTCCCGGAGGAGTTGGCGGGCGGTGCCGCGCAGCGGCGTCGGAGCGGACAGGGGTACGGCGGTCATGTGCTCAGGCTAGGAGGGTTGTCCGTTTCGGCCCATCCTGTGGGCCGGTGTATCGGGGGTGGGGTTGTCCCTACCTGCCTCGTCGGCGTCGGTGGTCGGTCGGCTTCCGGGCTCCGGTCACTCTGCGCGACGGCGCGCGCGCGATTGGTCAGAGAAGTCGTAATTGAGCAATAATCGCCGAGCGGCGCCGGCGGAGGCCGCCGGATCGATCTTGTGGAATGGAGGAGCTGGTGGAGGGGCGTCGCGGATCAGCAAGATCGCGATTTGTGCACGTCTTCACAAGCGCCTACTCTGTAGTTCCGACGCGCCCCGCTAGCACGACCGACAACCTCGGTCGCGAGCGGGGGTCCCGAAACGGCCGGGCACCGGAGCTGGCCGAGGATCGCACCGCACGGAGTCTCATGAGTCAGCACCGTCACCCTGGCGCGCCCGGCCGCGCCGGTGCCGTACCGGCGCTTCCGGACCTGCCGGAGGCGACCGTCGCGCGGCTCCCGGAATACCTCCGAGCCCTGCACAACCTCGCCGAGGCCGGGCACGAGACGGTCTCCAGCGAAGGGCTGGCCGGTGCCGCCGGGGTGAACTCCGCCAAGCTCCGCAAGGACCTCTCCCAGCTCGGCTCGTACGGCACCCGGGGCGTCGGCTACGACGTCACGCTGCTGATCGAGCAGATCGAGTACGTCCTCGGCCTGACCCAGCGCCGCGCCGTGGCCCTCGTCGGCGTGGGTAATCTCGGTCACGCCCTGGCCGGCTACGACGGCTTCGCCAGCCGTGGCTTCCGGATCGCCGCGCTGCTCGACGCCGACCGATCCCGGATCGGCGAGATCATCAACGGGCTGGTCGTACGCCATGTCGACGAACTGCCCCGGGTCGCCGCCGAGGAGTCGATCGCGATCGGCGTGATCGCCACCCCGGCCGCCGCCGCCCAGGGCGTCGCCGACCAGCTCGTCGCCGTCGGTGTGACGAGCATCCTCAACTTCGCGCCGTGCGTACTCTCGGTTCCGGAAGGGGTCGACGTGCGCAAGGTCGACCTCGCCATCGAGTTGCAGATCCTGTCCTTCCACGAGCACCGCAAGGCGTCGCTGACCGCGCTGCCCGCCGCCGGCGGGTCCGGCCTGACCGCCCTGCCCGGTCGGCTCGCGGCCACCGACACCCAGGAGGCGATCGGCACGTGAAACTGCTCGTCGTCGGCGCGTCCTACCGCACCGCCCCGGTCGCCACCCTGGAGCGGCTGGCGGTGGCCCCCGCCGAACTCACCCGCACCCTGGACCGCCTGGTCGCCCAGCCGTACGTCGCCGAGGCCGTGCTCGTCTCCACCTGCAACCGGGTGGAGGTCTACGCCGCCGTCTCCGGCTTCCACGGCGGCCTCGGCGACATCTGCGCCGTCCTCGCCGAGCAGGCCGGCGCCCCGCCCGCCGCCCTGGCCAACCACCTCTACGTGCACTACGACGCCGCCGCGGTCGACCACGTCTTCCGGGTCGCCGCCGGCCTGGACTCGATGGTGGTCGGCGAGGCGCAGATCCTCGGCCAGCTGCGCGACGCGTACCACTGGGCCGCCGGGGCCGACTCGGCCGGCCGGCTGGTCCACGAGCTGATGCAGCAGGCCCTGCGGGTCGGCAAGCGGGCACACGCCGAGACCAACATCGACCGCGCCGGCCAGAGCGTGGTCAGCGCCGCGCTCGACCTGGCCGCGGGGCACCTCGACGGCGACCTCGCCGGCCGCCCGGCCATGGTCGTCGGTGCCGGCGCGATGGGCTCCCTCGGTGTGGCGACGCTCTCCCGGCTCGGCGCCGGGCCGCTCACCGTCACCAACCGTGGCGCCGATCGGGCGGTACGCCTCGCCGAGTCGTACGGTGCGAACGCCGTGCCGATGGCCGAACTCGTCGACGCACTCGCCACAGTGGACATCGTAGTGGCCGCCACCGCGGCCACCGAACCGGTCCTCAGCCTCGACGTGGTGACCCGGGCGCTGGCCCGGCGCGCCGCCGACCGGGGCCCGCTGGTCCTGCTCGACCTGGCCGTGCCGCGCGACGTCGAGGAGGGTGTGGCCGAACTGCCCGGCGTCGAGGTGATCGACATCGACCGGATGGCCACCGTCCTCGCCGGCGGGCCGGCCGCCGCCGACGCCGCCGAGGTCACCCGGATCGTCACGGCCGAGGTCGAGGCGTTCCTGTCCTGGCTGCGCGGCGCCGACGTGGCCCCCACCGTGGCCGCCCTGCGCGGACGCGCCGACGACGTGGTCACCGCCGAGCTGCGCCGGCTCGCCCAGCGCCGCCCCGACTTCACCGACGAGCAGCGCGCCGACGTCGCCCGCACGGTCCACCGGGTGGTGCAGCGGCTGCTGCACCAGCCCACCGTGCGGGTCCGCCAGCTCGCCGCCGAGCCCGGCGGCGACCAGTACGCCGCGCTGCTGCGCGAGCTGTTCGACCTTCAGGTTCCGCAGACCTCCCCGGTCGACACCGTCCCCGACGTCGTCGAGGCCGAGGGTGTCGCCGGGTCCGAGGCCACCGGCCGGCCGTCCTTTCCGGTGGCCGAGGTCCCGGCCGCCACGCCGGTCAGCGGCACCGTCGTCCCGTCCACCGGAGGTGAGCGATGAGCACCCCCTGCGCCTGGGCACCCGGGGCAGCACCCTGGCGATGGCCCAGTCCGGTCAGGTCGCCGACGCGCTGACCGCCGCCACCGGGCGTCCCGTCGAGCTGGTCGAGGTGGTGACCGCCGGGGACCGTTCCTCGGCCCCGGTGCACCGGCTCGGCGTCGGCGTCTTCGTGTCGGCCCTGCGTGACGCGCTGACCGCCGGCACCATCGACCTCGCGGTGCACTCCTACAAGGACCTGCCCACGGCGGACGCGCCCGGCCTGCACATCGCCGCGGTGCCGCCCCGGCAGGACCCGCGGGACGCGCTGATCGCCCGCGACGGCCGAACGCTGGCCGAGCTGCCCCCGGCTCGCGGATCGGCACCGGCGCGCTGCGCCGCATCGCCCAGCTGCACGCCCTCGGCCTCCAACTGGAGGTGACGCCGATCCGGGGCAACATCGACACCCGCCTCGGCGGGTCGTCGGCCCGGACGCCGACCTGGACGCGGTCGTCCTGGCCCGGGCCGGTCTGGTCCGGATCGGTCGGCCGACGTGATCACCGAGACGCTCGACCCGATGCTCATGCTGCCCGCGCCCGCCCAGGGCGCGCTGGCGGTGGAATGTCGCAGCGACGACCACGACCTGGTCGAACTGCTCGCGGTGCTCGACCATGCACCGTCCCGGGCCGCGGTCGTCGCGGAACGGGCGCTGCTGGCCACCCTGGAGGCCGGGTGCTCCGCGCCCGTCGCCGCCTACGCCATCATCGCCGAAGGCGAGCCAGCCAGCTCGGCCGCCGAAGGCGACGTTGTCGAAGAGATCTACCTGCGCGGGCGGTGATCAGCCCGGACGGCACCCGAGACCTCCGGCTGTCCCGCACCGGTACGCCCGCCGACGCGGCGGAGATCGGCAAGGCACTCGCCGCCGAACTCCTCGAACTCGGCGCCGACTCGATCCTCGGCCAAGAAGGACACGCCGGCCCGGGGACCCAGCAATTTGGGAGCACAGAATGACCCGCACCCGTAAGCCCGTAGGCCGCATCGCGTTCGTCGGGCCGGCCCCGGCGACCCGGGCCTGCTGACCCGCCGGGCGCACGACGCCCTGGTCGACGCCGACCAGGTGGTCTACGACCGGGGGGTACCGGAGACGCTGCTCGACGCCGTACGCGCCGAGGCCCGCGAGGACGCCCAGTTCACGCCGGCCGAGGGCGCCCGGTGACGTGGCGAAGGTGCTCATCTCCGCCGCCCGGTCCGGCCTGAACGCGGTGCACCTGGTCGCCGGTGACCCGTTCGGCCACGACTCGGTGGTCAAGGAGGTGCAGGCGGTCGCGCGTACCGCCGCGCACTTCGAGGTGGTGCCGGTGTCGGGCAGGCCGAGGGTGGCCACCTACGCGGGTGTCCCGCTGCCGGCGTACGCACCGCCGCCGACGTCGAGGACGTCAGCACGCTCGACTTCGACGCGCTCGCCGCCGCGGTCGGCCGGGGCTCGCTGGCGCTGGCCATCGACGCCGGTGACCTGGCCGCGGTCCGGACGGCCTGCTGGCCGCCGGGGTCGACGGCGGCACGGGCGTCGGGGTGACCGGCGACGGCACCGGCGAGACGCAGTACACCACCACGTCGACCGTGGACTCCTTCGTCGCGGCGGCGCTCGGCTTCACCGGCCGGTGGTGCTCACCGTCGGCGCGGGCGTCGGCGAGCGGGACAAGCTGAGCTGGTGGAGAACCGCCCGCTGTACGGCTGGAAGGTGCTGGTGCCCGCACCAAGGAGCAGGCCGGGCGATGAGCGCGCGGCTGCGCGCGTACGGGGCGATCCCGTGCGAGGTGCCGACCATCGCGGTGGAGCCGCCGCGTACCCCGCCAGATGGAGCGGGCGGTCAAGGGCCTGGTCGACGGCCGGTACGCCTGGTGATCTTCACCTCGGTGAACGCGGTCCGCGCGGTCTGGGAGAAGTTCGCCGAGCACGGCCTCGACGCCCGGCACTTCGGCGGCGTCAAGATCGCCTGCATCGGCGAGGCCACCGCCGACGCGGTGCGCGCCTTCGGCATCCAGCCGGAGCTGGTGCCGGCGGGCGAGCAGTCTCCGAGGGCCTGCTGGCCGAGTTCTCGCCGCACGACGAGATCCTCGACCCGGTGGGCCGGGTGCTGCTGCCGCGCGCCGACATCGCCACCGAGACCCTGGCCGCCGGGCTCACCGAGCGCGGCTGGGAGGTCGACGACGTGACCGCGTACCGGACCGTCCGGGCGCCCCGCGCCGCCGAGATCCGCGACGCGATCAAGTCGGGCGGGTTCGACGCCGTGCTCTTCACCTCGTCCTCCACGGTCCGGAACCTGGTCGGCATCGCCGGGAAGCCGCACGCCCGCACCGTTGTTGCAGTCATCGGGCCAAGACGGCGGAGACCGCGACGGAGTTCGGCCTGCGGGTCGACGTCCAGCCTCAGCACGCCTCGTGCCCGACCTGGTGGAGGCGCTCGCCGCCTACGCCGTCAGCTGCGCGAGAAGCTGCCGCCATGCCGCCAAGCAGCGCCGTGGTTCGAAGGTGCAGGGCCGACCGCCCTCCGCTTCCGCTGATCGTGGTTCGCTGATCGTTGCCGGAGCCTGTCATGCCGTACCCCGAGATCCGGCCCCGCCGGCTGCGTCGCAACGCGGCGTGCGGCGGCTGGTCGCCGAGACCCGCGTCGACCCGGCCGAGCTGGTCGTGCCGATGTTCGTCAAGAGGGCTGACCGAGCCACGGCAGATCGCGTCGCTCCCGGGGTGCTCCAGCACTCCCGGACTCCCTGCGCAAGGCCGCCGCGGAGGCGGTCCAGGCCGGGTCGCGGGATCATGCTCTTCGGCGTGCCGGAGTCCGGGACGAGACCGCTCGGCGGGATCGACCCGCGGGCATCCTCAACGTCGCATCCGCGACGTCGTCGCCGAGGTGGGTGACGCCACCGTCGTGATGAGCGACCTCTGCCTGGACGAGTTCACCTCGCACGGGCACTGCGGGTGCTCACCCCGGCGGCGAGGTGACAACGACGCCACGCTGACCGCGTACGCCGAGATGGCGTGGCCCAGGCCAACGCCGGGTCCACGTGGTCGGGCCGTCCGGATGATGGACGTCAGGTGGGCGTGGTCCGCCGGCCTGGACGCCGCGGGCCACCAGGACGTCGCCGTGCTGGCGTACGCCGTGAAGTACGCCTCCGCGTTCTTCGGCCGTTCCGGACGCGGTGGAGTCGTGCCTGGAGGGCGACCGGCGCAGCTACCAGCAGACCCGGCGAACCTGCGGGAGTCGCTGCGCGAGGTCGAGCTGGACGTGGCCGAGGGCGCCGACATGGTGATGGTCAAGCCGGCCCTGCCCTACCTCGACGTGGTGTCGGCGGTCCGGGCCGCGGTCGACGTCCCGGTCGCCGCCTACCAGGTCTCCGGCGAGTACGCGATGGTCGAGGCGGCCGCCGCGAACGGCTGGATCGACCGGGAGCGGGTGATCCTGGAGACGCTCACGTCGATCCGGCGGGCCGGCGCGCAGATCATCCTCACCTACTGGGCCGTCGAGGCCGCCCAGCTCCTCCGCCAGCGTTACTGACGCACGCCGGCCGCCCTGCGGGTGGCCGGCGAGATCACGCTGCCGCGCTCCGTGGCGTGCCC